>CAVZAI010000006.1:0-8348 GCA_963773325.1 uncultured Thermoleophilia bacterium | reverse complement strand
CGGCCTGGTCGGAGCGGGCGTCGGCGTGGACGGTCTGCACCGCCCGGATCACCGCGATGCGCGAAGGGCTGCGCGACGCCGTCCGACGACGATCCTCGGTTACTGGTTGATGGGTCCGCTGATGACCCAGTTGCCCATCAGCAGCCGGCGTGGATCGCCCGTTGCCGCCCCTGCGCTTGGGATGGTCCTGAGCGTCACGACATTGGTGCCCGATGTGAGCCGAAGGTGAAAATGGACGACGGTCTGGCGGTCGGCGATCGGGACGCCCACCGCACCGCCCGGCCCGGAGACGACCATCGTGCGCGCGGCCGGAAAGGCGGTCACGGCCGCGCTGATGCCATAGACGCCTGGGTGCCGCACGATGACGTCGACCGCTGCCGGCGAACTGACGATCCATCGCTCGACACGCCCGTTTGATCCGACGACCGAGGCGTAGACGCCGGTACGGAAGAGGGCGATGCCGTCCCCCGGCATGGCGGTCACCCGGTAGATGCGAGGCTGCAGCCCCGCTCCGGGATCAACCGCCGTCAGGCCGGCGCCCGGCACGGTGGCGTCATGGATCGTCACGAGGCGCACGCCCATGAACGACAGCAGCGGCGGAACCGTCGGGTCGCCGAGGGAGAGGATGTCCTCACGGAAGGCGTCGGCCCGGCTGCCGACCGGTGCGTCGTTGACCATCGGATGGTGATGGATGGTCTGCCAGTACATGTACTGGTGGGCCGCGACATCGTCGAACTCCGCCATCGGGTACTCGGCCAGGATCGCACCGCGGTCGAGCTTGGCGAGCGCGACGTACCCCGACGGTGTCGGTCCGATCTTGAGCACCGGGAGCGGGTACGCCAGCTCGACATAGGACGCGGCAGCCACGGCGGCGATGAACACTGGGCGTGCCCAGGTCGGCAGCCGCCCGGTCACGCGATCCAGCGCCAAGACGGCAAGCACGAGCACGCCGAAGACCACCAGCACGATGAAGCGTGAGTACACGCGCCACCCCGGCTGGATCCGGAAGACCAGCTCGGCCGGCGACGGGATCGAGACACCGGCGACGGTGTGTGTGGTCGAGAGCGACATCACCACGCCGACGACGGCCGCGGCGAGGCCGAGGGTGCACGCGACCCGTTCGGTCACGTTCAGCGCCGCGCGCCGCCAGAGCGCGTACACCACGTATCCTCCAGCGAATCCGAGCGTCACAAAACCGACAAACAGCGGCCCTTCGCCGATCATGTTGAGGTGGAACGTCCCTGAGAACAGGCGCACTGACGCCGATCCGAGGTACGGGTTTCCCGCGGGCGGATCGATGAACTCGAACCACCTCGCAGCGTAGTAGTAGACCTGCGAGACATCGATGTTTTGGCGCGACTTGAGGTACTCGTCGCCCGTCACCCGCCCGGCGATAAGCTCGTAGCCCATGATCAACACCGGCGCCCAGAGAGTGCCGGCCAGCCCTTGACCCAGTTGTCGGAGAGCCGAATACCACCCGTCGCTGCGCCACCGCCATCCGACGACCACGACGAGGATGGTGCCCCACAGGAAGGCGCCGATGAGCACGAAGTACGGGTCGGTCAATAGCAGGGCGGCCAGCAGCAGGCCCATGACGAAGGCGCGCAGCAACGTCGGCTTCTGGCACCAGCGGATCCCGGCGAGCGCGAGCAGCGGGAAGCCCCACAACGGGACCTGGGTGATGTGTCCGGACGCGGTCGCGAGATGCCAGGGGAAGATGGTGTAGACGCCGCCGGCCCACAGGGACGGACCGACGCGGACGCCGATTTCCCGGCAGAAGACGTACATCCCGAGCCCCGACAGGGCAAGCCCGGCGAGGTCGAGGATGTTGTACGCGGCAACCGGGCCCACTACGGCCGTGAGCATGTGTGCCGGAATGAAGACCAGCTGCATGTTCAGCCATTCGACGGAGTCCTGCGTGAACCCGATCGGCGCCCCCCAGTAGGCGACGTGGGCCGAGCCAAACAGGGACCAGCCGAAGGTGTGCTGGTAGGCGAGACCGGCGATGTATCCGAGCGAGTCGCCCAAGCCGCCATAGACCGACGACGAGAGCTGCAGCACCAGCGGCCACGTGACCGCCAGCGTGAGCGCGGTGAACGCGACAAGGGCGAGCAGATACTCCCGGACCCGGTGAGCGGGACCCGTCCCGGACGGGCCCTGTGCGTCGGTGGGCTCCTTCGTTGTCGCCCACTGTCGCAGCTCAGCGGTCCCTAGGTGCACGTTGCCTCCGAGCGGGCCCGGACCACGAGCTCGGTCACCTCGATGCGGTCGTCCTGACCAACGTCGCTCCTGGGACATGAGGTTGCCGCGAAGGCGGGGACCGGTTGCGCCACGCTGCGATTATAGGTGCGGGCCTGCGGGGTCCCGGTGAGCGCGTACGAACCTCTCGGGTGTGGCCGAGCCCCGGCATGGGCACCCCGCGGCCGTGGCTGCCTCGCGATCGGCAGGCCGCTAGCGCGCGGCAGCTCGCGGATCGGCGTATCGGATCGCGACGACCGCGTCGTCGTAGCAGCGCGAGGCGACCAGCTCGAGCCGGCGCCGCTCGTGGATGCCGCCGAACAGGGGCGTGCCGCCGCCGAGCAGTACCGGATGGACGAACAGCTGGTACTCGTCGACGAGCCCGAGGCCCATCAGCGTCGCCGCGAACGTCGGGCCGCCGAAGGCAACGACCCCGTGCCGGCTGCGCGCGACCAGCCCCGTGAGGGTCGCCGTGACGTCGTCACGGACGACGGTCGTGTTCCAGTCGGCCTCGCGAAGCGTCTGCGAGAACACGACCTTGGGCATCGGCAGCCAAATCCGCGCGAACTCCACGGCCTCTGGCGGCGCGTCGGAGCCCGCCTCGATCGCCGGCCAGACGCTGGCCATCATCTGGTAGATACGCCGGCCGTAGACGAACGCGTCCGCGTGGCGAAGCTCGTCGACGAAGCTGCGCTGCAGCTTGGGCCCGACGACGGGCCAGTCGAAGGCGTGATCGGGCCCTTCGGCGTACCCGTCGAGGGACATCTGCATCCACAGCGTGAGCTTGGGCATCGGGCGGGGTCCTGAACGCACTTCCGGGGGCGCCTCAGGGGCGGCCCGAGGATTGGAGTACAGGACGGTCGCGCCGTGCCGCGGCCCGCGACTGGACACCGGCGGGCGCTAGGAGACGTCGATGCCGGCTGCGGGGTCCTGCCAGGCGATCGCGCCGCCGATCAGCGTAAGCCGCGGGCGCAGCGCCTCGTCGAGGATCACCAGGTCGGCCACGGCTCCCGGTGCCAGCGGGTCCGGCGCGCCCAATAGGCGCCGCGGGGCGCTGACGGCGGCCGCCAGCGCCGCGGCCCGGCTGCGTCCGGCGGCGTGCAGCAGCGCCGGGGCGCCGGCAAGCGACGCTGCGCTGCCGGCCAGGTTGCCGGCGCGATCGCGGACCGCGTGACCGTCGCTGGTCGCTCGGCGCCCGGCGAGCGTGTAGGTGCCGGCGGGCGCGCCCGCCGCCGCGACCGCGTCGCTGACGGCGACAAGTCGCCGGCCGGCCGCGCCGGCCAGCACGGAGAGCGTCGGCATCGCGACGTGCACGCCGTCGCAGATCACCGCGACGTGGGCGTGCCGTGCGGTCAGGAATGCCCCGACAGGTCCGGGTGCGCGGGCGCTCAGGCCCGGCATGGCGTTGAAGGCGTGCACCAGCAGGCGCGCGCCCAGGCCGATCGCCCGCGTGCACAGTTCGGCATCGGCCTCGGTGTGGCCGACTGCCGCGATGACGCCGGCATGCCGAAGTGCCGCGACCGCGGCGAGTCCGCCGTCCAGCTCGGGGGCGAGCGTCACGATGCGGGGCCGGAACGCCTCGATCAGTGCGCCCAGCCGCGCCGGGTCGGGGAGCACGAGCGCGGCCGGCGGGTGCGCGCCGGGGCGCCGTGGCGACAGGAACGGGCCTTCCAGGTGGACGCCGAGGCTGCGGGCGCCGAGCTCGGGCCAGCGCGTCGCGGCCAGCGCGGCGCCCGCGCGGCGGTAGGCCGCCGGGGTGCGGCTGACGAGCGTCGGGCAGAACGCGGTGACCCCGTGGGCCGGGAGCGCCGCCGCCACGTGGGCGATGGCCGCGGGGTCGTCGGCGATCTCGGCACCATCCATGCCGTTGACCTGCAGGTCCCAGAACCCCGGCGCGGCGATCCAGCCCTCGGGCAGCCGCAGCCGGCGCGCGCCGCGACCCGCGCTCGCGGCGATCGTCGCGTCGCGGATGTGCAGCTGGCCGTCGCTGATGCGCCAGCCGGTCAGGATGGGGCCGGTGATGCTCCAGCGTTCGGTCGACGACGGCGGCATGGGGATCGCTATCATCGACTGCCCGTGGCCCGACCGCAACGCGATGACGAACTCGAGCTGGACGTCGACTCGCTGGCATTCGGCGGTATGGGCGTCAGCCGCGCCGACGGCTTCGTCGTGTTCTCGACCGACACTGCCCCGGGCGACCGGGTGCGCCTGCGGGTGCGCAAGGCCCGGCGGCGCTGGGCCGAGGCCGATCTGCTCGAGGTGCTGGCGCCGAGCCCGGAGCGGGTCAGCCCGCCGTGCCCCTACGTGCCAGCCTGCGGCGGGTGCCGCCTGCAGCACGTCGCCTACGCCGCGACCCTAGAGGCCAAGCGTGTGCACATCATCGACCACCTGACGCGGATCGGGCATCTGGACGGCATCGACGTCCGCCCCGTCGACGCCGCCATCGAGCAGTTCGGGTACCGCAATAAGATGGAGTACTCGGCCGCGCCCGGGCCCGACGGCGCGCTGCGGCTGGGCTTCCACCGTCGCGGCCGATGGGACGAGGTCGTCGACGTCGATGCGTGTCTGCTCGCCAGCGCCGCCGGCAACGCCGCACGCGAGACCGTCCGTGCGTGGGCGCTCGCGTACGGCGTGGCGCCGTTCGACCAACGCGCGCAGATCGGGACCCTGCGGCATGTGGTCGTGCGCGAGGGGATCGCGACCGAGGAGTTGCTGGTGACCGTCGTGACCGCCCCAGGCGCCGACGCCGTGGTCGACGCGCTGGTCGACCCGCTGCGCGCCGCCCACCCGAATCTGGTCGGGCTGCTGCATGCGGTCAACGACGGCGTGTCCGAGGTCACGCACGGCCTGCCGACGCGCCTGCTGTGGGGGCGCGATCACTTCTTCGAGGAGGTCCTTGGTATCCGCCTGACACTCTCGGCCCAGAGCTTCTTCCAGACCAACACCCGCATGACCGGGCACCTGTACACGCGCGCGGCGGAGGCCGCCGGGCTCGACGGGAGCCAGGTGGTCTACGACCTGTTCTGCGGGGTCGGCAGCATCGGTCTCACGCTCGCGTCCCGCGCGCGCGAGGTGATCGGGATCGAGATCATGCCCGCGGCGGTGGGCGACGCCGCCCGCAACGCGGCCGCGAACGGTGTCGCCCACTACCGAGCGATCTGCGGCGACGTCGGGCGGGTGCTCCGTGAGCTGCGGGACGAACTCCCGGTCGCCGACGTTGCGATCGTCGACCCCCCCCGCGCGGGGCTCTCAGGCCGTGCGATCCGCCGGGTCCTGGAGCTCGCGCCGGCGGTGCTCGTCTACGTCTCCTGCCACCCGGCCACGTTCGCCGAGAACGCGGCCAAGTTCGTGGCCGCGGGCTATGCGCTCGAGTACGTCCAGCCGGTGGACATGTTCCCGAACACCCCGCACATCGAGGCGGTCGCGCGCTTTGTCCGCGACGAGCGGCGCGTCGCCGAGGTGCGGGCCGCGGCCGAGCTCGCCGGGGCCGCCGACCGCGCCGCGACGCCCGCAGGGGCCTCGGCGCCTGCTCAGTAAGGGGGCTGGGCCAGGTACCAGTCGCCGAGCGAGCGGAAGGCCGCCCAGAAGGCGCGCTTGGCCGACTGCTCATCCAGCGACGCGTCGATGTCCGGCACGACGATCGCTTCGATCGTCGGCGTCCAGTGTTGCACGACACCGGGGGTGTTCTCGAGCGGCGCGCTGCCGGGGAATCGGAGCGAGTTGATGGCCTCCAGCGCATCGTCGCCCATCGGCATGATCAGCTTGGGCATCACGATCTGCAGCTCGCGGGTCAGCCACTGCGGCTGGAAGCCGGCCTCCGGGAGCTTGACGCAGAGCGTGCCGTAGAGCGCGAGCGGCTCGACGCCCAGGCGTTGCACGCTCTTGAGGATCGCCGATCCGGCCCGGCCGAAGAAGGCGACACCCTCCTGGCGCTCGGCGAGCCCCGGGGCCCACTTGATCATCACGATCTCGGCCTGCGGGGCGCCCGAGCTCAGCACCGGCAGCGTCGCCGCGCCGTGGTGGAGTGCCCAGGCCGCGATGTCGTCGTTCAGGGCGCCCAGTTCGGCGATGGCCCGCTTGAGGTAGGCGTCCTGGATGTCGTCGGCCGCGCTGGGCGTCTCGTCGGGGTCCGGCGGGCGGAGTGCCCGCACGCGGTCGCCCGTGCGTTTGGGAGGAGGCTCGGAAGTCATGTGCGAGTCAGATATTTAGCGGCCAAACCCGGACTCCTGCGCATCAGCGTTTCAGGATGTTCGGCGCGCGGCGCGAGTGCGCCGTGCGCGGCGTCGGCGTGGCCGGATGAGCTCGCTCTCGGCGAGCGCCTCGATGAAGTCGCGACCGTCGCCGAACGGACGCATCTCGACTCCGACGGCGCCGAGTCCGACCGGGCCGGCCGCGCCGCTGCCGGCACTGATCACCAGCCCGAGCTGGCGCGCGGCGCGCAGCACGGGCCGCTGCGCCGGTCCGCCGGCGGGATTGGCAAGCTCGAGGCAGTCCACGCGCGTGGCATATGTGCGCAGCACGGCCGCGGACGGCGTCTCGGCGGTGGCCGGATGCGGGATGAGCACCACACCGCCCTGGGCGTGGATGAGATCGGCGGTCTCGGCGAAGCCACGCCCGGTCGGGACATCTTGGCCCAGAAACAGCCCGACAATGGTGCCGTCGGCGCTGGCGATCTCCTGGCCCCGGATGACGGTCAGCTCGGCGGGGGCCGCGGCGGCGATCTGGCTGGCGACCTCGACTCCGTCGGGGCTGGCGATCGCCACGACGTCGAGTCCGGCATCCCAGCAGGCGGCCGCGAGCCGGGCGGGATCGTCACCGGCGGCCGGGCGGATCCGCAGATCGGCGATCACACGCGCCTCCGACGGGGCGGTGCCGCGCTCATGGCGTCCCAGTGCATCGGTGTACGCGCGCTCGAGCGCCTCGGCGATCTCATCCCAGGAGGTGCTCGCGGCGACCGCCTGGTGCCCGATCGCGATGCGCCGGTCCGGGTCGGCCAACAGCGCGCCGACCGCCTCTGCCCACGGCTCGCGGACGAAGGGGTCCAGCACGACCCCGTCGCGGCCCGCGTCCAGGCGCACGTCGGCCTCGGGGCTTCGCGGCGCGACCACCACACGCCCGTCGGCCATCGCCTGCGCCGCTACGGGGCCGTCGACGTCGCCGGGGGTGCCCAGGAGGACGACCGCCGCCGGCTCGAGCAGGCGGCGCCAGGAGCCAGGACCCGTGTCGGGGATAATCACGATGTCCTCGCGCAGCGCCTTGGGGACGGCCGTGCGGACGCGCCATGGGGCCTCGCGGGCACCCATCAGCGCAACCGGGCCGCGGACCTCGCGCGGCACGAGACGTGCGACCGCCACTGCGAAGCGCAGCCCGGCCCGGTCGCGGCCGCGCGCGACGATCGCGATGCCGTTGGCCGGCGGGTCCGGCACCGTCGGGTGGCTGCCCCATGGCATGACCGTGAGGTTGCCGCCGAGGATCTGGGTCACCGCCAGCTCGACGGTCTTTGACGTCGCGATTCGGATATCCACCCGCGCGATCGCACCTTGGACGAGCGAGCCCATGAACGCCGCGCCAGTCATCGGGTCGGGGCGATGGAAGGTCGTGGCCGTCACCCCGGTCGCGCGGCGGAGCACGGAGAGCCCGGGCGTCGGGGTCAGGGGCTCGTGCACGTGCACCACGTCGAACTCGCCGTGGGAGATCGCCGTCTCCAGCTGCGAGGCGGTGTCGAAGGGGCTGACGCCCAGGCGGGAGCCGGTGCGCCGGGCCCGCCCGACGATGACGACCCGTGGCGTGCCGGGCGCCGCCAGGATGGCCGTCGCGTGTCCGTCCCCGGAGCGGCTGATGCGGGCCGTGCCGTCGCGCAGGTCGCGGGCGCGCGTGCCCGGGGCGAAGATCGTGACGCGGTGGCCGCGACGGGCCAGGGCGTGGGCCTCCTCGTGAACGCGCCAGGCGATGTCGTCGCCGGGCGGCCACGCCGTCGGGCAGACGATTGCGATGGCCAAGGGTGCGCTCACGGAACCTCCGCTGACGCATGACCGGGCGCCGCGACGGCGGGCGCCCGGTCATGCCGGTGGATCAGGCGGTGACGGGCCCCTCGGTGGCCGGGGCGACGA
>CAVZAI010000005.1:0-8488 GCA_963773325.1 uncultured Thermoleophilia bacterium | reverse complement strand
TCGTGACCGCATACTCGCGGCGCGGTCTGCACACGCTCATCGACACCTTCCTGTCCGATGGGCCGCGCCGGATTCCGGCGACGGTGTACCGGACATGAGTATGGCTGACGCCCCCGTCGTGACGCACCCCAGCCACGCGGAAGGGGGCTGGGCCGAGGCTGGAATGATGGCCACGGCGGCCGCGCCGCGACGACGGCGAACCGGAGGGGATTCGAATCACCAACGCGCAGGGATTTGCGATTTGACATCGGCACCGACGCCAAGCACCGACAGGAGATCGCCGCCGGTCGCGGGCACGTCCTGGCCGTCACCTACACGCTGAATCTGCAGACCCAGAACGTTCACTCGAATGTCACGGGCCGATGTTCCGGACCCTGCACCTCACGTTCGACGGCCGTACCTGGATCACCGTCCTCGCCCAACAGGTGGCCGTGCGGCTGGAGTTGCGCCGGCTGCGCTCGCAGCTGGCTCCCGCCCGGCGCAGACGCTCGGCACGCCGACCGGGTCGGGAGGCGGGCGGTCGCTGTGACCGCCGTCCGGGGGAGGTGGGGCCCGGGCGACCGCAACCGGGCTGCCGCAGGCGTGCCCGTGGCCGCGGGGTCGCGGTCGCCGACCGGGCCGCCTAGTGGCTGTAGACCGGGCGCAAGGTTGCCCGCGCGATGACGTGGAAGGCGGTGTTGAAGCCGATGACCGCCGGTGTTGCGCTCGCGTCCGGGCCGAGCTTGTCGGTGTCGAGTGCGTGGACGGCAAACACGTACCGGTGCGGGCGGTCGCCCGGCGGCGGCGCCGCGCCACCGAAGCCGATTGAGCCGTAGTCGTTGCGAACCTGGAAGGCTCCTGCCGGAAGGCCCGACCCGTCGGCGGCGCCGGCGCCACGGGGCAGCTCGGTGACCGACGCCGGAATGTCGACCGCCAGCCAGTGCCAGAAGCCGCTGCCCGTCGGGGCATCCGGGTCGTAGCAGGTCACCAGGTAGCCGCGGGTCTCCGGCGGGGCGCCTGACCAACGCAGGTGCGGTGAGGTGTTGCCGCCCTCGAAGCTGTCGTGCACGAACGTCGATGCAAGCTGTTGCCCGTCGGCGACATCGTCGCTTTCCAGGGTGAACGACGGCACGACGGGGAGAATGTCGTACGGGTCGGGGGCCATCGCGCGCTCAAGTGACATCACAACACTCCTTGGCAGGATGATGGGAGGCCGTCACACGGCGGCCCGAGGCGATCTTTCCACAGCACGGCGTCGCACGCTAGGTCTCTCGCTGGGCTCGGCGCACCGGATCGCGGCCGCGGCACGCGCTAGGGTGGCGCCTAACAGGGGGGGCTGGTCGTGAAGGCACGCATGTGGGTCGGCGCGGTCGTCGCGGTCGGAGCGGTCGCGGGGCTCGTCGGCTGCGGTTCCAGTTCGAGCGCATCGACGGCGACCAGCGCCGGCGGACAGGCGACCGGCTCGGCCACGATGCAGACGATCACCCAACCGGTGACGACGTCGGGGACAACGGGCACGACAACGACCTCGCGTGCGGTCCAGAATCTGCAGGTGACCCAGGCCCTGCGCGCGGAGCTGCTGCAGGCCGGCGCCGCCACGCACAACCTGCCGGCCTCGGACTACACCGGCCTCGCGCCCGGGCGCACCTACTACGCCTACGACCCCGCGACGTCCACCTACTGGGCGGGCGCCGCGCTGGTGCCGAGCACCTCCTCGACGCCGGCCCAGGTCTCGGTCCAGGACGACGGTGCCTACCTGCTGTTCACCCGTCCGCCCGGCGGATCGTGGACGGTGTAGTCGGTCGGTATGACCTTGATCCCGGGCGCCAAGTGCCCCATCACGGTGCCGCCGCCGGTGCTGTCGGTCTGGGGCTGGGCCGCCGGGACCTGCCGGCCCGCCGCGTAGCACCTCGCACCCACTGCTCGGACACGTCGGGGAGCCAGGCGCCGATCGGTCGGCGCCGCCCGCATGAGGGAACCATGCACGATGCGGCCTCGCCCGGTTGACATCCGGGGCATGCCGGGCGGAAGGTATCGGTGCCGGGGCGGCGTGGTACACACACGGCGGCTCCGGTACGGCCTGTCGGCTCCCGAAGGATCCCGATGCGCGCAGTCGTCGTCTACGAGTCCATGTACGGCAACACCCACGTCGTTGCGGACCACGTCGCCGCGGGCCTGCGCGCGGTCGCGGACGTCGAGGTGGTGCCATTGACGAAGGCGACCGGCGAGTTGTTGGTGGGCGCGGACCTGCTCGTCGTCGGTGGTCCGACCCACGTGCACGGGATGACGACCGAGCGGTCGCGCACCCAGGCGGCCGCGGCAGCCGCGAAATCCGACGGCGAGCCGGCGATGGACCCCGATGCCGAAGGCCCGGGGCTCCGGGACTGGTTCGACGGACTCGATGTCCCGGCGGGCACGAAGGCCGCCGCGTTCGACACCCGCATGTCCGGTCCGCCGCTGCTGACCGGGCGAGCCTCGCGCGGCATCGCGCACCGGCTGACCAGCCATGGGCTCGAGTTGGTGACCGCGCCGGAGAGTTTTCTGGTCGACCGCGGGAATCATCTCGTCGAGGGCGCGGCGGAGGCCGCGACGCAGTGGGGCGCGCAGGTCGGGCAGTACGCACGTACCGCGAGCTGATCCACGGGGCGCGGGCGGTGATGCGACACAGCCGATTCACGGACCAGGAGGGATGATGCGGACACGTTGGGTGGTTATCGTCGGGATCCTGCTCGGGGCGGTCGCGGGGCTCGCGGCCTCGTATCCGTGGGTCTGGCGGCGCAGGTGCCTGACGTGGGGCGTCAGCGAGCAGGACGCCGGTGCGGAGTTCCCCGGCGACGAGCTGCTCGAGGGCCCGGACGTCGTCACCACGCGTGGCGTCGACGTCGACGCCACGCCGGACGACGTGTGGCCGTGGCTGGTCCAGATGGGCAGCGGGCGCGGTGGCGCCTACACCTACGACTGGATCGAGAACCTGTTCGGCCTCGACATGCACAGTGCCGACCGAATCATGCCCGAGTATCAAGACCTCAAGGTCGGGGACAGCTTGCCGGTCGGAGAGAAGGGTCCGCGGCTCGGCGTCGAGATCCTCGATCCCGGTCGGGCACTCGTCGTCCGTTCGGACGACGGCAACTGGGTCTGGTCGTTCGTGCTGCGCGAACGCGGCGACGGGACGCAGCTGATCAGCCGCAATCGGATCCGGCTGGGCGACATGCCGACGCACAAGCGCTACGCCTACCTCGGCGTCATGGAGCCCGGGAGCCTGCTGATGGAGCGGAAGATGCTGCTGGGGATCAAGTCGCGGGCCGAGCGCGGCGACAACGGCGACAATGGCGGCAACGGCGGCGACGACGAGGCTGCGGCCGACTAGCCCGTCCTACCCAGCGCCCGTCGCCGACTCGCACGGCGGCGGGCTGCGAATCATCGCAGCGGACGCGGCCGCCGGGACCTCCAGCCGCGGCCGGCCGGTTCGTGGCGCGGACCAGCGCTCCCCGAGCGGATTGCGCCAGTCCGCGCTCTGCGCCCGGCACGGCTCCAAGGCCCCTACGCCCGAAACCCGTCACAATCAGCCGGCGTGATGAGACAAGCCGGGCCGGCATCTCGGAGAAGCTGCCCGTACGGGAGAGGGGCCCCATGCAGTTCGGGATCTTCAGCGTTGGCGACGTTACGGTCGACCCAGTCACCGGGCATGCGCCGAGCGAGCACGAGCGCATCCAGGCGATGACGCGCATCGCCCTGAAGGCCGAAGAGGTCGGGCTCGACGTCTTCGCGACCGGCGAGCACCACAATCCGCCGTTCGTGCCATCGTCGCCGACGACCCTGCTGGGCTGGATCGCGGCCAAGACCACGCGGCTGCTGCTGTCGACCGCCACGACGCTGATCACGACCAATGACCCGCTGAAGATCGCCGAGGACTACTCGATGCTCCAGCACCTCTCGGATGGTCGCGTCGACCTGATGCTGGGGCGCGGGAACACCGGTCCGGTGTATCCGTGGTTCGGCAAGGACATCCGGGCCGGCATTCCACTCGCCATCGAGAATTACCACCTGTTGCGGCGGCTGTGGCGCGAGGAGGTCGTCGACTGGGAGGGCAAGTACCGCACGCCGCTGGAGGGCTACACCTCGACTCCCAGGCCGCTCGACGGCACGCCGCCATTTGTCTGGCACGGCTCGATCCGCAGTCGCGAGATCGCCGAGCAGGCGGCGTTCTACGGCGACGGATTCTTCCACAACAACATCTTCTGGAACATCGAGCACACGGCGGCGATGGTCGGCCTGTACCGCCAGCGCTTCGAGTATTACGGGCATGGGTCGGCCGACCAGGCGGTCGTCGGCCTCGGCGGCCAGGTCTTCATGGCCGACAGCGCGGCCGACGCCGTGCGCACCTTCCGGCCCTATTTTGACAACGCGCCGGTGTACGGGCACGGGCCGTCGCTCGAGCAGTACATGGCGACCACACCGCTCACGGTGGGCACGCCCGAGGACGTCATCGCGCGAACCCTCGGTTTCGCCGATTATGCCGGTGACTACCAACGCCAGCTGTTTCTCGTCGACCACGCCGGGTTGCCACTGCCCATGGTGCTCGAGCAGATCGAGATCCTTGGCCGCGAGGTCGTGCCGGTGTTGCGGGTCGAATTCGAGCGCCGCCGCCCGAATCACGTCCCGAGCGATCCCCCGACGCACGCCGCACTCGTCGCCGTGGGACCCTCCTCGGCGCATCATCTGGTGATGCCGGCCGAGCGTGCCGCCCGCGCCGAGCAGCACGCCGCGGACATCGCACGCTGAGGCATCCGCCAACGCCGCTGGCCTGAGCCGGATCTGCCCGGCGGGCGGCTCCCGTCGAGGCCGGCCGCCGACCGGTGGCGCCCCACCAGTGCCGCCGGACCGCAACCGAGCCTCCGCTCGCCTCAGATCCGGTGACGGAGAAACAGGCGCTCGAGGACCGCCATCGACGCCCGCAGCACGACCGCGGCCACGAGCACGAAGGTCGCCGCCCTAGCCAGATCGGCCGGGCTTTGCAGGAATGGGATCACCGCCTCGAGCCGGCCCAGCGGACGCACCATCAGATCCCAGCTGTTCCATCGGAGCACTCGGCCCAGATATATGCCGATGCTCGCCACGACCGCGCATGCCGGCGCGACGGCACGAGCGAGCCCAGTCCCGAACTCGAGACGCACGGCTTCGGCGACGGCGTTGACGCCCGCAAAGAAGAGCAGCACTCCGGTGGCGGCGCACGCGGCGAGCGTGGCGATGTCGAGTGACGAGGCGCCCCCGTTGGACGTACCGGCGTGAATGAGGTCCGTCAGCAGATACGGTGCGTTGGGCAGGAACGCGAGCCAGACGACCGCCCCGGCCGCAAGCAGGATCCGCGGCAGCCCCCGGCGGGCGCACCAGGCGAGCAGGTACCCGAGCGCGAACGGCACCCACGCGAGCACCAAGTTCCACTCCAGGTAGCCGGGCGCTCCGTCGGGGGCCACGGCGACCGACGCACCGAGCAGTGCGATCGACACCGCCGATGCGACCATCGCCCAGACCGCGGGTCGAAGGAGTGGACCGCCGATTGACCTCATGTTCCCATTAGACCACAGGCCGGCGCAGCGTCAGGTACTTGCCAAATACTTACCCGGGCTCGCCGTCGCCTTACGTCGACTCCTTACCGTCCGTCGTGTCCAGTCGCACACCGACGCAAGGAGACACACCAAATGGCTGTCGACCGCCGACACCTCATTTCCCCGCTCGCCATCGGGGTCGCGGCCCTCCCGCTGGCCGGGACCGGCGCCGCGTTCGCAGCGACGGGGACGCACACCGCCACGCCGACCGCGTTCAGCGCAGGCCACACCACCGCAGTGACCGTGAAGGCCGGTCGCCCCGATCGCGACGCCACCACGGACGTGGCGGGCAAGGACACCCCCAAGGAGGCGGCCACGGACGTGGCGAGCACGGACACCACACGCGGCGCGGCGCACACGGACCGCGCGGCGGCCAACGACCGATGAACGGTGTGGCAGGCGCGGCGGGGAGATATCTCCTGGGTCGGCCCCGCCGGCGCACGGTCGGACCACCGCCGAGGCCTGCGCTCGAGTTGGCGCCGATCCTGGGACCGGCCGGCGCCTGCCAGGCGGCCGGTGCCACGCCGCGCCCGCGCCTGCCGCGTGCTGGACGGGCCAGCTTTAGTCGTAAGGTGAGATTGTGATGGAGCCTGAGAAACAGGTCCTCGTTGTCGAGGATGACCCGTCGATCGGCTCGCTGATCGAGATTGAGCTGCGTGAGGCCGGTTACGCTGCAACCCGTGTGCAGTACGGCCGCGAGGCCATCGAAGCCGTCCGGCGCTACGCGCCGGACATGATCATCCTCGACGTGCGCCTGCCGGATCTCGACGGGCTGACCGTGTGTCGCCAGGTTCGCCGCGATGGTTACCAGTCGCCCATCCTCATGCTCACCGCGATGGATCGGGTCGGCGATCGAGTCATCGGCCTCGACGCGGGCGCCGACGACTATCTCGCCAAGCCGTTCGCCATCGAGGAGCTGCTCGCGCGGCTGCGCGCGCTGACGCGCCGGGCCGGCGGTGCCTCATGGCTCGAGGCCGGCCGGGTCCGACTGAGCCCCGAGGCGCGGGAAGTGCTCCTCGACGGGCAGAACGTCGAGCTCTCGGCACGGGAATTCGACCTGCTGGCATTCCTGATGCACGCGCCGGGGCGCGTGTCGCCCGGAAGCAGGTGCCCGAGGGCGTCTGGGGATACCACTATCCGGGTCGCGCAAGAAGGTGATCGAACACTTCCATCTCGGCGTTGCGCGAGAAGCCCGACGCACCGGGCGACCAGGCTGATCCGCACCGTGCGAGGGGTTGGCTATACGGTGCGCCGGTGACGTTTCGCCTGCGTCTGACGCTGCTGTTCGTCGCATCGCTGGCCGTCTTGGGCGCGTTGATCGCAGGTGTTCGTCTGTTTGACGTCCAGCAGCGCCTCGCGCAGCAGGACCGCAACGCGGCCACCCAGCTCGCGCGCACCGCCGCGCTGGCAGCCGACGAGGAGATCGCGCTCGACCGGCTCGCGGGTGCCGGTGACAGCATCTGGGTCGTGAACGGCCACGGGCAGGTCGTGGGCAGCGCTTCATGCAGCGGGAACAGGTAGACCTCGCCGAAGTCCACGCGGCGGTCGCCAACGCCACCGCCGGGGATGACGACCGCGGACCGCGGCAACCGCGTAGGGGGCGTCGCCGTTGCATCATGCACAGCGACGCGCAGACCCGGAGTTGCCCTCTCGGCATGCGACGACCTCGGTGTTCGCCGTGATCGGGGATCGTGCTGGCTGCGGTTGCCGGCGTCGTCGTCCGGCGTCTCGCGCCCTGCCAGCCCATTGAGCAGAATGCGGGAGGAGGTCGACAAGATTCCGGGCCAGGACCTGATCGAGGCGCCTGCCGGTACGGCGAAACAGCGGCTGGGCCGCCTGGCGCGTCCTTCGACCGTCCTGGAACAGGTCGGCCACGTCGTATTGCCGAGCAGTTCATGCCGACGCATCACATGGTTCGGATTCCGGTCACCCGCATCGAAGGGCACGCGCGCATCGTGCTCCGTGCCAGTGGAACATCCACGGCGACGGCGCGTCGCGAGAATCGGCGGCAGCGTCCGCCGCGACCGCGTCGCGCTGACCCTGCGCGGGCTCAACCTGGCCAGACCGGGGAGGCCCCTCCGCCGACGGACCCCGTTCGCCTCGATCTGGTGACCAGGACGCGACGGATGAGGCGCAGGCCCTCGCGCCAATCGGTCCATTCGCGCGAGCCTGGTCCACCCGAAGCAGGTGCTCGGCAACCGAAACCGCCTGCGCGAGTACGTAGCGGTGCTGGTGGACAATGCGCTCAAGTACAGCCCGCCCAGGGGCAGATCGAGATCGCCGTATCGACATCAACCGGTGGCGGGCCGGTGTTGACGGTCCGCGACCACGGCACGCCGGGACTGATGCCGACGCCGAGCTCGGAACCGTGTTACCGCGGTTTCGCCCGCATGGCTCGCGCCATTCCGGCGTCCGGCAGCGGCCCTTGGGGCTGCCGATCCGCGCCGGGCGATCGCCGATCGCCACCAGGGCCGCCCATCTCGCTGGCGGCAGCGGCGCCGGCGACAGCGCGGATCGCCGAAGTGCCGATCTCCCGGCCGCCGACGCGACCCAGGGGGTGACGCCTCGACCCGCCCGGCAGCGCGCCGGCGATCTCGCGGGTCAGATGCCTCCCCATTCGCAGCGTCGGCGATGACGTTGCCACCCGTCCGCCGCCTCGTCGGACGAGCCGGGTCGTGCCCGTCGCTTTCGGTGCCGTGCGGTGATCGGCCGCCGCCGCGGGCGTCGCTAAACTGACAGGCAGTCCAGGCGCGGGATGCCGTGGACCGTCGGCCCTCAACGTGATGCCTCGCGTTCGTCGCGTGCCGCCGCTCATCCGTCAGGGTCGTTGGGCTTGGGCGAGGGGGGCTTCCGGTGTCGGCGTCGCGGACGCGTCGTGGTGGTGGCTGGCACGTCGTCGACGG
>CAVZAI010000004.1:0-8396 GCA_963773325.1 uncultured Thermoleophilia bacterium | reverse complement strand
CATGGACGCGATCACGTTTGCCGCGTACGTGAAGGAAGCCCGGGGGCGGAGATGAATGGGAGAAGACCGAGAACACCGGAAAGGTCTTCGGATGACCGACTCGCCAGCACCCGTCCGCCAGCCCTGGGACCCCGAGCACCAGCTGGCCCATGATCGACGCACCGAGCGCCGGTTGTTGTGGAAGGAGCTCGGGGTGATCGCTGGGCTCCTGGCGCTCCTGAGCCTGCGCATCCTCTTCGTGCGCTGACATCGGCTTGGGGAACGCCTCCGGCCAACGCCTCGAGGAGGTCGAGGAGCGTCTGGCCGCCGCGCCGATGCTCGCGCACCTGACCGCCGCGCTCGACGAGCTGCCCCAGAGCGCGGCGCGTCGTCGTAACGCTGCGCGACATCGAGCAACTGACCTCTGACGAGGTGCGCAACATGCTTGAGATCACGCCGGGTAATCAGCGGATGCTGCTCCACCGGGGCCGCCCGGGACTGCGTCGTAGTATTGAGGCGTTGCTCGAGGGAGGGGACTAGCGGTGCCGCTGCTGTCTGCGGATCTGGCCTGTCGGGATGCCGGCGAGCTTGCGACCGATTACCTGGAGGGCGCGCCGTCCTGGCGCAAGCGGCGCAGCGACGAGCGCCACCTGCGCTCGTGCCCGAACTGCAGCGCGCACGTCGCGCAGATCCGCGCGATGGTCGCCGCCCTCGGCAAGGTCGAACCGGAGGCGCTCCCCCCATCCGCGCAGGCGGACCTCATGGACGTGTTCCGGCAGTACCGCCAGGAGCAGGAGGATGGCGGGGGCCAGGACCCACCGGACGGCTGAGCGGTGGGGGGCGCGTCCGTCACCGGGTCGGACGCGGGCACGCCGTCCGCGCCCAACCGCTTTGTCGCGCTACTGCGGGGCGTCAACGTCGGCGGGCGCTCGGTGCCGATGCGTGAGCTGCGGGAGCTGTTCCGCGGGCTTGGCCACACGGACGTCGCGACCTACATCCAGAGCGGGAACGTGCTGTTCGACAGTCCTCGCGACGACCCGTCGGCGTTGGCCGATGAGATCCGGGGCGCGATCGCCGCCGAGCTCGGCCACCGTGTCACGGTACTCCTGCGCACCCCGTCCGCCCTCCGGCGGATACTCGCGCACAACCCGTACGCGACGCGGGGCGAGACGAATCGGCTGTATGTGACATTTCTTGACGGCGCACCGGACCCCGCGCTGCTGACCGACCTGGACACCGCGGCCGAGGGCGCCGACGAGTGCACCCTGCACGGGCACGAGATCTACGTCTGGTGCCCGACCGGATATGGCCGGACGGTCCTCAGCAATGAGTTCTTCGAGCGCCGGTTGAAGATTGCCGCGACGACGCGCAACTGGCGTACGGTCACGCGACTCGCCGAGTTGGCGGGGGGCTGAGCGGCCGACCGACGGGTCAGCGGCTCTGGCTGTACCTGTCCGGTCTGCCGGGCCCGCGGCGCGCGCCGCCGCGCCGACGCCGCCAGAACAGCACCAGGCCGACGGCGACGATCACGACGCCCGAGATCGCGATCAGCCGTGCGCGATTGCTCTGGCCGACCACGTTGGGTGGGCTGTGCACCACCAGGCCAAAGTCGTCGACCGTCGCCGCCCCGACGCTTGCCACCGACACGCCGAAGCTCATGCGCGCCGCGTTCGCCGGCACCGCCGGCGTCGTCCAGCTGATCTGGTGCCAGCTCGGGTCGGGCGGGAACGTCGGCGATCCGGCGGCGTATGCCCATTGGTCGGCCTGTTGGCGGTAGAACACCACCAAGCGCGTTGGGGCCGACGACTTGACCCAGGCGCTGAGCATCAGGTTCTTGCCCGCGGTAACCGGGATCGAGCAGGTCCCGAGGTCCTGGCGCACGAGCACCTTGGCGTCCCCGGTCGAGTACTGCGCGACGGTGATCTGGTCGGCCCAGTGCCCGGCGTGCGCATCGGCGACCCGGGCGTAGGCCGCGCTGTTGGCGCCGTAGCCGGCCTCTTCCCAGCAGTCGCTCTGTTCATCGTCCGGGGCGACTCGGCCGAAGCCGGGGGTCTCGAGCGACGGATTCAGCAGCGCCGTGCTGGCACGCGGGGGCGGCCCGGCGACGAGCCGGCGGATCGGGCCGCGGACCACCTGGCGCACCGTCTCGACCGCGACGCCATTGGCGCGCATCGACCTGAGCCATGCCAGCAGATGCTCGAGGTTGGCCGGATTGACGCCGATTCCCGAGCAGCCGTCGCAGTAGGCATGGAACACGAACACCAGCCAGCCGCCGCCGTGCCGGAGGGCTGCGCCCACCTCGCTCTCGGGGGCCGTCGCCGCGGTCGACGGCACGACGGAAACGCCGGTCCGGATCGCATACGGGTCCGCCGGCGGGATCGATTCGGCGTAGGGGCACGCCGGTAGGCAGGACGGGCTCGCGACGCCGCCGACGCGGCGGGCACTGTTGTACCCGCACCCGGCGACGATCGCCTGGGTCGTGGGGGTGTAGGCCCCGTACGGGTAGGCGAAGTCGGTCGGCGGCGAGCCAAGCAGGCCCGCGAGCGCCACGCGGTCGTCGCAGATCTGCCGCTTGGCCTCGAGTGGATCACGATTCGCGATGTTCGGGTGGCTCACCGAATGCCCCCCGATCTCGTTGCCGTCGGCCGCGAGCTGCCGGACCTGGCTCGAGGTCAGGCGCCCGGTCTGGTTGAGCTTGCCGCTGTTGATGAAGAACGTGGCGTGCATCCCGTACTTGCGCAGCTGCGGCCGAACCCCCCAGACGGTCGCGAAGCCGTCGTCGAAGGTGAGTGAGACGACGACCTTCGGTGCGGGCGCGGCGTGGGCGCGCGCGGCACCGACGAGCCCCACACCGGCGACGACGGCACACAGTGCGACGATGGCCCACCCGAGCCTGAATCGGGAGTTGTTCACGTGCGCCAGTATGGCCGGATACCGATTCGCGAGGACCGGGACACTCGCCCCCAGGAGATCGCGCGGCGCCCGGTCACGCGCCCCGGCCGGTCCGGGGCCGATCCCGCCCACCTTGGATCAGGACGCCTCGGGGGCGACGGTGCGGGTCTGCCAGCGGTTGTCGGCCAGGCGGGTCAGGGCGTAGTAGCGCGTCGGTGACAACAGGACGAGGTTGAGCGCGACCGCGGCCGGTGTGCCGATCAGCAGGCACCGCAGCTTCTGGAGGACGGTCAGATGGGGACGGCCGACCAGGTACAGCGCCGCCAGACCGAAGCGCACCACCAGGTACGCCGCGATGACCACGGCCAGCATCGTCGTACCGACCAGCTGCTTGCCGGTCGCGATGCCGATGACCTCCAGGGTGATGTAGAGCATGCAGATCGGGCTGATCAGCAGCTGGGTCAGCCCGTAGAGCGGGCTCATCATCTGCGAGAAGCGCAGGTTCTGGAACACGAACGGCAGCATCCACCACCAGGAGCGTGCCCAGCGCAGTCGCTGGCGGTACGTGCCGCGCACCGTCGACGGCATCTGCGTTTCCACGCGAGCCTCGGCGACCGCCACCACTTCGCCCCGCAGCAGCGCCCGGAGCGACAACCAGCGGTCGTCGCCGGTCCCGCACTCGATCGCGTATTCGTCGAGATAGTCGTACAGGAGCGCGCTGCGGTACATCGCAAGCGCCCCCGAGGTGGTCTCCAGGGCGCCGATCATCGAACGGGAGGCGCGCATCATCACGCAGGAGGTGCCGATGTCCATGTCGGCCGCGAGGCTGATGATGTTGTCGTCGTGGTTGCTGGTGTAGATCATCCCCGTCGCGGCCTGGACGCCAGGGTCCGACATCGCCCGCAGTAGGTGCTCACAGGCGTCCGGATACGGCTGGGAGTCCGAGTCGACGGTGAGGATGAACGCGTACCGGTCGCGGGGAATCGCGCGCAGGACGGCGACCTGGGCGCCGCGCTTGCCCGTGTTGTCCTGGCGCAGCCAGGTCACCCGCGGGTCGTCGGTGGTCGGTTGGACCGGCGTCTCGGAACCGTCGTCGATGACGATGATGTCGACCGGGACCGTCTGGGCCAGCAGCGAGCCGACCGTCGTCTCGAGCAGGGCCTGGGGCTCGTTGTAGGCGGGCACGATGCACAAGACGCCGCCCGGCGCCGGGGGCAGGTGCGTGTAGCGCTTGCCGACCAGGAACGAGACCAGACAGATCCCGACGACCGTCGTCCCCAGGACCCAGTACGCCAGGGCGATCAGATCGGGCGTTCGCAGGACGACGAAGACCGTCGTCGCCATGAGCGTGACGCTGACGAGCAAGACGACGACGAGATGGATGAGCTCGGTGCGCCGGGTCATGTCTCCTGGCCCACGGCCTCGAAGCCGACCGCGGCCACGGGCTCGCGGGCCCGGCGGCGCCGGACGCCGTAGCGGATGGTGACCAGGGTGCCGGCGACGACCGTGACCGCACCAACGATCACCCAATCGAGGAAGTACGACATCTGCGGTACCTGCAGGTCGAGGACCAGGCGTGCCGACCGCGTGCCGAGCAGCGCGATCATCGGGACCGTCAGGAAGGGGATGATCCCGAAGGCGACGACCAGGCCGATCCGGTGGCGCTGGACCCAGCCGGGATCGACCGCGGGCGCCTCCGCGCGACGCGCTGCGGGGCGCGCGGTCTGGGCGCGCTCGGGCCGGAACGGGCGCCCGTAGTCCGGATCGAATGCGTCGGGCCACAGTGCGGGCTCGGAGAGCGGATAGTCGAGCGTGATCGCGGTCTGTGGGGCGATGCTGGGCGCGGCGGTGGTGATCCGGCGCGCGGCCGGCACGATCGGCGTCCGCTGGTCGGGCAGCGCGGGCACGTACCAGGCACTCGCGAGGTCATCGGTGACGAGGTACCCGGCCGGCGGCGGGGCCAGCGTGGCGGCGACCTCGTCATTGCGCGCTGCCTCGTCGAGTCGCTCGCCGGGTTCTGGGATGGGGATATCGCCGGCCGGTCCGAGGGGTGCACCGAGCGTGAACGGCATCGACCAATCTGTGGTGCGCCCGTGCGGGATGGTCCAGGCGCTCGCGTCGAGGGGCTCGCTGAATCCTCGTGATTGGTGTGAGCTGCCCGAAATACGCGTTCCCTTGTCCAACCTTCTGGTCCGTGAACGTGCACGGGACGATCACCTGCGAACTCTTATAGAAGATCAGTTAGGTGATACTGAGTTCCACGGGGTGATCGGCTAGCTTTCCAACTAGCCGACCGGCTAGGGGGGCCTAGACGTTTGGAGGAGCCGCGGAGCGATGCGGGTTGTTGGGTGCAGGCCCGTCGGCCGAGCGCGGTCCGCGGGCGGTCCGGGGCACAGCGCGGTGTGGGTCCGTGCGGCGCACGGGCCGGCGCGAGCGCGCCGCCGCGGGTCCGGAGGGCGCGTGCGGCCGGCGATTGCGGCGGGTGCCGGTGAGCCAGGCGGACCCTGCCATGCCGCCGCGACGCGAGCTCGGTGCGCGCGGTTTCGCGGACGGGGCCACGTATCAGGCCGCCCGCCCGGGCTATCCGGCAGCGGCCGTCGAGTTCCTGGTGCGCTCGCTGGGGCTCGGGCCCCGCGCCCGTGTCGTCGACCTCGGCGCCGGCACCGGGCTGCTGACCGGCCAGCTGCGGGAGCGCTTCGACGACGTCACGGCGATCGAACCGTCCGCGGGCATGCGCGAGGTGCTCGACGCGGCGGTGCCGGGTGTCCGCGTGCTGGACGGCAGCGACGTGGCGATGCCCTTGCCGGACGCCGCGACGGATGCGGTGTTCGTCGCGCAGGCATTCCACTGGTTCGACGCGCCGCGTGCGCTGGCGGAGATTCGCCGCGTGCTCGTCGACGGCGGCGGGCTGGGGTTACTGTGGAATAACCGGGACGAGTCGGTGGAGTGGGTGGCCGAGTTCTCGAAAGCGATGCGCTGGGACCGCTGCAGCCCGTACGCCGCCGGCACCGACTGGACGCCGGTGCTCAGCGCGGGCGGGTTCACGCGCATCGCCCGCTGCGGGTTCCGGCACCTCCAGCCCGTCGATCGCCGGCAGCTGTACCAGCGGGTCTTGTCGACAAGCTATGTGGCGGTGATGGCCGAGGATGAGCAACGGGAACTGATGGCGGACGTCCACGCCGTGGTCGAGCGGCTCGCCGAGCCGATCGCCTTCCCGTATGTGACCGACGTCTACCGCGCGACGGCGGCGAGCCCGCCGGGTCAACGACTCAGCTGGAATCGCGGTACGCGCCGGACGGCGTGACCACGTACCACACCCCGCCCGTACCCTGGCCGTTGGCCGTCCCGGCCGAGGAGTCGCCGATGGAGGAGTCGCCGATGTAGTTCTAGAGGGGGCGCCCGGTGTAGGTCACGACCGTCCCGCCGGCGGGGTTGGCGGTCGTTCGTCGAGCACCCGCCCTGCGCGTTCTCGAGCACCGTCCCGAGTGCTGACAGGGTGCCGGTGGTGACGGTCGCCGCGCCGGTCGTGCTGCTGGCGCGCGTCGCGGGCGCCGCCGTCGGGGATCTCGTCGTGGTGGACGAACTCGACGAGCTGCCGCAGCCGGCCGCAACCCGCGCGAGCGTGGGGAGTCCCGCCATGCCCACGACAACGCTGCGGCAGGCGTGACGGGTGCGATGAGGTCTCATGATTGCCCTCCGCAAAGCTGGGCCCGTCGGGCTGCCTGCGGCCCGGGGGCCATCAGCGGACGCGTGGAACGGCACTCCGTGGGGGGCGTCCGCCGGACGCGCTGGGCGGGGTCAGCCGCGGACGACCGAAAAGCCGTTGGTCCGGTTGCCGGTGACCTGGCCGGGGCTGTCGAATGCGAACGTGTACAAGGGGAGCCGGTTGTGGGTCAGCTGGCGGGCGTGCTTGCGGGCGATCGTGCCGAATGTGCCGGCGAGCCCCTTGATGCGGACCGGGACCCGGGTGCCGGCCGGGACGATGACGGGCGGCCAGGCGGTGGCGCACGAACCGACGCAGTGGATTCGATGGTCCTTGCGCTCGGGGCCAAAGGTGTACAGCGGCAACCGGCGGCTGGTGGCCAGCACGTGGCCGAACCCCGGCGCCGAGATGCGGATCACCAGCGGCGGCCGGACGGCCGTGGTGTGGGCAGGCGCCGCCGTGGCGCTGACCGGGCCCAGACTGCCGGTGCCCACCGCGGCGACCGCTGCCGCCGTCAGCGGCGCGACGACGGCAATCGCCGCCAGGCCGACCAGGCGGCGTACCGGACTGCATGACATCGTGGCTCCTTCGGGAGTGGGAGTTGACGGTGGGTGGGATGCGGCGCCGGGGCCAGGTGTGCGGATCGCCCTCGAGCGCCGGCACGCGCACCGCATCCACGTTCCATCCACGCCGGCGGCGTCCGGGTGGTTCAGTCCGCGGGTGAGTGACGCGACGACGGGTCGCTCCAGTGGCCGCGGGGGTTGACGGGCGCCCTGCGCCCGCGCTAAACCGAGGCTGACCGGGGCCGCTGAACCGTTGAGCGAGTGTATGCGTGTACGCCGTGTGGGCAGACAGCGAGATCCGGTGGCCACCGACGACCGATTCGTCCGCGCGCTGTATGACGAGCACGGCGCGGTGCTGACCGGCTACGTCGCGGCGATCACGCACGACCACCAGGCCGCCGAGGACATCGTCCAGGAGACGATCCTGCGGGCGTGGCGGCGCGCGGGACACCTCGCCGCCGACGGCCGTCCGCTGCGCCCCTGGCTGATGCGGGTCGCGCGCAATCTGGCCATCGACCGCCAGCGGCGAGCGACGACGGCGCGCGAACAGGCCCGGTCCGACGAGCTCGAAGGGATTGCGGGCGTGGAGTCGTTCGATCGCGAGCTCGACATGTGGCAGCTGACCGACGCGCTGAGCCAGCTGAGTCCCGCCCATCGCGAGGTGCTGGTCGAGCTCTATTTCCGGGGCCGGAATGTCGCCGAGAGCGCCGACGTGCTCGGCATCCCGCCGGGAACCGTCAAGTCGCGCAGCTACTACGCGCTGCGGGCGCTCAGGCTCATACTCGAAGAGCGGGGGTGGACTGCGCCATGAGCTCCGCTGACTGCCAGGCGGTGCGCCTCGAGCTTGGCGCGTACGTGCTCGGTGCGTTGGACGCGGCCGAGCGGGCCCACGTCGCCGCCCATCTCGAGGAGTGTCCGGACTGCAGCCGGGAGCTTGCGTGCCTCGCGCCGGTGCCCGGTCTGCTGGCGGGCGTCCCAGTGGCGGAGCTGGCCGGCGGGCTCGAGGACGAGCCGCAGGGCGCCGAGCGCCTGCTGGCGGAGCTGGCGCGGATCCGCCGGCGCCGCCGGCGCCTGGCGGGGGCGATCGCCGCGGCCTGCGTGGTGGTCGCGTTGGGCGGGTTTGACCTGTCGCAGGCGCTTGGGCCCGGCGGCGCCCACGCGACGGTCGTCGCGGCGGCCAGCGCCTCGACCCA
The DNA here is from genome assembly GCA_963773325.1 of uncultured Thermoleophilia bacterium. Classification (GTDB taxonomy): domain Bacteria; phylum Actinomycetota; class Thermoleophilia; order Miltoncostaeales; family Miltoncostaeaceae; genus CAITWD01. The sequence goes on along the minus strand of CAVZAI010000004.1, from coordinate 66 downwards.
CGTGTCCGGGCGCGTCGCGCTGGTGGCCACGCAAGAGGGCTCGCGCCTCGAGATCGCACTGTCTGG
>CAVZAI010000003.1:0-27409 GCA_963773325.1 uncultured Thermoleophilia bacterium | reverse complement strand
GCACCCCGCACCGGCTCGAGTTCGCACTCGAGCAGGCGATCTGCGCCCTACGGGCCACGGCGCGGCGCGGCGCCGATTGGATCGCCGCAGAGCTGGGGATCCCGGCCTCGACGGTGGGGCGTGTGCTTGTCCGCAACGGCATGCCGCATCTGTCGATGCTCGATGCGCTGACCGGCGCACCCGTGCGCCGCGGCCCGGCCACGCGCACTCGCTATGAGCGCACGGCGCCGGGCGAGCTCATCCACATCGATGTCAAAAAGCTCGGTCGGATCCCGGAAGGCGGCGGCTGGCGTGCACTCGGACGCACCGCACGCCCGCGCGGACATGTCCGGGTCGGATTCGATTACGTCCACGCGGCCATCGACGACTACTCCCGGCTGGCCTATGCCGAGATCCATCCGGATGAGACGGGTGCGACGTGTGCGGGGTTCCTCGAGCGCGCCGCGGCCTTCTTTGCCACCTACGGCATCACCCGCATCGAGCGGGTGATGACCGACAATGCCTTTTGCTACCGCCGCTCACGTGATTTCGCTGAGGCCCTGGGGCGCCTGGGCGCGCGGCATCTGCTCATCCGGCCGCATTGTCCCTGGCAAAACGGCAAGGTGGAACGCCTCAACCGCACGCTGCAGCGAGAGTGGGTCTATTTCCAGGTCTTCACCTCGAACGCCGAGCGGACCACGGCCCTGCCAGAATGGCTCACCTACTACAACACCCGGCGTCGCCACTCGGCGCTCGGTGGCCGAGCCCCGATCAGCCGGCTGTCACCAACGCTGTGAGTGAATACACCTAGCCGAGATCCCCAGCGCCCCCCGGTGGCTCGCCGCCCGGGGGCGCGGCTCGGCCTGCCCGCGTCTCCTCAGGCGCCCGCTGGCACCCGATTCGGCAGGCAGCGCGCCGACCAGTGCCGGAAGACGCTGCCGGCGCCAGGGCGATCGCGCGCCTGCGGGGGAACTTGCGACGCGCGGCCGGCACGGCGTCGGCCCGGGGTGAGAATGCGCCCGTGTGCCACGGGATCATCCTGATCACGTGGCACACGGACAGCTGTCCCGGTCCTGCTAGTGGTGGTGGCCACGGCTCGTGTCGGTGACACGCGTCGCGGTCAGGCCGGAGCTGAACGACGTTCCGGCAGGCTCGGTCCAGGTGACCTTGAGGTGGTCGCCCTTCTGAATCGAGCCACACGCGAGGGGACGGCCCCAGCGGCCGGTGAATTTCGTCGAGGTCGCAAGGGGCACGACGGTCTGCGCGCCCTTGGTGCCGATCGACGTCGGCCGGAAGTGCGTGTTGTCAAGCGTGACGCTCACGGTGCAGTTCGCGGCCGCGTCGGCAACGCCGCTCGCGTAGAAGTGCACCGGCGGCGGCGGTCCCAGGTCAATCACCTTCGTCGCGACCAGACCGGTCGACGGTGTCGTGGTCGCCGGCTCGACCCAGACGACCTCGATGCGGTCACCGGACGTGATCGAGGACTCGGCGATGGCCTTGCCGTGCCGGTTGGCGTACTTGGTCGAGGGCCCAACCGTGACGGTCAGCGTCGCGCTCGTGCCGAGCGAGGCCGGGTGGTACTTGACCCCCGCCAGCCCGAGGGAGGTCGTCGGGGCCGTTGTCGTCGACGTGCCCCTCACGTCGTAGCGGACCGCCGGTGCGTGACCGAGGTCGACGACCTCGGTCGCGACGGCGGCGGTCGACGGGGCAGTGCCGTTGGGCTCGACCCACTTGACCTCGATCAGATCGCCGGCCGCGACCTTGCCTTGGGGGAACGGCCGGTCATGACGGTTCGCGTACTTGGTGGACGTGCTCAGGTTCACGACCAGCGTGGTGCTCGTACCAAGCGACGTGGGGTGGTACCTGACAGCGGTCAGACCGAGCGTGGCCCCCGCCGGGGTGGTCGCTACGCCGATCACGTCGTACCGGACCTTGGGCGCGTGGTGGCCCGGCATCGCCAGCGCCGCCGGAACGGCGACGAGACCTGCGGCGACTGCCAGTGCACCTGCGAATCGTGCTCGCCTCATATGCGCACACCCTCCATGTCGATACCTGGGACCGGGTTCTTATCGATGAATCACCGATGGGGATCAAGCGATCCGCGCCGGGCCTTACAGATCCCGAACAGATTGTTTCCCTGCGGCACACAGCGGATTCGGGCCGCCGCAGGGGGCCTCGCGGACCCCCCGGGCACGCCGTCCCGCACCCGCGGTGGACTATGCTCCGCCCCAGCCCGTGACCGGGCGCACCGACCACTTCACGCCGCCGGGAGGCCGCCAGCGATGTCGATCTCGGATACCCCGTCGGTCTCGGCCGGCTTCAGCCTCAACGCCGGCGACTACGACAAGGCCGTTCGCCACAACATCGCCGGCGCCACACGGCTGATCGATGCACTGCCCGGCCCGTCGTACGGCAACGTGCTCGATGTCGGCTGCGGCACCGGCTTCGCGACGATGGCGTTCGTGAACCGTTTCGGCACGACCGCGATCACCGGCGTCGACGCCGCCGAGGGCATGCTCGAGCAGTTCCGCGCGAAGGTCGCCGAGCAGCCGGCCCTCGACGTGACCCTGCACGCGGCGGACGTCCTCGAGATGCCCGTGCCCGCGGACCATTTCGACGCCGTGATCTGCAGCATGGCCTTTCACTGGTTCCCCAAGAAGGCCGAGGCGGCGGTGGCGCTCGCGCGCCCGCTCACGCCCGGCGGGGACCTGGCGATCCTGTGCTCGGGCCGCGGTGCCGAGCATGAGTTCCGGCGCATCCTCACCGAGATCTACCCGCCCGTGCCGCAGTGGATCGGCTCGTTCGATCTCGTCCAGCGCGACATCGACGAGATGGAGGTCTACCTGGAGGACGCCGGCCTGGACATCCTCGACCTCTGGATGGAGCGCCGGATCCGGCGCGTTCCCGTCGAGGAGTACCTCTCGCGCATGCGGGTCGTGGCGAGTCACCTGAACGCCGGCTATTCCCCCGAGCAACTGGCCGACCTCCACGAGAAGGTCACCGCGGCGACCACGCGGGCCGCCGGACCGCGTGGCTTCGAATACACCTTCACCAAGCTCTTCGCGATCGCCCGCAAGCCGGGCTGAGCGCAGGCCTTAGTGGTGGACGGGCACGTCGACGAGCTCGAGCGCCTCGATCTCGTGCAGGAACGGGGTCAGGAAGCGCCCGGCCACCTTGCCGGGCGGCCACCACAGTGCATTGGTCACGCTGACAGTGCCCAGGCTCTCATCGCGGCCACCGGGCAGATCGCGTCGCAGGAAGTGGTCGCCGTCGCCCGACCACAACAGGCCCCGCAGCACGGGCCACTCGGGTAGCGTCGGCGCGCTCAGCCCGAGGTCCCGACAGATCGCGGCGGCCACGCGGTCGGCCTGCTGACAGGCAAGGCCGGCCTGCTTGACCGGGAACGGCCCGGCATCGCCGGCCACGAACACCCGCTGTTCGCCGCGGACCCGCCCGTCGGTGTCCGCGTCGACGAAGCCCGTCGAGGTACGCGGCAGCCCGCGCACGCGCGGTCCCCGGATCGTCGGCAGCGAGATGACGACATCGGCGGGGACCCGTCGGTCGGGCACGACCTCGAGGGCCCCGTCCGACCATCCCCGCACGATCGCACCGGTGTGCAGTTCGACCCCGGCGTCGGCGAGCGCCGTGCTGACCGACTGTGCGGCGCGTGGTCCGAACACCCCGAGCGGCGCGTCCTCGGAGGTCACCACGCCGATCTGCGCGCCGGCGGCGGCGGCGTGCTCGTTGAGGTACCGTCGGGCCATCAGCGCCAGCTCGTAGGCCGGGATCACCCAGCCGACTCCGGGTGGGACGACGAACACCACCCGCGCCTGCTCGCCGGCGGCCGCGCGGGCGATCGCGGCGTCGAGTTCGCGGCCCATCGCCTGGACGTCGTCGGTGCCCGAAAAGGTGAGCCCCGGTGCCTCGAGCCAGGCCTCCGGGCACCCACCGATGGCGACGATCGCGTAGTCGTACTCGATCGCATGCCCATCCGGGGTGATCATGCGCCGCGAGTTCGGCTCGATCCGCTCGAGCGATCCGGGCACCAGCGCCGCCCCGGCGCGCTCGGCCAGTTCGTGCAGCGGCCAGCGGGTGCGCGAGACGCTGGCAAACAGCTGCCGCGTGGACGCCGGCGTGAAGACGAAGTCGGTCTGCGAGCTCAGCAGATAGGTGTGCACGGCGCCGTTGGCGAACGCGCGGAGCGCGAGGGCCGCCTCGAGCGCGGCAAAGCCGGCGCCCGCGATGACGACGCGGGCCTGTGACTGCTTGTGGACGCTGCTCAACGCGGTCCCTGCTGAGAAATCGACGGGGCTGAACTCATCGTCGCGCGACCCGCGGCATCCGTCAACGGGCTCGGCACGGACCGATACGCACACGAATCCCTGAGCGGCGCTCCACGATGGCGGACGCCCTCAGCGCGCCGGGGCAAACGGCAGCGTGCGCTCGAAGACCACCCGGTCCTGGCCGGGCCCGACGTACTCCGAGGCGAAGGTGCCGACGAAGCCGAGCGACTCGTGAAAGCGCAGCGAGCGCCCGTTGGTCGGCGCCGCCAGCGTCCGCACGCGGCGGCATCCGCACGCGAACATCCGCTGCCCGAACTCGCGGTAGAGCGCCCGCGCGACACCGCTCCCGCGGGCCTCGGGGTCCACCATCACGAAGTGGATGTAGGCCAGCTCCGGCTCGGCCAGGCTTGCGAAGCCCAACAGCACGCCGAGCATCCGGTCCGGATCCGCGACGGCCGCGGCCCGCAGGCCGCTCGGCCCCAACTGGTCGAAGAACAGCCGGTGCATCGTCAGGCCGACCGGCCGCCCGAACCACGCGTCGGCGACGGCTCGGGCCTCGGTGAAGTCGGCCGCGCCCAGCGGACGGAGCACGAGCCCGCTGCTCACCGGGCCTCTGCGGCGCGGGCGCCACGGCATGCGAACACCCGCGTGGGGCTCGGGGAGGCGGCTCGCTGCGACATGCTGGGCGCATCGTACGCCGCATGCGGGAGCCCGGACGGCTCAAGATCGCGCGACGGACGGTACACTTCGTCTCCCGCGCGCGTACCACGCCACGCCCCCCGCGTGCCGGACCGCGCGGTCCGTCGATCACGACCACCAGGGCAGCCCATGGCCATCATTCACCCGTCCGCGTATCCACCGCCGTTCGAGCCTTCCGACTACATCGCGCTTCCGACGGCCGCGGAAGACGAGCGCATCGAGGTCGGCGTCTTGATCGTCGGCGGCGGCCCGGCCGGGCTGGCGACGGCGGTCCGGCTCGGGCAGCTGGTCGGCGATGATCCGGAACTGGCGGAGCGGCTGGGTGAGGTCCCGATCGCGCTCGCCGACAAGGGCAAGGCGCCGGGTTCACACCTGCTCTCGGGCGCGGTCATCGACCCAACGGCACTCAAGGAGCTGTTCGCCGGCATCGAGCCGGCGAACATCCCGCACTACTGGGAGGTCGACAAGGAGGCCGTCTACTTCCTGTCCAAGTCGTCGAAGTTCCGCATTCCGCCGCCGCCGCAGCTGCGCAACCACCACAATTGGGTGGTCTCGATCAGCCAGCTGGCGCGCTGGATGAGCGAGCAGGCCGAGGAGCTCGGGGTATATCTGCTGCCCGAGACCGACTGCCAGGAGGTGCTGGTCGACCAGGGGCGCGTCGCCGGCGTGGTGACTGGTGACAAGGGCCGCGGCAAGTCCGGTGAGGAGCTCGGCACGTTCGAGCCCGGCATCGAGGTGCACGCGCGCACGACCGTGCTCGCCGAGGGGACCCCCGGGCACCTGACTCAGGTGGTCCGGCGGCACTTCGAGCTCGACATGGACTCGATCCAGACCTGGGAGCTTGGCGTCAAGGAGGTCTGGGAGGTGCCGAAGGCCCTCGACCGCCTCATCCACACGACCGGCTGGCCGCTGCGCCTGCGCAAGAAGTACCGCGAATACGGCGGATCGTGGCTTTACCCGATGGGCGACGACAAGATCTCGCTCGGGTTCGTCGTCGGCCTCGACTACGCCGACGCGACGCTCTCGGCCCACGACATCCTGCAGCAGTTCAAGACCCACCCATTGATCAAGGGCATCCTCAAGGACGGGCGTCGCCTCGCCTGGGGCGCCAAGACGATCCCGGGCTCAGGCATCTACGGCCTGCCGAGCCGTCTGCACGTGCCGGGCGCCGTGCTGGTCGGCGATGCGGCCGGGTTCGTCGACCTCGCCGCCCTGAAGGGCGTCCAGTACGCCATCCGCTCGGGGATGCTCGCCGCCGAGGCGATCTACGATGCGCTCAAGGCCGACCGCGAGCAGACGCCGGCGGGTCTGTGGGGCTACGACGAGCGCATCAAGAACTCCGAGGTCTGGACAAACCTCTGGAAGGTGCGCAACATCCGGCCGGCGTTCCAGCGCGGGTTCTTCAACGGCGGCATGGTCCACGGCCTGGCGACCGTCTCGGGCGGCCGCATGCCCAAGGTGGTCCTGCCGGTCCGGGACGCCGAGGAGCCGATCTTCGTCGGCACCCGTACGCCGATCGTCGCCGACGGAACGCTGACCTTCGACAAGCTCTCGAGCGTGTTCGCCTCGGGCAACAAGACCCGCGACGACCAGCCCGACCACATCAAGATCCAGCACAAGGTCCCGCGCACCCTGGCGGTCGCCTGGGAGAACATGTGCCCGGCCAAGGTGTACGAGATCGGCGAGGACGGCGTGCGCAATGGCACGGTCACCGTGCACACGAACCCGTCCAACTGCGTCCAGTGCGGCGCCATCACCGCCAAGGGCGGGCGCCTGACGCCTCCCGAGGGCGGCTCGGGCCCCGAGTACACGCTCACCTAGCGCGCCCGCGGATGTCGACCGCCCCCCATCCCACCGCGCGCGGCCTGCTGGTCTGGATGCAAACGCACCACGGCCGGCTGCTGGAGCTGGTCGACGAGGAGACGGTCGGCACCGACGACACCGCACCGGCGGGTGATCCGGCCATCCGTGCCCACCTGCGGTTCCTCGCAGAGGCACTGGCCGCGAACGCCGGCCCCGGTCAGGCCGGCGAACTCGAGGACTTCGCCAAGCACCTCGATGTCCGCATGCATGAGGCCGAGGCGTCGCTGGGCGACGTGTTCGAACACTTGGAGGACGCGACCGCGTTCGAGGCGGAGTCGCAGTTCGGCGACGGCGTGTCCGATGACCAAGCGTTCGTCGCCGTGCTGGAGCGCCGTCTGCGCGTGGACGCGGCCATTCAGACCTTCCTCGAGGCGCTCGACCGCGCCCGGCCCGATCGCGCACCGATCCGGCAGCCGACGCTGGACTGGTGGAAGGCCAACTCCCGCCGGCTCGCGCACACGATCTTCGCGCTCGACCGCGGGGCCAAGCAGGCGCTCCTGGATCGCGGCGAGACGGACGCCGTCGCCGATCCCGAGGTGGTCAACCAACTCGGCCAGGCGGCGATGCTCCAGGGCCACATCAAGTTCCTCGTCGAGGCGCTCGCGCAGAACCTCTAGGCGCGGGCCGCGCCGGCGCGGTGGCGCGCGCCCATCGCCACGTAGTGCGCCGCCGACTCGCGGATGCGCGCCCGCTCGGCGAGTGTCGTCGACCGCACGATCCGGGCCGGTGCGCCGACGGCGAGCGAGCCCGGCGGGATCTCGGTGCGCTCGGTCACCAACGCCCCGGCACCGATGATGCTGCCGGTACCGATCCGGGCATGGTTCATCAGGATGGCACCCATCCCCACCAGCACCTCGTCCCCGATCATGCAGCCGTGAATGATTGCCCGATGGCCGACCGTAACGCGTGCGCCGATCGTGCAGGGCACCCCCGCGTCGACGTGCACCACCGATCCGTCCTGGATGTTGGTCGCCTCCCCGACGCTGATCAGATCCGAATCGCCGCGCAGCACCACGTGTGGCCACACCGACGCGCCGGTGCCGAGCCGTACCCGCCCGATGAGGACCGCCGAGGAGTCCACGAAGCCGGCGTCACCAGTGTCCGGGTCGTGTCCTTCGAAGCCGCCGATCGTCATAACGGGACGCTACGCCGCCGGGGTGTCATTCGCCACGACCGCGCATGGCGAGGGGCCTCCGGCGTGGCCTGCGCCTTGCGAATCGGGCCGCCGGTCGTAGGATTCGCCTGGTGGCCAACGGTGAGGAGCGAGATTACGTGCGTACAGTGACCAAAGCAGCAGCATCCGCAGTGGCGATCGGAGCGATCGCGGTCGTGGCGGTGGGATGCGGCGTGTCCTCGACGTCCTACAACGCTCCGACGGTGACGAACTCGGCGGTCCAGACCAACTCGCAGGGCCAGACCGAGACCCTCACCACCGCGTCCGCCGCAGCGCAGCAGGGCACCGCGGTGTCCTCCAAGCCGGGCGGCCCAACGACGCTGCGCATCGATACGGACCCGACCCAGCTCGCGTTCGTGCCGACGGCCCTCACCGCACCGGCCGGCAAGATCACGATCATCATGAAGAACGACTCGGCGATCCAGCACTCGGTCGCCATCAAGGCCCCGGGGGACGTCCCGGGCCAGATCGTCAACCAGGGCCAGACCTCGACGACCACCGCGACACTGAAGGCCGGCAGCTACCAGTACTACTGCACCGTCCCGGGGCACGAGGCGGCCGGCATGGTCGGCACGCTCACCGTCACCGGCTAGCACACGCCCGCCGGGACTCCCGCGCCCCGGGGCTGGCCGCCCGGGGCCGCGGAGACCGAACTTCGTGACCGGCGCGAGGTGGAATTGGGCCGGTCCTGGGGTATCGTCTTGTCGTGGCCCTCGACGTCTCCACGACCGAGCACGAGCAGCTCGTTGTCGTCACCCTTGCGGGCGAGTTCGACGTCTACACCGTGGCCGCGTTCCGTACCGAGCTGGAGCGGGTGGGGCACACCGCTCGGCCGATCATCGTCGATCTGACCGGTGTGACGCTACTGGACTCGTCCGGCATCGGGGCGCTGGTGAGCCTGCTCAACCAGGCACGCTCCGACGGCGGCAGCGTCGGGGTCATCTGCCCGCACGCCCCGCTGCGGCGTGTGTTCGAGATCACCGGCCTGCGCAACGCCTTCGTGTTCGGCGACGACCTGGAGGCGGTGCGCGCCGGACTGCTCGCCACCCCGCCCCCTCAACAGTAAGTCGAGTCCATACGTGCTTGATCTTCGCCTGCTGCGCGCCGAACCCGAGCGCGTCCGTACCGAGCTGACGCGGCGCGGCGGCGCGGAGGACCTCGACCGCGTCCTCGAGCTCGACCATCGCGCGCGGAAGGTGCGCACCCAAGTGGAGTCCGTCCGGGCCGAGCGCGGCCGGATCAGCAAGGAGATCGGCCAGGCCAAGCGCGACGGCCGCGACGCCGATGCGGTGCAGGCCCAGGCGCGCGCCCTCGGCGACGCGCTGGCGGCCGACGAGGCCGAGCTGCGCGAACTCGAGGCCGCCCGCGACGAGATCCTGTTGGGCCTGCCGAACCTGGCCGAGCCCGCTGCGCCGGCGGGCGGCGAGGACGACGCGGTGACCCTGCGCGTCGTCGGCACGCGGCCGGAGTTCGACTTCGTCCCCAAGGACCACCTCGATATCGGCCAACTGCTCGGCGGCATCGAGATGGAGCAGGCCGCCAAGATCTCCGGGGCGCGGTTCGCCTATCTGCTCGGGCCGCTGGTACGGCTGCAGATCGCGCTCGTGGGCTACGCGGTAGACCTCCTGGAAGCCCGTGGGTTCACCCCCGTCGTCCCGCCCGTGCTCGTGCGCGAGGAGGCCATGTTCGGGACCGGCTTCTTCCCGACCGATCGCGCCTCGATCTACGCCTTGGCGGACGACGACCTCTACCTGGTGGGCACCTCCGAGGTGCCCCTGGCCGGGCTCGGGTACGAGAAGCTCCTCGCGGCCGACGAGCTGCCGTTGCGCTACGCCGGCATCTCGACCTGCTTCCGGCGCGAAGCCGGCGCGGCCGGTCGCGATACCCGCGGCATCTTCCGCGTCCACCAGTTCGACAAGATCGAGATGTTCTCGTTCACGGACGCCGACAGCTCGCCCGCCGAGCACCTGCGGATACTCGGGGTCCAGGAGGAGATTCTCAGCGCGCTCGGGCTGCACTACCGCGTCCAGGACATTGCCGTCGGCGACCTCGGCGCCTCGGCGGCCCGCAAGTTCGACTTGGAGGCCTGGATGCCCGGCCAGGGACGCTTCCGCGAGGTGACCTCGTGCTCGAACTGCACCGACTACCAGGCGCGCCGCCTGAACTGCCGCGTCCGGACCGACGCCGGAACGCGCTTCGTCCACACCCTCAACGGCACGGCCGTCGCCGTCGGCCGGACGCTGATCGCGATCCTCGAAACCCACCAGCGCGCCGATGGATCGGTCGTGGTGCCGGACGTGCTTCGGCGCTACGGTGCCCCGGCGGAGCTCACGCCGGCATGACCAGACGCCCGCGCGTGGCGATCGTCGGCCACGTCGAATGGGCGACCCACGCGCTCGGCGCGTTCCCGGCCCCGGGCGAGATCCGTTCCCTGGAGGACGCCTTCGAGGAGCCGGCCGGCGGCGGGGCCGTGGCTGCCGCGCAGGCGGCGAAACTCGGCGCCGAGACCGTGTTCTTCACCGCCCTCGGCGCCGATTCGGCCGGGGACGCGAGCCACCTGGTGCTCGCGGAACTCGGCATCACGATGCATGCGGCCGTCCGCCCCGAGCCCCAGACCCGGGCGATCTCGGTCACCGGGCCGACCGGTGATCGGGCCATCGCGCTGATCGGCGGGCCCCTCAGCCCGGCGGCCGGCGACCCGCTGGGCTGGGACGAGTTGGCCGGGATGGACGCGGTGTACTTCACCGGCCGCGACCCCGAGACGCTCAGCGCCTGTCGGCGCGCGCGTGTGCTCGTGGCGACCGCCCGACGCTGGCGGGTGCTCGCGGCCGCCGATGTCGAGTGCGACGTGATCGTCGGCAGCGCCAACGACCCGGATGAGCGCGTCCCGTCCGGGGCGCTGGCGGCCGCGCCGCGCGCGTGGGTCATGACCGATGGCCGGCGGGGCGGCAGGTGGATCGAGCAGCACGACCGCCCCCGCACCTGGGAGGCCGTGGCGCCCCCCGGCCCGATCGTCGACAGCTACGGCTGCGGTGACGCGTTCGCGGCCGGGCTCACCGTCGGGCTCGGCGCCGGCTGGAGGCTCGCCGATGCGGTTGCGCTCGGTGCGCGCTGCGGCGCGCACACCATCACCGCGCGCGGCGGCCTGCGCGGCCAGCTGACCGACACGATCACCGTGGTCGAGGCCGCCTAGGAGGGGGCCGGCGCGCGCTCGGGCGCGTCGGGCGCGCGGTCGATCGCCACCAGCACTACGCGCGTGCCCTGGGTGGCCTCGACCGTGAATACCCACCCATCGACGGTGACGGTGTCGCCGGTGCGGGGCAGGCGCCCGAGGCGCGTAAACACGAGTCCGCCGACGCTCGTGACCGTGTCGTCAACGACGTCGACCCCGTGGTCGGCCAGGTCCTCGAGCGAGACGTGCCCGCGCACCAGGAAGCGCCCGTCGGGCTGCGTATCGATGGCGGGCCCGCGATCGCGCTCGTCGTCGATCTCGCCGACGATCTCCTCGATGATGTCTTCGATCGTTACGACCCCGGCCAGCTCGCCGTACTCGTCCAGGACGACCGCCATGGAGATGCGCCGACGCTGCAGCTCACGCAGCAGGTCGTCCAGCAGCTGGGTCTCCGGCACGAACAGCGCCGGGCCGGTGACCGCACGCACCTCAGCGGCGTCCGCGAGCTCGAGCAGGCCGCGCGCGAGCTCGGACAGGTGCACGACCCCGATGACCCCGACGCCATCCCCGCCGACGACCGGAAAGCGGCTGTGGCGGCTGGCGAGTGCCTCGTGGAGCGCCTCGCGGATCGCCATGTCGGCAGACAGGTCCTTGACCTCGGGACGAGGGGTCATGACATCGCGGGCGATCCGTTCCCCAAGCGAGAACACGCCCTCGAGCATGTCCGCCTCGGCCGGCTCGATCGTGCCACCAACCTCGCCTTCGGCGATCAGGCGTTGCAGGTCCTCGGGGGTGGAGGCGAGCTCGTGCGGCGTCGCCGGTTCGATACCCACCAGACGCACGACGCCGTTGGCGGCGTTGTTGAGCACGTGGATCAGCGGCCCGAGCACGATCCGGAACGCCTCCAGGGGACGTGCCGCCGTGCAGGCAGTCGCCTCGGCGCGCTGGATCGCCAGGTTCTTCGGTGCGAGCTCCCCGATCACGACGTGCAGCACCGTGATGATCGTGAACGCGATCACCGCGGCGATCACCGCGGTGCTCGCCGACCCGAGCCCGATGTGCTCGAGCGGCGGGCGCACGATCGCCTCGAAGGCCGGTGCGCCCAGCCAGCCGAGCCCAAGGCTGGCCAGCGTCACCCCGAGCTGGCAGGCGGCCAGGTAGCGGTCGATGTGGCGGACCTGGTGGGCGGCGAGACCGGCCGTGTGCAGCCCGTCTTGGGACATCTGGTCAAGACGGGTCAACCGCGCCCGTGCCAGTGCGAACTCCGCGGCGACGAAGAACCCATTGAGCAGCACCAGTAGGAGTGCCGCGATGATCCGGACCGTGGTCATCGCACGGCCCCAAGTGCATACACAGGCGCGATGATAGACAAGGGCCCGGCGCCGCGTGGGCGCGCGCCCGCCCAGACGCCGGGTGCGGCGTCATATGATGCCGCCAGATGGCGCCGCACCGGACACCCCTGCCCAGCGCGCGTCTGCGGCCGGCCGGCCGCCGGGCGTGAGCACCGGGGCGGCGCCCGCGGCCCCGGCCGAACCGGTCGCCGCCACACGCACCGCGCGGCCCGGCCCACATCGCGATCCGCGGGTGATCGGCGCAATCGCCGTCGGCGGTATCGTCGGCGCCCTGCTGCGGGCCGGGCTCGAAGCGTGGTTCCCGGTCGGGGACGGCTTCCCGTGGACGACGCTCGTGATCAACCTCGCCGGCGCGGCGGTCCTGGCCTGGACCGTCGTCAGGGTCGGCGAGCGCCTGCCGCCGTCGACCTACATCCGCCCGCTGCTGGGCACCGGCTTCTGCGGCGCGCTGACCACGTTCTCGACGATGCAGGTCGAGGCCGTGCAGCTGGCCCACCACGGACACGCCGTGACGGCCGGCGCGTACTTGACCATCAGCGTCCTCGGCGGCCTTGCTGTCACCGCCTACGTCCTGCGGGCCGCGCGACGCGCCCGGTGGGCCGCATGAACGGGGTCGGGGTCTGGTTCGCGGTGGCGCTCGCCGGGGCCGCGGGGGCCGTCGTCCGGTTCGTCGTCGACGGCCACGTGCTCGCCCGGACCGGCAGCCGCCGGCCCTGGGGCACCGCGCTCGTCAACCTCTCGGGCGCCTTCGTGCTCGGGATCATCGCCGGCGTCGCACCGAGCCACGCGGTCACGCTCGTCGTCGGGACCGGCTTCCTGGGGGCGTACACGACGTTCTCGACCTGGATGCTCGAGTCACTGCTGCTGGGCGAGTCGGGGCGCACCGACGCCGCCGTGGCGAACGTGGCCGGGCAACTCGTGGTCGGCCTGGCCGTGGCCGCGCTCGGGTTTGGGCTGGGGCTGCAGTGGTAGACGCGCTCAAGCTCAGCGTCTATTTCGGCGAACGCGACCGCGCCGGCACCCAGACGAGTGCCGCCGCGATCGCGAGGGCGAGCACGGCGGCCGGCATCCGCACGGCGATCCTGCTGCGGGCCGTCGAGGGCTTCGGGAGCCGGGGCGCCGTCCAGACCGACCGGATGCTGACACTCTCCGAGGACCTGCCACTGGTCTGGGGGGCGATCGATACGCCCGGTCGCATCCTGGCGCTCGCCGAGACCGTTGCCGCCCTGATTCCGCAGGGCCTGGTGACCCTCGAACGCTGCGGGATCGTCGACGCCGCGGCCATCCCCGACGCGGACCCGGCGGCAGAGCTCAAGCTCACGCTCACCATTGGCCGCGGCCAGCGCAGCGGCGGCCGACTCGCGTACGTGCGCCTGGTGGACCACCTGCAGGACTGCGGTGTCGACGGCGCATACGTGGTCCTCGGTGTCGACGGGATCCTGCATGGCGTGCGCGAGCGTGCGCGGCTGATCGGCACCAACACCTACGTCCCCGCCCAGGTCGTGGCGATCGGCGCGCGCCGGGACATCGCGCGGGCCATCCCCGGACTGCGAGCCCGCGGCGCGCCGGCGCTCACCACCGTCGAGCAGATCGCCGTGCTCAAGCGCGACGGGCGCGCGCTCGCCGAGATCCCCCACCCGCCGACCGCCGATGCCGACGGTCACGCGATATGGCAAATGCTGACGCTCATCACCCGCGAGGACGCCGTCGCCGACGGCCAGGCACTCCATGTCACCGCGATGCGCGAGCTGCGTGCCGCGGGGGCGTGCGGCGGCACGGTGCTGACCGGCGCCTGGGGCTACTCCGGCGCGATGGCCCCGCACGGCGACTCGATGCGGCGCCTGCGGCGATCGGTCCCCGTCGCGTGCGTGGTCATCGACACCCCGGCCGCCATCGCGCGCCTGTGGCCGGTGCTCGACCGGCTCACCCGGCACGGCGGCCTGGTCACCAGCGAGGTCGTGCCGGCGTTCCGGACCCACGGGCCGGTCGGGTCCCACGGACGGCTGCACCTCTCACGCCCGCACCGAGACCGTCCGGATGATCTGCACCGATAACACTGCGGACCGCCCGGACCCGGGCCCGTTCGCACCCTAACGGTCTAGTCTGTTGGTCGTATGGCGACCCTGACCGCTCCAGCGTCCGAGCCCCTCACCGACCGCCGCAAGCAGCTCATCCTACTGCTGACCTGCCTGGGCCAGTTCATGGTGGTCCTCGATATCGCGATCGTGACCGTCGCGCTGCCGGCGATGAAACACAGCCTGGATTTCTCGGCCACCGGGCTGCAGTGGGTCGTCAACGCCTACACGCTGACCTACGCCGGGTTCCTGCTGCTCGGCGGGCGGACCGCCGACATCTTCGGCCGGCGCAAGATCTTCCTGGTCGGCCTGGCCGTGTTCACGGTCGCGAGCCTCGTGTGCGGGCTGGCGTGGTCGCCGGCCGCGATGGTCACGGCGCGCGCCATCCAGGGCCTGGGCGGCGCGATCCTCTCGCCCGCGACGCTGACGATCCTGATCGTCACGTTCACCGATCCGCGCGAGCGGGCGCACGCGCTCGGGATCTGGAGTGCGGCCCTCGCCTGCGGGGGTGCCACCGGTGCACTGGCCGGCGGCTTCCTCACCGACTACATCGACTGGCGCTGGATCTTCCTGATCAACGTGCCGATCGGCATCGTCGGGTTCATCCTCGCCCAGCGCGTCCTGCGCGAGAGCAAGGCCGAGAGCGCGGCCCGGAGCCTGGACGTCGCCGGGGCGGTGACTGTCACCGCCGGGCTGACCTCGCTCGTCTACGCGGTGGTCCAGACCAACTCCCACGCGTGGGGCTCGCCGGCCACGATCGTGCCGCTCGTGTTGGCCGGCGTCCTGATCGCCGCCTTCGTCGTCATCGAGCTCCGGGCGAAGGCACCGCTGGTGCCGTTCGCGACCTTCAAGTCGCGGTCGCTGGCCGGCGCCAACTTCGTGATGCTGATGATCGGCGCCAGCATGTTCGCGATGTGGTACTTCGTCTCGCTCTACCTGCAGGAAGTGCTGCACTACAGCCCGATGCAGGCCGGGCTGTGCTTTTTCCCGGCGGCGGTCGCCGTCGTCATCGGTGCCCAGATCTCGGGTCGCATCGTGGGCAAGTTCGGCCCGCGGATGATCATGGCGGTCTCGACCGTCGTCGTCGGCCTGTCGCTTCTCTGGATGAGCCAGACGACCGCGACGAGCACCTACCTGTCAGGCATCTTCGGACCGATCACGATCGCGGCCCTCGGGCTGGGCTTCAGCTTCCCCGCCGGGACGTTCGCCGCCACTGCCGGGGTCGCACCCCAGAACGCGGGGTTGGCCTCGGGCCTGGTAAACGCCACCCGGCAGTTGGGGGGCGCCATCGGACTCGCCGTCCTGGCGACGATCGCCGAGCAGTACACGACCTCGCTGCTCGCGACGACCTCCCTGCCGCAGGCGACCACCGACGGGTACACGCTGGCGTTCGCGATCGGCGGCATCTTCGCCTTCGTCGCCGCGGCCGGCTCGTTCATCATCCCGGCCCGCATCACGCCGCGCCAGCCGCACGCGGTGGTCATCGAGGCGTCCGACTGATCCGCCGCGCGGGCGGGATCAGCCCGCCGCGCGGGTCGCCCGGAAGTCCTCGATCAGCGCCCGCGCGATCGATCCGTGCGGTGGCAGCTCCGGGAGCGCGCCGGCGCGGTACCAGCCCGCGTCGCGAAGTTCGGCCGGGTTGGCCGCGATCTCGCCGGCGGCGTGCCGGGCGGTGAACGCCACCATGAGCGCGTGCGGAAACGGCCAGGGTTGGCTGCCCGCGTAGGCGAGCTCGTCGACCGCTAGCCCGACCTCCTCGGCGATCTCGCGCGCCACGGCGTCCTCGAGCGACTCCCCCGCCTCGACGAAGCCGGCGAGTATCGTGTGCATGGTTCGCGGCGCCCGGAGCGGGCTGGCCAGGAGGATCTCATCGCCGCGGGTCACACGCACGATGACCACCGGCGAGATCCGCGGGTAGCTGCGCAACGCGCAGCGCGGGCACTGGACCGCGTGCTCGTCCGGGGCGGGCGCAGTGGCCGCCCCACAGCGCCCGCAGAAGCGATGGGTGCGCTGCCAGTCGACGAGCATCCGGGCCCGGGCGAACCGCGCGAACGCGCGTGGATCGAGCGCGCCGACGAGCGTGCGTGCCCCGGCGAACCGCGCCCCCTCGGGGTCCGGCGTGTCCGCGGGCACCTTGGTTGCCCAGATACATGGGCCCGTGCCGCCCGCCTCGACCAGCACGGCGGGCGCATCGGCCGCCACGGGACGGTCGTCAAACACGATCCCGGTCGCGCCACCGGTCGCGTCGACGAGCACGTCGTCGGGTTCGCGCAGGACGATCCACGCGTCGCCGGGTTCCGGCGCCGCGCGTCGTTCGGTCGCGGGCATCGTCATCTCAGTCACCGCCCGCCGGGTCCGTGAACGCACCTACCACTTGGCGGCCACGAGGCCGATCGCCAACAACACGACACCCCCGGACAGTGCCACAAGCGCCCGGTCCAGCGGGGCGGCAACCACGGCGACCGAGAGCTCGATCTCGGTGCCGTCGCCGAGCCGCTGGACGCCCTCGAGTGCGGTGGTCCGGCGCCGCAACCGCCGCACCGGCGTGCTCAGCGCGCGCTGGGCGGCGCTGACCGCCACGCATCCCGCCGCGACGAACAGCCCGGGCCAGGCCAGCTCGCCGGCGTTGACGACGTACCCGACGAGCGCGGGAAAGCCGCCCCAGGCGAGCGCGAACCACAGATCCGAATGGAACCGTCCGCCAGCCAGCTCGAGGTTGTAGGCCAGCACGAGCCCGATGCCCGCCACGACGAGAATCGCGATCCACGACGAGACGACGATGGCCCCCGCGATCCCGATGAGCGCCGCGACGCCGACGCCGACGGCCGCCAGTCCGACCAGGGTCCGGTCGGCGAGCCGCGTGCCCAGCGGGCGGCCGTGGAGCTCGTCGAGCGCATGGGCTCCGATGCCGACCGCGCAGAAGAAGGCGATCAGTGTCCAGACGAGCCGCCCGTGGTAGATGACCGGGGCGGCGGCCGCACCGATCGCCACGTACGACAGGTGCCAGGCCGTGTATGGCGGGTGCAGTAACGTGACGAGATCGCGCCAGCCCCCGGGGCGTAGCGCGTAGAACGCCGGTCGGGGCTCAGCGCCCAGCGGACCGCGCTCCCGACATCACCACGCCGGCGCCGAAGCTCATCGGCCGGACGACGACGCGGGCCATCCCCGCGTCGATCCAGGCGCGGCCCAAGCACTCGGGCGGCCACGTGCGGGCGAATTCCTCGATGTTCGGCCCGAGGAAACGCCCGACCTCGCCCCAGTCGGAGGAGATCAGCCGCCCACCCGCCGGCAGCACGGTCCGGGTCACCGCCCGCCAGCCCGCCCGGCAGACGGGTGCGCTCGGAACCCCGAACTCCAGCGACGCCACCCGGCCGCCGGGACGCACCACGCGAAACAGCTCCCGCAGCGTCGCCGGGACGTCGTCGACGTAGCGCAGCAGATAGGTGAACGTGAGCGCATCGAACTCGCCGTCGGCGAAGGGGAGCCGCTCGGCTTCGCCAAGCACGGTGCGGACCCGGGGGTCGCCGGCGAAGCGGGCCGTCGCCCTGGCCAGCATCTCGGGACTCTGGTCGAGGGCAACGACCTCGCAGTCGTAGCGCGCCCGCAGCGCAGCGGTCACCAGACCGGTGCCCGCAGCCACGTCGAGCACGCGCGCGCCGACGGGCGGTTCGAGCGCGGCGACCATTGCGCGCCGCCAGCGCGGATCCTGGCCGAAACTGAGCGCCGCCCCGGCCCGGTCGTAGGCCGCGGGCAGGCCCGCGAACAACTCCCGGGCATGGGTCTTGCGCGGGGATGCGGCACGTTCGGACACATGGCGACCGTACCGGACACCCACGGGACCGGGCAACGAGACCCGGACCGCGGCGCGCGGCGCGACCGACGCGGGTAACCTCCGTCTGCAGATTCGGCCGCGTCGGCGGCACCATGGTGGATCGGGCAACCGCAGAGGAGACCCATGCAGGGACGCGTCGCCTCCCGGCGCAACGCAGTGCTGTGCATCGGCGCGATCGCCGCGCTGGCGGGGGTCGCGGCCGGGTGCGGGGGATCGGGTAGTTCGCGCACGACCACCAACACAGCCGCCGCTACCAACGGCTCGACGTCAACGCAATCCCCGGCCACGACGGGCGCGGCCGCCGTGGGCACGACCACGACGACCGGGGGCTCCGGCGCAACCACCGTGTTCAGCATCCGGGCCTCGGCATCGGAGTTGGCCTTCGTCCCAAACGAGCTCTCCGCACCCGCGGGGCGGATCATGATCCGCATGACGAACCCGTCGCAGCTGCAGCACTCGATCGCGCTGGCCGTCACCGGCATCCCCGCGGGCCCGGTCGTCGGCCACGGCGGCGTCTCGGAGGTTGTCGCCAACCTTGCACCGGGCACCTACACCTTCTATTGCACCGTCCCGGGCCATCGCGAGGCGGGCATGACTGGCACGCTGACGGTCCGCTAGCGCGGATCCTGAGGGCGTCGCGGCGCGGGTCCGGTCGGGGTCAGCAGACGGCGCCGACGACGACCAGGCTCGTGCCGATGTAACAGCGCGCGGCGGCCACTGCCGGAGTGAACGTCGACCAGAGGGTGCCCTCGTTGACGCTCGTGATCAGGAGCCGGTCGGGGACCGTCGGCACGACGTTGTAGTCCCAGCGCTCGTTGTGCGGACCGCCGACGTCGATCGCGGTCGGGACGTAGTAGCTCGCCGGCAGACCCCCGAACAGATCGACCTGCAGTGGCGGCTTGCCGTGGGCGAGCCACCAGTCCCGCAGGCGCCAGCCGTCCTGCCCCCAGTCGATGTTGCTGTCGGCCAGGTAGTACGAATGCCGGCCAGACGCCAAGGCATTGAAGTAGCCGATGCTGCCGACCGGCCCCATCAGGGTGGCGGCGATCACGGCAACGGCAAGGACCGCGCCGATCGCCGGCCAATAGCGGGGCAGGAGCGCCAGGCCCACCGCGGCGGTGATCCCGAACAGCGCGATCGACGGCGCGAGGTAGCGGACCCCGATGTTGATCCCCGACTTCACGGGCACGGCGAAGTAGACGACCCCCGGCGCGAACACCCACACCAGCGCGGGGTGCCGCCGCCACGCCAGCCAAGCCACGCCGACGAGCATCGCGGCCAGGCCGGCGATCGTGGACTTGAGGAGAAAGGCCTCAGGGAAGTACAGCCAGGTGTTGGCCAGGTGCTGCTGCCCGTTGAGCCAGGAGATGTAGTTGCCGGCCGAGGAGATGTGGTCCACCAGCTGATAGTGGACGCCCCACAGCCAGGATTCGGGCACCAGCCAATTCAGGCCGGTGGGCAGCCAGGCGTGCACGGGCTCGGAGAACCCGAACGGCGCGTAGACGGCCGTCACGACGACGTAGGCGACCGCCACCAGCACGCCGGTCGGCACGAGCACCCGCCGCAGCCGAGCGAGCACCCCTCCGCGGCCCGTGGCGAAGATGAGCACGACGGCCAGCGGGATCAGGCTGACCGCGCCAGCCTTACTGAGCAGCGCGACGCCGAGCGCGAGCCCGGCGACGGCCAGCCAGCGCCCGCGCTGGGTGGTGTGCCATTGCCAGAGCGACGCCAGGAAACTGACGAAGCCGAATGCCAGCGGCACGTCGAGCGTCGCCAGATGCCCGTGCGCCATGATCGTCGGGTCGAAGCCGACGAAGGCCGCCGCGAGCACCGCTGCGACCGGACCCGCCAGCCCGTAGGCCCACAGCGCGGCCACGAGGATCAAGGCGAGCGTGATGAGAATCGCCGGAATGCGGGCGAAGACGATCAGGCGCTCGAGGCCGCCGACGCTCGGACGCTGCATCAGGGTCTGGTAGCTGTCGGTGTTGCAGGTGGTGTCGGTGGGGACGCCCGACAGCTCGGCACCGATGCCGGCCAGCAGCTTCGGCCCGGTCGGATTGGTGGGTTCGAGATCGACCAAGCCGGTATTGAACGCGCAGACGCCGGTGTGCACGTAGAAGATCTCGTCCGTCGTGACGCTGTCGTCGATCGCCGCCCGCACGAGCACGGCACCGGCGACCAGGATGATCAGCCCGACGATCACGGCGGTCACGAGCGCCCGATGCGTGGCGGCCCAACGGGCGAGCTCGGACCAGCCCGGCATGCGGGTGCCCCGGCTGCGTGCTCCGCGAGCGTGCGTCGGCGCGTCCAGCGTCTCGCCGGCCGGGATCGCGGGCGCGGTGTGGTCGTGGGACGTGCTCATGGCGGTCTCAGTTTGGGGTCGGCCGGAGGCCCGACGGACTTGAGCGTGCGGCGCCCTGCGCCGCGCCGGGTACCGTGACTCAGGTGGCGCGGACCGAGCCCGATCCGGACCGGAAGATCACATTCGGATCGGTGGCGCTCACGGTCACCCGATAGATGCCACGCACGTGCAGGGCGAGGGCCACGCGCACGGTGCTCGCGGGCACCGTCAGGGCGCGCCGGTAGCTGTGGCGGCCCGCCTGCCAGACGACATTCAGGCGAGCCCCGCGGACAAGGTGTCCCACCGTCACGATCACGAGGCGGCCATGCCGAACGCTCGCGAGGCCCGCGAGCACGAGCGTCGCGTGCGCCTTGGCGACCGCGACCGCGACCGAAACGGTCGCCGGGGCGTAGAACGGCGAGGCGGGGACGAATCGGACGGCCACCTGCGGCGTGCCGGCTCCCGGGGCCTCGGTCGGCGTGACGAAGCTGAAGGTCCCGGGCGTGCTCGCCGCACCGCCCAGCAGTCGGGAGACTGCGAGGTGCTGCCCGTACGTGATCCCGGTCGCGACCGGCGGCGACTCCACGATCGACGGGATGCGGGCGTCGGTCAGCCCGCCATCGGAGATGGTCCAATCGTCGCCCGACGGGTTCGTGAGGACCCCGTGGGCAGCGGACGCGAGCCCGTTGAACGGGGTGGTGCCGGCATCGAAGATCACGCCCGGGTGCACCGCCTGGGTCGCCCAGCCGTCGAGCAGTTCGTCGTAGCTGCCGAGCGAGAGCCCGGCCGAGCCGCCGAACATGCCGGCGAGGCTGGTGACCCCGGTAACGTTCCACGTGCCGATCGGCTGGTCGAAGCCGAGGGCGCCGTTGAACATGTTGGCCATGGTCGTCACCGCGGCGGTCGCCCAGCCGCCGATCGGCGCATCGAAGAGCGCCGCCTGGGCGAACATGGACGACATGTCGGTCACGTGGCTGGTGTCCCAGCCGGCGAGCGGCTGATCGAAGGCCGCCGCGCCGGAGAACATCGCGCTCATGGTGGTGACGGCGCCCGTATTCCAGCTGGCGATCGGCTGATCGAACGACGTGGCATTCGCGAACATCTCGCTCATGTCCACGTCATGGCCGGTATCCCACGCACCGAGGGGCTGGTCGAAGGCAAAGTCGCCGCTGAACATGTCGCGCGTCGAGGTGACCGATCCGGTGTTCCACCCGGCCAGCGGCTGGTTGAAGGCGCTGGCCCCGGCGAACAGGTCGGTCATATCGGTCACGTGGGCGGTATTCCAGGTACCGATGGGCCGATCGAAGCCGGCGGCGCCGCTGAACATCCCGCGCATCGTCGTCACCGCACCGGTGTCCCACGTGCCCACGGGCTGATCGAACGCCACCGCGTTGTCGAACATGCGGGACATGTCGGTGACCCGGCCGGTGTCCCAGCCGGCGATATCGGAGTCGAAGCCCGACGCCCCGTTGAACATGTCGGCCATGGTCGTGACCGCCGACGTATCCCAGGCATCGATCGACTGTCCGTACGAGGATGGGTTGAATGCCGTCGCGCCCCGGAAGACGCTGCGGAGGTCGGTCACGCCGGCGGGAAGGGCGGGCGGCACGGCCATCAGGCTGGTCGCGCCGGCGAAGGCGCCCGCGAGGTTCGTCGTGCCCAAACTCCCAAGCGAGGAGACCCCGGTGATCAGGCCGGCGCCCGTGTACCCGCCGGGATCGCCGAAATGCGTGAGCCACGGACCCGACGGCGATGCGCTCGTATCTGGAGCGATGACCACGGTGTAGGTCCCATCCGGCAGATAGGCGTGCGCCGCCGTGTCGCCCGCCGAGGTAAACGACTGGGGGGCGCTGCCGTCGCCCCAGTCAACCGTCACGGCCACCGTGCCGCCGAGGGGCAGCGACAGGGCCGAGGCCGTGTTGCTGGTCGTCAGTGTGAGGCAGATGTCGACGGTGGTGTCGCAGGTCGCCGCGGCCGCAGTGGCCGGAGCGACCAGCGTGCCCGCGCAGACGACGGCCACGAGCGCCAGGACGCCAAGCTCGGCGGCGATCGCCCGAACCGTGCGCCTGCGCCACGCCGTCAACCGCCGCATGCGCTCGCCGACACTCATCCCATGGTGCTATCGGCACGACGACCGGATCGGTCAACGGGGCCGATCCCGTCGGTACCCGCTCCCGGCGGCGGGATCACCCACGATCGTCCCTTGGTGGTAGACGAGCCGCCAGCGCCCGGCCGCGCGCTCCCAGACGCTCGGCCGGCGCGTGATCCGCGCGTCCTGGCGCAGGCGGTACGTGAGCAGGTAGCTGTCGGCGCCCAGCGCCCGGCAACGGACGTCGTTCGCCTCCCACTCGCCCTCGGGGCGCGCAGATCGCGCTGCGAAAACCGCCCACACGCGCTCCCGGCCATCGACGGTCCCCGATGCCCCGACCTCCCAGAAGTCGTCGGCGGTGACCGTCTCGAAGTCCGCGCGGGTCAGCTCGGATGCACCCTGATCCAAGATCGGCTCGCGCGCGGCGAGCTCGCGCATCACGGCTGCCAGATCCACCTGTGGCCTCCTTTGGTCATGACCGCGATGCCCGCACCCGGCGGGGTGGGCTCAGGACAGCAGCCCGATCCCCTTGGCGATCAGGTCCACGCCGAACACCAGGAACAGCACGGCCATGAACGTCGCGTCGTTCTCGCCGAGCCAGGCCTTGACGTCGTCGAGCGCGGCCTCGGCCCGGGCGCCCCCCCGCCGATGGTAGATGACCGGCGCGGCGACGCTCGCGCTGGCGACCACGATGAATACGATCAGGGCCACCACGGCATCACCGGTCGAGAGGTCGAGCTGGGCCAGGCCCATGGCGGCGCCGATCGTGAGGATCAGATTTTTCGGGTTGGCGATGACCAGCAGCGCGCCCAGGCCAGCCGCCTGACCGGGCCTCAACGACTCGACGCGCGCCATCCACTTCGGCCGCTCCGGTGCCGCGCCAGGCGCCGGGCGCGTACGCCAGCGACGCGCAGCCAACCACAGGAGCACGATCCCCAGCACGATCTTCAGCCACGAGACGCTGTCCGATACCGTCGCGTCGGAGTTCGCGTCCGCGCCGGCGGCGATGGCGTACACGACCCCGCTGACGACCGCCAGCGCCACGATCCAGCCGGCCAGGAACGCCCGACCGTTGACGTTCGCCTGGCGGGAGAACAGGATCAGGATCACGGCGATGATCGGGAGCGGGCTGACCGCCACACCGACCGCGAACGTCAGAACCTCGGCGACACCATGGCCCACGGCGCCCCTTCTCGGATGCGACAGCGTACGTCCTGCTCGGTCGGGCGGCAGGCTCGCGCACCGGCGACGCGGTGTCAATCGCACCGCGCCCGGGACGCGGCGCATGCGGGCCCAGCGGCACGGGTCGTCGCGACTCGGGGTCAGCAACCCTGGGCTGCCTTCGGGGATTCCACGCGCCGCACCCCCGTGCGACAACGGATTCCGGACCCGCACCGGGCGGCAACCATGCGAGTCAGTCGATCGGGGCGGCCGTGATCGCGGGCCGCAGACGGCAACGGAATCGGCCCAAGGAGCAACCGATGCGTTCATCCTCACCTCATGGGTTCGCCGACCGTCGCGCAGCCGGGCGCGAGCTCGCGTCACGGCTCGCGGTACTCGCGCCCGAGCAGCCGCTCGTGCTCGGGCTCGCGCGGGGCGGGATCCCCGTGGCCTTCGAGATCGCCCAGACGCTCGATGCGCCGCTCGACGTGCTCGTGGCACGCAAGATCGGCGCCCCGGAGAACCCGGAATTCGGCATCGGCGCAGTCGCCGAAGGCGAGCCCCCGATGATCGACACCGAGACCCTGCGGTGGCTGAGGATCAGCGACGCGGACCTCCAGCGCGCCGTGGTGCGGGCGCGCGCAGAGGTCGATGCGCGCGTCGCGCGCTATCGCGGTGATCGCCCGCTCGATGTCACGGGTCGGACCGTGATCGTCGTCGACGACGGCATTGCCACCGGCGGGACGGCGCGCGCGGCGCTCCACGCGGTCCGTGCGAAAGGGCCGCGGCGCCTGGTGCTCGCGGTCCCCGTCGGCGTTCCGTCCACCCTCCGGGAACTCGCCGCAGTGGCCGACGAGGTCGTGTGCCTGGCTGCGCCGGAGCAGATGCGCGCGGTCGGCGCGTGGTACGAAGACTTCAGCCAGACAACCGACGACGAGGTGCTCAACCTGCTGGCGGCCCGGAGGTCGTCCGGCCCCGCGAGGGCCTGGCGGAACGAGCAGATCCTCGTCCCGATCGGTGAGACGGGCACCATCGTCGGGGATCTGCGGGTGCCCCCCGACGCGACGGGGCTCGTGATTTTCGCCCACGGCAGCGGCAGCAGCCGCCTGAGCCCGCGCAATCGCGACGTCGCAGCCGTGCTCAACGACCGCGGTCTGGCGACGCTGCTCATCGATTTGCTGACACCGACCGAGGCGGCCAGCCGCGCGAACGTGTTCGACATCCCCCTGCTCGCCGGACGCGTCGTTCGGGCAGCTAACTGGGCGGCAGGCGACCCGGAAGTCGCCGCGCTCCCGGTCGGGTTCTTCGGTGCGAGCACCGGGGCCGCGGCCGCGTTGTGGGCCGCGGCCGACCTCGGCGACCGCGTCCGCGCCGTCGTCTCGCGCGGCGGGCGTCCGGATCTGGCCGGCCCGCGACTCGGCGAGGTGGGCGCGGATGTGCTCTTGATCGTCGGCGGGCGCGACGAGGCCGTCCTCGCCCTCAACCGTGATGCGCAGCGCGCCCTGCGCGTGCCCAGTGAGCTCGCGATCGTCCCCGGAGCGACCCACTTGTTCGAGGAACCGGGCGCCCTCGAGGACGTTGCCCGCCGCGCGGCCGACTGGTTCGCGGACCACCTGCCGCGGTAGGAGTCGTCGCATGGCAGAATCGCGGTGGTGATCACCGCTGGCCGGGCGTTGGATTGATCCCGAGTGGTCGCTTGCACGGATCCGTAGAAACAGGCAAGGCGCGACCGGTGCGCCACGGTCGCATCTCCGTTGACGGCATGGGAGGTTCGCTGCAGAGGGCTTCGAGGAGGCCTTGGATGGCTGTGCGGTCACCCACGTTCCCGACGCGCGGCACCGGCTCAAAGGCTCCGCTGACGCTTCTGCGGCGACCCGCAGCTGGGAGCCTCGGCGCGCTGGCGGCCTTCGTCGTGCTCGCATACGGGTTCTCGTGGGCCTGGACGTTCCCGCTGGCCGTGGCCGGCGACACGATCGACAAGGGCCGGGGCTGGCCGACGCACGCACCCGCGTTGCTCGGACCCGCCCTCGCGGCGCTCATCGTCACTGGCTGGCTGTCCGGGCGAACGGGCGTGGCGGATCTGCTCGCTCGGATGGGGCGCTGGCACATGCCGCTGCGGTGGTGGGCCTGGACGCTGAGCCCGTTCGCATTCCTGGGTATCGCACTCGCCATCGACGCCGTCGCCGGCACGCTGCCGAGGCTCAGTGGCTTCGGCCGCTACAGCGGGTTGCCTGCAATCGGCGTGCTCGCCGTCGGCGTGCTCGCGATTCTCATCAACGGGTTCGGCGAGGAGACCGGCTGGCGAGGCTTCGCACTCCCGTTGCTACAGCGACGCTATGGCGCGCTGGCCGCTGCATTGCTGGTTACCCCGATCTGGGCCCTCTGGCACCTGCCCTACTTCTTCACGATCAACACCTACCGGGCGATGGCGCCGATCACTTACGTCGGCTTCGTGTTCGGCCTCGCCTGCGGATCAATCGTGCTGACCTGGCTGTACAACGGCACCGGCGGCAGCATCCTCGCGTGCGCGATCTGGCACGGCGTGTACAACCTCACGACCGCCACGACCGGTGGGACCGGCACCGTCGCCGCGGTGACGACCACGTTCGTAATCATCCAGGCGATCGTCCTGCTCGGACTCGAGCTGCGCGCGCGCCGCGCTGGCCGTCCACCTGTCCTCGGACCGCGCGCCAGCCGAGCTTGAACGCCCATGCGTGCGCGCACGACACCGGCCCGGCCCAATCACGCCCGCCGGTGCTCCCGCGCGTCGGGGGACCGGATCCGGCCAAGCTCGCAGTCCCGTCGGTCAAGGGTCGACGCGGACACAGGCCCTCGGGGGCGCCCGGTGCACGTCGGCCGAACACGACGCGTCAGGCGGGCGCCAAGTGCACCGCCGCCTCCGGCGTGATGACGCGAAAGGCGATGCTCTCCTCGATGTAGAGCTCGACCGCATCCTCGCTCGCCGAACGGAAGCCGACCGACAGGTCCTCGCCGACGGTGAGTGTGAAGTCCCCGCCGCGTTTGGCGAGCACCACCGCGCCATCGATGGCGGGTGCCCAGACGACAGGCCCGCCGACGATCTGGCGCACAAGCTCGGCGACCGGGTAGCCGCCGTGCTCGGTCGCCACCATCACGCCCCCGTAGGCGCGGGTGCCGAGGGCGATTGCGAGCGGCCCGCCGATACCTGCGGCCCGTAATGCCGCGACCGCGGCCGCGGCATAGTCCGGGTAACGGGCGAAGTCGTCATCGATCGGCACGGCCGGGTGGGGGGAGGCCGCGATGATCCCCGTCGTGCCGTCAGCCGGGTCGCCGTGGAAGACGATGTGGTCCTCGGCGAGCGCGGCGTCCCTCGCCGCGTCGATGACGGGCTGCAGGTCGGGATCGGGGGC
>CAVZAI010000002.1:2450000-2816581 GCA_963773325.1 uncultured Thermoleophilia bacterium | reverse complement strand
CGGGGATCTGATAGCGCATACGGGATTTGAACCCGTGTTACCGCCGTGAGAGGGCGGCGTCCTAGGCCCCTAGACGAATGCGCCGAGAACGAACCACGTGCCGGTCTGGCCGAAGCTGGGGGAGGAGGATTCGAACCCCCGCTACCGGGGCCAGAACCCGGCGTCCTACCGCTAGACGATCCCCCACCGGCAGATCGGACGGGGGCACGTTAGCACACCGCCTTGCGGCGTTCGGGGCCCTATGGGATCGGCGCGTTGATCGCCTGTTCCCAGTCCCCGTACAGGCGCGCGTAGCGCCCGTCGTGATCCAACAATTCGTTGTGGGAGCCCTGCTCGACGATGCGGCCGTTGTCGAGCACCACGATGCGATCTGCGTTGCGGATCGTCGACAGTCGGTGTGCGATGAGGATTGAGGTGCGGCCCTCGAGCAGGACGTCCATGGCGTGTTCGATCCGCTGTTCGGTGCGGATGTCGACCGACGAGGTGGCCTCGTCAAGGATGAGCAGCCGTGGGTCCGCGACGAGGGCGCGGGCGAAGGCGATCAGCTGACGCTGCCCGGCGGACAGGCCGGACCCACGCTCGTTGACGACCGTGTCAAGACCGTCGGGCAGGGCGTCCAGGATGTCGTCACCGCCGACGGATTGCAGTGCCGCGGTGATCTCATCATCTGATGCGCCCGGGTGTCCGAAGATCAAGTTCTCGCGAAGGGTGCCGGCAAACAGGTGCCCCTCCTGCGGCACGATGCCGAGCTGCTCGCGCAACGATGCCAGGCGTACCGAGCGCAGCTCGTGGCCGTCGATGCGGACCTCGCCCTCCTGCGGGTCGTACAGGCGGGCGATGAGCTTCGCGAGCGTGGACTTGCCGGCGCCGGTCGCACCGACCAACGCCACCGTCTCGCCGGCGTTGATGTGCAGCGTGACGTCATGGATCACCGGGACGCCGGGCGCGTACCCGAACGTGACGTGGTCGAGGTCGACGGTACCCTGGACGTGCGGCAGCGCGGGGGCATCCGGTGGGTCGGCGAGCGCCGGCACGGTGTCGAAGACCGACTGGATCTTCTCGAGCGCGGCCATTGACGACTGATAGTCGTCATACAGCTGCGAGAGCTGCTGGATCGGGTCGAAGAAGCTCGCCAGATAGCCGATGAAGGCAACCATCACACCGATCTGGATCTGGTGGTCGAGGACGCCGATGCTGCCGAAATACAGGACGATGGCCAGGCCGATGCCCGACAGCAGCTCGATGCTCGGGAAGTAGATCCCCGACAACCGGATCGTCTGCATGTTGGCCTCGCGGTAGTCGGCGTTGGCGCGCCGGAACGCCTCGCGGGCCGGCTCCTGACGGCCGAACCCCTGCACGACCCGCACGCCGGCCAGGTTCTCCTGCAGGACGGTCAGCACGTCGGCGACGGTCTCGCGGGTGCGCCGGTACGCCTTGGCCGAGGCGACCCGGAACCAGGCCGTGCCGGCGGCAAGGAATGGGAACACCACGAACGACAGCAGCGCCAGGCGCCAGTCGTAGACGAACAGGATGATGACGACCCCGATGAAGGTCAGCCCGTTGACGACCACGGAGGTAAATCCGTCCGTGACGAGGTCGTTGAGCTGCTCGACGTCGCTGGTCAGGCGGCTCACGCTCCGCCCGGTCGATGCGCGCTCGTGGTAGCCGAGCTCGAGCGCCATGAAATGGGAGAACAGCTTGATGCGCAGGTCGTAGAGCATGCGCTCGCCGATCCAGCTGGACAGGTAGGTCTGGGCGTAGCCGGTCGCCCAGCCGAGCACGCCGACCAGCACGAACGCCACGACGGTCAGCACCAGCACGGTCTCGTTGCCGACGGTGATCCCCTTGTCGATCCCGATCTGGGCAAGGGCCGGTCCGGCCAGGCCGGTTGCCGCAAGGATGACGGTGAGGATCAGCGCGAGGATGATCCGCCCCTTGTAGGGCCGTGCGAACGGTGCCAGGCGCCGGATCTGCCGCCCCGAGGGGTGGGCGATCCCCTCCATGTCATCTTCGGGGTGCGGACCGCTCAGCCGCCGCGGGCCGCCGCCTCCGCGGCCGCCGCCTCCGCCCATGCGCGTCGCCATCAGACGTCTCCCAGCACGAGGTCCGGCCGCGCGAGGCCGCTGTCGTGGATGTCGCGGTAGAGCGCGCTTTGGGCGTACAGCTCGGCGTGTCGACCGCGGGCGGCGATCGCGCCGTGGTCGAGCAGGATCAGCTCGTCGGCCAACCGGATCGTCGAGAGCCGGTGGGCGATGATGATCGTGGTCCGCCCGGCCATGACCGCGCGCAGGGCGTCCTGGATCTCGCGCTCGGTGCTGGCGTCCACCGATGCGGTGGCCTCGTCGAGGATCAGGATGCGCGGGTCGGTGATGATCGCCCGCGCGATCGCCAGGCGCTGGCGTTGACCGCCCGAGAGGGTGTACCCGCGCTCGCCGACGATCGTGTCGTAGCCCATCGGCAGGGACTCGATGAACGCATCCGCCCGCGCCTGCCCGGCCGCCGCCCACACCTCGTCGTCGGTCGCCTCGGGCCGCCCGTAGGCGATGTTCTCGCGCACCGTGGCGGAGAACAGGAATGGCTCCTGCGAGACGACGCCGATCTGGCGCCGCAGGTCGTTGAGGGCGAGATCGCGCACGTCGGCGCCGTCGACGAGGACGCGGCCCTCGGAGACCTCGTAGTAGCGCGGGATCAACTCGGTCAGCGTGCTCTTGCCGGCGCCGGTCGTTCCGATCAGCGCGACCGTCGCCCCGCCCGGAATCGTCAGGTCGATGCCGTGCAGGACCTCGCGCCCGGGCGTGTAGGCGAAGTGCACGTCCTCGAAGCGGACCTCGCCCGGCCCGGCGGGCAGCGGGACCGGATGCACGGTCTCCCGAACGTCAGGGACCGCATCCATGATCTCGAAGATCCGCTGGCCGCCGGCCACCGCGCGCTGCGCGTTGCCGACCAACACCCCGATGATCCGAAACGGCCCCATCAGCAGCGCCAGGTAGAGGTAGAACTGCACGAACGCGCCCAGGCTCAGGTCGTGGTTGATGACCAGCGTGCCCCCGTAGATGATCACGACGGCGAGGCCGATGATGGGCAGGAAGCTCAGCAGCGGGGAATAGAACGACTCCAACCGTGCCGCATCCATGTTGCGCCGGAAGGCCCTGTAGGACACGTCGGAGAATTGATCAGTGCGGTAGTCCTCGCGACCGAAGGCCTTGATGACCCGGATCCCGACCACGCTCTCCTCGGCGGCCTGCGCGACCTCGCCGGCCTTCTGCTGGACATCGAGCCGGACCGGTGCGGACTTGCGCGAGTACCGGGTCGCCACGACCAGCAGCGCGGGGCCGACGAGCAGTGCGACGGCTGCGAGACCCGGATTGATCCAGAACAGTATGACGGTGATCAGAATGAGCTGGAACGTGTTCATGAACAAAAACACCAGCCCGTACCCGAGGAAGAACCGCACGACCTGCAGGTCGTTGGTGGTCCGCGACATGAGCTGGCCGACGGGCATGCGGTCGAAGAAGCCAAACGACAGCCGCTGGATGTGCGCGAACACGGCATCGCGCAGGTCGTACTCGACCCCCAGGCTGATGCGCCCGGCGAAGATGCGCCGGCAGATGTTGAACACGAACCGCAGCCCGATGATCAGCAGCGTCCAGCCGATCAGCGGGGCCAGCTTGTCGCGCTGGCCCGCCTCGATGACGTCGTTGATCACGAGCCGGGTGATGTACGGCAGGGTCAACGTGCAGGCCATCAGGCCCGCTCCGAAGAGCGCCGTCATCGCGATCGCGACGCGATACGGGCGCAGGAACGAGATGAGGCGGAGGAGCGTAGGCAAGGTGATTCACCGGTGAACGGTATCGCGCACAACGGGCAGGCTCAACCGGGATCCGGGGAGCCTGAGACGTCCCTGCCCGCCCCGTCCCGGATGCTGTCGGTGCCGAACGTCAGCGAGGGCCGTGACCAGGAGGTCATCGCGGCGCTGACCGATGCCTGCAGGGTACCGGGTGCCGAGGTCATCAACCGCCACAGCGACCCCGACCACAACCGGACGGTGCTCAGCATCGCCGGGACCCCGGCGGGCCTGTGCGATGCACTGGTCGGCCTTGCCGGCGCGGCCCTGGAGCGGATCGACCTGCGCCGGCACCGCGGCGTGCACCCGAGCACCGGTGCCCTGGATGTCGTGCCCATCGTGGTCCTGGGTCCCGTGGACGCCGCTCCGGCGCGTGCGATCGCGGAGCACGTCGGCGAGCGCATCGGCTACGACCTTGACCTCCCGGTGTTCTACTACGGCGAGATCGCCCGGACGCCGGAGCTCGCCCGGCCGTACGGGTTGCGGGCCTACGGGTCCGACCGGCTCGCCGACGCGATCGCCGACGGCCAGCTGATCCCGGATGCCGGCCCGCGCCGGCTGCACCCGACGGGCGGATGCGTCCTGGTCGGCGTGCGGCCGCCGCTGATCGCCTGGAACGTGGAGCTGCCGTACGCGTCGCTCGCCGAGGCCCGCGCCATCGCCGACCGTGTGCGGGAATCGAGCGGCGGGCTGCCCGGTGTGCGGGCGATGGGGCTGTACCTTCCCGAGGCAGGGATTGCGCAGGTATCGATGAACCTGGAAGACTCACGCAGTACGCCGCCCTGGGTGGTCATGCAGGCGGTCCGCCGCGAGGCTGACCGGCTCGGGGTCGAGCTGGGTGCGAGCGAACTCGTGGGGCTCATGCCGCGCCACGCGTTGGGCGACGTGGACCCCGAGGAGCTCGGGCTGCGCCGGTTCACCCCGTCGCTCCTGCTCGAGGAATGCTGCCCGGCGCTCGCCCGCGACGAGAGCTAAGGAGTCAGTGATCGCAAAGCGCCGTAAGCAACGCCCGACCGGCCCGCCGCCGGCCCGCAGCCCGAAGATCGAGCGCGAGGCCACCGAGCAGACCAAGACGGGGCCCAAGCGCAAGCCCGGCGAGCCGATCCCGCCCTCGCCGCAGGGCGTGTTCAAGCGTGCCGGGCTCATCGCGGCCGGCTACGTGCTGGTGCTCATCTTCCTGCTGCACCTCAACCCGATCTTCGCGATCGGGGTCGGGGTGTTCGGCTTCGGGGTCATGGTCGCCATGGGCCTGCTCATCGAGCGGTGGCGGTACCGGTCGCAGCTGCGCAAGTGGACGGGCTCGCGGGCGGGCGCCAAGTGAGCCACGGGCGCCTGGAGGCGCCTCGCGGCACCCGGGACGTCCTGCCCGCAGAGCACCGCATCCGGAGTCGGATCCTCGCGGTCGCCGGCGACACGTTTGCCGCCTACGGGTTCGGGCAGCTGACGACCCCGACCTTCGAGTACACCGAGGTCTTCGCGCGCGGGGTCGGTGCGAGCACCGACATCGTGCGCAAGGAGATGTACACCTTCGAGGATCGGGGCGGGCGCTCGCTCACCTTGAGGCCCGAAGGTACGGCAGGCGTCGTGCGGGCCTTCGTCGAGCACGGCATGCACAAGCTGCCGCTGCCGGTCAAGCTCTGGTACACGGGGCCGATGTTCCGCTATGAGGCGCCGCAGTCGGGGCGCTTCCGCGAGCACACCCAGATCGGGGCCGAGGTGATCGGGTCCGACGACGCGCTGCTGGATGCCGAGGTGATCGCCCTGCTGGCGGGGATCTACGCCGCCCTCGGCGTCCCGGACGTGCGGCTGCGGATCTCGAGCCTCGGCGACGATGCGACCCGGGGGCCGTACCGCCGGGAGCTGCTCGGGTACCTGACCCGGCACGCCGACGCGCTGCCGGACGACGCGCGTCAACGCATGAGCGAGAACCCCATGCGGCTGTTCGACAGCAAGGACCCTGCGGTGGCCGCGGTGATGGCCGACGCACCGCGCATCGCCGACGCGCTCTCAGACACCGCCGCCGCGCACTATGCCCGGGTTCGGGGGGCGCTCGACGCGATCGGCATCGCCTACGCGCAGGATCCGGGACTCGTGCGCGGGCTCGACTACTACACCCACACCGTCTTCGAGTTCACCTGCGACCGCCTCGGCGCCCAGAGCGGCATCGGCGGCGGCGGGCGCTACGACGGTCTGGTCGAGGAACTCGGCGGGCCGGCGCTGTCCGGGGTGGGCTTCGGCACCGGCATCGAGCGCATCGTGCTGGCGCTCGATGCCGCCGGCGTCACGGCGCCGCCCGTCACCGTCGATATCTACTTCGCGGCCGTCGATGAGCAATCGCGTCTGGAGGCATTTGCGATGATGGCGCGGCTGCGGGCACGCGGGCGCTCCTGCGAGGCCGACCGTGCGGGACGGAGCCTCAAGGGGATGATGCGTCACGCCGCGAGCGTCGGGGCCCGGCGCACCGTCATCCTGGGCCCGCGCGAGCGCGAGCGGGGGATGGCGATGGTTCGTGACATGCAGTCCGGGGAACAGATCGAGGTGCGCTTGTCGGAGTTGGAGGGAACCCTGTGATCGGGGCGCAGCGGTTCCGCACCCACAGCTGCCTGGAGGCGGCCGGGTCGCGGGGCGCCGAGGTCCGCGTCGCCGGCTGGGTGCACCGGCGCCGGGATCACGGCGGGGTGGTGTTCATCGATCTGCGCGACCGCAGCGGCGTACTGCAGCTGGTGATCCACCCCGACGCGGGCGCGGTACTCGAACGCGCGCAACGGCTGTCGCCCGAGGACGTGGTCAGTGCAGCCGGCACGCTGGTCGCGCGCGCTGTCGACACGGTCAACCCGCGCATCCCGACCGGACAGGTCGAGTTGCGGGTGACCGAGCTCGAGGTGCTCGCCGAAGCGGCCCCGCTGCCGTTCTCGGTCGAGGACGAGCACACCCAGGCCGGCGAGGAGCTCCGGCTGACCTATCGCTACCTGGATTTACGTCGTGCGCCGCGCCTGCAGGCCCTGGAGCTGCGCGGTCGGGTCGTTCGAGCGATTCGCGAGGTGCTCGAGGGCGAGGGGTTCCTCGAGGTCGAGACGCCGATGCTCACCCGCTCGACGCCGGAGGGCGCGCGCGACTTCCTGGTGCCGTCCCGCCTGCAGCAGGGAAGCTTCTACGCGCTGCCCCAGAGCCCGCAACTGTTCAAGCAGCTGCTGATGGTCGGCGGCATCGAGCGGTACTACCAGATCGTGCGCTGCTTCCGCGACGAGGACCTGCGGGCCGACCGGCAGCCGGAATTCACCCAGGTCGACATCGAGGCCTCGTTCGTCGAGTCGGCGGACATCCAGGCCCTGGTCGAACAGGTGCTCGTGGCGGCGTGGGCTCAGGCCGGGATCGCGCTCGAGGTGCCGTTTCCGCGCATGGGCTACCACGAGGCGATGCGGCGCTTCGGCACTGACCGCCCGGACCTGCGCTTCGCCTGCGAGATCGCCGACTGGTCCCAGGCCGCCGCGACGTCAGGGCTGGGAGTGTTCGGGAGCGTCGTCGGTGCCGGCGGGGTCGTCCGGGCGATCGTGTTCCCGGGGGCGGGTGCCGGCCTGTCGCGCAAGGATCTCGACGGCCTGGTCGTCGAGGCGCAGGAGCTCGGGGCCAAGGGACTCGTCTGGGCGGTGCCCGGCGCCGAGGGGGCGCTGCGGGCCTCGGTCAAGGCCGAGTTCCTCGCGGGGCTCGTCGCGGCGCTTGGGGCGGGAGCGGGTGACCTGATCGCGATGGTCGCCGACACCGAGCGCGTCGCCCAGCACGTGCTCGGCGCCCTGCGCACGCGCTGGGCCGAGCGGTTCGGCCTCATTCCGGAGGGGGTCTGGGCGCCGCTGTGGGTCATCGATTTCCCGCTGGTCGACTGGAACGCCGACGAGCAGCGCTGGGACGCGCTGCACCATCCGTTCACGGCCCCGCGCCCGGAGGATGAAGATCGCCTACAATTGGGGCCTGGCGAGGTGCTCGCCCAGGCCTATGACGTCGTGATGAACGGCCTCGAGCTGGGCGGTGGCAGCATCCGCATCAATCGCACCGATCTTCAGGAGCGGGTCTTTGCCGTGATTGGGCTCGACGCCGACGAGGCGCAGGAGCGGTTCGGGTTCCTGCTGCGCGCGCTGGAACTCGGCGCGCCGCCGCACGGCGGCGTGGCGCTGGGACTGGATCGGCTGGTGATGCAGCTGGCGGGCGAGCGGTCGATCCGGGATGTGATCGCGTTCCCGAAGACTGCGACCGGCAGCGACCCGCTCACCGGCGCACCCGCGGGTGTGGACGCGTCCCAGCTGCGCGAGCTCGGGATACGTTCGACCGTGACGGCGGGCGAGGGGCCGCGCACGTGAGAGGTCGCCGCCTGCTTGCCGCCGCCGTCGTGGCGGCGTGTGCCGTGGCCGCCGCGTCCTCGGCGACCGGCGTGCTGGGCTCGCGCGATCTGTCCACCTCCGCGGCCCCCGCGCACGTGGTGGTGGCCGCGAACGGACACGCCGGCGTGTTCACGCTCCGCGACGGCGCGCTCACGCGCCTGGACGTCCAGGCGCCGCCCGGCCGGCTCATGATCCCGCCGCCGGCCGCCACGCCCATCGCGACGGCCATCACCGTCGGGGCCCATCGCGTGTGGATCGTGCGCGGGCGCACGATCCTCGGCTACACGACCGACCAGACCAACCTCAAGCAGGTCTGGACCACCACCCCGCAGCACCTGCCGCCGGGGAAGCTGGTGCTGGCCAGCGCCGGCGGCTGGCTGTGGGTCGCCGACTCGCGTGGGCGTCAGGTCGAGCCGATCAACGTGCACGAGCCCGAGATCTGGACCCCAGCGGAGTTGTCAGTGGCGCCCATCCAGCGCTCGGCGGTCGGTGTCAGCAATCCGATCCTCAGCCTCGCGGCGGTGCCCGGAGCGGTCTGGGCGCTGACCAAGACCCCGGCCGGCGGCACCCAGCTGTCCCAGATCGTCTCCCGCGCCGGCACGGAGCACTCCCGGAACGTCGCGCAGATCTCGCGTGCCCCGATCGGGATCGCCGCCTATGGGGGGATCCTGTGCGTACTGGTGCGCGGTGAGATCCTCCACCTGAACGCCAGCACCGGTCGCGTCCTCCGGAGGATCAGGGTGCCGTCGACGATGCAGGCGATCTCGGTCAGCGACGGACACGTGGTCGTCAGCGCGCCGGCGACCGGCGCCGTGCTCGATATCTCGCTGGTCGACCCGTCGATCCACCAGATCCAGCGGGTGAGCGCGCCGGCGCGCGCGCTGGTCGCCACGCCGGCGGGGTTCTGGGCGTCGATCGGACCGGCCGCGACGCCGACGAAGTACACCGGCCTCTAGAGCGGCGGCGGCTCGAAGGCGCGTCGGGCGTCGCGGCAGAGGTCGTCGGCCAGGCGCACCAGCGCCGGCGCGCCGGCGCTGGGCGCCCATTCGATCTGGACACGGCGGGCGTCTTCGAGCGTGCCGAGCGCGCGCATGATCTCCAGCAGCCCGCTGCGCCCGCCGCCGCAGCCGAGCTCCTCCGCGGCCGCCAGGACCTTGAAGGTCACGTTGCCGTCGTCGGGCGCACCCGCCTCCAGCCACTGGGCGACCAGCAGCATCTCCAGGCGATCGGCAAGCGGTGTTCCGGTCATCTCGACCTGAGGGTACGGCACCTTGCCGCGATGGTCGACGAGATCCGATCGGGCCGTGGCAGGCGCGCGCGTCGGGTTTCGGCCGGGGTCTTGAGTTGCCGCTGCGGATTGTCGACACATGGGATGTCAACTACTCTCAAAGGACCCGACCGTGTGCGCCACCGGCGCGAGGCCTGAGCCAACACTTAATACCCGGGATGCGTTGTTTGGTCGCCGCACTGTGTGCCGCGGCCGCACGCGTCCCACCTGCTACGGCAGGTTCAGCACTCATACCGGAACGGCACGGTGGGGTCTTTCTTTCACGGAGCTGTACGGGTGAGCGGGGTGCGCGAGCGCCTCGCCGAGCTGCCGCGCCGGCAGGTCATCCTCGGCGCGGTCATCGCGGTGCTGGTCATCGTGATGGCGTTCCGGTTCCTGGGCTCCGGATCGGGAAGCACATCGAGCGCGCCCGTCGTCGGCACGCCGGTCGCCGCGCCGATCCACGTGGCCAGCCCGACGCCCGCCGGCGCACGCGTGGTCACCGACGCCCAGACGCCGGCCGCGGTGACCGACGCCCTGCGCAACCAGGAGATCGTCGTGGTCGGCTTCGTGATCCCCGGACAGGCCGACGACGACGCGGTGTCGGCGGCCATCGCCGGCCTTGCCTCGCCACAGCAGGCGATCGCCGGGGTGCGGTACCTGGTCTACAACGCCACTAAGGCCGGCGCGTACGGCGACCTGACCACGATCCTGGGCATCGCCAGCACCCCGAGCGTGGTGATCATCGGCTCGGACGGGCGGATCGCCAACACCTGGACCGGGTATGTCGACCAGACCGTGATCGCCGCCGCCCTCAGCCATGCCATCTCGGCACCGGTGGGCTAGCGCGGGGCGGCTCGCTCGCGTGGCGGATCAGCGGGTAACCTTGCCGGGTGCCTGCCTATCCGCCTGAGATCGTCCGCCACGTCGCGAGCCCCACGGGTGCCGGATCGCTGCCCGACGCCAACGCGATCGGGGAATCCGGCGCGGTCGGTTGCGGGGACGTCATCCGGATCCAACTGCGCATCGAGGGCGAACGGATCGTGGCGGCGCGCTTTCTGGCCTACGGGTGCCCGGCGGCGCTGGCGGCGGCGAGCGCGGTCTGTGCGCTCCTGGAGGGCGCCGGCGTACGCGAGGCGATGCTGCTGTCGGCCGATCGCCTGGACGGCGAACTCGGCGGCCTGGGCGCCGATCGCCGGCATGCCGCGGAGATCACCGCCGATGCGCTCGCACGGGCGCTCGAGGCCCGGTACTCGGGCCGGCTCGGCGAGGAGGGCCTGGCGCCGGTCGCCGGGCGCGTCGCGGTCGCGATGAGCGGCGGGGTCGATTCGGCCGTCGCCGCGCAACTGCTCCAGGAGGCCGGTTGGGACGTGGTCGGGGTCACGATGCGCCTCTGGCACGACCCGGCAGCGGTCGCGGCCGAGCGCTCCTGCTGCTCACCGGAGACCGTACGGCTGGCGCGGGCGAGCGCGCATGCCCTGGGAATCCCGCACCTGACCATCGACGCCGCCGAGCCGTTCCGTCAGGGCGTGGTCGAGGCGTTCATGTCTGGCTACAAGGCCGGGCTCACGCCGAACCCGTGTGTGGTGTGCAACGGCAGCGTCCGCTTCGCGGTGCTGGCCGAGGCCGCGGCGCTCCTTGGCGCGGGCTCCCTGGCGACCGGGCACTACGCCCGCATCGTGGACGGGGCGGGCGGTGCGCCCGTACTCGCCGCGGCGGCCGACGCCGCCAAGGACCAGAGCTACATGCTCAGCATGCTCGGGGCCGACATGCTCGCCCGCCTGGTGTTCCCGCTCGGCGAGCTGACCAAGGCGGACGTGCGGGCGCGGGCGCGTGAGGCCGCGCTGCCGGCCGCCGAGGCGGTCGAGAGTCAGGAGATCTGCTTCGTCGGCGCCGATGGCTACGGGCCGTTTCTCGAGCGCAACGCGGGCCTTGCGCCGGAGTTCGGGCCGATCGTCGACCTCGACGGCACCCCGATCGGCGAGCACCAGGGCTACTGGCGGTTCACGGTCGGCCAGCGCAAGGGCATCGGGGTCGCCGCCGCGGAGCCCCTGTACGTGCTGGGCACCGATCCGGCGCGCAACGCGGTCACGGTCGGGCCGCGCGGCGCGCTCGAGACGTGGGGGCTCGAGTTGCGGCCGGCGGTGGCCCACGACGTCCTCGACCTGGCGAGCCCGTTCGAGGTGCGCGTGCGCTACCGGGGTCGGCCGATCGCCGGCCGCGCGGTCGTCCCGATCGACGAATCCGGGGTGCGGATCGACCTCGCCGAACCTGCTCCCGGTGTCGCCCCGGGGCAGACTGCAACGGTCTACCAGTCCGGACGACTCGTTCTAGCGGGTACGATCGCAGTGTCACATCCTTCAAGCGGGAGCCAGTAACTCGTGCAGTGGTCCGATGTCCTCAAGGCCGCACTCTCGTTGTTCCTCGTGCTGACCGGGCTCGGCCTGGCGTATCTGTTCCTGCGCATGGCCGGCGTCTTCGGCCGCCTGGGGACCTCGGTGAGCCGCGTCACCGACGAGGTCGTGCCGATCCTCAACAAGGCCCAGACCACGGTGGACGGGATCAACCGCGAGATCGACCGCGTCGACGAGATCATGGTCACGGCGGTCAACGGCGCCAAGGGCGCCGAGCGCACCATCCAGACGATCTCGAGCGCCGTCACGGCACCGGTCCGCGTCCTGACCGGGGTCGCGGCCGGGGTGAAGGAGGGGCTGGCCACCTTCGTCGCGCGCCGAGCCTCCGACGCCCAGCAGGCCAAGACCCAGGCGGAATCGCCGGTGCGCGACGCGGCGTCCGCCGCCACGGCCGCCGCCACCGGGGATGAGGAGGCAGCGACATGAAACTGCGCACCGTCGCGGCGCTCGGTGCGCTCGGATACCTGTACTCGCGGCTGCCGCGCGACCCGCATGAGTGGCCCGCCTATGCCGGCGAGCAGTACGCGGTCCTGCGTGAGCAAGTCGAGGAGGCGGTCGAGGCGGGCAAGCGCGCCAGCGATCGCCGCATGGCGCAGCTGGACCGTGAGGTCGAGGAGGCGTTCCAGACCGCCAAGACCAAGCGTCCCTGACGCCGCGCTGACCGCCGGCTGCGGGGGCGCCGGGTGCCCAGTGGTGCTGGTACGATCGGCGATCGGATGACGACACACCAGATCCGTCGTGCGTTTCGGGAGTACTTCGAGCGCCAGGGGCACCTCGGCTTGCCGTCGGCGTCGCTGGTGCCGTACGACGACGACCCGTCGGTGCTCCTGACCATCGCCGGCATGCAGCCCCTGAAGGCATACTTCATGGGCACCGCCATCCCGCCGGCCCCGCGGCTGACCTCCTGTCAGAAGTGCTTCCGGACGGTCGACATCGACCAGGTCGGCCACACCGCGCGGCACCTGACGTTCTTCGAGATGCTCGGCAACTTCTCGCTCGGCGACTACTTCAAGGACGATGCGATCCGCTTCGGCTTCGAGGTCTCGACCGAGGTGCTGGGTCTCGACGTCGAGCGCATCTGGATCACGATCTTCGAGGGCAACGACAGCGTTCCGGGCGACGACGAGGCGCGGTCGCGCTGGATCGAGCTCGGCATCCCGCCGGAGCGCATCCAGGCCCTGGGCGAGGCCGACAACTTCTGGAAGGCCGGGCCGACCGGGCCGTGCGGCCCCAACACCGAGCTGTACTTCGACCGCGGGCCGGGGTTCGGGCCCGAGGGCGGCCCGCGGGTCGGCGGCGACCGCTACCTGGAGTACTGGAACCTGGTGTTCATGCAGTACGAGCGTGCGGCCGACGGATCGCTGAGCCCGCTCCCGGCCAAGAACATCGATACCGGGGCCGGGCTCGAGCGGATCGCGGCGCTGCTGCAGGACAAGCCGTCGGTGTTCGAGACCGACGCCTTCTGGCCGCTGATCGAATGGGCCGAGCGCGCCACCGGCGTGCGCTACGGCGCCGACCCGCGCAGCGACCGCGCCCTCCGGGTGCTGGCCGACCACGGCCGCGCCATGACGTTCCTGACCGCCGACGGCGTGCGGCCCTCTAACGAGGGACGCGGATACGTGCTGCGGCGGATCGTGCGGCGCGCCGTCGCCGAGGGGACCCAGCTCGGGCTGCCCGTCGACGCGGTCGTCGGCCTCTCGGAGGAGGTGTCCGCCGGCTGGGGCGACGCCTACCCGGAGCTGATCAGCGAGCGGACGGCGATCGCCGAGACCCTCGGCGCCGAGGCCGAGCAATTCGCGCGTACGCTCCAGCAGGGCAGGCGGCTGTTGGGCGAGGTCATCGCGCGCGCGGCCGCCACCGGCACCGTCGCCGGTGACGACGCGTTCCGGCTGCATGACACGTACGGGTTCCCGCTCGATCTCACCGCCGAAGCCGCCCAGGATGCGGGGCTCGACGTCGACACCGCGACCTTCGAGCGGTTGATGGACGAGCAACGCGAGCGCTCCCGGGCCGGTGTGAGCGCGGCGACCGAGACCGACCTGTCGGTCCGGGCCGCCGAGCTCGCCGCGCGGGGCATGCGGACGCGGTTCGTCGGCTACGACCAGCTCGAGGTGGCCACGACGGTCACCGGGGTGTCCGACCTCGACGGTAGCCGGCACCTGGTCAAGCTCGCCGAGTCGCCCTTCTACCCCCAGGGCGGCGGGCAGATCTCCGATCGCGGCTGGATCGCGACCGACGGCCACCGGCGCGAGGTCACCGATGTCCTGCGCGTGGGTGACGATCAGGTCCTGGTCGTGGCGGGCGCGGCGCTTGCCGAGGGCGCCGCGGTTGTCGCCCACGTCGACGTGCCGAGCCGGCGCGCGACGCAGGCCAACCACACCGGCACCCACGTGCTCAACTGGGCCCTGCGCGAGCGCCTCGGATCCGATGTCAAGCAGGCCGGATCGTATGTGGGGCCCGACAAGCTGCGCTTCGACTTCACCCATCGGGGGCGGGTCCCGCGCGAGGAACTCGAGGAGATCGAGCGCCTGGTCAACGCACGGGTGGCCGAGGACAGCCCGGTGACCTGGACCGAGATGCCCAAGCACGCGGCCGACGCGCTCGGGGCGATCGGCCTGTTCGGGGAGAAATACGGCGATGTCGTGCGGGTCGTGTCGACGGGCGATTTCTCCAAGGAGCTCTGCGGGGGCACCCACGTCGCGCGCACGAGCGAGATCGGCCCGTTCAAGATCGTGACCGAGACGAGCGTGGGCTCCGGCGCACGCCGCATCGAAGCGATCACCGGCGCCGCACTCGCCGAGTGGCACGCCCAGCGCGCGCGGGCGCTCGAACGCGAACTCGCCAGTCGTGACGCCCGCATCGCCGAACTTGAACGCGAGCTGCGGCGTGCCCGGCAGGGGCGGGTCGACCCCGGCGCGCTCGCCGCTGACGCGATCGACGCCGGCGACGTGCGGGCCGTCGTCGCCGAGGTCGAGGCCGGCGATGCCGACGAGCTGCTGGAGATCTCCGATCAGGTCAAGCGCCTGCTCGGCGAGGACGCGGCCGTCGTGCTCGGCGCGCGCAGCGACGGGCGCGTGATGCTGGTCGCCAATCTCGGCTCGGGCGCGGTCGCCGCGGGCCGCTCGGCCGCGGTGATCCTCAAGGAGATCGCGCCGCTGGTGGGCGGCGGCGGAGGCGGGCGCGAGACGATGGCACGGGCCGGCGGCAAGGATCCGTCCCGCCTGCCGGCCGCACTCCAGGCGGCCCGCGAACTCTTCGGCACATCGGGCGCGTGAAGCTGCTGGCGCTCGATCACGGGCGAGCCCGGACCGGCGTGGCGGTGACTGACCCCACCGGTACGCTGGTCCGGCCGCTGCCGGCGATCGCGCGCATCGACAGCCCGTCGGGCATGCGTGCGCTCGAGGACCTGCTCGCCCGTGAGCAGCCCGCGCGGATCATCGTCGGCGAACCGCTGCTGATGTCCGGGGAGCGCGGCGCCCAGGCGCGCGCGGCGGCCGGATTCGCCGAGCGCGTCAGGGGGCGCTTCGGGCTGCCGGTCGAGCTCGTCGACGAGCGGCTGTCGACCCGCGAGGCCGCTCGCCGCCTCGCCGAGGCCGGGAGCCGTCGTGGGCACGTGGACCTGGACAGCGCCGCCGCGTGTGTCCTCCTCGAATCCGTCGTGGGCCGCGCGCGGCGGCTCGCCCACTCGTGAGCAGCCGGGCCCCGCGCCCGCCGCGCCGGCGCCGCGCTCGTGCCGTGTGGATCATCCTGCTCGTGATCATCGTCCTCGGGGGCACCGCGTACGGTGTGCACCGGTCCCGCCAGCACGCGGCGCCGCCGCCCCCACCGACGCCCATCAACGTGAACTTTCCCGAGGGGCTGCGGCGCGAGCAGATCGCGGCGATCCTCGCGGCCAAGACCCACCTTTCGGCGACCGCCTACCTCGCCCAGACCGGGGTCAGCGGCGAGGGCAAGGTGCTGGCCGGGACCACCGCGCCGCGCTCGCTGGAGGGGTTCCTGTTCCCGGCGACCTATCCGATCCTGCCATCGACCACCGTGGCCGCGCTGGTCGACGCGCAGCTCACCGCGTACCGCACTTACACCGCCGGCGTGAACTACGCGTACGCCGAGCGCAAGAACCTGACCCCGTACGACGTGCTGACGATCGCCTCGATGATCGAGCGCGAGGTCTCGGTGCCGGCCGAGCGGCCGATCGTCGCCGGGGTCATCTACAACCGCCTGCACGCGCACATGATGCTCGGCATCGACGCGACGGTGCAGTACGCGCTGGGCTACTGGAAGACGGACCTCACCGCGGCCGATCTGCAGGTCGAGTCCCCGTACAACACCCGCAAGTACCCCGGCCTGCCGCCCGGGCCCATCTGCAACCCGGGCCTTGCGCAGCATCCAGGCCGCCGCGCACCCGGCCCATGTCCCGTACCTGTACTACGTCGCGCGCAACGACGGCAGCGGCGGCCACTACTTCGCCACCTCGCTCGCGCAGTTCAACCAGGACACGACCAAGTCGCAGGCGAACCTGGCCAAGGGGCGCTGAGATGATCTCGGGCGCAACACGGGTGACGGGGATCATCGGCTGGCCGGTCGCGCACTCGCTCTCGCCGGCGATGCACAACGCCGCCTTCGCCGCGCTCGGGCTCGATTGGACCTACGTGGCCTTCCCGGTGGACCCGGCCCGCGTGGACGAGGCGGTGCGCGGGCTGGCCGCGGCCGGTATCGCGGGACTCAATGTCACGATCCCGCACAAGCAGGCGGTGCTCGCCGAATGCAGCGCCGTCTCGGACGCCGTGGCGGCGATCGGGGCGGCCAACACCCTCGTCCCGGACGGGGCAGGCGGCTGGCGGGCCGACAACACCGACGCGCCAGGGTTCCTGCGCGCGCTCGACGAGGCCGCGCCGCTCGAACTCGACGGGCGCACCGCACTGGTGATCGGCGCCGGCGGCGCCGCACGGGCCGTGGTGTTCGCCCTCCGCCAGCGCGGCGCGCGGATCCTGGTCGCCAACCGGACCCCGGCGCGGGCAGCGGCGCTGGGCGATCCGATCGGCTTCTCAGCGGACGCGCTCGAGACCGCCGCCGCACGGTGTGCACTCGTCGTCAACTGCACCAGCCTGGGCCTGCACGGCGACCGCATTCCGGACGAGCTGCCGCTCGCGGGGATCGGCCCGGGCC
Organism: uncultured Thermoleophilia bacterium; assembly: GCA_963773325.1. Classification (GTDB taxonomy): domain Bacteria; phylum Actinomycetota; class Thermoleophilia; order Miltoncostaeales; family Miltoncostaeaceae; genus CAITWD01. Next base: position 2,799,517 of record CAVZAI010000002.1, on the reverse strand, counting down.
ACGTGGTCGTGGACGTCGTCTACCGGCCCGGCGGGACGGCCTGGCTGGCGGCCGCCGCACGCAGCGGTGCGCGCTGCGTCGACGGCCTCGGCATGCTCCTGCACCAGGGGGCGGCGGCCTTCGTCCAGTGGACGGGGCAGGAGCCGCCGATCGGCGTGATGCGGGACGCCCTGATGCGGTCGGGAAGGTAATGTCGGCGGCCGTTTCGGCCGATCAGACAAGGGGTGAGCACTCCCCCTGACAATCCCGCGCCCAAGCCGGACCAGCCGCCCGCGTCCGGTCCGCCGCGCGGCAATCCGCGCAGCGCCGCCGATCGCCGCCGCGTCGACGACGTCCGGCTGCCCCGTTCGGGGATGCAGCGACTGGACGCGGGCCCGATCGGCGCCGCGGCGCCGCGGGTCGCGGCCACGATCACCCCGCCGTCCCAGCCGCGCACCCAGTCGCTGACGCAGGTGTTGCTGGGGCTCGAGTACATCACCATCGAGCAGTTGCGCCTGGCCTTCCCGGACGGGCCCCCACAGGGCGGGCGCCTGGGCGAGCTGCTGGTCGAACGTGGGGTCATCAGCCGCGAGCAGCTCGCGTACGCGAGCGCCGTTCGCGCCGGGGTGGGGCTGTTCGAGCCGGGGACGCCGATCGACTCGACCGTCACCGAGCTCATCGACGCCCGCACCGTCCGCCGCTACCAGGCCGTGCCGGTGCGCATCGATCCCGATGGGCGCCTGGTGGTGGCAATGGCCGACCCGTCCAACGTGCTTGCCCTCGACGACCTGCGGATCATCACCGGGCGGGAGATCCGCCCGATGCTCGCACCGCCCGACGAGATCACCCACTTGCTCGGTGAAACCCGGCGCCTGGACAGCGTCCTGGCAGGCGTCGACGAGGGCACCAGCTTCGCCGACGTGCGCGTCACCGACTACATGGTCGACGACGGCGATGCGTCCAATGACGACGCGCCCGTCGTGCGGCTGGTCAACTCGATCCTGGCTCGCGGGGTCGACGAGGGCGCCTCGGACGTACATTTCGAGCCGCAGGCGAGCGAGATGGTCGTGCGCTTCCGCGTCGACGGCGTGTTGCGCAACGTGACCACCGTGCCGTCGCGGTTCAGCCACGGGATCGCCAGCCGCATCAAGATCATGGCCGATCTGGACATCGCCGAGCGGCGTGCCCCGCAGGACGGCCGCGTGGGACTGTATGTGACCGGGCGCAACCTCGACCTGCGCGTGGCGACGCTGCCGACCGTGTACGGCGAGAAGATCGTCATCCGGATCCTCGACCGCACCAACCTGGTCTTGGACCTGCGCGATCTCGGGTTCACCAACCAGGTGCTCGAGCAGTTCGAGTCGATCTATCGGCGCCCCCACGGCGCGCTGCTGGTGACCGGTCCGACCGGTTCTGGCAAGTCGACGACGCTCTACGGGACCCTCAACCAGCTCAACTCGGTCGAGCAGAACATCATCACCGTCGAGGACCCGGTCGAATACCGGCTGCCGGGCATCAACCAGGTGCAGGTCAACCCGAAGGCGGGGCTGACGTTTGCCGCCGGGCTGCGTTCGATCCTGCGATGCGACCCGGACGTGATCATGATCGGCGAGGTCCGCGACCCGGAGACCGCCAAGATCGCCATCGAGTCCGCGCTCACCGGCCACCTGGTCCTGGCGACCCTCCACACCAACGACTCGGCCGGGGCGCTGTCGCGCCTGACCGAGATGGGCGTCGAGGGCTTCCTGACCGCGAGCGCCGTGGCCGGGATCCTGGCCCAGCGGCTGGCCCGCCGGCTGTGCGTCTTCTGCCGCGAGCCCCATCAGCTGCCGACCTCGGTGTTCTCGGACCTCGTCGACCCGACGCGCCTGCCGCAGGGGCTGGGCGACACCGCGCAGGTCCACCGGCCGGTCGGGTGCGCGCGCTGCGGCGGATCCGGCTACAAGGGCCGGCTCGGGGTCTACGAGCTCCTGGTGGTCAGCGAGGAGATCGCCGACATGATCGTCACCGGCGCCTCGGCCGACGCCATCACCCATCAGGCCCAGCGCGAGGGCATGCGCACGCTGCGCGAGGACGGGCTGATCAAGGTGCTGCGCGGGGACACGAGCCTGGAAGAACTGGCGAGGGCGGTCGGCTGATGCCGTCCGTGCACCACGGCGCCCGCGTCCGCGGGCGGCGCCACGCAACGCGAGGCTGAGCGATGATGGAATTCAGCGAGATGATCACCACGGTGGTCACCAGCGGCGCCAGCGACCTGCACCTGGCGGTCGGCGCCCCGCCGGTGATGCGCGTCAGCGGCGAGCTCAACGCGATCGGGCGCGAGGTGCTCACGCCCCAGGACACCCGCGAGCTGCTCTACGGGATCCTCACCCAGGACCAGCGCCGGCGCCTGGAGACCGACCTGGAGCTCGACTTCTCGTACCAGGCACCGGGGCTCGCCCGCTTCCGCGTCAACGCCTATCACCAGCGTGGCGTGCTGGGGGCGGCGCTGCGCGTCGTCCCGACCACGATCCGCTCGCTCGGGGAGCTCAAGATCCCCGCGACGGTCGGGGAGTGGTCGACCACTCCGCGCGGCCTGGTGCTGGTTACCGGCGCGACCGGCTCCGGCAAGTCGACGACCCTCGCCGGGCTGATCGACCTGATCAACGAGTCCCGTTCGGTCCACATCATGACCATCGAGGACCCGATCGAGTTCCTGCACAACCACAAGCGCTCGCTGATCAACCAGCGCGAGCTGGGCGGCGACACGCAGTCGTTCGCCAGCGCGCTGCGCAGCGCGCTTCGTCAGGACCCCGACGTGATCCTGGTCGGTGAGATGCGCGACCTGGAGACGATCCAGATCGCCCTGACGGCCGCCGAGACCGGCCACCTGGTGCTGGGGACCCTGCACACGTCCGACGCTCCCCAGACGATCGACCGCGTGATCGACGTGTTCCCGTCCGAGCAGCAGGAACAGGTGCGCGTGATGCTCGCCAACTCACTGCAGGGCGTGGTGTGCCAGCAGCTGTTGCCCTCGACCGAGGGCGGGCGCATCGTGGCCTGCGAGGTGCTCGTGGCGACGTCCGCGGTCCGCAACCTGATTCGCGAGGGCAAGACCCACCAGATCTACTCGATCATGCAGACCGGCGCCCAGCACGGGATGCAATCGATGAATGCCGCCCTCGCGGAGCTGGTCCGCCAGGGACTGATCCGACGCGACCTCGCCCTCGAGCGGTCCAGCACGCCGGCCGAGCTACAGCGGCTGATGGAGAGCTCGGCGCTCGCGGGCATGGCGAACGGTCGCCCGGCCCGGGCCGCGGCCGGCGCGTGAGATGAGCAGCGCGACCTACACCTTCAAGGGCATCGACCCCAACGGGGCGCCGACCCACGGGGAGGTGCAGGGGGAGTCGGCAACCCAGGTCGCCGCGCAGCTGCGCGGGCGCGGCTTCACCGTGGTCGAGATCTCGCGCAAGCGCATGGCCTTCACCCTGCAGGACATCCGGGACCTGTATACGCCGGTCGGCTCGCGCGACCTGACGGTGATGGCCCGCCAGATGGCGACCATGGTCTCGGCCGGCCTGTCGCTGTTGCGCGCGCTGTATGTCCTGGAGGACCAGACCGAGTCGCCGAAGCTCGCACGCACGATCGTCGCCGTCCGCCAGGACGTCGAGACCGGTTTCTCGCTCTCGCAGGCCATGTCCAAGCATCCCGCGGTCTTCAGTGACCTGTTCGTGTCGATGGTCGCCGCGGGCGAGGCCGGCGGAAACCTCGAGGAGGTGCTCGAGCGCCTGGCGACCCAGCTGGAAAAAGACGACCACCTCCGGCGCACGGTCCGCTCGGCGATGGTCTATCCGACGCTGATCGGGTGCTTCGCGCTGGCGGTGCTGGTGGCGATGGTCACCCTGATCGTCCCGGTGTTCGCGGGCATCTTCAAGAACCTGCATGGCCAGCTGCCCGCGCTGACCAAGGTCCTGATGGCGATCTCGAACGCGTTCCGCAGCGAGTGGTACCTGTTCGTGATCGTGCCGGTGGCGCTCGCGTGGGGCTTCCGCTGGGCCAAGCGCACCGACCGCGGCGAGATCATCTGGGACCGGATCAAGCTCAACCTCCCGATGCGCATCGGCGAGATCGTCCGCAAGGTCGCCATCGCGCGCTTCGCCCGTACGCTGGCGACGCTGACCTCCGCCGGCGTGCCGATCCTGCACGCGCTCGAGATCACCGCCAAGACGACGGGCAACCGGATCATCGGCGACCCCATGGCGGAGGTGGCCGAGCGGGTCAAGGACGGCGAATCGCTGGCGGTTCCCCTGGAGCAGTCGGGCGTGTTCCCCAAGATCGTCACGCAGATGCTGGCCGTCGGCGAGGAAACGGGCAATCTGGACGAGATGCTCCACAAGCTCGCCGACTTCTACGACGACGAGGTCGAGACGATGCTCAAGGCGCTCACCTCGATCATCGAGCCGGTGATGATGCTGGTCGTCGGCGCGATCGTCGGCCTGGTCGTCGTCGCGATGTACCTGCCGATGTTCGACGTCTACAACCTGGTCAAGTAGGGCCGCCCCGCGACCCCGAACCACCGGCCGGCGGGTTTGCATACAGACCTTTTACGTCTCGGCATTGAAGACGGCCGCACCCGTGGTCGATGGCAATCAGGATGGCATTTGCGCTGCATTGGTCGATATCCGCCGGTAGCGCGACGGGTGCGGTGCCCCAAACGGCCGTACCCGGCATCGCTTGCGCGGCCGGGGTCACCTGCAAGAATCGCCGGCAGGCACCCGAGCGTTTGCGCGAGGGTGCTTCATTCGTGATGGGAGTCAAGACACGCCGCCTGGCATGAACAACTTCCGGATCCGCCTCGCGTTCGCCGCCGCCGCACTGGCCGCCCTCGTGGCCGGCGTCGGTACCGCCGCAGCGAGCCCGGCGCTCAAGGTCATCCGTTATCACGGGTACCGCGTGACGGTCCCCGCCGCCTGGCCGGTGGTCGACCTGTCCGCGCACCCCACCGCGTGCGTGCGGTTCGACCGACATGCGCTGTATCTGGGCACGCCGGGCGCCCGCCAAGCGTGCCCGGGATCCGCGATCGGCCGGACCGAGGCGGTGCTGGTCGAACCGGCGCCGCGCGGGGCCGCGGGGCTGCGCCTGGCCCGCGCCCAGGCGCCGGCGTCCGGGACGGCGTTCGCGGTGCCGTCGGCGGGGGTAGTGGTCGTCGCCACGTGGTCCGCCCATCCGTCGACGATCGAGCAGGCCCTCGATCGCCGCGTCAGCGCCACCCCGCCCGCACCGGCGCCGCGCGCGGCGGTGGCCAACGGTGCGCTGCACCCGAGCCGCAATGCCGCGATCGCCCCGTCCACCGTGCTCGGGTTCGACACGTGCGCGGCGCCCTCGCTCGCCGCGATGGCGGCATGGGGGTCATCGCCGTACCGCACGATCGGCGTCTACCTGGGCGGCGCCAACAGCGCCTGCGCGCAGCCGAACCTGACCGCGGCCTGGGTGCAGACGGTCACCGGCGCCGGCTGGCGCCTGATCCCCACCTACGTCGGCCTGCAGGGCCCGGGATCGTGCGGCGGCCGCTGCGCGAACATCGTGGCGAGCAAGGCGACGGCCGAGGGGATCGCCGCGGCCAATGATGCTGCGGCGAAGGCGGCCGCACTGGGGATCCCGGCCGGCAATCCGATCTACGACGACATGGAGCAGTACACGACCGGCGGCGCCGGCTCCGCCGCGGTCATGGCCTTCTTGTCGGCGTGGACGAGCCAGCTGCACGCCGACGGGTACACCTCGGGGGTCTACAGCAGCGCCTCGTCCGGAATCACCGACCTGGTCCGCAACGTCGGGACGGCGATGGTCGAGCCGGACGAGCTGTGGATCGCGGACTGGAACAACCTCAAGTCGACCAGCGATCCGTATGTTCCCGGCGCGTACTGGTCGAACCACCAGCGCCTGCACCAGTACCAGGGCGGCCACAACGAGTCCTACGGCGGCACCACGCTCGATATCGACAACAACTACATCGACGGGGCCACGGCGGGCACGGCCACGTTCCCGCCCCCGGACGGATCGTTCGTCAGCTACCAGGGCAAGGCCTATGAGCTTGCCGGTGGGGCGCCGGTCTACGTCTCCAGATGGGCCGCCGTTGGCGGACCGCACGCGACGCTGGCGCTGACCACGCTCCAATGGCGTCAGCTGCGCGCGGTGCCCACGGACGGGACGCTCATCCGCACCGGCGCTGCGGGTGCGGTGTTCGAGATCGTCGGCGGCGCGCCGCTGTACGTCCAGAGCCTCAGGGCGCTGGGCTCCACGCGCACGCCGGTGGTGATCGACCCCTGGGATGTGACCAACGTCGCAAAGCCGCTGTCCCACATGCGCACCGCCCCCGTCAACGGCACGTTCATCACCGCCGCCCAGACCGGGCGCACCTACCGCGTGGCTGGCGATGCGCCCTTCCCGATCACCTCATGGACCGGGTTCGGGGGCGTGCAGCCGTCGGTGATCGTCGATGTCTGGGACGTCCTGCATCCGGCGAACCCGCTCTCGCGCCTGCGCGCCCGGCCGCTCAACGGCGCGCGCGTCGAGGCGGCGGTCGCGGGGACCTACTGGCTCTTCCAATCCGGATACCGCCTCGCGACCCTGCCGGCCGTCGGTGCCGTCGCGATCGACGACGCCGGCCTGAGGGCATTTCACCTCGCGCCGCCGTGCCGCGTGCCGCACCTGGCGCACCTCACCCTCGCCCAGGCGCGCACCGCCCTGGCCAACGCGTTCTGCGGTCTCGGGTCCGTGCATCACCCGGTCGTGGTCCCCCGCAGGCATGTGCTCCACGTCGTGCGCCAGTCGGTATCGGCGGGCACGCGCCACGCCACGGGGTACCGCGTCACGGTGACGCTCGTGTAGGCACGCGCGGTGCGCGTGCTCCTGGGGTCGACCGCATGCCCCCACGCGCCTACGATGCGCCTACCGTGTCGAGCACGCCGCCCCCAGTCGATCCGTCGCTGACGCGCATGCAGGCGCGGCCGGAGAATACCCGCCACATCCGCCACGCCGACCTCATGCGGCGCTGGCCAGTACTCGCCGAGCCGTGGGCCCAGAAGATCGCCGCCGCCCATGACCCGGCCCCGCACGGCGCTCGGCGTGCGGACGGCTCGCCCTCGCGCCCCGCATAGCGCCCCGCCCAGCCGCGGTCGGCGCCAGCGGTCGGGTGTGCGGTCGCGGGGCTGGGCCCGCAGGCGGCCGCTAGGATCCTCCGCCTGACTCGGCGCCCCATTCGGGGTGCGACCGGCCTCGGGAAGGCGTCCCTGCGTGTTGGCCAAGCTGTTGCGCAACCTCGCGACCGACATTCGCCCGCTGCGGACCTCGCGCAACTTTCGCCTGCTCATGTTGGGGGCGCTGATCACCGGCATCGGGACCCAGGCCACGCTCGTGGCGCTGCCCTACCAGATCTACGTCACGACCCATTCGGCGTTCCTGACCGGTCTGCTGGGGCTCGTCGAGCTCGGCCCGCTCGTCTTGGCGTCGCTGTACGCCGGCGCCCTGGCGGACCGCGTCGACCGTCGGCGGCTGCTGTTGTGGTGCCAGATCGCCCTGACGGTGCTCGCCGCGACACTGGGCCTGGTGACCTGGCTGACGAGCCCCCGGGTCTGGGAGCTGTTCGTCTTGGCGGGGCTGATCGCCGGTGCAGCGGCGGTCGAACGGGTCGCCCGTTCGGCAATCGTGCCCAACACGGTCCGTCCCGATCAACTCAAGGCGGCCCTGTCGATGAGCTTCGGGCTGATGCAGGTCACGATGGTCGTCGGGCCCGCCCTGGGTGGTCTGGTGATCGAGTACTTCGGCCTGGCGGTTCCGTACTTCGTCGATGCGGTCAGCGTGCTCGGCATGGTGGTCGCGGCCTGGGCGCTGACCCCACAACCGCCGCCCGAACAGCCGCGCGCCGCGACCGTCAAGGCGATCCGCAGCGGGTTGCGCTTCGTCTCGCGCCTCCAGGGCCTGATGGCGAGCTTCGTGATCGACCTGCTGGCGATGACGTTCGGCATGCCGCGGGCGCTGTTCCCGATCCTGTCGATCAACGTGTTCCACACGGGTGCGTTTGGCGCCGGCATCCTCAACTCGGCCGTGGCCGCCGGGGCGACCGTGGCCGCGCTGACCACGGGCTGGATGTCACACGCGCGGCGGCTGGGGCGCATCGTGCTGGGCGCCGTCGCCGTCTGGGGCCTGGCGATCGCGACGGCCGGATTCATGACCTCGCTGTGGCCGGCGGCCGTGCTGTTCGCCCTGGCGGGCGCGGCCGACAGCGTCAGCGCGGTGTGTCGCACGACGATCACCCAGACCCTGACCCCGGACGCCATGCGCGGTCGGGTGTCGGCCGTGTTCAGCCTGGTGGTGGCGAGCGGCCCGCGCCTGGGCGATGTCGAATCGGGGACGGTGGCGGCCGTCACCTCGCCGAAGTTCTCGGTGGTCTCGGGCGGTCTGGCATGCCTGGTGTCGGTCGGTGCGATCGCGCTGTGGATGCCGGCGCTGGCGGCCTACGATACCGAGCGCGCCGAGCGGGACATGCTGGCCGCGCATCGGGCCCATCTCGACGCGGACACGTCGCGGGCCGCCGTGCCCTAGTCGGACGCGCGCACCGCGGTCAGGAGCGGCCACGGGTTGATCGCGACGCCGCCGTTCTCCCAGGCAAACGCCAGCGAGCCCGCGGACGTGCCGAGCGGCTGGCCGAGGGCCACGCTGGCACCGGGACCGATGCCGGGCGCGTACGAGGTCAGCGGCCCGTAGCCGATGCGGCCGGAGGCCGCGGTGACGATCCAGAAGGCGATGCCCTGCGGCGCGTTCGGCCGATGTGGCGGCCTCGAGCGTACCCTGGGTCGCGGCCACGACGTCGGCGCCGGCGGGCGTGGCGATCTCGACCTGGCACGACGCGCCGACGGTGCAGGCCGGCGCCACGTACCGGACCTGGCCACCGGCCGGCTGGGCGACCGGGAAGGCGAAGTGGGCGATGGTCGCCGGAGTGTCGGTGCCCGGCGTGCTGCCGCCGGCGGATCCCGGCCCGAGGGTCTGCGGCTGGTTGCCGCCCCAGACGGTGACGACCGGTGTTCCCGAGCCGGACGCGAGCGTCGCGGCGCTCGCGAGCTTCAGCTCGGCCACCTGGACGGTCGGCGCTGCCGCGGCCAGGAACGGCAGCGGGTTCAGGCCGTTTGACGGGCTGCCATCGGCGTAGCTGCGGCCGAGGGCGAAGTGCAGGTGCGCGACGCCGTTGGCCTCGCCGGTGGCGCCGAGCAGCTGACCCGCCACCACGCTCTGACCTGGTGTGACGTCGACCTGGCTGAGGTGCGCGTAGTAGGCGGCCAGCCCACGTCCCGAATCGAGGCCGACGCCGATGCCTGCAAAGCGTCCGGTCTCGCCGGAGTGCACGGTGACGATCGAGCCGGAGAACGCGGCGTAGACCGGCGTGCCGATCGGCACGCCGACGTCGACGGCCCAGATGCTCTGCCAGTTGTACGACCCGTGGGCGAGGTTGAACTGGGGATCGTGCGTCCCGCCGGGAGCGGCCGGTCCCTGGATGAAGGTCCCGGTCACCGTCCCAAGGGGCTTGATCGTGATCAGCGGGGCCGCGGTCGTCGAGGTGGCGGCGGCGTCGACCGACGTACCGCACACGGTCGTCTGGCTCGTCAGGGTCACCGGCGCCGACGGGTTGCCGCCGAGCGCCTGGTAGTACTGGCTCACGTCGCCGGGCCAGTTGAGGTTGAGGCCCGACGGGTCGTTGCGGGCGCCGGGCGGGGCCCACTTGCCGGCGATCTGGGGGATGGTCGTGAGCCCGGCGGCGAGGTAGTTCGCGCCGAGGCTTTGCGCGGCGTAGGCGATGGCCGCGCCTTCGGTGCCGAACGCCATGCCCGGCCCGAGGCCGAACGGGTTGTGGATCGGTTGGGCGGGGCCGTAGGTCTCCAGGATGGATTCCTGCGCGGCGATCGCCACGAGCAGGCGAGGATCGATCCCGGCACGGACGCCCTCATTGACGAAGGTGGTCCCCTGGCCGGCGAGCGGGCTGCCGGCAGCGGTCAGGATCGCGTCGATGCCGGCGGCGTCGGTCGGCGCGATGCACCGGAGCGCGGTGTTCGGCGCACCGCCGACCGCGCCCGACGTCGTCACGGCGGCGCTGGCGGCAAGCGTAACGGCTCCGCTCGCGCCGAGGATGGTGGCGGAGGCGGCCAGCAGGACGAGTTTGCGACGCATCGGTGCCGAAGTAAATCGCACCTGGCGGCTAGATGCGTAACGATTTTGTGAAGTCCTTCACGTCGGGATAATCGGCAAGTTCCGGTTGCCAGTTGAGATCCGCGGTTCCGCGGGGCGGTGTGTCGGGGTTGCGCGGGTCTCGAACCCGCCGTCGAGGTGGTCTACGGTGCGGCGCGTGAGCCTGCAGCTATTCAAGTCAATCCGGCGCGCATGGTCGCGGCTCGGCACCCTCGGCCGGACCGCGCCCGCCGTCGCGGCGCTTGCGGCGGTGGGGATCGCCATCCCCGTACTGGCGCTCGCACAGACGCCCGGCATCGGATACGACGTCTCGTTCCCGCAGTGCCGCGGGTCGGGCGTGCAGGCGCTGCCGGCCGCGCCGTCGCTGGCGGTCGTCGGGGTCAACGACGGGACCCCGTTCACCTCGAATCCCTGTCTGGCGGCCGAGCTCAAGTGGGCCGGCGCGGCCGCGCAGGTCTACCTGAACGCCGACGACCCGGGCCCGTCGATCCGCGTCGTTCGGGGCCGGCTGGTCCAGCGCCGGACCCATTGGCCGAGCACGGCTCAGACGTCGCCCAAGCGCTGCGTGCTGACCCGCCCGCGCGGCACCACCGCCACGGTCGCGTGCGCGTACGACTACGGCTGGGGCGTGGCCAGGGACGCCTACGGGCGCGTCGCGGCGGCCCTGCGCACGCTCGCCGCCGGGAACCCTGCACCCGGGTCGCTGCCGGTGACGCCCCTGCACTGGTGGCTGGACGTCGAGTCCGCAAACGTCTGGCTGCGCGGCACCGCGCTGAACACCGCCGCCATCAACGGCGCGCTGGGCTACCTGCAGTCCGTGCACGCGGCCAGCGTCGGGATCTACTCGAACCGCGCGGATGCCCACGGCATCGTCACGCCGGCCTCGCGCTTCCTGCCCGGCACCGAGCGCTGGCTGGCCACCGGCGCGGGCACCCTGGCCGGGGGCCTCAGCTACTGCGGGTACCCGGGCTTCGTCGGTGACACGCTTTCGATGGTCCAGTACTGGCCGTCCTCGCTCGACGCCGACGCCGCGTGCGTCGGGTACATCACCGGCGCGCTCGCGACCGCCGCGGGCGTCCCGGCCACCATGCACGTCACCCTCTCGCATCCGGCGCCGGTCGGCGGCGCCCAGCTGACCCTGAGCTCGAGTTCGCCCGGGGGCCGCTTCACCGGCCCGAACCAGACCGTCCCCGCCGGCACGCTCGTCCTCGACATCGCGGCGGGCGCGACCAGAAGCGCGCCGTTCGCCTACACCGACGCGCGCGTCGGGACGCCGACCCTGACGGCCCTCGGGACGCTCGGCCGCATCGAGAACTTCGCATCGGTTGCGCCGGGTCCGCTGTTCGGGATCGTGATCGCCCCCAGCCAGCTGAGTGTCCCGGTCGGCGCGGCGGTCACCCTCACCGCCACCGGCTACGACCGCTACGGCAACCGGGTCCGCCGCGCGGTCGCCCCGACGTGGTCGGTGTCGCCCGGCGTCGCCGCGACGGTGACCCGGGGGCCGGCGCGGTCGGTCACGCTGCGGGCGATGGCGTCCGGCCCCGTCACGGTGAGCGCTGCCCTCGGTGCGATCACCGGTACGCGCACGTACACGATCACTGTGCCCGCGGGCGGGACGCCGGGGACGATCACCGGTTCGGCGCGGCTGTCGGCCGGGGCGCCCTCCGGTCCGCAGCGGGTGCGCATCTGGACGCCGGCCGGCCCCGGGGGCTCGGCCTGGACGCTCGCCCCGACCTCGCCGACGGGCCAGATCGCCACTGGCCCCAACGGGCCGTGGGTGCGCACGTTGACCGAGACCGTCGGCCCCGGCGCGATCTTCAGCCCGGTGTTCTACCTGCGCGAAACCGCGGCCGGCAACACGGCCATCACCGCCAGCCAGGGCACCCTCGCGATCACGCGGCCGGAGACGGTCGTGCCCGGGCCGGCCGTGCGCCTGGCCATCACCCCGTCGGCCGTCCGGGTGGGCGTCGGCGCGAGCGTGGTCCTACGGGCGCTGGCGGGCGACGCGTTCGGCAACCTCGCGCCGGCGGTCGTGCGCTGGAGCGCGTCACCCGCGGCCGACGTGCGCCTGTCGGGGCGACGCGCCACCGCGGCGATCGTCGCGCGCGGGCTGCGGGCCGGGTCGGCGACGGTGCGCATCACGCTCGGCCGCCTGAGCGCCCGCGCCAAGGTCACCGTGCCGTAGTCGCGGGCGGCCGCGGGGCCCACGGGGCGATACTTCGGCTTCGGCACGACGACAGCGAGGGGGGGAGTGTTGGCAACGCGGACCCTTGGTACCTCTGACGGCCCGATGGAGGTGGACGTCTCCGAGCCGATCAATCCCCGCGGCGCGGGCGCGGTCGTCATCCAGGAGGCGTTCGGGGTCAACCATCACATTCGCTCGGTCGCCGACAGGCTCGCCAAGGAGGGCTACGTCGCGCTCGCGCCGCATCTGTTCCACCGGACCGGTGACCCGCTGATCGACTACGGCGACATCGGCGCGGCGATGGGGCACATCGGCGCGCTGACCCGAGACGGCCTCGCCGAGGACCTAGACCTGACGATCGGGCTCGCCGACGAGTACGGGATCGACACGCCGCACATGGGCATCGTCGGATTCTGCATGGGCGGTTCGGTGAGCCTCTTCGCCGCAACCCGTTCTGCATTGGGCGCGGCCGTCGGCTTCTACGGCGGCGGCGTGATCCAGGGGCGCATGGGGCTGCCGCCGCTGCTCGAGCTGGCGCCCACGGTCATGGTGCCGTTCCTCGGCCAGTATGGGGACGTCGACCAGAGCATTCCCGTCGAGCAGGTCGAGCTGCTCCGGGCCGCGCTGGGCTCGGCCCCCGTGCCGACGGAGATCGTCCGCTACCCGGGCGCCGGGCACGCCTTCCATTGCGATGAGCGGCCACAGTCCTATCACGAGCCATCGGCCCGTGCGGCGTGGGCACGCACGCTCGACTGGTTCGATCGCTACCTGGACGCAGGCGCCTAAGCCGCGCGTCGGGAGCCTCAGGCCGCCGCGGGCGCGAGCCCGATCCGTGCACGCATGACCTGGAGGGCCGCCTCGAGGGCAGGACGGTCGATGACCGTCATCTCCATGTTGGCAATGCCCTGGATCGGTCCGTCGATCGGGTCGTCACCGTTGGCCGCGTTGAGGATGAAGCGGATCGGTACGTCGTGTAACACGGCCAGCACCGCGTGCGCATCAAGCTCAAGTAGACGTTGAGCCCCAGCGACGTAGCGGGTCAGGGCGTCGATCCGGCTCTCGCCGCCGGCGGGCCGGTCGTCGGGGAGGCGTCCCGCCCGCCAGATCCGGTACTCGCCGGCCGGACGGCCCTCGAAGACCCCGAGGCGCACGTCGCCGAGCTCCGGGATCGAGATGCGCGGCACGTCGCGTCCGGCCAGCAGGATGTCCAGCGACTCCTGGGTGCGCACAAACGCGGTGTGCACGGCGACGGCGAACGCGCGGTCGGCGAGTTCGGCGGCCCGTGCGGCGCACTGGGCACGCCCGATGGCATCGAGATGTACCGGTACCGCCGGGTCGCCGTTGAGGCGATGGACGGCGTTGTAGGTGGTCTGCCCGTGGCGGATCAGGGTGAACTGCATCGCGATCAGCAGGCGTCCAGTCGATCGCCGGGGCGACAGCGCCGTGCATTATGGCCGATGCCGACCGCCGGACGCATCAGGCCGGCCCGCCGCCGCCGGCAAGCCGCGCGTTGGCGACGCGGATGGCCGTACGGATGCGCTCCGCGGCCTGCGCGGTGGCGGCCGGGCCCAGGGTCACCACGACCCGCTCGAGTTCGCCCGAGGGCTTCCCGAGCGGCCGGCGAGGCGTCGGCCAGCGCCGCACGTGTCAGCGCGTCCTCGATCAGGGTCGGGACGCCCATCATGCCGAGGGTCGGCGCGTCGGGCCCGACGCTGTCGCGCAGCGACCGCACGACCGCCTCGACCCCGATCCGCGCGAGCGCCATGTCCCGAGGCTCGAGCCGGACCAGCATGAAGAACCCGGTCATGGCCAATGCCACCTCGTCGTCCAGGAACGCGGGATCGCTGCTCCAGGCCTCGGCGTCCTCCTCGAAGGGGTCGCCGTTCACCGGCGGCCGCTGTCTGCGCCGGTCCAGGGCGGCGGTCCGGCGGCGGAGATCCGTACGAGCAGGCCCTGGCAGGCGGCGTCGAGCATCTCGAAGACCTCCCGGTAGCGCTCCGGTCCGGCGCCATACGGGTCGGGTACCTCGCGGCCGGGAGGGCCGGACGTGTCGAAGTCGCGGATGAGGTGCAGCTTGGCGCGCGCGGTCGCCGTTGGCGCGAGCGCGTCGAGATCTGCGAAGTTGCGGTGATCCATCGCCAGGATCAGGTCGAGGCCCGCGAAGCCGGCCGGATCGAAGCTGCGTGCCGCGTGATTGCTGGGGATCCCCCGGGCGGTCAGCTCGGCGACGGTCGCCGGGTGTGCCGGCCTGCCGGCATGCCAGGCGGCCCCACTCCGTGGCGGCGCGGTCCCGGAGGATGGCCGCAGCCATCGGCGAGCGGTAGATGTTGCCCAGGCACACGCAGCTGACGCAAACGGGCCGGTCGGCGGCGGGCGGTACGGGGACGGTACGCGGCATCGAGCGCAGGCTAGCGCGCCCCTGCGATCGGGCGCGGTCGGTCGCGGGCCCGGGGCAGTCACTAATCTAGAGCGGGTGAACGAACTCGAGCGGATCGCCGTGTACTGCGGGGCGCGCGACGGCGCAGACCCGGCCTATCGTGACGCGGCCGAGGCGATGGGGCGCGCCCTGGCGGCGCGCGGCATCGGCCTGGTCTACGGGGGTGGGGCCCTGGGGCTGATGGGGGCCCTCGCCGATGCGACCCTGGCGGCCGGCGGCGAGGTGATCGGGGTGATCCCCGCCTTCATGGACGGACGCGAGACGATCCATCAGGGGCTCACGCAGTTGCGCGTGAGCCGGTCGATGCACGATCGCAAGGCGACGATGCTCGATTTGGCCGATGGCGTGATCGCGCTGCCCGGCGGCATCGGAACCCTCGACGAGCTGATCGAGGCCATGACCTGGGCCCAGCTGGGGTTGCACCAGATCCCTTGCGGGCTGCTCGATGTCAACGGGTTTTGGCAGCCGTTCGTCGACGTGCTCGAGCATTGCATCGCCCACGGGTTCCTCGAGGCCGGCCGACGCGATGCGTTCGTCCGGTCGCCGGATCCTGAGCGTCTGCTGGACGCGCTCGGGCAGGCGCCGCCGCCGCCCCGCAAGGCGGGGCTGGGCGGATCGGCCAGCCCGTCGGCGACCGCACCCGTGCGACGCACGGCTGGCCAAAGACGCGGGGAGTCGGGCCGGTGATCGGGTCGGACCGCGGCCATCACCCGCACCCCCGGCCCGAGCCGCACACCCTGCTCAGGCGCCGCGCAGCTCGCCCGGGGGGATGTCGTCCGGCAGGGGGATGTCCTGCGGCGCGGCCCCCGTGGCGTCCTGCCAGTCGGTGAAGGCCACGCCGTCGCGCCCGTCATGGGTCACGGCACCACCGAGCGCGACGATCAGCACGGGCGCCCGGGCCCCAGGTTGGCGATCTGGCGGCGCACCTCCGGCGCGATCCGCACCAGCCCGCCGGCGGGGATGTCGGTCGGCTCGCCGTCGAAGAACACCGTCAGCGTGCCGTCGATGACGAGGTACACCTCTTCCTGGCGCTCGTGGCGGTGGATGCGACCGCGCTCGCCGGGGCGCAGGATGATCTGGTTGATGCCGAACGTCGTGACGCCGAGCTCACGGCGCAGCGAGACGAATCGCTCGGCCGCGGCGGGCTGAAGTTGGGTAACGCTGACTCCGGTTTCCATGGCGCAAGACCATAGCGCGCCACGGGCAGGGCCGGGATCGCCGCGCGGCAGTCCCGTTGACAGGGCCCGGTCCGCTCCGTAGGATTCCCGATAAAGACGGTGGGATTTGGCGACAATAGCTTCCGGCCGCGATCGCGCAGGCCATCACGGAATCAATAGAATTGCCCCCAACTGCAACAGAGGATCCCGGAGGACGCGCGGGGCGGTTGGCCCGCGGTCTGTCGCGGCTCTTCAGCAAGCGCGCGCCGCATGCACAGGCCGCCCAACCGACGAGGAATCAATTGAGCGCTCAGCACCCTGAAACGATTGCCCTGCACGGCGGTCAGGCCCCCGACCCGACGACCAATGCACGCGCGGTGCCGATCTACCAGACAACGTCCTACGTGTTCAACGACACCGAGCACGCCGCGGACCTGTTCGCGCTGCGGACTCCCGGGCAACATCTACACGCGGATCATGAACCCGACCTGGGACGTGCTCGAGCAGCGCATCGCGCAGCTCGAGGGCGGCCTGGCGGCGAACGTGGCCGCCTCCGGTCAGGCGGCCGTGACCTACTCGGTCCTCAACGTCTCACGGGCGGGCGACAACATCATCGCGCTCTCGACCCTCTACGGCGGGACCTACAACCTGTTTGCACACACGCTGCCGCAGTTCGGGATCGAGGTGCGGTTCGCGAACCCGGACGACCCGGGCGAGGTCGAGCGCCTTGCCGACGACAAGACCCGTGCGGTGTTCGCCGAGTCGATTGCCAACCCGCGTGTCAACGTGATCGACGTGGACGCGTGGGCGGACGCTGCGCACGCCAAGGGACTGCCGCTGATCGTCGACAACACGGTGGCGACACCGATCCTGTGCCGCGTGTTCGACCACGGGGCCGACATCTCCGTGCACTCGCTCACCAAGTTCATCGGCGGCCACGGCAACTCGATCGGCGGCGTCATTGTCGACTCGGGCAAGTTTGACTGGCCGGCGCACTCGGAACGGTTCCCGGGCCTAACCAAACCCGATCCGTCCTACCACGGGGTCGTCTGGTCAGACGCGCTCGGTCCGGCGGCCTACATCGGGCGCGTGCGGACGGTGCTGCTGCGCAACATCGGTGCGGCGCTCTCGCCCTTCAATGCCTTCCTCATCCTGCAGGGTATCGAGACGCTGCCGCTGCGCATCGAGCGGCACTCGAGCAACGCCCTGGCCGTCGCCGAGCACCTGTCCGCGCACCCCAAGGTCCGCTGGGTCTCCTACCCGGGCCTGCCGAGCGCGCCGGACCACGCGATCGCCCAGCGCATCCTGGACGGCGGCTACGGTGCGATCTTGACCTTCGGCATCGACGGCGGTTCCGCCGCCGGCCGGAACTTCATCGACGGCCTGCAGCTGATCTCGCACCTTGCCAACATCGGCGACGCGAAGTCGCTCGCCATCCATCCCGCGACGACCACCCACTCGCAGCTCAACGAGCGTGAGCTCGAGGACGCCGGCGTCAGCGCCGACATGGTCCGCCTGTCGGTCGGCATCGAACACATCGATGACATCCTGGCCGACATCGACCAGGCGCTGGCGGCGGCGACCGCGTAGGCGGCACACCGCGCGCGGCCGGACGCGGCACTCGGCGTGCCGCGTCCGGCCGTGGCATCACACGGGCAGGATGTGGGGCAGGTGACTGACGCCGTGCACAGCGGGCTCGGAGGCTCCGTGGGTCTCGCCACGACGCAGCGCGTCGGGCTGTTCGACGAGACGCGTCCGCTCGCGCTCGAGAGCGGGCACCAGCTGGCACCGGTCGAGGTGGCCTTCGAGACCTACGGCACCCTCGACGCCAATCGCTCGAACGCGATCTTCATCTGCCACGCGCTGACCGGTGACGCCCACGCCGCGGGCCACCATGGCGATCCCACGCGGCCCGGGTGGTGGGACAACTTCATCGGGCCCGGCAAGCCGGTCGACACCGACCGGTTCTTCGTGGTCTGCGCCAACCTGCTGGGGGGCTGCATGGGCACGACCGGGCCCTCGTCGCGCAACCCGGAGTCGGGCGAGCCCTACGGGCTGCGCTTTCCGTTGTTCACCGTCGGGGATCTGGTCAACGTCCAGCGCGCGTTGATGCGCCACCTCGGCGTCGGTCGCCTCCTGGCGGCGATCGGCGGGTCGCTCGGCGGCATGCAGGTCCTGCAGTGGGCGATGGAATTCCCGGACGAACTCGCCGCCGCGGTCCTGGTGTGCGCGACCAGCCGCCTGTCGGCGCAGAACATCGCGTTCTCGGCGGTCGCCCGTGAGGCGATCATGCGCGACCCGAACTTCCACGGCGGCGACTACCAGCGCATCGGCGTGCGCCCCGACGCCGGGCTTGCGGTGGCCCGCATGATGGCCCACATCACGTACCTGTCCGAGGAGGGTATGCGCGAGAAGTTCGGCCGCCGGCTGCAGAACGGGATCACGCCGCGGTTCGGGTTCGACGTCGACTTCCAGGTCGAGAGCTACCTGCACCACCAGGGCGAGGTGTTCCTGCGGCGCTTCGACGCCAACAGCTACCTGTATCTGACGCGGGCGATGGACTACTTCGATCCGTTCGGGGACATGGTGCAGGCCGGCCCGAAGCTGGAGGCGCTCGAGACGCCGTTTTTGGTGGTGAGCTTCGACTCGGATTGGCGATTCGATACCGCGCACTCACGCGCGATCGTGCAGGTCCTGGCCGCCCACCGGGTCCCGGTGAGCTTTCGCGAGATCACCTCGCCGCACGGGCACGACTCGTTCTTGCTGGTGGTTCCCGAATACCATCGGACCGTGGCGAACTTCCTGCAGCGCGTCGACACCGCGCCGATGTTCTCGGACGCCGCGGGGATCTGATGCGGCTGGATCTCGGCGTCATCGCCGACATGGTCCCGCCCGGTTCGCGGGTCCTGGACCTCGGGTGCGGCGACGGCGCGCTGCTCGAGGAGCTGATTCGGCACCGCGGCTGCCAGGGCCAGGGCGTCGAGGTCTCCTCAGAGGCCTTCCACGCCTGCGTGGCGCGCGGCATCCCGGTCGTTGCCGCCGACATCGACGAGGGCCTGCCCGATTTCACCGACGGGTCGTTCGACGTCGTGGTGCTCTCGCTGACCCTGCAGGCGACCCGGCGCCCCTCGCTGGTGCTCCGCGAGATGATGCGCGTGGCCGACACGGGCATCGTCTCGTTCATCAACTACGGGCACATGAGCCTGCGCCTGCAGCTGCTGCTGCGCGGCCGCATGCCGATCCCGCAGCGGGTCGGCGAGCGCTGGTACGAGACCGCCAACATCCACCCCTGCAGCATTCGCGACTTCGAGGCGCTGGCCCGCGCGGAGGGCCTCGAGACCGGCGCACCGGTCGTGCTCGCCGCCGACGGCAGCCCGGCCGTGGGCCTGGCCGTGCGCCGGCCCAATGCGTTCGCGCGGGCCGCGGCCTACGTGGTGCGCCGCGCTCCGACCCGCTAGGGGCCAGTGCTCAGACCGACAGCGGCTGGATGGCGAGGTCCTGTGCGCCGACGATGCCGACGAGGATGCCGTCGTCGACCACCAGGGCCCGTCCCCAGCGGTCGTGGGCGATTGCGCGCTGGGCGGCGCCGAGCGGGGTGTCCGGGGTGATGACCGTCAAGTCGGGTCTGCGGATCATCAGATCGGCCGCCTGTGCCGCGGCCCGGTGGTCGGCGGGGAGGGCGAGCACGACCTCGCGCAGCAGCAGCCCCTGCACCTCGCCGTCGGCGATCACCGGATAGGCCGTCCCGGGAGCGGCCGCGGTCAGCGGCGCGGCGACGGTGTCGATCGGCGTCGTGGGCGTGACGCTGGCGGTGAATGGGTGCATGACATCGCGGATCCGCCGCGCATCGATCGTCTGTGGTGCGTTGTTGATCTGCGCCTCGATGGCGGCGGCCTGCAGGATGAAGAATCCGATGAACGCGATCCAGATCCCGCCGATGACGTTCCCCCCCGAGACGGCGAGCACGATGCCGGCGGCGATCACGCCGACCGCCACGATGCGTGAGACCTGCATGGCGATGTTGGTCGCCCGGCGCAGGTCGCCGGTGACCGCCCACGCGATGCCGCGCAGCGTCCGGCCGCCGTCGAGCGGCAGGGCCGGCAGCATGTTAAACACGGCAAGGATCAGGTTGATCATCGCCAGCCACCAGAACACGGTTTGGGCGGCGTGCGGCAGGCTGGTCAGGTTGGATACGCCGAACAGTCCGAGGCCCAGCACCAGCGACACCGCCGGCCCGGTCAGGGCGATGCGGATCTCGGCGGCGCCGCTGGGGAAGAACCCCTCGAAGCGGGCGACCCCGCCGAAGAGCCACAGCGTGATGCTGTGGATGGTCATGCCCTCGCGCCGAGCCTCGAGCGCGTGGCCGAATTCATGCAGCAGGATCGACAGCGCAAAGGCGACCGCCGAGATCGTGCCCATCGCCAGGTAGGCGCCGGGCGAAAGGCCCGGGTCTTCGGCGGGGTAGAACGTCTGGTCGAGCTGCCAGCCGAGCAACCCGAGCAGGATGATCAGGCTCCAGTTGGCGCTGACCGGGATACCGGCGATGCGACCGAGTGGGAACGAGGACTGCATACGACCAAGTGTTGCAGGGGATCGGCCCGCGTGCCGCCGGCGAAGTTACTTGTCGAAGCTGAAGCCGAGCTGCAGATCCTCACCGGCGGGTGCGGGCGGGTCCGGCGCCGTCGACACAGGCGGCCCGTAGTCCTCGAGCGCGGCCTGCTGGGCCAGTCGGTCGGCGCGCTCGTTGGCGTCGTGGCCCGCGTGACCGCGCACGAGGGTCGTGCGCACCCGGGCGTGGCGGCCGAGCTCGCGGATCATGCGCTCCCACAGCTCCCGGTTGGCCACCGGCTGCTTGGCTGCGGTGCGCCAGCCGCGCCGCTGCCAGCCGTCCAGCCAGCCCTGCGAAATCGCGTTGGCGAGATACGTCGAGTCGGTGACCAGCTCGACGTCGGCGCCTGCGGGCGCTGCCGCCAGCCCCTCGAGGGCGGCCATCAGCTCCATGCGGTTGTTGGTCGAGGGTGCCTCGCCACCGGTCAGCACGAGCTCCTGGCCGGTCTGGTCGACAAGGATCGCGGCCCAGCCACCACGGGCGTCGGGGGTGCCGTTGCCCGAACAGGCCCCGTCGGTGATCAGGGTGATGGGGGATGCGAGCGCGCGAGCGGTCATGGGTTCCGAGACTACCGCGACCGCCGACGGAGGGCCGGGGCGGGAAGTTGTTAAGAAAGTCTTATGGAAGTCGTTAAGTCTGGGGCGCGCCGGCCGATCTAAGTACTGCCCAGTCATCCGCCCGGCCGGTCCGGGGGCCTGCGACGGGTACCACCGTTTTCCAGAGGAGACCCGATGATCACCAGACTCCGTAACCGCGTTGAGCGGCAGAGGGGTTTCACCCTGATCGAACTCCTCGTGGTCGTGATCATCATCGGCCTCCTGGCCGCGATTGCGATCCCGACGTTCCTCGGTCAGCAAGGCAAGGCCAACGACGCCGCAGCCGAGTCGCTGCTGCGCAACACCGCAAGCGACATGGAGGCCGCGTACTCGAGCACCCAGAACTACTCGACGATCACCGTCGCGCAGCTGGCGGCGATCGAGCCGGCCGTCACGTTCCAGACGACGGCCGCCAACGCCGCACAGAACCAGGTCCAGGTCACGGTGACCGCCAACGGCTACTCGCTGGACACCACCAGCAAGAGCGGCAACAAGTTCGACTACACCAAGGACCTGACCAAGACCCCGCCGGTCGCCCGCGCCTACACGACGCCGGGCGGCACCACCAGCACCTGGTAAGCACCAGCGCACAGCGGCGCAGCCACGCCGCCCCAGCACCTCCAGAGGGTCCGCCACGGCGGGCCCTCTGCCGTGTGCGGGCCCGGCTGGCAGGCCGGCGGCGCGAGTCGCCCACCTGTCGGCTGAGGATGCAAGCAAATCGTTAGCGATTTGTTTGAAGAAGGTTATTAAGTGTCGGTGGACGCGGGTCGATGAAAGGGATGCCTGGCCGCGACTGACCGACAGTCGCCGCCCTTCCACGCCAGGCGATACCGATTTCCCAGAGGAGACCCGATGATCACCAGACTCCGTAACCGCGTTGAGCGGCAGAGGGGTTTCACCCTGATCGAACTCCTCGTGGTCGTGATCATCATCGGCCTCCTGGCCGCGATTGCGATCCCGACGTTCCTCGGTCAGCAAGGCAAGGCCAACGACGCCGCAGCCCAGTCGCTGCTGCGCAACACCGCAAGCGACATGGAGGCCGCGTACTCGAGCACCCAGGACTACTCGACGATCACCGTCGCGCAGCTGGCGGCGATCGAGCCGGCCGTCACGTTCCAGACGACGGCCGCCAACGCCGCACAGAACCAGGTCCAGGTGACCGTCAACGCCAACGGCTACTCGCTGGACACCACCAGCAAGAGCGGCAACAAGTTCGACTACACCAAGGACCTGACCAAGACCCCGCCGGTCGCTCGCACCTTCACGACGCCGGGCGGCACCACCAGCACCTGGTAAGCACCAGCGCACAGCGGCGCAGCCACGCCGCCCCAGCACCTCCAGAGGGTCCGCCACGGCGGGCCCTCTGCCGTGTGCGGGCCCGGCTGGCGCGCCGGCGGCGCGGCCGGCACCGGGGAGCCGCACACGACGTCGAACCGCCCGGTCACAAACACCGGTCGAGGGGCTCAGTGTTTCGCGGGGCCGAGCCGATAGGTACTGCGGGGCTGGCGCCCGTCGGCCCCGCCAGGATCATCGCGCCGCGCAAGGACGCCGTCCGTTGAACCATCAGCGCCAATTTTGCCGTGCACCGCTCCACGCCTCCGCGAGCGCGAGGCCGCCCGGGCTCCGGAGATGGGCGCGGGCCATCGTACCCGTCGCCCTCGCCGCAATCGCCGTCGCGTTCGCGATCGGCGCGGGGGCGGCGCCCGCCCAAACGGCGGCGCGCAATGCGCCGCTGGTACCCCCGACCAATGCTGCCCCCTCGCCGTTCGCGGCGGACCCCGGTTCGAGCCTGCCGGTCGGCCTTGTCCCCAACCAGACCGTCAATCCGTTGGTGGCCCCGCGGCAGCCGGTCGTGCTCTCCTGGAACCCGGTCCCGGGTGCGGTGTCCTACGACGTGGAGGTCTCGTCCTCGCCGGGGTTCACGAGGATCGTCTGGTCCCAGAACACCGACCAGGCCCAGGTCGCGCCCAATCTGATCCTGGCGGACGGCACCTACTGGTGGCGCGTCACCGCGATCGACAAGGCAGGCAGACACGGGATCACCAGCAGCGTGGCGACGTTCGCGAAGGTGTGGGACGGCACGGTGACCGGCGGCGTCCTGTCGGACACCCCTGGCGGTGCGCCGGCGAGCCTCATTCGCGTGACGCCATATCTCAGCTGGAACGCGGTGCCCGGGGCCGCCTACTACCAGGTTCAGATCGCCGCCGGCAGCCAGTTCGCCTCGCCCGTGTTCGACTCCGGGCTCATCACGCAGACCGGCGTCGCGCCGGGGGCCAGCGGGGTGAAGCCCGACGGCAACTACGCCTGGCGCGTGCGGGCCTTCGACGCCGCCAGCAACCCCGGCCCCTGGACGGTCGAGTCCAGCTACACCAAGGCCTGGGTGTCGCCGACGCCGACAGCCCCGGCAGACGGTGCGACCGTCAGCAGCTTCGGGCTGCGCTGGAACCCGGTGCCCGGGGCGTCGTCGTACGACGTCCAGGTCACCAAGCAGGAATTCAACTTCACCTCCGGCGAGTTGGTCGTCAACGGCCCCACGGCCAGCACCGCCTATGTCCCCGATCTCGCGGAGACGCAGTCCCACAGCATCGGGCCGGGGCAGTACTGGTGGCGGGTGCGTCCCGTGGTCGACGGCGTCCTGGGCACCTGGAGTACCGTCGAGACCTTCACGCTCGCGCCCCCGTCAACGACATTCTCGGTCCCGACGCTGTCCTCGGACACCAGCGCGTCGACGACCGCGCTGACGCCGGTGCTCGGCTGGACGCCGGTCACCGGCGCCGCGGTCTACCGGATCGACATCGCGACCGACAACCAGTTCAACAACATCGTCTTCTCAGACCTGACGACCAACACCGAATGGTCGATGCGCAGCCCACTGCCGGACAACCAGGTCAACGGCGGGTATTACTGGCGCGTCGTCTGGGGCGCCGTCGCGGACGCGACCAATCCGGGCTACATGGTCGACGAGACGAGCGTGCCGATCGCGACATTCACCAAGCAGACCCAGCCCACGGCCGGCACCGCGGCCACCGGCGTCGTCACGGCGCCGCCCCTGTTTACGTGGTCCAACATTCCGGGGGCAGGTCAATACCAGCTGCAGGTCAGCCGCGACCAGCAGTTCGCGGACTCGTCGACGCAGAGCATGAGCGTCTACGGTCTTGGGACCTGGTGGAACCCGGGGCAGGGGTCCCCGCTGACCTCGGGCACGTGGTACTGGCGGGTGCGTCCCGACGACGACGCGGGCAACAGCCTGACCTACAACTCGCCGCCCCAGAGCTTCGTCATCAGTCCGCCTGCCCCGACACCCAGCGCGCCGGGGAACGGCGCGACGGTGATTGCCTCGCCGCAGCTGTCGTGGGCCCCGGTCAACGGCGCCTGCAGCTATGACGTCCAGGTGTCGGACTCCTCGACGTTTCCGTCGGCGGGTGCCGGCGGCAGGATCGTCGATCCCCGATGGGGCCAACACGGCGCAGACGGCGTTCGTGCCGACGGGCAATCTCGTGCACCACGCAGGCACGTGGTACTGGCGGGTCCGGGCCGAGCTGTGCGACACCGATACCGGCGCGTGGAGCAACACTGAGTCGTTTCAGAGCGTGCTGCCCCCGCAGTTCAACCTGAACACCATCCCGACGCGAGTGAGCTACGGCACCCGCATCACCGTGGCGGGGCAGCTGGTCGCCAACGGCAGCCCGGTCGCCAACCCGACGCTTGTCCTCGAGCGCCGCCTGTACCCGAGCAACACCTATGCGCCCGTCGCGACCGTCCGCGCGGATGCCAACGGGCGGTTCGCGTTTGCGCTGTCGATGACCCGCAGCGCGGCCTGGCAGCTGCGCTGGTCCGGAAGCCTGCCCTTCGACCAAGGCATCGCGTCGTTCGACGTGACCGTCGTGCCGCGGGTGTCGTTCGCGCTCAATCGCTCCCGGGTCGTCCACGGGCGGACCTACGGGGCCAGCGGCTTCGTCTACCCGGTCCGCCCCGCCTGGATTCAGGTCCAGACCTCGAGGGGCTGGAGCAACCTGGTGCGCGTGCCCTCGCGCACACGATTCTCGATGACCCTCCGCGCGACGCTCCTGCCGGGGACCCACCACCTGCGTCTGTACGTGCCCACCGACACCAACCAGACCATGGCCCCGGTCGGATCCAGCTCGCGATCCCTGTTCGTCTACGACGTCATCGTGATCAAGTGATGGGCAGCGCATCCACGTCGGTCCCGCTGTGGTGGTGGACGCTGCTGGCCGGACTCATCGGCCTCGCAGTCGGGTCCTTCTGGACCGTCGTGGTCTGGCGCTGGCCGCGCGGCGAGTCGGTCGTCACCCCGCGCTCGCACTGCACCGGCTGCCAGCGTACTCTCGACGCCCGCGAGCTCGTCCCCGTGGGATCCTGTCTGTGGCAGCGCGGCCGGTGCCGCGGCTGCGGGAGCGCGATCCATTGGCGATACCCGACCATCGAGGCCGCCACGGCGCTGCTGGCCGCGGGCGCGATCGCGTACTTCGGACCGACGGTGACCGGGCTGGCGGCGGCACTGCTGGGGATTGTGCTGGTGCCGGTCGTCGTGATCGACCTCGAGTACAAGTTGATTCCCGACGTGATCGTCCTGCCGGCTGCCGCGCTCGGGCTCGCGCTGGCAATCGCGGCGCACCCGCATCGCTGGTGGGTGCCGGTCCTGGCGGCGCTCGGGGCCGGCGGATTCCTGTTTGCCATCTGGCTGGTCTTCCCGGCCGGCATGGGGCTGGGGGACGCCAAGTTTGCCCTGCTGCTGGGCGCGGTGCTCGGGCTGTCGGTCATTCCGGCGATGGGCGTGGCGTTTGCCGCCGGTGCGCTGATCGGGATCGCCATGATCGCCCGCCACGGGGCCGCCGCGCGCAAGACCGCGGTTCCGTTCGGTCCGTTCCTGGCCACCGGGGCCCTCGTGGGGCTCGTCTGGGGCCCGGCGATCGTCCATTGGTACACGAGCCGGCTCGCATGAGCAGGAGTCCGAACATGACGCACACGAGGTCCATCGCCCGATGAGCGGGGTGATCGCACTTGACCTGGGCTCCAGCGCCATCGCGGCGGTCGAGGTCACCACGACGCGTGAGCGCGTCAGCCTCACGACCGCGAACGTCGAGCCGATCCCGCACGGGCTGATCCACGACGGCGAGATCCAGGAAGCCGACGAGCTGGCCGAATGTGTCCGCCGGGTGTGGAAAGGCGGGGACTTCTCCGGGCGCAAGGTCCGGTTGGGCATCGCCAACCAGCGTGTCATGACGCGGGTCATCGACCTGCCGCTGCTCTCGGACCAGCGCGAGCGCACCGCCGCGGTGGCGTATGAGGCGCAAGAGCACATCCCGATCCCGCTGGATCAGGCCGTGATGGATTTTCAGTCGATCGGCGAGTTCGCCAGCGACGCCGGTCAGCGCGAGCGGATGGTGGTGGTCGCGGCCCCGCGCGAGATGATCGACCAGCTGGTGCGCGTCGTGCGGAGCGCGCGCCTCCAGCCGGTTGGGATCGATCTGGAGGCGTTCGCCATCCTCCGGGCGGTGATGCCGCCGCCGTCGGTGCTCGACGAGGGTTCGCCCGACACCGACGCCCAGGTCGTCGTGCACGTCGGGGCCGAGGTGACGCACGTGATCGTCTCGGTCGACCGCAACTGCCACTTCACCCGTCAGGTCAACTTCGGCGGCGCCGGCATGACGCAGGCGATCGCACAGCGGTTGGAGTGCTCGATCGACCAGGCCGAGGCGCTCAAGATCACCTGCGGTCTCCTCGGGGAGCCGCACGGCGCCTGGGACGCGGACACGATCGCCGAGGTCCAGCACGCACTCGCGCTGGCGACCCGCCCGCTCGTGCGTGAAATCGTCCGCTCGGTGGACTACTACCGGTCGCAGCCGTTCGCTCGGCACATCGACCGGGTGGTGATCTCGGGGGGTACCGCACTCTGCCTTGGGCTCGATCGCTACCTGAGCCAAGGCCTCGGCATGCCGGTGGCCGTCGCGGACGCCGGGGGGCAGCTGGATGATCGCGGCGGGATGTCGACGGCGATGGCCCACCGGGCGTCGGTCGCGATCGGCCTGGCGCTCGACGCTCCGGGGGGCCCGCGATGAAGGCGGTCAATCTCCTCCCGAAGAATCAGGGAATCGCCGCGGGCCTGACGGGCAATCGGCCGCGTCTGCTGGTCGCGGCGGCCGCAGTGGCGATCGTCGCGATGGGCTTGTGGGCATATTCGGCCACGCAGTCCGCCGATTCGGTGGCCGCACAGCTCCAGCAGGCCCAGACGCAGAAGCTCGCCCTCGACCAGCAGGTCGCCGCGCTCAGCGTGTACAGCCAGCGCCAGCAGGCCACTGCAGCGCAGGCGGTCGTCGTCAACCAGCTCGCCTCGTCGCGCGTCGACTGGGAGCGGCTGATCCGTGACGTGATCACGGTCCTTCCGAGCGGGGTCTGGGTCAACACGATCAATGGATCGCTGCCGACGACGGCCACGAGCTCGCCGGGCGCCAACTCGGCCGCAGCGCCGGGCTCGCTGCCCCAGCCCGACACGACCGCGCCGCAGGGGCTCCACGTCGTCGGTGACGCCTTCACCCAGGCTGAGGTCGCCGACACGCTGGCGCGTCTGGCGACGGTGCCGGGCCTTGGGGCGCCGCGCCTCGCGTCGTCGCAAGTCACCGACACATCGAACAAGACCGTGATCGCGTTCACGATCGACATTCCGGTCGACGCGCAGGCACAAGACGTGGCCGCCGCGGCGACCGGCTCGTCAGCGTCGACGACGGCGACCGGAACCGGGGGCACCCCATGAAGCTCACGCCGCAGCGGTGGCTCATCCTTGGCGCCGTCGCGACGGTGATCGTGATGATCGTCATCTACACGTCCATCATCTCGCCGGCGCGCTCGCGGGAGGCCGCGAAGTCGGCGTTGCTGTCCAGCGAGCAGACCGCCATCGCGGGTGATCGTGCCCAGCTCGCGCAGCTCCAGGCGCTGGCCGCCAACCAGCCCGCCGAGCTCGCCAAGGCGTTTCGGCTGGCGCAGGCCGTACCGGTCGGCCCGCAGACGCCGGGGATGATCCTGGAGCTCCAGGCCCTGGCCAAGGCGTCCGCCGTGACGCTGACCGAGGTGCGGACGATCTCCACCACGCCGGTCAACGGTCTGACGGCCACCGTGTACGAGATCGACGTCGTCGGGCGCTTCTTCAACGTCGATGACTTCGTGTATCGGGTTCACCATCAGGTCAATGTGTCCAGCCGCGGGGCGGTCGCCATCAAGGGTCGCCTGTTCGCGGTCACGAGCGTGCAGCTGAGCCTCGCCGGGTCCGCCGGAGGCTCCGCCTCCTCGTCGCCGAACACGGTCCGCGCCACGTTGCAGGTGATGACCTTCGCTTCCGCGCCGTCGGGCGGCACCTCGGGCGGTTCCGCCAGCTCAGGCAGCTCCGGCGGTTCCGGAGCGCAAGGCGGCGCCACCGGTGCAACCGGTGCCGGGACCACGACGTCGCCGGGCACCACGACGACCCCATCGACGTCCGGGAGCCCGCGATGAACCGCCGCTACGTGATCGCCGGCGTCACGGTCGTTGCCGTCGCCGGCCTGTGGTTCATGTACAACCAGTCGCACTCCGGGGGCTCGAGCTCTGGGACGGTTGCGTCAAGCGCGGCCGGCGGCCCCCGGATCTCGGGTCAGACGCAGGCCGGAACGGTCCCGACGGCGCAGCTCTACGGCGTAGTGACGGCGACGACGCCGATGTCGCCCAGCGGCACACTCGGCAGTCTGACCACGTTCGGGCAACCACGGGACGCGTTCGTCCAGATCGTGGGTGCGTCGACGACGCCCGCCAGCAACCAGAGCACGGCCGCGACCTCGACAACGAGCACCGCGCCAATCCAGCTCGGCAGCGGGGCCGCCAGCGCGGTCTCCGGCGGCGGGACCGGCGCGGCCACGACGCCGACGACGCCGGTCACCCCGACGACACCGACCGGGCAGACCCTCGCGGCCGAGTTCGACATCAACGGAGAGCCGGTGGTCGCCTATGACGGCGATGCCATTCCCCCGGAGACCCAGCAGTTCAACGTGAATTCGATGACGACCCGTCAGGTCGTGCTCGGGCTCAACGGGGCGCTGCTGGCCAACGGGGCGAGCACGGTGACGATCAAGGTGGGCCAGACGCTGACCCTCGACAACCAGACCGCCCATACCACGACGGTCATCCACCTGGTGAGCGTGCACCCGGCCTAGCGGCCGCGACGCCCGCGGGCCACCCTCCGCGACGCCGTCTCGCGGAAGTGGCGGTGACGGCGCGCCCCGTGGGTCGCGCCGTCGGACCTAGGCGGACCCGGCGGTCTGCTGCTCGACCTGGTGGGCGGCGGCGAGCGCAAGTTCCAGGCGCTCCCACGCACGGCGTTCGGCTTCTTCGTGGTCCGCGGGGGACGCGTACAGGTGCGCTCCGCGCGAGACGGCGAGGTAGTCGTCGCGTGCCCGCTCAAGCTCGGCGGTAACAGACTGCGGTGGAGTCTCAGTCATTCGGGTCACACCCCTTGTCGGAGTCGTTGTCGGAGTATGACGCGCCGCGCGGCCGTTGTCTTCCGGTACGGTCGGCCAGTCGTGCCGTCTCCGGCGGAAACCCCCCAATCTGCGGGGAAGTTTGGGGGGTGCAGACCCCCTGCAGATGGCGGTCCCCAGGGGGCGGTCCCCGCGCATCCCGATGGGCCGGTAGACTTTCGCGCCCATGGCCCTCATCTATCGCACAGCCGGAGAATCGCATGGGCCGGCGCTCTTCGCGATCATGGAGGGGCTGCCGGCGGGACTCGAGCTGGTCCCCGCCGATATCGATACCGACCTCGCACGTCGGCAGCTGGGCTACGGACGCGGCGGGCGCATGAAGATCGAGACCGACCGGGTAAGCGTCAGAAGCGGCCTTCGGCACGGGCGAACGATCGGCAGCCCGCTCACCCTGGAGATTCCGAACCTGGACTTCCCGAACTGGGCCGAGGACCGCATGGCGGTGTGGGAACCGAGCGGTCCGGTGGAGCCAATCACCCTGCCGCGACCCGGCCATGCCGATCTGGCCGGCATGATCAAATACGAAGGTCAGGACCTGCGGCCGATCCTCGAGCGCGCCAGCGCCCGCGAGACCGCTGCGCGCGTCGCCGCCGGCGGGGTGGCCAAGGCGCTGCTGCGTCGGTACGGCACCGAGATCCGCAGCCACGTCGTGCGCATCGGCGAGGTTGCCGTCCCGTACGGGCAGGATCTCAAGCTGGGGGACCTCGATGGCGTCGACGAGAGCCCGGTGCGCTGCCTGGATGCGGCGGCCTCGGCGGCCATGCGCGACGCGATCCAGGCCGCCGGCCAGGATCACGACACCCTCGGCGGCGTCTTCGAGGTGCTGGCCTTCGGCGTCATCCCGGGGCTGGGATCGCATGTGTCCGGCGACGCCCGGCTCGACGGCCGGATCGGGCAGGCGTTTCTCGGGATCCAGGCCATCAAAGGGGTCGAGATTGGGGCGGGCTTCGAGCTCGGGCAGCTCCCGGGTTCCCGCGCCCACGACGAGATTTTCTGGGACCCCGAGCGGGGGTATCACCGCCACACCAATCGCTCCGGGGGAATCGAGGGCGGGATGACCCACGGCGCGCCCGTCGTCGTGCGGGCCGCGATGAAGCCAATCTCGACGCTGTCGCGGCCGCTGGCGTCGGTCGACGTGGCGACCAAGGAGGCCCGGGCGGCCTTCAAGGAGCGCTCGGATATCTGCGCGGTGCCGGCGGCTGCCGTCATCGGCGAGGCGATGCTGGCGCTCGTGCTCGCCCAGGCGCTGCTGGAGAAGTTCGGCGGCGACGCGATCGGGCAGCTGGACGAGAGCGTGGCGCGCTACCTGGCCACGGTTCGCGAGTAGGCGGGCCAGCGATGGCCTGGGTGGTGGTCACCGGCTACATGGGCGCGGGCAAGAGCACGGTCGGCCGTGCGCTGGCGGGCCGCCTCGAGCGTGAGTTCATCGATGCCGATGAGCGGATCGAGCATGCGGCCGGCATCGACATTCCGAAGATCTTCGCCACCAAGGGCGAGCTGTGGTTCCGCCGCATCGAGGAGCGCACGATTCGCGAGGTCGTCCAGTCCGAGCCCGGCGGTGTGCTGTCGATCGGCGGCGGCGCGCTCGAGAGCCCACGCACGCGCGAGCTCGTGCACCGGGTCGCGTGTGTGGCGTGGCTGCGGGCCGACCCGGAGCGCCTCTGGGACCGCGTGACCGATTCGACCCGCCCGCTGGCCACCGACCGCGACCGCTTCCTGCGCCGGTACGCGGGCCGTGAGACCGCGTATGCCGAGGCCGCCCACATCACCGTCGATGCGGACCGGCCGGTCGAGGCGGTGCTCGATGACCTCGACGCGGCCGTCAGGGCCCGGCTGGGGCTCCGACTGCGGGCGGGATCGTGACGGCCGCGCGCATGCCGGTACCCCGTCACGTGGTGTGGGGCGAGATCGGGACGGCGAGGTTCCCGGTCTGTATCGGACCCGGCGAGACCACCAACATCGGCGACCTGTGGACCGAGCGTGGCATCGGCGAGACCGCGTTGGTCGTGTTCGACGGTGCGGTCGCCGGGCATGCCCAGGCGATCGAAGACCGCCTGCGGGCCGCCGGGGCGCGGGTTGTGCCTGTCGCGGTGCCGCCCGGTGAGCCGTCAAAGTCGCTCGCCGAACTCGAGCGCATCTGCCGGGTCGCTGCCCAGCGCGGGATCCGGCGCACGGACGCTGTCGTCGCCGTCGGCGGTGGGGTCATCGGCGACCTGGCCGGGTTCGTGGCCGCCAGCTACCAACGCGGAATCGCGCTCGTGCACGTCCCGACAACGCTGTTGGCGATGGTCGATTCTGCGATCGGCGGCAAGACGGGGGTCGATCTTCCCGAGGCGAAGAACTACGTCGGTGCGATTTGGCAGCCCGAGCTGGTGGTCATGGACACCGATCTGTTGGCGACCCTGCCGGCGCGGGAGCTCGCCTGCGGGTTCGCCGAGGTCGTCAAGTACGGCCTGCTGGACTCGGTCGAGCTCTTCACGCGCGTCGAGGGGTGGCCGGCTCCGCTGCCCGGGGAGCCCGGGGCCCTGGTGGAGCTCATCCGTGACTGCGTCGCCCATAAGCTCAAGGTCGTCAGCCA
This sequence comes from uncultured Thermoleophilia bacterium, assembly GCA_963773325.1. Taxonomy (GTDB): domain Bacteria; phylum Actinomycetota; class Thermoleophilia; order Miltoncostaeales; family Miltoncostaeaceae; genus CAITWD01. The sequence goes on along the minus strand of CAVZAI010000002.1, from coordinate 2,767,239 downwards.
GGACGAGCGCGAGCAGGGCCTGCGGGCGAGCCTGAACCTCGGCCACACCGTCGGCCACGGCATCGAGGCGGCGGCCGGATACGGGCGCTACCACCACGGCGAAGCGATCAGCCTGGGGCTCCTCGCCGCGCTGCGCATCGGTCACGAGATCCGCGGGGCGTCGCTTGACTGGCGTGCGCGGACCGCCGCGATTCTCGAGCGCCACGGGTTGCCGACCCGCCTGGCGGCCGACGTGCCGACCGACGACATCCTCGCGGCCATGGGGCGCGACAAGAAGGCCAGCGCGACATCGTTCAATATGGTCCTGGTAGAGGAGCCCGGTACGGTGCTGCTCCGTCAGGATCCCCCCCGCGAGCTTGTTGTCGCGGCCATTGAGGAGTTGCGATGAGCGCCCACGTTCCACGCATTGCGCTGCTGCACGGGCCGAACCTGGGGATGCTGGGCCGCCGTCCGTCCCAGCACTACGGGCAGTTCACGCTGTTCGATCTCGAGCAGCAGGTTCGCGCATGGGGTGCCGAACGGGGCATGCGGGTCGGGTGCTTCCAGTCCGACCATGAGGGTGCATTCCTCGAGCACGTGCACGGCCTGTCCGGGATCGTCGATGGCGCGATCGTCAACCCCGGTGCGTGGACGCACTACCAGTGGTCGATCCGGGACGCGCTGGAAGCGCTCGGTGCCCCGTTCGTTGAGGTCCACATCTCCGACGTCGAGGCGAGGGGCGAGCAGGAGCCGCACCGGCGCATCTCGATCGTGCGCGACCTGGCCGTAGCCGCAATCTGGGGCCGGGGTCTCGAGGGCTATCGCGATGCGCTGGATGTGCTCGCCGAGGAACTCGGGTGAGCGTGTTCGCCACCCGCCGGGCCCGCCTGCGCGAGGTCCTCGCTGGGGCCGGGCTCGACGCCCTGATCGTCAGCCACCTGCCCAACGTCCGGTACCTGACCGGCTACGTCGGCTCGAATGCGATCGCGGTCATCGGGCGGGTGGGCGAGCGCGTGCTGACCGACTCGCGCTATGCGGTCAGCGCTCGCGAGGAGGTCGACGACGACGTCGGGGTGGGAATCGGCCCCGGCGACCTTACCGGTGACCTGGTCCGGGCGGTCGCCGAGATCGCACCGGGTGGACGCGTCGGGCTTGAGGCCGCACACGTGTCTATGGCGCGTGGGGCGCAGATCAGTGCGCGCATCGCCGAGGCCGAGGCCGGGGTCGAGGTGAGCCCGGAGGTCGGCCACGTGGAGGGGCTGCGCCTGATCAAGGACGACCAGGAGATCGCGGCGATCGCCCGTGCGGCCGACATGGTCGACGACGCGCTCGCCGACGTGCTGGCGGCCGGTCTGGTCGGGCGCAGCGAGCGCGAGGTGGCCTTCGCACTGCAGACGCGGCTGTTTGCGATCGGTGCCGAGGGTCCGAGCTTCGAGATCATCGTCGCCGCGGGAGCGAACGGGGCCAAGCCCCACGCGGTGCCGGGTCCGCGCGAGATCGGTACCGGCGAACTCGTGGTCATCGATCTCGGGGCGATTGCCGACGGCTACTGCTCGGACATGACGCGCACGGCGGCCACCGGCCCGCTGCCCGGCGAGCTGGCGCGCGCCTACGGGGTCTGCGCGGAGGCCCAGGCCGCCGCGCTGGCGGCCGTGCGGCCCGGGATCGCGTGCGCGGCACTCGATGCCGTGGCGCGGGAGATCATCACTGCCGCCGGGTTCGGCGAGGCGTTCGGGCACGGGCTCGGCCACGGCGTCGGCCTGGAGATCCACGAGGCGCCGCGCCTCTCGCGGGAGGGCACCGACACGTTGCGTCCGGGCATGGTGATCACGATTGAGCCCGGCATCTATCTGGAAGGCCTCGGCGGGGTCCGCATCGAGGATCTCGTCGTCGTCACCGAAGACGGGGGACGGGTGCTCTCGCATTCCCCGAAGGCATCGATAAGCTCGGCCACCGTCTGAGCGCGAGGCAGGGAGAACAATGGCGATCACCACCAACGACCTCAAGAACGGGTACGTGCTCGACCTGGACGGCGAGCTGTGGAGCGTCGTGCAGTTCCAGCACGTCAAGCCGGGCAAGGGCGGCGCGTTCGTGCGGACCAAGCTCAAGAACCTCGCCAAAGGCAATACGGTCGAGCGCACGTTCCGCGCCGGCGAGAAGGTTGAGCGGGTGACCACGAGCACCGCCGAGATGCAGTACCTGTATGCCGACGGGGATCAGGTCGTGCTGATGAACAACGAGACCTACGAGCAGATCAGCGTCCCGTCGGAGGGCATCGAGAACGCCGACCTGCTGGCGCCGAATGCCGAGGTGCAGGTGCTGTTCATCCGCGAGGCGCCCTTCCGTGTCGAGCTGCCGACGTTCGTCGAGCTGACCGTCACGCGGTGCGACCCCGGGGCGAAGGGCGACACGGTCTCGAACGTGATGAAGCCCGCCGATCTCGAGACCGGGGCGACGGTCAACGTGCCGTTGTTCGTCAACGAGGGCGATCGGATCCGCATCGACACCCGCACCCGCGAATACACGGCGCGCGCGTGACCCGGGTCGCCTACATCGACACGACCCTCCGGGACCTCGCCACCTACCCGTGGGGCTCGTCGATCGACGCCAACGATCTCGCGGTCGCCGCGGGTGCCCTCGCCCAGGTCGGCGCGCAGGCGATCGAGGTCATGGACCCGCGCTGCGCACGCGCAGCGCTCGAGTTGCGCACCGAGTCTCCCTGGGACCGCATCCGCGCGGTGGTGCGGCACGCCAGCCGCACACCGGTCGGGATCGTCGTGCACGGCACGATGCTCTGGCACGACCGGCCCGTCGCGACCGACGTCGTGCGCCAGTTCGTGCTCTCGGCCGACGAGGCCGGCGTCGGACGCCTGCGGGCGCTCGACCCCCTCAACGACGCGGAGGCCATGGACGCCATCGCGCGCGCGGCGCACGAGGGCCGGGTGGGGTTCGTGCCGACGCTCGTCGCCGGTCCGGCCCCGGAGATCGGCGATGCGCGCTGGGAGCGCGAGGCGCGCGCACTGGCGGGCCTCGTCGGGGCGAGCGCACTGTGCGTGTCCGACGGCGGCGGGCATCTGTCGCCCGGACAGCTTGCGGCACTGGTCGAGACCGCCGTGCGCGTGGCCGACATCCCCGTCGAGGTCATCGTGCAGGCCCCGGGCGGACTCGCCCCGATCCTGGCCCAGTCGGCGATCGACGCAGGCGCCGTGGCGGTGTACTGCGCCGCTGGCCCGCTGGCGATGACGGCGGCCCGGCCGAGCGCCGAGACGCTGCGCGTCGCGTTGGCGGGCACCTCGAACGCGCTCAGCGTCGACCGCGATGCACTGCACGCGGCCGCGCGCATCATCGGTCCCATGCTCACGCCGGATCGCCTCACGGTGGCCGCCGCCGACCTGTTCGGCCCGGCGGTGGCCCTGCCGCCCGATCTGGAGGCCGCGCTGGTCAGCCGGCTCGGTCGCCTCGGGATGTCTCGCAGCCTGCTCCAGGTCGCCGACGAGGTACGGCTGGTGGCGACCGAGATCGGCGCGGCGACGCTGGCCTACCCGCTCGGCGACGCGATCGTGACTCAGGCGGCCGATCACGTCATCGACGGCGAGCGCTGGACCGACATCGAGCCGATCCTCGCCGCCACCGCGCTGGGCCAGCTGGGCCCGTTGCGGGGCCCGGTCAGCGATGAGGTCCTCAGCGTGGCACGGGCCGCGACCCCGCTCGACGTCAACGCCGTGAGCCTCTCCGAGATCGCCCATGAGGCGCCGCGCGGGGTCTCCGAGGAGGACCTGGTCCTCTGGGCGCAGTTCCCTGAGGCGGTCCAGCGGCTGGTTGCCCGGCGCCAGTCGCTGCGTACCGAGGTGGCCGACGAGGAGGGCGCGGCGATCGATCGCGCGCTGCTCGAGACGCTGATTCAGGCCGTCGAGGGCTCGGCCGAGGCAGAAGTCAGCGTCGAGCTGGGTGGCGCGCGGGTGACCGTGCGGCGGGCGACCCCGGCACCGATCGCGGGTGCGCCGGCCGGCGGTGGCGGGGAGGCGGCCGTCGACGACGGCCTGCACCATGTCACCAGCCCGATGGTGGGCACCTTCTACCGCGCACCGTCGCCCGACGCGGACCCGTTCGTCAGCGAGGGCCAACGCGTGGAGCTCGGCCAGACCCTCTGCCTGATCGAGGCCATGAAGCTGTTCAACGAGATCACCGCGGATGTCGCGGGCGTCGTGCGCAAGATCTGCGTGGAGAACGCCCAGGGCGTTGAGTTCGGGGATCTGCTCGTCCTGATCGATCCGGCCTAGCGGATGGCGATGAAGCTGCTGGTCGCGAATCGGGGCGAGATCGCGGTGCGGATCATCCGTACCGCGCACGAGCTCGAGATCCCGACGGTGGTGGTGTACTCGACCGCCGACGCGGACACCCTGGCGGTCGAGCTGGCCGGTGAGGCGGTCTGCATCGGGCCGCCGGCGCCCGGCGAGAGCTATCTTCGCATCTCCAACGTGGTGGCTGCCGGCGAGATCACCGGGTGCACCCACGTGCATCCGGGCTACGGATTTCTGGCCGAGAACGCCGCGTTCGCCCGGGCGTGCGCGGATTCTGGCCTCGTGTTCGTGGGGCCCTCGCCCGAGGTCATGGAACGCATGGGCGACAAGGTCCAGGCCAAACAGGCGGCCCGCGCGGCCGGCTTGCCCGTCCTCGAGGGCTCCGACGGCGCGGTCTCCGGACTGCCGGAGGCGATCGCCGCGGCCGAGCGCGCGGGCTTTCCGATTCTGCTCAAGGCGGCTGCCGGTGGCGGCGGACGCGGCATGCGGCGCGTCGAATCCTCCGTCGAGCTGCCGGCCGCGTTCGATATCGCACAGCGCGAGGCGATCGCCGCCTTCGGTGACGGCGGCCTGTACGTCGAGCGGCTGCTCGACGGTGCACGCCACGTCGAGGTCCAGATCCTCGCCGACGGCCTCGGCGGCGTGCTGGTCGCCGGCGACCGCGAGTGCTCGATCCAGCGCCGCCACCAGAAGCTGGTTGAGGAGGCCCCGGCCCCGCACCTGCCCGAGGCGACGCGCACCGCGATGCACGACGCCTGCGCCCGGGCCGCCCGGGCCTGGGGGTATCGCAGCGCCGGCACGTTCGAGTTCCTGGTCGATGCGGACGCGAACTTCTTCTTTCTCGAGCTCAACGCGCGGCTCCAGGTCGAGCATCCGGTGACCGAACTGGTCTCGGGCCTCGACCTGGTCGCCGAGCAGTTGCGGGTCGCCCAGGGCCAGGTGCTGTCCCGGACCGGGGTCGCGCCGGTGAACGGCCACGCCATCGAGGTGCGCGTCAACGCCGAGGACCCCTCACACGGCTTCCGGCCGAGTGCGGGTCGCCTGCGCGAGTTCCGCATGCCCGGGGGGCCCGGGGTGCGTTTGGACACGTTTTGCGCGCCGGGCGTGAGCATTCCGCCGAACTACGACTCGCTGCTTGCCAAGCTGTGCGTCTGGGCTGCCGATCGCCCGCGGGCCGTCGCCCGGCTCCGGCGCGCGCTCGACGAGGCGGAGGTGGACGGCGTGCCGACCACCCTCGCCCTGTTCCGGGACATCGTCCGCGAGCCGACCTTCATGGACGGGCGCTACACGACCGCGTACCTGAGCGAGCGCGCGGACCTGTTGCCGTCGCTCGACCACCTGGCGGTATGAGCGTCGCGGGCCGAACGCCCGGCCACGAGGGGCGCCGCGCCGGGCGCACGCAGGCCGTCGTGCTGCTGTACCAGCACGATGTGACCGGGCTGACGCTCGACGAGCTCGTCGGCAACCTCGAGCGCGACCGCGGCCGGCCGATCGACGCGTTCACCCGTGCGCTGATCGACGGCGTCAGCGTCGACGGCGCGGCGATCGATGCCCTGATCAGCGCGGCGGCGGAGGGCTGGACGACCGACCGGATCGCGCCGCTGGAACGCAATATCCTGCGTGTGGCGGTGCACGAGCTGCTGGACTGGCCGGAGATTCCCGCCGCGGTGTCGATCAACGAGGCGGTCGAGTTGGCCAAGCTGTACTGCGGTGCCGAGGCGCCGCCGTTCGTCAATGGGATCCTCGGGCGCATCGCCCGGGACGCCCGCCCGTCGGAGGCGATCGCATGAGCCCGGCCGACCAGCCCGCAAACCTCGCCGAGGAAGTCGCACGCCTGGAGGAGCTGGCGCGGGCACTCGAGACCGACGGGTTGACGCCGGAGCAGCTACGCGATCTGGCCGACGAGGCGCTGGCAATCGCCCAGCGGGTCTCGGGGCTGCTCGCCGACGCACGCAGGGCCGCGCCGGCGGAGACCCCGCCTCCCGCGCCGCCGTCGGACCGGCCGGAGTCCTAGCGGGGCTTCATCCAGGTCATCAGCTCGGACAGCGGCACGGGCGAGCCGAGCAGCGCCCCCTGGGCGCGGTCGACGCCGAGGCTGCGGGCGGTATCGAACTGCTCGGCGTTCTGAATGCCGGTGGCGACGGTGACGACCCCGAGCGCGCGGGCCAGCCCGACGATCGACGAGAGGGTCGCCCGGTCGTCGGCGTTGACCGGCGCGCCGTGGCAGATCTCCGGGGCGATACGCATCTCGCCGATGCGCAGCGTGCGTAGCTGCGTGATCGCCTCGGGCCCCATCGAGGACTCGTCGACGGCGAGCATGACGCCCATGGTGCGCAGCATCCGCAGGTTGGCCGCGACGCCGGGCGACTCGGCCTGCGGCGGATGGGTCAGCTCCAGGACGAGTACGTCAGGGCTCACGCCGGTCGAGGTGAGCGCTTCGGCGATCCGCGGGGCGAAGCCTGGGTCGGCCAGCTCCGGCATCGCGACCTTCACCGACAGCCCAACCGGTCCTTCGGGGCGCGGCGTCTGCAGGATCTCGGCGAGTTCGTGCACGGCCTCGCGAATCATCCAGGCGCCGATCGGGACGATCGCGTCGGTCTCCTCGGCCAACTGCACCACACGCTTGGGGGGTGCCTGGGCCAAGACCGGGTCCGTGAAGCGGATGCGCGCGGCGATGCTCGCGACCACGCCCGTGGTCAGCGTGACGATCGGCCGGTAGTGGACGGCCAGCCGCTCGGTGAGCCCGGGTGCGGCGAGCGCGGCGCGCAGGGCCGCGTCGTCCGGGCCCTTCTCGTCGACGGAGTCGGAAGCGGCGGGCGGTGCGCTCACGAATGGCTCCGGAGAAAGAACGCGTGCAACACGGTGCCGGGCACTCTAGTGTGCGCACCGGACGCATCTGTTGACGATGTTCTGTCGGGACCGGTCCGCTGCGCCGCATCACGCGTCTGGGGTGGCGTTGTGCGCCCGGTTGTCTAGGATCCCCGGAATGAGCGAACGACACCAGGACCAGTATCCGATCCTCGCTGGGCTCCAAGGGCCCGGCGATCTGCGGCAGATGAGCGACGAGCAGCTGGCGGTCCTGACCGCCGAGATGCGCGAGGCCATCATCACGACCGTCTCGCGCACCGGCGGCCACCTGGGTGCGAGTCTGGGGACGGTCGAGCTGACCGTCGCGCTCCACTGTGAGCTGGAGAGCCCCCGCGACAAGATCATCTGGGACGTCGGCCACCAGGCGTACGGCCACAAGCTGCTGACCGGTCGCCTGGCCGAGTTCCCCACGCTGCGCCAGCAGGGCGGCCTGTCGGGCTTTCTGAAGCGCAGCGAGAGCGAGCACGACGTCATGGGTGCCGGTCACGCGTCCACGTCGATCAGCTACGCGGTTGGCCTGGCGGAGGCCGAGCGGCGCAAGGGTGGCAGGCGCGGGTCGGTCGTGTGCGTCATCGGCGACGGCGCCATGACCGGCGGGATGGCCTACGAGGGGATGAACCAGGCCGGGGCGCTCGGCGCGCCGGTGGTCGTGGTGCTGAACGACAACGGGATGAGCATCTCCCAGAACGTCGGCGCGATGTCGCGCATGCTCCAACGCGCACGGGTCGACTCGACGATCACCCGCGTGCGCGAGGAGCTCGAGCGTGGGCTCTCGCGCGTACCCGGCGGTGACGCGGTCGGGACCAGCCTGCGCGATGCGACCAAGGCGCTGTGGTTCGAGTCCGGTGCGCTGTTCGAGGCGCTCGGGTTCGCCTACATGGGTCCGTTCGACGGGCACGATGTCGAGGCGGTACGCGGGGCGATCCGGCTCGCGGTCCGCCGCGACCGGCCGGTGCTGGTGCACGTCAAGACGACCAAGGGCAAGGGTTACGAGCCCGCCGAGGCCGATGGTGAGGCGATGCACGGCGCCTCGCCGTTCAATCCCGCTTCGGGCAAGGCCGCGCCGGCGAGCACGCCGGCCCCACCGACCTATACCGAGGTGTTCGGCAAGGCGCTCGTCGCCGAGGCCGAGCGCGATCCGCGCATCGTCGGCATCACGGCGGCAATGCTCAAAGGCACGGGCATGCACCACATGATGGCCCGCTTTCCCGAGCGCACCTATGACGTCGGGATCGCCGAGCAGCACGGGGTGGTGTTCTCCTGCGGCCTGGCCATCGCGGGGCTGCGGCCGGTGGTCGCCATGTACTCGACCTTCCTGCAGCGGGCGTTCGATCCGATCGTGCACGATGCGGCCTTGCAGAACCTGCCGATCGTGTTCGCCATCGACCGCGGTGGACTGGTCGGCGACGACGGCGCGACGCACCACGGAACGCTCGATATCGCCTACCTGCGCAGCATTCCCAACATGACGCTGATGGCCCCCGAGGACGAAGCCGAACTGGTCTCGATGCTGCACACGGCGCTGCGCATCGACGGCCCGGTGGCGATCCGCTACCCGCGGGGGGCCGGCATCGGGGTGACGCTGCCCGACTTTCCCGAGGTGCTTGCCCTGGGCACGGGGCAGGTCGTCGAATCCGGCGAGCGCGTGGCACTCGTCGGCTACGGCTACGGCAGTCAGCTGGCCCGAGCCGCCGCCGAGCACCTGCGCACCTCGTCCGGGATCACGCCGACCGTCGTCAACGCGCGCTTCGTACGCCCCTTGGACGGTGCCCTGATGCGACAGCTGGCCGCCCGGCACGAACTGGTCGTGACCATCGAGGACCATGCCGCCCACGGCGGCTTCGGTGCGGCGGTGCTCGAGGAGATCGCCGACATGCCGACGCGGACGCTCGTGCTCGGCCTGCCCGATCGGTTCATCGATCACGGCCGCCGGGACCTGCTGCTCGAGCAGGCCGGGCTTGCGCCCGAAGCGATCGCCGCGCGCGTGGTCGCCGAGCTGGCGCAAACCGGGCGCGGCCTGGCGACGTCGGTCTAGTCGCGGCGCCCTGCGCCGGGTCCGCACGGGCGGGCCGCCGACACGGCTATCATCAGCAGGGATGCCGCGGTCGCGCCTAGATATCGCGCTCGTCGAGCGCGGGCTCGCGCCGACGCGCTCGCGTGCGCAGGCCGCGGTGCTGGCGGGTCGGGTGCGCGTCGACGGCCAGGTCAGCGACAAGCCCGGTATGTCGGTGGACGACGGGCGCCGCGTGGAGGTCGATCCGGCGCCGGAGTTCGTCTCGCGGGGCGGGCGCAAGCTCAGCAACGCGCTCGACGCATTCGGGGTCGATGTCACCGGCGCGCGGGCGCTTGATCTCGGGGCATCGACGGGCGGGTTCAGCGACTGTCTGTTGGCCCGGGGCGCGCGCGAGGTGGTCGCCCTCGATGTCGGCTACGGCCAGCTGGACTGGCGGCTGCGCAACGACGCGCGGGTGCACGTCATGGAGCGCACGAATGCGCGCAACCTGGTGCCCGAGATGCTGCCGTATGCCCCTGACCTGGTCGTGAGCGATCTGGCATTCATCTCGACCGCGCTGGTGTGGGGTGCCGTCGGTCCGTGCCTGGCAGCCGGGTGGCGCGCCGTGATCATGGTCAAGCCGCAGTTCGAGGCCGGGCGCGAGCACGTGGGGTCCTCGGGCGTGGTGCGCGATCCGGTCATCCGAGCGGGGGCGGTGCGGCGGGTGGCCGACGCAATCGCCGCCAGCGGCGGCGTGGTCCTCGACGCCGCCGACAGCGGGGTGCCCGGGCCCAAGGGCAACCGGGAAGTATTTCTGCTGGCGTGTGCATCCGCCGCCGCGGCGCCGGTGCCCGACCTCGACGAGCGGATTACCGCGGCCGTGGCCGTCGGTCATCCTCGGGAGACCCAATGACCGAAGCGAGCCGACCGATTCCGATCGTGCCCGCGCGCGCCCCAGTCGAGCGCGTGCTGCTGTTGACGCACCGCTCACCCGAGCACACCAGCGGGGCGCTTGACTCGGTGCTCGCCATCCTCGAGGAGTCGGGCGTCGAGGTGCTGGTCCCTGCGGTCGAAGTGGCCAAGCACCCGCGCCTGGATCAGTACGTCTCCAGCGAGGGGGTAACCCTGCGCGACGCCGGCGAGGACCTGATCATCGTGCTCGGGGGCGACGGCTCGATGCTGCGCGCACTGGCCCGCGAGGCGGGCGCGGGCACGCCGGTGCTCGGGGTGAATTTTGGGCGCGTCGGCTTCCTCTGCTCGGTGGAGCGGGACGACCTCGAGCACGGCCTGCGCCGGGCGCTACGGGGGGAGTACTCGGTGCTGGCGCTGCCGTCGCTGACCGTGGACTGGAGTGACGGCACGGTGCGGGCGGTCAACGACCTGGCCCTGGTGCGCAGCGGCGAGACCCGCATCGCGGATCTGTCGTTCGCCATCGACGGCGAGAAGGTCGCCACCGTCCGCTGCGACGGCGTGGTCTGCTCGACGCCCGTCGGCTCGACCGCGTACAACCTGGCCGCCGGGGGGCCGACGGTCAGCTGGCGGGTCCGCTGCTTCGTGTTGAGCTTCCTGGCCGGGCACCACCTGGACACGCGACCGCTGGTGATCGCCCCCGAAGAGCAACTGGTGGTCACCAACTCGGCGATCTGGGGCGACTGCGACGTGCTCGCCGACGGCTCCAAGGTCGGGAGCCTCGCCCCAGGGCGCCAGATCAGCGTGGGCCTGGGCGGCTCGGATGTCCACCTGGCGATCTTCCCGGAGGCTTCGTTCTTCCGCCGGTACCGGGAGAAGTTCGGACGGGGGTAGGCGCATGATCCGGTCGCTGGAAATCCACGGACTCGTCGTGATCGAGCAGGCCGAGCTTGAGTTCGGGGACGGCCTGACCGTGCTCACCGGCGAAACCGGCGCCGGCAAGACGGTGCTCACCAATGCCCTCGGGCTCCTGGCCGGCGCGCCGGCCGATACGGGCGTCGTGCGGCCCGGACACCGGCAGGCACTCGTGCAGGCGACGTTCCGTGTGCCCGCGCAGTTCTGGAGTGAGCTCGACGACGACGATCCCGCCGCGGCGCTGCGCGAGCTGGTCGACGACCCGGAGGAGTTCACGATCACCCGGCGCATCCCCGCCGACGGTCGTGCGCGCTCGGTGGTCGACGGCACCGTTGCCCCGCGCGCCGCCGTCGCGGCACTGGTCGGGCACCTGGTGCGGTCCTCCGGACAGGGCGACCAGCGCAGCTTGACGGCGCCCCGTGCGCAATTGGCGGCCCTGGATCGCTTCTGCGGAGCCGACGCGGTGGCCCGGGCCGAGGAGCTCGCCCGGCTGCGACGCGCCATCCGGACCAATCAACGCGCCCGTGAGCGGGCGAGCGCGGACCAGGAGGCCCGGCAGCGCCGGCGCGAGGAGCTCGAGGAGCTCGTCGCGGCAGTCGACGCGCTGGGCCCGGGCGAGGCCGAGTACGCGCAGCTGATCGCAGAGCGCGACCGCCTGCGCCACGCCGATCGCCTGGTCCGGGCCGCGGCCGTCGCCGCCGAGGCGCTTGCGCCTGCCGAACAGGATATCGGCGCGCGGGAGCTGATCGGTCAGGCGGAGCGGGCCATCGGCGACGTGGTCGAGATCGATCCGTTGCTCGCGCCGGCCCATCAGCTGCTGGGCGACGCCCAAGCCCTGGTGAGCGAGGCGGCGACTGCGCTACGCGGATATCTCGACGGCCTCGACGCCGAGCCCGGGCGCCTGGATGTGCTCGAGGCGCGATTGGACCTGTTCGTGCGCGTCGCCCGGCGCGCGGGCTGTGACGCGGAGGCGCTCGCCGAGTGGGCCGATCGCGCGCGCGGCGAGCTGTCTGGCCTGGTCGCAGCCGACGGGGGCCAGGAGCGCTCGGCGGCCGAGCAGGCAGCGCTCGTGGGCCGCGTCGGGGAACTGGCTGCCGAGCTGTACGCGATGCGCGCCGCGGGTGCACCGCGCCTTGCCGAGGCCCTCCGGGACGCGCTCGCCGAGCTGGCGATGCCCGAGGCACGCGTGCGGATCTCAGTCAGCGCCTCCGCCGATCCGCTGATCTCCGATGCCGCCACGATCTTCGTCCAGCCGAACCCTGGTCTTCCCGAGGCGCCGATGTCTGAGGTCGCATCGGGCGGTGAGCTCTCCCGGGTCCTGCTGGCGCTGCACGGGCTGAGCGCGGGCGCGGAACCGGCGACCTGGGTGTTCGACGAAATCGATGCAGGAATCGGCGGTGTGACCGCCACGGCGGTCGCCGCCCGCCTCGCGGCGCTGGGGCGCGTCATACAGGTGCTTGCGATCACCCACCTGCCACAGGTCGCGGCCGCCGGCGAGACCCAGTTCGTGCTCGACAAGCGGGTCACCGCCGAAGGGATGGCCCGGACCGAGATCGCCGAGGTCAGCGGGGATGCGCGGATCGCCGAACTCTGCCGGATGCTCGGCGTCGCCCAGGACGATCCGGGCGCGCGCGAGCACGTTGCACAGCTGTTGCGGGGCGTCGGGGTCCGCTGACCGGCCCGTCCGGTGCCCGCCCGCGGGCCGGAGCCCGCACGGCGCGCTCATGGGGTCCAGTCGGCCTGCCAGATCTGCGAGCGGCTTGCCCCGCCCGCCACGAGCGCCGTCGTGCTCGTGCCGGCCGCATCGGAGATCTGCAGGGTCTCGCCGAGTTCGTGGAACCCCGGACCCGGACCACCGACAAGGACGGTCCGGGCGGGCGCGAGGCTGACGGCGGGGGTGCCGCTGCCGACCGCCACGCGCCGGAGCTGATATGAGACCGTGTCACCGGCGCGCCGGTGGACCGCGTAGAGCAGGGTCGCCGACGGACCCGACGGGCCACCGAGGGCCGGCAACAGGTTGTCGGTCCCGGAGGCGGGCGCGAGTGTCCGGACGGTCCAGCCCTGCCTCCCGGGCGCCGGGAGCGCGAGCTGGATCACCCCGTGTCCGGCGGTCCAGGCCGCCCAGGCCAGCGCCGGGCGGCCGTTGACGATCGTGATCGTTGGAATCGTGAAGGATGGGAAGCCTGCGCCGGGCAGGTGCGCGGGCAACGGGCTCCCGGTGCCCACGACGGTCGGCGTGCCGACCAGGCCCCCGTTCTGTACCCGCGCGAGGAGGACCCGGAACCTCCCCGCGGGAAGTGTCTGGGTCCATGCCACGTCGGCGGTGCCGGGGCCCGTCGGGGCGATCTGAACGCCGTAGTTGGCGCCCGGCGGACCGATCGTCAGGCGGCGGGTGAACGTGCGCCCGCCGTCCGACGAGAGCGCCAGATGGATCTGGTCATCGGCTCCGACGAGGTCGCACGAGGACGGGCGCGTGCCCTGCGACCAGCCGACCCAGACCTCCGACCCTGCACCGGCGGCCACCGTCGGCCGATCGTCGAAGTTGACCGTGCCCCGTTGGTCGTCGACCAGCACTGGCGCCGAGGGTCCGCTCGCGTTGACGCGCTGGATCGCTACCGATCCGCCGTCCAGACACAACGGGCGCAAGTTCAAGTCGACGCCCGAGGTGACCACGACCGTGCCGTCCGAGAGCGTGGCGATCGACGGGTCGTACCCGCGGTGAAAGCCCGCCGGCAGCAGTTGTCTGGCCGCGCTCCACGCCCCGTTTCCGGAGTGCTGCCAGGTCTGCACGAGCACCATCGTCGGTAGCCAGGTCGTGGCGGCGACAACCCGCAGCGCGCCGGCGCTGGCGCCGACGGACTCACCGAACGCCTCGGGCGCGCCCGTCGCGACGAGGGCGGCCGCGGACACGGGCGTGGCGAGCGCCGTCGCACTCGTGGCGGCGCCGGGCGCGGCGTGGGGGTGCCCCATGGTGTGCCGAACCGCGAGCGCGACGGCGAGCACGACCAGGATGACCAGTCCCACGGCGAGCGCTGGGGCCCCGGAGCGGCCGCGCTGAGGTCGGCGCGCGCTCATGGCGCGCCGCGGTTAGGCGGGCCGGCGTGCAACCGCCATGCCGGTCTCATTGCCGAGCTCGCATGTGGAGATGTCGGCGAACCCCGCTTCCGCAAGGAGCTCATGCCAGGCCTCGGGGCGCTCGGGATGTTCCCACGTGCCGGTGGCGACGCGTCCGGCATTGCGCAGGATACGCACGACCCCGGCGGGCCCGCGGCGGGACATCAGGCGAACCTTGTCGAGCACGATGCGGCGATCCCGCGGGCGCAGCGACAGCGCGAACATCATGTCGCAGATCACGACCCGGCCGCCCGGCGCGAGGACGCGGAACACCTCCTGGAGGGCAGCGCGCTTGCCCGCGTGGTCGATGTGGTGATACGCGTAGTTGGACACGGCGAGCGTCCGCGACCCGGCGGGCAGCGTGAGCTCACGAAGGTCCGCCACGCGGCAGGTGACGTTGGTGAGCTCGTTGCGGGCGCACACCGAGCGCAGGTGTTCGACCATGGCCGGCGCGCCATCGACCGCAACGACATCGGCGGCGACGCGCGCGAGCCGGAGCGTCAGCAGCCCAGTGCCCGCGCCGAGGTCGACGGCGGTGTCCTCCGGCGTCGGCTCTGCGGCGGCGATCACGCGATCGGCCATGCGCTGGAACGCCGGGCTCGCGGCGACGTCTTCCCACGCGGCCACGCGGGTGTTCCAATCCATGAATCGGGCTCCTTCGGGTGATCGTCGGCGGCGGCGGTCGTGAGGGCCCGGGGGGCGCACCGCGTCGCTGGACGTTACGAGGCCGCGCTGGATGCCAGCTGTGAGCGATGTCCGGACGCGCTACGCGCATCTTAAGGGACGGCATGTTCCCCTGCCTGTTGCGCCGGGCCGGCCGGCGGGGTCGTGACGGTCTCGGGCTGGTGTATCGTCCGTACAGCGTTGATCGACCGAGGAGATCTCGTGAGCGACCACCCCGTCAAGTACGTGTTCGTTACCGGGGGCGTGGTGTCCGGCCTTGGGAAGGGGATCACCGCCGCATCGCTCGGAACGCTGCTCAAGGCGCGCGGGTGGAAGATCTTCTTCCAGAAGTGCGATCCGTACATCAACGTCGATCCCGGCACGATGAGCCCGTACCAGCACGGCGAAGTCTTCGTCACCGAAGACGGCGCCGAGACGGATCTGGATCTGGGCCACTACGAGCGCTTCACCGACGAGAGCCTGACGCGCGTGTCCAACACGACCACCGGCGCCGTCTACGACGCGGTGATCAAGCGTGAGCGTCGCGGGGACTACGACGGGGCTACCGTGCAGGTCGTCCCGCACGTGACCAACGAGATCAAGCGGCGGATCCGCCTCGCGGGTGAGAGTTCGGCCGCCGACGTCGTCATCGTGGAGATCGGCGGCACGGTCGGTGACATCGAGTCGCTGCCGTTTCTCGAGGCCATCCGGCAGCTGCGCAACGACGTCGGACGCGAGAACGTGGCGTTCGTGCATGTCACCCTCGTGCCGTACCTCGAGGCCAGCGGGGAACTCAAGACGAAGGCCACCCAGCACTCGGTCAACGAGCTGCGTCGCATCGGTATCGAGCCCGATGTCCTCGTGCTGCGCTCGAACCACGACATCACCGATGACCTGAAGGCGAAGATCGCCCTGCATGCGGGCATCCCCGAGCGCGCGGTCATCTCGGCGGGCGACGCCCCGGACATCTACATGGTCCCGCTCGGCATGGAGGACGAAGGGTTCGACCGCGCCGTCTGCGAACGGCTGGGCCTGCCGATCCGGCCGGCCGACCTCGTGGAATGGCGCGCGCTCGTCGAGCACATCGGCCACTGCGACGGTGTCGTGCGGATCGCGCTGGTGGGCAAGTACGTGCAGCTGCGTGACGCCTACCTGTCGGTCGCGGAGGCGCTCAAGCACGCGGCGATCTTCCACGGCGTCGCGGTGGAGATCGAGTGGCTCGACTCCGATCAGCCCGACCTGGACGCCGTGCTGGGCCGGGTCGACGGCATCCTCGTGCCTGGCGGATTCGGGCAGCGGGGGATCGAGGGCAAGATTGCCGCCGCGCGGTATGCGCGCGAGCGGCTGGTCCCGTACCTGGGGATCTGTCTGGGCATGCAGGTGGCCGTGATCGAGTACGCCCGCAACGTCTGCGGCCTGCAGCGCGCCAACAGCTCGGAGTTCGACTCCGCGACGCCATTCCCGGTCATCGACCTGCTGCCCGAACAGCGTGAGATCGACGAGCGGGGAGGGACCATGCGCCTTGGCGCGGATCCCGTCGCGCTGATCGCCGGCACGCGCGTGGCCGCCATCTACGACGACACCGTCATCTACGAGCGCCACCGCCATCGGTATGAGGTCAATCCGGCACTGCGTCCGCAGATCGAAGAGGCGGGGCTGGTCGTCTCGGGGACCTCGCCTGACGGCCGACTGGTCGAGTGCATCGAGATTCACGAGCATCCGTGGTTCTGCGCCTCGCAATTCCACCCGGAGTTCAAGAGCCGTCCGACGCGGCCGCAGCCGCTGTTCCGCGAGTTCGTCGGCGCGGCGCTCGCATACGCAACGACCAAGCGCGGATCGTCCGGCCCGGCCGGCGCCGAGGTGGACGCAACGACGGTCGGCGGCGCGGCGGTTTCGGTCAGCCAGGCGTGAGCACCGCGCTGACTGAGCTGCCCGAGGTAGCTCAGCTGTTGGTCGAGCTGTGTGAGATCCCGTCCCCCTCGTACCAGGAGGGGGACATCGCCGGCCGCGCGCGGCGCGAGCTGGAGGCGCTCGGCTGCGAGGTCATCGAAGACGACGTGGGCGCGCGCATCGGCGCCGGCTGCGGCAATCTGCTCGGGCGCCTGCCGGCGACCGCCCCCGGCACCCCGGTGCTGTTGTGCGCACACCTGGACACGGTCCCGGTGGCCGCGCCCGTCGAGGTCGAGCTGCGCGAGGACGGCACGCTCGCCAACCGCCATGCGGCGATCCTCGGCGGCGACGACAAGGCGGCGATCGCGGCGATGCTCGTCGGCGTGCGCCAGCTGCTGCGCGACGGCGCGCCGCATGCGGGCATCGAGATCCTGTTGACCCCGTGCGAGGAGGTCGGGCTCCGGGGGGCGGCTGGCTTCGACGCCTCGGTGCTCGCGGCGAAGCTCGGCTTCGTGTTCGACCATGCGGGTCCGATCGGCCAGATCATCATGTCGGCACCCTGGCACAAGCGCATCACTGCGACCTTCTTCGGGGTCGCGGCGCACGCCGGCATGCACCCCGAGAACGGGCACAGCGCCATCGCGGCTGCCGCCCACGCGATCGCACTGATGCCGCTCGGCAGGATCGACGAGCAGACAACGGCCAATATCGGCATCATCGCGGGCGGCGCGGCGACCAACGTCGTGGCGGCCGAGTGCCAGGTGGTCGCCGAGGCGCGCAGCCGCGACCCGGCGCTGCTGGCCGGGCAGATCACGCGCATGGTGGACGCCATGACGGCCGCCGCGATCGCCGGCGGCTGCGATCTGGAGTGCCGGGTGGAGACCCAGTACGCGGGCTATCGGTTGCGCCGCAGCGATCCGCAGGTCGCACTGGCCGAGCGCGCCCTGCGGCGCGTAGGGATCACGCCGCGATACGTCCCGGGCGGCGGCGGGTCCGACGTCAACGCCCTCCTGCGCCACGGGGTGCCCGCGGTGAACCTGTGCAACGCCAT
This sequence comes from uncultured Thermoleophilia bacterium, assembly GCA_963773325.1. Taxonomy (GTDB): domain Bacteria; phylum Actinomycetota; class Thermoleophilia; order Miltoncostaeales; family Miltoncostaeaceae; genus CAITWD01. Next base: position 2,749,556 of record CAVZAI010000002.1, on the reverse strand, counting down.
GCTCGACGTGCACACCGCGGCCGAGTCGATCGCGGTGCGCGACCTTGAGACGATGGTCGCGGTCACCCGCGCGATCCTCGCGGAGGCCGTCGACCGATGACCGATCCGCGGACGCCCCCGGGAGCCCGGACCCAACCACCCGAGGGCCTCCTGTCGGGACCCGTCGCCAGCGAGCAGATCTACGACGGTGAGATCGTGCGGCTGCGGGTCTCCCAGTACCGCCGGGCGAGCGGCCTGGTGGTCCGACGGGAAGTGCTCGAGCACTACGGCGCCGTGGTCATGGTGCCGATCGAAGACGACCACCTGCTCTTGGTCCGCCAGCCGCGCGAGGCCGTCGAGGAGCTGATGCTCGAGTTGCCGGCCGGCAAGCTGGATGCGCCCGGCGAGGATCCCCAGGCCGCGGCGGTGCGCGAACTGGCCGAAGAGGTCGGGCGCGAGGCCGGCCAGTGGAGCTACCTGGGCGGGTTCTACACGGCGCCAGCGATGCTCACCGAGTTCATTCACCTGTTCATCGCCACCGACCTACGCCCGAGCGACGTCGCGCCAATCGCCGAGGAGGAGATCGAGATCGTGCCGGTGCCGCTGTCCCAGCTCCCGACGCTCATTGCGCGGGTCCGGGACGCAAAGACGCTCGTCGGCCTGCTGCACACGGCCCGTGCGCTCGGCATCTAGGCCGCGGGCGCGCACCGCCGGGGGTTGCCGATGATCGTCCAGCGCACGGGCGAGCGGATTCGGCTGGTCCGCCAGGTTGATCACCAGTCCCAATGCGGGGTGATGGCGCGCGCCTGGGGGAACGCGACCTTCGCGCGGCCCGCGCCGTACGAGCCGCTGATCGAGGCCGCCGAGTGCCACGACGAGGGCTGGCGCGGACAGGATGTGGCGCCGCAGGTCGATGCCGGCGGGAATCCGGTCAATTTCCCGGACTTGGACCGGGCCATCCACGCGCCGATGTACGAGTTCGGCATCGCCGAGGCGGTCGTCCGCGGCGCACACGTGGGGCTGCTGGCCAGCATGCACGGGCAGGGCCTGTACGAGAAGCGCATGGGCCTCGACGGGCCATGCCCCCCGCGGAGCGGCAGACCGGCCTACGAGCTGGCATTCCTCCGGGACCAGGAGCGGCTGCAGGCGGAGCTGCGCGCGCACATCGGCGGTGGTGCCGCACTGGAGGCGTGGGCCTGGGCCGCCTACCGGCTCCTGCAGGCCTGGGACGTGCTGTCGCTGTATCTGTGCTGGAACGGGCTCGACGACCAGCGGGAGTGGGTGCTGCCGCAGGTGCCCCGGACCGTCGGGGACGAGGGCATCAGCATCCGACTGCGTCCGCTCGGCACCGCTGCCTGCACGGTCGATCCCTGGCCGTTTGCCGGCGAGCGGATCGATCTGTCGGTCCCGGCCAGGTGGATCGAGACCCGGGTGTACGGCTCCGATGCCGAGTTGTCGGCCGCCGTCGAGGCTGCCGAGGTGCAGCCGCTCGTCGTCAGCGCCGTCCCCGGCTAGCCGCCCCGCGCAAGCCGGGCGAGGTGCAGGTCGGCGCGCGCCCGCAGGTTGCCGTCGGCCGGCACGGCGAGCGGGGCCGTCGGATCGCCCAGCAGCAGCGTGTGCGCGGGGTCGGCCAGCAGGCGCCAGGCCACGTACGCGCACGCGACGGCGTCGAGTCGCGCCGCGTCGGCGATCGCCTGCCAATCGTCAGGCTCGCCAACCGGCAGCCACCCGCCGAGGTCGATGACACCGGCCAGCAGGGCGGCGGCGGGCGCCCGGCCGGCCGGCACCGCGCGGCCGCGGCCCTTGGGTCGGTAGCGCGGCGCGCGGACGTCCAGCCACGCCTCGCGGTACTCCGCGAGCGGCAGTTGGGGCGCGGTCAGCGGGCGGGCCGCCTCCCAGGCGAGCTCGCGCAGCACGAGATCCGGGAGTGTCTCGACGACGCGGACACCCCGCGCGGGGAGCCGGGCGCGCAGGCCGACGCCGCGGAGCCCGCCGTAGATCTGGGTCAGGCGGCCGATGGAGTTGGGGAACGCCGGCACGTCGAGCCAGGACAGCAGCTGCTCGACCGGGCGCTGGCCGGTCGCGTTTGCGACGACCAGCGGCGCATCCACAGCGATCACCCGCGCGCTCGCCGGGAGCCCTGCCAGCAGCTCGTCGTCGGTGTCCACGCAGGTCAACTCAACCAGCACGCCGTCGGCATCGAGTCCAGCCAGACAGGACGGTCGAGGGCTGCCGATCGCGTCCATGACGGGCATCAGGTGGATTCCGCAGGCGACGATCATGGGAAGGGACTGGGACCTCGGCGGCTAACAAATGACGGACGGACGGACCCGGCGAGCGTGTCGGCGGGGACAGATGACCTTCCAGCGTCCGGGGGGCGTGTACGTGGGAACCATTGTGATTCTGGTGATCGCGGTCCTGGCACCGTGGGTTGTACACCTTGCGCCCCCGCGGCAGCGGCCGTTGGCGCTGGTGTGCGCGATCGGGGTGCTGCTGATCGTCGGGATCTTCTTCCAGAATCCGCTCGTCACGTGGGAGTTCTGGATCGGTCTGGCCATCGGGGTCGGCAGCATCGTGGTGATGGCGCGGCGCGGGATGCGCCTGCGCGGGGGCCGCTCCCCGCGCAGGCGCGATGACGGTGACCGCGCCGACGACGAGAACGAGACCCTTCACGGAGACTGAGCCCCTGGCCGTGGCCGGGTCGGCCTAGATGACGATGCGGCCGGGCCGGATCGTCGGCGCAGCGACACACGCGGCGCGTCTGCGACCGGCACGGGGCCGCGCGAGGTCGTCCGCCAGCCGCCTGGCGGCCGCCGCGTCGGGCCCCGTCGCGTGCTGCGCTCCGCCGCCCGGGCCGAGCTCGCAGACCGCCCGCACACGCCCATCGGGCCCCAGCAGGGTGATCCGGACGCTCACGGGACCGACGGCTCGAGGAACGTACTGATCAGTAGCTGGGCGCGCGCGGCGTCGTCGGTCAGCACGAGGCCGCGCTCGAGCGTGGGGATGCCGACCCGCCGCTGCCCGGTCTGGATCTGGGCGATGCCCAGAGCGGCGAGCGCATCCGGGGCTGTCGGGTCGACCGCCGCCGCGGCAGCGGCCGGGGCGATCGCCAGAAACGGCAAATGCACCTGCTCGAGCGCGAAGGCCTGGTAGGCGGGGTCGGCGGCGCTGAGCGGGTCCAGGCTGGCCGCGCGGGCGAAGGCATTGGCGGCAGCCGGGTCGTTGCCCATCGCGTCGTAGGCGATGCCCTGACCGAATGCCGCCTGGGCAAGCGCTCCGTCGCGGGCGAGCGCCCGGGACCAGAATGCGAGCGCGCGCGGCGGGTCATGCTCAGCGGCCACGAGCTGGGCGTGGGCGAGCTGGGCGGTCGCCGTCGCACCACGGGCGCCCGACCATGATGCGATGACCTTCGCGGCGGCAGGGAGATCGCCGATCGCGACGTCGTATGACGCCAAGGCGTAGCCGTACCCGAAGACCTTCGTGGCTGCCGCCGCGCGCAGCTGCGGTGTCTTGTCGGCGACCGCAGTCCAGTCTGGGGGTGCCGTGACGGACGCGGTGACGACGCTCAGGCCGCGCAGCAGTTCGATCGGGACAGGCGTGTTGGCCGGCAACAGCCGCGTGGCGCGAACGAAGCCACCGAAGCTGGTGACGCTCATGCGGTTGAGCTTCATGATGACGTCGCCACGCAGGATGCCGGCAGTGGCGACGGCGCTGCCGGGAGGTACGGCGGCCACAAGCTGCCCGACCGAGGTGTGCAGGCCCAGGCTCGCCCGGATGTCGCTGTCGTTGGGCACGGTGTACCAGTCGACCACTCCGCGTGGGGCGGTGTAGCTCAGCCTGAGGGAGTAGCTGTGCCCACGCGCGTTGCGACCGTGTGCGCTGATCGCCCCGACGAACACCGTGTAGGTGGTCGGCGGCAACTGGTAGCCGCGGCTGTCGGTTGCCTGGACCAACAGGAAGACGCGTCCGGCCCGGTGGATGCCGGCGCTGGTGACCGTCTTCATCACGCGCCGGTCGGAGGCGCGGGCGATCCGCACGATGAACCGTGCCGGGATCGACAGCCGGGCGCCCACCAGGAAGCGGGCATGCCCCTGCTGGGCGGTGACGACCCGCGGCGAGATCAGCGCCGACAGGACGGGCGTCGGCCCGCTCGCGGCGGCCAGCGGCGCGGCGGCTGACGCGGTCCCGGCGACACCCAGGACACCGAGTGCGAGCGCCGTCTTCACATATGTGCGGCGCATCGCCAGCCACGATACCAGCCGGCTGTAACATCGCCTGCAATGCCCGTACCATTGTCGCCTCTGGAGCTGCTCGAGCGCACCTGGCGCGCCGAGCATGTCGACGCCGACAACGTGCGCCGGTTCGTGCGGAGCTGGCTGAGCGACGGTGCCCCCGACGCCCAGATGGCCGCTTGGTGCGCGATCGCGCAGGCCCGGGGGCTGGACCGTGACAGTACGCAAGGGCTGATGTCCGCGCTGATCGCCTCCGGCGACCGCCTCGATCTGACGTCCCTCGGCCACACCGGCGACCTGCATTCCACCGGCGGCGTCGGCGACAACGTGAGCCTCGTGGCTGTGCCGCTGGCCGCGGCACTCGGCGTCCGGGTGGCCAAGATGAGCCGCCGTGGTCTCGGGCACTGGGGCGGTACCATCGACAAACTCGAGGCCATCCCCGGGTACCGCACGACGATCGATCTGGGTGAGTTCATCGGGCAGGTTCAGCAGGTCGGGTGCGCCGTGATCGCCCAGAATCCGCGCCTGGTGCCCGGCGACGGGCGCCTGACCTCACTGCGCGAGGCAACCGGGACGGTCGCCAACCGCGACCTCATCGCCGCGTCGGTGATGAGCAAGGCCCTGGCAGGCGGGGCCCAGGCGCTGGCGTTGGAGGTGACCTGGGGCGAGGGCGCGGCGTGCACGAGCCTCGAGGAGGCCCGTCGCACCGCGGAGTTGATGGCGTGGCTAGCCAGCGGCTGGGATCGGGACGTGCGCACCATCGTGACCGCGATCCGCGAGCCGCTCGGACGCATGATCGGCAATGCCCTCGAGGTGCGCGAGGCGGCCGAGGTGCTGCGCGGCGGCGGCCCGAGCGACCTTCGGCGCGTGGCGACGCGGATCGCCGGTGAGCTGGCCGAGGCCGCCGGGGTCGTCCCGGCCGGCGAGGGCGCCGCGCGCGCGGGGGCGGCGCTCGCGGACGGCTCGGCCTTGGTCGTGGCCGAAGGCTGGGTCGAGGCCCAGGGCGGCAACCCGGCGGTCTGGACGGCGCCGAATGTCCTCGCGATCGCACCCGTCGGTCTGCCCGTGATCGGTGAGCGCGACGGGGTCGTCGAGGCGATCGACGCACGGGCCATCGGGAATGCCGTCCGACGGCTCGGCGCCGGCCGGCTGCACCCGGCCCAACAGCTCGACCACGCCGTCGGCATCGAGCTGATGGCCAAGGTCGGCGAGCCGGTGGCGATCGGTACCCCGATCGCCATGATCCATGCCCGCGACGCATGGTTTGCAGACGGCTGCGCCGCGGAGCTTCGCGACGCGATCCGGATTGGGGCGGCGCCGGACGGTGGCGACACCGCACCCGCCTCGGAGCGTTGATGCCCGAGCTTCCCGAAGTCGAGACGATCCGATCGCAGCTCGCGCCGCGACTGGCCGGTCAGCGCATCACCGACGTCGAGATCGCCGACCCACTGCTGGTCGCACCGGCCGACGCCGATGCGTTCGCGGCGGCACTCGTCGGTCGGTGCGTCGAGACGATCGGACGCCGCGGCAAGTATCTGCTCATCCGGCTCGACTCTGGTGCGGTACTGGCCCTGCACCTGCGGATGACCGGGCGCCTGCACTGGCGGCCGGGTGCTCCGGGCCCCGGGGAGGAGCGCTTCATGCGCGCGCTGGTGCGCTTCGACGACGGCGCGACGCTCACCTTCGGGGACGTGCGTCGGTTCGGGACGGGCGTGGCTGGTGCCCGCCGGCACCGACATGGGCGCCTATTGGGCGGGCCGCGTGGGCGTCGAGCCGCTCGGGCACGCGTTCACGGCACGCGCGCTGGCGGCCCTCATGCGCGGCCGGCGCGTCGCGATCAAGACCGCGCTGCTCCACCAGGCTCTCATCGCGGGCCTGGGGAACATGTACGTCGACGAAGCGCTCTTTGGCGCGCGGGTGCACCCGCGGCGTGCCGCCGGTGGGCTCTCGGAGCGCGAGTACCGCGCGCTGCACCGGGCGATCCGTGACCGGCTGAGGGTCGCCATCGACGCCGGCGGGGCCTCGATCGACACGTACCGCGACGGCCTCGGTCGGCGCGGGCGCATGCAGGGCCTCTTGCGCGTGCACCTGCACGAGGGCGAGCCGTGTCCCCGGTGTGGGACGATCATCGTCAAGACGGTCGTCGGACAGCGCGGGACCTACTGGTGCCCCCGCTGTCAGCCGGATCCGGCGGGCGGGCCCGCGCCGACCGGCTCCCGTCGTCCGCGGCGCGTGCGGCAGGAGGTCTCGGCATGAGTGATGCGACGGCGTGGCCGGCAGGGTTCCGCGTCGGGCACTGGACCGACACCGCGGCCGGGACCGGCTGCACGGTGCTCGTCCCGCCGCCGGCGACGGTAGGTGCGGTCGACATCCGGGGGGGCGGCCCGAGCACACGGGAGACCGAGTTGCTGGCGCCGCACGCGCCCCTGGCCGAGGTCACGGCCGTGCTCCTGTCGGGGGGCAGTGCGTTCGGGCTCGATGCCGCCGCCGGCGTCGTGCGCTGGTGCCTTGAGGAGGGGATCGGGTACGACGTGGGCGTCGCCCGCATCCCGATCGTGCCAGCGGCGGTCGTGTTCGATCTGGGGATCTCGGGCAACCTGCGCCACCCGGGGCCGGAGGATGCCTATGCCGCCTGCCGCGCCGCGGCGGACGGGCTGCCGGCCTGCGGGAGCGTCGGCGCCGGCACCGGTGCGACCGTCGGGAAGCTGTTCGGCCGCGAGGGCTGGTGCAAGGGCGGTTTCGGCGCGGCGGCCACCCGCACGCTCGAGGGCGCCTGCGTCGCGGTGCGTCGTCGTGGTCAACGCCTTCGGCGACATCCTCGACGAGCAGGGCCGCGTGCTGGCCGGGGCATGGCGTCAGGGCGATGGATTCGTGGACGCCCGGCGCGCCGGCAGCGAGGTGACCCCGGGCCACCCCCGGCTGGTGAGCAACACGACGCTTGCCGCGGTGCTCACCGACGCCCGGCTCACCAAGCCCGAGGCCGGTCAGGTCGCGCGACTGGCCTCCTCCGGGATCGCCCGCGTGATCGCGCCGGTGCACACGCCGCTCGACGGCGACGTCACCTTCGTGCTGGCGAGCGGGTCGCAGCCGTCGAGCGCGTTCAGCGTCGGAACGGTCGCGGCACTGCTCGCCGAGCGCGCGGTGCGCACGGCGGTGCGAACGGCCACGCGCGTCCGGGATGTGCCGACCGCGGCAGAGCGCCGCGGGTAGGCCGCGCTAGGCGGACAGCAACCGGTCGAGCTCGCCAGACCGGGCGAGCGCCGACAACTCATCGAAGCCGCCGATGGCGGCGCCATCAATCAGGATCTGCGGCACGGTGTAGCGGCCCGTGAGGTCGATCAGGAACTGTCGGCCCTCGGGCGTCAGATCGACCGCGAGCTCCTCGTAGTCGATGCCCTTGGCGCCGAGCAGCGCCTTGGCGCGGCTGCAGTACGGGCAGACCCGTGTGGTGTACATCACGACGTGCGGCATACCCCAGAGGGTACATCAGCCGGCGCTCGCCACGCCCCGGGGTCGTCGCTGGGACCTGTCACGATGGAGCCGTGCCCACCATCGACACCGAGGCGGTCATCCTGCGCAGCATCCGCTTCTCGGAGGCGGACGTCGTGCTGTCGATCTACTCGCCGACGGCAGGGCGCATCTCGGGGATCGCCAAGGGTGCGCGACGGGCGACATCGAAGCTCGGCGGCCGGCTGCAGCCGGGCGTCTGGGTGCACCTGGGGATCGTGCAGGGACGCGGAGACCTCGGCACGGTGCGCAGCGCATCGATCATCGAGGCCCATGCGGGCCTGTGGCTGGAGGGCTACCGGCTTCGCGCGGCGAGTTCCGTCCTGGAGACGGTCCTCCGGGCCGTGCCCGAGCACGAGGCGAGCCCGGAGCTCTTCCACCTGCTCACCCGGACGCTCGCGCTGCTGAGCCAGGCGCCGCCGCAGGCCGGGCCGCCGCGGCTTGACCCGATCGTGCTGGGTTTCCAGGCAAAACTGCTGGTGGTCAGCGGCTTGCTGCCACGGCTCGGGGCATGTGCGCGCTGCGAAGCGCCGGGACCGCTCGTGGCGTTCTCGGCCCACGCCGGCGGGGCGCTGTGCACGGCGTGCGCCCGCAACGGCGAACCACTCGAGCCAGCGGCGCTGGCTGGCTTTGCCGCGCTCGTCGGTCATCCGCTGGCGGACGCGCGGGCCCGGTTTCCCGAGGGTGCGGGCTTCGGGGTGGAGCGCATGATCGGGCTCGTCCTGCAGGAGTATCTCGGGGTGACCCTGCGGTCGGCCACGCCGGTGTGAGCGACCCAGGCGGCGGGGTCGAGGATCCGGTGCCGGTCCGGCCAGGGCGGTATGCTGCGCATCGCCCGGACGACGTGCCCGGGCCGGGTGAGATCGTGCCCGCGATGCGGTGCTCGTCCCAGATCAAGGTGCCGACCGGTTGTGCCGATGGGATGCGGCCGTATGCGGGCGAAACGCGAGACGGCAGGCCGGCGTGCTGACGTCGTTGGGTCAGCGGCAGGCGTGCGAGAGAGCAGTCCGGACGTGGCGCTGACGTTTCAACAGGTCATCCTGCGGTTGCACGCCTACTGGGGCGAGCGCGAGTGCCTGATCATGAACCCGTACCACACCGAGGTGGGCGCGGGCACCTTCAATCCGGCGACCCTGCTGCGCAGCCTGGGCCCGGCGCCGTGGCGCACCGCGTACGTCGAGCCGTCGATCCGGCCGACCGACGGACGTTACGGCGAGAACCCATTCAGGCTGCAGCACTACTTCCAATACCAGGTCCTGCTCAAGCCGTCGCCCGACGATGTCCAGGACCTGTATCTGGGATCGCTGGTCGCGCTGGGGATCCGCCCGGAAGAACACGACGTCCGCTTCGTGGAGGACGACTGGGAGGGCCCGACCCTCGGCGCGTGGGGGCTCGGCTGGGAAGTCTGGATGGACGGGATGGAGATCACCCAGTTCACCTACTTCCAACAGGCGGGCGGGATCGATCTGATGCCCATTTCGGTCGAGCTGACCTACGGGCTCGAGCGGATCGCCATGTACCTGCAGGGCGTGCGGTCGGTGTACGACCTGACCTGGACCGACGGCGTCACCTACGGCGACGTGTACCGGGAGAACGAGCGGCAGTGGAGTGCCTACAACTTCGAGGTGGCCGACACCGGGGCCCTGTTTGTGCAGTTTGCGGCCCATGAGGTCGAGTGCCTGCGCTGCCTCGAGGCGGATCTCGTGTTGCCGGCCTACGACCAGGTCCTCAAGTGCAGTCATAGCTTCAATCTGCTCGATGCGCGCGGGGTGATCAGCGTGACCGAGCGCGGCGCATACATCTGGCGCGTGCGCGCGCTGGCCGCCAAGGTGGCCGCCGCGTATCTCGCCCAGCAGACCGAGGTCGCGGGTGCCTGACGTCCTGGTGGAGATCGGCTGCGAGGAACTGCCGGCGTCGGCCTGCCGCGAGGCGATCGCCCAGGTTCCGGGACTGGTCGCCGATGCCCTCGCGGCACAGCGCCTGCCCGATACACCGGTCGAGGTCCTGGTCGGTCCGCGTCGCATCGCGATGCTGATTGCCGGATTGCCGACCGAGCGCGAGGGCCGCACACGCGAGGTGCGCGGACCGGCAACGCAGGCCGCGTTCGGTCCGGACGGCGCCCCGACGCCTGCCGCCACCGGCTTCGCGCGGTCCCAGGGGGTGTCCGTCGATGCGCTGGTTGTGCGCGAGGACGGCGGGCGCCCGTTCGTGTTCGCCGACATCGCCGAGCCGGCCGTCGCGACCGCGCAACTGGTGCCGGAGATCGCGCGCGCGGTCATCAACGGCATCCGCTTTTCCAAGAACATGCGCTGGGGCGAGGGGTCCGGACTGCGCTTCTCGCGGCCGGTGCGCTGGATCGTCGCGAAGATCGGCTCCGAGACGGTCCCGTTCGAGGTCCACGGCCTCACCGCTGGCGACGTCAGCCGGGGCCACCGCTTCCTGGGCGGGCCGACAACGGTCGCATCGCCGGAGGCGTATCGCAGTGCCCTGCGCGCGGTCGGCGTAATCGCCGACCATCAGGAACGGCGCACGGAGATCGTCGCCGAGCTCAACGCGGCCGCGGCGGCGGCCGGATGCAGCTGGCGCGATCCCGGCGGCAAGCTTGAGGAGGTGCTGTTCCTGGTCGAGCACCCGAGCGCGATCGTCGGCGACATCCGCCCCGAGCACCTGCGCTTGCCCGAGCGCGTCCTGGTGACCGCCATGCAGTCGCACCAGCGCTACTTCCCGCTGACCCGGGCGGGTGGCGGGCTCGAGCCGCGGTTCCTGGCGATCTCCAACGGCGACCCCGCGCATGCCGAGACGATCACCCGAGGCAACTCCGACGTGCTCGATGCCCGCCTGCAGGACGCGGCGTTCAGCTTCGACCGTGACCGCGAGGCGGGTCTGGCCGCCCTCGACGCCCGGCTGGATGCGATCGTGTTCCACAAGCGGCTCGGATCGATGGCCGACAAGCGGGACCGGCTGGCGGCCGGGGCCGGTGATCTGGCCCGCGTCGCCGGGCTGAGCGCGGCCGCGGTCGCGGCGGCCGAGCGCGCCGGGTGTCTGGCCAAGGTCGACCAGGGAGCCGTCCTCGTCGCCGAATTCCCCGATCTGCAGGGCTATGTCGGCGCCGAATACGCCGCCCTGGAGGGCGAGGACGAGGCGGTCGTGGTCGCCGTACGCGAGCACTACCTGCCCGAGGGCCCCGACTCGCCGTTGCCTTCCACCGAGGTGGCCGCATGCGTGGCCCTCGCCGACAAGCTCGACAACCTGGTCGGCGCCTTCTTGGTCGGGGAGATCCCGACCGGGTCCAAGGATCCCTACGGCTTGCGGCGGGCCGCGGCGGGACTCGTGCGGGTCGTCAGCGATCGCGGCTGGGACGTCGATCTGGCGCCGGTCATCGATGCCGCCGCCGCGCGTCTCGTGGCCGACGGAACCGACATGCCGAGCGATCCCGCCGCGGCGATCGCCGAGGTGGATGCCTTTATCGCCGATCGCGTCGCCTTCCAGCTGTCCGAGGAGGGCGTGAGCCCAGAGTGCGCGGCGGCAGCCCAGGGCGCGCACCTGGGCAGCATCGTGGCGACGATGGGCTGGGCGCGTGCCCTCGACGCGGCCTGCGCGGAGAGCGCGTTCTGGGAGGTCTGGACCGCGAGCGTTCGGCTCGTGCGGATCGCGGCCCGCGGCGATGAAGCCGCGCGGGCGTTCGTCTCGGCCGGCGACCCGGGCGAGGATGCCCTCGCGGCCGCACGCCGCGAGGCGGCCGCGGGCATCGGCGCTGCGCGCACCCGCCGGGACCTGGCGGCGGCGCTCGCCGCGGCTCGGCCGCTGGCGGCCGCGGTCGACCGCTTCTTCACCGACGTGCTGGTCAACGCCGACGACGCGGCGGTTCGGGCGCGCCGCTATGCACTCGTGCGCGAGACGGCCGAGGTCCTCGGTGGCATCGCCGATTTCACCAAGGTGACCGATCAGGGGGGCCAGCGATGAGCGCGACGGCATCCAGCAAGCGGGTCTACGACTTCTCGGAGGGCTCGCGCGACATGCGCATGCTCCTCGGGGGCAAGGGTGCCAACGTCGCCGAGATGACCCGGCTGGGCCTGCCGGTCCCGGGCGGGTTCACCATCACCACGCGGGCCTGCGTCGATTACCTGTCGGGCGGCCACGCCATGCCGCGGGGCCTCGACGACGAGATCACCCGGCACCTGGTGGCCCTTGAGGCGCGGACGGGCAAGCGCCTCGGCGATCACGACGACCCGCTGCTGGTCTCGGTGCGGTCCGGGGCCCCGGAATCGATGCCCGGAATGATGGACACGGTCCTGAACCTGGGGCTCAACGACGACTCGGTGGAGGGCCTGGCCGCGCGGACCCACAACGCCCGGTTCGCCTACGACTCCTACCGGCGCTTCATCCAGATGTTCGGCGACGTGGTTGCCGGCGTGGAGCGCAAGTCCTTCGAGGATGCGCTGTCGGAGCGCAAGGCCGCGCGCGGGGTTGAGCAGGATGTCGAGCTCGGCGCCGAGGACCTGCGCGGGCTCGTCGAGACGTTCAAGGCGATCTACCGCACCGAGAAGGGTGAGGACTTCCCCCAGGAGCCGCGGGTACAGCTGAACGCGGCGATCCGCGCGGTCTTCGAGAGCTGGGACAACCGGCGCGCGCGGGACTACCGGCGTGTGCACCGCATCCCGGACGATCTGGGCACCGCCGTCAACGTTCAGCAGATGGTCTTCGGAAACACCGGCCCGCGCTCGGCCACGGGGGTCGCGTTCACCCGCAACAACACGACCGGCGAGGCCGGTGAGCCCTATGGCGAGTTCCTGATCAACGCCCAGGGGGAAGACGTCGTGGCCGGCATCCGGACCCCCGAGCCGCTGATCGAGCTGCGCCAGCACCTGCCCGAGGCCTACGCGCAGTTGGTGCGCACGATGGCCCTGCTCGAGAAGACCTATCGGAACATGCAGGATGTCGAGTTCACCATCGAGGACGGCCAGCTGTACATGCTGCAGACCCGCAACGGGATGCGCAGCGCCGAGGCCATGCTGCGCATCGCGGTGGACATGGTCGACGAGGGCCTGCTGGCCCCGGGGGAGGCGATGACCGCGCTGGTGGCCGCGGACCAGGTCCGACAGCTGCTGCTGCCCCGTCTGGATCTCTCGGCGAGTCCGATCGTCGCCGCCACGGGGGTGCAGGCGTCCCCTGGTGCGGCCAGCGGCATCGTGGTGTTCTCGGCCGACGAGGCCGAGCGGCAGGCGCACGCGGGGGAGAGCGTCATCCTCGTCCGCGACGAGACCACCCCGGACGACTTTCACGGCATGGTGGCGGCCAAGGGCATCCTGACCTCCCGCGGGGGCAAGACGAGCCACGCGGCGATCGTTGCCGTGGGCATGGGCACCCCGGCGGTGACCGGGGTCACCGAGCTGGTCGTCGACGAGGCGGCGGGCGTGCTCACGATCCGCGACGAGTACACCGTGCGCGAGGGGGAGTGGATCACCATCGACGGCGCCCGCGGGACCGTCTACGTCGGGCAGCTGCCGCTGCTGCCGCCCGATCCGCACAATCACTACCTCGAGCGCGTCCTCACGTGGGCCGACGCATTTCGGACGATGAAGGTTCGCACCAATGCCGACACGCCCGAGGACGCGCGCAAGGCGCGGGAGTTCGGCGCCGAGGGCATCGGACTGTGCCGCACCGAGCACATGTTCGGCGGCGAGGATCGTCTGCCGCACGTCCAGGCGATGATCATGGCCGAAGACCACGCGGACCTGGTGGCCTCGCTGGACGCATTGCGGCGGTTCCAGATCGAGGACTTCATCGGCATCTTCGAGGCGATGGAAGGGCTGCCGGTCACGATTCGGCTGCTGGACCCGCCGCTGCACGAGTTCCTGCCGGACTACACGGACCTGCGCATCCGCATGGTCCGGGCCGAGGCGACCGGAATCCCGGATCCCGAGGCCGCGACGCAGTTGCCCAGGGTCGAGCGCCTCAAGGAGGTCAACCCGATGCTCGGCACTCGCGGGTGCCGGCTCGGCATCGAGATCCCCGACCTGTACCGCATGCAGGTGGCGGCGGTGCTGACGGCCGCGTGCGACGTCAAGAGCCGCACCGGTGTCGAGCCGATCGTCGAGATCATGATCCCGCTGGTCGGGTTCGAGGACGAATTGCGCTGGCTGCGTGAGCACGTCCTCGACGTGGCCGAGTCGGTCTTCGTCGAGCAGGGCACGAGCGTCGAGTATCACGTCGGCACGATGATCGAGCTGCCGCGCGCGGCCCTGGTGGCGGACGAGATCGCGCGCCAGGCCGATTTCTTCTCGTTCGGGACCAACGATCTCACCCAGACCACGCTCGGATTCTCCCGGGACGACGCGGAGACGAAGTTCCTCGGGGACTACCTTGCCAAGGGGATCCTGCGCAGCAACCCGTTCGAGCATGTCGACCGCTCGGGCGTCGGCCAGCTGGTGCGGATGGCAAGCGCGAGCGCCCGAGAGGTCAAGCCCAAGATCAAGCTCGGGGTCTGCGGTGAGCACGGCGGCGACCCCGACTCGATCCACTTCTTCGGGGCGATCGGCCTGGACTACGTGTCCTGCTCGCCGTACCGCGTCCAGACCGCGCGGATCGCCGCCGCGCAGGCGGCGCTGCGTACCCGCACGAGCTAGCCCGCGCCGATCCGCACGGCCCGGGCGGTGCGAATCCGCCGGATCAGGGCGTTCGTCGAGCTGTCATGGGCGAGCTCGGGGTCCGACGGTGCCACGATCTGGTCGGCGATCGTCGTCGCCAGCTGCTTGCCGAGCTCGACGCCCCACTGGTCGAACGCGTCGATGCCCCAGACGACCGACTGCGTGAACACGCTGTGCTCATACAGTGCGACCAGTGTCCCGAGCGTGCGCGGCGTCAGCGCCTCGGCGAGGATCACGTTGCTCGGCCGATTGCCGGCCATGAGCTTGTGCGGGATGAGCTCGGCGGCGACGCCGGCGGCGCGCAGGTCCGCCTCGGTGCGTCCGAACGCCAGCGCCTGGGCCTGGGCGACGAGGTTGGCCATCAGGAAATCGTGGTGGTCCCCGAGGGGCTGGGTCGGGTGCAGGAACCCGATCAGATCGGCCGGCACGATCGTCGTGCCCTGGTGCAGGAGCTGGTAGAAGCTGTGCTGGCCGTTGGTGCCCGGCTCACCCCAGAAGATGGCCCCGGTGTCGTAGTCGACCGGGTAGCCGGAGGCGGTCACGTGCTTGCCGTTGGACTCCATCGTGAGCTGCTGCAGGTAGGCCGGGAAACGGTGCATGTGTTCGCTGTAGGGCAGCACGGCGGTCGTGGCCGCGCCCAGGAAGTTGCGGTTCCAGACGGCCAGCAGGCCCATCAGTACGGGCAGGTTGGCCTCGAACGGCGCCTGGAGGAAGTGCTGATCCATCTCGTGGAACCCGACAAGCAGCTCCGCGAACCCCGCCGGGCCGATCGCGATCATCGTCGACAGGCCGATCGCCGAGTCCATCGAGTAGCGCCCGCCGACCCAGTCCCAGAACCCGAACATGTTCTCGGGGGCGATGCCGAACGCGGCTCACCGCCTCGGCGTTGGTCGAGACCGCTACCGCGTGGCGGGCGACGGCGGACTCGTCGCCGAGCCCGTCGATCAACCAGCGCCGGGCCGAATGGGCGTTGGTCATCGTCTCGCGGGTGGTGAACGTCTTGGAGGAGACGATCAGCAGGGTCTCGGCCGGATCGAGATCCCGCGTCGCATCGAGGATCGCGTCGCCGTCGACATTCGAGACGAACCGGCACTCGAGCCCGGGCCGCACGAAGCGGCCGCAGGGCGGCGTAGGCCATCACCGGGCCGAGGTCGGAGCCGCCGATGCCGATGTTGATGACCGTCCTGATCGGCTTGCCGGTGTGCCCGCGCCAGGCGCCGGAGCGGACCGCCTCCGAGAAGCGCGCCATGCGGTCGAGGACGTCGTGGACCTCGGCGACGACGTCGGTGCCGCCGACCTCGAGGCGCATCGTGCGCGGCATCCGGAGCGCGACATGCAGTACCGAGCGGTCTTCGGAGACGTTGATGTGCGCGCCGGCGAACATCCGGGCCCGGTGTTCGGCCAACCGGCACTGGTCCGCGAGGGCGACCAGGTGCCGCAGGGTCTCGTCGGTGACGCGCTGCTTGGAGTAATCGAGCTCGAGACCGGCGCCGTTGGCGCGCAGTCGCGCGCCGCGGTCGGGATCGGCCCCGAACAGCTCGCGCAGATGCACGCCGTCCGGTGCGCTCCGGTCGGCATCGAGCGCGTGCCAGGCGGGGTGGCGGCGCGGGCCGTCGGGGGGGCTGCCGGCGTGATCGGTCATCGGCGGGGTCCGTGAGGTCGGTGGGAAGTCGGTCCTCGCGAAGCCTACGGCCTCGGCGGGTCGCGCGCCTACGGCACTCGTGCAACGGTGCACTGGGCGCGCGAGGGCCGGTAGCCTGTGGGCATGGCCGGTCAGGGCGATGACGTCGAACACCCCCGCGAGAGCTTCGATCGCAGCGCGCACCTCTATGACGACCATGTCGCGTTCAACCATGCCGGAGCCCAGCGGCTGATCGGTGCCTTGCCCGAGCGCCCCTACGACGACGTGCTCGATGTCGCCTGCGGCACCGGGTTCGCGACCATGCAGCTGATCGCGCGGCGCGGCGGCGCGAGCGTGATCGGCATCGACGCCTCGGCGGGGATGCTCGAGCAGTTCCGCGCCAAGTTGGACCGATATCCAGAGATCCGCGCGACCCTGCGGGTCGCCGACGTCCTCGACATGGGCGTTGCCCCGGCCAGCGTCGACCTGGTCCTGTGCACGATGGCGCTGCACTGGTTCGATGATCGCCGTGCGGCGATCATCGAGATGGCGAAGACGCTGCGGCCGGGCGGCGTCCTCGGCCTGCTGGGGCCCGGACCTGGTCATGACGCGCAGTTCGTGGCGCTCTCGCGCACGAGCGATCCGCCGATCCTGCCCGAGCTCGCGGATTCGATCGTCAGCAACGAGATCTACCCCGAGGAGATGCGGGGCTATCTCGCCGACGCCGGCCTCGAGGAACTCGACCTGTGGGTCGAAGCGCGCGAACGGCGCCTGCCCGCCGAACGCTACCTTGACCGCATGCGCGCGGTGGGATCCCACCTGTGGGCGCACCGGACCCCGGAGGACCGCGACCGCCAGCTCGCCCGCGCCGAGGACGCGCTACGTGCCGCCAGCCCGGACGGGACCTTCGTCTACACGTTCACCAAGCTGCTGGTGATCGCTCGGGCGCCGGGCGGCTGAGGTACCCCGCGTCTGGCTAGCCGGCGACCCCGTGCGCCAGACGGCGCACGATGGCGTCCTGGAAGTTGTGCGCGGCGGTGATCTGGCGTCCGGTGAGCCCGTTGCAGATGATCGAGAAGGTGTAGGTCTTGCCGTCGGCGGCATGGACGATGCCGCTCAGGGCCGACACGTCGTTGAGGGTGCCGGTCTTGGCGTGCACCCGCTTGGTCAGGCCGGCCAGGCGGGTCTTGAGCGTGCCCTGGCCCGGAGAGGGCAACGACGCGATCAGGGGGGCGCCCCAGGACGGGTTGCGCTGGGCCGCCAGCAGGAGCAGCCCGAGGGTCGTCGTCGTCTCGCGGTCGCCGCGGGCGAGGCCCGAGCCATCCACCATGCGATCACCCGGCTGCATGATCCCGAGGGCCCGCAGCTGCGCGAGCACGCGGGCGACGCCGGCGGCGGAGGTCCCCGGCGTCCGCACCTGTGCGGCGACGGCCTTGATGAGCTGCTCGGCGATGAAGTCGTCGCTCGGGACGTTCATGATCCGCAGGATCGTGCTGAGCGCGGGCGAGCTGACCTCGGCGAGCGGTGATCGGCGCGTCGGGGACGGGACCGGAGCCCGCGGGGCCAGTGGTCGCGATATGGACGCCGCGCAGGGCGGCCCTCAGGCGCTGGGCCGTCGCCAGGACCGGATTCGCGACGACCGCGTTCTGGGCGTCGCCGGCGAAGTCCTCGTTCGATGCGGCTCCGGACAGCGGCTGAATCGATCCGAGGTCATCGCGGGTCCAGGCCGGGGGCAGGCTGCGCGCATCGAAGACGCTCGCGTTGACGCGCAGGGCGCCGGTGACCTTGCGGATCGCCGGCCGCGTCCCATCGGCGTGTCCGAGCCGTGCCGCCAGGGCGTTGAGCGTGTCGCCGCGGGGGCCGAGGTACTTGTGCGCGTACGGCGCGGTCGCAAACAGCGGATCGCCGCTGCCCACGAGGGTGATCGGGGTGGTGAGTGTCCCTCCGACCAGGTGGGTCACGTCGGCGGTGTCGGCGGCCACCAGGCGCGTCGTGAAGCGGTAGGACGGGCCGAGGCTCAGCAACGCGCCGGTGCTGGTCAGCAACTTGTCGTTGGACGCAGGCAGCAGCGGGGTCTCGGCGTTGTAGCTGGCGATGCCGATCGGGCACGGCGTGCCGGTGCGCCAGACGGTGACCGCGGTGGCCGGGTGGTGAGCGGACCACGCGCCAATCAGTGCGCGCAGCACCGAATCGGCCGGGCCGGGCACGACGCGCGTGCAGGGCTTGGGTGCCACCACCACGGCGGCGGGAGGCCGGGTTGGTGCGATTGCGGCCGCCCGCGAGGTCACGCCCTGCCCCTTGGGCTGGTGGAGGTAGATCCATGCGCCAGCGCCGATGCCGCCGATGACGATCCCCGCGAGTGCGGCCTGAACGATCCGACGGGCGCGCCGACGAGGAGGCTTGGCCGCAGACTCGGGGCTACTGGACGTCAACGAGCGTGCCGATCGGCGTGTACGGCCACACGGCGCCGGCCGCCGCGAACGGCATCTCGACGCAGCCGAGGCTCTGCGGGTATCCGTAGGACCCGCGGATGAATCCGTGGAGGGCGTCGCCGCCGTTGAAATAGCTGATCCAGGGGATACCCGGGTCGTGATAGGTGGTTCCGTCCGGGTTCCTGCCCGACATCGTGCCGACCTTCTCGCGCAGGAAGACCGGGTAGACGCCGCTTGCCGTCGGCGCCGCGGAGATGCCGGTGTTGACCAGCGGGGTCATCAGGACGTGGCCGTTGTGCCAGAGCGACAGGCGCTCCGGGAGCGACATGCTGACCGAGACGAAGGTGTAGCCGAACGTGCTGCGTTGACCCGATAGCGTGGCCTGGACGAGCGCCTGCCAGACCTGCGGCCCGAGCGTGCCGTCGGTGGTCATGTTGTGCTGGTCCTCGAAGGCCATGATCGCCCCGCGCAGCACGGTCGCCGGGTCGGAGGTCCAGGTCGTGCGCAGCCCCTGAGGGGCCGACTTCCAGCGCCAGGTGAACTTGCCGCTGGGCGGCGCGAAGACGGCCTGCACCTGGGCCTGCTGGGTCATTGCGACCGGTGCGGCCGCCCTGAAGGTGAGCGGCATGTAGCCCAGTTGGGCCAGCAGCTGCTCCGCGCGGATCGGCGATGGGCGTGCCACCGTCCAGGTGAACACGCGCGACGGCGCGCCGGCGACCTCGGTGTGGACGGGCAAGGTGACATGCACCTGGCTGTCCGGTGCGAACCCGGAGCCGGCCGGGACGAAGGCGACGGTGTGCGCGTCGAGCGCGTGCCAGCGGCCGGGCACGCGGGGGCTCACCCGCGCGTGCAACGCGCTCGGGATGGTGGCGATGGGCGCCGAGTAGGTGAGCTCGAGCGGGGTGTACGGGGTGATCGGCGCGGCGACGTTCGGCGTGCCGATGACCTGCGTCTTGGGGTCGGGTGCGAACCAGGCGATCTGCACCGCCGCCGGCAGCGTCTCCCAGACGCGCGGCGCGGCCGCGATCTGTGCGGTGCCGTAGGTGCCGGGGTTGGGGATCGCCACGTGGTCGACTCCGGCAGTCGCGTGGACCGACGTGGTGTGCGTGTTGTTGGCGGTGATCGCGGCGCGGGCGACGGGTGTGCTGAAACTCACCAGCACCGGGTGTCCGGCCTGGAGCGTCTGCACGGCCGGGGTGAGCACCGAGGCGACCGGGGCCGTCACCGTTGTCGTGATGTGGGTGGTCGAGCCGAACAGCCAGCTCGCCGGCTGCCCGTATCGCACCGTCGCGTGGACGGTGATCGCGGTGCCGGGGGCCATCGGATGGATCGGGACGATCGACGAGCCGGCACGGGCGACTGCGACCGATTGGCCGTGTGCGTCGGTGGCGGTGATGGCCGTGACTGACGCGCCGGGCGGTACGCTGACGTCGGCGAGCGCGGCCCCGCCGGAGTCGATCGAGGTCCGCGATTCGACGAATGCCAGTGCGCCCACTCCTACGACGATCACGAGCACCGACACGCCCGCAATCAGCGCGGCGCGTTTCCATCGACGACGTCCGCCACGGCCCGTGGTCGAAGCGTCGTCAGTCTCCGGCATTGCGGCGCCGGGGTCTGGTGAGTTGTCAGGATCGGCCATGGTCCCGTCTGACATGTTCGGGGCTGTGGGGGAGTGTGCGACTCATACCATAGAGCCTCTCGTCACGGAATCGCCCAATTTGGGCAGGTGGGAACGATCGGGCACCGCTCCGGCGCTTCTGCGTTCCGTTCGACACGGCGCGCGGAGTCCCTTGCGCGGCGGTCCTGCCGGACGGTCCCGTTGTCGGCATACCCCCTGCATCGGCTCGTTAGGGTGCACGCATGAACGGCCCTGAACCCCTGTCGGAGCGGTTGGTCCGTTACCTCTCCGACGAGCGGCCCGCCCTCGAGGCGCTGATGGCCCAGGAGAGTTCGCGCGCCCTGCACGAAGAGTTCCTGCTTGCCGAGGGCGGCACGCTGCCGGATCGCCAGGCGCGCCTGGAGCGGATTCGGGCCGTCGGCGCGCGCGCGTGGCTGCGTCACGGGGCCGCGGCGTTGCAGTCCGAGTGGACGGGCGCCCCGGACGGGATGCAGGCGCGCCTGGAGCGCTGGGTGGCCCGCAACCGCGACCGGCTCGAGGCCCTCGAGCTCGAGGAGGGCGCGGCGCTCGAGCGCGACGGGATCTCCGGGGACGTCGATGCCGACCGGCGGCGCGTCATGCTGGGGGCCTACGTGCGGCTGTTCGCCGAGGGCGTGGGCGAGATTGCTGCACCGGACGGCCGCAGCGGCCCGGAGTTCGGGCGCGAGATCACCGCGATCATGCGGCGCGAGGCGCCTCACCGGCGGGCCGTCGAGCGGGCCGTATTTGAAGCGTGGTCCGGCAGCCCCCTGGAGGGCGTACTCGAGCAGGCGCGCCTGACTGCCGCCCCGTCCGGAGCCCGACGCGGTGCGGATGCTGGAAGCCGCGGGCGTGTGGTCGTACATCCGCACCCTGTGCATCGCCCTCGGAGAGGCGCTGGACGCCGTCACCCGCCGCGACGGGCGGCGGGTGACGCGGTGGCGCCGACGACGGGCAGGCCCGGCTGGTCGACGAATTGCCCGGGATCGGCTTCGGGTGGATCGCCCCCACGCCGGCGTTCATGGAGCGCACCTCCCACGCGATCCTGAGCGGCGGCGGGGTGTGGTTCACCGATCCGGTCTACGACGCGGCGATGCTGGCACGCGCGGATGGGCTCGGGCCGCCGGCAGGCGTCGTTCAGCAGCTGGACCGCCATTCGCGCGACGCGGGTCGGGTCGCCCGCGAGCTCGGGATCCCGCTCTACACGGTGCCGGTGCGCGCACCCGGGGGCGCCCCGTTCCAGGTACTGCCGGTGGTCGCGTCGCGCACGGCCCGTTGGCATGAGATCGCGCTCTGGTTTCCGGACGAGCGCCTGCTGAGCGTCGCGGAGGCCGTCGGCGGCGCCCCGTATTTCCTGGCACCCGGCGAAGCGATCGGCCCGCACCCGTTGCTGCGGCTGGTGCACCCGCCCGGGCGGCTGGTCGGACTCGCGCCCGAGCACGTCCTGTGCGGACACGGTGCGGGCCTGCACGGTCCGAACGCCGCCCGACAGCTGGACGAGGCGATTCGGTCCTCACGACGGCGCACGCCGCGCTGGCTGCTTGGCCTGGCCGGCGTCGGGCGCGGCCGACCGTCGCGGCGGCGCCCGCCGTCCGCCTAAGGCGTCCTGCCCTCCAGCGGCGCGTGGGTCGCGGACCCATAGGCGACGGCACAGCGGCCGGTGCCGGCGCACACCTCACACTCGTCGACCTCGCCGGCGACGTGCGCCAGGCAGTGTGCGACCCGCGACTCGACCACGCGGGCCATCAGGGGGTGCAGTCCGAGCGGGGCCGCGACCAGGAAGGGCACGTCCGGGTGCAGCCTGGCGGCCTCTGCCGTCAAGCCGGGGATGTCCTGGTCCCAGTGGCGGCCCGGCAGCAGGAAGTAAGGGCTGACCACCACCAGCTTGGCGCCGCGCTGGACACAGCGGCCGAACGCGGTCTGGATCGACGGCTCGGCGATCTCCATGTGGGCGGGCTCGACAATGCCGTAGGGAACGACCTCGGCGACCATTCCGGCCATGACTTCCAGCATGTCGTTGGACGCGCCGCGACGGGAACCGTGGTCGACGACAATCAGGCCAATCTCGCGCGGATCGGGGGTCTGCATCACGCGCATCGTACCCCGTCGGGCAGCGGCGGTCGCCGAGAGCGGGCAGCGCGCCGGCTCGCGCGGTCGGTGTACCATCGGGACGGTGGCGGGCATCGCCCAAAGGACGACCGATCGACCTCGATACCAATCCGTATGAGCTCAGCAGCCTGACCGACCTCGTCGGGATGCTGATGGACGGCTGGCAGATCTCACACCTGCGGTATGCCGACCATTGCGACGCACCCGGCGCAGTGGTCTCCCCGGCGGCCTTCCTCGGGCTCGAACGCGCGGACCAGCAGGCCTGGATCTACATCCTCGACGACGGGCGCAGCCTGTCGCACAGGAGCCTGATCGCCCTGTTTCGGGACCATCCGAACGTCTGGAAGCATCGCTCGGGGGCGCAGATCGACCGCGCCATGCCCGCGCCGGAGGCGCCACCGGTGCCGGCCGAGCAGTGGAGCACGGTCCGGGACGCCCTTCCGGGCGAGGTCGACCTGTCGCCGACCGGCCTGCGCGGGGTGATCTGCGTCAACCAGTCGCAGGCGATCGACGGGGTGACCGTCGCCGTCACGAGCCTGGAGCGCTTCGCCGACGGTGCCCGGGCGCACTACCTGTGTCACGCCCCCGGGCGGCGGTTCCGGGAGCAGGCGGGCGCGCTCGACGCCATCGCGGTCGACGATGCGGCGCGCATGTACCGCGTCGCCTCCCTGACGCGCCGGCAGCGCGGCAACCGGATCGAGGGATCGCTGGCGCTCGCGCCGGCGATCCCGCTGGATGCCCGGACGCTCACCATCACGATCGGCAATCTCGGCCCGAGCGCCAGCGGTGATCCCCAGCCCGGTCCCTGGGTGTTCCCGATCTCCCTCGACGCATCCGCATGAGCATCGAGCTCGGCAGCGAGTTCGCGCTTGACCCGCGCGCGGCCCGGGCCGCCGAGGCGGTGCGCGACATCCCCGAGGAGCCCTGCCCGTATCGGACCGCGTTCCAGCGCGACCGCGATCGGATCCTCCACACCAAGGCCTTCCGGCGGCTCAAGCACAAGACCCAGGTCTTCGTGACCCCCGAGGGCGACCATTACCGCACGCGGCTGACGCACACCTTGGAGGTCTCGGCGCTCGCGCGCACGGTCGCCCGGGCGCTCCGGCTCAACGAGGACCTGGTCGAGGCCATCGCGATGGGCCATGACCTCGGCCACGCGCCGTTCGGGCACGCCGGGGAACACGCGCTTGACGACCTCCTGCAGGAGCGGCTCGACCGGCGTTTTCACCACAACGAGCAGAGCGTGCGCGTCGTCGAGGTCCTCGAGCGGGACGGCCGCGGGCTCAACCTGACCCGTGAGGTGCGCGACGGCATCCTGCATCACACCGGGCCGGGCACGCCGGCGACGCGTGAAGGCCAGATCGTGCGGCTCGTGGATCGGATCGCCTATGTGAACCACGACATCGAGGACGCCGTCCGGGCGGGCGTCATCTCGAACGAGGACCTCCCGGCGGACGAAGTCGCGGTGCTCGGCGACACGACCTCCGAGCGCCTCACCCGCCTGGTTGGGGATATCGTCACCGAGAGCCGCGACGCCGACCGGATCCGGCAGTCGTCAGAGGTCGGGCAGGCGTTCTTGCGCTTGCGCAAGTTCATGTTCACGCGGGTCTACTTGGCGCCGCCGGCAAGTATCGAATCCGAACGGGCGCGGGGGGTCGTGCAGCACCTGTTCGAGTGGTACATGGCCAATCCCGATGAGCTACCCGGATCCCCCGAGCCGGACCTCGTGCGCCGGGTGACCGACCATGTCGCCGGCATGACCGATCGGTATGCGCTGCGCGAGTTCCGGCTGCGGTTCATGCCCCGCGAGGGCCCCCTGTAGGTGGGCGCGCCGTGCCGCTGATTGCGCCCGACAGCGTCACCGAGATCCTCGACCGCGCCGATCTGGTCGAACTCATACGGGGCCGGGTCAACCTGGTCAGGCGGGGCAACCGCTGGGTCGGTCGGTGTCCGTTCCACGACGAGCGCACGCCCTCATTCAGCCTGATCCCGCCGGACAATCGGCGCTACTACTGCCACGGGTGTGGCGCGACCGGCGACGCCGTGCGCTGGATGATGGAAAAGGAAGGTGCGGCGTCGTTTCCCGATGCGATCGAGGCGCTCGCCGAGCGGTTCGGCCTCGAGGTGCGTTACGAGCAGGCGTCTCCGGAGGAGGAGCGCCGCCGCAAAGCCGATCAGCGCCGACTCGAGCTGCTCGAACGCGCGGCCGTGTTCTACGCGGCGTACTTGTGGCGCGCCGACGAAGCGGCTCCGGCGCGGGCCTATCTGCTCGAGCGCGGGTTCGAGGAAGCGCTCCTGCGCAGCTTTCGCGTCGGCTACGCACCCGGCGGCGGCGCGATCCTCGCCAATCGCGCCCTCAAGCAGGGCTTCACCCAGGAGCAGCTCGTCGAGGCCGGTCTCGGCAGGGTCCGTGGGAGCCGGGTCACCGACTTCTTCGTGAGCCGGATCACCTTCCCGATCACCGACCTGCGCGGACGCGTGCTGGGATTCGGCGCCCGGACCATGGACCCCAAGGAACGCGCCAAGTACGTCAACTCACCCGAAGGACCGCGCTTCTCCAAGCGCCGGCTGCTGTTCGGCCTGGCCCAGGCGCGCCAGCCCGCCGCGACGGCCGGGTGGATCGTTGTGGTCGAGGGCTACACGGACGTCATGGCGCTCGCCAAGGCAGGCATTCCCCAGGCCGTTGCGTGCATGGGAACCTCGTTGACCACCGAGCAGGTGCACGAACTGCGCCGCGCCGCGCCGCGGATCCGTCTGTGCTTCGACGGGGATGCCGCGGGCCAGCGCGCCGCCTGGCGCACGGCCCAGGCCGCCGGCGAATACCTGACCGACCTCGAAGCGGTCGTGCTGCCGGCCGGGACCGACCCCGGCGATCTGGCCCGCACGGACGAGCTCGCCCGGCTGCATGACATCGCGACCTCGCACACACCGCTCGCGACGTACCTGATCGACTCCCGGGCCCGTCGGGCCGGGCCCTCGCCCGCCGAGCGCGAGCACGCGCTCAGGGAGATCGCCGATCTGCTGCGGGTGCTGCCCGAATCGGTGGAAAAGGACGAGGCGATCCGCCTGGCCGCCGGTCTGCTGCAGCTCTCGCGCGGGATGGAGGAACACTTGCGCGCGGCGGCGCGGCACGGTACGGCGGCGCCCGCTACCGGGACGCCGCTGGCGGAGCTGCCCTCGCTCGGGGCCGCCTGGGAGCGCGAGCGGCGCCTGTTGGTCCTCGCCGCCGCCCTGCCCGAGGCGGCCGCCGTCGAACTCACGACCCTGCCCGATGAGGCCCTGACGGATCCCGTGCACCGCGAGGCACTCGGGCTGCTGCGGACGGGCGTGCCGCTCGCCGAGTGGCCGGACGCGCTCCAGCCGCTGGCCAGCGCCCTGCGGGCGGATTCGGGCGTCGAGCTCGCGACCGCAGAGCAGTTGCGCGAGGTCGTGTACCGAGTGCAGCTGCCCGCGCTCGAGCGGCGCGCGCAGGCGCTGCGTGACGCGGGCGACACCGAAGCCGCACTGCGCATGATCGACCTCGTGCAGCGCCTGCGGGCCGCGCTGCGCGGGGAGGCCTAGTCCGCGGCCCCCTGCGGGGCCGGCCGGATCAGCGCCAGCGCCCGGGCCGTACGCCGGGACCCGTCCACGAGCCCCACGCAGGCCGCATGAATCTCGATGCCGGTGGCGTCGGCGGGACGCCGTTGCTCGGGTCCGATCCAGGTAATCGTCGGGGTCGCTCCGAGCAGTGCGGCGCGCTGTGCCCACACCAGCAGGCGCGCGATCGCGAGCGCGCCGAGGCTGGCACCGTCTGGAGCACCGCGGGCGGACACGTACGCCTGATGGGCGGCGCGGATGGCGGCCAGGCTCAGTCCGTCGGGCTCGCCCTCGGCGGCGAGCACGAGCGAGGTGACCTCGACGTCGGGCGCGGCAGCGGGATCGGTCCCTTGCGACAAGGCCGGACGCAGCCGCCCCAGCTGCGCGCCGAGTCCAAACCCGATCGCGTGGGCGGCGCCCCGCAGGTCGGGATCGATTTCCTCAAGCGTCTCCTGGAGAGCAGGTGCGAAGCGCAGGCTCATCCCGGAGACGCTCGTATGAGGCTTAGTACGCGGTGTTGGCGGGTTGGTCCGTGCTCGTCGAGTCGGCGACCGGGGCTTCGGTGAACACGAACTCGTCAGGCTCGCTGCCGAGACGGTCCTTGAGCAACCAGTAGGCGAGCGCGGCAACGGCAATCAGCACCAGAAGCTTCTTCATCTGGTCCCTTTCTCGGAAAGTAGTTGAACCACCCCGAACGGTAGCGGATGGCTCGGCGGGACGCGTCAGCAGCCGGGCGGGCACACCTACATCTCGATGAGCCCGTCCGCGGAGATTGCGAGGACTACTTTGCCGACCGATTCGTCGCGCTCGACCTCCCGATGCGCATCGGCGACTCGGGTCAGCGGCACCATGTCGTGGACGACGGGGCGCAGGCGGCCGTCGGCCAGGCGGGGAAGGCCCCACTCGCGAAAGCTCGCCACGAGCTCCGACTTCTGGTCCGCGCTGCGCGCGCGCAAGGTCGATGCGACGATCGTGGCCCGCCGCGCGAGCAGCGTCCCGAGGTCGAGGTCCGTGCGTGCGCCGCCGACCAGGCCGATGAGCGCGATCGCACCGTCGGCGGCGAGGGCGCGCACGTTCTCGGCCCAGTAGGACGCGCCGACAAGATCGATGATCACGTCGGCGCCATGGCCCTCCGTCAGGTCCCTGACGCGGTCCGCGAAATTCGCGCCGGCCGGGACCAGCACCTGGTCGGCAAGGTCGGTGATCTGCTCGGCCTTGTCGGCGGATCGTGTGGTCGCGATGGTCCGCGCGCCCAGCTCCCGGGCCACCTGCAGGGCGGCGGTCCCGACGCCGCTGGCTGCGGCGTGGACGAGCACCCAATCGCCGGCGACGACCGGCGTCTGGCGCCCGAGGGCCTGCCACGCGGTGAGGAACACCTCGGGCACGGCCGCGGCGAGGATCCAATTCAGGTTCGGCGGGATCGGCAGCACCTGTCCGGCCGGCACGGCGACATACTCGGCGTAACCGCCGTCGGTGAGCAGGGCCATGGCGCGATCGCCGATCGCCCACCCCGACACCCCCTTCGCGATGGCGTCGATCGTGCCGGCGGCCTCGAGGCCGAGGATGGGTCCCGCGCCGGGTGGCACGGGATAGCGCCCCTGGCGCTGCAGGATATCGGCGCGATTGACCGCGCTGGTGCGTACCTTGATGCGGACCTCGCCCGGAGCCGGCTCCGGGACCGGCAGCTCGACCATCTGGAGGACCGCGGCGTCCCCGGGTGTGCGGGCGACGATGGCCTTCATGGCCCTGGCCGGTCCGGCCCCTCGAACAGGGCCTTGGTCTTGCGATGGCGTTCGGCGAACAACTGCTCCAGCTGCCGGCGCCCGAGGAGTCGGTCGGCGAGGCGTCCGAGGGGTCCGAGGGGAAGGGCATAGGTGACGTGGTCGGTCATGCGCGTGCCGCCGCCCGGCAGCGCGGCGAAGCGGTGTTCGTGGCGCCAATACGCGAACGGCGACCGCTCGGCCACGTCGACAACCCGCCGGTCGACCTCGATCTCGGTGATGCGGATCCTCCAGGTTTGGGTCACCGGGAGCGGCGGCTGCTTGACCCGGAGCACCACCCGGGAGCCGAGCTCGACCGGGAACGATCCATCGATCCCACGGAACACGGCGTCGTCGGGCGAGATGAGGGGCGCGTTGCGGGTGTCGAGGTGGAAGCGGTAGAGCTGCTGAACCGGTGCATCGATGTCCACCGACCGCGAGTAGGTGCTGGCGCGAGGCATGCTGGGAGGGTACCGCCACCACGGACCCCGGGCGTCATGACCCCGCGCGTGCTCAGTCGAGCAGCGCCCGCAGACGCGCCAGCTCCTCGGCAAGGTCGGCCGGCACGATCTCGCGGTGGTCGACCAGGACGTGTCCGACGCCCAGCTCGCGCAGTCGCGGGAGCTGTGATTCCAGCTCACGCGCGGTCGTGCGCAGCCGCACCGAGACCACACACGACGCCCGGCTCCGGCCGGTGGCCTCGAGCGCCACGTCCAGTGCGGCCAGGCGCCCGGACAGCGCGGTCGGCTCGGAGATCGTCGTGTGCCATCCGTCACCCAGTCGTGCGGTGCGACCGATGGCGGCATCGGAGTTGCCGCCGACCCAGATCGCCGGCCCGCCGGGTCGGGCCGGAAGCGGCGCAATACCGGCATTTCGGATCCGGTGGCCGTCGATGCGGTACTCGGTGGCGCCCGACCACAGCGCGCGGCAGACCGCGATCGCCTCGTCGGTGCGCCTGCCGCGATCCCGGTAGGGCACGTTAAGCGCGTCGAACTCGGGCGAGAGCCATCCGGACGCCAGGCCGGCGATCACCCGGCCCCCGCTCAAGTGGTCCAGGCTGGCCAGCGATTTGGCGAGCACGACGGGGTTCCGGTACGGCGCGACGAGCACGCTCGTCCCCAACCCGACACGCGCGGTCGCCGCCGCCGCCCACGTCAGGACCGTCAGGGCATCGTGGAAGTCGGCCGGTGGGCGGCGACTGCCGGGCGCCAGGACGATGTGATCCGAGACCCAGACGTCATCGACCCCGGCGTCCTCGGCAGCGCGGGCGACGGCCGCGATGTCCGGACCGGTTGTCGGGAGTCGGAACTGGGGAAGATGCAGCCCGAGGCGCACACCGGCAGCCTACCCGCGCGCCGTCGTCGCCACGGGAGGGGTGTGCGGTATACGGCCGGACGCCGAACCCCTAGGCTAGGCGCAGCATCCCAGGAGCGCAGATGGCAAACGACTTCGAGGTCTTCGTCGATACGGCGGTACCGGCCGACGCGGCCTGGGCGCTGGCGGGCGACCCGGCACGCGTCCCAGAGTGGTTCGGTCCGGTCAAATCGGTGAACATCGAGGGCGATGTGCGGCGTGCCGTAATGGGCAACGGTGCCGAGATCGTCGAGCGGCTGGTCGAGCGCGACGACGCGGCGCGCCAATACTCCTACGCGGTCGTGTCCGGGATCCCCGACCTGACCAGTCACCGCGCCACCATTCGCGTGGAGCCGACACCCGGCGGTTCCCGCATCTTCTGGCGACAAACCGCGACCTCGAGCAACTCGGACTACGACATCGAGGCCCGCCTGCGCGGCGCGATGACCGCAGGGCTCGAGCGCATGCGCGAGATCCTGGAGTCGTCTGCGCACCGCTGACGAGGCCGCCACGGCGAGCGCGGGGCTCCGCCCGCCGGCTGACCGGGAGCGAGGGTGGCCGATGGCTGGCACCCTCGAGCGGTTGCGGCAGGGGCTCCGGGAGGGAGCTGCGCTGGTGCCCGTGCGCCACGGACGGGATCCGCGGCGCACGGGGGTCCTAACGGGGTTCCTCGCCCATGTCCGACAGCTCGCCTTCGCCCGGGTCGGCGCGGATCATCCAGTACACGAAGCCGCCGATGATGGCGCCGGCAAACGGGCCGACGATGTAGATCCACTGATCGAACGGGTTGGAGGCGAACAGCGCCGGTGCAAGCGAGCGAGCGGGGTTGAAGGAGCCGCCCGAGGCGGGCCCGAGGACCATCGCCGCGGCGGCGATGAAGCCGCCGATGGCCACCGGGGCGAGCGTGCCGCTCCACGGCGCGCGGTCGGTCGCCACCGCGCTGATGACGATGACAAACAGCGCCGTGGCGACGGTCTCGAGCACCAGCGCGACGATCTTCGAGATCCCTGGGCCGGGCTCGGTAACCAGGTGGTTGGTGACGGTGTCGCCGAACGTCGCGATGACGGTGGCCGCCGCCATGCAGCCGCCGACCAGCTGGGCCAGCCAGTACCCGACGACCTCGCGCGCCGGAAACTGGCGCCCGACCACGAGTCCGACCGTGACCGCCGGATTGAAGTGGCCGCCCGAGATATGCCCGAAGGCGAAGATCATCAAGGCAAGACCGAGCCCGAACCCGATCGCGACGGCGACCGAACCGATTTGCGTCGGCTGGGTGACCGAGAGCGCGATACCGGCAAAGCCGATAAAGAAGAAGCCGAACGTACCGATGGCTTCGGCGACGCAGCGCTTCCAGTACGAAAAGGTCATGCTGTGGTGTCCTCCTGATCGGGAATCAGCTGCGTGGTACTTCCACGCGCCGACGGGGAGGCCTGCGAATCGACGACACGATGTGGCAGCCTGCGCCGCGGACCCGGCGGAGGTCGGTCTCACGCCATCCGGCAGCCCTCCGAAGCACGGCTGCGGTGCCACACATCTGCGTCAACGGAGCCAACATGCGGCACGCTGTGAGGGATGACCATGACGTCCGGCCCACCTGACACCACGGGCACGCCGGTCATCCGGGCCGGCCGGCCCGACGATGTCGAGGCGATCATCCGGCTCATCGCCGAGGAGAATCACCGCCCGGCGGACCCGGACCGGATCCGCCGCCGGCTCACGCAGCTGCCGTCGGTCGTCGTGGAGATCGATGGGCGCATGGTGGCGTTCCTGTACTGCCGTCGCTTCTCGCCGGACATGGTCGAGCTCTCGAACATGGTCGTGGCCTCGTGGATCCGACGCGCCGGGCTGGGCGCGCGCATGGTCGGCGTCCTCGAGCCCCAGCTGATCGAGCTCGGCTTCCGGGCGGCAATCTTCGTCAACTGCCGGCTCCACGTCGGCGCCAGCGACGCGGGCGCTGCGGCCGCCCGGGCGTTCTGGCTGCATCAGGGCTACCGGATCGTGTTCTCGACCCACGGATCGGCGGTCTTCACGAAGTTCCTGGATGCGAGCGGCCGGCCGCCGCCGGCGTGACGACCGAAGCGATCGGCGTCAGTGGGCGCCGCGGACCACATGATCGGGCGCCCGGTCCGCCTCAACGCCGACCACTCCCGCGGGCACGTCGCCCAGCTGCGTGATCGTCGGCCCTCACGATGTCATCCCCGGGTGGCGCGTCGGTGGCACGCGACCACCCGCCCGGAGACCGCGGCCCGTCAGTCGACGGACTCCGTCCCCGCAGCGCCGGTGAGGTGCGGGGCGACCTTGTGTGGGTGTTCAGGGCTCACATAGAGGGCGGCGATCTGCGCGTTCGTTGACGCCTGTTGCAGGACCTTAATCGCCGTGGAGGTGCCGTCGGTGCCGACCTTCACCCCGAAGTACGCGCCGACGACGGCGCCGATGGCGGTCACGCACGCCGTGACGATCGGGGTGGTTGTGGAGTCCTGCACCACGAAGGCTGGGCAGGCGATCAGCGCGAGGGCAATCACACCGACGGCAACGGCGAACAGGCCGCCGACGGCCTTGATCCCGAGGGCCCACGTCGGCGTCCGGTCCTCGGCAGCGGCCGTCTGCGACGCGGCCAGGTCGTCCTTGGCGAGTTCGGCCTGGGTCTTGTCGCCTCGGGGCGGCTCTGCGCCGCCACCGAGGTCGTCTCCCGCCCCGTGCTGGTCGTCCGACCCCATGGCGCCGACGATACGCAAGCGACGTCGCGAGCGTCAGGGCGCCGACGGCGTCCGCCGATCACTGGCACGCCGCGGCGCCGATTCCGGCCCGAAGCTCGAGGAGCCGCCCGAGCGGGCGGCTCCTCGAGTGACGTTGACGTGGGAGACGGTGAGGGTGATGCGGTGGGTCGACGTGCGAGACCTCGTCGCCAAGGCCGACCTCGCTCCCGAGGTCGGGTCGGCCTACGGACCGAAGGCGCAGATCGTATCGACGGTCACCTGGATGGCGCTCGCGCCGGAGTTGAAGACCTGTGCCATCCAGCCGTTGCCGGCCTGCTCGAGGTCGTCGACCTGCACTGTGGTGCCAGTGGCATTGGGGATCGAGTACCCCCCGCTGATTGGAATGGCAAACGACGGGCAGTGCGACTCGACCGCCGCGGTGGCTCCGGCACCGACGGTGCCGGTCGTCCGGACGGGCTGGAAGTAGTTCAGCCCACCCCGGACGACCGCGGACAGGTTCGCCGGGACAACCGCGCCGTTGGCCAGCTTCGCACCGGTGATCGTGCGGTTGGCCAGCTTCCCACCGGTGATCGTGCGGTTGGCCAGCTTCGCACCCGTAACCGTGCCGTTGCGGATCGACTTGCCGTTGATCAGACCGCTGGCGTAGGCGCTACCCGTAAGGGCGACGACCAGCGCAACGATCGCGATGAGCGTCGCCGGATGCCTGAGGGATCGCATTGAATACGTCCTTTGGTAGGGGTGGTTTCATTACAGGGCACCCGGCACGCGGACCTCAATGCTGCCCTGGCGATGTGACAGGGATTCCGTCGGTAGTTGCGCGCGGCAGCCGATCTGCCGTCTGCGCCACAGGTCGGACGGATCACGCTCCTCGGCGATCACGAGGCTCCGCCGGTGATGATCGGCGCGGCGCAACCGGCATGGAGATGGCGACCGACGCCCCTCCGGATGCACCACCGGGTCCCGGAGGGGCGCGGGGGTCGGCGATGGACGCCTCGCATTCAGAGAGTCGCCACCTTGCAGGCGAGCTCGTGGCGTTCGCATCGCCTCGCCGCTCTCACCGTAGCGCGTACCGTCACGAGCGCGAACCCGTTGACGAACGCTCCCGACGCAGCGACCGAATGCCGAGGAGCACACGCACATGTCCGTGCCTGCCTGACGACATGTGACCGACGGACCGGTGTCAGTTATTTGGCGAAAACCTTCAGGTTCGGCGACTGCCGGTCGAAGCATTGACTGCACGCGGGCGTTGAGTCGACCGAGGTTGGCTCCGCCTCGAGGGCGGGAGGCGTTCCTTGTGACAGTGGATCGCCTCCCGCCCGCTGCAGCTGCCCCGGCTGCCAGGGCCATGAGACGAGCCCGGCGCGACCGGCGTGTGCGAGGCACTGTGCCGGGTAGGCAAGACGCAGCCGATCGTGCGCGGACCGCCGATGGGGCGTGGCAACGACTCCGTGCATTGCGGCACCCCGCTCACCGCGCCGTTCGACACGTCGCAAACCGCGGTGAGTCGGAGTTCCCCGGCCGATCGCCCAACGCCGGACCCCCGCGCCGAGCGGCGGCTGAGCCACCAGGCGCCCGGGGGTCGAGCTGCCGAGCGTATGGCGCGGTCGCCGAGCGGGCTGCGCGGACCGGCCACCGACCTACGCTTGTGTTGCCTCCAACAGGCGTCCGAGCGCGGTGGCCTTGCCCGGCCAGCCCGACGCGAATTGCTGACGGTCGGAGGTAGTCGCGTCGGTCCATCCTCGGTGCTCCACGCGCAGACGCGTACCCGCAGGTGTCGGCGTCAGCGTGAAGGTCACGACGCTCTGCCCGAACCAGCCGTCCCAACGACATTCAAGACGTCGCGGCGGATCGACGACGAGCACCTGCCCGGAAATCGTGCCAAACGGATCGCAGTTCATCGTGAACGGTCGCCCGACAGTCGGGTCAAAATCGTTTGGCATCAGCCATGCGGCCAACTCCTCAGGATCGACGAGGGCGCGCCAGACTCGCGTCGGATCCGCGGGGTAGTCGACCTCGTGGATGATCGACTCGTCGCTAATCACTGCTTGCTGCCAGGTGTTGCTCGAGTCGATCGAGGGCCCGCGCCCACGAGGCGTCCAAACGGGACAGCCAATCGCGGACTTCGTCGAGCCGTTCGGGGTGCAGCCGATACCGGTTCTCCCGCCCGACGCGCTCGTGGGTGATGAGACCGATGTCCTGCATCACGCGCAGGTGCTGCGACACCGCCGGACGACTGAGGGGAACACTCGCGGCAATCTCGCGCACCGCACGATCCCCGACAGCCAGTTGGAGCACGATTTGCCGGCGCACCGGATGTGCGAGGGCCCCGAAAGCGTCAGCGACGGCGGGAGCTCCGGCAGGTGCCATCGCCCCACTATAGGTCAGGCCGGAACCGCGGGCCATCGGCCAGCCCGGCTGACGTCGTCGGGCGTCGTCCGGCCGGTCTCGCGGCGGAGCGGCGATGGAGGATCCATCTCCCGGGAGGAAATATTGGAGACGCGCCGTGCACTCGGTCGCAGGAATCCGTCGCTCACCGTTCCCGCCCGGTCGTGGGTACTCGTCGTATGGGGCCCGTGGCTGTCGAACGCCATCCTGGTCAGTCGGCGACGAACGGCTTGCCGCGACCGGTCGTCGCGAACATGCGGAGGCTTTCCAGGTAGTAGCCCCAGTTGAAGTTGTAGGTGCCATACGCGTCGTCGTCCAGTTCCCGCGCATAGTGCTGCCAGAAGCGGACGACGGTCCGCGTGCCGCCATCGGTGCCGAGCTCAAACGTGAACTCGTTGTCGGTCCAGTTGGCATGGCCACCGACGCATTTCCAACCCAGCCGCTCGGATGGCACGAGGACCGTGATCTCCATGACCGGGTTGAAGTCGCCCGCGAAGGTCCACCGTTGACGCACGCCGACTGCCGGCGGCGGGCTCTCTAGGCGGGTTGACCACCAACCGCGGAGTCCTTCGGGGTCGGTGAGCGCGAACCAGACACGCTCACGTGGTGCGTCAAGCTCGATCACGTGGTGAATGACCTTCACGCCTCTTCCTTCTTCGCAGGCCGGGAGTGGACAGCGGAAGCTCCAACGTCATGCGCGTGAAGCGTTCAGGACGTTCTTGACAGCTGCAAGACTAGTAAGCACTATCTTACGCGTCAACAGGCCACGGCTTCGAGGTGCTCGCGCCCGTTGCGCCCCGACAGCGTTTACCGCCATCGGTATCGCTGAGGCCGCTCACACCCGAGCTGGAGACGTCATGGCGCACGATAAGCAGGACCTTCTGCATGACCGGCGGTTTCCCGGGGAGTCCGATGCATATCGGCAGGCACGCGACCGACTCCTGCGGGCGGAGGTTGAGTTGAAGCGCCACACCGAGCGGGTCGCCCAACAGCGTCGCGCGCTCCCGGATGGCGGGGTGGTACCCGAGGATTACCGCTTCGCGGAATGGGATCCGTCGGTCGGGCGTCCGCGCGCGGTGCGACTGTCCGAGCTCTTCCCGCAGGGAGCTGACACGCTCGTCCTCTACAGCTTCATGTTCAGGCCGGGTGCATCCGGGCCACTGGAGGTGCCATGCCCGGTCTGTACGTCGATCATTGACGGCATCGACGGCGTCACTCCGCATCTCACACAGCAGATTGGCGTTGCCGTCATTAGCAAGGCGCCGCTCGAGCGCTTCGCAGCGCATGCTCGCGCCCGTGGATGGCGGAACGCTCGGCTCCTGAGCTCCGCGGGAACCACGTACAACCGCGACTACATGGCCGAGGCGCCTGACGAAGCGCAGTTCGCCATGGCGACAACGTTCGTACGACGGGGCGATACCATTCACCACTTCTGGAGTAGCGAGGAGTGGTTTGTCCCGCCCGATCCGGGCCAGCATCCACGCCACGTCGACTTCATGTGGCCGCTTTGGGCAGTGCTCGACCGCACGCCAAGTGGCCGGGGAGCGGCGTGGATGCCGCGCCTGATCTATTCGTAGGTACGACGATGACCCCACGAGGCATCTTCGTCGCTGTCCTCATCGCCGCGGCGTGGTGGCTCAGCCTGTCGCGGATGAGTGGCGCCATGATGGGACCGGGTGATCTCGGGGCGTTCTCGGCGTTTGCCGTCACGTGGACGGCAATGATGGCAGCGATGATGCTGCCGTCGGTGCTGCCATCATTAGCGGTCGGGCGTCCGGCACCGGGGCGCTCACTCGGCGCTGCGGCCCGCTCGGTCACCGCGATCGGGATCTACATCGCGGCGTGGACAATGGTCGGAATCGGCGCATTCTGTGTCATCGCCGCGGTCCGAATGATGGACGTCGGTGTCCTCTCATGGAGTCGCGGTGGGCCGTATGTCGCCGGCGCCGCGATCCTCAGCGCCGCGATCTACGAAGTCACTCCGCTGAAGCGGGCCTGCCTGTTGCGATGCAGAGCATCTGTGGGGATGGCGCGCGGCGGATCCGTGGCGTCACTCGCCTACAGCGTCAACTGCATCGGCTGCTGTGCGGGGCTCATGGTCACGATGTTTGCGCTGGGGGTCATGAACCTCGCGTGGATGTTCGTGCTCGCACTCGTGCTGTTTGCGGAAAAGGTGCTGTCGCACGGTCAGCGGCTGATCGGGCCGATCGCCGTGCTGCTCGTCGTGGTGGGCGTGTGGGTCGCGCTCGACCCATCGTCGGTCCCGGGACTGCCGTTGCCGATGCGATAACGGCTGCCGGTCACGCCAGTGCACTTCCCACCGTCATCGCCTAGTCAGGCCGACGCGCTTCGGCGGAGTAGTAGATCGCGAGGCTCGCGTGGACTCCGGCCTTGAGCACGGAATTGATCCATCCCCATCGGCCAGACAGGAGCCGCTCGGCCTCGTTCGCGTGACGCTCGGCGAGTTGACGCAGATCTTCCTGAGTGGTCATCGTTCGTGTGCCTCCTGTGGGTTCGCGTGGCCTGCCGTGATCGCAGCGATTTCGTCTGAAGTGGTCTCGGCGCGAACCGCCGTCCTGCGCGATCCCTGCGGCCGGTGTACGTCCGGACTCCCGGTAGCTCCCGCTCCTTCGACCATAGGGGCCAGTTCGAACACAGCGGCGGCCGCCAGCGGGCCCCGAGCCCTCGTCCTGCGCTGGCCCGATGCGTGCCCTGTCGGCGACGAGCGATGCTGCCTGCTCGCGGCGGTCCATGGATTGACTGGCTGCGGTGTCGCTTCGAGGTTCGTTCGAACGGCCCTTGTGATGTCTGCTCGACGCGCTCACCCCGGACTTCGCCCGCCCATGCACCCTGTGGCCGTCGCATCGACGAGGGGCAGACGTGTATCGAAGGTGGCGCATCGCCGTGTTCACGGCTGCGGCAATGGCCCTCGGAGTTATCGCGCTGGCCAGCGCCAGTTCCGGCAGCGTAAAGACCTTCTAGCTCGACGCGCGGGTTGGTCGATGCGCGGTGCTTCGGACCTCGACGCCGAAGGCGCTGCTCGTTGTGCCGTGTTCCACTGCCAAGCACACTCGAGGCTTATGCGGTGACGCATGGCGGGCGGGGCCACAACGCGGATCCGGCGACCGCGTACGCGCAGGTGGGATCCATTTGCCTCACGGCCTCTGGGCACGTCCAAGGCCACGGCCTGCACCGGCCGTGCGGCTGGCAGGGCTGTTGGCCCGCCGCTGGCCAGGAGCAGGCTCGCTACGCCGACACGGTGCTCTGCGCACTTGACTCGTATCCGGGGCTCGGACCGCCTGGTCGGGAACGCCACGGTCGCTGAGTGAGGATGTGAGGGGCGGGCTGCGCAACTCGGACGCGCTTGCCCACCGTGTGCGACTATGAGGCGGCCGATGATCGGAAAACGTGTGGGTCGGACGGTCGCCCAATCGATGCGCAACGCGGGTGGAGTTCGAGTTGCGTTCGAGCGTGTCCCGCACGACGTCGTCCAAGCAGCGCGCGAGTGGGCGCTGGAACAGGCCACGGCCTACCACAGACAGGAGAGGGCAGATGAGAGGACGCAGAGGTCCCGGACTGATTGGGACAGCGGTCGTTGTAGGCGGGGCGGCCCACATGGGTGCGAAGAGTGCCCAGAAGGGTCAGGCCGCCGCCCAGCAGGAGGCCGCCCAGAACGCGCAGATAGCGGAGCTTCAGGCTCAGCAGGCAGCGGCCGCCCCGCAGCAGGCAGCCCCGGCCGCGCCGGCCGAACTCGACGACGCCGCGCAGATCCAGAAGTATGCAGCGTTGAAGGGGCAGGGCCTGATCACCGAGGAAGAGTTCGAGGCAAAGAAGAAGCAGATCCTCGGGATCTGAGCGGGACCGCGAATGGGAGCGCCCGTTAGACCGCTCCCATTCGCTTGGTCCAGATGCCTCGTCCTTTGGCCGCGAGCGGTCGTGAGCGGAGAACGGGGTGTGGGGGTCCAGAACGCCGCAAACCCCCTCGCCGACCAGGTTCTCGCTCGATAGGGACGGGGGGAGTCGATCCTGGGGTTCGCGCTCGCTCGTCAGTCGGCGAGTTGCTGTTGGTACCCCTCCACCAGCCAACCAGTCGCGTCCTTGCCGCTATCGACGGCGTCGGTGTGCTGGAGACCGACGACGATCTCGGCGGTGACGGCGCACACGGACACGCTGTCGTCGCCGGCGAACGGCTGGGTCCACTTCCCCTCACGCCAACTCATTGACATTGCCCCCCTGTCTGGTCGCGCTGGCTACTGAGGGAAGGCTAGGCCCTGGGACGGATGGACCGGCCGGCCGAACAGGCGCCCGTTCGATGCGTCGGATGCTCATTTGCGCCGATTCGCTCACCACGCCGCTGGTGGTCGGGGCCAAGGCACCCTGACGGTGACCCGTACCAACGATGCCAGCATGACCGCCGCCGCCCCGGCGGCCTGCCAAGCAGTCCAGTTCTCGATGCCGACACTCGCCGGCGTTTCCGCCACGGCGGGCTCCGGCACGGCGACGACGAGCCCGACGACAGACGCCTGGACCACCTAGTAGACGGAGCAAGCGACGCCCCTCCGGCGCCCCATGCAATCCGGAGGGGCGTCGTGACAGAGCGATCCGGGGCGCGTCGCGGGACGCCCACCGCCCCGGTGGTGGGTCCCGCGAAAGCATCACGACTGCCCGCCCCAAAAATTAGCTTCCTCGCCCGCGGCGGAATGCCCGACGATTGACGGCCTACGTGTCCCAGGGGATCATTTTTTGGGCTACGTGGGAACGTTTCTCGACGGGAATGTCGCGGACGGGACGCGGCTGTTGAGGGACACCGCCAACGGGACCCGACGGGAGCCTGGCACGTCCCTGCGCCGCCGGTGTATCAGTCAATGGCCGATTCAGGCGGTGTTCGGCGGTCCTGAGCGGATTTGCGCTAAGGGGTGGGGAAGGGCCCGAACAGACGGAAACCCGCTCAACAAGCGGGTTTCCACGAGGCAGGGTTGGGGGGAGTCGAACCCCCACGGGCGTTCACTCACCGGTGTTTTGAGACCGTCGCGCAGGTTCCGAGATACCACTATCCATGGGACCTCTCGGGATCAGTCCCCGGATCTGGCACGCGATCTGGCACAGTCGCCCCGAAGATCGGCGCGCCTGGTTGACAGCCGTGAGCGGTCAGGCGACGACCGGCCGGAGCTGCGCGATGACCTTGTCGCGCCAGGCGGCCTGCTCGTCCGGCGTCATCGTGAGGTAGTCCGCCGGGATCGCGAAGGTCTGCCGCTGGGCGTCAGGCGGCGTTGACGTCTCGCGCAGGCGACGCCCGTACTCGCGCGGAGCCTTGAGTGGCTGGGGAACGTCGGGCACGACTCCTGTCATCCCAAGCACGCCGGAATCCGCGACAAGACGGTGTCACCGCAATCGCTGCGCCACACCTTCGCCATCCGCACGCCGCGTGAGGGCGCGGGAACCCTGCAGATCTCCAGGCTGCTCGGCCACTCCAGCGTCGCCACGACCCAGACGAATGTCGACCACCTCGCCACGGCTGAGCTGCACGGCGTCGTGCCGGCCCTGCCGGGATTCTGTGCCAGATTGTCGCCCGACAGACCCTCGACCGAGTACCAAGCTGCGGCTGCCAAGCGGCTCGCGCCTGTAGCCGACCTTCGCAGACCGTTGCGCGCCGGTCCCTCAGTCGATGAGGCCATGCATACAGGCGTAGCGCGTCGCCTCGGTGCGGTTCCCGACGTCGAGCTTGCGGTAGATGTTTGTTAGGTGGAACTTCACCGTCTCCTCGGTCACGGACAGCTTGCTGGCGACGTCGAAATTCGTCCGACCTTCGGCGACGAGTTCGAGGGTCGCCCGTTCACGGGTCGTCAGACCGTGGGGCGGTGCACCAGGCACCGCGTCGGACGTGATCGGGCCACTCGAGGTGCCGCGTGGATAGTAGACGGCGCCGTCGAATGCACCACGAATCGTCGACGGCAGGTCCAACGGATTGATCGACTTGACCATGTAGCTGGCCGCCCCGCAGGCGAGTGCCTTCTCGATGCGCTCGGGGTCGTCGAACATCGACAGCATGATGACCTTGATCTCCGGGTGGGACTTCTGGAGCGCTTGGAGGGTGGCCAAACCGTCGCCGTGGGGCATCCGCATGTCGAGGATCACTACATTTGGGCGGACCCGGGGCACCAGCGCGACGAGATCGTCACCCGTCATCGCCTCGCCGACGACCTTGATGTCGGAGGCGGCCTCCAGCGCATGCTTGATTCCGTCGAGCATGAGCCGATGGTCGTCGGCGATCGCGACGCGTATCGGCGCGTGGGCTAACACGCCGCTGACCGTCGCTGAGGCGGATATGCCGTCGTCGGTATCGGTCACTCGCACGACGTCCCGTGTGCGAGGTTACGCGCGGTGCGATGTCCGATGCCGATCAGCGAACCGGTGATCGTGGGCGTCGCCCAGAGCGCAGGCCTCGTGCACGGGTGTTTGTCGAAGTAGGCCACGCGTACCGTCACGGTCGCACCGCGACGTCGTGTTGCGATTGATCTGTGTTTGAGAGCACCCCGTCACACCGGAGTGCGCGTTGGTGCGTCCGCTGCGCGGACGCCCGAGGATGGCCAGTCGTCATGTCGCTAACGCCGCGTTGGTCATGTGTGCGGCATGCTCTCCGAGGGGAGCGTCCAGGGTGAGCGCGGCGGAGATCAAATCGAGCGCTCGGGGATCGGGACATCGACTGCAACCGATTCCGCCCACGCCCGTGCCTCGCGGTCGCGTTCCGGCGTACCATGCGCCGGATCGGTGATCGCCAAACCGGTGTCATGCAGGCGGGTCCAGTATCCCCGCGGGCCGACGATGTGCCGAAGCGCAACGGCGTGGTCTGACGTGACACCCGCCCCGGGCATCGCGAGCGACATGGGTCGGTCAAAGCGCGCCAGCACCTGGCGAGCCGCGCGTTCTGCGCCGCGATCCGGGTCCATGCCCGCCGAACCGGTTGCCAGAGGCGGATGCCCGGCCCGCTCGAGCACGCACAGCCAGCGCCCCAGGACAGATGGTTCGGCAAGATGACACGCGCCCCGATCGACCCCGGTCTCCTGCGCACCGAGTGCGATCGCTCGCTCCAGGCGCGCGAGTGTCAGCTCGGTAAGCCCACTACTCGGTCGGGAAATCGACGCCTCCCAGGCCGGCCAGTCGCGACGACCCGCCGGCTGTGACCGCCTGTTC
Source organism: uncultured Thermoleophilia bacterium (assembly GCA_963773325.1). Taxonomy (GTDB): domain Bacteria; phylum Actinomycetota; class Thermoleophilia; order Miltoncostaeales; family Miltoncostaeaceae; genus CAITWD01. The sequence continues at coordinate 2,708,411 of CAVZAI010000002.1, read as the reverse complement.
GAGCGAGACGCCTTCGGTGTTGCATCTGGCCCACAGGTATCGCAGTTGATGAGCGATCGCCCACCGCGGATGCCCGGCGTCGCCGGGCGGGCGACTCGTCGGGGCTGGGGACCCAACCGGGTATGCATCACGCACCGTCGTGATCTGCGCGGCGACGGTGCGGCCGAGCAACTCCTTGCACTCATCGGACGACTTGCGGGTGCTGGAGACCGGCACCTGAGGCGTCGGTTCGGTCCCTGCGGACATGTCGAGCCCTTCTGACGGTCTGGTCCTGATGTTCTCGGGGTCAGCTTGAGGCTATTGACATGCCAGCGGCTCCCTGCTCCCCTGTTTGCCACGGAGCCCGCTCTGTGCGTCCGCTGTGAGCGCGCTATGCCGAACGTGCTCCCGGCTCGGGGTTTTGCCCTCATGGGCAACGTTGTCGGCCCGGCGATTGGTGCCGGTGCACCAGATGTCGCATCGCCCGGCGGGGTGAACCGAGGCCCCGAGCCGCCCCGGAGCCCTTGGCGTTGTTCTGGCACACAATCTGGCGCAGTAGAACACCGATGCAGGCGGTCCTGAGCGGACCTGAGGTCGGGAGCGGGGAAGACCACAGACAGACGAGAACCCGCTCACCGAACGGGTTCTCGTTGCATAGGGACGGGGGGAGTCGAACCCCCACGGGCTTTCACCCAACGGTGTTTGAGACCGTCGCGTCTACCATTCCGCCACGTCCCCCGTGGACCAGACCACTTGCATGGACCGCTGCGCGTCCCGCTAGGCGTCCACCTCGCGGCGAGCGAGACCCTGTTCCCGAGCGACCCGGATGACCGCAGCGGCAACCTTCTGGGCGACGAACCGGTTGAACACGCTCGGGATGATGTAGTCCTCATGCAGCTCGTCATCGGAGATGCAATCGGCGATTGCGTGGGCCGCGGCGACCTTCATCTCTTCGGAGATCTGGCGCGCGCCGCAGTCGAGCGCCCCGCGGAAGATCCCCGGAAAGGCGAGCACGTTGTTGATCTGGTTCGGGTAATCGGAGCGGCCCGTAGCCATGACCCGCACGTACGGGCCGGCCTCCTCGGGCATGATCTCCGGCGTCGGGTTTGCCATCGCGAAGACGATCGGGTCCGTCTCCATGGATCGCAGCTGATCGACCGAGAACGTGCCGGGACCCGACAGCCCGATGAACATGTTGGCGCCCTTGACGGCGTCGGTGAGCGTTCCGCGGATCCTCTTCGGGTTGGTGTGCTCGGCGTACCACTCCTTCATGAAGTTCATGTTCTCGGTTCGCCCCGCAGTAGATGGCGCCTCGGGTGTCGCAGCCGATGATGTTCGTGACGCCGGCGTTGAGCAGGATCTTTGAACAGGCCACGCCCGAGGCACCGACGCCCGACACAACGACCTTGAGGTCTTCCATGCGCTGGCCCGTGATCTTGAGGGCGTTGATGAGCGCTGCCAGCACGACGACGGCCGTGCCGTGCTGGTCGTCGTGGAACACGGGGATGTCGAGGCGCTCCTTGAGCGTGTCCTCGACCTCGAAGCAGGCGGGCGCCGCAATGTCCTCGAGGTTGATCCCGCCGAACACCGGCGCGATCGCCTCGCAGATCTCGATGATCTGCTTCGGGTCGTGGGAGTCGACGCAGATCGGGTAGGAATCGACGTTGCCGAACTCCTTGAACAGCGCCGACTTGCCCTCCATGACCGGCATCCCGGCGGCGGCGCCGATGTCCCCGAGGCCGAGCACGGCGGTGCCGTTGGTGATCACGGCCACCATGTTGCGCTTGATCGTGTAGTCGAAGACCTTGTCGCGATCGTCGGCGATGGCCTTGCACACGTCGGCGACACCGGGCATGTAGGCCAGCGACAGGTCGTCCCGCGTCTCGAGCGGCAGGCGCCCGAACAGCTCGATCTTCCCGCCGCGATGCAGCCGGAAGGTCCGGTCCCAACTGTCGAGCACCGTGATGCCGTCCTGCGCCTGCGCGGCCGCAACGATCTGCTCGGCGTGCTCGATGTCACGTGCGTTGACGACGATCTCACGAACCACCGTGTGGTGCGCGGTCGACACCAGGTCGACGGCGCCGATGTCGCCGCCGATCACGCCGATCGCGATCGCCAGCCGGCTGAACGTGCCGTGGTCGCGCGGATCGGTTTCGATGCGGAGCGTGACGGAGTACTGAGCGCTCGGCGTGACTGCCAACGTGGCCCTCCAGGTGTTGCGGGATCCGGCGAAGCATACCGAGCCCGTCCCGGGGTCCCGAGAGGTGTGCGCCCGCCCGGGCGCTAGACTCCGAGCGTGGCCGAGCCCGCCCCCGAAGCCGCTGTCGCCAATGCCGCGCACACGGGTGCCGGGGGCCTCATGCTGATCGACGGCAACAGCCTGGCGTACCGGGCCTTCTTCGCGCTTCCCGAGACCATCGCGACCGCATCGGGTGCGCCGACAAATGCGCTCTACGGCCTCGCCGCGATGACGATCAAGGTGCTGATCGACGAACGTCCCGACCGCGTCGTCGTCTGCTGGGATCCGCCCGGGCCGGTGTTCCGCCACGAGGCATATCCCGAGTACAAGGCCGGACGCGCCAAGACACCGGATCTGCTCCGCGAGCAAAAGCCGTACTTCCGTCCGCTCATGGAAGCGTTCGGGTTCACCAACGTCGAGAGTCCCGGCTACGAAGCCGACGACGTGATCGGCACCCTGGCCTCCGAGGCGGCCGCGGCGGGCGAGCACGTGGTGATCCTCACGGGCGACCGCGACGCGCTGCAGTTGGTCGACGACCGAGTCTCCGTGCTCGCGACCGGGCGAGGGGTCACCGACACGGTGCGGTACACGCCCGAGCGCGTCCTGGAGCGGTACGGGGTGACCCCGGCGCAAATGCCGGAGTTCCGCGGACTCGTCGGCGACTCCAGCGACAACCTCCCCGGTGTCCGGGGCATCGGCGAGAAGGGGGCCGCGCAGCTGATCCAGAAGTACGGGACCGTCGACGAGGTCCTGGCCCACACCGGCGAACAGACACCCAAGCGCCGCGAAGCGCTCGAGGCCGATGCCGACAACGCGCGCCTGAGCCGCGACCTGGCCGTCATCCGGTGTGACGTGCCGCTCGAGCTCGATCTCGCGGCGGTGCCGCCGTTGGTGTTCGACGCCGACCGGCTGACCGCCCTGCGCTCGGCCTTCGCGGGGTGGGAGTTCGATTCGCTGGCGCGCCGGCTCGCAGAGCTCGCGGCACCCGGTGCCGACGCGCCGGCCCCGGTCCCGGCGGCGGACGCGCTCGAGGTCACCGAGTGCGCACTGCCCGAGCTCGCGCTGCGGCTCGCCGGCATCGAGCGCCTCGGGGTCGGCGTCGCCGACGATCGATGGGCGGTCGCGGCCCCGGGGCACGCTCGTGTTCGACGGTCCCTGGGACGCATCGCGAGGCGACCGCGCTGGCGGCCGGGCTCGCGAGCGCGTCCGTCGCCTGTCATGACGCCAAGTCGCTGCCGCCCGGTCTGGGCGACGCGGGGTCTTCTGCGCGGGCGACGACACGATGGTCGCCGCGTATCTGCTCCAGCCCCGGCGACGCAGCTATCCACTCGATGAGCTGTCCGCGGAGGCCGGCATCGTTGTGCACCCGGGTGACGGGCAGGCCGCGGCCGGGATGGCCGCCCGCGCCCTCGGGCTCGCCGCATGGCAGCGCGAGCGCCTGGTCGAGGAGGGGCTCGACGAGCTCTACCGCACGGTCGAGCTTCCATTGGTCGGGGTGCTCGCGGAGATGGAGCGCGTTGGCGTGCGACTCGACGTCGCCCGCCTGGGGGAGATCGCCGGTCGCGTGCGGGATCGTCGTCGACGAGCTGCGCGACCAGATCTGGGAGCTCGCCGGCGAGCAGTTCGTCATCGACTCCCCAAAGCAGCTCGGCCACGTCCTTTTCGAGGTCCTCGGGCTGCCGGCCTCGCGTCGCGGCAAGACCGGCTATTCGACCGACCGCCAGGTGCTGCGCCAACTCGAGTCGCAGCACCCGATCGTGCCCCTGATCGGTCAGTACCGCGAGCTCACCAAGCTCGACAGCACCTACCTGTCCGCGCTGCCGGAGCTGATCGACGCGGGGGGCAGGGTGCACACGACGTTCAACCAGACGGTCGCCGAGACGGGCCGGCTGTCCTCGACGAACCCGAACCTGCAGAACATCCCCGTGCGCACCGCGATCGGCCGCGAGATCCGCGACGCGTTCGTCGCCGACGACGGCTGCGTCCTCGTCAGCTGTGACTACAGCCAGGTCGAGCTGCGCATCCTGGCCCACTGCTCCGGCGAGCCGACACTGGCCGACGCGTTCCGGCGTGGCGACGACGTCCACCGCGCGACAGCGGCCGAGGTGTTCGGGATCGCGCCGGGCGACGTCGACCGCCAAACGCGGGATCGCGCGAAGGCCGTCAACTTCGGGATCATCTACGGCATCTCGGATTTCGGTCTGTCTGAGCAGCTCGGGATCCCGCGCAAGGATGCCCATACCTACATCGAGACGTACCTGGCGCGGTACCCAAAGGTGCAGGAGTTCATCCAGTCGACGATCGCCGCAGCGGTCACCGACGGCTATGTCTGCACGCTGCTGGGGCGCCGCCGACCGATCCCGGAGCTGGCCGCATCGACGCACCACGTACGCCAGCTCGGCGAGCGTCTGGCGGTCAACACCGTAATCCAGGGCAGCGCGGCCGACATCATCAAGGTCGCGATGGTGCGCACCCGCGACGCCCTGCGCGCCGCCGGGCTGGGAACGCGCATCGTGCTGCAGATCCATGACGAGCTCCTGCTCGAGGCCCCGGAGGACGAGCAGGAGGAGGCGATCGAGATCGCGCGCCGCGAGATGGTCGGCGCGTATCCGCTCGACCCGCCGCTGGCGGTCGACGTCGGGGTCGGCCCGACCTGGCTCGAGGCCAAGTCGTGAGCGAGGAACCGGACCTGTACGGCGTGCTCGAGGTGGCCCCGCACGCCCGGCCGGCCGTGATCGATGCCGCCTTCAGGGTCCTGCGCGAAGCAGGTCGCCGGCGATGACGGCGACGGCGCCGTGGCGGGGCTTGGTGCTGTTGAACCGCGCACACGCCGTGCTGGCCGATCCGAGCCGCCGCGCCGCGTACGACCGGGGCCGGGCCCGCTGAGCCACGCACCCGGCGTCGACCGCGTGGCTGCGCGCCTCGCGTCGGTGTTCGTGGGGCTCCTGTGCCTGGAAGGCGGCCTGTTCCGCCAGATCATCCCCGTCGCCGTGGCCGGGGCGCTGGCCGCCTGGGACGTGGTCGCGCCGGGCGCCTCGCCCGCCGCGCGGCTGGTCGGTTGGGTCGGGCGCCCGCCGGTCGCGTTCGTCCCACGCAGCGACGTCCGCCGGGGCCAGGGCGCGCTGGCCGTGGCGTGCCTGGCAGCCGTTGTCGCTGCAGCCGCCGGCGCGACGACGCTCGCCTGGGTGCTCGCGGTGCTTGCCGGGCTGGTCGGCATTCTCGCCTGCATCCTCGGGCGCCCGGCACTCGGCCTGGGTCCGCCGGGCGACCGTCCGCGCTGATCGCCCCGCGGCTGCGGACCCGCCGCGAGGCTCTATACTCGGTGTTTACCGGGTCGGCCGGGACACTTGTCCCTGCCGGCGAACCAACGAAGTGCTGTCAAGGAAAACCCAACGTGACCGAAGTAGATCTCGATACCCCAGTGCGCACGCTCGACGGACCCGAGTACATCGAAGTCGACGGACAGATGGTTCCGAACTACGACCCGACGATCCCGATCTTCTCCGAGGGAGACGTCGTGAACGGCCGGGTGGTCCGGATCGACAAGGACGAGGTCCTCGTCGACATCGGCTACAAGAGCGAGGGCGTGATCCCGCTCTCGGAATTGTCCATCCGCAAGTCGGTGAACGTCTTCGACGAGGTTGAGCTCGGCGAGATGGTCGACGCGCTCGTGATGATCAAGGAAGACCAGGACGGCCGCCTGATCCTCTCCAAGAAGCGCGCGCGCTTCGAGAAGGCGTGGAAGCGCATCGAGGCCGCGGCCGCTGCCGGCGAGCACGTCGAGGGCACGGTGATCGAGGTCGTCAAGGGCGGCCTGATCCTGGATCTGGGCGTCCGTGGGTTCCTGCCGGCATCGCTGGTCGATATCCGCCGCGTCCAGGACCTCGACGAATTCCTTGGGCGCAAGCTCGAGTGCAAGGTCATCGAGCTCAACCGCAATCGCAACAACGTGGTCCTGTCCCGCCGCGCCGTCCTCGAGGACGAGCGCCGCGAGGTCCGGCAGAAGATCCTCGACGAGCTGCAGCCCGGCGACGTCGTCGAGGGCGTGATCTCCAACATCGTCGACTTCGGCGCCTTCGTCGACCTCGAAGGCATCGACGGCCTCATCCACATCTCCGAGCTCTCCTGGAGTCACGTCAACCACCCCTCCGAGGTGCTGACGATCGGCGAGAAGGTCGAGGTCAAGGTCCTGGACATCGACCGCGAGCGCCAGCGCATCTCGCTCGGTCTCAAGCAGACCCAGGCCGACCCGTGGCAGAGCGTGATCGACCGCTTCGGCATCAACGACGTCGTCGAAGGCAAGGTCACCAAGGTCGTCACGTTCGGTGCATTCGTCGAGATTCACCCCGGGGTCGAAGGGCTGGTGCACATTTCCGAGCTGGCCTCGCACCATGTCGAGAACCCGCGCGAGGTCGTCAGCCAGGGCGACACGCTCTCGGTGCGCATCATCGAGATCGACCCCGACCGCCGCAGGCTGTCGCTGTCGCTCAAGCGCGTCGCTGACGTCGAGGGTGCCGAGAACTACCCGCACCCAGGCGACGACGAGTACGACGCTCCGGCCGACGTGGACGCGAGTGCCGACGTCCCGACGGAGGACGTCTCCGACGAGCCCGCCCAGCCTCAGGAGGCAGTGGAACCCGAGGTGGCCGCGCCGGCCGAGCAGGCGGAGTCGGTCGAGGAGGCCGAGCAGGCGGAGGTGGCCGCGCCGGCCGAGCAGGCGGAGTCGGTCGAGGAGGCCGAGCAGGCGGAGCGTGGTCGAGGAGGCCGAGCCACCCGAGTCGGCCGCAACCGGGGTCGCGGCCGCCGAGTCCGAGGCGTAGCACGCCGGACGCGGTCGACCGTGCACGCGGCACCGGCGCACCTGCGGGTGCGCCGGTGCCGCGCTGCCTCGGCCTGACCGGTGGCATCGGCTCGGGCAAGAGCACCGCGCTGGCCGCGTTCGCCGCATGTGGCGCGGCGACGCTCTCGAGCGATGACGTCGTGCACGCGCTCTACGCTCAGGACGATGTTCGGAAGCTTGTCCGAGATCGCTTCGGGGCCGCGGTCGTGGGCCCAGACGGGGCCATCGACCGGCGCGCCCTCGGCGCACGGGCGTTCGCCGATCCCGACGGGATCGGCTTCCTGCAGGACCTGCTGTTTCCGAGGATCCACGCGGCGCGTGAGTCCTGGATCCGCGCGCACCGCGCCGACGGGCGCTGGCCGCTCTTGGTGGTGGAGGTCCCGCTCCTGTTCGAGGCAGGGCTGGCGGGAAGGTTCGATGCGGTGCTGGTCGTGACGGCCGCCGAGGACGTCCGGCGCGCGCGGGTGGCCGAGCGGGGACAGGACTTCGGCGAACGGGCCGATCGGCAGTGGACCGAGGCGCGCAAGGTCACGGCCGCAGACCGCGCCTTCGTCAACGACGGCGACCCGGCGCGCCTGGACGCGTGGGTTGCCGAGGTCTTCGCGGAGTTCGCCACACCGTCCCACCGGTGACCCGCCGCCGCGCCTGGATCCTCGGGATCGCCGGTGTCATCGTCGCGCTGGCCGTGACGTGGGCCATCATCGCGGCGATCATGCCCGCCTGGTACGCCCGGCTGCTGTATCCGCTCAACAACATCCCGACGCTGCAGGCCGCCGCGCGCCGCGAGCAGCTCGATCCGGCGCTGGTCGCCGCGGTGATCCAGGTTGAGAGCAAGTGGGACCCTGACGCCGTGTCGCACGCCGGGGCAGTGGGCCTCATGCAGCTCGAGCCGGCGACCGCCCACTTCATCGCCAGCCAGCCCAGCCCGCCCCCTGGAGACCCGAGCCGGTTGGGCGACTCCGATGTCAGCATCAACTACGGGGCCTGGTACCTGCGGTACCTGATCAACCGCACGGGCAGCGTGGACGCGGGCCTGGTGGCCTACAACGCCGGCGAACACAACCTGGCGCTGTGGCGCGCCAAGGCCGCCGCGGCCGGGAACGCGTTCAGGGTCCCCGACGACGTCCCCTACCCTGAGACCAGGGCGTTCGTCCACGACGTGCTGAGCGACGCGCGGATCTACCGGCGGGCGTACCCTGGCGACCTGCAGCCGCAGGTCCCGGGATACGCGGTGATCACGACCGGCGGCTAGCTCCGGCCGACCTGGATGAGCTCGATGCGGTAGTCGTCCGGATCGCGCACGAAGCAGATGAGCGATCCGCCGGGACCGCTCTGGTACGGCGGTCGCTCCGGCTGAATCCCGAAATCGGCCAACCGGGCCAACTCCTCCTCGAGATCCGGGATCGCGAGTGCGATGTGGCCGTATCCCGTACCGACATCGTAGGGCTCGGTGCGTCCGTCGTTGAGGGTCAGCTCGAGCCGGTTGCCGTCGCCCGGCAGCCCGAGGAAGATGACCGTCGCGGTATCGCCCCCGACGCGCTTGCGGTCGCGCTCATCAAAGCCGAGGGCGCGGTAGAACTCGAGCGATCGCTCCTCATCGAGGACGCGGATGCAGGTGTGCAGGATCTCGCTGGCGGGCATCACGACTCCTTGGCATGCGGGTGGGGCCCTCGCGGGCCGAGATCAACGATACCGTTAGCGTCATGGCCAAGCCGACCTTCGAACTGTCCACCGCGTACGGTCCCACGGGCGATCAGCCGCAGGCCATCGCCGAGCTGTCGGCCGGGATCGCACGTGACGAGCGCTACCAGACGCTGCTCGGGGTCACCGGTTCGGGCAAGACGTTCACGATGGCCAACATCATCGCCGAGACCGGGCGGCCCGCCCTGGTGATCGCGCACAACAAGACGCTCGCCGCACAGCTGTGCAACGAGTTCCGCGAGTTCTTGCCGGGCGCGGCGGTCGAGTACTTCGTCAGCTACTACGACTACTACCAGCCCGAGGCGTACATCGCCTCCACCGACACCTACATCGAGAAGGACAGCTCGATCAACGACGAGATCGACCGTCTTCGGCATGCGGCCACGGCCTCGCTGTTGGCCCGTCGCGACGTCGTCATCGTCGCCTCGGTCAGTTGCATCTACGGCATCGGGTCCCCCGAGGTCTACCGCGACCGGGTCGTGACGCTGACCGTCGGCGAGGAGTACCCCCGCGAGGCGCTGTTCCGGCGGCTGGTGGAGGTGCAGTACCAGCGCAACGACACGGTCCTCGAACGCGGGCGCTTCCGCGTGCGCGGTGACGCGATCGAGATTCAGCCCGCCGACTCGCAGACCGCCTACCGCATCTCCATGTTCGGCGACGAGGTCGAGAGCATCGCCCATTACGACCCGCTGACCGGCGAGGTGCTCGCCACGCCCGGCCATGTCGCGGTCTATCCCGCCACCCACTACGTCACCCCACCGGACGTCATCGACCGTTCGCTCAAGGAGATCCGCGCCGAGCTCGAGGCCCAGGTCGCGCTGTTCGAGTCGCAGGGCAAGGTCGTCGAGGCCCACCGCCTGCGCCAGCGCACTGAGTACGACATGGAGATGATCCGCGAGCTCGGGTTCTGCTCGGGCATCGAGAACTACTCCCGGATCCTCGACGGGCGTGCACCCGGGACCCCGCCGCACACGCTGATCGACTTCTTCCCCGACGACTTCGTGTGCTTCATCGACGAGTCGCACAACACCATGGGCCAGCTGCGCGGCATGTACGAGGGCGACCGGTCGCGCAAGCTCAACCTGATCGAGTACGGCTTCAGGATTCCCGCGGCGCTGGACAACCGGCCGCTCCAGCTCGATGAGTTCCTGGAGCGGGTGCCCCGCATCGTGTTCGTGTCCGCGACCCCGGGTGCGTTCGAGCAACGCGTGTCCGGGCATGTCGTCGAACAGATCATCCGACCCACGGGCCTCGTCGATCCCGAGGTCGATGTCCGCACCACGACGAACCAGATCGACGACCTGATCGGCGAGGTCACCGCGCGCGCGACGCGCGGCGAGCGCGCCCTGGTGACGACCCTGACCAAGCGGATGGCCGAGGACCTGACCGAGTATCTGACCGAGGCCGGGCTGCGCGCGCGGTACCTGCACTCGGAGATCGACACGCTCGAGCGCATCAGGATCGTCCGTGAGCTGCGCCTCGGTCAGTTCGACGTCCTGGTCGGCGTCAACCTGCTGCGTGAAGGGCTCGATCTGCCCGAGGTGACCCTCGTGGCGATCCTGGACGCCGACAAGGAGGGCTTCCTGCGCGGGACGACCGCGCTCATCCAGACGATCGGCCGCGCGGCGCGGAACGTCGACGGGCGCGTGATCATGTACGCCGACAAGCGCACCGATGCGATGGACACCGCGATCGCCGAGACGGAGCGGCGTCGCGAGATCCAGTTGGCCTACAACGCCGAGCACGGGATCACCGCGCAGTCCATCGTCAAGGGCGTCTCGGACATCGTCGACCTGCTCGGGCTCGGTGAGGACCGTCCCGGACGACCCGGCCGCCGGGCGGCCCGCAACGCGCGGGCCACGGTCGGCGATCGCACGCCGGAGGAGCTCGAACAGGCGCTGGTCGACCTCGAGACGGAGATGTTCGCCGCGGCGGAGGAGCTGCGATTCGAGCAGGCGGCCAGCCTGCGCGACCAGATCGCCGAGGTTCGGCGCGAGCTCGACGCGCGCGCGGCGCGCGCGGCCGGGCGCCCGACGCAGCCGTCGGTGCTGCCGGCCGGCCCCGTGCGGCGCGGCGGCGGGGGGCGATCGCGACGGTAGGACCGCGGCCGGGCACGGCGCCCGGCGGCACCCGCCATTACACTCGGTCTCGTGTCCAAGTCCGTCCGCAGCCATGCCCCGGAAGTCCTGCGCGTGGTGGGCGCGCGCGAGCACAACCTCAAGGACATCACCGTCGAGATTCCGCGCGATGCCCTGGTCGTGATCACCGGCCTGTCGGGCAGCGGGAAGTCGAGCCTGGCGTTCGACACGCTCTACGCCGAGGGCCAGCGTCGGTACGTCGAGAGCCTGTCGGCCTACGCGCGCCAGTTCCTGGGTCAGATGGACAAGCCCGATGTCGATCACATCGAGGGCCTCTCGCCGGCCATTTCGATCGACCAGAAGACCACCAGCCGCAACCCGCGCTCGACGGTCGCCACGGTCACCGAGGTCTACGACTACCTGCGCCTGCTGTACGCGCGGATCGGTGAGCCCCACTGCCCGGTCTGCGGCCGCCCGATCGCCGGCCAGAGCGTCGAGCAGATCGTCGATCGCGTGCTCGCGCTGCCGCCCGACACGCGCTTCATGGTGATGGCGCCGATGGTGCGCGGCCGCAAGGGCGAGCACAAGGACGTGCTCGAGCAGATCCGCGGCGAGGGCTTCACCCGCGTGGCCATCGACGGCGCCGTGATGCTCCTTGACGATGTGCCGCTGCTGGCCAAGACCCATCAGCACACGATCGAGGTCGTCGTGGACCGGCTGGTGATGCGCGATGACCTGCGCCGACGCCTGACCGAGAGTCTCGAGACCGCGACGCAGCTGGCCGACGGCTTGGTGCGCATCCAGGAGGTCGGCGGGGACGAGGGGTCGTGGACCTACTCGGAGAAGTTCGCGTGCCCGGAGCACGGGGCCGCGCTGACCGAGCTCGCGCCGCGGGTGTTCTCGTTCAACAATCCCCACGGGGCCTGCCCGTCGTGCACCGGCCTCGGGTTCATGCCGGAGATCGATCCGGAGCTCGTGGTGGACCCCGAGCGGACGCTCGCCGCGGGCGCGCTGATCCCGTGGGCCGACCGCACGACCGACTACTACGACCTGTTGCTGCAAGCGATCGCCGATGAGTACGAGATCCCACTGGATATCCCGTGGCGCGCGCTCACCGCCGAGCAGCAGGCACTGCTGCTGACCGGGCCGCCCGGCGGCCGGCGCCAGCGCATGTACCTCGGCCCGCGCAAGGGGCGCCAGAACCCGATCGGATGGTTCGAGGGCGTCGTGCCGCAGCTGCGGCGCCAGCACACGACCTCGATGTCGCCGGCGGTTCGGGAGTCCGTCGAGCAGTACATGTCGCTGCGCCCCTGCACCGTCTGCGGCGGGGCGCGCCTGCGGCCCGAGAGCCTGGCGGTCACCGTCGGCGAGCGCTCGGTCTACGCGGTCACCCAGCTGTCGGTCGAACAGGGACTGAAGTTCTTCAACGAGCTCAGTCTCGACCCCACCCGCGCCCTGATCGGCGAGCGGGTCATCCGCGAGATCACCGAGCGGCTGCGGTTTCTGGCCGACGTCGGCGTCGGCTACCTGACGCTCGACCGCGCCGCCGGCACGCTCTCGGGCGGCGAGGCGCAGCGGATCCGCCTGGCGACGCAGATCGGGTCCGGCCTGATGGGCGTGCTCTACATCCTCGACGAGCCGTCCATCGGACTGCACCAGCGTGACAACCACAAGCTGATCGGGACACTCGAGCGGCTGCGCGACCAAGGCAACACCGTCCTGGTCGTCGAGCACGACGAGGACATGATGCGGGCCGCCGATCACCTGATCGACATGGGCCCGGGTGCCGGCGAGCACGGCGGTCACGTCGTCGCCGAGGGCACGCCCGGCCGCGGTTGAGCGTGCGCCCGAATCGATCACCGGGGCCTTCCTGTCGGGCCGGCGACGGATCGAGATGCCGGCCGTGCGGCGCACGGGCCGCGGCTGGCTGCGGGTCTACGGGGCCAGCGAACACAATCTGCGCGACATCGACGTGGAGATCCCCGTGGGCGTGCTCGGCATGCGTGACGGGCGTATCGGGCTCGGGCAAGTCGACGCTGGTCAACGACGTGATCCTCAAGGCGCTCGCGGGCCGACTCTCCCGCCGCCCGCAGCGCGCCGGCCGCCACGAGCGAATCGAGGGGCTCGAGCACTTCGACAAGGTCATCGACATCGACCAGTCGCCGATCGGGCGCACGCCTCGCTCGAATCCGGCGACCTACACTGGGGTCTTCGACCACATCCGCGAGCTGTTCTCGATGACCAGTGACGCCCGGGCGCGCGGCTACAAGCCGGGGCGCTTCTCGTTCAACGTCAAGGGCGGCCGCTGCGAGAACTGCAAGGGCGACGGCACCATCACGATCGAGATGCACTTCCTGCCCGACGTCTACGTCCCTTGCGAGGTGTGCGGCGGGCAGCGCTACAACCGCGAGACGTTGACGGTGCGCTACGGCGGGCGCAACATCGCCGACGTCCTCCAGCTGAGCGTCAGCGATGCGGTCGAGGCATTTCGCGCGGTGCCGCGGATCCATCGACGCCTGCAGACCCTCGAGGACGTCGGACTCGGCTACGTTCGCCTGGGCCAGCCGGCCACGACGCTCTCCGGCGGCGAGGCGCAGCGCATCAAGCTCGCCGCCGAGCTCTCGCGGGTCGCGACGGGCCGCACCCTGTACGTCCTCGACGAGCCGACGACAGGGCTGCATCTGGCCGACATCGAACGGCTCATGCAGGTCCTCCAGCGCCTCGTGGATTCGGGCAACACGGTGCTGGTCATCGAGCACAACCTCGACGTGATCAAGTGCGCCGACTGGCTCGTGGACCTCGGACCCGAGGGCGGGGCAGGGGGTGGCACGGTGATCGCGCAGGGCACCCCGGAGCAGATCGCCGCGACCCCGGCGTCGTTTACTGGCCAGTTCCTGTCCCGGGTGCTGGGCGCCAACGGTGCCCTCAGGCCCCGCCGTACCCGACGGAGCCCCCGGACCCCCGCCGCCACGCGCTGACCGGCGGTCACCCACCCAGCCAAAGGACGCCGACCCCATGACGCCTGACGAACGCGCACGCCTGTTCGAGTTGCTTCGCATCCCGAGCGTGAGCGCGATCGCCGACCACGCGCCCGACATGGATCGCGCCGTCGCGTTCCTGGCGGGCGAGATCGCCCGGGCCGGGGGCGTCAGCGAGGTGGTTCGCAACGGAGGGCATCCGCTCCTCGTCGGCGAGGTCCCCGCCACGCGCCCCGACGCCCCGCGCGTCATCGTCTACGGGCACTACGACGTGCAGCCGGTCGGGGATCCGGACCAGTGGCTGTCGGATCCGTTCGCACCCGAGATCCGGGACGGGAACCTCTACGGGCGCGGCACGAGCGACGACAAAGGCAACCTGTTCATGCTGATCGCCGCGGTGCAGCGCCTGGCCGCGCAGGACGCGCTGCCGGTCGTGGTGCGGTTCGTTATCGACGGGGAAGAGGAGTGCGGCGGCGAGAGCGCGGTGCGGTTCGTCGCCGACGACCCGACGGCCGCCGAGGCCGCCGTGATCTTCGATGCGCCGATGATCGGGCCCGGGCGGCCGATGATCTGCGCGGGCCTGCGCGGGCTGGTGTACCGGCGCGTCAGAGTCCGCACCGCACCCCAGGACGCCCACAGCGGTCTGTACGGCGGCGCCGGACTGAACGCCGCGCACGTGCTGGTGCGCCTGCTCGACGGCCTGATCGCCCGTGATGGCGTCTTGCACCCGGAGTTGTGCGTCGGCATCGCGGAGCCGGCGCCCGACGAACGGGCGGCCTGGGCGCAGCTGCCGACGGGCGCCCAGATGCTCGCCGACGCCGCGCTCGCCCCGGCAGACGCGCGCGCCGCGGACGAGTTCTACCGGCGCACCGTCGCGGCGCCCTCCCTGGAGGTCCACGGGCTCGAGCTGCGGGGAGCCGACCGCCGTCAAGACGAACCTGGCCAGCGCAGCGACGGCCACGCTGTCGTTGCGCGTCGCCCCCGGCCAGGATGCCCAGGCCCTGGCCGCGACGTTGGATCGGCTGATCCTGGCCGCGGCCCCCGAGCACGCCGAGGTCGCGATCGAGGCCCTCGGGGTCGCCGACCCGGCGCTGTGCGATCCACGCGACCCGGTCCTGCGCGCGGCCGCCCGAGCCATCGGCGCCTCGACCGGCTGGCCGTGCGTGCCCGTGCGCAGCGGCGGCAGCATCCCGATCGTCGCGACGCTCGCCGGGCGCGGGGTGCCGACGGTGCTCTCGGGCTTCGCGCTGCCGGACGACGGCATCCACGGGCCGAACGAGCATCTGCGGGTCGAGCACCTGGAGATCGGCACGCGGGCGGCCATGGCCATCTTTGCCGCCATCGGCGAGCTCGGGCGCTAGTCTCCCGCACTGACCCTGTATGACCTGAGGTTGTCGGGGGAGCTCAATCCACGAAGGGAACCTAATGGCGGAGCTGTGGGGTGCCGAGACCAGCAAGGCGGTCGACAATTTTCCGGTGTCCGGAGAGCGCGTACCGCTGCCGGTGGTGCGGTGGCTGGGCCGGATCAAGGGCGCTGCCGCCCGCGTGAACGCGGACCTCGGTCTGCTCGACGCGGACCTGGCCGGCAAGATCGCTGCCGCGGCCGACGCCGTCGCCCAGGGCAAGCACGACGACCAGTTCCCCGTGGATGTGTTCCAGACCGGATCGGGGACGTCGTCGAACATGAACGCCAACGAGGTGCTCGCGAGCCTCTCCGGCGCGCACCCGAACGACCATGTCAACATGGGTCAGAGCTCGAACGACGTCTTTCCGTCGGCGGTCCACCTGGCCGCGCTGCAGGAGACGACCCAGGAGCTCGTCCCCGCCCTGACCCACCTGGCCGACGCGCTCGGTGCCAAGGCGGTGGCGTTCAAGGATCTCGTCAAGTCCGGCCGCACGCACCTCATGGACGCCGTGCCGGTCACCCTAGGTCAGGAGTTCGCTGGCTATGAGGCACAGATTCGGCAGGGCATTGCCCGCGTTGCGGACGCGACTCCGCGCGTGGCGCAGATCCCGCTCGGCGGCACCGCAACCGGAACCGGGCTCAACACCCACCCGGAGTTCGCCGCTCGTGTGCGTGAGCTGCTCGCGAAAGACACTGGTCTGACGATCAACCCGCCCGCGCACCCGTTCGAGGCGCAGGGCAACCGCGACGGACTGGTGGAGCTCTCCGGGGTGCTGAAGGTCATCGCCGTCTCGCTCACCAAGATCGCGACCGACCTGGCCTGGATGGGTTCGGGTCCCCGCTGCGGGCTCGGCGAGATCTTCCTGCCCGAGCTTCAGAAGGGCTCGTCGATCATGCCCGGCAAGGTGAACCCGGTCATCCCCGAGGTCGTCACGCAGGTCGCCGCGCAGGTCATCGGCAACGACGCCGCCGATCACGATCGGCGGGATGCAGGGCAACTTCGAGCTCAACGTGCGCATCCCGCTGATGGCGCGCAACCTGCTGCAGTCGATCCACCTGCTGACCAGCGCGGCAACGCTGCTGGCGGACAAGTGCGTGTCCGGCATCCAACCCAACCTCGAGGGTCTCGAGCGCAGCGCCGAGGGCACGCTGGCCGTGGCGACCGCGCTGAACCCGCACATCGGCTACGACAAGGCGACCGACATCGTCAAGGACGCCACGAAGTCCGGCCGGCCGCTGCGCGAGGTCGCCCGCGAACACGGGGTCGACGAGGAGACCCTGGTCACCGCCCTGAACCTGCGCGAGATCGCCGCCGGTTCGGGGTTCGCCGAGTAGGGACCGACGGACGGGCGGCGCGCCGCGCGCCGCCCGTCAGCGACCGCGGATCGTTCCGACCCGGGCTGCCGGGCTATGGCCCGTTTGTCGCGCAGCGCCGGCACGTGCCGCGCAGCAGCACATCATGGTCCTCGATGCGCATGCCGAGCCGGGTCCCCAGGCGTGCGATGGCCGCCTCGAGATCCGGGTCGTCGAAGGCCGCGAGGTCGCCGCAGACCTCGCAGACCACATGGTGGTGATGATGGCCGTCGGGCCGGGCCGGTTCGTAGCAGGCCTCGGTGCGCCCGACATCCAACCGCTTGACCAGGCCGTAGTCGGCGAGCGTCTCGAGCGCCCGGTAGATGCTGGCGCGTCCCGACGCTGCGCCCACGACTGCGCAGGGCGGCATCGATGTCCTGTGCGCTGAGCGCGCAGGACTGCGCCGCCAGGAGGTCGATGACCTCGTCTCGGGCACCGCCACGCCGATGGCCGGCATCCTCGAGCACGGCGCGGGCGTGGGCACTCCAGCTGGGATCGTGAACCGGCATCCCCTTCAGGGTAGCGTTCGCCGCCGGCGCGGCGATGGCATGGCCCCGGGATGCCCGCGCGGCTCCCCGGCGGCGGCGACCTAGCGGCCCGGCACGGCCGACGGGTCCGGGCTGCGCACCTCGCGGGCGAACTCCCGACCGGCCCCGATGACCAGCTCAAACACGTTGGCCTTGGGCGTGACGAAGCGCGGCGGCTCCGGGCAGCTGACCGATCAGATCCGTCGAGACCAGCACCTGGCCGTCGGTTGCGCGCCCCGCGGCGATGCCGATCGTCGGCGCGGCGACGGCCGCGGTGATGGCGGCCGCGACGTCGCTGTCGACGGCCTCGATGACGATCGCATAGCAGCCGGCGCGGTCGAGGGCGAGCGCGTCCTCGAGGATCTGGCGGGCCTCCGTCGGACGTCCGGCCACGGCGGCGGCGCTCGGTGTGGGTCTGCGGGAGCAGGCCGACGTGACCCATGACCGGGATGCCGTCGGCGATGATCGCCTCGACCTGCGGCAGCAGCGCGCCCTCGAGCTTGACGCTCATCGCCCCGGCGTCGACGAGCGCGCGGGCGCTCTCGACGGCCTCCTGCGGGCGTGCGGTAGGTGTCGTGGGGCAGATCGCCGACCAGGTGGGTGCGCGCGACGCCGCGATGCACCGCGCGGACGTGGTGGCACATGATCGCCAGCGACACCTCGCGGGTCGAGGCCATGCCGAGCTCCACCTCGGCCAGGCTGTCGCCGACGAGGATCAGATCGAGGCCGCTCGCGTCGAGCGCCAGGGCGGTGGGGTAGTCGTAGGCCGTCAGCATGGCCAGTCGACGCTGACCCTTGCTGGCGCGGATCTCGGTGGCCGACTGCCCGGAGGGGCCGTCGGCAAGCAGGCGCGGGACGCTGTACATGGCTACCGGTCTTCCCATGCCGGCCGGCACCGATTCGGGCAGCGGCTGAATCTCGCGGTTGGTCTCGTCCACGTGGACGACGATGGGCTCGTAGGCCCGGGTGTCGGCCTCGGCTGTACTGGGCGTAGGAGAGCACGATCACCAGGTCCCCCGGCTGCGCCAGACGGGCGGCGGCGCCGTTGAGACAGATCGTCGCCGCTGCCGCGTGAGCCCTCGATTGCATAGGTCTCGAAACGGGCACCGTTGTTGATGTTCACGATATGCACGTGCTCATACGGACGGATGTCCGCCGCATCGAGCAAATCGGCGTCCACCGTGATGCTGCCGACGTAGTTCAGGTTCGCATCGGTGACCGTGGCGCGGTGGATCTTGCTCTTGAGCATGGTGCGGGTGACAGGCGGCACTGTGCCTCCGGGTCGTAGTTAGGTGGGGATCAGGACGGCGTTGTCGAGCAGGCGTGTCGGTCCGACGCGCGCGGCAACGCACAGCACCGCCGGGCGGTCGAAGCCGGGTGAGCGGGGAGAATGTGTCGGGATCGACGACCGCGGCGTAGTCCGGCTGGACGCCACGGGCCTCGTCGAGGACCCGGTGCGGCCGCGCGCGGCGATCAGGTCGGGCGTCGGTCGTACCGGCCTCGATCTCGCGCTGGGCGGCAGCCAAGCTGGCGGGCAGCGCCCGGGCGGCGCGCCGCTCGGCGGGGTTCAGGTACCGGTTGCGGCTGCTCATGGCCAGGCCGTCGTCTTCGCGGACGATCGGGTGCACGACGAGATCGACCTCGTCCAGGTTCAGATCGCGCAGCATCTGGCGCACCACGGCGACCTGCTGGGCGTCCTTCTGGCCGAGGACGAGCCGGTCGGGCTGGACCATCAGGACCAGCTTGGCGACGACGGTCGCGACCCCGGCGAAATGCGTGGGCCGCACCGCGCCCTCGAGCCCGCGGGCCGGTCCACCGACCAGGACTGTCGTGGCGAACCCGTCCGGGTAGACCTGTGCGGCGTGTCGGGGCGAACACGGCACCTGCGCCGGCCTCCTCGGCAAGCGCGATGTCGGCCGCCTCCTGGCGCGGGTAGTGGTCCAGGTCCTCCTGGGGACCGAACTGCGCCGGGTTGACGAACACGCTCACCACGACGTGCTCACCGCGGGCGGCGCTCGAGCGCACCAGCGCCAGATGGCCGTCGTGCAGGGCACCCATGGTCGGCACCAGCGTCACGTGGCCCCCACGTGCGCGCGAATTCGCGGACGTGGCGGCGTACCTCTGACACAGATCTGAGGACCGCCGCAGGGGCGGCGACGGCACAATCCTCTGGAGAAGAGTTCGTCATCTCACCGATGAAGGCACACCGCGCTCGCGCGACGGTGCTCCGTTGGACGGGGATCTCCCGCGCGCCTCGGAGCGACTCCAACTCCGCGATCCCGCGCGGATGCCGGGTGTCGAGGCGTGCCGGGAGTCTAGACCCTGGGTTTCCCCGGGCGCAAGGGCTGCGACCGCCCGCGTCCGGATCAGCGACTACGCTGGGCGGGTATGGACTCCCCGGCGACCGATCGGGCCGCGGCCCTCGCCGCGTATCACGACGCGCATGTGGTCAACTGCGAGCGCTGCCCGTTGTCGCAGACGCGCACGCAGGTCGTGACCGGCAGCGGGGATCCGAACGCCGCCGTGATGTTCGTCGGCGAGGCGCCGGGATACCACGAGGATCGCCTCGGGGTGCCGTTCGTGGGCCAGGCCGGCAAGCTGCTGGACCGCCTGCTCGAGGGGATCGGACTGACCCGTCAGGACGTCTTCGTCGCCAACGTGCTCAAGTGCCGGCCGCCGGAGAACCGCGATCCGTTGCCTGACGAGATCGCCGCCTGCCAGGACCACCTGTTTCGCCAGGTCGCCATCATCCGGCCGCAGCTGATCTGCACGCTCGGCAACTTCGCCACCAAGCTGCTCTCCGGCCGGCCGGACGGGATCTCGCGCGTCCACGGTTGCGAGCTGCAGGTCACCCTCGGCGGGACCCCGACCCTGCTGTACCCGCTCTACCACCCGGCGGCGGCCCTCTACACGCCCGCGATGCGCAGCGTCCTCGAGGAGGATTTCGCGCGCATCCCGGACTTGATCAGCCACGCCGCGGCGGCTCCGGTCGGGCCCGCGGAGCCGTCGGCACCTGCCGAGGTGTCCCTGAAGCTCGCATCGGAACCGCCAGCCGGCGGCGAGTTCGGCCCGCCCGGCGGCAGCGAACCCGCCGAGCAACTGGGCCTGTTCTAGGTGACCGCGGCCATCGAATGGGCCTCCGAGTCGCCCGAGGACACGGCACGGCTCGGTGCCGCCCTGGCTCCCTGGCTGGCCCCCGGCGACCTGGTCATCGTCCGGGGAGATCTCGGGACGGGGAAGACGACCCTCACCCGGGCGATCGCCCGCACGCTCGGGATCAGCGCGCACATCACCAGCCCCACGTTCGCGCTTGCCCAGCACTACGCGGGCCGGACGCCGCTGCTGCACATCGACGCCTACCGGCTCCAGGGCGCCGACGACGAGGAACTCGGGCTCTTGCTGGATGGCGCCGCCGACGCGCTGACGATCGTCGAGTGGCCCGAACGGCTCGGTGCCGAACTCGGGCACCCGCGGGTGACGGTGGAACTGCGCCACGATGGCGGCGATCGGCGCTTGGTAGCGTTGGCGAGCGAGGACCCCCCGACCCGGGAGCGGCTGGCCCAGATCGTTGCTGACCTTCGCGCTCGACACATCCACCCAGAGCCCTAGCCTCGCCGTCACCCGGGGCGGACGGCTCGTCGGCGAGCTCTGGCTCGGCCCCGATCCCGGCGCCGGTCGGCGGGTGCTGGAGGGTGCACATCACCTGCTGGCAGCCTGCGGGGTTGACCTCGCGGACATCGCGCGCATCGTCGTGGGGGTTGGCCCGGGCGGGTTCACCGGTCTGCGGATCGGCCTGGCCACCGCGGACGGGCTCGGCCAGGCACTCGGCCGGCCCGTCGTCGGCGCCGTCTCACTCGAGGCGCTGGCGGTGGGACTCGCGGAGACCGTCGCGCCCGGTGCGGTGGTTGTCCCTGCGCACGATGCGCGCCGCAGCGAGCTGTTCGCCGCGGCCTACCGGGTCGCCGGTGACGGTGCGCTCGAGGAGCTGATCGCACCGCTGGCCATCGCCGCAGCCGATCTGGCCGTCCGCCTGGGCCCGCAGCTGGCGGCGGGAGGGACGGTTGTGGCGGCCGGTACCGGGGCGCTGGTGGGTCACGCGGCGCTCGGCGCGGCGGGCGTGCGGATCCCGCCGGACACCGCAGCGGTCCACCGCCTGCGTGCGGCCGCGCTCGTCACGCGGGTCGACGCCGGGGCAGGGCGCGCCGCGGTGCCGGTCTACGCACGGCTTCCGGACGCCGAGGTCAACCGCCTGCGAGTCGCGGGGACCACGTCCTGATGGCCAAGGTCGGAGCTCCCGGTGGGCGCCGTCGACCAGCGCCCGAGCATCCAACGCGCATCCGACCGATGCGGATGACCGACGTGGCGCAGGTGCACGCAATCGACTGCGCGGTCTCGGCGATTCCCTGGCCGCGGCACATGCTGCACGCCGAGCTCGGCAAGGCTGGCACGCTGGACATCGTGTGTGTGATCGGCAGTGACGTCGTGGGCTTCGTCCTGACATCCCGCTACGCCGACGTGTGGCATGTGCTCAACGTGGCGGTGCGCCCGGACCACTGGCGCCGCGGCATCGGCCGGATGATGCTGTCGGAGGTCTTCGACCGGGCGCATGTGCTGCCGAACCTCGGCTTCACCCTTGAGGTCCGGGTCTCCAACGCCGGTGCGATCTTGCTCTATCGGGGACTCGGCTTCGTCGATCACGGGATTCGTCCGAGCTACTACACCGACAACAACGAAGACGCGTTGATCATGTGGCGCGACGGGACCCCCGAGGACGCGGCCCACGAGGCCCGCGGATGATCGACGGGCCGTTCCTGGCGATCGAGACCTCCTGCGATGAGACGGCGGCGGCCGTGATCGAGGGGCGCCGTGTCCTGGCGTCGGTGGTTGCATCCCAAGCCGAGCTCCACACGGCCCTACGGCGGGGTCGTGCCCGAGGTGGCGGCCCGCCATCACCTCGGCACCGTCAATGCCGTCATCGATCGGGCGCTGGTGGATGCCGGGCTCGGGCTGCGCGACATGCGGGCGATCGCGGTCACCCAACGGCCGGGACTGATCGGCGCGCTGCTGGTCGGGGTCTCGACCGCCAAGGCGCTCGCGTACGCCACCCGATGCCCGCTGGTGTGCGTCGACCACCTGCTCGGCCACGTCTGCGCATCATGGCTCGAGCCGATCGCGCTCGATCCACCGTTCGTCAGCCTGATCGCTTCCGGCGGGCACACGCGCCTGGACCTGGTGCACGAGCTCGCGTCCCCCCAGACGCTCGGGCAGACGATCGACGACGCGGCCGGCGAGGCCCTCGACAAGGGCGCGCGCCTGTTGGGGCTCGGGTACCCCGGGGGCCCGGCGCTGGAGCGCCTGGCCCGCGCGGGCGATCCCCGCGCACACGGGTTCCCGGTGGCGCTCGGCGGCAAGCGCACGCGCGATTTCTCGTTCGCAGGGGTCAAGACGGCGTTGCTGTACGTCGTGCGCGACGCCGGCGAGCTCTCGGATGCGCGCCGCGCCGATCTGGCGGCCAGCTATCAGGAGGCGATCGTCGCCCCGCTCGCCGCGCGTCTGCTGGATGCCGCACGCGAGCACCGCGTCCCGGCCGTCGCGCTCGGCGGCGGGGTCGCGGCCAACGGCCGGCTGCGTGAGCTGGTGACCGCCGGCGCGGCGCGGATGGGGCTCCGCGTGGCCGTTCCCGAGGTCGCGCTGTGCACCGACAACGCCGCGATGATCGGGGCCGCGGCCCAGTTCACCCCGGCGGTACCGTGGCCGGAATTCCTCGCGCTGGACGCCATGCCGACGGCGCCGCCGGGCGGGATCGCGGCCTGAACCACGGCGCGCCATTGTCGCTCGGCGTGCGGCATCGGCGGGTTGCGCGGGTGTTACGCGCAGCGTAGTTTGATACTCGGCGTTACAAAGTCTCGGAGATTCGATGGCCTCGGACCGATTGACCCTGGGTGTCGCCGCCCGGCTGTCCCGATACCTGCAGGTGCTCACCCAGGCCCGCAAGATGGGCAAGACGAGCATCTCCTCGCAGGCCATCTCCGAGTACACCGGGGTGAACCCGACCCAGATCCGCCGCGACCTGTCGGGGTTCGGGAAGTTCGGCAAGCGCGGTGTGGGCTACGACATCGACAGTCTCATCGAGCAGATCCGCAAGATCCTGCGGACGTCCGGCACCCACAACATCGCGCTGTTCGGCGCCGGGAACCTCGGCCAGGCGATCGCCAGCTCGAGCGTGTTCGGCGATCATGGCTTTCAGATCTCGGCGATCTTCGACGTCGCGCCGGAGCGCGTCGGGCAGAAGATCGGGGACCTGGTCGTGCGCCACTATGACGAGTTCGCGAGCGTCGCCGCCAGCGACGGCGTCATGGTGGGCGTGCTGGCGGTGCCGGGTGAGGTGGCCCAGCAGGTGGCCGACGACCTCGTGGCGGCGGGGGTGAAGATCATCTTCAACTACTCCGACGCCTTGCTCTCGGCGCCGTCCGACGTAACGGTGCATACCTCGAGCCCCGCCGTCGAGTTGCTGTATGCGCTGTACTTCTATCTGACCTGACCGCGGCTCGATGTCAGGAGGCCGTCCGGGCGCGCGTGGCCGGTAGAGTTCCCCCTCGTTGATGAGCAACCGCCCAGAGACCTCCGGCATCCTTGCGGGCGTGCGCGAGCGCTTCGCCGCCTCGACCGATTTCACGATCGGTCTCGAGGAGGAGTTCCAGATCCTCGATCCGGTGACCCTGGGCCTGGTGAACCGCTACGAGGACCTGCTCGCCGCCGCCGAGCCCGAGCTGCGCGATCGGCTCGCCGGCGAGCTGATCGCCAGCGAGGTCGAGTTCAAGACCCGACCGCACCCCGGGCTGACCAGAGCGGCCGCCGAGCTGGCCCGGGGCCGCATCGATCTGTGCGCCACGGCCGACCGTCTCGGCGTCGCGCTGGGGATCACCGGGGTGCATCCGTTCAGCCCGTGGAGCCAGCAGCGGATCATCGACACCCCGCACTACCGTCTGGTCGAGGGCGAGCTTGGCTACGTCGCCTGGACGAACAACACCTGGGCACTGCACCTGCACTGCGGCGTGCGCGACGCCGACCGGGCGATCAAGGTCGCCATGCGGCTCCGCAGCGTCCTGCCCGACCTGCTGGCGCTGTCGGCCAACAGCCCGATCTTCGGCGGCCGCGACACCCGCCTGGCGTCGACGCGGGCCCAGACCTTCATCAAGAGCTTCCCCCGCTGCGGGATTCCAGACGCCTACCCCGACTGGGACGCCTACGCCGCCTACGTGGCGTTCCTCGAGCGGGCCGGATCGATCACGGAGTCGACCCAGATCTGGTGGAGCGTGCGCCCCCATCACGCCTTCGGCACCATCGAGGTCCGCATCTGCGACGGGCAGACCGAGCTCGGCGAGACGCTGGCGATCGCCGCGCTGATCATCGCCCTGATCGCCGAGTCTCTGGCGCACATCGACGACGGCCGCCCGGTCGAGGCGCATCCGCGTGCACACATCGAGGAGAACCTGTGGCGAGCGGAGCGACGCGGCCTCGACGCCGAGCTGATCGACCTCGCGAGCGGGCGCCCGCGCGCCGCTCGCACCGCCATCGCCGAGCTGCTGGAGCGCACGCGGGCACACCACGGCCCGCTCGGCCTGACCCCGTGGATCGATCGCGTCGCCGACATGCTCGAGCACGGCAACGGGGCGATCCGCCAGCGCGCGCTACTCGACGCGCTCGCCGGGGACGTGCGCGCGGTCCACGAGCAGGTGGTGGTGCGCACACGCGAATCGGCGCAGGAGATCTTGAGCCAACCGACGACAGGGGCACCGGCATGAGCACCGACGAGCACGACGAGTACATCGGCGACGTCGACGCGCAGTCCTCGGCGGAGGAGTTTGCCGCGGCGTTCGTCCACCACCTGGGCCGGACGCCCGTCCGGGACCTCGTGGTCCAGGCCATGGCCACCCTCGCGGACGCCGCGGGGATCAGGATGGGCCTCGGGCCCGAGGGCCAGGAGGTCGCCGACCTGCCGCAGGCGCGGACGGCGATCGAGATCCTGCGCGCGCTGGTCGCGGTCGCCGAGCAGGAGCTCGGCCAGGCTGCGGTCCGTCCCTTCCGCGAGCCGCTCGCCCAGCTTCAGCTGGCCTACGCAAAGATCGCCGAGGCCGGCGCAGTCGGCCCGACCGAGCGCCCCCAGGCACCGCCGGATCCGGCCAGCCGGCTCTGGGTGCCGCCGGGAGGACGCCCGGAGTGAGGCCCGGAGTGAGGGCCGGCGCGGTCGGCATCATCGGCGGCTCGGGCTTTTATGCCCTGCTCGACGACGCCGAGCTCGTCGGCATGGGGACCCCGTTCGGCCCGCCCTCGGCGCCGCTGGCGTTCGGCACCGTGTCCGGGGTACCGGTGGTGTTCCTGCCGCGACACGGCGTCGATCACGAGTTCCCGCCCCACGCGATCAACTACCGCGCGAACCTCTGGGCGCTTCGCGAGGCCGGGGCGGCCTGGGTCATTGCGCCATGTGCGTCGGGGAGCCTGCAGGCGACGGTGCGCGTCGGTGATTTCGTCGTCTGCGATCAGTACGTCGACCGCACCTCCGGCCGCGCGGACACGTACTTCGACGGGCCGGAGGCAATCCACGTGTCGGCCGCAGAACCCTTCTCGCCCGTGCTGCGGGCGCTGCTAATCGAGGGCTGCCGTGCGCTCGGCATCCCCGTGCACGACCACGGCACCGTGGTGGTGATCCAGGGTCCGCGGTTTTCGACCCGGGCCGAGAGCCGCTGGTACGGGTCGATGGGGTGGGAGGTCATCAACATGACCGCCTATCCCGAGGCCCACCTCGCCCGGGAGCTGTGTCTGGGCTACGCCAACATCGGCCTGGTCACCGACTACGACGTCGGCCTCGAGGGCATGCCCAACGTGCCGGCCGTGTCGGCGCAGGAGGTGGCCGCCGTGGTTGCCCGCAACAACGCCCGCGTGCGCGATCTGCTGTTCCACGTGATCCCGCGGATCCCGGCCGAGCCCGATCCGCACTGCGCCGGAGCCCTGGACGGCGCCCGCATCTAGCGCCCCCGCAACGCGCGCGGCGCGTAGGCATCCGCGACGGAAGTCCATGCAGTATGCGGGAACTTCTGCGACGGCGTCCGCCACGGTGTGGTAGAAACTGCCCTGCTTTTTTTGGGCCCGCTGCGCGACATGCGCCTGCCACCGGGCAGGCCCTCGCGTACGGCATCTCGTTCACGCAGGCCGCGAAACTGACGCGAGGCTGCGCACATTGATCTCGGAGGACACTCTTGGCCGGCTTTCTGTCGGACAACACCAAATGGCTTGCGGTCGTGCTCGGCCTGGTTGCCGTGCTCTACGGCCTAGGCCTCATCGCCTACCTGCTCAAGCAGCCCGCCGGCAACGAACGCATGCAAGACATCGCCAAGGCGATCCAGGAAGGCGCGCAGGCATACCTGACGCGCCAGTACTCGATCATCGCCGGTGTCGCCGTGGTGATGTTCCTGTTGATCGGGTTCCTGGGCAGTGCCGTCACGTCCGACCTTCTGGGTTGGAAGCCGGCCATTGGGTTCCTGATCGGCGCAATCGCCTCTGGAGCCGCGGGCTTCATCGGCATGAACGTCTCGGTACGGACGAACGTCCGGACCGCTGAGGCCGCCCGCAAGGGGTTGCCGCAGGCACTCGGCGTGGCCTTCAAGGGGGGCGCCGTGACCGGCCTGCTCGTCGTCGGTCTCGGCCTCGTGGCCGTGTCCGGCTACTTCTGGATCCTCGGCGGGACCGCAGCCGACGTCGGGCCGCTGCTCGGCCTGGCCTTCGGCAGCTCCCTGATCAGCGTGTTCGCCCGACTCGGCGGTGGCATCTTCACCAAGGGTGCCGACGTCGGTGCAGACCTCGTCGGCAAGGTCGAAGCCGGGATCCCCGAGGACGACCCGCGCAACCCCGCCGTGATCGCCGACAACGTGGGCGACAACGTCGGCGACTGCGCGGGTATGGCCGCCGACCTGTTCGAGACCTACGCGGTGACCACGGTTGCCGTGATGTTCCTGGGCTCGCTGTTCTTCCAGCACAGCAGCTGGGCGCACGGCCTCAACGCGGTCCTGTTCCCGCTGGCCCTGGGCGGTGTGTCGATCATCGCGTCGATCATCGGCACGTGGTTCGTCCGCGTCGGCAAGGGCGGCTCGGTCACGATGGCGCTCTACACCGGCCTGGGTGTCGCGGCTGTCCTGTCGGCGCTCGGCTTCCTCCCGGTCACGTACTGGATGCTCAACGGGATCAAGGCCGATCTCGGCTACCAGCACCTCGGGACCTGGCAGGACTACTGGTACTGCGCGCTCATCGGGCTCGCGGTCACGCTCGGACTGGTGGCGATCACCGAGTACTTCACCGGCACCGTCTGGCGCCCGGTCAAGAGCATCGCCAAGGCCTCCGAGACCGGCCACGCCACGAACATCATCGCGGGTCTGGCGGTATCGCTGAAGGCGACGGCGCTCCCGGTGGTCGTGATCGTCGCGGGCATCATCGGCTCGTATGAGCTCGGCGGGTACTACGGCATCGGCACCGCCGTCATGGCAATGCTCTCGCTGGCAGGCATCGTCGTCGCGCTCGACGCGTTCGGCCCGATCACCGACAACGCCGGCGGGATCGCCGAGATGGCCGAGCTCCCGGACAGCGTCAGGGCGATTACCGACCCGCTCGACGCGGTCGGCAACACCACCAAGGCCGTCACCAAGGGCTACGCCATCGGTTCGGCCGGTCTGGCCGCGGTGGTGCTGTTCGTCAGCTACACCGAGGAACTCAAGAACTCGTTCACCGGTGCCCACCTGGTCTTCGTGGACCAGTTCCAGCTGAGCAATCCGTTCGTCGTGTCGGGCCTGTTGATCGGCGGCATGATGCCGTTCCTGTTCGCCGCCTTCGCCATGGAGGCCGTCGGTCGTGCCGGTGGCGCGGTCGTCGAAGAGGTGCGGCGCCAGTTCCGGGAGAACCCGGGCATCATGGAAGGCACCCAGAAGCCGGACTACGCACGCTGCGTGCGTCTGGTGACGGCCGCCGCCCAGAAGGAGATGCTCGTTCCCGCACTGATCCCGATCGTGTTCCCGATCGTGGTCGCCTTCATCTTCGGTGTCTCCAACGGCCGCGAGATGCTCGGTGGGCTGCTGTTGGGGGTGATTGTCACGGGGCTGTTCGTCGCCATCTCAATGACCTCGGGCGGTGGCGCCTGGGACAACGCCAAGAAGCTGATCGAAGACGGTGCATACGGCGGCAAGGGATCCGAGGCCCACAAGGCGTCGGTGACCGGTGACACCGTCGGTGACCCTTACAAGGACACCGCCGGGCCCGCCATCAACCCCATGATCAAGATCACCAACATCGTGGCGATCCTGATCATTCCGTTCCTGCACTAGCCCGCATCTGTCTCCCCGGCGGCGCGGACTCGTCCGCGCCGCCGGACGCTGCATGCCGCCCGGGTTGCTAGGCTCGTGCGAATGGCTGCCAAGAACGCATCAAACTCCCGGCTCCCGCGCACGCCGCACGCCGACAAGCCGCGCGCCGACGAGGCCGTGCGCAAGCAGTCCGGCGCCGACCTGCAAAACGGCTGGCTCGCCCGGCACGGGACCTTCTCGATGACCGATGAGCGGCTGGTCTTCGTGCCGACGCCCCTCGACACCGGGCTCGGCGCCAAGCGGCGCGAGATCAAACTCGAGGACGTGCGCACCATCGAGCGCTTCCCGCGCAACCCGAACAGCATGCCGATCGGCGGCAAGCGGGCCCGGCTGATGTTGCATACCGACGAGTGCGTCTACGAGTTCATGCTTCCCGACCTCGACTCCTGGATCGACGTGCTCGAGAAGATGTTCGTGATGCGCAGCAAGCGCGGGCTCGGCGATCCGCCACCGGTCCTGCGCGAGGGCGTCGAGAACTTCATGCTCGCCGAGGAGTAGGGCCCGCGCAGCGCGTTCTGACCGGGTGTCGGGTAAACTTCACAAAATGCCCGGCTCAATCTCCCTTTTATGTCATCGATAATCGCGATCAGCGACAAGAGCCGCTCCGCGATCGTCGCGCTGACCGAGCTTGCCCGCCACGGTAATGGCGGGCCCGTCCCGATCGTGGAGATCTCCGAGGCGCGTGACATCCCCTTGCATGTGCTCGAGCAGCTGTTCTCGGCGCTGCGTCGGGCGGGGATCCTCGCCAGCCAGCGGGGCGTCAAGGGCGGCTATTCGTTCCTGCGCCCGCCGGGCGAGGTGACGCTGCTCGAGGTCGTCGAGACGGTCGACGGACGCCTCGCAGCCGCCATCGACGCCGCCGGCGTCGATGGCGTCTGGCGTCAGGCGCGCCAGCTCCTGGTCGGGCTCCTGGGCGACCTGACGATCGCGGACATGGTCGACGAGGAAGAGCGCATCTCCGAAGCTCCGATGTTCTACATCTAGCGCCGCCCGGGGGAGGATCGGCCATGACCCAGCACGTTCGGTTCGACGTCGTCGGAATCGGGAACGCCATCGTGGATGTGCTCGCCCACGCCGACGAGCGATTTCTCGAGACCCAGGGCCTGCAGAAGGGCTCGATGACCCTCGTCGACGAGCAGCTGGCGGAGGCCCTCTACCGCGAGATGGGCCCGGCCGTCGAGATGTCCGGCGGATCGTGCGCCAACACGATCGCCGCGGCCGCGTCGCTCGGGATTCGCGTCGCGTTCGTGGGGAGGGTGTCCGACGACCAGCTCGGGCGGATCTTCAGGCACGACATGACCAGCGGCGGGGTGCACTTCGACACGCCGCCGGCAACCGCGGG
Source organism: uncultured Thermoleophilia bacterium (assembly GCA_963773325.1). Lineage (GTDB taxonomy): Bacteria > Actinomycetota > Thermoleophilia > Miltoncostaeales > Miltoncostaeaceae > CAITWD01. The sequence goes on along the minus strand of CAVZAI010000002.1, from coordinate 2,678,561 downwards.
TCCCTCGACCGCTCGCTGTCTGGTCTTCGTGACCCCGGACGCGCAGCGCACGATGGCGACCTATCTCGGCGCCAGCATCGATCTCGGCCCAGAGGACATCGACACCGATCTCATCGCCGCGGCCCGGTTTGTCTACGTCGAGGGCTACCTTTGGGACCCGCCACAGGCCAAGCAGGCGCTGCGCGATGCCATCGCCGCGGCGCACCGGGCCGGCGGCAAGGTGGCGATGACGCTGTCGGATCCGATGTGCGTCGACCGCCACCGGGCCGAGTTTCGCGAGCTGGTTGCGGGTCCGATCGACGTGCTGTTCGCGAACCAGCTCGAGGCCGAGTCGCTCGTCGAGACCCCCGACGTCTGGGCGGCCGTGGAGGTGCTGCAGGGCCAGTGCGAGTTGGTCGTGGTCACCCGCGGCGACCAGGGCTCGCTGGTGGTGACGCCCGAAGCGGTCTACGAGGTGGGCCCGGTGCGTGTCCCCGAGGTCGTCGACAGCACCGGCGCGGGCGACCTGTTCGCGGCGGGCTTCCTGTACGGCCTGACCCAGGGGTGGGACGTCGTGCACTGCGCGCAGGCGGGCGCCGCGGCGGCGGCGGAGGTCATCAGTCATTTCGGTGCGCGGCCCGAGCGTGATCTCGGCGAGCTCGTGCGCATCGCCATCAGCGAGGAGGTCTGAGCATGAGCGCCACCACGAGCAGTCCGGGAACGGCCCGGATCGCCGGTTCGATCACCGATCTGATTGGGCGCACGCCGCTGGTGCGGCTGCGGATCGGCGACGGCACCGGGGCGACGATTCTCGGCAAGCTCGAGTCGTTCAACCCGGCCGGCAGCGTCAAGGACCGCATTGGGCTGGCGATGATCGAGGCCGCCGAGCGGGACGGGCTGATCGCGCCCGGTCGGAGCGTCATCATCGAGCCGACCTCCGGCAATACCGGAATCGCGCTCGCCTTCGTGGCTGCCGCCAAGGGGTACCGGTGCATCCTGACGATGCCCGAGACCATGAGCCTCGAGCGGCGCGCGCTGCTGGCCGCCTACGGCGCTGAACTGGTGCTCACGCCCGGGCCCGAGGGCATGCGCGGCGCCATCGCCCGCGCCGAGGAACTCGCCCGCACCACCCCGGACAGCTTCGTGCCCCAGCAGTTCCAGAACCCCGCCAACCCCGAGATCCATCGCCAGACCACCGCGCGCGAGATCTGGGACGACACCGGTGGCGAGGTCGACGCCCTCGTCGCCGGCGTCGGCACCGGCGGCAGCATCACCGGGGTCGGGGAGGTGCTGCGCGAGCGGCGTCCGGGCTTCCTGACCGTCGCCGTCGAGCCGACCGACTCGCCGGTCCTGTCCGGCGGCCAGCCCGGCCCCCACAAGATCCAGGGCATCGGTGCCGGCTTCGTCCCGGGCGTCCTCAACACGCACGTCTACGACGAGGTGATGACCTGCCGGGTCGAGGACGCGTATGCGATCGCCCGCCAGCTTGCGCGCAGCGAGGGGATCCTCGTCGGCATCTCCGCTGGCGCCAACGTGTGGGCCGCGATCCAGGTCGCCACGCGTCCCGCGAGCGCCGGCAAGGTCATCGTCACCATCCTCTGCGACACCGGCGAGCGCTACCTGTCGACGCCGCTGTTCGCCGAGGGCTAGGAGGCGCGGGGGCGCCGGCGGCAGCCCGGCCCCCGCGCGTCAGGCCTCGCCGCTGCGCCGGATCACCAGGATGCGCCGCCCGCGCGCCTGGAAGCCGAGCCGCGTCAGGAACGGGCCCCCCGGGGTACCGTCTTCCGCGAACGCCAGCAGGTGGGTTCCGCGGGCGCTGGCGACGTCGCGCGCGAGCCCGGCCATGAGCAGGCGCCCGATCCCCTTGCGGCGCTCCTCCGGCACGACCCCGAACCAGTCCACGACCCCGTCGGGCAGATCGGCGTGGGCGAACCCGACAAGGCGCCCCTCGGTCGTCCGGGCGATCCGGAAACTGCCCTGCCCGGCACCCCATTCGTACCCGGACGGGCTGCCGAGCTCCGCGAAGGCCGCCAGCCCCTGCATCGCCGTCGCCTCGGCCGCCGTGAAGGCGTCCGCCCACGCGTTGTCGTAGGCGACGATCTCGATGCCGGCCACCCGCGGGGCGAGGACCCCGTCGGCGCTGCGCGCATAGAGGGATCCACGCGCGTATTCGGTGAACCCCCGCGCGGTCAGCAGGCCCAGCAGTTCGGTGTCATCACCGCCGACCTCGACGTCCCACGGCGGCTCGGGCAGCTGGTCGGCTAGCGCGTCCAGCGCGGCCAGGTCGCGCGCGAGCAGGCCGTCAAGGCGAACGGCCAAGGCGGTGGGGGATGGCCGCAGACGACACGACGCGCCGGGGGCGGTCACCGCGGGACCCAAAGGAGGAGTTCCCATGCAAAGAGCCTATACTCAGCAGCATGGTCGCCAAGAGGCGCGGCAGATCTCCTCAGAGCTTCGGACGCGTCTCCAGTGCGCTGGCCACGCTGCGCGACGACCTGCGCGCCGCTCGAGAGCGGGATCCGGCCGCCCAGTCCACCAGTGAAATCCTGCTGTATCAGGGGCTCCACGCCGTCTGGATGCATCGTGGCGCGCACGCCCTGTACGTCCGCGGGCACCGGTTCTCGGCGCGGCTGGTCTCGCAGATCTCACGCTTCCTGACCGGCATCGAGATCCATCCTGGCGCGCGCATCGGCCGCGGCCTGTTCATCGACCACGGCATGGGCGTGGTCATCGGCGAGACGACCGAGATCGGTGACGACGTAACGATCTATCAGGGCGTGACCCTCGGCGGGACGGGAAAGCAAGGCGGCAAGCGGCATCCGACCGTCGGCAACCGGGTGATCGTCGGCACCGCCGCCCAAGTCCTCGGACCGCTCGTCATCGGGGACGACGCCAAGATCGGCGCGGGGGCCATCGTCATCAAGGATGTGCCACCGGAGACCACCGTCGTCGGCAACCCCGGACGCCCCGTCGCCATCTCCGGACGGCGGGTCGCCGGACCCGAGCTCGAGCACACCCGGCTCCCGGACCCCGTCGCGGAATCCCTCGAGACGCTGACCCGCCGCGTGACCGAGCTCGAGCACCAGCTGGGCGCCGGCCGGGGCGGACCGGAGTCCGCACCGGGCCAGTCCAATGGCAAGGGCCCCGCCGGCCGGCCGCACGTCGACAGCCCCGAGGTCCGCGCACCGCGCGACGGGTAGCCGCGGACGGCCTCGGCCGGCGCTCCGGGGAGCGCGCCCGCTAGGATCGGTGTGCGTTGGCCAACCTCCTCGACGATCTCAACCCTCCGCAGCGCGAGGCGGTGCTGCACACCGAGGGACCGCTGCTGGTGCTCGCTGGCGCGGGCAGCGGCAAGACCCGTGTGTTGACGTACCGGATCGCCCATCTGATCCACGATCGCGGCGTCGCGCCCTGGTCCATCCTGGCGATCACCTTCACCAACAAGGCTGCGACCGAGATGCGGGAGCGCATCGCGGCCCTGGTGGGGCCCTCGGCCCGGGACATCTGGGCGAGCACGTTTCACTCGGCCTGCGCGCGCATCCTGCGCCGGGAAGCCGAGGCCGCCGGCTATCGGCCCGACTTCGTCATCTACGACGCCGACGACCAGCTGCGCCTGATGCGCGCCTGCTTCGCCGACGAGGAGGTCGATCCCAAGCGCGTCGCGCCGCGTCACGTCCTGGGCCGCATCTCGGACGCCAAGAACCGGCTCGTCGACGCGGAGGCGTTCGTCGAGGAGGCCGACGGCTTCGGCGATGAGGTGATCGCGCGCCTGTACCGCCGCTACTCGGCCCGACTGCAGTCCGCGGGGGCAATGGATTTCGACGACCTGTTGATGGTCGCCACGCGCCTGTTGGAGTCCGACGCCGAGGTGCGCGAGCGGTACCAGTCACGCTTTCGCTACATCCTGGTCGACGAGTACCAGGACACCAACCACGCCCAGTACCGGCTGGTGCGCGTGCTCGCCGAGCCCCAGCGCAACATCTGCGCGGTCGGCGACGACGACCAGAGCATCTACTCCTGGCGCGGCGCCGACGTGCGGAACATCCTCGACTTCGAGCGTGACTACCCCGATGCGCACGTGGTGGCACTCGAGCAGAACTACCGCTCCACCGGGCACGATCCTGCGGGCCGCCAACGCCGTCGTCGCGCGCAACCGGGGCCGCCGCCCGAAGGAGCTGTGGACCGACCAGGGCGACGGCGAGCCATTGCAGATCCTGTCGTGCCGCGACGAGCACGACGAGGCGCGCACCGTGCTCGCCGAGATCGAGCGCGCCCGCGCCGCGGGCACGTCGCTCGATCAGATCGCCGTCTTCTACCGGACCAACGCGCAGAGCCGCTCGATCGAGGACCAACTGGTGCGCGGCCGCGTCGCCTACACGGTGGTCGGCGGACCGCGGTTCTACGAACGCGCCGAGGTCCGCGACGCGCTGGCGTACCTGCGCGCGGCGGCGAACCCGGCCGACGAGATCGCCGTCGCGCGCCTGTTGGGCGCGCCCAAGCGCGGGCTGGGGCCGGGCTGCCTGGTCAAGCTGAGCCTATCGGCCCAGACGCACGGGTTTGCCATCGGGGACGCCATGGCCCATGCCGATCTCATCGCCGGCCTCACCCACGCCCAGCGCGGGGCGCTGGCGCGCACCGCGGCGCTCCTGACCGAGCTCGCCGGTGCCGAGGCCGCCGGGATGCCGCTCAGCGGGCTGGTCGCGATGGTCCTCGAGCGCTCCGGGCTGCGTGCGGCCCTGGTCGCCGAGGGCACCCTCGAGGCCCAGGGGCGCATCGAGAACCTCGACGAGCTGGAAAACGTGGCCGCCGAATACCAGGCCAGCGCCGCCGAGCCGTCGCTGCTGGGGTTCCTCGAGGAGGTCGCGCTCCAGTCGGACGCCGACCTGGTCGACCAGGAACACGGCCAGGTCACGCTCATGACCGTCCACAACGCCAAAGGGCTCGAATTCGACATCGTGCTCATGACGGGCGTCGAGGAGGGCATCTTCCCGCACATGCGCGCCGACGATCCGGACAGCCTCGAGGAGGAGCGCCGGCTGTGTTACGTCGGGATGACCAGGGCACGCACCCGGCTGATGCTCACCCATGCCGAAACCCGCGCGATCCACGGCGGTCGTGAGTATCGTCTGCCCTCGCGCTTCCTGGCCGAGATTCCGCCGGAGGCCGTCGCCGCCCGCGCGGGCGCGCCGGTCCGGGAGGCGTTCGCGGGGACCACCCAGCGCACCGCACAGGTACGGCTGGAGGCGGGGGACACGGTACTGCACGCAACGTTCGGCGAAGGGATCGTCACCGGGGTCGAGAGCCGCGGCAGTCTGGTCCGGGTCCGTTTCACCCGGGATGGCACCGAGCGACGACTGATGGCCGGGGCTGCGCCCATGCGAAAGGTCGGGTGAGCGAGTGGCAGCGACCATCATCGACGGGAAGGCCGTGGCCGCCAGGGTGCGCGCCGAGGTGGCCGAGGGCGTGGCGGCCTTCGTCGCCCGCGCCGGCCGCGCGCCGGGCCTGGTCGGCATCCAGGTCGGCGACGATCCGGCGTCGGAGCTCTATCAGGCCGGCAAGGCGCGCGCCGCAGAGGAGGTCGGCATGATCTCGCGGCGCATCACGCTCCCAGAGGCCACCAGCCAGGCCGAACTCGACGCCATCATCGATGAGCTCAACGCCGACGATGCCGTCGACGGCATGCTCGTCCAGCTGCCGGTGCCCGACCAGCTCTCCGAACCGTTGATCGCGAACCGCATCCACCCCGACAAGGATGTCGACGGGTTCTCGCCGATTAGCCTCGGCCGGCTCATGCGCGGCGAGCCCGGCAACGTCCCGTGTACGCCACAGGGCGTGATGCGCCTGCTGCGCGAGGGCGGCGTTCCCCTGGAGGGTGCGCACGCGGTCGTCGTCGGCAGGAGCCTGATCGTCGGCAAGCCGCAGTCGATGCTGTTGCTGGCCGCCAACTGCACGGTGACCGTCGCCCATTCGCGCACGCGCGATCTGCCCGCGCTCTGCCGGCAGGCCGACGTCCTCGTGGCCGCGGTCGGGCGAGCCGAGATGGTCCGTGCCGACTGGGTGCGTCCCGGCGCCGCGGTCATCGACGTGGGCATCAACCGCACCGCGGACGGCCTGCGGGGCGACGTCGCCTTCGATGAGGTCGCCGAGGCAGCCGGCTGGATCACCCCGGTGCCCGGCGGCGTCGGGCCGACCACGATCGCCTATCTGCTCGCAAACACCCTCGAGGCCGCCCGCCGGCGCTCAGGGTCCGACTCATAAACAGGGAGTACGTCTATGAAGATCGCCATCTTCGGCGGCACCGGTGACCTCGGTCGCGGGCTTGCCATCTGCTTTGCGGCTGCCGGCCACGACATCGTCGTCGGTTCGCGCAGCCAGGAGCGCGCCGACCAGGCCGCCGCGGGACTTCACGACGCCCTGCCGGAGGGCAAGTTCATCCCCATGGAGAATGTCGCGGCAGCCGACGCGGGCGAGTTGGCGATCGTGTCGATTCCATGGGAGGGCATCGAACAGACGATTCCGCCGCTGGCCGACGCACTCGCCGGCAAGATCGTGATCAGCGTGGCCAACGCGCTGAAGTTCGGCAAGAGTGGCGCGATCGCCGTGCAGGGCGCCGAGCTGCCCGCCGGGGCGCCGTCCTGCGCGCATGCGATCCAGCAGCTGGCGCCTGAGGCGAAGGTGGTCGTGGCCTACAACAACCTCCCCGCGGCCGCACTGCAGGCGCGCCACCACCTCGGCGCCGACGTCCTGGTGTGCGGCAAGAGCCGCGAGGCGCGCGAGGCCGTCATCGAGCTGACGAAGGATCTCCCGGGAGCGCGCGGACTCGACGCGGGGCCGCTCGCCAACGCGCTGATCATCGAGGGCACGACCGCCCTGGTGATCAACATGAACAAGCGTTACGGCGGCGAGGCGAGCCTCCAGATCACCGGGCTCGAGAACGCCCCGGCGATTGCCCAAGCCGCCCACTAGCCGGACCGCGGCGCGCACCGGGCGCACGATCGGCCCGGTGCGCTAGCCGTAGCCCAGGTCGCGCAGCTGCTGCTCGGACATCCCGAGATGATGCCCGAGTTCATGCAGGACGGTGACGCAGATCTGGCCGATGAGCTGCTGTCGATCCGGGAAGTCCTGCTCCAGCGGCCGCCGAAAGATCGTGATCCGCGGCGGCAGCTGGCCGTAGCCGCGCGATTCGGGGTGGGTGAGCGGCACTCCCTCGTAGAGTCCGTACAGACGGCCGTATGACGGGGGCGCGTCGTCGTCGATCAGGACGGCGACCTCGCCGAGGGCGGCCTGAAACGGCGGCGGCACCAGGCCGAGCGCGTACTCGACGGTGTCCTCGAACTCATCCGGGTGCATCATCGGGGCTAGCCTAACTGGACCCGCGGTGGGGGAAACATCCGACCGGCGGGGGGTGGGCTGGTCGTACGACGGGTGTGGTCGCTCGGGGGTCGCGGTTTAGTGTCGCTCATGCGCACCCACCGTCGTCTTGCCGCTCTTGCCGTCATCGCCGCCCTGAGCGCAAGCTCGATGGCCGTCGCGGCCGGTCCGGCGTCATCCATCCAAGCGGGCACGCCCGCGCCGCTGTCGTCACTGCTGACGCGTCTGGCTCACGGGGATGCGTCGGCGGCGGCGCTCGCGGGCACCGCCGGGAACCTGAGCCTGCGCGTCACCGCCGGTCACCACCTCTACGTGGCCCCCGTGCTGGCCGAACTGTCCGGGCAGGTCCTGAGCGCGGCCCAGCAGGGACATGTCCCACTCAGCGTCACGCCGCCGGCGCCCAACCCGACGACCATCGCCCCGGTCGCCGCGGGGGGTGGGTTTTCCCTGACGCTCTGGCTGCAGACCTGGGGGCCACTGTTGCTGTTGACGGGGCTTGTGGCGGTCTCCGCCGCCGCGCTGCGGATGGCAGGCGGGGGACGCTTCCGGCACCGTGTCCGTCCGGTTGCCTCGCTAACCAAGTTCAAGGACGTGGCCGGCATCGACGAGATCCGCGACGACGTGGCCGAGATCTCCGACGTCCTGTCCGAGCCGGAGGTCTACCGCGCCCTCGGGGCGACGGTGCCCAAGGGCGTGATCCTGCACGGGCCGCCCGGAACCGGCAAGACCCTCTTGGCCAAGGCCGTGGCGGGTGAGGCGGGCGTGCCGTTCTTCTCGGTGTCCGGGTCCGAGTTCGTCGAGATCTATGCGGGTCTCGGGTCGAAGCGCATCCGGGCGCTGTTTGCCGCTGCCCGCAAGGCGGCGCCGGCGGTCATCTACATCGACGAGATCGACGCCATCGGCGGCCGCCGCACCGGCCACGCCGCCAACGGCGAGCGCGAGCAGACCCTCGACCAGCTCCTGTCGGAGATCGACGGGTTCCGCACCGATCCGTCCAAGCCCGTCGTCGTGCTGGCCTCGACCAACCGCCTGGACGACCTTGACCCGGCCCTGGTGCGCTCTGGGCGATTCGACCGCAAGATCGCGGTCGGGCTGCCCGACCGGCGGGCGCGGCGTGAGATCCTCGACGTGCACCTGCGCACCCGTCCGGTCGCCCAGTGGGCCGATCCCGACCGGGTCGCGGCGATGACCGCCGGCCTGGCCGGTGCGGATCTGGCAGCCCTCTGCAACGAGGCGAGTTTCGAGGCGGCCCGCGCCGGCGACTCGCAGATCACGATCGCGCACTTCCGCCGGGCCCTGATGCGGCTGGCCGGCGGACCCGAACGGCGCAGCCGCGTCCTGAGCCGTGAGGAGCGCCGGCTGGTCGCCTACCACGAGATGGGTCATGCGCTCGTGGGCTACATGTCGCCGACCTGCGACCCGGTCGAGCGCGTGACGGTCATCCCTCAGGGGCATGCCCTGGGCGTGACCGTCGCCCTGCCGACCGAGGACCGCTTCCTGGCCACCCGCACCGAGTGCATGGAACGGCTGCGCATGCTCCTCGCGGGCCGCGCCGCGGAGGAACTGGTCTTCGGCGAATGCACCAGTGGCGCCGGCGACGACCTCAAGCGCGCCGCCGTGCTCGCCCGCCACATGGCCGGCGACCTGGCGATGGCCGAGCCGCGCACCGACGAGAGCCTGATGGTCGCCCTGCCGGCGGCCGACAGCGACCGCAGCGCGGAGGACGTCGAGACGGCCGCGCAGATCCTCGTGCGGACGGCCTTCGACCGGGCCATGCACATGCTTGTCAGCCACCGTGACCTCCTGGAGAACGGTGCCGCAATGCTGCTCGAACACGAGGCCCTCGAGCGTGAGGACCTCGCCGCACTGTTCGGGCCGCGCCCGGGCGTCTCGCGCCTTGCCCCGGTAAGCGAGAACGCCTGAGGGGGATCGTCGGCTAGCGGCCCGTCGGGTCGCTAGCCGACGTGATCCCATCCCAGCCGGGCCAGTCGAACGGGACGACCGGCGCGCAGCGTCGTCAGACCCGGCGCGTCGGCGCCGACCGTACCGACCGGTGTGAGCGCGATCCCGGTCTGCGCGACCAGCGCGGGATCGATCGCGGCCAACAGTTCGTAGTCCTCGCCGCCCGTGCTCGCCAACTCGACGGGGTCGACCCCTGCGTCGAGGGCGACGGCGCTCACGCCCTCGCCGATTGGCACCCGGTCGAGATCGATGGTGATGCGGACGCCCGATGCGAGCGCCATCCGCTCGGCGTCCAGGCAGAGTCCGTCCGAGATGTCCATCATCGCCGACGCCCCCGCGCGCGCGAGCGCGAGACCGGCCGCCAGCCGTGGCTCGGGTCGCTTGTGGGCGGCCACCAGTTGGGCGTCGAGCGGACGGACCCGGCTCGGGGGGTCGTCGAGGACCATGCGGCCCGCCGTCGACCGTCCGAGGGGCCCGGTCACGTACACGACCTGACCGGGCCGTGCGCCTGAGCGCAGGACCGGTGCACGGCCGACGGGCATCCGGCCGACGACCGTGACTCCCACGACGGTCTCCTTCGCGCGGGAGATATCGCCCCCGATGATCGAGCAGCCGCTGGCCTTGGCCAGCTGTTCCATGGCACCGTAGAACTCGCGGATCTCCGCGGACCGCAGCACGCCGGTCGGGCTCGCCAGGCCGACAACCGCCGCGATCGGTTCACCGCCCATGGCGGCGATGTCAGACAGGTTGACGGCCAGCGCCGCATGCCCGACGTCGGCGAATGAATGCGTCGTCCAGCGGAAGTGCACATCCTCGACGAGCATGTCGTGCGCGAGCAGCAGCGGCGGATCGGCGGCCAAGACGGCCGTATCGTCGCCGATGCCCACCTGGATGCCGGGACGCGTGCCCAGCACCGCGAGGATGTCTTGCAGTACGGCGGACTCCGACACGGAGGGCGAACTCCCCGGCTGGCGTGGCCCCATCCGCGCGCGGGGCCGTCGCACGAGGCTACACGAGCCCGCGCGGAGCCCGGTGGACGGTGGGCCGGATGACTCGCGCGACCGGGACCACGCGCCCTGACGGACCCGCGTGCCGGGCGGTCCACCGCGCGGTCGCGTACCCTCGCCGACGTGCGCAAGTGGCGATTCATCGGGTACCTCGCGGCAGCGATTGCCGTGGTGTTCATCCTGGGTGCGCTCACGATCGTCGCGTTCACCCGCACCACCCACCAGCGCCGGACGTTCGCCGGTCCGATCACCAAGATCCTCGTCAACACCGAGCGCGGGTCGGTCACGATCCAGGCCGGTCCACCGGGCACGACGACCGTCGCAGTCGCGAAGAAGTACGTCTTCACCGGGCCCACCGTGACCGAGCGGCTGGCCAACGGTACGCTGAGCGTGCTTGCCAATTGCCCGTTGATGGCGTTCATCTCGTGCAGCGCCAACTTCATCATCACCGCGCCCGCCGCCACACCGGTGAACGCGACCGCCCAGCGCGGGCTGCTGACGGTCACCGGGATGACCGGCAGCGTGTACTCCAACAGCGAGAGCGGCGGCTTCGTCTACACGGGAACCTCGCCGTCGGTCACCGCGTACAGCCTCAACGGCGACATCACCATGAGCTTCATGGCCCCGCCGACCTACGTGCACGCCCGTACCGAGACGGGGATTGCCAAGATCACCGTGCCGAAGGCGGCGTACGCGATCGACGCCAATTCGGGCGCCGGCTCGCACGAGGTCGTCGGCCTCGTGTCGGTCTCCAAGTCGCCGCGGTCGATCTATGCCAGCTCGGGCGATGGCGTTGCGAAGGTGGTCGCCGGCAGCTGACGGCGGGTCGTCCGCGGTCTGCGCTACGCTGGGAACAGTTGTTCGACTGGGAGGCAGACTGATGCACCCGCCCGAGCACACACCCCAGCACCGGCCCGATTCGGTGCAGCGCGACGAGCAGATGACGCTCTTCACGCACGGGGCCCATCCGACGACCACACGGACGCGTTTGAGCCGCAACGAGCGCATGGCCCTGCGGCTCGAGCAGCTCGCCGACGACTGGGAAGAGCAGGCCGAGCAGGAACGCGCGGCCGGCGATCAGCTCACCGAACGGCGCTTTCGGGAGCAGGCCCGGGACGCACGCCGCTCCGCCGCGCTGTTGCGCGCCGGCCCGGGGGGCGTCTCGCGGCTGTTGGCATCGTAGGTCTGCGCGCCGGTCAGGCGCTCTCGATCTCGCCGGGCCAGAACGACGGCAGATCCACGTCGAAGAACCCCTCCGCGTCCGCGTGCGTCTTGTGCCACTCGGTGAAGTTGGGGATCGAGAACCCGATGACCTGATTGCTCGTCTCGTCCAGGCGCACCTGGATCTCACGCTCCGGGTCCCAGACGGTCCGGGCGTGGCGCAGGGGCCCATACGAGCAGTGGTAGGCATCCTTGGCCTGGTCGTAGTGGGTGAACGTCTCGATGGGGGGTGGATCCCCGTCGGGTCCACCGGGCTGGACGGGTGGCGGTGTCGTGCTCACGAGTGCTCCATGGTCGTGTGGGACACGGGTCGTCGTCAGTCGGGATCGTACCCGACCGGGCCGGCGCGGCCGCTTGGTGGGGGCCTCGGTGGGGTCAGGGCGTGCGGTCGCGGCCATCTGGCAGGATGCGCGGCAAGCGCAAGCGGGGAACGCGACTCGGTCCGCTGGCGGGTCGTGTCCCGGTGCCCCGCACCAGCGCATCCGACCCCCGGAAAGGAACCCCGTGACCGTACGTTCGGAGCCGCGCGGTCTGATCGTGCTCGTGCTGCTGAGCCTCACGCAGTTCATCCTGGTGATCGACGTGTCGATCGTGAACGTGGCGCTGAACTCGATCAGGGAGTCGCTGGCGTTCTCGGAAGCCAACCTGCAGTGGATCCTGAGCGCCTACACGCTCACCTTCGGCGGGCTGCTGCTGCTCGGGGGCCGGGCCGCCGACCTGTTCGGGCGCCGCCGCGTCTTCATGGTCGGGCTCGTGATCTTCACCTGCGGCTCGGCGCTGTGCGGGTTCTCCCAGACCGAGCTGATGCTGATCCTGGCACGCGCGTTCCAGGGCATCGGCGCGGCGATCATCTCCCCGGGCGCGCTGTCGATCCTGATGACCACCTTCCGCGAGGGCAGCGAGCGGAACCGCGCGCTGGGCGTCTGGGGGGCGATCGCCGGCGTTGGCGGCGCCGTCGGCGTCTTGGCCGGCGGCCTCCTCGTCCAGTACCTGTCCTGGCGATGGATCTTCCTGGTCAACGTGCCGATCTGCCTGTTCGTGCTGCTGCTGACACCGCGCTTCATCCCCGAATCTCGGGGCACCGCCGCCGAGGGCCGGCTGGACGTCGCCGGAGCGGTGTCGATCACCAGCGGGCTGGCATTGCTCATCTTCGGCCTCACGCACGCCCAGACGGCCTCCTGGTCCAGCCCCGTCACGATCGCGTCGCTGATCGCATCGGCGATCCTGATCGTGGGATTCGTGGTGATCGAGGCGCGCGTGACCGACCCGATCCTGCCGTTGCGCATCTTCAGGAACCGCAGCGTGACCGGTGCCAACGTGGTCGGATTCCTCCTCGGGTCGTCCATCTTCGCGACGTTCTTTTTCCTGTCGCTCTACATGCAGCAGGTGCTCGGCATCGACGCGCTGGGTGTCGGCTTGCGCTACCTGCTGCTGGCGGGGGTCATCATCCTGGCCGCGGGGATCTCGCAGGCCCTGGTGACCCGCTTCGGGGTTCGCCCGATCCTTGCGATCGGCATGCTGCTGCTGATGATCGGCCTGCTGGCCTTCACAGATCTGCCGGTCGACGGCACCTATCTGCATGACCTGGTTCCCGGCTTCATTCTCGCGGGCGTCGGGCTCGGCTTCGCATTCGTGCCCGTATCAATCGCCGCCCTGCAGGGGGTCACGGGCGCGCTCGCCGGGGCCGCCTCGGGGCTGATCAACACCTCCCAGCAGGTCGGTGGCGCCGTGGGGGTCGCCGTGCTGTCGACCGTCGCCGGCACGGTTGCCACCAGCCACATCAACACCGCCGTCGCGGCGGCGGTGGCGACCGGTGCCAACCCGCAGCAGGCCGCGGCCGCCGCAACGCCCCAGGGGCTGGTGGACGGGTTCCAGGCCGCGTTTTACGTGGGTGCCGCGACCGCACTGGTCGGGCTGGTGTGCACCGTCGTCCTGATCCGACGCGTGCCGCGCACGGTCCACGTCTGAGCGGGTGCCCGGCCCTCGCGCCGGCCGCACCGATCGGCGCCCGCTGCGCACCGGGCGGGCGCAAACGGCATATCCTTGGCGGGCACGTTGACCGGTCCGGAGGGATGCATGGCGTCGCGCGACACCTCGCAGCAGTTCGACCATCAGGCCTGGGCCGATGCCGCCCAGGCGGAGTTGGGCACCCGCCCGCTCGAGGAACTGACGCGGCCCACCCCCGAGGGCATCCCGATCAAGCCCCTGTACACGGCCGAGGATCTCGAGGGCATCGAGGATCTTGGCAGCCTGCCCGGCTTGGCCCCGTTCACCCGCGGCGTGCGCGCGACGATGTACGCCAACCGCCCCTGGACCGTGCGCCAGTACGCGGGCTTCTCGACCGCCGAGGAGTCGAACGCGTTCTACCGGCGGAACCTGGCCGCCGGGCAGATGGGCCTGTCGGTGGCCTTCGACCTGGCGACCCACCGTGGCTACGACTCGGATCATCCGCGGGTCGAGGGCGACGTCGGCAAGGCCGGAGTCGCGATCGACACGGTCGAGGACATGAAGATCCTGTTTGACGGGATCCCGCTTGAGAAGATGTCGGTATCGATGACCATGAATGGCGCGGTCCTCCCGATCATGGCCTTCTTCATCGTCGCCGCCGAGGAGCAGGGGGTCGCGACCCAGCAGCTATCCGGCACGGTCCAGAACGACATCCTCAAAGAGTTCATGGTCCGCAACACCTACATCTATCCGCCCGGGCCCAGCATGCGGATCGTCGCCGACATCATCGATTTCACCGCGCGCAAAATGCCGCGGTTCAACTCGATCTCGATCTCGGGCTACCACATGCAGGAGGCAGGGGCGACCGCGGTCCAGGAGCTCGGGTTCACGCTGGCCGATGGGCTGGAATACGTGCGCGCCGCGCTGTCGCGAGGGCTGGACGTCGACGCGTTTGCGCCGCGCCTGTCGTTCTTTTTCGCCATCGGCATGGACTTCTTCATGGAGATCGCCAAGCTGCGCGCCGCCCGCGTGCTGTGGGTGCGGCTCATGGGCCAGTTTGCGCCCGCCAAGCCCGGGTCGCTGATGCTGCGCACCCACTGCCAGACCTCGGGGGTGTCGCTCACCGAGCAGGACCCGTACAACAACGTCGTCCGGACGGCCTTTGAGGCGCTTGCCGCCGTGCTCGGCGGGACGCAGAGCCTGCACACCAACAGCTTCGATGAGGCGATCGCGCTGCCCAGTGAGGCCTCGGCGCGCATCGCCCGCAACACCCAGCTCATCCTCGCCGAGGAGACCGGGGTCACGCGGGTCGTGGATCCGCTCGGCGGCGCGTATTTCGTCGAGTCGCTGACCGCGTCGCTGGTGCACCACGCCTGGGAGCTGATCCAAGAGGTCGAGGCGCTCGGCGGCATGACCGCCGCCGTGGAGTCGGGCATGCCCAAACTGCGCATCGAGGAGGCCTCGGCTCGGCGCCAGGCCCGGGTCGACCGAGGCCAGGACACGATCGTCGGCGTCAACCGTTACCGGCTCGAGGACGAGCCGCCGGTCGAGATCCTCGAAGTCGACAACCGCGCCGTGCGCGAGGAGCAGCTGGCCCGGCTCGCCGAGGTACGCGCAACGCGCGACGCCGCCGCGGCCGGCGCCGCCCTCGAAGCGCTGCGCGACGGGGCCCGCAGCGACGCGAACCTGCTCGAGTGCTGCATCGCGGCGGCCCGTGCGCGCTGCACCCTCGGCGAGATCTCCGATGCGCTGGAGGACGTGTTCGGCCGCCATCGCGCCGACGTGCGCAGCATCTCCGGCGTCTACGGGGCCGCCTACGCCGACGATGCCGGGTTCGAGGCCATCCGCGGGGCCGTCGAGGACTTCGCCACGCGCCACGGGCGCCGTCCGCGCATGCTCGTTGCCAAGATGGGTCAGGACGGGCACGACCGGGGTGCGAAGGTGATCGCGACCGCATTCGCCGACCTGGGCTTCGACGTCGAGGTCGGCCCCCTGTTCCAGACCCCGGGCGAGGTCGCCCGGGAGGCCATCGACGGGGACGTGCACGTCGTCGGGGTCTCCACCCACGCGGCCGGACACAAGACGCTCGTCCCCCAGCTGATCGACGAGCTGCGCGCGCGGGAGGCGGGGGACATCGTGGTCGTGTGCGGCGGCGTCGTCCCGGCACAGGACTACGACTTCCTCAAGGCGGCCGGCGTCGCCGCGGTGTTCGGCCCCGGCACGAATATCCCCACGGCGGCCGCGGCGGTGCTCGAGCTGATCGACACGGTGCACGCGGCCTCATGACCGGCGAGCGCCCCGTGGACGTGGCGGCGCTCGCAGCGGGCATCACCAACCAGGACCGCCGCGCCCTGGCCCAGGCCATCACCCTCGTCGAGTCGACCCGCGCGGACCACCGCGCGGCGGCCGAGCATCTGGTGGAAGCGCTGCCGGCGCCGGCCGCCGACGTCGTGCGGATCGGGATCTCGGGTGCCCCGGGTGTCGGCAAGAGCACGCTCATCGAGGCGCTCGGGCAACTCGTCCTCGCGACCGGCGAGCGGCTCGCAGTCCTGGCGGTCGATCCGTCCAGCACCCGCTCGGGGGGATCCATCCTGGGCGACAAGACCCGCATGATCGAGCTCGCCCGCGACGATCGGGCCTTCATTCGCCCCTCGCCGGCGGGGACGACCCTCGGCGGCGTGGCCCGGCGCACCCGCGAGGTGCTGCACCTGTGCGAGGCGGCCGGATTCCGCAGGATCATCGTCGAGACGGTCGGTGTCGGGCAGTCCGAGATCGCCGTGTCGGGCATGACCGACCTGTTCGTCCTCGTGGTGGCGCCGGCGGGCGGCGACCAGCTCCAGGGCATCAAGCGCGGGATCATGGAGCTCGCGGACCTCGTGGTCGTCAACAAGTGCGACGGCGAGCTGGTCGCCCGCGCCCGGCAGGCCGTGGCCGAGTATCGCAGCGCGATCGGGCTCATGGTCCCCCGGCATGCGGGGCTGCCGGCGAGCGCCCTCGGGGTCTCGGCCATCGAGGGCACGGGGCTGCACGAGCTCTGGGGCGCGATCACGACGCGCTGGGACGCGCTGGCCGCCTCCGGCGAACTGGCGCGACTGCGCGGCGCGCAGGCCCGCGCCTGGTTGTGGGACGAGGTCGCCCAGGGCCTGCGCGAGCACGCCGAGCACGCGGCCGGGGCCCGCGGCCGCGAGCTCGAGCAGGAGGTCGCCGCGGGGCGTACCTTGCCGCATTTGGCCGCCGCCCGGCTCCTGGACGAGCTGGTCGGGCCCGAGCGCTGACTACCCGGCCACCTCGCCGAGTGCGGCGACCGGTCCGAGCGCGACGACCACGTCCCCGGACGCGAGCCTGACGTCCGGATCGGGGGCGGCGCGCATGACCGTCGACGCGCCCGAGCGGACCGCGAGGATCGTCACGCCCCGGAACTTCGCGGCGACGTCGCCGACGCTCAACCCGTCGAGCGCACCGCCCTGACGGACCTCCAGCTCCTCGAGGCGCAGATCCGGCGTGATGCTCACCAGGTCCATGAAGTCGACGACCGCCGGGCGCACCGAGACCGCCGCCAGCATCCGCCCCGACACCGCGTAGGGCTGGATCACCCGGTTGGCGCCGGCGCGGTAGAGCCGGTCGATCGACTCCAGGTCGGTGGCGCGCGCAACGATCGTCAGATCGTCCCGGACGGCCCGGGCGCTCAGGGCGATGTACACGTTGAGCGCGACGGAGTCGAGCGCACAGACGAGTCCCCGGGCGCGCGTGATCCCCGCCTGAAGGAGCATCGCCTCCCGTGTGGCGTCGCCCACCAGGTGGGGGATGCGGGCATCGTCGAGGTCGGCCGCGACGTCCGGGCTGGCGTCGATGACCACGACCGGCAGGCCCTGCTTGCGGAACTCCTCGGTCGCCGCGCGCCCGACTCGCCCGTAGCCGCACACGACGAAATGGTCGTACAGCCCACCGATCTCGCGCTTCACCCGCGTCCTCCTCACTGTACGCTCGAGCTCGCCCGAGGCGATCAGCTCGGTCGTCGCGGCCAGGAGCGCGAACACCGAGACCAGTCCCATTACGATCAACAGCGTGGTAAACGCCTCGCCGCCCGGCCCGAGCGGCCGCACCCGGTCGTAGCCGATCGTACTGAGCGTGATTACCGTCATGAACTCGGCGTCGCGAAAGCTCCATCCGAGCAGGACCATGTAGCCGACCACTCCGAACACCCCCACACCGGCGATCATCGCCACCGGCAGTCGGAAGCGCCGGATGAAGATCGCCAGGCTCGTCGTCTCTGGGGTCGGCATGGGCGGATTGTCCCTTCCCCGGCGGACGTCGCCCCCCATAGGGGTGGGCTCGCCGGCGATGTCTGGTCTCCCAGCGACGGGCGCGGCGCCAATGTCTGGTCTTCCGCTGACCGGCATCGCCATATCATCGGCGGCGAGACCCCGCACAGGATCGAAAACTTCCCGTGCAGATCTTGTAGGGGTGCGCGCCCCGATGGCGAACCAAGCGACAGCCATGCCGATGCCTTCAGATATCGAAACCCTTCGCGAGCGCCTGCGCCGCGACTACGACGGCTTCAGTCCGGCGCAGCAGGCGCTTGCCCGCTACGTCGCCGATCACCTTGCCGATCTGCCGCTGATGTCGGCCCACGAGGTCGCCCGCGCGGCGCACTGCAGTCCCGCAACGGTGGTCCGCTTCGCCCAGGCCCTCGGGTACAACGGCTACCCGGACCTACAGCAGCTCGTCCGGCGCGATCAGCGCCCGTGGCTGCCGGTCGCCGCGCGTGAGCACCGGTTCGGCCTGATCGGCGGATCCGACAGCGTCGCCTCCGCGCTTGCCGCCGAGCGGCATGCGCTCGAGGACACCGCCGACCGGCTCGGCCAGCGCGGCCTCGGACCGCTCGCACAAGCACTTGCCGGGCGCCGGCCGGTCGTCGTCGCCGGGGACGGCCACGCCCGTGTGGTCGTCGGGCTGCTCGTCGACCGGCTCGCCCGCGTGGGCGTGCCCGCCGTCTCGGTAATGGGCCTCGATCTCCCGGATCGTGCGTGGCTCGAGACGCTGGCGCCCAATGGCGCCGTGCTCGCGGTCAGCATCGGCAGGGAAGCCCAGGTGGCCCAGGCCGCCATCGATGCCGCACGTGCCGCGAACGTTCCCGCGGCCGCGCTCGTCGACTCCAGCCTGTCCCCGCTCGCGCGCCTGCCGCTTGCACGCGTGGTGCCGGCCGATGTCCGCGCCGGGGCCCCGAGCCTGGTCGCCCTGGTCGCCGTGGCCCAGGCCCTCGTGGTCCAGGTCGAGTCGGCTGTCCGACGCGGGGCGTCCCGACCGGACGAGAACGGGGAGCGCGAGCTCAGCGCCATCGGCGCGTAGCCCCTCCTGCGGCGGGATCGAGGTCGGCTACACTGGCCGGAGCGGTCAGGTTGTTCCGAGTCGAAGGGGTGGGTGTGGCAGATCAGTCCGGCGGCAACGGGCGCACGGGGACCATGCGCGTCAAGAGCGGGCTCGCGCAGATGCTCAAGGGCGGCGTGATCATGGACGTGGTCAACGCCGAGCAGGCACGCATCGCCGAAGCGGCCGGCGCCTGCGCGGTCATGGCACTCGAGCGTATCCCGGCCGATATCCGGGCCCAGGGCGGCGTGGCGCGGATGAGCGACCCCGACCTGATCACCGGGATCAAGGAGGCCGTCTCCATCCCGGTCATGGCCAAGTGCAGGATCGGACATTTCGTCGAGGCCCAGATCCTTCAGAGCCTCGAGATCGACTACATCGACGAGTCCGAGGTCCTCACCCCGGCCGACGAGGCCAACCACGTCGACAAGCACGCCTTCCAGGTGCCGTTCGTGTGCGGGGCCACCGACCTGGGCGAGGCCTTGCGCCGGATCAACGAAGGCGCGGCGATGATCCGCACCAAGGGCGAGGCCGGGACCGGCAATGTCGTGGAGGCCGTCCGACACATGCGCGCGATCTGTGGCGGAATCGCACGACTGCGCGCCCTGCGCGGCGATGAGCTCTACGCGGCGGCCAAGGAGCTGCGCGCGCCGTACGACCTGGTCGTGCTGGTGGCCGAGACCGGCCAGCTGCCGGTGGTCAACTTCTCCGCCGGCGGGATCGCCACCCCGGCCGACGCGGCCCTCATGATGCACCTCGGTGCCGATGGCGTCTTCGTCGGCAGCGGCATCTTCAAGAGCCAGGACCCCGCCGCCCGCGCCCGCGCGATCGTGGAAGCCGTCACCCACTACGACGACGCGGCCGTGCTGGCCCGCGTCTCGGCCGGGCTCAAGGATGCCATGCCGGGCATCGAGATCAGCTCCCTCGGCGAGGGCGAACTGCTGCAGACGCGGGGCTGGTAACCGGGAGCCGATGGGCAGCCAGCCGCGCATCGGGGTACTCGCCGTGCAGGGTGCCGTGGCCGAGCATGAACGGGCCCTCGCCGAGGTGGGGGGTGCCACCGTGCGCGTGCGCGACGAGTCTGGATTGGAGGAGCTCGACGGGCTCGTGATTCCCGGCGGCGAGACGACGACCCTGCGTCGCGTGGCGGGGGACTCGGGGCTCATCGACGCGCTGCGCGCCGCGCGCCGTGGCGGCCTGCCGATCCTCGGCACGTGCGCCGGGCTGATCGCGCTCGCCGACGAGATCCTCGACGGCGATCCGACGCTGGTCGGTGGCCTGGACATCGGCGTCCGCCGGAACGCCTACGGGCGTCAGGTGGCGTCTTTCGAGACGCAGCTCACGATCGACAGTATCGGGGAGGGACCGGTCGAGGCAGTGTTCATCCGCGCACCGGTCATCGAGCGCGTCGGCGACGGCGTGCGCGTCCACGCGACCCATCGGGGGCGGGCGGTGGCCGTCAGCGACGGCCCGCTGCTCGGTCTCTGTTTTCACCCGGAGCTGACTGCGGATCGGCGCTTTCACGAATGGTTGGTCGGCCACGCCCGGGCGTACGCCCGCGGGTCGTCAGAGCACACGAAGGAGGGGCTCGGTGTCGGGGCATAGTAAATGGGCGACCATCAAGCGCAAGAAGGGCGCCGCGGACGCCAAGCGCGGTCAGCTGTTCTCCAAGTTGGCGCGGGCGATCATCGTCGCCGCCAAGGAGGGCGGCCCCGACCCGGACGCCAACGCCACGCTCGCCAACGCGATCCAGAAGGCGCGCGACGCCTCGATGCCCAAGGACAACATCGAACGCGCGATCGCCCGCGGTGCCGGCTCGGCAGACGGGGAGTCCTACGAGTCGATCACCTACGAGGGGTACGGACCCGGCGGCGTCGCGATCCTGTGCCTGATCGTCACCGACAACCGCAACCGCGCCGCATCCGACGTGCGCCACATCTTCTCCAAGCACGGCGGCTCCCTCGGCACGCCGGGTACTGTGGCGTGGCAATTCGACCGCAAGGGCATCATCCTGGTCGACACCGACACGACCGACGAGGACACGATCATGGAGGCTGCCCTGGACGCCGGCGCCGAGGACATCACGCTCGACGGCTCGCAGTGGCAGATCACCACCGCGCCCTCGGACTTCGCACAGGTCCGCCAGGGGCTCGAGGACACCGGGATCGCCTATGCGTCCGCCGATCTGACCATGATCCCCAAGAGCACCGTCGAGCCGAACGAAGCCGAGGCGCGCCGACTGCTCAAGCTCGTGGACGCCCTTGAGGACAGCGACGATGTCCAGGAAGTGTTCGCCAACTTCGACATTTCCGAAGAGATGCTGGAGGCCGTTGCCGGCTGACCGCACCGGGAGCGCCGGGTGATCCTCGGAATCGACCCCGGGCTCGCCTCCACCGGCTACGCGGTCGTCGAACGGGCCGGCGGCCGCCTCCACCCGATCGCGTGGGGCGTGATCCGCACCGCCCCAGGGGACCCGCACCCGACGCGCCTGTTGGCGATCTATACGCGGGTGACCGAGCTGATCGACACCCACGCGATCGACGCGGCGGCGATCGAATCCTGGTTCGTGCACCCGGTCAGCCGGGCCGCCATGGGCATGGCCGAGTCGCGCGGTGCCGTCCAGGTGGCGATCGCCCATGCCGGCATCCCGGTCGTCGAGTACTCGCCGAACACGATCAAGCAGGCCGTCACGGGCAGCGGCCGCGCGGACAAGGCCCAGGTGCGGGCGATGGTCGAGCGGCTTGCCGGCGTCGACCCGGGCTCAGACCACGCCGGCGACGCGCTGGCGGCGGCGATCTGCCATCTGTCCGGATCGGGGCTCGCGGACGCCATCCGGCGCGCGCGCTAGCCTCGGGCGCGATGATTCGATCGGTCCGCGGGACCCTCGCCGCCGTCGGTACCGACGGAGCGGTGGTGGAGGTCGGGGGAGTGGGGCTCCTCGTGCACGTCTCGGCGCAGACCCTCGGCCGGCTACCGGCCGTCGGGGGCCGCGTAGACCTCGAGACGCACCTGGTGGTGCGCGAGGACGCACTGGAGCTGTTCGGCTTCGCGACGGCCGCCGAGCGTGAGCTGTTTGTCGCGTTCATCGGGGTCAGCGGCGTCGGCCCGCGGCTCGCCAGCGCGATTTGTGGCCTTGCCGACGCCGATGCCCTGCGCGAGACGATCCAGGTCGGTGACCCCAAGCCGCTGCAGCGTGCGCCGGGCGTCGGCAAGCGCACCGCCGAACGGCTGGTGGTCGAGCTGCACGATCGTCTCGGGCCGGTCACCGAGCGAGTGCGTCCGGCGTCCGTCCGTCTGCCGGGCGGCAGCGCAGGAGCTGAGGCACAGGAGGCGCTGCTGGCGCTGGGCTTCTCCAGCGACGAGATCGGGTGGGCGTTCGCCGACGCCCCGGACGGGATGGCAACGGCTGAGCTCGTGCGCTATGGCCTCGGCAAGCTGCGGCGCGGCTGATGGACGACCCGCGCGTGACGGCTCCGGACGAGCGCCCCGAGGATGCGGACTTCGACCGCGCCCTGCGGCCGCGCAGCATCGACGCGTTCATCGGGCAGGAGGCCGCGCGCCAGAAGCTCGGCATCTTCCTGGCCGCCGCGACCCAGCGCGAGGAATCGCTCGACCACGTCCTGCTCGCGGGGCCGCCCGGGCTCGGCAAGACCTCCCTGGCGCGGATCATCGCCAACGAGCTCGAGGTGGGTTTCCACGCGACCAGCGGCCCAGTCATCGAGCGAAAGGGGGACCTCGCGGCCATCCTGACCGCCCTCGAGCCGCGCGATGTCCTGTTCATCGACGAGATCCACCGGCTGGGGCGCGCGGTCGAGGAGGTCCTCTACCCGGCGATGGAGGACTTCGAGATCGACGTGATCATTGGGCAGGGTCCGTCCGCCCGGACGCTGCGCCTCGACCTGCCGGCGTTCACCCTCGTCGGCGCCACCACCCGCACCGGCTTGCTGTCGGCGCCGCTGTTGGGACGCTTCGGCGTCGTCGAGCGGCTCAACTACTACACCCACCCCGAGCTGGCGCGCATCGTGCACCGCTCGGCGGCGCTCTTGGAACTCGAGATCGACGACCCGGGCGCGCTTGCGATCGCCTCGCGCGCGCGGGGGACGCCGCGCATCGCCAACCGGCTGGTGCGTCGCGTCCGCGACGTCGCGCAGGTGCGCGGGGTGCGGGTCATCGACGACGACCTGGCCCGTGACGCGCTCGATCTGCTCGAGGTCGACGCGCTGGGCCTCGAGGAACTCGACCGCCGCATCCTGCGGACCCTCGCGTTGGCCTTCGAGGGGCGCCCCGTCGGGCTCGGGACGCTCGCCGACAGCGTCGGGGAGGCCCCGGACACCATCGAGGACGTCTACGAGCCGTTCCTGCTCCAGGAGGGCCTGATCGCGCGCACCCCGCGCGGCCGGGTGGCGATGCCCAAGGCCTACCGCCATCTCGGGCTCGAGCCGCCCTCCGAGCAGGCCCTGTTCTAGACGCGACCCGGGCCGGCGCGCGGATCCGCGCACCGGCCCCGAAGCTCAGCGCCGGCGCTTGCCCTTGGGGAGCCGGCGGGTCGGCAGCGGCGCGGGCGCACGGTCGAGCGTCTCGGCGATCCGTTGTCCGACCAGGCCGACGGCAACCGACGCTGGGACATACGCGAGCGCCGCCGCGTCCTGGTGGGCGGCCTCCTCGGCCGCCTGGTACCCGGCCGCGGGCGAGGCGGGCTCGGTCAGCGCACTCATCGCGAGCCGAAGCGCCTGCACCTGCGCGGTGTCCTCGCACTTGGCGAGCCCTGCGTGTTGGAGCTGATGCGCCAGCTCCTTCTGCGCCTCGTCACCCGCATTGGGGGCGTGGGTGAACGCCTCGTGCAACAGCATCAGACCGGAGCGCTGCGTAAACGTCCCCCCGGCCTGCCGGGCGATCCGCAGCGCGATCTGCGGCTCCCAGGTGTTGAGCGCGTCCGCGTGCTCGGCGAAGATCACATCCAGCAGGGCGTCGTGATGCCCGTGTGCATCCTCCTCGTCGTCGCCGTGATCGTGGTCGTGCTCGCGGTGGACCGCCTCGCGGCAGGCCGCACATCCAGTCGGCAACCCCAGCGCCGCGTGGGCGATGTCGTACAGCGGCGCGATCTCGTCGTCATCGGCCCCCGCGTCCTCCTCGGAGTCCTCCGGCTCCGGTGACTCGGCCTCTTGGCGCAACAGCTCGAATGCCTTTTCGAGATCCACGCGGTCGTCCTCGCCGCAGGCGTCGTCGAGCAAGTCCGCCAGCACCGGCGCCACATCAAGCGGCGTGGCGGCCGAAAGAATCGCGATTTCCGTGTCCAGCGCGTTCAGGTTCCGCAGCACCACCGGCGGCGTGTTGTCCAGGCGGGTGATCAGATCGCCGCCCGGGGTGACGCCCGTCTGCTGCGCGAGTGAGCGGAGCAGCCACTCCGCCAAAGACCAATCGTCCAACACATCCCCCTGCGGTTCGTAGCGGTCATCCCCCGACGTGGTCCGCCGGGTGGCGGCGCCCACGGGCCGGTCGTATTACATCAGCAACGTCGGGCGCGATGGCAGGTCCCCGCGGGGACCTGACGATCAGCCCGCTGCCGCCGCCGGGGCCGCGACACGCAGGTCGATGCCCTTGCTCTCGAGGACCTCGATGTAGATCTCCTCGATCTGGCGCGCGACGATCGGCCACGCGTACCGCTGTTCGGCGATTTCGCGGCCTCGCCGGCCCCAGTCCTCGCGCAGGCCGGCGTCGTCGAGCACCCTCGCAAGCCCGTTGGCGAGCGCCTCCGGGTCGTTGCCGGCCACGAACTCGCCCGGGGCGCCATCGCGGATCACCTGCCGGAACCCGATGTTGTCCGCGCAGACCACCGGGGTGCCGCTGGCGTACGCCTCCAGGAGGATCACCCCGAACGAGGCCAGGGTGCAGGGGGCCGCCAGGACCGTCGCTTGACGGTAGAGCTCCGGCCGCTCCTCGTTGAGCAGGCCAAGCCAGCGCACGCGATCCCAGACCCCTGCGCGCTTGGCGTGGTGCTCGTAGAGCGGCCGCGTCGGGCCGTCCCCGACGACCTGCACCTCGAAGTCGTACCCGCGGAGCTTCAGGATCGCGGCGGCATCCAGCAGTGTCCCCAGGCCGTTGCGCGGATCGAAGCGCCCCACAAACAGGATCCTTGCCGGGCCGGGCAGACGCTCGGCGGCCCGCTCGAGCGGGGAGAAGAACTCCGTGTCGATCCCGTTGGGAACGATGTCGAACACCTCGTCGGGGAAGT
The DNA here is from genome assembly GCA_963773325.1 of uncultured Thermoleophilia bacterium. GTDB lineage: Bacteria > Actinomycetota > Thermoleophilia > Miltoncostaeales > Miltoncostaeaceae > CAITWD01. The sequence goes on along the minus strand of CAVZAI010000002.1, from coordinate 2,653,475 downwards.
ACTGCCCGGTCGACATCACACAGGCCTCCGAGACCGCGATCTTGCGGTCGGCGTTGCCCAGCGCGGTGGCCAGGTACGTGTGGAGCGTGCGGTAGGCGATGTGGCCGCCGTTGAAGTAGGTGTGGAACGTGCCGACCGTGCACGGCGCCTTGGACGCGCGCAGCGACCACAGCGGGAAGAACGGTGCGGCCAGCCCCTGGGAGTGGACGACGTCCATGGGCGCCTGCACACGGCCGAGTCGGCGTTTGAGCGCCCTGCCGACCGACACGCGGGCGATCGAGCCGTTGGATGGCAGCGGGATCGAGTGGCCGATTCGCACCGTCCGGTAGCCGGACTGCGCGCGGTGGTCGGCGTCGATAACGTCCGCGGCCGGGCGCGTACCGCGCGGGGGGTGCGAGGTGACCACGGTGACGTCGTGGCCCAGCTGGGCGAGCTCACGCGACAGGAAGTGGACATGTTCGGAGATGCCTCCCAGGACCGGGTAGGCGTATTCGGTCACCATTGCGATGCGCAACGGTCGGATCATGCGCTTCCTCCCACGCGTTGACGTACGGGGCCGAGGGTACCTGTTCGCCCGGCCGTTGTCCGCACCTGCCACGGGCGCGGAATATCGCCGGCCGACACCCAATTGACGACGGCCAGGGCGGCTAGCACGGTCAGGACGCCGCCGATCCCGTCGAGCAGGTAGTGGTTCGCCGTGGCCATCGTGACCCAGGCCATCCAGAGCGGCAGGATCCACCACACGTTGCGCCAGCGCCCCCACGACGCGCACAGCCAGAACAGCGTCAGCGCGTACAGGAACGATTGGCCGATGTGCAGGGACGGCATCGCCGCGTAGCTGTTGCGCAGGTGCTGGAACCAGTCGAGCGCCCCGCCGAGGGTAAGCGCCTGCTTGGTGGTGTCGGCGAGGCCGTCCGCGACCAGACGCGGCGGTGCCACGGGATAGGCCCAGAAGACGATCAGCGCGATCACATGTGCGGTCCAGAACCAGTTGCGCACGAAGGCGTAGTTGATTCGTCGCCAGAACCAGATCAACAGCAGGAAGCCGATGAACAGCGGCAGGTAGGCCAACGTGTAGTACCAGGTCGTGACGAACCGGCCTCCGGCGACCGCGTCGGTGACCCGCTGGCTCCAGGACTCGATGTCGAGCCCCAGGTGCGCCTCGAGCCGCAGCACATCATGCGCATTGGCGACCGCGGTGCGGACGGCGGAGGTATCCGGCGCAATCAGCGCCCGGATGGTCTCGTACAGGAGGTCGAGGACGGCGCACAGCAGAATCTCGCAGTAGACCGGCCACTGCGCACGCCAGGCGCGCGAGCCTTCCCGTCGTATCCAGTCCGGCATCGTGGGCGCAACCTAGCAGGGCCGCGGGGCCTGCCGGGCCGTGTCAACGAACCGCTCACGCACCCGCCCGGCCCGGTGCGACTCGCCCCATATGCGCCCCCGGCTGGGACCCCTATGATCGGTCTCATGCCCGCAACCGTGCATGAAACCGCCTCTGCTAGGGTCCGCCGGTCCGTTCTCGCGCGCCGGGAGGCCGTCACACCGTGAGCCCAACTGCCCTGCTGCTGATCGTGATCATCTTCGGCGGAGGGTACGTCTTCCTCATCATGCCGCAGCGCAGGGCTCAACGAGCCCAGAAAGAACTGCTCAACAGGCTTGCGCCCGGGACCGAAGTCATTACGACGGGCGGGCTCCACGGCACGGTGACGGAGATCGAAGATGGCGACACCGTCCTGCTCGAGGTGGCGGAGGACACAGAGGTGCGCATCGCCCGCTCGGCGATCGTGCGCACGATCACGCCTGCCGCACCGGCCGTCACGCCCGATGCCGACACCGAGACCGCCGAGACGGACTCCCACGAACCCGACGCTTAGCGCATGAGCAGGCGCCGCCGCTCACTCCTGCTGCTGTTGCTGGTCCTCGGGCTGACGCTCGCGTCGCTCGTGGCGATCGCGGTGCGCCCCGTGGTGCTCGGGCTCGACCTGCGCGGCGGCGTGCAGGTCATCCTGCAGGGCAAGCCCACCGCCGACTCGCAGGTGACCTCGCAGTCGATCCAGCGCTCGGTGGACATCATCAACAACCGCGTCAACGCGTTCGGTGTCGCGTCGCCGTCCATCCAGACCCTCGGCACCGACCAGATCTCCGTCCAGCTGCCCGGCGTCAAGAACCCGGACGTCGTCGTCACCAACCTCATCAAGCCCGCACAGCTGGCGTTCTACGACTACGAGAACAACGTGGTCGCCGGCACGCCGTCGCCGAGCCTCTACAGCGCCGTGCTGCAGGCCCAGAAGACCCCGGTGGACGATCCCACCCAGGGTGCCGAGACGCTGTACGCGTTCGACAAGACCACCCACCAGAGCACCGCCGGCCCCGAGCCGATCACGGTTGGCGAGACGCGCGACCAGGCGACTACCGCCCTGCGTGACACCGTGGAGGGCGCCGGGCTCAATTGGTCGAACCAGGTCGTGGAGTCGGTGCCCAAAGGCCTGACGATCGTCAGCCAGCAGCAGACACTCGCCACGCGCAAGGGCCAGGGGATCTCCACCTACCAGATCTTCCAGGACCGCCCGGCCCTGACGGGAGCCGGCATCAGCTCGGCCTCGGTGCTGGCCAACTTCGGCAACGGCGGCACCGGCCAGCCGGTCGTGACGCTGTCGTTTACCGGCAAGGGCGCCGGCGACTTCACCAACGTCACCCGCACGCTGGCCGAGCGCGGCCGGATCCAGCGGTCCAACCAGAGCTTCGCGATCGTCCTCGACGGCCAGCTGATCAGCAACCCGATCGTCGACTACACCCAGTACCCGACCGGCATCGACGCCTCCAACGGCGCCCAGATCCAGGGCAACTTCAGCCAGTCCACCGCCCAGACGCTCGCCGAACAGATCAACTCGGGTGCGCTGCCGATCCGGTTGGTGCCGATCAGCGAGAGCCAGGTCTCGGCGACCCTCGGGGCCCAGTCGCTGCGCGAGGGCCTGATCGCCGGGATCACGGGCCTCATCCTCGTGCTGATCTTCCTCATCGCCTACTACCGTCTGCTCGGCGTCGTGGCGGCCCTGGGACTCATGATCTACGCCGCACTGTTCTACGCGGTCGTCGTGCTGTGGCCGATCACGCTGACCTTGCCGGGCATCGCCGGCGTCATCCTCACCATCGGTATCTCCGCGGACGCCAACGTGGTGATCTTCGAACGCGTGCGTGAGGAAGCGCGGGCGGGCAAGAGTCCCGCCGCCGCGCTGTCGGCCGGCTACCGACGCGGCATCGCGGCGATCATCGACGCCAACGTCGTCACCCTCGCCACGGCGATCATCGTGTTCATGTTCGCCACGGCCGGGCCGAAGGGCTTCGCCTTCACGCTGGGCATCGGCGTCCTGATCTCGCTGTTTACGGCCGTCGTCGCGACGCGCGCCATCTTCGGCATCCTGCTCGACAGCAAGGTCGTGCGCGAGGACCGTCTCATGGCCCTCAAGCAGGGGCGCGTGTACAACTTCGACTGGGTCGGGCACTGGCGCTGGTGGGTCGCCATCTCGACCATCCCGGTCGGAATCGGTCTGATCTGGCTGAGCGTCTTCGGGCTCAACCTCGGCCTCGACTTCACTAGTGGCACACGCATCAGCACCGCGCTCGAGCGTCCGGCCTCCGAGGCGAGCCTGCAGCAGACGGTCGCCAGCGCCGGCTTCCCGAACGCGACGGTGCAGACGTTCACCCAGAAGGTCCAGGGCAAGACCCTTGACGGGGTCCAGATCGAGACCAAGGCGCTCGACCAGCAGCAGATCCGCGACCTGCGCCAGGCCCTCGACACCAAGTACGGCGTCAAGACCTCGACGTTCAACCTCAACGAGGTCGGGCCGACGTTCGGCCAACAGGTCATCCGCAACGCGATCTACGCGATCATCCTGAGCTTCATCGCGGTCCTGATCTATCTGATCATTCGCTTCGAGTACCGCCTGGCGCTGCCCGCGATGCTGTCGGTCGTCCACGACGTCCTGCTCAGCCTCGGCATCTATGCGATCACCGGGCGAACGGTCACCAGCGATACCGTCGCCGCCCTGCTGACGATCCTCGGGTACTCGCTGTACGACGTGGTCATCGTCTTCGATCGGATCCGCGAAAACGTGCCGCTCATGCGGGGCTCCCGGTACCGGGACATCGTCAACCGCTCGATCAACGAGACCATCACCCGGTCGGTGATCACGTCGCTGATCACGCTCATCCCCGTGCTGTGCCTGTTCATCTTTGGGGGCCCAGAGCTTCAGGACTTCTCGTTCGCGCTGCTGGTCGGCATCCTGTCCGGCGGTGTCTCGTCGATCGTGATCGCCGCGCCGCTGGCGTCCTGGTGGAAGGAGCACCAGCCCGAGGCCCGCAAGCAGCAGGCCAAGCGCGAGAAGCGGCTGCGTATCGACGAGAGCCGCGACGCCGACGTCGTCGACGTGGCCGCCCTCGAACGGGCCGAGCGCAGTGTCATGGCACTGCCCGATCCGTTCAACGAGGTCGAGGTCCACCCGCTCAGCACGACCGTGGCCGAGAGTGTCGACGCCCGGACCGACGCTGAGCCCGACCACGAGTCGGTGGTCGAAGGGGTGGAGGCCGAACTCCTCGAGGCACCACCGCCGCGCGAGCCCGAACCTTCCACCGAGGAGACGCCCGCGGCGCCACCCGAGCCCGAGGCTGAGCCGCAGCCGACCCAGACCGCACCCGCCGAGAGTCCGACGCGCCCGCCGCGGGAGCGTCGACACCACCGTGCCCAGCAACGCCGGAGACGCACATGACGCCCGCTTCACTGCGTGACACCCTCGAGCAGGCGATCCTGCTGTCGGTGGGTGCGGCATCCCTGACCCGAGACCGGGTCGAGCAGATCGTCGGTGAGCTCGTGTCCCAGGGCCGCGTGTCGGCCGAGGATGGGCGCGTGATCATGGACCGGCTGATCGCCCGGGTCGTCGACCCCCAGCGGCCCACGCCATCCGGACTCATCGGGCATCTCGAGGACTCCCTGCGCGGCGTGCTCTCGGGCGCCGGCGTCGTCACCCGCGGCGAAGTGGAGGACCTGCGCGTGCACCTGGCCGAGCTCGATCACCGTCTCCGTCTTGTCGAAGGGGTGGCCGAGCCGACCCCCGCCGGCGACGAGACCCCGGCCGGCAACGCCACGAGCGCGCCCGCCGAGTAGTCCCACCGGGCCCGCGCCGGACGCGGCGCGGCCCATGCGCGAACGTAAAGCGCCAGCTTGGGCCTGCCGATACGTGACCCGAGAGTGCTGCGGCCCGCAGCACCGTGCCATGGGAAACGAGAAGGCCGGGACACGATGGCCCATTACGCCCGAAACACCCCTCCCGTGCGACCGCCCGGGCGGTCGTTGATGCCCGACCAGCCCTGGACGGCCTGGTGGGAGATCGACGACGTCCAGCTGCAGGCCCCGCGCGAGGAACGCTCCAGCGCCACGCACGAGACGACGGCGGTCCGCGCTGCCGACGAGCCCGCCACGACCACGGCGGTGCCACACGACGCGTCCAACGCGCCGCAGGCCGCCGCGACGGAGCCCGCCGATCGGGGCACGGACCCGTACGAGTTCCCGCACGTCGACGTTACCGGCGGCGGGGGATTGCGGCGCATTGGTGAGGCTCCGCGCGAGCCCGAGATCACGGCGACGCCCGAGGGGGCCGTGACGCCGCAGGCCCAGGCACCTGATTCGGGCCGGACGCACGCCAACTGGGGGCTTGTGGAGACCGCCGCCGCCGCCGCGCCCGCGCCCGTGGGCGTCCAGACCGTGTACGGGCGCTTCAGCGTCGAAGGGGAGGCGCGCCGACCCGGCGATCTGGTCTTCACCGGGGTCACGTTTCCCGACGCCGTCAGCGGAGTGCCCACAAGCGGCGCCATCGAGCTCAACATCGATCACGCGGCCAACGTCGCCCCGGATGGGGTCGTCGTGGCCGAGATGGGTGGCTTCACGCCCGACCGGCAGGGCTTCACGCTAATCACGACCGCCCTCGGCGCCGGACCGGTCCGGGTGGACGGTCAATACGTGGTGGAGATCTAGAATGGTGGCCACAGAGTCAGTTGCGGGGCGCTCGCGCGCCGACCATCGAGGGACGTCCCAGATGCGCCGACGGCACAGATATGGTGAGATCCACAGCGGGGCCGTTGCGACCATGGGGATCAGCCGAGGTGCCGAGTGGAAGATGAGGCGGTCATGACTCCGCTGAGCGCCGAACTCATCGCCGCGCCAGCCGCCTTGATGATTCTGCTGGCGATGATCTGGTTGCGCCGCCATCGCGACACCCGCGTCGCCACGGTGGAGTCCCCCTCCGAGGACGGCTTCGACCATCGCTTCAAGCGGTTCATGTCGACCGGTCGGCGCGGCACCCCCAAGGACCAGCGCATCGCCGACGACGCCGCAACCACCGGAGTCATCCCGGTCGCCGCCGTCGAGACGGCCGCGACCGGCGCACCCGCGCCCGCCGCCGCGCCGGCGGCACACGCCGCAGACGATGCCGTCTTCGGACAAGCCGCGGTCGGTGCCGACGAACCCGATTGGGAGGCGATGCGTCAGCCGCACCCGCCCGAACCGCAAGAACTGGCCCACGAGACCGCTCCCGAGATCGCCGCAGCCCCGGTCACGCCGGCGCCGACCGTCGGCGATGATGAGCTGATCACCCGTCCCGGCTGGCCGCTGCCGGGGGATCTCGAGGCCTGGGAGAGCGCTGATCTCGCCCCAGCGCCTGCACCGATGACCACGGAGCCGGCCTTCGGCCAGTGGGCGGAAGTTGCCGCCGCGCGTACCGAGGAGCCCGTCGGCACCGAGGACGCCGATCAGCGCCGACCCGAGGAAGGGTCCGAGACGATCGTGCTCGGCGCCCCGCATCCCTCGCCCGCGATGTCGCCGCCGACGTCGTTCGCCGGCGCCATCGAACCGCCCGCCGGCTCGCTCGCCGAACCGCCGTTTACGTCCTTCGGTGATGGTGTGGACGCACTCGGTCAGCCGACCCGCCCGGCCAGTCCGAGCACCGATCCGAGCTTCTGGGAGGTCGGTCCCGCCGCCGCGCCTGCCGCCGCGGCGCCTGAGCACGTCGGCGCCGTGAACGCCGAGGCGGTCGACACCTGGCCGCCGGAGGCACCGGCGCCGGGACCGAGCGTCTGGGGCGCCGGCGCCCATGAGGCCGAGCGCGCCGCACCGGCGCCCGAGCCCGAACCCGCACCGGTTGAGCAGGGTCAATTCGGCCCCGACGACTGGTGGGCGAGCGAGGACGCCAGCGTCGTCGCGGAGCCCAGCGCGGTCCCTGACGCCCGATCCCTGCCGAGCACGGACCCGTCGGGCACCAGGCGACCCGCCGTCACCGGCGCTGCGGGCACGGACGCCGACTGGTGGGAGGCGACCGCCGCCGCGCCGCCCGAGTCCGCCCCTGAGGACTGGTGGACGACTCCTGCCCCGACGAGCCCACCCGTCGATCTGGCCTCACCGGCCAGCGAAGCGCCACAGCCCGCTGCCGTGCCACCGGTGCTCGTCGGGGCGACCGCGCTCGCCACCGGCGCCGCAGGCACCGCCCGGGGCGCGTCCGGTGCACGGGTGCTCCCGCGCCTCGACGCATCCGCCCAGAACCGGCAGACAGCCGGCCGCTTTGCGGTCGGCGGCAGCGCCGTGGCGCCCGGCGACGGGGCGTTTACCCGCGTGCGCTTTCGCACGCCGCTCGACCGGCCGATCCTCGGTTGGGCGATCGGCGACGGGCCCCACCACGCACCGGGCACGCTGGTGCTGGTCGTCGACGCGGTGCTCAACTGCTCGACGGCGGGGCTGTCGGTCCTGCAGGAGGACGCCGATCCGACCCATCCCGACGGGTTCACCTTGAGCCTGTCCTCCGATGGCCCGGGACCGTTCGCGGTCAGCGGCAGCTACTACGTGGTGACCGGCTAACCACCGCAATCCGGGCGGACCAGGGGAGTGCCCCTGGTACGCTCGGAGGCGATGAGCTCAGAGCGGCGCCAAAACCTCGCGCGCGTCCGTGAGATTACGCAGGTCGCCGCGCGCTACGGCTTCGGGCAGCTGCTCGGGTCAGGTCGGCCGCCAAGGCGGCCGCCGACGCCCCGGAGGTGCCCGGGACGCGGGGCCGACGGCTCCGGGACATGCTCGACGAGCTCGGGCCCACGTTCGTCAAGTTCGGGCAGCTGATGTCGACGCGGCCGGACATCGTTCCGGCCGACATCGTCGAGGAGCTGCGCCAGCTCCAGGACCGTGCCCGGCCCGAGCCGTTCTCCAACATCCGGCGGGTCGTCGAGGCCGAGCTCGGGCTGAGTATCGAACAGGTCTTCACCGAGTTCGACGAGCAGGCCATCGCCGCGGCCTCGATCGGCCAGGTGCATCGCGCGCGCCTGCCGAGCGGGGACGAGGTGGTCATCAAGGTCCAGCGCCCCGACGCGGAGCGCCAGATCAACGCCGACATTCAGCTGCTGTACCAGCTCGCCCGCCTGCTCAAGGACCGCGTCGACCGCCTGTCGTTCATCGACCTGGTTGCCCTGGTCGATGAGTTCTCGCAGTCGATCCGGCGCGAGCTCGACTACGGCGTCGAGGCGCACAACGCCGACACGTTCCGTCGCAACTTCGCCGACGACCCGCAGGTCGACGTGCCGAAGATCTTCTGGCGGTACACGACCCCACGGGTGCTGGTCATGGAGCGCATCCAGGGGTCGTCGCTCGCACAGCTCCAGCTTGACGACTGGACCGACGAGGACCGCCGCCGGCTCGCGGCCCGCCTGGCCGAGACCTGGATGCAGATGGTCTTCGTGCACGGGTTCTTCCACGCGGACCCCCACCAGGCCAACATCCTCATCCAGGGGCCCGATCACATCGGGTTGGTGGACTTCGGCATGGTCGGCCAGCTGTCCCAGCGGGATCGCGAGGCCGCCGTCGGGTTGCTGGTCGACGTCCTCGACCTCAACGCGGAGGCCCTCCCGCGACGGTTGCGCGAGCTCGGGCTTGCGGTACCCGCGCCAGCGCGAACAGGAGCTGGCCGACCAGTTGGCGGTCGTGCTGCAGCGCTACAGCGGGCAGGCGATGGGGGACATCGATGCCCGGTCCATGCTCTCGGAGATCTTCCAGACCGTCTACCGGTTGCAGCTGACGCTGCCGACACGCTGGGTCATGCTCGACAAGACCCTCGCCACGCTGGCCGGCGTGGCGCTGCAGCTGTCGCCCGAGTTCAATGTGTTCGAGTCGGCACGCCCCTACGCCCGCCGCCTCATGGCCGAACGGCTGCGCCCGGACCGCGTCGCCGAGCGGGCCCGTCGCGATCTCGAGCGCGGCGTGCGGGTCGCGCGCGAGTTCCCGCTCCAGGTGAGCGAGCTCCTGACCGAGCTCACCGATGGCGAGTTCACGGTCGGCATCAACGTCGATCAACTCGCGCCCTCGGTCGAGCGCATCGAGCGGGGCATGAACCGCCTGGTCCTCGCGCTGCTGGCGTTCGGGCTCATGGTCTCCTCGGCGATCATCGGCGCCCTTGCTGCACACGCGCGTGGAGGTCGGCGGGTTTGCCCTCCTGGCAGTCTTGCCCGGCTTCTTCGGGTTCTGCCTGATCGTCTGGCTGACGTTCGGCATCCTGCGCTCGGGGAAGTGGTAGTGGCGTGGGTCGCGCGCCGGGTGCCGTATGACCAGGGTCCGCACCCTTCGCGACACGCTTGAGATCCCGGAAGCCCTCGCGTGGACGCTCGTCCGGCGCGGACTCGACACGCCCGAGCTGGCGCGTGAGTTCATCCGACGCCGACGGTCCCCTCGATCCGCCCGAGACATTGCCCGGGGTGGGGGAGATCGCCGACCGGCTGGTGCTCGCGCTCGGCCGCGCCGAGCGGATCGCGATCCACGGTGACTACGACTGCGACGGGGTCTGCTCGACCGCCGTCCTGGCGCGCCCGCTGCGGGCGGCCGGGGCCGACGTGCGCACCTACCTGCCGAGCCGCTTCACCGACGGCTACGGCGTGAGGGTGGAGACCGTCGAACGGCTCGCCGACGAGGGCGTCGCGGTGCTGGTCTGCGTCGATTGCGGGACGTCGGCCGTCGACGCCCTCACGCGCGCGGTCGAGCTGGGCGTCGAGCCGATCGTCCTGGATCATCACCTCGCCGGCGGGGTGCGACCGCCCGGGCTCATGGCCAACCCGGCCCTCGGCCAGATGCCCGAGGATGCCCCCGCCGCCGCGGGCGTGGTCTTCGCCGTCGTGCGGGCCCTCGCCGAGCGTCTCGGAGCGCGGCCTGGTCGGGCCGGACCCCGACCGCGAGTTCGACCTGGTCGCCCTGGCGACGGTGGCCGATGCGGTACCCCTGGTCGGTCAGAACCGGCGTCTGGTCATGCGTGGCCTGGCGGAGATGCGCAGGGCCACGCGGCCCGGGATCCGCGCCCTGTGCCAGGCGGCCGGCATCGACCCGCGCACGCTCGATGCGCGCGCGCTCGGGTACACCCTCGCGCCGGTCATCAACGCCGCCGGACGCCTGCGCCACCCCGACGACGCGCTTGCGCTGCTGCTCGAGGACGATCTGGGGCGGGCGTGCACGATCGCCGACGAGCTGTGGGCGCTCAACGCCGAGCGCCGCGACGTCGAGCAGGCGATCACCGCCGAGGCGATCGCGCAGATCGAGGCCTCACCGCCCGAGATCCGTGACGCCAACGCGATCCTCGCGATCGGCGATGGCTGGCACGAGGGCGTCGTCGGCATCGTCGCCTCACGTCTGGTCGACCATTTCGACCGTCCCGCCCTCGTGCCTGGCACGCGACGACGAGGTCGCCAAGGGCTCCGGCCGCAGCCTGCCCGGGCTGGACCTGCACGACCTGCTCGGCCGGGCATCGGGGCGCCTCACCCGCTGGGGTGGTCACGCGGGCGCCGTCGGGCCTGCAGCTGCCCGCCGACCAGGTCGCCGCGTTCCGCAGCGAGTTCCTTGCGGCGGCGGCATCCCTGGGTCCGGTGCTCGAACGCGCGCGGATCCGACCGGTCGACGCGGTCGTCGGCGCGCGGGAACTCACCCTCGAGACCGCGGAGGCCTTCGAGGCGCTGGCGCCCTACGGCCGCGGCAACCCGCAGCCGCGTCTGCTGATGCCGGCCTGCACGGCCGAAGCGGCCGGGCTGATGGGCAAGGGCGGGCGCCACCTGAACGTGCGCCTGCACTGCGGCGGGGCGCATCTGCGGGCGGTCGGCTTCGGGCACGGCCACCGCCTGGACGAGCTCGCCGACGGCGAGCGCGTGGATGTGCATGTCTCGCTGGGGATCGAGCGGTATCAGGGGCTGGTGGGTCCGCGGGTGAGCATCGACCGGCTGGAGCCAGTGGTGGCGCCGTCGACGCCCGCGGTGGCCTGCGCGCCGGCCTGCGATCTGGCCTGTGCCGCGCGAGTGACCCTGGCACAGGTCCGGCGGCGCATCGAGGTCGCGCTCCCGGACCCCGTCGCACCTGAGCCGTCGCGGCCCCCGCGCGCGGTCGAGGACGAACGCGGCAGCGGGACGGCGCTCGTGCGGATCGCCGCGCTGGCGGGCGCCGACGCCGGCGTCGCGGTCGTGGTGGCCGACCTGCCGCGGCGGCGCAGCATGCTCGAAGACGTCCTGCACCCCGAGCGGATCGGGGTGGAACTCGCGGTGATCGGCGGGCTCCGGTGCGCCCCGGGGCCCCTTGCTGAGCGCATGGCACGGGCCGGACGCCGGGCGAGCATCGTCGTCGTCGACTACGCCGCGCTCGCCGCAAGCACGCTGCCTGCCGAGGCGCACCTGGTCGTCCTCGATCCACCCCAGGACCCGAACCAGGCCCGCTGGTTGCGAACCCACGCGGCGGACCGCTATCTCCACCTGGCCTGGGCCGAACACGAGATCGCATTCGCGCGCCTGGTCGGCGCTCGAGCGCTGGGATCTGCGACCGCTGGCCCAGCGGATCTGGCGCGATCTCGGCGCGCGCGCGCGCTGGGACTGGGATGCCGCCTGCGAGACCGCGCTGCTCGGCGGCGTCGGCGCGCTCCGCCATCCGGATGCTGTCGGGGACACGCTCGCCGCGTTCGTCGAGCTCGGGCTGGTGGCGTGCGGCCCGACTGGCCTCGACATCCTGACCCCGACCGAGGGGCGCTCGCTCGAGCGCGCCAGCCGCGTGGCGACCGCGACCGCGCGGCTTGCCGCAGCCTCCGAGTACCTCGATCGCGCGACGACGCTCGATCTGTTTGCGGCGCGACGACAACGCCCTTGCCATCCCGGGTGCCGGGCGCGAGGTGCTGTAGCGCCGCCGCCCAACGGAGTACCGTATACCCGATGCACACGCCGCCCGACATCGACGCCACCATCCCGCAGCCGCACCTGGCGCCCCAGTTCGACGAGCTGTTGCGCGAGCTGCGCGACCGCCATCCGGACGCCGACGTCACGCGCGATCAGCCGCGCCATGCTCTTCGCCCAGGAGCATCACGGCGGGCAGGTGCGCCACTCCGGCGAGCCGTACATCATCCACCCGGTCGGCTGCGCGCGGATCGTCGTCGACGTCGGCATGGACGACGTCTCGGTGATCGCCGCGCTGCTGCACGACACCGTCGAGGACACTGGCGCGACCCTTGCCGACATCGAGCGCGAGTTCGGCGCAGAGGTGGCGACGATCGTCGACGGTGTGACCAAGTTGTCGAAGATCCACTTCGACTCCAAGGAAGAGCACCAGGCCGAGAACTACCGCAAGTTGATCGTCTCGATGTCGGGCGACATCCGGGTGCTGATCGTCAAGCTGGCGGACCGCCTGCACAACATGCGCACGCTTGCGTACATGACCAAGCAAAAGCAGATCCAGAAGGCCCGCGAGACGCTCGAGGTCTACGCACCGCTCGCGCATCGACTGGGTATCCAGTCCCTCAAGTGGGAGCTCGAGGATCTGGCCTTCGCGGCGCTGCACCCGCGCCGGTACTCGGAAATCCAGCAGATGGTCAACCAGCGGCGTGCCGACCGCGAATCGTATGTCGCCGAGGCCGGGGCCTACCTGTCGGGTGAGCTGCGCACGGTCGGTATCACGGCCGAGATCACCGGGCGGGCGAAGCACTTCTACTCGATCTACGAGAAGATGACCCGCAAGGGCAAGGAGTTCAACGAGATCTACGATCTCACCGCGATGCGGGTGCTCGTGGACTCGGTGCGCGACTGCTACGGCACGGTCGGGATCATCCACTCGCTGTGGAAGCCGATGCCCGGCCGGTTCAAGGACTACATCGCGGTCCCGAAGCCGAACATGTACCAGTCGCTGCACACCACCGTCGTCGGGCCCCGAGGGCCAGCCGCTGGAGATCCAGATCCGCACGCACGACATGCACCGCACGGCGGAGTTCGGTGTCGCGGCCCACTGGCTCTACAAGGGCGCCCGCCCGGACTCGGGTGGCGATTTCACCTGGCTGAACGGGATGATGGACTGGCAGCAGGACACGACCGACCCGTCGGAGTTCCTGGAGTCGCTGCGCCGCGACCTCTACGGCGACGAGGTATTCGTATTCACCCCCAAGGGTGAGCTGCGCAACCTCCCGGCGGGGGCGACGCCGATCGACTTCGCCTACGACGTGCACACCGACGTCGGCCACCGGTGCGTGGGCGCCAAGGTCAACGGCCGCATCGTCCCGCTGACCTACCGACTCAGCTCCGGCGAGTTCGTCGAGATCCTGACCTCCAGTCAGCCGCGCGGGCCGTCACGCGACTGGCTCAAGCTGGTCGCCTCAACAAAGGCACGATCGAAGATTCGCGCGTTCTTCCGCAAGGAACAGCGCCAGGATGCCGAGCACCAAGGCCGCGACGCACTGCAGGAGCAACTGCGCAAGGCCGGGCTGCCAAGCCAGCGCGTGGCGGGATCGCCCCTGCTGCTCGAGGTCATCCGCGAAATGGGCTTCCGCAAGGCCGAGGACTTCTACATCTCGATCGGCACCGGCAAGACCTCGGCGCAGACGGTGGTCAACAAGATCCTCGCCCGCCTCAAGGCCGGCGAGGCCGTCTCCGAGGAGCGCCAGACCACCGCGGCCCCCCGGGGGCGCCGCGCCGTGGTCGCCCAGGCCTCCGGCGATATGGGCATCGAGGTCGAGGGACTCAGCGACGTCCTGGTGCGGCTGGCCAAGTGCTGCAAGCCGGTGCCGGGCGACGGGATCCTCGGCTACATCTCGCTCGGCCGCGGGATCACGATCCACCGCGACGACTGCCCGAACGCGCGCGCGCTGCTCAAGAACCCCGACCGCTTCACGCCGGTCTCGTGGGGAGGGGCCAACCGCCGCGGGTTTCGCGTAGAGATCGCAATCGACGCGTGGGACCGACCGCGCCTGCTCGAGGACCTGTCGCGCAGCTTCGCCGAGTCCGGCGTCAACATCGTCTCCGCCAACTGCCACATGGAGAACCAGATGGTCCACGACCGGTTCGTCGTCGACGTTGGTGACATCGACAGCCTCAAGGGCGTCGTCAACGCGCTACGCAATGTGGAGAGCGTGTTCGATGCGTACAGGGTCACACCCGGCTGATTGCTGGCCCCGGCGGCGGTCGGGCGGCGCGACGTTCGCGCACGGCGTCCGCCGAGCGGCCTGATAACCTCGCCGACCGTGAGCTGGTTCAATCTTCTCACGCCATCGGCCGCGGTCATCGCGATCTTCCTGGCGATCGCGTTGGTGATCCAATCGTTTCGCCATGGCCGACGAATCCGGCGCCTCGAGCAGCAGATCGCCTCGGCCGGGCTGACCGCGTATGACCCCACGCTCGATCGCCTGAAGGCGCTCTCGGGGCTCTCGGACACGAAGGATCGCGGCAAAGCCAGCGCGGACGGTCGCGCACCGATCGCGAGCCGGCGCACACAGATCATCGTGGCGACCGTGGTCGCCGTCTTGATCGCCGCTGGCGTCGCCTGGGCGGTCACGTCGCACAACAGTTCGACCTCGGCGAAGCCCGGCGCGTCGGCCAAGTCCACGACCACGCCGACCACCACGCACAGGGCCACCTCGACCGGCACGTCGACCACGCACGTCGTGACCGCCTCGTGTGCGACGGCCACGCCCGTCACCAGCCCGTCGACCGTCACGGTCGCGGTCTACAACGGCAGCGGCGTCGCCGGCGCCGCCGCGAACGTCATCGGCCCCAAGCTCACGTCGGTCGGCTACTCGCTGGGCACGATCGCCAATGCCCCCAACGGCGTGTCGGGCGCCCCGGTCAGCTCCGTCCAATACGTCACCAGGTCTGATCTGGACGCCGCCTGTAGCGTCGCGACGGCGCTCGGCGTGGCACCCGCACACGTATCCGCGCTCACGCTGCTGCCCGCATCGCAGGCGGGCAACGCCGGCGTGGTCGTCCTGGTTGGCAAGGACATCGCCTCGAGCTAGACCGCCGCGCGGGCTCCGGTCGGACGCGGCACTCCGCTGCAACGGCGCAACGGTCCACGTCGGGCTTGCAAGATTCGTTGCAATCGCTACAATCTCCGGCAGCGGCGATCGTAACGATCGTCACGTATTAGGGGGTAGCTGATGGCCACGCTGTATCCCGCCCGGGCGGCGGCCGAGGGCCGAGAGACGGCCCACAAGATGCGGCTGTCACGCAAATCCGTCTACGCGTGCCGCTTCTGCTGGGAATCGCTCCAGGTCACCAGCGCCCGTTATCTGCCGTCTGCCTGCACCGGGTGCGGTGCGTCGACCTGGGAAGAGGACGGCCGCTGCAGCGCCTGGGCGCACTGTGACGGTGTGCACCGCGAGGGCGCGCCCGACCAGGCGCATTGCCAGGCGTGCGGCTATTCGGTCTGGACCCTCGTCCGCAACAGCGGCGCAACCGCGTAGCTGCATCGGGCACCGCTCAGTGGGGTCCCACGCCCCCTGGGCGGTCGATCCCGGTGGGGGCAGGACCCCAGCCCCCACCGCCGGGCGTATCGATCTGGATCACGTCCCCCGCGGCGACCCGTCCACGCCACTTTGCCGGCAGCTCGGTGCCATTGAGGCGATTCGCGCCCGGGCGTCCGTCGCCGCCTGACGCCGCGCCGCGCGGTGACGAGTGCCGCCGCTCGGAAATCACGCTGACTTCGGCGTCGACAAGTACACGCAGCGCCCGCGTCACGCCGTCGCCGCCGGAGTGTGCGCCCGATCCACCGGTCCCACGGCGCACGCAGTACCGCTCGACGCGAATCGGATAGGCCGCCTCAAGCGCCTCGACCGGGGTGTTGCGGGTGTTGCTCATCGCGACGTGGACCGCCGAGGGACCGTCCGCATCCGGCCCGGCGCCCTGACCGCCGCCGAGCGTCTCGTAGTATGTAAAGCCCGGCGCACCGATGGTCAGGTTGTTCATCGTGCCCTGGCCCTGCGCGGGCACCGGGATGGCCTGTCCCAGAGCGGTGAACACCGCGTCCACGATGCGGCTCGAGGTCTCGACGTTGCCGCCGGCGACGGCCGCGGGAAACGCCGCGTTGACCAGACACCCGGCCGGGGCGGTCACCGTGACGGGCGCGAACGCCCCCGAGGACGCGGGGATGTCCGGATCGGTGACGCACCGGATCACGAAGTACACCGCCGAGTGCGTGACCGCCAGAGGGCAGTTGCAGTTGCCCGGCCCGGCGGGATCGGTGCCGGCGAAGTCAACCGTCAGCCGGTCACCGGACACGTTCACCGATACCCGGATGGCGATCGGATCATCGCTGACCCCGTCGCCCTCCAACCACTCCTCGGCACGGTAGGTTCCGTCGGGGATGCGGGCGAGCTCGGCTCGCGTCCGCCGTTCGGCGTAGGCCAGCAGTTCCGCGCACGCATCCTCGACGAGCGCGCGGCCCCATCGGGACACGAGCTCGCGCATGCGCGCATCGGCGAGCCGGTGCGCCGCGATCTGCGCCCGTAGGTCGCCGGAGCGCTCCGACGGCGTTCGCGAGTTGGCGAGGATCACCGCGACGATGTCCTCGCGTACCGACCCGGCGGCTACCAGCCGCACGGGCGGGAGCACTAGGCCCTCCTGGAACAACTCACGCGACCCGGCCGGCATCGACCCCGGCGCGATCCCGCCGACGTCGGCGTGGTGCGCGCGGGAGACCGCGTAGCCGACGTGCGCACCCTCGACGTGCAAGGGGCTGATCAGGGTTAGGTCCGGCAGATGTGTCCCACCGGTGAACGGATCGTTGAGGATCCACATGTCGCCCGGGTCCGGCCCGGCGGCGATGACCGCGCGCACCGCGTCGGGCATCGCTCCCAGATGGACGGGAATCGACGCCGACTGCGAGATCATCCGGCCCTGGGCGTCGAAGATCGCCGTGCTGCAGTCACGGCGTTCGGTGATGTTGGGCGAGAAGGCGCTGCGCACGAGCGCGGCCTCCATCTCGTCGGCGATGGACCGCATGGCGCTCGCCATGACCTGCAGGGTTATCGGATCCACGCTGTCGCCGCATCGTCGCGCCGGATATCGAGGCTGCCGTCCGCGCAGGCGCGGCCGGTCCAGCCGGGCGGGACCCACGCGGTCGCGCCCGCCATCGGGATCACCGCCGGGCCCGGCACCGGTGGGCCCGCGGGGCGCGCATCGATCGCCGGGGCCTCGCCCGGCAGCTCCGCGGCGACCCGCACCGAGACGATCTCGATCGGCGCCTCCGGGTCCGCATCGCCGTACCGGACCGTGTGGGCGTCCCGGAACCCGTCGGCCAGGACCCGAGTGTCGTCCCGGCCGGGCCACGGTACCGTCAGGGCATGTGACTGGCCGACGAAGCGGCAGTCCGCGGCGACCTCGATGTCGGCACCAGGCAGGGTGCGCGCGGCCCGGTCAACCATTGGCCTGAGCGCCGCGGCGAGGCCGTCGGCGTCGGTGATCGGCAGCAGGACGGTCTGGACCCAATCGCGGCGCTCCCCGGCGATCAGCGTCCCGAGCGCAGCCAGCACGCCGGCGCACGCCGGGGCGATCACGCGCTCGATGCCGAGCAGGTCGCCGACCTCGCATGCATGCAGCGGACCGGCACCACCGAACGCAATGAGCGTCGCGCCGGCGGGGTGGACGCCGCGTTCGACGCTGACGAGGCGCACGGCGCGGGCCATCTCGTGATTGACGACCCGCACGATGCCGTCCGCACAGCCCGCCCGGCTGAGGCCGAGCGTACGGCCGAGCGCCTCGACGGCCGCCTCCGCCTGCTCGGTGTGCAGCGGGGCCTCGCGGCCCGGGGTCCCGACCACCGCGACGCGCCCGAGCACGACCTGCGCATCAGTGACCGTCGGCGCAGTGCCGCCGAACCCGTAGGCGGCCGGGCCGGGCCGGGCGCCGGCCGATTCGGGTCCGACACGCAACGCGCCGCCGCTGTCTGCCCAGGCGATGCTGCCGCCGCCGGCGGAGACCGTCTGGATGTCGAGCATCGGCAGATGGAGTGGATGCCCGTTGATCTCGGTGCCGGCCGTGCGGCCCGGCACGCCGTCGGCGATCAGGGCCACGTCGCAGGACGTGCCGCCCATGTCAAAGGTCAGCACGTGCGAGATCCCCTCGCTGCGCGCCCACAGCGACGCCCCGATGACGCCGGCGGCCGGACCCGACAGGACCGTCCGCGAGGCGTGGCGCGTCGCGGTCGTCAGATCGATCAGGCCGCCGTTGGACTGCATCACCTGCGGGGAGGGCAGCCCCGCCGCCCCGGTGCGTTCCGACAGCCGGGCCAGGTACGAGCCCAACAGGGGCGTGAGGGCCGCGTCGACCGCCGTAGTCGCCGCCCGCTCGTATTCGCGCATCTCGGCGAGCACGTCGGACGACAGGCTCACATGCACGCCGGGCAGCGCCTCGGCCAGCGCCTCAGCGAGCACGCGTTCGTGCTCGGGATGCCGAAACGAGAACAGTAGGCACACCGCCACGGCTTCGACCTCGAGGAGTCTGACCGCGTGAGCGGCCCGCCGGGCCTCGTCCGGCTCGAGCGCGATCAGCGGTCCGGCTGGACCGCAGCGCTCGCGGACTTCGACCACGCGCTCGTGTGGGACCACCGGGGCGGGGTGGGCAGCGGTCAGCCGGTACAGGTCCGCGCGGTCCTGGCGGCGCAGTTCCAGGACGTCCCCGAAGCCATCCGTGGCGACGAGCGCGGTCCGGGCGAGGTGCCCCTCCAGGAGTGCGTTGGTGCCGACCGTCATGCCGTGCGCGATCCGCGCCACGGCTCGCGCCGGCACACCGGCGGCCGCGAGGACCTCCCGCACGGCGTCCATGACGCCGATGCCGTGATCGTGCCGGGTCGTCGCGACCTTGACTGTGTGGATCCGGCCCTGGTGGATCATCGTCGCGTCGGTGAAGGTTCCCCCGACGTCGACGCCGACGGCGACCGAGACACGATGCGTGGTGGGATCAGGGCTCATCGCCGCAAGACTCTACTGCCGCTCGCCCCGAGGGATGGGGGTCAGGAGGCGGCGGGGATGAAACGCGCGTTGGCGCCCGGGAAGCTGCCCTGGGCGCTCGTCGCGGCGGCCTGTGCGGCCGACGACGTGGAGTAGGTACCCGAGAACACGACCCAGTATCCCGGCGTGAGCGTCGAGTATGCGCTGCTGTAGAGCACGCCCGCGCTCAGGCCGTCGCCGGTGGCCTTGGCGGCGATCGAATCGGCGGTCGCCTGGCTCGTCGCGGACGCGAGGACCACCGTCCATGCCTGGGTGCCGGCGGGCCAGCTGGCGGTCGTCGATGTTGTCGGCGTGGTCGTCGTCGGCGTGGTCGTCGTCGGCGTCGAGGTGGTGGGCGTCGAGGTCGTGGGCGTCGAGGTCGTGGGCGTGGAGGTCGTCGGCGTCGTGGTGGTGGTGCCCGAGGTCACCGTCTCAAAGCCCGATCCGGTCCCCGTGGAGCCCGTTCCGGTCGACGTGCCCGTCGTGCCCGTGGGCGAAGTGGTCCCCGCGGGCGTCGACCCCGACGTCGTTGCCGCAGTGCTGCTCTCGCGGGACACCGCCACGGCGAGAGCGCCGGTGCCGATCGCCAGTAACACAAGCGCCAAGGCGATGATCCGCGCGCCCTTGCCGGTCGCCAGCCGGGGCGCCCTGGCCGTGGGTGCGCCGCATTGCAGGCAGTAGCGCTGGTCGGGGTCGAGGGGGGAGTCGCACTCCTGGCAGTGCGGCGTGTTGAGCGGTGGGGCCTCGGGAGGCTCGTTCGGTTCGGGTGGGTCGGTCATGGAGTCGGCTCACGATCCTCGGCCGGCGCCAGCGCGGCGCCGCATTTCATGCAATAGCGCGCTTCTGCGACAAACAGCGTGTGACACGTCCGGCACGACCCGACGACGATCGGCAGCCGCGGCTCGGCGGGCTTGGTCGAGCTGCGCGAGGCAAGCTGGGCGTCGATCGCGCTGACGGTTGCGTCGAGCTCGTAGATCATCCCGGCCCGGCGCTGTGCGACCGGAGCACTCAGCTCGCCAAGCCGATGCAGCTCGTAGGCAAGGCCGCCGAGGTGGAAGACCATCTGGTCGCGCGCGTTGAGCAAGCGCCGGCGCTGGCGGCGCAGGGCGCGCGGGGACGTCGCCAGCGAGTCGGGGATGTCCATCGGCCCGGGAAGATCGGTCCCGAGATCGGTGACCGTCCCGAGTGCCTCCGGTTCTCCGGGCGCGGGCACGACAGCAGCGGGTGTCGCCTCGGGCGCGGGTGTCGCGTCGGCCGCGGCGCGGGCCTTCTCGGCGCGTCGGCGCGCGCGCCAGCCCTGTTTCGGCTCCGCTCCGGCGGGTTCAGGAGCCGCCGCGGCCTGTGCCGCGGCGGCGTCGGCGGCCGACGGGTACGGAAGCTGCGGAAAGGACGTGGTCGGTTGGGCGGCGTCCTCGGGGGGCGGCGGAGGCGGCGCCGGCGTGGCGTCGGATGCCTCCGCGGCCGAGGGATACGGGAGCCGCGGGAATGAGGCGGTGGGCTGATCGTCGTTCACGGACTTATACCTTAGATCTCGATATCTGCATTCCTCCCGGAATGCGGGTGGTTTTGACGATCGGTCGCAGAGAAGTTGCAGGGACGAGACACGGCGTGCATGACACCCAACCGTCGCGCCCGGCGCCCACCGCGGGCGATTGACAGGCGTCCGAGTGAGTGTGTAGGTTTCGGTTCAGCATCTAGAGCGGTGGAGGGATTTGGCCCTTTGAAGCCGCGGCAACCAGCGCATCCGCGCCAGGTGCCAATTCCAACCGGTGGAACGCCGGGGAGATGCGAAAGCCACCGATCGTACTCGGATCGCCTTTCGCAGAACCCCAGCGAAGGGCGTTTTTTGTTGCTGAGATCCGAATACGAGGGCAGATGCGATGAGCTCCAGTGGTGGGGAATTTGGTGGCTGTGTCACCGGCCTGCGGTGTAAGGAATGCGGACATCGCACCGGGCTGATCGCCGCGTACGTGTGCGAGTACTGTTTCGGCCCGTTAGAGGTCGAATATGACAAATCGCGCCTCACGGCGACGGTCACCCGCGAACGCATCGCCCAAGGCCCGCTCAACCTGTGGCGCTACCGCGACCTGCTGCCGTGCGCGCCCAGCGACCCGACACACGGTCTCAGCGCCGGCCTGACGCCCCTGGTCCGGGCACCGCGGCTTGCCCAGCGATTGGGCCTTCGCGACGTGTGGGTCAAGAACGAGACCGCCAATCCGACCCACAGCTTCAAGGATCGGGTCGTCAGCGTGGCCCTGCAGGCCGCCCAGTGCCTGGGGTTTTCGACCGTCGCCTGCGCGTCGACCGGCAACCTGGCCAATGCCGTCGCCGCCCACGCATCCGCCCTCGGCCTGGAGAGCTACGTGTTCGTCCCGGCGGACCTCGAAGCGCAGAAGATCGTCGCCACGGCGGTCTTCGACACGACGCTGCTGGCGGTCGCGGGGACCTACGATGACGTCAACCGGCTGTGCGGCGAGCTCGCGGCCGATCGCCCCTGGGCGTTCGTGAACGTGAACGTGCGTCCGTACTACAGCGAGGGCTCCAAGACCCTCGCCTACGAGGTCGCCGAGCAGCTCGGGTGGACGCTCCCGGATCGCTGCATCGTGCCGATCGCCTCGGGATCGCTGTACACCAAGATCCACCGCGGCTATACGGATCTGCTCGAACTCGGGCTGTGCGAAGGCACCGTGCCGACGCTCAACGGGGCCCAGGCGGTCGGGTGCAGCCCCGTTGCGACCGCGTGGCACGAGGGCCGCGACTTCGTGGCCCCAGTGCACCCCGAGACCATCGCCAAGAGTCTCGCGATCGGCAATCCGGCTGACGGCGTGTTCGCGCTCGAGGCCGCCCGGCAGACCGGCGGCTCGGTGACCGCGGTCACCGACGACGAGATCGTCGCGGGCATCCGCCTGCTGGCCGAGACGACCGGCATCTTCACCGAGACGGCCGGCGGCGTCACGACGGCGGTCTTGCGCAACCTGGCCGAACGCGGCGAGATCGACCCCGATGAGCGGGTCGTGCTCTACATCACCGGCGACGGCCTCAAGACCCTCGACGCGGTGAGCCCGCACGTCGCCGCCATCCCGATCGAGGCCAACGTCGGCTCGTTCGAGTCGGCGACCGCCGCCGACGCGATCCTGCCCACCCTCGCAACCGCCGTCGCCTGACGCGGGAGGATCGCACATGTCCGTCACCGTGAAGATCCCGTCGCCGCTGCGCAATCTCACCGCCGGCGCGGCGACCGTGGACTGCCGGCCCGGTACCATCAGCGAGCTCATCGATCAGCTGGACGCGACCTATCCTGGCCTGCGGGATCGGCTGTGCCAGGACGGCGAGCTGCGGCGATTCGTCAATGTGTTCGTCGCCGGCGAGGACGTCCGCTTCGGCGACGGGATCGCTACTGTGACCACGGACGGCCAAGAGGTCACCATCTTGCCGGCGGTCGCCGGGGGCTGACGCCGCACTACGGTCGCCGTCCGCGCCCGACGGCCACGTTGGCGCGACTCCGCCCGGAGGTCTAGTGGCAACCCATTTCGTGACCGGCGGCACTGGCCTGGTCGGTCGCCAGCTGATCGCCGACCTGGCCTTGGACGGCATTCACGTGCAGGCGCTCGGGCGCACGGGCGAGGCGCTGCGACAACTCGACGCGCTGGGCGCCGAGCCGGTCTACGGTGATCTGGCGACCCCGGGCCTGTGGCAGGACGACGCCGCGGCTGCCGAGGTGCTCTGGCATCTGGCGCTGCCGAGGGTGCGGACCCCCCTGCGCAGCCCGCGCGTCCGCAAGGACGCCCAACTCGCATGGCGCGGCGCACACAACCTCGTCGCCCGCGGGGATCCCGACCGCACGGTCGTGGCGGCCTCCCATGTACTGGTGTGGGGTGACCACGGCGCCGATCCGGTCACCGCGCACACCGACCCGGATCCGATCGCGATGGGTCATTGGGCCCTCGCCGCCGAACAGGCGTTGGAGGGGCCGGGGCTGCGTGTCGTGCGCCTCGGCTGGACGTACGGGCCCGACGGCATGTTCACCGAGCTCGCGCTCGCCGTGCGCCGCCGCCAGTTCCGCATCGTCGGTGACGGCAGCAACCGCCTGCCACTGCTCAGCGCCCCGGACGCGGTGCGCGCCCTGCGCGCCGCCGAGTTCGCCGCGCCAGGGGTCTATGCCGCCTGCGAGCCCGACCCGCCGACCCAGGAAGCGCTGATTCACCACATCTGCGCCGGGCTCGGTGCACCACGCCCGGACCGCGTCCCGCCGCACCTGGCGACGCTCTCGCTCGGCGGCCCGATGGCCGAGGCGCTGCGGGCCTCGATCAACATCCAGGACAGCGGGCTCGCCGACACCGGCTGGCGTCCCGCCGACGACTGGCGCGCGTCGCTGCTGGAGCTCAGTCTGCCGGCTGGGACCCGGCGCTGAGCGGGACGTTGGTCATCCACTGGGCCTGGCCATCCCGCCGGAAGGCGAGGTCGACCTGGTCGCCCTTGACGTCACCGTAGACGCCGATGCCGAAGGTCAGCATCAGCTTGCCGCCGAACGAGGTGGGGTGGGGCACCCGCAGCGGTTCGTCGAACCAGATCCGCCCGTCCCGCACGCTGATCCCGTTGCCTTCGGTCCGCTCGGCGCCGTTGACGTAGGCGGCGATCGGTGACTGCGCGCCGTCCGGCAGCGGGATTGATTCCACGAGCTCGGTCTTGATCGATCGCGCCATACGGTCTCCTTTCCGATGGGCCGGCTCTTCGCCCGACAGAGGCTAGCGAAGCCCGACGCGCGACGACCGGCCCGGGCTCGGCGGTGCAACATCAGAGCCTCGGCCCGTCCGACATCCCGGGCAATTGTCCGAGTCGTCGGGCAAGATTGTGGACGGCGGGCACCCGCCGGGACGGCAACCGTCGAGAGGCGCACATGGATATCGTGATTTGCGGCGGGGGCATGGTCGGCCTGACCCTCGCGCGGCTGCTGCGGCTACGCGGCGAGGAACCGATCGTGCTGGAGCGGATGCCGGCCGGGGGATTCGTGCCGCGTGGCTATATGCTTGGCTTCCAGGGCTTTCCGGTCTTCGAGGAGATCGGCATCCTCGATGAGATCCGCTCCCAGGGCTGGGACATCGCCCCGCGGCCCGACGGCAGCGCGGTCGCGATCTGCGTCCAGGTCGGCCGGATCCTGGGCATGCTCGCCAACGACCTTCCCGTCGAGTACGAGCACACCGTCACCGAACTCGTGCAGGACCCACTCGGCCGCGTGGTCGGCGTCGTCGCCGAAGGCCCGGGGGGGACGCGCACGATTCCCGCCGACCTCGTGGTGGCGTGTGACGGCACCGGTTCACCGGTGCGCCAGATGGCGGGACTGGAGGCCACCTTCGAGCCGCTTGCCGACGCCTCGCTTGCCTGGATGAGCCCGGAGCCGGGCGGTGTGTCGTTTGCCATGGCGTATACGTCCGACGGCGGGCACATCGGGACCCTCGGCTGGCCGGAGGGCTCGGCCGGATGGCGCAGCGTCGACAAGGTCGGTGCGGAAGCCGCACTGGCGCCGGGTCTGGACGCCATCAAGAAGATGTGGATCCGCTTGCTGCCGGAATCCGAGCAGGGCATTTCCGGCCTTACCTCGCTCGACCAGGTGCGCTACGGCGAGCCGTCGCTGCTGACCTGCAAGGAGTGGTGGAAGCCGGGCGTGCTGCTGATCGGCGATTCCGCGCATTTCTTCGGCCCGGAGACCGGGGTCAGCTCCGGCATCGGACTCGGTGACGCCCAGGCGCTCGCCGAAGCCGTGCGCCAGTACCCGAGCGACTCCGACGCCGCCTGTCAGAGCTTCATCACGTGGCGTACGCCGGTCGTGCGTCCCTACGAGGCGATGGATCCCGGCCGCCAGCGGATGCTCACGATCGGGGAGCGTCAGCCCCGCCCCGAGGAGCGCTGGCCTCCGGCCGTCTAGCCCGGGTTCCCCCGGCACCAGCCGTAGCGCGACGACGGGCCCCCGGAGCTCCGAGTGCCCGTCCTGTCATTCGGCGACCGCCGGCACCCGCGTCCGCCGGTCAGTCCTCGTCCTCGTCCTCGTCGCTAGCCTCGAGGACATGCCCGAGGGTCTCGTAGAACGCCGCTTCGAGCTCGTCGGCGATCTCGACGCTGATCGCCACGACATGCATATGGCTGCCGTGCGCGTGCGCCTCGGTGCGGATCGAGGCACCCGCCAGGACATACGCGGGCAAGAGGCTAATCTCATCGATCTCGTCCTCGATCGCGGGGTTGACCCCGAACTCCGCGAGCAGGTCGTGCAGCTGGTCCGCGTACTGCGTGCCATCGTCGGTGATCTTCATAATGAGTGCCATGGGCCCATCCTGCAGTATCGGCCCCCGCGCCGCCAGGGCCGTCGGCGGCGTGTGTCAGGCGGGCGCTGGCGGGCCGGTTGTGGTGGGCCGCACGCGTACCGGTCGGCTCCGGCGGCCATCCCGGTAAGATCCCCAGGCGACGCTCGCAGATGCTCCCGCGGCGCCGCGATCACCCCGTTGCGGCGGTGTGCGTCGCGCGCGCCGGTGCCGGTCCGCATACGCCGAGCTGAACGGCCCCTACCGATGATGGAGATTGCATGACGACAGGTGCGCTACTGGCTTCCACCGATTTCAAGGTCGCCGATCTCTCGCTGGCCGACTTCGGCCGCAACGAGATCCGCCTGGCCGAGCACGAAATGCCCGGGCTGATGGCGATCCGCGCCGAGTACGCCGACAGCCAGCCGCTCGCCGGTGCGCGGATCACCGGGTCGCTGCACATGACGATCCAGACCGCGGTCCTGATCGAGACGCTCACGGCCCTCGGCGCGCGGGTGCGCTGGGCCTCCTGCAACATCTTCTCGACCCAGGACCACGCCGCGGCCGCGATCGTCGTCGGCCCCGAGGGGTCCGTCGACGCGCCCGCGGGCGTACCGGTGTTCGCGTGGAAGGGGGAAACCCTCGAGGAGTACTGGTGGGCGACCGAGCAGGCGCTGCGCTGGCCCGATGGCGCCGGACCGAACATGATCCTCGACGATGGTGGCGATGCCACGATGCTCGTGCATACGGGCGCCGAGTTCGAACGCGCGGGATCGGTCCCGGACCCGGGCACGGCAGAGTCGGAGGAGTTCGCCGTCGTACTTGGCCTGCTGCGGCGGTCGCTGCGCGAGGACCCGAACCGCTGGACTGCGATCGCCGCGGGGATCAAGGGCGTCACCGAGGAGACGACCACCGGCGTGCACCGGCTCTACCAGCTGGCCGAGCAAGGGACCCTGCTGTTCCCGGCGATCAACGTCAACGACTCGGTGACCAAGTCGAAGTTCGACAACCTCTACGGCTGCCGGCATTCATTGGTTGACGGCATCAACCGCGCCACCGACGTGATGCTGGGCGGCAAGGTCGCGGTGGTGTGCGGGTTCGGCGACGTGGGCAAGGGCTGCGCGGAATCGCTGCGCGCCCAAGGGGCGCGGGTCATCATCACCGAGATCGATCCGATCTGTGCGCTGCAGGCCGCGATGCAGGGCTACCAGGTCTCGGCACTCGAGAGCGTCGTCGAGATCGCCGACGTGTTTGTGACCGCCACCGGCAACCGGAGCATCATCACCGTCGACCACATGGCCCGCATGAAGCACCAGGCGATCGTCGGGAATATCGGCCACTTCGACAACGAGATCGACATGGCCGGCCTGGCGCAGTATCCCGGCGTGCGGCGCAACACGATCAAGCCGCAGGTCGACGAGTGGATCTTCCCCGACGGGCACGCGATCATCGTGCTGTCTGAGGGGCGCCTGCTGAATCTCGGCAACGCGACGGGGCATCCGTCGTTTGTCATGTCGAACTCCTTCAGCAACCAGGTGATCGCCCAGGTCGAACTGTTCACCAAGAACGACGAGTACGAGCGCAGGGTCTACGTGCTGCCCAAGCACCTCGACGAGAAGGTGGCCCGACTGCACCTCGGCGCGCTCGGTGTCGAGCTCACCGAGCTCAGCGAAGAGCAGGCCGAATACATCGGCGTGCCGATCGAGGGCCCCTACAAGCCCGACCACTACCGCTACTAACGATCTGCGTGGCCCCGCACGGCGGGGCCACGCGCAGCTCATCCCGGCGAGATCGCACGCTGTGCAGGGAATTGCAATCGATTGACTAAGATTGCGTCACACAAATCAAGGGGCGGGCATGCGTCGGATTGCGATCATTGGTGGAGCAGCGGTGGGGGCGGTCGTGGTCCCATCGCTCGCGCTGGCGACCGTCCCGACGACCGGCGTGACGTCCTCGCTGACCTACACCCAGGGCCAGATACCGCCGCCGATCACGGCGACCTACAGCGGCACGCCGCCGGCGGCGCCCCCGAGTTGCCTGGCCTACCAGCGCACCGATGTCGGGTATACGGCCGGCTTCGCGCCCTCGGCGACGACGCCCCCCGGCGTCTACGCGACCGAGTGCACGGAGGCGCCGATCACCTACGCACCCGGCACCATGACCGTCGTGCCCTACCTGCACGTCGACCGCACCCCGGCGCTGCTGGTCGGCGGCGGCAAGCTGCCGCTCCAGGTCAGCGTGAGCTCGGCGACCGCGATCACGATCACCGTCATGCGGGGGTCCGCGGTGGCGACCCACGGCCAATCGGTCACCGCGGGCACCACGCTTATCTCGACGCCGCTGGTCGATGCCCACGGACACCGCCTCCCGGCGGGCACGTACACGGTCGCCGTCTCGACGACGATCAACGGCGTCGGGGCGACGAGCTCATTCCGCATCCGCGTCGGCCGGGGCATCGCCGCCACGGAGATCGCGCTGCCGCCGGGCCGTCTGGGCGTGATGCACCCGATCACGTTCACCTTCTCCCAGCCGGTCGCCGCCAACGGGGCCGACCGACCGTCGATCAGGCCCGGCGTCAGCGGCCACTGGACGGTGCCGACCCCTTACGTCGCGATCTTCACGCCGGGCGCGCCGGGGTTCGCCCCGGGGGCGAGCGAGACGTTCACCGACCGCGGGGCTGTGTGGGCGGCAACCGGCACCCACACCATCACGACGACCGTCAGATCGCTCTCGAACACCCGAGCGGTCCAGCTGCTCGCCCAACTCGGGTACTTGCCGCTGAAGTTCATCACGCATACGCCGGTCGCCCGTAACGCCGGTGCGCAGGCCGCGGCCGCCACGAGCCCGCCGGCGGGGACCTACAAGTGGCGCTACGCGCATACCCCGTCGGCGCTGGTGCGTCTTTGGACCAGTAACCGCGCCGTGATGCTCCGCGGCGCATACATGGCCTTCGAAGTCGACCATCACCTCCCGATGGACGGGGCGCTCGGGCCCGGCGTCTGGCGCGCCCTCGAACGGGTCGCGATCTCCGGGCGCGGAAACCGCTTCGGCTACTCGTTCGTCCACGTCTACCGCGGCCTGCCGCAGCACGTGGTCGTCTGGCACAACGGGCGCAACGTGTTCAGCACGCTGGCCAACACCGGAATCCCCGGCCGCCCGACCAACTACGGCATCTTCCCGATCTTCCTGCGCCAGACGGTCGGCACCATGTCTGGGACGAACCCGAACGGCAGCACCTATCACGACAGTGGCATTCGCTGGATCAGCTACTTCTCCGGTGGCGACGCGCTGCACCAGTTCTCGCGTCCAGGCTACGGCTACCCGCAGAGTCTCGGCTGCGTCGAGATGACCGACGCCGGCGCGCACCGAGTGTTTCAGCTAACCGAGTACGGAACGCTCGTCGACACGCTTTCGTAGCGATACGCCTGACATCGGGAGGGGGCCGGCCTTCGGCGTACCGATCGGGTCGCCAGGGCACGGTGCGGGCTCAGAAGTGGTTCGGAAACCACAGCAGCACGTGCGCAGGCGTGTACGCGACCAGCAGTAAGCCGATCAGGCTGACCCCGATCCAGGGCAATATCGTGATGGACAATCGCTCGATGCGGACCCGCGAGATGCTGCTGACCAAGAACAGCACCAGACCGACCGGCGGATGGATGAGCCCGATACACAGCGCCAGCACCATGACACAAGCGAACTGCACGGCGTTGATGTTGTAGACGGTGACCGCCACCGGTGCCAGGAACGGGGCGAACATGTACAGGGCCGGCAGGGGCTCGATGAAGATCCCCACCAGCAGCATGATGATCATCACCATCAGCAGGAACACGTCGGCGTTCGAGGTCAGGCTGGTCATCGCGCTCTGGATCGACTGCCCGAATCCGTCGATGTTCAGCAGCTGCGCAAGGATCGCCGAGTCGCCCAGCAGCAGCATGACGATGCCGGTCTCCATCGCGGCGACGATCATGGCGCGCCCGAGCACCGGAAACGAGAGGCGCCGGAAGGCGATCGCCAGCACGAGCGTCACCGCCAGCGCGACGGATGCCGACTCGGTCGGCGTGTAGTACCCGGTAAGGATCCCGCCGATGATGATCACGGGGATCATCAGGATCGGCAGCGCTCCGAGTCCGGACTTGGCGACCTCGCCCCATCCCAGGAACCCGTGGGGTGGCCTGAGGCCGCGGCGGCGCGCGACGATCGAGACGACAGCGGCCTGCAGTATCAGGAGCCCGATGACGAGGACGACTCCGGCCGCCAGCATCTGGTTGATGGGGGCCTGACCGGGGCCCGAGACGATGTAACCGTAGGCGATGAACATGACCGAGATCGGGCCCACCGGCCCCTTGATGGACGCGCCTGCGACGACGGCCGCCGCCACGTCGCGGTCATAGCCCTCCTTCTCCATCGCCGGAACCAACAGCGGGGTCATCACGGCCGCATCGGCCTGGGCCGAGCCCGAGATCCCCGACATGCACCGCAGAGGTCACCTGGCACACAAACGCCATGCCGCCACGGAAGTGGCCGACGAGCGACGCCGCGAAGCGGATCAGCCGCTGCGACAGGCCGGCGGCGTTCATGACCTCGGCGACCATCAGGAACAGGTAGATGACGACCAACTCGCCGCCTTGGGAGAGCCCCATGTTGCCCTGCGTCGTGCGGAATGGGAACAGGGGATCGGTGCCGGCGAACGGGAAGAAATACAGCCACAGGACCGAGGTCGCACCCAGAATGCCGACCAACGAGAGCATGAAGACCACGGGCATCCCGGCGAGGGTCAGCGCCACGAAGACGATCGCGAGGGGGACCAGCGGAGCGACGTTGGCGCTCAACAGGCCGAAGCAGACGACCCACAGGATCGCGGCGAGCACGACGCCCCCGGCGATGCCGACCGCGATCGGACGCCAGCGATGCGGGTCCGGCGAGGATCGCACGCGGTCCAGCGACCGCGAGGCGATGTAGAGGTACTGGATGACAATGAACACGTACCCGACCGGCATCGACAGAATCGCCGTCCACATCGGGGCGCGCATGGCCGGGCTGATCGACGCAACCGACTCCTGCGAGAGGACGTAGTGGATGGATTGCCAACAGGCGTAGGTGAGCAGGATCGCCAGGCTGCCCATCGCCAGCCCGCGCAGGCTGGCCCGCCACCACCAGGGCCCGTTATCGGTGCCGAGCGTCAGCACCGTCACCGCACTCCGACGCACCGCGAGCGACACGCCCATCCAAATCAGCCACAGGAACGCGAACCGAGAGAACTCCTCGGCGCCGTAGATCGAGTTGTGTTCGAACTGGCGATCGAGGATGTTGGCAAAGACGACGGCGAAGATCGCGAAGCCGGCGAGGACCGCGATGGCCATGGCGATGACCGCGGTGCCATCGGCAATGACACCGAGGACCCGTGTCAGGATGCTCGGACGCGCGTCGGGCGGATACGGTCCGAACTCGAGCGCTTCCGCGCCTTCGACGACGCCGATGTTCGTGGAGTCGCTCACGCTATCCATCCCAACACACCGGGCCCGCGGATGCGAGACCGCGGGCCCGAGTGAGGTGCGGCATCACACGCTATGAAGCGGCGCATCCTGCCGGTAGCGGCGCGGGAGTCGGAGGTGGCACCGTCGCCTTGATTGCCTCGATCTGGGAGACAAGGCTCCCAGTTGGTTGGGTCGCGGTGTACTGGGAGTACACGCCGTTCTCCGCGTTGCGCATGTCGGTCAGCGCGGATGTGGAGGCCTTGCCGATCTTCATGCCGGTCGCGCAAATGTTCTTGACCAGCGGGCTCGCCGGGTTCGACACGATCGTAAGGGACTCATCGGACAGGCTCGCAGCGGCCGTGTTGATCCAGCCCTGCTCCTGGCTCGAAAGGCCGTTCCAGGTCGTGTTGTTGATCGAGAGCACCGTCGGGAACGGCCAGAGGTTGACGTTACCGGTGACGCACTTGGAGACCTCGTAGTACTTGTTGGTGTAGATGAGGCCGTAGTTTGCCTCCAGCGAGTTCACCAGGCCGCTCTTGAGGCTTAGATACACCTCGCTGAGTGCCATCGGGGT
Organism: uncultured Thermoleophilia bacterium; assembly: GCA_963773325.1. GTDB lineage: Bacteria > Actinomycetota > Thermoleophilia > Miltoncostaeales > Miltoncostaeaceae > CAITWD01. Next base: position 2,621,848 of record CAVZAI010000002.1, on the reverse strand, counting down.
CGGCACGGCGCCGAGGGCCTTGATGCCGTCGGTGAGCAGCACGCCTGGAGCGACGCGCATCTTCTTGCCGCTAAAGCCCGGCAGCGTCGTGATGCAGGCCCCGGTCGAGACCGGCTTGCGGATCCCGCCCTCGTGAATGGCGAGCCCGTGCAGGCCCAGCTTCGGGGGTCCGACTTGCTGGTTGGTGAGCATCTCCTGCTGAATATTTGGAGAAGTACTGTCCAGCACCTTCTTCTCAATCGCGTAGTTCGTGATCAGGAAGGGCATCTGGAGTGCCTGAAAGGTCGTGACACCTTCGGTGTCCCAAATCGACGCGGACACCGAACCCATGTTGACGGTGTTGCCCTTGATGTCGTTGAGGAGTGTCAGGTCATTCCCGCCGCCGTACGTCGGAAGGAGCTTGATCTTGAGCTTGCCGCCGGACTCTTTATCCACCTGGGCGGCAAACTGCGCGAGCGCGAGACCGTAGGGGTGCGTCGGGCCAGTCACGTAGCCCAGCGTCAGCGTCTTCGTGGAGCTGCTCGACCCGCACCCGGCCAGCAACAGTCCGACGCCGACCGCGCACAGGGCGAGCAACGCGCCAGCGAAGCGTCGTCCCAATCGCATGTTCGTCCTCCTGTTCGTCGCAACCCGTGACTTCCGGGATCGTGACAAAAATGTTAATTCCAAAGAATCCTCTTGGCAACAATTGTCACGAAGTGATACCTGGGCCCGCTGCGCCACGCTCGTAGCGCACAAATGACACGCGTTTGGGGCGCGGTCACCGCCCACGTCCGGCTCGAGAACACGTCGGTCCCGACGTCGGCGGAGGCCTGATCGAGCGCGGAGCCGAGGCGGTTGGCCTCGGGACCTGCGGCGAGTGGGTCGAACACCTGGGGAGTGGTCCCGGCCGACAGGTCGAACGCGCCCACGCAGACGTTGCGAGGTGTGGCTCTGGGATGGGCGACCGATCCCGGGCACTGCGCCGGGGGCGGGTCGCACCCGGTGCGATGAAGTGCGCGCTCGGCGCACTCGCCAGGGGGATCAGGAACGACAGCGCCGATTGGTTGCCGGCCCGGTGCCGTCGACGGCGCAGATCCCGGAGAGTGACCCACGGTGGGGCAGGTTCGCGGGCAGCGGGACGGTGCCGAGCCGCGCGACATTGGTCTGCAATCCCGAGAGGGTGCGCGGCTCGAGCTTGGTTCCGGTGATCGAGGCGCCATTGACGAGCAACCCGGCAGCGAACGCGCCACCTGTGCTGGCGACGACCAGCGCGGCGATGAGGATCAGGGCCCCCGGACGGGGGGCTTCCGGCACGCTGGGCCTCGTGCATGAAGCGATCGACTGGGCAATCGAATCCCACCACGGCGGTCCGGCGAGAATGCGCGTGATCACCCGCGGCGTGCAGTCGGCCGCGGTCGATCGCCTGGCGGGCAGTCCCGCCGGCCTGTGCACGGACGCTGGCCGGTGGGAAGCCGACCGCCGGGGACCGCGCCGCCGCCCCGCGCAGTCGGCGCGATCCTTGTGGCGGACACGCGCGGGACGGACCGGATGGCCATGAGCTCGGGGTCGCCAGATCCGACAATTGGTTCTAGGGTGGAAGGGCAGACTGCCGCGTCTGGCTCGGGATGTTCCCTCCGTGGGACTCCCCAGGAGCCCGACCTCGGTGGACTACGCGCCTCCCTTCTTGACGGTTCGGGGGGCAACCGTAGGGCGCTTGCTCCACGCAAACATGCCTCCGCAGGAGCCAGCGCCCTATGTCGCGCCCGAGATGACCCTGGACCTCCGTCCGGTATCGTGCCCAGGGCAGGCGGACTAGGTTCGTTGATGGCAACGCGGTGCAGGCGTTCCGGACTCGCCACCGGGGCGGTGAGCTCCGACCCATGGGCGCCTGCATCGCGGCGCCCTCCTGCGGGCGTGCACCGTTCCGGCCGCGGTCGCTCCCGCCGGGTCGCGGCATCCGCGTCGGCCACGCGAGTATCGGCCACCGCGCCGGCTGTCGCGCGACCAGCTCCCAGTGTCAAGCGTCGTCCGTCCGCAACTGCCGCGAATATAGTCACGTTGGGGTATGCAAACATGTCACGGGATGCCCACTTCGTAGCGATCGTCGCGACCGCGGCGCTAGCGTGCGAGGTCCTACGGTCTGAATCGTGGTCACCGACCGGACAGGGGGGACCGGCCATGAACGAAGGATCTGTGTTCCAACTCGATCCCGCTGCCGCGCACTGGCTGGCGGAGACGTTCGACGACGCCAGCCCGGAACATGCGCTGCTCGACTCGCTCGCGCTGTCGGCTGAAGCGGACGCCGGGCGCAAAGGGTTGCGGCGCATCGGTGATGAGCCGAGTGCGCGGCCCTTGCGCGACCTCCTGTCGGAGGAGACCGTTGGCGAGATCGTCGAAGACGTGGCAGCAGCCTTCCCGGACCTGCCCATTCCTCGAGAGCCGGGGCGCGCGCAGCTGCGAGCGATCGACTCGCTGGTTGGTCAGGGCTCGCGCCAGCGCGCCCGCAACTCGAACCGGCCGGTCCGACGCGTCGATCCCGTGCACCGGCGCCGAGGGCGTTCGTAGCACCACTCGGCACGCCTCGGCATCACGGCGCGCGGGGCGAGCGCTCCCGGGGCCATGCGAACGACGCCCCCGTCACGCATTCGGGAGACGCGCCGACGCAGGCGCCGCCGTCCGAGGTGCTTCTGTGCTCACCAGTCGCAGGCGAAGAACGGACGAGCCGCGAACTGGCGCGTAGGCGTGTAACCCACTGCTCGGAGTCACCATGAAACGTCACAAGACTCTTGGGATCCTCACCGCGGTCGTCGGTCTGTTGCTGATCGTGGCCGCCATCATCTATTGGGCCGAACCGGCGAGTTCGCTTCCTGGCTTCTTTCCCGGACAACAGGCCGGATCGTCCCACCACCACACGACGCACGGGCTCGCCGCCTTCATCGTGGGAGCGCTCCTGCTGATCCTGGCATGGTTCTGGACGGGCCCCGGCTCCGGCCACACGGAGGACACCACCTAGGCCGGGGGCACGGAAGCCGGCGGCGGCGGCCGCCGCCGCCTCGGCAAGCGTCGGTGAGATCAGGTCGGCACGAGTCCGCTCACCGACCGGCCGGCATGCGTGGGGGCGGGCCCACGCATTCGCAAAGTCTCCGGACATTTCCGGTCAACAAGGTCGCCCATTCCGCCGAGATGCGGTTGCGTTGTCCGTGTGGCCCACCTCGGTTGCCTCGGGGTGGCAGATACCAATAAGCGCCGCAGAGGTTCCTCCGAATCCCCCCACCGTCGAGCGTTCCGCTCCGCACTGGGACGCCCTCACGCAGAACGCGCACCTGATCGAGGACGCGGGGGAGGAGTGCATCGAACTGGCCCAGGCCTAGGAGGATCGGGCGATCCGACGCGACGGATCGCCCGCGCGGCTTGATCGACTGCAGGTGCTTCCGCACATCGAGCAGTGAACGTCGGTGTGAACCTGACACGATCCGTCCCACGCCGGGAGAATGGTTGGACTAGTCCGTCTTCGTCCGCCTCAATCTCAACATCAGTCCCGAGCGTTGCGCCCGGCTCGGCGGTAGCAGAACGCCGTCGTCCTGAATCTCGGCGACCGGGGGCGTTGCGGCCCGCCTGTCGTAGCGCCGAAAACGGCGATACGCGACCACCGAGAGACAGCCAGCCAGAAGGAACGTGCCCGTGATGGCGACGACACTGCCCTGGGCCACGCCGACGATAATCGCGACTGCGGCGATCGCGAGCCAGGCCCATCCGGGCATCATCCGCATGGCCGCAAACCCCCCGTCGAGCGTGCCCAGAGTGGGCGGCATGGTCTCACAGCGTCGAGACCATGAAAAGAGACCCTCGGCGCGTCGTCCTCGACATCGCCCGCCCTCACGTGCGCCGCCAGGGCCAGCGTCGGGCGTCTGGACTCGGTCACCGACCCCGAGACGGCCATCTGGCAAGCGCGGGAGACCGTCGTGCAGCCCGCGAGCAGCCGGGGCACCCCGAGATGGATGACGTCGTCGCGGGCCGCCGTGGGCACACCAGACCAGGGATTGGGGAGCATCGTGTGTGGGAGGCGCAATGGGCGACGAGTGTCTGGCCCCCGAACGCGTTCCGTCGACCAGGGCGCCAAGTGCCCCCTCCGGGCCCATCGGCTACGCGAACACGTCGTAGTCGCTGTGCCAGTCGGTCCGACCGCCCGGCGGGGCGGAGTTGGTGGCGGCGGACTTAGCCAGCTCCAGCGCTCGCTGTGCTTCGTCTCCGGTGAGGAGCGAACGGGTCACCATCTGCTCGATCCGCCCGGACGCCCGAATCCCGGCGAGCACCGTGGCGGCGACGACCGCGTCGGATGTGTCATAGATCGCCAGCCCGTCGCGGTTCCCGAACATCCAACAGACCGAGATCAGTTTCCCCCCTTGGATTCGATCATCGGGCGCGCGGCGCCCTCACGATCTTCCGGGTGCTCCACCATCTGTCAGCGCCCGCATGACGCTGCTCCCGCACGGCGCGACGACCGCACTTACCGCCCGTCATGTACGTCCTAGGAGCTGCCGCTGGGTGTGAGCTGAGAAAGCGTCTGGCCCCCGAACCAAATCCACGCGAACGAGACCCCGCAACGGATAAGGCCATCAGCAGGGGCTGTCGGGCACGCGAGCCTCGAGAAGTTCAGAGGTCACCCGACGGCTAGTTCCGCAGGTTCTCGGCGGCGAACTGCGCTCGCTCGGCGTCGGTCATGGCGACAAGCATGTCCACCACGTCGGTCATGTGCATCGTCCGGCCATGCCCGTCGAGGTAGACCCAGGTCCAGCCGTCGGGTAGCTCGAGGCTCAGGTCCTCAAAGGTCGCGGGCTCCTTCTCGATGTCCATCGGCGGCCGCGGAACAGTGTCAGGCCAGTTCACGATGCCGTCGCGATAGTGCGGGTGGTCGGCCGTCGGGTGACCGTACCCGTCGGTTGCACCGCTCACAGATGCCCCCTCGTGGGTGGATTACGTGGAGAGCGCATCGACACGACGCACTGTGCCGCGACGGGCGCGGGCGAGCAAGTTGGAAAAGGCAGCCGCTCGGCCAACTCCGCACAGCGAGCAGGCGCTGGAGCGGACCTGACCGTCACCCACCGACGACCCGCTCGAGGCGATCGCCGACCGCGTGGTTGAGTTGCCGTTCGATCCGCTGGCATCCGAGCCACTGGCCGAGTTGATGTCGGTCGCACAAGCCACCGAGCTCGCCGGCGTGAGTGCGACGACGGTCCGGAACCGCTGTCGGCCGTCCGGCTGACCCGCGAGGGCGTACCAAGGCGCCCGATGGTCCTGCGCACGGACCTGTTGGCGATCCTGACACGTGACAAGAACGCCTTCGGCGCGCCTCGCAAGGCCGCTACGAAGTCTCGTCGGCGCCAAGCGATGGCCACGTCGTTGGACTCGCACGGGATCGAGGATTACGGTGATCGCGGCACCGCATCACAAAGGTGGGGCGGTGCCGCTTGCGAACGGCCCGCCCAGTGGCACCGGATAGAGGCGCCGATGCGTTCACAGCGTACCTGTGCGGCCCCGTGCGCCGTTCGCGTGAGCTGCGCACGCCCCAACCCAGTCATTGGGACTCCATGTACCTGCAAGACATCGGCGCAAACATCCGCGCCGCACGAGTCGACCAGCGACTAAGCCGGCAGGATCTCGCTGACGCGAGCGGCGTATCTCACCCAGCCCTCGCCCTCATCGAACACGGGGAGCAGCACCCGTCCTTGAGTACCGGCGCAAGGCTCGCGTCGGTGCTCCGAGTCGATCTTCCCGATCTCGCCGAGGCATCACGGTGAACGTTCAGCAGTACGTCGCGGCAGGATTCGCACCTGCGAACCTTGGCTCCGGGGAGTGTTCATCAGCCGGGACGATGGGGGACACCGCGGGACGTAACACGACGTCGTTACGCGGTTTTCGCTCAGCCGATGTCCCGAGGACTCCCGCCATTTCCCGATCTGGTGTGCGAACGGTGAGCGCACGGTCCGCGCGCGACTCACGCGGTCGCCCGCACCCCTCCGGTTGCTACCCGTCGTGCCGATCCGGAGGGGGTGGGCGGCTCCGCAGCGTTGATGACGAACGAGGCGTTGCGCGTGGCTCGCCAGTAACGCCTCAACTGCGGTGCAGGGGATGAACGTATACGCCCCGCAGGTAGCATGACACCAACCGTCCGGACGGTTGGAGCGCCCCGTGGCACCCCCTTAAGTCGCGGGCAGATCTGGCAGATCCGCCAGGATGTCTAGGGCCGGCGAGTCGCCCGTCCTCGAGCAACCCGCGCGTGCGGGCCGTCTCGAGTCCGCCCAGGTCGACGCGCACCCGGTCGACGACTCGCTCGACGCGGCGGGGGACGTGTTCGAAGCGTTGCGGCAGGCGTGGGCCGCTCGCAGTTCGGGTCCAGCCGGCATTCGGCTCAATGGGCGCGCCGGCTGTCTCGCCAGCCCCGTACCCCCATGACGATCACCCCTGCCACAGCGAGAACGACCACAATGATGATGAGCAAGAGCAGCAGCATCTTCGGCCCCCAAACCGCGATTGCCTCTACTCGAGCATAGTTCTGGGCGCGCCTTTCACGGCGGGTCGCTTACCGGTGATGTGCGCTGCGTGGGCGGTTGGCAACGGTCGCCGCCGTGCGCGGCGCCATCCGGGAACCGTGCATGGTGGCGGCTTCAAACGCATCCACCGAAGTGCACCGATCCCAAACGCTCCTCTCGCGATCTGGGTCGGGCGTCCACAAGCACGGGCGACGTCGGCGGTGCTCCAAAGCGCCGCGAAGCCGATGACCCTTGCACCGGCCGTCGCGAGATCCATTCCCCTGCACAGCGGCACTTCTTAGACGGGTCGGTTCCGAGATCACAGCCCCCGTACGGGATCTCAGGGAACCCTGCCGAGGCAGGCCGGGAGTGCCGTCCGATACGCGCGCCCGACCCATGTCGGCGGGTGAGCGGGGTCGTCCGTCTCCCGGAAGTCCGGCCCCGCCCATCCCAGGAAATCGCGGTTGCAGTGCGATCTGAGCGTTCCCCGTGCGCGCCCCGGCTAAACGACGCCGCCTCGGCGCCCGAGGCGATCAGATTGGCTCTCGAGGCCGTTGCCGGACGCGTCCGGCCCGCCCCGCTGCGGCTGGCCGCGCCACCTGCCCGTTGGCGCGGGTGTGCGACTCGACGATCCGCCGCTGGATCCGGGAGGGGCGACGGACGCGCGGAGGCTCCTCTGGTCGGATCCCGATAGACCCGGCGCGCACCCGGCATCGCTGCTGGTACGCTTCGGGCATCACACCTGCGGCCCCTGGAGGGGATCTGATGCCAGGAAAGAGCAGCGACTGGGAAGTCCACGAAGGGGGGCCGCGCAAGCAGGGCGCCGGGCCGTCAACGGTACTGAGAATCTCCGGCGTGAAGGGCACGGGCCGGATCGTTTACCAGCTCGCTCCGGACGACGACACCCTGTGGATCGACCGGATCGGCGACCCGACCGACAACGTGCGCCCGACGTGGCACGAGCACGAAGCGGCGCTCGCCGAGCTGTGGCGCGTCCACCGCGAGCGGTACCCAGACTGATGCCCGACAAGGCATACGAGAACCGCATGCGCCGGATGGCCGCGCGCCAGGGCCTCCGGCTCCAGAAGTGCCGGCGCCGCGACCCCTGGGCCGTCGGCTACGGGACGTACCGCATCGTGAACGAGCGGACGGAGAAGGTCGTCTATGGGAGCGCCGACGCCTACGGGCTGAGCCTGCACGACGTGGAGCGCAGGCTGAAGGCTGACCGGTGAGCGTCACCGAGCGGGCGCTGGCTGGCAGGTGGTCGTACGTGCACCGCGCCCCGCCAGGCGCACGTGCGCCTGCCGGGTCTGACGAGGTGAGGGGAGAGCGGTGAGCCTCCACGACGACATTCGCGCGTGGTTCGATGAGTTCCCTAACGGAGGAATCCTCATCAGGCTCCAGGACGGGCACCGGTCACCAACGCTGCGATCACAGGCGGAGACCAACGATTGGTTCGAGCACATCGCGAAGGAGACCGACTGTCGGACAGTTGTCCACCTTTACCGAGCCCGCAGACTGCCGGATGCCATTGATGGCCCGGGCGATCTCGATGCGATGCTTCAGGTACTCGATGACGTCCACACGCCGGACGACCCGGAGTGAGCGTCACCACGGGGGGCAACGGCTGGCCGGAGGTCGTGCGCGAGAGCGGCAGGGGATCGCGCACGCGCACCCGCACATCCGCCACCCAGAAGGCCGCGCATGTGGAGAGGTATTTCGGCTCCGAGGTTCAGCCCGGCATCGGTCATCGGCGGCGTGCACGTCGCGCCTGCGGTAACCAAGAAACACAACGTGGCCGCGTGTCGCGCCTGTGCGACGGCGACGATCGTCGCGGTCTTCTGGATGTGGGTGCCGCGCGTCGATCGCTTCGTCTACGCGGACGAGACGGGCCTCCCGTCGCCGCGGTCTGCGCGCACCCGGCCTAGGACGGGGTTTGACCCCGCCCGCCATCGGGCGTCGCCCACGACCCTGCCATAGTGAATTGGTGGCCTTCGCCTCTCCGCCTGAATCAGCCGCCTGGACCCACCGCGGCGTGCGATGCGGTTTCGAGGCGTGGTATTTCCGCGAGCACGCTGAGGGCTGGCGAGTCACAGGCTGCACATGCGCCGTTGACGGGGACCGCCCCTGGATCATCACGTACGAAATCCGCCTCGAAACGACATGGGCGACCCAGTCGGCTCGCGTCAGTACGCTTTCGGCACTTGGTGCACGCACGGTCCTCCTGGACGTCGACTACGACGGCGTCTGGCGAGTGGACGGCGTGCGGTGCGCCTGCTGCGAACCGCGCGTCTCGACGAGAGCGCTGGTGCGATCGAAGCCCCGATAGCGCGACCACACCAGCTCGATCGACCGCGGATGCGTGATCGGTCTCTCGTGCTGGCTAGCTAACCCACAATTTGGCGGAAACGTAACTCCCCGTCCGATGGGGCTCGCCCGGCGTTACACGCATCGTCGCTGTCCTCCGGTAGGGCTCGGGCCGGCCGCCGGCCCAGTCGACGCCATCGCCAACTCAGCACGAGGTTGGGGCCCACCGTTGAACCTGGCTCGCCGCCCACGCGTTGCAGATCTTGCAGGCGGGCGGCTGCCCCAGTGTCGCCCGCCTGCCTTGGTTGCGCGGCCGCCCGGTCGTTGGGTATCGCGCTCGGCCCCGGTCCGCCCGCGGGCACAACCGTGAGGATCGGGCGCCCCTCGCGCCGCGGAGTGCGGCCATCGCGGCCCCCGTTGACAGCCTTCCGGATCCGCACGAGGATCGCGATAACCCCGACCGAGCTGGAGGAACCATGGCTATTGCAATCGTGATGGACTTCCCCGGTGCCACGCTCGACCAGTACGACGCCGTAATTGACGGTATGGGTCTCGAGCCGGGAGGACCGACGCCCGAAGGTGCGATCTTCCATTTCGTGACCCGCACAGACGACGGTATTCGCGTGATCGACGTCTGGGAGACCCAGGCGCAATTCGACAAGTTCGCCCAGGAGCAGATCGGCCCTCAGACGCAGAAGGCAGGTTTTTCAGGCCCACCGGTCATGACGTTTCACGAGGTGCACAACCACTTCGTGTAGGCGGCATCAGGGCGCCTAGCGGTTCGACCGGTCCAGGCTTGCCGGGACCGGTCGCGACCTCCCTTCTTCGGCGTCGTCTCACTCCCAGCGCGCGCGGCGGGATTCGAACCTGCGACCTTGGGCTCCGGAGGCCAATTCATCTGGGAACCACTGGGAAGTGCCGGGAGCGAATCCGCCTTGGCTACGGTGTTTTGGAGCGACGGTGGTCCCGGTGATTCCCCAGGGTTCAGATTCGCGTGGCCAAATGGTGGACGCACGGGCGACGCATGGCTGGACGAGTACGCGTTATCGGGCTGGGAACTCGCGGCTGCCGGCAGGGGTGCGGCCGCGGGCGGCCGCTAGGGCGCTCGGCGCCTCGCGGCCCAGTATGCGTTGAGCGCGGTGCTGATCTTCGCGCGGTGCTCCGGCGTCCGCGGCTTGCCGGGCGCCCGGGGCTCCGTGGCGGCGCTCGAACACGACCCGGCCGATCCAGCGCGTGGTACCCACCCTCCCCGAACCGGCGCCTAAGCCGGGCCAGGTGCGTCCACGGGCTGGCTAGGCCCTCACGATCCACGCGTCGCTTGCGCCGTGCTCGTTCCAGTGGGCTGTGATCACGTCGTAGATTTCAGCTTTGCTGCCATCGGTCTCGACATGACAGCCGAGGCTGGTGTCGTCAATCATGATCTTGACCGCGGCGTGTGGGTAGACCTCCTCGAAGCACGATGTCAGCATCTCGGCATACCGTCGAGCGCTGGCCTCCGCGTCGATGCCCTCACGGTCGGGGTCTCCGACCCAGAGGTTCTCGGGGTTCAGGGTGTACTCGATTTCCGTGACGGTCCTTGGATCGGTGCTCATGCTGACCTCCCTGGAGCGGTGCGTGCTGTAGGTGCGTTCGAACCGACGGACGGGCTGTAAGCGACCTCAACGACGAGCGGCGCCCATGGAGGGCCTCTAGCGAGCGTTCTCTTGGCTCCATGTCGCGGTACTGCTAGAAGGCCGCGAACCGCCTTAGCGGTCTCAGTGGGTTGGCGTTCCAAGAGCTCTGGCATGGCTTCCATCGTGGATCGGGACGCGGATCTGGCTGGTCTCGGTCGCTTGCCCCCAAGCGGCGGCCCCTGTGGATGCGACAAGACGTCATAAAGAAGGCGGTATTCGTCGTAGCGATGCAGCTGACGATTAGGCTAGGTGAATTCCTGGAGGTCCAGACGTGGACAGGACGGCTGACGTCCCGCACGGCGAGGATGGCCGACGCCGCGGTGGCGTGGGTGTCGAAGTTGCGCGCTAACAGGCCCTTGGAACCTCAGCGCCACAAGCGGCTGCGATCACGGTCAGGGTTGGTTCGAACGCGTCCAGCGTTGGACGCCAGCTGCGGATCCGTCCGCCGGCGAGAAGCGGCGGCGGTAGAGGATGTAGGGCCGTCCCAGAGACTGGACAGGGATGCTCCATGCGTGCACGAGTCGGGAAAACGGCCACAGCGCGAACAGCAGCCAGGCGCTGACGGCGTGAATCTGAAAGATCAAGGGCGCGTCGGTGACGGTGCCAACCTTGGGTTGGAAGATCAGCAGACTGCGAAACCAGGGACTGATACTGGATCGGTAATCGTAGGTGTGGCCGAAGACCTGCACGGCGAGCGTTTCGCCAACCCCGAGGCCGATCACGAGCGCGAGCAGACCAAAGGTGGCAAGGTCAACCCAACTCGTGGTCACCGCCACACGCCGGACGGTGATGCGCCGGTACACGAGGATCAGAAACCCGATCACGCACACGACCCCAGCCACGCTCCCGGCCACTGCGGCGATAAGATGGTACGCGTGCTCGTTGACGCCCAGCGAGGCGGTCACGCTCGAGGGGACAAGGATCCCGAGCACGTGCCCACCGATTGCCGCCAGCGCGCCGTAGTGAAAGAGCGGGCTCCCCAAAGCGAGCAACCGGCTCTCCAGCAGTTTCGTCGAGCGCGAGGTCCAGCCGAACTGGTCGTGGCGATACCGCCATATGTGACCGGTCACGAAGATTGCCACCGACACGTAGGGCAGCACTACCCATACCAAGATGGTGCCTGGGCTCACCGCATGACCTCGTCAGGCATGACCTCGGGTGGCGCGAAGGGCTCCAGACCGACCAGCTCACCCGGCGGCCCCTGGGCGGCAAGTCGAGCGGCGCTTGCACGGTCCATGGAGCTGGGCGACCCAAGGAGGGTGGCGAGCGCGTCGAGCAGATCCGCGTACGGGCTGTGCTCGTCGTGAAGAGCTGCTCGGAGGAGCTCGAGCGCGGGGCGCTGCTCGCGCAGCAGGCGCTCGCCGCGCCGATCGGGGGCGTGGGCGGCGAACTCGAGCATCAGCGGTAGATAGTCAGGGAGCTCCGAGCCCTCTTGGGGCAGCCCGGCGGCACGATAGAGCATTCGCATCCGCACCAGCGCCTGACCCCGCTCGCGCCGGTCGCCAAGACCGTAGAAGGTGAGATACAGGCTGCAGCGACGCTTCAGATCGAACGTCTCGACATAGTGCTGGGCCAGCTCAAGGTTCGGGGTGGCGGCCCACCACGCCATGAAGCGCTGGATCGCCTGGGCCGCAGGCGAGCTGGGCAGCGCCGCCGCCGCAGCGGCAAGCTCCTCGCGCCCGGCGAGCAGGCGCGCATCGGGGTACTGCAGCCCCAGCGAGCACAGCTTGAGGGCGGTGGCAGTCGTCTCCCTTGCGCGGCGGCGGGCCATCAGGCGGCTCCCTGCTCGCCGGCGCCCGCCTGCTGCGCAGCGCGGGCCGCCTTCGCACGCGCACGCGCGAGGACCTTCTGCTCCAGCGTGAGTGGTGCCGGAGCGGTGGCCTGGTCGAGCGGGGCGGAGTCGTGCTGTCCGCCCTGAACGAGCATGAAGCTCTCGTTGACCTTGGCGGGGTCTTTGATCATGCCGCAGTTGCCCGGGCCGCCCTCGAAGTCCAGACCGCATGCGCCCTGCTGTTCCATCAGGTGCGCGGCGATCTCGGTGTGGGCCTGGGGGATCACATAGCGATCCTCATACTTGCCGATGGCCAGCAGGCGGTAAAGGTCCTCGACGTCGGTCACGCTCAAACCGACGTCGGCGGGCAGCTGCTCGTCGTGCTCCGAGAGGACCTCGCGCTTTCGCATGTGGCTGCGCATCGCCGCCAGGCGGCGCAGCACCCGGCGGATGGCCTCCGTGTCTCCAGCGGACAGGAGGTTGGCCAGGTACTCGACCGGGATGCGCATCTGATCGATCGCGGGCAGGATGTCGTCCGGGTTCGCTTCGTAGCCGTCGGTCTCGAGGGTGTTGACGATCGGCGAGAGCGGCGGCACGTACCAGACCATCGGCAGCGTTCGGTACTCGGGGTGCAGCGGCAACGCCACGCCGTAGCGGATCGCGAGCGCGTGGACCGGCGAGCGCCGCGCGGCCTCGATCCAGTCGTCGGGGATGCCATCCCGTCCGGCCTGTGCGCGGACCGCCGGGTCCTCCGGGTCGAGGAAGAGGGCGCGCTGGGCGTCGAGCAGCTCGTGCTCGTCGGGCACCGAGGCGGCAGCCTCGACACGATCCGAGTCATAGAGCACCAGGCCGAGGTAGCGGATTCGCCCCACGCAGGTCTCCGAGCAGATCGTGGGCAGGCCGGCCTCGATGCGCGGGTAGCAGAGGGTGCACTTCTCGGCCTTACCGGTGCGGTGGTTGAAGTACACCTTCTTGTACGGGCAGCCCGTGACACACATGGTCCAGCCACGGCACTTGGCCTGGTCGACGAGCACGATCCCGTCCTCCTCGCGCTTGTACATCGCGCCCGACGGGCAGGATGCCACGCACGAAGGGTTCAGGCAGTGCTCGCAGATCCGGGGCAGGTAGAACATGAACGCCTGCTCGTATGCGGCCTTGACCTGCTCCTGCAGTCCTGCCATCAACGGGTCCTGATCCAAGCGCTCGGCGGTGCCGGCCAGGTTGTCGTCCCAGTTGGGCCCCCACTTGATCTCCATCCGGTCGCCAGTTAGCTGCGAGCGCGGCCGGGCGACGGGGTCGTCCTTCGACAGCGGCGCGGTGATCAGCGTCTCGTAGTCGTAGGTCCAGGGCTCGTAGTAGTCGTCGATCGTGGGCATGTCGGGATTGGCGAAGATGGTCAGGAGCTTCTTGACCCGTCCGCCGGCCTTCAGGCGCAGCCTGCCCTTGCGATCGAGCTTCCAGCCACCCTGCCAGCGCTCCTGGTCCTCCCACCGCTTGGGGTAGCCGACACCGGGCTTGGTCTCGACGTCGTTGAACCACATGTACTCGGCTCCGGGCCGGTTGGTCCAGACCTGCTTGCAGGTCACCGAGCAGGTGTGACAGCCGATGCACTTATCGAGCGCCATGACCATGCCCATCTGCGCGCGAATCCTCATCAGAACTCCAGTTCCTTCTCGCGTCTGCGCACGACGGTCACCTCGTCGCGCTGGGAGCCGGTCGGACCGTAGTAGTTAAAGCCGAACGACAACTGCGCGTAGCCGCCGATGAAGTGGGTCGGCTTCATCACGATCCGCGTCAGTGAGTTGTCGGTGCCACCGCGGTGTCCCTGCAGCTCGGTCTTGGGCACGTTGAGGTGGCGATCCTTGGCGTGATACATCAGGCACGTACCTGCGGGGATGCGATGCGAGACGGTGGCCCGGCACGCCACGATGCCGTTGCGGTTGATCGCCTCGACCCAGTCGTTGTCGGCGATTCCAAGCGCCTGCGCGTCCTGCGGACTCATCCACAGCATCCCGCCGCCGCGGAACAGCGTCAGCATGTGCAGGTTGTCCTGGTACTCGGAGTGGATCGACCACTTCGAGTGTGGCGTCAGGTAGCGCAGCGTGATCTCCAAGCGCCCGTCGCCGGCGCCCTGATCCCCGAACAGCCGTCGGTGGTCAAGCGGCGGACGGAACGCCGGCAGCCCGTCGCCCAGCTCCAGCATCCACGCGTGGTCGAGGTAGAAGTGCTGGCGCCCGGAGAGCGTGTGCCAGGGCTTGGCGCGCTCGACGTTGATCGTAAAGGGCGCATAGCGACGCCCATGCGCCTCGATACCCGACCACTCCGGCGAGGTGATCACCGTCTGCGGCCCGTCCTGAGCGTCTTTGAAGGTCACCCGATCGCCCGAGCGCGGCCCGGCGAGGTCGGCGAGCTCAACGCCGGTCCGACTCTCCATCGAGCGGAAGCCCTCCAAGGCCAGCGCGCCGTTGGTCGTGCCCGACAGCGCGAGGATCGCCTCGCATGCCTGCTCGACACGCTCCAGCGACGGGCGCCCGTCGGCGACCCCGCCGCGCACCCGCCCATTCTGAGCGCCGAGAAACTCGACCGCATCCAGCGGCTTCCAAGACGCTCCCTTGGTGGCCGACCCCAGCGTGTCCAGTAATGGTCCGAGCGCCGCCCAGCGTTCATAGGTGCACGGAAAGTCTCGCTCGAGTACCAGCAGCTTGGGCATCGTGCGGCCCGGCTCGGGCTCGGCCTCACCCGCCCGCCAATCGTGCACCTCGCCCAGCGGCTGGGCGATCTCGTCGGGTGTGTCGTGGGTCAGTGGGGCCGCGACTAAATCCTTGCGGACGCCGAGGTGGCGCTCGGCCAGGTCCGAGAAGACACGCGCGATCCGACCGAACGCGTCCCAGTCGGACTTTGCCTCCCACGGCGGCGGGACCGCCTGGTTGAACGCGTGCACGAAGGGGTGCAGGTCGGTCGAGGAAAGGTCGAACTTCTCATACCAGGTTGCCGCCGGTAGGACGACGTCGGAGAACAGGGCGTTTGAGGTCATCCGGAAGTCGATCGTCGTCAGCAGATCCAGCGAGATGTCCGGGTGCTCGCGCCAGCGCACCTCGCGCGGGCGCAGGTCGGGCGGGGACTCCTCCGCGCGCACGCCGTGGTCTTCGACACCGAGCAGGTGCTTCAGGAAGTACTCGTGCCCCTTGCCCGAGGAGCCCAAGAGGTTCGAGCGCCATACGGTCATCACGCGCGCGTGGTTGTCCGGCGCGTCGGGGTCCTCACACGCGAAGCCCAGGCGTCCGGCGCTGAGCTCGCTCACCACGTGCTCGGCCGGATCCATGCCCGACCGCTCGGCCTCATCGACCAAGTCGAGCGAATTGCGATCGAAGCTCGGATAAGACGGCAGCCACCCCAGCCGCGCGCCCAGCGCGTTGATGTCGGCGATGTGGCGGCCCTTGAGCAGTCCTCGGCCGAGCGGCGAGGCGAGGTCCTCTGGCCGGATGCGCTCGTAACGCCACTGGCCCGAGGCGAGGTAGAAGAACGGCGTGCCCGACTGGTGGCGCGGCGGCCGTGTCCAGTCCAGCGCAAACGCGAGCGTCTGCAAGCCCGTCAGCGGCCGAACCTTCTCCTGTCCCACATAATGAGCCCAGCCGCCTCCGTTGCGGCCCTCGCAGCCGCACAGCATCACGAGCGCCAGGAATGTCCGATAGGTCTGGTCGGAGTGAAACCAATGGTTCGTCCCAGCGCCCATGCAGATCATCGAACGACCCTCGGTGAGCTCGGCGTTGCGCGCAAACTCGCGCGCCACCCGCGCCGCCTGATGGCGATCGACCGATGTGATGTCCTCCTGCCAGGCCGGCGTGTACGGCGCTGGGTCGTCGTAGCCGTCCGGCCAATCCCCCGGCAGCCCCGGCCGCGCGACGCCGTACTGAGCCAGCAGAAGGTCGAAGACGGTCGTGACAAGCTGACCGCCGATCCGCGTGGCCGGCACACCACGACGCATGACGCTGCCACCCTCGGTCTCACCTACGTCAAAGCGCGGGAGATCGACCGCGACCGCCTCCGCGCCGCGCTCCAACAGACTGAGCGCTGGCTCGACGCCGTCCAAGCACAGGTTCCAGCGGCCCACGTCGGCGTCGGAGTAGCGATGCCCGACCGAGCCGGTCGGCACCGTCGGCTCGCCCGTGCGCTTGTCGAGCACCACTGGCTTCCACTGCGCGTGCTCCTCGGCCGCCCCGAGCGCCCCGAGGTCAGACGCGCGCAAGAACCGGTCGGGCACGAACGCGTCCTCGCGCTCGCGGAGCGTGACCAGCAGCGGCAGATCGGTGAACTGGCGCGCGTAACCGGTGAAGTACGGCACCTGTCGGTCCACGTAGAATTCCTTGAGGATCACGTGGCCCATCGCCATCGCGAGCGCCGCGTCGGTCCCGGGCTGGGCGGGAAGCCAGTGATCGGCGAACTTGACGTGCTCGGCATAGTCGGGCGAGACGACCACGACCTTCTGACCGCGATACCGCCCCTCGACCATGAAGTGCGCGTCCGGCGTACGCGTCGTCGGAAGATTCGTTCCCCAGATCAGCAGGTAGCCGGCGTTCCACCAGTCCCCGGACTCCGGCACGTCGGTCTGATCGCCGAAGGTCTGCGGCGAGGCCGGCGGAAGGTCGGCGTACCAGTCATAGAACGACAGGATCGTCCCACCGATCAGCGACAGAAACCGCGTCCCCGCCGCATATGACGCCATCGACATCGCCGGGATCGGTGAGAATCCCACCACCCGATCAGGGCCATACCGTTTGATCGTATGGATGTGCGCCGCGGCGATCATCTCGACCGCCTCATCCCAGGACGCGCGGACAAAGCCTCCCTTGCCCCGCTGGCGCTTGTAGAGTCGCGCCTTCTCGGGGTCCTCGACGATCTCTGCCCACGCGTCGACCGGGTCGCCGAGGCGCTCTCGGGCCTCGCGGAACATCTCCAGCAGGCTGCCGCGGATGTAGGGGTACTTCAAACGAAGAGGCGAGTACGTGTACCACGAGAACGACGCACCTCGGGGGCAACCACGTGGCTCGTAGTCCGGCATCTCCGGACCCGTCGAGGGATAGTCGACCGCCTGGGACTCCCAGGTGATCAACCCCTCTTTGACATACACGTTCCACGAGCATGACCCGGTGCAGTTCACGCCATGGGTCGAGCGCACGACCTTGTCGTGCTGCCAGCGCCCGCGATAGGAGCGCTCCCAGTCGCGATCCTTGGCGACCAGCTGACTCCAACCCTCCTCGGACACCGGCCCGCGGCGCAGGAAACGATGCGCCTCGAGCAGCGGGTTTGACCGCCCAGCCATGGACGCCTACGCGAGACCTGCATCGGGGGCCTCAGTCCACATCGCCGCCGAGCCTCGGAACGGGAAGGAGAGGGCAGACTCTCATGCATATTGACCGTAGGCGCAGCCGCATCGCCTGACAACCCTTCATCGGTCGCAGCTCATGCCCATTCGTTATGAGCACCATAACTAGGGCTATGCGGTACCTGCGGGTCTGGGGTGACGCGCCCGACACCGGATGGTGGCTTGACGACGCAGCTTCTCGATCAGGACAAGGACGTTGCCGATCGGCTCGCCGTAGGCCGGGAGCACGAGGACGAACTGACGCGGGAATGAGATTTGCTCGATCTCGAGCTCGTGGAAGTCGTGACCGACCAGCACCTGACGCGAAAGCAAGAGCGGAGCGTTGCGCGCGCGCGCCTCGCGTATCGTGGCCTGGGGCGTGCCAGCCTCGATCAGGGGGCGGGGAGCGGTCAGCTCGTGCTCGCGCAGGACCGCGGCAACAGTCCAGCGCGCGTTGGAAGACGGGTCGCGCGTCACCATTGGCGTGCGCAGGAACTCCTCCAGGCTTATACTCTGCCGTCGTGCCCATGGGTGTGTGAAGGGCACGGCACACACGACAGCGTCCTCGGCGAGCACCGTTTCCCTCACGCCTGGGTATGGGGTGCCGTTGGGGCGGCTGGCCGCCACGCCGAGGTCCGCGCGCCCATCGGCGACGAGGTCGCGGACGACGCTGGAGTTGGCGATGACGAGCTCGACAAGCAGGGCGCGCTTCTCGTTCAGCCGGCCGAGCAGGTCGCCGACGAGCGCCTCGGTCGCAGAATGACTGGATGCCAGGCGCACCGGTCCACCGGAACGCTGCAGGCCGGTGATGACTTCCTGGACGCGCTCGGCTTGCTTCAGCAGTCGACGCGCCTCCTCGTAGAGTCGGTGTCCCGACGGCGTGAGCTTGACCCCACGCGGTGAACGTTCCAGCAGTTGTGTCCCGGCAGCGGCCTCCAGATGCGCCAGTCGCTTGGAGAGCGCGGGTTGGGAGACGTGAAGCGACAACGCAGCGCGCCCCAGGCTACCCAGTTCGGCAGCTGTGCAGAACGTCCGCAGCTCGTCGATAGCGGCGGTTCTCAGGCCTGCTTGGCTCATAACGTCGGCGCATCGTACATCTTCGACGCTTGCATAACTCGGCCGCTAACTGTGATTCCCGGACCCGGACGCCCGTCGGCGCGAGCCTGACGTCCGACCCCTGCTAGCGGCCGGCCACGAACCCTTCACCGAAATCATGGCCGCACTCGAGGACTTCGGGCCCGGCGACCTGCTGGCGCTGCGGGCGCCGTTTAACCCTCGACCGCTCCACGCCGTGATGCGACGGCGCGGCTACCGTCATGCGGTGAGTAAGCAGGGACCACGTGATGTTGAGGTGCTGTACTGGCGGGACGCCGCAGCGCCCAGGTCGCCATCGCATACCCTCGGGTCGACGGAGCCACCAGGCGTCGCCAAGATCATCGACGTTCGGGGGCTTGCGGCACCAGAGCCAATGGAACGCACTCTCGCTGCACTTGAGCACCTGCCGAGCGGTCAGGCGCTGGTCCAGATCAACGAACGCATCCCGCTGTTTCTTATCCCAGTCCTCGACGAACGGGGCATCGCCGACGCGATCGCCGACGACCCGAGTGGCTAGCGGACGACGATCTGGTATCGCCCCACCAAGGAGCGCTATGGGAGGGAGCTGACCTGCACATCAGCGCCGGCGGCAACGTACGAGCGCCCCCACGCGATCCATGCAAGGGCGTGAGCACCTGCCAGGCCCGCCATCGACGTCGATCCCTGGGCCGCGAGGGGCACGAGCCCATCCGGCGTCGCCTGACAGCGAACGAATTCGTCCATGGCCCGGGCCGAGCGATACTCAACGGCGAACGGTGCCGCGGCCCACTCCTCGCAGCCCAGCAGGGCGCGTCCGAGCAGGTGAAACGCGACGACCGCCGCCGCCGGTGGGCCTGGGAGCACCAACACGCGCGTCTCACCCAGCAACTCCAACGCCGTCGGACGGCCCGGACGCATCGCGATGCCGTCGACCACGCGACGCCCGCCCACGGCCCGCAGTGCGGCGCGAGTGTGGTCGTGATCGCCCACCGACGCGCCACCACACGTGACCAGCAAGTCGATCGCCGCCCGAGTCCCGTCGACGATCGCTCCTTCGAGGTCGCCAATGTCATCAGGAACCCAGCGCGTCCACTCAACAAGCCCGCCGGCCGCCTGGACGGCCGCCGCAATCGCCAGGCGGTTGGAGTCGACGACTCGGCCAGAGTCGGGCACCTGGCCCGGGGACACCAGTTCATCGCCGGTGGAGACGACCACCACCCGGGGCTGACGACGGCAGAAGGCGCCGTCCCAGCCGCATGAGGCGATCACCCCGACATCGTGTGCTCGCACGCGATGGCCCCCAGCAAGGACGGTGTCGGAGCACGAGTAGTCCTCGCCAGCCTGCCGTACGTCACGCCCGGGAGCCACCCCCGGCGCCGCCAGCACGCCGTCGAACGCGGTAGCGCCCTCGCGTCGGATGACGGCGTCGGACCCGAGCGGCAATTCCGCCCCTGTCGAGATCCGCACCGCTTCGCCCAACGCGACACGCCGCGCGAAGGGACGTCCCGCCGCACTCTCGCCGACGATGCGGACCAGTCCTGGAGTTGCCGCAGCCTGCAGTGCCCACCCGTCCATCGCCGCCAACGCTGTACCAGGCTGCGCCTGGCGCGCTCGCACGGGTTCAGCCAGGATTCGGCCCGCCAGTACCGGGAGCGGAACCCACTCACGCGGCCGCGCGATCTCGTAGCGGCCGGCGATGTGTCGCGCGGCTCCGGCCGTCAGGGCGATCGGCATTCAGGCGCCTGGGGTGGGGGTCACCGCTTCCGCGACCGCGAGCGCCTCGTCGAGGGTCCAGCCGCTGCGTGCTGCCAGCCAGCAGGCGACCGGCGCCGCAGTGCGCTGCGATGCGTGTGCCGCCTCCGCGGCAAGACTCAGGAGTCGGGTGATGTCCTCCTCGGTCGGCGCCTCGAGGCCGAGCGCAGCCGAATATGCTGCGAGCCATTCACGATCAGTCATTGCGTCTCCGATCAGTGGAATCGACCCGCGGCGACTGAACAGCCCGAGGCACGCCGCGGCGACTTGTTTGGATATATTCATACTATGGCATCAATAAATCTGGACGGGATCGTGCTCGCCGGCGGCGCGGGACGGCGCATCGGTGGCGGAAAGGCTCAATACGAGCTGTCGGGGCGGACGCTGACCGAGCGCGCGATCGAGATGCTCACAGGCGTGTGTAGACAGGTGGTAGTGGCGGGCCGCACGGGCGTCTCGTTGCCGCAGAATCTCCGCTGCCAGATCGTGTTCGACGCGCCGGGCACCGCCGGGCCCGTCGCGGGCATTGCGGCCGGCCTCGCCGCGCTGACGGCCGATGACGTGCTGGTGATCGCCTGCGACCTGCCGCTCGCGGGGCCCGCACTCCGACACCTCGCCCGTATGCCCGCTGGGAGCGCCGCAATGGCGGTCGGGAGCCTTGCACCGCAGCCGTTGTGCGCCAGGCTCCCACGGGTGCCGGCACTCGCGATCGCACGGCAAATGCTTGACGGGCCGACCCCAGCAGCAATGGCATTCATCGACGCGCTCAATGCCGACCGGATTCTGGTACCTGACGCGTGGCTGACGAACGTCAACACCATCGGTGACGCGGCGCTGCTGGATCGTGCGCTTGCCGGGGACGGTGTCGGGACCGGGCAACGCGGCTCCCGGGGGCCCGTGTGAGCACACGCGACCAGTCAACCGCGGCAGATGATGCCGCGTCGGTGCCTGCACGTCCGGCAGGTCGCCCGGCGAATACACCCCAGCCGCTTGCACTCGTCGCCGCGAGCGTGCTTGCCAACCCCGCGCGACGCCGGATCGCCGAGACCCTTGGCGGCGCGCCGGGCGGAATGACCGTCGCCGAGATCGTCGATGCGGTCGGCGACATGCACCACAACCCCATCCGCAACCACCTTCGCGTCCTCGCGCGCGCCGGCCTCGTTTCGGTCGAGCGCGATCTCCCGACCGGGCGCGGTCGACCTACCGAGCGCTTCTCGCTCGTCGACCCGGTGGCGTCACGGATCGCCGCCCAGAAGGAACTCCTCCAACTGCTCGTGGGGCTCATCAAACAATCTGGTGTGGATCGCGCGACCGCGATCGCGTACGGCCGCTCCCACGGGGCCGAGATGATCAGCGGGGGCGATCGCTCAGCGCTGGTCGCGTCGCTCGCGCGCCTCGGATTCGCCCCGCACGAGACAACGTCGCCCAAGGACGCGGCGGCGGGGGTCCTGGAGGTACGCCTCGACCACTGCCCGTTTGCCGATGCCGTCCTTGCACCCGGCGGACTGGTGGTCTGCGCGCTGCACCAGGGGCTGATCGAAGGTGCCGCGGCTGCGGCGTCAGGTGACGCGCGGCTCACCCGCTTCGAGATCAAGCACCCACACACGGCCGGCTGCGTCGTTCAGCTCGAAGGCGTCGCGGCGCCGACGATGCCGCCGCCCGCACGTCGCCCGCGGCGGCCTGCTACCGGGCGCACCGCCGCTTAACCGGGCAGCAGTACCAGCCGCATCAGCGCGGGCGTCAGCGCTCGGACCGCATGCGGGCAGCGAGCTGGCATGCGAACCCACGTCCCGGCAGGCGCCGCCACGTGGATTCCGTCGAGCGTCAGGTCCATCTCTCCGGTGATGACCTCGATGATCGCTGAGCACGGGGCATCGTGCTCTGGGAGTTCGGCACCGGCAGCGAACCCGAACACTACGAGCCGCAAGCCATCATCCGCCGTGGCGGCCGTCTGGCGCACGATCCCATCGGTGGGCAGCTCGACCAGCTGCTCCGCCCACGCCACAACGTCGCAGGTCGATATTGCATCGGTCATGTCGTGCCTCGGTGGGTCGGGCGCCGTACTCCGTGGTTTCCCGCAGTTCGTTCCACAGGGATCCCGGATGGACCGGATCGGCGCGTTTTCTTAACTATATACAAGGAAAAAACAGACAACCTTTCGGAGGCCGAGCGTCCCCGTCGCATACCTCCGACGCAGTCCAATCCTTTACCGATCTCGCGCGCTCACCCCCGCGCCATCGCGCTCAGCCACCGCGAATCACTCGAGAGGAGTCACCGTGCCACCCGCTGAGCCCCGTGGCAATACTGGCGCGCTTGCGCTCGGTACCACGGCCTTCACGATCTGCTTTTTCGCGTGGAGCATGCTCGGACCGCTTGGGCCGACGATCCAGGACCAACTCAACCTCACCGACTCGCAGCTCGCGCTACTCATCGCCGTCCCCGTGCTGATGGGCTCGCTGATGCGAATCCCGCTCGGTGTGTTGACCGACCGCTATGGCGGGCGCCGGATCTTCACGGGACTGCTCGTGTTCACCCTGGTGCCGACGGCGCTGCTGGCGCTGTTCCACACCAACTACACGACGATGCTCGTGATCGGCTTCTTTCTCGGCTTCGCCGGTGCCTCGTTTGCCGTCGGGGTCCCGTTCGTCAGCCGCTGGTATCCGCCGGCGCGCCAGGGCACCGTGCTGGGGATCTACGGGATGGGCATGGGGGGCACGGTGATCGCGGGCCTGACCGCGCCGTGGATGGCCAAGCACTGGGGCCTCGCCGCACCGTTCTGGGTCGCGTTCGGGGTTGTCGCTTTGATGGCGCTCGCCTTCGCCCTTGTGGGCCGCGACGCCCCGGGGTCCGCCTCACGCGCATCGAGTCTGCTTGCGCCACTGCGCGTCGTGCGCGAGGAGCCACGGGTCTGGGCGCCGACGTTCTACTACTTCATCCTGTTCGGCGGCTTCGTGGCAATGTTCGCGTACCTGCCCAAGCTCCTGCACGGCGTCCACCACCTGAGCAAGACCGACGCGGGGGCACGCGCCGCCGGCTTCGCGCTCCTTGCCGTCCTCGCACGCCCCATGGGCGGGTGGCTCGCGGACAGGATCGGCCCGACCGCAGTGCTGCGCGTCGCGCTTGGCGCCACCGTCATCCTCGCGATCGGCCTCGCCTTCGGCTACAAGTCGATGGACTGGATCACGGTGTGCTGCTTGACGGTTGCGGTCGCCTTCGGCCTCGGCACGGGCGCAGTCTTCAGGCTGGTCGCCCACGACTTCCCGGATCGGATCGGTGCGGTGACCGGCATCGTCGGTGCCGCCGGCGGCCTGGGAGGGTTCTTCCCACCCCTCGTCATGGCGTGGGACAAGACCCAGTACAAGAGCTATGAGCAGGGCTTCCTCGCGCTCGCGGTGACCGCGTTTGCGGCGATCGTCGTGCTGGAGTTGATGCATCGCGGAGAGCAGTCGCGCGAGGCCCGCTCGGCGGTCGCCCCGGACAGGTGATCGGTCATTGGTGTCACGTCCGCCCTGCGCCCCTCATCGCGGCCGGAGCCGGTGTTGATTCGGGCCCGATTCCAGCCGCGATGAGGGGTGGGCGTAGGAATCCCCGGCGCCTACCCGAGGGCTGGTGAGCGGACCCGAACACCGGGCGCGCGGGACGAACGGCGAGGAGCCCTGATGCTGTCGATCACCACCAACGACCTCCGCTTGTTTCTGCACGTGCTGGGAGCGACGGTGTGGGTCGGCGGTCAGATCATCTTCTCGGCACTCGTGCCGTGCTTCGGCGCCTTGGCAACGACGTACTCAAGCCGGTCGCGCGCCAGCTGACGCGGATCCTCTGGGTCGGATTCGCGCTACTGATCGCGACCGGCATCTGGAACCTGTTCGCGGTCGATCTGGGGTCGCAGTCACAGGCCTACAAGACGACGCTGTACGTCAAGCTCGCGGTTGTTGCGATCTCGGGTCTCGCGGCCTGGATTCACATGCTTGTCGCCTCGGCCCGGGCCCGCGCGCTGTGGGGCGCGACGACGGGCGTCACGGCGCTCGCCGCGTTGCTGCTCGGCGTCGTCCTGGCCGGATAGCCAGCGTGACGGGGATCGCCGCATGATCGGAGCAACCGCGCGAGCTTGGCTCGAGGAGGGCGGATGCCCGCACTGAGTCGCTGGTGCGTGCGGTGCGCGCTGATCTACCTCGTCGTGGGCATGGGCGTCGGGTCCTGGCTGCTCATCGAACAGGCCAACGGTCACGCAACGGGCACGACATGGCCCGTGCTGCATGCGCACCTTCTGCTTGTGGGATTCCTGCTGCTCCTGGTTATGGGGGTCGCCCACTGGATGTTTCCGCGCGTGCACGGCACCCGCGTCGGCCGCGGTGGCGGCTGGATTGCCTTCGCGCTGGTCAACGCCGGCTTGATCCTGCGGGTACTGGCCGAGCCACGCGTCAACTCGGGAGGGGGGCAACCCTGGCAAGTCCGTCCTCGAACTCGCAGCGGTGCTACCGACGGTCGGGATCGCAGTGTTTGCGGTCACGATCCTGCCACGCATCCGGGCGGCGATGACGCCGGACAAGGCTCGCGAGCTTGCGGGCGAGGGCCAATAAGGACTGATCGACGGCAACTCGGCCAATCGGCCGTGCGTATCCGCGGCGCGATAGTGCCACCCCCCCCCGCGAACCGTGCACCGGTCGCGCGGCCCGACGCTAGCGTGGCAGTCGTGTCATGTGCGGCCGGTAAAGTTGACATTAGCAGGGGAAAGATCGTGCTAGGCTCGTAATCAGCGCGCGGCAGGATTGAACCTGCGACCTTTGGCTCCGGTGGCTTGCACTCCCGGCAGACGTTGACCATCCGGCCACTCGGCGAGACCGCCTTCCGGGCTCGGCGCGGACCCAGCTCTGCTCGCCCGATTCGGCCGTCCGCAAGCGACTAACCAACTAAAGCTATGAGAATTATGGTTTTAGTCTCTCTGGGGGGTTGATGTTGACTTTCGGTGACAGTAGTCTGCCGCCCACGCTGCGCCCATAGGGCGGCCTTGAGAAGTCGATAACAGGAAGCGCTGGTGTCCGCACCTACGATCACCGAAGTATCACATCGGTTCGCCGATCCGTCGGCGCCGCGCGGAGACCTGTCGGCGGGATCACTTCCTCGATTCATGGCCGACCTACGCAGCGGGAGGACGCTTCCGGGCAACCCTTGGTTCTTGCGGACCTTGAGCGATGCCCCGCAATCGTTCACGGCCGGGGATCGCCAAGATCCTCGCCCGCCAGTGGGGCGATGTAGGGCGCGCGCCGCCCACGCCCCGCGTACGGCCTAGGGCTTCTTAAGCCCCTGCGTCTGCGGATACTGCGCCCTCCTCCGGGGGGCGCAGTGTTCACGCACGACTTGATTCCCATACCCCGAGACCGAAGAAAGAGGTCCTTGATGGCACATTTGCCGGCCAAGACACGTCGTCGCACAGCAGGTGCCGCGACCGCGGCCAGCGCAGCTTTGCTTGTTGCCGCAGGCGGCGCGCTCGCGAGTGGCGGCCACCTGACGTTGGTCGCCTATTCGACCCCGCAGGATGCTTACCAATCGATCATCCCCCTGTGGCAGAAGACGCCGGCGGGTAAGGGCTGGTCGGTCAGCCAGTCGTACGGTGCCTCCGGCGATCAGAGCCGCGCCGTGGCGGCGGGCCTGCCCGCGGACGTCGTGAATTTCTCGACAACGCCAGACGTAACGCGCCTCGTGAAGGCACGGCTGGTGGCCTCGAACTGGGACCACAACGCCCACGACGGCTTCGTCAACAACTCCGTGGTCGTGTTCATCGTCCGCAAGGGCAATCCCAAGCACATCCACACGTGGGCGGATCTCATCAAGCCGGGAGTGAAGGTGCTGACCCCGAACCCGATTACCAGCGGTGGTGCGCGCTGGAACATCTTGGCCGCCTACGGTGCGCAGCTCGTCCAAGGCAAATCGAAAGGCGCGGCCGCTGCCTACCTGAAGAGTTTCTTCAAGCATGTGGTCGTCCAGGACAAGAGCGCGCGCCAGGCACTCACGACCTTCCAGAACGGCGTTGGGGATGTGCTCGTGGACTACGAGAGTGAGGCCCTCTTCGGCCGAAAGCACGGTGTGTCGCTGTCGTACCTCGTCCCCAAGCAGACGATCCTGATCCAGACCCCCGTCGCCGTCATCAAGACCTCATCGAAGCGGGCGGTAGCTCAGAACTTCGAGAACTTCCTGTGGACGCCTCAGGCGCAAACCGTCTTCGCCCAGCACGGCTTCCGGCCGGTGGTCTCCTCGGTGGCAAAGAAGTTCGCCAAGACATTCCCGCGCCCCGCGCAGCTGTTCACGATCAATCTGTTCGGAGGGTGGACGGTCGCCAACAAGGTGTTCTTCGATCCGACGACCGGGATCGTGGTGAAGGCCGAACGGCCGTAGCGACCCTCGCAGTTGGCGGAGCTCGCGACAATTCGCGGCGTGAGCATGGGGCCTGTCGAGCGCCGGAACGTGCTCGACGGGCCCGCGGGGCCTGATCGCGGCGAGTGATCGCCCCGCTGGGATTGACCGTTCGCCCCGAAGCCATTTGGGTCCTGCACACGGCACGCCGGGAGGTCGCGAAGAACGGTGCGCTCACGGTTCGACCACGGGTCAATCTGGACGCTCAGCCGAGCCGACACAAGGAATACGAAAGCCACGCTCAGATGGGGCTTTCACTTAGCAGGCACGACAGGATTCGAACCCTCGACCGTTGGCTCCGGAGGCCAAAGCGGGCGCATGCTGATGCACGCCGATGCGAACGAAGACCGTGCAACCGGGGGATTCCGGGATCCGCGAGTCGCGCCGGCATGCGCCGTTCCGCGCCGCGGTGTTGTCAATGTGTTGCCAAGCTCGCACCACCGGCCTAGCGCGGGCCTGCCGAGTCACCCGTCCTCGAGGAGTCCGCACTCGTGGGCCGTCTGGAGCCACCGGGTCACCCGCGACGGATCGACATGGAACGTCGCCGCGACCACCAGTTGCCGCCAGTTCACAAGCTGGCGTGCCCGCGGTGTGCCCACGGCCCGAACAGGCCGTCCGAACGCGGGGGAGGGCTGCAGGTCGAGTGGGGGGCGACGGTCGGCGATCTCCGTCATAGGTTCGCGTTGATGTCTATCTGAAATGCCGAGTCAGGCACCGATGCTGCGGCCGTCAGGAACATCGATCCTCGCGACCACAGCAGGCGGTCTCGCGATCGGAGGGATGAAATGGGCACGCAACGATTCCGATACGCCATCGCGGCCGACGTCGTCGGCGATAGTGATTGGGCGATCTATCGCGCCGAGCTTCGGGCGCTCTACCGGCTCCGCAGGCGGGCAGTCCGGGCCGGCGGCACGGGCTATGTCCGCTCAAGACGCTAGAAGCCGCCTGAATCCGTGCCTGGCTGAGACACGGGGCTGATACACGGCCACCCCGAACTCCCCCTCGGTCCGGCCCCGCTTGCCGGCGGACGCCGCCCACAAGCCGAGCAGGCCGAGAATCAGGACGCACCGGCAGCGCCCTAGAACTAGACGGCGTGGTCGGGCCTCGGGAACGGGGCGTTGGTCAGTCATGGGGGGCCGGGGTCGTCGTAGGTGGCCGGATGGCAGGGTAGCCAGAGCTGCTCATGTAGGTCACGCACCGAGAAAAGGCAAGGCTGCGGTGCTGGTTGTCTGCTCCACGGCCGCTGTGGCACAGAACGGGACTACGGTGGAGGGCTGACGCGACGCGCACAACCCGACGCCCGCGATAGCGAGCGCGACCAACACGATCGCGAAGATCGCCCTGCGCGTGCCTGGCGTCGATAGGTCCACCGCTGCCCTTGGTCGCTCGCGGATCTCTGCCTGCAGCGCTGGGGCGTCAAGCAGCCGCCTTGAGCAGCCCCCGTTCGCGGGCGCGCTCGGGGGACCGCGAGATCAGCTGCCGGCCATGACGCGGCGATAGGCCGGCGTCACGCGATCCCCGGCCGCTCGAGCCGCCAGGTCGGGTCATGAGCCGGTCGCTGCTGGATTCAGCCTTCGCGCGGATCCGCCGCGTACAGCAAGAAGACGCCGACCGGACCCTGGGCCAGCGCCAGAGCGTGAACGCGATGCTCGCCGTGCGCGACCGTCAGTCCCACCACGACTCGAGGAAGCCCGCCCGAGGCGGCGGCGGTGACCCCTAGAAATGCAGAAGGGCCGGACACCGACGCCCGGCCCTGCCACTGTGAGCGCCAATTTCACACCACTGAAGGCAAGGCGTTCGTGTCTGAGCGTAGCGCGACTGCGGGGACGCCACGGCGCAAGCCCGATCTGGTCCCTGCCGGCGAGCTGCTCGTGCCCGTACTGCGCGAGTTATTCGCCAGGGCGGACGTGCTCGACGACGGCGAGGCTGCGGTGAGGGCGAACAAACAGCGCCCCGGCGATCGAGGCCGGGGCGCCACCGGGGCAACCAGAGTGAGATCCGCGAGGGAACAGGCACGAGGGAGTCTCGGCTGTGAACACTAGCTTCGGTCACGGACGGAGTCGGCTGGTGGTGCGGTGAGCGCCGTCCCCACTGACCGCCTCGTTCCGGGAGAGAAAACAGCAGTCGCTTGGATGGCAGCATCTCAGAAACCCCACAGACAAGCGCAAAATGGGGTGTTCAGGGCACCGATTTGGTCGAATTGGTCGCGCTCAGGAGCCCATTCTGGCCGGGTGAACCGTACCCACAAACCGGCCGATCTCAAGCCCTCGTGGGGGAGCGCCGATTTGTGTCAAGGATGGGCGGCGCGGTCCCGTTCGACCTGCTCCATGACGCGCGCCACCGCGCGGGCGTACCACCGGCCGATGCGAGACGGCGTGACGATGCCCAGCACGTTCAGCCGACGCGCGATCTCGCTGTAGCTCATGCCGGCGCCCACCCGCATGTTGAGGATGAGCTCCTTGACCGTCGACGGCAACGTCGATACTCGTCCGCTCGGGCTCATACGTCGAAGGGTAGCGCTGGCGGCGGCACGATCCAGCCGAAACCCAAGCCGATTCCGCGCGCGTTCACCCTCGCCGACATCCCCGACGACCCCCAGGACTGGCCGGAATGACCCGAATCGGCCGCCATCGACCGCGTTCGGGCGCGCGCTGACGTGGATCTGACCGTCACTCTCACCGATGACCAGCTCGAGGTAATCTCGCACCGCGTGGCCGAGTTGGTGATCGATCGGCAGGCGCCCGAGCCCGCGCCCGAGTCGCTGACGGTCGCCCAGGCCGCCGAGATGGCGCATGTGACCGCGAGCACGGTCTACCGCTGACTCGGAGATCACAAGAACTGCCCCGCGGCGGCTCGGTTGGGCGCGTGCTGATCGACCGGGCCGAGGTGGAGACGCTACTGGCGCCTGCCGCACCTTGGCGATGAGCGCCTCGTCTAGGACGGCGAGGAACCGCAACGGTGCGGGCTCCGGGAAGTTCGCGAGGATGGCGTGGGAGTGACAACCGGCGTTGACGAGCTACCGCGGTGTGGAACCTCGTCACCTGGTTGCTAGCGGCGGGATCATCCGCGCTACTGTCAACCGAGGCTATCGAACCAGGGGGCCGTGATCGGGACCTGCACGTGGTACGAGGGCTGTAGCGAGCCGGTGGGCGTTGGCGACTCGTTGTGCGCTGGGCACCGCGCCAGGTATGACCGCGAGATCGCGGCCGCAGCCCGGCTAGAGCGGAGGGTGCGGTGGGAGACGGCGCGAGTCGCCGCGCTCCACAACGTCGCCAGGCTGGCGCGGGAGGCGCGCGAGGCGCAAGCGTTCGCCGACGCAAAGCTCGCCGAGCGCAACGACGCGATCCGCGACGCCGCGCAAGCGTTCCCTGTGCGGCGCCCCCTCAAGGAAGTATGGGAGACCCCGGGGGGTCGGATCACCAAACCGGAGCTCGCCAAGGCTGCGGGCGTGTCCCGGACAATGGTTAACCGCATCGTCTTTGGGACCGACGACGACGGGGGAACCCGATGAGCATCCGCACGCGCGAGGGCGCGAACGGCACGACCTTGCAGGTGCACGGGGATCGCGGTGGATCTCGCGCTCGTTTGCGACCAAGCGCGAGGCGCGCGAGTTCGAGCCCAACGTGCTGCGCAAGCGCGCGCAAGGCGAGGACTCGCTGGCGCGCTGGTTCGCCAGCAACCGGCCGATCTGGTCGCCGTCGACCGCATCCAACCGGGCGAGCCTTCTGGATCGGTGGGTTGTCCCGTACATCGGACAGGTGCGCCTGCGCAAACTAGGCGTTGAGCGCCCATCGGCCTGACGAGACGCGATGATCACCGATGGCGCGAGCCCTTCGACCGTGGCGAACGTGATACGGACGCTCTCGGCCGCCCTGGGGGGTGCCGTGGGTGCCGGCCTGATCCCACGCAACCCGCTGACGGGCAACCCGAAGGGGCTGCGACGTTGACCAAGCGGGCGGCCGCCGGGCGATCACTCAGACACCCAGCGACGGTCATCGCGCCGCTTGCGCTCCTCGCGTCACTCGTCGGAACCGGCTATGCCAGCGGGCTCATCAACGGCCGGCAGATCAAGAACGGAACGATCACCGGCTCGAAGTTGGCCAACAACACGATTCCGGGATCAAAGCTGCAGAACGACACCATCCCGCTCCAGAAGCTCTCACCGCCCGTCGTCCTCGGGCTGCACTACATCCTGCATGAGCTCTCGGGGCCCGCGCAGGCCGTCCCCCCCGGACCCGGGACAGTCTCGTTTGCATGCCCGCCTCCCGGGGTTGCCCTCGGCGGCGGCTTCGCAATCTCAGGACCGGGCGGAGCCTCACAAGTGTATGTCCAGGGCGAATTCCCGGACGACGCTCACAACAGTTGGGTCGTCCAGGTGGACAACGCGAGCCCATCAACGGTGTTCGTTACGGTCAACGCGCGGTGCGCGCTATAGCGAGCGCGATCAGTCCGCGTACCGGTCATCCCCTCCAAACGGTTCACCTGCCGGCCCTCGGGTCGCTGGTGCGGTCCCAGCCCCGGTCGGGGCCGCACCAGCTCGATCGCTCGCGGATGGGTGATCTGGCGCTCGCAGCGCCAATCCAAGTCCCAACGTGCGAGAAAATGGCACTCCCTACCGGGCCAGGTATGGAACGGGTGGCTACATGGACGCCAGGTGTCCCCGAGCAGTCCGCGCTCGCGTGCGGCCTGAGCCAGCGCGTGCGACTCTCGTGGTCGCCCGTTCCCCTCCGGAACCTGTCCCTATTGATTGAACCCGGAGGGGTGGGCGGCCCCGCAGCGTCGATCAACGAATGAGGCGTGGCTCGCAGCCCACGCCTCAACTGCGGTGCGGGAGACGAACGTACCCGCCGCGCACGTCGCCGGATACCCGTCGTCCGGACGGTTGGAGCGCCCCGTGGCACCCCCTAAGTCGCGGGGCAAATCTGGCAGATCCGCCAGTTGTCAGGAGGCAGGCGAGTCAAACCCGTCCTCGAGCAGGCCGACCCTCGCGGGCCGTCTTGAGCCACCGCGAAACGCGCGAAGGATCAACCCCGTGGCGCGGGGTCATCGTCTTTCGAGGCGCGTCGTCACCGACAAGGCGTACACCCATGGCGAGCTCGGGCCGACCACGACGCACCGCCCCCGATCGGTCGCGCTGATCCCTGCGGTGTCGGCAGACCTCGAGTCCCTGCGATCATCGCCGGCGTCGCTGGTGTTCGCATCGCGCGCCGGTACGCACCTCAACTCGAACAACTTGCGAAACCGCGCCTGGCAGCCCGCCGTAGGCGCGGAAGGCCAGGATGGTCTACGCCAGTACGACGGTCGGCACACCTTCGCGAGCCTGTTGATCGAGGAGGGCCGCAACGTCCGCGAGGTGTCCAGCCAACTCGATCACGAGTCGGCGACGACCGCGGCCAAGCGCTACGCACACATGTTCGACGAGTCCCGCGGCGGCGAGCGCATACCGACTGCGGACGCAGTCGCAGGCGTTCGGAGAATGTTCGGAGGCAGGGGATGTCGTCGGCCTCGACACGATCCGCCGACGGAGGAAACGTGCCTGATCTCCACGCAAGAGATACGCACGCGCGGCAGGATTCGAACCTGCGACCTTTGGCTCCGGAGTGCTAATCAGGCCGGATGATGGGGGACATGGCGGGATAGAGAGCGGCGTAGTTGGGCGGTCTACGCTCCGGCCGTGTACCGCGGGAACACGGCCGGTTCCCACCGGCGTATTCCCGCCGTGTTCCCGCAGGTGTGCCCGCGGTCTGCGCACGGCGCGAGCAGGCCGTCCAAACGCGGGGGGCGGCTACCCGTCAAGTGGGGGGCGGAGGTCGCCGATCTCCGTCATAGATTCGCGTTGATGTCTCTCTGAAATACCTGGTCAGGACGGGCTCCGATGCGACGGCGGTCAGCGGCAGCGATCCTCACAACCACAGCAGGCGGTCTCGCGATCGCCGCGATACGCATCGCCGCGAGGCGTCACCTGGGCACAGGCGCTTCCGAGTTCACAGCGAGCGCGGTCTCAGTCAATGACGGCTGGTCCGTCCAGGAGGCCGACGACACGTCGGAACTGTCGCCGTACGCCACCGCGGTCGTCGTCCGCGCGCCGTCGGTGCCGGCGGCCGGGGCTATTTCCGGTCAAGACCGCTAGAACCCGCCTGCACCGCTGCACGACCGTGCCACGGTGGCGCGACTGCTGAGCACCGTGGGTCTGGACGAGCGCGCCGGTGCGGCAACAACCCATTGGCACCGCACCGGCTCGGTCGACCGCGGATGCGTGATCGGTCGCTCGTAGCGCCTAGCCAAGCCCCAAGTAGCTGGAAACGTAACTCCCCACGGGACCAGGTGTACGGAGCAGGCACAACCGGGAGGCCAGATGGACTACGATCACCTGGACGGCGGCAACAGCCGGGGACTGGGTCATGAAGCGGATCCTGATGATCTCGCCGATCGCGTTGGCGGCGGTCGTGGTGTGGCTCGTCGTGACGAAGGCCGCACCACGAGCCCTCCCCAATGCGGCCGACATCCTCGGGGTGCGGCTCGCTAGTGGCAAGATCGACCCGGATGAGTATCGCGAGCGGATGGCAGCGCTTCGCGAGGGCGATCAGTCCGGCTAGCACGCGCGGCAAGTTTCGAACCTGAATGCGCTTCGCCGCGCGATGCAAGCCGTGGCGCTGCTCCTGAACGAACGAGCCCGCCCGTTGCCCTGAGACGTCGGCGTCGTTCACGGCGAGCTGATTCCGGCCTAACCGGACGGCGGCGACGTCTCGCCGGAACAGGACGACGAGCGATTGATGCGTACCTGTCGCCTCTCGCGCACGTCGGGGCCGCGAGGACCTATGACTGCCCTGTAGGTGCGGGCTCTGATCACGAGTTCTCTGCCCGAGGACTCACTGACGGCCGATCTCGAGATGCTGCGTCCCGACGCTCCGCGCCGGGATGACCTCGTCATCCCGGATCGCCGCGGCGGGCACCTCGAAACTCAACAATTGGCGCCCGCGCGTGTGGAATCCAGCGGCGACCGCGGCCGGGGTGGGGTGGGCGACGCCGTGCACGGGCCGACATACCTACGCGTCGGTGCTCATCCATTCAGGGCGCTCGCCGGTGGCCGTTGCGGCAGGACGAGGGCACGCTTCGGCCCAGACGACCTGGAAGCACTACGCCCATCGCTTCGACAAGGCGCGCCTCGCGACGGCGACGGATCCCCGAGACGTCCATCTGGGAGGCACGCGAAGCCGTGTTGATCGAGGCCGGGTTCCGAGCCGCGCTACGGAACTTGGAGAGCTGAGCACGGTGACACAGGCTTCGCGATCGGGTTGGATGGGCCGTAACTCCCCCGCCAACGGCGCCTTGCGCAGCTGGACCGGTGCCGACGTGGCGATGTCTGGACCGACCTAAAAAAGGGCGGAATGCCATGAACGTCAAGCGCATCGCACCACTCGCAGGAATCGTCTTCGTCGCGCTGGCCGTATTCGCGATCCTGATTCTCGGGGGCAACACCCCGGATGGTACGGCGTCACCCGCCAGTGTCACCACCTTCTACACCGACCACCACGGAGCCCAAACGACGGCCGCTCACCTGCTCCCAATCGGCATCTTCTTCCTCGTGGTCTTTGCGGCTGGCACATATGCCGCCTTGCCCAAGACGCGAGGTGACCTCGCGAGGGTGGGCGGAGTCGTCTTCCTGCTCGGATCCGCGGTCACGGCGGCCGCGCTGCTTGTCGCAGCCGCACTGCACCTCGCGCTGGCCGAGGGGGTCCACGACCACATCTCGCCGGTCGCCGCCCAGGCCCTCAACGCCGTCGACAACCACAACGACCCGCTGTTTACCGGCGGCCTCGGGATACTGCTAATTGGCGCCGCGGCCGCCATGATTCCGCATCGCGGTGCATTGCGGTGGCTGGGCTGGATCGCGTTGGTTGCCGGGGTGCTGGTGTTTACGCCCCTGGGCTTCTTTGCCTTGATCCTCGCCCTGTTGTGGATCATCGCCACGGGGATCTTCCTCGCGGGGTGGCCGCCCACGAAGGCGGACTCCGCTTCGTCGTGACGTCCGGGTGACCGAGCTCTCGACATACCCCCGAGACTGCCATCTGGCAGGCTCGCGCAGACCGTCATGCGCGAAAATGGGTTGCGACCAAGTTGGGACGGGGCGCAAACCGAGGTCGGGCCTGACATCGTATGATTGCCGATTATCCTGCTAATCTCCATGTTATGAAAGCACGCGCGGCAGGATTCGAACCTGCGACCCTTGGCTCCGAAGGCTAAATCTGGCGCGTGAGGGTGGGGACGGGTGCGACAGAAACCCGTGTAACGATGCGTGATCTCGGGCTCTGACTTTCGCGCCGTTACCTACCGTTACCAATCTGGTGTTCCCAAAGTCTTCCCCAACGGCGCGCGGCGCGGTGTGACGGGCCGCGTCGCTCGTCGTTGTCCGCACAGCGACTCGCCGCCGGATTTCCCCGCTGCGGTCGAGCGGTACTTGGCGTCGTGCCGACGCCTGTGTGAACGTGCACGCGAAGACCCCAGGCACGTGTTGGTCCAACAGATCCGCGTCGGGGACGCATCGTGGGCGCTTGGCCGTCGCGTGGAAGTCCTGAGGATCGGGTCGCAGATGTAAGGGGCTGCCGGGCTATCCTCGGCCCATGCGCGCGACACGCTTCGCGTTAGACGATCCCGACAGCATCACGCCTGCCGAAGCTGATTTCACGACGTGGCACTACGCGCTTGTGTGCGCCGACGGCGCACCGGCGTATGCAACGGTGCGCAGTTCGGGCAGTGCAGAGCTCTAGGCTCGCAGGTACCCAGGATTCTGTCGTCCGGGAGTCTTCGAGGCCGTCTTCACCCTCGGGCGGTCAGTGATCGAGACCCGCGTGTTGAGCGGTGATAATCCGCAGCTGACCAGGGCCGTACAGGCCGACGGCGTACTGCCCGACTCCCAAGACCGACAGCGGCGTGCGCGGAACAGCAACCGACGAGAGGAGACGACGATGCCAATCATCGGCGGCGAGGTGCTGATCTTCCGGCCACGTGGGGCAGTCTTCGACTTCGTGGCCGATGAGCGCCACGAGCCAGCGTTCAATCCCCGCATGACTCAAGTTCAACTGGTCTCCGGTGAACCGCTCGGGACCGGCTCACGCATGTCGGCGACCGCGAGCTCGTTCGGGAGCCCAGCCGACATGACGATCGAGTCCACGACGTTCGAGCGCCCGAGTCGACTGGGCTCCCGGACGACGATGGCCTCGATGATCATCGACGGCGAGCTTACGTTCAAACAGGCCCCTGGTGGCACACATCTGCGCTGGTTCCCTGGGATGTCCGTCCGACCGGATTCATGCGCCTGCTGGGACCGATCGTCACTCGCATCGGCAAGCGCCAAGAAGCGCAGTGCTGGGAGGGCCTCAAACGCTACCTCGAAGAGGCAGACGAGGACCCGTTGTCCCAGTAGGGTTTCCGGGGCCGCGTGACGTCTGGGTCACACCTGCAAGTGCGCGTCGAAGAAT
This sequence comes from uncultured Thermoleophilia bacterium, assembly GCA_963773325.1. Taxonomy (GTDB): domain Bacteria; phylum Actinomycetota; class Thermoleophilia; order Miltoncostaeales; family Miltoncostaeaceae; genus CAITWD01. The sequence continues at coordinate 2,585,507 of CAVZAI010000002.1, read as the reverse complement.
GCGATGATCCTCCGACGGACGTCCTGCGCGGACGCCTCCTGATAGCCAGCGTGAGTGATCCGCGCCAGGATGTTGGCTACCACGCCCGACTCATGCTCGGAGCGGTGGAGGAAGGCGTGTCCCGCGTCTGGGTACACCTTGATGTCGTGGTCTATTCCTAGCGCCTCGAGCGCGCGGTCGAGCCGTTGCGGCGCGCTGCGGAGGAATCGGTCCAAGCCGCCGAAGCTGGCCACGATCGGGCAGGCCTCCCGCAAGGCGTCCTCGGTGTCCTTGCGCACGCCGCCGTAGTTGACGCTCGATACCGAGAACCCGTGACCTGCGGCCAGCAGCAGGGCGAAGCCGCCGGTCGCGCAGAACCCGATGACGCCAAACCGGCCGGTACAGCCAGGCTGACCAGCCAGCCACATCCGCGCTGCGTCGACCTGCTCGAAGGTTTGGCCCCGTCCGGCCCGCAGGTCACGCAACATTCTCAGCAGGCACACTGACGGCCGCCCCCGGAAGCACAGGTCGACGGAAACGGCCAGATACCCGGCACCGGCCAGCCAGTCCGCCTGCTCACGCACAGCCTGGTCGATGCCAAACCCGTCGTGCAAGACCACCACCCCAGGCCACGGGCCATCGCCGCCAGGGCTCGAAAGATAACCGGGCATCCTGCCCAGGGGTGTAGGGATCGAGACGTCCCCCATAGTCGGTCTCCCGTCTGTGAGCGTCTGGCGTTCACCGCGCTTGCCGACGTGAGCATCTCACCCTGGGCGGTCGTGCCCGGTGCGAACCTGGGTTTCGCTGGAGCGATCGCGGGGACATTGTGCCTTCGGTGAACGGTGCAGACGCACATGACGAAACCCGGGCGGCGCACCACCGCGATACCGCTATCTGTGGTCTCGCTCGCGCTCTACGCCGTCTAGGTCGTCGTCTCGATCCTGCTGCGCGCCACAGAGCACCGCGCGACGTGGACCTGAGTCCTCTGTTGCGGCACACCTGGAGGGGCTGGGAATCAGGCTCGCCCGTGCATGCGAAAGCGAACGCCCTGGCGGGATGGTGCGCATCTAGGTCAACTCGGAAATGAGTGTCCGAGGTGCAGGTGCGCGGCGGCCGGCCGGTGCTTCTTGCCCCCGTCGAGCTGACGGGACCACTGTTGCTGTGCGTCATCGCACCATCCGGCGCGTGCGCGAAGCGCCAGACGCGCGGGCCGCGTGTCGGTCGCGGTCGTCATGACATCACTCGTTGAATCTGCACTGATCGGGCGTCACCTGAAATCCCCCGGATACCACCGCGGGGGCGGTGCTGACGGGGGCTCTGAGAGATGGACGGACGTGCGGTCGGAATTCGCATGCGCCCGGCCGCCGCCGACATCGCCCGTCACGAGTCGACGTCCTCGGTCTGGTCGGCCTCGGCAACAAGAATGGGCAGATCCGTGCTGCGCCCGGCACTCGAGCGGTAGCCGACGCGTACCCGTTGACCCGCCGATCAGCACGGGCCTAGACTCGGACATCGCCCCGGCTCCTGATGAACTTTCGGATCGAGGTTTCGCAATGATTCGACGTACTCGGGTCGCCGCATGCGTGCTCGCGGGCACGCTCTCACTTGGCGCGGCGATTCCCGCAGTCAGCGTGGCCAACGACGGTCACGGCGACCATCATGGACGACACCATTCGCAAAGCTGTACAGGGACCCTGACCGCCCCCGGCGTCCTGTCTGGCAACTATCGGGGCACCACGGTCATCAACGGCACGTGCGTCGTCAACGCGGGCAAGGCCGTCGTGCACGGCGACCTCGTCGTCACGAGCGGGTCGAACCTGATCGCGGCCTTCGGCAAGAACGACGTCACGGGCACGGGCACATCGAGCCTCAAGGTGACCGGCGACGTCCGCGTGGGCAAGAATGCGACCACCATCCTCGGATGCGAGCCCAACTTCTTCCCGTGCGTTGACGACCCCGACCAGAACGTCGGCACGCTGAGCAGCTCGACGAAGATCCGCGGCGACCTGCTGGCCTCGGGCGCGCTGGCGGTGCTCGTCCACAACAGCTCGATTGGCGGGGATCTCCGTCAGCGCGGCGGTGGGGGTGGGGTGACCTGCGCGCCGGACCCCACGACCGCTCTCGGGTCACACGGCTCGCCCACCTACTCGGACTACGAGGACAACACGATTGCGGGCGATGTCTCCATCACGGGCCTCAACTCGTGCTGGCTCGGATTCATCCGCAACAAGTCCCAAAGCGATGTGCGGATCGCGCACAACACGATGGCCGACCCGGACGCTAACGAGATCGTCACGAACACGATCGCCGGGGATCTGGCCTGCTTCGGCAACCTGCCGGCCGTCCAGTTCGGCGACTCCGCCGGCAGCTCGAACCTCGTCGGCGGCGATGCGCGCGGGCAGTGCGGGTTCAACGTGCTCATCCCCAACCCCGAGCCGTCTGGACCGCTAACGCCGGTCTCCGTTCCGGCCCCGTAAGCGGAGCTAGACGTTCGGCACCCCCAAACGTCGGACGCCTGGAGGGACCGGCCGCCAATTGCGGGGCCGGTCCCTCCAGATCTCGTCGCGCGCGGCAAATGCCGGAAGTCGGAGTCGAACCCACGCGCCCCAAAGAACCGGGAAGCTTAAGGCAGGCGTGGCCGGACAGTCCATGTGCACCAGATGCCTCTTTCCAGGCCGGGCTCCTCGCGGGCGACGTCGGCCTCCAGGTCGGCCAGCGCCTCCATGAACGCGTCGTGCGCGGTGACGTCCACGGCCCGCCGCGTCGGCGCGCCGAAGCCCACCAGCCGTGCCTTGCGTTCCATCGGCGCGTGGTCTGGTGCGCGGTGCTACCTACCGTTGCGCGATCTGGTGCGACCACGTGTCGGTCCTGCCCGTCAACGGCTTTGACCTGGTGACGATCCACGCGGCGATGGGCCACTCAGCCCTCACGACCGCGGGGGCTACCTGCACGCTGGTCCCGCCGCCGAACAGGCGGCCCGGTTCACGCGGGCGGTTGAGCCGTCGTCGGGACCCGGCCTAGCGACGACCGCCGGGAGGCTGGGGTCGGCGTGATCCGTCCGCCGATGGTCCTAGGCTTGCGCCAAACGCGAATCATGAGGGGGGCGATGGCGAACACAGGATCTACCTCGGTATCGGGGCGTTCGTGGTCGCCGTCGTCGGCGCAATCGGCGTGTATCAGTGCGTCAGCGTGCACAGCGACGATCATCGCGCTCGAGGCAGAACTCGAGGCATCAGAAGACGTGCAGTACGAGGGCTGACCGTGCGGTCCGAGTGATGGAACGCGCACCGCGATGACGGCGCGTCTCCTCGGCGATCTGACCCCGCGCGAGCGACGGCGCGAGGTCGCTCGCTCCATCGCCCACGTCATCGTGGCCTGGGTGTTGCTCCTCGGCGTCTTCTACGCGATTCCGACGGGCGTGAGTTCAAGCGCGGGCGATCTCGCGCGGGTGATCATCGCCGTCGTGCTGCTGGGAGCCGTCCTGGCGTGGCAGACGTATCGGATCATGCGGGCGGATTTCCCCGAGTTGCGCGCTATTGTCGCCCTCGGTGTCGTCACCCCGCTGTTCTTCGTCATGTTCGCGACGATCTACCTGTCGATGTCCGATGCATCTGGCGCGACGTTCACCCAGGGGCTCGACCATACGCGCGCGCTGTACTTCACCATCACGGTGTTCTCGACGGTCGGCTTTGGCGACATCACCCCGGCGACCGACACGGCGCGTCTGGTGGTGTCTGCGCAGATGATCCTGGGCCTGATCCTCATCGGCGGAGTCGTACGTGTTCTATTTGGCGCGGCCAAGCAGGCCGTTGCGCGAGCGGGCGCAACCGAATCCGGCGACGCCTAGCGGGCGTGATGATCTCGCCCCGGGACGTACTCGGGATCGCCCAGCATGCCTCCGGTGACCGCGAACATGGCCCCGGAGACGCCGCTGAGCGTCCGCCATCCGATCCTTACCCGCACCGCACGGCCGACGGACCAACGGCTCATCACGGGGGATGGGCCACAGCAGCCTCGAGCCAGCCAGGCCCTCACTGGGGGCGCCCATAGGTTCCGGGACGCGACCTTCCCAACGCCTGACGGACTGCCCACCGGCTCAGGAGCGGACGCAGCAGCCTACCCCAGCCACCGATCGTAGTAGACCTGGTCATCGGTCAGCGGCAGCCAGTCCGGCCGCTCAGCCGGGAGCACCTGCGGTGGGCTGTGCAGGTCGTGAGGATCGCGGTAATAGGTCACTGCCGTGCGCCCCTACTGGGGTGATCCTGATTGGTTGCGAATACGAAGACTACCAGGGGTTTCTCTGGACGCCCTGCTACCGTTCAGTTGTGGCAACGAGACTTATCGACCCAGATCGCCTCCCCGATGTCAACGAGGTCGCCGCGCTGTTCGGAGTCTCGGTGGTGCGCGTCGGTCAGATGACGAAGGCGGGGGAGCTGATGCCGGTCATCCGCCGCCAGCGCTGCGCACTCTACGATCTCGCCGCCATCGAGGCCGAGGCCGACGCCAGGCGCCACAACGCACGGACGCGCCAACCCGCGCTAGGCGTTAGCGCTCGGCGCGACACTGTCCCAGACGACGACTGGGCGAAGGAATCTGGTCGCGCTCGACTCCCGGCGCTAGAAGCACGAAATGCCCGTTCATACGGGCATTCCTGGTAGCACGCGCGGCAGGATTCGAACCTGCGACCTTGGCTCCGGAGGCCAATCCTGCAGGGCATTTGCGGGACGATGGGGGACATCTGAAACCGCCTGAGCAGGCGTTCTCTTCCCGCATCGTCCCGCGCGTAGCCATACCGATGTACGGATGTACGGAGCAGGGCCGGTCTGCTGCGCGGTGTCATTTCGAGAGACATGTTGTCGGCGACGCGATCTGACCCGGCGCACAAGGCGTCAGGACCGAATGATGTAGGTCTACCCGACAGCCTTCACGTGGTACGGCGCACAGGCCACACTGGCGGTGTCCGTGGCGGCTACCGGACCCGCCGAACGAATAGCCGGGATAAGATCGATCTGCTCGACGCTGGGTCGATCAGATCAACAGCCAGAACTCAGTAGCGCCAGTAGGAGGCGTGCAAGATGAGAATTGGGATCGTCGGGTCGGGCCTGATCGGCGGCACCTTGGCGCGTGCGCTTTCGCCGCTCGGACACCAGGTCGCCATCGCCAACAGTCGAGGACCGGAGTCCTTGGCGGATCTCGTCGAAAAGGTCGTCGGGTTGCGGGCCGTCACCGTCAGTGACGCCATCGCCTTCGGCGACCTGGCCATCATCGCCGTTCCCTTCAAGGCGGTCTCAAGCCTTCCGACGACCGGCACAACCGGCAAGGTGATCGTGGACGCCACGAACTACTACGCGCGACGGGACGGTCACATCGCTCCACTCGTCGACGGGACGATGACGTCCAGTGCAGTTCTCGCCGAGCATTTCGCGGGTGCGCGCGTCGTCAAGGCGTTCAACACTATGTACTTCACGACGCTCGCTGGAGGCGGGCTTCCGGAGGGTGACCCGAAGCGTCTTGTCATCTTCGTTGCGGGAGACGACGCCGACGCCAAGGCATCCGTGTCGTCCCTGATCGACCAGCTGGGTTTCGACGCGATCGACACAGGCGGGTTGCACAGCGGTGGTCACCTTCAAGAGCCCGGCAGCCCGATCTACAACGTTCCACTGACGGTTGAACAGGCCGAGGACATCCTGGCTGAGATTCGCTGACTGCGTTGGCAGCCGCAGACATCGGCAGTCGCCGACGTGTTCGACAAGACGCCGACGAGGTCACATTCCTGCGATCTATCCGAGGTCCTGCGTCCGCGGTCGGGCCTAGGCTCGCGCCAAACGCGAATCGGGGAAGCTGTGCCGAAGGGCAGGATCTATCCGGGCGTCGCGGCTTTCGTGGCCGCCGGCATCGGGGCCATCGGCGCGTATCAGTGCTTCAGCGTCTACAACGGCGAGAAGACCCCGCTGCGACTCGGCGCGGGAACCCGGTGACGATTCACGAGCCGCTATCCGACAGCCCGTTGAACGACCGCCATCAAACGAACCAAGTCCACTCACCGTCAAGACCGAGCGTTATGACCAGCAGGACCCCGAGAGCCGATACGCCGAGGACGATCCACATGTACAACTCCTGGAACTCCTCCCGCTGCACCGATGTAGCCCGCTCCTCCTCCACCTGGCAGGCGGCGCAGAGCCAACCCGACATCGGGACGGGCGTTTCCTTACAACGACGGCAGCGGGTGACTTGGTACATCGCGACCCCGGCTCTCCAGGGTGGCCTCGTGTAGCAAAGGTACGCCCGTGGGCTGCTCCGAATGGCGTTGCAGAAGCGCACGACGTTGCCACGGACTGTGCCACGGAGCCCTGAAACCGCATAAGCAAGCGGTTTTACGACGGTCTCAACGCATGCCGCGCCGCGCACGGACGCGAAAGCGCCCGGACGCCGTCGGAACGTTCACCGAACTTGCGCGCGACGGTAGTAGGACTAGGTCATGAGCGCCGGAGCATCGCTTCCTGAATCATTACTCGCTACGCTTTCCGCACGTGTTCAAGACACAGGAAGGCACACGATGGGGGACACCAACCGCACGCAGGAGAACCGCGTCAGACGCGCCGCCGATCGTCAAGGGCTGGCCCTAAGCAAGAACCGGCGGCGCGATCCGCTGGCGCGGGATTATGGCGAGATCTACATCCTTGATGAACACGGTACGAGGATGGGGACGTTTCACAGCCTCGACGACGCCGAGGCATGGTTGGCCAACCCTGAGCGCCGCCGATGAGCATCGCCAAACGAACGAACGCATCCGGCGCGGTCTCGTGGGACGTCCGGTGGCGCGAATCTGGGCGCGACTCGCGTGCGCGCAGCCGGTCGTTCAAGACCAAACGCGAGGCACAGGATTTCGAGGGCGAGATCCGCCGGGTGCAACGCCTGGGGGCGCACGCACCGGGCGAGGTGTCATCGGACCGACTCGATGACTGGCTGAAGGCGTGGTTCACGTCCAACCGCGTCATCTGGGCACCGTCGACCACGACCAACCGGGCCAGCCATCTCGACAAGTGGGTCGTCCCGTATATCGGCGGTGTCAGGCTGCGCGATCTCGGGCCGGCGCGCCTGTATGAGTGGCGCGATCAGATGATCGCGGACAAGGCGAGCCCGTCCACCGTCTCGAATGTCATGCGCACGCTTTCATCGGCGCTCGGGAACGCCGTCGATCACGGCAAGATCCCCGCGAACCCGCTGCGTGGACTGCAACGCCCGAAGGTCATCAGGGAGCAGCGTCAGGCGCTCTCTGCCGAGCAGGCGGAGCGGATCAGGGCAGAATTGCCGACGCAGGCTGATCGCGTCTTCTGGGGCCTGCTGTACGCGGCTGGATTGCGGACCGAGGAAGCGCTTGCGGTGCGCTGGAGCGATCTTCTCGAGCTCTCACGCGCCGGATGCACACTCAAAGTCGACCGGGTGTTCGTCTCGGGGAAGATCCGCAACACGACGAAGACCGGCCGCGGGCGGGACGTCGAGATCGTCGCGCCGCTGGCCGAGGATCTCGTCGCGTTATATCAACATACGATGGATAAAGCTGTGGACAACCCCGTCTGTGCGTCACGTCGCGGGACGCCGCTGAACCTGAACAACTGGCGCAACCGCACCTTCAACCCGGCCAAGAAGGCCGCCGGGGTTGAGTGGGCGACGCCGTACACCGGGCGCGCGACATACATCTCGCTCCAGATTCACGCCGGGATTGATCCGGTCTCCGTTGCGGCGCTGGCGGGGAACTCGTCGGACATCATCTGGAAGCACTACGCGCGTGAGTTCCAGCGGTCGCGGAGCACCAAAGCCGTCCCGTTGGCGGGTGCGATCCGGGCCGCACGGCGCCTGGTCGCGCGATCTGGTGGGCGAGATGTGTGCGAACGGGGCAATGTCATCGAACTGCCCCGCGGGCATAGCAACACAAAAGGCCCGCTTAAACGGACCTTTTTTCAGCACGCGCGGCAGGATTCGAACCTGCGACCTTTGGCTCCGGAGGCTAAACTCACCGGCCACTGGCGCATCACGGCGCGACCGACACCGCCGGGAAATGGCGCAATCTCGGGCTCTGGCTATCGCATGGTCATGCACGGACGAGCATCCCGGTGATGCAACGGGTCGCACCAGCGCCGATCTCTGGGTGCTCCAGGACCCCGGCCTTGACCAGGCGCTCTAGCTCGGCGTGGCAACAGTCGCACGCCCAGGCGAGGTCCGCATCCTGGGGAACCATCCTGACGCGGACTCGGCCCTAGAGGTGCTCGCGGCCGAGTACAACGCGCGCGTGACGGTGCGGCTTATTCCGGGCCTATCGCCGCGTAAGCCTGTCTGACGATTCGCTGCCTGCAAGTCACCGCTCCAACGCGCCGGGCCGGTCACGAAGATCCGGGTCCGAGAGACTCACAACGCAGGGGAGGTCGTCTGAGCGTCATCTGGGTTGCCAACCAGTGCAAGTGCCCAGGGGGTCGTCGTCACTCCCGTCGGTGGAACGGGGTGCGCGCGATCCAGTTGTGGACGTCGTGGTCGCCTCAGGTGGCCAACATCTCGGTTCCGGTTCCCAACGGACGACGGCTCGGGCCCGCCACCGGCACCGCCGACGGCCTAGTGAGCAGGAGCCGTGCGTCGGCCCCTGCTGAGGATGTAGGGCAGGCCGCGCCCCACCATGCCGAAGGTGCCGCCAATTCGGCGGGGCCATGATGGATCCGGCAGCGAGTCGAGCGGCGCGGTGATCTCCTCGACGCTCAGGAAATAGGTGCGCACAGGCCCGATGCCCTCAAGGTCCTGCTGGATCTCCTGCATCGGCGGCCCCGGCGGGGTTGTCCCGCCCTCGCGGTAGAGATCATCTGAGATCAGGACGTATTCGGGCACGTCGACGGGGTTCTTGAGCAGGCGATGGACGTAGATGACATCCACGCCGACGAGCTTGCGTCGGCGCTTGATGGTCTGTGTCGCGACCTCGCCGACGTGCGCGACGAACTTCAGCTTCAGGGCGCTCGTCTGCTTGCAGCTCCCACACGGGCACATGTTGAGCTCGATCAGACGACGCTTTTCATGAAATGCGCGGTGCATGGCGCCCGCGGCCTGCGTGACCGAAGCGAGCGTCGCGTGGCCGTTCGACCCGTCAACCTCGCGCGAGAGAAAGGCCGCGTCGCCCTCGATCTCGATCAAATCGAAGCCCCGCGCCGCCCGTACCACACTGTCGAGCATCTGACGCGTCGCGGCTTCCGCGTGTCCGAGAATGCTGCGGTGGAACTGCATGTACTCCGTGTAGCCACCGATATCGGCGATGAGAAGGAGCGCGCGGCGGGGGGCCATGGGGCGACGCTAGCAGGGATGGGAAGCCCGGCGACAGTGGCGGCCCCAAAGGCGGGCGAGAGCCCTTTCCCGGCGGATATCCTGGAGGGGTGTCCGATGCGCGTCGCGACCCCCTCGAACCCGCGAGGCACGCCGAAGCCACGTACTCGCGCGTCGCAGAGCTGCCCCTCCGGGTCGATCGGTGCGAGCTCGCGCCCTTGGTCCGCGACACCACGAGCGGGTTCACGAAGGTCTCGATCGTGGTCCGGCTCATCGGCGACGGGCACGTGGGTGAGGGCGAGGACATCACCTGGGATCAGATCGATCAGATCGAGCAGCTCCGCCGCGCGGGTGACCTCTCCTGGCTACGCGGGCGGCGGACGCTCGACGCGTTCTCCACGCTGCTTGGGTTGGCCGACCTCTTCCCGGTCGAGCCGATCCGCGAGAGCGCGCGCGAATACCGCAGGTGGGCGTTCGAGAGCGCAGCGCTCGACCTGGCCCTGCGCCAGAGCGGCCTCTCACTCCAGGACGCCCTCGGCCGGGAGGCAAGACCCGTGACCTTCGTCGTCTCGACGCGAGTCGCGGACGCCGCCGACCTCGCCACGCTGCGGGCGCTGCGCCGCGTCGACCCGACGCTGCGGTTCAAGCTCGATCCCGCCCCGGGCTGGAATAGTGACTTCCTGGCGGAGCTGGCATCGCTCGGCGGCGTCGAGGTCATCGACATGAAAGGGCTCTACCGCAACGCGACGGTGGCCATGGATCCGGATCCCGACCTGTACCGCAGCGTGTTCGCCGCCTTGCCGCAGGCGTGGATCGAGGATCCCGCCATTGCCGACGACACCGCGGAGCTGATCGACCGAAACCGTGACCGGATCACCTGGGATGTGCCGATCGGTTCGGTCGGCGACGTCGAGGATCTGCCCTGGCCGCCCCGCCTCCTGAACCTCAAGCCTGCCCGATTTGGAAGCATCCGCCGTCTGTTCGCGACCTACGATTACTGCGAGGCGCAGGGGATCCGCGCCTACGGCGGCGGCATGTTCGAACAGGGTCCGGGACGCGGGCAGCTCCAGTACCTCGCGTCGCTGTTCCATCCCGACGGGCCGAACGACCTTGCGCCCGTCGGATACAACCTCCCCGCAAACGTGGACCCGCTGCCACGGTCACCGCTCCCCCCGGAGCCGCACGAGACCGGGTTCCGTTGGGGGAGCTACGACGCGCGCCGAAGCGTTCGCGAGGGACCGTAGGCACCGCAGTACACGACGGTCATGGCGCGATTCAAGTTGAACCGTAAAGGGATCTCACGAGCACGCGCGGCAGGATTCGAACCTGCGACCTTTGGCTCCGGAGGCCAACGCTCTATCCACTGAGCTACGCGCGCGGGCCGACGCATAGTAGCGACGATCGACCGTCCGCGAGGAACCCCGTCCCCGGTGATCATCAGCCTTGAACCGTGTCCCCGGACCATTGATCGCCTTCGGACGGTCAGAATGCGCGTATGCGCATCGCGGTCATCTCCGACACGCACTTCCCCGCGCGTGGACGGGCGCTACCGGACCCGTGCAGGGCGCGGCTTATCGCAGCCGATCTGATTCTGCATGCCGGGGATCACTGCGACGCCGAGTCGCTAGCCGCGCTGCGACATCTCGGGCCGCCGCTCATCAGCGTCCACGGCAACGTCGACGACGCCGGTGTGCGGCGGAACTTGCCGCGACAGGCCGCATTCGACGCTGACGGGGTACGCATCGGCATGATCCACGATGCCGGTCCACCAGCGGGCCGCAGCATTCGTCTGCGACGACTGTTCCCCGGTGCGGACGTCGTCGTCTTCGGCCACAGCCACATCGCCCTGGTCGAGCGGGCCCCGGACGGCTTTCTGATCCTCAATCCCGGGAGCCCGACCGACCGCCGACGCCAACCAGCGCACACGATGGCGGAGTTGCTGATCGCCCCGGGAGCACTCGTCGACGCCGTGATCATCCCCCTCGACGGACCGGGCGGGGCCGGGAGCGAAAACGATTAGGATCGCCCGATGGATCTCTGGGTGACCTTCATCGGCACCGCGGCGTCGGTGCCGACCGCGTCGCGCGGAACCTCGGCGACGCTAGTGGTCCGCGGCGGCTCGCGCGTGCTGGTCGACTGCGGGGAGGGGACGCAGCGCCAGTTCCTGCGTTCGGGACTCGGGCTGCTCGATCTCGATGCGATCCTGCTGACGCATTTGCATGGGGATCACTACCTCGGCCTGCCCGGGCTCCTGAAGACCTACGCCCTGCGCGCTCGCACGGAGCCGCTGACCATCGTCGGCCCGCCGGGGCTTGCCGCGTTGCTCGGCGCGCTCCAGGGCGTCGTCGGGCGCCTGCCGTTCCCGCTCGACGCCCGGGAGGCACCACCAGGCCGGGTGCTGGCACTCGAAGGTGCGTCCTGGGACGCGTTTCCGACTCGACACTCGGTGCGCTCACTCGGATTTGCCCTGATCGAGGACCCTCGCCCCGGCATGTTTGACGTCACGGCGGCGCGCGCGCTCGGCGTGCCGGCCGGCCCGCTCTTCGGGCGGTTGCAGCACGGCGAGACGATCCGCGTCGGCGATGCCGAAGTTCGACCGGACCAGGTGCTCGGCCCGCCGCGTGCCGGACGTAGAGTCGTCATTACCGGCGACACGGAGCCGTGCGCGGCGACGATCGAGGCGGCGACCGGGGCCGAACTCCTGGTGCACGAGGCCACCTTCCTGGACGAGGAGCGGGAGCGCGCGCGCGCGACCCGGCACTCGACTGCACGCGAGGCTGCCGATGTCGCCCAGAGTGCCGGCGTGCAGTTGCTCGCACTGACGCATCTCTCGAGCCGGTTCCTGCCGAGAGAAATCCGCAAGGAGGCCGTCGCCGTCTTTGGGGAGACCGTCGTCCCGCGGGATTTCGATCAGGTCGAGGTCCCGCTCGCCGAGCGTGGGCCCCCAATCTTCCACCCCGGCGGAGTGAGCAGGCGGGGCCCTGACGGGGTGCCCCAGGCGGCCGCGGGCCCTGGTACAGTCAGTCCAGAATCCGACCTTTAAGTCCGGCCCCGCGAGGCCGGGAAGGAGCGGCACATGTACGAGCCCTGCGCCCAGACACAATCGTTTCGGGCACCGTGATCGGCGACGCGGTCACCCGCTTGGTCGACGAGGACCAGGTCCGGCGGACCGTCGCCCGTATCGCCCACGAGATCCTCGAGCGCCACGCCGACCCGAGCCGGATCGCGTTGGTCGGCATCCGCACCCGCGGCGTCCCGCTCGCCACGCGCCTGGCGGCGCTCATCGAGGAGTTCTCTGGCGTTCGGCCCGCCCTCGGCAGCGTGGACATCGCGCTCTACCGGGATGACGTGGCCGCCGGGACGATGCCGATCGTCGGTGAGACCGAGCTCCCGTTTCCCGTGTCTGAACGGACAGTCGTGCTCGTCGACGACGTCCTCTTTACCGGGCGCACGATCCGCGCCGCGATCGACGCCGTCTTCGACTACGGGCGCCCGCCACGCGTGCAGCTCGCGGTGCTCGTCGACCGCGGCCACCGCGAACTGCCGATCCGGCCCGACTTCGTTGGCCGCAATCTGCCCACCGCAGCGTCCGACCGCGTCCGCGTGCGCCTGGCCGAGATCGACGGCGCGGACGAAATCCTATTGTTCACCAAGGAGCGTTCATGAGCTCGCGACGATCACTCATCGGGATCGGCGACCTCTCGCGCGATGAGATCACACGGCTACTGGACTTGGGCGAGCGGTTCGCCGAGGTAATGGGCCGCGACATCAAGAAGGTCCCGACCCTGCGAGGCCGGACGGTCATCAACCTGTTCTTCGAGGCATCGACTCGGACGGCGACGAGCTTCGAACTCGCCGGCAAGCGCCTGTCGGCCGACGTGATCAACGTCAAGGCATCCGGGTCGTCGGTGGACAAGGGGGAGACCCTCAAGGACACCGTGCTCACGCTCGGCGCCTATCAGCCCGACGTGCTGGTGATCCGGCACGCGGCCGCCGGCGCGGTCGCCGCGGCCGCCCGCTACACCGACGCAGCGGTGGTCAACGCGGGCGACGGCAAGCACGAGCATCCCACGCAGGCCCTGCTCGACCTCTACACGATGCGCAAGGCGATGGGGCGCCTCGAGGGCCTGCACGTCGCCTTCGTCGGCGACGTGCTGCACTCCCGCGTCGCCCGGTCGGGCGCGATCGCCCTTCAGACCATGGGCGCCACCGTCAGCTTCATCGCCCCGCCGACGCTACTGCCGCGCGGCTCGGCCGAGGGCCTCGGCGTGCACGCCTCGCACGACATCGCCGACATCGCGGATGCCGACGTGGTCTACGCGTTGCGCATGCAGCACGAGCGCATGGGCGCGGGCGGATTCGTCCCGTCGCTGCGCGAGTACGCCACCCAGTACGGCATCGGCCACCATCGCCTGCGCGACGGCCAGCGCGTCATGCACGCCGGCCCGATGAACCGCGGCGTCGAGATTACCGATCAACTTGCGGATGACCCCACGGCGCTGGTGACGGCGCAGGTCGAGGGCGGAATGGTGGTGCGCATGGCGGTCCTGTATGACCTGCTGAGCGACCCGCAGGCGGTGCGTGGCGCCGATGCGGTCACCCAAATGGTGGCCGCATGATCCGCGACAACGTGCTCGTGCAGCGCCCCGGGCCGGCGGCAACCCTGGTCATCCGCAACGCACGGCTGCTCGATCCGGACGCGGGCATCGACACCGTCGCCGACCTGGTGATCCGCGAGGGGCGCATCGGCGGTGTCGCCGACGGGCTGCCCGAGTTCGACGGGACCGGCCTGCTGGTCGTGCCGGGCTTCGTCGACCCGCACGTGCACCTGCGCACACCCGGGCGTGAGGACACCGAGGACATCGCGTCGGGCTCCCGCGCGGCCGCCGCCGGGGGGTATGTCGCGATCGCCGCCATGCCGAATACCGACCCGCCCGTCGATGACGCACAGGATCTCGCGCGCCTGCGCGACCTCGCCGCCGAACAGGCGGTCGTGGGCGTCGGGTTTATCTGCGCGATCACCAAGGGCCAGAAGGGCACCGAGCTCACCGAAGCCGCCGAGCTGGCCGACCTCGGCGCGGCCGCGCTCTCGGATGACGGGTACCCGGTCAGCAACGCAGCCGTGTTCCGCCGCGCGCTGCAGTACCAGCACCTGGCCAAGCTGCCGCTCACGCTCCACGAGGAGGATGTCGACCTCTCTGCGGGCGGCGCAATGCACGAAGGCGCGGTGTCGGCGCGCCTGGGCGTCGGCGGGATTCCGGCGGTGTCCGAGAGCGTCGCGGTAGCCCGCGATGTCGCGCTCGCCAGCTACGAGGGCGCCCGCATCCACGTCTGTCACGTCTCGGCCCGCGAGACAGTCGAAGAGGTCCGACTCGGTAAGGCGCGCGGGGTGCACGTCACCGCCGAGGTGAGCCCACACCATCTCCTGCTGGTCGACGAGGACTGCGAGAACCTCGACGCGGCGACCCGCAAGATGAACCCGCCTCTGCGCGGCACCGCCGACCGAGAGGCGCTGCTGGCCGCCCTGATCGACGGCACGCTCGACTGCATCGCCACCGACCACGCGCCGCACGGCGCCAGCGAGAAGGAGCTGCCGTTCGAGGAGGCACCGTTTGGAGTCACCGGGCTCGAGACGGCGTTTGCGTCCCTGTACACCCAGTTGGTCCTCCCGGGCAAGCTTCCGCTAGAGGTGCTCGTGCGGCGCCTCAGCGCCGACGCGGCGCGGGTCCTCGATCTGCCAGTGCCCACGCTCGTCGAGGGCGCCCCAGCGAATCTGGCCGTCCTCGATCTCGACGCAACCTGGATCGTCGGCGCCGACGGGTTCCAGAGCAAGTCGCGCAACTCGGCGTTCCTGGGCGCAGAGCTCACCGGGCAGGTCCGGCTGACGATCGCCGGAGGGCAGGTGGCATGGCAGCGCTAGAGACCCGCCATCCGGCGCTGCTGCGAGCCAACCAGACCGCGCTGCTGGTCGTCGACGTCCAAGAGGCCTTCCGACCGGCCATCGATCGCTTCGACGAGATGGTCCACAACTGCCGCATCCTGGTTGAGGGCTTCCGGTTGCTGAGTGCGCCCATCATCGTCAGCGAGCAGTACCCGAAGGGCCTCGGTCACACGGTCAGCGAGCTGACCGACGTGTTTCCAGAGCGTACCCCGGTGGTCGAGAAGGTTCGCTTTTCGGTCGTCGGCGTGCCCGAGCTGGATGCCGCGATCACCGGCGCCGGCCTGCGCCGCTGGGTCGTGTGCGGCATCGAGGCGCACGTGTGCGTCAACCAGAGCGTCCATGACATGCTGGCCGCTGGCCACGAGGTCGTGCTCGCCGCGGATGCCATCAGCTCCCGCACGCCGCTCAACCGCCAGATCGGCATCGACAAGTGCGTCGCAGCCGGCGCGGTCGTCTCCAGCACCGAGACCGTGCTGTTCGAGATGCTCGAGCAGGCCGGGTCCGACGAGTTCAAGGCGATCAGCAGGCTCGTCCGCTGATGGGGGGCGCTGCGGCATGGATCGTCACCGAGGACGGCCTCGTGCTGCGTGGTCACTCGGTCGGCGCACCGGGCACCGCCCTCGGGGAGATGGTGTTCACCACGGGTATGACCGGCTACCAGGAAGCGGTCACCGATCCCTCCTACCACGGGCAGATCCTAACCTTCGCCGCGCCGATGATCGGCAATTACGGCACCGGGCCGCAATGTATGGAAAGCGAACGCGCGTGGCCGCCCGCCGTGCTGATGGCCCGGTCCGGGAACATGGGCGGAGCCGCCGGGCCGTTCGGGTGGTGCGACTGGCTGACCGCCAACGGCGTCGTCGCACTGGCGGACGTCGACACCCGACGCCTGGTCCGTCACCTGCGCGACCGCGGGGCAATGCGCGGCGGGGTGAGCACCGAGCTCTCGCCCGAGGAGCTCGAGGCGCGGGTGCTCGCACACCCGCCGCTCGACGGACGCGACCTGACCCCGGCAGTGGCCGGCCCGGCGCGCGCGCTCGGGCAACGCGGGCCCCACGTGGTCGCGATCGACTGCGGCATCAAACGCTCGATCGTCGACGGCCTGGTGGGGTCTGGGTGCCGTCTCGAGATCCTGCCGGCGGGCGTGAGCGCGGAACGGATCCGCGCGCTCGGCCCCGACGCGGTGTTCCTGTCCAACGGGCCCGGCGATCCCGCCGCGGTTACCCCGGTGATCGATGCGGTGCGCGACCTGCTCGGTGAGATCCCGATCTTCGGGATCTGTCTCGGCCACCAGCTGCTTGCCCGGGCTGCCGGCCTGCGCACCGAGAAGCTCCCGTTCGGCCACCGCGGCGCCAACCATCCGGTCCGCCGGGCCGCCGACGACCGAGTCGAGGTCACGGTCCAAAACCACGGCTACGCGGTGGTCGCAGACGCCCTGCCCGATGGCGTGCAGATCACGCACACCAGCCTGTTCGACGGGTCGGTCGAGGGCGTCGCGATCCCCGAGCTGCGTGCCTTCTCGGTTCAGTACCACCCCGAGGCGAGCCCCGGGCCGCATGATGCGCGCTACCTGTTCGCCCACTTCGTGGAGACCATCGCCGACTGATGCCGCGCCGCGACGACATCTCGACGATCCTCGTGCTGGGCAGCGGGCCGATCGTGATCGGCCAGGCCGGAGAGTTCGACTACTCGGGCACCCAGGCCTGCCGCGCGCTCCGCGAAGAGGGGTACCGGGTGGTGCTGGTCAACTCGAACCCGGCCACGATCATGACCGATCCCGCGGTGGCCGACCGCACATACGTCGAGCCGCTTGACGTCATCGCCATCGAGCGGGTCATCGCGCGCGAGCACCCCGACGCGCTGCTGCCGACCCTGGGCGGTCAGACCGCCCTCAACTTGGCCATGGAGCTCCATCACGCCGGCATCCTCGGCCGCGAGGGCGTCGAGCTGATCGGGGCGACCGCCGGCGCCATCCACCGCGCCGAGGACCGCCAGGCCTTCCGCGAGACGATGGCCTCGGTGGGGCTGGAGATGGCGGCCAGCGTGATCGTCACCGACCTCGAGGCGGGGCTCGCCGCGGCCGAGCAGATCGGGTTCCCCGTCATCCTGCGGCCCGGGTTTACGCTTGGGGGGGAAGGGGGCGGGGTGGCCCACGATGCCCACGAGCTGCGCGACCGCCTGCAGCGCGCCCTGGATGCGAGCCCGATCGGTCAGGTCCTGCTCGAGCAGTCGGTCCTCGGTTGGGGCGAGTTCGAGCTCGAGGTCATGCGGGACCGCAACGACAACGCGGTCATCATCTGCTCGATCGAGAACCTCGACCCGATGGGCGTGCATACCGGTGACTCGGTCACGGTCGCCCCGGCGATGACCCTCACCGACCCGGAGCTGCAGGCGCTGCGCGACGCCGCCCTCACGGTCATCCGCGCGGTCGGCGTCGAGACCGGGGGGTCGAACGTGCAGTTCGCCCTCAACCGCGAGACCGGCCAGCTCTTGGTCATCGAGATGAACCCACGCGTCTCACGCTCGTCGGCGCTCGCCTCCAAGGCAACCGGCTTCCCGATCGCCAAGATCGCCGCCCGCCTGGCCGTCGGTTACACGCTCGACGAGCTACCCAACGACATCACCAAGGTGACGCCGGCGAGTTTCGAGCCGACACTCGATTACGTAGCGGTCAAGGTCCCGCGGTTCGCCTTTGAGAAGGTGCCGGGCGCCTCGGACGAGCTGACGACCCACATGAAGAGCGTCGGTGAGGTCCTGGCGATCGGCCGGACCTTCGGCGAGGCCTTTGGCAAGGCGATGTCGGCACGCGAGCTCGACATCAAGCCCGCGATCCCGGCGACCCGCAGCGACGCGCTGCGCCAGATCCAGCGCGCCACCTGGGACCGGTTCGATGTGATGCTCTGGGCCGCGGGTCAGGGCGCGAGCGCGGACGAGCTGTCTGCCGCGTCCCAGATCAACCCGTGGTTCTGCGACCAGTTTGTCGAGCTTGCCGACGCACGGCGGCTGCTCGGGGATGACCTGGCCGTCCTCGATGCCGGCGCGCTGCGCGCCGCCCGGCGCGCCGGAGCGACCGATCGGATGATCGCGGTCGGCACCGCCAGCACCGAGTTGGCGGTCGGCGTGCGCCGGCGTGCGCTCGGGGTTCGGCCGACCTACCACGCCGTCGACACGTGTGCTGCCGAGTTCGCTGCACAGACCCCGTACTACTACGCGGCCTTCGACACCGACACCGAATCGCGGGTCACCGGTCCTCAGAGCATCGTGGTGCTGGGATCCGGGCCGAACCGGATCGGCCAAGGCGTCGAGTTCGACTACTGCTGCGTCCACGCGGTCACCGGAGCCCGCGAGCTCGGGTACTCGGCCGTCATGGTCAACTGCAACCCCGAGACCGTCAGCACCGATCACGGGGTCTCCGACCGGCTCTACATGGAGCCGGTCACCCTCGACAGCGTGCTCGACATCTGCGCCATCGAGCAGCCGCTCGGGGTGATCACCCAACTCGGGGGCCAGACGCCGCTGCGCCTGGCGCAAGCGCTCGCCGACCACGGCGTGCCGATCCTCGGGACCTCCCCGGAGGCCATCGACCTTGCCGAGGACCGCGGGCGCTTCGGGGACCTGCTGGCCCGGCTCGGACTCAGCGCCCCGCCCTGGCGCATCGCCACGACCCCTGATGAGGTCGAAGCCGCCGCGCGGGACATCGGGTATCCGGTCCTCGTGCGCCCGTCCTACGTGCTGGGCGGACGAGCGATGGCGATCTGCGATTCCCCCGCGGAGATCCGCTCCTACCTGCTCCGGGAGCGGCCGGAGGGCGTGATCCTCGTCGACCGGTTCCTCGAGGGTGCAATCGAGTTCGACGTCGACGCGCTGTGCGATGGTTCGGCGTGCTGGATCGCGGCCGTGATGGAGCACGTCGAGGCGGCCGGAATCCACTCGGGCGACTCGGCCTGCGTCCTCCCGCCGCAGCAGATCGCGCCGGAGATCATCGGGGATCTCGAGGTCCAGACCGCCGCGATCGCAACCACCCTCGGTGTCGTCGGACTCATCAACGTCCAGTACGCGCTGGCGGACGGGCGGCTGTATGTCATCGAGGCCAACCCGCGCGCCTCGCGGACGATCCCGTTCGTCGCCAAGGCGACCGGCGTCCCACTAGTGCGCCACGCGTTGCGGGTCATGCTGGGCGAGCCGATCGCCGAACTCGGCCTGCCGCGGTCCCGCACGTCCAAGTACGTCGCCGTCAAGGAGGCGGTGTTGCCGTTCTCGCGCTTTACCGGATCCGATCCGCTCCTGGGCCCGGAGATGCGTGCCACGGGCGAGGTCATGGGCCTCGCACCGACCTTCGGCGCCGCCTTCGCGAAGGCCCAGCGTGGCGCGGGCGTGCCGTTGCCGAAGTCCGGACGGGTCTTCGTGTCAACGCGCGACGCCGACAAGCCACGCGCGGTGGCCATCGCCGCGATTCTCGCCGGGCACGGGCTGAGCATCTGCGCGACCCGCGGCACGGCGGCGGGCATTGGCGCGGCGGGGGTGCCGGTCGAGACGGTACGCAAGGTGTCCGAGGGCGCGGACAACATCACCGACGCCATCCTGGCCGGCGAGATCGCGATGGTGATCAATACCCCCAGCGGCGGCGGGGACCGGAGCGACGGCGCCGCCATCCGGCACGCGGCCATCCGCGCCGGGATCCCCTGCATCACGACGATCGAAGCCGCCGAGGCGGTCGCGACTGCGCTCGGAACCGACGATGTCGAGCCGGTGGCGCTGCAGGACATCGGCTAGGCGCCCGACATCAGATCGCAACCGACGTGCGCAGGTGGTGCCCAAAAGCGCGCACTTTGGTTAAACTGCTCCACTACGCGGCGGGGCACCGGATTCCTACGTGTCGCCAGGGATGTGTTGTGGCAGGATGTTGCTCATCCTGTCGCGGCCGCTCTCGCCAGGACTGACATTCGACGTTGAGGCTCGCAGCACGATGAACAAGTCCACCTCCCAAGCACCCGAGCGTTCGCTGGACCAGCGAATGGAGGCATTGCGCCGAGCCAACGAGATCCGGAGCCTGCGCGCGCAGCTCAAGCGGGATCTCAAAGAGGGCAACGTGCAGATCGCCAGCGTTATCTCCGATCCTCCCGAGTACGTGCAGACGGCGAAGGTGTTCGACATGCTGATCGCGGTGCCCAAGTACGGGAAGGTCAAGGCCACCCGTTTCTTGAACCACTGCCGCATTTCCCAAGGCAAGACCATCGGCGGGCTCTCCGAGCGGCAGCGCTCCGAGCTGGTCGATCTGCTCGACCACTGACCCGGTCGGTCGACCCCGGCGGTCGCCGGGCCCGCGTGATCATCGTGTCCGGCCCCTCGGGCGCGGGCAAGGGGACCCTGATCCGCCGGACGCACGATCGGTTTCCGTTCCTGCACACGGCGATCTCCGCCACGACACGCCCGATGCGCCCGGGCGAGCAGAGCGGGCGCGAGTACTACTTCCTCAGCGAGGACGAGTTCTTGCGGCACGTGGCCGAGGGCGACTTCCTCGAGCACGTCATCTACGCGGGCAACCGCTACGGCACGCTGCGCGAGGAAGTCGAGCGGCACCTGCACGTCGGCGACTCGGTGATCCTGGAGATCGAGTTGCGCGGGGCCCGCGCCCTGCGCGAGGCGCTGCCCGACGCGGTCACGATCTTCATCGAACCGCCCTCGATGGACGAGCTCATCCGGCGCCTGCGCGCCCGCAACACCGAGGCCGAGGCCGACATCCAGGCACGACTGGCCGAGAGTCTGGTTGAGCTCGACGCACGCCAGGAGTTCAATTACCGAATCCGCAACGACGACCTCGACACCGCGACCGCCGAGATAGCGCGCATCGTGGACGCGGTCACCCGGAGCGTCTAATGGCCAACATCGTCCTCGGCGTCAGCAGCGGCATTGCCGCCTACAAGTCCGTCGACCTCATGCGGATGCTCCAGCGCGCCGGTCACGACGTTCGCGTGGTGATGACGGCGAACGCGACCCGTTTCGTGGGTCCGGAGACGTTTGCCGCGCTCTCGGGACACCAGGTCGGCATCGACGTGTTCGGCAGGGAGTACGACCCGGGGTTCGACCACTCTGGATTTCGCCCGCTTCGCGGACGTGATGCTGATCTGCCCGGCCTCGGCCAACACGCTTGCGGCGATCACGGCGGGCTTCGCCGACGGCCTGCTGACGACCTCGGTACTGGCCTTTGACGGTCCGCTCGTGATCGCGCCGGCCATGAACACCAAGATGTGGGAGCACCCGGCGACCCAGGCGAACCTGGCGAGCCTGATCGCACGCGGGGTGCACGTGATTCCGCCGGCGGTCGGGCTATTGGCCGACGGTGATGTCGGACCCGGACGCCTCCCGGAGCTCGAGGTCATCTTCGGCGAGCTCGAGCGGGTCATCGCCGCCGACCGGCCGCTGCAGGGGGTCTCGATGCTGATTACCGCCGGCGGCACCCGCGAGCCGATCGACGCCGTGCGCTTTGTCGGAAATCGCTCCAGCGGCAAGATGGCCTGGGCGCTCGTCGAGGAGGCGTCGCGCCGCGGGGCCGAGGTTACCGTCATCGCGGCCAACGTCGACCTGCCGCGCCGGCCGGAGATCGTCTACGTCGACACGCCGACCGCGCACGAGATGCACATCGCCTGCCGCGCCTACCACCGCGATGCCGACATCGTGATCATGGCCGCCGCAGTCGCCGACTATCGACCTGCCGCGCGCGTGCAGGGCAAGATCGACAAGGCCCAGGCCGAGCGCCTGGACATTCCGCTCGAGCGGACCACCGACATCCTCAGCGAGCTCGGCGCGAGCCGGCGTACGGGACAGGTCCTGGTCGGGTTCGCCGCCGAGGCCGGCGCCGAGGGGCTCGAGCGCGCCCGAGCCAAGCGCGAGCGCAAAGGGGTAGACCTGATCGTCTTCAACGACATCGCCGCCGAGGGCGTCGGCTTCGGCAGCGACGAGAACAGCATCACGATCATCGGCCCGGACGACCTCGAGGACGCGCTTCCGCGTGCATCCAAGCGCGAATGCGCCAAGCACATCCTCGACGCGGCGCTCGCCGCACGACACCCGTCCCGCCAGCGGGTCACTCCATGAGCGAGTTCGAGGCCTATGAGGCATTCACCCGCGGACACGAGCTCTTGCGCAGCCGTGATTTCCACCAGGCGGCGATCGCCCTTGAGCGCGCGCGGCGGCTCGAGCCCGACAAGGCCTCGGTGCGGGAAGCGCTCGGGCGCGCGTACATGGGCTGCCGGGACTTCGACCGCGCCCGCGAGGAGTTCGAGGCCGCCGTCGAGCTCGGCCCCACCGACGGGTACGCCCACTTCGGCGCTCGCCAAGGCGCTCCAGGGCCTCGGCGACCGGAAGCTCGCCGAGCGCCATTTCATGCTCGCCCGCTGCTTCCAGTTGGGCCTCGCCTAGCCCTGGGCGCCAGCCGCGGTGTCCGCGGCGGCCGGCGGCGGACCCCCGACCCCGATGTGGGCCGGGATGTCGAACCCCAACCGGACGAGTCCCTCGTAGGTCTCGTCCACGTAGGTCACCAGGAGCCCCAACACCGCGTCCAGGCGCGCCGCGAGCTCATCCTCGTCCAGATGCGCCGCCAGGAACAGGTCGCCGTCCGGGTCCAGCCCGAAGCGCCAGTAGGCCATTCGCAGGTTGCGCTCGAGCATGCGCCGGTACACGGCCGTATGCTCCCGGTCCGGCGCGCGCATGAAAAAGCTCGCCATCCGCACGGTGCGCTCGTGCGCGCGGAACCCGACGCCGATCACCCCGCGCTTGATCGACGGCAGCTCGACCGACCACCCGCCGCCGCGGCGCGCGGCGGGCGCCAGGTCCAGGTCCTTCAGGTAGGCGCCGATCCGCGCGTTCAACAGGATCGATTGGGCGGACATGCGCCCATCCTAGCCCGGGGGCCTACAATCTCGCGTCGTGCGCATCGTGTTGCAACGGGTCACGAGCGCCCGCGTCCGCGTGGGTGACGAGGTCGTCGGCGCGATCGGGGCCGGCCTGCTGGCGCTGGTGGGCGTCGCCGGCACCGACGCGCCCGCCGACGCACAGCGGCTCGCCGACAAGACCGCGTCGCTGCGCATCTTCGCGGCCGGCGAGCGTCCGTTCGACCGCAGCGTCATCGACGTCGGCGGCAGCATCCTCTGCGTCAGCCAGTTCACCCTGCTCGGGGATCTACGCCGCGGCAACCGGCCGTCCTGGACCGACGCGGCCGCGCCCGAGGCCGCCCGCGGGGCCATCGACGCCTACATCAGGCGCCTGCGCCATCACGGGCTCGAGGTGGCGACCGGGGTCTTCGGGGCGCACATGCATGTCGCGCTCGACAACGACGGACCGGTCACGATGATCCTCGACAGCCGGGAGCTGGGGCGGCCCCGGAGTCGGCCCGACCTCGCGGGGCCCGGGGGATGACCACACGCAGGCAAGAGTGCTATCTTTGAGGGAGTTCTCGTGGTGACATGCAGGTTCGTTCGGATGGGCAGGGAGTGGGCGTGACGGCCCGCTCTTTTTTGTTTCCGGCGAAAGGACGGGTTCGCTCGACGACGTGAAGGGGGTGACGAGTGCAGGTCCGAGAATCGCTGGAATGCGAGGTCGAGGCATGCCTGGAGCGCCAACTCCCCGACGTCGATCTGCGCGAGGTCACCCTGATCGGTCCGGATCGTTCAGGAACCCTGCGCGTCGTCGTCGATCATCCGGACGGCGTCGATCACGCGATCTGCGAGCAGGTGACGCGCGCGCTGCAGTCGGTCGGACTCAACGACCGGTACGGCATCGAGGTCTGGTCGCCCGGGCCCGAGCCGCCGCTGCGCACCCGTGCGCATTTCGAGCAGGCCCGCGGCCACCGAGTCGCGTTGCGGGTCGACGAGGACGGTAAGCGACGCTCGCGCGAAGGCGTGCTCCACGCAGTCACACCCACGGGCGTGCAGCTGGAGACCGCGTCGGGCGTCATCGAAGTTGCGTTTCCCGCCATCCGGCGCGCGTGCGACCGGGATGGTGGACACAAGTGGTAGACCACGGGACGTCCGCAGGGATGGCCACTGCGGTGGCCCGCTGGGCGAAGCGTCAGACCAGGAGTTTCAGTTGAACCGCGAGATCATCGAGGCGATCAAGCAGATTGAGCGAGAGAAGGGGATCGAAGCCGAAACCCTGCTCGTCGCGCTGGAGGACGCGTTGCTTGCCGCCTACAAGAAGACCCCCGACGCCGCCGAGCACGCGCGCGTCGAGATCGACCGCGACAGCGGTGACATCCGGGTCTTCCAGCTACTGCCGCCCGAGGGCGAGGCCCTGCGTACGCTGCCCCAACCCGAATTCGAGATCCCCGAGGGCGTCGACCCCGAGGAGTTCGTCCCGCCGGAGCCCGAGATCGACTGGGACGCCTACGCCGACGAGGAGATCGACGCAATCGACGTCACGCCCGACAACTTCGGTCGGATCGCCGCGATGACGGCCAAGCAGGTCATCTACCAGCGTATCCGCGAGGCCGAGCGCGAGCTGATGTACGACGAGTACGTCGACCGCGTCGGCGATGTCGTTACCGGCATCGTGCAGCAGTCGGACCATCGCTACACGCTGGTCGACCTGGGCCGCGTCGAAGCGCTGCTGCCCGAAAGCGAGCAGGTCGCCGGGGAGCGGTACGACCATGGCTCGCGGGTCAAGGCCGTGATCACCGAGGTCCGCAGTTCCGCCAAGGGCCCGCAGGTGATCGTGTCCCGCCGGGCCGACCAACTGGTCAAGGAGCTGTTCAAGCTCGAGGTCCCGGAGATGGCCGACGGCCTCGTCGAGATTCGCAACGTTGCCCGCGAGCCCGGCTGGCGCTCGAAGATCGCCGTGATCTCGAATGTGCAAGGCGTCGATCCGGTCGGTGCGTGCGTGGGGCCGCGCGGATCACGGGTGCGCATGGTCGTCAGCGAACTGCGTGGCGAGAAGATCGACATCATCCCGTTCAACGACGAACCCGCCCGCTACATCGCCAAGGCGCTCTCACCGGCGCGCGTGCGCGAGGTGCTCGTCGACGACGAGAACCGCCAGGCAACGGTCATCGTCCCGGACGACCAGCTCTCGCTGGCCATCGGGCGCGAGGGCATGAACGCCAAGCTTGCCGCGCGGCTGACCGGCTGGCGCATCGACATCAAGAACGAATCGACGTTCGCGTCCGAGGGCACGGAGACCTTCGAGGACGAGGCCGTGGGTGGGATGGCCCGCTGTGTGGCCGTCCTGCGCAACGGGCGCCGTTGCCCAAACGCCGCCGAGGAAGGCACTCGCTACTGCGCGATCCCCACGCACTCCCAGCTGGCGGGGCTCGAGGCGGCCCTCGGTCGCGACCTGACCGCCGAGGAGGTCCAGGAGGCCGTCACCCCGAAGGGCTTCGCGCGTATCTCCGAGATGGCCGAAGAGACGGGCGACCCCGCGGCGACGGCCGGGGAGGGCAGCTGACCGCGGCCCGGACATCCGGGCACGTGCCGATGCGCCGCTGCATCGCCTGTGGGCGCCGCGCGCCGCAGCGCGACCTGCTGCGCTTCGTCGCGGTGGGCGAGTACAGTCCCCGCACGTTGGTGTTCGATCCGGCGTACCGTGCCCCAGGGCGGGGGGCCTATGTGTGCGCGGACTCGGCGTGCTTTGAGCTCGCCCGCTCGCGGCGCGCGTTTCACCGGGCCACGCGGACGCGCGGCGCAGAGTTGTTGATCAGCCAGGGGCTCAGTTCGAGCCTCGCGGCGTAGTCTGTTCAGGGAGAGCGATGGCGAAGAAGCGGGTCTACGAGATCGCGAAGGATGAGGGGCTGCCCAGCGGCTTCGTGCTGCAGCGGCTTCAGCGTGCCGGGATGCCTGTCAAGACCGCCTCGTCGACGGTCGACGTCGAGTGGGCCCTGCACCTGCTCAATCCGAATCGCCACCCGCAGCCCGCGACGCCGATGGAGATCGAGCCGGAGCGCCCGGCAAAGCCTGCCCCGGCTCCCGCGCCGGAGCCGGAGGTCGAGGAACCGTCCCGCCCGAAGCCCACGCGCCCACGGCCCCGCCCGCGTCCGCGGACCCAGACGGTCGCTGAGCCGCAGGTCACCCCGGCCACCGCGCCCGAGGTCGCGGTACCGGTCGCGGCCGAGCCCGCGCCCATCGCCAAGGCGCCCGCACCGCCCGCGCCAGCCGCAACCGCCGTGGAGCCGGCGCCAGCCGCCGAGACGCCCGTCGTCGAACCGGCCCGCGCCGAGGTCGAGGCCCCGGCTGCCGAGGCGCCACCCGCAGCCGCTGAACCGGCACCTGCCGAAGCCGAGGCGACCCCGGCCGCGGCCCCGGTCGAGGAGGAGAAGCCCAAGCGGATCGGTCCGCGCAAGATCATGCGCGCCGACGGCACCCGGCCTGAAGACGACGATGCTGCGCGTCCCGCGGCGCCCGCGGCCGAACCTGTGCCGGCCGTGTCGGGCGGCGACGGCAACGGGAGCCCCGCGCTCGGCCAGGGCCGGCCGTCTCCAACGGAGGCCCGCGACCAGGACGGGAAGGCCGCGCGAACGGGCCCGACCCCGGGGCGCGGTCCCGGCAACGGGCGCGGTGCGGGACCCGCCGCGCCTGGCGGGGGCACCGGCGGTGGCAACCGCCGCGGGCGGCCGCGTCGGGTGGTCATCGACGCGCAGGCCAACCGCCGCGGCGGCGCGGGCCCCGGCCAGACCGGTCGCAGCGGCGGCCGGGGCGGCACGAAGGCTCCGGAGCGCGAGGGCGTCCCGGTGGTGCCCGCGGCACCGGACCTGACCCCGGTCGACGTGCCGTCGGGTGCGACGGTCAAGGACCTGGCCGAGGCACTCACGATCTCGTCGGCACAGATCATCAAGCTCATGATGGTTGCCGGCGAGCTGGTCACGCTCACCCAATCCCTGTCGGACGACGCGATCGAATTGGTCGGCGAGGAGCTCGGGCGCGTGGTCAACATCATCCACGCCGAAGAAGAGGACGAGCGGCCCGAGACGTTCGACGACGCGCCGGAGGACCTGGTCTCCCGCGCGCCGGTCGTCACCGTGATGGGCCATGTCGATCACGGGAAGACCTCCCTGCTGGACGCGGTCCGCAAGACCGAGGTCGCCGCGGGCGAGGCCGGCGGGATTACCCAGCACATTGGCGCCTACCAGGTCCACCACGGCGACCGCAACGTCACGTTCCTCGATACGCCTGGCCATGAGGCCTTCACCGCCATGCGTGCCCGCGGGGCCAAGATCACTGACGTCGCCATCATCGTCGTCGCCGCCGACGACGGCGTCATGCCGCAGACCGTCGAGGCAATCGATCACGCCCGTGCGGCTGAGGTCCCGTTCGTTGTCGCGATCAACAAGATCGACAAGGAGAACGCGAACCCGGACCGCGTGCGCCAGGAGTTGTCGACCCACGAGGTCATCCCGTCGGACTGGGGCGGCAGCCAGGAGTTCGTCAATGTGTCCGCACACACCGGCGAGGGGCTCGACGACCTGCTCGAGACGGTGCTGCTGGTCGCCGACGCCGACGCCGAACCGAAGGCGAACCCCAACGCGCCGGCATCCGGCACGGTCATCGAATCGCGCCTGGACCCCGGCCGGGGCCCAGTCTGCACCGTCCTGGTCCAGCGCGGCACGCTGCACGTCGGCGACGTCATCCTGGCCGGCGAGCAACACGGCCGCGTGCGGGCGATGAACAGTTTCATTGGCGAGTCGATGACCGCCGCGACCCCGTCGATGCCCGCCGAGGTACTGGGCCTGTCCGGCGTGCCGGACGCAGGCGACAAGTTCCGGATCGTCGACAACGAGCGGACCGCGCGCCAACTGGCGAGCGAGCGCAGCCAGCGCCTGCGGGCCGAGGAATTGGCCAACCGCCGCGCACCCGTGTCGCTCGATGACCTGTTCTCCCGCATCAAGGAAGGCGGGCTCAAAGAGCTCAACCTCATCGTCAAGGGCGACGTCCAGGGCTCGGTGGGTGCGCTGGTCGACGCGCTCGAGAAGGTCGAGCAGACCGAGGTGCGGCTGCGGATCATCCACACCGGCGTGGGCGCGATCACCGAATCGGACGTCAACCTGGCCGCGGCATCGCAGGCGATCATCATCGGCTTCAACGTGCGGCCACGTCCCGAGGCGAAGGTGCTCGCCGAACGCGAGGGCGTCGACATCCGCACCTACCGGGTCATCTACCGCGCCATCGAAGACGTTCGCGATGCGCTCGTGGGCCTTCTGGAGCCCGACATCGTCGAGGACACCATCGGTCAGGCCGAGGTGCGCACGACCTTCCGTGCCAGCCGCCTGGGCACGATCGCCGGCTGCTACATCCTCGACGGCACCGTCCGTCGGGGTGCGCAGGCGCGCCTGCTGCGCGACGGGACCGTCGTCTACGAGGGGCGCATCGGCTCGCTGCGGCGCTTCAACGAGGACGTCCGCGAGGTCTCGCAGGGCTTTGAATGCGGGATCCTGCTGGATGACTTCAACGACGTCAAGGACGGCGACGTCATCGAGGTCTTCGAGTTGCGCGAGGTCGCCCGGACCGCCCAGGTTGCGGCGGAGCCGGCCGAGTAGGCAGGATCGGCGACCCATGGGTGCGGGCTACGTCGGCACCGTCAGCGCGGATCTGCACCTGCCGGTCAGCAGCTCACTCAAGGACAAGCGCCGTGAGCTGCGCCGGCTGGTGGCCCGGCTGCGCGACCGCCACCGCTGCGCGGTCGCCGAGGTCGACTTCCACGACCTGTGGCAGCGCACCCAGGTCACGGTCGCCCTGGTGGGCCCGGACGCCGCCGAACTCGGCAGCCGGCTCGAGGCGGTCAGCAGATCGATCCACACCGACGAGGCCTTCGTCGTCGTCGATGAGCTGCGCGACCTGCGCCCGGTCGACGGCGCGCCCGGCTATCTGGAGCGGCTGACATGACCCCGCCGGGCAACCGCCAGCGGCGCGGCGGCGAGGTGATCAAGGACGTGCTCGCCGACAGCCTCAACCGGGATGTGTCCGATCCCCGGCTGGGTTTCGTCACGATCACCGATGTCGTCCCGTCGCCCGACTTCGCGGCGGCGACCGTGTACTTCACGACGCTCACCAGGAGCCAGCGCGAGCCCAGCCAGCGCGCGCTCGAATCGGCCCGGGGGCTCCTGCAGGCCCGGGTCGGGCGGGCGATGCGGACCCGCAACACCCCGCGGCTCGAGTTCGTCTACGACACCCAGCCCGATGAGGCGCGGCGCATCGCGCGGATCCTCGAGCAGGTCGCCCCGCCGCCGGAGGCGCCAGGCGGGCCGACCGGGGAGCCCGGCGCGTGAGCCCACACCCGACCGACCTTGACGCGCGCCCGGCCGGGGTCGACGTGTCACCCGCCGAGATCGCCGCCCGGCTGACCGGGGGCCCGTTGCGCTTGGCGGTCGCGACCCACCGAAACCCGGACGGGGATGCGATCGGCACGATGCTCGGGCTCACCCGCGCGTTGCGGGCGGCCGGACACGACGTGGTCATGCATCACCCCGATCCACACCCGGTCCCGGACGAGTTCGCGTTCCTGATCGCCGCGGGGGAGGTGGTCGTCCCGGGCCCACCCGAGGCCGAGGAGCGGCGGATCCTGATCGCGGTCGATTGCGCCAGCGAGGGTCGCCTGTGGGCCGACGAGGACCCCCACGCGGGCGTGACCGAGGTCTTCAACCTGGATCACCACCACGACAACTCGCGCTTCGGCGACCTCAACCTGGTCGAGGACCAGGCCTCGAGCAGCGCCGAGGTCGTCGTGCACGTCCTGGAGGCCGCCGGACTGGAGATCACGCGTGAGGTCGCGGTGCCGTTGTACGTCGGCCTGGTGACCGACACCGGGCGCTTTTGCTACTCAAACACCGGCATCGAGGCACATCGCATCGCCGGGGTGCTCCTGGCGGCCGGCGTCGATCCGCATGAGATCGCCCAGCATCTGTACGAGGAACAGCCGGAGTCGCGGCTGCGGCTGCTCGGCCGGGCCGCCGAGAAGGCCGAGATGCGCTGCGGCGGCCGCCTGATGCTGGCCGCCCTCGGGCCCGATGACTTCCACGCGGCCGGCGGCGACGACACCGAGGGCATCGTCGAGGCGATGCGCAGCGTCAACGGCGTCGAGGTCGCTGGGCTGGCGCGCCAGGCCGGGCACAAGGGCTGGCGGGTCTCGCTGCGCTCCGGTGACGGGGAGCCCGACGTCTCGGCGATCGCGCGCGAGCAGGGCGGTGGCGGGCATCGCTCGGCGGCCGGCTTCTCGACGGCGATGCCGATCGACGAGCTGTTCACATGGCTGGAGGCCCGCGTGGCCGGGCACTTCGCCGGTGAGCGCTAAGCGCCTCGAGCCGCGGGCATGGCTGGTCGACAAGCCGGCGGGCCCGACCTCGCATGACATCGTGCACGGCATCCGCCGCAGGCTCCCGCGCGGGACCAAGGTCGGACATGCCGGAACCCTCGATCCGTTCGCGACGGGCTTGCTGGTCATCCTGGTCGGCCGCGCGACACGCCTAGCCGACCGGATCAGCGCCCACAGCAAGTCCTACCGGGCGACCATCCGACTGGGCGCTCGCTCGGTGACCGGCGATCCCGAAGGGCCGATCACCCCGGGCGGCCCGGTGCCCGAGCCCGCCGTCGTCGCGGCCGCGCTCGGCGAGCTCGCGGGCCGCACCTCCCAGCGGGTGCCCCTCTACTCGGCGGTACACGTCGACGGCCAGCGGCTCTACGAGCATGCACGTCGCGGCGACACCGTCGAGCGCCCCGAGCGGCAGATGCAGATCCTTGGGCTCGACCTGGTCGAGTACCGTCCCGAGGCGGGCGCGCTGACCATCGACCTCGAGGTCAGCAAGGGCACCTACATCCGCCAGATCGCGGTCGACCTCGGCGAGGCACTCGGCTGCGGTGCATACTGCCTGGCACTGCGTCGCACCGCGGTCGGCCGGCTCCGGGTCGCCGATGCGGTCACGCCGGACAAGGTCCCTCACGTCGCGCCGGTGCCGTTGAACCTGCTGCTTGCCGATATGCCGACCGTCCAGGTGACACCCGACGAGGTGCGCGCGCTCGCCCACGGCCGCGTCGTGCCGCACCCGGCGGCGGCCGGGGAGGTCGCCGTCCTGGATGCGACGGGCGCGCTGGTCGCGATCGCGGCGGCCGACGGCGAGTGCCTGCGGCCCCGGAACGTGTTCGTCGACACCCCGCCGACGTGAAGACGTACGCCTCGCTCGGGGAGCTGCCGGTCGGTGACCGGCGTCGGGCCGTCGCGATCGGGACCTTCGATGGGGTCCACCTCGGGCACCGCCAGATCATCGCCGAGGCGAGGGCCCTCGGGCGCGAACGCGGCATTCCGGTCATGGTCATGACCTTCGAGCCGCACCCGATCGCGGTGTTGCGGCCCGAATTCAAGACCACCGTGCTGACGCCGATCGACCTCAAAGCCGATCTGATCTCGTCGCTGGACGTCGACGAGCTGCTGATCGTGCCGTTCACGCGGGCGTTCTCGCGCATCCGCGCCGACCGTTTCGTCGACATGATCGCCTCCCCGCCGCTGGGGGCGCAGGTCGTCGTGGTGGGCGAGAACTTCCGTTTCGGCAGCGGCGGCTCCGGCACCGCGTCGGGGATGCAGACCTACGGTCGCGCCCGCGGCGTCGAGGTCATCTCGCCGACGATCGTGGTCAGCCACGACGGCAAGCCGATCTCCTCGACGCGCATCCGGCGCCTGATCACCGAGGGGCGGCTCGACGAGGCGGCCGAGCTGCTGGGTCGGCCGCACATCGTCGAGGGTGTGGTCGTACCCGGCGTCGAGCGCGGGCGGGCCCTCGGCTTCCCGACGGCGAACCTCCAGGCGCTCGTCAGCGCCGCCATTCCCGGCAAGGGCGTGTACGCCGGGCGGGCGATCACCCGCTACGGACGGGCGGTGGCGGCCATCAACGTCGGCGTGGCTCCAACGTTCCACTCCAACCAGGACCGGGCGCCGGTGCGCATCGAGGCATTCCTGCTCGACTGGGTCGGCCCGGACCTCTACGGCGAGGCCATGCGGGTCGAATTCGTCAGCAGGCTGCGCGACGAGCGCCGGTTTGCCGAGCCCTCCGAGTTGGTCGCCCAGATCCGCGACGACATCGCCGAGACGCGCGCGCGCGTCCCGGCTGCGCGGCCCGGCTAACCCAGACCGGAGGCGACCTGGTCGAAGGCCTCGCCCTGGTCGGGTTTGCTAACCTGCAGGCCGAGTTGACCGCTGCGAGCCGCTCCGCGCACGTGATCGTGCGACGGAGGGAGACGACCGACACTCCGTCGGCCGCACGCAGCCGGTCCCCATCTGACCCGGCGCGGCCGTAGGGCGGCGCCGAGGCCGAATCAGGAGAACCAGCAGTTTGCTGACACGAGAGCAAAAGCTCGAGATCATGGGCACGCACGCACGCCACGAGGGCGACACTGGGTCGGCTCAAGTGCAGGTCGCGATGCTCACCACGCGCATCAACGAGCTCACCGAGCACCTGCGCGTGCACAAGAAGGACCACCACTCGCGCCGCGGCCTGCTGAAGATGGTCGGTCGCCGCCGCCGGTTGCTGAACTACCTGCAGCGGACCGATCTCGAGGGGTACCGCGCGCTGGTCGCGCAGCTGGGACTGCGCCGTTAAGTCCCAGGCGTGCATCCGGACCGGCGGGCGGGCGAGCTGCCCGCGCCTGCGGTCCGTCAGGAAGTTGAACGGCACCGAGACATTGACGCTGGTCGCTGGCATCGGTCGATGCTGGGACCCAACTGGAGCGCTGGGGCCAGGGGGTCCCAGCAGAGACGAGGAATGAGATGGCACTAGCTGTCGTGAAGGCAGACGTCGGGGGCACCCCGATTACGTTCGAGACGGGCAAGCTCGCCAAGCAGGCGAACGGCGCCGTAGTGGTCCGGGCAGGCGACAATCTGGTCCTGGTGACCGCCGTCGGCACACGGACGCCGCGGGAGGGGGTCGACTTCTTCCCGCTGACCGTCGATGTTGAAGAGCGCATGTACGCCGCCGGCAAGATCCCCGGCGGGTTCATCAAGCGCGAGAGCCGCCCGAGCGAGCGGGCGATCCTCACCGCGCGGATGACCGACCGGCCGGTCCGGCCGCTCTGGCCCAAGGGCTTCCGCAACGAAATCCAGGTCATCGCGACGGTCATGAGCGTCGACCAGGTCAACGCGTACGACATCCTGTGCATCAACGGGGCATCGGCCGCACTGACGATCTCCGACCTGCCGTTCCTGGGCCCGATCGGCGCCGTGCGCATCGGGCTTATCGGGGATGACTTCATCATCAACCCGACCCTGCAGGAGGTCGAGGAGTCCGACCTGGACCTCATCGTCGCCGGTACGTCCGAGGCGATCTCCATGGTCGAGGCCGGCGCAAGCGAGGTCGACGAGGAAGCGCTGCTGGAAGCCTTGGCGATCGCGCATGACGAGATCAAGAAGGTGTGCGCCGCACAGCTCGAGCTCGCGCGCATCGCCGGCAAGGAGAAGTGGGACGTCACCTCCGTCGACGTCGACCCGGACATGCTCGGCCGGGTGCAGGCCGCCGTGCTCGCCCAGCTCGAGGAGGCGACCATGGAACAGGGCAAGCTCGAACGCCGCGACAAGGTCGCCGACGTGCGCGCCGCCGCGGTACAGACCGTGCTGGGCGACGAGGCCAGCCCCGAGGACCGCGCGTCGCTCAACCGCGCCTTCGACAGCCTCCAGAAGACGATCATCCGCCGGCGTATCGCCATCGACAAGCACCGGCCCGACGGACGCTCGAGCGACGAGATCCGTCCGATCGCGGTGGAGGTGGGGGTGACCCCGCGCACCCACGGGTCCGGGCTGTTCACCCGCGGCGAGACGCAGGTACTGACCGTCGTGGCCCTGGGCACCCTCAAGGACGCCCAGCGGATCGATGGGCTGGGCATCGAGACCACCAAGCGCTACATCCACCACTACAACTTCCCGCCATTCTCGGTGGGCGAATCCGGTCCGATGCGCGGACCCAAGCGGCGCGACATCGGCCACGGCGCCCTCGCCGAGCGCGCGCTGGTGCCGATGATCCCCGACGAGACCGCGTTCCCGTACACGCTGCGGTTGGTCTCGGAGACCCTCGAGTCCAACGGCTCGTCATCCATGGCATCGGTGTGCGGTTCGACCCTGGCGCTGCTGGACGCCGGCGTGAACATCACGCGTCCGGTGGCCGGCATCGCGATGGGCCTGATTCGCGAGGGTGACGACTACGTCATCCTCACCGACATCCAGGGCGACGAGGACCACCTCGGCGACATGGACTTCAAGGTCGCCGGCACCGAGTCCGGCATCACGGCGCTGCAGATGGACATCAAGATCAGCGGCGTGACCTTCCAGATCCTGCGCGATGCCCTCGAGCAGGCCCGCCGCGGCCGGCTGCACATCCTCGGGATCATGGGCACCGCGATCTCCGCGCCGCGCGAGGAGCTGTCGGACTTCGCGCCGCGTATCACCGCGATCAAGATCGATCCCGAGCGGATTGGCACGGTCATCGGCAAGGGCGGCGAGACGATCCGCGGTCTCGAGGCCGAGTACAGCGTCGAGATCTCGATCGAAGACGACGGCACGGTCAGCGTCTACGGGGTCGAGGGTGCCAAGGCCAAGGCCTGCATCGAGCAGATCCGCGCCATGACCAAGGATGTCGAGGTCGGCGACGTGTTCAACAGCGCCAAGGTGGTCAAGACGACGACCTTCGGCGCGTTCGTCGAGCTCACCAAGGGCGTGGACGGCCTGCTGCACATTTCGAACCTGTCGACCGGACGGGTCGACAAGGTCGAGGACGTCATCAACCGCGGCGACGTGGTTGACGTCCGGGTCGTGGAGGTCGACAAGGGCCGTGGCCGCGTCGGTCTGCGCATCGTCGGGCTCGAGGACGTCGGCGAGCCGGTACCCGGCGACGGCCTAGACGCCGGCGAGGAAGACGCGGTCATCGAGGCCGGCGCGGGTGCCCGCCCGCCGCGGCGCCGGCGCCGCCGTCTGAGCGACGAGGACTAGCCATGGCTGGCGACCGCCCCCGTCTGGATACGACATCCCGCGGTCTGCGCGTCGTCAGCGAGCCGATGTCGGGTGTCCGCTCGGTGGCACTCGGCATCTGGATCGGTGTGGGCTCCCGGTTCGAGACGCCCGCCCAGGCGGGCGTCTCGCACTTCCTTGAACACCTGCTGTTCAAGGGCACGCCGCAGTACACCGCCGAGCAGATCGCACAGATCTTCGACGGGTTCGGCGGTGAGGTGAACGCCGCCACCGGCCGCGATTACACCGTGGTCTACATCCGCGTGCTCGACGAGATCCTCGAGCGTGGCGTCCCAGTCATCGCGGACATGCTGGTCCGGCCGGTCTTCGCCGAGCTCGATCAGGAGCGTGAGGTCGTCTGCGAGGAGATCGCGATGTATGCCGACGATCCCGAGGACCAGGTCCACGATCTGCTGGCCCGTGCGATCTTCCCCGAACAGCCCCTGGGCCGTCCGGTGATCGGCACCGCAGACGTTGTCGCCAACATCCCCAAGTCCGAGATCGCCGCGTACCACGCGGCCCACTACCGCGCGCCCAACATGGTGGTCGCCGCGGCGGGCAACGTCGACCACGACGCCCTCCTGGCGCTCGCGGATGCGCTGCTGGCCGAGCTTCCCGGTGGTGGCCCGCCAGCGCCACCGGTCCCGGCACGCGCGGGCGAATCCCAATTGGCCCTGCTGATCAAGCCGACCGAGCAGATCCACCTGTGCATCGGCGGGGGCGGGCTGACCCGATCCGACCCACGCCGGCACGCCCAGGCGGTGCTCGACACGATGCTGGGCGGCCTGATGAGCAGCCGCCTGTTTCAGGAGGTGCGCGAGAAACGCGGCCTGGCCTATTCGGTCGGCAGCTACACGGCCGGGTACGCGGACGCGGGCCAAGTCGTCGTCCATCTCGGAACGCGCGAGGACAACCTGGGCACCTGCTGCGCGATCATCCAGACCGAACTGCGCCGGCTGCGCGACCA
Source organism: uncultured Thermoleophilia bacterium (assembly GCA_963773325.1). Classification (GTDB taxonomy): domain Bacteria; phylum Actinomycetota; class Thermoleophilia; order Miltoncostaeales; family Miltoncostaeaceae; genus CAITWD01. The sequence goes on along the minus strand of CAVZAI010000002.1, from coordinate 2,549,361 downwards.
GGCCATCCCGGACGCGGAGCTGCGCCGCGCCAAGGACCACCTCAAGGGTCGCCTGGTATTGGGCACCGAATCGCCCGGCACGCGCATGAACCGCCTCGGCCGGGCGGTGGTGACCGAAACCGAGCTGCTGACGATCGACGAGATCATCGAGCTGGTCGAAGCCGTCGAGGCGCCCGACATCCAGGCGCTGGCGGCCGAGTTCTGGCAGCCTGATGCCATGAGTGTGGCTGCGGTGGGACCCAACCCCGACCGGATCCGCGCCGGCATCGCCAACCTGACCCCGCACCTGGCCGACGTCGTGCCGCTCGATCTCGCCGAGGAGGCCCTCGCCCGATGATCCGGGTGATGGTGACCGGAGCCGCCGGACGCATGGGCGGTACGGTCGTCGAAGCCGTCAGGGCGGCCGAGGGCATGCGGGTTGCCGCGCAGGTCGACCCGGCGCTCGCTGCCGGCCCGGGCGTGTTCGCCGACATCGGCGCGGCGTTGGCGACCGGCGGGGTCGACGTGGCCGTCGATTTCACCCAGCCGGCGTTCGTGTTCGACAACACCTGCGCCTGCCTCGCGGCCGGGGTGCACGCGGTGGTGGGGACGACCGGACTCACCGACGCCCAACTCGAGGACATCCGCGCGCGCGCGGAGGCCGGCCCGGCCAACGCGGTGATCGCCCCCAACTTCGCCGTCGGCGCGGTGCTCATGATGCGCTTCGCCGCCGAGGCCTCCCGCCACATGCCAGCCGCCGAGATCATCGAGCTCCACCACGACCGCAAGCTCGACGCGCCGTCGGGGACGGCCCTGCGCACCGCTGGACTGATGCAGGGCGACCCGGTGATTCACTCGGTCCGGCTGCCTGGTCTGGTGGCCCATCAGGAGGTCATCCTGGGCGGGTTGGGGGAGACGCTTACCATCCGCCACGACTCGCTCTCGCGCGAGAGTTTCATGCCCGGGGTCCTGCGCGCGGTGCGCGAGGTGGCCGGGCGGCCGGGTCTCACCCTCGGCCTGGAGGCCCTGCTGTTCGCGACCGAGGAACCATGAGCACTCCCTTGGGAGCCCGCCGGCCGCTCGGCGGGTCCGGTCTCGACGTTTCGCCGATCTGCCTGGGCGGCAACGTGTTCGGCTGGACGGCCGATCTCGACGCCTCCTTCGCCGTGCTCGACCGGTTCGTGGAGCTGGGCGGGAACTTTATCGACACCGCCAACGTGTACTCCGGCTGGGTGCCGGGCAACCAGGGCGGCGAGTCGGAGACGACCATCGGGCGCTGGCTCACCGAGCGCGGCACCCGCGGGCAGGTCGTGATCGCGACCAAGGTCGGCATGGGCTCGGGGAAGTTCGACAAGGGCCTCTCGCGCGATCAGATCCGCCGTGGCGTCGAGGAGTCGCTGGCACGCCTGCAGGTCGGCGTGATCGACCTCTACTACGCGCACGAGGACGATCCGGGGACCCCGCTGGGCGAGACGATGGCCGCGTTCGATGAATTGGTCCGTGAAGGACTCGTCCGCGCCGTGGGCTCGTCGAACTACAGCGCCGACCGCCTGCGCCAGGCGCTGGATGTCAGCGCGGCCAACGGCGTGGTGGCGTTCACGGCCCATCAGCCGGCGTTCAACCTGCTCGACCGCGACGGCTATGAGGGCCCGCTCGAGGAACTGTGCCGCACGCAGGGGCTCGGCGTGGCGCCGTACTTCGCATTGGCGCGCGGCTTCCTGTCGGGCAAGTACCGTCCGGACCAGCCGCTGCCGCGCAGCGGCCGCGCGCCGGGTGTGGAGCGCGACTACATGAACCCGCGGGGGTGGCGGGCGCTCGAGACCGTCGATCGTATCGCCGCGGGGCACGGCGTCTCCCAGGCCCAGGTCGCCATCGCGTGGCTGCTGCACCGTCCGGGGATCACCGCACCGATCGTCAGCGCCACCTCGCCTGCCCAAGTGATCGAACTCGCCGACGCGACGGCGGTCGAGCTCTCCCACGACGACGTCGCCGCCCTCGATGCCGCGGGGGCGCGCTAGCACGGTGCGCGCCGCGGTGCCGTCCCGGCAGCGCCCATGACCGAGGCGCTCGTGCGCCTGGTCCGGCGGGTCGCCGCGCAGCTCGAGCCCGATGCCGCCGATGCCCTGGTGCGTGCCGCCCGCGCCTGGCTGACCGATCCCGCCAACGCCCAGGACCGGGCGCGCCTGATGGCCGCGCTCGCCGAGATCTCCCGCCGGGCCGGCGGCCTCACTGCGGCACTTGCGGCGGCGGCGGCGGCCGGCGTGCGGCGGTATCGGCACAGCGTCGGATCATGGGAGCGTGAGCTCATGGCCGCCCGCTATGCGATTCCCCAGCACCCGTCGGGGCCGGAGCGCGCAGCGGCACTCGAGGCCTACCTGGGACTGACCGAGGCGGCACCGGGCACCACGGCGGCCGCCAAGGATCCGCGGCGGGCCCAGCGCGAGGTCCTCGCCGCACTCGAACTCGAGGCGCGGCTGCTGCGCACCGAGGCGCTCGGTCCGGGCGAGCGCCAGGCCGCACTGGCGGCAAACGCGCGGGCGCAAGCCACGCTGGCGTTCCGTCCGGACAGCCCGATGTCCGCTACGAGCGCGCAGGAGGCCGCGGGGCCATAAGGGTTTTTCCGGGGGGTGCCGATGCAACTGTCGAGACCGACCTCGAGGAGCCCTGTCCGATGTTTGACTCCCAGCCCGCACCTCGCCGTTTGTTCCGGCGGCGGATGGTCGTCATCGCAAGCTCCCTGGCGATCGTCGGCGTACCGCTGGCCGTCGTCGGATCTGGGGCGACCGCGCTCGCCAAGGCCAAGGCCAAGGCCAAGCCGAAGCCCGTCAAATACGCGCCCATGTCGACGGTCACCTCGCTGCAGTCGCAGGTCAAGACGCTGACGCGCCAGCTCTCGAGTTCGTCGTCGCAAGTCCGGTCGCTCAGCGCGCAGCTGGGGACGGTCAACCTGCAGCTGGGCGTCGAGTCGGGGCTGTTGACCGACCTCCAGACGCAGGTCCTCACGTTGGGGCAGTCCTCGGGCGGGTCGGGCGGCGGCGGGGGCGGCGGGGGATCCGGGCTGGTCGGTCCGACCGGGCCGGCCGGCCCCCAGGGCGCCCCCGGGCTGCCGGGGAGCACGGGCCCGCCCGGCGCGCACGGCAGCACCGGGCCAACCGGGCCCGCGGGTAGCGGCGGGCCGACCGGACCCGCGGGGCCGACCGGACCGGCGGGATCCGGATCGGCGGTCGTGACCACGCACCTGGTGAGCTCCTCGTTTGATAGCCAGGCGGCCGGGCTCGAGGTCAGCCAGTCGATCGTCTGTCCGGCAGGCGCTGCGACCGGCGGCGGGGGACGCATCCTCGATCAGTCCCAGGGCGTCGTGATTGGGGCTGAGCCGTACCCGTCGACCGACCACACGACGCCGACCGGCTGGACCGTGCACTTCCTGCCGTCGGGCGCCGGGACGGTCTCCTACGAGATTTTCGTCGAGTGCATCACCTGATCCCGCCCAGCACGTAGCAGGCCACCGCGGCGGCCGCGCCGACGTTCAGCGAATCGACCCCGGCGCGCATCGGGATGGTCGCCTGACGGTCCGCGGCGGCCCGGGCGGCGGCGGAGATCCCGGGCCCCTCGGCACCGAGCACCAGCGCCACCCGCGGCCCGGCCGCCCGCAGCGCGTCCTGGAGCGGGTCGGCATCACGATCGGTCACGAGGGCCACGACCGCAAACCCGGACGCCGCGAGGGGCGCGAGCCCGTCGGGCAGCGCCGCGAGACGGGCCCAGGGGTGGGTGAGCACCGCGCCCATCGATCCGCGGACCGCGCGCCGGTAGAGTGGATCGGCGCAGCCGCTGTCGCACAGCGTGGCGTCCACGCCGAGTGCGGCCGCGCTGCGGATGATCACCCCGAGGTTGGCGGGGTTCGCGACACGCTCCAGCACGAGCACGCGCCGGGCGCCGGCCAGCACGGCACTCACGGAATGCTCAGGCGGCCTGGCGAACAGGCCGATCGCACCGCGAATGACCGCGAGCCCGGTCGCCTGCCGGATGACATCCCGATCGGCCGCCACGACCGGCAGCGCCGCGTCGTCCGCCCACGCCAGCTCGGCAGACGCCCCGGCGTCGACCAGGATTGCCAGCGGCGCACACCCCGATGCCAGCGCGCGGCCGACCACGCGAGCCCCTTCGGCGACGAAGCACGGGACCTCCCGCGTGCCCGCCGGCGGGGGGCGCAGCAGTTGCCGCTCGCTTGCGCGCAATCCCCGGAACGGGTCCAGCCGGGGGTCGTCGGGTGCGGAGATCGGCGCGCATGTCACCAGGTCATCCTGCCCAACTGGACGTCGACCGCAACCCCAGGGGCGCCTGTAAGATGAGTGCGTGTTCGGCCCGATCCTGACCGCGATGGTGACGCCGTTCGACGCCGGCCTGCGCGTCGACGAGTCGGCCGCCGTCGCGCTGATGTTCCACCTGCTGGAGCATGGCTCGGACGGGCTGGTGATGGCCGGCACCACGGGCGAGGCCTCGACGCTCACCGACGACGAGAAGCTCGGCTTGTTCAGGCTCGCCAAGCGCGAGATCGGCGAACACGCGCCGGTCGTCGCCAACACCGGCAGCAACGACACCGCCCATTCGGTGCACCTGACCGAGCGGGCCGCCGAGCTCGGCTGCGACGCCGTGCTGGCCGTTACGCCCTACTACAACAAGCCGCCGCGCGAGGGCATCGTCGCCCATTTCGCAGCCATCGCGGCCGTCGGTGTCCCGGTGATCGTGTACAACATCCCCGGCCGGTCGGTCCTCAACCTTGATCCAACCGTACTGGCTGAGCTCGCAGGGATTCCCAACATCGTCGGGGTCAAGCAGGCCCACGACGACCTCGATGAGCTGCGGGCAATCTGCTTGGCCCGCGAGCTCGCGGTCTACGCCGGCAACGACGATCTGCTGCTCGCGGTCACGGAGCTCCAAGGCGCCGGGGTGATCTCGGTCGCATCGCATCTGGTCGGGCGCGAGATGGGGGAGATCTACGACGCCGGGACCTCCGGTGACCTCGAACGGGCCCGCGCAATCGATGCCGACCTGCAGGATCTCTATGCTGCCCTGTTTGTGACCGCCAACCCGATCCTCGTCAAGGCCGCCCTCGAGATGCTCGGCCTGATCCCGTCCGACCGCATGCGGCTGCCGATGGTCCAGGCCAGCCCGGTGCAGCGGCATATCCTGCAGAGCGTGCTGGAGCAACACGGCATCCTCGCCCGTGGCTGAGCCCGTCCGCGTCATCGCCCTCGGCGGAACCGGCGAGATCGGCCGCAACATGTACGTGGTCGAGCACGAGGGACGCCTCGTGGCCATCGACTGCGGTGTGAGCTTCCCCAAGCCCGACCAGCTCGGCGTCGACCTGGTCCTACCGGACTTTAGCTATGTCGAGGAGCGCGCCGACCAGCTCGAGGCGGTGATCCTGACCCACGGCCACGAAGACCACATCGGCGCCCTGCCATACCTGCTGCGCGCCCTCGGCACGACGCGCGTGCTGGGGCCGCGGTTCGCGCTGGGCCTCGTGCGCGCCAAGCTCGACGAGCATCGCGTGCTCGAGCACGCCCAGCTCATCGAGATCGAGGCTGGGCCGGGGCCGCAGCTCGGACCGTTCCGGACCGAGTTCATCCCGCTGACCCACAGCATTCCCGACTGCCTGGCGGTCGCCCTGCACACGTCGGTCGGGACGATCGTGCACACCGGCGATTTCAAGTTCGATCACACCCCCGTCGCGGGGGCGCCTGCTGCCGACATCCCGACGCTGGCGCGGCTCGGCGCGGAGGGGGTCACCCTCCTGCTCGCGGACTCGACCAACGCCGAGGAGCCGCCGGAGCCGCAGACCGAACAATCGGTCGGCCAGCAGATGCGGCGGGTCATGGCGACGTGCCCCGGGCGGGTCATCGTCACGACCTTCAGCTCGCACATCCACCGCATCCAGCAGGTCATGGAAGCGGCCTACGAGGACGGGCGCGTGGTCGCGCTGGTCGGGCGGTCGATGGCGCGCAACGTGGCCATCGCCACCAACCTGCAGTGCCTGCGCACCCCGCCCGAGACGCTCCTGCGCCTGAGCGACCTCGAGGAGTACCGGCCCGACGAACAGGTGATCATCTGCACCGGCTCGCAGGGCGAGCCGCTGGCCGCGCTGTCGCGCATGGCGCGCGGCGAGCACCACCAGCTCACGATCCAGCCGTCGGACACGATCATCTACAGCTCCCGCACGGTCCCGGGTAACGAGCTGGCGGTCAACGACACGATCAACCGGCTGACGCGCATCGGCGCTACCGTGATCACGAGCAAGTCCGACCCGCGCATCCACGTCTCCGGTCACGGGACCTCGGGCGACCTGCTGTGGATGCTCCAGTTGCTGCGCCCGACCTACTTCGCCCCCATCCATGGCGAGCGGCGCCACCAGCGCGCCCACGGAGACCTCGCGCGCTCGCTCGGCATGCCCGCCGACAACATCTTCATGCTCGACAACGGCGATGTCCTGGAGATCGCAGCCGACCGCGCCGCCGTCGTCGATCACGTCGCTGCGGGTGTCACCTACGTCGACGGGACCGGTGTCGGCGACGTCGGGGACGAAGTGCTGCGCGACCGCCGCCACCTCGCCGACGATGGGGTGATCGTGATCGTGGCGAGCATCGAGTCAGATACCGGGCGTCTGATCGGCGAGCCAGAGATCATCACGCGCGGCCTGTCATTCGCCGACGACGAGTTGGTCGAGATCGCGCGCCTGGAGATCGAGCGCAGCGTCAGCGAGTCGTCGTCGAATCGCGTGACCGAGATGTCGGTGCTCCAGCACCAGTTGCACGACGTCGTTGCGTCGGTGGTGCGGCGCCAGACCGGGCACCGGCCGATGGTGCTGCCGGTCATCGTCGAGGCCTAGCCCCAACCGGGCGCGGCGCCCGGTCCGCTGTCGGATGCGCCGCGGTGCGGTCGGTGGCCAGGCGGGCTACTTGGCGGCCCCGTACTTGGCGGCGACCGCGTCCCAGTTGACGACGTTCCACCATGCGGCCAAGTAGTCCGGACGCCGGTTCTGGTAGTTCAGGTAATACGCGTGCTCCCAGACGTCGATGCCCAGGATCGGCGTCTTGCCCTCGGAGATGGGGGAGTCCTGGTTGGGGGTCGACGTGACGGTGAGCGTGTCCCCGTCGACGATCAGCCAGCTCCAGCCGGACCCGAAGCGCGCGACGCCGGCGGCGTTCATCTGCTTTCTCAGCTCGTCGGCGCTTCCGAAGTCGCGCTCGATGGCGCTCAGCAGCGCGCCGGTCGGGTCGCCGCCCCCGTTGGGGCCCATAATCTCCCAGAACAGGGTGTGGTTGTAGTGGCCACCGGCGTTGTTGCGCACCGGTGCCTGCTTAGCTGCGGGAAGGGTGTCCAGCTTGCGCAGCACTTCCTCGACGGGCGCATCTGCAAGCGTGGTGCCCTCGAGCGCGGCGTTGGCGTTGGTCACGTACGCCTGATGATGCTTGCCGTGATGAATCTCCATCGTGCGTGCATCGATGTGCGGCTCGAGAGCGTCGAAGCTGTACGGCAGCGGGGGGAGCTCGAACGGCATGCCTGGCGTCTCCTTGATGGGTGTGCATGAACCTCTGCGGTACCGCCAACGCTAGCGCGCCGCGCCGGCCGAGGCGTTGAGATCCTGCAAATCATGCATTCCCGCGATCGCCGCCAGGCAATCTGCGCCCACCGCACGGACCCGCCGGCGCGGCCGGCGACGGCAGGAAAACCGCCCTCGCCGGCCAACATGAACTCGGGTAAGCCGCACCATCGCCGCACCATCCGATCCACGGAGGAGTTCCCGTGCCCCCGGCCAAGACCACGCGCCGTTCCGCCAGTCCTCGCACCGCCCCGCGGCGCACCTCGTCGGCCGGCCCCACACACCAGCGGCGCGAACTGGTCGGCCTGGCGCTGCTGGCCGTCGCCGCGCTCCTGGCCGCCCAGATCTACCTCGGCTTTGGCGTCGGGCCCTTCGGCGGCGCGGTCGAGCAGCTGCTGCGCCTGTTCGTCGGCCGCTTCGTCTTGATCCTCCCGCCGCTGCTGGCGGTGCTCGGGGGCATGCTGATCTTCGACGATGACGTCCTGCGGGTCTCGGCGCTACGCATCGGCACACTCGTGTTAGCGATCAGCCTTTGCACCGCGCTTGCCGCCGGGCTGTTCGGGCTCAACGGCGCCGCCCACACCGGGTGGTTCCACACGCGCATCATGCAGATGCGCGGCGGCATGGCGGGGGAGACGGTCTGGTACGGGACCGCGCACAGCGTCGGCTCCGCCGGTACCGCGATCCTCGTCGTGCTTGGCGTCATCGTCGGCCTGGTGATGATCACCGGGGCTTCACTCGGGCGCACCCTGCGCCGATCCGGCAGCGGCGCCGCGACGGCGAGCCGCCAAGTCGGCAAGGGGATGGCCACCGCGACTGCCGGCGCCTACCGCGGCAGCCAGCACATCACCCGCCACGTCCGCGGCGCGTTCGAATACTCGTACCTCGACCCGGGGCCCGCGCTCGAGCGCGACCCGTCTTCGTCGGTCGCCGTCGCCGACCATCCCTTGATCGACGGCGCCGACTACTACCCGGACGTGTTCGCCCTGCCGGGCGAGCTGCCGCCCTCGCCCGCGCTGGTCATGCACGACGACGACGAGCACGCCGAATCGGCCGAGCCGGCACCGCAGGCTCGCGCCGTTGTCCGACCGGTCCCGCCGCGTCCGGGACCGGTCGAGGTCGGCCATGCGATCGACGATGAGGACGATGACAGCGCGGCGGCCATCGCCGCCCGCGTGCGCGCCGCCAACCAGGCCGCCGCCGCACGCAACCCGCGCCCGAACTACCGCGTGCCGAGCCGGCGCCTGCTGACCCGCACCGGGGGCCCCGGCAAAGTCCCGCACACGCTGATCCAGGAAACCTCCCACAAGCTCGAGGAGGCGCTGTCGCACTTCGGCGTGGCAGCCAAGGTCACGGCGGCGGTCAGCGGTCCGCGCGTTACCCGCTACGAGCTGCAGCTCGCGCCGGGGACGAAGGTCGGCCGCATCACCGCCCTGCGCGACGACCTTGCCTACGCACTCGCCGCCCGCGAGGAGCTGCGCATCCTCGCCCCGATCCCCGGCAAGCAGGCCGTCGGGGTCGAGGTGCCGAATCCCGAGGCCGCGCTGATCACCCTCGGCGACATCTACCGGGAGTTCCCGCCGGACGCCGGTCCGCTGATGGCGTGGCTGGGCCTCGACATCTCGGGCAAGTCGGTCTACATCGACCTGTCCAAGATGCCGCATCTGCTGATCGCCGGGTCGACGGGCACCGGCAAGAGCGTGTGCCTGAACGTCCTGCTGGCCTCGCTCCTGCTGCGCTCGAACCCCAACGAGCTGCGGATGATCCTGATCGACCCCAAAAAGGTCGAGCTCAACCACTACGAGTCGATCCCGCAGCTGCTGACGCCCGTCGTCACCAATATGCGCGACGCGTCGGCCGTCCTGTCGAATGTCGTGCGTGAGATGGAAAACCGCTACGAGCTGATGGGCCTGGCCCGCGCACGCAATCTCCGCGACTGGAACGCCGCCCGGGCACTCGCGGGGGAGCCACCGATGCCGTACATGCTAGTCGTGATCGACGAGCTCGCCGACCTGATGATGGTCGCGCCGGCCGAGGTTGAGGACGCCATCATCCGGCTCGCCCAGAAGAGCCGCGCGGTTGGCATCCACCTGCTGCTGGCCACCCAGCGCCCGTCAGCCGACGTCATCACCGGCATGATCAAGGCCAACGTCCCCTCACGGATCGCGTTCGCCGTGTCCTCGCAGGTCGACTCGCGGGTCATCCTCGACGCCGGCGGCGCCGAGAGCCTGCTGGGGAGCGGCGACATGCTGTTCCGGCCGGTCGGGACCTCCCGCCTGCAGCGCGTACAGGGCGCCTACGTCAGCGAAGACGAGATCTTGGCCATCACGAATCACTGGCGGGCCCAGGGCAAGCCCCAGCTGCGCACCGAACTCATGGAGCGGCCCCCGGAGGTCGCCCGCAACGAGCCGGACCCCGGCGACGAGATGCTGATGCGCGCGATCGAGATGGTGGTCCAGCAGGGCACCGCGTCGGTCTCGCTGCTGCAGCGGCGCCTGGGCGTCGGCTACGCGCGCGCCGGCCGCCTCGTCGATCAGATGGAGCGCCTGGGCGTCGTGTCGGGCCACGAGGGCTCCAAGCCCCGGAGCGTCCTGATCGGGGAGGCTGACGTCTCGCGCATCCTCAGCCGCGCCGGTTCCGCGGAGGCGCCGCCCGAAGACGCCGCAGACCACGAGGAGCAGTTGGTCCTGGACGAGTAGGCTCCGCGGCCCGGGGCACGTTTCGGGCCGCTGGCCGATCCTTGCGGTCGCCGGACTTGACGGCGGTCGCCGCAAATCAGTTAGCATGCGGCCTCCCGATGGCTACACCAACGGGGGGGCTCGCCTATGTTCGAAATCGGAAGCACGCTGCTCGAGGCGCGATCGCGCCGCAATCTCGACATCCCGACCTGTGAGGCCGGGACCAAGATCCGGGCCAAATACCTGCGGGCGATGGAGGAGGAACAGTTCGACGTCCTCCCGTCGCCGACGTACGTGCGCGGCTTTCTGCGGACCTACGGTTCATTCCTCGGGCTCGACGGCGGGCTGCTGGTCGACGAGTACGAATCGCGCTTTGCGCGCCCCGAGGAGCGCATCGGCGACCACCGTGCCCGTGCCCAGCACGGGCGTCCCCGCGGCGGCTCAGCTCCGCGGGGACGCCGCAAGCGCCGCACCGAGGCGCAGCTGCTGTGGCTGGCGATCGGGGGCGTCATGGGCGTCGCCCTCCTGGTCTGGCTGGGCGCGGGTGGCGGACCCTCTACGTCGCAGCCGATCGGCAACGGCCTGCCGTCAGGGCCGGTCACGCCGGCCACCCAGAACCCCACGCTGGCGACGCCTGAGCAATCCCAGCCGATCAAGGTGCAGCTGATCGGGGTCGGGCCCTACGGGTCGTATGTCGACGTCCGCGAGCAGAGCGCCGCCGGGCACCAGTTGTTCACCGGGCTCGTCGCGCCCGGCGCCGACCAGAAGTACGACACGCGCTCGACGATTTGGCTGTTGGTATCGAACCCGACAGGCCTGCAGGTCAATGTCGACGGCAAGGTCTCGAACCTGCCCGTCAACCAGACGACGTTCCTCGTCACCAAGTCCGGGGTCCAGCCCGCGCCCAAGACCTGACCCCATGGCCCGCGCCCCGCGAGCCGCGATCATCGTCACCGGTGATGAGGTCCTGCGGGGCCGGATCACCGACCGCAACGGGGGCTACCTGGCCGCCTGGTGCGATGTCGGCGGCATCGAGGTCGCACGGCTGACGATCGTCGGCGACGACCCGGGGGCGATCGCTGACGCCGTGCGGGCCGAGCTCGGTGTCGGCACCGAGCTGGTGATCACCACCGGCGGGCTCGGCGTGACCCATGACGATGTCACGATGGCCGCCGTGGCCGCCGCCACGGGGCTGCCGCTCGAGCTCGATCCGCTCGCGCTGGAGGCCGTCCGCGCCGCGACGGCAACGGCGACCCACCTGGACAGCGTGCCCGCCCACATCCGCAAGGCCACCGAGCGCAAGCAGGCGATGCTGCCGCGCGGCGCCGACATGCTGGCGCCGATCGGCACCGCGCCGGGCTGCATCGTCCGGGTCGGAGGCCAGCGGGTCGTGGTCCTGCCCGGCCCTCCCCACGAGACCGAGCGCATGTGGCCCGCCGCGGTCGGCCATCCCGCCCTGACGGAGGTCATCGCGCGCGCCGGCGGACCGCCGCGCCTGGTGCTGCGGCTGCACGGGGTCGTCGAGAGCCAGCTGGTGGCCGCGCTCGACCGCATCCCGGCACCGGTCCAATACGGGGCGCGCCTGGGGATCTGCGCCAAGCCCGGCGAGGTTGAGCTCACGCTCGCCGACGTGGCAGACGGCGGCTCGGCGCGTCTCGCCGCGGCGATCGACGCCGCCTTTCCCGGGGCCACCTTCACCCGCACCGGGGAGCCCGTCGAGGCCGTCGTCGGCAGGCTCCTGCTCGAGCAGGGCGCCCGGCTGGTCGTCGCAGAGTCCTGCACCGGCGGGCTCCTGGGGGGCCGCCTGACGGCGCTGGCGGGCGCCTCGCGCTGGTTTCTGGGTGGCGTCATCGCGTATGACAACGCCGTCAAGCAGTCCGAGCTGGGGGTGCCCGAGCGCGTGCTCGCCACCGACGGTGCGGTGTCGGCTCCCGCGGCGCAGGCCATGGCCGACGGGGTCCGGGTGCGCCTCGGCGCCGACTGGGCCCTGTCGGTCACCGGCGTCGCCGGACCTGACGGTGGCACGCCCGACAAGCCGGTCGGCACCGTCTTCCTGGGCTGTGCGGGCCCGGATGGTGTCACGGTCGAGGCCCACCACTTCCGTGGGGACCGCGCGCTCGTCCGCGAGCGCTCGTGCGTGTACGCGCTGCACCTGCTTCGACGGCGTCTGACCGATCCGCCGGGGTGATGCGAGAGTCAGCGGCGACCGAGCGCCTGTTCGTCGCCTGATCCCGAGAAACCCCGCTAAGCAAGCGGGCTCTCAGCGACGGCGCCCAGAATGGTCGCAGTCGGTGTCGCAGTCGCCGCCCTTACCAGAGCATGTGCACGCTCTGGGTACGCGTCGGCGGGTGCCGCGGCCTCAGCCTCGGAACTCGGCATCAGGTGGCCGTAGCAGTCCATCGTGCCTGCTCAGAGCGCGACACCCGCCGGACGTCTAGGTCGTGGGTCCTGTTACAGGGACGCGGCGGGCGCGTCCTGGCCTCCGCGCGATACCGTCGCAGGCAGACCCCGGCGCGTGTCGCCCCTCCGTCGACCCATGGTGCCTTCGGAGGGGCGCCACTCGACACAGACGCGACGCCTCGTGAGTGGGTCAGTCTGGGTATCGTCACCCAACAACTTTTTGGCAGTTTGGGCAAGTTTCCTGACGGCATTGCGGCGCTAGACCGACGCATCGAGCCGCTGTTGCGCTAAGCCACGCTCAGAAGAGGCGCGATCGCGGTTGCGTCTGCGGAGGGCGCAACCACGGGAGCGGGGACCACCAGGCCGAGCCCGGTGGCGCGGTTCTTGACGGGGCCAGCGCGCTCGGGACGGATAAGGAGTCCTGAGCAGCGGTCTCCCAAGACCCGCCGCGATCGCAGTCCCGAACACGGCGGTCGCGTCTCTTCCCCGCGTCCGAGAGGGGTTGGTCGCCGGTGACGTCCCTCCGGCGCGGGTCCCGCGATGGCCCTGCCGAAGGGACGCCGACGGCAGACGGAACGACGTCAGGTCATCCGCCGACGTGTCCCAGGGAATCGCTTTTCGGCAACGTGGGCAAGTTTCTCGGGGTGCCTTCCCGGAGCGATGGGTTCAGGGACCGGGCCATCGGCTACAAAGGAGGCGGAGAAGGCGCGACCGGGGTTGCGAACGCACGCACGCGCGCAACCCGGACGCGGGGACCACTCCGGCGGCCACTTACCCCGACCCGACTCCGGAGAGGACAGACGGCAGGGCACCGGTCCACCGGTCGATCTGTGGTCCCTTCGCGGCAGTGCCAGTCACCGCCGCACTCGCAGACCCGATGACGGCGGCCGCGTCTCCTCCACCATCGGGTGCGGCGCCGGACCAGGCCGCACCGGATGGATGGTGTCGGTCCATGTAACACCGTGCGAACCTCATCGAGCGGGGAGTTCCGCTTCCAGCAATTTGGGAGTTGGCTTGCCGCTACGAGCGACCGATCACGCATCCGCGGTCGATCGAGCCGGTGCGGTGCCAAGGGGTTGGACCCGCACCGGCGCGCTCGTTCGGGTCCCGTGTCGCAGTCATGTCGCCGTCAAACACGGATTCAGGCCAACGGTCCCCAGCGGACATCGAGAGTCGCTCGCGTCCTGGCGAAACCACACTCATCGAACGGGGTATTGCTGCTCAGGGATAGATTTGATGCATGTGTGCCACACCGGACGCGACCGAGCGCCTGTTCGTCGCCTGCGAGCTCGATGACGCGGCCCGAGCGCACCTGGCCCAGCAGGCCCTCGCGATCGGGCATACCCTGCGCGGTGCTCCGGTACCGGCGGCAAACCTGCACATGACGCTGGTGTTTGTCGGTGCCACGCCGGCGACCGAGCTCGAGGCCGTCGGCGCCGTCCTGCAGCGCGCCTGCCGGCACCTGCCGCCGACCCGCGCGCGGCAGCTGACGACCGCCGGAACACCCGGCCGCCGTACCTCCCGGATCGTCGCCGCGGTCTTCGAGGATCCCGAGGACCGCTTCGCCATGATGGCGACGACGATCGCCACGGCGCTTGCACAGCACTGGCCGCTGACGCCCGTCCCCCTGCCGTTCTGGCCGCACGTGACGCTCATGCGCCTGCGCACGCCCGAGCCCATCTCGACGATCCCGGCGGGGAGCGAACAAACGTTCGCTTTCGACCGCGCCACGCTCTATGCTTCCCGAAGTACCCCGAGCGGACCGGCGCGCTACGACCCGCTGGCCCGCATCGCGCTGACCGCGAACGACCGACCACACTGAGGAGATCCATCGTGGAGAAGGCCCAGGCCCTGGGTGCCGCCCTCGCCCAGATCGAGCGTCAATTCGGCAAGGGCTCAATCATGAGAATGGGCGATCCCGCCATGCAGATCGACAGTTCGGTGGTGCCGACCGGCGCCCTGGCGCTGGATCTGGCCCTCGGCATCGGCGGGCTCCCGCGCGGCCGGATCGTGGAGATCTACGGCCCGGAGAGTTCGGGGAAGACGACGCTGCTCTACCACATCATCGCCCAGGTCCAGAAGCAGGGGGGGATGGCGGCGTTCATCGACGCCGAGCACTCCATGGACCCCACTTACGCCAAGCGGATCGGCGTCAACGTCGACGAATTGCTGGTGTCCCAGCCCGATCACGGCGAGCAGGCACTCGAGATCGCCGACATGCTCGTGCGATCCGGTGCACTCGATGTGGTCGCCATCGACTCGGTAGCGGCCCTCGTGCCGAAGGCCGAGATCGAGGGGGAGATGGGCGACTCCCACGTCGGGCTGCAGGCACGCCTGATGTCCCAGGCGCTGCGCAAGCTCGCCGGAACGCTCAACCGTGCCGGCACGATCTGCGTCTTCACCAATCAGCTGCGTGAGAAGATCGGCGTGATGTTCGGCTCGCCGGAGACCACTCCCGGCGGGCGCGCACTGAAGTTCTACGCATCGGTACGCATGGACATCCGCCGCATCGAGACGCTTAAGGAAGGCACCGAGAGCGTCGGCAACCGGACGCGCGTCAAGGTCGTCAAGAACAAGGTCGCTCCGCCGTTCCAGCAGGCCGAGTTCGACATCATGTATGGCGAGGGCATCTCCCACGAGGGCAACCTGATCGACCTCGGGGTCGACCGCGGCATCGTGACCAAGAGCGGGGCCTACTTCTCCTATGGGGAGGAGCGCCTCGGCCAGGGCAAGAACGCGGCACGCGCCTTCCTGCGCGAGCACACCGACATCGCCGAGTCGATCGAGCTGCGCATCCGCGAAGACGCCGGCCTGGTCGCACCGGATGGCACCCGTGTCGACCCGGTCACCGGGGAGGTCGTCGAGATCTCCACGACCTCGGCCGCGACCGAGGTCGCCGCCAGCTCCTAGCTGTCCGGGCTGCGGCGGGCACCGTTTGGGGTGTCCGCCGCAGCCCGCGTCCCGACGCCGACCGCCCCGCACGCGGCTATCATCCGGGCCGTGAACTACCACCTGACCTCGTTCGGCTGCCAGATGAACGACCACGACGCCGAGCGCATGCGCGGCCTGTTGGAATCGCTCGGCTACCGCGAGGCGGCCGTCCGTGACGACGCGGACCTCATCCTGTTCAACACCTGCACGATCCGCGGGAGCGCCGACGAGCGGTTCCTCGGGAACCTCGGCGAGGCCCGGCGCATCAAGCGCGCGAACCCGGAAGTCGTGGTCGCCGTCGGCGGGTGCTGGGCCCAATCGCAAAAAGAGCAGGTGTTCACCCAATTCCCGTTCGTCGACATCGCCTTTGGACCGGGAGAGATCAGCCGGCTCGGGGAGTTGATCGCGCGCGAGCGCATCGAGGCGGTCGGCGCCTTCAGCTTCGACGGCGCGTTCTCGGGCACGCTGCCGGCCAAGCGCGAGCGACCCCACCACGCCTGGGTGCAGATCTCGGTCGGATGCAACTGCGTCTGCTCCTACTGCATCGTCCCCTCGGTGCGCGGACGCGAGCGCTCCCGGACCGCGACCGAGGTCGTCGCCGAGGTCGAGCGGCTCGCCGCGGACGGGGTCCGCGAGGTGACGCTGCTCGGCCAGAACGTGAATTCCTACGGGCGCGACCTCGCTCGCGAGACGCGCGCGTCGTTCGCCGAGCTCCTGCGCGCAGTCGGCAGCGTGCCCGGCATTTGGCGCGTGCGTTACACCAGCCCGCATCCAAAGGACATGCGCGACGACGTGATCGCCGCCATGGCGGAGACGCCGGCCCTGTGCGAGCACGTGCACCTGCCCGCCCAGAGCGGGTCCACGCGGGTGCTCAAGCGGATGCGGCGGACCTACTCACGCGAGCGCTACCTCGATCTGGTCGCGCGCATCCGGGAGGGCATCCCGAACGTCTCGATCACCACCGACTCTGATCGTCGGATTCCCCGGCGAGACCGACGAGGACTTCGCCGACACGCTCAGCCTGGTCGCCGAGGCCCGCTACGATGGCGCGTTCACGTTCGTGTACTCCGAGCGGCCGGGCACCGAGGCCGCGACCGCCATGCCCGACGACATCCCGGCGGCGATCAAGAGCGCGCGCATCCAGGCTCTCGTGGCGACGGTCCAGACGACCGCCCGGGAACGTGCACGGCGCTTCGTCGATGAGGATCACGAGGTCCTTGTCGAGGGTCCCTCGCGCAACGATCCCGACCGCTTGCGCGGGCGCCTGCGACAGAACATCACGGTGAACTTCACGGGCGACGCCGCGCCCGGCACCCTGGCGATGGTCCGAATCACCGGCGCGAGCTCGACGACGCTCGCCGGCGAGCAGATCGGGGTCCACGCCGCCGCCTAACCCAGGGACGGTCCTCGCAGCGCTTCGCCGCACCGTGCGTAGACCTTGGACGCAACAGGCGCGTGGGGGACTGGCTTCCGGGGTGCACGGGGGCACCCCACGGCAGTACCGTCGACCTGGGCCGCTGCCCGGAGCACCCTTGGACATCGACCACGTGAAATCCGCCAGGGACTATCGGTTCGCAGACGTATCATCCGGTCGTTGCCGCCGCGAACCGCCCCAAGATTGGAGTGCCAGCGATGTCGAACGATCCGCATCCGCTGAAGTGGGTTCCAGCTGCAGCGAGCATCGTGCGCGGCCGACATCCGCACTGCTCGAGCCGGCACCGGGCGCACGAGCGCGTGCGGGGCACGCGCGGCCCCGACGCCGCGAACGCGTCGGTGGAACGCCACCATAGCCGGCGCAACGCGTGGGTCGATTCATGAGCACCGCCTCGCCAGGATCGGAACGAGCCCCGCAGAGCGCGTCCGCCCGGTCGCCGTTTCCCCCGATCGCGGACTACGCATTCCTGTCCAACTGCCACACCGGTGCACTGGTGGCCCCGGACGGGTCGATCGACTGGCTCTGCGTGCCTCGATTCGACTCGCCCAGCGTGTTCGCGAGCCTCCTGGATCGCCAAGCGGGGTTCTTCCAATTTTCGCCGTTCGGCATCAACCATCCGTCGGCGCGAGCGTACGAGCCGGGGACGAATGTGCTCGTGACCACGTGGAAGACGCCGTCCGGATGGGTCGTCGTTCGCGATGCGTTGACCATGGGCTCCGGCGAGCACGAGGATTCGGTGACTCCGCACACGCGGCCACCCGCCGACGACGACGCCGAGCATGTGTTGGTGCGTACCGTGGAATGCATCGACGGTGAGGTCGAGGTCGATCTCGTCTGCGAACCGGTCTTCGACTACGGACGCAGCGCCGCCGAATGGACCTTGGCCGGCGGTGATCGGCACGTCGCCGACGCAACGGGCGCCGGCCAGGCAGTCCGGCTGACGACGGACCTCGCCCTTGGCATCGAAGGGGGTCGCGCAGCGGGCAGGCATGTCCTCCGCCTCGGCGAGCGCGCGTACTGCGCGCTGTCGTGGGCCGCCGAGCTCGACGCCCCGCGGGATCTGGCCGACGCGGAGGCGAGGATCGCGCGCACCACCGGCTTCTGGCGCGCATGGCTGGATCGGGCCCGGATGCCCGATCACCGGTTTCGCGACCCGATCCAGCGCTCGGCGCTCGCGATCAAGGGCCTCACCTACATGCCCACCGGGGCGACGGTCGCCGCGCTCACGACCTCATTGCCCGAGACCCCAGGCGGTGAGCGCAACTGGGACTACCGCTACACCTGGATGCGCGACGCCACATTCACGCTGCAGGCGCTCCACTGGCTCAACCTCGACTGGGAGGCCGAGGAGTTCATGCAGTTCGTCGCCGACCTCGAGGCGACCGAAGACGGCTCCCTCCAGATCATGTACGGCATCGACGGCCGGCGCGACCTGACCGAGTCCACGCGGGAGGACCTGTCCGGATACGCCGGAGCACGCCCGGTGCGCATCGGCAACGGCGCGTTCGACCAGCGCCAGAACGACGTCTACGGCGCGGTGCTGGATTCGATCCTGCTGCACTCGCGGCGCAGCGCGCGCCTGCCGCGCCGGCTCTGGCCGATCGTCGAGACCCAGGCCGAGTGCGCGACCAAGGTCTGGGCAACACCGGACCAGGGCATCTGGGAGGCCCGGGGCGAGCCGCAGCACTACGTGTCGTCGAAGCTCATGTGCTGGGTCGCGCTCGACCGAGCCGCGAAGATCGCCGCGATCCGCGGCGACCCACAACTGGAGGCGACGTGGCGCGCGACGGCCGAGGAGATCCGCGCTGACATCCTCGAACACGGGATCTCGGAGCGCGGTGCGCTGCGCCAGCACTACGCGACCGATTCGCTGGACGCCTCGACGCTGCTGGCGGCGATCTTCGGCTTCCTGCCTGGGAGCGATGAGCGCATTCGCAGGACCGTGGAGGCGATCGCCGAGGAACTGACCGAGCACGGTTTCGTGCTGCGCTATCGCACCGACGAGACCGATGACGGGCTTTCCGGCAAGGAGGGGACCTTCCTGATCTGCTCGTTCTGGCTCGTCTCGGCGCTGGCGATCGTTGGCGAGCAGTCGCGGGCCCGCGATCTGATGGAACGACTGCTGCGGATCGCGTCGCCGCTCGGCCTGTACGCCGAGGAGTTCGAGACCGAAAGCGCGCGCCACCTCGGCAACTTCCCGCAGGCGTTCTCCCATCTCGCGCTGATCGAAGCGGCAGGCCGGATCATTCTGGGTGAGCGGCTCGAGGAGGTCACCTAGGCCGCGGCAGCGCTTCCAAGCGCACGCGTGTGCACACCGTGGATGATCCGACCGGCAACCCCTGGGTCATCCCATTAGACCGATCACGGAGCCCACTAGATGAAGATCTTGAAGATCGAGAGCGACGAGACCCTCTCTCGCGAGGCTGCGGCGGCCCGCCTTCATGAGATTGCGGATCACCTGGCTTCCAACAACGACATCGAGATGGAATGGTCCGGCAAGCATCTTCGCCTGCACGTCCCGGATGACGTTCAGATCGAGATCGAGATCGAGATCGAGGACGACAAGACGGAGTTCGAGATCGAACTCAAATGGCGTCATCACGACTGAATCGACGGCTCGTGCGCGTCGTCGCAGGTGAGGAGGGGCGACTTAATAACCCCTACGCACCCGTCCTGCCGACGACCTCAGGATGCCCGGAGCGCGGTCCGCGCGCCGGTGAGCGGAGACCGGGTCATTGCGCCGGACTACGTCTCACTATGTCGCTCCTCATCCCCACCGGCGCCACGGGTCGAAAGGCAATCCAAGTCGGCTTCCCACAGGGGTAGGCCCAGGCTCGTGAACCCTGTGACGTGACCCCTGACGGTCGCCGCCTTGAGTTGGAGGTCGATCGCGCGAGCGTCAGAGTCGGCCCGCCGGGAATCAGTGCGCACGCTGTCGACCGCGGCAGGGCTACCGGGATCCTCCGCTACGGCTTGAACGGCCCGCAACGCCTCCTGCCCCAAGGGCCCTTGACGGAGCATCCCGGATTCGTTAGCCGACATCGCACGGGCCCGACGACCGACGTACCGCGATGCTATTGCGGGCGGCTCACGCTCCCGCTCCTCGACTGGCCGAATGGCGAGGCACCGTTTCCGCAAATTGGTGGCTGGCTCGCGGCTCTACGAGCGACCGCCAGACACATCCTGCGTCGTCGGAGCTGGTGTGTCCGCTCGGGTCGGATCCCCAGCCCGGTGCCGAGCGGTACACGCGCGGTCGTACGCAGCGCACGGCAGGGGACCACCAACACTCCTGTGGCGGCACAGCGACTGCGGGGGGGGGTGCTCGTTGTGGATGCAGTCGGCCCGGCTCCACGGCTTCGCTCAGTCCACGCGCCGTGAGCCGAGTGACCGTGGCCTTTCGAGCGCCGTGCGGGTCGTCACACGCTGCCTCGCCACGCTACGTCGAGTCGCTCCCGGGTTCTCTGGACACGCCGATTGTGTTCAGGCGCTTGCGGTACCAGAGGGCCTCCGCACCTGATGGGAAGCCCTCGACTCGGCCCACCACTTCGTACCCGGCGCGCTCGTAGAGGGCTCGGGCCTGGAAGTCGTAGGTGAAGTGGACCGTCTGGGTGCATCCGCGCGCCGCAGCCTCAGCCTCGGCGGCGGCGAGGAGCCGAGCGCCGAGCCATCGGCCTCGCAGACTCGGGTCCACCCAGAGGCTCTGCAGCTCACAGCAGTCGCCCCAGGTCCACCCGCTGATGCCGGCCACGACCTTGCCGGCGTCGCGCACGAAGATCGCGAGCTCGACCTCGTCACCGAGCCCCATCGCGGCAGACGCTGCATGGCGGATCTGCGTTTCGAGGAACTCGATGTCGAGCGGATCCGGATCGTCCTCGACGTGAAACTCCACGGCGCCCGGCTGGTTAGGCGACGATCTGCTCGAGGAGTGAGAAGTCGTCGAAATACGTCCGGTAGGACCGAATCTTCCCCGCGCGGAAGTCGGCCACGGTGACGCCGGCCAGCCGGACGCGCCGTCCGGTGGGGTCGAGCACGGAATCCGCATCGAGGACGAGTGGCCCCGTGTGATCGGCTTCGATGACCCATTCGGCGAATGCCTTGTTACCGACTTCGTCGAGACCCCGAAACATGATGACGACGTTGGAGAACGCCACTTCACGGAGGGCGGCGACCGCGGAGACCGCGGCGAGCCCCGACACGGTCGCGTACGGCGACCACCCGACGACATCGTCGGTAAAGACGGTGTCCAGATCAACCGATGCGCCGCCAACCTCGGCCTCGAGCGCGCTCAACAGCACGTCCTTGCGCGATTTAGTCATTGCAACTCCTTGGTCCCGTCGTTAGCGACCTGTTCGGCGTCGTCTGGCGGTCCGACGTGTCGTCAGGACCCGAGGACCTTCGCCTTGGCCGCCGCGAACTCGTCGTCGGAAAGCGCGCCCGAGGCGTGCAGCTGTGCGAGGTGCTCGATCTCGTCGGCTGGGTCCGCCGGAGGCGGCACAGCTTGCGCTTGTTCCTGGACGTCGTCGGCAGGCGCGTAGTCGTCGGCCTGCTGTTCGTACCCCTTCTTCGTCGCATGGTGAGCGACCGCTCCTCCGACAACCGCTCCGGCAACGAGCGCCCGGCGTCTCGTGCGTCGCCTGAATCCCATAGTGAGACTCCTTCCCGTTTGTTCGGCCCACCCGAACCCGGCAGTCGGCGTCCGAGGGGAGACGCCAATGACTAACGTACACTACGGTGATGATCAGTTCGGCGGGCGCGTTCACCAGCTCAGCGACGTTCCAGGACGACCAGCTGGCGCGACCGTACGCTGTGCCGAGCATCGACGTCGGACGACTGCCGCAGCGGTGGGGCGGGAACCGCGAGATCCGCCACACCGTCGCCGCGGCGCGCAGGCTCGGCGGTGTTGCCCTGGTGACCATTGGCGTCGCGGCACCCGTGATCGAACATGGCGGCGCCCCGACGGGCACAGTGCCGGCAGCGCAGCTGTCGTGCGACCTCACCGTCGACGGCGCGCGTGGAGGCAGCTGACCGGTGCGGACGCCGATCAAGACCTCGCCGGACCCGATGTACGCCGAGTTCGAGGTCCACCGGACGATGATTCGCGATCGCATCCGTACGGACGCCTTCCGGCGTGCGATCGACTCCGTGGTGCGCCCCGGCGACGTCGTTCTCGATGTCGGGGCGGGGAGCGGCATCCTGAGCCTGTTCGCCGCGCGAGCGGGAGCCGCGCGCGTGTACGCGGTGGAACAGACCTCGATCGCGGTCCTGGCGCAGGAGCTGGCCACGGCGAACAGGGTCGCGGACATCGTCCGGGTGATCCAGGGCGACGTCACGGAACTCGAGCTGCCGGAGCGGGTCGACGTGATCGTTTCGGAGTGGCTTGGTGGGTTTGGTATCGACGAGGGAATGCTCGCGCCGGTCATCACCGCCCGCAACCGCTGGCTCAAGCCTGGTGGGGTCATGGTCCCTGACTCGGTCACCGCGTGGGTCGCGCTGGTGCACGACCGGTATTTGGGGGAGACGGTGGAGTTCCTGGCGAACAACCCCTACGGGCTCGAACTCGGCGACCTGGTTGAGAAGACCGTCAATGAGATCTCCTATTCGGGCGGCTTCCGTCACCTCGCCGCAGGTGACCGGCGCTCCGAGGCGGCTCGGTTGTGGACGACGAACGCCGGTCTGATCCCGCTCGCCGAGGCGCAGGCGCCGTTCGAAGCCGAGGGGCTCCTCTCCGTCCGCGAGCACGGAATGGCCAACGCGCTCGCGCTCTGGTTCAGTGCCGGGCTCGCCCCAGGCATCTCACTCTCCGTGGGACCCGGCGATCCACCGACGCATTGGGGGATGACGACCGCGCCGCTCCGGTCGCCCGTGAGGCTCACGCCCGGCATCCGCGTCCGGGTCAAAGTCAGGACCGCTCCGGCGCGCCCCGTCGGGACATGGACGAGCTGGGCCATCGCCATGCCGGACGCAGCGTGGGAGCAGCACGACGAGCAGTCAATCTGGGAGGAGATCGACACCTGAGCAGCCGTCCAGGCAGGACTCCTCCCGCGCCACCGCGTCCCACACGATCCGATCGACGCGCCGGGTGGTTGACCGCCTCCGGCGCCTCGAGTCGGAGTCGAATCGGGGGGGGTTCGAACGCCGCGATACGAACGTCACCAGTCGGGGCCCGCGGGGTTGAGTTGGGTCTCGATCACGCGGGCATCAGCGAGCACATTGCCAACCACAGCGTTGCTCGTCGGGTCATTGGCCACGGCATGAACGGGCGACGAGCGTTTCGCGCGGTCGTTCTGCCCGCCGGGTTCTCGACCTGCTACGAGGTGGACAGGTAGTAGATGCTGCTCCCCACCAGATAGAGGCCGATTGCCAAGAACAGGATGACGATCGCCTGATCACTGTGGGCCGTGATCCACGCCCTGATGCGCGCAATGAACTCCTGGGCGCGCTCGGGTCTGAAGGCCGCAAACAGCTCCAGCGTGATGATGATCGACGTCGCGATCAGGGCAAACAGAACGAGCGCAAACACGTCCTGGCCCGAGGCGAGGTCGGCTTCGGTGATGACCGTGACGCCGGCGGCGATCAACCCCCAGGGCTGGGTCAACGGCGCGAGGATGGCCGCGAACCACAGGGACATGTTGTCGATCCCCGTCTGCCATTTCGGAGTCTTCTTGGGCGGCTTCGGCTGGCCCATCTTGCGGCGCTGCCGTATGCCGTAGTAGATCAGGCCGAGGCCGATCACCAGCTTGACCACGAGCGCCGCGAGCGAGGGCGCCGAGCTGGGCGCGGGCGGATTGCTCTGGGTGACCAGCAGCGTGCCGGCGATGATGATCGCGATCGACGCCAGCCAGCCCAACATAAAGGCCGCGCCCTTCCGGACGCCGCGTTTGGACGCCAGGATCAGCAGGAACGGCGTCAGCGAAATCGGGTCCAGCGCGATCGCCAGGCCGATAACGATGAGGTCGAGGAGCATCAGTCGGGTCGATCAGTCATGTCCCGGACCACCCTACCCGGGGAGGCATGACAATCCGCGGAACCCGTCGAGGTCGAGCGCGTTCGGCGTGGCGCAATATCCGTTGTTCTTGCCCGCCACCTCTCCCGGGTCGCCGTCCGGCATGCCACCCCGCACATTGCGGGTCACAACCGTGGACCGCGCAATGGCCGAAGGAGACTGACCTGGGCACTCTGCGTCGCCGCGTGCCGCGGAGGTGATTGTCGCTGGAGCACTGATATAGCAGGGGTTGCGTACCACGACGGCAAGGCCACGAGGCGGCCGCCGAGCTCGTACGCCTCGCCTGCGTTCGAGAACTTCCCGACGTTTGGTACCGAGCGCCCCGCCCGCCGGACTGACCTCACAGACCTTCGACCGCTTCCAGGCGGCCCGAGGCGATGGCCTGCCCAAACTCCTTGTAGTCCAGATCGTTCTGATCCGCGTAGCGGTTGGAGAAATCGGTGATCGCCTGATCGAACTCGTCGGTCTTCCCGAGATAGGCGGTCAACGCGATGGCGTCGCCCGATCTGGCGTGCGCCCGCGCCAAGGTCCAGCCGCAAAAGCCCGCATAGAGCTTGAGCGTCCCTGGGGCCATCGTCTCGACAAGGGCCGAACCCTTCATGTCGCGCAGCTGGCGCCAATACAGGTAGCGATTGGCCTCGTGGCCCTTGGTCCAGCCGAGGAAGATGTCGCTGGCCGCCTGCATCATGCGCTGCCCTTGCACCACCCGTTCGCCCGGATTCTTGAATTGGCTCTTGGGAAGGTAATCCTCGAGCACCGACGCGGACGCCTCCTTGACCTGCAGGAACAGCGGATCGCCATCGTCGCGGCCCTGCAGCAAGCCGATGAACGCGCGGGTGCCCACGCTGCCAACGCCGACCACCTTGCGGGCCATGTCGACGAGCTCAAAGCGCTCGAGCAGGTGCCGGCGGTCGAACTGCAGCGTGGCGCGATACGCGCGAAGCTGACCGTGGACCGCGTCCATGAGTACTTCGGCGGGCATCCCGTACATCGACTCGAACTCACGCGCCGGGACGACGATCGGCGGCTGGCTGACGATGCGGTAGCTTCCCGTCGACGATCTCGCCGAGCTTCGAGAGCGCCTGCAGGCTGTCGCGGGTGTGGGCCTTGCGAGCGTTCTTTTCGGCCAACTTCTGCGCCTTGGTGACCTGCTTGGCATCCTTCTTTTTGGTCACGCCTGCAGATGCCGCTTGGACCGCGGCCATGATGTCCTGCTCAGACAGGCGCGCGTACCAGATATCCAGGTTGCGCATCTCGGAGAACTCGGCCATGGCCTCCCGGTACGCCGTCACCGAGGCGCGCGTGGCGGCGTCGCTGTCGGCCTTGGCAAAGCCGTTGTTGCGTGCCGCGATCGTGAAGCTCGCCGCCATGCGCTTGACGTCGAATTCAAACGGGCCCGGCAGGGTCTCGTCGAAGTCGTTGAGATCGAACAGCAGCGTCCGCTCGGGCGACGCGAACACACCGAAGTTCGACAGGTGCGCATCACCGCACAGCTGCACGGTCAGTCCGGCCGTCGGCGTGGCGGCCAGGTCGGCGGCCATGATCTTCGCCGCGCCTCGGTAGAAGGTAAACGGCGAGACCATCATCCGACCGTGGCGAACGGGCACCAGGTCCTGTTCACGGGTCAGATTCTGCGAGGCGAGCAACGCGACCGGGTCGGGACGGTCCGCGGCCGGTGCCCATCCCGCGTGGCTCGTCGGGGGCGTCTCCTTGCGTGCTGCCTTGCCGACTGCTCGCCGTTCGTCCACGCTGTTGTGCACGATCGCGGAGACCGCCATTGGAACCGCCCTTCGCTTGGATGCCCGTGCCCCTCGGGCATCAGTGAACACCTTCACCGCCGACGGCGCTACGTCCGCGTCGAGATCGCACGGGCGCTCGCAACCTCAGGGCGCTGCCGTCGAGCGCTGTGGGATCTGTCGCGGCGGGCAGACCCCCGAACGTCAGCTCCCGCCGGGCTGCGCGGCGACCGCCGCCGCCCCCGGGAGCCTCGGCATCAGTCGTGCCCGGGCAACATAGGCCGCCACGACGGCGACGATGATCAACGGCAGCAGGTCCGGTCCGGCGTTGACCATGAACACGCTCGCCAGGAGCACCGAGACCAGGGGCAGTCCCAACATCGCACACACCATCGCGCCGATGCCCATGCCGACCCCGGCGACCATCGACAGGCCGGCCAGGTGCGACAGGGCGATCCCGCCGGCCGCCCCGATGAACATCGCCGGAAAGATCGGGCCGCCGCGAAAGCCGGCGAGCGAGACCCCGTAGGCAAGCCCTTTGCACAACAGCAGCAGCACCAGGGCCCCGGCCGAGTATGTGGCGGCGTTCCCGACCAGGGGACCCAGGGCGCTCTGGCCCGAGAACAAGACATCCGATGAGGGGTGGCCGGTCTGCTCGGTGTAGGCGATCGCAAGTCCGGCGATCAGGAGCCCAACCACGGGGGTCAGCAGCAGGATGCGCCGTTCGATGTGGGGCCGGATGCTCAGCGCCAACCAGCGGATCCCAAAGCACACGAGCGCCGCGGCGATGCCGATGGCGATTGCCCAGAAGAACTCGGCCACCGTGATCTTGCTCATCGGCGCGACCTCGGGGATCGCCAGCGAGAACGTGCCCAGGCCGGTCAGCGAATCCAGGCCGATGAAGATCAGGTAGCCGATGCCGGCTGCAAGCAGCCCCGGCAACAACACGACCCCCAGCATGGCGCCCCCGAGCCCAGAGGCCTCCATCATCAAGAACGCGGCCACAAGCGGCGAGCCAAGCAGCGTGCTGATCGCGGCAAAACTGCCGGCGGCAGCCACCACCACAAGGGTCTGGTCGGTGGCATCGTGCTTGGCGCGCTTGAGCGCAAAGGCGGCCAGACCGCCACCGAGGGCGATCAAGGGGGCCTCGGGTCCGATGACCGCACCCAGCGCCAGGCCGGCGAGCGCCGCCAACGCGATCCCGGGAAGCGCATTTGGCTTGGCCGGCCCGCCGCCGACCTGCAGGCCGTCGGCCGGTGAGTGGCCACCGCGCCCGGGCAGGCGCACGATGACCAGTGCCACCAAGACGCCGGCGAGCGTCAGCGGCAACAGCGGCCACCAGGCCGGTTGACTGGTAAACCCGAGGCCCTCCGGCAGGTCCTCAAAGACCCAGGTCTGCAGGTGGCTGACCAGCGCCAGGAAGAAGTACGCCAGCACCGCGATCGGCGCGCCCAGGATGCCGGCCAGCACCAGCAGCCGCACATAGGCCGACGACTGGACAAGTGCTGCAGGGTCGGGTCGCTCAGTGACGGTTGTTCCCCCAGGTGGACCGGCCACTCGCGGGGGAGCCTACTCGATCCGGCCAGGCCGGCGATCGCTGTCAGGACGCTGGCTTCGCGCACAGCAGCCCTGGGTGGTTCGTCGCAGGCCATGGAGTCGCGGCCCGCTTGTGCGAGCGCAGCGGCGCTGGGCATTCACCTCGTGGCGTCCCGGCCGTCAGTGGTGCTGCCCGCGCGGACTTCGGCCGTGAGCAATTCGATTTGCTGCCGGAGCGCGCGCATTTCGACTGCGAGCGGATCGTCGGTGTCGGCCGTCCGGCGTCGCGTGGCGGACTCGAGAAAGGCGCTCGTGATGCCGGCGGTCGAGACGGTGATGAACCCGATCCCGACGAGCATGACGAGCGCGGCGATTGCCCGGCCGGCGACCGAGGTCGGCACGACGTCGCCGTAGCCCACCGTTGTCGTCGTCTGGACGGCCCACCACAAGCCCAACCCGAGGGTCGGGAACGTTGACGGGTCGGTAAGACGCATGAGCAGTCCGGCGATGACGGTGACCGTCAGGGTGACGACCGCCGCAGCGGTCCACGCGCCCCGGAGCGGCTGGCGCGTGATCCGCTCGAGCCGCACATCAATCCAGCGCTCCAATTTCGATGACACAGATGTCCCCTTTCTCGGCGGTGCACGCGGAAGTGTGGTGCAACGCCGCACCGTGTACGTCCACCGCTCAGCTCACAGGATCCCGCCGGCGAGGACAAACGTCGTTGTTGTTGTTGTTGTTGTCACGTGGCGGACCCTCGAGGCGCACCGCCGCGGACGGCATCGATGCCCGTTTCGAGCTGCCGCGCGCACAGGGCGTGACGGCCGCGCGCCAACTTTCGGGTAGATAGGAAGGTCGAGTCGGACGACACGGGACCGTCTCCACTGACTCCAGGGCTCGCCGAATCGCCGGTACGTCGAGCTGACACGAAGGGCCGCGAATGCGTCGGGCGGCCCCTGCTCATCCCACGGCCCGACCCGGCGGATCGGAGGCGTACCGGCAAGCGTTGTTATCGCTCTCCGCATGTGATGCGCGCCTCGCCGGTCATCCGGCGACCTGCTGGTCCTCAGATGTTTTGTCCGCACCGTGCGTGATATGTGGCATTGCCGGACGGGCCGGGGGTCCTACCCCGGATGCGCCCCGGCTTCGCACGGCAGCACACTGCCGGTGCGCCGCCGCCCCGAGTACCATTTGGCCACCGATCGTGTCATCCACCGGGGTATGCGGTTGCCGATACGCAGGCGGTCGTGGCGAGCCGCAACAAATCCGAACAATGGAGCACCAGCGATGTCAACAGACCCGTATCAAGATGAAGGCTCTGCGTGGACCGGATGGGTCATTTTTGCCGGTTTCGTCCTTATTGTCGTGGGCTGCATCAACATCATCCAAGGCCTCGTGGCCATCCTGAAGCACACCGTTTATGTCTTGCCGAATTCCCAGCTGACGGTGACCACCAGCTACAAGACGTGGGGTTGGGCGCTGCTGATCTGGGGCATCATCATGGTCCTCGCAGGGTTGGGGCTGTTCTCGGCCAAAAGCTGGGCGCGGTGGTTTGCCATCTTCGTGGTGTTCATCAACCTGATCGGCCAGTTCGCCTGGTTCCCGGCCTTCCCGTTGTGGAGCATGGTCGCGATCGCGCTGGACATCTTCGTCCTGTTCGCCCTGACGGTTCGCTGGCAGGAGGCACGCTCGGTGTTGCGAATGTAGTTCGCTGACCGGCTTCCACCTGTTGATCTCAACGCTCCTCGGCCTGTCGAGAGGTTCTGCGCCCTTGACAGGCCGAGAGCCACGACCGGGGAGAGCGGGGTCGCCGTCAACGAGCACGAGGGCGTCACGGACAGCAACCTCGGTGGCTCTCCGCTCGTTACGATGGAGATGACGCGCGCGCGCACACCAGACGAACGTGCGAGTCGCGGACAACGCCATGCGCCCGCGGACCATCGCACGCGTCCCGCCGCCTCGGCAGTGGATGACCACCGCGGTGGCGGTGGATCCCCGGCGGTGGGGACGACAAGCTTCCGCCGGTGACGAACATCGGGCGACTCCACACAACACAAGGAGCAGGCACGTGAAACTTCACGCCAAGCTGCCGAAGGATGACGCCGGCGCGAGGTTCATGCGCTTCGATGGGGTCCTTGGCCAGCGGTACACGGAGATCTTCATCATCGGGGGGAACCCGCTCCACGTGGTCGCCGGGGTCTACAACACCCTCGGGCTGAACGACCCTGAGGCAACCGGCGACACGTGCCCCCAGGCGATGCTTGACGCGGTCGATGTGGATGCCCTCACGCAGGACTACCACGCGCTGGGCGCGTTCAAGAACGGCCCCAGGCTCTGGAGCCTGGATTGGATCGAGGCCACGGTCGGCACCGAGCGCGACTTCAACGGCCTCAAGGCACGCTGGGTAACGTGGCTCGAGGTGCCCAAGGAGATGCGCAAGCACCAGAGCGTCGCCTACAAGCAGATCCACGTGAAGCGGGACACGAAGTTCGGCATCAACGCGGGCTCACCCGCGTTCCTGCTCGACGATCCGGCGGGCAACACCTGGTGCATGAAGTCCGCCAGCCTCATCGTGGATCCCAACCAGACCTTCGAGAGCCTCAGGGATCTCGGTAGTCGCCTGAATCCGGCGCCGGGCTGGAGGTTCCGCACCGTCGTGCTCGAGCACGATCTGGTCCTCACACCGGACGACGGCGCTGCCCAGATCACCCAGGACGAACTGGGCAACACCTACGATCGGGTCGGCGGCGCGTTCAGCAACTACGGGCCGTAGCGGGCCGAAGGGGAGCATGCCCTCAACGTGGGATGTTCTGGCCCTGTTCGGGCTGTCTGAACCACGTAAACAAGCGGTTTCTCGGGCTTACCGCATGCTATGCGTGCCAGTCGGTACCGCGGATGTCCGTCGCGTGCATACCTCGGTGCATACCTCGAAAAGGTCGCTCAGGAGGCGGGGGTGATGTCCTCGAGGATGTCGAGTTCGTAGACCACCCAGTTCAGCGGCGGGTCGTCCTGCTTCAGGACTTTCTGCTCGACCACCGACCGGCCTTCGGTCTTGACGGCCTTCACGACCCCGGGCCCGCAGGTGTCGGGTTCGTTGTGTGCGCGGTCGCGGACGGTCCTAGGGATGCGGACCACGCACGGCTCCGTCCCACCGTCAGCAAGCATCACCTGCCACTCGTAGAAGTGGGCGTCGGACGTTGCGGTGTGGGCCGGTCCGGACTGAACGGCCAAGGAGATAGGTCGCATCGGCGACCAGTCTGACTCTCGCGCCCAGCGCTGTCCATCTCCGCAAGTCCGACCCGGAGTGCGTCGGGTTTGACCGGCGCGTGCCCCGCTCACCCAGACCTCCGACGCGACGCACGACGACGGCCCGCGCCGGTTCCGACGGGGTCACGCGAACGCTCGACTAGCGTTCATGCATGCGCGTAGTCATTCGCTATTTCGACGGGTGCCCCAGCTGGCGAGTGGCTGAAGAGCGGATCCGCGCCGTGCTCGGCGACCTTGGTTCGTCCGAGGTAACCATTGACCGCGAACGCGTTGAGACCGTGGAGCACGCTCGGGAGCTCGAGTTCCGCGGCTCCCCGACCATGCTCATCGATGGCGCGGACCCATTCCTCGACGAGACCGCTCGAATCGGGCTTTCATGCCGCCTCTACCGCTCCGGAGCCGCGGCGGAGGGTGCCCCAAGCCTCGCGGAGCTTCGTAGCGTGCTAGAGGACCTGAGCCGCTGATCGCATCGAGCGCCATACTGGTGCTCGCTAACTTCTCGGGGGCGGGAGCGCGTCAGTGCGGGACAGGGCGACCGACGCCCCTCCAGAGCCCCAGAGAGCGCCGAAGGGACGCCGTGACAGCGCGATCCGGAGCCTGGCGAGGGACGTTCACCGCCCCGGTGGTGGCCCCACGACAGCATCGCTTTGCCAGCAATCACCCTATCCGCCCCGTTAGTGGCGGGATACGAGACGATCGGGGAGGTTGTGGCGGGTTGTTACAAGGGCGACGCCCCTCCAATCGGACCCGTCGCAGGGCTGGAGGGGACGCCACCGGCAGGCGGGACGCGCCGTCAGGACCCCGCCCGCACTGAGCCCACCCAACAGCTTCGCTGGAGTTTGGGCAAGTTTTCGAACGTGTTCGATGTCTCCACGGCGCGGATGCGACGGGGCCGCGCGCTAGGCCTGGATCAGAAGAGGCGCGGTCGTGATTGCGTCTGCGAAAGGCGCACTCACGGGAGCGGGGACCATTAGCGCCCCTGATCGCCTGCGTCGATCCGATCCGCCGTGGCGGGGGATCGGACGGCGACAGCGGTCAAGGGCGACACGCGTGGTCCTTATGTGGCGGTCTCCCAAGACCCGCCGCGATCGCAGTCCCGTGATCGCGCCTCTTCGCTCATCAGGGGGCGCCGGTGACGCCCCTCCGGCATTGGTCCCGCGATGGCCCTGCCGAAGGGACGCCGACCGCAGACGGAAAAACGTCGGGTCATCCGTCTTCATGTCCCAGGGAATCGCTTTTCGGCAACGTGGGCAAATTTCACAACGGCAGCAACGCGGCAAATGTGTTGTTCGGTCGCGGCATCGGGGAGAGTTGCGGGTCTTTGCGGGTCGCCGGCCAGTTTTGACTCGACGGCGAGTTGAGTTGTTAGACGGCGCGGCGCGGCATGGCTTCGCCATGAGCGACGAATGCGATTGGGGGCAACCCGCCGATGTCGGGTAGCAGCCGCTTCAGAGTCATCAGCGCTCCGGGTGTCCCTCGCCACCTGGACCAAGCTCCGAGTCGGATCTTCACGTTGATCGATACCGCAAACGATCGCCACGACCTGACGCTCTATGCGTGGCCGTCGGGCGAATGTCGTTGGTATTTGCATCACAGCGACGATCGCGCAGATGCGCTCAGCGAGCTGCGCGAGGGCTTGGACGTCCTGCTACGCAGCGTCGACGACTGGCTCCGCAGCGCCTAGTCCGGCGGGGCGTATTCGTCTGGAAGCCCAAGCGGCGCCCCTCCTCAACTTCCCCCAAACTGCCGATCGAGCGGCGCCGCAGCGCAGACGAACCGCCGCCCAGGGGGCCCCCTGCGGGTTTTCCCACAGACGCAATCGGCGCCACGGGGGAGTTTCATGACAATAAATCGTAGCGGCGCAGCATGGCCGCGGCTGTGCCCCGAGCGGAGGGACCGTATTGGGCGCGAAAACAGCCTCGGAGTGGGAGCAACGGATGGATCACCCAGGCGGCGAGTACTCGATGATCCCGTCCCTGTGGACCATCCATCGCATCGGCGGGTCGTGCTTCATCAGGACGTTGTGTTCAATCACCGACCGACCGTCGGTGTCCACTGCCTCGGCAACATCCAGCCGGCAGCGACCGGGATCGGTCTGCGCGAGACCGATGGCGGTTCTGTAGATCCCTACTTCCGCCGGGACCTCGGTCGCGTCATCGCAGACCAGTGTGTACCGCCACAGAATGAAGGACCCCCCGGGCAGTGCCATCTTCTCGGGTTCACTCGGATACGCGAAGCTCACCGGACGCATCGGCGACCAGTCCTATTTGCTTGCAGTTCAGCGCTCGACGCCGATCTCGACGTAAGGCGCTGGCTCCGACGGAGGACGACCGCAAATCGGAGCGAGCGCCTTTACGGTTGCTCCTCGCCCGTCGGAGGAGCCGGCAGGCCGGCGAAGCCGAAGTATTTGGAGCAGCTATCCGTCAGGAGAGGCATTCCCGTTCAGCGCGACGATCTGCGTGGATCGACCCTAGTGCCGCGCGCGCCAGCGTGGTAGCGGCGTCGGCGTGATAGAGGCGCTAGCGCGGTAGATGCGTCCGGCCGAGTGAGGGCCTCGGCGGCGGCGCAGGCTAATGTTTGGACGCATGAGCAGCCGCGGACGGCCGTGGCGGGTTAGCCGCCCGCACGACAGCCAGGTCCGGAGTGTCTTGGCACTCACGCCGGCCAGCTCGGCGGCCTGGGGCGGCCGGCCGGTAGGGGAGATCACCACCGCGGACGTTGCCGGCGTGGTGGCCCAACTGACCGCCGACGGCATTGCACTGGAGTCGATCCGCAAATCCATCACCGCCGCGGCGATGGTGCTGGACTTCGCGGGGATCAAGGAGAACCCGGCCCGCGATCGCGTGCAGGTGCGCTTGCCGCGCAAGGAATCCGACGCAATGGAGCCGTCCCTGGCCGAGCACCTCGAGGCGGTGGGGTGGATGTTGCCCGTGCGCTACATGCTGGCGCTGCTGGTGCTGGGCCCCACCGGCGCCAGGGTAGGGGAGCTGTGCGCGGCCACGGTCGGCGATCTGGATGAGGGCCGCAAGGCGTGGCTCCTGCGCGCCGCCGTCGCCAAGACGCGCCGCCCGCGCTGGGTGCAGCTGCCCGATGATTTGTACGCTGCCGTGGTGGCGCAGCTACAGCCCCCCACGAGGACCGCGACCCGTCGGCCCAGTTGTTCGCCGGGGTCATCGCAATCAACCCGCGCATGGCGCTCCTTCGGGCTTGCCGCGATACCGGGGTGCCGGCGTTCGCCCCGCACGCGCTCAGGCACCGGCGCATCAGCCTGTGGCACCTTCAGGGCATCTCGTGGGCCGAAATCGGCGAGCGGGTAGGGCAGCGCAGCAAACTGGTGACCGCCGACACCTACAGCCACGCTCTGATGGCCACAGAACGCGAGGTAGATCGCGCGGATCTGCTCGGACGTGTCCGCGGGGTGCATACCCCGGTGCATACCTCGGGTACCAAATAGTGCCGTTTTCCAGCCATGTGCTCGCCCTGTTCGGGCCGACGGCGGCGGGCAAGTCCACCCTCGCGCATGCGGCCGCCCGCCAGCTGGACGCCGAGATCGTCGTCGCCGATCCGTTCCAGCGCTATCGGGGACTAGAGATCGCCGCCGATGCTCCCGCCGCCCACCAGCGGGCAGAGGTGCCGTACCACTTCGTCGGGGACCTCGCGCTCGCCGAATCATCGAGCGCCGGTGCGTTCGGGCGGTCGGCCCACCTGACGATCGACGCCATCCACACCCGCGGGCGGATCGCGATCGTCACCGGCGGGACGGCCCTCTACCTGCGCGCGGCGTTGACCGATCTCGGGTTCCCGCCGCCCGTGGCGGCCGCGACGCGCGCCTGGGCGGCGGCGCTCGTCGCCACCGACAGCACCCGGGCCGCGGCCGAACTGGCACGCCGCGACCCGGAGGCCGCCTCCCGCGTCGACGTCGCGAACCCGCGGCGCCTGACGCGCGCACTGGAGATCGCGGCCACCCCGGGGGCCGCCCGGCACCCGACCGGCCAGCTCTGGGACGAATCGATGCGCGTTCCGACCTTCCTTGCGTTGGTGATGCGGCCACGGGGGGTGCTCGACGAGATGATCGGGCTCCGCGTCCGGCGCGAGCTCGAGGACGGCCTGGTCAGCGAGCTCGAACGGGCCCTCGATACGCCGGGCGTCAGCCGCGAGGCGCTGCAGATCATCGGCGCGCGCGAGGTTGCCGACCTGCGCGCCGGCACGCTCACGGCCGATCAGCTGCCGGACCTGCTGGCCGCGCGCACGCGCCGGCTCGCGCGGCGCCAGTTGGCCTGGGCTCGGCGCTGGCCGCACGCGCACGTCATCGACCTGGGCGACCGGCCGCCGGGCGACGCGCTGCCGGAGCTGCTGGCCGCGTGGCGGCAGGCGGCGTTGCCCGCCGGTTGAAGTACCCTGTGCACATGCGCTTTGAGAAATGGCATGGCACCGGCAATCACCACATCGTCGTCGAGCAGGCCGAGCTGGACGCCCCGATGAGCGCGGAGCGGGCGATCGAGCTCTGCAACGCGCAGTTCGGCGTCGGCGCCGATGGCGTGCTGGAGATCAGCTTCGTCGCCGAGGGACCCCGGATGACCGTCTGGAACGCGGACGGCAGCCAGGCGGAGAATTGCGGCAACGGCATCCGCATCGTGGCGGCCTACCTCGCGCGCGAGGGACGACTCCCCGCCGACGGGCTTGTGCTGACCGGTCGCGAGCGGACCCACGTCGAGCTGCTGGGCGACGGCCTGGTCCGTGTCCGCATGGGGCAGGCCGTCCTGCCCAAGGGCCCGGCAGTCACAACCCTGCGCACGAGCATGGGGTCGGTCGAGTTCCTGGAGGTCTCGCTGGGCAACCCGCACGCCGTCATCCAGGATCCCGAGCCCGGCGTCCGCGTCGCGCAACTCGGATCCGAACTCGAGACCCATGCCCACTTTCCGCATCGCACCAACGTCGAGTTCGTGCGCACCGACGGCCCCTCCGAGCTCACGATGCGCGTCTGGGAGCGGGGCGTCGGGGAGACCCTCAGTTGCGGGACCGGGGCCTGCGCCACCGCGGTTGCCGCCGTGGTCGCACACGGGGCCACGAGCCCCCTGAAGGTGCATGTCGGCGGGGGATCCCTGGTGATCGACGTGGACGAGGACCTCGCCGTCACCATGACCGGCCCGGTCGAGCACGTGTATTCCGGCGCGCTGAGCCCGGGCTTCGCGGCCTCGCTGACCGGCGTCTACTAGACCCCAACGCCGTAGCTCCGCAGGGCGTCGTTGAGGGTCGTCTTGCGGTCCGTCGAGGTCGTTCGCTGCCCGATGATCAGGGCACACGGCAAATGGAAGCTTCCGGCGGGAAAGGCCTTCTCGCGAGTCCCTGGCACGACCACCGAGCGCGGCGGCACATAGCCACGCATCTCCACCGGTGCGGCGCCGGTCACGTCGATGATCGGGGTCGACGCGGTGAGCACCACGTTGGCGCCAAGCACGGCCTCCGCACCGATCCGCACGCCCTCGACGACGATCGCGCGCGATCCAAGAAAGGCGCCATCCTCGATGATGACGGGGCTCGCCTGGGGCGGTTCGAGCACGCCGCCGATGCCTACCCCGCCCGACAGGTGCACGTCGGCGCCGACCTGTGCGCATGAGCCGACCGTCGCCCAGGTGTCGACCATCGTCCCTGAGCCCACCCAGGCACCGATATTCACATAGCTGGGCATCATCACCGCCCCCGGGGCCAGGTAGCTGCCGTAGCGCGCGACCGCGGGCGGGACCACGCGCACGCCGTCCTCCGGCCGGACCGCCTTCAAGGGGATCTTGTCGAAGTAGGCAAACGGTCCGATCTCGATTGGCGCCGAGACGGTGATTCGGAAGTAGATCAGGATCGCCTTCTTGACCCATTCGTTGACCCGCCAGCCGTCACCGTCCGGCTCGGCCACGCGGACGGCGCCGGCGTCGAGCAGCGCGATCGCCCGCTCGACGATGTCCGCTTCCGCCGCGGCCTGCTCGGCGGGCAACGCGTAGAGCCGCGTGATGTCGGCGGCCAGGGTCTCGGTCTGGGTCACAGCACCTCCTTGAGGATCGCCGCGGCGCGGCGACAGTCGTCGATCGTGGGGACCAGCGCGAAGCGGACGTACCCCTCGCCCGTGGGACCGAGAAACGCGCCTGGCGCCACGACGATCCCGTGCTCGAGCAGGCGCGCGGCGAATTCTCCTGAGGGCACGTCCTCGGGAATCCTGACCCACAGGTACATGCCGGCCACGCTCCCGTGGATGGCGAGCCCACGAGATTCGATCACCTCGGCCAGGATCGCGCGTTTGGCGCGATAGCGTGCACGGGCCTCGACGACGTGCACCTCGTCGGCCCAGGCCGCAATCGCCGCACGCTGCACGAACTCCTGTGGGGCGGTACCGACCGTCGGCCGGAACAGCTTGAGCGCGGCGACGAGCTGGGGCGGGCCGGCGATGAACCCGGACCGATACCCGGTCATCGACGAGCGCTTGCTCAAGGTGTTGATCACCACGACGTGGCTGCGGTCGGCGAGCTCAAGTGCCGAGACGGGGAGCTCGTCGGCGTAGGTCAGCTCCGAGTATGCCTCGTCGGAGGCGATCCAGAACCCATGACGGGCCGCCAGGGCGCCCAGTCGCGCATAGAAGGCGCGCGGCGCCACCGCGCCGGTGGGGTTGTTGGGGTAGTTCACCCAAAACAGCGCGAGCCGGGGCCAGGCCTCGCGCGGGACGGCATCCAGGTCCGGCAGGAAGCCGTTGGCGTGCGTCAGCGGCAGGCTCAGGACCTGCGCGCCGGCAAACCGCGCGCCCCGGCCCGGGACGGGATAGCCTGGCTCGGTGACCGCGACCAGGTCCTTACCGGCCGCCGGATCGACGACGATCTGCGCGAGGCTGAACACGGCCTCCTTGGCGCCGAGGGTCGGGATGATCTCTCGATCCGGATCGAGCGTCACGCCGAAGCGGCGCGCGACCCACGCGGCGATGGCGCTCCGCAGCTCCGGCAGCCCGACGGCCTTGGGGTACTCCATCGTCTCGCGGACCCCCTCGACCAACGCCTGGCGGATCGCCGGTGCCGTCGGCTCGCGGGGGTCCCCGACACCGAAGTCGATCAGCTCCACGCCACGGGCCTGCACGCTGCGCTTGGCCTCGTCGAGGCGCGCGAACGGATAGGTCCCGACCTCGCGCAGCACCGGCGAGATCGGACCGGCAGCGGGGCCGGTCACGCGGCGCCGTCCGCGCCCACGAACCTCGCAAGCGCGTCATAGGTGCGCACCAACGCGCCGACGGCGATCCGCTCCTCGCGCGTATGGGCCATCGCCGTCGCGCCGGGGCCGAGGTTGACGGCGTCGATGCCGATCTCGGTAAACTGCGCGACCGGCGTCCAGGCCTGTTTGGGCCCGACCCGGAATCCGCCGCCGGCGATCAGGCGCTCGAGCAACGGGGTCCGAGGCGCCACGCGCCCCGACGGCGAGATCCCAGTGATCTCGAGCTCCCCGACAGGGCCGACGAGCGCCCGGAGCGCGGCCTCCGCCTCGGCGGCGCTCCGGTCCGGGGTGAACCGGAAGTTCACGTGGCATTCGACCAGGTCCGGGATGACGTTGTCGGCCACGCCGCCGCGGATGCGGGTCACGCTCACGACCTCGGTGAACTCCAGCCCCTCGATCGTCACCGCGCGGGGCGCCGTGACGACGAGCTCGGCCAAGCCCGCAACGGCGCGGGTGATCGCGTTGTCGCCGGTCCAGGGACGGGCGGAGTGCGCGCTGCGGCCGCGGAACCGCAAGGTGGCGTTCAGGTTGCCCATGCACCCGAGCTGGATCGTGTTGTCGGTCGGCTCCAGGACGACCGCGAGCACCGCCTCGCCCAGCTGCGGGCAGGCCGCGAACGCGGCCGGCAGCGGGCTCTCGGCCACCGAGAGCTCCTCGCGCGTGAAGATCACCAGGGCGAGGTCGAGCCCCAGGGCGGTGGGCTCGCGCGCGACCCGCGCGGCGAGCTCGAGCATCACCGCGATCCCGCCTTTCATGTCGCTGGCTCCGAGGCCGACGACCTCGGACCCCTCGAGCCGGCCGGGGAAGTTGTCTTGGGCAGGCACCGTGTCCACATGGCCCGCCAGCAGCACCAACGGGACCCCCGGGCGCCGCGGTGTGCCCACCACCAGGGCCTCGCCATCGGCAAACCATTCCGCAAACCCCGCCGGGATCGCCGCCCGGACGTGGCGCATGATCGCCGCCTCGTCGCGGGAGACCGAGGCGATGTTGACCAGCTCGAGGGTCCGGTCGGCCAGCCGGCGGGCGAGAGGGGCGTCAGTGCTCACGGCGCGACATGCTAGATGTCATGATCGTCCCGCGCATGCCCGAGCCCGTCCCGCAGCCAGAGTTCCTGCCCGTCCAGCGCCTGCGCGCGGACGCCGAGCTGCCCGTGCGCGCCCACACCTGGGATGCGGGGCTCGACCTGGTCGCCGTCGAGGCCGTGCACCTGGAGCCCGGTGGGCGCGCGGTCGTGCCCACCGGCATCGCCGTCGCGATTCCGCCCGGCTGGGCGGGGCTCGTCGTACCGCGCTCGGGCCTTGCGCGGCGGCAGGGGATCACCCTGACCAACAGCCCGGGGCTCATCGACGCCGGGTACCGCGGCGAGGTGCAGGTGCTCGTCATCAACCACGACGAGGCGGCCCACACGATCGCGGTGGGCGAGCGGATCGCACAGCTCGTGGTGGTGCCGGTGCTGGTGCGTGACGCGCTCGAGGTCGACGAGCTGCCGGACTCCGACGGGCGCGGCGCCGGCGGCTTCGGCTCGAGCGGTCGGTAGCCGTTCGCGCAGGGACACCTAGGCCGAGCCCCGCTCGCTGACCCGGGCGATGGCGGCGCGGTGCGCCTGCAGCTCCAGGGCGTCGTCGAGCGGCGCGAGCGCCACGGGTGCACCCATGGCGTGCTCGAGCGCCCACCCGATCAGCACGTCCGCCAGGCGCGGGTTCTTGGGCAGCAGGGGCCCGTGCAGGTAGGTCCCAATCGCGCGCCGGGTCATGGCCCCCTCGGTGCGGTCCACGTCGTTGTTGCCGTGCCCGTGGCGGACCCTGCCGAACGGCACGCTGCCCGGCCCCAGCGTCGTGCGGCCGGCGTGGTTCTCGAAGCCCACGACGGTCACCGGGGCCCCGGCGATCTCGACGGTGATCACCACGTCCCCGATGAGCCGCGTCGGACCGGCGACGGTGTCGGCGTCGAGCACGCCGATGCCCGGCATGCGCGTGCCGTCGACGCCGGTGTAGCCGTGACCGGCCAGTTGGTAGCCGCCGCAGACGGCCAGGAGCACCGAGCCCTCCGCGACCGCCTGGTGCAGCGCGTCCGCCTTGGTCGCCGCGAGGTCGTCGGCGACGATGACCTGGTCGCGGTCCTGGCCCCCGCCCAGGTAGTACATGTCCGCGTCGTCGGGAATGGGGTCCCCGATCCCGGCCTCGATGACCTCGAGCGCGTGCCCGCGCCACTCCAGCCGCCGTCGCAGCACCGCGATGTTGCCGCGATCGGCGTAGATGTTGAGCTCACCCGGATACAGGTGGCAGACCCGAATGGTGCTCATGCCGCCACCCGGCAGCGGTAGACCTGCCGCTCGGCGCCGGCCTCGAGCGGGGCGCCAGCGAAGTCCCCCCAGGCCTGCACGACCTCGAGCCCGGCCCGCGCCAGGAGGTGGCGAAGCTCGACCGGCGTGAACAGGTGCACCTCGTGGTGGCGCAGGTACGCACGCGCGGGCCCGTCCGGTGCGACCTCGTCCACCCGGTGCGTGAACTGGGCGGTCTGGGTGATGGGGTCGACCCAGTCGAACCAGAACGCGTGGGCCAGCCGCATGCCCGTCTCAGGCTCGGTGTAGATGTCCCCGGCCCGCACGACGCCGATCGCCCCCTGAACTTCGACCACGTCCGGCATGGCGACGTCGAACCAGAACTCGCCCGCAGGGCCGAGGCCGGCGCGCACCCGCGCGAGACACGCCAGCTGGTCCTCTGGGGTGAGCAGCACCTGCAGGGTATTCATCGCGGCGATCGCCAGCGCGACCGGACGCTCGAGGGTGAACTCGCGCATATCCGCGCACAAGGTCGTAATCCGCGCGGCGACCTCGGGCGCCTCGCGAGCGGCGCTGTCGGCAAGCGCATGGAGCATCCTCGGATCGGCGTCGAGCGCGATGACCTCGTGCCCCTCGCGCGCAAGCGCGAGCGCCAGTCGCCCCGCGGCGGCACCGAGATCGAGTACCGGACCCTCGACCTGGGCGGCGATCGCGCGCCACAGCACCAGATCCTCGGTGTAGTGGGCGTGCTCGCGCAGGTAGCGGGTGGCTTCGGAGGCGTCAGTCATGTTCCCAATACGCGCTGGCCGCACCGCGGTCGACGAGGATACTGCGCAGCCCGAGCATCGCCGTGTAGGTCGGCAGGACATAGAGTGCGCGCTCGTGCGGCAGGTGCGCCAGGGCGGCGTCGAGCGCCCGCTCCGGGTCCGGCTCGATGCGGATCCGCTGCCGGTCGAGCCCGGCATACACGAAGCGCAGCGCCATGTCGTAGGCGCGGTCGCCCGTCACGACCAGATCGCCGAGCCGCTCCAGGAGCGGCTCGTAGTCGACGTCCCAGATCCAGCTGACGTCCTTGCCGTCGGCGGTGCGGTCGTTGAGCGCGATCAGCAAGTGCAACGGCGCAGGGTCGAGCTCGACCGTCTGCACGGTCACGTTGGCGCCGGCGGGATTCTTGGCCAACAGCAGTACGATCTCATGCCCGTCGAGCCGGACCCGTTCGGCACGGCCGAAGGCGGCCTCGGCGGCCGCCAGCGCCGGGCCGATCACCTGGCGGGGAATCCGCAGGGCAACCGCGGCCGCGACGGCGGCCGTCGCGTTGTAGGCGTTGTGCATGCCCGGCAGCGCGACGTGCGCGGCGACCTCACCCTCGGGCGTGGCGATCTCCAGGTCGAGCCCGGTCGTGCCGACGAGCGCCACGCGCCGCGCCGCCACGTCGGGGATCGGCCGCCGCGAGCCGCAGTTCGGACACCGCCAGTCGCCCATGTGCCCCAGCGTGACCCGCTCGTAGACCAGCGAGCTCGCACAGACCCGGCAGCGCGTGGAATCGGCCGCGTGGGGGAGGGCAGCCAGCGCCGCAGTGGGATCCTCGATGCCGAAGAACACGGTCCGGTGCGCGTCGTCGGCCAGGGCTGCGACAGCCGGATCGTCGGCGTTAAGGACCAGCGTGGTCGTCGCCGGCAGCCGGGCGATCATCCGCGCCCACGAGTCGGCGATCGCCTCGAGCTCCCCGTAGCGGTCGAGCTGGTCCCGAAACAGGTTCATCAGCACGAGCACCCGCGGCGACAGGC
Source organism: uncultured Thermoleophilia bacterium (assembly GCA_963773325.1). Taxonomy (GTDB): domain Bacteria; phylum Actinomycetota; class Thermoleophilia; order Miltoncostaeales; family Miltoncostaeaceae; genus CAITWD01. The sequence goes on along the minus strand of CAVZAI010000002.1, from coordinate 2,507,486 downwards.
GCGCCGCGACCTCCGGCAGCGCGAACTCGTCGACCTCGAACAGGCCGAACTCCGGCCGCGGGTGCTCCGCCGCCCCGTCGAGCAGCGCGGTCGCGACCCCGAAGACCAGGTTCGCCCCGGCACGGTTGGCGACCATCCGCCAGCCCTCGGTGGCCACGCAGCTGGCGATCAGCCGCGCCGTGGTCGTCTTGCCGTTGGTCGCGGAGATCACCAGCGAGCCGCGCGGCAGGGCGGCGCCGAGCTCCTGGATCGCCTGTGGGCGCAAGCGCAGCAGGACCCGGCCGGGGGCGCTGGTGCCCCCGCCGCGCCCGAGGCGCCGCGAGAGCGATCCGACGCCGCGCGCGAGCACCTGCGACGGACGGCGGGGGACGATGCTCATGCGGGACTCACCCGGTGCGCAGGAACTCGGGCAGGGTCCGCACCGACCCGTCCGGGGCGCCGACCAGCACGTCGTCCGGCACGACCCGTACCAGGCCGGTGTCGACGACCCCGGCGACCCCACGGACATGGGCGTGGAGGTCTTCCCAGTCCGTCCCGGCGGGAATCGTCAGATCGAGGATCGCCAGGCCGTCGTCGGATCGGCCGGGCCGGCGCACCGGCGACAGCTCGGCGAGGGCCAGCGCCACGTACTCGGCGGCGAACGGCACGGCGGCGACCGGGAGCACGCCCCACGCGTCGAGGCTCGTCGCGACCTTGGGCGCGTCGATCAGCACCACAAAGCGCCCGGACGATCCGTCCACGATCCGCTCACGCACCAGCGCACCGCCGCCGCCCTTGATCGCCAGCCCCTCCGGGGTCACCAGGTCGGCACCGTCAAGGGCGATCCGCACCGGTGCGCGCATCCGGGCAATCGGAATCCCGACCTCCCGACCCAGGGCCGCGCTCGCGCGCGACGTCGGGACCCCGACGCAGCGCAACCCGCCCGCGACGCGGACCCCGAGCGCCCGGATGCCCGCGGCGGCCGCTCGGCCGGTACCCAGCCCGACCCGGTCGCCGTCGCTGACCAGGGCGGCGGCGGCCCGCCCGGCTGCTTCCCAGGCCCGGGTGCGTCCGTCATCATGTGATCCCATATCCCTAAGGCTATGCGAGCGAGACGACGATGACCGAGATCGCCTCCGGAGTACAGATGATCGACACCCAGCTCGGGGGGCGTCGGGGGCTCACCAGCGCGTACCTGATCCATGGCACCCGGCCAGCCCTGGTCGATCCCGGGCCTGAGACATCGGCCTCGCTGCTCATCGGCCAGCTGCACGAACTCGGCATCGGCCCGGATGACCTGGCCTGGATCGTGCTCACGCATGTCCACCTCGATCACTGCGGCGGGACCGGCGCGCTCGCGGCGGCGTTTCCCCGTGCGCAGGTGGTGGTCCACGAGCGCGGCGCCCGGCACCTGGCCGAGCCGGCGCGCCTGGTGGCCGCCTCGCATGAGGTCTACGGGCCGACCGCACCGCTGCACGGGGGCCTGACCGCGACCGCCGCCGAGCGGATCGTCGTGGCCCCGGATGGGCATCGGGTACCGGTCAGCGACGACGAGGCGCTCGAGATGATCGCGACGCCCGGACACGCGCGCCACCACATGTCCGTGCTGCATCAGTCGAGCGGCACGCTGATCATCGGCGACGCGGCGGGCACGCAGCTCAAGGGAGGCAACCTCTACCCAAACGTGCCGCCGTCAGATTGCGACATCGCCGCCGGGCGCACGAGCATCGGCCGGCTGGGGGAGCGCCAGCCGGTGCTGATCACGCTGTCGCACTTCGGCCCGACCGACGACGCGGAAGCGACCCTTGCCGAGGCCGACGACGCGCTCGAGCGGATCGGGCATGCCGCCCTGGAGGGCTACCGGCAGGGCGGGCGTGCGGGGATCGCCGCCGCGCTGGATCGGTACCTGCCGATCGACGAGACCATCGGCGACGCCGACGTCCTGGCGCTGTGGCGGTGGCTTTCGTGGGACCAGAACAACATCTTGGGCCTGGAGATCTGGGCCGAGCGCCAGGAAGCCCACAAGGCCACCGCATGACCCAGGTCAGCGTCGAGCTCGTCGTGATGACGGTTCAGCACGGCGCGCTCGAGGTGCTCCTGGTGCGCCGTCCAGGCAACGTGTGGTCGCTGCCCGCCGGCCCGACCTACGGATCGCCCCTGGCGACCGACGCGGCCCGCACGCTGTTCGAGCAGACCGGCATCTCGGGCATCCGCCTCGAGCAGCTGTTCAGCTTCGACCGCAGCGGCGACACGCAGGTGGCGGTGAGCTACCTGGCGCTGATCGCCGCCGACCGGTACCCGCTCGCCCCGGGACCGGACATCGTCGAGGTGCGCTGGTTCGCGCTCGACGATCTGCCGGCGTTGGTCACCGGCCACACGGATGCCATCGCCTACGGGCAGTTGCGGCTGCGCGCCAAGACCGCCTACGCCCCGATCGCGGTCCAGTTGCTGCCCGAGACGTTCTCCCTGCGCGAGCTGCAAGCCGTCTACGAGGTGGTGCTCGGCGAGCGCCTGGACACGCGCAACTTCCGACGCGACGTCCTGGCCGCGGGCATCGTCGAGGAGGCCGGCACCGCGCGTCGTGCGGGCCCGGGCCGCCCGGCGCGGCTCTACCGAACTCGTGGCACGGAGTTCGCGGTGATCGCCCGCGAGCGACGCATCGCGGGCCGCATCGGGCGGACCGATACGCCCGACGCGGCCCCGGAGTGACGTCCTGCCCAGAATCGACGGGCAAATGCGTCCGTCTGATGTCCGAGGCCACCGCGATCCTATGCGCGGCGTCGGAGACCGGCGTGCGGCATGGTACGGTCCGGGCAGGTACCGAAGGCCGAAAGGGACGAGGCATGGCGTCAACCAACCACGGCAACCACGAGCAAGAGCACGAGCTGCTGCCGGTCACGTGGCCGTTCCGTGCCGCCGGGACAGTCATGATCTTTGCCACGGTCTGGTTCTGCATGGGATGGGCGATCCTGGGTCAGGACAACGGCCACACCCTGCCCGCGCACATGACCGTGTTCTGGATCGCGATCTACGCGACCATCGTCCTCGTCGTCGCCGGCGGCATCTATAACTTCTTCCGCGAGCGCAAGCGGCGCCGCCTGCTGGAGCAGCAGTAGGGCATGAGCCACGAGGCCGGCGCCCATCTGGCAGATGAGGCGGCCCGTCTGGCAGGCATCGCGGACGCCCTCGGGGAGTCCGACTGGTGCGATGAACTGCGCCGCGCCGGCGCCGTGCCCGTCCGGCCGGACGGTCCGCCCACATGGGGCGAGGTCGCGCTGACCGGGCTCGACGTGGTCGAGGGTCTCGCGGCCGCGGGGCGCTGGGACGACGCACGCCACCAGGCGGCATTTCTGGCGGACTTCTTCACCCGGCGGCGCAAGCAGCTGCACGGGGTGGCCGGTGTCGCCTTCGAGGGGCTCGCCCTCGCCGCGCGCGGACGGGATCGCGAGGATCTCGACGAGCACGCCGACCTGATTCGCGCGCTCTTCGGCGCCGACGCCGACCACGTGACGAAGGCCGCCTGATGAGCGAGCCGAACCCGGCGGCAGCCGGACCGCGCTGTCGGCAGGGGCGCCTGCTGGTCGCGGCACCGACGCTCATGGACCCGCATTTTCAGCGTGCCGTCATCGTGCTGCTCGAGCACACTGACGACGGCGCGCTCGGACTGGTGCTCAACCAGCCGACCGAGATCCAGGCCGCCGACGCGCTTCCGGAGCCGCTGTGCGATCTAGTACCCCAGGAGCAGGTGATCCACTGCGGGGGGCCGGTGCAGCCCGCGGCGGTCATCATCCTCGCCGAGTTCGACGCGCCGGATCGTGCGGCCGGGATCGTCGTCGACCGGATCGGCATCGTGGATCCCGAGCAGGCCGTCGACGACCTGTCCGAGCACGTCGGCCGACTGCGCATCTTCGGCGGCTACGCGGGATGGGCCGCGGGCCAGCTCGAGGGCGAGATCTCCGAAGGCGCATGGTTCGACGTGCCCGCGCAGGCAGATGACATCTTCACGGCGACGCCCGAGCGTCTCTGGAGTTCTGCCCTCGAACGCAAGGGCGGCGTGTTCCGCCTGGTCGCACGCATGCCCGAGGACCCCTCGGTCAACTAGTCCGGGTGCGTGACGGGCGCGCGCGGGTCCCGCAGGACCCCTCGCGCGCGCCCGCGCGCGGCTATGACAGCCGGGCGGAGTCGGGGAGGGAGGCCAGCTTCTGCAGCGACTGGCTCTCGACCTGCCGGATCCGCTCGCGGGTGACGTTGAACATCCGGCCCAACTCGTCGAGGGTGCGGGGCTTCTCGCCGCGCAGGCCGTAGCGCAACTCGAGCACGCGACGCTCGCGGTAGCTGAGCTGGTCCAACAGCTCGCGCAGCGCCTGTTCGCGCAGCGACACCTCGGCCGACAGCTCCGGCGCAACAGAGGTCTCGTCGGCCAGGAAGCGACCGAGCTCGGACTCTTCCTCCTCACCGACTGGCTTCTCAAGCGAGACCGTCGGCTGGGCCGAGCGCAGGATCTCCTCGACCTCGTCCGCCGGCAGGCCGGCCGCCTCGCCGATTTCCTCCACGGTGGGCTCGCGCCCGAGCTGGCCGATGAGCACACGCTCGGCGCGGCTGATCTGATTCAGCTTCTCCACGACGTGGACCGGGATGCGGATCGTGCGGCCCTTGTCGGCCAGGGCGCGCGTGACGGCCTGGCGGATCCACCACGTGGCGTAGGTCGAGAACTTGAACCCGCGCCGCCAGTCGAACTTCTCGACCGCGCGCACGAGCCCGAGGGTGCCCTCCTGGATCAGATCGAGGAACGGCAGGCCGCGGCCGCGGTAGCCCTTGGCGATCGACACGACCAGGCGCAGGTTGGCCTCGACCATCTGGCGCTTGGCCTCCTGGTCGCCGGCCTCGATCCGCTTGGCCAGGCGAACCTCGTCGGCGGCGGTCAACAGCGGCACGCGGCCGATGTCCTTCAGAAACAGCTGCAGGGCGTCGGTCGTCTGCTCGACGGCGGCGGCGGCACGGCGGGGTCGCTCGGATTCGTCGATGAGCTCGGCCGCACGGGCGAGGGCCTCGGATTGCTCGAGCAGCTCGATCCCGGCTTCCTCGAGCTGCTGGTACACGAGCTCCGCGGCGTCCGCGTCGAGCCCCAGTCCGTCGAGTACCTCAGCAACCTCCTCGAGACCAAGAAACCCGAGTTCCTGGCCGCGCACGATGAGTGCCCGCAGCTCCCCATCGTTCTTGAGTACGCCCAGCTGCTGCGTAGACATCCGCCTCCCGTGTTCTTCCTCGCGACACTCGCGCGCCGATGCCGGCAGCGCGCTGGGGAATCCCTGTGTCAATTCCGTGACAACGCTCGGTACTGCTGATTGCGAATCGAAGTTCCCGGGGTCGTCCGAACCGCACCCCCTGGCCCGCACACAAGCGGCGCGTCACCCGAAGGCTCGCATCCGCCGCGGACCGCAGCGAGACCCACTATTAGCGCATTCCGTACTCCCGTCAAGACTTTCAGGCCGGCGGGGTGACAGATACTGACGTTAGGCCCCGCAGACGGGCCACTGCCCGGGGCCGGAGCGCTCGTAGAGGATCGCCGCCCGCTGGATCTGCTCGGCGGCCGACGCCTGCGCGGGGTCCCCGTGACCGCCCACCGCGGCCCACGTGGCGAACGTGAACTGGAACATCCCCCGGTACTGACCACTGGGCGAGATGGCATGTGGATTTCCGCCGGACTCGCACTGGGCGATCTTCATCAGGATCGCCATCAGCCCGCCCGAGACCGACCCCGCCGACGAGGACGATCCGCTGCTGGTCCCGCCGCTTGGCGTCGATCCGCCAGTGCTGACATCGGTTCCGGAGCCCGCCGTGCCGCCGCTGATGTGCGGCGTTGCGCTGACGACCTGGCTCGCCGACGCCTGCGCACGTGCGGCCGCCGCGGCACGCGCCTGTTCGGCGCGCAAGGCGGCCAGCTGTGCCGCGGATGCCTCCGCGTGCGAGAGGGAGGCGGTCGCCGCCGAAAGCAGCACGTTGCGCTCGCCGGCGAGGGTCCGGAGCTGGCTCAGCCGCTGCGCGACCTCGTCGCGGTTGGCGACCGCGGCAGCCTTGTCCTTCTGCAGGTTCGCGTTCAGGGACTGCAGGCGATGGTGGGCACCGCGAAAGCCCTTGACGAGAGCGTTGTCCTCGTCGGCGATGTGCTGCATGAGGTCGTAGCTATCGAGCGCCGAGGAGATACTCCCCGACGAGACCAGGACCTGCATCATCGACGGCGGGGGATTGGTGTAGAGGCCCACGATGCGCTTGGCCAGGGCGGTCTGGGCGGACGCAAGCTCGGCCTTGGTGAGCACCAGCTGCGCCTGGTTGACCCGGATCGAATCGTTGAGCACCGCAACTTGGGAGCTCGCGGTGGCGTAGTCGTTCGCGCTCTGGCTGGCGGCGGTCTGCACGTTGATCAGCTGCTGCTCGACACTGCGCACGCGCTGGCGTGCAGCGGCGACGCTCGTGGCGGGACCCGGCGTCGCCGGCGAGCTCGCGCTGGTGGCCAGCCCGGGCACGACAACCAACGCGGCACCAGCCACGCAGAACGATGTGAGTGCGGCGGCCAGGACGCACTTCCTCCCAGCCCGCGCACATGGAACGTGAAGACGCGCCATAGTCAGGTGCGCGTCCCATGCCTGGGACGCAACGCGAGGACGCTACCACGGTCGGCAGGGGGTATCTGCGTCGCCCCGACCCTCGCGCTTCCTTCGACCCGCGCGACGCGCCGGGCGGCATTCTGGCCTGCGGAGCAGTGAATGGCCTGCTCAACCCGGCAGTTCCGGGCCGCGGGAACCCCTGCCCAGGGATGGTGACATCTGTCCCAGAAACTCCGTCAATAATCATGTCGCGCGACGACACACACGCCGCCCACACCTGTGGAAACTGGGCTTTCGCTTGTGGATAACTTCGATCGCGCGCCGGGGCGGGGCAGGGGTCAGTTGGGCCCGGTGGGATCCGACCAGGCGAACCCGGTCGGGGCCGCGGCGACCGGCAGCGGACCGTCCGGCAGTCCGGCCGGGGTCACCGCGGCGTGGTAGCCGCGCGGTGAGACGTCATTGGGCGCATTGGGGTGGAACAGCGAGGCGAGGTATTGGATTTGGCCGCGACCGGGGCCCAGCTCGAAGAACCCGCCGCCGTACATGGCGATGCCCTGCGCCTCGCAGTAGTCGTAGGCCGCGCAGAGGGCGCGCAGGCTGCCGAAGCGCACCGGCTTGATGTTGATGATCCGCGGCGCCCGGGCCAAGGCAAGGATGTCGTCGACCCGGTGGATCGGCGCATCCCAGCTGACGCGGTCCCAGTGACCCTGCAGCAGCGGCAGGATCTGCGGGTCGGTGGAGGGGTCCTCGATGACCGCGTCGGGCCACGCCGCCAGACAGCGCCGGTACAGGGCGGGATCCGGCACGGTATCGACGCTGGTGCCGTGATAGTGCGCCTTGAAGTCCAGCGAGGTGACCCGGCCCGGCGCGATCCGCTGCAGCTCGGCGACCAATGCGTCGTCCCAGTCCTCGACCGCGTCGAGTTTGAAGTGCAGCCCCGGCGAGACGGCGAGGCGCTCGGCGAGCGGCGCGACCGACGAGGCCTCGCCGGGCGCGGCCAGACGCAGGGAGAGCACCCAGTGCACCGGCGCGGGCACGCGACCCAGGACGTCCGCGAGCGACCGCCGGGCCTGCTGCAGGGCCAGGTCGAGGGCGGCGGCCTCGAACGCCCAGCGCCGAAAATCGGTCCCGAGCGGGCTCGGGCCGTCCGGGAACAGGGCGATCCCATCGAGGTGCCGAGACAAGGCATCGAGCGTCCAGGTGCCGGCCAGGTCGAGCACCGGTCCCGCGGCCAAGAAACGACGCTGGTCGTCGTTGTCGATCCAGACGTCCTCGCCTTGGCCGACGGCCCCGGCGCCCGCGAGCCGGATCACCGTGGTCAGGCGCTCCCAGCCGCTGGAGACCGCCAACGCGCGGCCCTCGAGCGCATACCCGGAGATCGTCAACGGCAGGTCGGCGAGCAGGCGGTAGGTCGGGGACGCCGTCGCGTCCGAGCGGGTCGCCACGGCGCGCCTCAGCCGCTGAGACGGGTCAGTTCGCGGGTCAGCCCGGCCACCGCCGCGTCGCCGGCCGTGCGCCGCGCCCGGCCCGCGAACGGTGCACCGATCTTCATCAGCCCTTTGAGCGACAACTCGGCCTGGTACGTGACCTTCGCGCCGTCCCCGTCGGTCGTGACCGAAATCTCATCATGTGAGACAAACGTCCTGCCGTCGGCGATTAGGACCGCACGACGTGGCGGGTCGTACTCGGTGATCTCGTAGATGAGCCCCTCGGGGCCGCCGCCGAGTTCGACGGTCACGGCATAACGGGATCCGAGGGCGGGCGGGCCATCGCTGAGGGGGCGCGCCGAGGAGACGCCGGGGTCCCACTGCTGGGCGTTGTCGAATTGCGCCAAGTCGGCGAACGCCTGATCGGCAGATGCCGGTGTGGTGAGCTGCGCGGTGTAGGTCGGCACCAAGGACTCCTCGGGACGGGTGGCGACATCGTCGCAGACAACACGGAGCCGGCGTCGCGTGTATCGGTCGGGTCCGGACCTGCCCAGACGGTCGCACGTCCGCCCGGCCCGCATGCTTCCGCGTGGCCCCTCCCATCCGCCGCGCACGAGAAGTAATGTTCTGTGACTTACTGGTTTCCCGCTCGTGCAGGGGCCTTCGAGGGCGGGTCCCCCGCCGCGGTTCGATCCCCGGGCCCCTCATCTGCCGCGACGGGGTGATCGCCGCCGCCGCGCAGCCCCGGCCGGTCCCGGTCACCGCGGCGGCCAGCGCCGCGTGCCACCCCCGGGCGCACGCCGGCGGGTATGCTTCCTCGCCTGCTGGCGGGGCATCCGCACCAGGCCACTCCCCCGGGACGCGCCGGCCGCCGCGCGGAGCGCGGCCGCGACGCGCACGCGGTGGCCAACGCGGTTTGAGGTCCCATCCGGACCCACCAGGGCGGTGCGGTGCGCCGGGATCGTGGCCCTGGGACGGTCGGCCCGCCGCGGACTAAGTAACTTTGGCCACAAGGCCAATGACCATCTCCGGGGGCCGGACCTACGCTGCGCCCATGTTCACCATCCCCTCGCCATTTCGTCCCAGCATGGTTCGGCTCCGCCGCACCATGGGCGAAATGCGCGCCATCAAGTCCTCATTCGGCCTGTAGATCTCCGCGCCGGCGCGTCGCGACGGCGCGTCGGCCGGAATCACGCTCCCGCGTAGGCGCCGGTTCGCTCCGGCCGTCGGGCCCCCCGCCTGATCCGCGCGCATCACGGTCGTGCAGCGCACCCGGCGCCCTCACAGGCCGGCCACAGCCAGGGCTCGCAGACCCTTAACGCCGCTCATAGCTTGCCTTCAGGCTGCCGCGCAAGACTCTCCCCATGAGCAACAGCCGCAAGCACCTCCGGCAGCGCGCAAACGCCGGGTCCGATGGCGATCGCCACACGCGAGCACGGCCAGCGCCGGCTGCGCAGGGCGACCACGCTGACGATCGCCGGAGCGCTCGCCATCACCGGCGTGACGACGGCCCTCGCCAGCCAGGTGCCGACGCATCACTCCTCGTCACGCACCTCCAGCGGCGGAGTAGCCAGCAGCGCGGCCGCGATTGCCGCCGCACAGCAGGCCGCCAGCACCGTCTCGGCGTCCAACGCCGACCGAGCAGCTCCAACTACGGCTCGAGCGGGTCGACCTACACGCCGTCGAGCTCCCAGAGCGCACCGGTCGCGTCGTCCGGCGGTTCCTAACCCGACGGTTGCTCGTCCGGGGCGTGCGCCTCGCCGAACGCGATACGCGTGGCGGGCCGCGTCAGCCACCAGAGCCCGATCAGCGGCAGCACCAGCGGCACGAACCCGTACCCGACGCCGAACTTGGACCAGACGCTCGCGTCCTTGAACAGGCCGGGATCGAGGACGCTGAGCAGGCCCACACCCACCACGCCGATGAACTCGATGCACAGCGCGACCACGGCGGTCCGCCAGGATCCCGCCGACGGAAACGTGAAGCAGATCGCCGCCAGCAGGTAGATCGCCGCGGCGAGCGCGCTCAGCACGTACGCCAACGGCGCATCCGAGAACTTCGTCGCGATCTGGAACAGCGCCCGCGCGCCCGCCGAGAGCGCAAACAGCGCGTAGATCGCCGCGATCAGGCGGCCCGGGCCCTGCACGGCACGTCGTGTGGTGGAGCTCATGGGCCGTGGTCTACCAGAGCGCGAGCAGTCGCAGCACGGCAACGGCCACCGCGAACGTCACGACCGCGATGACGGCCGAGTCCCAGTGGTTCGCGTGCGGCGACCGTCCCCTGACGATGCCGTACGGCAGCAGGATCACCGTCGCGGCGAGGTAGCCCAGGAACTCGCCCGTCGATGGCGGCCGATGCCCGCCGGCGATCACGACCAAGGCGACGAGTGCCTGAAGCACCAGCTCCACCTCGCCGATCGCCACGGCGGCGAGATAGGTGCGGTCGGGCGGGCGCCTGGTGAGCGCGAGGACCAGTCCCCAGACGCTCAGGGCCAGGAGAAACACGAAGATGGCCAGCGCGACGATTGCGTTCATCGCGGCAGAAGATATCCGCCTCCGCTCCGCACCGGGCAGCGGCTCCGACGTGGGCCGCTCGGGTCGCGGTCCCTCTAGGATCACCGTCAGCCCGCGTCCCGGCGCGGACCGCCATCGCCGATGACCGCGCCCATCACCTACGACCCGCTCGACGCCGCCCGCGTGCTCGCCGACGGCGGCGTTGTCGCGTTTCCGACCGAGACGGTCTACGGCCTTGGCGCCCATGCCGAGCGGGCGGACGCCGTACGGCGGATCTTCGCCATCAAGGGCCGGCCGGCCGGCCATCCGCTCATCGTGCATGGCGCCGATCGCGGCGTGCTCGACCGCTACGCGGGCCGGATCTCGACGGATGCGCGCGCACTCGCGGACGCGTTCTGGCCGGGTCCGCTGACGTTGGTCGTCCCGCGCGCGGCCACGGTCCCGGACGCCGTCACCGGCGGCCTGGACACCGTCGGTTTGCGCGTCCCGGACCAAGCGCTGGCCCGCGCGATGCTCGCCGAACTGGGCGCGGGCGTCGCCGCGCCGTCGGCGAACCTCTTCGGTCGCACCAGCCCGACGACCGCCGAGCACGTACGCGACGACCTCGGCGCACACATCGACCTCATCCTCGACGGCGGCCCCTGCACGGTCGGCGTCGAGTCGACGATCCTCGACCTGACCAGCGCTGCGCCGACGATCCTGCGGTCCGGCGCGGCATCGCCGGAGGCCATCGAGCAGGTCCTCGGGCGCCCGGTGGTGCGGACCGCGGCGGGCCCAGCCCGCGCGCCCGGCATGCTCGAGTCGCACTACGCCCCGCCAGGCGAGGGTCGTCCTCGCCGCGCGGGACGAGCTCGCCGCGCACTTGGCCGGGCTGCGGCGCGCCGGCATCCGGACCGCGGTGATCGGGACCTCCGACGTGGACGCCGCGGACGATCCGGACGCGATGGTGCTCCATCCGGCCGGCGACCGGCCGGAGGACTTCGCCCACGACCTCTACCGACTGTTGCGCGAGGCCGATGCCGCCGGCGCCGCGGCGATCCTCGTCGTGCCGCCGCCGGGCGAGGGCATCGCCGTAGCGGTGCGGGATCGCCTTGGCCGCGCCGCGCGGGCCGGAGGGCCTGACGGTACCTGACGAGGCCTACCGGTCCACCCCGTCGTCCCATGCGTTCCAGCGTACGAACGTCTCCAGCGGCAGCCGCGCGCCGGGCGTGAACTCGTCGCCGATCGGAAACGCGACCGGGATCACGGCGACCTGGGTGATCTCCTCGTACGGGATACCGAGCAGCTCGGCTGCATCGCGCTCGTAGAACAGGTGCAACGTCGTCCAGACGGTGCCGAGGCTCCGCGCCCGCGCGGCCAACATGAAGCTCCACGCTGCAGGCAGGACCGACCCCAACTGCGAGGCGATCACGACGTTCTCGCGGCCCTCGATGCGACCGTGGATCACCGGCATCACCGACACCGGGACGCGCTCGAGGTTGTCGGCCAGGTATCGCGCCGAGGCACCGATGCGCCGCTGGCGCCCCCGCGCACGCGGTTCCTCCGCCGCCGGACGCTGCGGGTCGACCAGCCCCTCGGTGATGTCGCGCTGCCAGCCGCGCCGGTAGATCTCCGCGAGCCCGGCGCGCAGTGCCGGATCGGTCACGACCACGAACGAGCCGAGCTGGCGGGTGCCTCCGGTCGGCGCCTGCTGGGCCATGACGAGGCACTCCTCGATGAGTTCCCTCAGCACCGGCCTGTCCTAGGTCCAGGCGCTTGCGCACAGAGCGGGCCGTCCCCAACACCGTGTCGATCGCGCGTGTGGTCATCGGCTGTCTCCTGCGGGGCGGGCCCGAATCGCGGACGGGCACGGGTCGCCGGCGAGCCTCGCGTGCGGCGCCGACCGGACCGGCGACACGCGTCGGGCGGCGCGCCTCACCGGCGGGCGCGCATGGCGGCTACGCTGGGGCGCACTCCGGCGCCGCGCCGCCGGCCACCCACTCCTCCCGGCCAGCGAGGCCGAATGGCACCTGCAACACGCGTCCACCTCGTGGACGGCACATGGGAACTGTTCCGGCACCATTTCGGGATGCCCAGCGGCGTTCGCTCGGGCGAGCTCGCGGCCGTGCGATCCGTCGTGCGCTCCATGGTGGGGCTGCTCGAATCGGGTGCCACGCACCTCGGGGTCGCGACGGACCACGTGGTCGAGTCGTTCCGCAACGCGCTCTGGCCCGGGTATAAGACCGGCGAGGGCGTCGATCCGCACCTGCTGGCCCAGTTCGTGCCGCTCGAGGACGCGCTGCGGGCGTGCGGGATCGTCGTCTGGCCGATGACCGAGTTCGAGGCTGACGACGCCCTTGCCAGCGCCGCCGCCGTGGCTGCCGCGGACCGCTCGGTCGCACAGGTCGTGATCTGCTCGCCCGACAAGGATCTGGCCCAGTGCGTCGAGGGCACGCGGATCATCCAATGGGATCGGCGCACCGACCGGTACCGCGACGCGGCGGGCGTGCAGGAGCACTTCGGCGTGGCGCCGGCCGAGATCCCCGATTGGCTGGCGCTCGTCGGTGACAGCGCCGACGGGTTTCCGGGCATCCCCGGTTGGGGGGCGCGGTCCGCGGCGGTGGTGCTGGCCAGATACGGGTCGATCGACGCGATCCCCCCCGATGGCGCCGACTGGGAGGTGCCGGTGCGCGGTGCGCAACGCCTGGCCAGCGCCCTCATGGCCGAGCGCGAGCAGGCGGACCTGTTCCGGACGCTCGCACGGCTGCGCCGCGACGTTCCGGTACTGCCCGACGGGGTCGACGCACTGCGCTGGCGCACCGCGACCGACCGCATCGACGCGGTCGCCGGTGCCATCGGCGCCGGCGAGGTGCCCGAGCGGCTCGCGCGGCTGGCGTCCGAGCGGCGCCCGGCGTAGCTACCCGGCGAGCGTCCGGATATCGGCCGCCAGCGCGGGCACGCTGATCGGGATGGCGCCGGCGTAGCTGCCCACCTGCCGGCCCTGCTTGTCGACGAGGACCACGAGTGCGGTGTGCGTGGAGCTGATCGCGTTCGATGGCTGGGCGCGGATGCCCCAGGCCTGCCAGAGCGGCGCGAGCTCGGCGCGGGCGCCGATGATGTAGCTCATCCGGCCGGTCAGGTGGTGGACGGCCAGGAAGTTGTTGACCTCGGCCGGCGTGTCGCCGGTGGGATCCACCGAGATCGCCACGGTATCGATCTTGGATGCGGTGCCCGTCCCGACCGCATCGAGCGCGGCGGCGATCTCTCCCGCGATCAGCGGGCACGACGTCGTGCAGTGCGCGTAGAGGAACGTCACCAGCGCGGGCCGGCCGCCCTCCGGGACGCTGACCAGGTTCCCCGCCGAGTCGCGCCCGGCGGTGGGCGGTGCCGCCAGGGGCGGACTGATCGGGACGGCGTTCAGCGGCGGGGTCCCCCCGGTCCCGTTGACCAGGATGACGATCACGACCGCGAGGGCGCCAACGGCGGCCACGAGGATGGCACTCAGAACCCAGACGCGGCGCCTCACGCGCGCATCGTACTAGAGCCCATCCGGCGCCCGTCCGGGGCGCCCGGACCGTGCCTAGGCGGCCGGGCGCACCGCCGCGCCGTCGCGGGTGCCCTGGTTCGGCCCGACGACACCCACGACCTGCTCGGTCGGCACACTGACCGAGCCGCGCATCGCCGAGACGGCGGCCCCGACCAGAGAGAACCCGCAGAGGATCCACAGCGCCAAGTGCATGCCGCTCATGAACGGCGTCAGCCGCGCCGTCGAGAGGCCGGTGGTCAGCCCCGAGAAGATCGAGAACAACAGCAGGGTCGGGACCGTGGCGGTCACGATCATCAGCATCAGTGCGATCGAGATCACCGCGCCGGTGTTCTGGAGCATCACGCGGGTGCCCGAGGCGATCCCGCGCCGCCACGGTGGGACGGCCGCCATCATCGCGCTGGTGTTGGGCGAGTTGAAGACGCCCGATCCGATGCCCGCGATCGACAGCCAAATCGCCGACATCCAGTAGGGGCTGTCAACCTGCAGGGTGGTCATGCCGGCCAGACCGGCCGCCGTCAGCAGCATGCCGAGCACCGCGGGCGTGCGCGAGCCGTGACGGTCCGCCCAGGCGCCGGCCAACGGCGACGCGATCAGCATGCCGATCGCCAGCGGCGCCAGCATCAGGCCGGCGGTGATCGGGTCCTGCCGCTGCGGGCCCTGGAAGTAGAAGACAAACAGGAACATCAGCGCGAATCGCGCCAGCCCGTTGAGAAACGCGGCGGCGGCGGCGGCCGAGTACACGCGGATCCTGAACAGCGACAGGTCGAGCATCGGCGCGGGGACGCGCGATTCGACCCAGACGAAGATCGGCAGGCAGATCACGCCCAGCGTCATGCCGATGATCACCATCGGGGCGGACCATCCATCGAGCCCCGCATCCGAGAGCGCCAGCACGAGCCCGGTCAGCCCGACGAGCATCAGGATGTTGCCCGCCCAGTCCAACTGCTGCTGCACGTCGCGTCGGACGGTCTCGTGCAGGATCAGCCACGCCCAGACGGTGCCGATCAGGCCGAGCGGCACGTTGAACCAGAACACCCACTGCCACCCGTAGGTAACCAGCCAACCACCCAGGACCGGTCCGATGACGAGCCCCACGGCGGCGACCATCACGTTCGTCCCCATCGCCAGCCCGAGGCGCTCGCGCGGGAACACGTCGGTCACCAGCGCACCGGAATTGGCGAAGATCAGCGCGCCGCCCACCCCCTGGACCACGCGCCAGACGATCAGCGACGTGCCCGAAGTGGCGAAGCCGGCACCGAGCGAGGCCAGCGTAAACAGTGCGGTCCCGAGCACGTACAGCCGCTTGCGGCCGATCTGATCGGCCAGCCGGCCCGCCGGCAGCAGCAGCACCGTGCTGGCCACCATGTACGCCAGGATGACCCACACCAGGGTCAGCAGCGACGTGTGCAGCGCGCGTTCGAGATTCGGCAGGGCGATCAGCAGCGTGCCGCTGTTGACGGTCGCCAGGAACATGCCCAGGCTCGTGACCGACAGCACCCACCAGCAGTAGTTGGGGTGCTCCGCGTGAACGCCCGGCCGGCGCCGGCGCGCTGGCGCCGCCGAATGAGACGGGGAACTCATAATCGTTAGTGTACTACCGACTTGGGCCCGCGTCCCGCCGAACCTACCCCGCCGTCACCTCGCGCTCGCGAGCGCCGCGCAGACGCCCGACATAGGGGCGCCGCGCAACGAGAATCACGGCGACGAAGCGGCCCTGCTGTTCGGCCAGGATCTTCTGTGCACGCGCCGCCGGTGAGCCGCCGCCCCGTGCGAGCCGCAGGAGCGCCATGCCCTTGCGGGGGCCGAACTGGCGCAGGATGGCGATGGCCCCGGGCAACAGCAGCGGTTTCTGGGCGACGTGCTCCACGCGCAGGCCCGCATCGGTCACCAACGCACGCCATTTGGCCTCGGTGAGTGGGTGCACTCCCCCGTTCTCCGGGGCGGCCAGGCGCGCCCGGACCGCGCCGGTCGAGTCGCCCGACAGGCCGGTGTCGCGCACGCACAACTCGTGGAGTCCGAGACGCCCGTTGGGCCGCAACAGCCGCGCAGCCTCGGCGACGACGGCCCGCTTGTCCTCGGCGGCGAGCGCGAACAGCAGGCCCTCACTGATCACGACCGTGGCAGCTTCATCTGGCAGGCCGGTCGCGGCGGGTGCGCCGCGCTGGGCGATCGTGACCGGGCTCATCACCGCGGACCGCAATTGATCTGCGTCATCCTGATCGCGGCAGATCCCGGTCCAGGCGTACAGGTTCTGCTCGGTCGCGAGCAGCCCGATCTCCCCGGTGCCCGGCGCCAGATCCACGACGCGGTCGCCGGGGACCAGTGCGAGCGCGTCGATCAGGGCGGCGGACCCGTCGGAGCCCCCGGGCTGCAGGGCCCAGACGCCGTACTGGCGCGCCGGCGGCCACGGCGGCGGTGCGCCGGGGCCGGATTCGTGCCCGATCGCGGCGGGTGTGTCAGTCGCACTCATGCGCCTCCCGACGCTCACTCCAGGACCCCGACACGATAACCGCCAGTACGGGTCGCAGACGGGTCGGCCTGTGCGCGGCCAGGCGGGCTAGGCACCCGGCAGATCGCGGTCGCCGGCGGCGGCGTCGGCCCTGGCGGCAGTCTCCGCGGTGGCGCTCGCCTGGGCGGCGTCGCTCTTGAGCCTGGTCTTTTCGGCGGTGGCCTGCGCGTGCACGCGCCGCGCGCGCTCGGCGCGTGTCGCCCCGACCAGGGCGAATGTCAACATCGCACCCCAGAAGATGCCGTAGCCGATTGCGCGTCCGATAGAAATGTTTGGGACGAAAAGCCAAATGTGAATGAGTGACATGCCGATGATGCATATCGGAGCCACTACTGCGATCTGCACGGCGACGCTGAGCTCCTCCCACCACACCACGATGCGAGGGCGTTTTTGCGGCGCGGAATCCACACACGCACAATAGCGACAGCTCAGCTGCAGAGCCGATAGGTCCAGGGATGCCCGCAGAATCCGAGATGTTTCGCGCCTGGGCAGGGACACTTGCCGACATCAACGGCGCGATGGAACTGCTCGACTGGGATCGCGACACCCTGATGCCGCCATCGGCCTCGGACACGCGCGGCCGTCAGCTGGGCACGCTTTCGGCCCTCTACCACCGCGAGCTTGTCCGGCCCGAGTACGGGCAGGTGCTCATGGCGCTCGCCACGGATCCCGACGCCGACCCGCGGACCCGTCGTGAGGCGCAGCTGCTCGCCCACCGGCGCGAACGCGCCGAGCGGGTCCCGGAGTCACTGGTGCGCGAGGTCAGCGAAGCGTCATCGGAGGCACTGGCCGTGTGGACCGACGCGCGCGAGCGCGGCGACTGGAGCGCCCTGCGCGGGCCCCTCGCCCGACTGGTACAGCTCAAGCGGCTCGAGGCGGACGCGATCAGCGACGGACAGGATGCCTATGACGCGCTGCTGGACCAGTACGAACCTGGTGCCCGCGGCGCCGAGCTCGCGCCGGCATTCGCTGCGCTGACCGAGCGACTCGGGCCGTTGGTCACCGCCGGCATCGCGCAGACGGCTGAGCCGCTGCCGGAGCGTCGCTGGCCCCGGCCGGCGCAGCTGCAACTGGCGCATGACATCGCCGAACTGATCGGCTTCAACCTCGCCGAGGGGCGCATCGGCGAAGCCCTCCACCCATTCTCGAGCTCATCCGGGTTCGGCGACGTCCGCTTCGCCACGCGCGTCGACGAGTTCAACCCGATCAGCAATGTGCTCAGCGTGCTCCACGAAGCGGGCCACGCGATGTACGAGCAAGGGTTCGGCGCGGCGCTGGCCCACTCGGCACTCTGGGACGCGCCCTCGCTCGGATCCCACGAAGCCCAGGCCCGGTTCTGGGAGAACCACGTCGGTGGCACGCTGGCGTTCTGGCAGGTCATCGAGCCGCGCATGCGCGAACTGTTTCCCGAGTCCATGCGCGGCCTCGGGGCCCGCGATTTCCACGCGGCGACCGCGACGGTGCGCCCCTCCTTGATCCGCGTCGAGGCCGACGAGGTCACCTACAACCTGCACATCGTGCTCCGCTTCGAGCTCGAGCGCGCCCTCATCGCCGGCGATCTCGAGATCGCCGACCTGCCCGAGGCGTGGGACGCGCGTATGAAGGAGCTGCTCGGCATCGTCCCATCCTCGCCGGCCGACGGCGTCATGCAGGACGTGCACTGGCCGTCTGGGCTGTTCGGCTACTTCCCGACCTACACGCTGGGCAATCTGTACGCCGCCCAGCTGGCCGCCGCCGTCGACACCGAGCTCGCCGGACTCGAGGCCGCGATCGCGGACGGGGCCTTCGGGCGGATTCTCCGGTTCATGCGGGATCGTGTCCACCGCCACGGGGCGCTGTATCCAACCGCCGAGCTGATGACCCGCGCCACCGGCGTGCCGCTGAGCGCGGACACGCTGATCGCCCACCTGGAGCGTCGCATGACGACGCCCGGCGCGATCGCGGCGACCCGCTAGGCGATCGCCGACGGGGCGCCCGCGCCCTTCGGCCCAACCGTCCGCGTGCCGATACCACCACTGATGCGACCGACACGCACAGCACTCGCGGCCGGCGCCGCGGCGGCAATCCTGCTCGGCGCGATCGCGGTGGGAGCTCCGGCGGCGCACCGGACACGGCCCGCCGTGCCGAGCGCGGACTCCACAAACGCCGAGGTACAGCTGCTGGCCGCGCTACAGACGCGTATCGGCGCGGCCCGCGCGCTTGAGTCAGCGACCCTCGCCGCCGTGGAGCAGCGCCTGCGGGCGATCTACGCGGAGCCAACGTTCGATCCGATGATCGCGCTGCTGGCCGGAGACATCCAGCAGGCCCAGGCACTCGGCGAGCTCGAGGCGGCGCTGACGCGCTCGGACGAAGCCCTGCTGGCCGGGTACACCACTGCGTTGACAAACCTGCAGACCGCCCAGGCGGAGCTTGCCCAGAACACGCTGCGCCTCACCGCCGCCCGGCGCATCGCCGCCGCACGGCGCGCCGCGCACCCCGCCGGAGGCGCCGCGCCGCCCACCACCGCGCCCGCCACCCCGACGGCCCCCGGCGGTGGGCTGCCGGGCGCGGTTGCCACGCAGCACTCGCTGCCCGGCGCCGTTCCGATCAACCCCCACACCGGCCGTCCATATCCGGTCGCCGGCGCGTAGCCGCGAGTCAACCTCAACCAGAGGTTGAGATCAGCGCACCGGCCGCGGCAAGGGCGGCGCCGACCACGCCGGCCGAGTTGCGCAGCTGGGCGATCACGATTCGCGGCCGAACCTCGAGCAGCGGCACGAACCGGCTCGCCTCGACCGTGATCTCGCCGCCGATCACGATGACGTCCGGCCAGACCAGCGCGTCGATCCGCTGCAGGTAGTGCCGGAGCCGTCCACCCCATTCCTCCCAGCTCAAGTGCTCGATCTCCCGCTGGCGTGCCGCTGCGCGATCCTCGGCGACCGCGCCATCGATCTCGATATGCCCGAACTCGAGGTTGGGCACGAGCACCCCGTCGACGAACAGCGCCGACCCGATCCCGGTGCCGAGCGTCAGCATCAGCACGACGCCGGTCTCGCCCACCCCGGCACCGAACCGCATCTCCGCGAGACCCGCGGCGTCCGCGTCGTTGAGCACGTTGCAGCGCCTCCCGAGGACCTGCCCGAAGAACTCCGGTGCGTCGCAGCCGACCCAGGACTCGGCCAGATGGGTGGCGGCCATGATCCGCCCGTGAACGATCGGACCCGGGAAGCCGATCCCGATCGGGGCATCCGACGAAAGCTCGGCGGCGAGGGTAGCCAGCACGACCGCAAGGTCGTCCGGGCCGCCGTCGGGCGGCGTCGGCACGCGGCGCCGGGCGCCGATGAGCTCCCCCGAGGCGGTGTCCACCAGGCCGGCCTTCACGGCGGTGCCGCCGATGTCGAGGCCGATCACCTTCACGTCGGCACCCGTTCGCTGGAGTAGTGCACCAGGGAGAGCACCTCGTGGGGCGCAAGCCGCTGGCGACCGCCCAGGAAGTCCAGCTCGATCACGAAGGCGGTGCCCACGACGACGCCGCCCTGGGACTCCACCAGGGCGATCTTGGCCGCGCTGGTCCCGCCCGTCGCCAGCAGATCGTCGTGGACGAGCACGCGCTGTCCGGGGCGAATCGCACCGCGCTGGATCTCCAGCCGGTCCACGCCGTACTCGAGTGCGTAGTCGTGGCCGATCGTCTCGCCGGGGAGCTTGCCGGGCTTGCGCGCGGCGACAAAGCCCGCGCCCAACGCGCGGGCGATCCCGCCGCCGAGGATGAATCCCCGAGACTCGGCGCCGAGCACGAGGTCCACCTGGCGCGGGCGGGCCCAGTCGGCGATCCGGTCGATGACGTAGTTCAGCGCATCCGGATGCGCGAACAGCGGCATCAGGTCGTAGAAGAGGATCCCCGGCTTGGGGTAATTCGGGACGCGCCCGATTACCGCATCGAGATCCATCAAGCGACCGGCTGCACCAGGTTGCGCAGCTCAGTGACCAGCATCAGGTGGCGCATGTGCGACACGAGCCCGGCCAAGTCGTCAAGGGCCGCGAAGGCCTCTGCGCGCCGGTCGGGATTGCGGGACCGCAGGCCGCTGGTCAGCAGCTGCTCGAGCAGCCCCGCCTCCCGCTCGGCGGCCGTGCGAAACAGCCGCAGGTGCCGGGGCTCCACGCCGTACTGCGACAGCTCCGCGGCCGACTGGACCACCTCGAGCGCGACCTCGTCGAAGCCGCCGTTGTCCGCACCGACCAGCCCGTACTCCTCGAGCTCGCGCACCAGGACGGGCGAGGCTCCGGTCCGCTCAAGCAGCTCGTCGAGGTTGTAGCGCCGGCTCGGAGCAGGCTCGGACAGGCGCGCGCGCTTGATCTGCTTGGCCTGTGACGCGGCGCTGAAGCTCACCGACGCATGCGATTCCAGTTCCTGACGGATCACCCGCAGCGGCAGGAACTCGTCGCGCTGCAGGCGCAGGATCGTGCGCAGTCGCTCCAGATCGTCCTGTGTAAACAGGCGGTAGCCCCCGGGGGTCCGCTTGGGCGAGACCAGCTTCTGATCCTCCAGATACCGAATCTTCGAAATCGAGATCGTCGGGAAGTCGGCCCTCAGGGCCTCGCAGACCGCACCGATCGACAGGGTCGCGGGATCCGGTGCCGGACGCTCGGTGCGCTCTGGAGCGGTCGTCATGGGCTCAGCAGCACCAGTCGGAACTTGCCGACCTGCACCTCGTCGCCGTTCTGGAGGCGCTCCTCGTCGTGGATCCGGCGCCGATTGACGTAGGTGCCGTTCAGGCTTCCGAGGTCCCGGAGGACCAGACCCTCGACGCGGTGCTCGAGTTGGGAGTGATGGCGGCTGACGGTGATGTCGTCCAAGAAGATGTCCGCATCGGGAGACCGGCCGATGGTGACGATTCCGGTCCGCGGGATCGGGAATGCGACCCCGGGCGGTCCGCCGGCGCGCACCGCCAGGACGGGCCCGTCGAACTCCCCGGCGTCACCGAAGCCGACCGCCGACCCGTCGCCGACCGGCAGCGGACCGGTGCTCTCGAGGGTGATCCCGTCCGGATGCAGCGGAGCGCCGCAGTTGCTGCAGAACCGGTGGGTCGGGCTTTGCTGCTGATCGCATTCGGGGCAGCGCACGCGACTCAGCCCGGACCGTCGGGATCCTCTTGGAGGCGCTCCACGTCCGGGAGGCGCCCGGCGAGGATGCGCGCCAGCGCGTCGACATCGACCACCGACAGCTCGCCTTCGTCCTTGGCGGTCAGACGGCGCACCAGCTCCTGGCGCAGCATGTCGATCCGACCGTGAAGCACGCGTCGCTGCATCGAGACCTCACGCTCAGCTTGAGTCAGATCCTCGATCAGCTGTTTGAGCTCGCGCGTCCGGCAGGGCGGCGAGGTCGGGAAGCGGTTCCAACTCCATCTGGGTGACTCCTTCACGGTGGCCGGGGGACAGCATAGCGCCCGGAGGAGCGAACCCTCAACTTTGGGTTGAGATACCCCTCCCCCGCAGTGCGATCAGCGCGTTCCTGACGTAGTGGACGAAGCTCGCGACCGACAGCACGACGGCGATCCAGAAGATCACGTCGATCCACCGGGCAGTGCTCAGCAGCGCCAGCCCGATCGCCGCCATCACCAGAAACGACGAGAGCTTCCCGAACGTGTCCACCCGCAGGTCGATGCCCGAATTGCGCAGCGCCACGACGCCGATCATCAGGGCCAGGTCCCGAACCAGGATGATCAGGGGGCCCACCGGGCCCATGCGCCCGATCGCGATGATGCCGATCAACCCGACGGCGACCAGCATGCGATCGGCGAACGGGTCGGCGATCCGTCCGAAGGTGCGTCTCGGCATCGAGCGCGCGGGCCAGCTGGCCGTCGATGAAGTCGGTCACCGCCACGGCGGCGAACGTCCAGGCGGCCATCGCGCTGGTCGGTCCCCCGTCGTATG
Source organism: uncultured Thermoleophilia bacterium (assembly GCA_963773325.1). Lineage (GTDB taxonomy): Bacteria > Actinomycetota > Thermoleophilia > Miltoncostaeales > Miltoncostaeaceae > CAITWD01. The sequence continues at coordinate 2,485,017 of CAVZAI010000002.1, read as the reverse complement.
CGAGCATCCAGATGATGACCGGGAGCGCCACCAGGCGTGCCACGGTCAGCGCGTTGGGCACCCAGCGGAACCGACGCGCGGTTTGTGGACTTACGCGCATGAGATCAAGTCGGGGCGAGAGGATTTGAACCTCCGACCGCCCGGCCCCCAGCCGGGTGCGCTACCAGACTGCGCCACGCCCCGTCGTGCCGCCTCAGGCTACCACAGCCGATCGGCGCCACCGATCGGGCGCGGGGCCACCGGGCGGCGGCGGGACGCCGCTCATCGCAGCGTGCCCAGCAGCTCGGCGATCGCGCCGGCAGCATTGTGGAGCGGCACGTCGCTGCGCTCGCGCCCGCGCCGGACCTGGACCTCCAGCGGCCCATCGGGCAGCGTGCGCTTGCCGATCGTCACGCGGATCGGGCACCCCAGCAGCTCGGCCTCGACGAACTTCTCTCCGGGCTTGGTCCCGGGCCGGTCGTCAAGCAGCACGGCGATGCCGGCGTCCGAGAGCTGGTCGTAGAGCGCGTCGGCGAATGCCGCCTGCGGGCTCGCCGGCTCGCCGACGAGCACCATGTGCACGTCGAACGGTGCGAGCGCCTTCGGCCACACGATGCCGGCCTCGTCGTGCGACTGCTCGATCGCCGCGGCCAGCACGCGCGCCGGTCCGATGCCGTAGGAACCCATGACGATCGGTCGCTCCTGGCCGTCGGCCGCCAGGTAGGTGGCGCCCAGCGGCTGCGAGTACTTGGTTCCCAGTTTGAAGATGTTGCCGATCTCGATCACCGGCTCGAGCACCAGGGGCTCGCCCGAGACCGGACAGCCCTCCCCGGCCAAGACGGTGCGGATGTCGGCCAGCTCGGCCTGGAAATCCCGTCCGAGCACGACCCCGCGCAGGTGCTCCCCGTCGCGGTTGGCCCCGGTCACGTAGTGACCCGTGGCGAGCGTCGCGTCAGCCACGATCCGCACGCCGGTCACCGCGACGGGACCGATGGAGCCCGGCCCGGCCCCGAACCAGTCGCGGATCTCGTCGGGCTGGGCCGGGCGGTGGCGGCCCACGACGTGGCTGAGCTTCTTCTCGTGCAGCGCATGCCCGCCGCGCACGAGCGCCAGGACGGGGCCGTCGTCGCTGACGACGACGACGCTCTTGGCCAGACGCGCCGCGGGCAGCCCCGTCATCGCCGACAGCTCCTCGATGGTGCCGATGCCGGGCGTGGCAAAGGCCTCGGCCGACGCCGGGGGCGGCCCGAACTCGGGATCGATGGCGACCGACGTCGCCAGTTCCACGTTGGCGGCATACGCACCCGAGGGCGACCGCGCGATCGTGTCCTCGCCTGCCGGGCTCGGGGCCATGAACTCGTGCGCGGCCATGCCGCCCATCATTCCGACGTCCGATTCGACCATGTACCAGTCGAGCCCGCAGCGGTCGAACATGCGCGCGTAGGCCTCGGCATGTGCCTCATAGGAGCGCGCCAGCCCACCCTCGTCGGCGTCGAGCGAGTACGAGTCCTTCATGGTGAACTCGCGGACCCGCAGGATGCCGCTCTTGGGCCGTGGCTCGTCGCGCAGCTTGATCTGGAACTGATACCAGCTCTGCGGCAGGTCGCGGTACGAGCGGATCTCCCGTGCGGCGTGCCAGGTGATGATCTCCTCGTGGGTCATCCCCAGCACCATCGCGCGGCCGCCGCGGTCCTCGAGCCGGAACTGTTCGTCGAGCCCGTACCGGCCGGTCGCCTCCCAGATCTCGGCGGGATGCATGACCGGCAGCTGGAACTCCTGGGCGCCGATCGCGTCCATCTCCTCACGGATGATCTCCGTGACCCGGTGCAGCGATCGCAGGCCGAACGGTAGGAAGCTGTACAGGCCCGCCGCCAGCTGGCGCACCAGCCCGGCCCGGACCATTAGCTTGTGGCTGATCGCCTCGGCGTCGGCGGGCGCGTCGCGCAGGGTCGGCCAGAATCGGCCCGACAGCCGCACCGATCCGCCGCGCGGAGCGGCGGGCATGTGCCAGGCGTGTGTGGTGTCGTAGCTCATGACGCCGGACCCTACCGTGCGCGGGTCGCCGCCACCGGGCTAGGCCGCGGAAGCCACCCGATCGGCACGCGGGTAGCGCGCCTCGACGTAGGACTCGACCATCGCGATGAACTCCTCGGCGAGGTGATCGCCCTCGAGCGTGCGCACCTTCTCGCCGTCCACGTACACCGGCGCCCGCGGCGACTCCCCGGTCCCCGGGAGGCTGATGCCGATGTCTGCGGCCCGGCTCTCCCCCGGCCCGTTGACGATGCAGCCCATCACCGCGACCTTGAGTCCGGCCACGCCCGGCCGCTCGACACCCCAGACCTCCATGCGCGCGGCCAGATGCGCCTCGATGCGCTGCGCAAGCTCCTGGAAGACAGTGCTGGTGGTGCGCCCGCAGCCCGGACAGGCCGTGACCTGCGGCCGAAACTGACGCGAGCCCATCGCCTGGAGCAGCTCACAGCACACCCGGACCTCAAGGGTGCGATCGGCGCCGGGCTCGGGCGTCAGGCTCGCGCGGATCGTGTCCCCGATGCCCTGCTGGAGCAAGACGGCCAGCGCCGCCGAGGTGGCGACGATCCCCTTGCTGGACATCCCGGCCTCGGTGAGGCCGAGGTGCAGTGGGTAGTCGCAGCGTGCCGCGAGCTCTTCGTAGACGCTGACCATCTCCTGCAGACGGCTGGCCTTGCACGAGAGCACGATCATGTCGTGTGCGAGCCCCAGTTCCTCGGCGGCTTCGGCCGACGAGAGCGCGCTTGCGATCATTGCCTCCCGGACGACCACCTCGGCCGACTGCGGCTCCGGGCGGCGCGCATTGAGGTCCATGAGCTCGTCCAAGAGCTCCGGATCCAGCGATCCGAAGTTCACGCCGATCCGCACCGGGCGGTCGTAGTCGATGGCGACCCGCACGATCTCGGCGAAGTTGGCGTCATGCCGCGCGCCGCGGCCCACGTTGCCCGGGTTGATCCGGTACTTGTCCAGCGCATCCGCGCAGTCGGGGAACTCGCGCAGCAGCGTATGGCCGTTGTAGTGGAAGTCTCCGACCAGCGGCACGTTGACGCCGTGGACCTCCTCCAGGCGCTGCCGGATCTCCGCGACCTTGGCGGCACTCGCGCGGTTGTTGACGGTGATCCGCACGATCTCCGACCCGGCGTGTGCTAGGGCGGCGACCTGCTCGGCGGTGCCGACCGCGTCGGCCGTGTCGGTATTGGTCATCGACTGCACGATGACCGGGGCGCCTGCGCCCATGGTCACCCCGCCGATGCGGCAGGCGACACTCGTGCGTCGAATCGACTTGCTCATCGCCCCTGGATCCTACTTCCCGAGGACGGTGCCGTTGGAGATGTTGACGATGTCCTTCTGGACGACCACGAGGAACAGCATGATCATCAGCGCGATGCCGACAACGGCGGCGCGCTCGTAGGCCGCCGCCGACAGGGAACGGCCCCGCACACGCTCGATCACGGCGAACAGGATATGCCCGCCGTCGAGCGGTGGCATCGGGATCAGGTTGAACAGCGCCAGCGCGAGGCTCAAGACCCCGGTGAACGCGAGCACCGTGGCCAGCCCCCGTGAGGCAACGTCCGTGTAGACCGCGCCGACTCCGACGACGCTCTGGACCTGTGTCGGCGTCTGGAAGATCCGCGTCGCGGTTTCGTGGATCACCCACCAGGTGTAGTGGATCCCATTCGAGACCCCACCGACCAGCCCGGCGCGCTGGGTCGCCAACCCGAACCCGATGCCCAGGTGCCCGATGCACCCAGTCTGGGTGGCCGGATCGCAGGCGGTGCCCTTGGCGTTGACCGACTTGAGCCGCACCGTCCGCGTCACGTCGGCGCCCGAATGGGCGTAGGTGATGGTCACCAGCCCGTCGGGGTGCGCGGTGAGGACCTTGCGGAAGGTCGCCGGGTCGGTGCTGCGCTGGCCATCGATGGCGACCAGCTTGTCGCCGGGGCGCAGCCCCGCATGATCGGCAGGCGAGGCGACCTCGATCTGGGCCAGGCGGGTCGTCGGCGCGCCCGTGTTCGGGATGCCGATCCAGTACATCGCGGTGAAGCAGACGACCGCGACCAGCACGTTGACCCCCGGCCCGGCGGCGATCGTCGCGATCTTGCGCCACATCGAGGCGGAGTAATACGCCCGCGGCACGAGCTCCTCCGGGATCTCCTCCTCCCGGCTCATGCCGCTGATCTTCACGTAGCCCCCGACCGGGAGCCAGCCGATCCGATATTCGGTCTCTCCCCGCTGGAAGCGCGCAAGCGGCCGTCCGAAGAAGACCGAGAACCGCTCGACCCGCATACCGCACCACTTGGCGACCACCATGTGGCCCGCTTCATGGACCAACACCAGGAAGATCAGGATCCCGACGAACTCCAGGAGGTAGACGCCGGTCGTCATCGGGCGGCCCCCGCGAGCGCGTCGGCGACGGCGGTTCGGGCGGCCCGGTCGGCACCCAGGACCGCCTCGAGATCGTCGCCGGGGCCGTCCGGAACCCGCTCGAGCGCGCGGGCGACCAGCGCGGCGATGTCGAGAAAGCCGATCCGGCCATCGAGGAACGCGGCGACCGCTACCTCATTGGCGGCGTTCAGCACCGCAGGCGCCGTGCCACCCGCGATCCCGGCGTCACGTGCCAGGCCGAGGCAGCGAAAGGTCTGCTCGTCGGGCTCCATGAACTCGAGGGTACGCCCTGCGAGCGGCATTTGGCCGTGGGTGGGTGGGGCGTCGGGCCAGCGCAGTCCGAACCCGATCGGCACCCGCATGTCCGGCGGGCCGAGATGCGCCATGACCGATCCGTCCTCGAGCCGGATCATCCCGTGCACGAGCGACTGCGGGTGCACGACGACCTCGATGCGCTCGTAGCCGACCGCGAACAGGTGATGGGCCTCGATGACCTCCAGGCCCTTGTTCATCAGCGTCGCGGAGTCGATCGTGATCTTTGCCCCCATCGTCCACGTCGGATGGGCGAGCGCGTCCGATGCGGTCACCTCCGAGAGCTCTGCGGCGCTGCGGCCCCGGAACGGGCCACCTGATGCGGTCAGGACGATTGCGCTGAGGCGGTCGACCGGTACGCCGGCCAGCAGCTGAAAGACGGCCGAGTGCTCTGAATCGACGGGGATCAGGGCGGCCCCGCTGCGCGCTCGGACACCGGCGACGATGTCACCGCCGGCCACGAGGGTCTCCTTGTTGGCCAGGGCGACCGGAATGCCCCGCTCGAGTGCCGCCAGCGTCGGCTCCAGCCCGGCAGCGCCGACGAGCCCGTTGAGCACGAGATCCGGCTCGCAGGCGTCGATCAGGTCGGCCAGGTCCGGCGAGGCCGCAAGCGTGCCGCCGCCCGCCGCGCAGACCGTGTGGCGGATCCCGCGCGCTTCAGCCTGGGCCTGCATCTCGTCGGCACGGGTGCCGCAGGCGAGCCCGCACGCCGTCAGATCGAGGCAGGCGTCGATGACCTCGAGCGCCTGAACGCCGATTGAGCCGGTCGATCCGAGGACGAGGACACGTCGCACGACGAATCAGTGTAGCGGGACGCGACCCCGGCCCCCGGTGCGACGGTTCGCGCGCCGGTTCCGTCTAGTCGACCAGCACCTGGGCGGTCTCGCAGAACGCGGCCACCAGGGCCACCGACGCGTCGAGGTCGTCAGGGTCGAGCGTCTCCACCGACTGGTGGACATAGCGGGTCGGAATCGACACGCACCCGACGATGGCCCCGTCGCCCGAGAGCTGGAGCTCCCGCGTGTCGGTGCCGCCGCGTGGCATGACCTCCAGCTGGTGCGCGATCCCGCGCGCCGCCGCCACCTCGAGCAGGTGATCCACGACGGCGGCAGGGACGATGACGCTGGTGTCATAGACCTTGATCGCGGCGCCGCCGCCGATCGTCGACACGTGCTGGTGCGGCGCCACGCTCGGGCCGTCGTTGGCCAGCGTGATGTCCATGGCGAGCGCGATCTGCGGACGAATCCTGGCGGCGGCCACGCGCGCACCGCGCAGGCCGACCTCCTCCTGGACGGCCGCCACCGCGAAGATCTCGCACTCGTGCGCGCCGAGGGCCCGCATCGCCTCGACGAGCACGTACAGGCCCGCGCGATTGTCGAGGCTCTTGCTGGTCACCAGGTTCCCCAGTCGCGCGAGCTCACGCTCCCGGGTCACCACGTCGCCGGGCCGTACGAGCTCCGAGACGCGCTCGGCGGGCAACCCGACATCGATGTAGAAGTCCTCCAGCTTGGGCGGGCGCTTGCGGTCCTCCTCGCTCATCAGATGGACCGCGGTCGTGCCCATCACGCCGAGCAGGTCCTCGCGTCCGTGCACGATCACCCGCTGGGCGGTCAGCGTCTTCGCGTCGAATCCGCCCAGCGGCAGCATGCGCAGGAAGCCCGAGTCCTCGATGTGCTGGACCATGAAGGCGATCTCGTCCATGTGGGCGCAGAGCATCAAGCGTGGTCCGCTCCCGGCCTTGCGGGCCACGAAGTTGCCGAGCGGGTCGGTCCAGCACTCGTCGGCGAGTGGCCCCAGCTCGCGGGCCACGACGCCGCGGATCGGCTCTTCATGCCCCGGGGCCCCTGGGGTGCGCGTGAGTTCTGCGAGGAGCTCGAAGTTCACCGTGCAGACGGTACACGTCGCGGCGCAGGGCGATTCGTTAGTATGCTTATGACGATGCCGCTCACGACTGGTTCCCGCATCTGATGGGCATCCCGCCCGCCATCGAACCGCTGACGGTCGAAGCCATGCTGAGCTGGCGGCTGGTGGTCGCCGGCCGCCTGGTGCGCACGATGGCCGACGCGAACCTCGACGCGCAGGCCGGCGGCGCGCCGGCACTCGGCGCGCTGTTGCGCCTGGCCGACGAAGACGGGATCAGCCAAGCCGAGCTCGCGCGCCGGCAGCGAGTCGAGGCACCGAGCATGTGCCGGATGGTCGACCGCCTCGAGCGCGAGGGGCTCGTCCGGCGCGAGCGCGACCTGGCGGACCGCCGCGTGATTCGGGTGCACATCACCCCCGCGGGCCGGACCGCCGCCGGTGCCGGGCGCGAGGCCGTTGCCGATCTCGAGGATCGGGCCTTCAGCGCCTTGAGTCCCGAGGAGCGGCAGACGCTGTCGGATCTCTTGGGCCGCCTCCTCGAGGGGCTTCCCGAGGTCGGAGCCCCGCCATAGTCGCCCGCGGCAACATCAAGCTGACGATGGCGGGCCTGATCGTCAGCTCGCTGGCCTTCGCCCTGATGCAGACCCTGGTGATCCCGGCGCTGCCGGTCCTGCAGCGCGATCTGCACACCTCGACGCAGTGGATCACCTGGACGGTGACGATCTACCTGCTGACCGGATCGGTCGCGACCCCGATTATCGGCCGCATGGGCGACCAGTACGGCAAGGTCAAGATGATGCTGGTCGCGCTGATCTCGTTCTGCGTCGGCTCGATCGGCTGCCTGGTGTCGTGGAACGTCGGCTCGCTGATCGTCTTCCGCGGCATCCAGGGCGTCGGCGCGGCGGTCTTCCCGCTCGCCTACGCGATCATCCGCGACGAGTTCCCCGAGGACAAGTGGAGCGTCACGATGGGCACCGTGTCTTCGACGCTCGGAGTTGGGGGCGGGCTGGGCATCGTCACGGCGGGCCTGGTGATCGACAACCTGAACTGGCGCTGGCTGTTCGTGGTGTCCGCCGTCATCGGGCTCGTCGCCCTGATTCTGGTCTGGCGGTTCATCCCCGAGTCGCCGGTGCGCGCGCCGGCCCGCCCGGACATCGTCGGCGCCGTGCTGCTCTCCGGCGGGCTCATCGCGCTCTTGGTCGCCCTCACCGAGGGTGGGCCCGAGGGCTGGACCTCGCCGTTCGTGGTCGGGCTGTTCCTCGCGGCGGCGGCGCTGCTTGTCGGGTGGGCGCTTGCCGAGACCAGGGTCGAGCAGCCGATGGTCGATATGCGCATGCTCACCCGACGACCGGTCCTGTTTACGAATCTCACCGCGCTGTTGTCGGGCTTCTCGCTGTATGCGACCTGGGTGCTGCTGCCGAGCTTCTTCCAGTTGCCGAGTGGCCTGCCGCCGCAGTACCAACACCTGGCCGACTACGGGTTCGGCACCAGCGTGCTGGTCGCGGGGTTGTGGATCCTGCCGTGCAGCGCCGCGATCGTGATCGCCGGCCCGGTCGGGGGCTTGCTGGGTCGACGCGTCGGTCCGCGCATTCCGCTCGCCCTCGGGATGCTGCTGTTTGCCATCGGCGCAGCCGCCATCGCCCTCAACCATTCGACGGCACTCGCGGTGTCGATGGCCTTCATGGTCTGCGGGGTCGGGATCGGCTTCGCCTTCGCGGCCATGCCGCGCCTGATCGTCGGCGCGGTCCAGCCGTCGGAGACTGGCGTTGCCACTGGCATGAACAACGTGATCCGCACCATCGGAGGGGTGATCGGCGCCCAGATCGCGGCCGTATTGCTGGCGGCCAATGTCAACCCCGGAACCTCAATCCCGACCGTCGATGGATTCGTCATCTCGTTCTGGATCAGCGCCGCCGGTGCCCTGCTGGGCGTGGTGACCGCCCTGTTGGTCTCGGGCGGTGGACGCTGGCGCATCGTCACGGCGACACGCCCCGAGCCGTCCGTCGCGACCGCCGTCGCGGCCGAGTCCGCCTAACCGGGCGCCGCCCCACCAATCCCGGCGGTGCCGGGCTCCTCGGCGCACCCCGAACGCGGCGCCGGCACGACCGGCGTGTAACTGTTGTGCGCAAAGTGCGGGTATTCGGGTAACATCGCGACACACTCGCGGCTGCCCGGAGGCGGCTGGATGATCGACGCGATCAGCTGGCGTACGGTCCTCGGTGCTCCCCGAGTACGGCGGCTTGCGTGCACGGCGGGTGCGTGCATGGTGATCCTCGCCGCGGCGGCCGCAACCGCCGGCGCGTCCACCGGGCGCGGCACCGGACCGTTCGCGAGCCCGACGATGCGACGCTTCCTCGCCTCGCGGCACGGCAACATCACCGCGGCCGTTGACGACCTGACCACCGGCCAGGTGTTCGTCTACCGACCCGGCGTACGCGAGGAGACCGCGAGCATCATCAAGGCCTCGATCCTGGCGACGCTGCTGCACCGAGTCCAGCGCACCGGCCACTGGCTGACCGCCGGCGAACGTGCGACGGCGCGCGGCATGATCGAGGCCAGCGACAACAACGACGCTACGCGCCTCTGGAACGAGGACGACGGTAGCGCCGGCGTCGGCGGCTTTCTGCGCGCGGCAGGGCTCACCCAGACGACCTTCGCCGGCCCGGGGCTTTGGGGGCTTACGCGGACGACCCCGACCGACCAGCTCCGGCTGCTGCGCACCCTGGCGCTGCCCAACCGCCTGCTGCGGCCGTCCTCGCGGTCATACGAAATCAGCCTGATGTCCCACGTGATCCCGATGGACTACTGGGGCATCTCGGGCGGCATCCCGTCCGGCGTTCCGGTGGCGCTCAAGAACGGATGGCTCCCTCGGCCCCGGACCGCTTGGCAGATCAACAGCATCGGGGAGGTCCGCGGCCGTGGCGAGCAGTACCTGATCGCCGTGATGACCAACGGCAACCCCAGCGAGGGCTACGGCATCGGGACGATCGCCGGGATCTCGCACATCATCTGGCGCCAGCTGGCGCCGATCATCGCCTGAGCTGGCGGGTCGCGAGCGCTAGACCAGCGCCACCGTGACGAAGTAGGCAGCCACCGTCGCAAACATCAGCGCGTCGAAGCGATCGAGGACGCCGCCGTGGGCGAGCAACAGCCGGCCGGAGTCCTTGACGCCGATGTCGCGCTTGAGCATCGATTCGAATAGGTCGCCGACGAACCCGGCCGCACAGATCACCAGGCCGACGATCAGCGAGTCCCATCCCGAGATCCACGACATGTACAGGCCGGCGATCCAGACCGCACCGGTGCCGCAGATCACCCCGGTGATCAGCCCCTCGAGCGTCTTGCGGGGCGACACGAACGGCGCGATGCGCCGCCGACCCCAGAGCTTGCCGCCGACGAACGAGGCGGTATCGAACACCCACGTCCCGACGAGCACGTTGGCGACCGCGCCGCCGCCGTGCGGGAGCTGGCGGGTCGCGACCAACAGGCCGAACGGCAGGGCGACGTAGACCAGCCCGAACGCCGTGGCCGCCATACGGCCGGTGATGTCGTCGCGCCGCGCAACCAGCAGCCCGGCGAGCGCCACGCACCCCATGCCGATGGCGATACCAAGCAAGACACCGCGATCGGCCGACGCGAGCCCCCAGGCCAGCGCGACGGTGGCGATCACCCCGGCGTACCCCGCCCAGCGCAGCGGACGCCACGCGGCCGTCAGCGAGTAGAACTCGTACAGGACGAGGATGGCCAGCACACCGGTGACGGCCGCGAACAGGCCGCCGCCGACGACCACCACGACGATCGCGACCAGCACTCCCGGGATGCCGACGGCCAGCCGCGAACCGAGGCCGCCGCCCGTGCCCAGCCGCTCGCGCAGACTCGGCCCGGGTGGCGGGGGCTCGGGCCAGTCCTCTTCGTCGTCCGCCCACGCGTGTGCGCCCCAGTCCGCGTCGTCGGCGACCTCCCCCGGGGACGGTTCGGGCACGGGGTCGTGCTCCGCGGCGGGCGGCGGTCCGGCCGCCTCGGCGGGTGGGAGCACCTGCCCGTCTCCGCTCAGCGTCGCGTCCTGGTCGGCGTCATCGTCGTGGCCGTCGTGGGTGTCCCGGCGGCGACCGAAGCGTCCGAGCCGCGGGATCATCTGCCACCGAACCGACGCTCGCGCCCGGCGTAGTCGGCGATCGCGGCCTCGAAGTCGTCCGCACCGAAGTCCGGCCACAGCTGCGGGGCGAAGTACAGCTCCGAATACGCCGACTGCCACAGCAGGAAGTTCGACAGGCGCTGCTCGCCGCTGGTACGGATCACCAGTTCCGGGTCGGCCAGGTCCGGGCCGTACAGCGCCTCGCGGAAGTCATCCGCGGTCGGCTCGGTGATGCCGCGGGCCGCCAGCACTCCCGCAGCGTCCAGGATTTCCTGACGGCCGCCGTAGTTCATCGCGATGAACAGCCGCAGCCGGGTGTTGCCGGCAGTCAAGGCCTCCGCGTCGTCGATCCGTGCCTGCAGCGCGGGGTCGAGATCGTCACGCCGCCCAATGAACCGGATCTGGACCCCCTCGGCGTGCAGCTCGGGCACCTCGCGGTCGATCATCTCCGAGAACAGGCCCATGAGATCCTCGACCTCGTCCTTGGGTCGGTTCCAGTTCTCGGTGGAGAACGAGAAGACGGTCAGGTCGCGGACGCCCATGTCCCCCGCCCGCCGCACCACGTCCTTGAGGGCGCGCGCGCCCGCGCGATGGCCGGCTCCGGTCGGCAGTCCGTGCGATCGAGCCCAGCGCCCGTTGCCGTCCATGATGATCGCGATAGATGTCGGGATGCGGGCGAGCGGCGCGCGCGGCTGCGCCCGGGCCGCCTTGCCCAGGCCCAACACGGTGCGCGCTGCTGACAGGCGGGATGAGATGGTCATGCCGGACGGCCCCGGGATCCGCAGGATCCGTCAGACCTCGAGGATCTCGGCTTCCTTGCGGTGCAACTGCGCGTCGATCTGCTTGATCTCGGCGTCGGTGAGCTTCTGGACGTCGTCCTGGATCCGGCCGACCTCGTTCTTGGAGATCTCGCCTTCTTTCTCGGCGCGCTTGACCTCGTTGAGCACATCGCGGCGCACGTTGCGCACCGCCACCCGCGCCTCCTCGCCCATCTTGCCGACCAGCTTGACGAACTCCTTGCGCCGCTCCTCCGAGAGCTGTGGGATGGCGATCCGGATGATCTGGCCGTCGTTGTTGGGCGTCAGCCCCAGATCCGACTCCTGGATCGCCTTCTCGATGTTCTGGAACAGGCCGCGATCGTACGGCTGGATCGTGAGCAGGCGCGCCTCGGGCGCCGAGATCGTCGCCAGCTGGTTCAGCGGCGTGCGCGTCCCATAGGCGTCGACCTGGACGCGGTCCAGGAGCGCGGTGCTGGCGCGGCCGGTGCGCACCGAGTTCAGCTCGTGCGACAGCGCGCGCGATGCGCCTTCCATTCGCCGCTTGGCGTCCTCGAGTCGGTCCTTCACGATCTGCTCCTTACTCGGTGATCACGCGGGTGCCGATGTGCTCGCCCGACAGGATCCGCCCGATATTCGCTTCGTCGGCCATGTTGAACACCAGGATCGGCAGCCGGTTGTCCATACACAGGGTCAGGGCCGTCGTGTCCATCACCCGGAGCCCGCGCTCGATGGCCTCCATATGCGAGATGGCCGGGATCAGCCTGGCGTCGGGCACCTCGCGCGGATCCGCATCGAGGACGCCGTCGACGTTGTTCTTGGCCATCAGGATGCATTCGGCGCCGATCTCAAGCGCCCGCAGAGCGGCGGTCGTGTCGGTCGTAAAGAACGGGTTGCCGGTGCCACCGGCGAAGATCACCACGCGCTGCTTCTCGAGGTGCCGGATCGCGCGACGGCGGATGTACGGTTCGGCGACCTCCTGCATGGCGATCGCCGACTGTACCCGCGTCGTCAGCCCGAGCTTCTCGAGCGCATCCTGGATCGCCAGGGCGTTGAGCACCGTCGCGATCATGCCCATGTAGTCCGCCGTGGAGCGGTCCATCCCGGCCGCGGTGCCGCAGCACCCCGCGGAAGATGTTGCCCGCGCCGACCACGATGGCCACCTCGACGCCCATGTCGGTCGCGCGACGCACTTGGCGCGCGACCGCGGTCACCCGCTCGGGGTCGATCCCGTACTCGCCGCCGCCCATCAGGGCCTCGCCCGAGAGCTTGAGGACGACGCGGCGGTACACCGAGGCCGGTTGTCCGGCCGCGGTGGTCGCATCGGTGTGCTGTGGCCTACTGCCCACCGAGCTCGAATCTCACGAACCGCCGGATCGTGATGTTCTCGCCGACCTCGGCGGACAGGCGTGCGCGCAGCTCCTCGACCGTCGGCGGCTTCTTCTCGCCGGTATCGCGGACAAACTCCTGGTCCAGGAGGCAGATCTCCTTGAGCCGCTTGTTGACGCGGCCCTCGACCGCGCGCTCGCGCGCCTGCTCGGGGACATCCTTTGACTGCTCGGCGGCGATCTCCCGCTCGGTCGCAAGCCACTGTTCCGGCACGTCCTCGGCCCGCACGAACAGCGGGTTCAGGGCCGCGATCTGGATGGCGACGTCGTGGACGAAGTCCTTGAACGGTTCGCTGCGGGCGACGAAATCGGTCTCGCAGTTCACCTCGACCAGGACGCCGACCCGGCCGCCCTGGTGGATGTAGCTGTCGCACAGGCCCTCGTTGGCCGCGCGGCCGGCGCGCTTCTCGGCGGCGGCGATGCCCTTCTTGCGCAGCAGCGTCACGGCGGCCTCGACGTCGCCGCTGGTCTCCTCCAGCGCCTTCTTGCAATCCATCATGCCTGCGCCGGTCTTGTCGCGCAGATCCTTCACCTGCTTCGCCGAAATGGCGGTGCTCACTCGATGTGCTCCTTGATTCGAACCCGACGAGATACGGACGCCTACTCTGACGCGGTGGCCTCGGCCGCCGGCTCGGGCGCCGGCGCCGCTGGCGCGGGCTCGGCCGCCACAGGAGCCGGCGCCACCGGGGTGGACTCCGGTGCCTCGGGCGCCGCCGCCGGCGGCGCGGGCTCCCGTGGCTCGGGGGCCGCCGCCGCCGGCGCGGGCTCCGGCGCGGCGGGGACGTCGGCTGCCGGCTCCGCGGCGGCCTCGGCCTCACCGACCGCCGATGGGGTCAGCCCCTTGCCTTCGAGGATGGCGTCGGCGAGCGCGCCGAGCACCAGGGTGCACGAGCGGATGGCGTCGTCGTTGCCGGGGATGACGTAGGTGGCCTCGTCCGGGTCGCAGTTGGTGTCGACCAGCCCGATGATCGGGATCCCGAGCCGGTTGGCCTCCCGGACCGCGATCATCTCCTTCTTGAGGTCGACGACCACGATGGCGTCGGGCAGTCGCTGCATCTCCGCGACCCCGCCGAGGTTCGTCTCCAGCTTCGCGAGCTCGGCGGTCAGCGCCAGACGCTCGCGCGTCGGCAGGAGGGCGAGCTGGCCCTCGCGCTGCTGAACCCGCAGGGCGTGCAGTTGCTTGACCCGCAAGGCCATCGTGCCCCAGTTGGTCAGCAGCCCGCCCAGCCAACGGTGGGAAACGAATGGCATGCCGCAGCGCAGGGCCTGCGAGCGCACCGCATCCTGGGTCTGCTTCTTGGTGCCGACGAACATCACCGTGCCGCCGCGCTCGGCGATCGCCCGGCACACGTCCTGGGCACGCTCGAGCAGCACGATCGTCTGCTGGAGATCGATGATGTAGATCCCGCCGCGCTCCCCGAAGATGTAGCGCTTCATCTTGGGGTTCCAGCGCCGGGTCTGGTGGCCGAAGTGCACGCCAGACTCCAGCAGCTGCTTCATCGTGACCTGAGACACGAAGGCTCCTTGCATGATGGTTTGGATGATGTGCCGTCGCGTCCCCGGTGGACCCGACGCGCCGTATGCGCGCGGGCACCGCCACCGGGTGGAGTCACGACGGGTCGGTGGGACAATGCGACCCTCAGCGCGGGATCTTAGCGCGCCGCGAAGATTCTGCTGGAAACGGGCCTACCCGTCGGCCCGCGCACGCTCCCGGGCGGCGCTGAGCGCCAGATCCAGCGGTAGGGGGCTCTCGAGGTCGATCGGGGCCAGGCCTGCGACCGGATGGTCGAACGCCAGCCGGTAGGCGTGCAGGAACTGGCGCTCCAGCCCGCGCCGGTCGACTCGCCGCCCATAGACCGGATCGCCGAGCACCGGAAAGCCGGCAGCCTCGAGGTGCACGCGGATCTGGTGGGTGCGCCCGGTCTCCAGGCGCGCCTCGCAGAACGCCACCCCGGCCCATTGCTCGAGCACGCGGACGTGGGTGACCGCATCGCGTCCGGCTCCCGCGGGCACCACCGCCATGCGCAGCCGGTCCCGGGGATGACGGGCGATGGGCCTGTCGATGCTGAACGCCGGGGGCGGCGTCCCATGCACGGCGACCAGGTAGCGGCGCTCGATGCGCCGCTCGCGGAGCATTCGCTGCAGGCGCCGGTGAACCTGCTCCGACCGGGCCACGACCATCAGGCCGCTGGTGTCCCGGTCGAGCCGGTGCACGATCCCCGGACGGGTGGGGTCGTCACCGCCGGCGGCGGCGAGCCCCAGCAGCCCGTGCACAAGCGTTCCGGTCGCGTGGCCGCGGGCAGGGTGCACGACCAGGCCCGCCGGTTTGTCGACGACGATCAGATGGGGGTCCTCGTAGGCGATCGCGAAGGCCACGCTCCCATCGGGCTCGAGGCTGCTCGGGTCCGGCGCACGCGGGCGCACGCGGATCCGGGCCCCCGCCTCGAGGACATCACGCTTGCGCGGGATCAGACCGTCGACCTCGACCCGGCCGTCGGCGATGAGGCGCTGTGCCTCGGCGCGGCTGCCGACCCCGGGCAGCCTCCCGACGACCAGATCGACCCGCTGCCCGGCGTGCGCCGGGGCCACGACATGCGTGATTGGCGGCGGGTCGGCGCTCAGGAGGCCATGGCCTCGTCGTCGATCGTGTCGCCCTGCATGAGGCCCCAGACGATGAGCGCGGCGCCGACGGTGATGCACGCGTCGGCCAGGTTGAACGTCGGCCAGAACGAGAAGTCGACGTAGTCGGTGACCCCGCCGTGGACGAGCCGATCGGTCAGATTCCCGAGGCTGCCGCCGACGAGCAGGCCCGCGCCGGTCGCCGCGATCAGGTTGCGGCGCACGAGGCGCGCCAGGAAGATGGCGATCGCGCAGAGCGCGATGACGGTGATGATCGCCACATAGGCCTGCCGACCCGGGAACATGCCGAAGGCGATCCCGCGGTTGGTGACCCGCAGGATCGACACGAAGCTGGTGAGCGTCCACCCCTCCCCGACCTCGAGCTGCCCGCGGATGATCGCCTTGACGATCTGATCGCAGACCAGGACGACGCCGGCAACGACCGCCAACCGGATCCAGCGCGAGCGGGCCTCGCGGCGCAGGCGCCGCTCGGTCGCCATTCGGACGTCCTCGGCGCTCAGGGCGCTGCGGGTGCTGGTCATGCGGCCTCGATCAGCGGCCCCAGGCGCGCCGTCAAGGCGGCCGCCAGGGCGACGGGAGGCCCGTCGATCTCCACGAGCTTGCGGGCACCCGAGGACCCGCGCCCGACCCGCACCGCGCGCGGGCGTACACCGGCCGCCTCGGCCAGGTAGGCGCACAACGCGGCGTTGGACTGCCCCTTGTGGGGGGCCGCGGCTATCTGGATGCGCACCGCACCGTCCTGCATCCCTACCACCTGGGTTCTCCGGGCACGGGGCACGGCTTTCACGCTGACCACGACCCCATCATCCCGCATCCTGAGCCAAACCGGCAGTGGGGCCGGCTCAGAATCCACTGAGGATGTTGGTCACGAGCACCTGCAGGATGCCCAGCACGATAAATGCCACGATCGGCGACAGGTCGAACATCCCGAGCGGCGGGATGAAGCGCCGGAAGATCCTCAGGTACCACTCGGTCGAATCGATGATGAAGTCGTAGACCGCCTGCGTGCTGCGGCGCGCCGGCACGAACGTAACGAACGACAGCAAGATCCGCAGCAGGATGACGATCGTGAACACGATGAACAGCGCGTTCACGTAGGTGATGACCGCAGACACCGTCGACGCCCTACAATTCCGCCGCGCGCCGCGCGGCTGCCACGATGGCATCGGCGACGTGCGCACGCACGCTGCCGCGCTCGAGCACCATGAGTCCGGCGATCGTGGTCCCGGCGGGCGAGCTGACCAGCTGGCGCAGGACGGCCGGATCGGCGTCATCGTCGGCGAGCAGCGCAGCCGTGCCCGCCAGCACCGCGCGGGCCATCGCGCGCGCCTGCTCACGCGTCAGGCCGCTGGCGACCCCGCCGTCCTCGAAGGCCTCGACGATGAGCGCGAGCAACCCTGGCCCGCTACCGGCGAGGGCCGTCGCAGCGGGGAACAGGCTCTCGGGCAGCGGCACGACCTCGCCGAGCGGCGCGAGCACCCGCTCCAGCTCGGCCTGGCGCGCCGCGTCCAGCCCGTCGCTTGCGAGCGCCACCAGTCCCGCGCCGAAGCGCACCGCGAGGTTCGGCATCGTCCGAACCACCGTCACGCCCGGGGCCGCGGCCTGCAGGCGGGCCACCTCCCAGCCCGCGACGACCGACAGGACCACCGTCTCGGGACCGGCGTGGGGCGCCAGTTGCGCCAGCGCGTCGGCGGCATCCTTGGGTTTGACCGCGAGCACGACCAACTCGCAGCCGGCAGCATCGGCAACGGACCCGGTCCGACCGCCGGATTCGGCGGCGCCCTGTGCGGCCGCTGCCGGGACGGCGTCAGCGGCGATGCTCGCCGCCCCGCGTCCGGGGGCCGCCCGCACCAGGCCGGCGAGCATCGCGCGACCCATCGCGCCGGATCCCACGAGCCCGATGGAGCGCGGCCACGCCAGGTTGGGCTCTCCGATCGGGCTCAATACTGGTTGAAGAAGCCCTTCTCGAGGAGGCGCGCGCGCTCCTCGGCAGACACCTCGACGTTGCGCGGGGTCAACATGAACACCTTGTCGGCTACGCGCTGCATGCCGCCGTCCAGCGCGTAGGTCAGACCGCTCGCGAAGTCGATCAGGCGCTTGGACAGATCGGTTTCGGCGGACTGCAGATTCAAGATCACGGGAACCGAGGCCTTGAACTTGTCGGCGATCTGCTGGGCATCGTTGAAGTTCTTGGGCAGGATCAGGTGCACCTCGGAGCGGGGCGGACTCTGTCGCGAGTCGACCGCGCGCATCACGGTCTGGCGCTGTCCTGAGCGGGAACTCGGCGTGTCGGCGTAGATGTCGTCGAAGTCGTCGCGGCGGCGCGGGGAGATCCGGCGGACGTTGGGCCGGTCGCGATAGCTGCGCTCCAAATCGTCCTCGGCCGGCGACCGCGACGAGGATGTCTGCGAGGTGCGGTAGCCGCCGGTGTCCTCGTACTCGTCCTCCGGGTAGTCGTCCTCGTGCCCGTCGGCCATGCCGAAGTACACGAGGGTCTTGTGCCACATATCGCCGATTGCCACGGTTAGGCCCTTCCCCGCTCGATTAGTCCGCGTCCGAGACGCACAATGGTCGCTCCCTCTTGCACGGCCACCACGTAATCCTGGCTGGTCCCCATCGACAAGTCGCGAAAATCGTGCCGTCCCTGCCATTCAACAGCAAGGGCATGCAGGAGGTCGCGAACGCGCGAGAAGGCGCCACGGCTGTCCTCGGGATTGGTCGTGGGCGATGGCATGGCCATCAGTCCGCCGATCACAAGCTGCTCCAGTTCCGACACGTCGGCAATGAACCGCCGCAGCTGCAGGGGCGCAATGCCGGACTTGCTGGGTTCGTCATCGGCGTTGACTTCGACAAGGACCCGCGTCGGACCTTCCGCGCGATGCGCGATCTCGCGGGCGAGCTCGACCGAGTCCACGCTGTGGATCAGGCGCGCGCGGCGCAGCACCTCGCGGACCTTGCGGCGCTGCAGGTGGCCGATGAAATCGAAGCTGATCGTGTCGCCGACCAGCTCCTGTTTGGCCTGCAGCTGCTGGAGCCGATTCTCGCCGATCAGCCGGACCCCGGCGGCGACCAGCGCGGGAGTCTCGGCGGGCTCGATGTACTTCCCCGCCACCAGCAGCTCGACGGCCTGCGGTGCGCGTCCCGACACCCGCGCGGCGGCGTCGAGCTCGGCGCGCACGTCGGCGAGCGCTACCCGCATCCGCGCCGGATCGATGGCATGTGAAACCGCATCCATAGGCTGAATCGTGGCACATCGCGGCCGCGAGGCCGCGCCGGCGGCCGACGCGCCCCTATGCCGTCGGCCAGATGAACCCGGCCTGGCGGCCCGTCGGCGCCCCATCGCGCCGAAAACTGAACCACCGATCCGGCTCACACGAGGTGCAGCTGCCGAGCATCCAGACCGCCGTACGCGGCACCCCGCGGTCGGTCAGCGCGGTCCGCGCGGCGTCGGCCAGATCGACCGCCTGGCCGCGCGCGGCCCCCGGCCCGAAGCGGGTGGCGAACCTCCCGCGCACCTCGGCGCTGACCGGGTAGCAGCAGGGCCCCACCCCGGCCCCGATGGCCGCTCCAAGCCCCGCGCCCCCGCCGAGCGCGTCGACCGCGGCCTCGAGGATCCCGTCGACCAGGCCGCGCCACCCGGCGTGCACCGCGGCGACGAGCGGCCGCTCCCGGTGCCACAGGAGCACCGGTAGACAATCGGCCCCGAACACGCCGACCGCCGCCCCGGGCTCATCCGAGATCAGTCCGTCGCCCGCGGGCCACGGGTGGGCTGGATCGAGGAACCCGCCCCGGGCGGCGGCGCGGGCCGGGCGCACGAGCGTGCCGTGGACCTGCGTGCCGACCCTGACCTGGGCCGCGTCGATCCCGAGCCGGGCGCACACGAGCTCCCGATTTGCGCGGACGGCGTCCGGTGTGTCGCCCACCGTGCCGGCCAGGTTCAGCGTGGCGTACGGGCCGCTGCTGACACCGCCGGTCCGCGTGGTGAACACGGCCGCGCAGGGCCCATCGACGGGCGGGCGCAGCAGCTCGAGCGTTGGGGTGCTCATACCGGCTCTCGGCGCGCCGCGGCGATCGCGAAGTCACGCTGCGCCGCGATGTCGGCGACCGCACCGTCCAGGAGCGCCGCGCGCAGCGCCGTCAGTGCCCGTCCGACCGCGGGCCCCGGGGCGATACCCGCGGCGATCAGATCCGCGCCGCGCACCCCGACCTGCACGCCACGCCAGCTCGTCCACCACTCGAGGATGTGGGGCGCCCCGAGGGCACGGGCGGCCACCAGCGTCGCCAGCGGCGCCTGGCCGAGCAGCCGATCAATCTGAGACGGGCGCTCGACGCGCTCGAGGGCATGCCCGAGCCGCGGACCGTCGGCCACCTCGTCGGCGACGCCGCGCGCCCAGCCCGGCAGCGCCACGGTATCGCGCACCGGCCGTTCGAGCGCCACGCCGGCGCGCAGCGCCCAGGCCGGCGGCATCGCCGCGTGCGGATCGCAGTCGGCGAGCTCTGCGCGCGCGGCGTCCAGGCGCGTGATCAGCGCCGGCCCGTCGGGGGCGATTCCCGGCACACCCAGTCCGAACAGGATCGCGAGCGCGGGACCCGGCGTGGCTTCGGCAAGCACACGGCGCAGCTCATCGGCCACCCGCGCGGACGCCCACGCGAGCGACGGCACCGCGTCCCCGGCGGCCGCGCGGGTGGCCGGCTCGATCCCAAACCCCAGGCGGCCCGCGTACCGTGCCGCACGCACGATGCGGCTCGGGTCCTCGACGAATGCATCGGCCCGCAGAGCGCGGATGACCCCGGTGGCCAGATCGTGGACGCCGTCATGCGGGTCCACGAGCTCTCCGGCCTGCGCCCCGGTGATCCTGACGGCCATCGCGTTGACGGTGAAATCGCGGCGGGCGAGATCGTCACGCAGGGTGCCCGGCTCCACCACGGGCAGTGCGCCCGGGCTCGGATAGCGCTCGCGGCGCGCGGAGATGAAGTCGACGTGGCCCTCGCCGTGCGGCAGCTCGAGCACCGCCGTCCCGAAGCGCGGATGCACGGCGACGGGTGCCCCCACGCGATGGGCAACCGCTTCGGCGAGCGCGATCGCGTCGCCTTCGACCACGAGGTCCACGTCGTGGATGTGGACGCGGCCGAGCAGCGCGTCGCGGACGACCCCGCCGACGACGCTGACCTCGCCCGACAGGTATGGCCGCAGCCGCGCCAGGACCGGATGGGTCAGGAGCGCGTTGGCGAGATGGGTACGATCCATGAGGTGAGCTGGGATCCGTTGTCAGAGAAGCTGAGTGAGAATTCGCCGCTGCGCAACCCGGCGCTCGTCGCGGCCTTCTCCCGGTACGAGGGGCTCACGATCACCGAACTCGATGCCGCCTGGGACGAGGTCAACGTCGCATTTCGCGAGTGGGTCGAGGCCCCCGAGAACGCCGGCAGGCCGATTCAGCAGGCCCCGCAGTACTGGGACCGCATCGCGATCGACTCCCTGCGTGAGCGCCGCACCTGGTGGGAATAACCTACCGGGAGGTCGCACCGAGCGTGGCGCCCGCGCGCGCAACCACCTCGATCTCCACCCGCGCGCCCAGCGGCAGTGCCGCGATGCCGATCGTCGAGCGGGCCGGCGCATACTCGCCGAAGACCTCCGCGTAGACCGCGTTCATCGCGGCGAAGTCGCCGGCCAGATCGGTCAGAAAGACGGTCGACTTGACCACGTTGGCGAGGGTCGCCCCCGCCCCGGCGAGCACCCCGGCGACATTGGCGAGCGCCTGACGGGTCTGGACGGCGATGTCGTCGGCGACCAGCCGTCCGGTCGCCGGGTCCACCGGCACCTGCCCCGAGACGAACACCAACGCGCCCGGGTCCGCCATGATGGCCTGGCTGTAGGGCGCGCCTGCGACCGGCGCGGGCGCGGCCTCGGTGCGGATCACCCGCAGCGGCGTGCTCACTGACGTACCTCCACCCCGGCGTCTGCCATCGCCTGCTTGACCTGCGCGACAGTGTAGATCCCATCGTGGAACACGGACGCCGCCAGGACCGCGTCGGCGTGGCCGCGGGTGACGGCCGCGGCGAAGTGCTCCAGCCGCCCTGCACCGCCGGAGGCGATGACCGGGACCGGCACGGCCGCGGCCACCGCCGCCAGCAGCTCGGTGTCGAAGCCGTCCTTGGTGCCGTCGCGATCCATGCTGGTCAGCAGGATCTCCCCGGCCCCGCGCGCGGCGGCCTCCGCGGCCCAGGCGACCGTCTCGATCCCGGTCGGGGTCCGCCCGCCGTTGAGGTAGACCTCCCAGCCGGACCCGTCGACGCGCCGGCGGGCGTCGATCGCCACCACGATGCACTGGCTGCCGAAGCGCGCGGCGCCGTCGGCGATCAGCCGGGGGTTGCGCACCGCCGCGGAGTTGATCGACACCTTGTCGGCGCCTGCCGAGAGCACCGCGTACATGTCGGCCTCCGAGCGCAGCCCGCCACCGATCGTAAACGGGATGAAGACCTCGGCGGCCGTCCTGGCGGCCAGCTCGACGATGGTCTGCCGCTCCTCGTGACTGGCGGTGATATCCAGGAACACGAGCTCATCGGCGCCCTCGGCGTCGTAGCGCGCCGCGAGTTCGACCGGGTCGCCGGCGTCGCGCAACCCGACGAAGTTCACGCCCTTGACCACCCGGCCGGCGTGCACGTCCAGGCAGGGGATCACGCGGATCACGCGTCGCCTCGCGGTGGTGCGGGCTCCGGGCGCCCGCTGCCGAGGACCGTCAGCGCGTCGGCCACGCCGAACCGCTGCTCGTACAACGCGCGGCCGACGACGACCCCGTGCAGGTTGTCGAGGCCGAGTTGTGCCAGCTGGCGCAGGTCGTCCAGCGAGCTGATGCCGCCCGAGGCGATGATGCCCAGCGGCGGGGCCGCCCCGGCCAGCCGTCGCAGGGCCTGCAGGTTCGGCCCCTCCAGCATGCCGTCGCGCGAGATGTCGGTGTACAGCAGATGACGCACACCGGTGCTGACCAGGTCGGCCGCCACCGACAGCGCATCCTGGTCGCTGGTGACGGTCCACGCGTGCGTGGCGACCTTGCCGTCACGCGCGTCGAGCGCGACCACCAGACGGTCCCCAAGTCGGTCGATGGCCCAGCGCAGCAGATCGGCGTCCTGGAGGACCGCGGTCCCGACGACGACGCGATCGATACCCGTCGCGATCGCGGTCTCGATCGCCGCCCGCGAGCGCATCCCGCCCCCGTAGTGCACGGTGCCGCCGAAGGCGGCAGCGATGCTGGCGACAACCGGGGCGTGCACCGGCACGCCCTCGAGGGCACCGTCGAGGTCGACCACGTGCAGGTGCGTCGCCCCTTGCTCGGCGAACAGCCGCGCCTGCGCGACCGGATCCTCGTTGAACACGGTCACGTGTTCGAAATCGCCCTGCACCAGGCGCACCGCCCGGCCCTCGCGCAGATCGATCGCGGGGAACAGGATCATGATGCAGGAACCTCCGCGCGCCGGGGCACCGACGCGAGCCAGCGGCGCAGCAGGGCGAGCCCAGCGCGGCTTGATTTCTCGGGATGGAACTGGACGCCGGCCACATGTCCGGCCTGCGCGGCCGCGACGAACTCGCCGCCGTAGTCGACCGTGCCCAGCACGTGGGCGGGGTCGCGCGGCACCGCCGCATAGGTGTGCACGAAGTAGTAGGTCGAGGCGCTGTCGTCGGTCTCGGGCGGCACGAGCGCGCTCGTGGCCCGCCAGTGCACCCGGTTCCATCCGATCTGCGGCAGCTTGCGGTCGGTCACCAGGCGCCGCACCGACCCGCCGATGAGCCCCAACCCGGGCACGCCGGGGCTCTCCTCGCTGTCGTCGAACAGCAGCTGCAGTCCCAGGCAGATGCCCAACAACGGCACGCCTTCGGCCGCGACGCCCAGCGCCACCTCGTCGAGGCCCTGGGATCGGATCCGCTCCATCGCCGGGCCGAAGTGGCCCACCCCCGGCAGGACGACCGCGTCGGCCCCCTGGGCCTGCTCGGCCGTCTCGGCCACCTGGACGCGCGCGCCCAGCAGCTCAAGTGCCTTGGTGGCGCTGCGCAGGTTGCTCATCTGGTAGTTCAGGACCGCGATCCGCGGGCCGGCTGCGCTCACAGCGACCCCTTGGTCGACGGGATCCCCGTCACCCGGTCGTTGGGGGCGACCGACGCGCGCAACGCGCGAGCCAGCGCCTTGAACCCGCATTCGATCACGTGGTGGGGATTCGACCCCGACAGCATGTGCAGGTGGACCGTCAGCCGCGCGTTGTTGACCACCCCCCGCAGGAATTCTTCGAGCAGATCGGTCTCGAACCCGCCGATGCTCGCGTAGGGCAGCGGAACGTCGTACGCGAGAAACGGCCGCCCGGAGACGTCGATGGCCGCCTGCGCGAGGCACTCATCCATCGGGACCAGCGCCCAACCGTAGCGCTCGATGCCCGAGCGGTCGCCAAGCGCGTGGGCCAGCGCCTGTCCGAGGGTGATCCCGACATCCTCCACGGTGTGGTGGCTGCCGGTCTCCAGATCACCGCGCGCGGTGATCTCCAGGTCGATCAACGAGTGGTGGGCCAGCAGGGTCAGCATGTGATCGAAGAACCCGACACCGGTCGAGATCTGCGCCAGGCCGGTCCCGTCAAGGTTCACGCGTGCGCGGACGTCGGTCTCGCCGGTGACGCGCTGTGATTCCCCTGTCCGACTCACCGTTTCCCCCTGCTGTCTGGATCGCGAGCCACCGCCGAGCGTGCATGCAGGCCGAACCCCTCGGCCTCCGCCAACCGCACCAGATGCGGCGTGAGCGCCCGCACCGCGGCGTCGGTCATGTCCACAATCGACATCCGCCGCAGATAGGTTGATGGGCCGAGGGCCGACGCGAAGCGAGCGGCACCCCCGGTGGGCAGCACATGGTTTGAACCGGCGACGTAGTCGCCGTATGCAGTTGCACAGTTCGGCCCCACGAAGACCGCCCCTGCCTGGCGGATCCGATCGGCAAGGGCGCGGGCCTCCGGCAGGCAGATCTCCAGGTGCTCCGGGGCAAACGCCTCCGCCAGCGCCACCGCGACATCGAGGTCGGGGCAATCGACGAGCGTCACTGCCCCGATCGGCACCGCCTCGCCGGCCAGCGCTCCGGCGACCGCATCGATGAACGCCATGTCGTGGCTCGCGAGCGCCGCGATCGAATCGGGCCCGTGTTCGGCCTGGGCCAGCAGATCCAGCGCGATGGCCTGCGGGTCCGCGCTGCCGTCGGCCAGGATCAGCACCTCGCTCGGCCCGGCGAAGCCGTCGATGCCGACCACCCCGCTGACCTGACGCTTGGCCTCTTGCACCCATGAACTCCCGGGACCGGTGATGACCGCGACCGGCGCGATGCTGGCCGTCCCGTACGCGAACGCCGCGATCGCGGCGGCGCCGCCGACCGCGTACACCTCGGCGACACCCAGGATCGCCGCGGTCGCGAGGATCTCCGGAGCTGGCAGGCCGTCCGGCCCGGGCGGGCTGGCGACGGCGATCCGGCCGACCCCGGCCACCTGGGCCGGAACGACCGCCATGACCAGACTCGACGGATACGCGGCCCGGCCGCCCGGCACGTAACAGCCCGCGGCCGCGACCGGCACGGCGCGCAGCGTGATCGTCTGGCCGTGCTCGAGGGTCACCTCGCGGTCGTCCGGACGAACGGCCGTCGCAAATGCCCGGACCTGGGCGGCAGCCACCATGATCGCCTCGGCCAACTCCGGATCGAGGCCCGCGCGCGCGCCGGCGATGGCCGCCGCCGGCACGCGGAGCTGATCTTGACCGAACTGCGGGGCCCCGAACTGGCGCCCGTGGGCGACCAGCGCCGCGTCACCGTCGGCACGCACGTCAGCGATCGTGGCCGCCACGATCGCCCCCTGGTTCGGGTCGGGGGCGGTGTGGACAGGGCGCAGGGCCTGGGCACACTCGGCCACGGCGTCGGCGGCGCAAGCGATGCGCACGGGCGCGCTCACACCGCCTCCGCAGCGACCGCCTGAGCCAGACGCGCCGTCAGCGCGTCGATGTCCTCGGCCCGGAGTTTGTGACTGACGCGGTTGGCGATCAGGCGTGCCGAGGAGTGGAAGATCTCCTCCCGCTCGACCAGCCCGTTCTCGCGCAGCGTCCGCCCGGTGGCCACCAGGTCGACGATGCCATCGGCCAAGCCCACCAGCGGGCCGAGCTCGACCGAGCCGTTGACCTTGACGAGCTCGACCTGGCGCCCGGTCGCCAGGAAGTGCGCCTCGGCGACCTGCGGGTACTTGGTCGCCACCCGCAGGACCCCCAGCCGGGCGATGATCTCCGGGGTCGGGTCCTCCCCGGCCGCGGTGGCGTAGACCATTCGGCAGCCGCCGAACCCGAGATCCAGCAGCTCGTAGACGTCGGGGCGCCGCTCGTTGATCACGTCGCGGCCGACGATGCCGATATCCGCCGCGCCGGCCTCCACGTAGGTCGGCACGTCGCTCGGCCGGGTCGTGATGAACACCGTCCCGTCGTCGGCGCGGAACACCAGCTTGCGCCCGCCCGCACGCAGCGGCGCCACATCGACCCGCGCGGCCTCCAGGAGCGCGATCGCGTCCTGGTACAGCGCACCGAGCGGCATGCAGATTCTCAGCGGAGCGATGAGAGGTCCTCCAGCGGCGTCGTGGTGACCAGGACCGCACCGTCGGCCCGATCGAGGACGCGCAGCCCGGTGCCGTCGGGGTGGCCGACGAACCGCCAGCCTTCGGCGCCGGCAAGCG
Source organism: uncultured Thermoleophilia bacterium (assembly GCA_963773325.1). Lineage (GTDB taxonomy): Bacteria > Actinomycetota > Thermoleophilia > Miltoncostaeales > Miltoncostaeaceae > CAITWD01. Next base: position 2,458,786 of record CAVZAI010000002.1, on the reverse strand, counting down.
CGTCGGCACGCGGGTCCTCCGACGCAAGCGCGATCACCGGGATCCCGCCGGCGCGCAGCTCGGCCGCCTGCGCCTGGCGCAGGTCGAGCCCACCGACGAGCACGATCCCAAAGTCCAGCCGCCTGCGGCCACGCGAGCCGGCCAGGGCCCGGTGCAGGAACTCGAGTTCAATGGTGAATCCGACCGCAGGGCGCGGCGTGCCGAACCGCGCGGCCAGACCGTCATAGCGGCCGCCCTGGGCGACCGGCAGGGCGGCGCCGTCGGCATAGGCCTCGATCACGAGCCCCGAGTAGTACTGCCAGTCCCGCAGGATGCCCAGATCCACGAGCACCGCATCGTGCAAGCCCTCCAGATCGAGCAGCTCGAGCAAGCGCACCATGCGCGTGCAGGCCGAGGCCGCCGCCGGTACCGTGGCCGCGACGTGCTCGAGCACCTCCGCGTGGCCACGCATCGCCGGCAGGCCGGCCAGCAGGTCGCGGGCCGCCACGTCGATCTCGAGCGCGGCGGCCTCGTCGCGCCAGGCCACCAGATCGCGGGCCTCGGCGGCGCGCGACAGGCGCCCGCGTACCTCGGCGGCAATGCCCAACGCGTCGAGCACCGCGTCGGTGACCGACACGTCGCCCAGGCCGATTCGGGCGTGGGCGAGCCCGCTGGCGCGCAGGGCCTCCCAGAGCACGAGCACCGCTTCGGCGTCCGCCTCGGGCCCGTCGGCGCCGACGAGCTCCGCGCCGGCCTGCCGGTGCTCCGAGGCCACGGGCGTACCGGGCTGCGGCACCCGGAAGCTCGGGCCCGTGTAGAAGACCCGAATCGGACCCGGGTGCTCGGACAGCCGCGTGGCGATCAGTCGTGCCACCGGAATCGTCATGTCCGGCCGCAATACGAGGACCCGGCCGGCCTCGTCGAAGAGCCGGTAGGCGCGTTCCAGGCCGCCGCTGTCAGCACGCTCGAGCTGGTGGGCGAACTCGACCACCGGCGTCCGGATCTCGCGGTAGCCGTAGCTGGCGAACGTTGCCCGCAGGTCGTTCTCGACCGCGCGCAGCTCCGCGGCCTCGACCGGCAGCACGTCGCGCGCGCCGCTCGGCAAGGCGCCGGCGGCCGGCTGTGAGGCGTCAGTCGGCGACACGCTCAATGTGCGCGCCGAGCGCGCGCAGCCGCTCGTCGATCCGCTCGTAGCCGCGGTCGATCTGGCGGACGTTGCCGATCGTCGTCACGCCCCCGGCCACCATGCCGGCGATCAGCATGGCCATGCCGGCGCGGATGTCGGGGCTCTCGACCCGCTCGCCGAACAATTGCGAGGGCCCGCTGATGACGGCGCGGTGCGGATCGCACAGCACGATGCGAGCGCCCATCGCGACGAGTTTGTCCACGAAGAACAGACGGTTCTCGAACATCTTCTCGAAGACCATCACGGTGCCGTGGGTCTGCGTGGCCACGGCGACGGCGATGCTCGTCAGGTCCGCGGGGAACGCGGGCCAGATGCCGTCGTCGATCTTGGGGATCGCCCCACCCTCGTCGGCCAACACCCGCAGGTCCTGGTCGGGTGGCACCCGAACCGTGGACCCGTCGACCTCGACGTGGATGCCCAGGCGTTGGAAGGTCAGCAGGATCATGCGCAGGTCTTCGGGTCGCGCGCCGACGATCTCCAGATCCGAGCCGGTGATGGCGCCGAGGCCGATGAACGAGGCGATCTCGATATGGTCCGGCCCGATTCGGAAGCGCCCCCCGTGCAGGCGCTCGACACCTTCGATGCGCATCACGTTCGTGCCGATGCCCTCGATTCTTGCCCCAAGAGTCACCAGGAACCGCGCGAGGTCCTGGACGTGCGGTTCGCTGGCGGCGTTCTCGATTACCGTCAGTCCAGGCGCCAGCACCGCCGCGCAGAGGACATTCTCGGTCGCCGTCACCGATGCCTCATCCAGGAAGATGTCGGCGCCGCGCAGCCCGGATGGCGCGGAGATCACGTAGCTGCGGCCGGAGTCGACCTCGGCGCCCAGGCTGCGGAACGCGAGCATGTGGGTGTCGACCCTGCGGCGCCCGATGAAATCGCCGCCCGGCAGCGCGGTCTCGACCCGGCCGCACCGCGCCAGAAGCGGCCCTGCGACCAGCAGCGACGCGCGCAAGCGCCCCGACAGTTCGGGATCGATCGAGGTCTGTCGGATGTTGTCTGCACGCAACACCAGCGTGTTCGGGCCGTCCTCGCGCACCGAGACCCCGATGTCGTCGAGCAGCGCGACCATCGTGTGCACGTCGACGATCTGCGGCACGTTGTCGAGGATGACCTCCTCGTCGGTGAGCAGGCAGGCCGCGAGAATGGGCAATGCCGCGTTTTTGTTGCCCGCGGGCACGACGGTCCCGGCCAGGGGCCGCCCGCCTTCAATGACGAACTTTTCGTTCACGGACCCGGACCGTATCAGGACCGCAGGCGACGGACGCCTGCCCTGAGGGAATCGAGATCGGATTCGCTGGTAAAGAACCCTACGGACGCCCGCAGGGCCGGCGGGGCGACCAGCCAGCGCAAGCACACGCCCTGCCGCTGCACTGCCCAGAACGCCTCCTCTGGCGCGTGGCCCTCCGGGGTGAACACGACCAGCCCCGCCTGTGGTCCCGGCGGGCGTGATGAGGCCAACGCCGTCCAGGTCCGCGAGCGCCGCCCGGGCCACGAGCTGGTTTGACCGTATGCGCGCGTGGATCTCCTCCCAGCCGATGCCGGCGAGCCACGCGAGCCCCGCCAGCCAGCCGTGCACCAGCAGCAGTGGCGGGGTCGAGATCTCATAGCGCCGCGCCTGCGGGTGCAGCGTCAGCCGGCCGTCGGGTTTGTGGTCGGTCCCGGCCTCGTACGCGCAGAAGGTGAGATCGATTCGCGCTCGGCTCGCGGCCGGGATCCACAGCGCGCCGAGTCCCTCCGGGCCGAGCAGCCACTTCTGCGCCGGGAATGCGTACGCGTCGACACCCAGCGCCGGCGCATCGACGGGAATGGCGCCGACCGACTGCGCCCCATCGACGATCACCATCGCGTCGGCCGTGCGCGCGGCGCGCACGGCCCCGGGCACGTCCAGGACCGTTCCCGTGCACCACGACACGTGCGACAGGGCGACGAGGCGGGTTCGGTCGGTCAGCCGCACGGCGATCGCACTCTCAAGCTCGAGTTCAGCTTGAGCTCGGGTCAGGCGAGTGACGTGCAGCCCATGTCGGCGCGCCGCCACGGCGATCGGGACGCTCAACCCCGGGTGCTCAAGCTCGGTGGTGATGATGTGGTCGCCAGGGCGCCAATCGATCCCCCAGATCGCGATATCGAGGCCCGTCGTGGTATTGGCGGTGATCGCCATGTCCTCGCCGCCGGCGCCGACGAGGGCCCCCGCGGCGTCCCGCAGCCGGGCGAGCACCTGCTCGGTGATCTCCACGCCTTCTGGCCCCATGCGCGCCATGCCCAATTGGGCGCTTGCCGCGGCGCAGATGGCGCGGGCGACGGGGACCGGCAACGGACCCGTCCCCCCGGTGTTCAGGTAGACCTGCGCGTCCAGGAGCGGCAACTCGGCCCGGATGGCCGCAAGATCGAACGCCATGCGCGTAACCGTACCGGGCGCCCTGGCCGCCCGTGCGACGGCGCCGTCTAGAAGGGCGCCTCGTCTTCGTCGGGCTCGCTCGGCGCGCCCTGGGTGGTGAGCTCCTCGATCCGCTGCTGGGCCCGTGCCAGGCGCTCCCGGCAGATCGCGAGGAGCGCCTGGCCCCGCTCGAACAGCCGCACAGCCTCCTCGAGCCCGACGTCGCCTGCCTCCAGCCGTGCGACGACCTCGTCGAGCTGGGCCAGCGCCTGCTCGAAGGTCGTCGGATCGCCTGTCTCGCTCATGTGTGGGTCTCCTTGACTGTCACCTGCGCGCGTCCGTCGCGCATTTCGAGCTCGAGTTCGCCCCCCACGCGCAACGCCGCCGCCGAGACCACCGGACGGCCGTTGGCCGGATCGCGCACAATCGCGTAGCCGCGCGCGACAGTGCGCGACGGCGACAGCACCTCCAGCAGCCCCGCAGTCGCCGCGACCCGCGAGGCCGCCGCCTGGTGGCGGGCACCCGCGGCCCGCGCGAGCCGGTCGTGCGCGACCGGCACGTCACGCGCCGACGCATCCGCGACGCGCTGGACCGCCGGCGCAAGCCGGGACGCCGCGGCGGCCACCTGCGCTGCGGACCGGTGCTCGGCGGCCCGCAGCCCGGCGATCAGCCCGAGCCTGCGCTGCGAGATCGCCGCGGCACTCGATTCGCGGGTGCGCCCGAGACCGCGCACAAGCCCGCGTCCGGCCTCCGCGAGCCGCGCGTCGAGCGCGGCGCGGTCGGGGACGACCGCCTCGGCCGCACCGGTCGGCGTCGAGACGCGCCGATCGGCGACGAGGTCGCAAACGGTGACGTCCTTCTCGTGACCGACGGCGCTCACCACTGGCACGCGCGACGCGGCGACCGACCGGCACAGCTGCTCATCGTTGAACGCCATCAGGTCTTCCAGCGGGCCGCCGCCTCGCGCGATGATGATGACCTCGACCTCTGGGATCGCGTTGAGCGCCTCGAGGGCGCGGACGATCGCGTGCGGAGCCGTCGCGCCCTGGACCGGCACGTCGGCGAGGACGACATCCGCCGGGAAGCGGGCCCAGATGTTGTTGAGCACATCGTGGCGTGCCGCGCCCACCGCGCTGGTGATCAGGCCGATCCGGCGGGGGACCAGCGGCAGGGCGCGCTTGCGCGCGTCGGCCAACAGCCCCTCGGCGGCGAGCGTGGCCTTGATGGCTTCGATCTGCGCCAGCATCACCCCTGCCCCGGCGGGCTCCATCCGTTCGATGCGCAGTGACAGTTGGGCGCGCTCGGCCCAGAACTCGACCCGGCCGTAGGCGTAGACGAGGCTTCCGTCGGCGGGGCGGTGCGCGAGGCGCTCGAACAGCGCGGCCCGCATCGACGCGTCGATCTGATGGGTATCGCGCAGCGTGAAGTAGACCTGCCCGCCGCGTTGGCGCAGGTTCTGGATCTCCGCCTCAACCCACACGCTCGGGATCCCGGCGAGCCTGCGCGCCAGTGCAGCGGTGATCTCCTGCACCGCCCACACCTGGCGGGCGCCGACGGTCTTCACCCCAGCTGCCTGCCGATGATCTCGGCCGCGGTCACACCGCTTGAGACCGCGCCCTCGAGCGACGGGTGCGTGGTGAATTCACCGGCGAGGATGACGTTGGGCACCTGGGTGCGCGAACCCGGCAGGCCACGACGCACGCCGGCCAGCGGACGAAACTGCGCGAACGGATGCCGCACGACACCAAGCGAGTGCGCCACCTTGCCCCACGGGAATCCCGGGTACCAGCGATGTACCTGCCGCTCCACCGCGTCCTCGATCCCCTCGGCGGTCGCATCCGAATCGCCGACACTCGTCGCGATGACCACGTGCGGGCCCCCGACGGCGCCATGACGATTCACGTTCGTCGTCTGACACAGCAGATCGATCCGTGGCGAGGTCCCGGCGTCCGCTTCCGCGTTGAGGAGAACGACCCGGCCCCGGTACAGCGAATGATCCAGGGCGAACCGGGCACTGGTCGCCGAGGCGCCCTCGACCGGGATCCGCCCCGCCGTGTCGGGATCGACCGGGCTCAACAACTTGCGTGCCGAGGGCGGATCGACCGCGAGCACCACCGCGCGCGCATGGATCTGGCGCAGATCCTCGAGGCGCACGCCGGTCGCAGGGCCGTCGGCTTCCCGAACGAGCGCGGCGACTCGGCTGCCGAACTCGAAGTTCCCGCCGGCCTGCCGGACGGCGCCGGCGGCCCAGTCGGCGACCATGCCCAGCCCATCGGCCGGGAGCACCGCAGGCCCGCGTACCAGCATCGAGAACAGGAACTGGAAGTAGCCGGGATCCGCCGCGAGGGTCCGGTCGAGCAAGATCACGCCGAACAGGGGCCGGAACACGGCCTCGATCGCCTGACGCGAGAAGCCCCGGTCCAACAGGAAGGCCTCGGTCGTCGGGGCGGCCCCGTCGCGGGCGAGCAGCGTCCGCGGCGGCACGAACCGCAGCTCGGCGGCGAGCCGGACGAACCGCGCACGATCGGCCGGCGAGACCGCCCCGAATCGCGCGACCGACTTCGGCGAGGACGACAGCTGCGACCAGTGTGCGCCGTCGAAGAACGCCGCGCCGCCAGCGAACGGGCGCAGGTCCTCGCCGGGAATACCGACCTCGCGCACGAAGGCGCGGAATGCCGGATACGCCGCGAAGGCGACCTGGAACCCACGGTCCACCGGCCGGCCCTCGTGCCAGTCGGTGCGGGCGCGACCCCCAGGCCCGGACTCGGCCTCGATTACCCGCAGCGAATACCCGGCGCGCGCCAGCCGCACCGCGCAGGCGAGCCCCGCCACCCCCGCGCCGACCACGACGACGTCGACGCTGATGTGCTCTTGCTCGTTCATGCGTCGATGCTACCAATGGCCCTGACCTGGGGCGCGTTCAGCCGCTTCGCCGGCGATGCACGGTTGCCCCAAACACGAACGCCGTCGCTCTCTCCTTGAGAGCGACGGCGTGAAAAGAACCCGGCGGCGACCTACTCTCCCGCGAGTCTACACTCGGAGTACCATCGGCGCTGAGAGGCTTAACTACTCTGTTCGGAATGGGAAGAGGTGTTTCCCCCTCGCAATAACCACCGGGAAGTCATGAGGAAATACCCTCAAGACTGCATAGGACATGTAGGTGCGCAAATTCGTATGTCAAGCCCTCGGCGGATTAGTACCGGTCTGCTCCACGCGTTGCCGCGCTTCCACATCCGGCCTATCAACCAGGTGGTCTACCTGGGGCCTTACCCTCTCTAGGAGGTGGGAAGTCTCATCTTGAGGTGGGCTTCCCGCTTAGATGCTTTCAGCGGTTATCCCGTCCGAACGTAGCTAGCCAGCAGTGCCGTTGGCACGACAACTGATACACCAGAGGTTCGTCCATCCCGGTCCTCTCGTACTAGGGACAGCTCCTCTCAAACTTCCAGCGCCCACTGCAGATAGGGACCGAACTGTCTCACGACGTTCTGAACCCAGCTCGCGTACCGCTTTAATGGGCGAACAGCCCAACCCTTGGGACCTACTCCAGCCCCAGGATGCGACGAGCCGACATCGAGGTGCCAAACCTTCCCGTCGATGTGGACTCTTGGGGAAGATAAGCCTGTTATCCCCGGGGTACCTTTTATCCGTTGAGCGACGGCAATTCCACTCTCTACCGCCGGATCACTAAGGCCCACTTTCGTGCCTGCTCGACCTGTCAGTCTCGCAGTCAAGCTCCCTTATGCCTTTACACTCTACGCACGATTTCCAACCGTGCTGAGGGAACCTTTGCGCGCCTCCGTTACATTTTGGGAGGCGACCGCCCCAGTCAAACTGCCCACCTGACACTGTCCGGAAGCCGGATCACGGTCTTCCGTTAGAAACCCAGAACGCTCAGGGTGGTATCCCAAGGGCGGCTCCACAGGAACTGACGTCCCTGCATCACAGCCTCCCACCTATCCTGGACAAAGCGTCCCAAATCCCAATATCAAGCTGCAGTAAAGGTCCACGGGGTCTTTCCGTCTTGCAGCGGGTACCCGGCATCTTCACCGGGACTACAATTTCACCGAGTCCTTCGTTGAGACAGCGCCCAACTCGTTACGCCATTCGTGCAGGTCGGAACTTACCCGACAAGGAATTTCGCTACCTTAGGACCGTTATAGTTACGGCCGCCGTTTACCGGGGCTTGGTTTCGAAGCTTCGCGCGAACGCTAACCCCTCCACTTGACCTTCCGGCACCGGGCAGGCGTCAGCCCCTATACGTCGTCTTTCGACTTCGCAGAGACCTGTGTTTTTGGTAAACAGTCGGTTGGGCCAATCCTCTGCGACCCCTTCGGGCTCGAGGCGCAAGGCCTGTCACCCTATTGGGGCGTCCCTTCTCCCGAAGTTACGGGACAATTTTGCCGAGTTCCTTAACGAAGGTTCTCTCGATCACCTCGGTATGCTCTACCTACCCACCTGTGTCGGTTTTGGTACGGGTGCGTTCCCACTCCCTAGAGGCTTTTCTCGGAGGCATGGAATCAGCGACTTGCCGGATTTCTCCGACCGACATCCCCTCTCGGACGTAATGGTTCCCGGATTTTCCTAGGAACCGTCCTACCGGGTTGTCCCTGGTCAACCAGCGCCAGGGTTCGCGTATCCTTCCCCGTCCCCCCATCGGTAATAACGCGGAAGACGCAGTACAGGAATATCAACCTGTTGTCCATCGCCTACGCCTGACGGCCTCGGCTTAGGTCCCGACTAACCCTGAGCCGATTAACGTTGCTCAGGAAACCTTGGGTAATCGGTGGACGGGTTTCTCACCCGTCTTTCGTTACTTATGCCAACATTCTCACTTCCCTGCGCTCCACGGCTCGCTTGCCGCGGCCGCTTCACTGCACAGAGAACGCTCTCCTACCACTCCTTGCGGAGTCCACAGCTTCGGTGGCTGGCTTGAGCCCCGTTACATTATCCGCGCACGGACACTTGACCAGTGAGCTATTACGCACTCCTTAGACGAATGGCTGCCTCTAAGCCAACATCCTGGTTGTCTATGCACCCGCACATCGTTTTCCACTTAGCCAGCGCTTGGGGACCTTAGCTGGTGGTCTGGGCTGTTTCCCTCTCGACGACGAAGCTTATCCCCCGCCGTCTGACTCCCATGCTCTGGAGTAGTGGGATTCAGAGTTTATCTGACTTCGGTAAGCTGGTGAGCCCCCTAGGCCAAACAGTGCTTTACACCCACTACTGAACGCATGAGGCTATACC
>CAVZAI010000002.1:0-2447500 GCA_963773325.1 uncultured Thermoleophilia bacterium | reverse complement strand
GATCGTCCTCTCAGACCAGCTACCGATCGTCGCCTTGGTGCGCCGTTACCGACACCAACTAGCTAATCGGCCGCGGGCCCATCCTAGGGCGGAGGCCTAAGCTACCTTTTCCCGGCCTTACTTAAGCAAGGCCGATTCATGCGGTATTAGCTCGGGTTTCCCCGAGTTGTCCCGCTCCCTAGGGCAGGTTGCCCACGTGTTACTCACCCGTTCGCCGCTGTACTCACTCCCGAAGGAGCTTTCTCGCTCGACTTGCATGTGTTAAGCACGCCGCCAGCGTTCGTCCTGAGCCAGGATCAAACTCTCCATGAAGAAAGTTTTGGCCAACCGGGTCCGAATGGACCGGAGGCTGACCGAACTTCAGAAGAGCGTCATCAGCCCAACGCGAGCGGATGACGTCCTAGCGTGTCTAGCTTACGACCTTGCTCGGCTCACGCCGAACGGTCGAAGTAGACGGGGTTCGTGTATGACCTAGTCACTGAATCGCAGGTTTCCCTGGATTCATGTGCATGCTGATCAGTTTTCAAGGAGCACGCCGGATTGCCCGGACTTCAAGTTGCCACCTGCGAGTTTCGCGACCTCTGCCGACAGAGGCCCTTCCACGCGGACGCATTGCGCGTCTCTTACGCGGGGAACCCCAAACTGCTCGGGTCAATCGTGCGAAGTCTCAAGCGACTGTCCTGCTCGATGCGGGGCACCTCCCCGATCGGCCTGTAGATGATGCTCTTCTGACACATCCATGTCAAGGGCACCAGGTGCCCCTTTTTGGCCGGTTCAGACCAGCCGGACGAAGCGGCGCTTGCCGGCACGCAATATCCGCCCACGCAGGGCGGATGCAGGCAAATCGAGGGCGCTGACCGGCTCGCCGTCGAGGGCCACGCCACCCTGCTGGATGAGCCGCCGGGCCTCGCTGCGCGACGCCACGCCGAGGGCGTCCACCAGCAGTGCCGGCAGATGGATCTCCGCGTCGGCGAGCGTGAACTCCGGCACGTCGGCCGGGGCCTGCCGATCCCGCACGACGCGGTTGAAGTGTTCCTCGGCCGCCGCAGCCGCGCCCGCGTCGTGAAAGCGCGCGACCACCAGCCGCCCGAGCCGGCGCTTCTCGTCGCCGGGGTGCCCCGCGGGCGCCGGTTCGCCCGGAAACATCAGCCGGTAGTAGTTCTCGAGGAGCCCGTCAGGAATGCTCATGACCTTTCCGAACTGCTCTTCGGGCCCGTCGGTGACCCCGATGGAGTTGCCGAGCGACTTACTCATCTTCTGGACGCCATCGGTCCCGGGCAGGATCGGCATGGTCATCACGATTTGCTGGGTCATGCCATATCGGGCCTGGATGTCACGGGCGAGCATCAGGTTGAACAGTTGGTCGGTCCCGCCGACCTCGACGTCGGCCGCGAGCGCGACCGAGTCGTAGGCCTGCAGCAGCGGATAGAGCAGCTCGAGCACGGAGACCGGCCGATCCTCCTCCAGCCGCGCGGCGAAATCGTTGCGGCGCAGGAGTTGGTTGACAGTGGCCCGCGAGGCGAGTTCGAACAGGGGGGCGAGCCCCATGCCGGCAAACCACTCCCCGTTGGGGCGTACCTCGGTGCGCGCGGGGTCGAGAATGCGGAAGGCCTGGTCCCGGAAGGTCTCGGCGTTGGCGAGGATCTCGTCCTCGGAGAGCATCGGACGGGTCGAGCTGCGCCCGCTCGGATCCCCCACCCGGGCGGTCCAATCGCCGATCACCAGCACCGCGATGTGGCCGGCATCCTGGAACTCCCGCAGCTTGCCGAGCACCACGCAGTGACCCAGGTGCAGGTCCGGCGCAGTCGGATCGACCCCGAGCTTGACTCGCAGGGGTCGGTCGAGGTCCAGCTTGTGCGCCAGTGCGTCGACGCTCGGCTCGCAGTTGACCGTCCGCGCGGCCAGGCCCGCGGCGCGCTCGCGCGCCTGGCCGCTGGGTCCGGGTTCGCTCATGCGGCCACCCGGGTGGCCGACCGGGCGCCGACCCGACGACCGGAGACCCACGGCGACCCGGCGAGCGTGTACCGCCACGCCCGGCCGGCGTCGCGGCTGATGCCGATCCGCGGCCCGCGGGCAACCGCGATCCCAGAGGGCTCGCGGCGCGGCAGCACGCGCAGCTCGCCGGCGCCCTGCGTGGCACCCAGACGCATCCCGTTGAGTTCGCCGGTGATGCCGAACGCCGCGGCCAGGCGCCCCGGACCGCGGCACAGATCACGGACCGCAGCCGAGCCGCGGCGAGCCCGCATGATCTCGAGGCCGACCGTCGGCTCCACCGCGCGCAGCAGCACCGCGGCCCCGTGGCCCTCGGGCCCACACACGATGTTTGCGCACCAGTGCAGGCCGTAGCTTCGATACACGTAAAGGCGGCCGGCGGGACCGAACATCAGGTCCGATCGTTGGGTCGGACCGCGGAAGCTGTGGGACGCGGCGTCCCAGTGCTCGTAGCGCTCGACCTCGACGATCACCCCCGCGACGCCGTTACCCTCCAGCACGCAGCCGATCAGCTCGGGCGCGACCGCGCGGGCGGGGCGCGCGAAGAAGCCCGCGCCCAGCGGGATCACCACCGCGCGACCTCGGCCCGCGCTGCGGCCAACTGCTCCTGCACCCGGACGCGCGCGGTACCCCCGAAGGAGATCTTGGCCTCGGCGCTTGCGGCCGCGCTGAGGTCGGGCAGGCCGACGTCCGCGAGGCCCGCCGCGGCGATCTCCTCGCCGGTGGCCTCGGCGAGCCCGACACCGCGCACCAGGCAGGCCCGCACGAGCATGCCGACCGCCTCGTGTGCCCGACGGAACGGCCAGCCGGCACGCACCAGATGGTCGGCCAGATCGGTCGCGGCGAGGTACCCGTCCTCGCAGGCCGCCGCCATCCGATCGGTGCGGAAGTTCGCCTCAGCCAGCATCCCGGACAGGGCCGGCAGCAGCACATCGAGCGTGTCGATCGCATCGAACAGGAAGTGCTTGTCCTCCTGCAGGTCCTTGTTGTACGCCAGCGGCAGCTTCGCCAGGAGCGTCTGGAGGCCGGAGTAGTCGGCCACGACGCGGCTCGCCTTGGCGCGGGCCAGTTCGGCGGCGTCGGGATTCTTCTTCTGGGGCAGCATCGAGGACCCGGACGTGAAGGCATCGGAGAGTTCCACGAAGCCGACCTCCTCACTCGACCACAGCACCAGCTCCTCGCCCAGCCGCGAGAGGTGCACGCACAGGGTCGCCGCCGCGTGCAGGTAGTCGGCCAAGGCGTCCCGCGTGGCGACGCTGTCGAGGCTATTGGCGCTCGGCCGCGCGAAGCCGAGGTCCGTCGCGGTCAGTGCACGATCGATCGGGAAGCCGACGCCCGACAGCGCCCCGGCGCCGAGCGGCGACTCCGCCAGGGACTGCTCGCGCACCTGCCCGAACCGCCGCTGGTCGCGGATGAGCATCTGGACGTAGGCCAGCAGGTGATGGGCCAGCCGTATCGGCTGGGCACGCTGCAGGTGCGTGTAGCCGGGCAGGAGGGTGTCCAGGTGTCGCGCGGCCTGGTCCACGAGGATGCGGGCGAGATCGGTGATCGCCGCCCGCTGGGCGTCGACGGCATCGCGCAGGTACAGCAGGACGTCGGTGGCCACCTGATCGTTGCGGCTGCGACCGGTGTGCAGCCGCCGCCCGGCATCCCCGACCAACTCGGTGAGCCGCCGCTCGACGGCGGTGTGGATGTCCTCGTCGGTCGGCTGGACGGCGAACGACCCGTCCCGGAACTCCGCCTCGACCCGGTCGAGCCCGTCGGCGATCGCCCGCCCGTCAGCCTCGGACAGCACGCCGGTCTGCACCAGCATGCGCGCGTGCGCGCGCGAGCCCGCGATGTCCTGAGACCACATGCGCGAGTCGACCGCGAATGACGCGTTGAGCCGCTCGAACGCCTCCGCGGGACCGCCGGCGAACCGCCCGCCCCACAGCCGTGCGCGGTCAGTCACCGCCCCACCGCTGCCGGATCGCGGGTGAGCACCGTCGCCAGCGCGGCGCACACCCGATCCACCTGATCCTCGGTCATCTCCGGAAAGAACGGCAGCGCGATAGTCGATGCGCTGATCGCCTCGGTGACCGGCAGCGTGCCCGGCCGGTAGCCGAATGCGTCCTGGTAAAACGGCTGCAGATGGATGCAGGGCAGATACGGCTTGGCCGAGATGCCGAGTTCGTCGAGGCGCGTGATCACCGCGTCGCGATCGATGTCCGGCGCCAGGCGTGGCGCGTAGACGAACCACGAACGCCGCTGCGGGCCGTCGTACATCGGCGCGACGTTCGGGATGTCCCGGATGCGCTGCTGGTACCACCCCGCCACCCGCGCGCGCCCGTCCTGCATCTGGTCCAGATGCTCGAGTTGGGCGACGCCGATCGCCGCGTGCACGTCCGAGAGCCGGTAGTTGAACCCGAGCCGCGAATGCACCAGCCAGGCCCCGTCGTCGCTGCGCCCCTGGTTGGACAGGCTCTTGAGCAGGCCCGCCAACTGGTCGTCATCGGTGAGGATCACACCGCCCTCGGCCGTGGTCAGCTGCTTGTTGGCGTAGAACCCGTAGACGGCCGGGTGACCCCAGGTGCCGAGTTTCCTGCCGTCGAACTCGCCGTCGATCGTCTGGCATGCGTCCTCGACGATCGCCAGGCCGTGGCGCTCGGCGATGTCGATCAGCGCGGGGATCTCGGCCGGATACCCGAAGATGTCAACGATCACCAAGGCCTTGGTGCGCGGGGTGATCGCCGCCTCGACGGCCGCAGGATCCATGTTGAACGTCCGAGGGTCGACCTCGGCGAAGACGACGTCGGCGCCGGTGAATAGCGCCGCGTTGGCCGAGGCGACGAACGAAAACGATGACGTGATCACCTCGTCGCCCGGTCCAATGCCCGCCGCGTGCAGGCACATGTGCAACCCCGCCGTGCCCGAGGAGCAGGCCACCGCGTGGCGGACGCCGATGCGTGCGGCCCAGTCACGCTCGAAGCGGGCCAGCATCGGGCCCAGCGACAGCTGCCGGGAGTCGAGCACCTCGAGCACGAGCTCCCGCTCGCGCGCCGTGATCACGGGCCTCGCAAGCGGGATGCGCGGCTGACCGGTGGTCACGAACCGGATCCGGTGTTGGCGGCCTGGCGGGCGCGGCGGCGCACGCCGTAGGCGAGGCTGTCGATCAGCGCGTCCCAGGAGGCCTCGATGACGTTGTGGCTCACCCCGAGGGCGCCCCAGGTCTCCTCGCCGTCGGACGAATCGAGCAGGACGCGCGTGGTCGCCCCGGTGCCCTTGTCCTCGTCGAGGATCCGCACCTTGAAGTTGACCAGCTCGATCTGCGCGAGCTCCGGCACTCGCGGCTCGAGCGCCGCGCGCAGCGCGGTGTCGAGGGCGTTGATCGGCCCGTTGCCCGTACCGGTCGCCTCGACGCGCTCGCCGTCGTGGATGAGCGCGATCGTCGCCTCGGTCGACACGCGTCCGTCGGCGACCTTCTCGGTGACGACCCGGAACCGTTCGAGCGTGAACAGGGGCAGGTAGATGCCGATCTCCCGCTCGATCAGCAGCTCGAACGACGCGTCGGCGACCTCGAAGTGGTACCCCTGGTGCTCGAGATCCTTCAACCGCGCCAGGATCCGCGGGACATCGTCGCCCTCGGAGAGGTCGATGCCCATCTCGTGGGCCTTGGCGACGATCGTGCCCCGCCCGGAGAGCTCGCTCACCAGCACGTGGCGTTCGTTGCCGACCGCCCTGGGGTCGATGTGCTCGAAGGTCCGCTCGTCGGCGAGCATTCCGGCGACGTGCATGCCGCCCTTGTGGGCGAACGCGTTGCGTCCCACGTAGGGCGCCCAGTTGTCCGGCTGCAGGTTCGCGGTCTCCGCGACGTAGTGGCTGAGGGCGGTCAGTTCGGTCAGCCGGTCGTCGGGCAGCGTGGCGAGACCCATCTTCAGGGTCAGCGACGGGATGATCGAGACGAGGTTCGCGTTGCCGCAGCGCTCGCCGTAGCCGTTGATCGTGCCCTGGACCATGCGCGCACCCTCGACGACCGCCGCGAGCGAGTTCGCCACCCCGCACTCGGCGTCGTTGTGGGTATGGATCCCCAGCGCCGCTCCCGGCAGGGCCGCCCGCACGGTCCGCACGGCGTGGGCGATCTCATGCGGCAACGTCGCGCCGTTGGTGTCGCACAGGGTGATCCAGTGTGCCCCGGCATCCGCCGCCACCCGCAGGCACTCGACCGCGTACTCGCTGTGCGCGGCGAAGGCGTCGAAGAAGTGCTCGGCGTCGTAGACGACCTCCTTGCCCTCCCCGACCAGGAACGCGACCGACTCGGCGATCATGCGCAGGTTCTCGGCCCGGTCGACCTTGATGACCTTCTCGATGTGCAGGTCCCAGGTCTTGCCGACGATGGTGATGACCGGCGCGTAGCACTCGGCCAACCCGATCATCGCCGGATCGTCGGCGGCCGCGCACGCCCTTGCGGCGCGTCATGCCGAACGCGGCGATCTTGGTCGCGCCCAAGTCGATGCCCTCCAGCGCGTCGAACATCTCGGCGTGCTTGGGGTTCGACATCGGGAAGCCGGCCTCGATGTAGTGCATGCCGACCTCCGCCAGACGGCGTGCGATCGCCACCTGCTCGTCGACCGACAGGCTCATCCCTTCACGCTGCAGGCCGTCCCGGAGCGTCGTGTCGTAGAGAAAGATCGAATCCATGGCCTACCGCTTGGCTTGTTCGGGCACCGCGACGTAGTCGAGCCACTCGGCCGACCGCGGATCACGCCCCAGCGTGGCCGCGAAATAGCGCTCTTGCAGGCGCCGTGTGACCGGCCCGGGTTCGCCGATCGGGTGGTCGTCGACCTCGTTGAGCGGACACACCTCCGCGGCGGTGCCCGTTACGAACACCTCGTCGGCGATGTACAGCTCGGCGCGCGCGACATCACGTTCGACGACCGGGATGCCCTCGTCCCGCGCCAGCTCGATGATGGTCGCGCGGGTGATCCCCTCGAGGATCGACGCGTTGACCGGCGGGGTGATCAGCTGCCCGCCCCGCACCAGGAAGATGTTCTCGCCCGACCCGTCGGCGACGTAGCCGGCGTCGTTGAGCAGGACGGCCTCCTGGTAGCCGGCCTTGTGCGTCTCGATCTTGGCCAGGATGGAGTTGAGGTACTGGCCGCCGGCCTTAGCGGTCGCCGGAATCGTCGAGCTCCCGATGCGTCGCCACGTCGAGGTCTTGGCGCGGATGCCGTGCTTGAGCCCGTCGTCGCCGAGGTATGCCCCCCACTCCCACGCGGCGATGGCGACGTCGACAGGGGCGTCGAGCGGGAACAGCCCCATCTGCCCGTAGCCACGGAACACGATCGGCCGGATATAGCACTCGCGCAGCCCGTTGGCGGCGATAACCTCGTGCACCGCCTGACGCAGTTCGTCGTAGCCGTACGGGATCGGCATGTAGTAGATGTCCGCCGAGCGCTGGAGGCGCTCGAGGTGCTCGCGCAGATGGAAGACCGCGGTGCCCTTGTCGGCCGCGTAGGCCCGAATACCCTCGAATACCGACGATCCGTAGTGAAGGCCGTGCGACAGCACGTGAATCTGGGCGTCGGCCCAGTTCACGAGCGAGCCATTCATCCAGATCTTCTCGGCTTCTTGCATGTCGGTCGGGCCTCTCGATGATGCGATCAACGATTCGTCGAACACTATCCCCGGATGCCGGGGGGCGACAACACGCGCCCGCAGGCGCGCGCTACAGCCTATCGGCCGAGCAGCGCGACGAGCCGGTCGCCGATCTCAGTCGTCCCGAGCTCGCCCCCGAGGTCGCGCCCGCGTGCGCCCTCGTTGAGTGCCCGCGCCACGGCGGCCTCAAGTCGATCGGCGGCGACGGGTGCCCCGAGCGAGTAGCGGAGCATCATGGCCGCCGAGAGCACCGTCGCCATCGGGTTCGCCCAGCCCTTGCCCGCGATATCCGGCGCCGACCCGTGCACGGGCTCGTACAAGCCCGCCGCACCCGAGCCCAGGCTCGCCGACGGCAACAGGCCGATCGAGCCGGTGATCATCGCCGCCTCGTCGCTCAGGATGTCGCCGAACATGTTCTCGGTCACGATCACATCGAACTCGGCCGGGCGGTTGACCAGCTGCATCGCCGCGTTGTCGACGAGGATGTGGTCGAGGGCGATCTCCGGGTGGCGTGCGCCGACCTCGCTGACGACCTCGCGCCACAGGCGCGAGCTCTCGAGGACGTTGGCCTTGTCGACCGAGGTCACCCGGCCGCGGCGGCCCGCGGCCGCCCGGAAGGCCACCTCGGCAACGCGCTCGATCTCGGGGCGTGTGTACTCGCACGTGTCGTAGGCGCGATCGCCCTCACGTCCCCGAGCGCCGAAGTAGATGCCCCCGGTCAGCTCTCGCACCACCAGTAGATCGGTGCCGGCGATCCGCTCGCGCCGCAGGGGGCTCGCGTCCCAGAGCGCCTCGAGCGGCTTGACCGGGCGCAGGTTGGCGAACAGCCCGAGGCCCGCGCGCAGGCCGAGCAGGCCCTGCTCGGGGCGCGGCTTGGCCGGATCGGTCGTGTCCCACTTGGGCCCGCCGACCGCACCCAGCAGCACGGCATCGGCCGCCCGGCAGGCAGCCAGCACCTCGTCGGTAAGCGCGGTGCCATGGGCGTCGATCGAGCAGCCGCCCATGAGCTCCTCGCGCCAGGCGATCGACAGATCCGCGTCGGCGGCGACGATCTCGACGGCCCGGATCGCCTCGGTGACGACCTCGGGCCCGATGCCGTCACCTGGCAACACCACCACGTTGACCTCGCGCACACCCACCTCCGACACCGGACGTTGACTCGGACTTGATTCGGCGCGCGCGAGGCTAGCAGCCGGCGCCCGGACCGCGGCCGGGCGGCAGCGGTCAGGCGAACATGGCGGTCGAGGGACCCGATCGTTCACGCGTCCGCTCGAACTCGGTGATCGCCGCCTCGTTGGCGAGCGTGAGCGAGATGTCGTCCCACCCGTTGAGCAGCCGCTCGCGCACGTCGGGCTCGATCTCGAACCTGAACCGCTGGCCGTCGGGCGCGACGACCGCGTTGGCGGTCAGGTCGACCGTGACCGTGGCGCCGGGCACCGCGGTCGTCTGGTCGATCAGGGCACGCACCTCGTCCTCGGCGAGGATGACCGGCAGCAAGCCGATCTTGGTGCAGTTCGTGCGGAAGATGTCGGCCAGGCTTGGCGCGATGACGGCGCGGAACCCGTAGTCCTCCAAGGCCCACGGGGCGTGCTCGCGCGAGGATCCGCACCCGAAGTTGCGCTCGGCGATCAGGATCTGTGCGCCGACGTACTCGGGCCGGTTGAGCGGGAAGTCGTCGTCCTTGCGCCAGTCGAAGAACAGGAACTCGCCGAACCCCGTGCGCTCGATGCGCTTGAGGAATTGCTTCGGGATGATCTGGTCGGTGTCCACGTCGGCCCGGTCGAGCGGCACGGCGACGCCGGTCACGGTGGTAAACGGCTGCATTGCGTGCCCCCTATGCCTTGGCCAGTTCGACATCGAGGCTGCGCACGTCCACCAGGTGCCCCGTGATGGCGGCTGCCGCCGCCATCGCCGGCGAGACCAGGTGCGTGCGGCCGCCCGCCCCCTGACGGCCCTCGAAGTTGCGGTTGCTGGTCGATGCGCAGCGCTCGCCCGGCGACAGGATGTCCGGGTTCATGCCCAGACACATCGAACAACCGGCGTCGCGCCACTCGAAGCCGGCGGCGCGGAAGACGGCATCCAGTCCCTCCGCCTCGGCCTGGGCTTTGACCTGCATCGAGCCGGGCACGACCATCGCCCGCACGCTGTCGGCGACGTGGTGTCCGTCGATGACCTTGGCGGCGGTCCGCAGGTCCTCGATGCGTCCGTTGGTGCAGGACCCCAGGAACACCGTGTCGATCGCGACGTCCTCGAGCGCCTCGCCGCCCTTGAGCCCCATGTACTCCAGCGCACGACGGGCGCCTTCGCGCTCGACCGCGTCGGCGAAGTCGTCCGGGTTCGGGATGCGGCCGGTGATGGGCGCCACCTGACCGGGGTTGGTGCCCCAGGTGACCATCGGGACCAGCGACGCAGCGTCCATGACCTCTTCGCGGTCGAAGCGTGCATCGGCATCCGTCGGCAGCTCGCGCCACTGGGCGACGGCGCCCGGGAAGTCCGTCGGTGCCGCCGGACGCCCCTCGACATAGGCGAACGTCGTCTCGTCGGGGGCGATCATCCCGGCGCGGGCGCCCCACTCGATCGACATGTTGCAGACCGTCATGCGGCCCTCCATCGACAGTGCCCGGATCGCCGCGCCGGCGTATTCGACCACGTAGCCCTGGGCCCCGGAGACGCCGAGCTGCCCGATGGTTCCGAGGATGAGGTCCTTCGCGCCGACCCCGAGGCCCGGCTCGCCCTCGATGCGCACGCGCATCGTCCGGGGCCGAGTCTGCGGCAGGGTCTGTGTGGCCAGCACGTGCTCGACCTCGGAGGTACCGATCCCGAACGCCAGTGCCCCGAAGGCTCCGTGGGTCGAGGTGTGCGAGTCGCCGCAGACGATCGTCATCCCCGGCTGGGTCAGCCCGAGCTCCGGACCGATCACGTGCACGATGCCCTGCCGCGGCGAGCGGATCGAGAACAGCGGGATCCCGAACTCGGCGCAGTTGCGCTCGAGCGCCTCGATCTGCGTGCGCGAGAGCACGTCCTCGATGCCCTTCTCACGGCCGATGGTCGGCACGTTGTGGTCGACCGTCGCGATGGTCCGGTCGGGGCGGCGCACACGGCGACCCGCGAGTCGCAGCCCGTCGAAGGCCTGCGGCGAGGTCACCTCATGCACGAGGTGCAGGTCGATGTACAACAGCGGCGGCCCGTCCGGTCCGCCGGCACGCACCTGGTGCGCTTCCCACAGCTTGTCGAAGAGCGTTTTGCCCATCGGTGTCAGACCCCCCCGGCCATCACGCGTTCGCCGTGCCCGGCGCGGCGACTCGCGTCGACCGCCCGCAGGTACGCGACCGCAGTTGCTTCCAGAACATCGGTTGAGACGCCCTGACCGGAGTAGTTGCGCCCGCTGATCTCGCAGACCACCCGGGCCTCCCCCAGCGCGTCGGTCCCGCCGGTCACCGCCGAGACCTGATACTCCAGCAGTACCCCGGTGCTGCCGATTGCCGCGTCGATTGCCCGCATCAGCGCGTTGACCGGTCCGTCGCCGGTCCCCGAACCCTCGTGTCGGGCGCCGTCCTGGCCCGTGACGACCACGTGCGCGGTCGGCGGCTCCGACGAGTGGGTGCTGACCGCGAGCTCGTCCAGACGGAAGCCGTCAGCCCCCTCGACGCGCATCTCGTCGGAGACCAGCGCCTCCAGGTCGACGCCCGACAGGCGCCCCTTGAGGTCGGCGATCTCCTTGAAGCGGGTGAAGGCCGCGTTCAGCTCGTCGCGGTCCAGCTCGTAGCCGAGCTCGCGCAGCGCATGGTCCAGGGCGTGACGGCCCGAGTGCTTACCCAGCACGATCGAGTTCTGGGCCAGGCCGACGCTGGTGGCGTCCATGATCTCGTAGGTCAGCGGGTTCGACAGCACGCCGTGCTGGTGGATGCCCGCCTCGTGGGCAAACGCGTTGCGGCCGACGATCGCCTTGTTGGGCTGGACGACGTACCCGGTCAGGCGGCTGACCAGGCGGCTCGCGCGGGTGATCTCGGTCGTGTCGATGCCGCACCACAGCCCGCCCAGGTCCGCGGCCCGCGTGCGCAGGATCATCGCCAGCTCCTCGATCGAGGCGTTGCCGGCACGTTCGCCGATGCCGTTGATGCAGCCCTCGACCTGCCGGGCCCCGACCTGGACCCCGGCGAGCGAGTTGGCGACCGCCAGCCCCAGATCGTTGTGGCAGTGGACCGACAGGGTGACCTCGTGCAGCTCCGGGCAGCGGTCGTACAGGTCCAGCAAGAAGCGCTGGAACTCGGTCGGCATCGTGTACCCGACGGTATCGGGCAGGTTGATGGTCGTCGCGCCCTCGGCGATCGCCGCGGCGACGACCTCGGCGACGAAGGCGGGGTCGGACCGGGTCGAATCCTCGCAGGAGAACTCGACGTCGTCGACCATCGTCCGCGCCAGCCGCACCGCATCCATCGCGGCTGCCAGGACCTGCGTGCGCGTCATGCGCAGCTTGTGCTCCAGGTGGATGTCGCTGGTGGCGATGAAGGTGTGGATGCGTCCGCGCTCGGCGTCGCGTACAGCCTCGCCGGCGACGGTGACGTCCTTTTCGTTGGCCCGCGCCAGCGCGGCGACAATCACATCGGGCACCTCGTTGGCGATCGCGCGGACCGCCTCGAAGTCGCCCGGCGACGTGATCGGGAACCCGGCCTCCATGACGTCGACCCCAAGACGACGCAACTGGTGCGCGATCTCAAGCTTCTCGCGCGTGTTCAGCGTGATCCCCGGCGACTGCTCGCCGTCACGCAGGGTTGTGTCGAAAATCTTGACGCGGTTTGCGTCGCTGTTGGGCTGCACTGGACCAGTGCTCACGTCACGACCTCCCTCGGGTCCTTGACTCGGGCTACGAATTTATGGCCCGGACGTCCCGGGCATGGAGTGTCGAGTCGTTCCCCCTAGCGGGGGAGCAGGGAAAGACACGCGAGGAGGCCGCGCAGGAGGTCTGAGCTGCGAGTGGCCGTCAACATGCGGGGCATCTTACCACCCGCGACCACACCGTTGTCCGACGCCGCGGACGGCGGCGTCGGCTAGGAGGTGGTGGCGCCCAGCCGTTCGACGACGTAGTCGACGCAGGCGGTCAGGCGGGCCACGTCATCGGGCTCGATCGCGGGGAACATCCCGATCCGCAACTGATTGCGCCCGAGCTTCCGGTACGCCTCGGTGTCGACGATCCCGTTGGCCCGCAACACCTTCGATACGGTCGGCGCGTCGACCCCGTCCAGATCGATCGTGCCGACCACGTTCGAGCGCTCGTCGGGGTTGGACACGAACGGACTGGCGAAGCTGCGCGACTCGGCCCAGCCGTAGAGCGTCGCCGCCGACCTCGCGCTGCGCCCAACGGCCCAGGCGAGGCCCCCGTGATCGAGCATCCATCGCACCTGGCGATCGAGCATGTAGATCGTGGCGAGCGCCGGGGTGTTGTAGGTCTGGTCCTGCAGGCTATTGTCGAGCGCGATCTTGAGATCCAGCGACGCCGGAACCCAGCGCCCCACCGCGGCGATCTCGCGGATACGCTCGAGCGCCGCCGGCGAACAGGCGGCGATCCATAGGCCGCCGTCCCCGGCAAAGCACTTCTGCGGCGAGAAGTAGTAGACGTCGACCTGCGTCGGATCCCAGGCCAGGCCGCCAGCGCCCGAGGTCGCGTCGACCAGCACCAGCGCGTCGCCCTCGGGCCGCGCGAGGTCCATCGCCACGCCCGTGGAGGTCTCGTTGTGGGTGAACGCGTACGCGTCGACATCCGGATCGGCGACCGCGCGCGGGTAGGTCCCCGGGTCGCTCGCGATCACGGTCGGCTCGTGCAGGTGTGGGGCGGCAGCCACGGCGGCGGCAAACTTGGCGCTGAACTCACCGAACGACAGATGCTGGCTGCGCCCGACGATCAGCCCAAACGTCGCCGCATCCCAGAAGTAGGTGGCACCCCCGTTGCCCAGCAAGATCTCCCAGCCGTCCGGCAGCCCGAAGAGCTCACGGAGCCCCGCGCGCAGCGATCCGACGATCCGCTTGACCGTGGGCTGGCGATGGGAGGTCCCCATGTAGGTCGTCGCGACCGACGCGAGCTCGTCCACGACCACCGGGCGGACCTTGGACGGGCCGCACCCGAAGCGCCCGTCGGCGGGCAGGAGGCCAGCGGGGATGTCGATCGCGGGAATCTCGCTGGTAGTCACGCTGCTCCTTCGGCCGCCTCGGCGATCAGCCGGGTAGGTTCACAAACCAGACGCGCTCGAACCCGTCCAGACCGCGGATCTGCTCCTGGGCGGCGCTCGGCACCGGGGAGTCGACGGTCAACGCCATCAGGGCCTCGCCGTCGAGACGCCCCACCGCCATATGGGCGATGTTGACACCGGCCTCGCCGAGGATGCTGCCCACCCGTCCGATGACACCCGGGACATCCGAATAGCGGAAGACCGCCATGTTGGCGTCGAGCTCGATCTCGACGCTGAACCCGAGCAGGCCCGTGAGCCGCGGCCGCGAGGTCACCCCGATGGTCGTCCCGGAGACCGTGATGTCGCCGGTGGTCAGGCTGAGCATGTTGCGGTAGTCGTGGGTCTGCTGGGAGGAACTGTCGGTCCACTCGATCCCCCGCTCCTCGGCCAGCGACGCGGCGTTGACCAGGTTCACGGACTCGTCGACGTGTCCGCTCAAGACCCCGGCGATCACCGCCGAGGACAGCAGGCGTGTGTCGAGTCCGGCGATCTCGCCTTCGAAGTCGATCTTCAGCGGTGACACCGCGCCGCCCGCGAGCTCGCCGATCAACTGCCCCATCTCGCGGGCAAGGGGCAAGTAGGGCCCGATGACCTCGAGCACATGGGCGCTGACGGCCGGGATGTTGACCGCGCTGGTCACGACGCCGCCGGTGAGGGCCGCGGTGACCTGCTCGGCAACGGCGACCCCTGCCCGATCCTGGGCTTCGGCGGTCGAGGCCCCCAGGTGCGGGGTGACCACCACGCCCGGCAGCCCGAACAGCGGACTCTTCGTGCACGGCTCCTCGGGGAACACGTCGATGCCCGCGCCGGCAAGGTGGCCCGAGCGGATCGCTTCCGCGAGCGCCTCCTGATCGACCAAGTCGCCACGTGCGACGTTGAGCAGACGCGCGCCGGGGCGCATCTGCGCGAGCGCCGCGGCGTTGATGAACCCCCTGGTCTCGGGGGTTGAAGCCAGGTGCAGCGTGATGAAGTCGCTGGCCCGGTAGACGTCGGCGGGCGTCTCGGCCCGGTCGACGCCCATGTCGCGGTAGCGGCTCTCGGCCACGTAGGGGTCATAGGCGAGCACGCGCATGCCCAGGCCCTGGGCGCGCTCGCCGACCATCTGGCCGATGCGGCCGAAGCCCAGGATCCCGAGGGTCTTGCCGTCCAACTCGATGCCGCCGAACTTGGCGCGCTCCCAGCGGCCGTCGACCAGCGCCGCGTGGGCCTGGGCGACATTCCGGGCCTGCGCCAGCAGCAGCGCGATCGTGTGCTCGGCGGCCGACAGCGCGTTGGAGCCCGCCGCATTGCAGACGATGATCCCCCGGCGCGTCGCCGCCTCGACGTCCACGTTGTCGACGCCGGTCCCGGCGCGGCCGACGACGCGCAGGACGGTCGCCGCCTGGATCAGCTCGGCGTTGACCTTGGTGGCGCTGCGGACGATCAGGACCTCGAACTCGCCGACCCGCGCGAGCAGTTCCTCGCGGGACCAGCCCACGCCGGACTCGACGGTGAAATGCTCCTCGAGCAGCGCGACGCCGGCGTCCGCCAGCGGCTCGCAGATCAAGACGCGGATGTCGTGGGTTGGGCGCTGATCGCTGGCCACGGGCCCCTTACGCCTTTTCCGTCTCGAACTCGGTGTTGATCCAGCTCATCATGGAGCGCAGCTTCTTGCCGACCTCCTCGACCGGGTGATCGGCCTGGCGGCGAGCGATCGCGTTGAACTCCGGACGGCCGACCTTGTTCTCAAGGAGCCACTCCTTGGCGAACTGGCCGTTTTGGATCTCGGCGAGGATCTTGCGCATCTCTGCCCGGGTGTCCTCGGTGATCACGCGCGCGCCACGGGTCAGGTCACCGTACTCGGCGGTGTTGCTGACCGAGTAGCGCATTCCAGCGATGCCCTTCTCGTAGATGAGATCAACGATCAGCTTGACCTCATGCAGGCATTCGAAGTACGCGAGCTCGGGTTGGTAGCCCGCGTCGACGAGCGTGTCGAAGCCGGCGCGGATGAGCTCGGACAGCCCGCCGCACAGCACGACCTGCTCGCCGAACAGGTCGGTCTCGGTCTCCTCGGCGAACGTCGTCTCGATCACCCCGGCGCGCGTGCAGCCGATGCCCTTGGCGTAGGCGAGCGCAAGGCCCTGGGCGTTGCCCGAGGCATCCTGGAACACGGCGACCAGGCCCGGCGTGCCCGCGCCCTCGGAGTAGGTCCGGCGAACCAGGTGGCCGGGGCCCTTCGGGGCGACCATGACCACATCGACGCCCTCCGGTGGCACGACCTGACCGAAGTGGATCGCGAACCCGTGGGCGAACAGGAGCACGTTGCCCGGCGCGAGGCCCGGTGCGACGTCGGCGGCGTATAACTCGCCCATCAACTCGTCCGGGGTGAGCATCATCACCAGGTCACCGGCGGCCGCCGCCTCGCGCGGGGTCATGACCTCCAGGCCGTGCGCGCGGGCCTGCGCGGCGCGCGCACTCTCGGGCCGCAGGCCGACGACGACCTTGATCCCGGACTCGTGCAGGTTGAGTGCGTGCGCGTGGCCCTGGCTGCCGAAGCCGATCACGGCCACCGTCTTGCCACGCAGCAGGTCGAGATCGGCGTCGTCGTCGTAATACATGGGTGCTCCCGGGTCGTAGGTCGGCGACGTGTGTGTGGCCACCGGACGAAGCTATGTGGCCGAAGCTCCCCGGCTGAGTGCCACGACGCCCGTCTTGACCATCTCGATCAGACCGAACGGGCGGAGGAGTTCTTCAAATCGCACCAGGTCGTCGACGTCACCGGTCACCTGGATCGTGACGTGCTCGGTGGTGACATCGACGATCTTGCCACCGAAGATCTCGACGAGCCCGATGATCTCGGCGCGTTCGCCGGGATCCGAGTGCACCTTCATGAGCGCGAGCTCGCGCGCGACGGTGTTGCTCGGCTCCAGGTCGCGGATCTTGATCACGTTGATGAGCTTGTCGAGCTGCTTGGTGATCTGCTCGACCGGGAACCGGCTGGCATCGACGGTGATCGTCATGCGCGACAGTGCCGGGTCTTCGGTCGGGCTCACGGCCAGTGATTCGATGTTGAACCCGCGGCGGGTAAACAGGCCGGCGACGCGCGAGAGCACGCCCGGCTTGTTCTCCACCAAGACCGAGAGGGTGTGATTTGCCACGGCCGTGGAGCATATATGGATTCGGCGGCCGGTTGGACGCCGGGGACGGCCGGACGGCGCAGTTTCACCCGGCGGTGACGCGCTCGCGCACGAGCTCGCCGACCCGCGCCGGATCGGCCCGCCCCTGGGTGGCCTTCATCGCCTGCCCGACGAAGAATCCGACCAGCTTGTCCTTGCCCTCGCGCATCTGCTGTGCCTGCTCCGGGTTCTCCGCCAGCAGTTGATCGACGATGGCGATCAACGCCGACTCATCCTGGATCGCCCCGAGCCCGAGCTGCGCGACGACCTCGCGCGGCACACCGCCGTGGGCGATGATGTGTCCCAAGACCACCTTGGCGCTCGGCATCGAGATCGCCCGGGACTCGGTCAGCTCGATGATCTGCGCCAGGGCCTCGGGGGTCACCGCACTCTCCCACGGCTCCGCGCCGTGCCCGCGCAGCTGCGCCCGCAGGTCGCCGCGCACCCAGTTGGCGGCCGACTTGGGCGGCGCCTGGGCGGCGACGCGCTCGAAGTAATCACCGAGCTCAGTCGGCTCGGAGAGCACCTCGGCGTCCTCGAAGGTGAGGCCGAACTCGCGGATCCAGCGCTCGCGCCGGTCGACCGGCAGCTCCGGGAGACCCGCCCGGATGTCCTCGACCCAGGCGCGGTCGGGCACGACCGGCACCAGGTCCGGCTCAGGGAAATAGCGGTAGTCGTGGGCCTCTTCCTTGGAGCGCAGCGAGGTGATGTGGCCCGTGGACGGCTCGTAATGCAGCGTCTCCTGGGTGATGGTTCCGCCGCCCTCCAGGAGGGCGATCTGACGGGCGATCTCCGCACCGATGCCGCGCTCCAGGAACGTGAAGCTGTTCATGTTCTTGAGCTCGGTCTTCGTGCCGAGCCCGGTCGATCTCGCCGGGCGTACGCTGATGTTGGCATCGGCCCGCAGCGAGCCCTGTTCCATGTTGCCGTCGGTGATGCCCAGGTGCACCAGGGTCTGACGCAGCTGTTTGAGAAACGCCGCGGCATCGGCGCCTGCGTGCAGCTCCGGTTCGGTGACGATCTCCAGGAGCGGCGTGCCGCCGCGGTTGAAGTCGACGACCGAGCCTTCGGCGCCGGCGCGCCGGCCCTCGGCTCCCAGGTGCATCAGCTTGGCGGCATCCTCCTCGAGGTGCGCCCGCGTGATCCCGAGCGTCTTCTCGCCGTCCTCGGTCAGGTAGCGGAACCGGCCCGGGCCGCAGATCGGCTGGTCGTACTGGCTGATCTGGTAGGCCTTGGGCAGGTCGGGATAGAAGTAGTTCTTGCGGGCGAACACCGATCGCTCGGAGATCTCGCAGCCGAGGGCGTGTCCGGCCATGATCGCCAGCCGGATGGCCTCGCGGTTGACCACCGGCAGGGCGCCCGGGTGGGCCAGGCAGACCGGGCAGGTGTGCGTGTTGGGCGGATCGCCGAAGCTCAGTGCACATCCGCAGAACATCTTGGTGCGCGTCAGCAGCTGGGCATGGATCTCGATCCCGATGACCGCTTCCCAGGGGCCGGCCGTCATGCGGCCACCCCCGGCGGAACCGCCGCGAAGCCGATTGCGGCCTCCAGCGCGTGCGCGACCTCGAGCAGGCGATTCTCCGAGAACGCCGGACCGGCCAGCTGCAGGCCCACTGGCAGCCCACCCGACAGCCCGCACGGGATCGACAGCGACGGCAGCCCCGCCAACGAGACCGGGATCGTGCAGACGTCCGACAGGTACATCGACAGCGGGTCAGCGGTGCGCTCGCCCAGCCGGAACGCGACCGTCGGCGAGGTCGGCGAGGCGATGACGTCGACCCGCGCGAACGCGTCGGCGAAGTCCGCGATGATCAGGGTCCGTACCCGCTGCGCCTGCCCGTAGTAGGCGTCGTAGTAGCCCGAGGACAGCGCGAAGGTGCCGAGCATGATGCGGCGCTTGACCTCCGGGCCAAAGCCCTCCCCGCGCGTGCGTTCGTAGTGCTCGAGCAGATCGTCGGTACCGAGCGCCCGGCGCCCGTAGCGGATGCCGTCGAAGCGGGCCAGGTTGGCCGAGCACTCCGCGGGGGCGATCAGGTAGTAGGTCGCCAGCCCGTAGCGGGCATGGGGGAGCTCGACCGGCACGAGCGTGCCGCCCAGCGACTCGACGTGATCGAGCGCCGCCCGGCAGGCGGCGCGTACGCCGGGCTCGATACCGTCGCCCATGAGCTCCTCGACCACCCCGACGCGGACCCCGTCGAGGCGCGTCGCGCTCGGGAGGGAGATCGGTTCGGGCCAGTCCAGGGAGGTGGCGTCCATCAGGTCGCGCCCGACCATCGGCTGCAGCAGCAGCGCGGCGTCGCGCACAGTGCGGGCGAAGGGCCCGACCTGGTCGAGCGAGGACGCAAACGCGATCAGCCCATACCGGGACACCGCGCCGAAGGTGGGCTTCATGCCGACGATCCCGCACAGAGCGGCGGGCTGGCGGATCGACCCGCCGGTATCACTGCCGAGCGACCACGGGGCCTGGCGGGCGGCCACCGCCGACGCGGAGCCTCCGGAGGACCCCCCGGGCACGCGCCCGCTGTCCCACGGGTTCAGGGTCGGCCCGTAGGCCGAGTTCTCGCAGCTGGACCCCATGGCGAACTCGTCCATGTTGGTCTTGCCGATCACGATGGCGCCGGCGGCCTCGAGACGGGCCACGCAGGTGGCGGTGTAGACCGGCCGAAAGCCCTCGAGGATGCGTGATCCGGCGGTGGTCGTCAGATCGCGGGTCGACAGGGCGTCCTTGATGGCGACCGGGACGCCGGCCAGCGGGGGCCGCTCGGGCAGCCCGTCGATCACCCGCGCCCGGACGAGGGCCCCGTCGCGCTCGACGGCGAGGAAGCTGTTCCATTCGTCGTGCTCGGCCCGCTCGAGGTGGGCGTGGACGAGCTCCTCCGAGCTGGTCTCGCCGGCGGCGAGCGCCGCGATCGCCTGCTCGGCCGTGAGATCGGTGAGGGCCATCGCCTAGCCCATCCTCGGCACGGCGAAGCCGTCGCCGTGCACCTCGGGTGCCTCCCGCAGCGCGAGCTCGGCCGGCACGCTCGGTGCCGGCAGGTCGTCGCGCATGACGTTCTCCAGCGGGATCGCGTGCGTCGTCGGCGATACCTGATCGAGGTCGAGCTCCCGCACCTGATCCACGTAGTCGAGGATGGCCGACAGCTCGTGCTGCATGCGCGCCATCTCGGCATCGGTCAGCCCGAGCCGGGCAAGGCGCGCGACGTGGCGCGTGACGTGGTCATCAATCACGGCTGCGGATGCTACCCGACCCGGGCCCGGATCAGCCGGGCGGCGTCATCGCCACCAGGACCGCGACAGCGACAAGGAGCGCCGCGGCGAGCCCAAGCTCGGCCCGCAGGCTCACCTGCAGGGCCCGGCTGGCGCCGCGCTCGTCGCGATCGAGGCCCAGCGCGGTGCGCTCCAGCCGCGGGTGGAGCACCATGCGGCTGTAGCCGCCGGCGGCGAGCATGACCGCAAAGATCGCCAGCTTGACCGTCAGCGCGCGCCCGTAGCCGGTCGATGCGAGCTGCGACAGGCTGCTCAGCTCGGCCAGTGCACGGTAGGTGCCGGTGATCACCAGGATCGTCACGCTCGCGATCGCGAGCGCCGAGAATCGGACGACGCCACCCGCCAGCAGGCGCACCCGATCGCCGGGTCCAAGCGCCTGGGCCGGCGTGACCAGAAGCACCAGCAGCCCGACGAGACCTCCGATCCACGCCGCCGTCGCAACGGCATGGATCGCATCGGCGGCGATGTTGATCGCCACGTCGGTGCCGTCGGACGCATGTCCTTGCCAGGACATCACCAGGAGCCCCGCGGCACCGACACTCCCGAGCGCGGTCCCCCACCCCAGCGCGAGATCTGGGCGCAAGGCGTCGGCGCGTCGCCGGGCCGCCACGCTCACGGTCACCGCGACGACCGCGAGCACCGCCAGGGCAACGACCGCGTGGCCGGGGCGTGTGGCGCCGAGCAGCGTGCCGACCCCGGAAGGGCCGGTACCGAGCCACCAACACAGCCCGAGGCCCATGAGCACGGCGCCGACCAGCCACAGCGCCAGCGCCGTCCACCACGCGACCCACCAGGCCCCTGCGCCCCGCGTCAACGCGGGAAGCGTGTGGGTCCGGAAACCGGCCCGGTCGTCCGGCCGCCCCGGCGCGACGACGCCGCCCTCACGCCAGGCGGGGGCGGCCACGCCCCAGCGTAAGACGACCAGTCCGACCGCGACGACCAGCCCCGCCAGCGCGAGCCCGCGCGCGAGCCCGGTCAGCCACGCCCCGCCGGAGGAGGTCAACTGACCGGGCGCGGCGGTGGCCGGGCCGCCGCTGCCGATCTCGACGGGATACGTGCCGGCGAACACGTGGCCGTCGGCGCTCAGCACCCGAAAGCGGACCCATGCGCGGCCGGGCATGCCGGCACCGCGTCGCACCGCAGCGATCGCCGCCTGCGGGTTCGCCGGATCGATCCGGGCCGGCAGGCTGGTGAGCTGGCCGTGCTCCCAGAGCTCGAGGACGAGGAAGTGTGCCTCGATCGGTGCGACGAATTCCATGCGCAGACCGCCGGGCGTCCCGGCCAGGGACGCACCGGATGCGGGCTCGGCCGCCACCACACCCGTCGCGGCCGCGGCGACCCCACGGCCGCCGGCGACGAGCACACACAACGCGAGGATCGCGACCACCAGCACCGTCCAGGCGCGCCGCGCCGGGCGCGCAGCCGACGGGATCATCCAGGCCCCGTGCGGGCTGCGCCCGAGGCGACCGGCGCGCCGTTGAGGGCCTGCGCGAGCTCGACGAGCCTCCGGGTCGGCACGCCGATGGACGACATCACGATCGTGTGGCCGGCGTGACGCCATGACAGGATCGCCCGCCCGGCGAGGCTGATCTCGTGCACCGGATCGCCGGCGGGCGTGACGACGACCGGGCCTGGCTCGCGCACCGGCCCGCCCGAGACCACGCTCACCGCCAGGATTCGGCCACCACGCTCGTAGAAGGTGGTGGCGACGGTGTGGGTGCCCACGACGTCGACCCGTGATCCGATCGCCGGCCACCGGTAGGCCGGCAGGTCCTGGACCGGGAGCCCCGCGAGCAGCCGTCGTGGCGCGGGCGACGGCTGGGTCGGCTGCAGGTCCTGGACGGCTGCCACGTGGGCGACCACGACGCTGTCGGAGATCCCGGCGGTCACCCGAAACGCGACGGCGGCCGCGATCGCGGCGAGGATGACGATTGCCCCGACTATGCGCCCGGCCAGCACCCGGCGGGGGTCCCGCTGCACAGCCTCTGGCGCAGGATCCGTGCCGGCTTGCGTCGTATCAAGCGCGGGGGTCGGCCCGTCGCTCGCCATCGTTTGCACCTCCGGGACCAGCCGAGCTGACGCTACCATGA
The DNA here is from genome assembly GCA_963773325.1 of uncultured Thermoleophilia bacterium. Classification (GTDB taxonomy): domain Bacteria; phylum Actinomycetota; class Thermoleophilia; order Miltoncostaeales; family Miltoncostaeaceae; genus CAITWD01. The sequence goes on along the minus strand of CAVZAI010000002.1, from coordinate 2,425,138 downwards.
CGGATGTGGCGATTCTGAGTTCAACTTCTCGGGTCCCGCGGCGGCTCGTTCCGACCGCGCTCGTTTCCCCCACCGGCTTCGTCATCATCGCCGGACTCAACGCGTTCTTCCTTTGGGCGATCCTGCTCAGCGGCGGCCTCGTGCGCCTGACCAGCTCCGGGCTGGGCTGCCCCGACTGGCCGCTGTGCCACGGCGGTGTGCTGCCCCCGACCAGCGAGCACCCGGTCATCGAGTTCACGAACCGGACGCTCTCGGGGGTGATCGTCGTCTACGCGGTCCTGGCGTGGCTACTGACCCTCGCCACGCCGACGGCGTCGGGCAAGGTCCGCGGGTTCATGCTCGCGGCCGCCGTGATGACCGTCGGACAGATCCCGCTCGGCGGCATCACGGTCCTGTCAGGGCTGAACCCGCTGATGGTCGGCAGTCACTTCCTGCTGGCGATGTTGGGCCTGGGCGCCGCCGTGATGGCGTTGGTCTTCTACCGCGACGCGCGCCGGGGCTGGACGCGCACCTGGGACCGCCGGCGCGGTCCGTTCGCGAGCCTCGCCGCCCTGTCGCTGCTCGCAGTGGTGGTCACCGGGATCCTCGTCACCGCGTCGGGCCCCCATTCCGGCGCGGCGAGCGCGACCGACCGGCTGAGCAACCTGCAGCTGACGATCTGGCTCCACGTGCGGGCGGTCGCCATTCTGGTGGTGTTCATGATCGTGCTGGGGCTGTGGATGTGGCGCGAGCGCCCCAAGGATCCGATCGCGCTCCCGGTCCTGGTGGTCTTCCTCCCCCTGCTGGCGATCCAGGTCTTCATCGGCGAATACCAGTTCCGGCATGGCCTGCCGTGGCAGTGGGTCGCCGCGCACGTACCGGTCGCGGGGCTCGTGTGGTCCGGCGGGCTAATCCTCGCCTGGCTCGCGGCCGCACCGCCCGCCCCGGTGAGCCACGGTGCCCCGGCGCCGGTCGCCGCGACCGGGACGGCCGTCGATTCCGCGGCACCCGCGCCGACGGGCTAGCGCCGCCGCGCGGCGATGCTCTGGCACCTCACGCAGCGCTCCGCGTCGGGGATGGCGTGCAGCCGGCCCTCGGAGATCGGCGCGCCGCAGTCCACGCAGATGCCGTACGTCCCGGCGGCAATCGCTTCGCGTGCCCGCGCGAGCCGCTCGAGCTGCTGACGCATGCGTAAGGTGTCCTGCAGCTGTCGTTCGCGCAGTTCGGAATCGGATGCCGCCTCGGCCGGGTGGTGATGCCCGTCCGACCGCTCATCGGCATCGGACGCGAGGTCGCGGTCGGCGAGCGCTGAGGTGATCTCCGCCTCCATCCGCGCGATCCGGTCCAGCGGCGTGTCGTTGTCGTGAATCTCCATAATGGGTGGATCGTAACGAGGGACGGGTTCGTCCTCCCCCGGCAATCGACGAAGAGGCCTCCTTACGTGACCGACGCGATCGTCGTTGAGGGACTGGTACGCGAATTCAAGGGCGGCATCCGCGCCGTTGACGGTATCGACCTGCGCGTCGGTTCGGGCGAGGTCTATGGCTTCCTGGGACCCAACGGCGCCGGCAAGAGCACCACCGTCCGGATGCTGACGACGCTGCTGCGCCCGACGGGGGGCTCCGCCACCGTCGCCGGGTTTGATGTCGTCGCCGACGCCGCCAGCGTGCGACGCTCGATTGGCGTCGCGCTCCAGGATGCCGCCATCGACCCGTTCATGACCGGCCGCGAGCTATTGCGACTGCAGGCCGTGCTGCACGCGATTCCCCGGCACGAAGGGCGTGCCCGCGCCGACGAACTGCTCGGGCGCGTCGGGTTGACCGAGGCCGCCGACCGGCGCGTCGGCACGTACTCCGGTGGCATGCGCCGGCGCCTCGATCTGGCCCTGGCGCTCGTGCACGAGCCGGTGGTGCTGTTTCTCGACGAGCCCACGACCGGTCTCGATCCGACGTCGCGCGTCGCCTTGTGGGAGGAGGTACGCCGCCTGAACCGCGAGTACGGGACGACGGTGTTCCTGACCACCCAGTACCTCGAGGAGGCGGACCAGCTGGCCGAGCGCGTCGGGATCATCGATGGCGGCAAGATCGTCGCCGAGGGCACCCCGACCGAGCTCAAGGCCAGCGTCGGTGACCCGACGCTGATGATCACCCCTGCCGACCCCGAGCGGGTGGCCGACACCGCCGGGGTGCTGGCGCAGTTCGGGCCGGTCACCGACGGCAAGCCCGGCGCCGCCGCGGTGCGCTTGGCCGCCGGCGCCGAGGGCATCGTGCAGGTCGTCCGCGCACTCGACGACGCCAACATCGCCACGGCGTCCGTCGATCTGCACCAACCGTCGCTCGACGACGTCTTCGTGATCAAGACCGGCCACCGCCTGGAGGGCCATGGCGGCGGCGCGTCGGTGCCGGCCGCCGGACGCGCCCGCGGCCGCAAGGGGCGCCGATGAGCCCCGCCGTCCTGCAGACCGCGGCGCTCGCGCGCCGCTCGATCAAGTCGACCTTCCGATTCCCACAGGCCTGGTTCCCGTCACTGTTCTTCCCGCTCGTGTTGATGGCGATCTTCACGGCATCTTTCGGCCGCTCGATCGCCTTCATCCCGGGGTTCCCGAAGGTCGACGGCTTCCTGAGCTTCGCCGTCACCGGCGCGATCGTGCAGGGCGTGCTGATCTCGGCCGTCGGCGCGGGGGCGTTCTTCGCCGGCGACATCGAAGGGGGGTTCTTCGATCGCCTGGCCTCCTCGCCGGCATCGCGGGCGGCGATCCTGGTCAGCCGCCTCTGTGCGAGCGTCATCCTGGCCGCGGGCCAGGCGACGTTCTTCCTGTTGATCGCGGTGATCTTCGGCGCCACCGTCCAGGGCGGCGTCGTCGGCGCGCTCATCGTGATCGTGCTGGCCGCGCTCTTGGCGGTGCCGATCGGGGGCCTCGGCATCTACCTGGCCCTGCGGACCGGCTCGGCCGAAGCCGTTCAGGGCATGTTCCCGCTGTTCTTCGCGTTGATGTTCTTTTCCTCGACGTTCTTCCCGAGGGAGACGATGACCGGCTGGTTTCAGGTCGCCGCCGATATCAACCCGATCTCGCACCTGGTCGAGGGCATGCGGGTCCAGATCATCCGCGGGGTCGACTGGCCGCAGGCCGGCGTCTCGTTGGCGATCATCGTCGTGCTGGCGATCCTGAGTGTTGGCGCCTGCGCAATCAGCCTGCGACGGCGCCTGGAGGGCAACGAGTGAGCGCATCCACCTTCGCACGCACGGCATCGGTGTCCGGCATCCTGGCCTGGCGGGCCCTGATCCTGGTCCGGCGCATGCCGGCGGTGTTCATCCCGTCGCTGGTGATGCCGCTGTTCATCCTCGTGGCCACCTCGGGCGCGTTCCACGGCATCTCGGCAGTGCCGCTCGGCACCAGCAGCTATCTGGCCTTCACCCTGCCGTTCGCAACGATCATGGGCGCGGGCTTCGCGGGCATCAACGCCGGCATGACCCTTGCCCGCGACATCGAAGGCGGCTTCGTCGACCGGCTGATCTCCAGCCCGGCGCCGCGCCTGTCGCTTGTGGCGGGTCCGTTCACCGCAGCGGCGGTCCGCAGCCTGTTCACCACGACGGTCGTGTTCGCCGCCGGGTGGATCGGCCAGCTGGCACTGCCGGGGGTGGCGGGGACGATCGGCGTCTACCTGATGGCCGCCTGCTTTGCCATGGCGACCGCATGCTGGTCGATGGGCGTGGCCCTGCGGGCGCGCACCGTCCAGGCCGCGCCGATGATGCAGCTGGTCGTGTTCATCCTCGTGTTCACCTCAGTGGCCTACGCGCCGCGTGATCTGCAGACCGGCTGGCTACGCACGGTCTCCGACTGGAACCCGGTCACGCGCATCCTGGAGTTCTCCCGGAGCGCCGAGTTCCAGAAGATGACCTGGGCCGGCCTGTGGCCTGCGCTCGTGTCGATCGCGGTCCTGATGCTGGTATTCGGGTCGTTTGCGCTCTACGGCCTGTCGCGGCTCGGCAACGACTAGCGCCACACCGCGCCGGACGCCGATCGCGACGGCCGGCCGGATTCGTGGCCGGTAGGCTGCCCGCCATGCGCACCGAACTGCTCGCCGAGCTCTCCAACGCACACGGAACCTCCGGCCGGGAGGAGGCCATCGCGACGATCGTGCGACGCGAGCTGGCGCCGTCGGTGGATCGGATCGAGACGGACCCGCTCGGCGGCCTGTGCGGGATCCGCGAGCCGTCCGACCCGGCGGGCGCGGCGGTCAGGCTCATGCTCGCCGCCCACATGGACGAGATCGGGCTGATGGTCACGGCGATCGACGACTCGGGCTACGTCCGGGTGATCCCGCTCGGCGGCTGGGACGCGCGCACGCTCGTCAGCCAGCGCGTGCTGGTGCACGGGCGCGAGGTCCTCGACGGGGTGGTCGGCGTCCCGCCGGTGCACGCCCTGAGCGCCGAAGACCGCAACCGCGCACCCAAGTTGGAGGATCTGCGCATCGATCTGGGCCTGACGGCCGAGCGCGTACGCGAGCTGGTGCGCGCGGGCGACGTGGTCACCCGCTCGCGCACCTTCGCCCCCGTGGGCGAACTGGTCAGCGGCAAGGCCCTGGATGATCGGGTCGGCGTCTTCGTGCTGCTGGAGGCGATGCGGGCGGCCGCGCGCTCCCCGGTGCACGTCCTCGCCACCGCGACCGTCCAGGAAGAGGTCGGGCTGCGCGGCGCCCGCGTCGCGGCGACCCGCCAGGGCCCCGAGATCGGCGTCGCCATCGACACCTGCCCGTCGACAGACGGGCCCGGCCAGAGTGCCGGCGGGGGCACCAAGCTCGGCCAGGGTGCGGCGATCCGCATCATGGACGCGAGCGCAATCGGCGCCCACCGACTGGTGGCGTTTCTCGAGCAGCTGGCCCTCGAGCGCGAGATCCCCCACCAGTTTCACGTCTCCGACAAGGGCGGCACCGACACGCAGTCGCTGCAGCTCGCGGGGGCCGGGGCGATCGCCGGATGCGTCTCGATCCCGACCCGTTACGGCCACTCGTCGATCGAGGTCTGCCACCCCGACGACATTCGGGCGGCCATCGATCTGGTCGTCGCCCTGATCGAATCCGCCCACCAGTTCGCCGGCGCGTAGCCGGCCGCCGTCAGGCCGCTTGGACGGTGCCGCTCGGGGTGATCACCACGCGGGAGATGCCGCCGGGGATCTCGATCGGCTGACCGTTGGCCTCGAGGCCCACACCCGTTGACGCGTCAAAGGTCAGCCAGAGGTTGCCCTGTGCAGAGACGTCCTGCACGGCCCCGGCAGGGATCGCTCCGGAGAACAGGATCTTGCCGGTGCCGGTGCCGGTGCGGACGGTCACGCGGCTGCCGGTGCCCGGGGATCCCTGCATCCGCAGCATCAGACCGCCTCGCGACGGTTCGTTGGTCGCAGGGCCGCTCGTTGCCGGCGACGTCAGGGCCGGAGTCGTCGCGGCCGGCGGTGTGATCGCCGGCGGGCGGTCCCGATACGCCGCCCCCACCCACAGCGCCACCAGCAACGCCCCCAGTGCCCCGATCACGAGCCATGCAATCGCGCCCTTATGGCGGATGGCGCCGCGCTTCCTGACCGGAGCACCCGGCAGCGGCAGCCGCCGCCGCGGCGGCTCGCTTGGCGGGATCGGCGGCTCGCCGCCGCCCGGCGGGCCCCCCAAGCGGTCATCGAACTCCTCGACCAGGACCCGTGCGTCGACACCGAGGAACGTGGCGTAGCTGCGCAGGAAGCCGCGTGCGTAGGCAGGTTCGGGCAGCTGATCGAACCGCTCCTCCTCGAGGGCCGTCAGATAGCGCGCGCGGATCCGGGTCTGAAGCTCGCATTCCGGAAGCTCGAGGCCCTGGCGCGTGCGTGCGTCGCGAAGTGTGGTCCCGATATCGATCATGCGATCCGTCGCGTCGTGGTGGCCATTGGCGGAGAAACGGCCGTGTCCCCGTCAAACGTCGTGGCTCATCGTTGTGGCAGCACCGTGCAACGCGACGACCCGCGATCTCCGATCGCGCCCCGGACCGACCTGCCGCACGCTCGACCGCTTCCTGCGGTGCGTCTGTCTAAGTTGTACACCGTCACGCAAATCGGTGCGCTTGGCCCCGGTGCGAATGCGCGCATGTGTTGCAGCGCCGCCACTGCGCAGCCGGCATTCCGATCGGCCCGCACCGGGAGCCGACCGGATTGCCGGCTCCTGCAGGGGTGGTCGCGCCGCCGCGACGGCTCGTTGCGGTGAGCTCGGCGCCGGCGAGCGTCTACGCCCGAACGCCCCCGCCGGGAGCCGGGGTACATCGCCGGTCTCCGCGCACGTCGGGACCCGGTCGGGACGCGTCGTCGCTCACGGCGCGATGCGTCGACAGCGCAGGCGCGGTCCGGGGGGGCGGGTCAGATCGTCCCGTGGGCGGCCAGCAGCGAGATCGCGATGGCAATGGCGCACAGGCCGAGGATGCCGCCGGCCACCGAGCCGTTGACCCGGCCGTAGGCGATGTGCCCGCGACCGAAGCCCGACAGCACCGCACCGGCGAGGACCCCGCCAATCAGGCCGCCAATGTGGCCACCGACCGAGACTCCCGGAACGGTCAGCGTGAACACCAGGTTCGCGACGATCAGTACCCCGAGCCCGCTGCGCATGACCGCGATCCCGCGCTGGCGGAACATCACCACCATCGCGCCCATCAAGCCGAAAACGGCGCCGGACGCACCGATCGTCAGGGACCCGGGCGAGAACAGCAGCGCGCCGGCGGCCCCCCACAACATGCTCACGCCGTAGACGATGATCATCCGGCGCGAGCCCACGTAGCTCTCGAAGGCGCTCCCCAGGACCCACAGCACCCACATGTTGAACGCAACGTGCAGGACGCTTTCGTGGATGAACGCCGACGTCACCAGGCGCCAGGTCTCGCCGTCGGCGACCGCGGGTCCGTAGAGCCCACCCCGGGTGATGATCGACGACTGCCCGCCGCCGGTGAGCCCGACGCCCTGGGCGAGCTCTGCGAAGAACACCGCCAGGTTGATGAGCACCAGCGTGAGGGTCACCGTCGACTGGCGGCCCGAGACCGCGAAGCCGCGCACCGCCCGTCCGCGCTGGAGCTGGTTGGCTCCCGAGCGCGTCTTGCCCGCGCACTCCGGGCAGCGGATGCCCACGGGCGCCGGGTTCATGCATGCAGTGCAGATCGGTCGCTCGCACTGCGAGCAGCTGAGGAGCGTCTCGCGGTCGGGGTGGCGATAGCAGTACTGGGTCTCGCTCACGGTGGCGTCACTCATCTGCGAACAGGATGGTACCGGGATCGCCGGGCGTCGAGCCAAAATCGGGTGCTCGCCGATCCCCAGCGCCGACCAGGTGCCTGTAAGCTGCGCGGTGGGTCTGTTGCCCGTCACACGGGCGATCTGTGGGCAGCCCGGGCCACGCGGCGCGATCGCGCCGATTGCCACCTGTCCACGGCGATTGACGACGTCGGCCGATCGGCCTTCAATGCGTCATGCCGCCGGATCGCGTGTGCGGTGACCCGCAGCTCGTCCGACGGATCCACCACCAGACATCAAGAGGCCGCGTATGTCAGTGCCGCCGCCGCCGTTTGCCGCCATGCCCCCCCACGGGATCCCGGACCTGATCGAGCACGACGCCTGCGCCCTCGCCGCATTCGTGACGCGCGACGGCAAGCCGGATCGACGGATGGTCGATCACGCGCTGGTGGGGCTGCAGATGATGGTGCACCGGTCGGGCAGCGTCGACGGCGAGGGCGACGGCAGCGGCCTGCTGATCGACATCCCGCGGCCGCAGTGGAGCCGGCGCCTGGCCGCCCACGGGATCGACCCGGCGGTCGTTGACGACTCCCGCTTCGTCGTCGGGCACCTGTTCTTCGAGTCCGAGCAGGCCGCACGCGACCAGGTGGAGCGCCTGCACCAGATCCTGGCCGCGCGTGGCTTCACGTTGCTGTGGTCCGGCGAGGGCCCGGTCGACCGCTCGGCCCTCGGCCCACGGGCGGCCGAGACACCGCCGGTGTTCTGGCAGATCGCCGCGCTCGCCAACGAGGGCGGCCGGTCCGCCTCGCGCGATTGTTACGAGGCCATGGTCCAGTTCGAGCGCGACATCGACTGCCACGTGGCCTCGTTCTCGGCCAATGACGCCGTGTACAAGGTCCAGGGCCAGCCCGAGGTGATCCCGCGGTTCTACCCGGAGTTCGCCGAGGACGACTTCGCGGCATCGCGGATCATCGCCCACAACCGGTACTCGACCAACACGTACCCGACCTTCTCGCGGGTGCAGCCATTCTCGCTGCTCGGCCACAACGGCGAGATCAACACCATCGCCCAGCTGCGCGAGCAGTGCCTGCAGCTCGGCCTGCCGATCACCTTCGGGGGCTCCGACTCGCAGGACCTCAACCGGCTCCTGGAGGGCCTGGTCTTCAAGAAGGGCCTGTCGCTGCTGGAGGCGGTCGAGTTTGCGCTACCGCCGATCCTCGGCGAGGTCCACCGCCTGCCGGCGCACCTGCAGGACCTCTACGTGCACTACCGCGAGGCGCTGGGACCGTACGCGCAGGGCCCGGTGGCGCTCGCGACCCGCGCCCAGAACGAGATGGTCTTCGCCGTCGACGCCATGGGACTGCGTCCGCTGTGGTGGATCGAGACCGACGATTGGTATGTGGTGTCCTCCGAACCGGGGATCATCGAGGTCGCCAACCTGACCTGCGACCCGCGGCCGCTCGGACCGGGCGAGAAGATGGCCGTGATCCTCGACGGCGATGGCGTCCCGCACGCGCTCGATTACCCCGACGTCCAACAGCACGTCTACGAGCGTGCCAAGGACCGGGGCGCCCTGCCCCACGGCGAGACGCGCGCGCGCCTGGCCGGCGGCCTGGATCCGACGATCCTCGCCGACGACGCCAACGGGAGCGCCGAGGGCCCAGAGATCGACCTCAACGCCTTGCTTGGCTCGGCTTCGTGGATCGGGTCCGACAAGCAGCAGGTCGAGTTCCACGCCGAACGCGGCGCGGAGCCCGTCGGCTCGCTCGGCTGGGACGGTCCGCTGGGCCCGTTCACCCCGGTCCCGATGCCGCTGTCGGACTACCTGCAGGAGACCGTCGCCGTCGTGACCAACCCGGCCATCGACCGGGAGCGTGAGGTCGAGCACTTCTCCACACGTGTCGTCCTCGGACGGCGTCCGCCGATCCAGGGTGTCGAGATCGAGCCGCCCCAGCGCTGCGAGCTGCGGATGCCGCTCCTACTGGGCGGGCTGCGCAATGGCCTGGGGCTCTCCCTGCCGGAACTGCGCCGGGTCGCCGTCGGCGAAGGCGTGGCGCTGCTCGACGATGTCCTCGCCGCGTGGGACGAGCGCGCGATCCGGCTCGATCTGGCCTACCCGCCGACGTCGACGATGCGCCAGCGCGTCGCCGAGCTGTCGGAGCAGGCGGTCGCCGCGGTGCGCCAGGGCGTCGAGGTCATCGTGCTGCACGACATGGGCGCCAGCGCCCAGACGCGCGTGTGCGACCCGATGCTGGCGGTCGCCGCCGTCGACAAGGCCCTGCGTGAGCAGTACCAGGACGACGGAGACTCGATCCGCCGCAACGTCAGCCTGCTCTTGCAGGCGGCCGGCATCCGCAACGTCCACGACATCATGGTGGCGCTCGGGCTCGGCGCCCAGGCGCTCATCCCGTACGCGATGCTCGAGTACGCCGTCCAGGCGAACCCCGAGCCCGCCGTGGCCGCCTCGAACCTGCTCCAGGCACTGCAGAAGGGCATCGAGAAGGTCCTGTCGACGCTCGGCATCCACGAGCTGCGCGGCTACGCGCGCCTGATGTCGGCGATCGGGGTCCAGCCGGAGCTCCTGGAGATCATCGGCATGCCCGGCTTCGTCGCGAGCGCGGGCCGAGGCCTGGGCTTCGACGGGCTCGAGGAACTGGCCGAGCTCGGCCAGCGGATCCGCTCGGGCGAGGAGAGCCACGCCAAGGTCAAGCTGCCGCGGATGTACCCGAAGGTGTGGAAGGCGCTCGCGCGCGTCGCCAGCTCGGAGCGGGGCTACGAGGAGTACGCCGAGACGCTCGAGCAACTCGAGCGCGACCAGCCGGTCGCGCTGCGGCACGCGGTCGGGCTCCAGCTCGCCCCGGAAGATCAGCGCCGCTCCGGCGATAACGTCTCGAGCCGTGTCGGCGAGCACGGGCTGCCGTTCGTGATCAGCTCGATGAGCTTCGGCTCACAGAGCGAGATCGCGTTCCGTGCCTACGCCGAGGCGGCCGCGCGGGCCGACATGCTCTCGGTCAACGGCGAGGGCGGCGAGATCCCCGACATGATCGGCCAGTACCCCAAGAACCGGGGCCAGCAGATCGCCTCCGGGCGCTTCGGGGTCTCCTCGCTGCTGATCAACTCCTCGGAACTGGTGGAGATCAAGATCGGCCAGGGCGCCAAGCCCGGCGAGGGCGGGCACCTGCCCGGCTCGAAGGTCACCGCCGCCATCGCGCGGGCCCGCAACGCGCAGATCGGCTCCGACCTGATCAGCCCGTCCAACAACCACGACCTGTACTCGATCGAGGACCTGGCCCAGCTGATCGACGAGCTCAAGACGGCCAACCCTCACGTGAGGGTCATCGTCAAGGTCCCGGTGGTGCCGGGCATCGGCACGATTGCGATCGGCATCGCCAAGGCGGGAGCCGACGTGATCACGCTCTCGGGCTTCGACGGCGGCACCGGTGCCGCCCGTCAGCATGCGCTTCGCCGCGCGGGTCTGCCGTGCGAGCTCGGCACGGTGCTCGCCCATCACGCGCTCACCGAGGCGGGCATCCGCGACCGGGTCGAAATCTGGGCCGACGGTGGCCTGCGCTCGGCCGACGACGCGCTCAAGCTGATCTGCCTCGGCGCCAACCGGCTCGGCTTCGGCACCGCCTCGATGGTCGCCATCGGCTGCACGATCTGCCGCGGCTGCCAGCTGGACACGTGCCACGTCGGCATCGCCACGCAGATCGAAGACCAGCACGAGGCCCAGGAACGCGGCCTCAAGCGCTTCGTTCCCCGTGAGCACGAGCCCGCCACCGAAGCGCTGGTGCGCTATTTCACCGAGATGGGCGCCGCCATGCGCGCCCGCGCCGGCCAGATGGGTGTCACCGATATCCAGGACCTGGTCGGTCAGGCCAACCACCTGGTGCAGGTCTCACACCACGAGCGCCTCGACCTCGGCGGGCTGCTGACCCCGGTGCGGGAGCGCGTCATCACCGCACCCGAGGGCCAGGCGCGATTCTTCCGCGAGTTCAACCCGCCGCCGCCGCACCGTGCGCCCGAAGTGGCCGCCGAGCGCCTGGCGGCGGGCTCGGCGCTCGCGGTCGAGGAGGAGGCGGCGACGGCGGCCGACCGCAATCTCGGCACGGATCTGGCCGGGATGATCGCCCGCTCGCACACCCACGTGAACACCAGCTGGAACTTCGGTGCGCTCGGGGACCCCAACGGCTCGAACGGCCAGAACGGCGGCAACGCGAACATCCTGGCCGATGCCGAGCAGGCCAACGGCCACGCGCCACTGGTCGACCTGGCATTCACGAAGGGTGCGGCCGCCGGATCCGGCCTGGGCGCGTTCAACATCGGTGGCGTCCGCATGCGCGTGTTCGGCGGCGCCCAGGATGGTGTCGGCAAGTGCGCGCTGGGCGGAGAGATCCAGGTCCTCAAGGCGCGCAACTCCAAGGGCGAGTGGGTCGGCGGCCACGTCGGCAAGAGCTTCGCCTACGGCGCCCAGCGGGGCCTGTTCCTGATACAGGGCGACACCGACGCGCGCGCCTGCATCCGCATGTCCGGAGCCGACGTGGTCCTCGGCGGGGAGCCCAGGGAGCCGCTCAACGACCGCAGCGGTTCGTTGGCAGCCCGCGCCAACTGCAAGGGCTTCGCGTTCGAGTACATGACCGGGGGGCGCGTGGTCGTGCTCGGCGACCCGGGGCCATGGATCTGTTCCGGGATGACCGGCGGGGTCATCTACTGCCGTCAGAACCCGGACTGGAACCTCGACAGCAGCGCGATCCGACGTCGCCTGTCCAAGACGGCCAAAGTCACCATGCTGGAACTGGACGACTCCGACGAGGCGCAGGTCGCCGATCTGCTGGCCAAGTACCGTCAGGCCCTGGATGAGTCCGGGCAGCCGGCGGCCGCAGCACGGCTCGACCCGCTCATCGAGGCGCCGGCCGAGCACTTCATCGCGCTCTCGCCGGTTACCCAGCAGGCGGATCCGAACATCTCGACCGAATAGCCCGCCCCAGCCCGCCCGCGCCGCCAGGCGCGGGCGACGGCGCTCGCCCGGGCACCGTCCGCCCCACCCGATGGCGATCGTCGGGCGGCGCCCGTATCCTCCCAACACCGCCGGGAGCCGAGCCGGTCGCGGCCCGGCCGAGGTCCCCGCGCCCGACACGGAGCTCCGGATAGGTGAATTTCAACCGCTTGATCCCCATCGCCGCCGGCATCGTGCTCGTCGCGGTGGCCATCGGTGCGTTCGTGATCTGGCGGTCACTCCAACGCGGCTACTGGGTCCCACCGGTCAACTCGACGTTTCTGATCAAGCTCGGCTCGCCCCTGGACACCTCGAGCCCGACCGACCTCGGCGACGGCGAGTTCAACTACCAGGGCAATCCAGCCAAGCCGCCCTCGGTATACGACATCGACGGCAACAACAACACCTCGGCCACCGTCGACGCGCTCCACGCCCGCGGCGCGCACGTGATCTGCTACGTCCCGGTCGGCGAGTGGACGCCGTACATGTACGACGCCAACGACCCCAGGTGGGCGCCGCTCAAGGGCCAACCGTTCAACGGTGTCGACCGCTGGCTGAACACGAACCCCGCCGGTCCGAACTACCACACCCTGCTCGAGCTCGAGGCGCTCCAGTTCGAGAACTGCAAGAGCAAGGGCTTCGACGCCATCCAGCCCGACGGCACCGACGAGGCCGAGGGCCACGGGGTCAGCTTCAACGGGACCCCGCTGACGGTGGCCGAAGTCAACGCCTACCTCATCCAGCTCGTCTCGATCGCGCACTCGGTCGGCCTGAGCATCGGACAGTTGGGCTACCTCGATCAGACCGCGGCGCTCGCGCCCCACTTCGATTTTGCGATCGTCGAGAGCTGTTTCCCGTCCGGCATGTGCGGGCTGACCGCGCCCTATGCCAAGGCGCACAAGGCAATTTTCGAGATTGAGTACACCGCCTCGCCCAATGCCTTCTGCCCCGCCGCGGCCGCCGGCGCCCGGATCGCCGGCCGCTACGACCCGAGCCTGAACGGCAAGCTGCGGATCCCCTGCACCTGACCGGTGTGGGGGCGTCCGGTCAGGTCGCGGCCCACCACTGGGCGATCTTCGCGCGCGTCGTCCACCAGGTCACGAGCATCACCAGCGCGAACGCCGCCGTGCCGGCCACCAGCCCGAACGCTGCCGCCTGCGGCCCGGCTCCGTGGCGCGCCATTTCACCGACGGTCAGGTTGACGACGACCCCGATCGCGCCGGCACGCACGAGCATCCACGGGCGTGAGACCAACTGGTACACGGTCCCGATGCCGATGCCGAGGATGAGAAATCCGTATGCGGCCAGCGCCGTCACCAGGGCCGTCCAGCCGGCCCCGTGCTGCACGGCAGCACCGGCGTTGTCCGGCAGCAGCCGACCGGTCTCCCGCGCGAACACCAGCACCAGGCAGGACAGTCCGGCGTAGAGCGCCAGCGCCGCGCCGACGGTCCGCACCAGCACGTGCTGGATGCTGATGCCCAGCAGCTCGACGCGCTCGAGCCCCGACCCGTCCTGGAGCTCTTCGACCTGCTCGGCGATGCGCAGCAGCGTGAACTCGAGAATCGGCATCGCGAACACCAGCGGGATCAGGGCGAGCTCGAGCGCCGTCTCATACCCCGGCGCGAACTGCGCGCCCGAGGGCGTGACCCACGCGACCAGCCGGTCGCCGAACAGCAGCAGGTAGTAGACCGCGCCCCAGGCGGCGAACCCGCCGACCGAGAGCGCCATGAGCGAGGCCGGCAGCGGATCACGGGCCGGCACCGAGCGCGAGGGCAGCCGCACCAGCGCCCACCAGGTCGCCCCGATCAGCAGCGCGTCCGCGGCAGCCAAGGCGATCAGGTGCGCCGGGAGCGGGGTCGCCCCGGCGCGCAGCGCCAGCCAGAGCGGCACGACCGGTGCCACCAGCGCAACGCCGCCGACCCAGGCGCGCCCGATCACGTACAGCGCCGAGGTACAGGTCCAGATCGGCCCCTGGAGCAGCAGGACCGCGACGAGCGCCACCGTGAAGCCGGGCGCGCTCCCGGCCAGCGTCGACCACGCCAGTGCGATCATCGCGCACACCGCGCCACAGCCAATCGCCGCGAGCGTCCAGCGAACGACGGTCCGCGCAAGGGCTCGGGGGTCGTACTGGTACCAGTAGTAGAAGATCCGGCGGGTCATGGCGTACGTGAACGGGCCGGAGACCACCAGGCTCACCAGGACCCCGAGCGCCATCCCCGACTTGGCCGGGGACGACAGTTGCGGGGAGCCCCAGAGCGAGATGCCGAAGACCAACACGCCCAGCCCGAGGACGATCAGCGGCAGCGAGTACCCGATGCCCAGCACGTAGGTGCGCATGATCCGGCCCCACTCGGCGCGCGGTGCCGCCAGCGGCGCCGGCGCGGCGACGCTGAGCGTCGCGGCCGTCTCCGACAGCTCAAGTGCCCGCCCGTGCACGACGCGGCCCAACGCGAACAGATCCTCGCAGCCCGGTTCGATCCGGCACGCGTCCGCGTCTCGCAAGCCTTCGCTCTCGAGTATCGCCACCGTGGCGCGTTCGTGGACCGGCACACCGATGCGCTCGACGACGCGGTGCGCCGCCGTCTCGACGTCGCCGATGGGCCGCTGGAGGACGCCCGCCGTGCTCACGCGCTCACCAGCTCCCGCTCGAGGACGAACTCGGAATACAGCGCGCGGTACTGTGTGGCCACGTTCGCGGCGCGGAAGTGCGCCAGGACGAGCTCACGGCCGCGCCGGCCGAGCTCACCACGCCGGCGACCGTCGCTGAGCAGCCGGGCGCATGCGTCACCGAGGGCCACCGGATCGCGCGGCGGCACCAGCTCGCCCCAGCCCGCGATGATCTCCCGCACGCCGCCGACGTCGGTCGCGGCGACGGGTCGCCCGCACGACATCGCCTCGAGCACGGTGTACGGGAACGCCTCGGAGACGCTTGAGAGCACCGCGATGTCGCCTTGGTTAAAGATCTCGGTCGGCTCCGGTGCAAGCCCCGCCAACAGGAAGTCGCGCTCGAGCCCGAGCTCGGTAATGAGCGCGCGGCAGCGCTCGGTGTAGGGCTTGTCGGCCGTCAGCGAGCCGTAGACCACAAACAGCGCGTCCGGGACCAGCTCACGTGTGCGTGCCGCAGCCCGGATCATCGTCTCGATGTCCTTGAGCGGGAAGATCCGCGCGGCGGCGACCGCCGTCGGCCGCCCCGCGCCGAGGCTCGTCGCCGGCTTGTCGCGCGGCACGAAGATCGTCGGGTCGACCCCGTTGTGGATCACCCGCAGGGCGGACGGCTTGACGCCGAGGTGGCGTTCCCAGCGGCCGTTCCAGGCGCAGACCGGCGCGACGACGTCGGCGAGGGCGTACGTGATGGCGGTCATCAATTCTGCGACCGCGACCATAAAGCGCCGCTGGGCGTCCGAGAGGGTCCGGTCGGTGAGGATCGCCAGATAGCGCTCGCGCAGCGCGACGCCATGCTCGGTGACGATCAACGGGGTTCCCCGCTCCAGCCGCGCGATGATGCCCGGCGCGGCCGCGAGGCCGGCGATGGTGATGTGGGTCAGATCCGCTTCCGGGACCGGCACCGCCAGGGGCATCATCAGCGCGCGCAGCCAACGCATACATGCGGTGAGGTCGCCGATCGTCGCGTCCCGTGCCCACCTCGCGCCGCGTGCGGCGGCGACCAGGGCGTCCCAGGCCGCGTCCGAGGCGAGCGCCGCGAGCATGTCGTATTCGAGGAAAAACCGGTGCAGCGCGACCAGGCGCTCGGCCGCGGCAGCCGGGTTCGCCTGCGGGGCGTCGAGGTCCGCCAAAAACCCCGTCAACAGCAGCGCGAAGTCCTCCGCCTTGGCCCCCTGCGCCGCCCGGGTACGTCGGATGAGATCCAGGGTGCCGCCTGTCGACAGGCCCCACTCGGCCGGATGCTCGACCCCCCACAGCGGCACCTGCACCACCGTCGTGTCGCGCGGAACATCGAACAGGGGACGCGCGCTGACGTCGCCGGTCACGGCGTAGACCGTGAAGCGCACGTCCGGCAGTCCGTCGATCAGCTGCGCGCACCAGGTGGTGACGCCGCCATCGACGAACGGGTAGGTGCCCTCGGTGGCGAGCAGGACGTGCATCAGGACAGGCCGAGGTGGGCGTACAGGTCGGCGTAGGCGGCGGCGGTGTCCGCGGCGGTCCAGCGCGACGACGCGGCGTAGGCGGCCTCGGCCAGCCGGTCCGCGCGGGCCCTGTCGCTCAGGACCGCGAGGATGCCCTCAGCCAGGGCCTCGGCGTCGCCCGGTGCCACCACCAGGCCGCCCTCGGCGATCGCCTCGCGCATCCCGCCGACGTCTGGGCCGACGCACGGCACGCCGTGCGCGCGCGCCTCTAGGACCGCCAGGGGCATGCCTTCGGAGTCGGAGGACATCGCCATGAGGGCAAACTGCGGGTACCACAACTCCGGGCGGGCCGCGCCGGTGAACACGACCGCACCGCGCAGACCCCGGCGTCCCGCCAGCGCGCGCAGCTCGCGCGCGTACTCGGGCGGACCGTCATCGGGGCCGACCAGCACCAGGCGGGCCTCGCGGTTGACCTCACGCACCAACTCCATCGCCTCGAGCAGTCGCTCAAGGCGCTTGATCGGCGCCAGCCGCCCCACGAAGCCCACGGTCGGTTCGTCCCGGCGAGCCCGGCTGCGCCCCATCGCGACACCGTTGGCGATCACCTGGATGTCACGACCGGCAGCCACACGGTGGCTGGCCGCGACCGCGGATCCAACGGCCACGATGCGGTCAACTGCCCCGTAGGTCCGGTCGATCCACGCGTTCTGGCTGTTACCACCTTGGTTGCCACCGCCACCGTGGCCATGAGAGACGTCCTGAGGGTCGATCCGTCCGCGCAGGTTCGACGGCTCCCAGGGGTCGGCCATCGCATGCAGGGTCAGTAGCGACGGCCGGCGCCGCCCGCGCGCGGCCTCGCGTGCCGCAGGGACAGCGGCCGGCATCAGCGCGTGGTAGCAGCGTGCCCGCGGGAGCGCGTCGCCGGCCCGGTGCATGCCGATCCGCAGTGCGGGCAATTCACGGGCGATCGCATCCGCCCAGCGGGTGACCCCGCCAATCGTCGCCGGTCCGACCCCGTGGGCCACCATGCAGACGTCAAGTTCGACCGATTCCCCGTGACATGCGTGGGTTCCTTTCGTGTTGCGGTGCGGACGGCCGCGACATCAGCCGCCCTGCGCCGCGTGCTGGCTCGGGACGATGTTGAAATACGATTCGGTGCGGGTGAGCGCGAAGATCTGGCGCGCGCTGCCCGACGGCGGCACGAGCGTCACGCGCCCGCCCTGCGCCACGGCCTGCTTGTGCAGCCCGATCAGCACGCCCAACCCCGAGGAGTCGATGAACTCGACATTGCTCAGGTCGATGATCATGGACCCGGGGCCGGCGACGAGCGCCGCCGAGACCTGCGCGCGCAGCTCGGGCGCCGTCCGGAGGTCCAGTCGCCCGACCACGGCGGTGACCATCGGGTCGGTCTCTGTGGACAGGGTGATTTGCATTTACGACTCCTGGATGAGGTCGATCAGTTGCGTGGCACATGCGGGGTCGAGCTGCCCGCCCGCGCGCGATTGGATCTCGGCGGCACGTGCGGCGACGTCCCAGGAAGGGTCCGCCTGCAGCGTCTCGACGTAGAACTCGGCGGCCGCGAGCACGCGCGCCTCGAGCGGGATGGCCTCGCCGAGCAGGCCGTTGGGAAAGCCGAAGCCGTCCCACCATTCGTGGTGGGCCCGGATGATCGGCGCGAGCTCGGCGGCGCCCGGCACCAGGGCGGCCATGTCGGCGCCGACGGCGGGATGGGCGAATTCGGCGGCGATCGTTCCGTCGCCCGTCGCCGCGATCAGGCCGACGTCGTGGATCAGCGCGGCCTGGGTGACCAGCGCGACACGCTCAGGGGCGAGTCCCAGGCCCGCGGCGATCGCCGCGGCCGCATGGGCGACGCGGGCGTGGTGGTGCTTGGTCGCGTGAGCCCGGGCATCAAGGCCCCGGCAGAGCGCCTCCAGCGCCTCCAGGTGCCGGGTGGCCGTGCCCCGTGCGGCGGCGGCGCTGGTCATCACGATCACCGCCACGTCGACGAGAGTGTTCAGCAGCGGGGCGCAGTCCGGCTCGAGCATGCCGTCGGCGTCCGAGAACAGCCCGATCACGACCTCGGGGTGCTCGGCGTCCTGCGGACCGCCGACGGCGACCAGGCCGCCGATCCCGAGGTCCAACAGCGCCTGGTAGCCGTCGACGAACAGCACGCCGGGCGCGCCGGCCACCGCCGAGAGGATCCCGTGCCCCGGCGTCAGATCGAGCGCGGCGAAACCGTCGGGGACGTTGCGCTCGGCAATGACCTCGAGTCGGTCGTCCACACGGGCCGCAACGAAGCCGCCCACGGACCCCGACGTGCTCACGGCCATCTCCAGCAGGAGCCCCAGCGAGGTGACCTCATCGGTCGCCGATCCCAGTGAGCGGCGATGCAGGTCGGCCTCGCGTCGCAGGGCCTGCACCTGCTCGGTCAGCGCCCCGATGCGCAGCGCCTGGCGCACCGGTCCGTCGGCGAGCACCGCAAGCGCGACCAGCTCGCGCCGGTCGCGCCGGCCGAGCTCACGGTCGCCGAACGGCCCCAGGGCCAGCAGACCGTCGCCGGTGCCCACGGCGGCGAACCAGCTGCCCTGGATGGTCATCACGTGCGGATGCGCGGCGGCGCTGGCCGCGACCAACAGCGGGATGCCCTGCGTACTGGCCTCGTCCTGATCCGTGCCGCCGAGTTGGCGCAGACCGTTGTCCGGCGCGGCGACGAGATCGTCCCCGTGGCGGTGCGCGAGCTGAAGGCGCCGTCCGTCGGGCTTCCAGAACACCACCGACGGCATGCCGGCGATCCGGCCGACCTCATGCAGGACCGCCCCAAGGGGGGCGTCGCCCTCGCCGAGCGCGCGAACGAGCGCTGGCGCGGCGGCCTCGGCGGAAATCCCGCGCAGTCGCAGCCGCGGCGAGCGCGCGGGCCGGGGAGCGGTGTCGATCGCGGTGACGTTCTTCATCGGCAGACATCCAGTCGACGGGCCATTAAGAGGCGGTTCTCTCCATCGGTGCGGTGCCAGCGCACGCGATCCATGCACTCGGCCAGCAGAGGCAGGCCGCGGCCGCCCTCGGCGTCGGCGGCGGGCATCGGCGGGGCCGAGCCGGCGAATGCCGGCGCCCGGTCGCAGATGGCGACGGCAAGGCGCGCATCGCTCGCACGGGCGACCACGCGCATCGTTCCGGCGCCGCCGGCGAAGCCGTGGCGCGCAATGTTCGCGCAGGCCTCGGCGACCGCCAACTCGCAGGCGAACGCGACGTCCGGGGTGACCCGCTCGAGCAGCGCGACGACATGGCGGGCGGCCTCGTCGGCGCCGGCGGGATCGGCGGCAAACTCCAGTACGACACGGCGCCTCACCCGGTCCGGCCCAATACGACGAGGGTGCGATCGTCCTCGGCGGGGGCTTCTGCCACGAGCTGCGCGGCGCTGGTGCCGTCGGCGAGCGACACCAAGAGCCGCGCTCGCTCCGCCTGCGGGTCGAGGTCCGCGCCCTCCACCAGACCGTCGCTGTAGGCCGCCAAGAGTCCGCCCCGGCCGCAGTACGCGCGCCCCAGCGGATAGTCCACGTCCGCGGCGAGCCCAAGCGGCAGGCCGCCCTCGGCGATCGGCAACCACCGCCCGTCGGGATCGCGCAGCGCCACATGGCCGTGGCCCGCGTCGGCGTAGGCCAGCTCGCCGGACTCGAGGTCGACGCTGGCCACGAAGCCGGTCAAGAAGCGCCCGCTGCGGTCGAGCGTCTCCAACAGGAGCGCGTTGGCGTCGGCGAGCGCCTCGGCCGGGTTCGCCCCGCGCAGGAGTGCCCCGCGAATCGCGGTCTGGGCCATCGCCGCCAACAGCGCCGCCCCGACGCCCTTGCCGGAGACATCGGCAAGCACAATCGCCAGCCGACCGGGAGCGTCGGTCACGAAATCCACCATGTCGCCGCCGACGTCGCTCGCCGGCAGGAAGGCGCTCTCGAGCGCCCACCCGTCGGGGAGCTCGGGCAGCACCGGCAGGAGCGCCGCCTGGATCATTGCCGCCGCATGCATCTCGCCATCCAGCCGGGCGGCTCGTTCGTGCGCGAGCAGGCGGCCGTCGCCGACGGCTTCGACGGCGCGCACCGCGTCGGCGAGCTCCGCAGCGCTGCTCGGCCAGCGCAGCACCCCGTCGGCACCCGATTCCCGGGCGTCGGTCTCAAGCTGCGGATCGTCCGGGTCGCCGATGACCAGGATGCCCGCGGCGATGCCCGCGGCTCGTACCCGTTTGGCTAGTGCACAGCCGCCGTCCGGTAGCCGCCGCTCGGTGATCACCATGGCCGTTGCCCCGGCTGCCTCTGCCAGGGGCGCCGCCGCTGGGCCGGTCGCGGTGCGCACCGCAAGGCCGGCCTCGCTCGCGACGCGCACGACCCACGCACGCGTCAGTGCGCTGTCGTCGACAACGACGACCGGCGGACGGTTTCCCGGGTTCATGGGCTTCGTATCGGCGCCCCCCGAGGGCGTCTCAAGCAGCGGGGCGCAGCCCGATCGATAAAGCCCGCACCAGGCGAGCCGATACCACCAACATGGACCCTGCGGAGCTCCTTGAGTACGTCGTGCGCGAGGCCGTGGCGCGCGGGGCGAGCGACGTGCGGCTGAAGGTCCCGTCGCCGCCGCTGGTGCGCGTCAATCGGCGCCTCGAACCCCTGAACGCGCCCGCGCTGACGCCCGGCCAGACCGAGGCGATCCTGGCACTGATGATGGCCAGCCTGCCCACGGCCGCCAAGCAGACGCAGTTCGACCGGTGCGGAGAGGTCGATTTCGCCTTCACCCGGCGTGAGGTCGGCCGCTTCCGGATCAACGCCTTCCGCCAGCGCGGCTCGATCTCGATCGTGATGCGCGTGGTGCCGTACGGGGTGCGCGCGCTGTCGGAGCTCAACCTGCCGCCGGTCGTGGCCGACGTGGCCCAACTCGAATCCGGCCTGGTGCTCGTCTGCGGCCCGGCGTCCTCGGGAACTACGACCACGATGGCCGCGATCGTCGACCACGTCAATCGCACGCAGACGCGGTCGATCGTCACGATCGAGGATCCGATTGAGGCGCTGCATGCCGACAACCGCTCCTCGATCGACCAGCGCGAGGTCGGGCTCGATACGCCCTCCGCTGCCGATGCGCTCGCGTCGATCCTGCGGCAGGACGCCGACGTCGTGCAGATCAGCCATCTCGGCGATCTGGCGACGACCGAGGCCGCGCTGCACGCCGCCGAGTCGGGCGCGCTGGTCATCGCCGGCCTGACCACCAACGACATCTTCGACGCCTTCTCGCGCATCGTCAGCATGTTCCCGGTTCACCGCCAGGGCGTCGCACGACAATCGCTGGCCGCCACCCTGCAGGCTGGCCTGGGAATGCGACAGGTCCGCGCACCGGACGGGATCTCGCGCTACCCGGTGGTGGAGATCGTGCTGGGCACCCCGCGGGTCCGCCGCGCCATCGCCAGCGCCGACCCGCCCGAACGGCTGCTGCAGCTCATGGGGACCGGCGAGGCCGGCATGCAGACCTTCGAGCAGGCCCTCTCGCGGCTCGTGGACTCGCATTTGGCCGACACCGACGACGCCGCAGACGTGACCCGCAACGGGCAGATCACCCGGCACGACGTCGCGCCGGCAGGCACGCCCTAACCATCCGGCGCAGACCCGGCCCGGGACTCGCGACCGCGCCGATGGCGCGGCGCCAGAAGCGAGCTATCCTCGGTGTACCGCGCGTGCCCGGGCTTCGCCTCGGCGACGCACCCGGCGACACGTGCAGACCCCGCGCGGGGAGGCGCAGATGAACGGGTTGATCGTTGTCATCGTCCTGGTCGTGATCGTGGCGATCATCTACGTGTCGATGGCGGTGCGGGTGTTCAAACAGTACGAGCGGGGCGTGCAGCTGCGGCTCGGCAAGCTCGTCGACGGGCCCCGTGGGCCCGGGATGATCTTCATCGTGCCGTTCGTCGACCGCATGCACCGAGTGTCGCTGCGGATCGTGACCATGCCGATCCAGTCGCAGGAGATCATCACCCGCGACAACGTCACCGTGGATGTGTCGGCGGTCGCGTACTACCGCGTCGTGGATCCGGTGCAGGCCGTGCTTGCGATCGAGGACATCGAGTCCGCGATCGCCTACATCGCCCAGGCGACGCTGCGCGCAGCCATCGGCCAGCACACCCTCGACGAGGCCCTGACGAGCACCGAGGACCTCAACAAGCACGTGCGGGACACCCTCGACATCCAGACCGAGCCGTGGGGCGTCAAGGTCACCCTCGTCGAGCTCAAGAACATCCAGCTGCCGGAGGCGATGAAGCGCGCAATGGCCAAGGAGGCCGAGGCCGAGCGGGAGAAGCGCGCGAAGATCATCAGCGCCAACGGCGAGGCGTTGGCGGCCACCGAACTCGCCCACGCCAGCGACGTGATGATGCAGCACCCGATCGCGCTGCAGCTGCGTAACCTGCAGACGCTCGTCGAGATCTCAGTCGACAAGAACTCTACGATCGTGTTCCCCGCGCCGTTGATGAGCGCGATCACGGACCTGGTGAGCTTCCTGACGCGCGAGACCAACACGGTTGAGGGCCGGTCGCCGAACGGCGCGATCACCGGCACCGGCGGGATCACCGAGCCCGGCGCGATCACCGAGACCGGCGCGATCACCGAGACCGCTGCGGCCGCCGATCCCCAAGTCTAGCCGCAGGCCGCGCGCCGGCCAGGCGGCGGTCTAACTGCCGTCGGCGCGCGGCGGGCCGGCGAAGGCCGCCGGGTTGCTGACGAACAGGTCACGGCAGTACTCGGCGCAGAAGTAGTACGTCGCGCCCCCGACCTCGGCCGACAACGCGGTGGCGGGATCGACGGTCATCGTGCAGACCGGGTCGATCGCGGTGGCGCGAGCCGGCGTGCCGCTGTCGTGGCCGTGGCCATCGCGGTCGCCGGGCCCGCCTCCCATCAGGAAGGACTGCCGACATGCGTCCGAGCAGAAGTGGTAGGTCGTCCCGCCGAGTTCCGCCCGCAACGCCGTGTTGCGATCGACGGTCATGCCGCAGACCGGATCCTTGACCCCGCGACGCATGGTCAGCCCGAACAGGGCCCCGAAGACCACCAGCCCCAGGATGTTGAGCACAAGCTTGTAGTCGAGCTGGACCGCACCGAACAGGTCCGCGCGACTCGGCCGTGTGGTGGGGATCGCACCGAATGCGGCGAACAACCCCGCCACCGCCAGCCCGGCGAGCACCATCGTCACGTACATGAGCGCCGTGATGCGGACCGTGAAGGTCATGCCGTAGTACTTCTTGTAGATGGCGAGGATCGGCAGGACGATCAGGTCGGCGAAGATGAACGACATCACGCCGGCAAACGAGAACCCGCCGGACCACAGCACGGCCGCGAGCGGGACGTTGCCCACCGAGCAGACGAACGACGCCACCGCGATCAGCGGACCGATCAGCACGTTCTCGATGATCCGGATCGGCGCGGGTGCGGACTGCAGGAACAGCGCCTGGAAGAACCCGTTGCCGAGCAGGCCGATGAACCCGGCCAGCAGGAAACCGATCCCGATCTCGCGGTACAGCATCTGCACGTCCCCGCGGAAGTTGAAGGCGACGTCCGACCACGCATCGATCGAGCGCAGGCGCGCACTCCAGGGCGCGCGCTCGGACTCGGCGGCGTGGTGCTGGTGCCCGGTATCGGCGGCCTGCGCATGGCGGCGGGCCCGCTCCTCGAGACGCGGCGAGACGAACAGCCGCAGCAGCAGCGCCATCAGCACGATCATGATGAGGCCGCCGATGAACTCCCCGACGGCGAATTCCCAGCCGATCAGGGTCCACAGCACCAGACCGAGTTCCCAGACCAGGTTGGTCGAAGCGAACTGGAATGCCAGCGCCGAGATCGCCGAGGCGCCCTTCTGGAACAACGACTTGCCAATAGCGACCGCCGCGTACGAACACGAGGACGACGCCGCCCCAAGCCCGGTGGCACGCCCGACCGCCCCCCATCCCGAGGTTCCCATGGCGCGCTCGACCGAGTGCTTGGGCACCCAGGCCTGAACGATGGCCGAGATCGCGAACCCGAACACCAGTGCCCACCACACGGCATACGCCATGAGCACCGCATTCCGAATGCCGTCGATGAGGGTGGTCAGTACGGTCACGGGCCTGGGTTGTATCAACCGCGGCGGGCGGCGTGCCCCTGCCGCTGCGGGCGCCCGTCGCGGAGTCCTCGCCCTGTGGCGATGTTGCACCCTCGGACCGCGACGTGGCGTCCGGGGGCGCCTACAGTCAAGACAGGACCGGATTCCCGAGGCCCGTGCGGGCGCCATGCGGCCGTTCAAACCCGCGCGTCGCTTCGCGCAGCCGGCCACCACCATCTCCCGGGAGGAAGCGACGATGTCGACCACCATGCGTGCCGCCGTATTCGCCGGCGCGCACGACATCCACATCGAGGAGGTCCCGGTCCCCCGCTGCGGACCGAGCGACGCAATCGTCCGTGTGACCACGACGACGATTTGCGGAACGGACTCGCACATCTGGCGGGCCGAGTACCCGGTGGCCCCGGGTCGGATCGTCGGTCACGAGCCGGTCGGGGTGATCCACGAGCTCGGCGAAGCGGTCGAGGGGTATCACGTCGGCGACCGCGTGGTCGTCGGGGCGATTACCCCGTGCGGGACGTGCTACTTCTGCCAGCGCGGTGACGGCGCGCAGTGTTCAGGCTATGCGGACCAGTGGGGCATGATCGGCGGCTGGCGCCTCGGCAACTCCGCGGACGGCGTCCAGGCGGAGTACTTTCGCGTGCCGTACGCCCAGGCCAACCTCGCCCGCATCCCGGAGGGCCTGTCCGACGAACAGGTCGTCTTCGTCACCGATATCGCGAGCACCGGGATCTCCGCGGTGGAGACGGCCGACGTACAGCTCGGCGATTCGGTCGTGGTCTTCGCGCAGGGGCCCATCGGCCTGTGCGCCACGGCCGGGGCACGCCTGCGCGGCGCGGGACTCGTGATCGGCGTCGACTCGAATCCGGTGCGTCTGGAGATGGCCAAGCGCATGGGCGCCGACGAGGTCATCGACTTCACCCAGGAGGACCCGATCACCAAGATCAAGGCGCTGACCGGCGGGCGGGGTGCCGATGTCGCGATCGAGGCGCTCGGGATGCAGCAGACCTTCGAGAATTGTCTGCGGGCGGTGCGGCCGGCCGGAACCGTTTCGTCGTTGGGCGTCTACGCGGACAAGGTCTCGGTGCCGCTCGAGCCGTTCATCTACGGCATCGGCGACATCGACATCCTCACGACGCTCTGTCCGGGTGGCAAGCACCGCATGACCCAGCTGATGAGCCTGGTCAAGACGGGCCGGCTCGACTTGCAGCAGCTGATCACCCACCGATTCGCCCTCGATGACATCGAGGCGGCCTACGAGCTGTTCTCGAACCAGCGCGACGGTGTCGTGAAGGTCATCGTGACGCCCTGACCGGGTCCCCGCCCCGCGCGCGACGCGGGGCGTCGCGCGCGGGGCGGGGAACCTGCGACACTCGCGAGCGCCGGTCGGCCGCGCGCCACACCCCACGACGCAGGAGCTCCGAGATGCCCGAGGTCATCGTGATCGCCACCCTCACCGCCAAGCCGGGTATGGCCGATACGGTCGAGGCCGGACTCTCCGACGCGCTCGCCCCGACCCATGCCGAAGACGGCTGCCTGCTGTATGCGCTGCATCGCGGCGGCCCCGACGACCTGACGTTCGTGTTCGTCGAGCGCTGGAGCTCAGCGGCGGCACTGGCTGCCCACGCCGCGCAGCCGTGGGTCACCGGACTCTCGGCCCTTGCCGATGCGCTGGTCGGGCCGCCCCGCGTCGAGACATTCCGGGTGGTGCCGGGCGGCGATCCGGACAAGGGGCGGCTCTAGCCCCCCCGACCGCCGCCGGGCCTAGACCCCGGCAGCTTCGGCCGCGTCCTCCCAGTCGGCGAGCGCCCAGGACAGCTCCTCCTGCAGTTTGCGGTACTGGTCGCCGAGCTTGCTCGAGCGCGCGTGGTCGCGGGCCGTCCCGGGGTCGGCGAGCTGTGTGTCGAGCGCGGCCAGCTCGGCCTCGAGACGGTGAATCTTGGTCTCGAGCTGACGCACCCGACGGCCCGCACCGCCCTTGGCGCTCCGTACGCCGGGGCTCCCGGGGTGGTCGGTCGGCGGTGACGCCGTGGCCGGCGGTCTCGGCCCTGCCGGCGGTGCCGCCTCGTGGCCGGCCGCGCGGGCACCCGCCCGGGCCTGCAACAGGTCCGCCCAGCCGCCGTCGCGGGCCACCAGGGTCCCGTCCTCGATGGCGAGCGTCCGCGTCGCGACGGCATCGATCAGCGCGCGGTCATGGGACACCAGCACGATCGTGCCCGCATAGGCGTCCAGGGCCTCCTCGAGGGCCTCGCGACTCTCGGCGTCGAGATGATTCGTGGGCTCGTCGAAGACCAGCAGGTTGCCGCCGCGCGCGACCAGCAGTGCGAGTTGCAGACGCCGGCGCTCGCCGCCGGACACGTCCGCGACGCGCCGGTCGGCAAGGTCGCCCGGAAACAGGAACGCCCCGAGCAGGGTTCGGGCCTGAGTACGCGTGAGCGCCGTCTCGGCCAGGATCGTGTCGACGATCGTGCGGTCGCCGCGCAGCTCCTGGTCGTGCTGGGAGTAGTAGGACAGATCGACCCTGTGGCCGATCCCGATCCGGCCGGACGTCGGCGGGCGCAGCCCGATGATCGTCTCGAGCAGCGTGGTCTTGCCGGCGCCGTTGGGTCCGACGATCGCCACGCGCTCACCGCGCTCGATGACCATGTCCGCCTGATCGATCAACACGCGCGCGCCCACCGCCACGGTCATCCGGTGCGCTTCGAGGACGACGCGCCCGCTCGCGGCGACCGGCGGAAAGCCAAACGCGAGCGCCTTGGCGGAGCGGTTAATCTCGGGTCGGGCGATGCGCTGCAACCGCTTGCTGCGCGACTTGGCCTGCCGTGAGCGTGTCCCTGCGCGCCAGCGCTCGACGAATCGCTCAAGGCGGGCGATCTCGGCGGCGGTCCGCTCGGCCTCCTTGGCCTGGACCGCGGCCGCGAGGGCCCGCTCCTTCCGGAACCGCGAGTACCCGAAGGGCCACAGCTTGCTGCGGCCCTGATCCAGCTCGACTACAGCGGTGGCGATCGACTCGAGGAAGTAGCGGTCGTGCGAGACGAGCACCACCGCACAGCCCATCTCGGCGATCGCATCCTCGAGCCACTCGGTGCTCTGCACGTCCAGGTGGTTGGTCGGCTCGTCCAGGAGCAGGATGTCGGGCCGTGCGACCAGGGCGCGGGCCAGCGACGCGCGCGTGAGCTCACCGCCCGAGAAGACCGTCAGCGGGTCGGCCAGGCGCGCGTCCGGGATACCCAACCCCCGCGTGACGCGCATCATCCAGGCACGCCAGTGGTATCCGCCGGCGCGCTCCAGGGTCGCGTGCGCGCGCTCGTAGGCCGCGAGGACCTGGGGGCCGGCGTCCCCGGCGGCCATGCGGGCCTCGAGCTCGGCGAGCTCGGCCTCGGCCGCGATGGCGTCGGCCATGCCTTCTGCGACGTACTCCTCGAGCGTGCGACCGGCGACCTCCAGCGGGGGACGCTGGTCGTGCAGAGCGATCCGGGCGCCCTTGGGCAGGCTGACCCGGCCCGCGTCGGGCGCCAGTTGGCCGGCGATGATCCGCAGCAGCGTGGTCTTGCCCTCGCCGTTGCGCCCGACGACCGCCAGGCGATCTCCGGTAGTGACGCGGAACGAGACCTCATGCAGGATCCGGCGCGCACCGAAGCTCTTGGAGACCTGAACGACTTCCACAAGCGGGTAGGGTAGCGGGCGTGAGTTCTCCAACGACCTCAGAGGTCATTAGGGACCCCGGCGGCGTCGCCGCCGTCGTCGCCGCAGCCCACGAGCACGGCCGCATCGCGCTCGATTTTGAGTTCCTCTGGGAGCGGACCTACGCGCCGATGGCCTGCCTGGCGCAGGTCGCGATCGACGGCCGGGTGCATCTGGTCGACCCGATCGAGGGCGCCCCGCTGGCCCCGATTGCCGCGTTGGTCGCAGACCCGGACGTCGACGTCGTCATGCACGCGCCGTCATCGGATCTCACGCTGCTCGGGACGCACTTCGGCACGCGGCCCGACCGGGTCCTGGACGTCCAGCTGGCAGCGGGGTTCATCGGGATCGGGGCCGGCCAGGGCCTGGGCGTGCTGCTCGAGCGGGGCCTGAAGGTCAAGCTCGACAAGGGTGAGCAGTACACCGATTGGAGCCGTCGCCCGCTGACCGAGCGTCAGCTCACCTATGCGGCCGCCGACGTCGCGCACCTGGTCGAGCTCGCCGACGAGTTCCTCGCGCGCGCCGAACGCCTCGGACGAACATCCTGGATCGCCGAGGAGATGGCGCGCCGTTACGGGCCGGACTCGCGCTGGGTCCCGGACCCGGACGACGTCTGGCGGCGGGTCAAGGGCCAGGGCAAGCTCTCCCCCGTGGATCGCGCGGTGCTGCGGGCGCTGGCCGCCTGGCGCGAGCGCGCGGCCGCGCGGCGCGACCGGCCGACGGCCTGGATCGTCCCCGACCGGACGCTGCTGGAGATCGCCCGCCGACGCCCCACGACGCCGGGCCAGCTGGCCGGCGAACGCGGGCTGCCAGAGCGCATGCGCCAGTCCGATCTGGAGGGCATCCTCGGTGCCATCGCCGAGGGCGCGGCCGCCGAACCGATCCACCTGCCCGCGGCACCCGGCGCCGAGCTCCAGGCCCGCATGGACACGCTTGGGCCGCTCGGGCAGATCCTCGTCACCGCCCGCGCCGCCGAAGCGGATGTCGCGCCGAGCCTGGTCGCGACCCGTGACGAGATCGAGACGTTCCTGTGGGGCGAGATCGGCGCGCGGGAGGTGTCCGACTCGCCACTTGCCGTCGGCTGGCGGTCCGAGCTCGCCGGTCAGCCCCTGCGCGACCTCGCCGAGGGACGGATTGCGCTGGCGCCCGCGGCGTCGCGTCCGTTCCTGCGGGAGATTCCGCGCGATCCGGACCAGTGACCGGTCACCGCACCCGGCAATGACGGTCGCTGGCCACATGCCCCACGAGCGCACCCGCGCGGTGATCGACATGGGCTCGAACTCGTTCCGGCTGGTGATCTACCGCTACGTCCCGGGCGAGTGGTTCCGGCTCGTCGATGAAATCCGTGAGCCGGTGCGGCTCTCGGAGGGGATCACCGATGGGTGCATCGGTCCGGTCGCGCTGGCGCGCGCCGAGCGGGCGGCGCAGCTGTACGCGGCCTACTGCGACGCCGCCGGCATCCACACGGTCGATGTCGTGGCGACGTCCGCCGTCCGCGAGGCCATCAACCAGCGCGAGGTCCTCGACGTGCTCTCAACTGGACGCCTTGCGGTGCGGGTGCTCTCGGCCGAACAGGAGGCCTGGTACGGCTACGTCGGGGTCGTCAACGGGAGCACGCTCGCCGACGGCTGGTACGTGGACCTCGGCGGAGGTTCGGTGCAGGTCGGTCGCGTCGACGCCCGCCGGCTCACCCGGAGCATGAGCGTACCGCTGGGCGCCGTGCGCCTTACCGAGGCGTTCCTGACCGGCGACCAGCGCGACCCCACGCAGATCGCCGCGTTGCGCGCGCACGCGCGGACGGTCCTCGAGTCCTATGACTGGATCGGCGGCAACGGCCGCATCGTGGGGATCGGCGGCGGGCTGCGGACCCTGGCCGTGATGCAGCAGCGCGCCGAGCGCGACCCGCTGATCGATCCACACGGACACCGGATGTCGCGCCAGGCGCTCGCGGCCACGATCGACGGGCTGATTGAACTTCCCGCCGGCCAACGCTCCCGGCTCCCGGGGCTGCGCGCCGACCGAGCGGACATCATCTTGGCGGCCGCGCTCACCGTCGATGAGGTCATGCGGGCGGTCGGCTCCGACGTCCTGGAGGTCTGCGGACAGGGCCTTCGGGAGGGCGTGTTCCTGGAGCACTACCTCGCCCCCGCCGACCCGCCGCTGTTGGTGGACGTTCGCCGCAGCTCGGTCATCAACGCCGCCGAGAGCTTCGGGTTCGAGCGCGAACACGCCGAGCAGATCGCCGGCGTCGCGCTGATGGGCTTCGACGCCACGGCCGCCGTCGGGCTGCACCCCGGGGACCCCGAGGAGCGCGAGCTGCTGTGGGCGGCCGCGATGCTCCATGACGTCGGTGTGCTCGTCGGGTACTCGGCGCACCATCGCCACTCCGAGTATCTGGTGCTCAATGCCGGCCTGCCCGGCTTTCTGCATCGCGAAATCGCGTTGATCGCAAGCATGGTGCGCGGTCACCGCAAGGGGATCCCCTCACTGGAGACCTACCGCTCAATCCTCGAGCCGGGCGACGATGAGATCTTCGAGCGGGGCGTGGCGCTGCTGCGCCTGGCCGAGCAGCTCGAGCGCGCCAAAGCCGGGCAGGTCCGTGACCTGCGCTGCCGCCTGACCGCGTCGGGGCTCGAGTTCCAGGTCGACTGCGTGGGCGATCCCTCGCTGGCGATGTGGTCGGCCGCGCAAGAGGCGCCGCACCTGGAGCGCGTGTTCGGTCTCCCGGTCGAGCTGGACGGCGCCGCCGTCGCCCCGGCCTAGCCGCCCGCCAGCTTGATGCGGTAGCGCGCCCCGAGGTGGGCGACGATCTTGGCGCGGTGGTCGCCCTGGATTTCGATGACGCCGTCCTTGAGCGCGCCGCCGGAACCACACACCCGCTTGAGCTCGCGCGCCAGCTCAGCAGCCTCGTCGCTGGGCACCCCGCTGACCAGCGTGACCGTCTTGCCCTTGCGGCCCGCCGAGGTGCGTGAGACCCGCACGATCCCGTCGCCGGGCGGGCCGGGCGGGCGGGCCTTGGGCGGCCCGGTCACCCGCCCAAGGCCCGACGAATAGACCAGACGGGTGTTGTCGGGTGGTCGACCGGGCATGCTAACCCCAGCGTAGCCGAGCACCCGGCGACGGCGCGCGGGGGTGCCGTCCGGACGTCGCGCGAGCATGGCGCTCGACGTGATCGATCTGCATGCACACACCCGGGCCTCTGACGGGAGCCAGGCACCCGGCGAGGTCGTCGCACGGGCCGCCCTTCGCGGGGTCACCGTGCTCGCGATCACCGACCACGACACGGTGGCGGGCCTGCCGGAGGCAATCGCCGCGGGCCGGCACCTGGGCGTGTCGGTGATCCCCGGCGTCGAGCTGAGCGTGCGCCCCCCGCAGGGCCAGCTGCACATCCTGGCCTACCTGCCCAGCCCGGATCCCCCGCACCTGCTCGGCGCCCTTGCGGACCTGCGCCGGGCGCGCGAGGTCCGCGCCGATCAGATCGCTGCCAAGCTCGCCGCCCTCGGAGCGGGCATCGACATGACCGCCGTCCGCGCCCGCGTGGGCAGCTCGATCGGCCGTCCGCACTTGGCCGACGCGCTCGTCGAGGCCGGCCGTGCCGTCGATCGCGCAGACGCGTTTGCGCGCTTTCTCGGTGACGAGCAGCCGGCATACGTACCGCATCAGCTCCTGGACGCGAAGGCCGCATTGAGCCTGGTTGCCGCGTCCGGCGGGGTCGCCGCGCTGGCGCACCCGGCCTCGCTGCGGTTGGGGATGCGCGGACTCGAATCGTATGCGGCGCGGCTGCGCCATCTGGGCCTGTGGGCGATCGAGGTGCACCGCCCCGAGCACACGCCCGAGCAGCGCGACGGGTTCGCCCGCATTGCCCGACGGGTCGGGCTGATCGCCACGGGTGGCTCCGACTATCACGGTCCGGAGGTCGGGCGCAGCGACCTCGGCGAGACCGGGGTGCCCCCGTTGTCCCCGGGCGTTGCCGACCTCATTCACCGCGCCCTGCGGGAGCGTGTAGCCTCGACGCCATGACGACCGCCGAGACCTTCCTCCCCGGCCCCAACGCCGAGGGCGTGCGGTGGGATCTCACGCCCCTGATCGCCAGCGCCGATGACGCCCGGGCGCTGCTCGACGCCGGAATTGCGCGGGCCCGCGCGTTCGAGTCGCGGTATCGCGGGACCCTCGAGACGATCACCCCTGTCGAGCTCGCCGCGGCCCTCGCGGAGCTCGCAGCCATCGAGAACATGCTCTCGCGCGCAGGCTCGTACGCGCACCTGCGCGAGGCGACCGACGTCACCGACCCCGAGAACCGCGACCTCTCGGCCGCCGTCGACCGCGGGATGGTCGACGCCGGCAACGCCCTGCGGTTCTTCGACCTCGAATGGCTGGCCCTCCCTGAGGACCAGGCCTCGGCACTGGCCGGCGCGCCCGAACTCGTCGCCGACGCCCACTATCTGCACGCGGCCCGCCGGCTCGCGCCATTCATGCTCACCGAGCCCGAAGAGCGCATGCTCGCCGAGCGCGAGCCGGCCGCCGTGAGCGCCTGGCAGGCGCTGTTCGGCCGCATCACCTCGACCCTGCAAATGCCGTTCGATACCGGCCAGGGGCCCGACCCGCATACGATCGACCGCCTCCTCGCGCACGTTCGAGACTCAGACCGCGACCTGCGTCGCCGCGCACTCGAGACCCTCTTCGTCGGTCTTGAGCCGGAGACGGAGACGCTCGCACAGGTCTACGACACGCTGGTGGGCGATCGCTTGGCGATCGACAAGCTGCGCGGTCACGCCGATCCGATGGAGCGGACCCATCTGCACAACGAGCTCGACGGACGCAGTCGTCGAGCGCATGATGGAGGCCGTCGAGGCGCGCTACGGCCTCGCGCAGCGCTGGTTTGAGGCGAAGGCCGCGATCCTCGGGCTCGAGCGCCTTGAACTCTGGGACCAGTACGCACCGATCGGCACTGGGCGCGGGGTCGAGTTCCTCGAGGCACGTGACCTGGTCGAGGCATCGTTCGGCCGGTTCTCGCCTCGGATCGCTGCCGTGGCCGACGAGTTCTTTGCCGGCCGGCGGGTCGATGCCGAGCCGCGGGCCGGCAAGCGGGGTGGGGCGTTCTGCGCGCCGGTCGCCCAGGACGCACCGGCGTTCGTACTGATGAACTTCACGGATCAGATGAACGACGTCATGACGCTGGCCCACGAGCTGGGTCACGGCATGCACTTCATGCTGTCGGCGGAACGGCAGTCGGCACTGTCGATGCACACCGGGCTCGCCCTGGCGGAGGTACCGTCGACGTTCGCGGAGCTGCTGACCTTTGACCATCTGCTGGAGACCGAGACCGACGCCGACACGCGGCGCGCGCTGATCTGCGAGCGGGTTGAGGGGTCGTTCGCGACCGTGTTCCGCCAAACGGTTCTGGCGCGCTACGAGCAGCGTGCCTACGCCGCGCGCAAGGAGGGCACGACCCTCACCGCCGAGCGCCTGTCGGACATCTGGCTCGACGCAAACCGGGCGTACTACGGCGACACTATCGCGCTGCCGAACGGGTATCGGTTCGGCTGGAGCTACATCCCCCACTTCATCTCGACCCGCTTCTACACCTACGCGTACGTGTTCGCGCACCTGACCACGCTGGCGCTGTATGCGCAGTACCGCGAGCACGGGCCCGCGTTCGCCGAGCGGTACTTGGAGTTCCTTGCGGCCGGCGGATCCCAAGCGCCCGCCGACCTGCTGCTGCCGCTCGGGGTGGATCTGTCCCGCCCGGATGTCTGGGACGCCGGATTCCAGGAGATGACCCGCATGGTCGAGATCGCCGAGCGCGAGCGTGATCCGGGACCGCATGCGACGAAAGCGATCCCGCGTGTCCCGGCGCGCCGCGGCTACTTCTTGCCGGACTTCTTCTTGGACGCCTTGATCGGGTTCAGCGCCTTCTGGACCTGATCCGGGAGTTCGGTGGAGTGGTAGAGCGTCAATCCGCAGACCTCGTTGCGCGTCTTGCGGGCCTTGCAGGTCACCGGCGGGTCACCCAACAAGATCAGCGTCCGGTGACCGCGCTCGCACAGATACAGCTGCGCCTCACGTCGGCCCGGTGCAGCCTCGATGACCGGCCCCGCGACAGCCACGGCCTCGAGCTCCGGCTCCTCGGCGACCTCCTCGACCTCGGCGGCGGCGTCCGCCTCTGGCTCGGCGGCGGGGGCGTCATCCGTCGGCCTGGTCCGGGGCTGCTTCCACGGCGGCGTCCGCCTCTGGCTCGGCGGCGGGCGCGTCATCCGTGGCCTGGTCCGGGGCTGCTTCGACGGCAACGGCGGCCGACTCGGCCGTCTCCTCGACCTGCAACCTCGACCACGCTCTCGGTCTCCTCACTCATCCAACGCTCCTCACCGCTTGCGATCGACCGA
The DNA here is from genome assembly GCA_963773325.1 of uncultured Thermoleophilia bacterium. GTDB lineage: Bacteria > Actinomycetota > Thermoleophilia > Miltoncostaeales > Miltoncostaeaceae > CAITWD01. Next base: position 2,390,665 of record CAVZAI010000002.1, on the reverse strand, counting down.
TGGAGAATAGCGAGAGTCGGGTCGCCTCGCGAGCCGGGTACCATCCGTCGCCGTGATGACGTTCCCTGAGGGCTTCGACCTCGTCACCGAGCCCGTGCGCATCGCCGAGTTCGAGTTCATGGTCACCCGACCGCGCGCGGCCGAAGACCTCATCGACGAGACCGAGTACGCCGATGACCAGCGGCTGCCGTACTGGGCCGACCTGTGGCCGTCGGGGCTGGCGCTGGCGCGCGAACTCGCGGAGCGCGACATCACCGGAGCACGCATCCTCGAGCTCGGCGCGGGGCTTGCGCTGCCGAGCCTGATCGCACTCGCGCGGGGTGCCCTCCCCCTGGCTACCGACTGGTACCCCGTCGCGCTCGCGTTCGCCCGTGCCAACGCCGCGGCCGCGGGCCTCGGTGATCTCGACACGCCTCGAGGTCGATTGGTCCCACCCGCCAGCCGAGCTGTTCGCTCGCGGCCCGTTCGACCTGATCATCGGTGCAGATGTCGCCTATGAGCGTCGTCACGCCGCGCAGCTGGCGCCGCTCCTGGCGGGCGCCGCGGGGGCGTCGACATCGCTGCTCATCGCCGATCCGCGCCGTCCGGACGCCGACGCGCTCGTGAACGCCCTCGTGGCCGCAGGTTGGGTGCACCGACGGGATGAGCGCCGCGTCAGCGGCCGACCAGACGAACAGGGAACGATCATCTATCTCCATCGATTCACGCGAGACGACTGACGCGTCGCCGTTCCCCAACCTGGACCCTATTCGCTACGATGCCACCCGCCCGTTGCATTCCTCGGTAGCTCAATTGGCAGAGCATTCGACTGTTAATCGAAGGGTTGCTGGTTCGAGTCCAGCCCGAGGAGCTTAGACCCCGAAGAAAGTCCAGCTTAGGCGGACTTTTTGTGCCCTACGCCGATCTCCGCAGCGGGACGACGTTCGACGGTGGGCACACAATGGGCACACTGCTCCCGGAGACAGTCCGACGGGCCCCGATGACGGCCGTCTCCATGTCGACGCGCTCACCATACGTCAACAACAACACGTCGGACAACATCGTCGGCTAACCGACGCCTCGTCTCAGGGAGGGCCGCGCCTGGCGAGCCTCCCTGAGACGAGCGGGGATTCGCGCTAGCCTGCCGCTGCTGGTGGTCCACCAAGCCCCGGGGTACGCTCGTTTGGCCACTCACCAACGGGAGGCGAAGGAAGCGATGCCTGAGTTCCGCGCGACGATCAGCGTGGCCGGCGGCTCCCAGGATGACCGAAGGGGCGTGATCAACGCCATCAAGGCGCACGCGCTGATGGGTCGCGCCAACGCGACCCGCGTCGATTTCCTGGTCCCGGCCGGAGACGATGCGACTCATCGGCTCATCGTCCGGGTAAGGACCGAGGATCAACTGACGGGCGCTCATGTCGACGCAATTAAGAAGGTCTGCAGAACCGCGAACAAATCTGCGGCCTCGTACAAGCTGTCGGCTCGAGCGTCCCTGGAAGAGGTCGAACAGTCGAACCTGATCTGAGATCGTCGCCGGGTCAGCCCCAGATGCAACCGGTGCGGAGCTCCTGGACGGGACGCCGGTGACGTCCCTCCGCGGCATCGCTTTTGCCTGCAAGCAGTCTAACCTGCCTGCTCGGGCGCGTGGCGAGCTGTTCAGCGGCAGCGGTGGACCTGCGAAACCGTGGAACGCGGTGGGCGATCTTCGAAGCCCGAGTCGTAGCGCGGGCACACCTCGGGCACACGGGCCCAGGAACTGGAGGGATTCCACGGGACGCGGCCGGGGGGAAAACCCCGCGACTACGCCGTATTACGTCCCGCTAGTTCCCCCAACATCCCGCCGACATTAATCGAAGGGTTGCTGGTTCGAGTCCAGCCCGAGGAGCTTCACCCGCACCGAACTCGCCAGCACACGCCAGCCCTTTCGTGCCCTCCACGCGGCGTCTGAGCTCCACGACGTTCGATTCTGCCGTCTCCAAGTTGCTAATCCCCGGCCGTCGCGACACAGTGCGTCGTGTCGACGCGCTCTCCACGTAGTCCACGCACAAGGGGTCATCTGTGAGCGGTGCAACCGACCGGTACGGTCACCCGACGGCCGACGACCACCCGCACTACCGCGACGGCATCGTGAACTGGCCCGACACCGTTCCGCGGCCGCCGATGGACATGGAGAAAGCGCCCGCGACGTTTGAAGACCTAAGCCTCGAGCTGCTCGGCGGCTGGACCTGGGTCTACCTCGACGGGCATGGCCGGACGATGCACATGACCGACCTGGTGGACATGCTTGTCGCCATGACCGACGCTGAGCGAGCGCAGTTCGCCAAGGATAACCTGCGGAACTAGCCGTCAGATGCCCCTTGAGCTTGTCTAGGCTTGCCATGCGCCCCGACCGATCACCAGGGATCCTGCCCCAAGCACTCCCTGCTCGTGGGCTGATCTCCTTGTTCTTACCGAGTTTGCTCGGGCTGCACCGGTAGCAACGCAGGCGCGCGCGGCCTCTCCGGGCAATCCACGGCCCCGATTCGGGACGAAACTGGCCCCGCAGTCGCTTCCGGAAAATGAGCAGGGACGCAGCAGCGCGATTCGAGGCAGGCAGGTACCGCGTCCGCCTCAACGAGGCGCTGGCGTGTGTCCAGCTGCTGAAAGTGTGTCTGGCGCGCCTGCTGACGCCCGAGGGCGATGGCTACCTTGCCCCCACTCGCACGATCGGGTGCGCCGGCGGCGACATAGCGTCGTGGCTGGCGACCGGCGCACCCCGCTACGTCATGCCCGAGAAGCTGCGAACGGGCGAGCCGCTGACGGACGACGAACGCGCCCAGGTGATCGCGTACAACGAGGCCGTACAGGCGTCCGTCGCCGAACGCTTCTTCGCTGCAGTTGCCAAAGAGAACGCCCACCAGGCGCAGCAGGTGATCGCGAACGTTCTCGTGGAGAGAACCAGGGCCTATCGGTGGGTGCTCGCGGGACGCTGAACGCGCCCGTCGCAAGTCCGTCGAAATCCAGGTTGAGCGCAGGCAGGACGCCCTGGAACAACACCTCCGGTGCGCTGAATGCGGAAGCGTGGTCCGTCGACGCAAGGCGCTGGCTCGGCGGAGGAAGCCTGAACAGAGCGAGCGCCTTACGTGCGCCCCCAACACACCTGGGAGCTCGCACGCCGGCGGAAGGCCGAGAACTCCTCGAGGTGCTCCTCCCCCCGAGAGGCGCATCCCCGTCTCGGCCGGCCGACCTACGTGATTCGACCTTAGTGCGCGCCGTTCGAACGTCCGCGCCGCGCTGGTCCATTGGGGAGCTACATCTCTAGCAACTTGGGCATTGACTGGGTGCGAGGAGCGACTGATCGCTATTGCCGTCGCGTCGTCCAGGTCCACAAGGGGGGCTGAAATGTTTCGCAGGTGGCGCATCACCGGGCTCATGGCCGCGGCAATCGTCCTCGCCGCTATCGCCCTGGCGAGCGCGAGTACCAGCAGCGTGCGGACCTTCTACCTCAACGTGAAGGTCGGCCAATGCGCGCTCCCCTTCTCGTCGAAGACCATCACCGTCGTCCCCTGCTCGAATCCCCGCCACGTCATCGAGTTCTACGCGGTAGGCCACGCAGGATGGGGCCACCATGCAGCGCCTCCGCCGGCCGTGGCGTACGCGAAGGCGCGGGCCATTTGCCTCGCTGACTTTCGCCACATCACACACCACGCGCTCCCCAGAACCAGGGCATGGTGGGCATTTTGGCCCGATGCGGGACGGGAGCAGGCTCGCTACGGCGACAAGCTGACTTGCGGCTTTCGCACCTGGCCGAAGCTCTCCCCGCTCGGGCGCGGCTGGCACGTGCGCTGAGTGACCGGCCGCCCGCATCGCGAATGGCCGATCTTGTGCGCGATGCGGCGAGGCCGACACGCGTGAACCCGCCCCCGTCGCAAACCCGTCGCAACCCAGCTTTTCCGCACGCGGGACGCCCCGGGAACTAGCGGGACCTCCGTACATTCTCCGTGCATCTGCACGGCCACGCGCGGGACGATCCGGGACGAAACCGCCTGTTCAGACGTACTCCGGTGTCCCCCCCATCGTCCCGCAGATGCCCTGCAGGATTGGCCTCCGGAGCCAAACGTCGGTGGTTCTTGGTGCTCAAGGCGAACACCAGCCGGCGGACTTTTGTGTAACACCCGTCCCAAGCCTGGCCCCGTGGGGAGTTCCATACCTCGCATTTTGGGGGTTTGGTTAGCGCTACGAGCGACCAACAAACGCATCCCGCGTCGTTCGAGCTAGTGCGGTCGCACCGGGCCACAGACCGCACCAGCGCCCCATCGTCCAGGTCGACAAGGGGGGCAGAAGTGTTGCGAAGGTGGCGCATCGCCGGGCTCGCGGCTGCGGCAATCATCCTCGGCACCATCGCGCTGCTCGCCGGCGCGGATCGCCGATCTCGCGCGCGATGCGACTAGGCCGTAACGCGTGAACGCGCGCCGGTCGCAAATCCGTCGCACCCCAGCGTGAGCGCGCGCGGGGACGGCATCGCGCGAACACATTGCGAACACGCGAGCGGGAAATGGCGGGAACGCGCGGGATCTCCCCGGAGCGAACACGCCGTAACTAGGTCGTTTTGCGTCCCGACATGTCCCCCATCATCCCGCCGGAATTCTTCGACGGGAGTTGCTGGTTCGAGTCCAGCCCGAGGAGCTTCGCCCGCACCAAAATCGCCCGCCAACACGGGCTTGTCGCGTCCTACGCGACCCGCAGAATCCGCGCCGGACTGTGCTGCGGGAAGACCCCGGGAGGACAGCGACGCTCGACCTGGCGACGCGCCCCGGATAATGGCCTCTTCATCGAATCTGCGATGTACAGCCTTGGGATCGTTGGACGTGACGCCACCTGCGAGTGTGAGCGTGAACGCGCTCTTGGCCTCGAGAATCGCGGTCTTCCCGGCTCCGCCAGCGTAACTGGGGGGCCAGTTGAGCTCAATAATGGGCAGTAACCGACACGATCACCGGGTTGAACGACGGTCGTGACCGTCCCGGACCAACTGGACAGTCACGACCGTGTCCGCAAGCTCACGAGCTGCCGGGCCAGTAGACCGCGTGGACCGGGTAGTCGTAGATCTCGGGTGCCGGCATCCCGTGGCGGGCAAGCATCCGCGCGAACTCGGGGTCGTTGCGGAAGCGCTCGAAGGCTTCGCGGGTCGGGCAAGTGTCGACGATCAGCATCCCGTCAGGCGCCTCGAGACAGAGGTGCACCAGCAGTTGGTCGGCGCCGAGATCGCGCACGACGGCGTCGTAACGCGCGCACAACTCGGCCGGATCCCCCCGAAAGAACCACGTCGCCGCGTGCGTTGGGGTAGTCGCGGTGGCACTCATGACGCCACCCCCGTCTGACGCAGGTTCTCAGCGAGTACTGCCTGCGTCGCGGCAAGTGCGTCGCTCGGGCTGAACTCGACGACTCGCGTGCCGGCGAGGGCGACAGGCGTGTGCCCGGGTGGGGCGTAATAGGCGTCGCCCGCTTCGTAGAGCTCTTCGCGGTCGGCGTAACGCAGGATCAGGCGCCCAGACATGACGTATCCCCAGTGTTGGCTTTGGCAGCGGTCGTCCGGGAGACCGCGAAACAGCGGGGCCGCGTCGATGTCGGCTGAGAACTCCTCGAAGCCGACCGTGTATCCGTCGGCCAAGGCGGCAAAGGCACCCTGGTAGCCGTCGAGGGTCATTCGCTCCGGTGCAGTATCGCGTGATGCTTTGGGCATCGTGACCTCCTCGTTTGTGGAATTGGTACGACGCTACGACCGGCGCGGCGGCCGGTCATCGGTGCCGGTACCCAACCGACGGGCGGTGCTACGCAATTCCGTTGGTGTGGGCCCACGCGGTCGCGACGGCGCGTGCGGTGCGGCCGGACGCGCCGATCTTGGCGTAGACGTTGGCCACGTGGCGTTCCACAGTCCGAACGCTCAGGACCAGGCGGGCGGCGATCTCGTCATTGGACAGGCCCGTCGCCACCAGTCGTAGCACTTCGGTCTCCCGCACCGACAGTGCCCCGTTGCGCGCTCCCGCCGTGGCCGCACCGAGGGCCGCGAGCGCATCGGCGGCTGCGGTCTCTGCACGCCGCGCCCGCTGCTCCTCCCCTGCCTGGCGCAGGCACCGCGCCAGCTCGCCCCGCGCCAGCGCGGCGTCGTAACGTGCACCAGCCCCGTCGAACAAATCGGCGGCATCGTCGGCAAACCGCACCGCTGCCGGGGCGTCACCCGAAGCGGCCTTCAAGCGCGCCCGCGCGAGGAGCGCCGCGGCCCGCAGGGCGGGGTTGATGCCCGTCTCGGCGATCGCATCGAGTTCGGTGGCGGCCCTCGCCGCGGTCGCGAAGTCCCCCGTCGCCAGGTTCGCACACACCTGCAGCTCGAGACCGGCCACCCGCTCGAAGCGATCCGTCTCACCGACCCGCCGCAGGAACCGGTCGGCGGCCTCGCACGCCGAAGCCGCGTCGCCACGTTCGAGCGCGAGCACGCCCTCAACAAGCGCGTGCAGCCGGTGGGTCGTCGCCCGCTCCAACAGCGCGGCCACCTCGGAGGTCCGCCCCTGCCGGCGGCGCAGCTCCGCGAGGCGGACGATGGCGTCAGCGTCGCGGCCCGGACGCAGCCGACCGAGCTCGGCGACCGCCGCCTCGAGCTCGGCCTCGGCATCGGCGAGATCGCCGCGCCACATCAATACGTCCGCGTAGTGGACGCGGCAGACCGTAAACATCTGGCGGTCCCCGAAGCGATGGGCGATCTCGCGCACCCTCAGGCACCACTCGTTGGCGCGCTCGAGATCCCGGACACGCTTACATGCGTCGATCACAAAGCAGCACACCGTCTCGATCGAGTCGGCATCGGTCATCTCGCCCCCGACGGCCGCCGCCGCGGCGGCGTCAAGGCGCGCCATTCCGTCCGCGACCCGCCCCGAGGCCACCATCGCAAGCCCACCGAGCGCGACTGACAGTAACTCCACGTCCACCGCGCCGACTTCCTTGGCGATCCGGACCGCCTCGGAGGCGCTCGAGATCGCCGTTGGCGGGTCGTGCTGGGCCAGCAGCGCCATGTAGGCCCGCACGAACGGGACGTACGCACTCGCCACCGACGGCGCACGGCCCTCGACGAGCATCGCGGCGCGCTCGCCCCAGCCGACGGCCTCGGCGACGCCGCGGAAGGCGTAGGCGTCGTAGGCGAGCTGCACGGCCAGGCGTGCGGCGGTGTCCGGTTCACCAGCGGCGCGCGCGAGCCGAAAGCCCTCCTCGTGAGCGGCGAATGCCACGTCCGCATCGAGCGCGTAGCGGGCGGCGACGCCGAGACCCTCATACGCAGCGGGCGTCGCCGCAATTGCGATGGCCCGGGAGAAGAAGTCGCGCGCGCTGTCCCACGACCCGCGCGCGAGCGCGGCGCGTCCCGCCTCGACCAGCTTCTCTGCGCTCGTTGCGCGCATCATTGCGGCCTCCTCCGAGCGACGTAAGCACGCTACACCAGGCCGTTGATGTGGCCCGTGTCACGACGGCGACCCCCGGGTCTGTTTACCGAGCTAGTGGGCCATTGACAATCCCGGTACCGGCGACCGAAGCCCGTCACTGCCCATAAGATCGGCACAGCGGTGCTCAGCCATCCTGCCAACCTCGCCATGGCGGAGCAGTTGGGCACGAGCACCGGCAGATCTTCACCGCGTGGTGAGGATCTGGGCCGGGAGCACCACCAGCGACTTCCAAACGGACCGGCTTGGCGCTCACGAGGTGGCTTCGGGCTCGTCATCGAGCAGGAACCCCTCGATCCGGCTCCGGATCTAGATCCGGCGGCGTCCGATCTTCTTACTCGGCAGGGCGCCGCAACGCCGCCAGCCGCGCCGCCGTCCGCCGATCGAGTCTCGGACGTCGAACCGGGAAGCTCAGGTCCGTGGTCGCACCGTGGTCGCACCAGGTCGCGCAACGGTGGGTAACGGCGCGACTCCCCCATCCCCCAGATCCCCCACCGTTACGCCGTTTCCTGCCGCGCCCGTACGCATCGTTACGCACCGGGTTTAGCCCCCGGAGCCAACGGTCGCAGGGTCGAATCCTGCCGCGGTGAGCGCGCTAGCACGTGTTGTGAGAAGCCGCCGAACCGGGAGTCCATCGGGCTATCGTCCGTACAAAGGCACGGCGTGAACCGATGGCCCTGGCTGACCCCCTTTTCAGCATGAGCGGTCGGTACCCCATGCAAAGGAATGCGCGATGCCGACATATTTGACGATGTTCGACTACACCAACGCCGCATGGCACGAAATGGTGGAGCGCCCCGAAGATCGGGAGGCCGCAACTCGGACAGTGATAGAAGCAAACGGCGGGCGGCTCCTCGCCTACTACTGGATGTTCGGAGACCATGACGGGTTCGTGATCTATGAGGTGCCGGATGCCGTCGTCGCCGCGACGGTACTTGTCGGTATCACGGCGACCGGGCGCATCGAGAAGATGGCCACATCTTTACTCCTGACCGGTCAAGAGGCGCTGCGCGTCCTGGAACTGGCCAAGTCTGCCAGCACCAACTACGCGCCCCCAGGCGGACCGAGAGCGTGGTTTGGCGACTTCGAATCGCACGGATAGGCCGCAGGTCAACCGGTCCGCTGGCGTCCGGTCGACGCCCCCGCACGTGTCCGAGATCGGTTCAGGCCGACGTCAACGCACTGATGGGTGTCGCTGAGCCGGGGGTCCTGATGACGACGGCTCGAACGCTGCACAGATGATCCCCTCCGCGGGCGCGGCGGAGATGACGCAGGGCCAAGCTGGACGAGATGGACCGCATGTGCCGCCACCTGTGGGGGGTCGCCGAGCGCCAGCAGTCCGATGCCGGCCTCGGGCTTCAGGCGATCGCGCCAACTGCTGCGGGTCCGAGGACTGCATGGGCCGCCCGTAATCGAGCAGCGCCTGTCCGCTCTCCGGTGGGGCGTCATCCGCGTCTAGGTCGTTCAGCGTTTCCCGGCGCTCCAACACCCCCAATGGAGACTCGGGGCTGATTCGTCCGGGGTCGCCGCTCCATCGCGAGGGCAGGTGAAGTGCTTAACGAACGGGTTGGCCGGAACAGGGTCGCCTTTACAAAGCTCTTACGTTTGCGCTCTAATGCTCTCGGCCAGTCGTGCCGATAAGAGGGTGCCTGTAATGCGCCCGGAAACACCCTCCACCACGGGGCGGTTTGGCCTGTTGTCGCCCGTTGGTGCCGGTGCGGTCGCCCGGACGGCGACCGCACCCGAGGGCATCCTCAGGCCGACGGCGCTTCGACCTCGAGCTTGACGACCGAAGCGAACGGCGGATCCGCCCTGTCGAACGGTCGCAGTGCGTCGCGACACAGCGTCTCGATCCACGTGCGCGCCTCGTGGCGATCGCGCCCGATGACCCTCACCCGGAAGGCGGCCCGGGTCAACTGTTCACTCACGGACAGGATCGGGAAGTGCACATCGGAAACGTCCACGGCCATCTCGAAGCGAGCCCGGAGCGTCCCGATGACCTGATGCCCGTGGTCCTTGGACATCGTTGAGATCTCGACGGTACCCACCACCTCGGTGTCATTCATGCAGCGCTGCCTCCCGGTGTGCCCGCGCTCAGACACTAGCTCGGGGCGAACCGGAGACGCCATAGGGCGGTCCGCAGGATCCGCCATCCCAGCCTGCGATCGCCGTCCCCGGTCGCAAACCCAATCGCCGTAAGGCGCTGGCCCCGGCGGGGGACAGCTGTGGTGGGGCGAGCGCCTTACGGGCAGGCCCCCAACTTGCTGGGGACCGCGCAAAGCCGGCGAGGCCGGGTCCCGAAGAACGCACCCCCCCGAGGGGCGTTCCTCTCCGGCGCGACGATCTGCGCGAATCTAACCTAGTCCCCGCGCGTCGAGCACGCTAGGTCGGGGTCGGTGCGTCGATGGGCCAAGCTGCCGAGCCGATGCGCAGCCTCCACACAACGCGGGCCGGGTCACGGACGCCCGGCTCAACCGACCTATCCGATGGGCCCGCCGCGTTGGTCGGCTCCCTCGAAGCTCCTTACACCGAAATCACAGCGTTCTCGCGCGCGAGTGCCTTCGTAGTCGTTGACTGGTCGGGGGCCGCGCGGTCTCGCAGCATCGATGTCAGCACACGACCGCCGCACGGCGATCCTCACGGCTATTCGCGGCGTCCCGCTGTGCATGCGGCCGGTCTGGGCAGGCGGCGTGGCCGTGGTGATCGGCCTGGCAACGCTGCCGTTTTTCACCTCGGACGCACCGCCACGCGCGGTCATCCTCAACGACACCGCCGCCCGCATCCATGTGTTCTATTGCACCGACTGCACATGTCGTCACGGCGACCCAACGATCGATGACATCCTTGAGCCCGGCCAGCTAACGACAGACTCTTGGATCTACCCCGACGACGACGGCCCGATGGGGGTGGCGACCAACGCCGCCCAGCGCCTGGACGGGTGCCTGTCGGATCCTCACTCGGGACGAGACGTCCCGCACCCCTCTGTGGTCATCGCCTCCGGGGTTCGTCCATGCCCCGGACAGGCACCCGCCAGTCAGCCGGCAGTCTCGATGGACGATCAGTAGCGGCGGCCCCGCGCTGATGCGCTCCGGACACTGCCGCGCTAGAGCCGTGGATAGACCATCAACACGTCCGCTCGCCGGCCCAGCGTCCACGATGCGTCACCGACGCGAATCTCCTGGACCATGACGTGGCGGGGATCCTCCCGCTCTTGCTTACACAGTCGCCGCCATGACACTAGGTACCGCTCGACAACGGCGGGAAAGTCAGGCGGCGAATCGCTGTGCCGGCACCGACGCACGACGCGGCCCACGACGACCCCATCGGCGTCCTCGTCCACGACGAAAACGCCTTCGTGACGGGCAGTTGCGTCAACGCAGTGGGCGCAGACGACCAACAGGTCGTCAGGCCCGATATCCGGCCACTCGCGGCTCCCCCACATACGACGGCCCCCTTCTGGGCTTCAAATACCCGCACACGCGTCCTCAAGGCCGTCTGCGTGGTTCCACTCAACATTCGTCCGGCACATTGGGCAAGTTGTCTGACCTCAATACCTCAGTTCGAGGTGTTCGTCGTACGGGTCGCTGCATCGATGACCAGAACAGGCGCGATCGCGAGTGCGTCCCAGCAAGAGACGCAGTCGCGGGAGCGGGGGCCACACCGAGCGGTGGACGCGTGGTCCTCAGCGACGGTATCCCAGGTGCCGCAGCGCTCGCAGTCCCATGATCGCACCCCTCCCGCCGCTTTCTCGCAATGTTGACGGGTCGTCGACCGGAGCCGCGGGAAGACCGCGGGACGACGCGGTCGGGATCCCGCGGGACATCGCGGGACCGGGAAGCGACGGGACACGCCTTGTTATGGGGAGTTCTCTCCCGGCGCGTCCCGCGTCTTCGCGCTCCATCTAGACGAAGGGTTGCTGGTGCGAGTCCCGCCCGACGAGCTCATAGCCCTTCGGCGTGTCGCCGCAGCTCCACGACGTTGGCGTGCGCGAACACCGTGGCCATGGCATCTGGGGGCACCCCCGGGCGTCCCGGTGCGACTAGTTCGTGTGCGAGCTGGACAAGAACCTCATCGCTGGCGTCCCGCACGGACATGAGACCGCTTGCTCCGCGCCTTTCGACGGCTGTAGCGTCGGCGGTACGGCAACGATCAAGGAGGCCACCGTGGCCGAGCTTGAGGTCAAGAACCCCGATTCGCCGGATGAAACTCGCCCGTTTGTCGACAAGGGCCGCGTCGACGTTATGAAACTGGCTAACGGCACCGTTGGACGTGGAGTCTTCGAACCAGGCTGGCGCTGGTCGGAGCACGTCAAGCCGCTCGCCGGCACCGAGACGTGCCAGTCGTCGCACCTTGCCTACTGCGTCTCTGGTCGAATGGGTGTCCGGATGGAAGATGGAACTGAGAAGGAGATCGGTCCAGGCGAGGTCGTGGTGATCCCGCCGGGCCATGACGCATGGGTCATCGGGAACGAACCGTGCGTTCAGGTCGACTTCACCGGCATGGAGAACTACGCCAAGCGAAGCTAAGGCCTGCTCGCCCAGCTCCGGGTCGTGACCGGCCCGGAGCGGGCATCTGTTTGGCGCGGGTGTTTCCGTCGGCGCGCCTGCGGGCTCACGCAGCGCGGTTGTCGTCGTTTCTGTGCCCGTCGCCGGCACACGTCGTGCAGCGGCAGCGCGCAACGCAACGGCTGCCCAAGATCGACGTGACGAAGGCCACCGGAAGCGACTCCCTGTGGAGTGCGCCGCAGTACGCGATCGGTCGGCGCAGACGGCGCTGGCCACGGTCGGCACCATGTGCCTCAAGTCGCCCGCTGCCGCCATTGTGACCAGCTGGCTGCCCGATGCAGGGTTGGCTCTGCGAGCGCTGCCAGGCGCCCGAGGAACCCGACAGGGACAACCTCTGGAACCAGGTCTGGCTGGCAATCGCCGTGACGTTCAGCCGCCCCGGCCGCCGCGACGGGCGTGAGTCGGCGACCTGACGTCCACAGACCGCAGACGCGTTCGTGTCCATCGTGCGTCGCCCAGGTTGTGAGATCCAGGAGATCGCCGGATGACCCCGCAAGCGCTTTCGCACGCGGGGGATTGCGCTGATCAGACCAATTGGACTAGCGTCGGCACATGTTCTTCAGTCGTCGGACTTGGATTGAACTGACCGTCGCCGTTGTCGGGCTTTGGGTGCTCGCGGAGATCCAGGACTCAGACGGTTGGCGCGCCACCTTGTTTGACGTGATCTGGGCTGTCGCCCTGATCACGTTCCTGTGCTTGGTCGTGTTTGGGGTCATCTCGTGGATTGTGTTGCGACGGTCCCGCTCGGCCTGACGGATGAGCGCTTCAGGGCGCCCCATGGGAGCCGACCCGCGCGGTCGCGTACGTCCACGCTGTGCACACCGTGAACACACAGGTTGTGAGACCCGGCACGATGATCGGTCCGCCAAGAGCCGATCTCAGGCCCCGCCGTGCCCATGAGCGTGAGGCCGCGGCCCCGTGCCGCTCCGACGCTCCCGACGCCACACCGACCGCGCTGGCCGTCACAGAGGCTGAATCTCGACGGTGCGCACCCGCGGTTGGGCTGACAACACCTCGCGTGCGGATGCGGCGGCGTGGTTGCTGCCATCGTCAGCTGGCGCGGCAGCGCGCCGAAGCGGGGCTACCGGAGATCGCTGTGACCAGGACCATGGACAACGACCATCTCTTGATCTGAACAGGGACAGTTGCTCGAGGTGCCCAGGTCCGGGACTTTGTGGTCCCGCCGCTTCCCCATCATCCCGCCGGCACTAATCGACGGGTTGCTGGCGCGAGTCCAGCCCGAGGAGCCGGACCTCGTTTGAGGCAAGTTCTTGAGTGCGGGATGCACCGTGCGCTCGCGCGGAGGGTTCTTGGATCATTCCCCTGCAGGGAAGCTATAGCTGCGCGGAACCTGCGGGTGTCCTGACGCGGGCCCGAACCAGAGCGCTACCTCTTGGTGGGGTCGCAAGATGATGGTCGCCGGATCCCCGGACGACGGTGCGCCGTTGACAAAGGCGCGAAGCACGTTGCCGTTGCCTGATGCGAGCCCGCCGACCTGACCGGTCGTGAGTCGTACGCCCCATTCCGTGAACACCTGGCCCAGCGAATACGGGATATTCGTCTGCGACTCGATGTGGATGACGCCTGAGGCATCATGCGTATGAAGCGAGGTGATCCCGGTTGCCTGACCGTTTTGGATCACGAACCCGATCCCGGCCGGAACCTCGACAGCCTGCCCGTTGTCGAGGATGTCGAGATGCGCGTGGTAGTGGAAGTTCAGCGTCTCGGACCCCTGCACCGTGAGTCCTGCCGCAGCGATGTAGGGGCGAGCATCCGCGGGAAGCGGCCAGGGCGGTTGCGACGTCGAGAGCGCGGCCGTCCCGGTCGGCTGACCGCTCCCGGCACCTGCCGCGGAGCCCGTCGTGGCGGCCCCGGTCGACGGGGCGACTGAGTGCGATGACCCGCCGCATGCGGCCACCGCCATCATGAGGCAGGCCACTGCAGCCACCTGGACGTGCCTTCGCATCGCTCGCTCCATTTCTCAGGCGGGCCCAATCGGCTTCCGGTGACGGTACCGGATACGTCGCGATCCCTGCGGACCATCGTCCCAATCGGCGCGGCGCCATGCAGACGTCTCGCTCATGAGCCGCTGACGCAAGACCTGAAGCGGTGGCGGGTCTCTCGGGAAGCCGCTGAGGCGCACCCCCAATGGGACGCGTGCCTCAACCGGACGTCATCGTAGATGCGCGAGTTGGCGTTGAGCCACGACCAGACCGGCCCGCCACCCCGGCGCCCGGCCGCCAGGTGGCGGGGGTATCGACTGCGGATCAAGCCCCGACCGGGCAAGAAGCCACGCGATCAGCGAGTTGGAGTTCCACATCTCCCCGGCCTGAAGCTCGTCGCGTCCCCACACCGGTGTCGGCACCCGCGGAACGAGATCGAGTAGACGCTGTGCACGTGACTCGTCGTTGGTAAGCCGCTGCGGGCTGTCAATCGCCTCGCTGACGTCCGGGATGCAGCCGCCGTTCCAGCGACGCACCTCGTAGCGGAAGATGCGCAGGCGCCCTGCCCACCAGGTCCCCACGGCACCGCCGGTGACGACGCCGCGCACATCCTGATCGCCGGCGGCGACCGGCGTCATCTCGATGACGAACCGCCGGCCCTGCGCATAGACCTCGAGCGCGGAGTGGTACAGATCGCAAGCCGGCCGCCGTCCTACACGTGCCGCGACGGCCTCGAAGGCGCGCCCATTCAATCGAACGGAATGACCGCCCGCGCCGAGCGGGAGCCAGAACAAATCGACCCCAGCGCCGCCGACCGGCTCGCGCGAGATCCCATGCGACGGGTTGACTGGTTTCGGAACCGTTGCGATTGCCCCGATCCGGACGTGTTCACGCCGCGGCCACGCCACGCGGAGCGCCAGGGCACTCTAGCGACGGAGATACCGGCATCAACGGGGGCGGAGAACGGTACGTGTCGGGGCGCGCACCCGTCGACGCGTCGGCGCCGACCGGGTAGGCTCGGCCTGCCAAGAAGGTCTGGACCCTTGGCGAAGCCAACTGGTCAGGTGGTGGGTTGAACGCCTTCACGGCCGTACGTCGGTACCGCTCGATCACGCAGACGCTCGCATGGCGTCTGGCCGTCGCTGCCTGCGTGGTCGCCGTTGCCGCGCTCGGACTCGTGGGAGAAGCGATTGGTGCCGGCCCGCCCACGGTGACCGCGGTATGGCCCCGCACCGGCCCACTCGCCGGCGGCACACCGCTCACCGTCGCCGGGTCCGGGTTCAGCGCCGGAACACCCTCGGTCACGGTGGACGGGATTCCCGCCGGAAGCGTCAGCGTGGTGTCCGATAGCGTCCTCAAGGTGACGGCCCCGAGATTGCCGAATGGCACGACGCCCACCGGAGTCGTCACCGTGAGCACGTCCCAGGGAACGAGTTCGTCAACCAGTCCCCTCGCGACCTACACCTATCGCGCGGGCGTCGCGCTGGCGGTTCCGTCGTATTTCTATGCCCTGACAAGCAGTTGGGGTACGCTCGACGGACCGCCGCGGACAGCGGACTTGGCGGTGGTGAACCCCGCCAGCGGGCCAGGCTCAGCTGTGGATCCGAACTACGTGCAGCAAGCGGCCGCATCGCAGGCGGCCGGTGTCGACGTTGTGGGCTACGTCTACACGAACTACGGCAGGCGCTCACTCAGTTCGGTTGAGGCGGATATCACCCGCTACGAGCAGTGGTACCACGTCAACGGGATCTTCGTCGACCAGTCAGCAACCGGCTGCAGCACCGAGGCGTCGTACTACGCCCCGCTGTACGCGTTCATCCACGCGCAGGCCGGGCTCGATCTCACCGTCTTGAATCCGGGGGCACCGACGCCGGCATGCTACATGGCCGCGTCCGACGTCATGATGACCTTTGAGGGCACCCCGTCGGACCTCGCGGCCGGGGCCTCCACGGTGCCTGGATACGACCCAAGCCGGTTCTGGGGCGTCGTGTATTCCGCACGCGCAAGCGCGTTGGCGTCTGACTTGACCACGCTGACGGGCGATGGATTCGGCGCGGTCTTCGTCACCGACCAGAATCTCCCGAACCCGTACGGCGTCCTTCCGAGCTACTGGAGCCAAGAGGTTGCGGCCGTCGGCACGCCGGCCCCGCCGGCCCAGCCGGTCGTCAGCGGGGTGAGTCCGAACACCGGGCCGGCCGCCGGGGGCACGCAGGTTACCGTCAGCGGATCCAACCTGAGCTCGGGTTCGGTGGCCTTCGGGGCCACGGCCGCCACCGGCGTGGCGTGCAGCGCCAGCTCGTGCACGGCCACCGCTCCGGCTGGCTCCGGCACGGTTGACGTGCGCGTATCGACCACCGGCGGGACCAGCCCCACCAGCGGGGCCGACCGGTTCACCTACCAGGCCCCGCCGGCCCAGCCGGTCGTCAGCGGGGTGAGTCCGAACACCGGGCCGGCCGCCGGGGGCACGCAGGTTACCGTCAGCGGATCCAACCTGAGCTCGGGTTCGGTGGCCTTCGGGGCCACGGCCGCCACCGGCGTGGCGTGCAGCGCCAGCTCGTGCACGGCCACCGCTCCGGCTGGCTCCGGCACGGTTGACGTGCGCGTATCGACCACCGGCGGGACCAGCCCCACCAGCGGGGCCGACCGGTTCACCTACCAGGCCCCGCCGGCCCAGCCGGTCGTCAGCGGGGTGAGTCCGAACACCGGGCCGGCCGCCGGGGGCACGCAGGTTACCGTCAGCGGATCCAACCTGAGCTCGGGTTCGGTGGCCTTCGGGGCCACGGCCGCCACCGGCGTGGCGTGCAGCGCCAGCTCGTGCACGGCCACCGCTCCGGCTGGCTCCGGCACGGTTGACGTGCGCGTATCGACCACCGGCGGGACCAGCCCCACCAGCGGGGCCGACCGGTTCACCTACCAGGCCCCGCCGGCCCAGCCGGTCGTCAGCGGGGTGAGTCCGAACACC
The DNA here is from genome assembly GCA_963773325.1 of uncultured Thermoleophilia bacterium. Taxonomy (GTDB): domain Bacteria; phylum Actinomycetota; class Thermoleophilia; order Miltoncostaeales; family Miltoncostaeaceae; genus CAITWD01. The sequence goes on along the minus strand of CAVZAI010000002.1, from coordinate 2,373,753 downwards.
GGGCCGGCCGCCGGGGGCACGCAGGTTACCGTCAGCGGATCCAACCTGAGCTCGGGTTCGGTGGCCTTCGGGGCCACGGCCGCCACCGGCGTGGCGTGCAGCGCCAGCTCGTGCACGGCCACCGCTCCGGCTGGCTCCGGCACGGTTGACGTGCGCGTATCGACCACCGGCGGGACCAGCCCCACCAGCGGGGCCGACCAGTTCACCTACCAGGCCCCGCCCGGACCGGCCAACCTGATCCCCGACCCCGGATTTGAAACCTCCGCCGTGCCCGCAGACTATTGGGGATCCACCGTGGCGCGATCGGGAGCCGTCGTACACTCGGGCTCGGGGGCGTTGGCACAGACCGTCAGCTCCTCCACCGGCGGCTGGGAACTCGATCTGAATCCCGGCTGGTCTGCGCCGATCACCTCGGCCAAGACCTACTCGACCAGCATCTGGGTGCGGTCCACCGCCACGGCCACCGTCGATGTGAACCTCGACCTGCTCGGCTCCGGCGGTACCTACGTCGACAGCGTCAGCGGGTCGTGGGTCACCTTGGCCGCCAACACCTGGACCCAGCTCGCGCTGACGGGCATCAAACCCACCTCCAGCGAGATTCAGGCCGTCGTCGAAGCGGATTTCTCCCAGGCCGCCACAGGGACCGTGATCTACTGGGATGACATGTCGGTGACCTCGCCCTGACCAGCCCTCGCGCCGCGCTGCTGACAAACGCGGCCGCCGCGCCCGGGCTCAGCTTCCGAGAAGCCCCACCAGTCCGTCGGCCACGAGAAACGCGCTCACGAGCAGAGAAACCGACGCGACCAGCGCCGGGCCCAGCTGCGTCAGGCGCCCGCGCAGCGCGGCAACGCGCGCTGCGCTGACATCAGGGCGCAAGGCGTCGTAGGCGGCGCCATTGGGTCGGGGTTTCGTCACCCCCAGCGGAACGGCTCGCCGGCAGCATCTGCCTTCGGCGCGGCCGCGCGCTTCGCGGCGCAGGACCGAACACGGCCCCGACGGTGCGAGAAGGTCTACCGGTCCGGGGACGGGCTCGGGAACGAGCTGCTCGAGCCCTTTGAGCAGACCCAGCGCCCCCAGGACGCGCAACACCCTCGCGAACTGCAGCGCCTTGCCAGATTCAAGAATTGACGACCGTCCGGCGCGTTACGCCGGCGTTCGCCGCGGGTTCGTCCTGGGACAGGTTGCGTTCCAGGCGGAGTCCGTCGATGCGTGCCCCGACCTCCTTGAGCACGGCCTCGTCCGTCAGGTATGGCGTGATGTGCATCGCACGCCCCCCGCGTCCCCCGTGCGCCTGATCGCGCGGTTGCAGGACTGCGGCGTACCACAACGCGCATCATCTTCCTCAGAGGAGGGGGACGATCTGGTGAGTATTACAGTGCGCGCGCTACCCGTCGTCTTTGGCGCCGCCGACGCAGCTGGCTACGTCTGCTCGTGTGCCGACCGAAACGCCGGGGGCTGAGGACCACCCGGGGGCACGGCGGGCGACGGTCGTCGGCGTCCGTCGCCCGCCTGCCGCGGGCGAAAACCCCTGTGGCGCCCATCCGGCAGAACTTCCCCCAAAGTGCCGTCGACGGGCGCCACAGTGCAGACAGAGCACCGCGAGGGCGCCCCCTGCACGTCACCACCAAACACATTCTCGGCACGTACGGCAAGTTTTTTAACGGCAACCCTCGAGCATCCGTGGTCAAAGCCTCGACAAAGATCTAAAACGGGACATGGAGGAGGCGCGGCGGTGATTGCGCGAGCAATGGCAGACGCGCGCCGCAGGGAGCGACAACCACGCTAATGGCCGTGGGCCCCACCCGCTCCGCACCGGGGCGGGGACGCTGCCGACAGGGCGACGGCCATCAGCCCATATCACGTGGCTTGTAGCCGGCGGCGACCCAAGCTCCGCCGAGCACGCAATCCCAGACAGCAACCGCCGCGCCTTCTCCGCCACCGCGGCCGATCACGATCCCGCTGGTCGGTTGCTCATCGGTGCGCTTGCAGAGGGCGTTCGCAGACCGGACGCGCCGGGCGTCGAACTGTCACCCACCCTCCGTGCGGCCGGGGAGACACCAGGCAGCCGACGATCGGTCAGCCACAGGAGGGCACGGCGACACGGGGCCGCCGATCGCGACGGCACCACCGCTGTCGGCTGAAGGCCCCACGCTGGCCCCCGGCGCGCCCGACCGCCCTGCGGCCGACTAGGTGTTCTTGCAGCGCGGCGCCGCCATGATCCCGGCGATCAGCAGCGCGAGCACGATGATGGCGAACAGGGCCTTGCCCTTGCCGCGACCGTGTCCGTGGCAGGAGCAGCAGGTACAGCAATGGCAGCTGTGCCCATGACATCCGCAACCGTGACCATGATCGTGGTGGTGGCACCCGCAATGCCCATGGCGATGTCGGCGACGGCCGCAGCCACCCCGGCCGTGGCCATGCGAGTGGCCGTGTGCGTGCCCCTTGTCCTGACAGCACTCGGCCCGGTCGTCCTCGCGGGGTTCGCCCGCTGCGGGGGGGTTGGGCTCGGGGACTTCTGAGCTCATCGGGATTCCTCCTTGCCGGTGCCAGTCGATCTGAGCGTAGCGCGCGCGGTCGCGCGGAGGACCGGCCCCACCGACGCTGGACCCGACTCCGCATGTCCCCTACGGTGTCCGACGACCCCCGGAACTCGACCCCGGACGCCCGCTTGGCGGATACCCGCACGTCACCAACAGCACACGCCGACCGCCGCCGCGGTCGTCGAGGCGCGGTGCTCGCTGTGGCAGGTGTACTCGCCGTGGCCGGTATCGCCGGTGCCGGCCTTGCGCTGACCGCATCCCCGCCCCCGCGGGCGCCGGCGGTATCGTTGCGCGCGCACGGTGCGATCGCTCCAACCGAACTCGCGGCAACCGCCCCATCGCCCGTGGTCTACGTCCAGGCCGGCCATGAGCCGCCCGGAGAGCCGGGCTACCTCGCCCAGACCGGAGCAGGCGGCGGTCCCTTCGGGAGCGAAGAGGCATTCAACGTGCGCCTTGCCGCGGCACTCCAGGCCAGGCTGCGCGCGGCCGGCGTGATCGTGCACCACACGCCTGCCAGGGTCACACCGTGGGGCGCACGGGGCGCCGTCTTCATCAGCGTCCACTTCGATGCGGTCGGCGGCAGTGCCGGCATCGGCTACGCGGTCGACGCGCCCGGCCGCGGCGAGAACTACTACCACGGCGAGGGTTCAGGGACGGCGAGTCCGGTGCCGTATCGGGATTCGTCGCCGCACCGCCGGGCGACGACGGTCACGGGAGCGGTGCAGACGCATTCGCTGCAGCTTGCCCGCGATCTCGCCGCGACGTTCCGTCCCATCTTCACCGCCCGCAATGGTGCACACAGCCGCTTTCGCGGCGTTGAGCCGGGGCGCAACGGCAATGCCCGCATGCAGTTCTTCTACGGCTACTACCGGGTCAACACGGGTGCGCGGGTCCTCATCGAGTGCGGTGCGTCCGGTACGGACAACGCCTTCCTGCGGCGGATCAGCCTCGTCGCCGCATCCCTGAGCCAAGGCATCCTCGCCTACTTGCATCAGACCCATCAACTGGGCGCCTAGGTGTACCCACTCACCGCATTGGTGACAGCCTGCTGATCGGCGCTCGGCCCCCGAGCGCCGAATGCCGGCGCCGGGTGTTGTAGTACTCGAGCCACTCCGGCAGAGCGTGCGCACGTTCGTCGTTGCTCGTAAATGGGCGTTGATAGGCCCATTCGATCTGCAGGGTGCGATTGAACCGCTCCACTTTGCCGTTTTGCCAGGGGCAATGGGGCCGGATGAGCACATGGCGGGCCCCAACGCGCGTGATGGCGTCCTGGACGTCGCCCGACAGGCGGTAGGCAAAGGCGTTGTCGCTCATCACCCGCCAGATGCGGGTGATGCCGCAGGTGGCAAAGAACGCCGCCGCGCGGGTGAGGAACCCGGCACACGTCGCACCGGTCTCATCGGGATGGATCTCGGCATAGGCCAGGCGTGAGTGGTCGTCGATCGCCGCATGGACGAAGTCGAATCCGTAACCGCGGCGCTCGCGCGTGCGGTGCTGGCGTCCGATCGCCCGCCAGCCGCCCCCGTCGGGGATGCGCCCGAGTTTTTTGACGTCGATGTGAATGAGCTCACCCGGGTGCGCACGCTCATATCGCACACCCGTGGCCGGCCCGCGGCGTACCGGGATTCCGGTCAGCGCATCCAGATCGCGCAGGTGCGGCATCCGATGACGGCGCAGGATGCGCCCGACGGTTGCCTGGCACATCCCCAACTCGGCGGCGATCCACTCCGACCCACGGCGATATCGGCGCCGCAGCGCAAGCGCGCGCCGCTCGAGCTCGGGTGCGATGCGGGCCGGGAAGCGATGCGCGGTGCTTGTCCGATCGTCAAGCCCGCGTGGGCCCTCGGTGCGGTAGCGGTGAAGCCACTTGTAGGCGCAGGTGCGCGAACAGCCCAGCTGGGCGGCCACATCGGCCACGCGGTACCCGGCCAGGATGCGCTCGACCAACAACAAGCGTCCGCGTGGCGTCAGACGCGCATTAGGGTGCGACATGAGGACCTCCGGGGTGTGGAAGGCTTGAGCACCTCCACAACAGCCCCGGGGTCCTCACCCGGTCAAGGGCTGTTACTAACCCTGTGACCGGTTACACCTAGGGCGCCGGCCGCCGCATCGCCAACCCGCGCCGCGGGCATGTTCGATCCCCCCGGCAGCCGCCGCGGGGCCTATCCTTGGATCACCCGAATGGCCCGCCGTCGCCGCAGCGCCCGCGCTGACGGACGGGGCCTGCAGCAATCCCTGGAGCCGCTCGTGGGTGTCCGAGGTCTTCTCGTATCACTGCTGATCGCCGTGACGGCCTCCAGCGCAGCCGTCGTCGCGCCGGCCCTCGGGGATGGCGCCGCCGCGCCCGTCCCGGTCAATGCACGTGCGGTGGCGGTCCGGATCACCCCTGCGCCGGGCACGTCCGGCATCAGGCGGGATGTCATCGGCGGCAGCGGTGCGCCGCTGTCGGCGTGGCCGTACCTCGCCGCGGTTGTGAGTCCCGTCGGCCTGTGCACCGGCGAGCTCGTCGGTGCGCAATGGATCCTCACCGCCAGGCACTGCGTCGCGACCGAGACCGGTGCGGTCTACCCGGCCGGAGTCATGCGCGTGACCGTCGGCAGCGGCGCCCTGTTGATGCGCCGCAACTGGGAGGCCCCGCTCCGCATCGTGCCGTTTCCGGCCTACAGCCAGTCGACGGCGATCGGCGACCTCGCGCTCGTCGAGCTGCGCCGGCCCACGACCCGCCAGACGGCCGAGCTCGCCATCGCGAACCCCGACCCGACGGCAAACTGGACCGTCCGTATCGCCGGGTGGGGCTTGACGAGCGATTTCGGGCTGACCCCGAATGCCGCGCAGGCGGCGACGACCGTGCTGTGGAACCAGGCGTACTGCTCGTCCACCGAACCCGTCGGCGTGTATGACCCCGCGACGGAAGTCTGCGCCGGCGGGCTCGACCAGGCCGGCAACAACCAGTTCCCGTCGGTGTGCAGCGGCGACTCCGGCGGGCCCCTGATCCTCGCGGGCACCGGCGGCCCCTGGACCGACCGGCTCCTGGGCATCACCGACTACGGCTCACCACTGGGCTGCGACGCCTCCCCGAGCGTGTTCCAGGACGTCCCCGCGCACCTGACATGGATCCTCGGCACCACTGGGCTCGGCCCCGTCGGCGTGCTGCGCGCCCGTCAGACCGCCGCAGGACGCACGATCGCGACCATCAGTGTCTGGCTGCGCCCCTCCGAGGCCAGGACGACCATTGCGGTGCTGAACCCGGCCGGAACGGTATCGGCGACCGTGCGGGCGCAAGCGTGGCACCGCGCGCCGGTCCGACTGACGGTTCGCGGACTCGCGCTGGGCGCCGAGCTGGAGGGATATCGAGTCGTCACTCGCAATGCCTACGGCACTGGCGGGGGCGTGCCGGTCAGTCTGCATACCCTCGTCAGGTAAGCGGCGATGCCGTCGTCGTCGATGCGCCCACGGATCCCACGCAGGTGCGCCGCCGCGCTGAGCGCCGCCGCCGTGATTCCGTCGATCGCCGCGTGCGGATCATCCGGCATCGCTCCCGCGGCCACGCACGTCGACCTCACCGTGGCACTCGACCCAGGGGTGCCGACCGGCGGAGCGCCTCAGACCTGGCAGGTCGCGTGCCCGAGCCCGACGCACGCCGCGGCCTGTGCGCGCATCGTGACCGCGAAGAACGCCTTCACACCACCCCCGCCCGACGCGGCCTGCACGCTGATCTACGGCGGCCCAGAGGTACTCACGGTCACGGGCAGCGTCGGCACACGGCACGTCGATTACCGGACCGGGCGGACCAATGGGTGCGAGATCGCCGACTACGCGCGCGATCTCGCCCTCGTCGCGCCATTCCGACCCGCTGGGCTCTCGCCGATCGCGCGCACCGCCACATGACCCCGTCCGAGATCGCCGCGCGTCTGGCCGCCCGCGGCACCTGGAGCTACTCGCGCGCGAGCGGACCGGGCGGACAGCGCCGGGACCACGTCGAAACCCAGGCGCGCCTCGAGATCACCGCAGCCGACCTCGAGGGCCTCCCGGCCCCGATCGCCGATCGGCTCCACGCCGCGATGGGCTTGGCAGACCGCCCGCTGCGGCTCCGCTCGGGGACCGAGCGCCTGCGCGAGCACAACCGGACCCGCGTCATCGCGCGCCTCGAGGCACGGGTCCGGGCTGCGCTCGCGCCACCACCGCCGCCGCGCCGGCCCACGCGGCCCTCACGCGCGTCGGTCGAGCGGCGCCTCGCCGACAAGCGGCGCCGCGCCACGACCAAGGCCGCGCGCCAGGCCCCCGCGGAGTAACCGCACCGCGGCTGGCGGCCTAGGCATCCAGACGGACGCCGAATCCGTGCAGGTGGAGGTCGCGGCGCATCGCCCGCAGCGACGCGCCGCTGCCCGTGAAGGACCAGCTCGCAAAGTCGACCGTCGCATTCCAGAGCGCCTGGTTGAACGGCGTCGCGACGGTCCACGGCGGCAGGTGCGTCTCGTGCCGACCGATGCCGACCATCACCTTGGGCGGCCGGGCCTCGACGAAGAACCCGCGGGCGCTCGGGAAATCACCGAACTGGTCGGCGTACGAGTCGGCGATAAACACCGGCTTGGTGTTTCCGCGCCACTCCCGCGCACCGGCATTGATCGCGGTCCGCCCGCCCGAGAAGATCAGGAACGCATCGATGCGCCGGTCGCGGTAGCCGCGGTTGAAGGCGAGCATGGCGACCGTACTGCCGCCGTCGCTGTGGCCCGCCAGCGCGATCCGATTCCGGTTCACCGTGACCGGGAGCTTCAGCTCGAGCACCTGGCTGAGCACGGCAGGCAGGTCCGCCGCCTGCCGGGCGCTCGCGGCCCCCTGGGACAGCAGGCCACGACCGCGCGCCATCCCCGGGCTGGTCGGAGCGATCACGAGGAACCCGGCCGATGCCCAGGCGCGCAGCATGCTCGCGTAGACGGTCGGATTGCTGTTCCATCCGTGCGCGAACTCCATCACCGGGACCTCGACGCCCGGGCTCACCCGCGGCACGACGAGCATCGTTCGCAGCACGCGCGGGCCGCGATGCAGGACGACCCACCGCGTCGACGTGGCGAAATTGTGCAGTCGCCGCAGTGTCAGGATCTGCGGCGTTGTCACGGGCGGCGGTGTCGTCGTCGTCGGATCGGCGACGACGGTCGGCACGCCCGTCGCGATCAGGGCAAGACCGGCCGCGGCAGCCACTAGCGCCCAGAGACGTCGCCCCCCAGTCCTCACCATGGCATCCCAATCACCGCTACCTGCATCGGAAGCTGCCTCCGTCACCCTAACGCGCCACTCAGAGTGTTCTTAAGACCCGTATAGGACGGCGGCGTTGGGTTCCCTGCGAAACCACCGCACCCAGCCTCGTCGATCGCGCGGGCCCGTCCAGCCGCATCGCGCACGTGCCACGCAACCTGCGCGCCGACGTGCTGCTGGCTCTCGCCGCGTTCGCCGGGCTCTGCATCGCGGTCCTCATGCGAGCGCCGCAGCCGAACCGGACGACGATGCCTACCGCGCGTCGACCGTCGCGCTCAACCACGGGCAGATCCTGCTCAGCAGCGCGCAGTACCTGGCTCTCGAGCACCAGCTCGGCGCGGCGGCCGCGGGCGGCGGGCCCGGCGGTGGCGGCGCAGTCCAGCAGTGGGATCACCTGGCCAACGCGCTGTGGATTTCCGAGAAGAATCCGGGCTATCCGTTCCTTGCCGTCCCGTTCGAGTGCCTCGGCGCGCTGCGCCTGACACCGCTGTTCTCCGGGGCGCTGGGCTGCGTCGGGCTGTGGTTCGGAGCCCGACGTTGGCTCGGGCGCCGGGGCGGCGCCTTCGCCATGGTCCTGTATTGCTCGTCCGGCGCCGCCCCGGCGTTCGCCTGGCGGGCCACCATGGAAACGTTCACCGCATGGTCCTCCGCCCCAGCCCGGCGGGCGACAGGCGTCGGCCTATGCCGTTTCGCCCGTGGCCGCGGGACAGCTGGCTGGGTCGTTCGCGCCGGGCAGGCGCCCTAACAGGGTCACCAGCTGATCCAGCTCGTCGTCGGTGAAGCGTTCCCCGAACAGGGCGACCAGGCTGGCCAGGTGCGTCTCGGCGGTGGAGCGCAGCACCGCACGGCCGGCGTCGGTGATCACGGCGTACGTGACCCGGTGATCCTGGGTGCAGTTGTGCCGACCGACGAGCCCCGAGGCCTCGAGGCCGTCGAGCAGGCGGGTGATCCCGGACGGCGTGACGCCCACCGCATGCGCGAGGTCGATCCGGCGCATCCGTCGTTCCGGGGCATCGGCGAGACGCCGCAACACTTCGAAGTCGGTCACAGTGATGCTCCCGGCCGCCTGCAGTTCTTGGTTGAAGGCGCGTTCCATCGCCGCGTGTGCGTTTGCCAATCGCACGAACGCGGTCAGCGCACTTGGAACTTGATTGTTGAACACTTGATTACTCAAGTACCGCCCGCTACTCTGGTTGCGTACTCAAGTATAACTCACCGGGAGCGCAACGACCATGAGCAGTTCTATTTCCGCAGGCACCTGGGTCAGCGACAAGATCCACAGCTCGCTTGATTTTTCGGCACGCCACATGGTGGTTGCCACGTACCATGGGAAGTTTCCGGACTTCGACGTCACGCTGGTCGCACACGACGATGGCACGGCTCGACTCGAGGCCAGCGCGCGGGTCGGTAGCGTCACCACCGCCGAGGAGAACCTGACCGGCCACCTCCTGTCGCCCGAGTTCTTCGACGCCGAGAAGCACCCCGAGGTGACGTTCACCTCAACCGACATCACGCGTGAGGGTGATCACGTCGTGGCCCCTGGTCAGATGACCGCCAAGGGCATCACCAAAGACGTCACCTTTCACGGCGAGATCGTCGGCCCGGTGGTCGGGTTCGAGGACCAGGAGAAGCTCGGCCTGACGCTCGAGACCACGATCGACCGTCGTGAGTTCGACATGCACTGGAATGCGACGCTGCCCACCGGTGGACTCGTGCTGGGCAATGAGGTCAAGCTCGTGGCGAGCCTCGAGCTCAACAAGGCCTAGCCCCATGCAGATCCTGGGCATCTCGGGGAGCCTGCGTGAGGGCTCTTACAACACCAAGCTGCTCCTGGAGGCCGCCAAGGAGCTTCCCGACGGCGTGGAGCTGCGTCTCTACGACGGCTTGCGCGAGGTGCCGCCGTACGACGAAGACGACGACCGCGAACCCGCGCACCCGGCCGTCGCGCGGCTGCGGCGCGAGTTCGCCGGCGCTGAGGCAATCCTGTTTGCCACCCCGGAATACAACTTCTCCGTCCCGGGGTGGCTCAAGAACGTGATCGACTGGGCGTCCCGTCCAGCCGGGCAGAGCGCGCTGCGCTATGTGCCGGTCGCCGTGATCGGGTCGAGTACGGGCGCCTACGGGGCGGTCTGGGCGCAGGCCGAGCTGCGCAAGGTGCTCGGGTCCTGCGGGGCACGGGTGATCGAGGGCGACGTTGCCCTGGGCCACGCCAAGCAGGCGTTCGAGTCGGACGAGCCGCTCAGCCCCGAGCTGCTCGCGCAGCTGCGCGAGTTGGTCGCCGACCTCGTCGCCCACGCCCGAGACCGGGCCGCAACCGCGTAACGCACCACGCGCGGCGCACTTCCGCGCGTGGGCGACCGTCGGTCAGCCCTTTCGCGAACCCCGCTTGACCCGACCGCGGTCCGAGGTGCGATGGCGGGGCACGGGCGGTGCCGCCGACGACGGACGGGCCGAGAAGTGCCCGCCGCGCCGCTTGGACGCGTAGACAACCTTGGCGTCGCCGACCGGCACGCCGGTCGCCGCCCATTCGGCGTCGAGTCCCAATGATACTGCCATGCGGCTGATCTTCGGGGCATCCGCCGGTGCGACCAGCGTCAGCGCGTTGCCGGTGCGGCCGGCGCGCGCCGTCCGGCCGACGCGATGGGTGTAGTCAGACTGGTCGTTGGGCGGGTCGAAGTTGACGACGAGCGCGACGCCGTCCAAGTCGATGCCGCGCGCGGCGACATCGGTCGCCACCAGCACCCGGCACTGGCCCTTGCGGATCCGGCCAAGCGCCCGTTCACGCTGCGACTGCGAGAGGTCGCCGTGCATCGCCACCGCGTCCATGCCATGGCGGCCAAGGTTCGTCGCCAGCCGGTCGGCACCGCGCTTGGTCCGGGTGAACACCAGCACGAGCCCGGGCTCGCTGGTGAGCTCGTCGACGAGGATCGCCATCCGCGCCTCTCCTTGCGTCACCGCGAAACGGTGCTCGACGCCGACGACGACCGGCTCGGAGCCCAGGCGCATCTGGACCGGGTCGTGGGTCAGGCGGCGGGCCAGTTCGGCGACTTCGCCCTCCAGTGTCGCCGACAGCAACAAGGTCTGACGTTCGGTCGGGACGTGCACGACGATGCGGTCCACCTGGGGGGCGAAGCCCATGTCAAGCATGCGGTCCGCCTCGTCGAGCACGAGGATTCGCACCTTCGCGATCGTCACCAGGCGACGCTCGATCAGATCGTTGAGCCGCCCCGGAGTCGCCACGAGGATGTCTGCGCGCGCGGCGAGTTGTGCCTGACGCGGAATCGGCACCCCGCCGTAGCAGGTGGCGATCCGCAGACCGGCGGCGTGCGCCGGGTCGGTGAGCTCGCCGGTGATCTGGACGGCCAGTTCGCGGGTCGGCGCGAGCACGAGGGCTCGCGGACCACGCTCGTGTGGCATCTGGCTCACGCGCTCGATCGTCGGCAGCCCGAAGGCGTACGTCTTGCCGGAGCCCGTTGGGGCCCTCACCAGCAGGTCCACGCCGGCAATCGCCTCGGGGATCATCAGTTCCTGAATCTCGAACGGCTCGTGGATGCCGTTCTGCGCCAAAGCGGCGCACACCGCCGAACTCACGCCGAGATCGGCGAACGTCGTTTTCGTCAAATTCGTTTCCTTGCGGCCGACAGGCCGCGATCGAGTGGGGAGGTATCCGCCTGCCCGCACCCGACGGCACGATGACGACATGTCTCCCGAGGGAATCCGGCGGATCCGCCGCCCTCACGTTCGAGAGTAGCGTACCCGAGTCCTCCCCCGCTGTCGGACGGGCGCGGGGTGCGGGCGCTCAGACCGTCATCGGCACGAGATGCAGCACGTGCACCCGATCGGCGGCGACCGCGGCCAGGGCCTGTTCGCCGACGCTGCGGTGATGGGTGAACAATAGGACCTGGGTCCGCTCGGCGATCTCCTCGAGGACCCGCAGCCCGGCCTCGGTGCGGTCGTCGTCGAAGTGGACAAACAGGTCATCGAGCACGAGCGGCATCGCCCCACGGCGCTCGATGAGGCCCTCCAGCGCGGCGAGACGCAGCGCCAGGTACAGCTGGTCGCGGGTGCCGGTGCTCAATGCTGCCACGTCGAGGACCCGACCGGCGGCACTGCGCGCGCGCAGCACCGGCTCCCCGCGGGGGCCAGTGTCAGTATCGAGGCCCGCGTAGCGTCCCAGGGTCAGCTCCGCAAATAGCTCGTTCGCGCGCAGCATCAGCGGCTGCTGGTGCTGCGCGCGATAGGCGGCGATCTGCTCCTCGAGCAGTCGGCGTGCGAGCACGACCTGCACGTACTCGTCGGCGAGGTTCGCGACGTCCGCCAGGGCCAGCTGGGCATGCTCCATCGCCTCGGCTGCATCCCCTGAGGCGGTGATCTGGCGGCGGCGATTGGTCAGCGCCCCCACTCGGGCGCTCTCGTCCTGCCAGCGCGCCCCGAGCTCATCCAGCTCGGCGCCGAGTGCCTCCAGTTTCGGCGCGATCTCCTGATCGCCGACCTGCGCCGATTCGTCGGCCAAGTCGTCGACCGTCTTGCCGTGCGATTCGCGCATGCGGTCCTCGAGCGCCGCGATCCGCCCGAGCGCGTCGGCGTGGGCACGCGAGCGCGCGATGGCGGCCTCGAGCGCGGCCTCGTCGGCGAGCCCGGTGTCGGCCAGGAGCGCCGCGATCTGCGCGTCGGCCGTGCGCGCGATCCGCTGGGCGGCCTCGAGCTCTTCGCCGTGTCGCGTGCGCTCCTCGGTCAGGGTCGCGTGCATCACGGCGACCGCCTGCGCCTGCTCGCGCCGGTCGACCAGGGCCGCGACGGCCACCTGTGGCGCGCGATCGCTGAGATCGGCGTGAGCCGGGAGCGCGGCGACGACCGCCGCCACACTGGCCGCGAATTCCGCGTTGCGCCCCTCGATGCCGGCGATCCGGCCTCGCTCGTCGTCCCGAGCAGCGCGCTGCGCGCGGATCTCCGCGATGACCCCGAGAACCGCGCGCGCCTCGGAGGGGCCCGCGGCGGGATCGAGCCCGGTGGCGGTCACCGCGTCGGCCCATCCCGCGCGCCAGCGTTCCATCGCGGCCAGGTATTCGGCGAGCGCGTGCTGTGCGGCGCGCAGCGTCTCCTCGGCGTCGCCGATCGCCGCCGCGCGTTCGGCAGCCTGGTTGGCGCGGACGGTCAGATCCCGCACCAGCCGCTCGGCCTGCTCGACCGCACCTGCCAACGAGCCCGGCGCCGGCGCCGCCGGCGCGATCTCCCGGACCAGCTGTGCCAGCTCGTCGCGCGCGGTGGTGATGGCCCGGTCCAGCCCGTCGATCGCGACGCCCCGATCGCGCACGGTCAGCGACGCCTCGACCGCGCCTCGGAACTGTTCGTGCCACGCCTCCATCGCCGCCGGGCCGTCAGGGACGACGCCGACGGGGGCCCACGCTGCGCGCCACTCCGCTGCACAGCGCTCACCGTGGGCGATGGCCCGCTCGCGCCGGCTGCGCGCGTCGACCAGACGGACCTCCATCGCGGCGATCTGCGCCTCCAGCGCCGCCCGCCGGGCGACCGCAGCAGCGTCTTGGCGCAGACGATCGGCGAGTGCGTCGGTGTCGCGGACCGCGTCGGCGAACGCGTCGGCCACGGGCACGTCGCCGGCCCAGGCGCGGGCATCGGCCTCGTCCTGGCGGTCACGCCAGGCCCGGACAATCCGCCGCCAGCCGTCGTCGCGGTGCGCCCGAGCCGCAACCAAGTCCGACTCGGCAGGCGGCCGAGCGTCGCGCAGCAGGGCCGCAAGCTCGCGGGCCCGCCCGGCGCGATCATCGTCCAGGCCGACGACCTGTTGGTCAATGCCCGCCCGCTCACGCGCTGCTTCGTCCAGACGGGCGCGGTGCTGGCGGATCACCTCGAGCGACGGCACCGGGGCCGCGTCAAGGCTGCCGGGATCGACTCCGGCGCCGAGCCCTAGACGGGCAATGGCCGCCTCGGCCCGTCCCTGCGCGGCGGCCACCTCCCGCTGCGCCTCGGCCCGCAGGGCCTCGAGATCGCCTCGGGACCGGATGCGCGCAACGGCATCCTCGAGCGCACGGGCGTCCGGCGCGGCGGCGTGGCTGGACTGCTCGTCGCGCAGCCGCACGAGCCGACCCTGGGTCGCGGCCACCTGTCGCTCGGCCTGGGCCAACTGCTCATCGCGTCGAGGGAATTCGGCTGCGAGCTCCTCGATGCGGGCCACCTCGCCGGCCGATATGGCCGGCATGCCCGCCGCGTTGCGGGCACACCCGGCCGGCAGCTCGGCGAGCAGGCCCGCCAAGCCGGCCTCGGCCGCTTGGAGCGCTCCGCGGCGCCGCGGCAGGTCCTCGAGGTTCTGGCGGTATGCGCCCGCGGCCGCCTGTAGGTCGGCGATGACCTCGCGCTGGGCGAGCAGCGCCGCGTCGACGCTGGCCTGGGTCAGCTTCTGATCGACCCCGGCGATCGCCTCGCGCGCGATCGCCTCGCGCTGGCGCGCCCCGCGACGCCCCTCGCGGGCCGCCGCGAGCACCGGTTCGATCGCGGGATCCACTAGGTGGCCCTCGCCCGCGAGTGCATCCCTGCGAAGGACTTGCTCGCTGCGCTCGGCCAGATGCGGACGGACTGCCTTGACGCGCTCGAGCAGCTCGCGCCGAGCGAGCAGCGCATCGCGCTGGCAGGCCAGCTCCGCCCTGGTGCGCTCGGCCTCGCGCAGATCGGCGTCCAGGTCGGTGACCTCACGGGCATTGACCGACAGCTCCATCGCCCGGGCGCGTCTGTCCTTGTACTCGCGGATCGCGGCGTTGAGCCTCGGGTTCTGACCGGCACGCTTGTAGAGCGCCTCGGCCCGCAGGTCGAGCGCGCGCAGGACCGCGTTGAGATCCGTCGTGCCGCGGCTGACGCTGAACACCGCACGCCCGAGGTCCCCGTCGGACTCCAACAGCGCCGCGCCCCCGCCGGCGATCTCGTCGTGACCGATGGAGAAGATGCTCGCGAACACCGACTGATCGATGTCGTGGCACCAGCGCGCGAACATCGTCGCGTCGATCGGCAGGTCGTCGGCGTCACGCAGCGGGTTCACGTTGCGCTTGAGGCGGACCACCTCGTGGCACTCGCCGCTGTCGATCCGCAGGCACGCCCCGATGCGCATGTCCTGGTACCCGTGCAGGTAATCGTGCGCCGACTGGGGCGGGATCCCGTAGAGCAGCTGGCGGATCGCCGCCATCGCCGTCGTCTTGCCGGCCTCGTTGGCGCCCACGATCACATGCACGCCGTCTCCGGTCAGGTCGATCGACCGGTCCGTGAAGCCGCCGAAGCGCGTCAGGTCAAGACGCTCGATTCTCACGCGGCTCCCTCCGCAAGCAGCGTGATGATGAGCTCGCGACTGGCATCCAGACACTCGGCCAGGTGCTCCGGGCTGCCGATCCGCAGTGTATCGACCCCGGTTTGGGCGCCGCTGCGCGCATCGGCGGCGAGCTTGGCGCGCAGGGCCTCGAGGTCGTCGGCAACGCCCGCCAGCGCTCCGGGATCGGCGCGGAGCTCGCCAATCCTCGCGGTGATGGCCGTGATCGCCTCGTCGTCACGGAATCGGTCGCGGTCGACCGGGCGCGACGTCGCGAGCATGACCTTCTCGACCCACAGCCGGCCCGCCTGCTGCGCAGTAGACCGGACTTCGGCTTCGAAGCCATGCGGATCGCTCCACAGGTCCTCGTGGGCCGGGGATGCCCCGACGATGCGGACTCGCGCCACCGACAGCCGCGCGCCCGCCTCGTCGCAGGTGTCCGCGAACCGATCGGCGACGGCGGCGAGGACGTCGTCGCGATGGTGCAGCCCGGACGCGTCGATCTCGCACGTCCCGAAGCGCACGACGTCCAGGGCGATCGCCTCGACGTCGGCGACCTCCCCCGCGTCGACGCTCACCAGCGTTGCGCCCTTCGGACCGGTCTCGCGCGCGTGCCGGCCCTGCAGATTGCCCGGAAACACGATCCAGGGATCGGTCGCGACGACCTCGCGCTGGTGCACGTGGCCTAGCCCCCAATACCCATAGCCCTTGCCGCGCAAGGTGTCCACGGACGTCGGCGCGTAGGCATCGTGGCCCGGGCGCCCATCAAGGCTGGTGTGCAGCAGCCCCACGGTGAACAGCCCCGGGTCCGCCGGCGGGTACGCGGCCGCCAGGTCGTCGGTCACGATCCGTGTCGCGTACCCCTGTCCGACGATCGCCAGATCGAGGTCATCGATCACCAATACCTCGGGGTGCGCGTTGCTGAGCAGCGCGGTGTTCGGGGGCAGTGTGAGGCTCTGGCTGACGATGCTGGCCGCATCGTGGTTGCCGGTGATCAGCACGACCGGGATGCCCGCGTCATTGAGGCGGGCCAGTTGACCGATCCAGAACAGACCGGTCGAGTAATCGCGCCAGTCGCCGTCGAATACGTCGCCCGCGATGACCACGACGTCGACGTCACGGCCGATGGCGGACTCGACGAGGTTCTCGGTGGCACGGCGCGTCGCACCCCGGATCTCCTCGACCGGGGCGCCGTCGTAGGCCGAAAGGCCGCCGAGCGGGCTGTCGATGTGCAGGTCTGCGGCGTGGAGGATCCTCATGCCTGCACAGATCCTGACAACCGGTCCGGTTGTCGCGGGCCCCACAGGCGCTCCCGAAGCCCCGAGGCGCGGGCGATTGGGCGCCGGATGGCATCCCGGATGGCGTCCTCGTCACCGACGACGATGAGCGAGGTGCGTGCCCTGGTGATCCCCGTGTACAGCAGCTCCCGGGTCAGCAGTCGCGATTCCGCGCTCGGCACGACGATCGCGACGGTCCCGAACTGGCTGCCCTGGCTCTTGTGGATGGTCATGGCGTAGACGGTCTCTGCGGCCCCCAGTCGGTACGGGCTGACCTCGACCACCTCGCCGCCCCGCGCAAACGCGACGTACGCACGTGCGTCCGCACCGGTCACCACGACACCCGCATCGCCGTTGAACAGCCCGATCCCCGCGTCGTTCTCGGTGACGAGGACCGGGCGGCCGAGGTACCATTCGCTGGTCGGCGAGTATCCGTCGACCGCGCCGCTGAGCCAGCGCTCGATCCTCGCCGTCCAGGCCGCGACGCCACTCGGACCGCGGCGGTGCGCGCACAGGACGCGAAACGCGCCGGCCGCCGCAAGCGCGGCGGGCGCGTCGCCCGCGCGCGCGGCCGCGTACACCGGGCGCCAGCTCGAGACCGCGGCCTGGCCGACTGGGCCCTCACCGCGGGCGGCCGTGGCGGGGTCGATCCAGCGCACTCCCGGTCCGCCGCCGCGGAGGACCTCCATCGCCGTCTCGTCGTCGCCGTCCCGGACTGCGTCGGCCAGCGCAGCGATCTCCGCGCCGAACCGGTGCACGGTGCGGAGCACCGTGATACACCTGGCGAGCGGGCCGGCCGCCGATCCGTCGGCAATGGGGCCCACGATGTCGCCGAGCACCGCGCCGGCCTCGACGGAGGCCAATTGCCCGGCGTCGCCGACCAGGATCAGACGGGCGTCCTCGCGCATCGCGGCGAGCAGACGAGCCATCAGGGCGAGCGACACCATCGAGGCTTCGTCGACGACGACAATGTCGTGCGGCAGCGTCGCCTCGCGGTTATCGGTCACGCCCGTCGAGCGCACCCCGAGCAGCCGGTGCAGCGTGGTCCCGGCCAGGCTCCCGAGCACGGCGCGGATCTCCGGCGACACCGGGAGCCCGGCGGCCTGGGTGGCGATCGTCTCGCCGAGACGCTCGGCCGCCTTGCCGGTCGGTGCCGTGACGGCGATCAGCGGCAGGCCCCGGCCTGTCGCGGCCGCCTGTTCGCACACGAGGCCGAGCATCTTGGCGACCGTCGTCGTCTTGCCGGTGCCCGGTCCACCCGAGATCACCGCGACGTGCCCGCGCACCGCACGCTCGGCCGCGAGTCGCGGCAGCCGGTCGGAGCCGTCGCCAAACACGCGCTCGAGCCCCGCCGCGAGCCGGATCTCGTCGACGGGCGGCGCAGGCGTGCGGGCGCGCAGGAGTACCTGCTCGGCGACCAGCAGTTCGTCATCGAGGGCGCGCTGGAGGTAGACGAGCGACCCGTCGATCCGCAGCGGGTAGATCTGGCCATCGGCAACGGCGCGACCGGCCAGCAGACTCTCGGCGACCCGGTCCTCCCATTCGCGCGGATCGGGCCAGGGCAGGTCCCCCATCGGGAGTGGTGCATCAACGTCGACCGACGCCGTCCGCGCGACGGTCGCCAGGTCGACGCAGACATGGCCCAACCGCGGGGCCCGCGCCGCGAGCGCACAGGCCAGCAGCACGGACTCGTCGTGCTCGTCGAACAGGGCACCGAGCCGAGTGGCGACATGCACCTCGCCGGCGTTCAGCACCCCGGCGGCGTTGAAGTCGGCAAGCAGCCCTGTCGCACGCACCGCGCGCAGGCAGTCGGCCGCCCGGCCGGGATCCGCAGCGTTGGGCGGTCTCACGCGTGCGCCCCGTCGAGACACTCGCTCAGTGCCGGCACCAGTCCCCGGGGCGGGCGCCACGACCACACTCCGCACACCCCGCCCCCCCACCTCGGCGTCGTCGGACCAAGCATGCCGCGCACGAACAGATACCCGACCCCGCGGATGTCCCGGTCGGGCTCGTAGCCGGCCATGCGCCAGCGCAAGTAGCGGTGCAGCGCCACCAGGTACAGGAGTGCCTGAAGAGGGTAGTCGGCGGTGTCCATCGCCGTGGCCACCGCATCGGGGCGGTAGTCCCACGCCGTCGGCGCGCTCGCGCCGCCGCCCAGCAGGTTGGTCTTGTAGTCGACCACGGCAACGCCGCCGCCGGCCTCTGCGGGTACGCGGACGACGAGATCGACGAACCCGGTCAAGAACCCACGGAGCGTGGTTGCGGCGAAGGGGGCCAGCGCGAGGCGGTCAGCGTAGGCCCGCACCGGGTCATCCGGCGCCAGGTGGGCGCGCAGCACCTCGGCGAGCGCCCCCACCTCGACGTCGCCGCGCGGAACGTCACCCCCGCACAGCGGCAGTTCGAACGCCATCTCGTCGACACGCCGAGTGCGCGCGACGCCCGCCAGCGCAAACCCGCCGAACGGCCCGCCGAGCGGCGTCGCCAGCGCGGCGGCCAACGCGGTCGCGATCGCTCGCGGATCCCCGAGGTCCAGCCGATGGCGCGCGGTCTGGCGCGTGATCAACCGCAGCAGCTCGCCGCCGAGGTCGGCCGCGGCGAAGTCGGCCTCCTCGAGGACCGCGTGGATCAGCGTCCCGACCTGCACGCCCGCCGGCATGCCGGCCAGGGGGAGTGGCCGGTCGCCGAAGCCCGGCGCCGGGCGCGAACCGGACTGCGGCCCCGGCCCGTCGGTCTGCGGCTCATCGTCGGCGGCGAGGTACGGGTCCGGCGGCGGAGAGATCCGCGCATGCGCGGCTGCGGTGACCGCGCTGTAGGACGCCCGTCGCCAGTCGGTGTCCAGGGAGCGCTCGAGCCGAGTGACCGACAGGGCGTGGGGCGTGCCCGCCACGTGGGCCCGGTAGCGGCCGGGCGCCCCGGGCGCGCGCTCGACGGCGATCGTACCGTCGGCTGCCCGGGCGAGGTGCAGCAGGGTCCGCATCGCCTCCTCGTCGGTCGGGAGCGCAGCGCCAACCGCGGGAATGTCGCCCTCAGCATCGCGGCTGAACAGGAGCCGTCCGAGCGGTGAATCCTTCGCGCGCGCTGTCGCGGCCCACCAGATCACCAGCTGGTGACGTGCCCGCGTCATCGCGACATACAACAGGCGCAGTTCCTCGCCACGCTGCTCGTCGCGGGATCGGACCCACTCCCGGCCGAAGCCATCCGCCTCGGGGCCGCCGACCACTAGCGTCCGCACGCCGGCATCGGTGTGGAACACCGGATACGCCTCGGCGTCGTGCGCCTCGGGAATCCAGCCTTCCTCCCACAGGTACGGGCAATAGACGACCGGGAACTCCAGGCCCTTGGCGGCGTGGATCGTCAAGACCTGGACCGCCGCTGCGTCGGACTCAAGACGGCGGCTGCGCTCGGCGTTGTCGGTGTCGGTCTCGGCTGTCCGGATCTGCTCGGCAAGCCAAGTGGCAAGGCCGCCGGCATGAAGGCGCTCGGCCGCCGCGGCGGCATGCAGCAGCTCGCCCAAGTGGCGCAGGTCGGTCAGCTCGCGCTCGCCGTCGGGCCGGCTCAGCACGCGGGCGTACAGGTCCTGGTCGGAGGCGATCGCCGCCTGCAGGGCCGCCACCCCATGCCCGCCCAACAGCCCTCCCCAACCAGCCAGCGTGGCGTGGAGGGCCTCCCACTCGCGGTCATCGGCCCGACTGACCCGTTCGGCGTCCCAACCGCAGAACACCGTGAGCGCGGCCGCGGCGACCGCCGACCGCGAACTCGATCGATCGATGGCCTCCAGCAGCCGCAACCACTCGCCGGCGACCGCGGTCGCGAACACGCTGCCGACCTGGCTGACCACCGCCGGTACCCCGGCGGCGCGCAGGGCGTCGCGGATCAGCGTGGCGTGGCTGCGCTTGCGGACCAGCACAGCGATCTGGCCCGGCGAGATCTCGTTGTCGTCGGCCAGCAGGCGCACGACGTCGCCGGCAAGGTCGCCGGCAACGATCTCGCGGGCGCGGGGAGCAAGAATCGTCGCGCCGGTGAGATCGCCGGCCGCCAGGTCCTCGCGATGCACGACACGCACGCGCAGCGGGGCGCCGTCGGGCAGCCCCCGCGGACGCGTGTGCACCGGATGGGCGGCCGCCTCGAGACGCTGGTACACGATCTCCGGGTCTCCGAGCCGCGCCGCGCCGAACAGCCCGTCACAGGCACGCAGCAGATCCGAGTCGGACCGCCAGCTGGTCGTCATGCTGCGCCGATCGGTCGCCGCGTGCGCCGCGGCCAGGTATGCCCGAACGTCGGCGCCGCGGAACCCGTAGATCGCCTGCTTGGGATCGCCGATCAGTACGAGCGCCGTGCCGGAACGGGCGAAGGCTTCGTAGACGATCCGGTACTGGACCGGGTCCGTGTCCTGAAACTCATCGATGAGCACGACCGCGAAGCGGGTGCGCAGTCGCTCGGCCACGACCGGACCGCGGGCAGGATCGATGAGCACGTCGCGCAGTCGGCCCTGCAGGTCGTCGTAGGTCAGCAGGCCGGCGCGGCGCTTGCGCCGGTCGACCTCGGCCCGCACGTCGAACGCGAACGCCACGCGACACTCGGCCGGGGTCAGCGGCTCAGGCGGGTGTGGGGTCAGCTCGGCAAACGCCTGGCGGACCGCTGTCCGCCCGACGCGTCGTGCCGTAGCGTGATCGAACGGTGGTGCGCCGGGGCCCGACACGTACTCGCGCGCGTAGATGTCGTCGACCACCTCGGCGACGAGCCCCTCGAGGTCGTCGACGAACCCGGCATCGGCGTCGACGTCGCCCGCGACGCCCAAGCCCCGCAGTACCTGGTGGCAGAAGCTGTGGGTCGTGGCGACCGTCACCGCATCGAAGTTGGTGATCGCGTACTCCAGACGGTGGATGCGGTCGCGCACCACCTCGCCGGGCGCATCGGCCAGGATCGCGCCGAGCTCATCCGGTGCGTCGGCGTGGCGCCGGTCGACGTGACCCACGAGCCGATCACGCGCGTCGTTGAGGGCACGCCGCAGGCGCTCGCGCAGTTCGCTGGTCGCCGCGATCGTGAACGTCATCAGCAGCAGCTCATCGGGGCGGCGGCCTTCGGCGATGTAGCGCACCGCGAGCGCGATGATGGCGAACGTCTTGCCCGTGCCGGCGCTGGCCTCGAGCACCGTGATGCCCGAGGGCAGCGGATCGCGCAGGGAAAACGGCTGCATCGTCGGCCCGGGCGTCATGCCGACCGCCCCTCGGCCGCGATCAGGTCCTCCCACATTGCGAGCGCGCTCGTCCGCAGGGCGTCACCGTGGCGCGACCAGAGCTGGTCGAAATCGAGCTGTGCGCCGAGGACCAGCACGTGCGAGGGGTCCTCGCCCTCGCCGGACACAGGGGCCCCGAAGCTCCGCTCCCACTCCCGTTTGAGGTGACGAGTGCCGCGACGCGGCTTGCGCCGCCAGCAGACCGTTCGCGTACGCTGCCGACGTGCGTGTGAAGATCATCGGCACCGTGCACATGCCCGCGTCGTAGAGCCCCACGAGCCGGGACAGGGCGCGGCGAGCCGCGCCCGGATCAAGCGGCTCGATCGCCGCCGCCGCCGCGGAATGCGTGGCGCGCGCGTCGCGCCCAATCACCACGGAGCGGTACCCGTAACCGGGATCCATCGCGGTCAGTGCCAGCAGGCGCACCCAGGCCTGCAGCCGGGCCTTCGGGCCCAGCCGGGAGTAGCCGCAGCTGAGCAGCAGCTCGTCGTGGACCCGGTGCACCGTACCGACGATCCGGCGCCCGTCACCGATCGCGAGGTCGATGCTGACCGACCGGGAGCCGCGATCACCCTGCCAGCTGGCCGCTTCCGCCGCGAGCTCGATGACGTCCGGTGAGATTTCCTCCAGGACGCTGGTCCCGAGTGCGCCCGGCGGAAGAATGCCGCGTGCAGTCTCGCTGGCGGCCCACTCGTCCAGGTCGCGGTCACGCCGCGCGGCACGCAGCATGCGATCGCCGACGGCCCACCTGTCGAGCGCGGCCACCTCCAACGGCATCCCGTCCGCGGGCTCGTCCCCGACACCGCGCAGGCGCAGGCCGAAGCGGGCCTGCAGGAACTCCCTGACCGGATGCTCGACGAAACGCACGAGCGCCGCGAGATCGATCACCGCATCACCGCTCGGCGGCAGGGGCCCGGCGAGGAATGGTGGTTGGGCCCGTGGAGTACCGATGAGCGCGCGGGCACCCGCCGCCGCGCTGGCGTCAAAGCTCCAGACCACACCCGTCATCACGGCGTCCGGGAGGAAGTTGCGCGGGTCAAACGGCTGCAGCGGGTGGTCGATCACGACGCGTCGCGCCAACCCATCGACAACCATGCGCCCGACGGCCTCCTGCAGCTCGGCAACCGGCACCGCCGGGGGCTGCGGCAGGTTGGTCCGCTCGTCATGGCCGGTATAGGTGATGATCAGGTGGTCGGTCGCCGACATCACGGCATCCAGCAGTTGCTGGAGATCGTCGCTGCGTGGGTCGCGGTCACCGATGCGCGGCGTGCGGAGCGTGATGTCGTCGCCGTCGCGCCCCGGCGCTCGCGGAAACACGCCATCGTCGAGACCCAGCAGGCAGACGACCCGCGCGGGCACGCCACGCATGGGGATCAGACTCGAGATCGTGACGCGACCGGTCCGGTAGCGCGCCGACCCCGCACGGACCTGCATCCCGGCATCCAGGATGCCCCGCAGCTCACGCGGCATGAGCTCGAGATCGGCGGACCCGGCGGCGTCCACGAGATCGGCCAGTAGGTCGGCGAGCTGCACGCGCTGCCAGGCATCCTCAGGCCCGATCTCGGTCAGCAGGTCCACGGCCGCCGTGATCGCCTCGACCCAGTCGGCGACCGGCTGCGGCCGCCTCAATCGGGTGGTGACGAGGTCGATGCGATCCACGAACTCGGCCAGTCGACCGACCAGCTCGACCGCATCGCCGTCGAGTCCGCCCAGGGGCGTCACGCCCGCGACCACTCGGTCGTCGGCCTCGCCAACCGCGATCCCGACCAGCATGCGGTCGATCCCGCTGCGCCAGGTGTTGGCGGCGAGCCCACCGACGTCGAAGGGTGCGCGGGCGGCGGCATCGATCCCCCACCGGATCCCGGCGTCCGCAACCAAGTGTTCCAGCTGCTGGAGGTCGTCGTCGGTGAACCGGAACCGGCGCCGGACGACCGCGAGCGCGGCGAGCTCTCGCACCTGGGTGGCCGTGACGCGCTCGCCGGCAAGGGTCATGATCTGGACCACGGCGGAGGCAAGCGGATTGACCGACCGCAGCGACCGGTCGGCGATCTCGATCGGCAGCACCGCCCGCGCCGCGCCGCCGGGGGCGTCCGTCTCGGCCCCGCGCAAATCCGGGCTGCCAAACGATGCCTCGATCAGCGGTGCATACGCTTCGATCTCCGGGCACAGGACGACGACATCACGCGGCTCGAGCGTCGGATCGGCGCGCAACAGGTGCAGCACGGCGTCCCGCAGCACCTCGACCTGGCGGGCGCGGCCATGGCAGGCGTGGACCTGGACGCTGCGGTCGGCCGCGGCGAGCGGCGCGCGCGCACCCGCCGCCTGATCGCCGGGCGGCCGATTGGAGCGGATATCCGCCTGGAGGCGTCCGAGCAGTGTCACCGGCTCGCCGTCGGCCGGTGCATGCCACACGGGGTCGGACCCGCCGCCGAGGACCAGCTGCATCTCGCGCGCATCGCGCCCCCAGGATTTAAGCAGCGGGTGCCGGGCGAGCGCGGCGGTCGGATCGTCGGCCCGGCGCGGCAGGTGTCCCGTCGCGTCCGACCCGGCGATCGCCTGCCACAGCGCGGGCGACGGGTGCAGCATGAACAGCGCGACCTCCCGGGATGCCGCCAGCGCGTCCAGCACCTGCAGGTAGCTCGCAGGGATCCGCGAGACGCCCACGATGGCCAGACGCGGCGGCAGATCGACGCCGTCCGGGGCAATCCGGATGCGCGTGCACTCGGCCATAAGACGCTCGGGGAGGCTGGGCACGCCAATGCGCGCACGCGCGGCCTGCCAGAGCCGCGCCTGCCAGACGACGTCGGGCCCGAGCGGGCTCCCCTGTCCGTCCTCGAGGCGCCCCGCCGCCCAGGCCCGCACCATGTCGGGCCTGTGCATCGCGTAGCGGTCGAAGAGGTCGGCGACGTGCCGCAACACGCCGTATCGACGCCCCCGCCGCACCCCGTCGGGATCCGCCGATCCGTCGAGCCCGATATGGCTGACCAAGTGCTCGAGCCAAGCGGCCGCGCGCAGCCCCTCGACGGCCTCGATCAGCGTCCAGACGATACGGTCGGGGTGCCACGGGTCATCATCGGGGCCGGTGCCGGTCACCGCGAGTGCCTGCCCGATCAAGCCGCCGAGGAACCGAAACTCGACGTTCGCGCAGATCCCGTCGCGCCCCCCCGGGGCCGCGCCGAGCGCTTGCGCGAGCTGCTGGCTGAGCCAACGTTTCATGCCGCGCGTCGGGATCCCCACGACCTCGGTGGCCAGCGGGTCCGCCACCGGAGCGGCGAGTAGCTCAGCGACTGGGCGAACGAAGGCATCGGCGCGGGCGGCCGCGTGGACATGAAGGGCCATCAACCTATTGTCGGGCACGCGTCGGCCGGAATACTCCGGGTCCCCACGGGGGCGCAGTCGGGGGGGTGTCACATCTCAATCACAAGCTTCGCCAACGCGACCGACCAGTCGCCGAACGCGCTGGCCTCGGGCCACCGCTACACGCCCCGCATACGCGCGCTGACGGGCGCGGCGGCACCGACGCACATCGGGCCCGGGCAGTCGATGACGGTGCGGCTCGACACGGTCCTGCCGACCGGGGCCGGCGAGGTCGTCTGGACCACCAACGGCGCGGCTCCGCTCGTCTCGTACGAGTTCGTGACGGAAATCGACTAGCGGGATAGCATCGATCAATGCATGCGGACCGTGATCGGCCGCGGTGCGCAGGGACCCCGGCTCGGCCCGCCGAACATCTCTCTGCGTTGCCACAACCCGTCGCGGCGCGGTCGGAACCTGCCCCACCGGGCGCACCCAACCCGAGACGGCGACCGGTCCCGGACCGCGACCCCCCCGTCACCCGCCAAGGACTCCACTTCGACATGCTGCGCAGCTTGAGATCACCGGGCACGTGGGGCGTACGCCATGCGGGCGCGATCGCGGCAGCCGCGGTGCTCCTGGCGACGCTGGGGTGCGCGACGGCACTCGCCGGCCCCGCACCGCAGGGCCCGGTGGATCACTGGGGCGTTGTCCCGACTCGATCGGCCGCAACGGGCGGCACAACAAACGCCGCGGCCATCCGGGCGAGCGTCAACACCGCCGCCACGAGTGCCAATACGCTGAGCTTCGGCGGCACGCTCGACGGCGTCGGCGTAGTGACGGGCCAGCCGAAGGTGTATCTGGTGTTCTGGGGCACGCAGTGGGGCACCCAGGGCACCATGTCCGTGCAGGGCAGCGGCAGCTACGCGAGCTTCAGCGGCGACCCCGCTGGCATCGCCCCGATCCTGCAGGCGTTCTTAGCCGGCCTCGGCACACGCATCGACGGGTGGAGCGGGAACCTTACCCAGTACTGCCAGTCGAGTGCGACGGTGAGCATCAGCCCAGGGGCGACCAGCTGCGCGGCGGGCGCCGCGCCGGTGGCCAACCCGTTGGGCCGAGCACTCGCCGGGGTCTGGGAGGACACCTCCGCAGGCGCCCCCGCAGCGGCGAGCGCCGTCCAGCTGGCCGCCGAAGCCGAACGCGCCGCCGGACACTTCGGCAACACGACGACCGCCGCGAACCGCGATGCGCTGTACGTCGTCATATCCCCGACCGGCACCAGGCCGAACGGCTTCAACGTGCCCTCCGGTCAAGGGCCCTTTTGCGCGTGGCACGACGACACCAACGACGCGGCGACGGGCACCCTGACTCCGCAGACCAACGGACTGGTGGCATTCGTCAACCTTCCGTATCTGCCCGACGCCGGCGCGTCCTGCGGCGCGAGCGCGGTCAACCCCGGCGGCGCCAACGACGGGATCACGATCGTCGGCGGCCACGAGTACGCCGAATGGCTGACCGACCCGATCCCCGGCGGCGGCTGGTACAACACGACCACCGGCAACGAATCCGGCGACGAGTGCGCCTGGCTGACGACCAACCCGGGCGCGATGACCGACATCGCGCTGGCGACAGGCGCGTTTCCGGTGCAGTCGGTCTGGAGCAACGCCAACAACGCCTGCGAGACGACCGGCATCGCGTTCGCCGCCGCCGTGCCGGCCCAGACCGGCACCGTCGGCGCGCCAATCGTGCCGGTCGATGCAACGGCCATCGATCCCTACCCCAACACCGGCCTGAGCTATGCGGCGACCGGCCTGCCGGCCGGCGTGTCGATCGACACGACCACGGGGCGCATCTCCGGCACGCCATCGGCGGCACTCACCGGCCAGCCGTCGCTGATTACCGCCACCGACTCCGCTGGGGTCTCGACCGCCATGACCGTGCTCTGGACGATCGCACCCGCGCCCGAGACGCCTCCCGGCGGGCCCACCAGCGTCCGCATTGCCGCACCGGCCCGCGTGGTCAGCCTCCAGACCGCGTTTGCCTCGATCGGCGTGGCCGCCGCCGACAGCCAGCGGACCCAGACGCTGACGTTCACCGCACGGGGTCTGCCCCCGGGCCTTCAGATCAACCCGACCACCGGGCAGATCAGCGGCCGTGTGACCGGAGCCACTGGCACCTACCGCGTCCGTGTCACCGTGACCGATACGACCGGCGCAAGCACCACGGGAATCGTCGTGTGGATCGTGAAGAGCCCGATCGCGCTCACCGTCCCGGCGACGCAATCGACCGTGCGCCGGCATCGGGCGCGCCTCCAGCTGCGGGTCCATGACCAGATCGCCCGCCGCACCCTGCGCTTCGCGGCCGCCGGCCTGCCTCCGGGACTCCGGATCGACTCCCGGACCGGCGCCATCCGCGGCACGGTCACCGGTGCCCGCCGCGCGTACGCGGTGACCGTCGTGGTGACCGACTCAGCAGGCGCCCGCGTCGCCGCTCGGTTCACCTGGAGGGTCCGCTAGCTGTACCGCCTGCCTCGCCGGCCAGCGTCCGGCCGTGTGCAGGACCGCGCAACCGGATCCCGGACGGGCGCCGCACGGGCACGCCGTCCCGAACGTTAAGTCGCCGATTCGGCCGACCGACACACACAGCGACGGGGCAACGGATTGCCCGCGCGGCGCCAGCCGCCTCGTCGGGGCCCTCATGAGTGCGCCGAGACACCTCGCGTCCGCGGGAGCCCCGCCGCAGTCCCCCGAGCCTGCACGTGGCCGGCTCGGGCACCAACGAGGCCCCGACCGTGTCCCAGACTTCGCCATCGTCTTCGCAGCGCACGGCGCGTGCGTGGCTTCGTGCCGGCGCCGCGGCGGCGGTCGCGGCCATCGGTCTGGCGGCCGGACCAGGCTTCGCCGGGGCGCAGGCGGCCCCGCACATGGGCGCGCTCGCCCCGGGGCACGGGCTCATGCCGACGCGTGCGGCGTCATACGTCGCCATCCGCAATGGCAACGAGCTGCGCAGCATCGGCTCCACCGGCGGCGGCTCCGACGCCTCGGGCCTACTGTCCTACCAGGGTGGACTCGCCGGTACCGGCGTCGTCACCGGACCGCCTCGGGTCTACGTCGTCTTTTGGGGCACCCAGTGGGGCACACCGGGCACCGCGAACATCGCCGGGCGCACGTACCCGTCATTCAGCGGCGACCCCGCACAGATGGCGCCCGATCTGCTCGCCTTCTACGCCGGGCTCGGCACCGCCGGCGAGACGTGGAGCGGCGTGCTGACCCAGTACTGCCAGTCCAGCGCCGCGGCCAGCGTGGCCACCGGCGCGACCTCGTGCCCGCCCGGGGCGACGCACATCGCGTACCCGACCGGCGGTGCACTCGCCGGGGTCTGGGAGGACACCCGCAGCGCGGCGCCGGCGTCGGCCACCGATGCCCAGCTCGCTGCCGAGGCCAGCGACGCGGCCGCATATTTCGGCGCGCGGGGGTCGGCCAACGCCCAGTACATCGTCGTCTCGCCGACCGGTACGACGCCGGGCGGGTTCAACACCCCGGCCGGCGGGTTCTGCGCCTGGCACGACTACACGACCGACGGATCCGGCGCGAGCTCGCCTGGGAGCGCGCTCCTGTTTACGAACCTGCCGTACATCCCGGACGCCGGCTACGGGTGCGGGGCGGGGTACGTCAACCCCGGCGCCGCCGGGGCGTTGGACGGGGTGACCGTCATCGCCAGCCACGAATACGCCGAGACGCTGACCGATCCGTACGTCGGCTACGGCTGGTACAACGTCGCCTACGGGGAGGGCGCCGACATCTGCGCATGGGCGCCGCTCAACCAGAATGGTGGCGCAAACCTGACGCTGGCCACGGGAACCTTCCCTGTCCAGGGCGTCTGGGCCAACGATGCCGCCGGCTGCGCGCTCTCGCACGCCATCGTGGCCAAGCACACCATCACGATCGCCAACCCGGGGGGCCAGACGGGCACGCTCGCCACGCCGGTACGTCCGCTCGTGATCCAGGCAACGGACCGCGCCGATGTGCCGGCGGCAACGGACGGCATCACGCTCGCCGCCCAGCCCACCCTGAGCTACCGCGCCGTTGGTCTGCCGGCAGGCCTGGCGATCAACCCCACGACCGGCGTCATCACCGGTGCCCCGCGACGGACCGTCACTCGCGCGCTGGTGACGATCGTGGTCACCGACACATCCGGCGGCAGCGGCAGCATCCGGTTCGTCTGGACCGTCAGGAGCCCCCTGGTGGTCCGGCACGTGGGCACGGCGGTCGCCAGACGTGGCCAGCGTGCGGCGCTGCGCATCCGCGCCGTTGACACCCGCCATTCGCGGCTCAGCTTTGCCACACGCGGCCTGCCGCGGGGCCTCCACATCAACCGCCGCACCGGGCTCATCTCGGGCCGGGTCGCGGGCCGCCGGGGCACCTACCGTGTAGTGGTAGTCGTCAGCGACGGGCTCGGAGTCCACACCACCGTGAGGTTCATCTTGCGCGTGCGCTGACCGGATCGCGCCGCCGTGGGGTCGGTCCCCGGCGCCGCCGGGTCACCTCGGGTGGCACTGCGGTCCGGCGCCAACGGGACGTGCGATATCGTGGCCCCGGATCGATCCGAGGTGGTCCGGCCCGCAATGCCACAGCAAGTCGCCCCAACACCGGTCGCGCCCGCGCCCCGGACGTCGCCCGTCCCGCCATGGTTCGCACTGGTCAGCGCAGCCGTGATGATCGCCATCGGCGTCCTCGTAGGGTTGCGTGGGTTCCACCGAACCGCGCTGGTGTGGGGACGGCCGTTCTGGGAGGTCACCTATTCGAGCGGGTTCATCCGCCGCGGCCTGGTCGGGACGATCTTCCAAGGGCTGTTCGGCGGCCTGAGCTTCGGCACGCAGACCGACTTGGTCATCGAGATCACGATGATCGTCGCGCTGGCGCTGCTGGTCGGACTCGCAACCTGGCTGGGGCTGCTGGTCGCCCATGCCCCGTCACGGGCGAACGCACTGCGGCTCACCCTCATCTCCCTGCCGATCGTCGGGTCGGCGTTGTTCTCGATGCTGGTGTTCACGACCGGTTACCTCGACGGGATCCTGCTGCTGTTCGCTGCCGCGTGCGCGGTCCTGCTGGTCCGGGGACACCTGTGGCCGGCGGTCGTGCTCGGCTGCATCGCCCCGGTGGTCCACGAGTTGTTCATCTATCTGTGGATCCCGATCGCAGTGCTCGGCTACGCCGTGCTCACGCGCCGCGACCCGCGACGCTCAGTGCGCCTGCTGATCCCGGCGCTCTGTGCACCGATCGTCGCGGCCCTCGCGGTCGTGACGATCCCGTCGCGCACCGCGTCCGCACACGAACTGGCCACCCACGTCGTCGGCACCGCCAGTTACAAGGCCGCGCTGCTGCATTGGGAGTTCGGCCAGACCTTCACGGCCGCCCTGCATCGCATGGACCACCTGCAAAACCTGTTCTGGTGGCCCACCGAGCCCGCCGCGTTCGTGTACTTCTGCTGGCCGGCGATCCTCGCTGTCGCGCTCTACATGACCTGGCGTTGGCGGCTGCTCGATCGCGTCGCCAAGGCGGCGCTGATCCTGGCGATCCTCAGCCCCTGGGCCGCGCTCATCCTCGCCTGGGACCTGTCCCGTCTGGTCCTGCTCGCCAACGCACTGGTGCTGATCGTGATCTACGGGCTCGAGACGACGATCGTCGACGAACCGGGTGGCCAACTGCACGCGGGCACGATCGGCGCCCTGGTGGGCTGCACGGCGCTGGCGATGGCGCTGCCGTACATGTTCGTCCAGTTCAACGTCGGCTATTACCTGCACGCCGGGCCGTTGCGCTGGAGCCTGATGCCCGTGCTGCACCCCGTGCTGGCGTCGTGGTTCCACCTGGTCTGATCCGATTCGCCGCCGCATGCCGAACGCCAGCAGGCCATCCGTGTCTGAGCCCACCCTGACCGGGCCGCCGCCGGTGCCGAGCGACCAGCGGTCCATGCGGCTCATGGCGGGCGGGATCGCGCTGGTGCTCGCGGCCGTCGGCATCGGCGCCGCGCTGCGCGGCTGGCAGCACCGGCCTGCGCTGTGGGGTCTGCCGTTCTGGCAGGTCACCTACGGCGAGGGGTTCATCCGCCGTGGGCTCGTCGGGACGATCTTCCAGGGCCTCGCCGGCGGCCTGTCGGCCGCCTCCCAGGAGAGCGCGGTCGTTACCATCGCGCACGTGCTGCTTGTGGCGTTGGTGCTCGCGTTCGCGGCCTGGATCGGCATCCTGGCCGCGCGAGCGACGTCGACCACGCACGCCCTGGCACTCGGGCTGCTGGCGCTGCCGATCGTCGGATCCTCGCTGTTTCCGACCTTGGCCTTTACGCCAGGCTATCTCGACGTGGTGATGCTGGGCTTCGCGCTCGGGTGCGCCGCGCTGCTGGCGCGCGGCTGGATTCTGCCGGCCGGCGCGCTCGCGGCGATCGCGCCCTTCATCCACGAGATGTTCATCAACCTCTGGATTCCGTTGGCGGTCCTCGGCTGGGCGGTCCTACGCCGCCGAGGCGACAGGCGTCCGGACTGGCGGGCCAGCGTGGGACTCGCGGCGCCGTTTGTCACGACGCTTGCCGTCGTGATTGCGTCATCCGCGACGGCGGCGCGGCTGGAGGTCGCCCGGCACGTGACGGGAACGGGCGCGTTCAAGCTGACCCTGCTCCACCAGCAGTTCACACAGACCGCTCTCGTCGACCGTCACGCGGATGGAGCACATCCAAAGCACGTACTGGTGGCCGACCGAACCGTTCGCGCTCGCTGTACTTCTGCTGGCCGGCAGTCCTCGTGGCCGCGCTCTATGTGACCTGGCGCCGTGCGCAGCTGGACCGCTGGGCGCGCGCGTCGCTCGTGCTCGCGGTGGTGTCCCCGTGGCTGATGCTCGTCGTCGCGTGGGACCTCTCGCGGCTGATCGTGCTCTCGAACGCCCTCGTGTTGATCGTGGTGCTCGGGCTGGAGACCGGCCTGGTCGGGGAGCCATTTGCCCGCGTGCGCCCCGTCGTGCTCGGCGGGCTCGCGGCGGCCGGGGTGTTCGCCCTCGCGCTGCCGTTCCTGTACGCGAACTTCAACCTCTACAACACCTACCACCGCGCCCACGGGCCGCTGGCGTGGGACCTGATGCCGGTGGTGCATCCGATCCTCGCGCGCATGTTCCACCTGGCCTGATCTCCTGACGGCGTCAGGCCACACGCCAGGCACCGGCAAGAGATCAGCCGGCCGGCTTTGGTGCCCGGCGGTGCGGTGCGCACGACCTCGTACTCGCGGAGGTCGTACTGCGCTCTCGCGGACCCAGGCGGTGAGTTCGTTCCGCGCCACATCGACCGCCGGAATCACCGCGCCCTGGGACGGGACCTCGGTGCCACCTTGGCCGAAATGGCCCTCCTCGGCATGTTCGCCGACCCAGGCCGATGGGCCGGCGTCAGCTCGACGAGCAGCGCCGGTGGGACCGTGAACCGCGAGATGGACAGGAACATCAGATCTTGCAGGCCGACAGCGAGGCGATCAGCCGGTCGACGTCCGGGGTCTCGACCGGGACGACCTGATCGACATCGCGGATGATGCCGTCGGGGTCGATCACGAACGTCGCCCGTCCGGCAGTGCCGGCCTGGTCGAGCCAGACGTCGTACAGGCGCGCCACCTCACCCTTGGGGTGGAAATCGGCCAGAAAGGTCACGTGATCCGCGCCGAGCTGGCGCTTGAATGCGGCCAGGCTCGCCTTGTTGTCGACGCTGATGCCGATGACCCGGGCACCGGTAAACGGGCTCATGTCATCGGCGATCTTCGAAAAGTACGGCGTGCACACACCTGAGAAGGCTGCGGGAAAGAAGTTCAGGTAGATCGGCGTGCCGCGCAGCTCCGACATGGTCACGGGGTTCCCGTCGGAGTCGTTCAGCGTGAAGTCGGGCGCGGGGGTGCCGGCGGCGAGGGCCATCTCTGCTCCTACACGGTGGGATGCTGGACGGCACGAGGCTATCGCGTCCGCAGCCGTCGCGAACGACGAACCGACCGCGTGCCGCCTACCCCGCGTTGCCGGGTGGCCCGGCATCTGCCCCGGACCCCTCCGGGGCCTCGCCAACGTGCCGGCCGACGCGTTCGATCGCGGCCATGAGGTCCGTCAAGCCCGCCGGCCGTGCGCGAGATCGAGGCGATCGAGGATCTCCTCGGTGTCCTCGAAGCTCTTCTCGGCACGGGCATCGGAGGCGACGTTCTGCACGCGCTGGCCGACCATGATGATCGACAACAGCACCAACTGCAGGAAGGTCTGCGCGATCCAGGACGACTGGATGAGCCCCGCTGCGGACCGCCCGCTGTGGATCGCCCGGCGTCATGATCGGCAGGCTCACCAGCGCGATCGCGGCGAACAGGTATGCGCAGGCCATCGTGCCGACGCCCGAGGTGATTACCACCGCGAGCTTGGCGTTGAATCCTTCGACCTCGCCCACCGCGTGGCGGATGCGCGCCGGACGGAACCCGATGACATCGCTCAGGTTGTCGCGCGTCTTGGCATGCACGGGCAGGCCTGATCTGGTGGTGCCGAACGTGGGCTCTCTGGCCATGGTGAACTCCTGGAGTTCGCGCCGGTATGCCGCCGCGCGTCACGCGCCGGCCCGACGCCGCATCAGTTCGCGCCGGGCCGGACCGATCCCTGCGCGCCGAGGGCGGACGCGGCGCTAGCCGCCCACCATCCGAGCGGCCTGGCCAACGCGCTCGGCCCCCTCCCGGTCACCGACCGCGCATCGCGCCGGATCGGCCTCGATCGGCGTCTCCTCGCGCAGCAGCCCCGGCGGTTCGGTGCCGAGGGCCAGACGCGCCGCATCGCGCCAGCGCTCGGGCACCGCATCCGGAGCCGGGCTCCCGGTCAACGCGGACAGCTGCAGCGCCCACAGTCGCCCGAGGGTCATCGGGTTGTAACCGCCGCCGGCGATGGCGAGCACGCGGCCCTCGGTGACATCGTCGGCGAGGGCGACCAGGCCCGCATAGACGGCCACCAGGGCCGGGATCGTCACCTGCAGATGCGCCAACGGATCGGCGTGATGGACGTCGGCGCCGAGGTGCACCACCAGCACGTCGGGTCGAAATGACCGCACCGCCGGGACGATGACGTGCTCCAGGGCCGCGACGTAGGGCCGGTCACCGGCGAACGGCGGCAGCGGGACGTTCAGCGTCGCACCCAGTCCATCGCCGGCGCCCCGCTCGGTGAGCTCGCCCGTGCCCGGGAAGAACCCGTAGGCGAACTCGTGCACCGACACCGACAGCACACGGGGGTCCGAGTAGAAGATCCATTGCACCCCGTCGCCGTGATGGGCGTCGACGTCGACATAGGCGACGCGCGCGGCACCGAGGTCCAGCAGCTCACGCACGGCCAACGCGCAGTCGTTGTAGATACAAAAGCCTGACGCCCGGTTGGCAAGGGCATGATGCAACCCCGCCGGCGCCGGGCAGAATGCCCGGCCCGGCCCCTGCCAGACCGCGCGCGCCCCGGCCACGGCGGCGCCGCAGACGTCAGCGGCCGCCTCGTGCATGCCCTGCGTGGCGACCGTATCCATGCCCGGGACGAAGCCCCACTGGCCCGCCTCCCACTCCATCGCGCGCCGGGGATCGGCCGAGTAGCGCTGTACCGCGCGGATATAGGCCCCGGCATGGACGCGCTCGAGGTCGGCGACGGAGGCGCGGGGCGGGTCGACCGTCTGGACCCCGGGTCTGTCGATCAGACCGGTGTGCACCAGCAGGTCCCACGCCAGCCCCCGTCGCAAGGGGCGCTCGGCGTCGTCGGACGGGTTGTACGCCTGCAGGCGCGGGCTCCACGGAACGACTACCTCGTGCATCGCAAGACGCCTCCGGACGGGGACGAACTGTCGCTTGGCTCAGAGCAAACCACGATCCTGGACAACACGTCGGGCATCGAGCCGCAGGATTGGCGCTCCCCGGCGTACGATCAAGTCAGCGACAGCAACCGGGACCCAAGGAGGGCTTCTTGGCGCATCACCTGTTCGACGTACGTGAATCGGCGACACATGGGCTGGTGGCCCAGCAGCTTCGTGACCTCGCCGACCAGTTTGCGGCAGGCTCCGTCGAACTGTCGTATGACAACTGGGACGGTGCCGTCGTGGTCAATGACCCCGTCAACGTCGTGGTGGACCTCAAGAAAAGCGGCCACCACTGCGATCTGGTGATCCACCTGACGTGGTCGACCGACACGGCCGGATAACCCAACACTACCCACCCCCACTACGCAGCAGCCGCTCGGCGTGCGCCACGAGGCGCGCGCCGCGTTGGCCTGCGCCCCGGTCACAGAGCCACGAGCCGCACCAGGCGGCCATGAGCGGCCGCCAGGCATGGACCCGCGCGACGAGCGCCGGCTCCGCGCCGTAGCCGCGCAGGACCGCCGCAAGCATGACGTCCGGCAGCTCATCGAGCGCCGCCAGGTAGGCGAGGTCCTCGGCCGGCTCGCCGCCACGCGCATACTCCCAGTCGACCAGCACGGGCCCCGCCGGGGGCCACACCACGTTCGCGCTCCACGGGTCGCCGTGCAGCAGCACCCGGGGGCCCGACTCCGGCGGCGGCAGCGCGGCGATCGCCGCGGCGGTGATCGTCCGTAACCCCGGCCGGCAGTCCCTGCGAATGTCGGCAACCAGCTCGCCACGGGACGCCGGGACGTCCTGGTCCGGAGCCGGCGCTGGTCGCCGATGCACCGTCGCCAGCAGCCGGCCGACCGCCGTCGCCTGATCGGGGCTCCAGCCCGCTGCCGGGCGAGGGGCGCCGTCGATGTGGGCGGTGATCAGGATCCCCTCACCCGCCGCCACAAGGTCCGGCGCGAGCCCGGACCCGGCCAACTGGGCCAGCATCTCGGCCTCCCGTGCAACCTGCGCTGGGTGGGCGCGTTTGAGCACCCACTGCCCGAGCGGCGTCGCAAGCTCCCAGACCCGCGTACCGACATCCCCGCCGAGCGGGTGCGGCTGATCGTTCGATGATGGTCCGCCCGGCGCTGCCACCGTACCCCCGTCCCGCCGCCCCGCCGACGTGGCGCGCCGGCCCGACCCGGTCCGGTGCTCCCCCGTTTGGGGCAGGCGACAAAACGCTAGTGAACTGGCAACATAGGCGATGCACATGGTGGTGTTGCACATGTGCCCATACCGACTCGGACCAGCGGGACAGGCTCGGTCGCGTGGCCACAACGGCTGGTACAGCGCGTACAGCGTGCAGACACGCATCTGCGCGCAGCGGCGACGCTGCCGGAAAGGCGTTCCGATGCTCGTCGAGATCCAGGTGCTTCCCGCCCCGTCCGGAACCGCGGAGCACACCTACCGGCACGTCGATGCGGCCATCGCCTGCATCGCCGGTTCCGGCGTCCGGTTCGAGGTCGGACCACTGGGGACGACGCTCGAGGGGACGCCGGACGAGCTGTGGCCCCTCCTACGGGCCGCCCATGAGGCGACCCTCGCCTCGGGGGCCGACCAGGTCATCTCGGTGATCAAGGTCGCCGAGTCCGGCCGTGACGACGCGGCGCTCACCATGGAGCGCCTGACCGCCCGGCACCGGGAGGGCCGGTGACTGGCGCGCGGCGGCGGATCGCCGGGGCGATCGCCGCGTTGGCGCTGGTCGGCGCCGTCGCGGCGGGCTGCGGGTCCTCGTCGAGTCAGGGCACCGACGCCTCGAGCGCGCCGTCCGCGGTCAGCGTCGCGCTCGACTGGGTCCCGAACACCAACCACACGGGCATCTACGTCGCACGCGCGCTGGGCTATTACCGTCAGGCGGGCATCAACCTGCAGATGCTGCCCTACGGCACGACGGCCCCCGAGACCCTGGTGGCATCCGATAAAGCCGACTTCGGGATCTCGTACGAGGCCGGCACGATCTTCGCGCGTGCGGCTGGCGAAGACGATGTGGCGGTCTTTGCGATCCTGCAGCACGACGCGCTGCAGGTCGGCATCCGCGCAAACAACACGGCCATCACGTCGCCGAAGGACCTCGACGGCAAGACCTACGCCGGGTTCGGCACCCCGGATGAGGGCCCGACCCTGCGCTATGTGATCCGGCGCGCGGGGGGCACCGGCAAGTTCACCACCGTCGACCTGAACACGTCGGCCTACGACGCGGTCTGGAACGGCCAGGCGGACTTCACGCTGTCCTACATGACCTGGGAGGCGATCCAGGGGGCGCTCGCGGGCAAGCCGTTCAAGCCGGGCTTCGCGCTGAGTCAGCTTGGACTGCCCGACAACTACTCGACGCTCATCATCTCGAGCAGCCGCTACCTCACGGCACACCCGGACGTCGCCCGTCGGTTCCTGGCGGCCACCCAGCGCGGCTACGAGTACGCCGCCGCGCACCCGCAGCAGGCGGCGAAGCTCCTCATCGCCGCCGATCCCAGCGGGCTCGGATCCCAAACAACGCTCGTCGATCAGAGCGCCGCGGTGCTCGCCCACGGCTACTATCTGGATCCGGCCGGGGTCGCCGGCCCCGAGACCACCGCGGAGTGGGCCGGCTACGGCAACCTGCTCTTCGACGCCGGTGCCTTGACCGACGCGAACGGCAACCGGGTCACGATCCGCCCGGACTGGGCGAGCTACTACACCAACGCCTACCTGCCGGCGGGCTCCCGGTGAGTGTCCACGGCCACATGCCGGGCCTGTCCGGGCGCCGGCCCGCGGGGCGCTGGGCCTGGCTGCCGGCGCTGGCGATCATCGCCGTGGGGATCGGGGTGTGGCAGCTGTACGCGACCCGGAGCGGGGTCAGCCCCCAGATCCTGCCCTCGCCCGCGCGGGTCCTGCACGCGGGCTGGCTCAACCGCGGCGCCCTGTGGACGAATACCCTGGCGACGCTCCAGGAGACGGTCTTCGGCTTCGGGCTGGCGATCGTCGTGGGATTTGTCTTGTCGGCCGTCGTCGACGCGTCGGGGGTCCTGCGCAACGCGCTGATGCCGCTGCTGATCGGCTCGCAGACGCTGCCGTTGGTCGCCATCGCCCCACTGGTGATCATCTGGTTCGGCTTCGGTCTGACGCCGAAGATCCTGCTCGTGGCGCTGCTGTCGTTCTTTCCGATCACGGTCGCCTTCCTGGAGGGCTACCAGTCCACCGACCCGGATGTCGAGCGGCTGCTGGCCTCGATGGGCGCCGGGCGCTGGCGCGTGTTCCGCAGCGCACGGGTACCAACGGCGATGCCGTTCTTTTTTGCGGGCCTGCGGATCGCCATCACGTACTCGGTCGTCGTGGCCATCTTCGCCGAGTACGCCGGGGCCACCGCGGGCCTCGGGGTCTACATCCAAGAGGAGACACACGTCTTCCGGACCGACCTGGTGTTCGCCGCGGTCCTGGTCACGACGCTGGTCACGGTCGGCCTGTTCGCCGCCACGTATCTGCTCGAGCGGATCATGATCCCCTGGTATCGGCTGTCCCGGCAAACGGCACGCCGATGACCAGCCGCCCGCCGATCGCGACCGAACGCGCCGATCGGGAGGCGCCAAAGCTGCGCTTGGAGGGGGTCCGCCACGCCTATCGCGAGCTCGAGGTGCTCGACGGCGTCTCGCTACGGCTCGGCGCCGGCGAGCTCGTCACGATCCTTGGGCCGTCCGGCTGCGGGAAGTCGACGATCTTCGCGATCCTGACCGGCGCGACCACACCGACGGCCGGCCGCGTGTTGGTCGACAACGCGCCGCTAGGCCGGGCCACCGAGCGCTTCGCCGTCATGCCGCAGTCCGACGCGCTGCTGCCTTGGCGGCGGGTGATCGACAACGTCACCCTGGGGCTCGAGGTCCAGGGCATCCCGCGCCGCGAGGCCCGCGAGCGCGTCACGCCGCTGCTGGCCACCTTCGGCCTGGACCAGTTCGCGCGCGCGTATCCGTTCCAGCTCTCAGGCGGGATGCGCCAGCGCGCGGCGCTGTTGCGGACCGTGGTGCAGGACCGGGGCGTCCTGCTGCTCGACGAGCCGTTCGGCGCCCTCGACGCCCTCACCCGCACCGACATGCAGGAGTGGCTCGAGAGCGTCTGGGACACCTTCCGCTGGTCGGTGCTGCTGATCACCCACGACATTCGCGAGGCGGTGTTCCTGTCGGACCGGGTCTACGTGCTCTCGCCCCGCCCGGCGCGAGTGGTCGCCGAGGTCACCGTGCCGCTCCCGCGGCCCCGCCGCATGGCGCAGCTCAGCAGCCCGGACTTCGTCCGCACCGAGCATGAGCTGCGCCATGCGCTCTCCGCAGGGCGGGCCGACACCACCAAGACATAGCCGGCCGCCGCACGCGGCGGCCGGGTCGGACCCCATCGACGACGCCCTCGCGCCCGCGCGGGCCTGGGCCGGGCGTCTCGGCCGTGCTGCGCGCAACAACACGGGGATCTCCGCCACCCGGATCGGTACCATCATCAGCGCGATGACGACCAGCAGCACAGCCACAACGCCGCTACGGAGCGCCGCACGCGGCCAGCGCGCCGCGGGCGCGCGCGCTCGGATCTGGCGATGAGTCGCTTCTCCGGCCTCACGACGACCGAGCGCGTGATGCTCGCGCTGGCCGTGGTGCTGACGGCCGGAGCCGCCGTCGCCCAGTTCACCGATGCATCCGGCGTCGTGCGCTTTGTCCTGTCCGGCGCGGCGCTCGCCAGCGTGGCCTGGCTGGTCGGGTTCTCCACCGAGGTCGTCGGCACGCGCTTCGGGCCCGGGGTGACCGGTGTGATGCAGTCGACCCTCGGCAACGCGCCGGAGTTCTTCGTCGTCGTGTTTGCGCTCTCAGCAGGTCAGACAATCGTCGCGGAGACGGCCATCTTCGGTTCGATCTTCTCGAATGCCCTGCTCATTCTCGGCGTGGCGATCATCGTCGGCGCCCACGCGGCTCCCGACGGGGTGATGCGATTCGGACACCGGCTGCCCAACGACACCGCGACGCTCCTGCTGATGGCCGTGTTCCTGATCACGATGCTCGGCTTGTCGGGCTACGCCAACGACCGCGCCAGCCACCACCAGGTCGCCATCTCGGCCGTCGGCGCAGTCTGCCTCTTGACCGTGTACGGCGCGTGGCTGCACGCCTACCTGCGCCACGATATCCGCAGCACGCGCGAGGCCGCGGAGACGCCATATCCAGAGGCGGCCAGCGTGTCGTTGCGGAGCGCGATCGTCCTGCTCGCGCTGGCGGGGGTCGCCGCCGCCTTCGTGTCGGACTGGTTCGTCCAGGCGATCGACCCGGCGGTCTCCACGTTGGGTCTGCCGAAGCCGTTCGTCGGCCTGGTGATCGTTGCGCTGGCGAGCAACGCCGTCGAGAACGTGGTGGGCATCAGCCTGGCTGCCAAACAGAAGAACGACTTGGCGCTGTCGATCATCAAGAACTCGATCGCCCAGATCGCCGTGTTCCTGTACCCGGTGCTGGTGCTGATCTCGCTCGCGTTCACGACGCACCTGACCTTCGCGGTGTCGGCCATCCTCATCGGCGGCCTGGCGCTGACCGCGATCGCGGTCTGGCAGATCACCGGCGATGGGGAGGCCGCTCCATTCGAGGGCTGGGCGCTGGTCGGCCTCTACGTCATCCTCGCGACGCTGTTCTTCTTCGAGTAGCGCCGACGCGCCTCATGTCGCCGGCCCGGACCCCAGTTGCACCGAGGTCGACCGCGGCTGTCCGTTGACGTCGACATACGACAGCGACACCGTCTGGCCGGGATGCAGCTTTTGCATTTCCTGGGTCAGCTGCGCCGCGTTCGTCACCGTCACACCGTCGACGGCCGTGATGACGTCCCCTTCGCGAAGCCCGACGTTCTGGGCCGGCTCCCCGGCGATGACCGACCCGACAACGACGCCGGGCGTTCCCGTGTTCTGGGTCGGCGAGATCTGGATCCCGAGGAACGCGGTCGGGCCGATGTGGATGCTGCCCGAGGCAGTGCCGCGCTCGATCTGGGCCGCGATCGACAGGGCCTTGTTGATCGGGATCGCGAACCCGGCGGTCGAGCCCTCCGACCGGAAGTGCATGCTCGAGGATGCGGCCGTGTCCATGCCGATCACCCGGCCCTGCGAGTCGACCAACGGCCCGCCCGAGTCACCGGGTTGGATAGCGGCGTCGGTCTGAATCAGACCGGTGAGGTTCTCGGAGGTGTTCATGACGTCGTCGAAGGCCGTAATCGACTGGCCGAGCCCGGTCACGTGCCCCGAGGCGACGCTCGGCGTCCCGCCGATCCCGCCGGCGTTGCCGAAAGCGGCGACGGCGTTGCCAACGGCCAGGTTGGACGAATCGCCGATCGTGACCGTGTTCAACCCCGAGGCGCCCTGGAGCTGGAGGACCGCCACGTCATCGGCCCTGTCGGTGCCAACAACGGTCGCCGTGTAGGTCCGCCCGTTCCCGACGTCGACCACTTGGACCGAGGTCGCCCCGTCGACGACGTGGTTATTGGTGAGCACTTCCCCGCTGGCGGTCAGGACCATGCCCGTGCCCGCGGCGCCGCCGTTCTCGGGCCCCAGCTGGGAGTTGACGTCGACGATGCCGGGATTGACCCGGCGCACGACCGTCGTCACGTTGACGGGCTTCTGCGGCGTCGTGCGGGTCACGTAATCGAGCCCCACGACGATGACCGCGACCGCGACCGCGCCGATCAGCGCACTGCGAACAAAGCGCCGGAGCGCGCGGCGGCGCGCGAGGTCACTGCGCACATACATGGCGGGCGGGTGCGGGACCGGGTCCGGCCAGCGCGGGGGCTCCTCGGGCGGCCGGATGTGATCGTCAAAAGGGGATCTGGGTTCCATAGCCATCTGAATCTTCCCACCAAGGACCGGCGACCACCATCCTGCCGGTCGCCGACCACCCGACGCCACACCCATCCGGACGGGGGTGCGGCACCGGTGACCGGGCCCCGGGCCCGGGGACGCCGATTCAGTCCTGCGAGCGCGTTCCGGGCGGGTCGCGACCGCGCGGCACCATGCACCGGCGATCCGCGTTCCCCCCCACCGACCCCGGAGGTCGTCCTCGCGGATCTCCTGACGCGCTGGGTCCTGCGCCACAAGGTCGTCGTGGTCGTCGCCTGGCTGGTCTTCGCGGCCGCCCGGATTCATGTCGCTTCCCTCGCTCAACAGCCATCTCGACAAGACGTTCAAACTGCCCGGTTACGAGGGCTTACCAGCAACGCGATCCTCAAAACCTACGGCAACGGGCCTCGCCGCCGGCATCCTGCTCGACGCCACGGTCGTCCGGGCGCTGCTGGTGCCGTCACTGATGATGCTGTTCGGCCGCTGGAACTGGTGGCTTCCGAAGGGGCCTGCGCGTGTCTTGCGGGTCGAGCCCTCGCTGCCCAGCGGGGCGGAACCGGCCACCGACAAGGTCTAGCCCACGGCCCCGCGGGCGGGGGCGCCACCGCGCACCACCGGCGCCTTGCGCCTGCGCCTGAGGCGCTGTAGACATAACCAGCCCGGCGCGCTCGCCGGGCGGCACAGCAGTCAGCGAAGCCGGTGCGAATCCGGCGCTGTCCCGCAACTGTGATGTCCCGGCCCTCCCGGGAACAAGCCAGGTCGCCTGCGCTGTGCCGACAGTGAGTCCTCGGGTGAAGGGCTGCTTGTCGGCGGAGGCGACGCCCCGCTCTCGAGCTTCCTTTCATCCTCCACCTCTCATGGAGGATGAACATGATCCATTGGTTATCCCGCCGGCGCTTTCGGGTCGCCGCGGTGCTCGGCGCGGCGGCGCTTGGCGTGCTCATCGCGCTCCCGCTGCTCGCGCGCCAGACCGCCTCCAGCGCCTCCTGCCCGACGCGCATCGTGTCGATCTCGCCGACCGCAACCGAGAGCCTCTACGCGATCGGGGCCGGCCAGCGCGTCGTCGCGGTCGACAGCGACTCCAACTACCCCGCCTCGGTGCCGCGCAAGTCCGGGCTGATCGCCTACTCGCCCAACGCGGAGGCGATCGCGGTCAACTACCGCCCGGACCTGGTGGTGGTCTCGTTCGACGGCAACAAGGTGGTCGAGAGCCTGCGACGGCTCGGCATCCGCGTCGTGTTTCAGCCGACGGCCAAGAACCTGACCGCGGCATACCAGCAAATCACGACCCTCGGCGCGGTGACCTGCCACACGGCCGGGGCGCGCCACGTGGTCCTGACCATCCAGCACCAAATCGCTGCAATCCGGCACGCCAGCTACGCCAAGTCGAGCGGGCTGATCTTCTACGACGAGATCAGCGCTCCGCCCTACGACTACGCCGCGTCGTCGAAGTCGTTCATCGGGCAGCTGTTCGGTCTGCTCGGGATGCACAACATCACCGGCGATCCGTCCGGGTTCCCCCGGCTCAGCCAGGAGTACATCGTCAAGGCGAGCCCGCAGCTGATCTTCTTGTCCGACAACCAACCCAACGACGGCCGGGTCACCGCGAGCGCGGTCGCGCACCGACCGGGCTGGTCGACGATCCGCGCCGTCAAGAATCACGCGATCTACGGGCTCAACGATGACGCCGCCTCGCGCTGGGGACCGCGGATCGTGGTGCTGATGCGGGAGATCTCCAACGCCGTCCTCGCCTACCGACGCGCGCACCACTGATGGGCCGGTGACCACCACCCGTCCGCGTGAGGACCTGCGCTCTGCCCCCGCCGCGCTGCCGCGCGCGCGGGGGCGCGACGCGCTCTGGCTCGCCGGTGGGGTCGTCCTGCTCGCGGTGAGCATGTTGGTCGGGCTGTTCGTCGGTGCGGTGAACATCCCGCCGCAGGACATCGTCCTCGACCTCATCAGCAGGTTCCCGCTCGTGCACGTGCACTCCCCCATGAACGGCATCGAGTCCGCGATCGTCTGGCAGCTGCGCCTGCCGCGCGTGGTGCTGGGGGCGCTGGTCGGCGGGACGCTCGCCCTGTGCGGCGCCGCCTATCAGGGGATCTTCCGGAACCCGCTGGCGGATCCGTACCTGTTGGGGGTCGCGGCCGGCGCGGGGCTCGGTGCGACCGTGGCGATCGTGTTCGCCATCGACATTA
Source organism: uncultured Thermoleophilia bacterium (assembly GCA_963773325.1). Lineage (GTDB taxonomy): Bacteria > Actinomycetota > Thermoleophilia > Miltoncostaeales > Miltoncostaeaceae > CAITWD01. Next base: position 2,329,932 of record CAVZAI010000002.1, on the reverse strand, counting down.
CCGTGATCGGTGTGCATGCGCTGCCGCTGTTCGCGTTCGTCGGTGCGGTCGCGGCCGTCGGACTCGCCTATGGGGTCGGACGGTCCGTCGGGGCGGGGCGGAGCTCGACGACGCTGATCCTCGGGGGGGTGGCCGTGGCGGCGTTCTTGACCGCCATGCAGACCTTCCTGCAGCAGCGCCACACCGATCAGCTGGCCCTCGTGTACAACTGGATCCTGGGCACCGTCGCGACCGACGGCTGGTCCGAGGTCATCACGATGCTCCCCTACGCGGTCCTCGCCCTGGTGGTCATCCTCCTGCACGGACGGCTCTTGGACGTCATGGGCCTCGGGGACGACGCGGCCCGGATCCTCGGCGTGCGGACCGGACACGTCCGCATCGCGGTCGTCGGCGCGGTCACCATCGGCACCGCCGCCGCCGTCGCCGTAACCGGGCTCATCGGCTTCGTGGGCCTCATCGTCCCCCATTTCGTCAGGCTCCTCGGCGTACGGACCCATCGCACGCTGTTGCCCCTGTCGATGCTGCTGGGCGCGTCTTTCCTGGTGCTGTGTGACCTGGTTGCGCGGACGGTCGTCTCACCCTCGGAGCTGCCGATCGGCGTCGTGACCGCGATCGTCGGCGCACCGGCGTTCGCGTTCGTTCTGCGGACCAGCCGAGTCGACGGATGACGCGCGTCGCGCTCCAGCGGGTCAGCGTCGCCCGGGGCGACCGCACGGTGGTCAGTGACGTCTCGCTGGAGGTCCCGACCGGGGCGTGGGTCTGCCTGATTGGCCCCAATGGTGCCGGCAAGACGACGCTGCTGCACGCCCTGGCCGCGCTGATCCCGCACGGCGGCAACATCACCGTCGGCGACGACGAGCTCGCGCAGATGAGCCGCCGCGAACGTGCCCGCCAGCTCGCGCTCGTGCAGCAGGATGTCCAGCTGCCGCTCTCACTGCGGGTGGCCGAGTACGTGATGCTGGGGCGGACGCCCTACATCAGCTACTTCGGTCGCGAGGGTCGCGAGGATCGCAGCGTCGTCGCGTCCGTGCTCGAGCAATTGGACCTGATCGGGTTCGCCGACCGCCCGCTCGGGCACCTGTCCGGAGGCGAGCGCCAGCGGGTCGTCGTCGCACGGGCCCTGGCGCAGTCGCCGTCGGTGCTCCTGCTCGACGAGCCGACGACGGCGCTCGATCTCGGTCGCCAGCTGCAGGTGCTCGAGTTGATCCGCGAGCAGCAGCGGGTGCACTCGCTGACGGTCATCAGCGCCACGCACGACCTGACCCTGGCTGCCGCCTACGCGGACCGCCTCGCCCTGATCAGCTGCGGTGTACTGGTCGCCGAGGGAACACCGCGCCAGGTGCTGACCACCGCCACGCTCGGCGAGCATTACGGCGTCTCGTTGCGGGTCATCCACGACGACGACGGTGGCGTGGCGGTCATTCCGGTCCGGCGGCCGTCCGCCTAACCAGGTGGCCGGATCACCCCTCGCGCCGCGATCCGGCCCCGTCGCCGGCAGCCACGCGCCGCCGGTAGGCGGCCGCCAGCGATCGGGTGACCGGACCGGGGGCCCCGTGGCCGACCGGCGCGCCGTCGATCGCCGCGACCGCGCTGACGCCACGGAACGCGCTGACGCTGAAGATCTCCTGCGCGCCGCGCCAGCGATCGCGCGATGCCGCCTCCTCGACGACCGCGCCGGCGAGCTCCACCACGACGGCGCGGCCGATTCCCGGCAGCAGCCCGGTGATGGGAGCGGTCTGCAGCGTGCCGTCGGCCACCACGAAGACCGAGGCACGGCTCGCTTCGCCGAGTCGTCCCTCCGTGTCCGTGGTCAGCGCGATGTCCGCGCCCGCCGCGCTCGCCGCCGCCTCGGCCCGACGCCAGTGCGCGCGGTCGGTGCGCTTGTGTTCGGCGGCGGCGCAGTCGGGCCGCCAGGCCCCGGCGAGGGTGATCGCCACCACCGCGGGGGGATCTGCCGGCAAGGGCTGGACCGGGGCGGCCTCGACCACGAGGGCGCGGGCACCCAGGACCAACCGCACAAGGGCGTCCTCGACCCGACACGCCGCCAGGACGGCGTCCAGTTCATCCTCGACCAACGCGGGATCCGGCCCACCGCGCAGCCCGAGCGCATCGCGCGACGCCGCCAGGCGGCGCAGGTGGGCCTGCCGATGCGCGATCCGGCCGCCACGGGCGCGCATCGTCTCGATGAGCCCCGGCCCGGCCAGAGCATCGAGCCCCGTCCGGCCGGGCGCGGCGGCACCGTGGTACTCGATCCCGTCGATCCGGATTACGCGCACCCGAGCGCCTCGAGGAACGGCCGGGCCTTCGCCATGGCCTCCGCGTGCTCGCCAATCGGGTCCGAATCCCAGACCACCGCGCCGCCGCTCCAATACCACGCCTGGACGCCGGACAGCCACGCGGTGCGGATCAGCACGCTCGCATCCAGGCCGCCGTCGGGCCCGACGGCCAGCATGCTGCCGAACGCGGCCCCGCGCGACACCGGCTCCAGTTCATCGATGATCTCCATCGCCGCCAGCTTGGGGCAGCCGGTGATCGATCCGCCCGGGAACACGGCGCCCAGGACATCGCCTGCCCGCGCACCGTCCGGCAGCTCGGCCCGCACCTCACTCACCAGGTGCTCGACGTATCCGGTCGCCAGCGGCACCATCAGCCGCGGCACCGACACGCCACCGACGCGGGCGACGCGCCCGAGGTCGTTTCGGACCAGGTCCACGATCATCACGTGCTCGGCCCGGTCCTTGGCGCTGGTCAGCAGGTCGGCGGCGCACCCTCGTGGTGCCGTGCCCTTGATCGGCGCGCTGACGGCGATGCCGTCGCGGATGCTCAGCAGGCGCTCTGGCGACGCGGAGACCAGCGTCCCCTGCGGCGTGCCGAAGTATGCCCGGTGCGAGGACGGGCCGGCGGCGGCCCAGAGCCGGGCGGCGAAGGCCTCGGGGCCGGCCGGCCATCGAGCCGTCAGGCGCTGGACCAGATTGACCTGCGAGCAGTCGCCGTTCCGGATGCGGCGCGCGATCTCCCCAACGCGACCCGCATAGGCCGGCGCATCGAGCGAGCTCTCCGGTGGCGCAGAGCGGCCGGGCCCAGGCCCCGGCGCGCCGGGGCCGAGCGCGGCGGCCAGCGTGGCGAGGCGCCGCGCGTGGCGACCCTGGCCGAGGATCCGGCAGCGGCCGTCCGGACCGATCTGCGCGATCGCCGGATACCGGCAGAGGACGGCGGCCGGCGGAGAGTCGTCACACGCTCGGGCTGCCGCGCTGGGGTGGTTGCGCACCCCGAGGGTGTAGCCGAGGTAGCCGAGCCAAGCTCCCACGGGCGCTGCCGTGCGTGGTGCGACCGGCACCTCGAGCGCATCCCAGACCGCCGGTCCGGCCAGGACCTCCACCGGGTCGGACGCGACCAGGGTGCTCCCGAGGTAGCTGGTCATCACCGGGAATGGCCGGTCCGCCAGCGCGAGCACCAGGTCGTCGGGTCGCACGGCGCAGCCGAGCGCACGCACGGTGCGCGACGGCGGGCGCGAGGGTGGTGCGGACGCGGAGGAGGGCGGCACGCGCCGAGCCTAGCGCGTGAGGGGTGCCGGGCCCATTCGGGCAGGATCCGCCGTCGCGGCGGGCACCGATCGTCGTAGAGTGATGTTCCGACGGCGCTGCGCGCCGGCCGTGCCCCGCCCGACGGAGGAGCGAGCGTCCGTGAGCCCACTCGAGCTGTTGGTCGTCCACCAGGACGAGATGGGGATGCGATTCGGCGGAGACCATCCGACCGACCAGCGCCGGCACCAGCTGGCGGTTGCCCTCTGCCGTGAGACCGGCCTGTTCACGCTCCCGGGTGTCGCCCTGGAACCGCCGCCGCCGCCGCTTGGCGACGGCGACCTCGCACGTGTGTTCGCACCGGCGTTCATCCGGGCGGTCCACCGCTACAGCGAGAATCCGGTCCTGGCGGCCGCACCGGAGGCCTCGCAGTGGGGCATCGGCGGCGACAACAACGCCTATCGCGGCATGCACGAGGACTCGGCGCTAGTCTCGGCCGCCGCCGCGCACGCGTCGGTGGCGGTCGCCGAGGGACGCGCCCGGCGGGCCTTCGTCCCGGCCGCCGGTGCGCACCACGGCACCCACAACCGCGCCTGGGGCTTCGGCATCTACAACGAGACCGCCGTCGCCGTGCAGTGGTTGCTTGATGCAGGGCTCGAGCGGGTGGCCTACATCGATCTGGACGTCCACCACGGCAACGGCACGCAGTGGATCTTCTACGAGAACCCGCGGGTCATGACCGTCTCGGTCCACGAATCCGGACGCCACCTGTTTCCGGGGTCCGGGTTCCCCCAGGAGACCGGGGGTCCCGGCGCGCCCGGCTACGCGGCCAATCTCGCGCTGCCGCCGTTCGCGGGCGACGCCGCCTACCGGCGTGCGATGGCCGAGTTCGTCGTGCCCGTCGTGAGCGCCTTTGGACCGGATGCGATCGTGACCCAATGCGGGGTCGACCACCACCACGCGGACCCGCTCGCACACATGCTGACGACCATGGAGCTCTACCCCGAGCTGTGGGCGACGCTCGACGCGCTGGCCGACGCCTGCTGCGAGGGGCGGTGGGTCGCCCTCGGCGGTGGCGGGTACAACCCGTGCATCGCGCCGCCACGCGCGTGGGCCGCCCTGGCGCACTGCATGGTCGGCAGCACGCCCGCCGACCCCTTGCCGGAGCCCTGGCGCGAGACCGCGCGGATCCTCGGCTGCGCCGAGCCGGCCCGGACATGGACCGAGGACACGCCGCCCGAGTCCGAACCCGAGCGCGACCGCCAAGCCGCCGTCCAGGTCGACGAGGCGCTCATGCGCGCACGCCTCTGCCTGAGCCCCTTCTGGCCCGCCCTGCGCTAGCGGGCGCGACCGGCGCGCGCCGCCCGGACGACGGCCGCTGTGGGCGACGACCTCACGGCCTCAGCGCATGGTCGCCGGCGCGCGTCGGCGCCACGGTTCAGGGGACCGAGAACCCGAAGCGCTGCAGGTACGCGCGCCCATTGGGTCCGGTCAGATAGCGCAGAAAGGCCGCGCCGACGCGCGGGTGCGGAGCGGCGGTGAGCACCGCAGCGGTGTCGCTGATCACCGGCTGGGCCGATTCCGGAATCGACACCGTGCGGACGCGCCCGCCGAGGGCCTGAGCCTGGCTGGCGTAGACGACCGCGGCGTCGGCGTTGCCGAGCACGACCGCGGTCGTGATCACCCCGGCATCCGGAGCTTCACGGACGACGTTGCCAAGGGCACCGGTGGCGCGAAGATGGGCGAGCGCGGCGTATGTGTCGCGCCCGATCGGCGAGTCGGGGCTGCCGACGACCAGCCGTACCCCGGGCTTGGCGAGGTCGGCGACCGAATGGATCCGTGCGGGATCCTGTGGGGGCGTGATCACCACGAGCCGATCGTGGGCGATCACGACCGGCGCCCCGGTCAGGCCCTTGGACTGCAGGGCTTGGGCCGTCGCGGCATCCGTGGTGATCAGCACGTCGGAGGGTGCCCCCGCGATGACCTGGGCGGCCAGCGTCTCCGCACTGCCGATGCTGATGCGGTCGGCCGGTGCCATCTGCATGACGACCGGGGCCAGCGGCGAGGCCACCAGCACCGACGCGCCGGACGGCGCATGGCCGACTGCCGTCGAGGCCGAGCTCGCCGACGACGAGGTCGCCCGGACGATGATCGCACCGGCGCCGATCAGGACCGCGACCACCCCGAGCCGAATCAGGTCCCGGCGACTCACGGGACCGCACCGGCGTCGGCGCGGCCCATGACTCCCGACGGGCGGGCGTGTGCGGGGCGCCGCGCGAGGTCCGCCATCTCAGTCGCCGGACGGCAGTCCGTCCAGCGCCGCGCCGATGCGCGCGACGGCCTCACGCAGCCGATCGACCGGTTGCGTGTAGGCGATGCGCACGTGCTGCTCGGGGGCCGCATCGCCGAAGTCGCGTCCCGGCGTGAGGGCCACGCCGGTGACCTCGAGCAGCCACTCGGCGAACGCGAAGCTGTCATCGGTATGCGCCGACACGTCGCAGTAGATGTAGAAGGCCCCATGCGGGCGGGCCCGCACGGCGAATCCGATACTCGGGAGTTCCTGGAGCAGCACGTCCCGGCGCGCGCCGAGTTCGACGCGCCGCTGCTCGAGGACCGCGAGACCCTCCGGGGAGAGCGCGGCGAGTGCGGCGTGTTGGGACGGCGTCGGCGCGCTGATATACAGGTTCTGGGCGACCTTTTCGATCTCCCGCGTGCAGCCGTCCGGGACGACCAACCAGCCCAGCCGCCAGCCGGTCATCTGGAAGTACTTCGAGAAGCTGTTGACTACCCAGACGTCGTCGGCAACCGACAGGACCGTTGAGGCCGGACCGTCGTAGACCAGGCCCTGGTAGATCTCGTCGGCGATGAGCACGCCGTTGCGCTCGCGGCAGACCTCGGCGAGTGCCGCCCACTCGGATGGCTCCAGGCACGTGCCGGTGGGATTCGACGGGGATGCCGCGATGGCAGCGCTCACGCGCGGCCCCCAGGCCGCTCGTGCCAGCTTCCCGGTGAGTTGGTACGCGTCGGCGGGTCCGCTCGGAACCAGGACCGGTTCGGCATCGAGAAACCGGACGAAGTTGCGGTTGCAGGGATAGCCGGGGTCGGCCATCAGCACGCGCTCGCCCGGATTCACCAGCGCCCCGAGCGCCATCAGCAGTGCGGCGCTTGACCCTGAGGTGACCACGATGCGCTCCATGGGCACCGAGACGCCGAAGCACTGCGCGTACCACCGCGAGATTGCCTCACGCAGCTCGGGCATCCCGACCGCCGAGGTGTAGAACATCGGCGTGCTCGCCAGCGCCGCCTGGGCCGCCGCGATCACCGGCGGCGGCGTCGGGAAATCCGGCTCCCCGACCTCCAGGTGGATCACGTCACGTCCGGTCGCCTCGAGGCGCCGCGCCGCGTCGAGGACCTCCATCACCTCGAAGGGGGCGATCTGAGACAGGCGCTGCGCGAGATCGTGACGTACCGGCATCATCCGACATGCTCGCAGTTCCGCGCGCGCGATGTGACGTCCTGAGCGCTTGCCTAGGACGCCCGAGCGGTCCCGGCGAGCGCGCCGCGCAGCTCGGCCCCATAGGCATCGAGTGCGGCCACGGCGGCGGCATGGCTCGCGGCCTCGTCGATGATGCGGATCAGGTGGCTGGCGATCACGACGCCATCGGCGAACTCGCCGATCGCCTGTACCTGCGCGGGCGTCCGGATGCCGAAGCCCACGGCCAGCGGGCCGGCGATCGCCCGGCGTGCCCGCTCCACGAAGGCGCGCAGCTGGACGTCGACGGCCACCTCCCCGCCGGTCACGCCGGCCACCGACACCAGGTAGGTGAACGCATCGGCCTGCGCGCCGATCGCCGCCAGGCGGGCATCGGTCGTCGTGGGCGCCGCCAGCGGAACGATGGCCACGCCCGCCGCGCGCGCGGCATCCCGGACCGCCGCGCCCTCGTCCAGCGGGAGATCTGGGATGATCGCGCCGGCGACGCCGGCCGCCGCCGCGCGGCCGAAGAACCGTTCGGGTCCGGCGGCGAGCACCAGTGTCACATACGTCATGAGCACGACCGGCGGCCCGCCGCGCAGGGCGTCGGCCATGGCGATCACGTCGCCTGGGCGCGTCCCGGCCTCAAGGGCTCGCTGACCGGCGGCCTGAATGGTCGGACCGTCGGCCAGCGGATCCGAAAAGGGAATGCCCAGCTCCAGGATGTCGGCGTGCGCTGCCAGCGCGCGCGCGTAGTCCAGGCTCGCGGCGACCGTCGGGTAGCCGCCCATCACGTACGGGATCAGGGCCGCGCGATCGCGCGGGAATGCGGCCCGGAGCCGCGCCGCGCCGTCAGGCATCGATGCCCAGCGCCGCGCCGGCCTGCTCGACGTCCTTGTCGCCGCGGCCCGACAGGCAGACCACGACCGGCCCGTCGGCGCCGAGCACCGCACCTTCGCGGGCCAGGAACGCCAGGGCGTGTGCGCTCTCGAGCGCCGGGATGATGCCCTCGGTCTGGCTGAGCGCCAGGAACGCCTCGAGGGCTTCCCGGTCGGTCGCCGACGCGTAGCGGACCCTGCCGGCGTCGCGCAGGTGGCTGTGCTCGGGGCCGACGCCCGGGTAGTCCAGGCCGGCCGAGATCGAGTGCGCCTCGGCGACCTGGCCGTCGTCGTCCTGGAGCAGATAGCTGAGCGACCCGTGCAGGACCCCCGGTTTGCCCTGGCTCAGCGACGCGCCGTGGTGACCGGTCAGGATGCCCTCGCCCGCCGCCTCGACGCCGACGAGCCCGACCTGGGGGTCGCCGAGGAATCCGCGGAACATGCCGATCGCGTTCGAACCCCCGCCGACGCAGGCGACCACGGCCTCAGGCAGCCGGCCCTCGAGTTCGAGGATCTGTGCACGCGTCTCACGGCCGATCACCGACTGCAGCTCGGCGACGATCTCCGGATAGGGCGCCGGACCAACGGCCGAGCCGATCACGTAGTGGGTGTCGGTGACGTTGGTGACCCAGTCGCGGATCGCCTCCGAGGTCGCGTGTTTCAGGGTGCCGGTCCCCGCGTCGACCGGCCGCACCTCCGCGCCCAGCATCTTCATGCGGATCACATTGAGGCGCTGGCGATGCATGTCGGTGCGGCCCATGTACACGCAGCAGCGCATGCCGAACAAGGCCGCCGCAGTGGCCGTGGCGACCCCGTGCTGACCGGCGCCCGTCTCGGCGATGATCCGCCGCTTGCCCATGCGCTGGGCCAGCAGCACCTGCCCCAAGGCGTTGTTGATCTTGTGCGCACCGGTATGGCAGAGGTCCTCGCGCTTGAGATACAGCCGATCGATCCCATACCGCGTCCCGAGCCGCTCGGCGCGGTACAGCGGCGTCGGACGGCCGACGAACGTCTCCAGCAGCCCCTCGAGCTCCGCGACGAAGGCGACGTCGTCGCGGTAGCGGATGTATGCCGCGCCAAGCGCATCGAGGGCACCGATCACGGTCTCCGGGACATAGCGCCCGCCGTACGGGCCGAACCGCGTGGCGAGCTCAGGCACCGCGTACCGCCGTCATGAACGCTTCCACCTTCTCGTGGTCCTTGAACCCTGGCGACGACTCGACCCCGCTTGAGACGTCGACGACCGCCGGATTGAGCATGCGGATCGCCTGCGCAACGTTATCCGGTCGCAGGCCGCCGGCAAGCCCAAATGCGTACTCGGGCCGGTGGGCGGCCAGGGCCGCCCAGTCCAGGCGCACGCCCGTGCCACCGTGGCGGCCGGGCACCGCCGCGTCGAACAGCACCAGGTCGGCCGCGCCGGTCCGCGCGTCGTCGACCGTCTCCGGGCCGGTGAACGGGATACTCAGGATGACCTCAAGACCGGTCGCCCGGCGGGCGCCGGCGACGTCCGCCGTGCCGGACAGCTGCACGTGGGTCAGCGCGATCCGGTCGGCCGCTCGCGCGAGCTCCGACGGCCCGGCATCGACGAAGACGCCGACGCGTGCCACATGGTCGGGGACGCCGGCCAACACCTCGGCCGCCCGGGCGAGATCGACGTAGCGCGGGCTCTCGGGTGCGAGCACCACGCCGATCGCCCAGGCTCCCGCCTGCACGCAGGCGTCGGCCTGACGGGGATCCGTCAGGCCGCAGATCTTCACCTTCAACACGTCAGCCCCCGGCGTCCTCGATCGCATCGGTCGGACTCCAGCGCGGCAGGAACACCCGCAGCGTGCAGCCCTCACCGGGCGCGCTCATCATCTCGAACGTGCCGCCGAGCATCCGCGTGCGATCGCGCATCCCGTGCAGTCCGTACCGGGCGATCGAGGACCCGAGCACCGGCTGGGTGAACGCCACCGGATCGAAGCCGGTCCCGTTGTCGGCCACACTCATGCGGGTCCCGGCCGCGTCCTCGGTGAGCTCGACGACGATCGCCGTGGCCCGGGCGTGTCGCTGCGCGTTGGAGAGCGCCTCCTGGAGGACGCGGTAGAAAGTGATGCGCTGGGTCACCGAGACGCCGTCGACCACGAATTCGCCATCGATCGCGTACTCGACCTCGATCCCGCTGCGCGCCTCGAACGTCGAGACGACGTCACCGAGGATCTCGTTCAGCCGCCGCCCCTGGAAGCGCACCGGGCGCAGGTATCCGATCAGCTCGCGCATCTCAGTCAGCGCGCCTCCGAGCGTCTCGTAGATGCGCTCGACCGACGCCTCGAGCCCGTCGGGCAGCACGATGCCCGCCGCCTGCGCGTCGCCGAGCTGGGCCTGCAGCAGTTGCACCTCCAGGAGCCCGACTGACAGATGCTGGGTGGGACCGTCGTGGATGTCGAGCCCAATTCGCCCGACCAGGCGCTCGTCCGACTCGAGGATCCGTGCCATGGTCCTGTCGAGGTCGCTGTGCGCCCGGGCTAACTCGAGGGCCGCGCCGGCGCGGCGGGCGGCGATGCCCAACGCCAGGCGCCCGTCCGGCGCGGCAGCGTCGCTGGCGACGCCGACGGCGACCAGCGCCCCGCCCCCGACCAGCCCCGCCGCCAGGACGCCGGGTTCGGGCTCGGCAAGCTCGCCCGGCCCTGCCTCGCACCCGGCCGCCGCGAGCGCCTCCAGGCGGTCCGAGCCCGCGGCGTCGGACGACCAGTACGCGCGCAGCTCGGACGCATCGCCGGCACGCGTGACAATCCCCGCCGCGGCGGCGCCGAGCGCGTCGGCCACGGTCCGGCAGAGCTCCGAGAAGGCCGCCGCGGCGTCGCCGCGCGGGATCTCGCATTCGACGATGCCGAGCAGTCCGTCGGCGTCAATGCGGTTCGCCTGTGGCGTGGGCTCGGTCATCCTGCGCAATAGTACCGCTCCTCCGGGGAGGGACCGGCACGGCCCGATCAGGACCGCCACCGCCAAAGACTTGACCCCCGTATAGCAGCCATGACCGCGCATGCTGCGTAGCGTTATCTACGTGAGATGCCCGCCGTGTCGCGGCCGGCGCGCCAAAGGACGTGGATGCCCTCAGACTTCCCGATTCGCGTGATGCTCGTGGACGACAATCCTCGGTTCCGGGCCGTACTGCGAACGCTGCTCGAGCGGGACGACGGCATCGTCGTCGTCGGCGAGGCGGACCGCGGCGACACGGTGATCGAGCTCGTCCAGCAGCACGAACCGCACGTGGTCCTGATGGACCTGTCGATGCCCGGTGTCGACGGCCTCGAGGCGACACTGGCGCTCAAGAGCCAGTTCCCCGGCATCGAGGTGGTCATGCTCTCGATGACCGACGACGCCGACGGCATCGGATCCGTGCTGGCGGGCGGCGCGTCGGCGTTCCTGAACAAGTCGACCCCAGCAGCCGAGATCGTCCGCACTCTCAAGCAGCGCGCGTCGGCCCGACGGACGCCGAGCACCTGGGTGTCGGCCGACGCGGACTAGCCCCCTCGGGGGACCGGTCGGCGGTGATCTGTTGCAGCGGAGCGGGTGCCGGACCCTGTTGCAGCCGGTGCAGGGACCTTTAACCTCGCACCGCGCGGTGATCCTAGCTATCCGAACGTCTAGGTCGTAAGCTACCCGAACTGGGGAGTCGCGAAGCCCATCGGACGCGCTTCCATGGACGAGGTTCGCCGCACGACGCATCCACGAACCTGCGCTTCCGAAGTGAGTTCGACGGGAAAGGATTCCAGTTGAGAGTTGGTCGCACGACACCCGTGCCGGCGGGCGATGCCACGACTGGTGCCGCGTGTGATCCGGAACGCATCCGGGCGTCCACGGCGCCTCAGAAAAGTAGCAAAACTTCCCACTGGGACGGCAGCCCGAGCTACCCCGCCTCGGGTGCACCGGGTCGGCCTGCGCCTCGGCCAAACCCACGCCCGGAGCACCGCCGTCCCCAATCGTCAAGGACCGACCAATCGCGACCGATAGCATCGACATGACTACCACCGCGCCCGACGACAGCGCCCCCCTGAGCAGGCCGCCGATGCGTGTCGCGATCGCCGACGATCACCGCCTGATGCTCGACGGGATCAAGCGCGCGCTGGAGACCGCACCGGACATCAAGGTCGTCGGCGAGGCCATGACCGGTGAGGATCTCGTGGCGCTCGTGCCCCGGGTCCGTCCCGACGTGGTGATCCTCGACATGCGGATGCCCAAGGGCGACGGCCTGGCGACCCTGCAGGCGCTGCAGAAGTCCCATCCAGATCTCAAGGTCATCATGCTGTCGATGTTCGACGACCCCGAGCACATCGAGAAGGCGCTCGGCTACGGGGCCGCCGGTTACGTGGTCAAGTCGATCAACCCCCTCGATCTCCCGTCGACGATCCGCGGCGTGTTCGAAGGCAACGTCTATCACCCGCGCGCCGCCGGCGGTGGGGCGGGCAACGCCGACGCGGCCCCGCAGGCGACGCCCGGGGGCCTGACCAACCGCGAGCTCGCGATCCTCAAGCTCGTCGCGGAAGGTCTGTCGAATCTGGACATCGCCAGCAAGCTGTTCGTCACCGAGCAGACGGTGAAGTTCCACCTTTCGAACATCTATCGCAAGCTCGGCGTCGGCAACCGCACCGAAGCTACGCGCTACGCCTACAAGAACGGCCTAATCGACTAGCCGCCGGCACGGTTCTCCCGCCGGCACGACCGCCCAGATCGGGTGGCTGCGGCCCGCCGATGCCGCGCCTGCTCCGAGCCCGGTCGGGCCCGGAGCAGCGCCCGTTCAGCTGGGTCGCGCGTAGTTCTCCATGCCGGAGAAGTCGATCTGCACGCACGTCTCATCGCCGACGACCCACGCATCGTGGCCCGGCGGGATCGACACGACATCGCCCGGACCGATTTCCGTCTCGGTGCCGTTGTTCATCCGAACGACCATCCGGCCGGAGACGCAGTAGGCCAGATGCGCGGCCTGGCAACTCTCCGTGCCGGCGATCGGCTTGACGTGTTCGGCCCAGTGCCAACCCGGCTCGAACGTGCCACGTCCGACCGTCCCACCACCCAGCCGAACGACGTCGACGAAGCCCTTGCCCTCGAACGGGCGGGTCTCGTCCGACTTGTCGTGGTTTCGTACGTCGACTTCGCCCACAGCCGCCTCCTCGCTCGTTGCCGTAGCTCGACGCTACAACCGCCGTGCGGGCCTCGGCAACAGGTCAGCCGAGGCCGTCAACCCCCGTCCGACGACGATCGCCGGGCAGCGGACGACGGCGGTGGAGGTGGCCGCCACAGGCCGACGTCCCGAGTGCCGTCCTGTGCGCGCCGAGACTCGGGCGCGGCGAGCGGCGGTCGCCGGATGCGCCTGGCGCGCGCTCGTGCTCCGGGCGTCGCTCGACCCGTGCGGCGCACGGACAAGGGGATCTGCGATCTCGGCGCGCTGCCTCCAGGATTGCGGGCGTCGGTTTTGGCGACAATTGATGCCAACCCCTTGCCCTGCGGTTCTCCGCATGGCCATGGGGTTCTCGGCTTCGGCTCGCGCGCTGCTGGCTGATCCGCTCAGGATCGCCTGACATGGTGTCCGACTGACACACGACTGATACACACGCGCGCCGGTGCGTAGTGGCGGTCCCAGTTCAATTGGGTGTTGGGTCTCGCAGCCGAATGGTCACCACAAGCACGACCAGGGCCAGTCCGTCATCTCCAGCGTCGCGGGAACTCGCCTTCGTCGAATCCTGACGCAGACACCGGGGGCGCTTTCTCGGGGCCACCAAGACCACGCCGACAATGCGAACGCGTCACAGCGCGGGGTGAAGAGGCGCGATCGCCGGATTCGGGACTGCGATCGCGGCGGGTTTTGGGACCCCGCCGCAGAGGACCAGGCGTCCGTTCCCGAGCGCGCTGCCCCCGTCAAGAACCGCGCCACCGGGCCCGGCCGGGCGGTCCCCGGCGCCGGGGCCTGCGTGCGACGGTCTTGCGCAGAGGCCCGGCCAGGCCATGCGCCCCTCCCTGCAACAGGGTCCACGACCTAGACCTCCGGCGAGTATCCCGCTCCGAGCAGGCGGGTTAGGCTGCTGCGCGGGGCCCCCACGGAGGCAAGTATGGGCCAGATACACCGCTATTTGATCCGACTGGCACCCGTGACGGGTCTGGTATTCGTCGGGCTGCTGCTGGCGGCGATCTTCGTGGGGGGGTCGACCCCGGACTCGGACTGGTCCGGCGCGCGCGTTGCGACCTTCTACGAGAATCATCAGACTTCCCAGAACGCGAGCGCGTACTTCTTGGGGTTCGGCGCCCTCTTTGTCCTGTTCTTCGCTGCGGTGCTGAGCTCCTACCTGCGTGCCCGCTCAAACGCCGTCGGGCCGAGCGCCCTGGGGTTTGGAGGGGCCATCGTGATCGCTGTTGGCCTTGCGGTGATCTCCGCGTCGACCGCCGCCCTTGTCGACGTGCCCTCGAAGATCAGCCCCGCTGCGCTGGAGGCGCTGAACGTGATTAGCAACGACTTCTTCACCCCGGTTGAGGTCGGCGTGGTCGCATTCCTGGCCGGGTACGGGATCGCGATTGCCTGGACGCGTGCGCTTCCGAGGTGGCTGGGCTGGCTTGCTCTTGTTGCGGCAATCGCGAGCGCCATCCCACCGTTGCTGTTCTTCGCGCTCCTCGCGTTCGTCGTCTGGGTGCTGATCGTCAGCGTTGTGATGCTCGTTCGCGAGTGGCGATCCTCACCGGCGCCCGAAGCGGCCTCCGGTTAGCGGCGCCTGCGGCGGCGGCCCGGCGGCCTTCTGTAAGTAGCGCACCCAGCGGATCTGTGCCGATCATCGTTGCCTCGAGCCCCCCTGGTCACGATCTACATCCCCATGGTCCCGGACAGCCCCGACTACTTGACCCGCGTGATCCGCCCGGGTGAATTCCGGTCATGAACCCGACGCCGCGCCACGCGGCCGTCCCGCCGGCCGCGTGGTCCGGCTCCGTCTACAGCGCTAGGGTCGGTCCGACCCCCCGATGAGGAGCACAACATGGCCGAGTACGCTCGCGTAGTTACGTTCGACGCTGACGATGCCGCGATCAACGCAATCGTGAATGCCATCAACTCCGAGGACGGCCCGCCCGACGGCGTTCCCGCCAAGCGAATCACCGTTCTAGCGGACCGCGCCGCTGGCAAGGTCGTGGTGGATGTCCGCTTCGGCTCTGCGGAGGATCTCGGGACGGGCGCGCAGACGCTCGACGCGATGAGCCCCCCGCCCGTCGGCAAGATGCGTCGCGTCTCGGTCGACGTGTACGAGGTCATGCTCGAGCGACAGGCTCCGTAGTAGCTCACCGCGTCGCCGCTACTTGATCCGCGTAATCCGCGAGGGGCTGGTCCGGTCCAGTGCCGAGTCCGTGGCGGTCGGACGTCCCGCAGACCGCCTCGAGCGATCCGCCTCGACCCCGAGGCGCTCGCCAAACTTCATCGCCGCACGCTGGAGGCCTAGCCATGCCTCGAGCGCCGGATGGACCTTCAATTCGCCGCGCTCGGTCGACGTGACCACCGTGCCGGCGGGGATCTCGGTCGGGTTCAGACCTGCGACCCCTGGCTCCGGAGGCCAGTCCTGCAGGGCTCTTCGCGGGCAGATGGGGGACAGCGATATCCGCCTGAGCAAGTGTTCTGGTCCCTCATCGTCCCGCTTGGCCCGTTCTGATGTTCGGAGAGTGTTCGGAGTCACGCGCGACATGCTGCTCGTGAGACCTGGGCTCCCGGGCCGGTCTACCCTTGCTTCTGACAGCACATCTGGTGCCATTGGGGGTCGCTGGTGCGGTCTGAGGCCCGTCGTCCGACCGCACCAGCTCGAACGACGGAGGATTCGCCTGTCGGTCGCTCGTAGCGCCTAGCCAACCGCCAAATTGCTAGAAACGTCAACTCCCCACGGGGCCAGTCGTGCGCGGACGTTCGAACAGTCCACACTAAGGTCAGATCACGTGGGTCGGCGCGCCGAAAACGGGGATGCGCCTCCCGGGGGGAGGAAGCTCCCTGCCAGGAGTGATCGCGAAGGCGCTGTCGGTCTACGTCGGGCACGCGAACATCAGCACGACGTTCGAACGGTCTGGACACCTCATGACGAGGCCGCCGCGCTCGGCGACGCCTACCTCGAGCGCGCCAACACGACTGCGCGGCGCGCAGCTCTGGGCGGCTGACTGCTCCACGGACTGCTACTCGAAGGGCCGCATGCCCGGAAATACCGCATGGACAATGGGGTCTGCGATCTCGGCGCGCTGCCTCTAGGATTGCGGGCGATGAGCGAACCTCCGCAGGGCCGCCGGGGCCCCGACATCATGTGGGCGCCGTGGCGGATGACCTACGTGTCGGCCGAGCACGACGATGCGTACGATGGGCCGTCGTGCGTGTTCTGTCGGCTGCCGGCCCTCGATGACGACGCTTCGACGTACATCCTGCACCGGGGCAAGCGGTGTTTCGTCGTCATGAACCTCTATCCCTACAACAACGGGCACCTCATGGTGGTCCCGTATGCACACGTCGACGCCGTCACGCTGCTCGACGACGCGGTCACGACCGAGATGATGCGCTTGGTCCGCCTGAGCCAGCGCGTGCTCACCGACGCGATGCATCCGCAGGGGTTCAACCTCGGCATCAACCAGGGCCGCGCCGCCGGTGCGGGCATCGCCGATCACATTCACATGCATGTCGTCCCGCGCTGGGCGGGCGACACGAACTTCATGCCCGTGCTCGGAGATGTCCGGGTCATGCCCCAGCAACTCGACGACACGTACGCCATGCTGCGCGGAGGATTTGCCGAATGACGCTCGACCCCGGAGTCTTCAAGGCCTATGACGTGCGCGGCCTCTACCCGAACGAGATCGACGAGGCAGGTGCCCGTGATCTCGGGCGCGGATTCGTCGAGGTTGTGCGCGCCGCGACACCGGGCCTCGAGGCCCCGCGAATCGCGATCGGGCACGACGTGCGCCTGTCGTCGCCCAGCATCTGCGATGCGCTGACCGACGGCGCCGTCGAGGCCGGCGCGCACGTGACCGAGCTGGGGCTGACGGCCACCGAGATGGTCTACTTCGCCGTCGCCGATGGGAACTTCGATGCCGGGGCGCAGATTACCGCCAGCCACAACCCGCCCCAGTACACCGGCGCCAAGCTCGTGCTGGCCGGGGCGCTGCCCCTGTCGGGCGAGACCGGCATCGCCGAGATCGGGCGCCTGATCGCGGCCGGCCGGACCGTCTCCCGGCCGGGCGGCACCCGCGTGCGCGACGAGACCGTGCTCGGCCGCTTCGTCGACGCGGCGATGGGCTTCGTGGATCCGGGACGCATCCGGCGCCTCCGGGTCGTGCTCGACGGCGCGAACGGCATGGCGGGCCTGTTCCTCGTGCCCGTGCTCGAGCGGCTCGACCTCGACGCGATCGAATGCTTCCTGGACCCCGACGGACGCTTTCCCAACCATGAGCCCAACCCGCTCCTCCCCGAGAACCGTGAGTTCATCGAAGCCAGGGTCCTCGCTGAGCGCGCGGATCTCGGTATCGCCTGGGATGGTGACGCGGACCGGTGCTTCTTCATCGATGACAGGGGCGCGTTCGTGCCGGGTGACTTCCTGACCGCGCTGCTGGCGGGCCATCTGCTCCGGCGCAACGGCCCCGCCGATGTCATCTACGACCTGCGCGCCTCATGGGCGGTGCGCGAGGCGATCACGCAGGCCGGCGGACGGCCGCATGAGAACCGCGTCGGTCATGCCTTCATCAAGCGCCGCATGCGCGAGCTCGACGCGCTGTTCGCCGGCGAGGTGTCCGGCCACTACTACTTCCGCGACTTCTCCTACGCCGACACGGGGCTGATCCCGGCCCTGTTGATGCTCGAGCTGCTGTCCGAGCTCGACAGGCCGCTGTCGGAGCTGATCGCCGGCTACCGCGAGCGCTTCCACATCTCGGGCGAGATCAATTCGACGGTCGCCGACGCGCCGGCGGTGTTCGCCGCGCTGCGGGAGCGCTACGCGGACGGGGAGCAGTACGAGCTCGACGGGCTGTCGGTCACGTACCAGGACTGGCATTTCAACGTGCGCTCCTCGAACACCGAGCCACTGATCCGCCTCAACCTCGAGTCCCTCGTCTCGGACGCGGACATGCAGCGCAGGCGCGACGAGGTGCTGGCCATCATTCGTGGCGACTGAGCCGACGCCCGGGGACCCGGCGCAAACGCCAGCCCATGAGGGAGTCCTCGCCACCGGCCTGACGGTCCGGTACCGGGGAACGGCCGAGGCAGCCATCACCGACATCAGCTGCGACGTACCGCCGGGCGCAGGCCTGTGCATCACCGGTGTCGAGGGTGCCGGCAAGAGCACGCTGATCCGCGCGCTGGTGGGCCTGGTGCCGCCGGGCCGGGGCAGCGTCAGCGTGCTCGGCGGGTCGCCGCAGGTGCCGGCGATCCGGCGCGGAGTCGGGTACGGGCCGGAACGGATGCCCTTCCCGCGCGGCATGCGGGTCAGCGACGCGGTGCGCCTGGTCGGCGCGATCCGCGGGACCGATGCAGGCGTGGATCCCGCCCTGGAGCGCGTCGGCCTGCCGCCCGGCGACCGCCGCCTCATCTCGTCCCTGGACCTCGGCGAGGTGCGCCGAGTCAGCCTGGCCTGCGCGATCACCGGCGCCCCGCGGGTGCTGGTGCTCGACGACCCGTGGGAGTTCCCCGAAACCGTCGAGGTCATCCGGACCGCGCGCGCCGACGGTGTGGCCGTGGTCATCGGCACGCCCGATCCCGGCGGCTTCCCGGCCCTGCTTGGCGCCACCCTGACACTGGTCGACGGGGCCGCCGCATGAACGGGTCCGCCGCGGGCCTGATGGTCGGCATCGACCTGCGGATCCTCGCGCGCCGACGCTGGATCCTCGGTGTGACGGTGGCCGGGCTCGTCTACGTGGCGATCGTCGGGATCGTGGCCGCCGGCCAGTCGGGCGTGACCCGCGCTGACACCCTGCAGTCGAACGGCGCATCGCTGCTGCTCATCGGGGGGCTGATCGCGGCCGTCGGGCTCGGCGGCGGGGCCTTCTCACGCGACGCGTCCTCCGGGTACCTCGGGCTCTTGGTGGGATCCGGAGCGACCCCGAGCCGCGTCGGCGCAGTGCGCATCGTCACCCGGCTCGCCGCACTCGTCGGCATCGTCGCCATCTGGGCCATCGGGATGCAGCTGGCAAGCGTCGCCCTCGGGCGCGGCCTCGACGGCCCCCTGGCGGTGCACGCCCTGGCGTGGGTGGTCAACTGCGCGCTGGTCCTGTGCGCCAGCGCGGCGCTGGCGTCGGTCATCGGGCCGGTCGCGGCGGGCGTGTTCGGCCTGATGGTGTTCATCTGCGCGCAGGCCGTGGTCAATCTCAAGGCCGATCTCGATCAGGGCGCGATCTCCCGCGGCTCGCAGTCGTTCGTCGACTCGGTGTACAGCATCCTGCCGCGGGCGATCGTCTCGCCGATGCTGGCCGACCTCCAGCGCCGCGGCCAGGCGGGCCCGGCGGCGCCGGACATCAACATCAACGGCCTGGCGGTCGTGGTACCCGCCTCGCGGCTGGTCGACCTGTTCTGGACCCTCCTGTGGATCCTGATCTTCGCGGGGCTCGCCGCCTATGGGGTGCGGCGCCGCCAGCTCTAGTCGCACATGCCCTGGCCCGCGCGGCCGGCGTCCGTCAGGGATCCGCGGAGTCTGCCGCTAGCCCGAGACCGGCGAGCTCAGACGGTTGTAGAGCGTGTCACGCTCGGCGGGGACCTTGCCGCCGTTGCGGATCAGCTCGGTGATGCGGTCCTGGGAGAGGCCGAGTGGGGTCTGCACGGTGGTCGCGTGCGCGATCCGCTCCTCGATCAGCGTGCCCGACAGGTCGTCGAGGCCGTAGCTGAGCGCCTCGGTGGTGATCTCCTCGCCGAGCATCACCCAGTGGCCCTTGACGTGCGCGAAGTTGTCGAGGAACAGGCGCGCGGTGGCGATCGTGCGCAGCTTCTCCTCGCGGCTCGGACCGGGCAGGTAGGCGAAGTCGGTGTTGCCGGGCAGGAACGGCAGCGGGATGAACGCCTGGAAGCCGCCGGTCTCGTCCTGGAGCGCGCGCAGCTGCTGCATGTGGTCGACCTGCTCGGCGGGTGTCTCGAAGTGGCCGAACAGCAACGTCGCGTTCGTCCGCAGTCCCTGGGCGTGCGCCTCGCGGTGGACCTCCAGCCACGTCTGCGCCGGAACCTTGCGGTCAGCGATGATCTCGCGCACCCGCGGGGAGAACACCTCGGCCCCGCCGCCCGGCATGGTGTCGTGGCCGGCGGCGCGGGTCCGCTCGAGCGCCTCGCGGTGAGACACCTTCGAGATCCGGGCGATGAAATCGATCTCGACGGCGGTGAGGGCCGTCAGCGCGACGTGCGGGTACTCGGCCTTCAGCTCGGCGAACAGCTCCTCGTAGTACGGGAGGTCGTACTCCTTGGTCATCCCGCCCACGATGTGCAACTCGGTGATGCCGTGGCCCACCAGCTGCCCGGCGCGCTCGACCAGCTGCTCGACGCTGTAGGCGTAGGCGCGCTCATCCTTCTCGGTCCATACCGCGAACGCGCAGAACCCGCAACCGACCACGCAGATGTTGGTGGGGTTCAGGTGCGCGTTGACGTTGTAGGTGATCTCGTCGCCGTAGCGGCGGCGCACGACCTCGTCGGCCGCGGCACCCAGGTCTTCCATCGGGGCGGTCTCGTAGAGCAGGAGCGCCTCGTCGGCGGTGATGCGGGCGCCATCGGCGGCTCGGGCAAGGATCTGATCGGTCATGGCGGTAAGGCTATCAATGCGACAGGCGTCGGGCACACGCCATCCGCATCCGGGTACGATCGGCATATGGCACGAGCAGCGCTCAAGGAATGGGCCGTCACCTGCGAGGCCCTGGCGGCCGGCGAGCAGGTGGTGATCATCCGCAAGGGGGGCATCGGCGAGAAGCGCTTCGAGCTGCCCCACCCCGCGTTCTTCCTGTTCCCGACCTACGCGCACCAGCGCCCGGAGCTGGTGCGCTCGGATGCCGCGGTGCGCTACGCGGCAGCGCTGCGCCAGCGCGAGGACCCGACGCGCCTGCCGCTCGCCCTCTGGGCAGCTATCCATGACGCCTATCCGATCCGCGATCCCCAGGCCCTCGATGCGATCGGCGATCTGCAGATCCTGACCGGCGACTATGCCCGCGAACGGCTGCGCTGGCGCCGGACCCAGCCGCTCTGGGCGGTCGTGCTCCGCGTCGCCCGCGTGGCGGAGCCGCCCGTGCTCGCCGTCGGTCCCGAGCACGGCGGGTGTGTGAGCTGGGTGGAGCTGCCGGCGCAGATCGGCCTCGGAGCCCACACGCCGGTCCTGGACGATGCGCGCTTCGCCGCGGCGGCCGACGCGGTCGCCGCGGCGCTCGCCCCGTTCGCGCTCACCGCGTGAGCCTGAGCGCCGGGAGCCGCATGGTACGGTTGGCGGCATGAGCCACGTTGCTGCGTTTGACGCCGTCGTCGATGAACTGCCCCCCGACTGGTCGTTTTTCGAGGCGTACGTCGCCCTCGACGACCCGGCGCGGCTCAATGAGGCCCGCGTGGCGCTCGCCCGGGCCAACGGGCGTCCGCTGTACGGCCCGGGCGATCACGATTTCGCGATCACCATCGCCAACACCACGGGCCGCGGCGCCCGCGTGGGCGTCGTACGCTCGGCGCTGCAGCTGCTGGACGACCTCGGGATCTCGGGCCGCACCTGGGCCGGTCAGGCGACGATCCTGACCCGTCCCGCGCCGGCGCATCGCTACGGCCCGTAGCGATGTACCGCAGCGACGATGACATTGCGCTGCTGACCGAGCTCGCCGGAATCCTGGACCAGACCGTCGCCGCCGGAGGCCTCTCGGCGGGCGGCTACCTGCTGTTGCGCGAGTTGGTGCGCGCGGGCGACGCGCAGCCGGTCGCCATCACCGCGCTCGCCGAGCATTTCGGCGCCGAGGGCGAGGAGATCGCCGATCTGGTCGCCCGGCTCGTCCAGGACGACCTCGCGCTGATGCGCCCCAACGGCGTCAGCGCGACCGAGCTCGGCCGCACGCGTGTGGCGTCGCTCGAGCAGGAAGCGAATACCGCGATCCGGGCGTATGTGATGGAGCGGCCGCACACCGCGACGGTCTACGGCCTGGTCGCCTCGATGCAGGCCGGACGGTTCACCGTCGAGGATCTGATCGACTTCATCTCCGAGGGCCCGACCAAGTCCGAGGGCGCATGACGGCCATCGGTTGGTTCCCGATCGTCTCATTCGTGATCATCGCGATCCTGTTCGTCGCGATGGTGATCGGCAAGCGCCGGGCCCAGCGGGCCCGCGGGGAGCGCTAGATCACGGCCGATTCGCCGAGCGAGCTCCAGACATCGAGCTTGGTGCGCAGCCGCTTGATGACCTCATCGGTGAACTCCTCGGTGGCGTGATGGCCCCCGAGGTCGGCGGTGCGCACATCGTCGGCGACCGCTTCGAGCGCCGCCTCGTAGATCCCGCGCGAGACCATCGACGCGGCCGGGTCGTGGACGAACCCGAGCAGCGCGGCGCCGGCGAGGATCATCGCCAGCGGGTTGGCGATGCTCTTGCCCTCGAGGCTCGGGGCCGTGCCGTGCGGGGCTTCGGCCATGACCGTCGTGGCCTTGAGGTCGTCGTCGAACGCCAGCAGCAGCGATTCGGCACCCGCGATCGAACCGAACAGCTGCAGCACCATGTCCGACAGGCAGTCGCCGTCGCGGTTCAGCGCCGGGACCACGAGCGCGTCGCCGGTGTGGGTGATCAGGCCGGCGTAGGCAGCGTCGATCAGGACTGGCCGGTAGCGCACATCGCGATGGCGCTCGGCGGCCGCGTCGAGCTCTTCTTTCATCATGCCTTCGTAGATCGGCGAGACGGTCCATTTCGGTCCGCCATAGACGGCGGCGTTCATCCGGCGCGCCTGCAGGAACGAGAAGTCCGCCACGGCCCGACAGGTGCGGCGCGAGATATGCTCGGTGCGCCAGGCCACCTCGTCAAGCCCGCTCCCCTCGCGGCGCTCGACCGCGCCGTAGGCGTCGTCGATGGCCATGCGCACGACAGAAATCGGGGCGTGGATGCCGCCGATCGGGCGGACGCCGGGAAGCCGGCGGCCGGTCCGGATGATCACGCGCCCGTCGATCTCCTCACGCAGGAGCGCGTTCGGGCTGCCGACATCCCCGGATTCCTCCGGGGTGATCGTCGCGGCCTTGAGCCCGTACCCGGCGCGGCGCATCGCCTGGGCGGCGTCATGGACGATCTGGTTGCCGGTGCGCCGGCGCGACTCGAGCGACAGGTCGTAGTGCTCGAAGCTGAGTGGCAGCCCGGACACGTTCGGCTCGAGGACTCGCAATGCCTCGACGAGCAGCTCCTGGCCCGTCTGGTCGCCGTCCATGACAACAATGGTCGTTGGCTCCACACCGGGAGCCTATACGCGCACCCGGACCAAACCCGCGCCGGGAGTCACCGCGCGCCAGGTGTTACGGGCGGCGCGGCGCGCTCGCGCTGGTACTCCATCGCGTAGCGCCGCACGCGTACCGGCTTGCCCATCCGTTCCCCGAGCGCGGTGAGCTCGGCGGCAACTAGCGGCGACGCGATGTAGGCCTCGGCGTCGGCGTCGGCCTCCCAGACGGCGAGACAGCCGTATTCACCCGCCGTGGCGTCACAGAACAGCACGTGCTCGACGGCCGTCGGGGCCAGACCGGCCAGGCGCCCGGCAATCGCGCGTGCCTCCTCGAGGCATCCGGGCCCGAGCCGAAACGCGATCTCGGTGCCGGTCACCGGCAAGCCCCCTGGACGTTCAGCGGGGGCACATGGGCGGCGACGATCTCAGCAGCCGCCTGGTCGCACGAACCCACGACCTCGCCCAGCCGGTCGGCGAGCCGCCCGCCGAGGCGGGCGTCGATCGCGGCCCGTTCGAAGCCGCCCAGGGCGGTGACCAGCTCCGGCGGCAGTTCGTCCTGGCGTGCGACCAGCGGCTCGGATCCCTGCACGAACCGCGCGTAGGCGCGATGGCCCCGCTCCTGCAGCGCAAACAGAACGTCGACCTGCACCAGCGATGCGACCGCGCGCAGCGGCGACTCGCGCCAGCGCCGGATCGCCATCGCGTGCGCGGCGGTCTCGGCGACCGCCTCGGCCATGGGCGCAGGCGCATCGGTCGCCGCCAGCACACGCGCCGCCGCAGTCGCGACATCGGCAAGACGCGTCGGATCGATGTCGGCCTCCAGCTGCTCCCAGACGAGGCTGACCGTCGCAACCCGATGGACGACATGCGCATCGTTGACCGGGCGCTCGTCGTCGCTCAGACAGACGAATGCCGGTCCCTCGAACGCGCACAGGTAGTTGCGCGTACCGGGCGCCAGCTCCACCTCGCGCAGCCCCAGCGGGCGCCGGCCGACGGCCCGTTCGGCCGCGAGGCGGGCCTGCTCGAGTCGCTCCACCAGCCCCTCGAGCGCGCGTTCGAGTGCATCGCCCGTCGGGTCGGCGGTCTGCGCAAGCCAGGTGTCCGGGCGGCGGGGCATGGATCGAGTCTAGTCAGGCCCCCCTAGCGCGTACACTCGGACGCTACTCGTCAGCACGTCGCGGTCGCGCGCCGACCATTCCCACATCGCCGCGAGCAAGCGAATTTCGGCCTCCAGGCGTTCCTCGTCGACCGACGACTCGGGTGCCCGCGATAACACCGCGGTATCACCCTGGAGCGCCTGGCGCGCCGCTAGCAAGGCGTCGGCCATCGGGACGCGCTCAGCGTCACGCGACCGCGCGAACTCTCGCGCGTAGTTGGCCCAGATGATCGCGGGCGAGTTCCCTGCCCACGCCGCGAACGTGACCGTGACCGGATCGACGCCCGCCCGGATGTGCCCGGAGATGTTGCTGTGGCGCCCCGAGCTTCGATGTCAGGCATCAGGCTCGCGGAGGGCCGCCAGTCGCTCGCGGTACTCGTCCGGGTCGATCTCGCCACGGGCAAGCCGTTCATCGAGGATTTCGGCAGCGCTTGGGTACGCGGGTCGGTCAGGCGTGGCGCCAACGTACGGCCGGGCGTGCTTCACGAAGGCCCAGATCACTCCGGCCGCCAACGCGATCATTAGGAGCACAATGATCAGCATCGCTACCCAGCCACCGCCGCCGCCGTCCATGTGGTCGTAGTACATCTGCCCTCCTACGAGCATCCGTCACTACAACCGTATGAGAGCAAGGTCGCGACCCTGCGCCTGCCGGGCTTGAGCCCCGCGGCACCCGTCCGGCAAACCTCCCCGCCGAGGTGCCGGGGACGCGCCGGGTTCTTGGCGGTTGTTCGCGAGGACGGCCCGTCAGGACTAGTCTCACGGTCGCACCGGTCCACGCAACGACGGGAAACGGTGCGACTTGCAGGCGGCTCTCCCGGCCAAGATCCCGCCATTCCATGTGGATCTCGGTCGCGGTGTCCCGCATCGGCACCTGCCTCGAATACACTCGGACGATGTCCGTCGATGTGCCGCTCGCCTCGCCCGCGCCGCTGCCGCGGGCCGCCGACCTGGCCGCGCGGATCGGTGCCGTCCTGGTCGCGCGCGCACGGATCGTCTTGGATGACCGCCCGGGGCGGCCGGCAGCGGTCCTGGTTGCGCTGTACGACCGCGACGAGCGTCCGCACATCATCCTCACCAAGCGGGCCACGCACCTGCCGGCCCATCCCGGGCAGGTGAGTCTGCCGGGCGGGCAGCGTGATCCCGAGGACCGCGATTTGCGGATGACCGCGGTGCGGGAGACCTTCGAGGAGCTCGGCATCGACCCAGCGATGGTGGCCGTCGTCGGCGAGCTCGACGACGTCGCGACCTTCCAGTCACAGTTCATCGTCACCCCGGTACTCGCAGTACTCGAGGCGACACCGCGGCCGCATCCGAATCCAGGCGAGATCGACCGGGTGATGGAGATCCCCGTCGCCGACATCCTGGCCATCGATGCCGCGCTACCCCCGCAGCCGTCGTTCCGCGAACTCCGCTATCCGCTCGACGGGGAGGACGTCTGGGGTGCGACCGCGCGCATCCTGCGTGGCTTCGCGTCGATCGCGCGCGACGCGCTCGCCGACGCGGATGATTAGACCGAGGGCCCGCGGCGGCGGCGGGCTAGTGCGACGCGGTCGTCGACGTCACCAGCGACGCCCGCGGCGGCAGATCCACCGGGCCCTCCCCAGCCTGGCCATCCTCAGCGAGCGCGTCCAGCCGCGCCAGGTGGCGGGCGAGCTCGGGCTGACGCGGGTGGTCGGCGGGCAATGCGGCGGCGTACTCGGCAACACGGCCGCGGATCTGCAACGCGAAGTGCGGTACGGCGGCCCCGACGAGCATCGCCAGCTCATCCTCGGACGGGACGCCGTAGATGTGCTCGAGTACGGTCACGCGCCCAAGGTTACCAGCCACGTCGTCGGGAATCCCCTGACCAGCGGCGTTCGTGAACCTCCCGGGAGACGGCTATCATTACCGGCAATGTCCCGCCCCCGGCCGGAGCACCCATGGCGATGAGGGACGACGACAAACTGGTTCGGCAGCTGTCGCTCGTGGCCTTTCTGATGTCGCAGCAGCGGCCCGTCACCGCCGACGAGATTCACGAGTCCGTCGAGGGCTACGGGGGCATGAGCGATCAGGCTTTCCTGCGCCGGTTCTACGCCGACCGTGGCGAGATCGAGGCCATGGGCCTCAAGCTCGCCGTCGAGCGCCCGACCGACGACCCCTTCCAGGGCGACCTGTACGCGCTGCCGCCGGAGAACTACTACCTGCCGCAGATCGACTTCGATGAGCGGGAGCTGTCGGCGCTGCACACGTGCCTGTACGTGCTGGAGGGCCAGTTCGCGTACGCCGAACCCTTGCGGCTCGCCCTGCAGCACCTGACCCTGGGGCGCCCGAGCCCCCTCGACGATCATGCGGCCCGCACCGTCTCGGTGAACCTGCTCGGCGGGGACTACTCGCCCGAGGTGGCCGCCCACCTGTCGAAGATCGAGTCGGCGATCAGCCGCCGCAAGACGATCCGGTTCACCTACTACTCGATCGGGCGCGACGAGCGCTCCGAGCGCGAGGTCGATCCGTATTCGCTGCTGTATCTCGGCGGCAACTGGTACATGGTCGGATATGCCCACGAGCGCGAGGCGACGCGGATCTTCCGCCTCTCGCGGATCGAGGGTCGCATCACCTTCAAGACGCGGGCCGAACATGACTTTGCCGCGCCGCGCGACTTCGACGTGTCGCGGTACCGCGACCGGGCGCCGTGGCAACTCGACGACGACGGTCACCAGGCCACCATCGTGCTGTCGCCGATCGTCGCATGGTGGGTCGAGCAGATGTTTGGCACCTACGGCACGTGTGAGCTGCGCGACGACGGGTCGGGGCTGTTCACCACCGAATACACGTCCGCCACGGCGCTGCTGACCTGGGTCCTGAGCCTCGGGGCCCACGCGGAGATCGTCGGGCCCGACGAACTGCGTCGCGGCGCCCACGAGGCCCTGCTGACCGTCACCGCACGCCACACGACCATTCCGAAGATCGCCCCGCCGGCGCCCGCGGATCCCGACGCCGGCGATGAGCCGCACCCGCCCGAGCGCGCCGCCGTGGCACCGGACAAGGTCGTGCCGGCCGAGCGCTTCGCGCGTCTGCTGGCGCTCATGACGCGGCTGTTGGCCGCCTGCGGCGACGCCGTCCACACGACGGTGCCGGTCAGCGACCTGCGCACCGCGCTCAACATCGACCGCAAGGTCCTCGATGAGGACCTGACGCTCCTGAACCTCATCAACTTCGGGGGCGGCTGTTACGCGCTCTACGCCAAGATCGAAGGGGACGCGGTCGCCGTGACCCGCGAGACCTACGGCGACCGGTTCGCGCGCCCGGCGCGGCTGTCGCCGCTGGAGGCCAAGGCGCTCTTGTGGGCGCTGGAGTTCATCGGTGATCGGCTCCCGGTCGAGGCCGACGATGCACTGCTGTCGGCGCGCGCCAAGGTGGAGCAGGCGATTGGCACCGACAACCTTCCCGAGGTGGAGATCGGCCGGGTACAGAACGCGAACGCGGCGGTCTCGATGGCCATCAACCACGCCCTGCGCGATGACCATAAGCTGGAGATCGAGTACTGGACCGAGGCGCGCGGCGCGCTCAATACCCGCACGATCGAGCCGCATCTGCTGGTCAACGCGCGCGACGCCTGGTACCTCGTCGCGTTCTGCCATCAGGCAAACGACCAGCGCACGTTCCGGGTCGACCGCATCCGCAGCGCCACAGTCCTCGCCGAGCACTTCAGCCGGCGTGGCGAGATCATGGCGTCGGGGCCCTATCTTCCGTTCGGCGACCGCGCCGAGGGCCCCCCGGCGATTGCCCAAAGCGCGTCGGTCTGGTGCAGCGCGAGCCTCGCCCGCTGGATGATCGAGGAGCACCCGTCCTGGGAGCGGCACGTCGACGGGTCGGTCATCGTCGAGATCCCCTACGCCAGCCAGGAATGGATGGTCAAGGAGGTCCTCAAGCATCAGGGGGACGCCGTGCTGCTGCAGCCGGCGCTGCTGCGGGCCACGATCGCGCAGATGGCTGAGGAGATCGCCGCACGCTACGCAGTTCCCGCCGCGGACCCGACCGCCGCGACACGTTAGTCCACGAAATCCGAGGGACCGCGACATGGAATTCGATCACATTGCCCGCCAAGTACCCGATATCGCCGGGGCCGTCGACTGGTACCGCCAATGGATCCCGGCGACCGAGGTCCTCTACCAGGACCCGACCTGGGCGCTGATCGAGGCCGACGGGGTCCGGCTGGCCTTCGTCACCGCGTCGCAGCATCCCGATCACCTGGCCTGGCGGGTGACCAACGCCGAGCTCGAGCAGATGGCGGCCGAGCGCGGAACCGACATCAGCCTGCACCGCGACGCGACCCGCAGTTTCTACCTCAACGGCCCTGGCGACACCGTCATCGAGATCATCGCCTACCCGAACGACGTGCGCCCCTAAGGCGAGGTGAGCAGCACCTGGCCTTGGGCGACGTACGCCGCGTAGGCGGCGCTCGCGAACGAGCGCCGGTGAATCGCGCTCGGTCCGAAGCGCGCGATCGCCGCGCGGTGACGCGGCGTCGCATAGCCCATGTGTTCGTCGAACCCGTAGTCGGGGTACCGGCCGGCCAGCGCGCGCATCATCCGATCCCGCGTGACCTTCGCGATAACCGACGCGGCGGCGATCGCCGCACTGGTACGATCGCCGCCGGCGATCGGCCGGTGGGCAACGGCGTCGGCGCCGAGCGCGAAGCCGTCGACCAGACACGCCCCGGGGATGGGGTCCAGGCCGCCGAGCACCCGCGACAGCAGGCGCAGATTGGTCCGGTGCAGTCCGTCGCGGTCGATCGTCGTCGCTTCGGCGCTCGCGACCACGACCTGCTCGGCGATCACCCAGATCGCCGCCGCCAGGCGCTCACGCACCGCCGGGCTGAGCCGCTTGGAATCATCCAGGTCGGCCAGGGCACGGCGCTCGGCGTACGTCAGCCGCCCGAGGTCGATGCACACGCCTGCCGCAACGAGCGGTCCGGCCAGGCAGCCGCGACCGGCTTCGTCGGCACCGGCAACGCGCGCGGCTCCGCAGCCACGGTCGTGTGCGAACAGACCAGCCGCGGCGCGCTGCGACCCGCCGGGCGGGGTCACCGCAACACGGACACGACTAGGACTTGGCCGGCTGCGCCGTCCGCTGCTTCTCGCGGATGCGCGCCTTCTTGCCGACCTTGCCGCGCAGGTAGTAGAGCTTCGCCCGGCGGACGTCGCCCTCCATGACGCGCTCGATCCGCTCGATCTTCGGTGAGTGCACGGGGAATGTGCGCTCGACGCCGACGCCGAAGCTCTGCTTGCGCACCGTAAATGTCTCGCGGCTCGTCGAGCCCTGCCGCTTGATCACCGTCCCCTCGAAGACCTGCACGCGCTGCCGCTGACCCTCGATCACGCGGAAGTGCACCCGGACCGTGTCGCCCGGCTTGAACTCAGGCAGGTCATCCCTGAGCTGCATGCGCTCGAGGCTCTCGATCACGCTCATGTTGGGTGACCTCCGGGTCGGGGCAAAAGCGACGAGTACCCTATCATGCCGGGCGCGCCAGTCACGCGCCGGCGGCCGGTCCGGGGCCCAGGTGCTCCGCGCGCCAGCGCGCGATGGCACCGTGGTCGCCTGAGAGCAGGACCTCCGGAACGGCAGCGCCCATGAACATCGCCGGGCGTGTGTAGTGCGGGTACTCGGTCCCGCCGCCGAGCTCCGGCGAGAACGATTCGTGATCGAGGCTCGCCCGGTTGCCGAGGGCGCCGGGTAGGCGACGCCCGACCGCGTCGATGACGGCCATCGCCGGGATTTCGCCGCCGGCCAGGACGTACGGCCCGATGCAGATCGCATCGCTGGCCAGCAGCGTGTGCACGCGCTCGTCGAAGCCCTCGTACCTGCCGCACAACAGGGTCAGCGCGGGCGCCTGGGCGAGTTCGCGGACAACCGCGTCGGTCGAGCTGGCGCCCGCGCGGGCTCATCACGACGACCGGGCGGGCTGCGCGCACGCTCCCGGCCGCGGTGCCGTACACCGCCTCGAGTGCCGCGGCCACGACATCGACCCGCAAGTACCATTCCCGGCCCGCCCCCGTACGGGCTGTCATCGACCTGGCCGGCGGCGAGCGGCGTGTAGTCGCGGTAGTCGAAGACCCGCAGCTCGAGCTCGGCGTTGGTGAGATGGCGCGGGTGGCGCATCCAGTCGAACCACTCGGGAAACAGGGAGAACACGTCAACCTGCATCGCCGCCGCCCCCCGCCTCGGCGCCCGGCGGCGCATCGATCAGGTCGTCGCGCAGCTCGATCTGCCGCGCGGCCACGTCGATGCGCACGACGGCATCGCGGGTAAACGGCAACAGCCGGCGGTGCCCGTCGGGGTCGACCACATCCAGCACGTCGTTGGCGGGCCGGCTGATCACGTCGCCGACGCGTCCCGATCTGCGCGTCGCCCATGGTCACGGTGCAGCCGACCAGGTCGCGGACATAGAACTCGCCGGGATCCTGCCCCGCCGGCAGGCGCGAGGCGTCGACGAGGATCGTCCCACCGCGCAGCGCGTTGGCGTCCTCGCGGGTCGCAATGCCCTCGAAGCCGAGCAGCATGGCGTCGCCGGCCGGCGTGTGCGAGGCGAGGATCATGCGCCGGGTGCGGCCGTCGCGATCGCTCACCTCGATCTGCTCGCCGGCCTGCAATTCGGCGAGCGTCGGACCCGTCGGCCGCGCCCGGACCAAGCCGTGCACGCCGTGGGCTCGCAGTACCACCCCGATGACGACCGCCTCCCCCACCGCGTGGCGAACAGGCGGCGTCGCTAGTCGACGATCTCGAGGCTTACACGCACGCCGGTGCGGAATGCCGCCTCGCGAACGATCAGGCGCAGCGCCCGGGCGATCCGTCCGCCGCGGCCGATGACCTGGCCGAGATCCTCGGGCGCGACGAACAGGTTGAGCACCGTGGTCTCACCCTGCTCGTCGGCTTCGACGCGAACCTGGTCGGGATGGTCGACCAGGCCCCTGGCCAGGGCGGTCACCATGTCGACCAGCCCCGCCGTCGGGGAGTCGCTCACCCGCGCGCCTCGACGATTTTCATGAGCTTGGCCACCGCGCTCGACGGCTGCGCACCATTCGAGATCCAGTGGTGGGCGCGATCGAGGTCGACCTCCACGATCGACGGATCGACCTGCGGGTTGTACCGCCCGATCGTCTCGATGTTCCGCCCGTCGCGGGGCGCGCGCGAATCGGCGACAACCACCCGGTAGATGGGGTTCTTCTTGCTGCCCACGCGGGCGAGCCGGATCTTGACCACGTTGCTCCTTGAGTTGTCTTAGGCTCCGAGTGCGGGCGGCATTGGGGGCAGACCGCCCTTGCCGAACCGCTTCATCATCTTGCGCATCTGCTTGAACTGCGCCAACAGCTGATTGACTTCCTGGACCGACGTCCCACTGCCGCGGGCGATGCGCTGCCGCCGGCTGCCGTTGATCATGTCGGGTCGGCGGCGCTCGCTGGGCGTCATGCTCGAAATGATGGCCTCCAAACGATCGAGCTGCCGATCGTCAACCTGGAGGTCGCGGCCCTTCATGGCGTTCTTGAACCCGGGAACCATACCGAGCAATTGTCCGATCGGGCCCATCTTGCGGATCTGCCGGAGCTGATCCAGGAAATCCTCGAGGGTCATGCCGCCGCCGAGGATCTTCTTCTCGAGGTCCTTGGCGGTGTCGACGTCGACGTTCTGTTGGGCCCGCTCGATCAGGCTGAGCACATCGCCCATGCCCAGGATCCGCGAGGCCATGCGATCAGGGTGGAACGGCTCGAGCGCATCGATCTTCTCGCCGGTCCCCACGAAGTAGATCGGGCGTCCGGTGA
The DNA here is from genome assembly GCA_963773325.1 of uncultured Thermoleophilia bacterium. Taxonomy (GTDB): domain Bacteria; phylum Actinomycetota; class Thermoleophilia; order Miltoncostaeales; family Miltoncostaeaceae; genus CAITWD01. The sequence goes on along the minus strand of CAVZAI010000002.1, from coordinate 2,297,728 downwards.
CCGCGCGGACCGAGAGTGCCGCGCCGCCGCGCGCGTCACCGTCGAGCTTGGTCAGAATCACGCCGTCGAACTGGACCGCGTCCTGAAACGCCTGAGCGACCTCGACGGCGGTCTGGCCGGTCATCGAGTCGAGCACGAGCACGACGGCGGTCGGATGCACCGCGTCGCGGACGTCGACCAGCTCGGCCATCATCGCCTCGTCGATGACGGTGCGGCCGGCGGTGTCCACGATCACCAGATCCCGCACCGCGGCCTTGGCCGCGGCGATCCCCTGCTCGGCGATGCGCGCGGCGTCGGTCACGCCGTCGTCGCGATGCACCGGGATCCCCAGCTGCCCGCCGAGCACCGACAGTTGTTCGGCGGCGGCCGGCCGGTGGACGTCGCAGGCCACGAGCATCGGTGCGCGCCCCTGCTGCTGATAGTAGCGGGCGAGCTTGGCCGCGCAGGTGGTCTTTCCCGAGCCCTGTAGCCCAGCCATCAAGATCACGGTCGGCGGGCGCGGCGAGACCGGCATGTTAACGCTCGCGCCGCCCATGAGCTTGGCGAGCTCTTCGTTGACGATCTTGACGACCTGCTGGTCCGGGGTCAGCGAGGTCATGACCTCCGCGCCGCGGGCGCGCTCGCCGATGGCGGCGGTCAGCTGTTTGACCACCGGCAGGCTGACGTCGGCCTCGAGCAGCGACAGGCGGATCGCCCGCATCGCCTGATCGATGTCGGCCTCGGTGAGCTTGCCCCGGCCGCGAAGACCGGAGAAAACGCCCTGCAGCTTGTCGGAGAGAGTGTCGAACATGCGTCGTCGACGCGGTCGTCGGACCGCGCGCCCGGCGGAGTCTAGCGGGGCCGGTCCGAACGCGCGATCAGCGCCGGCTACCCCGCGTCGCCCGGTGCGAAGATCGCCTGTGCGTACGCCGCAGCGTCGAAGGGCTGCAGGTCCTCCAGCTTCTCGCCGACGCCCACCAGCTTGACGGGGATCCCGAGCTCCCGGTTGATCGCGATGGCGATCCCGCCCTTGGCGGACCCGTCGAGCTTGGTGACGATCACCCCGGTCAGCGGAACGGCCTCGCCGAACAGCCGTGCCTGGCTGAGCCCGTTCTGGCCGGTGGTCGCGTCGAGCACGAGCAGGGTCTCATGGGGGGCGTCGGGGTTCGCCTTCGCGACGACCGCGTGAACCTTGCGCAGCTCCTCCATCAGATTGTGCTGGGTCTGGAGGCGGCCGGCCGTATCGATGAGCACCACGTCGGCGCCCCGGGCGGTACCGGACGCCACGGCATCGAACGCGACCGCGCCGGGGTCGGCGCCCGGGCCCTGTCGGACGAGCTGTGCACCGGAGCGATCGGCCCAGATCGCCAGCTGATCGATCGCGGCCGCCCGGAACGTGTCGGCGGCCCCGATGACGACCTGCTGGTCGAGTTCGCTCAGTCGGTGCGCCAGCTTGCCGACCGTGGTGGTCTTGCCGCTGCCGTTGACCCCCACGACGAGGATCACGGTGGGCTGCGCGCCGATCGGGATCTTCGGGGGTTCGGGTGTCATCTGGTGGACCACCGCCTTCGCGAGTCCCGCGGCGATCTCGCTGCGGTTGACGATGCGGCCCTGCTGGGCCTCCTCGCGCAGCTCGTCGACCAGCGCCAGCGACGCGTCCATGCCGCAGTCGGCGCCGATGAGCGCCTCTTCGAGTTCATCCCAGGTCTCGCGGGTGATCAGCCCTGGGGCGAAGACGCCCGCAAGCTGCGGCGAGATCGCCTGGCGCGGCTTGGCCAGGCTCTCCTTGAAGCGCGAGAACAGCCCGCGCCGACGCGTCTCCTGCTCGGCCTCGACCGGGGCCACCGCGATATCGAACAGCTCTGCCCAGCGCGCGCGCTCGTCGCCCGCCTCGCTCACGCACGGCCGCCCTGGATCGCCTTGAGCTGGCGGCGCACGACCGGGCGCGCCCCGCCGGCGATGTCCTCGGCCAGCCGGCGCGAGACAACCTGCGAGACGCCATCCCCGCCCATAGTGACCCCGAACAGCGTGTCGGCGATCTCGACGGTGGGCTGTTGGTGGGTGATCAGCACGAACTGGGTCTCCTCCGACATGCGGCGCACCAGCGCCAGGAAGCGACGCAGATTGGTGTCGTCGAGCGCGGCTTCGACCTCGTCGAGCAGGTAGAACGGGGCCGGACGGGTCATCGCGATCGCCAGGCAGAACGCCAGGGCGATCAACGAGCGCTCGCCGCCGGACATCATCGCCAGAGGGCGGGCACGCTTGCCCGCCGGCACGACCTGGATCTCGATTCCGGGTTCGTCATCCTCGGTCTCGACGCTCGCCAACCGGCCCTGGCCACCCGGGAACAGCACCGAGACCGCATCGTGGAACCGCTGTTGGACGACGTCGAACACCTGCTGGAAGCCGTCGGTCACCGCATCGTCGAGCCCCTGCATGTGGGCGGCCAGCTCGGCCGCAGCGCCCTCGAGATCCGCAACCTGCTCGGCGATCTCGGCCGTGCGTTCGGACGTCTCCGCGAACTCCGTGTTGGCCAGCTCGTTGACCGCCCCGATCAGGCGCCGACGCCGTTCCATGTCTGCGATCTCCCGGGCCCGGGCATCGGGATCGAGCTCGGCGTCCTCCTCGGACGGGTCGGTGAGCTCGTGCTCGCCGACGAGCTCATGGGCGCGGGCGGTGGCCGCCGCCAAGGCCAGCTCGGCGCGATGCAGCGCATCGAGAGCCTGCGTCTGGTCGGCTGCGGCGGTCTCGAGGGCGCCGCGCGCCGCGCCGAGCGCCTGTTCGGCCGCAGCAACCTCGTGCTCGCCCTCGGACAGCGCCGCGGTGAACCCGGCCGCTCGCCCTGCGAGCGCCTCGGCGACCCGGTCGAGGGCCCGCAGCGCCGCCTCGGCCCCGGCACCGTCGATCACGGGCTCGGGCGCCGCCACGCGCGCGTCGATCAGCCGCAGCTGCTCGGCCGCTTCGGCCTCGGCGAGCAGTGCTGCGGCCAGTTCGGCTCGGCAGCGCCCGGCGTGCTGCTCGGTCCCCACAGAGGCCTCGCGCGCCGCGGCGTCGTCGGTATCGAGCGCGGCCTGGGCCTCGGTCGCGCGGGCCAGGTCCTGCTCGGTTTGCGGCGGCCTCGCGCAGCAGCCGCGCACGCGACGCCTCCAGGTCCGCGAGCTCCGCCTCGGCGGCCTCGAGGGCGCCGATTGCGTCGGCCCGTTCGACGCTCGTGCGGGCGGCGTGGGCGCGCGCGACCCCGAGCGCCGTCTCCGTCCGGGCCGCCGCGCGTTCGGCCGCGCGGCGTCGCGCCCGGACGCGCGCCGCCTCGTCAAGCGCGCGTACGCGGACGTCCTGGGCGGTGGCGAGGGCCCGCTCGGCCTCGACCAGGCGGGCCACCGCGGTGCGGTGTTCTGCCTGGACGGCCCATTCGCTGGCGGTCCGCTGGCGGACTCCGCGGGCAGGGCGCCACGCGTCGCCGGACGGCGTCACAAACAGGCCTGGGGCGTCGTCGGGAACCTCGCCCAGGTCGTTGACGAGCCACGTGTCCGCGAGCACGCGATCGAGGTGCGCACGCATGGCGGGCGCGCACGCGAGCACCAGGTCCGACAGCGGCCGCCCGGCCGGCGCAGTGGCGGCGAGAGGGACCGCGGAGGTCGGCACGAGCACCGCCGTGGCCCCGGCATCGAGGACGGCCTGCGCCTTGCCTAGCCGGTCGACGGCCGGCGCATCGGCGAGCACGCCGAGGGCCGCTCCGAAGGCACGCTCGGTCCCGGCGACGACCTCGAGGCCCGCACCGAGCACGTGGGTGGCGGTCGCTCCCGACGGCCGTACTGCCGCCGCCTGTGCGGCGAGTTCGCGACGTCGTTGCTCGGCCCCGGCCGCCCGCGCCTGCGCGTCCTCGGCGCCAGCATCGGCCGCATCGGCGCGGCCCGCCCAACGCGTCGCCCGCTCGGCCGAGATCTCCGCCCGGCGCTCCGCCCGGCCGATGGCGCCGCCCGCGCCCTGGTCCGCCAGGCGAGCGAGTCGCGCGGTCGCCTGGTCACGCCCGGCCAGCAGGTGGCCGCGCCGGGCCTCGATGCTCGCCAGCGCGCGTGCGGCATCCTCGGCCGCCGTGCGCGCGTCCGCGCACGCCGAGCGGGCGCTCCGCGCGGCGGCCTCCGCGGCAGCCCTGCGCGTGGTGGCGGCGTCCAGCGCCTGCCCGGCAGCGTCGGCTGCTGCGCGTGCGGCTTTGCTCCGCGCGTGTGCGTCACCAGCCTGCGCGGTCGCCTCGCGTCGCGCCGCCGCCGCGGCGGCGCGCTCATCGGCATCCCGCGCCAGCTGTCGTTTCGCGTCCGCGAGTCGTTCGCGCGCCAGGTCCGCGCGCCCGCGCAGCCGCTCATGCGCGGAGGTGATCGCGCGGACGAGCTCGCGGTCACGCTCGCGAGCCGCCAGGTACTCCTGCACGACCGCCTCTGCGCCACGGAAGCCCGCCTCGGCGGACGCGAGCGCCTCGCCGGTACGCTCACGCGCAGACCGGCAGCGCGCGACCTCGGCGGTGGCCGCGTGCTCCTCCCGCAGGGCGACCGCAGCGAGGCTCGCCGCCAGCCGCGTGCGTGCCGCAGCGATCTCAAGATCAAGTTCGGCGGCCCGCGCCGCGGCGCGGGCCTGGCGCTCGAGCGTCGCCTGGCGGCGGGTGAGCTCGGTGGCCAGATCACGGGCGCGCTGCAGGCGCTCAGCGACGCGTGCCAGCTTCGCCTCGGCGCGGCGGCGGCGGCGGCGCGAGAGTGCCACGCCGGCGGCCTCTTCGATCACCGCGCGCAGGTCGCTCGGGCGTGCCGTGCAGACGGCCTCGACCTGCCCCTGGCGGATCACCGCCAGTGCGTCCGGGCCGAGCCCACACGTACCGAGCGCCTCGTGCACGTCCAGGAGTCGGCAGGTCGTGCCGTTGAGCTGGTAGGTCGCCTCACCGCTGCGGGTCAGCCGTCGGGCGACCTCGGTCTCGGCCGCCTGGTGCGGATTCTGCTGCGCGGGGCTCACCGTCACGCGCACCTCGGCGACGCCCGCAGGCGGGCGGCCCTCGCCCCCGGAGAACACGACCTCGGTCATCCCGGCCGCCCGCAGCCTGGTCGCGCGCTGCTCACCCATCGACCAGACGATCGCTTCGGCGAGGTTGCTCTTGCCGGACCCGTTGGGCCCGACGATCACGTTGACCCCCGGCCCGAACTCGAGGCTGATCGGCGCGGCGAATGACTTGAAGCCCCGGATGTCCAGGCGCCGCAGCATCAGGCCCGGTCCTCCAGGACGCCCAGCACCGCCGTGGCCGCCGCCCGCTCGGAGGACTGCTTGGAGCTTCCGGTGCCGACGGCGACCGCCCCGCCGACCGTGACGCGCGTGGTGAACTCCCGCCGATGGGCCGGTCCGTCGATGCGCGCGATCTCATACCGGACCGCGAGGCCCTTGCGGGCCGCGAGCTCCTGGAGGGTGGTCTTGGGATCCCGACGACCGGGCACGGCGGCGGTGATCGCGTCGGCGAAAGCCGCCCGTACCGCCTCGGTCGTCACCGGGGCACCCAGGTCGAGCCACGCCGCCCCGATCACCGCCTCGGTGAGCGCCGCCCGCACGCTGGGCTGGTCGGCGAGTTCACGACCGTGCTCGGGCGCGGCGGCCCGGAGCCGTTCGTGCAACTCCGCGGCGGTGCCGACGTGGGCACACATCTCCCGGTCGACGACCGTCTGGCGCATCCAGGCCAGGTCGCCCTCCGACGCCTGCGGGTGCCGTGCGCATCAGTTCTTCGGTGACGACCAGTTGCAGCACGCTGTCCCCCAGGAACTCGAGCCGCTCATACGATTCGGTGCGATCGTTGACCCACGAGCGGTGGGTCAGCACCTGTCGCCGACGCGCTGGACCGAGCTGCGCGAGCAACCCGGCCAGCGGCGACAACGGCATCGCGTCAGCTGGCGTGGGCGACCACGTAATCGACCGCCTCACCTACCGTGGAGATCTTCTCGGCGTCCTCGTCGGGGATCTTCAGCTTGAACCGGTCTTCCATCTCCATGATGAGCTCGACCAAGTCCAGCGAGTCCGCGTTGAGGTCCTCCTGAAACGAGGACGCCTCAGTGACCTCGGCCGCGTCGACGCCAAGCTGCTCAACAAGGATGGCGCGAAGCTCCTCGACGACCTGTGCTCGGTCCACGTCTCTCCCTTTCTTGACGACCGCGTGGCGCACGGGCGCCATACGTTCGTGGAACTTACCAATCTGTCCGGACATCTCCCGAGCCGGGAGTTTCCGCCCGGGATCCTACGCGGGCGCGGACGCCGGTGGGGTGGCCAGCTCGGTGGCCAGACGTCCCACGACGTCCTCGCGCGCCCCGCGTGCGGCGGTGTGGATCGCGTTCGCCACGGCCGTGGGACTGCCGGATCCGTGGCCGATCACGGCCAGGCCCTGCACGCCCAGCAGGACGGCGCCGCCGACGGTCTCCGGGTCCAGCCGGTGGCGCATGCGCCGTATCGATGGGCGGACGAGCAGCCCCCCGAGACGGCCCGCCAGGGTCTCCGACAGCGCGGCGCGAATCTCCGAGAACAGGAACTCCCCCGAGGCCTCATACAGCTTGAGGGCAACGTTGCCGGTGAACCCATCCGTGACGACGACCCGGGCGGTCCCGCGCGGGATGTCGCGGCCTTCCACGTTCCCGACGAACCCGGGGGTGTCGCGCAGCAGCGGCGTCGCCTGCTGGATGAGCTCGCTGCCGCGGCCCTCCTCCTCGCCGATCGACAGGAGCCCGACCCTCGGCGCCGGATCCCCGAGCACGCCCTGGGCGAACAGGCGGCCCATCACCGCGAACTGGAGCAGGTGCTCCGGTCGCGCATCGGCGTTCGCACCCGCGTCGAGCAGGACGATGAAGCCGGCCTTGCTGGGCAGCACGACCGCGATCCCCGGCCGTTGCACGCCCGGGATGCGCCGGATATGCAGCGTGGCGGCCGCCATCATGGCCCCGGTGTGCCCCATCGACACGGCCCCCTGGGCACGGCCCTCGCGCACCGTCTTGCAGGCGACAACCACCGAGCTCTCGGGCTTGGCCCGGACCGCGCGGGCGCCGTCTTCGCTCGAGAAGATCTTGTCCGGGGCATGGATGACCTCCACGTGCTCGGCGCCCGGCGCGCCCGACAGCGCCGCCAGGCGCGGCGCGAGTGCATCGCGATCGCCGACGAGCAGGATGCGCAGGTGCGGGCCGGCCGCGTCGACCGCGCCCTGGACGGTGGCATCGGGAGCGTGGTCGCCTCCCATGCCGTCCAGGGCGATCGCGATCTCATGGCTCATAGCTCGGATGCCCCGGCGGCGGGGCCGTCGGCGCTGCTAGTCGCGGACTTCGACGACCTGGCGGCCACGGTACTGACCGCAGACGCCACACACGCGGTGGGGCCGCGTCGGCGCACCACAGTGCGGGCAGCGCCCGATGCGATCGGCCTCGATGGCGTGCGTCGCCCGCCGCGTGTCGCGACGCTGACGGGAGGTCTTGCGCTTCGGAACAGCCATGTCGCTCCTACCGATGGGCCGCCCAGGGCCGGTCGAACGGCCGGACGGTCGTAGACCGCGGAAGGGTACCGCCCGGGGGCCCCGCGCCGCAACCCCTCCGGGTGAGATCGCCGCGCCGCGCGGGTGCCAGCGTCACCCGTCAGGATCGGGCTCCCGACCGGAATACGGCTCGGGTTCCTCCCGCAACAGGCGTTCGGCCAGCTCGGCGAGCGCCGCCCATCGCGAGTCGGGCGGCGGCGGCGGGCACCCGCAGGGCCCCGTGTTCAGGTTGGCGCCGCAGGTCACGCAGAGGCCCGCGCAGCGCTCGTCGCACAGGATTGTCGGCGACAGCGCCTCGGCGACGGCATCACGCGCCCACTCAGCGACCTCGAGCACCTCGCCCCGCAGGTACAGGCTCACCATGTCGGGGTCGTCGGCAGCATCGATGGCCACCTCGTTGGCGTCGATGATGACGCCGGTATGGGCGGGCTCGAGGCAGCGCCAGCAGGGGCCGGTCATCTCCAGGCGCCCGCGCAGCCGGAAATGCCAGCCGTCTCCGAGACGCACCACGTCAAGCCGCAGCCGGGGGGCCTCCGGCTCGGCACGGTAGTCCTGGCCGCCGATCTGCAGCGGAGCGACCGGCACCTCGACCTCGGCTGCGCAGGCGCTACCGGCCGGAAGATCGAGCCCCTGGAGGTCGAGCTCGAGCAGCCGATCGCCGTCGTGGGGTCGGCCCGCACCGCGGGCAGCCCCGCGGTGCTGGCGGGCGGCTGTGCGGCGATCCATCCCTAGTCGGCGCCCTGCTCCTGCGCCCCGTCGTCCTCGAGCGATTCGGCCTTGCCCTGGAGCCGCTCGCGCCCGCGCTGGACGGCCTTCATGAACTTTCCGAGGTTGACCTCAAGCGTCCCGAGCACCTCGTCGGCGTAGTCCTCGGCACCGAGCCGCACCTCGCGCTCGCGCTGCCGCGCGGCCTCGAGCATGTCCTGGGCCTCGCGTTCGGCCTGGCGGACGACTTCCTGCTGGGACACCTCGTGCTGGACGCGCTCACGCGCCTCGGCGAGCATCCGGTCGGCTTCGCGGCGGGCCTCGGCGAGCATCTCCTGGCGTTCCTTGACGATCCAGCGCGCTTGCTTGACCTCTTCGGGGATGGTCGACCGCATTTCATCCAGAAGCTCGAAGATCGCCTCCCGGTCGATGCGGACCTGATCGGTCAACGGGACCGGCCGTGCGTTGTGGATGAGGTCATCCAGCTTGTCGATCAGCTCAAGTACGTCCACGCAAACTCCTCATTCCGTCATCCCCCCGGTTGGCGTCGGCGACTGCGCCGACGCCAACCGGGGGCTTCGCTCACGCAGGGCGCGCGCCACGTGCGCGGGCACCCATGCCTCAACGTCACCACCCCAGGCGGCCACCTCCCGAACACCGCTGGAGCTAATGAAGCTGAAACGGGGCGAGGCAGGAAGGTACACCGTCTCAAGCTCTGGTGCGAGATACTTGTTGATCTGGGCCATCTGGAATTCGTAGTCGAAGTCGGAAATGGCCCGCAAGCCCTTGACCACCGCGTGCGCGCCGATCAGCCGCGCGTGTTCGGTCACCAGCTGCCCGAGCGGCTCGACCCTGACATTGTCGAGTTCCATGTCGCGGGCGGCCTGACGCACGAAGGCGATCCGCTCGTCGGTCGAGAACATCGGCTGCTTCTTGAAGGACCCGTCGGTGACCGCGACAACCACCTCGGAGAAGATGCGTGCGGCCCGCTCGATGATGTCCATATGCCCGAGCGTGACGGGATCGTAGGTGCCCGGGCACATCGCCACGCGCCCGTCAGGACTCACCGGTCACCCCCGCCCCGTGGACGCGCAGCACGCTCACGCGGGTGGAGCCGTAGGTTCGATCACTGCGCTCGATCACGCGGACGCCGTCCATCGTTGGGACCGGACCCTGAGCGGGTCCTTCGAGTATGACTGTCGCATATTCGGACAATACCGGCGCGACCGCGCGGGACACCGTCGAGGAAATGCCTGCAACTAAGCTATATGGGGGGTCGACCACGCACAAGTCGTACAGGGCTCCCCGCTGTGCCTCGTGCGTCAGGGCGACCTGCCAGTCGGCGACGACGACCCGTGCGGCGCCGGTGAGATCGAGCGCGGCCAGATTGGCCCGCACGCAGGCGGCGGCCCGCGGGTCGCTGTCGACGAAGGTCGCACTCGCCGCACCGCGGGAGAGCGCCTCGATCCCCATGGCACCCGAGCCGGCGAACAGATCGAGGACCGCCAGCCCGCCGCAATCGCCGACGATCGCGAAGATCGCCTCGCGGACCCGGTCCGCGGTCGGGCGCGTCGCCGCCCCACGGGGCGCCCGCAGGCGCCGCCCCCGATGGGTGCCGGCGATCACCCGCATCCCCTCAGCCCTCAAGCAGACGTGGGATCGCTGCGAAGCGCGCCTCGACGGCGCGCCGCAACAGCAGGTGCTCGGGGCGCGACATGCGGGGATCGGCTCGCAGGAGCCGCCGCGCGATCTGGCGGGCCTGCGCGAGCTCGCGCCGGTCGCGTGTGAGCCGCGCGAACCGCAAGTCGGTCGGGCCGGCCTGGCGGCTGCCGAGCATCGACCCCTCCCCGCGGATCTCCAGATCGAGCTCGGCCAGCCGAAACCCGTCGCCGGTCTGGGTGAACGCCTCCAGGCGCCGCAGCCCGTCGTCGGTCGCCGGCTCTCCGAACACGATGCACTGGCCGGGACGCTCGCCGCGGCCGACCCGGCCGCGCAGCTGGTGCAGCTGCGCGAGCCCGAACCGGTCGGCGCCCTCGATCAGAATGACGCTCGCGTTGGGGACGTCGATGCCGACCTCGATCACCGTCGTGGCGACGAGCACGTCGGTCTCGCCGCGCGCGAAGGCCGCCATCGCGGCACGCTTGGCGTCGCTCTTGAGCGCGCCGTGCACGAGCCCCACCGAGAACTCGGCGAACGGCCCTGAGCGCAACCGCTCGGCCTCCTCGGTCGCAGCCTTCGCCTCGGCCGATCCGCCCTCGTCCACCAACGGGCAGATGACGTAGGCCTGGAATCCTTGGCGCAACTCGGTCCGGATGTCGGAGTAGGCCTGCTCACGCTCGGCTTCGCGCACCCAGCGGGTGGCCACCGGCCCGCGGCCGGCCGGGCGGCCCCGGATCGTCGAGACCGCGAGTTCCCCGTAGGCGGTCAGGGCCAGGGTGCGCGGAATCGGCGTGGCGGTCATGTAGAGGATGTGCGCGGCGCGGCCGGTGGCGTCCCGCGCCCGCTCGGCCAGCGCATGCCGCTGCTCGACACCGAACCGGTGCTGCTCGTCGACGATCACCAGGCCCAGATCGCGGAACTCGACCCCTTCGGACAGGAGCGCCTGCGTCCCGACGACGACGCCCGCCGTACCCGTACGGATCGCCATCAGGCGACGCTCGCGTTCGGCGGCGGGAACCTTGCCGGTCAGCAGGACCGGCGTGATCCCGGCAGGGGCAAGCAATCCGTCGAGTGTCTGCAGGTGCTGCTCGGCCAGCGTCTCGGTCGGCACCATCAGGGCCGCCTGCACGCCGGATTCCAGCGCCTGGCACATCGCCAACGCGGCGACGAGGGTCTTCCCCGATCCCACGTCGCCCTGCAGCAGCCGGCGCATCGGCACGTCACGGCGCAGGTCACGATCGACCTCCCGCAGGGTGCGCTCCTGATGCCCGGTCATCGCGAACGGCAGGCCGGCGCGCACGAGCCCCGCCAGCTCCCCCGTCCCGGCCAGACGGGGCGCGGGGCGCTCCGCTGCTTCGCGCCGGCGCAGCACCAGCAGCCCCAGTTGGAGCTCGATGAACTCCTGGATGACCAGCCGCCGACGACCCTGGCGCACGTCGGCAGCCGCGCGCGGGAAGTGCACGCTCATCAGCGCATCGGGATACGACATCAGCCCGACCCGGTCGCGGATCCAGGCGGGCAGCAACTCGGGCGCAGTGACCGCGAACCCGCGCGCCAGGTCGACCAGCTCGCGGATCCGCACCGAGGGCAGCGCCTCGGTCGCCGCGTACACGGGTACCAGGCCCGTCGTGTGCAGCCCCTCCGAGCCGCCGGCACCCAGCACCTCATACGCGCGCACGGTGATCGATCGCGGTGCGCCCGTCCCGATCGTGCCGCGGATCATCAGTTGGTCGCCCGGCGCCAGGGCGCGCAGCAGGTGACGCTGATTGAACCACACCGCCTCCAGCCGGCCCGTCGCGTCGCCGACCAGCGCCCGTACGGTCACCAGCCCGCGCCGCCGGGTCGGTGCGAGACGGATCGAATGCAGCTCGACCCGCACCGTGACCTCTTGGCCGATCGCCGCCTGGGCAACCGGTGTCGCGGCGCCGTAGCGCTCGTACCGGAAGGGGACGTGCAGCAGCAGATCGCCGATCCGCTCCAGGCCGAAGGCCGCCGCCCGCTGGGCCTGGGCGGGACGGACGCCGGGAACCCGGCCGACCGGCGCCCACCACCAGCATGGATCGGGATGCCGGGCGGGCGGTTCCCCGACCAAGTCCGGACGTCCGGCGAACGGTCGGGCCGGTAACATGGTTGCGGTCACCTACCCAGTACCTGCATAATTGCGCGTTGTGCCGTTCCGGCCTCCGCAGGGCGGGCGACACGAGCAACTCTACGGCGACCCGAGGACGGAGGCCGATGTCGAAGGTCTGCAGTGTGTGCGGGAAGGGCCCGGGCTTCGGGCATAACCGCAGTCATTCCATGCGTGCGACCCCGCGGCGGTTCGACCCGAACCTCCAGAAGGTGCGCATCATCGCGAACGGCACCCCCACCCGCGCCTATGTGTGCACCCGCTGCCTGAAGAGTGGCAAGGTGGTCAAGGCCGCCTAGGACGGACACGTCGCTCGTGGGCGCTATGCCCTCGGCGACGACGCCGCCGCCTGCGGGCCTGATCCGGTCCGGCCCGCGAGGTTCATCAGACTCACCGCCGCACGTGCGGCGTCCTCCCCGGCATTTCCGACGTCGCCGCCGGCCCGTGCCCACGCCTGATCGAGGGTGTCGCAGGTCAGCACGCCGAACGTGCACGGGATACCTGTATCGAGCCCGACCCGGATGAGCCCCTGGGACACGGCCATCGAGACGTGGTCGAAATGGGCGGTCGCGCCCCGGATCACCGCACCGACCGCGACAATGGCCGCGTAACGGCCCGAGCCGGCGAGCATCCGTGCGGCTTGCGGCACCTCGAATGAGCCCGGCACCCAATGCACGTCGACGCGATCCTCGGGGAGCCCGGCCCCGGCCAGGTATCCGAGTGCGCCGGCACGCAGCGCCTCGGTCAACGCGGTGTGGAAGCTCGAGCAGACGATCCCGACGCGGACGTCGACGTCGTCGAGCCGTTCAGGCACCGGCGCCGGCTCGGTCCGCGCCACCGGTCAGTCGCCCTCGGACGAGCCGATGTCCAGGCGCAGGTCCTGGTGGTGCAACATGTGGCCCATCTTGTCCCGCTTGACCTGCAGGTACCGCAGGTTGTCCGGGCCGGGCTCGATCTCGATCGGCACGCGCGCGGTGACCGACAACCCGTAGCCCTCGAGGCCGACGATCTTCTTGGGGTTGTTGGTCAGCTGGCGGATTGTGGTGAGTCCGAGATCCACGAGGATCTGGGCACCGATGCCGTAGTCGCGCAGGTCGGCCGGGAACCCGAGCTGGCGGTTGGCCTCGACCGTGTCGAAGCCGGCGTCCTGCAGCTCGTAGGCGCGCAGTTTGTTCAACAGCCCGATGCCGCGCCCCTCCTGTGCGATGTAGAGCACCACCCCCTCGCCCTCGTCGTCGATCATCTTCATCGCCGCCGCGAGTTGCTCGCCGCAGTCGCAGCGCAACGAGCCGAACACGTCACCGGTCAGGCACTCGGAGTGCACGCGCACCAAGACGTTGTCCTTGCCCGCCACGTCACCCTTGACCAGCGCGAGATGATGTTTGCCGTCGATGAGGCTGTGGTACCCGACCGCGGTCCATTCCCCGTAGGTGGTGGGCAGGCGGGCCTGGCCGCCGCGCTCGACCAGGCGCTCGGTGTGGCGCCGGTACTCGATCAGGTCCGAGATCGTGATCATCAGGAGCCTGTGCTCTTCGGCGTACGGGACCAGATCGTCCACGCGCGCCATCTGGCCGTCGTCGCGCATGACCTCGCAGATCACCCCGGCGGGGATCAGCCCCGCCAGGCGCGCGAGGTCCACGGCGGCCTCGGTGTGGCCGGCGCGCTCGAGCACGCCGCCTGGCTTGGCGCGCAGCGGGAACACGTGACCGGGCTTGACCAGATCCGCGGCGCTCGAGTTGGGGTCGATCGCGACCATGATCGTGCGTGCGCGATCTGGCGCGGAGATGCCGGTCGTGACGCCTTCACGGGCCTCGATCGACTCGAGGAAGGCGGTCCCCAACGGGGCCTCGTTGCGGCGCACCATCATCGTGAGCCCGAGCTGCTCGCAGCGATCGTCGGTCAGGGCCAGGCAGATCAGACCGCGCGCGTGGGTGGCCATGAAGTTGATGGCCTCCGGAGTCGCGAACTGGGCGGCCATGATCAGGTCGCCCTCGTTCTCACGGTCCTCGGAGTCCACGACGACGATCATGTGACCGGCGCGGACCGCCTCGATTGCCTCTTCGATTGTCGCGAAGGGGCGCGCCTGCGTACTGCTCATGGGGCCTCCCGCGGCACCTGGTATGGAGCGACTAACGCCGCTATGTACTTTGCCACAAGGTCAACTTCGAGATTTACGCGGCTGCCGACGCGCTCGGGGCCAAGCGTCGTGACGGCGACGGTGTGCGGGATCAACGCGATCGTCAGCGACGTCGCCTCGCGTGAGGCGACGGTAAGGCTCACGCCGTCGACCGCGATGCTGCCCTTCTCGACCACGTAGCGCAACAGCTCAGGCGCAGCGTCGATTCGCAGGAGCCAGCCCTCCCCTTCCGATGCCGCGTCGGCGACGGTCCCGGTGCCGTCGATATGCCCCTGCACGAGGTGCCCGCCCAGTCGCGCGCCGAGCGTCAGGGCCCGCTCGAGGTTGACGCGTTCTCCCGGCTGGGCCTCCCCGAGGGTCGTCCGCCGCAGGGTCTCCGCAACGGCGTCGATCACGAACCCGTCCGGGTGCAGCTCGACCGCCGTCAGGCAGGCGCCATCGACCGCGACCGAATCGCCGACGGCCAGTCCGTCGCGGACGATGTGCGCCCGGATGGCGACGCGCAGGCCGCCGTCGACCGGCGCCAGCGCCGCGATGGTTCCGATTTCCTCGACCAGTCCGGTGAACATCAAACCTCGGTTCGGGGCAGCTCGATCAGGCGACCCGCGCACAGGATGTCATCGCCGATGCGGGTTACGTCCAGTTCGCGCAGGCGCGACGCGTCGGCGAGCCGTGCCAGCCCGTCGCCGCCGAGCGCCCCCGGTGCCTGATCGCCGCCCACCAGCATGGGCGCGATGAACCATCGCACGACGTCGACCGCACCGGCCTCGACGAAGGCCCCGGCGAGCCCCGCCCCACCCTCCACGAACACCGACTGGATCCCGCGCTCGGCGAGCGCCGCAAGGACGGCTGGAACCTCTGGACGCAGCGTGGCAAACGCCATCACCTCCACCCCGGCGGCCTGCAGTTCGGTCACACGATCCCAGGGGGCGTTCGCCCCGACGGCCACGTAGACCGGCAGCTCGCGGGCCCCGCGCGCCAGCGCCGAATCCAGCGGGAGCCGCGCGAACGAATCGAACACCACCCGCGCGGGCTGGCGTACCGGGCCCGCGAGCCCACGGGCGGTCAGCTGCGGGTCGTCGGCGAGCGCGGTGCCGATGCCGATCGCGACCGCGTCGTGATCGGCGCGGAGCCGATGCACGAGCGCCCGGGCCTCGGGTCCGGTGATCCACTGACTCTCGCCGGTTCGGGTGGCGACCTTCCCGTCCAGGCTCGTCGCCAGCTTGAGCATGACGTGCGGCCGCCCCCGGATCGCGACGGTGAGAAACGCGTCGATCAGCTCCCGCGAGCGCCGTTCGTCCTCACCCTCCGCGAGGGCGACCTCGATGCCGGCCTCCCGCAGGACGCGGATCCCGCTGCCGCGGGTGCGCTCGAGCGGGTCCAGGCAGCCGACGACGACCCGCGCGAGTTCCGCATCGATGACGGCCGTCGTGCACGGCGGGGTGCGTCCGAAGTGCGAGCAGGGCTCGAGGGTGCACACCAGGGTGGCGCCGCGGGCCTGCGCCCCGGCGGCCCGGAGCGCCATGATCTCGGCGTGCGGCAGGCCCGGCCCGTCGTGCCAGCCCTCGGCGATGAGCCGTCCTTCGCGCAGGATCACCGCGCCCACCAGCGGGTTCGGGCTCACCCGCCCGCGCCCGGTGCGCGCGAGCTCACGGGCGCGCGCCAGCCCGGCGGCCTCGGCCGCGCAGAGCGGGCTCATCCTGCGAGCTCCGCCAGTCCCCGATAGGCGCCGATGGGGTCGGCGGCGCCGAAGATCGACGATGCCGACACGAACCACGACGCGCCCGCGTCACGTGCGGCCGGCAGCGTCCCCAGCGCAATCCCCCCGTCGACCTCGATCCACACGTCGTCTGGCAGTTCAGCCCGCAAGCGGGCAACCTTCTCGGGTGTCGTCGGGATGAATGCCTGGCCGGCGAACCCTGGGTTGACCGCCATGCAATTGACATAGTCGATGGCACCCGCCAGCTCGGTGACGAAATCGATCGGCGTGCCGGGGTTGATCGCGATGCCCGCCGCGCATCCCAGCCGCCGGATCTCGCCGAGCAGCCGGTGCACGTGCGGGTCGGCCTCGGCGTGGACACTGATCGCATCGGCGTGCGGCGCGAAGGCCTCCAGTAGGTAGCCGGGGCGCTCGACCATCAGGTGCACGTCGACCAGCGCACCGTGCGGGCGCACGCTCCGGGCCACGGCGGCGGCGAAATCGGGCCCAACGGTGAGGTTGGGCACGAACCGCCCGTCCATCACGTCGACGTGGAACGCGTGGGCGCCGGCGGCGCACAACGCGGCGAGCTGCGTCCCCAAGATGGTCATATCGGCGGACATGACCGACGGGAGCACGAAGGGGTGTTCCGGCGGATTCATCGGTTCCAGAGCCTATCGGGGTCGTGCCGGTGCCGCCATCGCGGGCCCGGGCGGCCGCGGCCCGCCTCCCATATCAACGCTCCAGGCGCGCCACGAAGAACCCGTCGGTCCCGTCGCGACCCGGCAGCGTCTCAAGCGCGCCCGCCAGCCGCGGGTGGGCCCAGTCGGGAAAGCGCGCGCCCAGATCGGTCACCCTCGCGCCGCTCGCCCGCACGATGTCCTCGTTCTCGGCCGCCAGCAGGGTGCACGTGCTGTAGATGACCCGTCCGCCCGGCCGGGTGAGCTCCAGCGCCCGCGCCAGCAGGTCGCGCTGCAGGGCGACCAGATCGCCCAGCGCCTCGGGTCGCCGACGCCAGCGTGCATCGGGTCGCGAGCTCAAGACCCCGAGGCCGGTGCACGGCGGATCGACCAGTACGGCGTCGAAGCCGCCCTCGAGCGCCAGGGTGCGCCCGTCCCCGACGCGCACATCCAGGCGTGCGCCGGTCCGCTCGGCAAGCGCCCGCAGGGCACGCGCCCGTGACGCGTGCAACTCCACGCACACGATCTCGGCGCGGTTCTCGGCGAGGGCGGCAAGCTGGGTCGACTTGGCGCCGGGCGCGGCACACAGGTCGAGGATGCGCTCGCCGGGGACCGGATCGAGCGCGCGGGCCGGGAGCATCGAGCCGCGGCTTTGGGCCATCGCCAAGCCCCGGTCCCACAGCGACGAGTCCTCGATCCCGAACGGCCCCTCGAGCACGAGCGCCTCGGGTAGGTAGGGGTCGCCGTGCCAGCCGACCGGCAGCGCCCGCTCCACCTCGACCCGCTCGCCGCGGAGCGGGTTCCAGCGCAGGGCCGACTCGGCGGGCTCGTTGGCGGCGGCCATGACGCCCTCGGCACCCGCGCCCAACGTCGACTGCAGCCCGTCGACGATCCAGTCGGGCATCGAGTACCGGAGTCCGGTCGCGTTCGGGTCACCCTCGAGCCCGGCCAGGCGCCGGGCCCCGTCGTCGGCGAGGCGGCGCAGGACCGCGTTGACCAGGCCCGCGCGCGCGGTGCGGCGGCGCGGGACGCCGTGGAGGGTCCGGGCCAGCCGCACCGTCTGATCGACGGCCGCCGCGTCCGGGACCCGGTCGGACCAGATCAGCTCGTACGCGCCCAGCCGCAGGACCTCGCGTACGTCCGGCTCGAGGGCGTTCGGCCGCTCGAGTGCCCCGTCGATGAGCCAGTCGAGCGTCCGCCGGCGCTGGACGGCCCCGTAGCTGAGCCGCATCGCCGCCGCCCGGGCCCGGGGGTCGAGGTCGGCCTTGCGGGCCTCGGCCGCGAGCGCCCGATCGGCGAACGCGCCCTCGGCGACGCGTCGCAGGACCCGCAGCGCCACGAGTCGCTCGGGGCTGATCCGGGGGTCGGTCGTCATCCGAGCTCGAGCTGGCCGCGGTACCCGCGCAGGAAGTCGCCGGCGCCGATCCGGCCCCGCGAGGGCGGCTGCAGCTCCAGGATCTCCACCGCGGCGTCCCCGCACCCGAGCACCAGCCGGCCATCGGCGACCTGCAGGCCGCGCGTGAACGTACCCGGCACCACACGCGCGCGCCAGATCTTGAACGGTTCGCCGTCGATCACGAGCCGCGCGCCGATATGCGGCGACAGGGCGCGCGCGCGGTCGACCAGCGCCCTGGCCGGGCCCGCGGGATCCAAGCGCCGATCGTCGTCGGTCAGCTTCGGCGCCAGCGACGCCCCCTGCTCGGGCTGGGCGACGAACCGCGCCCTGCCGTGCTCGAGATCCTCGATGGTCGCGGTGAGGGCGGGGGCCGCCGCCACGCAGAGGCGGTCCATCACGGTGCCGGCATCGTCCGTCTCGTCGACGGGGATTCGTACGACCCGGGCCACGGGGCCCGTGTCCAGCCCGGCGTCCATGCGCATAATGCTGACCCCCGTCTCGGTCACCCCGTCCATCAGTGCCCGCTCGACCGGCGCGGCGCCGCGATAGGCGGGCAGGATCGAAAAGTGCACGTTGATGCAGGGCCACTCGGACAGCAGCGGCTCCTTGAGCAGCTGGCCGAAGGCGACCACGCAGAGTGCGCCGACGTCGGCCGCCCGCAGGCACGCGAGCACCTCCGGGGCGTTGATCGTGACCGGCCGGATGCACTCGATGCCGAGCTCGGCGGCCTGCGCCGCGACGGGCGTCGGCGACGGTGTCCGCGAGCGCCCGCGCGGACGGTCGGGCTGGGTGACCACCAGGCCGATCTCGAGATTGGCAGCGGCCAGCTCGCGCAGGATCGCCGCCGCCGGGGCGGGGCTGCCCGCAAAGGCGATGCGCATCTGCGGCCTACGCCTGGCTGCGCAGTTCCCGCAGCGCCTGGCGGCGTTGCTCCTTGGTCGTGCGGTCCAGGATGAGGATGCCGTCGAGATGGTCGATCTCGTGCTGGATGACCCGGGCCTCGAACCCTTCGACCTCCAGCCGCAACTCGGCGCCCTCGGCGTCTTGGGCGTCCACGTGGATCGCCACCGCGCGTGGCACCTCGACGGTGATCTCGCCGATCGACAGGCAGCCCTCGGCATCGGTCTCGGTCTCATCCGACGCCCAGGTGATGCGCGGGTTCACCAGCGCCCGCGCGTGCTCTTCGTCGCCGAACCGGTAGACCAGGATGCGGCGCAGGGCACCCAGTTGCGGCGCCGCCAGTCCCGCCCCGTGGGCCTCGTCCATGATGGATTCCATGCGGGCGATCTCCTCCCGTAGCGCCTCGTCGAACTCGGTGACATCGCTGGCAGGAATCCTCAGGACGGGGTCTCCGAGCTGGCGCACCTGGCGCAGCGCGGCCAGGCGGCGCTGTTCGAGCTCGGGATCGGCAAAGGCGCGTGAGGACATCGGAGCAAGATCGTAGCAAGCACCCGGAGACGGGCCCACCCGCGTCCGGACGGCGCCTACTTGCGGGCGGGCAGCACCCGACGCGCCTCGGCGAGCACCTGCGAGCGCGCCGCGGTCAGCGCGGCATCACTGTCGATGCGCACCGTGGCGCCGCCGCCGACGGCGACCACGGGATCGCCGGCCCCGGTGGTGATCGTCACCTGGGGCTCGCCGGTCCGCGGGTAGCGCACCTCGGCGGTCGCGTCGGCGGCGTGGACGATCGTCGGCGCCGGCGCGAGCTCGTTGAGCGCCAGGAAGATCGAGGCCAACGCGCCGCGCAGCTCCGGCACCACCTGGGGCTGCAGTTCCTCGAGCCGGTAGAGCTCCGCCACACGCGGCGTGTAGAAGTACTCGGCCTCGCGCAGCAACGCCAAGTCGACGCCCGTGGCGGCGCCACGCTCGGGACGCTCCTGAACCCAGTCGCGCACCCGCAGCCAGCTCTTGTGGACGACCTCGCCGCCGGACGCTGCCACCTCGGCCGGCTGACGCCGGTCGGGGGTGATCACGACGAGCACCCGCCGTGCGGCGGTGCCGAGGGCCGCGTGGGCCGCGTCGATCGCCGCGCGGCGATCGACGTCGAAGGAGAAGTCCGAGATGATCCCGATGACCCAGTCCTCGCCGTTGCGCAAGGTGATGTCGAGCGTGACGGCGTCGGGGCCCGTGCCCATGACGCGCCGCTCGCCGACGAGCATTTGGTCGGTGCCGTCGATCGGGTCGCCGAGCAGTTCGGCCACGAGCGCCGCACGGGTCTCGGAACCACCCAGCTGCAGCAGCGTCGCCAATACGTGGGCCCACTGCTCACGCGGCTCAGCGAACGCCTCATAGAGTCTTGGGACCGGCATCGTTCTCACTTCCGTCGGGTTGGATGGCGGCAGAACTTTACACGCGGTGCCAGGCGGACACCCCTGCGGCCGACCTACGTCGTCTGCGGATCCACGTCAACGATCAGCCGTAGCTCGCCGGCGGCCGCCGCCTCGCGCACGGCGTCGACCGCCGTGAGGGCGGCCCCACGGGCGTCGGCGACGCGGTCCCCCCGCACCAGCACGGCCCGCCGGGTCCGCCCCCGGACGCGGTGCAGGGGTGCCGGACCGAGCACGGTGACCGGCGCGGCGGCGTCCGCGGCGCTGCCGGCCAGCGCCCGGGCGATGGCCACGACGGCGGTCGGGTCGTGCCCTTCGACCAGCACGCGCGTCAGATGCCCGAAGGGGGGCATCCGGTACTGGGCCCGGCGCTCGAGCTCGCCGTCGAGAAACGTCTCGACGGCCAGACGCGCCGCGAGCTGGATCGCTCGCGCGCCGGGCTCCCACGCCTGCACGATCACCGTCGAGTCCTCCCCGCGCCGCCCGGCGCGCCCCGCGGTCTGGACGATCAGGTCGAAGGTCCGCTCCTCGGCGCGGAAATCGGCGTGGCGCAAGCCGGCGTCGGCCTCGAGGACCGCCGCGACGGTGACTTCGGGCAGGTCGTGTCCCTTGGCTACCATCTGCGTGCCCAACAGGATCGCGGCGCCGGGCTTGGCGAACTCGCCCAGCAGCTCGGCGACCGAGCCGCGTGCGGCGGTCGACGACGCATCCAGCCGCACCAGGCGCATGGTCGGCACGAGCTTGGCGAGTGCCTGCTCGAGGCCCTGGGTTCCCATGCCGCCGCGCATCAGCTCGCTCGAACCGCACCGCGGACAGACCGTGGGCACGCCGCGTTCGAAGCCACAGTGATGGCAGCTCAGCCGGGCGGGGTCGCGGTGATGCACGAGCGAGACGTCGCAGGACGGGCACGTCGCGATCCACCCGCAGGACCTGCACAGCGCCATCAGCGCGAACCCGCGGCGGTTGAGCAGCAGCACGGCCTTGTTGCCGCGCTCGGCGGCATCTCGCAGGGCGCGCGCCAACGGCGCCGAGATCGGCCCGGGCCGCTGGGTGCGCATGTCGACGACCCGGACCGGCGGAGGATGCGACCCGTCGGCCCGCGTCCGCAGCTGCATGCGTTCGAGCGCATGCCAGGTCTCCGGGCGCGGCGTCGCGGACCCGTAGAGCACCAGGGCGCCGGCGTCGCGGCCCCGCCGGAAGGCCACCTGGCGCGCGTCATACCGCGGGGTGGAGTCCTGCTTGTAGGAGGAGTCGTGTTCCTCGTCGACGACGACCAAGCCCACGTCGCGGACCGGCGCGAACACGGCACTGCGCGCGCCGACGACGACATCGGCCGCGCCCTCGCGCAGTCGCGCATCCGCGCTGGGCCCGCTCGGAGGGCGTCATGTTGGAGTGCCACACCTCGACGCCCGGCCCCAGGCGTGCCCGCAAGCGCGAGAGCAATTGCGGGGTCAGACTGATCTCGGGCACGAGCACGATCGCGCCACGCCCCTGCGCCCGGACCATATCCAGGGCACGTAGATACACCTCGGTCTTGCCCGAGCCGGTAACCCCGTGCAGGAGCAGCGCCTGGTGGCCGCCCGCCGCGAGTGCCTCGGCAATGCGCCGGCAGGCCGTCTGCTGATCCGCAGTCAGCTCGCGCGGTGCCGCCGGCACGGGCATCCCCAGCCCGTGGACGTCATCGGCGACCGGCGCCTGGCTGGTGATCGCGATCTGCCCGGCCGCCGCCATGCGCCGCAGGGTCTCCATCGTCGTCCCGGCCCGGCGCATCAGCTCCGCGGCGGCCAGCGTCTCGCCGGCCGGAAGACAGGCGAGGATCTCGGCGTGGCGTGCGGTTCCCTCGGCGCCGTCGGTCAGCCGCCGCACGACCAGCCGTGGCGCCGGCCCGCGCGGCGGGGTCGCCAGGCGCCAGCTGCCGTCGCGCGCACGACGCAGGGCGGCCTCGCCGCCGGGAGGTGCGACCAGGCGCAGGCACGACGCGACCGGGGCGGCGTAGTACCGCGCCACCCACATGGCCACGTCCAGCAGCTCCGCGGGGATCGCCGGCGTCTCGACGCGGCCGGCGAGTGCGACGAGCCGGCCGGGGTGGGTCGGCGGCTCGGTCCCGACGACCACCCCGACGACCCGCCGCGGCCCGAGCGGGCAGGCCACGAGCACGCCGGGGCCGACGACCCCCGCCAGCTCCGGCGGCACGAGGTAGTCGAGCGGACGGTCGAGCGCCCGCGTATCGACGAGCAGGTACACCTGCGCGCACGGGCCCTGCGCGAGCCCGGAATCGTCACCCGCCAACAGCGACGGATGCATCACGCGGGCATCGTCCAGTTAGCCGCGCGCCTCGGTGCCGATCGCCGTCGACTCCCAGGTGAATCCCGGCAGCTCGCGCCCGAAGTGGCCGTACGCGGCGGTCTTCTGATAGATGGGTCGCCGCAGGTCCAGGCGCTCAACGATGGCCGCGGGGCGCAGGTCGAAGGTCTCGTCGACCCAGCGCTCGATCTGCTCGACCGGCCGCGTCTCGGTGCCGAACGTCTCGACGAACACCGATACCGGACGGGCCACGCCGATGGCATAGGCGACCTGCACCTCGCAGCGGGCGGCGAAACCCGCCGCCACGACGTTCTTGGCGACCCAGCGGGCGGCGTAGGCGGCCGAGCGGTCGACCTTGCTCGGGTCCTTGCCCGAGAACGCGCCGCCGCCGTGGCGGGCCATGCCGCCGTAGGTGTCGACGATGATCTTGCGGCCGGTCAGGCCGGCATCGCCCATCGGGCCCCCGACGACGAACTTGCCCGTGGGGTTGATGAAGTGGCGG
The DNA here is from genome assembly GCA_963773325.1 of uncultured Thermoleophilia bacterium. GTDB lineage: Bacteria > Actinomycetota > Thermoleophilia > Miltoncostaeales > Miltoncostaeaceae > CAITWD01. The sequence continues at coordinate 2,274,678 of CAVZAI010000002.1, read as the reverse complement.
ATGCCGCCGTTCCAGTAGCCGTACTCCTCCAGTACGGGCCGGATGACCTCGTTGGTCATGTCCAGCTCGAGCTCGCCCCGGTCGACGTCCGGGTTGTGCTGGGTCGACAGGACGACGGCATCGACGCCCACGGGCTGGCCGTCCCGGTAGCGCACGGTCACCTGCGTCTTGCCATCCGGGCGCAAGTACGCCAGCTGGCCCGAGTGCCGCACGGCCGCGAGCCGCTCCGAGATCCGATGGGCGAGGGTGATCGGCACAGGCATCAGCTGCGGGGTCTCGTCGGTGGCGTACCCGAACATCAGCCCCTGGTCGCCGGCACCCTGGAGATCGTACGGGTCCGACGAGGTCCCGACGCGGGTCTCATGCGCGGTATCGACGCCTTGGGCAATGTCGGGACTCTGACGGTCCAGGGCGACGAGAATGGCGCACGTGGACGCATCGAAGCCCACCTCGCTCGAGTTGTAGCCCACCTGCGCGATGGTGCCGCGCACGATCTCGGGGATGTCCACGCGTGCGGTCGTGCTGACCTCGCCTGCGACCACGACCTGTCCCGTGGTCACCAGCGTCTCGCAGGCGACCCGCGCATTGTGATCCTCGGCGAGGATCGCGTCGAGGACGCCATCGGAGATCTGATCGGCCAGCTTGTCGGGGTGCCCCTCGGTGACCGACTCGGACGTGAACAGGTGCTCGCGCATGCATTGGACCCTTGTGGATGACGGACTTCGGGCGAGGATACCAGCGCCGCGGGTCAGACCGGCCCGGGCCGGCGGCGGACGCCGATCGCGGCCTAACGTTCGTTCGACGGGGCCCGCGCCATCAGGTCGCGCATGCACTCGGCGACCGGCTTGCCGGCGACGGCGGCGGCGACCTCGCGGCTGATCGGGAGCTCGACCCCCGCCCCGTCGGCCAGATCGAGCACCCGCGCGACGCTCCACAGGCCTTCGGCGACCTGGCCGACGCGTGCCTCCGCTGCCGCACCGGAGAGCCCGGTCGCGATGAGCTCGCCGACGCGGCGGTTACGCGAATGTGCACTGGTGCACGTGCCAACCAGATCACCCATCCCGGCGAGCCCGCGGAAGGTCGCATCGTCGGCGCCGTAGGCCCGCCCGAGCCGGGTCATCTCGGCGAGCCCCCGCGTGATCAGGCTCGCCTTGGCGTTGTCACCGAAACCAAGGCCGTCGGCCATCCCGGCGGCGATCGCGATGACGTTCTTGGCCGCCGCGCAGAGCTCGACGCCGACCAGATCCTCGTTGAGGTAGACCCTGAAATCGGGCCCGTTGAGGAGCTGCTGGACCCGTTGGCCGAGCGCGGGGTCACCGGCCACGACCGCGGCGGTCGGCTGGCGCTCGGCGACCTCCTCGGCGTGGTTGGGGCCCGAGAGCACGGCAAACGGCGCCGTCGGGCCGAGGGCCTCGCGCCACAGCTCGGACAGACGGCGCCCGCTGGCCGGGTCGAGCCCCTTGGTCAGCGACAGCACACCGGTCCCGGGTGTCAGCGACGCGGCGACGTGCGCGGCCACGCCTGCGACGGCGCGGCTCGGAATCGCGACCGCGACCAGGTCGACGCCGCTCAGCGCACCCGGGTCGTCGTCGACCGTAATCGTGATCTCATCGGCAATCCGGACGCCGGGTAGGTAGGCCGGGTTGACGCGATCACGGTCGATGCGCTCGGCGTGGGCGCGGGTGTGGCACACCAGCCGCACGGCGACTCCGCGGCGCGCGCACAGCAGGGCGAACGCGGTCCCCCAGGACCCCCCGCCGAGCACCGCGACCGATTCGATGGGCCGGCCGTGGCTCATCCGCCCCGGTCCCGGACCTGGAGGATGAGCGGGACGCCGTCGAGATCGAAGCGTCTGCGCAGTTGGTTCTCGAGCCAGAAGCCATAGTCGCGCGTGATGAGCGAGCGGTCGTTGACGTCGAGGCGCAGCGTCGGGGGCGATGTGTCGACCTGCACCAGGTAGCGCAGCGAGAGTCGCCGGCGTCCGCCGCGCGGGCCGGGCCGCGCGTCGGCCAGTTCGCGGATCGCCGTGTTGAGCGCATGCGTCGACAGCCGCATGCGCCGGCGCTCGTAGAGGCGCAGGGCGGCCGGGATCAGGCGGTGCAACCCCTCGCCGTTCGCCGCCGAACAGACCTCGACCAGCGGGCGCTGGCGCGACTTGGCCCGCAGTTCACCGGTGATCGCATCAAGATCGGGCTGGGCCAGGTCCCATTTGTTCATCACCACCAGCGTGGCGCACTTGGCCCGCGCCGCCGTATCCACCGCCCGGAGGTCGGCGTCGGTCAGCCCCTCGGTCGCGTCGCAGATGACCAGGGCGACGTCGCTGCGCTCGGCCGCCTGGATCGCCCGGATCTGGCTGTAGTGCTCGACGTCATCGCGCATCCGGCCACGCTTGCGCATCCCGGCGGTGTCGGTGAGCACGATCTCCTGGCCCTCGTAGTCGAGCAGGGTGTCGATCGGATCCCGGGTGGTGCCCGGTCGGTCGTGGACGATCACGCGCACTTCGCCCAACAGCGCGTTGAGGATCGAGCTCTTACCGACATTCGGGCGACCCATGATGCACAGGGCCGGAACGCCCTCCTGGCGCGGCACGATCGGTTCCGGCTCGGGCAGCGCGGCCACCAGCACGTCCAGCAGGTCCCCGATCCCGAGCCCGTGCTGGGCCGAGATCGGCACGACCTCCCCGAGGCCAAGGCCCCAGAGCCCCTGCGCCAACAGTTCGATCTCGCGCCGATCACACTTGTTGGCGACAACCAGGACCGGCACCCGCACGGTGCGCAGGTAATCGGCCACCTCGAGGTCCCCAGGGGTCGGTGCGGTGGTCGCGTCCACGACAAACAGCACCAGGTCCGCGTCGGCGATCGCCTGGCGCGCCTGCGCACCCACCTGGCGGCCGATCGGCGTCGGATCCGCGGTATCGATGCCGCCGGTGTCGATGACCTGGAATTGCCGCCCGCCCCATTCTGCGCCCGCTTGGCGCCGGTCGCGGGTGACCCCGGGCACCGGATCGATGACGGCGTCGCGGCGTCCGGTGATCCGGTTGAACAGGGTGGACTTCCCGACATTCGGGTACCCGACGACGGCGACGATGGGCTGGTGGGTGGCCAGCGTCGATGCGCTGGGGGTGCCCGCGCGCTTGCCGGGCACGCGGCGGGGACGTACGGGGTCGCTCATCCGCGCTCGCGAGACGTCGACCGCAGCGCACCGATCGCGGCCATCATCCGGTCCGCGGCCATCTGGCTGCGCTCGCCGCGGGGACCGGTGGGAAGCTCCGACAGGTCGAGCGGCGTGCCCACGCTGACCCGCACCGGCCCGAGCCGGCGGTTCGACCCGGCGATCGCGACGGGCACCACCCGGACGCGCTCGGCCAGGCCGAGCGCGCCGGCACCCGGCCACGCCGGCCGGATGTGCCCGTCCGAGTTGCGCGTCCCCTCGGGAAACATGAGCAGCGCATCGCCGCGGTCGAGCACCTCGCGCGCGGTCCGGATCGCGCTGCGATCCGCCCCGCCGCGCTCGACCGGAAACGCGCCCAGGCGCCGGATCGCCCAACCGACCACCGGCACCCGGAACAGCTCGCTCTTGGCCATGAAGTAGACCCGGCGTCGCCTGACCAGCGCGTAGCCGATCATCGGCGGATCCCACATGGAGATGTGGTTGGCGACGAACAGCGTGGGCCCCTCGGTCGGGATGTTCTCCACCCCGCCCACCCGGAGCCGGAACGCCAGCCGGAACAACGGCGCCAGGATGCCGCGCGCCACCCACCACAGTGCGGGGACGATGCGGGCGTCCGACCCGCCGCTCACGGCGCGACCCGCTGGCGAGCGAGCTCGGCCCAGGCGACGACGGTCGCAACGGCCTGGTCGATCGTGAGATCCGACGTGTCGAGCCGGATCGCGTCCGCGGCGGCACGCAACGGGCTCGCGGCCCGCGTCGCATCAAGGTGGTCGCGCGCCGCGATGCCGGCCTCGACGTCCTCAAGCGGCTCCGGGGTGCCGCGAGCGGCCAATTCCGCGCAGCGTCGCCGCGCCCGCTCGGCGACCGAGGCGGTCAAATACACCTTGAGCTCGGCGTCCGGCCAGACCGTCGTACCGACGTCGCGCCCGTCGCAGACCCACGACCCCGTCCCCAACACCTCGCGCTGTACGGCGGTGATCGCGGCACGGACCCCCGGATGCGCGGCGACCGTCGAGACGCTGGCGGTCACCTCTGGCCTGCGGATCTGCTCGGTGATGTCCGTGCCGTCGACCGCGATGGCCATCTCGCCCGGCATCGGCCGCATCGCCAGTCGATGCCCGCGAGCGATTGCGGCCAGCCGCTCGCCGTCGGTGGCCTCGACGCCGTTGAGGGCCGCCAGGTACGCCACCGCGCGGTACATCGCACCGGTATCCAGATAGCCCATCCCTAGGCGCTCGGCAACCTGGCGGGCGACCGTGCTCTTGCCGGCGCCTGCTGGACCGTCGATGGCGACGATCACACCCCCGCCCCCAGTGTCTTGAGGTCCGCGGCGAAGCCCGGATACGAGACGGCGGCGGCCTCGAAGCCGGCAACGCTCACCCCGTCACGGCTGGCCAGCCCGGCGACGGCGCCGAGCATGGCGAAGCGATGATCGTGACCGGCGTCCATGCTGCCGCCGGCGATCGCCGGCCCGCCGCTCACCGCGAAGCCGTCCGGCAGTTCTTCCGCGGTCACGCCCATGCTCCGCAGTGCCCGGACCACGGCGGCGATGCGGTCGCTTTCCTTGACCCGCAGCTCCGCGGCCCCCCGCACACGTGTCGTGCCGCGCGCCCGGGCTCCCAGCAGCCCGACCAGCGGGAGTTCGTCGATCATCGAGGGTACCTCCTCGGGTGCCACCTCGGTCGCCTCGAGCCTGTCGGCGCGCCGGACCACGATATCGCCGGCCGGTTCGCCGGCGATGTTCGCCGATGCGATCACCTCGATCTCCACGCCCATGCGACGCATGACCGCCAGCAGCCCGGTCCGCAGCGGGTTCAGGTTCACCCCGGTCAGCCGCACTTCCGGGTCGCCGAGCAGGGCGCCGGCGACCAGGTGGAATGCCGCCGAGGAGAAGTCGCCGGGGACCTCGAGGTCCGGCAGGGTGATCCCGGCGACCGGGCCCCGAACCCCGACCGCGCCGTCGGCGCGCAGCATCGGCACCCCGGCGGCGGCGAGCAGCCGCTCGGTGTGATCCCGCGACGGGACAGGCTCCGAGACCCAGGTCTCGCCGTCGGCAAACAGTCCCGCGAGCAAGATGCAGCTCTTGACCTGCGCGGAGGCGACGTCCAGGTCGTGTCGCAGCGCGCGCAGCTGCTGGGAGCCCGAGATGACCAACGGCGGCAGGCCGCCCGGCGAGGTGAACACGGCCGCCCCCATCCGCCGCAGTGGGGTCGCGATGCGGCCCATCGGCCGCCGACGCAGCGACTCGTCGCCGTCGAGGATCACGTGGTCGGCTCGCGAGCCGACCAGCAGCCCCGGCAGCAGGCGCATGAGCGTCCCGGCGTTCATGCAGTCGATCGCCGGGCTCGGGACCAGGCCGCGCAGGCCCCGCCCCGCGATCACGACCCGGTCGCCGAGATGGCCCTCCACCGGAACCCGGCAGGCCTCGACGGCGCTCAGGGTCGCGCCGGTGTCGGCGCTGTCCAGCGGGGCGGAAACGGTCACGGTGCGGTCGGAGACCGCGGCGAGCAGCAGCGCGCGGTGGGTAATCGACTTGTCGGTGGGGACGCGCACGGTCCCCGCCAGCGCCCTGACAGGCGTCGAGCGAAGGGTCGTCATCGCCCCGAGACTACCCGAATGCCGCCCTGGCGCCGGTCGGCGGAACGGAGGTTCCCGGCCCCCGCCGCGGGGAGCGGCAGCCGGGAAGCGGTCCCGCTACTCGTCCGCGCGCACCGGCGGTACGACGAGCGCCTCGCCCGTGAGGACCTCGCGGCCCTCGCAGGTGACGACCGTGGTCAGGACCGCCCGGTTCTTCTCCGGGATCAGTTCCTTGACGGTCACCGTGCAGGTCAGCAGGTCGCCCGCGCGCACCGGCCAGGTCCAGCGCAGCGTCTGGGACATGTAGATCGTACCGGGGCCCGGCAGATGCGTCCCGATCGTGGCGGAGATCAGCCCCGCGGTCAGCAAGCCGTGGGAGATCCGCCCCTTGAAGGAGCTCTGAGCGGCCCACTCCTCGTCGATGTGCACCGGGTTGTTGTCGCCGGTCACCTCGGCGAATCCGTCGATCTCGGCCTGGGTGACCCGCTTGGTAAACGTGGCCTGTTGCCCGACCGACAACTGGTCGATCGAACGGCCCGGCGGGTAGTGGCGCGGGTGGCGTGCCGGACGCTCCCGCACGGGCGGCGCCCAGCCCGAGCGCGCTTGGGCGGCGGGCTGGCGCGCCCAGACTGCGAGCGCGTCCTCCCAGGCCCGCTGCCAGGCGCCCATCGCGTCAGCGAGGACGGCCTGTGATGGCTCAGGAACTCCCCAGAGTTCCATCCAACGGGACATCGGGGTGACGGGTGAGGTTTCGGCTGGTGTCGCGCTCGCGCTCGGCATGGGCGTCTCCTGGTTGACTTGGACGCCGGCCCGCGCCCGCCTGCGGGCCCGGTCGCCGACGCGGTAGCTTAGTACGCGGTGACGACACCGCCGTTGACATTGAGGCACGCGCCGGTGATGTAGCTCCCGTCGCGCACGAGGAACACGACCGCCTTGGCGATCTCCTCGGGTTGCCCCCAGCGGCCCATCGGAATGCGCGCCAGGAGCATTTCCTGGATTTTGGGCGCAATGATCGTGATCATCTCGGTCTCGATGAAGCCCGGCGCGACGGCGTTGATCGTGATCCCCTTCGTCGCATACTCGAGCGCGACGACCTTGGTCAGTCCCAGCATGCCGGCCTTGGCGGCCGCGTAGTTGGCTTGCGTGAGGTTGCCGGTCTGGCCCACGAACGAGGACACGTTGACGATCCGACCCCAACCGTGGCTCTCCATGTTGGGAATGACCGCCTTCATCATCGCGAACACCGACCCGAGGTTCGTGTCGACGACGCGATTGAACGAGAGGTAGTCCATCTTGCGGAACCACGCGTCTTCGGTGATCCCGGCGTTGTTGACCAGGACGTCGACCCGGCCGAAGGCCGAGATCACGTCGTTGACCAGCATGCTGCACTGGCCCTCATCGGAGACGTTGGCCTGGAAGGCGCGTGCCGTGCCGCCCGCGCTCTCGATCTCGCGAACGACCTCATCGGCCAGCGCCGCGTTGCGGACGTAGCCCACCGCGACCGACGCGCCTTCGTCGGCGAGCGCCTTGGCGATCGCCCTGCCGATGCCCCTGCTTGCCCCGGTCACGAGCGCGACGCGCCCGGCGAGCGGCTTGGCAGGAGTCGGCTCCGGCTTGGTTGCGGTCTGTGCGGGCGGTTGCTTGCTCTCGGCAGCGCGCTTGGCCTTCGTGCCCTTGGTTGAACGTGTCGATGCCATTACCGCCCCCTATCCCTCGCGCTCGACAACCATCGCAATGCCCTGACCGCCACCGATGCACAGCGAGGCCAGCCCGTACCTTGCATCGCGGCGACCCATCTCGTACAGCAGCGTGGTGAGGATCCGCGTGCCCGACGCTCCGATGGGGTGCCCCAGTGCGATCGCACCGCCATTGACGTTGGTCTTCTCGGTGTCGATCCCGAGGGCACGGATCACCCCGAGGCTTTGGGCCGCGAACGCCTCGTTCAGCTCGATCAGGTCGATGTCGTCGAGCGTCAGCCCCGCCTTGTCAAGCGCCTTGGGCACCGCCTTGACCGGCCCCATGCCCATGATTCGTGGCGGCACACCCGCCGTGGCCCAACTCTTGATCGTCGCCAGGGGGGTGATCCCGAGCTCTTCGGCCTGCTCGCGTGACATGACCACGACGGCCGCGGCGCCGTCGTTGATGCCGGAGGCGTTGCCCGCGGTAACCGTCCCCGCCTTGTCGAACGCCGGCCGGAGCTTGGCGAGCCCGGCGGCCTCGGTCGTCGGCCTGGGGAATTCGTCGTGTGCAACCCGGATCGGGTCGCCGCGCCGCTGCGGGACCGAGACGCTCACGATCTCGGCATCGAACTTCTGCGCACGGATGGCGCGCCCGGTCTTCTGCTGGCTGTCGGCGGCGAACTCATCCTGGTCTTCGCGTGAGATCTCGAACTCGGTCGCGATGTTCTCGGCTGTGTTTCCCATGTGCACGTCCGTCATGGCACACCACAGGCCATCGCGGATCATCGAGTCGTAGATCGTCCCGTTACCCATCCGGTAGCCGTTGCGGGCCTGATCGAGCACGTATGGTGACGCGCTCATGTTCTCGGTGCCGCCGGCGACGATGATGTCCGCATCTCCCAGCTGGACCTGCTGGGCGGCCATGGCCACCGTGCGCAGTCCGGACCCGCACAGCTGGTTGACCGCGGTGGCAGGGGCATCGTCCGGGATACCCGCTTTCAGCGATGCCTGGCGGGCCACGTTCTGGCCCAGGCCCGCTGCCAGGACGTTGCCCATGAACACGTCGTCGACCTGCTCGCTGGACACGCCGGCGCGCGACAGCGCTTCCTTGATGGCGATGGCCCCAAGATCTGCTGCGTGCACCGAAGCGAGCCCACCGTTGAAGTTTCCGACCGGTGTACGCGCCGCGCTGACGATGACCGCTTCCCTCACGACTGCCCCCTTGATCATTGGCGAGAGGAGCAACCGGCTGGCACCCCGACTGTCCCGCGCTGGCTGTTGTGGATTGTGTACTGCTGATTACCACATCGGAGCGAGTTTGTCTCTATTGTCACAAGCTTACTAGTCCGAGCGCTCGTCGAGCCAGGCGAGCACCTTCGGCCAAAGCCCCTTCTGGGCCCCCGAGCCGACCAGCATCGCCACGTGTCCCGCCGGTAACAACAGATAGGTCTTGTCGGCGCTCGAGACGGCCTCGTTGAGGGGCGCGACCTGCTGGGGCGTCGCGATGTGGTCCTTCTCGCCGGCGATGTTGAGCAGCGGGACCGTGATCTTCGAGAGATCGACCGGCTCGCCCTTGACGGTGATCTCACCCTTGATCAGGAGGTTCTGCTGGTAGAACTGGGTGATCCACTGGACGAAGGCCGCGCCAGGGAACGCGACGCCGTCTTTGACCCATTTGTTGAGGGCGAGAAAGCTGGTCATGTCCTTGCCCGCGAGCAGCCGATCCCACATCGTCACGTTGGACCCGACGTAATTCACCACGGGCCGCAGCATCATGTTGCCGGTGTCGATGAGGTCACCCGGGATGTTGCCGAACCCTTCGGCGAGGCGCTCTGGATCGAAGTGCCGGTCCTCGAGCCAGATCCCGTACAGGCCCGTGTCGCTGAAGTCGAAGGGGGCGGTCAGGCACACCAGGTTCCGCAGACGCTCGGGGTGGAGCGCAGCGTACATCGCCGCCATCGTGCCCCCCATGCAGTAGCCGAACAGGGTGTAGTCCTCCGAGCCCGAGACGCGCATCATGCGCTCGACGCACAGCGGCAGGTGCTCGCCGACGTAGTCGTCGAAGTCCATGTTGCGGTCTTCCCAACCGGGGGTGCCCCAGTCAATGAGGAAGACGTCGTAGCCCTGATCGAGCAGATACTTGACGAAGCTGCTCTCGGGACGAAGGTCGAAGATATACGGCCGGTTGATCAGCGCATACACGAACAGGATCGGCGTCGTGTGACGCCGGTTGTTCGACCGGTAGCGATACAGCGTCGTCTTGTTGCGGGTGTACACGACATCCTTGGGCGTGGTCCCGGTCGAGACCTTGCCTCCGAATGCCATGATCCGGAGCCCCTCTTCGTACACGTCCATCTGGGTGGGGTCGGCAAACAGCGTGCTGGGCCCCTCTGGGCCACCGTTCTGCGGAGACATCGGTTACTCCTTCGGCGCCGATCGACGGGTACGCGTGGACCGCGCGCGGGCGGGCTGCTTGGGGGCAGCGTCTGCGGCGGCAGGTTTCGGAGTCTCCTCAACGGGCGGCGGAGTCTTCTTAGGTTCTGGGCTGGGAGCGGCGGTCGTCGGCGCAACCGCCGCGGGGGAGCTTAGAAACTTCTGGACCGCGGCCTCGAGCGCCGCCAGCCGATCGGAGAGCTGGTTCCACACGTCGGTCGACGGGAACTCCGGACGGGACTTGGCGAGCTCGAACAGCTGGTCGGTTGCCGCGTCGACCTTGCGCTCGAGGTTGAGCACCAGCTCAGCGACCCGAGCGAGGTCGTCCTTGGTCGGCAGGTGCAGTTGGTCACTGGTGGACTCTGCGGCCTTGCGGAGAGCCTCCTGCGCGTCGGCGTAACGCGCGACCATGCGCCCGGCGGCCGCGGCGAAGTCCTCGGACGAGAGCACCTGCTCCATGGACTTCGACCAACTCTCGGCGGCTTGGTCGTAGGCGGCCTTAAATGCCTCAAACGGATTGGGAGGCGGCTTCGTGCTCACGGGCGGTGTCCTTTCGCATCAGCTTGTAGTTACACACATGACACACAGTCGCGGCCCGAAGCGCGAGATGGCTTCGGACCGCGCGGTGTGGTGCCGCTACGCTGCCTGCGGGCGAATCACCTGCTCGGCGATCGCAAACGGGAAGAACAGCGTCGCCACGCTCGCGGCGAAGTAGCTCAGGGCGAGTTCCTCGCTCGCTGCCTGGCCCTTCTTGAGGTTCGCGAGCAGGCCGTCGACCAGCTTGGTGTCGTTGGGGGCGCCCATCTTCCATGCGTCCTCAAGATAGCCCTTGGCGAGCTTGCTGACCTTCTCCTGGTTCGCGACCGCGGCGTTCACGATCAGCGTGTAGTTGTCGCGGCTCGCCTCTTGAAGCTTGGTGGCGGCGTCGGTCGTTGCACTGACGAAGTCATTCGACATGGTGTGTCCTCTCTGGTGTCTGGTTTCGGGGTGTGGCGCTGGGTCGATCAGGTGTCGCGACGGCTGTCGCTCGCATCCGTCGGGTAGCTCTGGAAAAAGGAATCGAGCATCGACTGGTAGCCGCGCAGCGCAGACGCCCATGTCTGCAGGTACGTCTCGCCACTGTCAGTCAGCGAGTACACGCGGCGCGCGGGTCCGTTCGATCCGTTGGTGTCCCAGTCTGATGACACCAGTCCGTCTCGCTCGAGTTGACGCAGGGTGCGATAGACGCTCCCCGGATCAATCGATTCGAACCCGAACAGCGCGAGCCGCTGCATGAGCTCGTAGCCGTGGCTGTGCCACTGCTGCAGCGACAGCAGCAGAAATGGCTGAAGCCAGTTGCGCGGCTGTGCCGTCGTCTCGGAGCGGCGGGCGTTGGTGGGTGGTGTGTCGCTGTCCATGTATATGCAGAATGCACCTATAGGCGCCCGTTGTCAAATGGACCTGTTCACCGACGCGGCGATCGCGGCCACGGGCCGGCCGCGCGCGGGGGCCCGTGGGCGCGCACCGGCGCCGCCTTCCACGCCGCCGTCAGCACTCCGAATCGAGCGCGTGCGGACCGGCCATCAGTCGTTGACCGTGGCGGCGCAGCCATGCACGCTCGGTGCGATGCGACGGCCAGTGGACCCCGACGCACGCCCAGAACTCGGGCGAGTGGTCCATGTGGCGCAGGTGCACCAGCTCGTGCACGATGACGTACTCGCAGACCTCAGGTGGGGTCATCACCAGGCGCCAGTTGAGCGAGATCGTCCCCGCCGGCGACGCGCTACCCCAGCGCGAGCGCTGGGCGCGCACCGTCAGTCGGGCCGGCCGGACCCCGATTTGCGGTGCCCAGGCGTCCATGACCGCGGCGAAGTGGGCCCGTGCGGTTCGTCGGTACCAGGCCTCGACCGCCGCGTTCACGGACACCCCCGCAGGAACGGCCAGCCGGTCACCCGCACGTGACACGCTCCGCCCCGCGCCCGGGACGATCAGGACACCGTCGCCCAGCAGCGGGATGCGGTCGCCAACGCGCAGCGGCGCCGGCGCGAGCGCACGGGCCTCGGCAAGCGCCGTCGCGACCCAGTCGCGTCGGCGCGCGACCGCGGTCCGGATCTCCTGCGCACGCGCCCCAACCGGTGCGCTGACCACCAGGACGTCCTCGCGCACCCGTAGCGTGATGCGCCGCGCCCGGCGGTGGCGGCGGATCTCGTACGCGGTGCGCGTCCCGTCGGGCAGCACCAGCTGCTCGACGTGCCGCCGACGGCGCGGGGTCAGGCGCACGTCATTCATCGACCGGGATCGACCGCGCGACCCGCGTGGCGACGTCCTCGGCGTCCTCCATGCGCTGGACCTGCACGCCAAACGCGCGCGTAGCGGTCTGCCAGACGATCGTGACGAACACGCGCCGCCCGCGCAGCACGCCCTCCGACCCGTTGATCTCGACCGGGCGGGCGAGCGCGCCGCCGGGATCGGGGCTGGCCAGTGGTGCCACGGTCTGGCGCAACAGCACCCGCTGGCTGTCGGGGCCGTCCCAGGTCACGATCACGGCCATCGGGCCGAATGGATACGACAGGTCCGGCTCGATCCGGGGACGCGAGCGACGAAAGCCGGGCGGCAGCCATTCCGGCAGCACCACCGCATAGCCGACTTCGAAGGTCGCGGACTCCATGTCGTCCAGCCAGCGCCCATGGCCGATGCCCGCGGCCATTCCGTGCCCGGAGCCCAGACGCCCGCTCACCTGGCCACCCGACGTATCGAGCTCGGCCATCCCCGATCGATCGAGGCGCCCCACGGGCTCGTCGCCCGGCCCGATCGCGTCGATGCCCAGCAGCAGCGACGTCGGCGCGAAGCGAATGACCACAACCCCTTCGGGACCGGCCGGCGTGAGTGCCTGGGTCGCCTCCTCGGCCAGCAGCGGCAGCGCCGCCTGCGCCTCGGCCGCCAGGCGCCCGACGAACAACTGGTCGATCGCCTGCGCTCCATCGAACAGGTGCACCACCGCACCGACGATCGGCCGCCAGCGACTCGGCACACCGGGCGGGCATGAGACCCGCGCCCGCACGTCCCCCGACTCGGGATCGACCCAGGCGACGCGCACGCGCGTGGGCGGCCCAGACGTGGACACGGCCACCCACAGCGGGCCGTCGGTGGGTGCAAGCGCCGTGATGACCGGGTGCCCCAGGATCGCTGCGAGGCGGGTGAGCGATGCGTCCATCGTGTCCATCATGGCGCAGAGCATCCGGGTCGCGCCAGCTGTCGCGAGCGACGGCTCCGGCGCCCGGGGCACGGATCATCTACCGTGCCGGATCGATGCCCCACTCCGCCATCACCCAGCCGCATCCGTTCACGGTGCCCCGCGCGGATACCGTCCTTGCGGCCGACCGCACCGGGGCAGGCGCACCCGTGCTGCTGCTCCACGGGCTGACCGCGACCCGTCGGTACGTGCTCCACGGCTCGACGGCGCTGGCCCGCACTGGTTTCGAGCTGATCGGCTACGACGCCCGCGGCCACGGCACCTCGTTGCCGGCGAGCGATCCGAGCGCATACGCCTACGACCTGCTCGGCGACGACGCGGCGGCGATCCTCGCGGCCGCGGGTATCGACTCCGCGGGGCTGGTCGGGCAGTCGATGGGCGCCGCGACCGCCATCAATGTCGCGCTGCGGCACCCGGAGCTCGTGCGGGCGCTGGTGATCATCACCCCCGCCCACCGCGGCGCGCCGAGCCCCAACCTGGCCCACTGGGACGCGCTGGCCGAGGGGCTCGCGCAGGGGGGCGTCGACGGCTTCCTCGCGGCCTACGGCCCACCGCGGGTGCCGGCGGAGATGGTCGAGACCGTCCGCGTCGTCATGCGCCAGCGCCTCGAGCGCCACGCCCACCCCGAGGGCGTGGTCGCGGCTCTGCGGCAGATTCCCCGCTCGGCCGCGTTCCCGGGGCTCGCCGCACTGGAGCGGATTCACGTGCCGACGCTGGTCGTGGCGAGCCGCGATGACATGGACACCGAGCATCCGCTCGCGGTCGCCGAGGAGTACCTGCAGCGCATCCCCGGGGCGGAGTTCGTCATCGAGGAACCCGGCCAAAGCCCGTTGGCCTGGCGCGGCGGCAGCCTGTCGCGGATCGTCGGGGAGTTCCTGCTCCGCCGCGCCGTGGACGCCTAGGCCGGGGTCGCCTCCGCGCGCAATCCGAGCGCGCCGATGAGCGCGACGGCCTCTGCGGCGACTTGGGCGCCCGCCACACGCACGACGAACTCTCCCACGCCGCCCGGGGGTCCGGGGCGGAGCGCCAGGTCCGCGATGTTGATGTGACCGTGACCCAGTGCGGTCGTGATCTCAGAGACCGCCCCCGGGCGATCCGGAATGCCGACCACGATCTCCCACGGTTCGGCGGCGGCGCCGTCGGCAGCGCGGCCGGCCCTGAGCCGTCGCCGGCCGTCGGCCGCCGCGCCGACGAACTGCACGACCCGCGCGCGGTCGCCTGCGCGCAGGGCGTCCTCGACGTCGCTGAGGCGCCCGCGGTAGTCGCCGAGCGCGGCAAGGACCGCGTCCCGGTTGGCGAGCAGGATGTCGGCCCACAGCGGCGGGTTCGCCCCGGCAACACGGGTGAGGTCCTCGAACGACGGGCCGGCCGAGCGCAGCGCTTGACGACCGCCCGGCGCGGTCGCCGCCGCCTGGTTGATCAGGGCCGCTGCGAGCACGTGCGGGACGTGGCTGACCAGCGCCATGAGCCGGTCATGCACGTCCGCGTCGATTGCGGCGGGAACGGCGCCCGTCGCGGCGATTGCCGCGTGGACGCGTTGGTAGAGCTCAGGGCGCGCCTCGACGGTGGGGGTCAGGAACCAGGTCGCGCCCTCGAACAGGTCCTCGCGCGCGGCGGCGATGCCCGTGCGCTCCCCGCCACAGACGGGATGACCGCCAATGAATCGCGCCCGCTCGTCCCGGTCCAGGGCGTCGATCACCACCCGCTTGGCCGACCCGAGATCCGAGACCACGCACTCCGCCGCCGCCATGGCGAGCGCGCGACGCACGACGTCGGCCATGAGGCCCAGCGGGACCGCCACGAACACGCAGGCCGCACCCGCCACCGCGTCGTCGACCGAGCCTGCCGAACGCGTGATCGCGCCCAGATCGCGGGCGGCCTCGAGCGCGCTGCGCTCGGTGTCGAACCCCGCGATGTCGGGAACGCCGGCGCGCCGCAGCGCGAGGCCGAGGGACCCGCCCATCAGCCCGACCCCGAGGATCGCCACCGGTCCCGGGATCGAACGCACGGAGTCGGTCAGCTGGAGGCGCCGACGACCGCGGGCTCAGGGCCCGCCATGATCTTGCCCATCAAGTCCACGCAGCGCTTGACGTCGGCGACCCAGGCCGCGAAGCCGTCGGCGTACAGCGCCTGGGGCCCGTCGCACAGTGCGGTCTCGGGCGACGGATGGACCTCGACGATCAGGCCGTCTGCGCCGGCCACCACGGCCGCGCGGGCCATGGGAAGGATCCAGTCGCGCCTGCCGGCGGCGTGGGACGGGTCGACGATCACCGGCAGGCCCGAGAGCGACTTGACCACCGGGACCGCCGAAATGTCGAGCGTGGAACGGTAGGCCGTCTCGAACGTGCGGATGCCGCGCTCGCAGAGGATCACGCGCTCGTTGCCCTCGCGCGCGATGTACTCGGCCGACAGCAGCCACTCCTCGATCGTGGCCGACAGGCCGCGCTTGAGCAAGACGGCCGCACCGGTCTTGCCGACTTCCTTGAGCAGGTCGAAGTTCTGCATGTTGCGCGCGCCCAACTGGATGACGTCGGCGACCTCGACGACGTCCTCGATCTGGCGGACGTCCATGACCTCGGTGACCACCGGCAGTCCCGTGAGCCCGCGCGCCTCCGCCAGGATCTCCAGGGCCTCCCGTCCGAGCCCCTGGAAGCTGTAGGGCGAGGTCCGCGGCTTGTACGCGCCACCGCGCAGCAGGGCCGCGCCGGCGTCGCGCACGACGCGGGCGGTCGTCAGTGTCTGTTCGCGGGACTCGACGGTGCACGGGCCCGCGATCAGGCAGAAGTTCTCCCCGCCGATCCTGCGTCCCGAGATATCCAGGGTGGCGTCCGGGCCGCGGAAGTCGCGCGAGACCAGCTTGTACGGCTTGAGGATGGGCACGACGCGCTCGACACCCGGCTCGCCCTCGAGTTGCATGCTGGCGACCAGCTCGCGGTCGTCCCCGATCGCGCCGATGACCGTGACAAACTCGCCGCGGGACGGGTGCGCCATGGCCCCCGCACGCTCGATCCGCTCGATGACGTGGGCGATCTGCTCGTCGGTCGCCCCCTGTTTCATCACGATCATCATGGCTGCTGGCTGTCCTTTGTCGGTATGACCCGCGCGGCACGCGCCTCGACGGGCGCGGTACGCCCCAAGACCTTGGCGAGCGCCGCGAGGAACGCATCGTTTTCGCTCGGGGTGCCCATCGAGACGCGTAGCGTTCCCGGACACCCCAGTGCACCGCCGTCCCGGACGATGACCCCCGCGGCGAGCAGTCGCCCGTGGATCCCGTCGTCCGCATCCGGCGCAACCAGTATGAAGTTCGCCTGGCTCGGCGTAAAGCGTACTCCCATCGCCTCCAGCGCCGCGGCCACGCGTGCGCGCTCGGCAATCGTTTCCTGGATGCGCCGGTCCAGCGCGGCCGGGTGGCGCAGGCTCTCCAGGGCCGCGGCCTGCGCGAGACTCGAGGTGTTAAACGGCTGACGCACGCGGTCGAGTGCCGCGACCCAGGCCCGGCTGCCCATCCCGTACCCGACGCGCAGACCGCACAGCGCGTGGGCCTTGGAGAACGTGCGCAGCAGCAGCAGGTTCGGGCGCAGGCGCGCCTGGGTGAGCGGACGCCCACGGTCGGCCTCGGTCACGAAGTCGTAGTACGCCTCGTCGAGCAACACCGGCAGGTCCTCGGGCAGGCCGTCCAGAAAGGCCTCGATCCGTCCTGCGGCCAGATACCCGCCGGTCGGGTTGTTCGGGCTGCACAGGATGACCAGGCGCGTCCGCTCGTCGATCACCGCCGCCATCGCGGCAAGGTCGTTGCGCCCGGACGCGTCCAGCGGCACCCCGATCCCCTCGGCCCCGGCGGCGGCGGCCAGGTGCGCGTACAGGCCGAACGACGGCTCCGGGTAGACCACGGTGGTGTCGGGGTCCAAGAGCGCCTGGCCCGCCAGGAGCACCAGCTCGCACGAGCCGTTGCCGATCGCGACCTGGCCGGGGTCCAGACCGTGACGGTCGGCGATCTCGGCCCGCAGTGCGCGTGCGGCCCCGTCGGGGTAACGGTTGAGCCCGGCGATGCCGTCGTGCAGGACCGCCTGCACCGCTTCCAGCGGCGGATAGGGGCTTTCGTTGGACGCCAGCTTGACGGCCGCATCCAGGCCATAGCGAGCCAGCACGTCGGCGGTCGTCAGCCCCGGTTCGTAGTGCGGGATCGCGGCCAGCCGCGAGGAGATGATCAGGCTCATGGACACCGAGTCTACGAAACGGTGCCAGGTTCCGGTCCCCGGCGGCCGGCGGGGGGCCGTCATGCGCAGAACCGATGGCCTTGCGGACGGTCGGGGCGCCAATTATTGTCAGATTGACATGAGGAGCTTCCTCGCATTACGTCAAATTGACGCAATTGGCGTCTCCGCCCGCGGCGAGTGGGATCCGGTCGTCGTCGTCGGCGGTGGCCTGGCCGGGCTGCTCGTGGCGCTGCGGGCAGCGGACGCCGGGCCGGTCATCCTGGTCACCAAGACCACCCTTGGCGAGGGCAACACCGCGCATGCCCAGGGCGGCATCGCCGCGGCGCTCGGTCCCGACGACAGCGTCAGCGCACACGTGGCGGACACGCTGGTCGCAGGCGCAGGGCTCTGCGACGCGGACGTGGTGGCCGATGCCATCGCCGCCGGACCCGCGAGCATCGCCATCCTGCAGGCGGTCGGCGTGTCGTTCGACAGGGACGACGCGCGGTTGGCGCTGGGGCGCGAAGGCGCGCACTCGGCCGATCGGATCGTCCACGCCGGCGGCGACTCCACGGGCGCCCGGGTCATCGAGGCGTTGCGCCGGTCCGTACGGCGGGACCCCCGCATCGAGGTGCGCGAGTACACCCGCGTCCGTGACATCCTCGTCACCGAGGGTCGCGTGCGCGCCGTGCTGACCGAACACCCCGGGGGGGGCCTGAGTTCGATCTCCGCGCATGCCGTGGTGTTGGCCACGGGCGGCGCCGGGCAGCTGTTCGCGCGCACCACCAACCCCGTGACCGCGACCGGCGACGGCGTCGCGCTCGCGGCGCGGGCGGGGGCCGCGGTGGCGGATCTCGAGATGGTCCAATTCCACCCGACCGCGCTCGCGGTGGGCGTGTCGCCGTTGCCGCTGATCAGCGAGGCCGTGCGCGGTGCTGGGGCGTACCTGCGCGCACCGGACGGGTCGCGGTTCATGCCCGATGAGCATCCCCTGGCCGAGTTGGGGCCGCGCGACGTCGTCGCGCGCGCGGTCGCCCGGACCGCGCTTGCCCAGGGTGGCGAGGTCACACTCGACCTGCGGCATCTCGATCCGGCGTGGGTCCATGGACGGTTCCCGACCGTCTCGGCCGCCTGCGCCGCGGCAGGGCTCGATCTCGCGCGCGACCCGATCCCGGTCACCCCGGCGGCGCACTACGCCATCGGCGGCGTGCTCGCCGATCTCACCGGACGTACCACCCTGCTCGGGCTGTACGCCGTCGGCGAATGCGCGGCGACCGGGCTGCACGGGGCGAATCGCCTGGCGTCCAACAGCCTGCTCGAAGCGGCGGTGATGGCCGTGCGCTGCGCCGACGACCTCGCGCTCGGCGCACGCGCCTGGGCCGCGTGCGATCCGGTCGCGCTCCCGGCGCCGACGACCGCGCCGCGCATGACCGGCGACCCGCGCACCGTGCCGGAGCTGATGTGGACCGCGATGGGACTCGAGCGCGACGGCAGCGGGCTCGCTCGCGCACTGGCCGTGCTCGACGCGCATCGCCCGACCCTCGACCCCGCCGCTCGCGACACACGTACCCTCGCGCGCCTGTCGCTGATGGCCGCCCGCCACCGTGCCGAGAGCCGCGGGGCGCACTACCGCACCGACCGTCCCGAAGCGCGTCCCGAGTGGGCCCATCGCATCGCCTGGCTCGGCGGCCAGCCGTATACCGCGCCCGGTGCGCTGGACCATATCCGTGATCCACAGCTCGCCAAGGAGGCAGCGTGAGCACGTCCATCTCGCCCGGCACGGTATTCGAGGCACTTGATCTGGTCCCGGATGATGAGCTGCGTGAACGCGCCTGGGCGGCGCGGCAGGCACTCGGCGAACGGGCGGTGATCCTCGGGCACCACTACCAGAAGGACGAGGTGATGGAGTTCGCCGACATCACCGGCGACTCGTTCCTGCTGGCCCAGCGGGGTGCGGACGCGACGCAGGCCGATCTGGTCGTGTTCCTGGGCGTCTATTTCATGGCCGAGTCGGCGTACGTGCTGGCGTCGCCTGGGCAGCAGGTCGTGCTGCCGGACCTCGGCGCCGGTTGCCATCTGGCCGAGTGCGCCGACATCTTCACCGTGCGCGACGCCTGGGACCAGCTGATGCGCGCCGTGCCGGACAAGCGGATCATCCCGCTGACCTATATGAACAGCGGCGCCGACCTCAAGGCCTTCGTCGGCGAGCACGGCGGCGCGGTCTGCACGTCAGGCAACGCCGAGCGGGCGTTCCGCTGGGCCCTCACCGAGGGCGACGCGATCCTGTTCTTCCCCGATGAGCATCTGGGCCGCAACACCGGCGTGCGCATCGGCCTGGCCGACGACGCGGGGGTCGTCTGGGACCCACGCATCGCGGCGCTGGGCGGTGTCGACCCCACCGCGCTCGCCACGACGCCGCTGGTGTTGTGGAAGGGCTTTTGCAACGTGCACACGACCTTCACACCGGCCCAGATCGCTCGCGTGCGCCGCGACGAGCCCGGGGCCGTCGTCATCGTGCATCCGGAGTGCCCGCGCCCGGTCGTCGCCGCCGCCGACGAGGATGGGTCGACCGAGTACATCATCCGCCGCTGCGCCGAGTTGCCGGCAGGCACCCACGTGGTCGTCGGCACCGACTGGAACCTGGTCAATCGCCTGGCCCGGCAGCACCCCGACAAGCACATCCGCTGCCTGAACGAGTTCATCTGCCCATGCGTGACGATGAACCGGATCACCCTCGCCAAGCTCACGTGGTGCCTTGAGTCCCTCGCCGCGGGCGAGATCGTCAACACCGTGACGGTCGACGACGACATGGCGCGCTGGGCGCGCCTCGCGCTCGACCGCATGCTGGCCTTGGCGTGACCAACGAGCGGATGGGCAGCGCGGCCGGCGTGGCGGGACCCTCGCTGGCCGAGGTCGTTCGCACCGCCTTGGCGGAGGATCTGGGCGATCGCGGGGACGTGACCTCCAGCGCGCTGATCCCCCACGACCTGGCCGCCGAAGGACGGCTGGTCAGCCGCGCACGCGGGATCTTCGCGGGCCGCGCGGTCGCCGACGAGGTCGCCCGGCAGTGCGGGATCACGATGGCCTGGGACGCCGGCGACGGGACCAGGCTCGAGCCGGGAACCCTGATCGCCGAGCTGAGCGGCGCGGCGCGCGCGGTCCTGGCATGCGAGCGGACCCTGCTCAACCTGGTCGGCCACCTCTCGGGCGTGGCGACGCTCACCCGCGCGTACGCCGACGTCTGCGGCGCGTGCCAGGTCCTCGACACGCGTAAGACAACCGCCGGCCTGCGCACGCTCGAGAAGGCCGCCGTCGTCGCCGGAGGTGGCACCAATCACCGCTTCGGCCTGTACGACCGCGTCCTGGTCAAGGACAACCATCTCGCCCTGGCGGGTGCGGGCCTCGTCGAGGCGGTCCGCGACGTGCGCCGCCAGTGGCCCGAACTGCTGGTCGAGGTCGAGGCCGACGACATGGACGGCGTGCGCCTGGCTCTCGCGGCCGGCGCCGACTGGATCCTGCTGGACAACATGACCCCCGAGCAGATGCGCGCCGCCGTCAGCGAGATCGCCGGGCGCGCCCGTACCGAGGGCTCGGGCCGTATGGATCTCCCGCGGGCCGCGGCGGCGGCGGCCTGCGGCGTCGACGCGATCAGCGTGGGCGCGCTGACCCACTCGGCCCCCACGCTCGACATCGGCCTGGACATCGAGCTCTAGCCACCGGCGGCTGGCCTACTCGCTCAGATCGGTCCTCAGCTGACGGGCGTCGCGCAGGTAGACGTGCCGCACCGGCGCTCCGTCGGGCAACTCCGCGTGCACCATCACGCGGATACAGCGCCCCAGCGCGCCGGGCACGTTGATTTCGGACGCACACAGCAGCGGGACCTGGCTCAGGCCGATCTCCCGCGCGGCGACCGCAGGGAACTCGGCCCGCAGGTCCGGTGTGGTCGTGAAGATCATCGAGATCAGATCGTCCGTGTCCAGGCCGTTGCGCTCCAACAGCGCGCCCAGCAGCTCCGCGGTCGCCTCGCGAATCGCATCGGGGGTGTCCTCGTCGACGGTGATGGCACCGCGCACGGCTCGAACGCTCACGCTGGCCATCATATTGACCGGCGTCTGCGTGCGGGTCGCTCCGCCAGCGCCGGCCCGTGGGCACCGGGCGCATCGTCGTCGTGGGGCTGGCCGACCGACTGCAGGTGGCGCAGCTCGTCCGCCGTCACCACTCGCCACTCCCCCGGCTTGAGCCCGCCCGCCTCGATGCCGGCGAACCGGATGCGACGCAGTCGCAGGACGCGATGGCCGACCGCCTGGCACATGCGCTTGACGATGCGGTTGCGGCCCTCGGTGAGCTCAATGCGCAGCCATGTCCCCCCGGGATGCAGCCGGTCCATGATCTCGACGCGTGCCGGGAGCGTCATCCCGTCCTCGAGCTCGATCCCCTGGCGCAGGTGACGTACGGTCTCCGCCGACACGCGCCCGTCGACGAGTGCCTCGTAGATCTTCGGGACCTTGCCGCGCGGGTGCATGAGCCGATTGGCCAGGTCACCGTCGTTGGTGACCAGCAGCACTCCGGTGGTGTCGCGGTCGAGCCGGCCGATCGGATACAGCCGCACCTCCTTCGGCAGGGCGTCCAGCACGGTCGGACGGCCTTGCGGATCGCGGGCGGTCGACACGACGCCGGCGGGCTTGTTGAGCACCAGCACCCACAACGGCTCGGGGGCGACGACGCGTCCGTCGACCCGAATGACGTCCCCGGGGCCGACCGGCTGGCCCGTGACCGCCGTGGCCCCGTTGACCGTAACCCTGCCCTCGCCGACCAGCACCTCGGCCGCGCGCCGGCTGGCGACCCCGGCCTGGGCCAGCGCGCGATGGATCCGCGTCCCGGGCTCCGGCCAGCGGGCGTCGCTCATGTCAGGTCGTCGGCGAGGTGTCCGGCCTCGTGCAGGCGCCGCCGCACGGCTTCGGCCTCCTCCCCGGTCAGCTCGAACTCGGTGATCGGCGGCAGGTCCCCGGCGCCCCGGAGCCCGAAGCGCTCCTGGAACGCCGGGGTGGTGCGGTAGCGCATGGCCCCGCCGTCATGGGGGCGACCGGCCTCCTCGATCATCCCGCGCTCGAGCAGCGAGGCCACGGTGGCCTCGGCCGACACGCCCCGCAGGCGGGTGATCTCCGGACGTGAGATCGGCTCGAGATAGGCGATGACGGCCAGTGTCTCGAGAGCCGCCGGCGACAGGCGCTCCTCCGGGGGCCGTGCGCGCAGGCGGTCGCAGACCGCGCCCAGATCCGCCTGGGTGCGCAGGACCCAGCCCCCCGCGACCTCGGCGATCTCCAGCCCGCTCGCGGCGCCATGGCGCGCCCCGAGCTCACCGAGTGCGCGCTGCACCGGACCCGGTGCGGCCTCGGTCAACTCGCACAGGCGCACCAGGCTCAACGGCTCGGGGCTCACGAACAGCAGCGCCTCGAGGGCGCGCATCAGATCCGGATCGCTCACGCCCCGGCCCCCGTCGCGTGCCGCTGCACGGTGATATCGCCGAAGGGCACCGGCTGTGCCAGGCGCGCCTCGCCCCGCCGCGCCAACTCCAGGCAGGCGATGAGCGTCATCCCCTGAGCCAGGCGGTCCGCGCCGCTGGTCATCTGGTCGAAGCTCACCCGGCCGGTGCGCTTGAGCGCGCCACGCAGCTCGGCGACGATCTCCCCCACGTTGACGCGCTGTCGATTCATGTGCCCGAGCGACGGTGCCGGGGCCGCGGTCATCAGGCGTGCGAGCGCGTCGGCGAGGTCGCGGGGGTCATGCGGGGCGAGCGCCCGCTCGGGTAGCGCGAGCGGCGTGCGCCGGTAGCGCACGGCGCCGTCGATGCCGTCCTGGGTCCGCAACCAGACGCCGGCCCGCTGAAACGGCGCGAACGCGATCAGCTGGGCCGCCAGGCGCTCGCGCACCATCTCGGCCTCCGGATCGGGGCCGTATTCGTCCTCGTCGTCGTCGCCGACGAGCCGCCGGGCCTTGAGTTCGGCCAGGCTGCACAGCAGCACGACCAGCTCGCCGGTCGTCGGCGGGTCCCACGCGACCCCGCCCGACAAGGTGGCGGTCACCAGTTCCCGCAAGGGCAGCTCTGCCAGCTCGATCTCCTCGCGGAGCACGAGCGTCAGCAGCAGGTCAAGCGGGCCCTCGAACAGCTCCAGCTCGAGCGGGAGCCGGAGAGGATCCGCGACCCGCACCGGGACGCTCACAGCCCCATCGCCGCCTTCGCCTCGGCGAGCACCGGGGCCGCGATCGCCTTGGCGCGGCGGGCGCCGTCGGCGAGGATCTCCTCGATGCGATCCGGGTCTTCGAGGAACTCCGCGCGGCGTTCCCGGATCGGCCGGATCACGCCTTTGATCGTCTCGGCGAGCGCGCGTTTGTCCTGGACGCAGCCGAGCGTGGCGGTCGTGCAGCCGGTGTAGATCGCGTCGAGTTCGGGCTGCGGCGTGCCGAACAACTTGTGGTAGGCCCACACGTTGCAGACCTCGGGGCGCCCGGGGTCGGTTCTGCGCACCCGCTGCGGGTCCGTGACCATCGACCCGACCAGGCGGTCGATCTCCTCGTCGCTCGCGCCGAGCGTGATGGCGTTCCCATAACTCTTGCTCATCTTGCGGTTGTCGACGCCCATGATCAGCGGGACCTCGGCCAGCCGCGCCTGCGGTTCGGGGAAGACCTCCCCGTAGAGGTGATTGAACCGGCGCACGATCTCACGGGCGAGCTCCAGATGCGGCACCTGGTCCTGGCCGACCGGGACCTCGGTGGCCTTGTAGAGGATGATGTCGGCGGTCTGCAGCAGCGGATAGCCGAGGAACCCGTACGTATCGATCGATTCGCCGAGCTCCTGGAGCTGCCCCTTGTAGGTCGGTACGCGCTCGAGCCATGACAGCGGGGTGATCATCCCGAGCATCGCGGCAAGCTCGGCATGTTCGGAGATGTCGGACTGGCGGAACATGATGCTGCGCTCGGGGTCGATCCCCACCGCCAGCCAGTCGGCGACCATCAGCTGCCCGCTGCGCCGGATGCCGCGCACGTCCTCCCAGCCGGTCGTCAGCGCATGCAGGTCGACGACCGCGTAGATGCACTCGGCCTCTTCCTGCAGCCGGACCCAGTTGCCGAGCGCGCCGAGCAGATGGCCGATGTGCAGTTCGCCGGTGGGGCGCATCCCGGAGAAGACCCGGGTACGCGCGGGAGTCGTCGTGGACATCTGTGCGATCGTACCGACGTCCTCGGCCGACCGCAGCGGTGCCCCTATCATCGGGTCTGGCATGACCACGACGACACCTCCCGTTCCGGCCGCCCCGCCCGCGCCGGCCCCCGAGCCGGGGTTCTGGTGGCGGGTCCTGATGCCGTTCGTGGCGGTGCTCGGCGGCCTCATCGCGTTGGTGGTCGCCGCCGTCGTCACCCTGCTGTTCGCCTCCAACCAGGTCGCCGGCGGGATCTCGACGATGATCGGCAGCGCGGTCATCCTGGGCATCGCCCTGGTCATCGTCCGGCACCTGCCGCGTCACGAACGCCGGCGCATCTTCGCGTTAAAGGCCGGGGTGCCGGTTACCGTGGCGACGGGCCTGTCGGCGGGACTCGGACTCGTAGCGGTCACCGCGGTGATCATCGGCGTCGGCACCGCGATCGATCCCGGGGTCCACGACCGTACCCGGGGCATCGGCTCGCCGCTCGGCTCGAGCGCCGTGGCCGCGAGCCTGGTGGTGTTCAGCATCGTCGTGCTCGCGCCCTTGGGCGAGGAGCTCCTGTTCCGGGGAGTGCTGCTGCGCGGTCTGGTGCGCCGGTTCGCGTTCTGGCCGTCGGCGGTCGTCAGCCGGCATCGTGTTTGGGGCATGCCACGCCGATGTCTGGCTCTACCTGTTCTGGCCGCGCTTCCTGGCGCTGGCGGTCACGGGCGTGGGCCTGGCCTGGCTGAACCGCGAGCGCGGCTACTGGTGCGGGGTGACCGCGCACGCAACGATCAACGGCCTGGCCACCGTGGCCCTGTTGATCGCCGGCTGACCTTCGGCTCACGTGCCGGCGAAGAAGTCCTCCAGCGCCGCGAGCGTCTCGTCCGGGGCCTCCTCGGCGAGGAAGTGCCCGGCGTCGACAGACGCGCCCTGTGCGCGATCAGCGACATCCTGCCAGGACGCCAGCACGTCGTACATTCGCCCCATCGCCCCGCGGGCGCCCCACAGGGCCAGCAGCGGCTGGGTCACGCGGCGGCCGGCGGCGGCGTCGGCGTCGTCGTGGGCCAGGTCCGGACCCGCGGCAGCCCGGTAGTCGGCGCAGGAGGCCGCGATCGCCGCGGGGGTAAACCGGCGCGCGTACTCGGCGGCGGCCGCGGGGTCGATTCGGTCCGGGTAGGCCGACCAGCGGGCGAGGATCTCGCCGACGAACCAGTCGGGGTCCGCACCGATCATGCGCTCGGGCAGGCCGCCCGGCTGCAGGAGGAAGAACCAGTGCCAGTACGCCTTGGCAAAGCCGAGATCGGTCTGGCGCAGCAGGGTGCGGGTCGGCAGGATGTCGAGCACTGCCACGCGGGCCACCGCGTCCGGCGCATCGAGCGCGAGTCGGTGCGCGACGCGTGCGCCGCGATCGTGCCCGACGACGTCGAACCGCACGAAGCCCAGCGCGGACATCAGCGCGAGCTGATCGCCGGCCATGACGCGCTTGGAGTGCGACGCGCCATCCGCGGTCGGCGCTGGCGTGCCCGACTCGCCGTAGCCGCGCAGGTCGGGCACGACGACCGTCCGGGTCTCCGCCAGCCGCGGCGCGACCGCGTGCCACATCGTGCGGGTCTGCGGGTAGCCGTGCAGCAGCAGCAGCGGGGGTCCGTCACCGCCGACCCACGCGGCGATGGTCCCCGCGTCGGTCGCAACCTCGATGCGCGCATCCCGGAAGCCCTCGAACATCCTCGCCATCGTGCCCCTCGTGAGCAGGTATCCGGCCCAGCCTAACGGCCTGCGCGCCGGGCACTCGGCGTGGGATCGCCGGGGTTATTCGGTTGCGGTGCCGCCAGCCGAATCGCCGCGGCCCCGGACGGTCCGGATGAGCAGCCACGCGAGCCCGACGACGATTGCGGCCACGATGATGTAGTCGACCACGTGCAGGTGCCGCTCCAGGGACTTCCAGTTCGCGCCGACCGCCTCACCCGCCAGCGTGAGACCGATCACCCATGGCAGCGATCCGAGGACCGTCAGGATGCTGAACCGCAGCACGGGCATCTTGGCGATGCCCGCCGGCAGCGAGATGAATGCGCGGATCAGTGGGATGCACCGGCACACCAGCACCGTCCAGTCGCCCCAGCGGTCGAACCAGCGCTCGGCGGCATCGAGGCGCCTGGGCGTCACGTGCAGCCAGCGGATCTCCAGGAGCCAATCGCGCCCCTTCGCGTACCCGAGCCAGTACGCCAATAACGATCCGATGAGCGTCCCGATCAGCGCGACGATCACTACCGGCCAGAACGACTGCTGGCCGGCGCTCACCAGGAAGCCGCCGTAGATCATCACGACTTCGCTGGGGATCGGGATGCAGGCGCTGCCGATGAGCATCAGCAGCAGCACGGCCCACAGACCGTACGAGCCGATGACGTGCACGCTGAAGTTGACGAAGGGCGCGGTCAAGTCAGGCATAAGCGCTCGGGAGCCTACTTGCCCAAGCGGGTAGCGTGGCACCGGCTGGGTGGACGGCGACGGCTGCGCCTGATCACAAGGGCTGCCGCAGGACCGGGGAGCGCGCCGCGCTCGCCTCGTCCAGGCGCCGCACCGGCGTCGTGTAGGGCGCGTTGCGCGCCGTCTCCGGGGAGTGCTCGGCCTCGGCGAGGATCTCCGCGAGGATGCCGGCGAAGGCCTCGAGCGTCTCGCGCGTTTCGGTCTCGGTCGGCTCGATCAGCAGGCACTCGTCGATCAGCTGCGGGAAGTACACGGTGGGCGGGTGCACGCCGAAGTCGAGCATCCGCTTGGCCAGGTCCAGGGTGCGGATGCCCAGCTCACGCTTCATCGGGCCGCCTGAGACGACGAACTCGTGCATGCAGTGCCGGTCGAACGGCGTCCCCAGATACTCGCCGATGCCCGGCGCGCGCAGGAGGGCGCGCAGGTAATTGGCGTTGAGCACGGCAATCTCCGACGCCTGGCGCAGCCCCTCGCCGCCGAGCGAACAGATGTAGGCATAGGCCCGGACGAACACTCCGTAGTTGCCGTGAAACCCGCGCAGGCGGCCGATCGTCTGCGGGATGTCGTCGACCAGCTCGAACACCGGGCCCGCGGCGGTCTCGGTGCGGCCGACGACGGGCACCGGCAGGTACGGCGCGATGCGCTCCGAGACGGCGATCGGGCCGGCGCCCGGTCCGCCGCCGCCGTGGGGCTGCGTGAACGACTTGTGCAGGTTGAAGTGCACGATGTCGAAGCCCATGTCCCCAGGGCGCGAGATGCCCATGATGGCGTTGAGGTTGGCGCCGTCGTAGTAGAGCGTCGCCCCCACGTCGTGGACGATCTTGGCGATCTCGGTGATGTTCGGATCGAACAGGCCGAGCGTGTTCGGGTTGGTCAGCATCAGGCAGGCGACCCGGTCGGTCGCCTTCTCGCGCAGGTCGTCGAGATCGACGCCGCCCGCGGCGTTCGTGCCGACGCCGACGACCCGATAGCCGGCCATCGTCACGGTGGCCGGATTCGTCCCGTGCGCGGTGTCGGGGGTCAGCACGATCTCGCGCGCAGCCCCGCGGTCCTCGTGGTAGGCGCGGGTGAGCAGGACGCCGGCCAACTCCCCGTGCGACCCCGCGCTCGGCTGCAGCGAGACGTGCGGCAGCCCGGCCACCTCAGCCAGCGCGCGCTGCAGGTTCCACATCAACTCGAGCGCGCCCTGGGCGCGTTCCGGCCGCTGAAATGGGTGCAGCCGGGAGTGCCCCGGGAGTGCGGCCGCCCGCTCGTGCAGCTTGGGGTTGTACTTCATCGTGCACGAGCCGAGCGGGTAGAACCCGGAATCCAGATCGAAATTGCGCTTGCTCAGACGCACGTAGTGGCGGACGATCTCCGGCTCGGAGACCTCGGGCAGCTTGGGTGCCTGCGTCCGCCGGAACCGCGCCGGCAACAGCGCGTCGAGCGGCTGCATCGGGACGTCGATCGCGGGCAGGTGGCTCGCGCGCCGCCCGGGCGCGCCGCGCTCGAAGATAGTCGTCGCCGTCTCGCGCTGCTGGGCGGTCTGGGCGAAGTCGGTCGCGGGACTCATCGGATCGCCCTCGCGCCGGCGACCGGCACGCCGAGCTCGACGAGCACCTCACTGACGGTCCGGACCAACCGGTCGATATCCGCCCGCGAGCGCTGCTCGGTCACCGCGACCAGCAGGCCGCCCGGGTATTCGGGGTAGTCCCGCTCGAGCGCGAACCCGGGGTTGACGCCCCGGTCCTGGCAGGCGCCGATGACCGCATCGGCCGGCGCGGGCAGCCGGACCGCGAACTCGCGCACGACCGGCTGATCATGGATGAGCTCGACGCCGTCGAGCGCGGCCAGCTGCCCGCGGGCATAGGCGGTGCGCTGGAGCATGAGCTCGCCGAGTTCGGGCAGGCCCTGGCGGCCCAGCCAGGCCAAGTAGATGACGCCGGCCAAGGCGTTGAGCGCCTGGGCCGTGCAGATGTTGGAGGTCGCCTTCTCGCGGCGGATGTGCTGCTCACGGGTCTGGAGCGTGAGCACGAACCCGCGGCGGCCGTCGGCGTCGTGCGTCTCGCCGGCGATCCGCCCCGGCATGCGGCGCATGTGCGCGGGGGCGGCGGCCAGAAAGCCGAAGGACGGACCCCCGAAATCGAGCCGGTTGCCGAGAGTCTGGCCCTCGCCGACGACGATGTCGCAGCCCTGGTTGCCCGGTGCCTCAAGGATGCCGAGCGTCAGCGGGTCGGCGCTGCAGATCGTCACCGCGTCGGCGGCGTGCGCGGCCTCGGTGAGTGCGGCGAGATCCTCGACGGCTCCGAGGAAGTTCGGCTGCTGGACGATCACCGCGCAGGTGTCCGGGCCGACGTGAGCCCCCAGGGATGCCGGATCGCTGACCCCGTCGACGAGCTCGACCTCGATCACGCGGCCGCCCCACCCGTGGGCCACGGTGGCGAGCGTCTGCCGCGCGTGCGGGTGCACGCCGCGCGAGACGACGAACTCGGGGCGTCCGTTCGCGAGCTTGGCCATGTACGCGGCCGACGCGACCGCCGAGGGACCCTCGTACAGGGATGCGTTCGAGACGGGCAGGCCGGTCAGCTCACAGATCGCGGTCTGATACTCGAACATCGCCTGCAGACCGCCCTGCGAGATCTCGGGCTGGTACGGCGTATACGGGGTCAGGAACTCCGAGCGCAGAATGATCGACTCGATCAACGCCGGCGCGTAGTGGTCGTACATCCCCGCCCCGAGGAACGTGATCTCGTCGTCGGCCGAGGTGTTGCGCTCGGCGAGATCGCGCAGGTGCGCGTAGACGTCCTGCTCTGGACGGCCCGGAGGCAGCCGCAGCGGCTCGCGCATGCGCACGTCCGCGGGAATGGCCCCGAGCAGGTCCTCGATCGAGTCGACCCCGATCGTCGCCAGCATCGTCGCTCGGTCTTCTGGGGTCAGTGATGTGTACTCGCTCAACGATCGCCTCGGTTCGGTTCACGCCCGCCGCTCGGGCCGGTCATCCCTGGTCCAGGCCCGCCAGGTAGGCGACATACGCGGCCCGGTCCATCAGCGCATCGAGGCTCGCCGGGTCGGTGAGCCGCACACGCACCAGCCAGCCGGCACCGTAAGGGTCCGAGTTGACCAGCTCGGGCGAGCCGACGACGTCCTGGTTGACCGCGATGACCTCGCCGTCGGCGGGCGCGTAGATATCGGAGACGGCCTTGACCGACTCAAGCTCGCCGTAGGTCGTGTCGGCGGCCAGGAGTGCGCCGATCGCCGGCGGCTCGTAGAAGACCACCTCGCCGAGTGCGTCCTGGGCGAACCACGTGATGCCGAACACCGCCTCGTCCCCCTCGACGCGCACCCAATCGTGCTCACGGTGGTAGCGCAGATCTTCCGGATACAGCTCGTCGGCCATCGGGTTCCTTTCAGTCGGTGCGCGGCGAGCGGGCCACTAGGGGCCGGCGGGCGACGTGCGCCCGCCGCGGCCGACCACGCACATCGACCACCACCGCAGTATCCGGCATCGCGGCGTCGGCCTCCAGATACGCCATGCCGATCCCGCACTCGAGGCTCGGCGAGAGCGTGCCGCTGGTCACCGTGCCGACCGGATGGTCCCCAAGGAGCACCGGCTGGCCTGGACGAGGGATGCCGGGCTCGTCGAAGACGAACCCGACCAGGCGCTCGGCCGGCGGATTGTCGAGATCGCGGCGCACGGCACCCGCGCCGGCGAATGCGAACCCCGTGGTGTCACAGGCCCACTTGAGCCCCGCGGGAATCGGCCCGCGTGCGCGGCTGAGCTCGTTGCCGTACAGCGGGTACCCCATCTCGGTGCGCAACGTGTCGCGAGCCACCAGCCCCGCTGGCGTCGCGGGCACCGAACCGCCGGTCAGGGCATCCCATACCCGTGGGGCCAGATCCCAGGGGCACATGATCTCGACCCCGGGCTCGCCGGTGTAGCCGGTGCGCGCGACGAAGGCCGGCACGTCCGCGATCATGTCCTCGGTGATCTCGAAGTACTCCAGGCCCAGCGGCGCGGGCGAGGCGACCAGGGGGGCAAGCGCCTGCTCCCAGGCCGGTCCCTGCAGGGCGAGCATCGCGATCTCGTCCGATCGATCCGCGACGGAGACCTCCCGCCCTTCGGCCCCAGAGCGGATCCGCTCCCAGCACGCTGCGCGGTTGGCGGCATTGACGACCATCAGGTAGCGGTCGATCAGCGCGTACACGATCAGGTCGTCGATGACCCCGCCGTCGTCGGCCAGCATGAGCGTGTACTGCGCCTGACCGGGCCCGATCGCGCCGAGATCGTTGGTCAGCGCCCACACGAGCAGGGCCCGAGCGCCGGGGCCCGAGATCTCGATCTGGCCCATGTGGGAGACGTCGAACAGGCCAACCCCGTCGCGGACCGCCAGGTGCTCGCGACGTGCCGACCCGTAGTGGAGCGGCATTTGCCAGCCGGCGAAATCACCCAGCTTGGCGCCGGCGGCAAGATGCCGCGCGTGCAGGGACGTTGTCCGAGAGGAGATCGCCGACATCGACGCTCCCGAACGTACCAGGGCCATCGGACCGCGTGACCGGGGATCCGGCTGCCCCGGCGGTATTTGCGGTCAGATCGACCCCAGGAGCAGTCCCGTGCTACTTGAGGAAGTCCGGTATCTGCAGCTCGTCGTCGTCGATCTCGAGGTCTGCCTTCTCCCCGGCGTCGAGCACCGCCTGGCGCGGCTCGGCGGCGGCCTTGGCGGGCGCCCCCGCACCCGAGGCCTGCCGCTTGCGCATGACCGTCGTGGCGCCGGCGCCCTCGGTCTCCGGGGGGCCCTCGAAGCCGGTCGCGATCACCGTGACGCGCAGCGTATCGCCGGCGTTCTCGTCGATCACCGCACCGAAGATCACGTTGCAGTCCTCGTCGGCCGCCGCGCGGATGATGCTCGCGGCTTCGTCGATCTCGAACAGCCCGAGGTCGGGTCCGCCGGTGATGTTGAGCAGGACGCCCGTGGCCCCGGACATGCTGGTCTCCAGCAGCGGGCTCGAGATGGCCGCGCGAGCGGCTTCGGTGGCCCGGTTCTCGCCCGACGCGGCGCCGATGCCCATCAGTGATGCCCCGGCGTCCTCCATGATCGCGCGCACGTCGGCGAAATCGAGGTTGATCAGCCCCGGCACCGTGATGAGGTCGGTGATGCCCTGGACGCCCTGGCGAAGGACGTCGTCGGCCATGCGGAATGCCTCGATGATCGACGTCCGGCGCTCGACGACCTGCAGCAGCCGCTCGTTCGGAATCACGATCAGCGCGTCCACATGCTTCTTGAGGGCGTCGATACCCTCCTCGGCGCGCTGCTGACGCAGCTTGCCTTCGAAGTGGAACGGCCGGGTCACGACGCCGACGGTCAGCGCACCCTGTTCGCGGGCGATCTGCGCCAGCACCGGCGCGGCCCCCGTCCCGGTGCCACCGCCCTCACCGGCAGTCACGAACACCATGTCCGAGCCCCGCACGGCTTCCTTGATTTCGTCGCGGCTTTCCTCGGCCGCCTCGCGGCCGATGCGCGGATCCGCGCCGGCGCCGAGCCCCTTGGTCAGGCTGCCGCCGATGTGCAGCTTCACGTCGGCGTCGCACATGCCGAGTGCCTGCGCATCGGTGTTGATCGCGATGAACTCCACGCCGCGGACACCGGCGTCAACCATGCGGTTGACCGCATTCGTCCCGCCGCCCCCGACCCCGCAGACCTTGATCACCGCGAGGTAGCTGTTTGCTTCCACGTCGCCCGTCCTCCTCCGCCGGGGCCACGCCCCGGTCTGGCCAAATCTCTACTCGGACTTGAAGGTTTCTCGGAGCATCCCTGCCCAAGCCTCAACGTCTACTCGAGACAGCTCCCTGATCGGAAGATGCCGCGAAAACGCTGACGTTCACGCATTTGCGTCGGCTCGGACGGTAGGCACAGGCCCTCGACATGTCAAGGCCAGATCCCGCCCTGCGAGACCTTGCGAGGGCGTGATTTTGAAGTCTAACCCTTAAGTTGAGACTTAGCCCGCTCCCGGCGGAAGCGGTCCGGTCCCCAATGCGGGCCGTTCCGGGACGGTGATATCGAGATACGTCGCGCGGCTGAGCGTCCTGGCAGAAACCGCAGCAAGTACGGCATTCAGGGCCGCTGCCTTCTCGGGAAGACGCGCCAGGGTCCCCAAGATCAGCACCGGCCCCTTGATCAGGTGTCCGGTCAGTTGCCCCTGCACGTACGTCAGGCCCTGAACACGCGGCCGGGTCTGCGGATGGACGATCGCCAGAAATCCGAGCACCTGCATCGCCCAATTCGGCAGCGGATGGCCGAACGCCGGGATGGGTTCGGTCAGAACGATGCTGGGGCGGACCGTGTGGTGCGGGACCGGACCCATGACCAGTCCGCGGGGCGAGACGACCACGGACCGCTCCCCCGGAGCGGCGACGATCGCAAACGGGTCGGCGGGAATGACCGTGACCGTCAACCCGAGCGGCCAATCGCGTGAGACGCTGATCGCCTCGACGCCCGGGAAGCGCTGGGCAACAGCCGTCATCGTGTCGACCGGAGGCGAGAGCAGCGATCCGCCGTGGGAGGCGGCCGAGCTCAGCTCGCTCTGCAACTGGGACGCGTCCGGTCCGTGGTAGTTCTTGACCGTCACACCGTTGATCGTCAGGACCGGACCGGTCGCCAGCCAGTAGCCGGCCAGGATGCAGACCGCGGCGCCGATCGCGCCGAGCACGGCCATACGCCGGCGCCGCCCCCGATCGCGCGTGACTTCACGCCGGCGCCGGTCAATCTCGGGATGCGGGCGTCCCGGTGGCGGCGTCTCGTCCGGTGGCGGCGTCTCGTCCGGTGGCGGCGTCTCGTCCGGTGGCGGCGTCTCGTCCGGTGGCGGCGTCTCGTCCCGTGGCGGCGTCTCGTCCTGTGGCGGCGTCTCGTCCTGCGGCGGCGTCTCGTCCTGCGGCGGCGTCTCGTCGGTCGACATCGCTAGACCGCCTCACCCAGCGGCGGGCGGACGATGCCTGCGACCGGATGCAGGTAGCGCACCTCGGGCTCGAGCACCGGCCCGCCGGAGGCGACGACCCGCCTGCGCCCCTCCCGCATCAGCGCGAGGACGTCGTCGGCACGGCAACCGGGCGAGGCCTCGATGAAGTTCGCATGGACCGGCGAGAAGCGTGCCCCACCGACGACGAGGCCCTTGCAGCCCACCGCTTCCAGGAGTCGCCCGGACGAGTCGCCCGCCGGGTTCGCGAAGACGCTGCCGAACGTCCGTACGCCTTGCGGTTGGGTCGCCCGGCGTTGGCCGCGAAACTCGCCCAGCCGCGCGAAGATCGCCTCGGGCTCGTCGTGGTACAGATCGAAGGCCGCCGCGGCAACGACCTCGTCGCGCCGCAGGCCGCTCTTCCGGTAGCCGAGACCGAGGTCTGCGGGCCCGACGCGCCGCCGCCCCTCGGAGGTGCAGATGACCGCCCAGCGCAGCACGTCCTTGAGCTCTGAGCGGTAGGCGCCGGCGTTCATGGCGACCGCGCCGCCGACCGACCCCGGAATGCTCGCACCGAACTCGAGTCCCGCCAGGCCATGCTTGGCGGCGCGTTGGACCGCGCGCGGCAGCGATGCCCCGCCCCCGCACCACAGCTGCCGCTCGCGCACCACGATCGTGCTCAGCCGGCCTGCCAGGCGCAGCACGAGCCCGGTGAACCCGTCGTCGGCGATCAGCAGGTTCGAGCCCTTGCCGATGACGGCCACCGGGACGCCCGCGCCCTCGGCCCACGCGAGTGCCTCGCTGACCTGGCGAAACGACTGGGCGGTGGCGAACGCGCGCGCCGCGCCGCCGACGCGGATCGTCGTGAACGGTGCCAGCGGGACGTTGTGCTCGAGCTCAATCGGGATTGCTCGCGCCTCCGCCTGCGGAATGAACTGGGTACTCGTACTGCAGGCGCCGCAGCAACTCCTCCCCGAGCTCGGTGATGTCCCCGGCGCCGAGGGTCAGCACCATGTCACCGGGCCGCACCAACCGCACTGCCGCCGCCGTCGCATCGGCGAGCGTGGGTGCGAACTCGGCGTGGGTTGGCGCGGGGACCGCGTCCGCGACCCGTCGGCCGCTGATCCCGGGATCGGGCGCCTCCCGGGCGGCGTAGATCTCGGTCACGATCGCGACGTCGGCGCCGCCCAGGGCGTCGGCGAGGTCGTCGGCGAGCGCACGCGTCCGCGAATACAGATGCGGCTGAAAGATCGCGACGAGCCGCCCGGGGTGGAGCTCGCGCGCGCCGCGCAGGGTCGCCCGGATCTCGGCCGGATGGTGCGCGTAGTCATCGATGACCACGACGCCCGCCGCCGACCCGCGGTGCTCGAAGCGCCGCCCGACGCCGACGAAACCGGCCAGGCGATCAGCGGCGAGGTCCAACGGGATCCCGCACCAGTCGGCGAGCGCCAAGGCACACGTCGCGTTGGCGGTGTTGTGCGCCCCCGGGACCCGGAGCCGCAGCCGCACCCGGCGGCCGTCGGCCATATCGATCCACACGCCGTCGGCCTCGCGCGCGCCGATCCGCGCCCACGCGCCGGGCCCGTCGCCGACCAGCCGGTGGGGACGGCCCGAGGCCGCCGCCAGCCGCCACGCCCGCGCCGACGCGTGCGGCTCCGGGCCGGCCACGATCATGCCGTCTGCCGGAACCCGGTCCAGGAACTCGGCGAACACCGCCTCGACGGCGTCGATCGACGCATAGGTCGCGTGGTGGTCGTGATCGACGTTCAGCAGGATGACCCCTTCGGGTTCGAGGCGCAGCAGCGAGCGATCGCTCTCGTCGGCTTCCGCGACGAACCACGCGCCGGTGCCCCACAAGGCGCCGGTGCCGCCCCCTCCCGCGATCGTCGCCCCGACGCAGGCCGATGCGTCGCCGAGGGCCGCCACGAGCATCGCGCTGGTAGTCGACTTGCCGTGGGCGCCCGCGACCGCCAGCCGCCGGTGGCCCCGCATCAGCTCCACCAGCAGCTCCGAGCGGTGCAGGATCGGAATGCCGCGCCGCTCGGCCTCACGGCGCTCGGGGTTGTCTGCGGCGATCGCGGTCGAGACCACCAGCGCCGCCACGTCGGGGGCCATCGCCGCGGCGCTGTGGCCCACGCTCACGCGAGCGCCGAGCGCCTCGAGGTCGGCGAGGACGCCGGAGCGGGCCCGGTCCGTGCCACTGACCCGGTAGCCGGCCTGAAGCGCCAGTCGCGCCAGGCCGCTCATGCCCGCGCCGCCGATACCCACCATGTGGATGGCGCGGGCACTGCCGGGTGGCGCGCCCGTCATCGTGCGGCCACCTCGAGCACGAGCGCGGCGATGCGGTCGGCGGCCTCCGGGCGGCCGACGCTCGCGGGCCGCCTCCCCCATCGCCTCGAGCCGCGGTCGGTCGGACAACAGGGCACCGACCAGCTCGCGCAGCCGCGGCCCGGAGCACTGCGCGTCGGCCAGCATGACGGCCGCGCCCGCGTCGACGAGCCACTGGGCGTTGGTCGTCTGGTGGTCGGCGGTGGCGTGCGGGTACGGGATCAGGATGCTGGGCCGCCCCAGGGCCGCCAGCTCGAAGACCGATCCGCCCGAGCGCGCGACGACGAGATCCGCGGCGGCAATGGCCTGCGGCAGGTCATCGAGGAACCCCTCGAGGCGGTAGTTCGCCCCGGGCGGCGTGTCGCCAAACAGCGCCTCCGTGTCCTCGAGCTGACGCGGCCCGGCGACATGGATGACCTCGAACGGCGGGTTCGGGCCGAACGCGTCGACCGCCGCCCGGTTGAGCGAGCGTGCCCCCTGGGACCCGCCCACCACCAGCACCACGGTGGCTTCCGGGGCGATCCCGAAGCGACGCCGACCGCTGGTCC
Source organism: uncultured Thermoleophilia bacterium (assembly GCA_963773325.1). GTDB lineage: Bacteria > Actinomycetota > Thermoleophilia > Miltoncostaeales > Miltoncostaeaceae > CAITWD01. The sequence goes on along the minus strand of CAVZAI010000002.1, from coordinate 2,237,922 downwards.
GGCTCGCAGCGAGCACCGACCGCCGCACCGGACGACCCGTCACGACGTAGCGGCGGCCGCTGCGGCCGCGTACCGGAAACGCCAGTACCACCCGCCTCGAGATCGGCGCGATGATCCGGTTGGCGAGCCCCAGATGGGCGTCGGCCTCGAGCGCGACGATCGGACGCCGCATGACGACGGCGGCCAGCGCGACCGGGCCGGCCATGTAGCCCCCGCCGGTGACCACGACATCGGACCTGCGTCGGCGCAGCACGCCGATCGCGCGCGGCACGGCCAGCACGGCCATGACGATGGTGCGCAGGTTGCCGAGGCTCAGGCTGCGCTGGAATCCCTGCAGCGGGATGCTGTCCTCGGGAAACCCTTGCGCCTGGGCGGCGCCGCTGCCCGCGCGGCCGCGCGCGGTGACGAACGCGACGTCGACCGACCGCTCACGCAGCGCTTCCGCGACGGCGAGCGCGGGCATCACGTGCCCACCCGTCCCGCTGGCTGCGATCAGAACTCGCGTCGGTTGTTCGCTGTTGTCGTGCGGCACGTTGGCTTCGGCGGCTAATGCTAAACAGCAGTCCGGTGCTCGCGAGGAGCACGAGGAGGCTACTGCCACCATATGAGACGAACGGCAGCGGCACCCCGGTGACGGGCATGACCCCGAGGGCCGCCCCGGCGTTGTCGAGCGCCTGCACGGCGATGAGCGACGCGAGACCCGTCGCGATCAGGCGCTGATGCAGGTCCGGGGCGCGCATCGCGATCCGGAACGCCAGCAGGACGACCGCCGCGAGGGCCGTCAGCACGGCGCAGATGCCAACGAAGCCGAGCTCCTCACCGATGGATGCGAGGATCATGTCGCTGTAGGCCTCGGGCAGGTAGAACGCTTTCTGGAGCCCGTTGCCGAGCCCGACGCCGTGAATGCCGCCGGATCCCACGGCGATTTGCGCCTGGACAGTCTGGAAGCCGTTGGTGGTCGCCTGATGCCAGGGATCGAGAAACGCCAGCAGGCGCGCCCGCCGGTAGGGCGCGAGCGCGATCGCGACGGCCGCCAGCGCGCCGCCGACCGTGAGTGCGAGCACGACGTGTCGCGGCTTGGCTCCGGCCACCAGGAGCATCGCGAACCCGACGAAGGCCAGCGTCGTTGCGGTGCCGAGGTCCGGTTCGGCGAGGATCAGCCCGGCCATCACGAACGTCACCGTCAGGTACGGCATGATGCCGCGCAGCGTCCCGATGGCCCGCGGGTTGCGGGCGATCGCCGCGGCGATCCAGAGCACCAGCGTGAGCTTGGCGAACTCGGCCGGTTGGACCTGACCGAACACGGGCACCGAGATCCACCGGCGCGCGCCGTTGACGTCCACGCCGATGCCCGGCATCAGCACCGCCACCAGCGCAAACATCGACGCCAGCAGGCCGATCCCGGCCACGCGCTGGAGCGCCTTCGGGTCCCAGCGCTGGCAGAACAGGAATGCCGCGCCCCCCATCAACGCAAACAGCAGTTGCTTCTCGGCGAACGTGAACGGGCTAGTCTTGGCGAGCACCGCCTGCGCCGAGGTCGCCGAGTAGATCATCACGACGCTGAAGCAGACCAGGCCGAAGACGATCGCCATCATCGCGGACTCGGGGGCCATGCGCGACGCGGCGGTCCGGTCGCGGATGCGGGCCTTGGCCGAACGTGCGGGAGCAGGGCGAAGGCTTCGGACACGGGTCGACACGGTGTGAAGGAATTCACCCGCAGATGGCGATGTCCTCGCCGCCGTTGACGACGCGAGTTCGCAAACTCCACCCTTTTCGCCAGGACCCGTGCAATGCGCGCTGCGGATTGGGAACCCACCCCGCAGAGACCTGGAACAGAAGCGCATCGGAGGTGCTATGTTCCCGCAGCGCCGAACACGGGCGGTTAGCTCAGCGGTAGAGCACCTGCCTTACAAGCAGGGGGCCGGCAGTTCAAATCTGTCACCGCCCACTGACTGGCCCGGTGCGTCCGGCCCGGGGGGCGTAGCTCAGATTGGTTAGAGCACCGGACTGTCAATCCGGAGGTCGCGGGTTCGAGCCCCGTCGCTCCCGTCAGTAAAAGCCCCGCAAATGTGGGGCTTTTCGTCTTGGCCGTCGCGGGGAAGTGGGGCGAGATCACTTCGTGGGTACCGCTCGTGGGTACCACTTAGACCTCCCGAGGGGCACATTCCTGCCCGTCGTCGAGCAGCAGCGCCTCAATTCTCGACCGGACGTAGATCCGCCGCCAGCCGATCTTCCGGGACGGAATGACGCCCCGCCTGGCCCAGTCCTCCACCGTCGACTTCGGAACACGCAGGAGGGCAGCCACCTCGGCGGCGGTCATCACGTCGGCGGCGGTGAGCGGGCGGTGTTCCGGTGAGGCTGGCAGCGCGCTCACGCCGCACCGTCCAGGCAGGCGTCGCACAGCGACCCCGTCCCGCCCTGCGGCCCGCCGCACCGGACGCATGCGCGTCGGGACCCATTCACGGCGTGATCGACCACGTCATTATGGACGTCGGCTGGGGGCGCAAACCGGGTCAGGTGGCCAGCCTCGGGAGTGTGGCCACCTGGGTAGGGGTCGGGGGTCGCCTGCACCCCAAGAAACCCGGCGGCAAGCGGGTTTGACCCAGGTGGCCAACCGTCCCCGCCCGGGGGCAGGAGGCCAGCCTCTGTGAGACCTTGGCCATCTGGGTTTTCGAGGGTGCTCCCGGGCTTCGTCTCGGACGTGGTATCGGAGTCTTCCGGCAGGCGCCAGAACCAGGGGCCATTCCCGATCTCCTGGTAGACCGTCCCGGCTCCCCGAGGACCGCACCGCTGCGCGTGTGGGTGTGGGGCGGGCGGTTGGTGTGCGATCGGATCTCCGTCTTGCCGTCCCTCTCGGAAATGGCCTCCCTTTGGGGCCGGGAAGCAAACATCCCACCATCGAGTGGGTCAAGCGCCGGTATTACGCGGGCAGGAAGACGCCATCCCCCGCCCGCGAGCCGCTCGTGGATGGCCCGCGAGGACCCGAACTCGCCTGCTGGATTTCGATGCAGCAGACCGAAAAGGGCATCACGTTTGTAGCGGCGGCCCAGGAGACAGCGGACGCCATGGGGTGCACCCCCGAGCAGATGGATCGGCAACTGTGCGGCGATTGGGAGTGGGATCCCGACCTGACTCACACCTGGGATCGGACTCGGGGCGACTGGGCGCGGATGGACAAGGATGACTCCCGCGCGATCATGTGGGACCCACCGCCACAGTTCCGCACCGCCGCGATCCTCGATCGACTTAGCATCGTTAACCATCCCGCAGGCCCCTGGACGGTGTGGGGGCCGCTGCGCGATCGTCTACGGCCACCCGTTCGCCTGCCGGCGCTGCGCGAACCTCACCTACAAGTCATCGCGATCGGACGTCTTCACACGCGCGTGCGACAAGTACCACGGGCTCCGCAGGCAGCTCGGATGGGCGGATGGTGAGTGGGAGCCGCCCAAACCCAAGGGCATGCACTGGCAAACGTGGGAGCGGCGGATCGCCGAGTGCCGGGAAGCGGATGAGGCGATGCTCCGGGCGCTCCGCGCGTTGCCGCCGCTATGACTGAGGACCTCGACCGCGGGGAGGGCACGATCCTCGACGAACTCCTCGCCGATCTCGCCCAAGAGGACGTCGCGTGCTAGGCGCGTAAGCTCGTGGAGCCCTACGCGACCGTGTTCCCGATGTTCACGGGCTTACCGACCACGGGGTCCGCGCTGTATACGCGAACCCCCGTGGGCTCGCCATGTCGCCCCTCGATCTGCCGGGCTTCCCGGCTTCTATCGGGGATCTCACCACCCGACCAGCGGTATACATGAGCATCCGCGGTGGGCGGCGCCTGACCGGCGGCGATCCGCTCCGGCTCACCAGCCCTGACGGACGAGTGCGTCGATCGCCCGGAGTTGCGCTCGCCCAGGTCGTGTGGGGATCGGCAAGTCGGGAAAGGCCGACGCCACGTCGCGGACGATGTCACCGACTTTGTCTTCCGACAACAGGTCGCGCAGGGACCCGCGATCCCCCACCCGCCTCATCCCCGGACGTGCGGACTCTGCCTCGGCTGACAGTGCCAGCGAATCGAGCAGCGCGCGCTGCGGACTCTCGGCCTCGAATGTGTCCGCCAACCAGCGCGCCGCCGCAGGCTCCAGGTCGAAGACGGATCCTTTTTCCACGAGCGCCCTCCTGTGTCTGGCTGCTCGCTACGTGCCCGTACCCTTCGCCCCTGGCCGGTCCGGCACCTGCTCGCGCCGGTGGCGCCCCTCCGACGGACGGTCCCCCGGCAAGCCGCCGGAGACGGAGAGACGTCCTGTCGTCCGGCTGCGCGTCCCGCGGGGTGCAAAGCTCAGCGTGCTCGCCTTCAGGGAGGTGCCCTCGAAGAAGTAGACGATCCCAGGGTACGAACATGCCATGCCGCCCTGATGGAGCAGGTCCACGGCGATCAAGTCGTGTCCATGACCGTCTGTGGTCGCCGCGACGGCGAGCGGACAGCTCGAGAATTCCAGGCAATAGAAGTTCTTGGCCGCGACCGCACTCTCATCGAGGGCCTCCAAGTAACTGAGTCTCGACCTCGGCACGAGCGCCATGCTCCGTGCGAGGCCGATTGCCCGGGACTCCAGCCCGCCGGTCCAAGTGATGTCGATCTCGATGTGCCCAGAGGTCCAGACGAGCTGCGATGGGACGGGGTGGCAGCCGGGACTCGCGGCCGGGTTGCAGCTCAGGATGCCGGAGGGACGCTGCAACATAGCGAGCCGCACACCGCCGCGATGACCAAACCTCAGCTGGGGGCTAACGAGATTCGTACAACGATCTAACAAGTTCTTGTCGAAGCCTGTCCGCGTGCCCAGTTGACATCGTGCGGGCCATTCGAATGGCGGGCGATCGCCTGAACCGACGGGGAGTTGCCCACCCCGAGCGAGCGCGCGACGCTGCCTTCCCGAGGTGCGCGAATTTGCAGCTATTTCGCGGCTCACCAAGACGCCACGGAAAGGCAACGGCCGAGTGTGAGCACGCCGTCCGCGCGGCACGTCCGAGAGCCGGCTCGCTCCGGTGCCGCGCCGACAGGCGAGGTGGCCCCCGCGCGGGCCGCGGCCCGTTCCACGAGCCTGCTGGCGAACATCGGCACACGCTGGCGGCTGTCGGCCGACGAACCGCGTCCGCGCGTCACGGCCGTCATCCCGGCCATGAACGAGGCCGAGAACCTGCCGCACGTGTTCGCCCGCCTGCCCAAGATCATCGACGAGGTCATCCTCGTGGACGGCCACTCCAAGGACGACACCGTTGCGGTCGCCCGCCGGCTGCGTCCCGACGTGCGCATCGTGACCCAGACCCACCGCGGCAAGGGCAACGCGCTCGCCTGCGGCTTCGCGGTCGCAACCGGCGACGTCATCGTCATGCTCGACGCCGACGGCTCGACCGACCCGAGCGAGATCCCCGCCTTCGTGGACGCGCTGATCGACGGCGCCGACTTCGCCAAGGGCTCGCGCTACATGACCGGCGGCGGCAGCGAGGACCTGACCCTCACCCGGCGGCTCGGCAACGCCTTCCTGACCGGGACGGTCAACGCGCTGTTCCGGGTCGACTACACCGACCTGTGCTACGGCTACATGGCCTTCTGGCGTCGGTGCCTGCCCCAGCTCAACGTGGACTGCACCGGGTTCGAGGTCGAGACCCTGCTGACCCTCCGGGCCGCCCGGGCCGACTTCGCGATCGCCGAGGTCCCGAGCGTCGAGCGCGATCGGATCCATGGCGAGAGCAACCTGCGTCCGGTCCGCGACGGGCTGCGCATCATGCGCACGATCCTCCGGGAGCGCTTCTCGCGCGACCGCACTGCCGCCAGCGCCCCGGCGTGGGCCGCCGTCGCCGGCGAGCTCGCGCCGCTGGCGGTGGGTGCGGACGGGGGTCTGGTATCGGAGCATCGGTCGGGCGGCCTCGACGTCCCCGCGATGATTGGGGCTGCGCACGCCGCCGCCGCGGCGCGTCATGGAGCGGTTCCCGTCTGGCGTCGGTGTCTTGACCGCGAGCGCGTGGCGCTTGCAGGGGTTGCCGCACTGAGCTCGCTTGTGCTGGTGGGTTGCGGCGCCACGTTGGCAACGAACTCCTCCGGATCTGGCGCATCTGGCGGCACTGCGCACACCGACCTCACCAGCTGCGGGCTCCTTGCCGACGCCGAGGTGAGCTCGACGTTTGGGCTTGCGCTGCACGGGAGCCCGATTGGGTCGACCAAGACCTGCGAATACCGCGTCCCGAGCCAATCCGCAGGGGCATTGAGCGTGTCTGCGAGCTTCACCTCGCCCGGTGGCGCAGCGGCGTGCAAGACCCTCGTGCAGGCGTATGCGCCAGCGGCCGACGGCCATTTGGGTCCTGGTCAGTACGAGGCCGCCTCCAACATCGGCGGTTATCCGGGGTCTCTCATCTTGGAGCGAGCAGGGCGCTATGACTGGGCCGCGACATCGGGCGATACGTGCGTCGAACTGGGCGCGGCAGGGTCGGACTACCTGCGCCAGATCAGGTCAGCCAACGACGCGGCGCTGCTCAACGCGCGCGTCGCCAAACTCATGAGCCTGGCAATGTCGCGAGCGCGCACAAACACGCCGGCTCCCGGCTCCTAGCGATCGCGAACGCGGCACCCCGCATGGTCAGCAGCGCAGCCCGTTGCCGGCTCAACTCGTCGGGGCACGCGCCGGCGCTGGATTGCTAAGCGGAGCCGGATGTCGCCACGGAGTACTGACGAAGTCCCGTCCACTTCGAGGCGCTGCTTGTGATCGTCTTCTTTATGGTCGTTATGGTCGGGATCGCCAGGGCCTGGCAGATGATCCGTCCAAGAGCTGCTCGGTCACTCCAGCCCGGTCACGACCAATCGCTACCTGCGTCCGCTGGCGATGGACGAGCTGGTCACCAAGATCGCGCCGCCAGCATGGGCCGGAGCGATCTGAGGCTCGGGGACACCCGCACATCCGTCCGCTGCGGGCACATCGCGACATACCGTCTGCCCTCGCCCGCCCGGTGCCGCGAGAGACCAAAACGCCGTAAATAGCGGTGCGAGATGCCCGCAACGCTCACGGACGCCGCCTCTCGGATACCGGCACGGGGGCTAGGTTGGGCTATCCGAAGCGCCAGGTTGAGCGCGTCAAGCGTTCCAAACGTCTGATACCAAGGACTGGATCACTCGACGTTCCTCCCGCCCCGGAGGAGGCCTCGGCTTTGGCGGTGGCATCTTCAACAACGGCGGCACACTCATCGGAGCCGTTGCGCCCCCGACATCCGGAGCCAACGTGAAGAACAACACGCCGGACAACATCGTCGGCTAACCGCACTCCGTCTCAGGACGGCCCGACCCGGCGGGCCTTCACGCAGGCCGACGTCGACGCGACAAGGACTCGTGATGTCCGGGCAATCCCGGCGCGAGAAGCGCTTGCCACCGTGGTGGAGCGCTCGATCGACCGTCGCCACGCTCGCTGCCCTACGGCTCGAGCGTGGCGCCCTGGCGTACGTGCCGTCGAGCTCCTCGCCGATCTCGCCCAAGAGGACGTCGCGTGCTAGGCGCGTAAGCTCGTGGAGCCCTACGCGACCGTGTTCCCGATGTTCATGGGCTTACCGACCACGGGTTCCGCGCTGTACACGCGAACCCCGGTGGGCTCGCCATGTCGCCCCTCGATCTGCCGGGCTTCCCGGCTTCCATCGGGGATCAGGCCACGTGCCCAGCGGTATACAGGAGCATCCGCGTTGGGCCCTACCGCGGCGTCTCCTACCAACCCCTCGTGACCATAAACCAGCGAGGTTCCAACGGTCGCGCCGTGCGGCCGGCAGACGCGTCGCCGCAGGCTGCGGGTCGAGCGGATCTCCACCGCCCTCGACGACCCCCATTCCGGCGAACGCGAGCCCCGCCTACCCCAAGGCAAGTGGGCACGCCTTGCAGCAGTTCATCGCGACCAATCCGGTGTTTGCACTCGAGCTGGCCGGCTACGCGGGTCCGTTGGGGGACCTCCCCGCCTGTCGCATCCTCGACGCTCGACGTCGATCGTCGTAAGGCGCTGGCCCCGGCGAAGGACACCGATCGCGAGGCGAGCGCCTTACGGTTGCGCCTGGGGGTTGACAGGAACGCGCAGACCCCCGGAGCCGAAACCGTGTTTGAGGAGCCCCCACCAAGGACGCATCCTCATTCGACGCGACGATCTGCGTGTGTCAAACCTAGTTGCGACCTTGGGGAAACCGCAAGCGACCGACGCATCTCCGGCGCCCCATGCTTCCGGAGGGACGTACGTCAGCGCGTACGTTCGGAGGACTGGCGATCGAAGTCTTCGTTCATCGTGACCCACTCGCGGAAGGCATCGTGCTCGGGGTGCATCTCCCGATGCTGCCTCATGAACCAGACCAGTCGCCGGTAAACCAATCTCGAAACGTCCCCAAACCAGTAGCGAATCACTTCTTTGTCGAGCGCACCGCGATTGTATTGCCTGGCAAGTTCCTCAAAAAAGTTGGCAACGAGCAAGATCTCGTTGCGCACCTCGCTCGGCATCATCGCAAGCGTCTGTTGGTCGTCAGCGCGGACCGCTGCGTCCAGGTGCCGCTGAAACTTCGAGTCCTCGGATCTTGCGACATATGAATCGCTTCGGGCCTGCCGCGCCAAGCGACGATCCTCTCTACTCAGGCGATTGAGGTGGGTGAGTTCGATGGCTCCGATGGCAGTGGCGAGCACCGCTGCTCCAGCGATCACGAGTTGAGCCCATTCTGAAGCGTCCTTGAGCGTCACGACCGGAATCCTACGGTTGGGTCGCGCATCGCAACACTGCCAGCAGCGTCCGCGTGACCGGCGCGTGAATGTGGATGTCGCCGTGATCGACTCCGGGATCGACCCGACCCACCCCGATCTCAACGTCGTCGGCGGGCACAACTGCACCACAAGCCCGGGCGGCTGGACTGACCAAGTCGGGCACGGCACACACGTGGCCGGCATCATCGGCGCGCTCGACAACCACATCGGCGTGGTCGGGGTGGCCCCCGGAGTGCGGCTGTGGTCGGTCCGGGTGTTCGACGGCAGCGGCTACGCCGACGACTCGTGGATACTGTGCGGGATCGACTGGGTCACCGCCCACGCCAAGACGATCGAGGTCGCCAACATGAGCTGGGACGCGGATCTTGCCCCGCTCTTCCCCGACGACGGTCACTGCGGGCTGGTCGTCGGCGATACGTTGCACCCCCTGATCTGCCGCATGGTCGCGGCCGGGGTCACGGCTGTGGTCGCTGCCGGCAACGAGTCGCAGGACGCCGCCCACGAGATCCCCGCCGCCTACCCGGAGGTCATCACGGTGTCGGCGTACGCGGACTACGACGGGCGGCCCGGAGGCCTTGGCAGTGGCGACTGCGGCTTCCCTGAGGTGGACGACACGATGGCGTTCTTCTCCAACTTCGGATCCGCGGTGGACATCGCCGCACCCGGCGTGTGCATCACCTCGACGGTCCCCCGCTTCTTCGACCGTAGCGGCTACTTCGTGGCCTCCGGGACCAGCATGGCCTCACCGCACGTCGCAGGCGCGGCCGCGCTCTACATCGCCCGCCATCCGTATGCGAGCCCGGCAGGAGTTCGGGCGGCGCTCGTGGCGATGGCCGAACCCGGTCCGCTCCCCGAGGACCCAGACGCGTTCCCCGAAGGCTTGCTCAACGTGCGCCCGCTCTTGCACTAACCCAGACACCGGACCCAGCACTCAGCAGCCGTCAGATCCGCGTGATCCGCGTGGGGCCTGGCCGGTCATCGCGCCGCCGGCCCAATGAGCCGGAGCCCGTCAGATCGCCTCCTGAGCGGGTTAGGCGGCCTTCCCTAGCTCCTCGAGCCGTTTGCGAGATCAGCTCCGGTCGGGATGGCCGACGGGGCCCCGGAGATTGCGTCTCGTGGCCGCTGGTATCGATCCTTGCGGTCGATGTGTCGATGGGAGTATGTGTCTGTCAACGGCCAGTGGCCGAGGACGCAATCGAGATGATCAGGGCCTTCCGCTGCAGTCGCTGCCACGCGGGCGCAGTCCCCGTGAAGGGCTCGCTGTGTCTGGGCTGTCGGAGCTTCCTGGGCCGGGAAGCGTCGGAGCGATGGATGTCGGAGTGGTGGCAAGCACACCCGGCTCCCGAGTATCTGCGCGGTCAGCAACGGCAGCACCGCCGACGTCGCCCGAGCTTGTGGACGCCCGACCCAGATCGCGGGATCACCGTTTTGGATGTGGTGTTCTCGGAGCCGGTGCTCCTCGGCCTCGCGCTCCTCTTCTTGATGGCATCTGGCGCTTGGGCTTCGGTGGACCCGACCGTAGTGCTTGTGTCCATGGTGTCGCTGGTCCTCGTCGTTGGCGGGATGGTCGCCGTCGCCTGGAAGTACGGGAAGATCCGTGGCGAGTGGTTGGTGCTGGTTGCCGTCCTTGGCGGGCTCGCGGTCGCCGGGCAGTGGTTCCTCTTCACGCCAGCGGGCTGGGAATCCATCGTCGGAACGGTCCCCGGCATCTCGTGCCCGACCGAATCCAGCGGCGCCACGAACCTGCGTGCCTGCACGCGTAGCAGCGTGGCCGCGGATGCGCCACAGTGCGAAACGATGATGCTCCGATGGGCGGAGGAGGCCGGGGGCTCGTCCCAGCGCGTCGTGTCCGACTTCGGGCCAACGATCGAGCGAAGTGGGCTCTCCGTGCCCACATCCGACGCGCCGGTCCCGCCCGCCGGCAGCACGGAGTGCGTCCGATAGGTCAGGCGTTCGGTTACACCGCGCGGTCGTCCAGCCACTCCACGAGCCGGGCGGCATCGCATGCCACGCGACGCTTGAACCGTGGCCGCTCGGGGGCTTCAATCGGCGTAGGCAGATAGCGAGAAGAGACGTCTCGTGTACGTATTGCTGGCTTTGGCAGTCGCGATCCCCGTGGCACTCTTCGTGACCTACGTGATGAGGGCAACCGACCGTCGGATAGCTCAGCAGGCCCCATCATCGGAGACGACGATGACCGCCGACGCGGTCGCTGAGGCTGCCTCACTGAAGGGGGGTCAACGCTCGCCGGGTATGAGGCGCCGGCCCTACAAGTGGCTCGTTAGCGGCCCAGATGAGTGGTCAGCGTGGCTTGAGTTCAGCGTGGTGGCGCTCTTCACGCTCGGGCTTGCCGTCGGCGGCGTGTTGGCGGAGCGCCAACCGGGCTCCGTGGCACTACCGTGCAACCCGCCGTCGGTGAATAGCGACGGTCTGTACTGCGTCGAGCATCCCGATTCGGGCGGCATGACCCTCAACACGAGCGCTCTCTCACCGCACTACGCGGTGTGGTGGTTCGTCGCTGCGGCTGCTGTCTTGGTGCTGGGCGTGATTGTGATCCGGGCGCTCTCGCTGAGGGATGCGAGACGGGAAGTCACCGCTGCTCGTCGGGACGCGAGAGGTGGGACACCGTCGCTCGACACGCAGCGACCTGCTCGCGAGCGCCCACCCATCGAGCACCCGCCCGTCCTCGAGCACCCGCCCGTGGGCAGGTACCGGGAGTGGGCCGCAAACCTGCTGCTTACCATCGGGCTTCTGGTTGGGGCGTTGGGCCTCGTTGCGGCCTACTACTACTACGGGGCTGCCTAGCGCGCTCAGCCGTACCTGCGCCACCCGTCAGGCGCGCGCCGGGCTCAAGGCGACCGACGTCTGGGGCCTGCTCGGTCACTTTCGTATCGGGCTTGAGGTCGCCGCCTTGACGCGCCTACTCGCTTCTGGGAACGTCACAGAGGATCTATCGAACGCCTAAGGGTCGTCAGATGATCGGGGGCGGCTGCCGCACGAGACTGGCATGGACGCTGATCGTTGCGATTGCCCTGATCGCCTCTGTCGCGACAGGTCTTGGGGCGCCTGCGGCCACAGAGACCCAGCAATCGCCAGCGCATGTCGGCGCAACTGTGGTTGTCCCCAATCAGCGCTTGCTATCGGCATCCACGGCCGGCATATCCCGATTCATCGTTGGTGGGACTCAAACGCCGGCTGGGTCATGGCCCTACCTGGATGACATCAATGTGTCGAAATCGACCGGGTTGTTCGGGTGCACTGGCGAACGCATTGCGGCGCATTGGGTGTTGACCGCACAGCATTGCCTGGTTGACTCCGGTACGAACGCTCTCGTGAGTCCTGAATCCGTCCTGGTGGCGTTGGGGGTGGGTCCTGACCAGACTCGAAGCGACTGGCAGCGCCCCACGCAGATTGTTGCGTTTCCGGGATATGACCCCACGACCAACTTCGGGGACATCGCACTCCTTCAACTGCCGTCGTCCGCACCGGATACGCAGGTTGTCAACCTTGCGCGGGCGTCAGATGAGCCATCGTCGCTTCCCGCCGTGGTGTATGTCGCCGGATGGGGCGCAACCTCAAATGGTGGATCGGCCGTCAACTTCCCCCGAAGCGCACGCACGTACCTCTGGAGCCAGGCCTTCTGCAGCTCGCAATGGGGGACAGGATTCGACCCGACATATGAACTGTGTGCCGGGGGCCCAAATCCACGGGGCGGCGTTCAGCCAAGCATCTGCATAGGTGATTCCGGCGGCCCGCTTGTACGCACGCCAGTCACGACGAACTACTTTCAGGATGAACTTCTTGGCACTACCGACTTCATATCGGCGAGTGGTTGCCAGGTATTGCCATCCGTCTTCGAAAGGATCTCGTACTACTACTCTTGGCTGATCTCCCAGACAGGATTGGGGCCGGTCCCGATCCAACGCGTTGGGGTGTCGAGCAGGGGGTTCAACTCGGTGACCCTCGACGCATGGATTCCTCCCAACGAAGCGAATGGGATCGTGCAAGTGTTGGATCCCCATAAGCGAGTAGTCGCTCGGCGGGAAATCACCGCGAGTTCACGAGCCGGATCCGTCCTGTTCCGGCTGTCGGGGCTTAAGGCGGCGACTCACTATTCCGGCTACGCCGTTAGGACGGTGAGTCACTACGGCAACGTCACGGTCGGGCACATCGGCTTCTCCACCGTCGCGAAGGCTGATCTGTCCGTGAGCATTCGGTGTCCGGTGCCGGTTGAGCGCTTCGGTCATCGATACACCTGTCGGCTCACGGTCCATAATGCGGGGCCCAACACCGCAACGAACGTCAATTTCACTCTCGCCGCACGGCCTGCCCGCCCAACGGTCGTGTGCACCGCTTCACGCTTGCCTTCTGGCTGGAATGCGAGGTGTTCGGTTGCGATCCGGGCGTTCCGGATAGGGCGCTTCCAGCTCACGCTGACGGCGACCTCGTCCGCGTTCGACCCGCACCACCGCAATGACTCGGCGGCGGTGGCGCTCCGCGTCGTCCGTTGAGCCACACGGCCTGACGCGATCCTCCACCGCATGACGATAGCCCGCACTCGTATCGCGCAAGTACGCAAATCCGAAGTCGCGGCGGGTCGGTAGCCACGGGCGAGTCGTGATGACGTTCAGCAGGCCTAGACGGGCGCTCGTCTCCGCACGTCGAGCGGCATCGCCTCGACCCTGGACCGGACGAAGATCCGGTGCCTGCCGACTTGACGCCAGAACGTGCCGGCAGGAGTGTAGGCGCACCTAACAGCACCGCGCCAACTGTCCCCGCGACTTGCGGGAATTGTCATGCGTTGGCCTCTGGTTGGTGGCGGGCGATGCGACTCGGATGGGGGGACTCTCGATGGCGACGATGTTTCATCAGGCGGTGTCCGCAGGGGCGTCCTTCTGGGGTCCCGGCGACATCTACACATTCCTGGTCACCGGAGAGCAGTCTGACGGTGCCTACTTTTCAATGCTCGCAATCGTGCCGCCAGGAGGCGGGCCGCCGCCGCACACCCATGCCTTCGAGGACGAGACGTTTTACGTGCTCGACGGCGCACCGTCGTTCTTCCTTGAGGATCACTGGGTCCAAGCTGGCCCGGGCGATTTCGTGAACATCCCGCGTGGCCGCCTGCACTGCTTCCACAACCACTCCGATCAGCTCATGACCATGATCCTGACGTTCACGCCCGCCGGGATCGAGAAGTTCTTCGAACAGACACTCGAGCGCGCCTACGACCTGAGCGCTCCAGTGCCGGACAACGTCGCCGAGGTCAGCGCGAGATATGCCGCAGCCGCTCCAGGTTACGGGATGGAGTTCTTTCTGGACGCTGTCTGACGCACCGCCTGCGACCCCGTTGGAGAGGTGGTCGGTTCGGGCTCGTCGTCGAGCACAGCGCCACGAACCTGGACCGGACGTAGATCCGCCGCCTGCCGATCTTCCGGGAGGGGATGATGCCGCGCCTGGCCCAGTCCTCGATTGTTGGCTTCGGGACGCGCAAGAGGTCGGTCACCTCGGCGGCGGTCATGACGTCGGTGGCGGTGAGCGGCCTGGTCATCGGGTCACCACTGTGCACAGCCGTGCCACGGTCATGACCCCTCTGCCGAGGGTGGCGCAGCTCGACGCCGCCCGCTCAGGGCTGCCTCCGGACCACAGCGAGCGGCGCAAGACTTACCGGTTGCCACCGACGTCGGCAGGCGCCGGTGGCCGCCGCAAGTCCACGACATAGGTGACACCGGCAATCGTAACTTCCAGCAGGATGTCGAGCTGTGGGCCGCACGCATCGCCGTGGGGTGCGGTTTTCTGGCACGGGGCGCAGCGGCTAAGGTCGCCCCATGGGCACGTGGTACCACGACGACCTCGTCGCGACCGGGCGGTCGGCCACGGTGTGGCTGCTCGTCGGCTTCCTCGTCGCGTACGGGCTGACGCGGCTGATCACCCGGCGCATCCACGCACAGCAGCAGCGCGAGCAGGCCACGCGCGACGGCCGACTCAAGGACATCTACATCGGTGGGGTGCACGTCCACCATCAGGTCTGGGGGATGCTGCTCGTCCTTGTCGTCGGCCTGCTCGAGTTTCGCTATCGTCCCGAATCTCCGTGGCAGGACGTCCTGGCGGTGCTGTTCGGCGTCGGCGCGGCCCTCGTGCTCGACGAGTTCGCACTGTGGCTCCATCTGCAGGACGTCTACTGGACCGATGAAGGACGAAAGTCTATCGACGCCGTCATGGTGGCACTCGTGGTCGGGCTCGCCCTGCTCGCCACCACGTCGCCCGTGGGCCTCGACCTGCAGACCGCCCGCAACGTCGGCTTCGACATCGCGTCGCTCGTGGTCGTGGTGTACATCGGCTTCACGGTGATCTGCCTGCTCAAGGGGAAGATCGCGACGGGGCTCGTGGGATTGCCGATCCCGTTCCTGGGGCTGGTCGGGGCAATCCGGCTCGCGAAACCATCGTCGTATTGGGCCCGCCGCTTCTACGGCGCGTCCAAGATGGGCAAGGCCCAGACGCGCTTTGGCGCACGCCACCAGGCCCGTCACGATCGTCTGCGCGACCTGTTCTCGTTCGTACGCTGACCGGCTGCGCGAGCCCGCGGGGCCGACGACCCGCGATGCCGCCTCGCGCAGGCACCGGGAACGCCTGAACGGGTCGCTAGCCGGGGGTCTCGAACTCGCTGTGCCACTCGCCGCGGCCGCCGGGCGGCGAGTAGTCCGCCGCGGCGAACGTGGCCATGTCAAGCACCCGCCGTGCCTCCGCCCCGGTGAGCAGTGCATGGCTCGTCAGGCCTTCGATACGGCCGCTGGCCACGATCCCGGCCAGCACCGTGGCCACCATCACGACGTCCTCGGATTCGCAGATCGCACGCCCGTCGTACTCGCCGAACATCCAGTCGAACGCCAGCAGGCGCCCACCGCTTGCCTCGATCACCTCGCGGGCGGCGGCCTCCCGGTCTTCAGGGTGTTGGACCATCTCCCGCCATGCGGCGTTGGTATACGAAAACAGCGTCAGGTGGGTGGGCATCTCGTCTCCCTGCGGGGGAGCCACGCGATGTCCGCGACCGGGGGGGTCGGTCCCTCGGCAATCGCGCCAACCGGGTCCGAATACGCCCACGCTATGACACCTGCAGGGGGACGCGAGATCCCGTGACGAATGCCACCTGTCGAGATATCTCGGTTGGAGCGACCTGACGCGTCGTGGGACGCGGGTGGTGGTGGGCGCCGGCGACGGTCGCGAGCCGCCGCCTGCCCCGTCGCGGCCGCGGCCGAGCCGCTGTCGGTATCGTCTAGCGGGTGTCCGTCCAGCCGTACGCCCTCACCGTCAGCGCGTGGTTGCGCTGGGAGGCCGTCTCCCGGCGCCTGCCGATCGATCCGCGCTCGAGCATCCTCGAGATCGGATGCGGGCTCGGCGGGCTCTCGCAACTGCTGGCAGAGCGGTTTCCGTACGCGGCGGTAGAGACCGATGCGGCGGCGGCGGCGGCGGCGCACGCACGCGTACGCCCGTACGGCGGCACGGTGTTGTGCGGTGATGCCGGTGCCCTCGAGCCGGGCTTCCATGCCGACGTCGTCTGCGCATTCGAGGTCATCGAGCACATCGAGGACGACCATGCGGCGCTGCGCGAATGGGCAGCGCACGTCACGCCCGGCGGCAACCTGATCGTGACGACCCCCGCCGATCCGGAGCGCTTCGGTCCCGCCGATGCCAGGGTCGGCCACTGGCGGCGCTACGACGCGCTGAGCCTGGCGGCGCTCATGAGCGGCGCTGGACTCGACCAGATCGACGTCCGGCACTACGGTGGCCCGATGTCGTTCGCCCTCGATGCGACCCGTCAGTGCCTCGCCAGGCTCGACGTGCGCCGGGCACCCGCCGACAAGGACACGGCAACGGCGCTCAGCGGTCAGCTGTTACAGCCACGCAGCACGCTTTCGGCCCGCATGACGCGCCTGGCGGCGTATCCGGCGGTGCTCCTGGCGCGCGCCTTCCCCGACCGCGGGGCCGGGCTCATCGCGGTCGGGCGACGGCCCGACTAGCGCCTAGGAGTCCGCGAGTGACGCGAACAGCTTCTGTGTCTTGGGGCTCGGGTCGATCCCCAGGCGTTCCTGCAGGATCCGCTGGCACAGGCGGTACTGATGCGCGGCCAGCGACCGGTCGCCCTCGGCGATGAAGATCTCCATCAGGCCGCGGTGCCAGGTCTCCCGCTCGGGATCGAGCACCAAGAGGCGTCGGTAGAGCGCGACCGCGGCGGTCGTCTGTCCGGCGTCGGCATAGGCGCCGGCGAGATCCGACGCCACCGCCTGATACGCCTCATCGACCTCGGCGCGGCAGGCTGCGGCCCAGTCGGCATACGGCCACTGCGGCAGGAACGGTCCGGTGTAGGCGGCCTCCGCGGCCTGCAGACGCTCAAGTCGCGTCTCGGCCGGGACGGGCCGCAGACCGAGCTGCACGCGACGCATGAACTCACTCACATCCAGGGCATCGTCGCGTTGCCAGTCAAGCCGATACGCCTCGCCGTCCGAGCGAACGAACGACAGCGCAGCCGAGTGGGTGCGCCCGGGCTCCAAGCGCTGGCGCAGGGTATAGACGGTCGAGTACAGCGTCGACAGCGCACGCTCTTCAGGCAGGTGCGGCCAGAGCCATTCGATCAGTTTGTCCCGGTGCACCGGTCCCTGCGCGCAGATCAGGATGGCCAACAGGTCGCGCGCTTGGTGCTGGCCGAGTTCGACCGGCGCGTCCCCGCGCATCACGACGAAGTCACCGAGCGTCTGGATGCGCAACGCGCCGGTCGAGCGCAGCGGTACCGAGCCTTCGAGTGCCTGCGCCCACGCCGGATTTCGCCAAGGCAGCGTGGTCATGGGGTCACCCGGTCGGCCCTGTCGGGCGGGCTCGGCGCGACACCGTCCGCCCGGCGCGACGTCGCAGGTGCGGTGGAGCTCGCGGCACGCGCTTCGGAGATGGCCGAACGGCGGCGAATCAGGGTCACGTCCCGGTCATCGGACGAAGTCCACCCGGCCTTAAAGGTTTGGGCGCCCTGGGGGGCGCAACGGGGTGATGCGGCGGTCATTCGGCCGACCTGCGGCCCCGGCTGCGGGGCGATCGCGAGGGGCCCCGCGCCCACCAGCACACGGGGCTGAGGAAGCACACCCCCAGTTTGGACCTTCCGCGACCCGGCTGCGCCCCACGATCGGCTGGGACGGGGGTCCAGTACAAGGGGATGGGGAACCTCCCCGTCCGTGTAGACCTGTCCGCCGCGGGCGCAGGCGTCGCGGCGCGCGTTGGGGCCGCTGCGCCACCCCGCCGGGCGCGCGCGGCGGCGCGGACGTGCGGCCTTCCAGCGACGCCCACTGCGGGTCGACGACCACGACGGTGGTCACAAATACTCATTGTTTGCAGCCAAAACGTAATCAATAGACCAGCACCGATCAGATCAGGGGCGACGGCACGTTGCGCCCGACGTCCGCGGGAAGGCGCCGGTTCGCGTCGCCTCGAGCCGTCGTCATTGATCTTGAACTGATTCTACGGTGATGCCTCACTCAGTCAACACCTAGCCAAGACTTATTCACAGCTGAAACTCAGCGAATACACCTACTCATGCAATCCGGCGCACGGCATACAGTCGCGATCGGAGCCCCCAAACCGCATAAAAAGGACAACCGGATGGGACCCAGGGTCACCACCTTCTCGGCCACCGCGGGCGCTCACACGAGCGTTTCGGTCCGCGCCCATTCGTGCACTGCCGACGCCTTCCGCTCCGGCAGGATGCCGCCCCCGACCCAGAGCACCACCACGCTGCCTATTCGGTAGCTCCCTCCCCCGTCCTCGCCCCGGACACATACGAATGCCGCCCACCATCACGTCGAACGGGAATCGGGTCTCCACCGGTGACCGATCTCGTCCCGGAGTGATCGCCCTGATCACCGAAGGCACGTACCCCGCCCACCAGGGTGGCGTCAGCGTGTGGTGTGACCAGCTGATCCGCGGTCTCCCGGAGTTCCGGTTCGACGTGCACGCGATCACCGGCACCGGCCTCGAACGCTCGGTGTGGGATCTGCCGCCGAACTTCAACCGGTTGATGATGATTCCCATCTGGGGCGCGATGTCGCCGCGGCCGCGCAAGCGCCGGGAGTTGCCGGATTTCGCCGCGGCCCATCAGCACTTCATCGCCGCCCTGCTCGCCGACGACGTCCACCTGTTCACGGGCGCGCTCAAGGACCTGCGCCGTTACGCCGAACAGCACTCCCTCACCGCCGCGCTGACCTCCGAGTCGGCGGTGCGACGGCTCCACGAGACGTGGCTTGCGTCCCCGGATGCCTCGCGCGCCTCGGTCGCAACCCACGTCCCGAGCGTCGCGGACGCGATGCACGCCGGAACCCTGATCGAGCACCTGCTGCGCGTCCTGTCGGCCGACATCCCAGACGCCGACATCTACCACGCATCGTCGAACGGGCTGGCGAGCCTGATCGCCATGGTCGGTAAGTGGACCTCTGGCGCACCGTTCGTCCTGACCGAGCACGGCATCTACCTGCGCGAGCGGTACATGGCGCTCGGCTACAACGACGCCACGTACCCGGTTCGCATGTTGGTCCTGCGATTCGTGCGGCTGTTGACCTCCGCCGCGTATCTCGAAGCCGACCTGATCACGCCGGGCAGCCACTACAACCGTCGCTGGCAGGAGCACAACGGCGCCGACCCCGCCAAGGTCCGGCCAATCCACAACGGCGTCGACCACCGCGAGTTTCCGGAGGCCGGGCCGGAGCCGGCGGCGCCGACCCTCGTCTGGGTCGGCCGCATCGATCCGTTGAAGGACCTGGAGACGCTCATCCGCGCCGCGGCCATCGTGCGCGATCGCGTCCCCGGGTTCCGGCTGCGCCTGTACGGAGGCGTGCCGGTCGGCAACGAGGAGTACGCCGAGCGCTGTCAGGCGCTGCTGGATCGCCTCGAGCTTGGCGACAGCGTCCGTTTCGAAGGCCGGATCCCCGTGATCCGCGACGCCTACGCCGCGGCCAGCGTCGTCGTGCTGTCGAGCACCTCGGAAGGGTTCCCCTACACGGTCATCGAGGCGATGATGTCCGGCCGGGCGACCGTGTCGACCGACGTCGGCGGGGTTGCCGAAGCCGTCGGCGAGGCCGGGTTGATCGTGCCGCCACGGGACCCCGTCGCGTTGGCCGAGGCATGCATCGGCCTGCTGCAGGACCCCACGCGCCGTAACGTGCTCGGCCAGGCGGCCCGCGAGCGGGCGCTCAAGTACTTCACGCTCCAGCGCTTTTTGGGCATCTACCGCGAGATCTATGTCGAGCTGGGCGCCGCGCCGGTGCGTGAGCCGGTCCTGGCCGTCGAGGACGCACCCGAACTCGTCCGGCTCGCAACGGTGCCGGCGACATGACCACGCACGACACCCACGTCCGCGCGCCCGAGACTGCGGCCCCGCCGCCCGAGATCGTGCCGCCCGCAGACGCATCGGCTGAGCCGGCCGCGCCTGAGTACGCGCCGAGCTTGCGCTCGGCCGAGCCGATCGACGTGCTCTCGCGCCGGCTCGACGCCGTCTGCACCCACGCGGTCAGCCCGCTGGAGATCGCCGCCGCACTCGAGGCGGAGGGGATCACCGACGACAAGAGCCGCACGGACTACGGGTGCGATGATGTCTTCGCGCTCGCCGGTGAGCTGTACTCGCGCGTGCCGCTGCGCACCTCGCGGCACACCAGCCGCCTGGACACGCCGCATTCGACGAGCCGCAACATCGCCCGTGGCGTGCTGTTCGCCCTGCCAGGGCTCTTCTACTTCGTCGTCGAGCCGCTGTTCCCGTCGCGGGCCGCACCGGTGGCGCTGCTGCTGGCCGTGATGGCCGGTTGGGGAATCAGCCAGGTCATGGCGATCGTCGGCCACACCCTGATCGGCCGCGGCAACCGGGCCGGCGCCGGAATGGCGCTCGCGCTCATCCTGATCGGCGGACTCGCGGTCATGGCCGCGGCGGGCGGCCTGGCGGCGATGGTTACCGGCTGGAACCACAACCTGGTCGCCGCCTGCTTCACGCAAACCCTGTACATCATGTCCGCCGCCGTCCTGCTGTTGTTCGAACGCGACCGCCTGCTGTGGATCAGCCTGGTGCCCGGCGTGGTGGTCTGCACCACGTTCCTGGCCGGCAACCCGCTCGGGATCACCCGCGGGGTCGCGGTCGGCGCCGTGGTGATCGCGATGGCCTTGACCTTCGGCACCGCCGTGTATGCCGCCGACCGGGCCTACACCGAGGGCCCGCGCAACCGCGCACGGCTCGGCTCCGCCGACGGCTGGCGGGCCCTGCAGTTCGGGATCTACGGTGTCCTGCTCGCCGCGCTCTTGGCGGCCCCGATGCTCCACTCGGCCGCCACACACAGCCCCGAGAATTCGCCGAGCCTGCTGGGCGCGGCGATGGTGCCGCTGGTCCTCAGCATGGGCGTCGCCGAATGGCAGCTGGCCAGCTACACCGAGCGGCGCAACCACGCCATGGACGCCGCTCAAGACATCGAGACGTTCTCGAAGTCCGCTTGGCGCAGCCTGCTGGTCGCGGCCGGGACGCACGCGGCCGCCCTGTTCGGCCTTACGGTCATCACGGCGGTCGGCATCGTCCTCATCGCCGGCCATGTCCCGACCGATGTCGCCGAGCTGATGCTCGCATACCTGTTCCTTGGGGCCGCTGTATTCCTGGCCCTCGTGCTCACCACCTGGGGACGCATCACCGTGGTGCTCCCAACCCTGACGTTCGCCGTCGCAGCGATCTGGCTGCCCGCGATGGCGTCACCCCATTCATCCCAACTAATGACCATCTACCTCATCGTCAGTGCTGCTTTGGCTGGATGCCTGCTTGCCCTCGGCTGGCGTGAGGTACGCGTCGTGTCAAACCACGGCGCATAGCCCCGGATTTCCCACGGAAGGATTGCTGTCGTGTCAGAACTTGTCGCCGTCACTGGAGCCGAAGGCTTCATCGGCTCGCACTTGGTAGAGGAACTCGTCGCCCA
The DNA here is from genome assembly GCA_963773325.1 of uncultured Thermoleophilia bacterium. Taxonomy (GTDB): domain Bacteria; phylum Actinomycetota; class Thermoleophilia; order Miltoncostaeales; family Miltoncostaeaceae; genus CAITWD01. Next base: position 2,216,193 of record CAVZAI010000002.1, on the reverse strand, counting down.
GGGGTATCGCGTTCGGGCGATGGTGCTCTACAACTCGTTCGGGTCGTGGGGTTGGCTGGAGCGCCTCGATGAGGACGTCATGGCCAACGTCGAGGTACAGCTCGGCGACGTCCGCGATGCGGGTTCGGTACTGAACCTCATGCGCGACGTCGACGTCGTCTACCACCTCGCGGCGCTCATCGCGATTCCGTTTTCCTACGTCGCTCCGCGCACGTACGTCGAGACCAACGTCGGCGGCACGCTGAACGTGCTCGAGGCCGCCCGGACGCTCGGTACCCGCCGCATCGTCCAGACGTCCACGAGTGAGGTGTACGGGACCGCCCGCGTCGTCCCCATCCCCGAGACGCACCCGCTGCAGGCCCAGTCGCCGTACTCGGCCTCGAAGATCGGTGCCGACAAGCTCGTCGAGAGTTACCACCTGAGCTTTGGCCTGCCGGCGGTGACGCTCCGGCCGTTCAACACCTACGGCCCCCGTCAGTCCGCCCGTGCCGTCATCCCGACGATCATCTCCCAGATCGCCGCGGGCAACTCGGTGATCAAGCTCGGATCGCTCGATCCGACGCGCGATTTCACATTCGTCAAGGACACCGCCCGCGCCTTCGTCGCGGTCGGCACGGCCGAAGCTGCCCTCGTGGAGGGCAAGACCCTCAACGCAGGTTCCGGACACGACATCTCAATCGGAGACCTGGTGCTGCGCATCGCCAACATCATGGGCGAGGAAATCGAGGTTGTCGCGGACTCGCCGCGCCAACGTCCCGCGGACTCCGAGGTCATGCGGCTGCTGGCAGACAGCAGCGCCATGACCAGGGCCACCGGCTGGAGCCCGTCCATCACCCTCGACCAAGGGCTCGCGATGACCTGTGAGTGGCTCAGCGACCCCGACAACCTCGCGGGGTACAAGACCGCGATCTACAACGTGTGACGCCTGTCCCGGCTGCACAGGAGACTCCAAACATGAGTGACCATCAAACCCCCGATCGCGACCGACACGTCGTGATCCTGGCCGGCGGCAAGGGAGTGCGGCTGCGCCCATATACGACCTGCATCCCGAAGCCGCTCGTTCCGATCGGCGACGAGATGTCCATCCTCGAGATCGTCATGCGCCAGCTGCGCCACTACGGGTTCCGGCGCGCGACGCTCGCCATCGGACACCTGGGCCACATCATCAGGGCCTACATCGGTGACGGCAGCCAGTGGGACATCGAGGTCGACTACTTCTTCGAGGAGTCGCCCTTGGGAACCATGGGCCCACTCGTGGCGATGCTCGACCGTCTGCCCGAGCACTTCCTGGCGATGAACGGCGACATCCTGACCGACCTCAACTACGGCGCGGTGCTGGATGACCACGTCGGTTCCGGCGCACCGCTCTCGGTCGCGACCTACGAGCGCCAGGTACAGATCGACTTCGGCGTCCTCGAGCTCGAGGGCCCCGGTGTCGTCGGCTTCATCGAGAAGCCGACACTCGGGTACTCGGTGAGCATGGGCGTCTATGGCGTGAGCCGCGACACCCTCGCCCACTACGTGGCCGGCGAGCCGCTCGGGTTCGACTCGGTGATGCTGGATCTGCTGAACTCCGGCCAGACTCCCCGCAGCTACAAGTTCGACGGCTATTGGCTCGACATCGGTCGGCCGGAGGACTACGAGCGGGCGAACCTGGAGTTCCGCGAGCTGCGTCGGACGCTGCTGCCGGAGACGGACGCCGCGCCGAGCCCGCTCGAAGAGATGTTCGCCGCATGAGCCGCGTCGTTGTCCTCGGGGCCGGCGGCTTCATCGGCCGCCACGTGACGCGCGAGCTCGAGGCGCGTGGTCACGCGGTGGTCGGCGTCGACCGCTTCCCCGACGACGAATCCTCCGACCGGGAATGGGAGACCATCGCGCTCGGCCCGGACTCCCAGGAGCAAATCGCGCACCTGATGGCCCGCGTCGCGCCCGACGCGGTCGTCAACTGCATCGGCCTGACCGTCGGCGACGGGCCCACGCTCGTGCGCCTGAACGTCCTGTTCGTAGCGTCGCTGATCGACGCGCTCGCCCGGATGCGGCCCGGCATGCGCCTGGTCCACCTCGGGTCGGCCGCCGAGTACGGCAACTGCGCCGGGGGCACGCCGATCACCGAGCAGACGCCGCCGCGGCCGATCTCGCCGTACGGCATCTCCAAGCTCGCCGCGACGCAGTTGATCGCGGCGGCGGGAACGAGCGGCCAGGTCGACGGCATCGCGCTGCGCCTATTCAACCCGATTGGGCGCGGCCTGCCAGAGTCGACCCTGCCCGCCCAGGCCAGCAAGCGTCTCCAGGAGGCCCGTGCATCCGGCCTCGGCGAGATCCGCATGGGGTCGCTGTCGGCGTACCGCGACTTCGTGGACGTCGGTGATGTCGCCGCGGCGGTCGCCGCCGCGGTCGAGGTCCCCGCCGTCCGCCAGCGCATCTTGAACGTCGGTTCGGGCGTCGCGACACAGGTGCGCGACGTCGTGACCTTGCTGGCGCAGATCATCGGGTTTGACGGACAGATCATCGAGTCCGAATTCGGTTCCGTTCGCTCACAGGGCGTCGATTGGCAGTGCGCCGACCTGTCTGCGATCCAACAAGAGCTGGGATGGCTGCCACGCACGCCGCTCAAGGGTTCCCTTGAGGGCATGCTGGGCCTCGTCGTCTAACAGCACACCCGCCGTGGGCCGGCATTACGCGCCACCGGGGCGGCGCGGCCGGCCCACGGTCGACTCGCCCGGTCGGGAGGGTCCGCGCCCGGCCGACGGCTCCGCTTGACCCCGCCGGTGCACCAACGTCCCGTGGCGCCTTTGTGCGTACACGTGCACTGTGGCTGCAGTCGGTCCTCGCGGCGGCGGTCGGCAGCTGCATCGTCGTTCAGATCTGCTTGATCGCCGCCTACATCTTCTCCGCCGGGTCCGGCGCACTCACGGCCCACAAGGCCGTCGGGTACGTGGTCCTGGCACTGGCGGTGCTGACGTTTCTGGTTGGCATCCCCGCGTGGCGCGGTCAACGGCGTGCACCCGGCCTATCGCTGGCCCTCCCGCTCCTCGGGGCGGTCCAGATTGCGTTCGTCAGCGGAAGCGCCTCGGTGGGGGCCCTGCACGGTGCCGGGGCAAGCGCCGTGCTCGCGGTCGCCGCGGCAGTCCACGTCATGTCGATGCGAGCGGCGCGAGACCAGCCCGCGCGGTGATCGCCTCCGGACCCGCTATCCTCCGCGGAGGACTTCGGGCGTCCGCGTGCAACGTGACGCCGATGGCCTTCCCCGCTTCCGAACGACCGTCCGTACCGGCTTCGAGGGGTTTCTGATTCGAATCGAGCGACACGAAAAGGGTCCGCGCCTGTTCATCGCGGGCCGTCGGGTGCACGAGTGCCATGCCGGGCTGGTGCTGCTCGCCTTGGCGCTGCTGATGCGCACGGTGCACTTCGGGGGCGAGCGCGCCCCAACCGGCGTCGTGGCGGGCATCGCGATCCTGGGCGCGTACATGACGGTCAAGGACGCACGCGACTTCGTCCCGCGCTGGCGCGATACGGCCTCGTGGAGCATGGGCATCCACCGCCGCGAGTTCGCCCTGCGTCCGACCCCGCGCGCGGCGTGGGCACCGGCCGTGATCGGCGCGCTGGTCGCGCTTGCGGGCATCGCGAACATCGTTGCCGCGGTGCGTCCGGAACTGCAGTCACGCTCGGCGACGGTCAACACCCTCATGAGCGAGGGCGTGCGCGGGTCGATCCACGCGGCGGCGCTGCCGCTCGGATTGCTGTTGGTCGTCGCCGGCACCTACCTGGCTCGGCGCCGGCGCGGGGCGTGGCTGATGGCCTTGGTGCTCCTGGTGGTCACCGGGCCGATCGCACTGCTGCGGCGTGATCTCGACGGCGCGGTGCTCGCCTGGTCGCTGGCGTTGACGCTCGCGGTCACCGGCAACGCGTTCACGGTCCGTCGCGACCCGGATGCCGTGCCTGCTGCCCTCGCCCGCATCCCGATCATCGGCGGCGTCGCTGTCCTGACGGCGCTCGGCACGATCCTCGCAGCCCACCGCCACGTCACCCCGGGACTGACCGCGTCCCGGCTGTTCCGCGAGGCCGCGGATCTGATGACCTTCCAGAATGGCCCGCTGACGTTCGGCAGCCACGCCCACTGGGTCCCCTTGGGGATCGGTCTGGTGTCGGCCGCCGCGCTGATCGCCGCCGCCGCGCCGCTGCTGCGACCGCTGGCCCATCCGCGCCAGCCCGCGCCGGACTCCGCACGCGCCCGCGCGCAGCGCCTGGTGACCCGCTACGGCGACGACTCGCTGAGCTTCTTCAAGCTGCGCAAGGACCTGCACTACCTGTTCAGCGTCGACCGGCGCGCGTTCCTGGGCTACCGGGTTCGGGGCGGGGTACTGGTCGTCAGCGGCGACCCGGTGGGCCCGCCGGATGCGATCCCGGAATTGGTGCGCGACCTGTTTGCGTTCGCCCGCGACCACGGCCTGCGGGTCGCCGCCGTCGGCGCCAGCGCCGCCATGGCCGATACCTACCGCGACGCGGGGATGCGCGCCATCTACATCGGCGACGAGGCCATCGTGGACACGAAGCGGTTCTCGCTCGACGGGCGCCCGATCCGCAAGGTCCGTCAGTCGGTGGCGCGCATCGAGCGGGCCGGGTACCAGCTGCGCATCTCCCGCGTGGGCGACATGTCCGGTTCGGAGCTCGCCGCGCTGGATCGCGTCTCCGAGCGCTGGCGCGCCGGCGCCCCCGAGCGCGGGTTCTCGATGAGCGTTGATGAGCTCGGCGGCTATGGTCAGGACGACAGCCGCGTCGTCGTCGCCAGCGACGCCGACGGCTGCCCGCGTGGGTTCCTGCACCTGGTCCCGTGCGCGGGCCGCCCGGCGATGTCGTTGTCGCTGATGCGCCGCGATCCCGAGACCCCGAACGGCCTGGTCGAGTTCATGATCGCGCGCGGAATCGTCGAGCTGCGCGACCAGGGCATCGAGGAAATCTCGCTGAACTTCGTCGCCTTCGGGCGGGTCCTGCGGACGCCGAGGAGCCTGCCCGAGCGCGCCCTGCGGCGGATCCTGGTGCGGTTCGACCGCTGGTTCCAGATCCAGCGCCTGCAACAGTTCAACGCCAAGTTCTTCCCGCGCTGGGTGCCGCGGTACGCGATGGCCGAGGGCTGGCTGTCGGCGCCGCGCGCCGGGCTCGTCATCATGGACTTGGAGGGGCAGTTGCCCCAGCTGTCGCCGACCGCGGCGCCCGTGGCCTCGGGGAACACGGCCGGCTCCGCCGCGTCCGCCGCGACACATCCCGCCTAGGGGTCGACCGCCGACGGTATCGCGCGCAGGGCACCGGACAGCGGTACAAATCGCGGCGTGACGACGCGATCCGCGATCTCGAGGATCCCGACGTGCGGCTGGTGGGCGGCGGCCGGCAGGCCGGAGCGGAAGCGCTGAAAGGCGCGCCCGCGCATCCCGCGGTACCGCATGAACGGGTCCGCCTCGGCGACGTACACCGCGCCGGGCGAGAACACCGTCGTGCCCTGCACGTAGGCGAGGAAGGGTACGTGGAAGTGGCCGAACACGACGCAGTCGGCCCCCCTGAATCGCGCCGTGAGGGTGCGTGCCAAGCCAGCCATCACCGGCCGGCCGCGGGCGATGCCCGCGAGGACGGCCGCGGTCTCGGGCACGCGACCGCGCAGGCCGTGTGTGAGGCCGATCCGCACCCCGCCGATGGTCACCACCGCCTGCGCAGGAAGCTCGAGTCCCGCCTTGATGTCGTGATTGCCTTGCACCGCCACCACGGGGGCGAGCGTCGCGAGCTGGTCGAGCGCGGCGCGCGTGGTGACATCGCCGGCGTGCAGGATCAGGTCAACCCCCGCGAGCGCGGACGGGATGCCCGCGGGCAGCGCGGGCAGCGCGTCGCCGACGTGCGTGTCGGAGACCACCCCCACCCGGTAGATCCGTCCGCCGGCACTGGTCATCGCCTGGCCGGCCGTCGGCGGGCTAGAGGCCCATTGCGTGGTAGCCCGCGTCGACGAACAGCGACTCGCCGGTGACCGCGCGCGAGAGCGGTGACGCGAGGTAGAGCCCCGTGTCACCAACCTCGTCGACAATGATCTCGCGTCGCAGCGGCGTGCGCGCCGCGATCTGGTCGGCCATCTCCGAGAAGCCGGGGATCCCGCGGGCCGCGAGCGTACGGATCGGTCCGGCCGAGATCGCGTTGACGCGGATCCCGCCATCGCCGAGATCCCAGGCCAGGTAGCGCACGATGCACTCCAGCGCCGCCTTCGCCACCGCCATGACGTTGTAGCCGGGGACCGCCCGGTCGGCGGCGATGTACGACAGCGCCATGATCGACCCACCGCCAGCGGCGCGCATGTGCGGCTCAGCGCGCTTGGCCAGGGCAATCAGCGAGTATGCCGAGACGTCCAGCGCGAGCGCGAAGCCATCGCGCGAGATCTCGGTGAAGCGGCCCGTCAGATCCTCCGGACGCGCGAAGGCCACCGCGTGCACGAGCGTGTCCAGACCCCCGAGTTCGGCGGCGGCGGCGTCGAACGCCGCGTCCATCTGTGCGTCGTCCTGGACGTCGAGCGGGACGACCAGCGTGTCGCCGGTCAGCTCTTCGGCGAGTCGGCGCACGTCGCGCTCGGTGCGCTCGTTCTGATACGTCAGCGCGACCCGCGCGCCCTGTGCGTCCAGCGCGCGGGCGATCGACCAGGCGATGCTGCGCTTGTTGGCAACGCCCACGACCAGGGCGCGCTGACCTTCGACCAATCCGCTCATGCGTCCTCCCACGTTGCCTTCGGCCGCGAGACGCTAGCACCGACCCGACGCCGATGAGCCCGCGCCCGATCCCCACGCGCGTGCGCGCCCACGCAAGAGTCGCACTTCTAATAAGCTTTGGGCGCTCGCGGCGGGGCCGCGGGCGTACGGCCTTCGTTGGCGGAGGGCGTCCCGTGACCGGGGCGCCTTTTGTTTTCGATGCTCGATCCACCGGAATGAGGGGACTGACACGACCATGAGCACGAACTCCGCTCTGCAGGGAGTCGAGGTCATCGGCGCGGCGAGCGATGCCACCGCCGAGATCCTCACCCCTGACGCTCTCGCGTTCGTCGCGGCGCTGCACCGCGCGCACAACTCGCGCCGCCAGGAGCTGCTGGCCAGGCGCGTAGCGCGCGCCGAAGCGCTCGCAAACGGCGTGCTGCCGGACTTCCTCCCGGAAACCGCGCACATCCGCGAAGGCGATTGGACGGTAGCCCCCATCCCGGCGGACCTGCTGGACCGGCGGACCGAGATCACCGGCCCGGTCGACCGCAAGATGATCATCAACGCACTCAACTCGGGTGCCAAGGTGTTCATGGCCGACTTCGAGGACGCGAACACCCCGACGTGGGACAACACGATGGAGGGACAGGCCAATCTGCGCGACGCGGCCGCCCGCCGGATCGAGTTCAGCCAGCCCGACGGCAAGCACTACTCGCTCAACGACACGATCGCCACGCTGCTGGTCCGGCCCCGCGGATGGCACATGGTCGAAAAGCACGTGCTCGTCGATGGCGAACCGATCTCGGCGTCGCTGTTCGATTTCGGCCTGTACTTCTTCCACAACCACGCCGAGCTCAAGCGGCAGGGCACCGGTCCGTACTTCTACCTGCCCAAGATGGAGAGCCACCTCGAAGCGCGGCTGTGGAACGACGTGTTCATCCAGGCCCAGGACGCGCTCGGCGTGCCGCAGGGCACCATCAAGGGTACGGTCCTCATCGAGACGATCATGGCCGCCTTCGAGATGGACGAGATCCTCTACGAGTTGCGTGAGCACTCGATCGGTCTGAACTGCGGCCGCTGGGACTACATCTTCTCGTGCATCAAGAAGTTCGGCTCCGACCCGAACTTCGTGCTCGCCGATCGTGCACTGGTCACGATGACCACGCACTTCATGCGCTCCTACTCGCTGCTGGCGATCAAGACCTGCCACCGGCGCGAGGTGCACGCGATGGGGGGCATGGCCGCCCAGATTCCGATCAAGAACGACCCCGAGGCCAACGAACAGGCGCTCGCCAAGGTCCGCGCCGACAAGGAGCGAGAGGCCACCGACGGACACGACGGCACTTGGGTCGCGCACCCCGGGCTCGTCCCGATCGCGCTCGAGGCGTTCGACAAGCACATGCCGGGTCCAAACCAGATCGACCGCAAGCGGGAGGACGTCCACATCACCGCGGCCGACCTACTCGAGTTCGAGCCCGCCGGCCCGATCACCGAGGCCGGGCTGCGCACCAACGTCAACGTCGCGATCCAGTACCTGGGTTCGTGGCTCGGCGGGGTTGGCTGCGTGCCGATCTTCAACCTCATGGAGGACGCCGCCACTGCGGAGATCTCGCGCAGCCAAGTCTGGCAGTGGGTCCACAGCCCCCTGGGCGTGCTCGACGACGGCCGCAAGGTGGACCTCCCGCTGGTGACCACGATCATCGCCGAAGAGCTCGCGAACATCCGCGCCGAGCAGGACAACGACCCCACCGGCAACTACGCCCGTGCGGCGGAGCTGTTCGCCGGACTCGTCGAGCCGCAGCCGTTCACGGACTTCCTGACGCTGCCGGCATACGCCCTGATCGACTAACACGGCCCGCGGTCCCGGACGCACGCCCGGGGCCGCCGCCGCTGCCATGCTGCTCGCGCTGCTGCGACACGGACTCGCCGAGGATGCCGGACCCGCAACCCGGTATCGCGACGAGCCGCGCCGGCTGACCGACGACGGGTCGCGGCGCGTCGCCGAGGTCGCCGCGGGCATGGCGCGACTCGGGATCCGTCCGGATGCGATCCTCACCAGTCCCCTCGCCCGCTGCGTCGAGACGGCCGAGATCGTCGCTGCCCGGTCCGGCGTCGCGGTGCGCCGCCACGACGTGCTGCGCCCCGGCGCCCGCGCGCAGGCGCTGCTGGATGTGCTGGCCGAGTACCCCGACGCCGAATGCGTGCTCGCCTGTGGGCATCAGCCCGACCTGTCCTACATCACCCAGGAACTGACCGGAGGGCTCGCCGACTACCGGCGCGCCACGCTTGGGCTCATCGAGCTGCGCGACCTACTGCCCCGCCACGCGACGCTCGTCGGGCTCTACCCGGCCAGGGTCCTGCGCCGGATCACAGGCACACCGTAGGGCGCCCGCTTAGGCGGGGGGCGCGCTTGCCAGGGTGACGTCCACGGGGATCTTGGTCAGCGACTGCCCGTCGACGACGATCTCGATCTCGTAGCGGTCGGGACCGGGGACGACGACCTGGCGCAGCGAGATCGGAATACTCAGCGACACATCGGTGCCGACCGGCCGGCCGTTCGGGATCGACGTCGAGAACTCGCCGGTGACCGTCGAGGCGAGCGCGCCGGTGCCGGTCAGCACCCGGATCTCGATCTTGTGCTGAGCCTTGACCTCATCGGGCGTCATGGTCAGCCGCAGCGCGACCTCGTTGTCGAGCGGCGCGGGGAACCCGAGCCGCGGCACGCGGCCGATCCCGCCGCCGAGGATGTGCAGAAGTCCGTCCCGGACCGTGACCGCGTCACAGACCATCGCGCATTCGAGTCGCATCGTTTCCCCTTTGCCGGTACCGCGACCCGTCCACGAACGCGGCCGGGGTCAATTCACCGTGGTACGCGGGCGGTCAGGGCTGGAAGTGCGCGGTCGGCTCGACCGACCGCTCGAAGTACAACAACAAGTCCGCCGGCAGCACGTGCTCGGCAGCATCCACGATCTGCGCGGCGACCTCAAGGCGCGCGTCCTTGGTGTGGGCCGCCAGCGCCTCCCAGCCGGCCCGCTCGCCGGCCCGCTCGGGCCCCTCGGCGAGATCGGCCATCGTCATGGCGATCTTCTCGGTCGGCTGCGGCGTGCAGAGCATGGCGTGGGCGTCAACGATCAGCACCAGGCGAATCCACGGCTGGTTACCGTACTCGCGGGCGTTGGTGACCCAGGTCGGGACGACCCAGCGCTCGACCTGTTCGACCAGCTCACCCCAGGCGTCGGGGGCGCCGGCCACTACAGGTTCCTCAGCAGCTCGGCCTTCTTGGCCTGGAATTCCTCTTCGGTGATCAGCCCGTCGTCGCGGAGCTTGCCCAGCTCGCGGATCGTCTCCAGCGGCGAGTAGTCGCCGGGGCCGGACGGATGCTCGGGTTCGGCGGGCGCAACCCAGCGCTGCGCGTCGTCGGCTGCCTGTCGGATCATCTTGCCGGCCTGGTCGGCAACCCGGACGAGCTCGTCGAACAGGTCGCGGATCGCACGGCGCATCTCTTCTTGCGGGTCCATGCCCCCAGGTTAGCGCCTCGCGGGCCCGACGGACGGGGGGTCACACGGACGTCCGACACGATAAAGTGTGCGGAACGGCACGAACTCGAGGAGTCGTCGCGATGATCGCTGCAGGCCAGCCGAAGCCGCCCGCTGGTCGAACTCGCTTGGCGCGCCACATCGAGGTCCTCGACCGCTGGCCGGTCTTGGCCGAGCAGTGGGCCCGGGAACTCGAGCAGCGCCGCATCGCCGCGCAGGCCCCAGAGCGCACCCCGATGCGGGGCATTAGCCCGCTGACGGCGATCAATCGGAAGCTCGGTCTGCCCGACGACCACGGCGCCAATGCGATCGCGACCGTCGATCAAGCCGCAACGGCGTCCGCCTGAACCGATGGGCGTCGCGCCGGGCCCGCACCGGCGAAATCCCTCAGGTCGACTGCGGGGCGCTTCCCATCGCCGCACTGCTAGGTTCGGCGCATGACCACGGACGCCACCGAGATCCACGAGGAGCACCGGACGACGCTGGCGCGCATGGCCGTGGACGCCGTGATCGCCGTGGCCGCATGCGCCGAGCGCGATCTCGACCGGCATGCCGCGGAGTTCGGCATCTCCGATGCGAAGCTCGAGGTGCTCGAAGTGCTGTCCTGCTGCTCGGGGCGGCGGTCCTGCCTGTTCTCGCTCGGTGACCGGCTCGGGGTCACGCGGCCCAACATCACCAAGCTCGTCGACGGGCTCGAGCGCCAGGGCCTGGTCACGCGCGTCCCCCACCCCGTCGATCGACGGATGGTCCAGGCTCAGCTGACACCCGAGGGTGCCGCGGTCGCCGCGCAGGCCCTGCCCGGGCGCGTGGACCTGATGGAGCGGGCCTGGGCATCGCTCGACGACGACGAACTCGAGCGGCTCGTCTGGATGCTGCGACGCGCGGCGGCCGAGTTGGTAGATGCCCGTCCGCAGCCCAAGCGCCGCCCGTCCGACAGCCCCGCCTGAGTCGCGCGTCACGGCGCAAGGGGCGCGGTTTCCGGTCACGCGCACGGCCGCGTCTCGGCGTGCGCGGAGACGCTGCGCACGACCCCGGAACCGCGGGCCGCGCACGGCCGACGCGGCGACGCGGCGGGCGCCGCCTGCCGCGTCGATGGTGCAGTGTGACCTAGCGGCTCCCGAGCGGCACGTAGTCGCGCACGGCGGGGCCGACGTAGACCTGGCGCGGACGGGAGATCTTCTGCTCCTGGTCCTGGATCATCTCGTTCCACTGGGCAACCCAGCCCGGGGTACGGCCGATCGCGAACAGCACCGTGAACATCTCGACGGGGATCCCGAGGGCCTCGTAGATCAGGCCGGAGTAGAAATCGACGTTCGGGTAGAGCTTGCGCTTGACGAAGTACTCGTCGTTGAGCGCGATCTGCTCGAGTTCCTGCGCGATCGCCAGCAGCGGGTTGACCCCGGTGACCTCGAACACGTCGTCGCAGGCCTTCTTGATGATCGTCGCACGCGGATCGAAGTTCTTGTAGACGCGGTGCCCGAAGCCCATCAGGCGCTCGTTACCGGCCTTGACGCCGTCCATGAAGGCCGGGATGTTCTCCTTCGTGCCGATCCGGCGCAGCATCCGCAGCACGGCCTCGTTGGCGCCGCCGTGCAGTGGGCCGTAGAGCGCACCGATGCCGGCCGCCACGGCGGAGTACGGGTCGACCTGCGACGAACCGACGCTGCGGACGGCACTTGTCGAACAGTTCTGCTCGTGGTCGGCGTGGAGAATGAACAACACGTCCAGCGCGCGCACCAGGCGAGGATCGGCCTCGTACCTGTTGCCGACCTGGAACATCATCGCCAGGAAGTTCTCGGTGTACGACTTGTCGCGGTCCGGGTAGACGAACGGCTGGCCGCGCGAGTGGCGGAAGGCCCATGCGCCGAGGGTCCGCATCTTGGCGATCAGGCGGACGATCTGCAGTTGGCGGATCTCGGGGTCGTCGATCTTCGACGCGTCCGGGTAGAAGGTGCCGAGCGCACCGATCGCCGACAGCAGCATGCCCATCGGGTGGGCGTCGTACCGGAAGCCCTCCATGAACGAGCGCACGTTCTCGTGGACGAACATGTGGTCGCCGATCTCGCCTACCCAGCCATCAAGCTGCGCGGGCGTTGGAAGCTCGCCGTTGACCAGCAGGTAGGCGACCTCGAGGAACGTGCTCTGCTCAGCAAGCTGCTCGATGGGGTACCCCCGGTACTGCAGGACGCCTGCATCACCGTCGAGGAACGTGATCGCGCTGCGGCACGAAGCCGTGTTCATGAATGCGGGGTCGTAGGTCATCAGCCCAAAATCGGCGTCATCAGTCTTGATCTGGCGCAAGTCCGTGGCGCGGATCGTGCCGTCGGTGATCGGAAGCTCGTACGACTCACCGGTCCGGTTGTCGGTGATCGTGAGCGTTTCCGCGTTCGTCGGCTGCGTCGTCATCCAGTTTGTCCCTTCGATGCGTTTGCGCAGGGGCGGGTCAGGCGTCCCAAGTGTTCGCCAGCAAGTTTATCGATGCGCGACCCCGCGGGGGCCCAAAACGGCCGAACGACCCGCGCCCGGCCGCTGTCTCACGCTGTCACACGGCGGCCACCGGTCTGTAACCGGAACCGCGACGGGCGCGACGAACGTAGTGACCATGACGGACCCCGACGCCTCGCTCGGGCGCCCCGAGCGGATCGATCCCCGCGAGGAGTGTGAATGTCATTGCCCCTGAGCCGCCGTGACGTGCACGGCGCCGATGCTGCCCCCACCCGCGTCGATCTGCACCTGCACTCCCGTGCCTCGACCGATACCGGCAGCTGGTTCCTGTCGCGCACCCTGATGCCGGAGTCCTTCGTCGACCCGGCCGACGCGTACGCCGCCTGCAAGCGGCGCGGGATGGATCTGGTCACCCTGACCGACCACAACACGATCTCCGGCGCAATGGAGATCGCCCATCACCCCGACGTGATCGTCGGGGTCGAGATCACGGCCGTGTTCCCCGAGGACCGCGTCCCGATGCACGTGTTGGCCTGGGGGGTCGACGACTCGGCCTGGGCCGACCTGGATCGCGCACGGCAGAACATCTTTGACCTTGTCGACCTGCTCGACGAGCGCCGGATCCCGTGCGCATTGGCGCACCCGCTGCATCGCGTCGGCGAGACGCTCACGGTTGAGCACCTCGAGCGCTGTCTGCTGTTGTTCCGGATCTGGGAGGGCCGCAACGGCGCCCGTCCGCGCCAGTGCAACGAGGTCGCCGCGCGGATCGCCAACGCCGCGAGCCCGGCGCTGCTGGCGCGGCTCGCCGACAAGCACGATCTCTCGCCCAGGGCATCCGGCCCGCCGGCGCTCACCGCCGGCAGCGACGACCACGCGCTGCTGTCGGCCGCGGGCACCTGGACCGAGACGCCCGCGGCCCGCTCGCGCGAGGAGCTCCTGGATCGGCTCTGGGCGGGCGCGGTCGCGCCCCGCGGCGCGCACGGCAGCGCGACGCACCTGGCCCAGTCGGTCGGCACGCTCCCGCTCAAGCGCTACCTGAACGACGGCGCACCGGGGCTGCCCGAGGACCTGCGGGCGTTGCTGGCCGATCTGGTCCAGCACCCGGCGGCCGCCCCCACGCCGAGCGCCGGCGCGCACGAGGCCGCGCCTGGCGCGATGGCGGCCGCCGGAGCGCACGTCCTCCGACGGATCCGCCGTGACCGCCCGTTCGTGCGCACGTTCCGCCGCGTCGGCCGCCAGCCCGACGGCGCCGACCGGTCCCACGATCGGCTGCAATTGGCCACGGCATGGCTGCACCGTGAGGCGCTGGCGAGTGCCCTCTCGCCCGACGATTTGTCGCTCTGGACGCTGGGCGGGCGGGTCGATTGCCTGGGCGCCGCGACGATGCTGGCCGCCCCGTACTTCACCACGGCCCGCTACTTCCGCGGAGAGGAGCGCCACGCGGCCGACTTCGGCGAGGCGTTCTTCGGCTCGTCGGTGATCTCGCGCAGCGCCGATGTCCCACGGGCGCTGGTGGTGACCGACACCTTCGACCAGCTCAACGGGGCGGCCGGCACGATGCGCCGCTATGCGGCATGGTCTGCGACACAGGCCACCCCACCGGCCACAATCGTCACCTGCGGTGGCCGGGCGGCCGAGGAGCCCGGGCTGGTCCGCCTGCGTGCCGCGGCCGATTTCCCTGTGCCCGCCTACAACGTCGCCGATTGGCGCCTGGGCGTGCCGTCGGCGCTGGAGCTCCTCGAGGTCATTCAGCGCACGGAGGCCAACGTGATCCACGCCGCGACGCCCGGCCCGATGGGCCTCGCCGGACTGCTCGCCGCGCGCGCCCTCGACATCCCGTTCGTCGCCTCCTACCACACCGAGCTCGCCGACTATGCGCTGACGCTGACCGGCGACCGCCTCGCCGCGGACCTCGCGGGCCGCGCGGTCGGGTGGTTCTACTCCCAGGCCGAGCGCGTCTACGTCCCGACCCGGACGACCGGACGGGGCCTGATGGAACAGGGCGTGGACCCCGCGCGCCTGTTCATCTTCGGCCGCGGCGTCGACACCGAGACGTTTGCCCCGACGCACCGGACCTGGACCATGCGCCAGCGGATGGGTGGCAAGCGGGCGGTCATCGTGCTCTACGTCGGGCGTATCTCCCGGGAAAAGGGCCTGGACCTGCTGGCCGACGCGTTCGGGCTGGCCGCGCGCGCCCACCCGGAACTGGAGCTCGTCCTGGTCGGCGAGGGCCCCTATCGGGCCGACCTTGCGAGCCGCCTGGCGGGCACGCGACATCGCTTCCTGGGTCCGTTGACGGGGACCGCGCTGTCCTCGGCGTACGCGTCGGCCGACCTGTTCTGCCTGCCGTCGCGCACCGAGACATTCGGGCAGGTCGTCCTGGAAGCCGCCGCCAGCGGCCTGCCGGTCATCGTGACCGACCAAGGCGGCGCGCACGAATCCGTCGTCGACGGTGAGACCGGCATGGTCATCCGGGCCGACGATCCGCGCGCCATCGCGGTCGCGATCGACGCCCTCGCACGGGATCCGGCCCGGCGCCAGCGGCTCGGGCTCCAGGCCCGCGAGCATGCGTCCCGCCGCAGCGGCTGGGCAGAACTGTTCGCCCAGCTGGTCGCCAGCTACAGCGACGTCGTCGACCGGGCCCCGTGGGGCCGCCAGAGCGGCGTCTCGGCCGCGCACGCCCCCATCGCACCGCGGTGAGCGCGCTGCGGGTCGCCGACGTCACGCAGTGGTACTCGCCGACCTCGGGCGGTATCCGCACGTACCTGCACGCGAAGGCGGTCTACGCCGCCGACGTCCAGACCCCGCATGCGGTGATGGTGACGCGCGCGGCGGGGGTGCCCGCAGAGCTTGCACCGACGCGGGTCTACGGCATGCGCGCCGGGACCCCTGCGGGCCGCTGGGGCTACAGCGTCGCCCTCCGCAGCCGCGGTCTGATCGCGGCACTCGAGGAGTTCGCGCCCACGGTCGTCGTGATCCACGACGCGCTGGCGTTTCCCGGCGCGATCGCGAAGTGGGCGTCCCGGTGCGCCGTGCCGGTGATCGTCATGTGCCACTCCCACCTCGCCGACGCCACGGCCGGGCTGCCCCGGGCGATCGGCATGATCGCCGCGCCGGTCCTCGAGCACCTCCAGCGCAGGGCGTTTGGCGTCGGCGATCATGTCATCGTCGCGTCGGAGGCCACCAGGCGGCGGATCGCACCCGAGGTCCGTGCCCCGATCGTCGTCTCGCGCCTCGGCGTCGAGGCCACGTTCGCGCATGCCACGCCGGATCCGGCCCTGCGCGCGCGCCTGGCGCCGTCGGGCCGGCTGCTCGTCTATGCGGGGCGCCTGTCGCCGGAGAAGCGCGTCAGCGCGCTGCCCGAGGTGCTTGCGGCGCTGCCGGACTCCTACACCCTGGCGATCGCCGGGTCGGGAATCTCCGGCGCCGCCCTGACGCGCCGTGCGCGGGCGCTCGGGGTCGCGGAGCGGCTGCACATGTTGGGGCACGTGGGCGACCGGGAGGCGCTGGCGGCACTGCTGGCCACCGCGGACTGCTTCGTGCATCCCAACGCGAACGAACCGTTCGGCCTCGCGCCGCTGGAGGCGGCGTCGGCCGGCTGCCGGGTCGTGATCCCGAAACGCGCGGGCGCCGCAGACGTGCTCGCGGCGACCGGGGCCATACTCGTCGCCGACGACGCGCCCGCAACGCTTGCGCACGGCATCGCGGACGCCATGCGCACCGCGCGCCCAGCGAAGCAGACGGCCGAGTTCGGCTGGCCGAGCGTCTTCGCATCCGAGTGGCAGATCTACTCGCGGCTCCTCGCATGACCAGCGCGGGACGCACGGTGATCTTCTCGATCCACGACGTCGCGCCGCAGACGTTGCCGGAGGTCGCGGAGCTCCGGCGGATGATCCAGGCCAACGCCGGGCCGGTGCCGGTCAGCCTGCTGGTCGTCCCGCATTACCACGGCGCCGATGCCTGGTGCCCAGGGTCCCGGCGCTGGATCACGGACGCGGCGCGGCGCGGCGACGAGATCGTCTTGCACGGCTTTGAGCATTGGTCGCGATACAGGCTCGACGGCGCCGAGTTCGACCGCCAAATGACCGACACCGCGGTCACTGCACGGCTCGCGCTGGCGCTAGGTCAGCTGCAGCAACTGGGCCTGTCCGCCGACGGCTTCATCGCGCCGGCGTACGCCCAGCCGGCGACGCTGACCCGGGCGCTGCGCGCGGAATCCGTCGGATGGTGGGCGACCCGCACGCGGCTGTACGCGTCGACCGGGACCCGGCGGCTCTGGAGCATCGGGCTGGGCGCCTCGACCGCGTGGCGGCGGGCGACCAGCCCGCGCGCCGCCCGCGCGGCGCTCCGGCTCGCGGCACGCACCCCAGCGCTGCGGCTCGATCTGCACCCTGCTGACCTCGCGCACCCCGGTTTGCGGCGCAGCGCACGCGAACTCATCGCCGGTGTGCTGGCGCAGCAGCGGTACGCAACGCTCCACGGCGCACTCGTGGCCGCCGACCGCCAGACCACGCGCAATTTCCGCGTCGACCTTGGCGCGTGAGCCGTGTCATCGATGCCCCCACGCTGAGGAGAACCCGCACGCGACCCGAACACTGCTACGATCGCCTCGTCTGCCTACGGGCGGACACTTGGCCTATGCCGCATGACCAAGCCGGCTGGAGCGCCCCTCGCGCCCACCGGCGTGACACCCACTTTCATTTACGGAGGACCCGTGGCCGAGCACGAAAGCTCGCTGGCCGTGCTGGTCGATTTCGAGAACATGGCCCGCCCCGGCATCAAGGGGCGTGGCGATTTCGACATCCACCTAGTACTGAACCGTCTCGCCGACAAGGGGCGCGTGCTCGTCAAGCGCGCCTACGCGGACTGGAGCCGCTACCGCGACGCACGACATGAACTCCAGAATGCCGGCCTCGAGCTGATCGAGATGCCGTCCGCCCGCGAGGGCGCCAAGAACCGCGCCGACATCAAGATGGCGGTCGACGCGATGGAGCTCGCCTTCAGCCGCGAGCACCTCGACACGTTCGTCATCGTCTCTGGCGACAGTGACTTCACCCCGCTGGTCGGCAAGCTGCGCGAGCTCAACAAGCGCGTGACCGGCCTCGGCAACCGCGACTCCACCAGCGAGTTGCTGATCGCCAACTGCGACGAGTTCATCTACTACGACAGCCTCGCTGCAGCGGCCAAGCGGACCGCGGGGACCAGCTTCGACCCGACCGAGATGCTGCGCCAGACCCTCACCGCGCTGCAGCGCGAAGGGACCGAATGGCCGCTGGCAAGCGTGGTCAAGGACTCGATGCGCCGCAAGAACCCGGCGTTCGACGAGGCCGACATCGGCTACTCGACCTTCTCCAAATTCCTCGAAGCCCAAGGCGAGCAGGGCATCATCCGCCTGCAGTCGGACCCGCGCTCGGGGACGTACCGCGTCGAGCTTGGCGATTCGGCCGCTGCCGCACCGCCTCCCGTCCGCCGCCGAGCCCGCAACGGACGGCGAGCCGACCTCCACGCGACGCCGACGGCGTCGCCGCCGCGGCGAGCCAGCCGATGCCTCCACGCCGGCCGCCGATACGGCGGAGGTGTTCGAGTTCGTCGTCGACACCACGGCCCAGGTCGACCCGACCGAGCTGCCGCCGCTGGATCAGCCCATCTCCTACGAGGACATGATCCTCCTCGGCCCCGAACTCGGGGACGACGTCCCGGAGCTGGTCGAGGCCAGCGACCGCGGCGCGGAGACCGCCGAGACCACGGAGCCTGAGGGCACCACGGCCAAACGCCGGCGCCGGCGCCGCAGTGGCGGTCCGGAGAAGGCCGAGGAGAGTGCCGAGACGCCCGCAGCGGAGCCCGAAGCCGCGGTGCCCGCCGCAGCGGACGCGCCTACCGAGGGCGAGGCGACCTCACGTCGCCGGCGCCGGCGCACCGCACCGGCAGAACCCGCCCCCGTCGAGGTCCCGGACGTCGTCGTTGCGGCCCCGGAAGCCGTGATCGAAGTCGTGGTCACCGCCGACGGCGCCGTCGCGGGCGCCGACGAGGCGACATCGCCCGCCAGCTCGCGCCGGGTCCGTCGCGGACAGCGCGGCGCCGAGTTGCTCGGCGAGGAGGCCCCGTCCGGCGAGGCGCCGGCCGCGGAGGCGACGCCCGCCCCCAAGCGGCGTACCCGCAAGGCCGCACCGAAGGCCGAGGCCGCCGTCCGGCGAGGCGCCGGCCGCGGAGGCGACGCCCGCCCCCAAGCGGCGTACCCGCAAGGCCGCACCGAAGGCCGAGGCCGCAGCAGCGACCCCGTCCGGCGAGGCGCCGGCCGCGGAGGCGACGCCCGCCCCCAAGCGGCGTACCCGCAAGGCCGCACCCAAGGCCGAGGCCGCAGCAGCGACCCCGTCCGGCGAGGCGCCGGCCGCGGAGGCGACGCCCGCCCCCAAGCGGCGTACCCGCAAGGCCGCACCCGAAGGCCGTCGACGCCTGATCGCCGTCCCGGTGCGCCGCGGCCTGCGGCGTACCGGGCAGGGTCAGCCGGCGGCAGCGTCCGCCGCTGTCGATTCGCCGACCCCCAGACCGATCGGACAGGTGACGCCCGTGCCGCCGAGCCCGCAATAGCCGTTTGGCACCTTGGCGAGGTACTGCTGGTGATAGTGCTCGGCGTAGTAGAAGGGCCCCGCCGGCCGGATCTCGGTCGTGATGCGGCCGTAGCCGGCCGCACTCAGCCGCTCCTGGTAGGCGTCGCGCGAGCGTTCGGCCAACCGCTGCTGCGCATCAGAGAAGGTGTAGATGCCCGAGCGGTACTGCGTCCCGACGTCGTTGCCCTGACGCATGCCCTGCGTCGGGTCGTGATGCTCCCAGAACGCCTGCAGGAGCGCCTCGTAGCCGATGCGCGCGGGGTCGAACACCACCAGCACGACCTCGTTGTGGCCGGTGGCCCCGGAGCAGACCTCGTCATAGCTCGGGTTCGGGGTGAATCCGCCGGCGTACCCGACCGCCGTCGTCACGACACCGTCGAGCTCCCAGAAGACCCGCTCGGCGCCCCAGAAGCAGCCCATCCCGAACATGGCCATCTCGGTCCCGGCGGGAAACGGGCCCACCAGCGGGGTCCCAAGCACGTCGTGGACGGCCGGTACGGGCATCGGGCGCTCGCGCCCCGGCAGCGCCGCTTCGGGGGCCGGCATCTTGGTCTTGTCACGAAAGAGTCCCATGCACCGACGCTAGCGGGCAACCGGGACGTGGTCCAGACGGATCGGCACCGTGCGCACGTCAGCCACCGGGCGCGATCAGTGCCGTGCCGCCGCAACGGCACGCACACGGCGCGTCGCCACGCTCGCCGCGACCGGCCCGGTCACGACTCAAGGATCTCGATCACCTCTTCGGAGATTGCCGCCTCGGCGGGCCGGTCACGCCGCAACCGGAAGGCCCGGATCTCGGGGGCGTCAGGATCCGCCAACGACACGATCACGTAGATCGCCTGCCCGAAGAACGCGAGCTCCACGTCGGTCCGCGACGGGTAGGCCGCAGAGCGGGTGTGGGAGTGGTAGATGGCCAGGAGGTCCTCGCCGGAGTCGTCGATCGCATCCATCAGGTGCAGCTGCTCGCGCGGATCCATCACGTACATGAACGGGCTGGCCTCGGTGTTGGACGCCCGGTGCACCGAGGTCGCGAGCCCGTCGCGACCGCCGATCATGCCGCAGCATTCGTTGGGCAGGTCGGCCAGGGCATGGCTGATGAGTTCTTCGGCGAGGACGCGCGGCAGCTGCACGGCTACCAGAACAGCCCGCGGTCGAGCGTGTCTTCGACCTGGTCCAGGTCGTCGGTCCAGATGCCCGCCGACAGGTACTTCCACCCGCCGTCGCAGACGATCCCGACGATCGTGCCCTGGTCGAGCCTGGCCGCGAGCCGCGCGCAGGTGTGGACCACTGCGCCAGAGGAGATGCCCGCGAAGATGCCTTCCTCGCGACGCCAGGCGGCGCGTCATCACCAACGCGTCGCGATTGGCCACCAGCAGCTTGCGGTCGAGCCGCGTGATGTCGAGGATCGGCGGAACGAACCCGTCGTCCAGGCTGCGCAGGCCGCTGACCGGGTCGCCCTGCAGCGGCTCGCAGGCGACGATCTGGATCTCGGGCCGGTGCTCCTTCAGGCGCGCCGAGCACCCCATCAGGGTGCCGCCGGTGCCCAGGCCCGCGACGAAGACGTCGAGCTCGGGACAGTCGCGGACGATCTCCGCGCGCCGTGCCCTCGTAGTGGGCACGCGGGTTGGCGGGGTTGCCGTACTGGAACGGCATGAACACGCCATTCTCGGCCGCAAGGCGCTGGGCGACCTCAACGGCCCCGTTGGAGCCGAACTCGCCGTCGGTCGGCACGATCTCGGCGCCGTAGAGTCGCAGCAGGGCCTTGCGCTCCTCGGTGACGTTCTCGGGCATGACCGCCACCAGCCGGTAGCCCTTGACCCGGCAGATCATCGCGAGAGAGATGCCGGTGTTGCCCGACGTCGGCTCCATGATCGTGTCCCCGGGCGAGATGCAGCCCGCGCTGCTCGGCGTCGTCGATCAGCGAGTGCGCGGTGCGGTCCTTGATCGAGCCGGTCGGGTTGTGGCTCTCGAGCTTGACGATGATCCGCACACGCGGATTCGGGGAGATGTGCGACAGCTCGACCATCGGCGTGTTACCGATGGTCCCGAGCACGTCGGCAGCGATCGGCACCGCACTGGAGATGCCGATTTCAGGGGACATCGGGGAGCGCTACCGCGCCGTCGCGCCCGCCGGCCATGGCCGGGAGGATCAGCAGGGTATCCGCGTCGCTGACGGGCGTCTCGAGCCAGTCCTGCAGGCGGACGTCCTCATCGTTGACGTAGATATTGACGAACCGGTGCAGCTCGCCGTCGTCGGAGACCAGCTGCGCGCGGACCTCGGGATGGGCCGAGTACAGCGCCTCGAGTACCTCGGACACCGTCGAGCCCGGCACCCGGAGCTCCCGTGCGCCGCCCACCGCGGCGCGCAGGACCGGGGGCACGCGAACGGTGCTCACGCATGCACCGCCTCGGAGTGGCGGCCGATGCCCGCGCACCAGGCGTCGTAGTCGCGAAACTCCAGCTGCGCCTCCGGTCCGCACCCCGGGCAGTTCGGATCGCGACGGACCTTGAGCTCGTTGAACTCCATCCCAAGGGCGTCGTAGACCAGCAGGCGGCCCGACAGCGTCTCGCCGATGCCGAGGATCACCTTGATGGCCTCGTTGGCCTGGATGTTGCCCATGACCCCGCAGAGCACGCCGAGTACGCCCGCCTCGCCGCACGACGGCGCGAGGTCCGGTGGTGGTGGTTCCGGAAACAAGCAGCGGTAGCAGGGCCCGTCGTATGGGATGAACACCGAGGCGTGGCCCTCGAAGCGCAGGATGCTGGCGTGCACGAGCGGCTTGCGGGCCATCAGGGAGGCGTCGGCGAGCAGGTAGCGCGTCGGGAAGTTGTCGGCGCCGTCCACGATGACGTCGTACCCGGCGATGATGTCCAGGACGTTGTCGCGATTGATGCGCGTGGCGTGGACATTGACCTTGACGTCCGGGTTGAGCGCCTCGATGGCGATCTTGGCCGACTCCGCCTTGAGCATCCCCACGCGATCGGTCGTGTGGATGATCTGCCGCTGCAGGTTGCTGGCATCGACCACGTCGTCGTCGACAAGGCCGATGGTGCCGACCCCGGCCGCGGCCAGGTAGTACGCGGCGGGTGAGCCCGAGCCGCCGGCGCCGATGAGCAGCACCCGCGCGCTGAGCAACTTCAGTTGGCCGTCCTCGCCGACCTCGGGGATCAGGGTGTGGCGGCTGTAGCGCGAGCGCTGCTGGGGCGTCAGCGTCTGCGGAACGACGTACTCGTGGCCCGACTGCTTCCAGCGGGTGAATCCGCCCGCAAGGTTCTCGACGTGCTGGTAGCCCATCTCGCGCAGGGTCCGCGCCGCCAGCAGCGATCGCATCCCGCCCGCGCACACGAGCACGACCTGGTCGTCGGGGGTGGCGACCCCGGCGATGCGGCTCTCGAGGTACCCCCGCGGGACATGCACGGCGCCGGGCACGTGGCCCTCGTCCCACTCCGACTGTTCGCGAACGTCGATGAGGACCGGTGCCTGCTCGCCGGCGAGCCGTTGCGCGAGCTCCGCGACGTGCACCTCGGGAATCTCGGCCCTGGCGGCGGCGAGAAGGTCTTGGTAGGTCTGAGCCATCTACGTCTCCAGTGGCGTCGCGGCAGAGACAGCAAATACCGCGAGGATTATAGCCTTTTCTTGATCACCGCATTGCGCCTACGCTGTACTGGCCATGTCGCCGGCTTCAATCGCCAAGAGCGCGTTCGCGAACGCCGACGGACGCGTCCGCTGCCCCACCCCCGACTGCTGGGGCGACCTGCTGTTGTTTCCGACGGGTGAGCGGGATGCCGAGGGGGTGCCCGCCTTCCAGCCATATACCGCGTGTCCGCTGTGCGGGAGCGTGTTTGACATCGAACAGGACATGACCGACCGGGATGTGTTTCTCAGGGTCGCCTGGCTGCGCGCCAACCCCTGGGAGGACCATCCGGACGCGCCGGCCATCGGGACATCGTAGCCGGTTGGCGGCGGCGGCGACCCGGGCGTCCGCCTACTCGAACTCCCCGAACAGCGGCCCGAACACGTGGTTCCAGCGCCCTGCGGTCAGTCCGAGGCGCGCCGGGGCGATGACGCGGGCAAGCGCCGCGGGCTCCGGGAACTCGTCACCGGGCGCGACCAGCTCGATGATGGTCCGCATCGCGTCCGGCCCGATCCCCGCCGTACCAGCCCGTGCGATGACGTCGGCACCGGTCAGCGGCCGCTCGTAGCTGGCGTCCATGCCCGTCATCCTACGACCCCGAGATGCCGCCCGAGGCGCGTGGCATCGTGTGCGTCATGCAGTCGAGCGACGCGCACGCAGCGGCGGGCTTCCGGTCCGCGCCCGGTCCCGGCGGCGCCTGATGGCCAAGGCC
Source organism: uncultured Thermoleophilia bacterium (assembly GCA_963773325.1). Lineage (GTDB taxonomy): Bacteria > Actinomycetota > Thermoleophilia > Miltoncostaeales > Miltoncostaeaceae > CAITWD01. The sequence goes on along the minus strand of CAVZAI010000002.1, from coordinate 2,192,538 downwards.
TCCGCGCCACCGCCGGGTGACGACCTGTTCGGCGACCTCGTCGGGCAGCGGCTCGCCGCGAGCGGGCCGCTGGCGGCGCGGATGCGTCCGCGCGACGCCGCCGAGCTCGTCGGCCAGCCTGCGCTGCTGGGCGCCGACGGGTTCCTCGGGCGGGCCATGGCCGAGGATCGCGTCCCGTCGCTGATCCTGTATGGACCGCCAGGGTCCGGCAAGACCACGATCGCCCGCATCGTGGCCAACTCGACCCAGGCCCAGTTTGTCGAGCTCTCGGCGACACAGGCGAGCGTCGCCGACGTCCGGGGCGCGCTGGCGCAGGCGCGCGACCGACTCGCCGCGGGCGGGCGGACCGTGCTGTTCATCGACGAGATCCACCGCTTCAACAAGGCTCAGCAGGACGCGCTGTTGCCGGCCGTCGAACAGGGCGTGGTCACGTTGATCGGCGCCACCACCGAGAACCCGTACTACGAGGTCAACTCTGCCCTGATCTCGCGTATGCGCGTCATGGTCCTCGAGCGCCTCGGCGATGACGACCTGGCCGTGCTGCTCGACCGGGCGCTGTCGGACCCGCGCGGGCTCGGCGGCCGCTGGCGGCTCGAAGCTGCGGCGCGGGCCGCGATCGTCGCGCGCGCCAACGGCGATGCCCGCGCGGCCCTGAACCTGCTCGAGGCCGCCGCGTTGGCGACGCCCGACGGGGGCATCATCGCGGTCGCCGACATCGAAGGGGCCGCCGGAGGACGGGCCATTCCCTACGACCGGGCCGGTGATGCCCACTACGACACGATCTCCGCGTTCATCAAGTCCATGCGCGGGAGCGATCCCGACGCCGCCATCTACTACCTGGCAGTCATGATCGCCGGCGGCGAGGACCCGAAGTTCATCGCCCGGCGCATCGTGATCGCCGCCAGCGAGGACGTGGGCAACGCCGATCCACGGGCAATCCTCGTCGCGACCGCCGCGGCGCGTGCGGTCGAGTTCGTCGGCTTGCCGGAGTGCCGGATCAACCTTGCCCAAGCCGCGATCTACGTTGCGCTCGCGCCGAAATCCGACGCGAGCTACCGGGCCATCGACACGGCGCTTGCGCACGTCGAGCACCATGGACCGCAGCGGCCGCCCCTCGCGCTGCGGGACGCGAGCCGTCCCAACGCACGCCATTTCGGCCACGGCGAGGGCTACCAGAACCCGCACCGGGCGCCCGAGGGCGTCCTCGACGAGTCCCTGCTGCCCGATGAGGTTGCCGGAACGCGATTCTTCGCCCCGGGCACCCGCGGCCACGAGGCGGAGCGCGCCGCGCGGCTGGCGTCCCTGCGCGCCCCCGGGGACGAACCGACACCGTTCTGAGGACGCGCCCACAGCCGCACGCCCGTCGGGTACCGTGAGCGCATGAGCGCATCCACCGATCTGGCCGAGCGCCTCGATGCGGACGCCACGCAGGCGCTGCGCGACGGCGACAAGCTGCGACTGTCGGTGCTGCGCCGGGCGCGGGCCGCGCTCAAGAACGCCGAAATCGACGCCCGCAGCACCGGAACGGCCCCGGACACGGTGCGCGTGCTGCAGGGCCTCGCCAAGCGCCACCGCGAATCGATCGAGCAGTTCGCCGCTGGCGGGCGTCAGGACCTCGTCGATCGGGAGACGGCCGAGCTCGCGATACTGGAGGAGTATCTGCCCGCGCAGGCCAGCGACGCCGAGATCGAGGTGGTGGTGCGCGAGGTGATCGCCGAAGCCGGCATCACCGACCCAAAGCAGCTGGGCAAGGTGATGCGACCGGCGCTCGAGCGCCTCGGTGGCGGCGCCGACGGCGGGCGGGTCCGCGACGTCGCCCAGCGGGTGCTCGCCGGGTGAGCGCCCGCGGGCTGCCACGCGGGGTGACCCCCGTGATCACTGGACCCAGCCAGGAGTCCGCCTGGGACGATCCGCGGCCGCCGCGGTTCGAGCCGACCCCGCGGCACGTCGTCGTCGTGCTCGGCGGCGAGGTGATCGCCGAATCCCGCCGGATGGTCCGCGTGCTCGAGACCAGCCACCCACCCGGGTACTACATCCCCGCCGGCGACTGGCGCCCGGGCGCGCTCGTACCCGGCGACGGGACGAGCGTCTGCGAGTGGAAGGGCGTCGCGCGGTACCTCGACGTCCACGGGGGCGTCGTCGTGGCGCGCGCTGCTGACTTGGACTACCCGCAGCCGAGCCCGTTGGCCGCGGCGATCGCGGGCTGCATCTCGGTCTATCCGGGGCGCATGGACCGCCGTGATGTCGACGGGGTCGCGGTGCGTGCCCAGGACGGCGGCTCTTACGGCGGCTGGATCACCGATGGCCTCGTCGGCCCGCTCAAGGGCGGTGGCGGGACATGGGGTCGGTAGCGCCGTGAGCCCCACTGGCATGGCCCCGGCCGACGACCGCGCCGGCGAGTTGACCTCCGCCGAGCGACGGCGGCTTGCGCCCTACGTGACCGACACCACCGGTCCGGTCTTTGCGCTGACCAACCTCCCGGAGACGGTCAAGGGTGCGCTCTTCGCCCGCTACTCGCGCAGCCCCAAGTCCCTGCGCCGCCTGCTGGTCGACGAGTTCATGACCGACGCCGGCGAGATCACCGCGTCGGCGGGGCCGGGCCAGGCGCAAGCCGAGGCGCTCTACCAGCGCGTCCTGGCCGACTACGGTGACGACTCGGTGGCGCAGCTGGGTGGCGCGCACCTTGCCGTCGAGGGCGCCTCGAACGTATTGACCAAGATCCTCCAGTGGGGACGCCTGGCCAGCTACCTGGAGCAGTCGACGCGCTACATCGCCTACACCGACCGCCCCGGCGGCCACTGGCGGTACTACACCCCGCCGGACGTCGCCGCCGACCCCGAGATCGGGCCGGCATACTGTCGGACCCTCGACCGGGCGTTTGCGGCCTACGCCGAGCTGCTGCCGGTGCTGGTCGACTACTGGGACGCCCGCGTGCCGACCGACGACGCACCACCGGCGGCACGCGGGCGAGCGGTCCGGGCGCGGGCGCTCGACAGCCTGCGCGGGATGCTGCCGGCCGCTACGCGATCCAACGTCGGCATCTTTGCCTCGGGCCAGGCGTTTGAGGCGCTATTGGTGCGGCTGATCGCCCACCCCTTGCCCGAGGCGCGGGAGGCGGGCGAGCGCATGCTCGCGCAACTGCGCGCCGTCATTCCGGCGTTCCTGACGCGCGTCGACCGCCCCGACCGCGGACTGCGACACGCGCGCTACCTGCGCGCGAGCGAGGACGCGATGACCGCACTCGCACGCGAGCTGCTCGGCCCGGCGCCGGCCGGTCCGCCCGCGTCCGAGGTCCGCCTCCTGGAGTGGGACCCCGACGGCGAGGCGCGTGTTGCCGCCCATGCCCTGTGGACCGCCTCGGGGCGCGGCTACGACGACGTGCGGGCGGCGGTCGCGAACATGACCCCGGATGCGCTGGCGCGGGTGCTCGCAACCTACGCCGGTGACCGCACCGACCGTCGCGAGAAGCCGGGCCGCGCGCTCGAGGCGACGACCTACACCTTCGAGGTGGTCTGCGACTACGGGGCCTATCGGGACCTGCAGCGCCACCGGATGCTCAGTCTCCAGGCGCAGCCGCTCGGCGTCGCGCTCGGATGGGCGCTGCCCCGAGAGGTCGCCGAGGCCGGTGGCGGTGCGACCTACGCACAGGTGATGTCCGAAAGCGGCGAGCTGTATACGCGCCTCGCCGACAGCCTCCCGCTCGCCGGGCAGTATGCGGTCAGCCTCGCACACCGCATCAGGTTCGTGATGGTCATGAACGCCCGCGAGGCGATGCACCTGATCGAGCTGCGCAGCCAGCCGCAGGGCCACGTGGCCTACCGCGAGGTCGCCCAGCAGATGCATCAGCGCATCCGCGAGGTTGGCCATACTGCGATCGCCGACATGATGCAGTTCGTGGACCACTCGATGCCGACGGCCGGCCGCATTGCCGCCGAGCGGCGTCTTGAACAGCGACGGACAGGTGCCCGCAATGCCCGATAGCCCGACCGCCCCTGCACCCGCCCGCCCGCGCCTGGGCGGCATGGCGCTCGCCAACGGGCTGCTGGTGCACGGCCCGACGCACTGGGCCGCGGCCGTCCAGCGCGCGGATGGCTCGATCGCGGTCGCCTCCGGCCGCAAGCCGCGCGTGGACATCGGGGCCATCGGTGATCTGCCGATCGTGCGGGGCGTGCTGCGCATCGGGGAGTCCGTCGCCGTGCTGCCCGCGATGCGCCGCAATCTTCCTGAGGCGCGCTTCGCCGTCGAGGAGCGTGAGGCGGCCTACACGGTGGTCGCGGCGTTCCTGACCGGCGTCCTCGCGCGCCGGCGCCTGCGCACGGCGCTCGCCCAGGAGACCGTCTCGGCCGTCGTCGGCCTGGCGCCGGCCATCGTCTCGCTGCGCACCTCGCGCGCGGCAGCCTGGCACGCGGTGGAGCACAAGAGCATCGCGGCCTACGAGGCCGGCGGCCTCGACGAGGTCGCCCGCGCCCGGACGTACCCCAAAGAGCACCCGCGTTGCGGCAGCAACCTGGTCGTGCCGATGATGGTGGCGACCGTCGCGACGAACCTGTTGCTGCGGGCGCTCCCGACCGACCGGCGCCCGGGCATGCGGACCGTCGCGGGCGCGATTGCCATCGGCACCGCCGTCGAGGCGTTCGCCTTCGCTACGCGTCACCCCGAGCATCCGGTCGCGCGCGGCATCCACGGGATCGGCCACGCCATCCAGGCCGCGGTCGCCACCAAGGAGCCCGAGGACGCCGAGCTGCTCGTGGGCGCGGCTGCCCTGCGCGAGATCTGTCGCGTCGAGGGGATCACCGCCGACGCCGCTGCGTAGCCGGCCGGCTCGGTGGGCGTGCGAGGATCGCGTACGGTTCGCGTGATGCACAGGGACCGCAAGCTGGCAGGTGACCCGACATGAGCAAGGTGCCCAACGCCGTGCGCCGACGACTCGCGCCGGAGACGTTCGTGCTGCCGGTGGACAAGATGCGCAGCGGCTACTACTCCGACGCGTACTTCACGTTCTCCCGCGAGGTCCTCGAATTCGACGGCCACCGGCCGCGCGTCCTCATGCAGGTCTTCCAGCGCGACGACTCGGTCCTGGGCGGCATCGACGAGGCGCTGGCGATCCTGCGGCTGTGCTCGGGCCGCGAGCTCGACGGGCGCTGGGTCAACGGCTGGAACGAGCTCAATGTGCGCGCCCTATTCGACGGGGACCTCATCGAGCCGTGGGAGCCGGTGCTCGAGATCGAAGGTGACTACTCGCTGTTCTGCCACCTGGAGACGCTGTACCTTGGCGTGCTCGCCCGCCGGACGCTGATCAGCCGCAACGTGCGCGACGTCGTCGAGGCGGCGGGCGGCAAGCCGATCATGTACTTCCCGGCGCGCTTCGATCACTGGCATGTCCAGACCGGCGACGGCTGGGCGGCGCACATCGCGGGCGCCATCGGCGTGTCCACGGACGCCCAGGCCTCGTGGTGGGGCGGCAAGGGCATCGGGACGGTCCCCCACGGGCTAATCGCGGCCTACGGGGGTGACACCGTGCTCGCGGCCGCAAAGTTCGCGGACCGCTTCGCCGACGAGCTGCATGTCACCGTCCTGGTGGACTTCGAGAACGACTCCGTGCGCACGGCCCTCGAGGTCGCCGACGCCCTGGGCGACCGTCTCTGGGCGGTCCGGGTGGATACCTCCGAGACCATGGTCGATCGATCACTCTGGCACGAGATGGGGCGGTTTCGGCCGACCGGCGTGGTCCCCGAGCTGGTCGCCAAGGTCCGGCGGGCGCTCGATAACGCCGGACACGAGCGGGTCCGGATCGTGGCCTCCGGCGGGTTCGATCCCGCTCGGATCCGCGCCTTCGAGCGCGCCTCGGTGCCGGTCGACGCGTACGGGGTCGGCAGCTCGCTCCTACGCGGCGCCAACGATTTCACGGCTGACGTCGTGCGCGTCGACGGCCGCCCCTGCGCCAAGGTCGGCCGCGAGGAGCGGCCCGCGCCTCGCCTGACACCGGTCGTCTGGGACACCGCCGCACCGGACGACATCGCGTGATCGGTCCCGCCCGGCTGCACCATGTCGCCTACGTGGTCGCCGATCTGGACGCCGCCCTGCCGCTGTTCGTCGCGCGCTTCGGCCTCGCCGAGCAGGTCCGCGAGGTCATGCATGAGCAGGGCGTCGAGGCGATCATGCTGGGGGCCGGCGGAGCGGGCATCGAGCTGATTACCCCGCTGGACCCCGAGGGGGCGATCGCGCGGTTCCTGGACAAACGGGGCGAAGGCCTGCACCACGTGGCCTTTGGCGTGCCCGACATCGATGCCGCCCTGGCCGAGCTGGCGGACGCGGGCGCCGAGTTGATCGACACCACCGCACGCCGTGGGCTCGGCGGACACCGCGTGGCGTTCATCCACCCGCGCTCGGGCGCGGGCGCCCTCACGGAGCTCGTCGAGGTCCACGACGCGGCGCACTGAGCACCGGTGGCCGGGCCCGGTCGCACGCACGGGCGGTCGCGGTGCGCAACGCTAGACTCGACAGCGGCGATCGAGATGGAGGAGTGGGCATGGCAGGACATCGACTCGAGATTGGCTTTCACGGCGGAAACGTCCTGCGCGCGACGCTCGAGCAGGCGCAGGTCACCGCCCTGACCGAGGCGCTCGGCAACGGGACCGCCTGGCACCAGCTCGATGCCGAAGAGGGCAAGTTCTGGATCAAGGTCGGCGACCTACAGTTCGTGCGGATCCCCGACGACGGCCCCCACGGCGTCGGCTTCTCGCACACGTAGGCCGGGCGCGTGGACCTGGGACTGGTCGGCCGGACCAACGCCGGCAAGACCGCGCTGTTCAACCTGATCACCGGATCCTCGGCCGAGGTCGCGACCTACCCGTTCACCACGCGCGAGGCGCTGCGCGGGATGGCCGAAGTACCCGATCCCCGCATCGATGCGATCGCCGACGCCCAAGACATCCCGCGGCGCGTGCGTGCCCAGGTCCAGGTCGTCGACATCCCGGGGCTCGCGGCCGGTGCCGGCCACGGGGAGGGACTGGGTGGCAAGGCGCTGGGTGAGCTGCGGCAGATGGACGCGCTGATCCACGTGGTGCGCGGGTTCGCCAACCGCGAGGTGCCGCACCCCGAGGACGCGATCGACCCTGCCGCGGATGCGGAGGCCGTGGACCTCGAGCTGATGCTTGCCGACCGAGAGCAGCTCGAACGGCGCCTGGACAAGGTCCGCAAGGGCGCCAAGTCCGGCGATCCGGTGGCACGCACGGAGCTGGGGCTGCTCGAGCAGCTGGCCGGCGAGCTCGATGCGGGCACGCCGCTGCGGATGGCCCCCGACGAGGCGGCACGCGCGCTGGGGCTCGAGATGGGCCTGTTGACCGCCAAGCCGGTGTTGTACGTGCTCAACACCGACGATCCCGGCGATCCGCCCGCGGACCTGGCCGCGTATGCCGCCTCGCGGGGGGCCCAGGTCACCGCACTCGCCGTCGGAACCGAGCTCGAGCTCGCGCAGCTGAGCGACGAGGAGGCGGCCGAGCTCGCGGTCGCGATGGAGCTCGGGGACGTCCGCGGCGCGGACGCGATGGTGCGAGCGGCCTACGAGCTGCTTGACCTGGTGACGTTCTTCACCGGCTCCGGGCCCCCGGAGGCCCGCGCATGGCCGATCCGGCGTGGGCTGACCGCCGACCGCGCCGCGGGCAAGATCCACTCCGACATGGAGCGGGGATTCATTCGCGCCGAGGTGGTGCCCTGGCAGGACCTGGTGCAGGCGGGGTCGTTCGCCAAGGCCCGCGAAGCGGCCCGGGTCCGCATGGAGGGCAAGGACTACGTCGTCCAGGAGGGCGACGTCATGCAGATCCGCTTTGCCGTCTGAGCGACCGACCCGCCGCGGCCGGATCGCCTAACGGGCGGCGTCGATCATCCCGGCGGCGACCGTGCCGTTCTCGGCGTTGTCGATCAGCACGAACCCGCCGGTGGCGCGGTTGCATCGGTAGGGATCGCACATCAGCGGTGCGGAGGTCCGCAGGCGCACCCGGCCGATGTCGTTGAGCGCGAACGCGTCGACGTCCCGTTCGGCTTCGAGCGTGTCGATGTTCACTCGCTCATCGAGCGCGACGACGATCGCCTGGGCGCTGCGGGTGGTGTGCTTGATCCAGAGCCTGTCGCCGGCACGCAGCGGACGCTCCGACATCCAGCAGATGGTGGCCTCAATCTCACGCGCCACGACCGGCGCCTCACCCGGGGTGCAGATCAAGTCTCCGCGCGAGACGTCGAGCTCGTCCTCGAGCCGGACCGTCACCGACAGCGGCGCGCACGCCTCCGGACGGGTCCCGTCGTAGGTGTCGATGGCGGCCACGCGCGTCTGTTGGCCGCCGGGCAGCACGATGACCTCATCGCCGGCGCGCAGCACCCCGCTGGCCACCTGTCCGGCGTACCCGCGGTAGTCGGCCTCGAGCGGGCGCGCGTCGGCATCCTCGGACACCCCGCTCCGGGAAGCCCACGCGATGTTGGCGCCGGGGCGGATGACCCACTGGATCGGGAAGCGCACGGGCGTCTCCTCGGGATGGTCGACCTCGAGCTCGACGGTCTCGAGGTGCTCAAGCAGCGTCGGTCCGTCGTACCACGTCGTCCGGTCCGACCGCTCGACCACGTTGTCGCCGCGCAGGGCCGAAATGGGGATCGCGGTGACCTCGCCCACCGACAGCGACGCCAGAAACGCGCGCATGTCGGCGACGATGCTGGTGAACTCGTCCTCGCGAAAGTCGACCAGATCCATCTTGTTCACGCACACGACCAGATGCGGAATGCCGAGCAAGGCGCTGATGTAGGCGTGGCGCTTTGACTGCTCGAGCACGCCCTTGCGGGCGTCGATGAGCACGATCGACAGATCGGCCGTCGAGGCACCGGTGACCATGTTGCGCGTGTACTGCTTGTGCCCCGGCACGTCGGCGATGATGAACCGCCGGCGCTCGGTGGAGAAGTACCGGTAGGCCACGTCGATCGTGATCCCCTGCTCGCGCTCGGCCCGCAGCCCGTCGGTGATCAGCGCCAGGTCGAGCCCGCCGTCGCTGCTGCGCCGCCGGCTGGCTTCGGCCACCTGTGCGAGCTGGTCCTCGAGGACCTGCTTGGTGTCGAACAGGAGCCGGCCGATCAGCGTGCTCTTGCCGTCGTCGACCGATCCGGCGGTCGTGAACCGCAAGAGCCCCTGCGCGCTCAAAAGTACCCGGCCTTCTTGCGGTCCTCCATCGCCGCCTCAGTGACACGGTCATCCGCACGCGTCTCGCCGCGTTCGGTCAGGCGGGTGGCGGCGATCTCGGTCACGACCTCGTCGAGGGTGCTGGCCTCGGAGCGCACCCCGCCGGTGCAGCGCATGTCGCCCACGGTACGGTAGCGGACCGTCGCGGTCTCGACCGCCTCCCCGTCGAGCAGTTCGGCGCCCTCGCGCCAGGCGTAGAGCATCCCGTCGCGCGCGAAGACCGGGCGTTCGTGGGCAAAGTAGATCGACGGCACCTCGAGCTCCTCCTGGGCGATGTACTCCCAGACGTCGAGCTCGGTCCAGTTCGACAGCGGGAACGCGCGGACGTGCTCGCCGGGACGGATGCGCCCGTTGTACAGGTTCCACAGCTCAGGGCGTTGCGACTTGGGGTCCCACTGCCCGAAGTCGTCGCGGAACGAGAACACCCGCTCCTTGGCGCGGGCGCGTTCCTCATCGCGGCGGGCGCCGCCGAATGCCGCATCGAACCGATGCTCGGCGATCGCATCGAGCAGCGTCGTGGTCTGCAGCCGGTTGCGCGACGCGCGCGGGCCGCGCTCCTCGACCACGCGACCACGGTCGATCGACTCCTGCACCGATGCGATGATCAGGCGCTCGCCAAGCTCCGCCACCCGCCGGTCCCGGAACGCGGTGACCTCGGGGAAGTTGTCCCCGGTGTCGACGTGCATCAACGGGAACGGGAAGCGCGCCGGGCGGAACGCCTTCTCGGCGAGGCGCAGCAGCACGATCGAGTCCTTCCCGCCCGAGAAGAGCAGCACGGGACGCTCCAACTCGGCTGCGACTTCGCGCATGATGTGGATCGCCTCCGACTCGAGCACGTTCAGATGCGTGAGCGGTGCGTGGTCGACTGCCGAGCTCATGAGGTCACCGCGCACCGCGGCATCAGTCGGCGACGGGCTCGGTCGGCAGGTGCAGACCGCACTCGGTCTTCTCGGATCCGGCCCAGCGCCCCTCGCGGCCCGCGCCGGGAAGGGTGCACGGGGCGCAGCCGATGGACCCGTAGCCCGCGTCGTGCAGGGCGTTGTAGGGCAGCTCGCGTCGAGCGATGTATGCCCAGACATCGGCCTCGGTCCAGTCGGCCAGAGGGTTCGCCTTCCAGACCTTGCGCCGGGCGTCCCAGGCGAGTTTGGGAGTGTCCCCTCGCGTCGCGGCCTGTTGGCGGCGCACGCCGGTGATCCAACCGTCAAGGCCGCCGAGCGCCTGCTCGAGCGCGGCGACCTTGCGCTCGCCGCAGCAGTGCTCGGTCGTCCACGCGGTGCCGCCGGGGCGCGTCGCGTCGAAGACCTCCACCATGATCCCGTAGCGCTCCTCAACCTGGCGCCACGTGGCGCGGGTCTCCTCGAACAGCACGCCCGTGTCGATCGTGAATACCCGCGCGGTCGGCTCGTTGCGCAGCAGCATGTCCAAGAGGACCGCCTCCTCCTTCTGGAACGAGCACGCCAACGCCAAGCGCGGGTGGAACCGCTCGAGCATGTATCGGACGAGCTCCTCGGCGCCGGAGGTCTCAGCGCCGGGCACGTAGGCGGAGTTCGCGGTGCTCACGCCGCGCATTCGCCTTCGCCGCGCTGCACGCGGAACAGGTCGGTGCGGTTCCAGTCGACGAAGTCGTTGACGGTTTCGGTGCTGTACTCGGACGGGAGGGCGAGTTCGCGGGCAAGATCCTCGAACGCCGCGTGCCCCACCCGGTCGACGAACGCGTTGAAGACCTCGCCGTCCCGGCGATCCGCTTCGTAGAGGCGGATCCAGCGGCCGACGACCTCGGGGATGCGCTTGGCCGGCAGGCGCAGCTTGAGCCGCTGGCCCATCCGCACCTGGCCGCCCTCGTACTGACCCCCGACGTGCGGGATATAGGCCGGGATCGTGCGGTCGCCGACCTTGATGGAGGCACCATAGAACCCGATGTTGGCGATGTGGTGCTGGCTGCACCCGTTCGGGCAGCCGCTTATCTTGATGTGGATCTGCCGGGTCAGCGGGTCCGTGATGCCCATCGCGTCGACGTACTCCTCGATGGCGCGGTTCAGCCCCATCGAGCTGGTGATCCCGAGCTTGCAGCTGTCGGTGCCGGGGCAGGAGACCACGTCGTTGATCTCCCGCGCCCCCGCCGTGCCGAGGTCCAGCGCCATCAGGCGCCGCCACACGGCGTAGACCGCCTCGTCGCGCACCCAGCGCAGCACGAGGTTCTGCTGGACGGTCGTCCGGGCGTACCCGCCGGAGAACTCGCGCATGATGGCGGCCAGGCCGCGGAACTGCTCAGGCGTCAGGTCCCCGCGGGGAACCCGCACCTCGACGGTCGAGAACCCGGCCTGACGCTGCGGGATCACGTTCGACTCGCGGAATCGCTCGAAGGCGGGGTCGGTACCATTGGGCCGCGCCACCGAGTCCGGGACCCCCGGCGCGTTGGCCTCCTCGTCGTGGACGAACAGCAGGCGGTCCATGTCGTAGTCGCGCTCGTCGACCCAGTCGCCGCGCAGCTCTTCCTCGACCATGTCGCGGAACGCGTCAATGCCGATGCGGTCGATGAGCACCTTGATCCTGGCGCGGGCGCGGTTCTTGCGCAGCTCGTCCTGCCGGTTGAAGATCCGCAGCACGGCCTCGGTCACCCTGAGGTACTCGCCGTCGTCGGCGCCGACGAACTCGTAGAGCGTCGGCGCCACACGCGGCATGATCGAAGTGCCGCCTCCGATGCGAATCTCGAACCCGCGGACGAGCTCGCCGTCGATCTCGCGCACCCGCGGGATGAATCCTCCATCGTGGATCCCAGTGATCGCGCGGTCCTCGTCGGTCGCCGTGAACGCGGTCTTGAACTTGCGCGGCATGACCTGGCAGACCTCGTGGCGCACGAAGTAGCGCACGTAGGCCCCCGCGTAGGGGGTTGGGTCGAAGGGCTCGTGGTCGCAGACGCCGGCCCACGGGTCGCCGGTGACGTTGCGCACGGTGTTGCCGCAGCCCTCGCGCGTGGACAGGCCCGCGTCGGAGATCTGGCGAATCAGCTTGGTCGCGTCCACGAGCGGGATGTGATGCAGCTGGACACACTGCCGGGTCGTGATGTGGCCCTTGCGCAGCGGCGCCCAGCGCTCGACGGCGGCGGCGAACATCTCGAGCTGCTCCGGGGTGACACCGCCGAACGGGATCTTGACCCGCACCATCTGCACGTCGGGCTGTCGCTGGCCGTACACGCCCTGGCGCAGGCGGAACCCGATGAACTCGCCCTCCGGGACCTCGCCGCGCATGAAGCGCGTCGCTTCGGTGTCGAAATCGTCGAACTCCCGCTCGAGGATCGGGATCACGTGACCCGGGACGTGCTCATGAACCTCCGGGTTCTCGAGCGTCCCCGTCCGGCCCGACGGAGCGTCGGCGTGGGCACTGCGGGGCGGGATGCGATCGGCAGCCATCGACCTGTGTCCTTGTCGGGGTGCGGCGCGGGGACAGCGCACTGCGCCGGGCGGTCGCTGGCTTTATACCATAAATCCCCCGGTTTTATGGCATATTACTTGACCCAACCGGTTGGGAATCACCGGCGTCCCGCGCCGCGACCGTGGCGCGGCCGCGGGCGGCTACAGCAGCGCACCCTCCGCACCAGGGCCCTCGAGGCGCGACTTGACCTGCACCTCGGCGGCGTTGAGGCGCATCAGCGCCAGCGCCTCCGGACTCGCCTGCTGCGGGTTGGCCGGCGGCGGCGGTCCGTGGTGCCAGGCCACGCAGTGCAGCAGCGCCAGCCGCCGGGCGTCGTCGAGCCCGGCCCTGCCGGCGGCATCTGCGACGATCTCGAGCCCGAGCGCCACGTGGCCGAGCAACCGCCCTTCCTCGGTCGCCTCGAAGGTGGCCGCGACCCGCCAGGCGCGGGTGTAGCCCAGGTCGTGCACGAGCGCCGCCGTGACCAGCAGGTCGGAGTCCACGCGCGGGTGCCACGTGCACATGGTCTGGCAGAGGGCGGCGACCCCGACGGTGTGCTCGACCAGCCCGCCAATGTAGGCGTGGTGCCCCGACCGGGTGCACGGCACCTGGCGCCACGCGGCGGCCAGGGCATCGTCGCCGGTCAGCAGATCCAGCGTGCGCCGCAGACCGGGATCCGCGACCTCGTCGGCGAGGTGCACCACGAAGCCGAACAGCTCGTCAGGGTCGCGGTGGCTGCGCGGCACCAGCTGGGCGTCGGCCGTCTCCTCGTCGGCGGGCCGCACGTGGCTGATCAGCAGCTCCAGGCGACCGCCGCGCTGCTCCGCGCGTCCGGCCACGCGCACCGGGGCGCCAGGCGTCAGGCGCTCGGCGAACCAGTCCGGCTGGTCGAAGATCACGCCCCGCGCCGAGCCGGTCGCGTCGGCGAGCACGACCGACAGAAACGGCTTGCCCGCGCGGGAGAGCCGGCGCTCGACGTCGCGGACCGCGAACACGCCTTCGAACGGCGCGCCGGGGGTCAGCTGCGCGAGTCCGTTCATCGATCCATGGCCGGGCATAGGAGCCGATAGTCGCAGGTCCGGCAGGCCCATGACGGCCGTGGCCCAAATCGCCCGGCCGCGATTTCGTCGAGCGTCGCGTGCGCGAGGTCCACGGCTGCGGCAATCTCCCCGCCGTCGGGGTTCTCCCGCCGGTTCTCGCCCTCGAGGATGTACTCGAGGGTCGCCACGCGCGGTTCGACCTGCCAGGCCGCACGCGCGCCGGCGAGGTACAGCCGCATGACCATGCGTCCCTCCTCGTCGCCCCCGGCGGACGGTGGCGTGCCGGTCTTGTAGTCGACCAATCCGAAGCCGCCCTGTGGCAGCCGGTCGACGCGGTCGATGCGCCCGTGGACGCGATGCGGGCCGATCTGCAGGGTGAACGGCCGCTCGACGGCGACGGGCGTGACGCTGCTGCGCCGCGTGCGCTCCACGAGTTCCGGGAACCGCTCCCCAGCGAGCGCCAGCGCATGCCGGGCCTGCGGCGAGTCCGCGACGCGCGCCCGGCGGAGCTCGACCGAGAACCTCGCCAGCAGGTCCGCGGACTCGCCTGGGGGCGCGCCGGGGCGAAAGAACGCCTCGAGGGCCGCGTGGGCCGCAGTGCCGACCTCGCGCGAGGGATCCGGGCGCGGCGGGATCCGGTCCACGTGGGCGAATCGGTACTGGAGCGGGCAGCTGCGGTAGCGGGCGATTGCCGTGATCGAGGCCGTGACGCCGGGTCGCGGCACCCGGCCCGGCGGCGGCGGCGGTGCCGGCGCCGGCGCCGGGCCGAGGGCCGCAGCACGCGCGGCGACCAGTGCGGCGAGCGCCTCGGCCAGCTCGTCGTCGGCCCGCGCCGGCTCGCCTGCCGCCTGCCGTTCGGCGGCCCGCATCGTCGCGGCCTCGAGCCGGGTCCGCGACGCCCCGATTGCCTCCAACTGGAGCCGATCCGGCCCCTCGTCGCTGACCTCGATTGACGCACCTGGGGTGCACTCAAGCGCCTCGCTCACGAACCGCGACGGCGCCTGCGGCACCGCGGTCGGCGAGGACCTGACCCAGCTCAGGGTCAGGTGCGTGCGCGCCCGGGTCATCGCGACGTAGGCCAGCCGGCGCGACTCGGCAACGTGCGCATCGGCGTCACGGGGCAGCGCCTCCGGGAGCAGCGCGTCAGGGATGTCCGGTCCCGGACGATGGCGCCCGGGCCAGTTGAAGTGCGTCATGCCCACCACGCTGACCGCGTCGAACTCCAGGCCCTTGGCCTGATGCACGGTCATGATCTGCACGCCATCGCGCTCCAGCGGCGCGCCGGCGTCGCCGTGGTATCCGAGGTCCGCCAGCCGGGTCAGCAGGTCGGCGACCTCGCGGGCGCCGAGGTTGGGCCGCGCCGCGGCGAGTTCGTCGACCAGCCGCTCGAGGGCCCCGAGCGCCGCAACCCGCGAGGCGCCTTCGGCTCCCCCGACCGCGATCGCGCGTCGGCGCAGGCCCGTGCGGTCGATCACGGCGCGGATCGCATCGGCCGCCCCGCTGTCGGCGACCGCGCGCCCGACGTCCTCCAGGGTGTTGGCGAACGCCGGGTCGCCGCCGGCATCGGCGATTGCCACACACAGGGCACGTGCGACCGGCTGTGCGCGGTGCGCGGCGACCACGTCGGCGGCCAGCGTCCAAGGCACGCCCCAGGCCGGGTCCCCGACGATCCGCAGGTGCGCCGGGGCGTCGGTCGGATCGACGGCCGCGCGCAGCCATGCCAGGGCGGTCCGCACCTCCGCGCGCTCCATCAAGCCGATGCCCCCGCGCACCTGGTGCGGGATACCCGCCCGCTCGAACGCCGCGACCAGCGGGCCGGCTTCGAGGCGCACCGCCCGCATCAGCACCGCCTGTTCGTGGTACGGGATCCCCGCCGCCGCCAAGGCGGCCACCTCATCGACGATCGCCTGGGCCTGCGCGTCCGGGTCGCGGGCCTCCAGGAAGCGGGGCAGCGGGCCACGCGCGCCGGGGCGCGCGACGAGCGTCTTGGGCGTGCGGTCGGGGATCGGCGCCACGACCGCGGTCGCCGCGGTGAGGATCGCCTGGGTCGAGCGGTAATTGCGCTCGAGCCGGAGCTCAGCGGCGTCCGGGAACCGCCGCCGGAAGTCGGCCATGTTCTTGCCCGACGCGCCGCGGAAGCGGTAGATCCCCTGGTCGTCGTCCCCCACGACCACCACGCTGCCCGCGGGATCGGCGACGGCGAAGATGAGTTCCGCCTGGGCATGGTTCGTGTCCTGGAACTCGTCGACGAGCAGGTGCTCGATCTCGTGGCGAATCGCATCGAGGCGATCGCGATGGGTGCGGACCAGGTCCAGCGCCCGCACGATCGACATGCCGAAGTCCTCGAGGCCCTCGGCGGCGAGCCAGGCGTCGTGGGCCTGAAAGACGCGGGCGAACTCCCACTCGCGCCGGGCCCGCACCTCCTGGTCGCGCCCGCTGGCCGCCTTCACGGCCTCCTCGGCCCAGGACAGATAGTCATCCGCGCCCACGAGTTCGTCCCGGCACCGATCGATGCGCGTGATCATCTGGTCGACCAGCCGCGCCAGGTCGCCGCGCACGCGGTGGGCCCGGAGGTCCAGCTCGCCGATGCGGTCCAGCACGATCATCTTGCGCAGCTCCTGATCGGCCGGGACCAGCGACGGCGCCAGGCCGTAGTCGACGCCGTGGCGGCGCACGACGTCCTGCGCCCAGGAGTGCAGCGTCGACACGCGCAAGGTCTCGTGGGATCGTCCGAGCAGGTCCTCCGCCCGGAGTCGCAACTCCTCGGCGGCCTGGCGCGTGAACGTCACCCCGAGGACGCGCCCGGGCTCGCTGCCCTGCTCGACGAGCCACGCGAGCCGCCGGCACAGCACGCGAGTCTTGCCCGCGCCCGCGCCGGCGAGGACCATCAGCGGACCCGACGGATGGGTAACCGCTGCGCGCTGCTCGGGTGTGAGATCGTCCAGCACCGGACGGACCATCCTAGACCGCACAGCGGACGGGCGAGCACCTTGGTAGCATCGCGATCCGTGGCCGACGTCCGACCGTTCCCCGCCCTGCGCTACCGCCACGCCGCCGGTGCACTGGGCGACCTCGTCGCCCCACCCTACGACGTGATCTCACCGGCCGAGCGCGCGGCGCTCCTGGCCCGCAGCCCGTACAACGCGGTGCGTCTTGAGCTACCCGAGCCCCCCTATGCGGCGGTCGCCCAGGTGATCGCGGACTGGCAGGCCGCCGGCATCCTCGGGCGCCCCGAGCGCCCCGGGCTCGTCGCCTGGACCCAGACGTTCAGCCTCGAGGACGTGCGGCTCGAGCGCAAGACCCTGCTGGCGACGGTCAAGTTGGAGCCCTACTCGGCACGCGTCGTGCGACCCCACGAGCGGACCCACAGCGGGCCCAAGCAAGACCGCCTGCGCCTGTACCGGGCGGTGCGTACCCACATCTCGCCGGTGTTCGGGCTCTACCCGGACCCCGCGGGCGCCGGCTGGGCCGCCGCGGGCATCGGCGATCGCGCGCCGGACGCGACGTTCGCCTCCGACGCCGGCGCGGTGGACAACCGGGTCTGGTGGGTCGACGACCCTGCGGTGCTCGCCGCCATCGCGGCCGCGCTCGCCGACAAGTGGGTCCTGATCGCCGACGGTCATCACCGCTACGAGACCGCCCTGGCCTACCAGGCCGAGCAGCGCGCCGCCGCGTCCCAGGATCGGGACGAGCACGCCTACGATTTCGTCCTGATGGGCCTCACCGCGCTCGACGACCCGGGCCTCGTCGTCTTGCCGACCCACCGGATCCTCGCCGAATGGCCCGCGGGGGCCGGGGGGCGACTGACCGCCACGCCGGCCGATGACCTGGACGGCCTCGTGCGCGCGCTGCGCGCCGCGCCGCTCGCTACGCCGGCCCTGGGCCTGATCACCCGCTCCGGATGCGCGTTGTTGACCGGCCGGCTCGCGGACGACGCGACGCCCGGCGAGCGGCTCGACGTCGCCGTCCTGGAACGGGACATCCTGATTCCCGACCTCGGCGACGACCAGGCGGCCCTCGCACATCGCGAGGCGCTCTGGTACACCAAAGACGTGGCCGAGGCCGCCGCCGACGTCGCCTCGGGGAGGGCCGCCGCGGCCGTGATCCTCCGGCCGCTGCCCAAGGACGCCGTTGCCGCCGTGTCCGACGCCGGCCAGACGATGCCCCAGAAGTCGACCTACTTCTACCCGAAGCTGTGGACCGGGGTCGCATTCCACTCGCTGGTCGACTCGGCCCGGTGACCGCCCGCCGCGGCTAGGCCGCCCGCCCCTGCCCGCGCGGCAGCGGGTGCGATCGCTCGGCGAGGTCCCCGACCAGCGAGCGGAAGCGGTCGCCGCGCTCCTCGAAGCTGGAGAACTGATCGAAGCTCGCGCAGGCCGGTGCGAGCAGCACGAACTCACCCGCACGCGCCGCGGCGCGTGCGGCGGCCACGGCCGTGTCGAGCGTGCCCGCGTCAACGGTCGCGATGCCGGCGGCCCGCATCGCGGCGCCGATCTCCGGCCCCGCCGCGCCGATCAGGTACACACAGCGAACATCGGCGGCCCGCGCGGCGTTCGCCAGCGACGTAAACGCCGCCCCTTTGGCTTTGCCGCCCGCGATCAGGTGCACACCGGACGGGTACGCGTCGAGCGCCGCGCAGGCGGCATCCGCGTTGGTCGCCTTGGAGTCGTTGACGTAGGTCACCCCGTCGATCTGGCCGACAACCTCCAGCCGATGCGCAACACCGGCGAAGCTCGCGAGCCCCGCGGCGATCTCCGTGGCCTCGAGCTGCGCCGCATGGGCCACCAGCGCGGCGGCCGCCATGACGTTCTCGCGATTGTGCCGCCCACGCAGCGGGATCGCGTCCCAGTCGGCGATCAGGCCCAGCCCGTCGACGTGCAAGCCACCGGCGCTCCAGGCGATGTCGGCGTCACCGCGACGCGCCCCCTCACGGACCACACGGTGGCGCGCAGATCCGGGGATCGTCCAGCCCACGGGTGCGATCGCCACGTCGTCCGCGGTCATCGCCGCGAAGATCCGCAGCTTGGCCGCGCGATAGGCATCCATCGAGGGATGGCGGTCAAGGTGGTCCGGGGTGAGGTTGAGCACGACGGCCGCGCGCGGATGGAACCGCGCGACGTCCTCGAGCTGGAAGCTCGAGCACTCGACCACCAGCCACGTCGCCGGATCGACGGCGTCCACCAGCGATGCCAGGGGCAGGCCCTGGTTGCCGCATGCGAGGGCCGGGCGCCCTGCGGCACGCAGTAGATGCGCGGCGAGCTCGGTGGTGGTCGTCTTGCCGTTGGTACCGGTCACCGCGATGATCGGGTTCGTCAGCTCACGCGCCGCCAGCTCGATTTCGCTGATGATCTCCACGCCGGCCGCGCGGGCGGCGGCGATCTGCGGCGCATCGCCGGGCACGCCCGGGCTCTTGACGACCAGTCCGACATCGGCGATCGGATCGACGCAGCCCCCGCGCACGTCCACCCCGAGCGCGACCAGCTCCGGGGCCGCGACCGGGTTCGCGTCGACGGCGACCACCCGCCAGCCGCGCCGGACCAGCAGTGCCGCTGCTGCCGCACCGGACCGGCCCAAGCCGACGACCAGGGCCGAGCTCACCCGTGCACCGACCGGAAATACAGCGTGAACCCGATGGACCCGACGATGAGCGCGATCAGCCAGAGGCGCACGATGATCTTGGTCTCGCTCCAGCCGGCCATCTCGAAATGATGGTGCAACGGCGCCATCAAGAACACCCGCCGGCGGTAGCGCCGGAACACGACGACCTGCACGATCACCGACAGTGCCTCGGCGACGAACACCGCGCCGATGATGATCAACAGGACCTCGGTCTTGGTCATGACCGCCAACGCGGCGATCGCGCCGCCCAGCGCATAGGAGCCGGTGTCGCCCATGAACACGGCGGCCGGAAAGGAGTTGAACCACAGAAAGCCGATGCATGAGCCCATCAGCGTCGCGGCGAACATCGCCAAGTCGCGCTGCCCGCTCACGAAGGCGATCCCGGTGTAGACCATCAGCGCCACGGCGCACGTGCCCGGCCGCCAACCCGTCGAGCCCGTCGGTGAGATTGACCGCGTTGGCCGCGCCCGAGACGACCAGCAGCACGACGAAGAAGAAGACCACCGGTCCGACCGCAAAGGTCGTCTCGGTGAGCTGGAGCCCCAAGGTGGTGGGGATGCCGACCACGTGGACCGCAACGAAGGCGAGCACCAGCGAGATTGCCGCCAGCCCGAGGAGCCGCCACCGTGCGGCGAGCCCGAGCGAGCGCTTGCTGATGATCTTGCGATAGTCATCGACGAAGCCGATCGCCCCGCAACCGAGGGTCACGAACAGCACGAGCATCGCGCTGGTGCTGCGCCCAGACAGGATCAGAAACGGTACCGTCGTCGCGACGATGATCAGCAGCCCGCCCATCGTCGGGGTGCCGCGCTTGGCGTCGTGGCCTGCCGGGATCAGCCCCTGCGGACGGACGAACTGTCCCACCTCGTTCCGGCGCAGCCAGGTGATGAACTTCGGTCCGAGAAAGAGCATGAGCGCGGCGGCGCAGATGGCGGCGATCAGGATGCGCGACACTAGGTCAGCACCTCGCACACGCGCTCGAGCGCCACCGAGCGCGAGGCCTTGACCAGCACCGTGTCACCGTCGCGCACCAGGCCGGGCACGCCCTGCGCGGCGGCGGCGCTGTCGGGAAACTGCACGGACGGGACCCGCGCGGCGCCGGCGACGTAGTTCGCCGAGCGTGGTCCCACCGCGACCAGGAAATCGATCCCGAGTTCCGCCACCAGCTCGCCGACCTCCCGGTGAAAGCGTGCCTCGTCGGGGCCCAACTCCATCATGTCCCCGAGCACGGCGACCCGGCGACCCCCGCGCAGCGCCAGGTCGCGCAGGGCCGCGCCCATCGCCACCGGATTGGCGTTGTAGCAGTCCTCGATCAGGGTCCCGCCGCCGGCGAGCGGCCGCTCCTGGCCGCGCATCGCCGACAGGTCGACCTCGATGCGCACGCCGGCGGGCGGATGCAGCCCCAGCGCCATGCAGCACGCCCAGGCCGCGGCGGCGTTGCGCTGCTGCCACGCCTTCTGGAGGCTGATGCCGACGTCGGCGGGCAGCCCGTCGAAGCTGCGGACCTCGACGGCGTCGGGCAGGGCGTCCAGGTGCGGTGCGAGCAACGGCTCGTCGGCCGGCACGACCGCGATGTCCCCGGCGCCGAGACGACAGAAGATCTCCGCCTTCGCCGCGGCGATCTGCTCGAGCGATTCCAGCAGCTCGAGATGGACCGGTGCGATGGCGGTGATGCAGGCGACGTGGGGCGGCGCGAGCCCAACCAGCTCGGCGATCTGCCCCGTGCCGCGCATCCCCATCTCGACCACCGCGACCTCGGCGTCGTCGGGCAGGTCGAGCATCGAGAGCGGCACGCCCACGTCGGTGTTGCGGTTGCCCGCCGTGCCGTGCACCCGGACGCCGGCGGCCCGCAGCATGGCCACGAGGATGTCCTTGGTCGTCGTCTTGCCGACGGATCCGGTAATCGCGACCACCGTCGCGCCGGAGCGCGCCAGCGCTCGGCGTCCGGCCGCCTGCAGTACCCCCAGGGGGTCGGATGCGACCACCACCGTGCCGCCCTCCGCCGCGATCCTGTCCCGGATCTGCGGCCAGACCGCCGCACCCACCAGTGCGGCGGCGGCGCCGGCAGCAAGCGCGTCCGGGGCATGGATTCCCCCATCGTGGTGTTCGCCGGCCAGACCGACGAACAGGCGCCCGGCAAGGTGCTGACGGGAGTCGACCGCCGCGCCATCGACGGTGATCCCGGGGTCGCCCGCGACGACGCGCGCGTCCAGACCGGCGATCAACTCCTCAAGAACCCATTTCACCCAGCATGCCCCCGCAGAACGTCACGTGCGACCTCACGGTCGTCGAACGGCAAGATGCGTCCGGCGATCTCCTGACCGCGCTCATGCCCCTTGCCGGCAATCAGCACCACGTCACCCGGGTGCGCGGCGGCGATCGCTTTCGCGATCGCCGCCCGACGGTCGGGTTCGATCCGTAGGTGCCCGCGTGCGTCACCCGCATCGACAACGATTTCTTCGATGATGGTAACGGGATCCTCGGAGCGCGGGTTGTCGGAGGTTACGATCGCCAGGTCGGCCAGATGCGCAGCGATGTACCCCATCAGCGGCCGTTTGCCGCGATCGCGGTCGCCACCGCACCCGAACACCACGATCACGCGGTGGGACCCGGCCAGGCCGCGCGCCGTGCGCAGCACGTTGGCCAGCGCGTCGGGCGTGTGGGCGTAGTCGACCAGCACCTGGAAGGCCTGCCCGGCGTCGATCGGCTCCAGCCGGCCCGGCACGCCATCCAGGCCCGCGATCCCCGCGGCGACCTCCGCATGCGGCACCGACAGCAGCTCCCCCACCGCGACCACCCCGAGGACGTTGAACAGGTTGAAGTCACCGCGCAGGTGGCTGGTCAGCTCGAGGATGCCGCGCGGGGTGACGACCCGGGCCCAGGTCCCGGTCGCGGTCTGTCGGTACTCCGCCGGCCGGACCTCGGCCCGCTCGGACAGGCCGTATCCGAGCGCGCCGAGTTCGTCGACGAGGCGTGCGCCGTACGGGTCGTCCACATTGGCGGCGCCCGGCGGGTCCGGACCCTCGCCCGCCGGGCGTGCAAACAGGCTTCGCTTCGCGGCGAAGTAGGACTCCATGTCCGGGTGATAGTCGAGGTGCTCCTGGGAGAGGTTCGTGAACAGGGCCGCCGCAAAGTCGATGCCGGCGACCCGGTGCTGCGCAAGCGCGTGCGAGGAGACTTCCATCGCGCAGGCACGGTCCCCGGCAGCGCGCATCCGCGCCAGGAGCCGCTGCAACATCACGGGGTCGGGTGTGGTGTGGGTCGCCCCCTCCGATCGCCCGCCGACGATCACCTCCACCGTGCTGATGAGGCCCGCGGTGGTGGCTCCGTGGCCGAGGATCGCCTGGAGCAGGTACGCCGAGGTGGTCTTGCCGTTGGTGCCCGTGACGCCGACGGTGCGGACGATCGAGCCGGGGTCACCCTCCAGCGCCGCGGCGATCAGCGCGATCGCCAGGCGAGCATCGGGCACCAGCACCTGCGGAGCCGGGATCGGCAGGATTCGCTCGACGACCAGGACGGACGCGCCGCGGTCCGCCGCATCCTGGGCGAAGTCGTGTCCGTCGACGCTGATCCCGGGAACGCAGACGAACACCGCGCCGGGAGCGCTGTCACCCGACCGGGCCGCGACGCGGTCGACCATGATCTCGGACGCGCCGGCCACTGGGGTCGCGAGCCGGGCGCCGGGGACGACCTGGATCAGTTGCTCGAGCCTCATCCGCATGGTCGCCGCGCCGCCGAGGCCGCTCGGGTCATCCGGGGGGGATGCCCAACCGGATCAGCGCCATCGACGCGATCTGGCTGAACGCCGGGGCCGCCACGGTACCGCCGTAGGTTCCAGTTGCGGGCTCGTCCACGGTCACGACGATGACCAGCTGGGGATGGTTGGCGGGGACGTACCCCGCGAACGAGGACATGAACAGGCTGTTGCTGTATTGGCCGTTGCCCCCGATCACCTGGGCGGTGCCGGTCTTGCCAGCAACCGAGTAGCCCTTGACGGTCGCCGCGTCACCGGTCCCCTGCGCGGAGACCACCTTGCGCAGCATGCCGTCGAGGTCAAGCGCCGTGCTGGTGGAGATCACCCGCGGCCCAGCCGGATACGGGACGGGCCGACCGCCGAGTTTTGCGATCAGATGCGGGGTGACGAGACGGCCGCGGTTGGCGATCACCGAGTACGCCCGCGCGATCTGCACCTGCGTCGCCGAGACGCCCTGACCGATTGGGACGTTGCCGATCGACACCCCGGACCAGCCGGTGCCGCCGTACTGCGGGAAGAAGCCGGTGCTCTCTCCCGGATAGTCGATCCCGGTCGGCCGGCCGAAGCCGAACTTGGAGACCCAGGACGCGAGGGCCGGGTAGCCGAGCCGCTGGGCGACCTCGATCGTGCCGATGTTGCTGGAGCGCTCGAGGATCTGGGAGACCGACCACACCGCCCTGCCGTGCACTTCGGCATCGTGGATCTTGCGGTCGTAGAGGGTCAGGACCCCGGGAACCGCAATCGGGGTGCTTGGTGTCACCAGGCCGTCCTGGATCGCGCCGGCCATCGTGACGATCTTGAAGATCGAGCCCGGCTCGAACTGGTCGGTCACCGAGCGCAGGCGGGCCGTCGTGGGATCGAAATGGGTGCGGTCGTTGGGGTTGTAGCCGGGTGCGGTCGCCATCGCGAGGATCGCGCCCGTCTGGGGCTGCATGACGATCCCACTCACCGACTTGGCCCGGAATCGCACCTGGGTCGAGGTGAGGATCGACTCGAGGTTCGCCTGGATGTCCGAATCGAGGGTCAGTTGGACGGTTCTGCCGGGCTTGGCAGCCGCGCTCTTGACCGTCGACAGGGCCTGTCCCTGTGGGTCCTGGTTCTCGATCACCACCCCGTGGGTGCCGGTCAGGACGGGGTTGTACTGCTGTTCCAGACCCGAGATGCCACCTTTCTGTCCGACGAGCCCGAGGACCTGAGCTGCAAGGTCGTTGTTTGGCAGATCGCGGGCGAAGGAGTCTTGAACGCTGATCCCGCTGATGCCGAGCGCTTGGACCGCGTTGCCGACCGACTGGTTGAGGCCCTCGGCGACGACCGAGTACCCGCCCGAGACGATCAGCTTCGCGAGGATCGCGCTCTCGGGCATCTTGAGCAGCGGCGCGAGCTGCATCGCGGCCTGCTGGGCGTTGGTAATCAGGTACGGCGTGGCGACGACCGTGTCACTGAGCCGGTCGAAGGCAAGCTCATACCCGTTGCGGTCAACGATCGCCCCCCGCTGCCCGGCACTGATGATCGTCTTCTGCTGCTGCCCGGCGGCCACCGCCGAGAGCCAGCTGGAATCGACCGTGCCGAGCCATCCGGCCCGCAGGATCATGGCCGACATGCCGACGACCGCCAGGGCACCGAGGAGCCGGATGCGCCGGGCCCCCTCGCGTCGCGTCAGGGCAGGCGGCTTGGCGGAGTGGCGGCGGCGGGCCGCCGGGCGCTGGCGCTGCCGAGAGGCACCCGTCCCCGAACGACGCGATCGCGAACTCGGGCGTCGGGCCATCGACCTACGGCGTCGGGTTCGGCGCGCTCAGGAACGTCACCTGGGACGCCACCTCCTGCCGCATCCCAAGCTGCCGCGTCGCCGCGTTGCGGACCTGTGCGTCGGTCTGCTGGAGCGCCTGGTTGAGGTTGACGATCTCCGACTGCGCCTCGCTGCTGCGCTGGAGCGTCAGGCTCGAGCGCGTCGACAGACGCAAGCTCGCGGCGTTGATGAACACGATGCCGCCCAGCATGACTGCCAGCGCCGGCACCCACAGCCACCTGACGAGCAGTCGGGCGCGCGGACGCGCGGCGGTCCGCGGGGCGGGACGGCGCGCCGGGCGGGCCGGCGCGAGCGGCCGGGTCCGAGCCGGCGCGTTGCGGCGCCGGGCGGGAGCAGCTGCGCGTGCCCGGACGCTCATGCCAGCTCCAGCTTGCGCACGGCGCGCAGCCGTGCCGAACGGGATCGGGGATTACGGTGGGCCTCGGCGGCGCTCGGCATGATCGCCCGGGTATTGAGCAGTTCGCCCTCGGGGGTCCGCCCGCATCCGCACACGGGCATGTCCGGCGGGCAGATGCAGCCCTGAGCCCGCGCACGGACGAACCGCTTGACGATCCGGTCCTCGAGCGAGTGGAAGCTGATGACCGCCAGTACCCCGTTCGGCGCGAGCAGCTCGAACGCCGACTCGAGGGCATGCGGCAGCAGCTCCAGCTCCGCGTTCACGACGATTCGCAGCGCCTGAAACACGCGCTTGGCCGGATGACCCCCCGCGAACAATGCCCCGGAGGGCACCGCGGAGCGCACCACCTCGACCAAGTCGGCGGTCGTCGTGATCGGCTCCACCGCACGCCGGCGCACGATCGCCCGGGCGATCTGGCGCGCGTAGCGCTCCTCGCCGTATTCGCGGAACCACCGCGCGAGATCGGCCTCGGATGCATCGGCGATCAGGGTCGCCGCGGAGATCGGCTGGTCCGGGTCCATCCGCATGTCCAGCGGCGCCTGGCGGGCGTACGAGAACCCACGCTCTGGGCGGTCGACCTGCATCGACGAGATGCCGAGGTCCATGAGGATCGAATCTGCGCGCACGCCGTCCTGCACCAGCGCGTCAAGTGCGACAGCGAAGTTCGCCCGTATGAACCGCGTCTCGCACGGCGCCACGGCCGAAACCGCGTCGAAGAACGGGCGCACATCGGGATCTTGGTCGATGGCGATGTACAGGCCGTCGGCGCCCAGCTCCTCGACGATGCGCTGAGCGTGGCCACCCGCCCCGAACGTGCAGTCGACGATGATCTGGCCGGACTGTGGCCGCAGCAGTTCGAGGACCTCGTCGGCCAGGACTGGCTCGTGGGCTGTCGTGGGATCACCCAACGCGATTGGCAAGACGCTTGGCACGGGCCGATACCCCCTCTCGACGAAGCGCCGCAAATCGATCCGCGAGACGGTCGCCATCCCATACCTCCAGATACTCGCCTGCTCCAACGACCTTCACGCGCGATTCGAGCCCCGCGTGCTCGCGCAACTCCGCGGGCAGCAGGATCCGCCCCTGGCGATCCAGGTCCTGTTCAAACGCGCCTGCCGACAGAAACCGGCTCAACTCGCGCCCCTCGTCATCCAGGACGCTCATCGCCCCGAAGGTCCGCTCGATCAGGCCCGCCCAGTCCCGGCGCGGAACGATGATCAGGCATTCGTCGATCCACCAGCCGACGACGGCACCGCCGATGAACGGCTCGCGGAGACGTGCGGGAATCGCCAACCGGAAGCGGTTGTCGAGACTGCACTCATGGGTACCTGTCAGCAACCGGCGCTGCATGTGCCCCACCGTACCCCACATCTCCCCACATCACAACGCTCGTGGCCCCGAATCCCGCAATCTGCCCCCCAATCCCCCCGGGCGGCCGGGCTGGGCCGCGATCGACCAAACACACGTTCCGTCCGATGTGCGAACTAGTGTTCGGTCTATGACTGGAACCGTGCATCACCTCCACGCGCACCGGCACCACGAGGCGCCGCGCCCGTCGCTCGTTGCCGCGCCCGCCCCCCGGCGCCGCCCCTTCTCGGCGACGCTGACCCTGTTTGCCGCCGGGATGACCCCCGGCTTCCTGCTCGCCGGCGCCGCATCCGCGCAGGGCGGAGCCGTCATGGTCCGCACGGCGCTGATCCTCGCGGGGATCTCGGCCGTCGTTGCCGTGGCGGCCGGCGGCCGCGCGCGCCAGATCGCGCGTCGGCGTGCGCTGCGACTGCGTCAACGAGCGCGCTTCCGGCCGATGGCCGAGCGTCCGATTGCGATGCGCCGCGCCGCCTAGAGGCGGGCTCCGCGTCGGCCGTGCAACACATGACCGTGCGCGGTGATTGGCGGCCGCGCGATGCGCTACGGTCCGTCCCGTGGTTGTTCACGAAATTGCAACATCGTCCGCGTGATCGCAGCCGCGATCGACGTCGGAACCAACACGACGCGTCTGCTCGTTGCCAGGGTCGAACCCGCGCACCTCACCGCACTCGCGACCGACGAGGTGATGACCGCGCTCGGCACCGGACTGGAGGCGAGCGGCACGATCGCCCCGGCCGGGCTCGACCTGGTCGAGCGCACCGTCGGCGCGATGGCCGACCGCGCCCGCGGACTGGGCGCCGACCACATCGCCATCGCCTGTACGGCCGTGGGCCGGGATGCCGCGAATGCGCCGGACCTGCTGGCACGCATCGAGCGGGCGACGGGCGTGACCCCGACGGTGCTCTCCGGTGAGCGCGAGGCGGCGCTCACTTTTCAGGGGATCCTCGCCGGCGGGGCGGCCGACGAGCTCGTCGCCGCCGATTTGGGGGGCGGGTCGCTTGAGCTGATGGGCGGCAGCTCCGGAACGCTCGCCTGGGCGACCTCGATCCCCGTCGGCGTCCGGAAGCTGACCGAGCACTTCGCGGTGGCCGATCCTCCGGACAGGTCCGGCTGGGGGACGATCGTCGACGTCGTCGTCGCACGGGTTCGGCCCGTCGCCGAGGCCCATGCGCCGGCAGCGATCGTCGTGACCGGCGGATCGGCCACAGCGCTGTCGCGACTGGCCGGTTCGGCGCGCCTGGATGCGACCACGCTGGCAGGCATTGCGGACCTGCTGGCGACCCGGCCTGCTGACGAGCTGCACCGGACGACCGACGTTGACGCGGCACGGCTGCGGCTGTGCTTTGCCGGTGCCGGCGCGCTCGAGGGGATCCGCCGCGCCTTCGGGCTTGACGAGCTCGAGGTGTCCACCGCGGGGTTGCGTGAGGGGCTCGCGTTGGAGGCGGTCCGATGCACATGAACGGCGGCGACTACCTCCGGCACTGGGAACTCGCCGAGCCGCCCTTCCTGATCGAGCCCGATCCGCGCTTCGCCTACGAGCGTGCCGACCATCGTGAGGCACTCGCCCGCATGCTGTTTGGTTTGACGCAGTTGGGCGGTCTCGTGCTGATCACCGGGGAGATCGGCTGCGGCAAGACCATGCTCGCCGAGACGTTGCAGGGCATGCTCTCGGGCGGCGGGTACCGCGTCGTGTCGGTGCCCAACCCACCGCGCACGAGCGCTGCGTTGCTGGGGGCGCTGCTTGAGGCGGCCGGTGGCCCGAACGCCGGCGGGTCCGCGGCGCGCCTGGCGGGCCTCGTGCGCGAGCAGCTGCAGGCGACGATCGATCAGGGCCAGCGGGTGGTGCTCGCCATCGACGAGGCGCAGCGGCTGGACGCCAGGGCGCTCGATGAGCTGCGCATGCTGACGAACACCGGATCGGGAGGGTCCGCACCGGCGGTGCTGCTCGGCCAGCCGGAGCTGAGCACCCGCATCGGCCGGTACCCGCAGCTCGCCCAGCGGATCGTCGTGCGATACCACCTGCAGCCCATGCGTGCCGACGAGATCGAGGGCTATATCAGTCACCGCACGCGCATTGCCGGCTCGCCCCGGCGCCTGTTTACCCGGCGGGCGGCGGCGGCCGTCCACGAGGAGACCGGCGGAACCCCGCGGCTGGTGAATTTGTTATGTGCCAATGCCTTGTTCGTCGGGGCTTCGCGAGGAGAAGATCAGATCGGCGCCGACACGATTCGGGACCTCGCCGAAGACCGGCGGCGCTCGGAACACTTGGCCGACCAGGGAGCCCAATGAGCGAAGTCAGCTATCAGACGTTTCTGAGTGACATCGGCCGCCTCGGGACCGAGCGCTTCGTGCCGCTTGCGCCAGGCGCCCTGGGCACGCGGCGCAAGGACGCCGATCGCAAGCTGACGATCCGGATCTCCAAACAGCAGGCCCGCTGGCTCGAGCATGTCGAGGGCATCACGGCCAAGGGCATCGACGCCGATGCGGTCGTACGCGCCCTGATCGATCTCGGGCGCGAGCTCGACGTCGACTGGGCCATGCTCGCCGGCGCGCCGTCGGTGCGTGAGGCGGTCGCCGACGCCGTCCGGGTGCGCCAGGCGGCCGCCCGCAGCTGATGGCCCGCGCCTGGGAGGTCAAGGGCCTCGCCCCCAACGCCCGCTTCCGGGATGCCGCGGGCCGCATCATCCTCACGCGCTGGCGGGAGATGATGAGCTACCGCGAGGGCACCCTGGCTGGTGATGACATCGAGGAGTTGCACGCCATGCGCGTCTCGTCGCGTCGGTTGCGCGCCGCGATGGATGCCTTCGTCGATGTCTTCCCGTCGCGCAGCTTCCGAACGTACCTGCGCGAGGTCAAGCGCATCACCGACACGCTCGGCGATGCCCGCGACCTCGACGTCGCGATCGACCATCTGACGGTGCTCCTGCCCGATCTCGAGCCGGTCGACCGTCCCGGACTCGAAGGGCTCATCGACCGGTACGAGCAGCGCCGACGCGCAGAGGACGCGGACATCCACGCGCTGTTCCTGCGCCTCGAGCAGGAGTTGTTCGCCCCACGGTTCGAGGGTTGGGTCGCCGAGCACACCGGCATCGATGTCGACGAGCTCCAGCCCACCCCGCCCAAGGGGCACTGATGGCCAAGCCCCGCGCGGTCACCGGGATCGACTCGTCGCGGCGGGTGCGCCCCAACGCGCGCCGCATCTTGGCCACCCGCATCGACGAGGTCTATCAGTACGACGGCCTGGTGGCGAACCCGGTCAACATCACCGACCTGCACAACATGCGGATCGCATTCAAGCGTCTGCGATACCTGCTCGAGATCTTCGACGGGGCCTTCGGCGCCGACCTCGAGCCGTATCTGGACCAGGTCAAGGCCATGCAGGACCTGCTCGGTGACATCCATGACTGCGACGTACAGGTCCCGATGCTCGAAGCGCATCTGGCCTGGCTCGAACGTCAGGAGGCCACCAGCGTCGAGCGCATGCTCACGAGCGCCCGACGCGCCCCCAGCGCCGACGACCAGGAGGTCGCGCTCGAACGGTTCCGCAGTCGCCTGGACGCTGCCCGCCGCACCGACGAGCGCCCGGGCATCCACACGCTGATCGCGATGCGCCGCGCCCAGCGCATCGCGCTCTACGCCCGGTTCACCAGCGAGTGGCGCCGACTCAAGCACGAGCGGTTCCGTCAGCATCTCGAGCACGCGCTCGGTATCAAGTAGGCACGCGAACATGGCCCCCACTTCCCAGTCCCTCGCGCTCATCGGGGACATCCACGCACGCCTGGACGCCCTCACCGCTGTCCTCGACGCGGTCGCCGCGGCAGACATCCCGACGGGATTGTGCACGGGCGATGTCGTGATGCGCGGCCCGGAGCCGGCGTGCTGCATCGCGCGGATACGCGAGCTGGGGTGGCCGACGGTCGTCGGCAACACCGACCGCAAGGTGGCCGCCGGAAGCCCACGCCCGTCGTCACATCCGGCCTCGGGGCGTATCGGATCCCGCTCCTGGACCTACCGCGAGCTCGAAGCGGACGACCGCGCCTGGCTCGCGGCGCTCCCGACGCTGGTGCGTCTGCGCTTCGGAGGGGCGCGTGTGGTGGTGATCCACGGCGACGCCGATTCGCTGCCGTACCCGATCACCGCCGAGACATCGAACCGGGACGTCGAACGCCAGCTGCGCAGGCTCGAGGCCGACGTGCTGGTGCTCGGGCACACCCACGTGGCGATGGCCCGCACGGTCCGCAACGGGACGGTCATCAACCCAGGGGCGGTCGGCGAGAGCAGGACCTCCGACTCGCAGCCGCATTGGGCCTGGCTGGAAGCCACCCCAACGGGCGTCGTCCCGCACCTGGAGGTCGTGCGCACCCCGCTCGCCCCGCAGCGGGACGACGACGGCGTCGCCGAGGACTAGCCGGAACGGCGCAGCCGCGCGCCGACGCGCACCCGTCGCCGCACGCCGACCGGTGCCTCGATGACCGTGCGGGCACCGCGCGCCCCCACGATCCGCCACGGCGGCACGGGGTCGGCGACCCGCAGGACCACGCCGTCGGCGCCGAGGAACACGCACGCGATCGGGGCCGCCATGGCCCAGGTGTGCACGCGCCCGCAGCGCGGGATCCACAGGACCTCATCGGGAGCGAGCGCACGGGTGCCCAGCAACCCGATCGCGCGCGCCCACCAGCGCTCCGCGACGTAGGCGCGTGCGGCGACCGGCGTGCCGTCGGCGTCCAGGAGCGCAACGGGCTCGGCGCAGAGTCGATCGACCCGCGGGAGCGGGCCGCGCCGCCCGGCTGCCCCGAGATCCGTCAGGGACTCGGGGTGATGGCTCCCTGCAGGGCCGCCAGGGCGCGCGCAAACATCAGGCCCATTGCGTCGGCGGCATCGTCGGGCGTGGTGCGCGGCTCGAGCGTGCGCATCCCCGCCGCGGCGAGATCGACGGCTCGACTGACGATCTGCCACCGGTCGACCGGCGCCACCTGGCCCCCGCCCTCGGCCTGCAACTCGTCAAAGGCCTCCTTCTGCGCCCGCATGAGCTCCTTGAGCCGCTCCTTGAATTCCTCGGCGGCGCCTTCGCCGAATGCAAAGTTAAACGGCCCGAAATCGTCGTCGTCGCTCATCACGCCCCCCTAGAGGCGAATCTCCCGGATGATCGTCCGGCTGAACAGGTGGACGGTGTCGATGAACTGCACCGTATTGCTCATCAGGTCCATCACGATCGAGTGCGTTCGCGCACCGTCTGTGAAATAGCGTACGCCTTGCAGCAGGTTGCCATCGGTAACTCCGGTTGCGATGACGTAGTAGGGCCTGGGGGCGAGCTCGGGGATCCCGAAGGTGGTGTCCAGGTCGGTGATCCCGAATTCGGCGAGCCTGGCCGACTCCTCGTCGGTGCGCGGCCACATCTTGGCCTGGATCTCGCCGCCCAGGCACTCGAGCGCCGCGGCGGTGATGACCCCTTCGGTCGAGCCGCCGATGCCCACGTACAGGTGGTCGCCGGTGCCGCGTACACCGACGGACATGCTGGCGGTGATGTCGCCGTCGGGGATCAGGCGGATGCGCGCGCCGGCGGCGCGGATCTCGTCGATGAGCTTTTCGTGCCGGGGCCGGTCGAGCACGACGACGGTCAGGTCGCGGATGCGGCGCTGGTAGCAGCGCGCGAGCACCTCGAGGGTGTCCGCCATCGGCGCGTCGATGTCGATGCGGCCCTTGGCGCTGGGGCCGACGCAGATCTTGCGCATGTACATGTCCGGCGCGGACATGATGCCGCCGGGGGCACCGACGACGCACACCGAGATCGCGCCGGCATCGCCGCGGGCCACGAGATCCGTGCCCTCGAGCGGGTCGACAGCGATCTCACAGGCCATGCCGCCGGTGCCCAGCAGCTCGCCCACGTACAGCTCCGGCGCCTCGTCCTTCTGGCCCTCGCCGATGACCACGGTACCGCTGATGGCAAGCTTGCCGAACTCCTCGCGCATCGCGTCGACCGCGGCACCGTCGGCGGCGTGGTTGTCGCCGCGCCCAAGCCAGCGTGCCGAGGCGAGCGCGGCCTGCTCAGTGACCTTGAGGAAATCGACGGCCGGGACCATGCGTTCATCCACGGGTGTCGTGGTCATCGTGCTCAGCCTCCCAGCCGGGCGCGACGGGCCGCGGCATCCGCGTTGAATTTATCGAGCCCGATATCCGTGAGCGGGTGCGTCAGCATCTGGTGAAAGACCTTCGGTGGAATGGTCGCAATATCGGCACCCATCTTCGCAGCCTCAATTACGTGAATCGGGTTCCGAATCGAGGCGGCGAGCACCTCGACCTCTGACTCGAACCCCCACAGGGTCTCCACGACCTCCCGTAGCGCCTCGATGCCGTTGTTGCCGATGTCGTCGTAGCGGCCGACGAACGGCGAGACGTAGCGCGCACCGGCCGACGCCGCCAGCAGCGCCTGCGGCGCGGTAAAGCACAGGGTCATGTTGACCGAGATCCCGTCGGCGGCCAGGGCCGAGGTCGCCCGTAGCCCGTCGGCGCTTGTCGGGAGCTTGACCACGATGTTTGGATGGATCGCGGCCAGCCGGCGGCCCTCGTCGATCATCTGGTCACGCCCCTCGACCACGACCTCGGCGGAGATCGGCCCGTCGACGAGCTCGCAGATCCTCCGGTAGATACTGACCTCGTCGCCCTCGACCTGGTTGAGGAGGCTTGGATTGGTCGTGACCCCCTTGAGGACGCCCCAGGAGGCGAGGGTCTCGATCTCGGTCAGATCCGCGGTGTCGACGAACAGTTTCACGGCAGGTCCTTCCCGTGTGGTTGGTGATTGCGGGAGTACGTGGCCTGGAGCCCAGGCCACGTACGGCTGCGCAGGGTGTACCCGGCCCGTCCGGGGGCATGCGGCCGTCGGCAGGCGCCGGCCGGCGCCGGCCGACGGCCCCGAACACGGTGTCGGCGCCCGTGATGCTACTTGATCACCTCATGCCAGCGCGCCGGGACGCCGGCGATCAGCGCCTCGGTCATCGCCAGGACATCGCGCATGAACGCGACGTCGTGGACCCGGAAGATGCTCGCCCCGTGCAGCCTGCACCAAGCCACGCCCGCCGCGGTCGGCGCCAACCGCTCGCGGGCCATCCGCCCCGTGACGGCGCCGAGCACCTTCTTGTTGGAGATCGGCATGAAGATCGGGCGTCCGAGCGCCCGCAGCTCGCCCAGGCGATGCAACAGGTCGAGATCCTGTGGTGGCGACTTGCCGAGCCCGACGCCCGGATCGACGACGATCCGCTCCGGCGGGATCCCCGCCGCGTGGGCGATCGCCAGCGCCTCTCGGGCCCAGGCGATGACCGCCTCGCAGACGTCGACCTCGGGGAAGCTGCGCGGCCGAACCTTGGGCACCCCGAAAAAGTGCGTGATGACGACGCCGACCCCGCTGGCCGCGGCCACACGCAGCATCGCCGGATCCCGCAGCCCGGTGGGATCGTTCAGAATCACCGCGCCCGCGGCGATCGCCGCCTCCGCGACGGCGGGCTTGAAGGTGTCGACGGCCACTGGCCGGTCGATGGCCGCGACGAGACCCCGGATGACCGGAACGACCCGCGCGATCTCCTCGGCGACCTCCGTCGGCTCCGCGAACCGCAGCGATTCACCGCCGACCTCGACCACGCTCGCGCCCTGCTCGGCCAGCGCGACGCCGTGCGCGACCGAGGCCGCCGTCCCGAAGTGCCGACCCTCATCGCTGAAGGAGTCCGGGGTCGCGTTGACGATCCCGATCAGGTGCCCAGTCGAGCAATCGAGCGTGCGGGCGCCGAAGCGCCAGCTGCGGGCGCCCGGGGCGAGGTCCGCCAGGGGATCAGCCGGCGCCCGGTCGCTCAACCGATCGAGCGCTCCAGCCGTGGTGCGTCGCCCGGGGTCGCCCAGCGGGCCCGGACGCCGGTCTGCGCGATGCGCATCGGCACCAAGTGAGTGGCCGCGCCGGCGTCGACCAGTACGCCGGTGGCCGCCGCCTCGAGATCGCCGAAGCTCTCCTCGCGGCACCACAGCAGGGTTGTCGGGCCCGAACCGGAGATCGTGACCCCCAGGCAGCCATGCGTGCCCACCAGTCCACGCATTCCCTCGAGTCCGGGGACCATCGTGCCCCGGTACGGCTCGTGCAGATGATCCTCGAGGACCGCCGGGAGGTCGTCCAGATGACCCTGGGTGAGCGCAAGCACCAGGCGGATGCCGTTGGCGAGCGTGGCGGCCGCGTCACGAATCGGGATCGCCGCGGGCAGGGCTGCCCTGGCCTCGTGGGTGGAGACCTGGTCCAGCGGGATCGCGGCCAGGAAGGCCAGTGCGCGCGGGACCTCCAGGCGGATGGTCGCGTGGTCGGCCCCGACGGCGACGATGCCGCCGGTCAGGCAGGCCGCCGCGTTGTCGGCGTGCCCCTCGAGGCGCGTCGCCCGGGCAAGGATCTCGGGCGGGCTCCAGCGCTGGCCGCCGAGGGCGTTGGCCGCGATCAGCCCGGCGCACACCGACGCCGCCGAGGAGCCGAGTCCGCGGCCGAGCGGGATCCGGTTCTGGCATTCGACATCGAGCCCGTCGAGCGAGTCGAGACCCTGCTCAAGGGCACGGCAGATCAGGTTGGACCCGTCCTCGGGCAACTCGCCGGCACCTTCGCCGGTGACGCGCACCGAAAGCGGACCGGGCCGCCGAGTGATCACGACGGTGTTGTTGAAGTCCAGCGCCGCGGCCAAGACGTCAAACCCAGGCCCGAGGTTCGCCGACGTCGCCGGTGCGGTGACGACCAGCGCCTCAGCCATCGAACACCGCCCGCTCCAAGGCGGCGCGGGTCGAGGCGATCCGCATCACCGGCGGGGCCTCGGCGACGGCGGTGTCAGGGTCCTTGAGCCCGTGGCCGGTCAGGATGCACACGACCGTCTGGCCCGGGCGGTACTCGCCGGCCTCGGCCCGCATCAGGAACCCGGCTAGCGACGCGGCCGAGGCCGGCTCGCAGAAGATGCCCTCGGTCCGGGCGACCATGCGGTACGCGTCGAGGATCTGGGCGTCGGTCACCGCCGCGATCGATCCGTTGGACGCCGCGATGGCCGCCAATGCCTGGGGGCCGCTTGCCGGGTTGCCGATGCGGATCGCGGTCGCGACGGTCTCTGGATGCTCGACGGTGCGCCCGAGCACCAGGGGCGCCGCACCGGCGGCCTGGAAGCCCATCATTCGGGGCAGGCCCGCGACACGCTCGGCGGCGTGGTAGGCCTGGAACCCGGCCCAATAGGCGGTAATGTTGCCCGCGTTGCCAACCGGGATGCACAGCACATCCGGCGCCTGCCCGAGGTCATCGCAGACCTCGAACGCACCGGTCATCTGGCCGGCGATGCGGAACGGGTTCACCGAGTTGACCAGCTCGATCTCGGACGTGTCGGCGAGCTCGCGGACCACGGTCAGCGCCTGGTCGAAGGTGCCGTCGATCGAGATCACCCGCGCGCCGTGGGCGATCGCTTGGGCGAGCTTGCCCGAGGCGACCTTGCCCTCCGGGATGACGACGGCCGCACGGATCCCGGCGCGCGCCGCGTAGGCGGCCGCCGAGGCCGAAGTGTTGCCCGTGCTCGCGCAGATGAGCGCCTGCGCGCCGCGTTCGACCGCCTTGCTGACCGCCATGGTCATGCCGCGATCCTTGAAGCTGCCGGTGGGATTCATCCCCTCGAACTTGGCGAAGAGTCGGACGCCGTACCGCTGCCCGAGGCGCTCGAGCGACACCAGCGGCGTGCCGCCTTCGCCCAGACTCACGACCGGTGTATCGTCGGTGACCGGCAACAGGGCCCGGTAGCGGGTGATCAGTGCCGGCGGCAGGCTCACGCGGGGTCCTCGGCCAGCAGCCGCAGCAACACCGGCTCGCCGCGCACGTCGGGCATCTCGCGCATGGCGCGCACGGCGGCATTCATCCGTGCCTCGGACCCCACATGAGTCACCAGGACCAATCGTGCCGCGTCGCCCTCGCCACGCTGGATCACGCTGCTGATCGACAGCTCCGCCTCGGCGAAGACCGTCGCGATCTGCGCGAGCACGCCGGGTCGGTCGGCGACCTTGAGCCGCACGTAGAATGCCGACTCGGTCTGGTCCGGGTCCAACAGCGGCCGCCCGGCGTCGACCAGCGCGTTCTGCAGGAAGCTGCCCTTGGCCGTGCCCAGGATCGACAGCACGTCGGCGAGCACCGCCGATGCCGTCTCGGTGCCCCCGGCACCCGGGCCGACCAGCATGATCTGCCGCACGGTGCCCGATTCCAGCAGCACCGCGTTGTCCGGACCCATCACGGCGGCGAGCCGGTGGCGCTCGGGCACCAGCGCCGGGTGCACGCGCACGCTGATCCCGCCCTCGGCGAGCCGTGCGACGCCCAACAGCTTGACCACGAAGCCCAGGTCCCGGGCGAGCTCGAGATCCTCGGCATGCACCCCGTCGATGCCCTCGTAGGCAACGTCATCGAAGTGCACGTTGGTGTGGAACGCGATGGATGCCAGGATTGCCATCTTGGCGGCCGCGTCTGCACCGCCCACGTCCTCGGTCGGGTCCGCCTCGGCATACCCGAGGTCTTGGGCCCGCTTGAGCGCCTCGGCGTAGCTGAGGCTGCGTCGCGCCATCTCGGTGAGGATGTAGTTGGTGGTCCCGTTGACGATGCCGGTGAGCGCCGAGATCTCGGCCGCGAGCATCGATTCGCGCAGCACCTTGATGACCGGGATGGCCGCGCACGCCGACGCCTCGAACCGGAGCTCGGTTCCCGAGGTCTCGGCGAGCGTCAGCAACTCCGCCCCATGGCGGGACAACAGCTGCTTGTTGGCGGTGACGACGGGACGCCCGGCCTGCAGGGCCTGGCGCAGGTAGGTCGCGGTCGGCTCGAGCCCGCCCATCACCTCGACGATCACGTCGACATCGGGATCCGAGAGCACGTCCTGGGGATCAGTGGTCAGCTGCGCCGGCCGGATGCCCGCCCGCGGCCGGTTCGCGTCACGGACGAGGACCGGCCCGATCTCCAGGCGCCGACCGGACGCGCGGGCGATCGTCGCGCCCTGCTCGGCGATGGTCCGCGCGAACGCCTGCCCCACGGTGCCGCAGCCGAGCAGGCCGATCCGGACCGGGCGATCCGACGAGCTGGTGATGGCGGAGACATTAGGCAAGGTCACGTCCGAGGATATCGGCGTATGTCTCGCGCCGCGTGACGACGCGGGCGCGCCCCTTGGAGGCGAACACGACCGCCGGACGCGGCTGGCCGTTGTAGTTGGAGGCCATCGACACCCCGTACGCACCGGTGGCCGGCAGGCAGATCACGTCCCCGACCGACAGCTCGGGCAAGCGCGCCTGGTCGACGAGGATGTCGCCACTCTCGCAGTGCTTGCCGACGATGCGGTAGGTGTGGTCCGCGGCGGCGGCGGCGCGTCCGGCCAGGATCGGCTCGTAGACGGCCCCGTAGAGCATCGGCCGCAACAGATCGCTCATGCCCCCGTCGACCGACGCGTACGTGCGAATCCCGGCGATCGGCTTGATCCCGCCGACGCGATACAGCGTCACTCCCGCCCTGCCGACCATCGCGCGACCCGGCTCACACAGGAGCCGCGGGATGGCCAGGCCGCGGGCGCCGAACGCCGCACGCACGGCGTCGGCCTGGGCGGCGGCGAACGCGGCGATGGCCGGGGGATCGTGCTCCTCCACGTAGGCGACCCCGAGCCCGCCCCCGAGATCGATCGCCTCGATGTCCTCGGCCCCGATCTCGCGCGCGAAGTCGGCCAGGACCTCAGCGGTCGGTCCGAAGACCGACAGGTCGAACAGCTGCGAGCCGAGGTGGGCGTGCAGGCCGATCAGGCGCAGGTGCGCCGAGGCGCGAATCGCCGCGACCCCACGCTGGGCATCGCCCGCGAGCGAGAACCCAAACTTGGAGTCGACTTGACCGGTGGCGATCGCCACGTGGGTCGCCGGATCGATGCCCGGCGTGACGCGCACCATGACGCGCTGGACGATGCCGTGGGCCGCGGCCGCGCGCTCGATGCGCGCGATCTCGTCGACGCCGTCGATGATGATCGTCCCGATCGCCGCGTCGAGGGCATCCTCGACCT
Source organism: uncultured Thermoleophilia bacterium (assembly GCA_963773325.1). Lineage (GTDB taxonomy): Bacteria > Actinomycetota > Thermoleophilia > Miltoncostaeales > Miltoncostaeaceae > CAITWD01. The sequence continues at coordinate 2,153,860 of CAVZAI010000002.1, read as the reverse complement.
CTTGGTCGGTCTTGTTGTTGCCGTGCAGGTAGATCCGCTCCGGCGAAAACCCCGCGGCCAGGGCCGCATGCAGCTCCCCCCCGGAGGCGACGTCGACCGACAGGCCCTCCTCGCGGAGCAGCCGCAGGACGCCGAGCCCGAAGTAGGCTTTGCTGGCGTAGACGACCTCGGCCCGCAGGCCCGTGGCGGCGTAGGCGCGGACGAACTCCCGCGCGGTCTCGCGCAGGTGTCGCTCGTCGTAGACCACCAGGGGGGTCCCGAACTCATCCGCCAGCGCGACGAGATCGCATCCGCCGATCGACAGATGGCCGTCGGCGGTGAGCGACGCCGTGGAGGGCAGGACCTGGTTTGCGGCCATCATCAGAACGCTCCGGAAGGTACCAGATCCCCGGCTATGCTCGTGATCACGGCATGGACACCCACCTCGATCTCCGCAGCGCCGACGGCACCCCGCTTACCGCACGCTACTGGCCCGCGGCGGCGCGAGCGGCAGGGGTCGTCATCGTCCACGGGCTGCACAGCTGCAAGGAGAACCACGCCGATTTCGCCCGCGTGTGCCGCGGCGCCGGTTTGGCGGCGCTGACGCTGGATCTCCGGGGCCACGGCGCCTCTGGGGGCGAGCTCGGGCCGGGCGCGATCGACGATGTCATCGCGGCGGTGGAGGCGCTGGGCGCACGGGGCCACGCCCGCGTCGGCCTGCGCGGCTCATCGCTGGGTGGGTTTCTCGCCCTGGCCGCGGCAGCCCGCAGCCGACGTGTCGCCTGTGTCGTGGCGATCTGCCCGGCGCGCCCGGACGCGCTTGCCGAGCGGCTCGGCGCGGAGTGGCCGACGCGGTTCCCGCTGGCCGACGTCATCGCTACCCCGGACGGCGTCGCGCGCGGCTATTGGCACGCCACCGGCGATGCGCAGGTGCCATGGGCGGCGACGTGGGCGCTGGCGCAGGCCACCCCGCAGCCACGGCACCTGCGCATCGTCCTCGGGGGGAGCCACTCGAGCCTGCAGCACAGCGATGCGATCCAGCGGGAGACCTGCGACTTCCTGTGCCGGCACCTGGCGTGAGCGGACCGCCCGAGGCCCTCAACGACGAGATCGCCGGGTGCCGGCTGTGCCCGCGCCTGGTGGCCTGGCGGGAACAGGTCGCCCGGTCGCCCCGACGCTCGTTCGCCGACCAACGGTACTGGGGGCGCGCCGTGCCGAGCTTCGGCACCGACCTATCCCCGATCCTCATCGTCGGCCTCGCCCCCGCCGCGCACGGCGCCAACCGGACCGGGCGCATGTTCACCGGCGACCGGAGCGCGGACGTGCTGGTCGCGGCGCTCCACCGTGCCGGCTTGGCGAATCAGGCGACGTCGACGGCCCGTGGCGACGGGTTGTCACTGGTCGGCTGCCGCATGACGGCGATCGTGCACTGCGCACCACCGGACAACCGCCCGACGCCGGACGAACGGGATCGCTGCCGGCCCTACCTCGCGCGCGAGATCGACCTCGCCGCGCCGACCGTCATCCTCGCCCTGGGCGCGCTGGCCTGGGACGGCACCATCGCTGCGCTGCGCGCGCTCGGGCCCGTGCCCCGGCCCAAGCCCCGCTTCGGCCACGGCGCCGAGGTGCGCATCGGTCAGCGCTGGCTGATCGGCGCGTACCACCCGTCGCAGCAGAACACGTTCACCGGCCGTCTGCGCCCGGCGATGCTCGATGCGGTGCTGGCGCGCGCGGTCGCGCGGACAACCGGTTAAGCCTTGGTCGGCGTCCGCTCGAGCAGATTCAGGTCCGGGAAGGGATCGATCGCCGCGCCGCCGCCCGGGTGTGCCTCGAGGTACAGGTACGGGGGCCCCCCGGAGGCGTCGCCGGAGTTGCCGACGGTGCCGAGCGGCTCACCGGTACTCAGCTGGGTGCCGGGGGCGATCCCGGCCGCGATGCTGTTCAGGTGGGCGTAGTAGTACTGGGTGCCGGTCACGTCCTGGAGCCAGATCCAGATCCCGCCCAGCCCGGTCGCCGTGCGCGTCATGCCGATGACCTCGGCATTGCACACCGCCACGACCGGCGTGCCGAGCGCCGCCGGAAGCTGCGCGCCCTGAATGGGGCCCTCCGGTCCGGCCTGGCCGAACGCGTCCGAGTACGGGTACAGCGACGTCGAATACGGGATCGCCGTGGTGCCAACGATCGGGAAGCTGCGCAGGTATTTCGTGTGCGGGATGCTCACCGACGCCGTCGTCGCCGCCGGCGGGCTCGCCGCGAGCTTCACCGTAAGCCCAACCTTGCGCAGGAACGGGACGCCGGCCACGCCCGTGGCGGCCTGGTGATAGGTCCGTTCGAGCACCGCCACCGCGTGTTGGGTGACCGCGCCGAATGCGCCGTCGGCGACGACGGCCGTCTGGTGGTGGGCGCGCAGCTTGAGCTGAAGTTTCCGGACCGTGGTGCCGACGTCACCGCGGCGCAGGAACTCCCGAGAGGCTGGCAGGACAATCGTCCAGGAGGCGGAACGTGGAGCCGGCTTAGTGGGCGCCGACGCGAGCGCGACGGCGGGCGCGAGGCCGATGAGCGCAGGGACCGCAAGTGCCGCCACAACCCGGCGGGGTCTGGCAATCGACGGCAGACGAGTCGATCCGGTGCGTCGAATAGTCCTGGCTCCTTGGTCGCCCTGCACAGCGTGGCCGCGCGGGGTGTTCGGGAGTCGCCGCGTCGGTGCAACGGCAACGGGCAGCACCGCATCACTCCGACGGCACTGAGGGCAACCCTACGCAGGCTCAGGGACGACGGTCAACCGTCTTCCCGCACAAATTCTCACAAAGTGAGACAAACGGGGGACCGATGTCCCATTGCCCCGCGGGCGCGGGGCGCACGAACCGGTGTCCGTCGACGCGGACACCCGACGACGCCGAGCGCGAGTTGTCCTGCTGAGGGCCGGGTTGGGGCCGCCAGATCGCTCCCTGTACGCGCCCGGGATCCCGGGAGGTGACACTTGCCCGTCGCGACGGGTCACACCGTGGACGCGCTAGGTGTCGCTCCCACGCGGATCCGCCGGCGGGTGCTCCATCGCGTCCCGCGCGCGCAGGAGCTCGATGGCCTTGGCGCGCTCGTCGGCGTTGAGGGTCGAGAAGTCCTCGTCGGAGAGGTGGCCCGAGGCGTGGTCGAACTCGATCTCCTTGATCGAGGCGAGTGTCCGCTGCAGGTCATCGTCGACGCGAGTGAGCTCCTCGGCGGGACCCGAGGGCCCGACGTCGGGAAGCTGGTCCCCGCGTACGACCGGCCAGGCGATCACGCTCGCCGCCGTCACGAAGATCGCGACGGAGACCAAGACGACGACAATCATCATGCGCCGACCTCCGGCCTGAGCGGTCGGCCGGCGCCCACGTAGGGAGCGGTCACGTTGCTCGGCTGGTCTGGACCGCCTCGGGCACCGCGGCGGGCGCGACCTGACGCTGCGTCCGCGGGGGCGGCCAGACCGCGATGACGCCGCCGATGAGCATGATCAGCCCCCCGACCCACACCCAGATCACCAATGGGTTGATGAAGACCGACAGCCGGGCGAGACCCGAGGAATCGACGCCGACCAGCACCACGTACACGTCCCGGAGCGGGCTGGAGTCGAGGGCGACCTCCGTCAGGCGCTGCTGGCTGGCGGGGTAGAAGCCGATCGTCGGATTGAGCGTGCCAAGGTGGGAGCCGCCGTGGCTCTCGGAGAGCACGACCCCGGTCTCCTGGACGTTGGGCGTGCTCGTGTTGGTGTAGCCGAGGTTCGTGAACTCGTAGCCACGCACCGACGCCGTCTGGCCGCGGCGCAGGGCGATGTCGTGCTCGGTCGCGAACGCCTGCGACCCCGTCAAGCCGACGATGAGCACAACGATCCCGAGGTGCACGACATACCCGCCGTAGCGGCGCCGGTTCCGGGCGATCAGCTCATAGACCGACGCCGGCCACGACACACCGCCGAGCGCGTGGCGCACCCGTGTGCCGCGCCAGAACTCGCCCATGATGCAGATCGTCACGAACGCACACGCGATCAGCGCGGCAGACGCCCAGACGCTTGTGCCGGCGTCGGTCAGTGAGAGCAGCAGCACGGCGGCGATCGCGGTCCCAACGAGCGGCGCGATGAACCGGTGCATCAGCTGGCGCCACGACGCCTTGCGCCACGGGATCATCGGACCGATCCCCGTGAGGACCAGCAGAACGAGCCCGATCGGCAGCGCGACCTGGTTGTAGTAGCCCGTCCCGACGGTGATCGATTGACCCCTGATCACCTGCGTGATCACCGGGAAGACGGTGCCCCAAAACACCGCGAACGTCAGGCCGACCAACAGCAGGTTGTTGTAGAGGAACACCGCCTCGCGGCTGACGAAGCTCTCCAGCGAGGTGCGCGAGCGAAGATCCGGGAGCCGGGTGATCAACAGCGCCACCGAGGCCACCGTGAGTACCAGGATGAAACTCAGGAAGTACGGGACCCAGCGTGCTCGCGCCGAAGGCATGGATGGAGCTGACGATGCCCGAGCGGGTCAGGAACGTGCCGAACAGCGACAGGCTGTACGCCGTGATCACCAGCACCATGTTCCAGACGCGCAGCATCCCGCGCCGCTCCTGGACCATGATCGAATGCAGGAACGCGGTCGACATCAGCCAGGGCATCAGCGCCGCGTTCTCGACCGGGTCCCAGGCCCAGTAGCCGCCCCAGCCCAACTCCCCGTAGGCCCAGCGGGCACCAAGCAGGATGCCCACGGCGAGCAGGATCCACGAGATGACCGTCCAGCGGCGGATGCTGGTGATCCACTCGGTCCCGAGCCGTCGCGTCCAGAGCGCTGCGATCGCGAACGCGAACGGGATGGCCAGCCCGACGTAGCCGAGGTAGAGGATCGGCGGGTGCGCCATCATGTACGGGTTCTGCAGGAGCGGGTTGAGCCCGCCGCCCTGGATCGGCCGCTGGGCAAGCGTGTTGAACGGGCTCGTCGCGAAGCTCAGCAGTATCGCGAAGAAGCCGGCGACGGTCATCAGCACCGCGATGACGATCGGCATCAGCTCGCGGTGGCGCCTGCGGTTCAGCCACGTCACGAACGCCGAGTACATCGTCAGGATCCAGGCGAACAGCAGCAGCGAGCCGGCCTCGCTGGCCCACAGCCCCCCCACCTTGTACTCCCAGCTCAAGGTGGAGTTGCTGTAGTCGGCGACGTTGGTGAACGAGAAGTTGTCGGTCAGCAGGGCCCAGACCATCACCGCCATCGCGCCGGACATCAGCGCGGCGGTCGAGTACACGGCACGCTGGGCGCTGAGCTGCCAGACCCGGCGGCCGGGTCGGCGCGAGCTCAGCGCGGCGACCACCGCGAAGGACGCGCACCCGAGCGCCAGCAAGACCAGCACGCGTCCGAACAGCGCCACCGGCTAGCTCTTCTTCGTGGGCGCGGGTGGATCCGGTTGGTTGACGAACTTCGACGGACACTTGGTGATCATCGAATTCCGCTGCGCCACAAACACGTCGCCCTGGCGCGTGCCGGTCATCACGACTTCGCGGGTCGACTTGAAGGCGTCGGGGACGGCGCCCGTGTAGACGACCATGACGCGTGAGGCCGCGTTTTGCTTGTCCTGCACCCAGAACCGCAGGCCCTGCTGGCTGTAGGCCTGGTCCTGGGCGTTCGCCAGCGGCTGTTGGGAGACGATCGCGTCGAGGCGATAGGCCTGCCCCGTCGGCTCCTTGAGCAACTGGGCCGGTGAGACGTACGTCTGGAGCGCACCGCCGATGCTGAAGTACAGCAACGCCCCGCCGAGGACGGCCGCGACTGTCAGCGCCAGGGTGAATCGCAGCCGTGACCTCATGGGGCTGATCGTAGCAACGGCCCCCCACACATGGGCGGATGACGCCTGTACCGAAACCATGTCCGCCGGCTCGGTCCGTGCGGGGTCCGCTACCGGTCACGCGCGCGGTTCCGAGACGTCCGCCGGGGTACGCTGCGATGTGACGGCATCGCGACGACCGCGGAGGCTCGGGGGACATGTCTGCACAGCGAGTTCGTGAACTGCTGGCGAGCGGCCAGACGATCAACATGCCGGGCGTCTATGACGCGCTCACCGCGCGACTGGCCGAGCAGGCCGGATTTCAGGTCGGCTTCGTGTCCGGCTATGCTGTCTCCGCAGCGCGCCTGGCGGCGCCGGACCTGGGCTACCTGGGCCAGGCCGAGATGGCCGAGACCGCCCGGGAGATCTGCCTGGCGACGGCGATGCCGGTCATCGTCGATGCCGACACCGGCTACGGCAACGCCCTCTCGGCGATCCGCACCGCGCGGCTCCTGCACGCCGCGGGCGCGGCCGGGCTGTTTCTCGAGGACCAGGTCTGGCCCAAGAAGTGCGGGCACTTCGCTGGCAAGCGCGTCGTCCCGGCCGAGGACTGGCTTGCCAAACTCCAGGCGGTGGTCGATCTCGCACGCGAGGGGATCGACCTGTTCGTCGTGGCGCGCACCGATGCGCGCGCGGCCGTCTCGCTCGACGACGCCGTCGCCCGAGCGCGTGCGGCGCTGCAGATCGGCGTCGACGCGATCTTCGTCGAGGCGCCGCAGAGCATCGACGAGCTCAGGGCCATCGCCGCCGCCACTCCCGGTGCGGTCCGGGTGGCCAACATGGTCGAGGGCGGACGTACGCCGCTGCTGACCCCGGGCGAGCTGCACGAGCTCGGCTTCGATCTCGTCGTGACGCCGCTGACGGCGCTCATGAGCGCCACGCACGCCATCCAAGACGCGTTCGCGATCCTCGCCCGCGAGGGAACGATGCGCGAACACCGGGACCAGCTGGTCGAGTTCACGGAATTCGGCTGGGTGGTCGAGATGGCCCGCCATCAGGCCCTCGACGCGCAATACGCGGCCGACAACATCGATCCGGCCTAGGGGCGCGCGGCACCCCAGGCGGTCACGACGACCTCCCGCGATCCGCCACGGTCGCGGAACTCGCACAGGTAGATCCCCTGCCAGGCCCCGAACAGTGTGCGCCCGGCGGCGACCGGGACCGCGACCGAAGCGCCCACCAGCGACGCCTTGACGTGCGCGGCCATGTCGTCGGGGCCCTCGAGGGTGTGGTCGAAGTACGGCGCCCCGTCGGGCGCGGCGCGGTCGAGCCACGCCGCCAGGTCGCTCCGCACCTCGGGGCTCGCATTCTCGTTGAGCGACAGCGCGGCGCTGGTGTGACGAACGAAGCAGTGAAGCATCCCGACCTCGATCCCGTCCAGGTCGATCGCGCCCAGCAGCTCGCGTGTCACCAGGTGGATGCCGCGCGGCCGTGGGGCCAGCCGCACGCTCACCTGGCGCCAGATGCTCACCGGCGCGACGCCGGCGCTACGCGACCAGGACGAACTTGCGCCCGGATGCCTGGTGGGCCTGCGCGACCCACGCCTCGGCGGCATCCTCCAGGGCAACCTCGTCGATCCCGATCGACACCGTCCCCGCCGTCGCCGCCTGGCACAGCAGCGGGTAGTCCCGGGCGATGGCTTCAAACGGCTCGCTGAACACCGCGAAGCCGCGGATGTCGACGCGCTTGCCGCGCAGCGCACCACCCACCAGGCTCGCCATCTGCGCCGACGCGCTGCCCACGTGCACGATGCGCGCTCCCGTGCGCAGCGCCGCGAGGCTCGCCTGCAACGGCTCGCCCCAGAGGGTGTCGATGACCAGGTCGAAGCCCTCCCCCGCGGCGTCGGCCAGCTGCAGGTCGAAATCCGGATCGGTCAGGCGCACCACCCGGTCCGCGCCGGCGATCAGCGCGCGCCGGCAGCCGCCCTCGCTGCGCGCCGCCGCCACGATCCAGCCCGCGCCGGCGGCCCGGGCGGTCTGGACGGCGACCTGGCCGACGATTCCCGACGCGCCGAGCACGAGCACCCGCTCGCCCGGCACGATCGCGCCACGACTCATCACGGGCATCCACCCGGCGAGTCCAGCAACCCCCATCGCCGCGGCCACCGATGCGCTTACCTCCTCGGGGACCGAGACCAGCTCGTCGTCGGGTGCGACGAAGACCTGCGCAAAGCGCCCGGTCAGGCCGAGGCTCCAGACGCGGGTCCCGACGGGGAACCGCTCGGAGGCGATCACGATGCCGACCGCCTCAACGCCGGCGACGCAGGGCGGCTCGGGCAGCGGCAGGTAGAACCGCCCCGAGGAGATCGCAAGATCGACGGGGTTCAGCCCGGCCGCCTCGAAGCGGACCAGCGACTGGCCCGGCCCGGCCGTCGGCTGCGGCCAGTCCCGGACCACCGGAACGGCCCCGTACTCGTCGATGACGACCGCCCGGACGGCGTCGCTCACGGCGTCCGCATCGGGTCCAGCGGCGCGAGCCACCCCGCGAGGTCCGCCATCAACATCAGCCCGAGGATCGCGACGACCATCGCGTACCACACCCAGACCGGCCACTGACGCGATGCCGAAGATTCCATCGGGGTGATCCTATCCGATCGCCGTGCCGGATCGGTCTGAGCCGATGCGCTCCGAGCGCATGATCGCGGCGATCGCCTCGAGGTCCTCGTGGTCGGGTCGGCACCAGCTCGACAGCAGATCGAAGCGGTCGGTGGCCGGCGACATGACGGTGCCGTCGAGGAACGCGAATTGGTCCAGCGTGACGAACGCCGGATGCGGATAGCCGCAGGTCCGCGCCAGGGCGACGATCTCGCGGCGCAGCACCGAGACGTAGTTGGCCAGCCGCACCGACTTCAGCGTCGGGTCGAGACCGCGCTGCAGCCACGCCGATTGGGTTGCGACGCCGCTTGGGCAGCGGCCGGTGTGGCAGCGCTGGGCCTGGATACACCCGATCGACAGCATTGCCTCACGGCCCACGTGGACGATGTCGGCGCCAAGGCCGAAGGCGAACAGCGCCGATTCGGGCAGGCCGAGGCGTCCCGAGCCGACGAACACGATCTGGTGGGCCATGCCGCGCATCGCGAAGCTGCGGTACGCGGTCGCATGGGCCTGCACATACGGCAGCGCGACGTGGTCGGTGAACACCAGCGGCGCCGCGCCGGTGCCGCCCTCCCCACCGTCGATCGTGACGAAGTCGACCCCGCGATCGGTGGCGAGCATCTGTTCGGCCAGCTCGTCCCAGAACTCCACCTCCCCGACCGCGGACTTGATGCCGACGGGCAGTCCGGTCGCATCCGCGACGCGCTCGATGAAATCGAGCATCGAATCCACGTCGTGGAACTCTGCGTGGGTGGCCGGGCTCGAGCAGTCACACCCCGCCGGCACGCCGCGGGCCCGGGCGATCTCGGCGGTGACCTTCTTGGCCGGCAAGAGCCCGCCGACCCCGGGCTTGGCGCCCTGGCTGAGCTTGACCTCGATCGCCCGCACCGGGTTCTCAGCACACACCGCCACGAGGCGATCCAGCGAGAAGCGCCCATCGGCGTCCCGGCAGCCGTAGTACCCGGTCCCGATCTGAAAGATCAGCTGACCGCCCTGCTGGTGATAGACCGACAGCCCGCCCTCGCCGGTGTTCTGCAGGCAGCCGGCGATCTTGGCCCCGGCATTCAGCGCCGCGATCGCGTTCCCGGACAGCGCCCCGAAGCTCAGTCCCGAGATGCCCACGATCGACGGTGGTCGGAACGCGTGCCGCCGCCCCCGCGCCGCCCCGACGATCTTGGCGCAGGGCACCGCGTAGAAGGGCCCGTGCTCGACGACGGGCGCCGGCTCGGGGAAGGCCGCATGGCGGACGATCAGGTACCCCGGATTGCGCTCGAACGCGGTGTCGGTCCCGAAGCCGAACGTGTTGTCCTCGCGCTTTGCCGACGTGTAGACCCACCGCCGTTGATTCCTGCTGAACGGGCGTTCGTCGTCGTTGCCGGTGACGATGTACTGCCGCAGTTCCGGTCCGACCGCCTCGAGCATGTAGCGGAAGTGCCCGATGATCGGGAAGTTGCGCAGGACCGCATGCCGGCGCTGGAGCAGGTCATAGATGACGACCCCCACGACCAGACCGGCCAGCACCAGCAGAATGATTTCCCAAGTGGACATGCGGGCCTCCGAGGCCACCGACGGGTCCCGACCCCGACATCGGGCGGGTGCGTGAAGTATCGCGCGTCGCCTGGCTGTCGTGGCTGCCCGCGCCGCCGCGAAATCGGGCAGCTACGCTTGACGGGTGCCCACCATGCCCGAGGCAGGCCCGCGCCGCAGGCCCTTGAGCGGCGCCGCACGTACAGCGCTGGTGTCCGTCGGGGCCGCAATCGTCCTGATCGGGATCAAGCTCGCGGCGGGCATCGGCGCCAACAGCCTGGCGCTGGTCTCGGAGGCGGTGCACAGCGGCGCCGACCTGGTCGCGGCCCTGCTGGCGTTCTTTGCCCTGCGGGTCGCCGGCCGCCCGGCCGACGCCGATCACCCCTACGGCCATGGCAAGGCAGAGCATCTGTCGGCGCTGATCGAGGGCATGCTGCTCATCGTCGCCAGCGCCGTGATCATCTTCGAGGCCATCAGCCGGCTCGTCGGGCCGGGGGCCGTCGTCACGACCTCGCCATGGGTCTTCGGCGTCGTCGGAATCGTGATCTGCATCGACGCCGCACGGGCGATCACCTCCTGGCGCGCGTCCCGCCGGCATCACAGCGCCGCCCTCGCCGCCGGGGCGGTGCACTTCGCCAGCGACATGGCCGGCACGCTGGCGGTCTTGATCGGGCTGCTGGCCGTGAGCGCCGGCTACCCGGCCGGGGATGCCATCGCCGCGCTCGTCGTCGCCGTCCTGGTGCTGGTCGCCTCGGGCGCACTGCTCCGCCAGAACGCCGACATCCTGCTTGATCGGGCCTCGCCGGACGACGTAGGTGCGGCGCGCGCCGCGGTCGAGGCCCTCGGCGATGTCGAGGTCCGGCGCCTGCGCTTGCGCAGCGCCGCCGGGCACCATTGGGCCGACGTGGTCGTCGCGGTGCCCCCCGGCGCCGCCCTGGCGCAGGCCCACGCCGTGGCCGATCGGGTCGAGGAGGCGCTGGATCGCGTGCTGCCCGGCATCGATGCCGTCGTCCACGTCGAGCCCGGCGCCGGATCGCTGGTGGAACGGGTGCGGGCCGCGGCGCAGGGCGTCGAGCGCGTGCGCGAGGTACACAACGTCCAGTTGATCGACGTCGACGGACGCACCGAGGCGAGCCTGCATCTCAAGCTGCCGCCCGAGACCCGACTCGCCGACGCCGACGCCACCGCCCGCCAAGTCCAGGCCTCCGTCCGCGCCGAGGCCCCGGAGATCACCGCCGTCAGGACCCATCTCGAACCGCTGACGGACTCCCGGGCCGGCCATCACGTCGATGATGCCGCCGCCGACGCGGCCGTGGCCGCGATCCTGTCGAGCATCGGCGAGACGACCGGCGTGCGGCCGTCCGATGTACAGCTCGTGGACGTCGAGGCCGGCCAGGTCGCCTTCGTCGAGCTGGCGCTGCCGCCCGGGATCTCGCTGACCGACGCCCACGCGGTCGCCGCGCACGCGCGTCGAGCCGCCCGACGTGCCTACCCCGACGCCGTCGACGTGTTCGTCCAGACGACAGCCGCCGGTGACTGAGGTGACGGCCGGCCGGGTGGGTGCCTGACCCACATGCGCCTCGTGCGGATCGCACCTGAGGTGTGGGTCGGCGTCAGCACCGCCTGGCAGACCACGCATACGATCTGCGGGAGCGGCGGGGCCCTGGTCATCGACGGGCCGGTGCTGCCCGACGAGGTGGCGGCCCTCGCGGCAGGTGCCCGTCCCCGCGCGCTGATCGCGACGCACGCCGACTGGGACCACCTGCTCGCGCCGCTCGCGTTTCCGCGGGCCGACCGTCGGGCCGGCCGCACGACGATCCAGCGGCTGCGGTCCGACCGTGACGCGATCGATGCCGGGCTGGCCTCCTGGGACGCCGACCGCGGCATCCCCCGGCGCGCGTTGCCTGACTGGACCGGCGCCCAGGTCCTCGCGGCGCCCGGGATCGTCGACTCGCCCGTCGGTCCGATCACGATCGCGGCGACACCCGGCCACACCCCGGACGGCATCGCGATCCTACTGTCCGAACCCGGGGTCCTTGTCGCCGGCGACTATCTCTCCCCGCGGGAGATCCCGGCGCTCGACCCCGCGGCAGGCTGCGCCGAGTACCTGGCAAGCCTCGACCGGCTCGAGGCGCTGCTCACCCGGGCGCGCTGTGTCGTCCCGGGCCATGGCTGGCCGCTCGATGCTGCGCGCGCCCGCGCGATCCTCGCCGACGACCGCCGCTATGTCGCGGCGCTCGCCGCCGGCCACGCGCCGACGCCGCCGCGCGCCGCCGCCGATCCGGCCCAGCAGTCGCAGCACCGCGCCAACCGAGTCGCGGCGCGGGGTCGCTAACCGGCCTCGCGAATCACCTGTTCGAGCGCGGCCACAGCAGGCGGCCAGAACTGCGTGCCCATGTACTGGCGGCACTCGGCGATCGCCTCGTCGACCGACCGGGGCGTCCCGTACGGGCGCCAGGACGTGATCGCGTCCCACGCGTCGGCGACCGCGATCACCCGTGCGCCGTCGGGAATTTCGTCGCCGCTCAGGCCGTCCGGGTAGCCGCCGCCGGACCACCGTTCGTGATGACTGCGCACCCAGGAGACCTGCTCTGCGGTCAGGACACCCTCGAGCATCTCCGCACCGATGCGCGAATGGTCCTTGACCGTCTCGTACTCGCTGTCGGTGAGCCTGGCGGGCTTGAACAGGATCTGGTCGGGGATCGCGATCTTGCCCACGTCGTGGACGACCGCGGCCTCGTGCAAGAGCCGGCGCCGGTCCGGCTTCCAGTCCAGCGCCCCGGTGATGGCCCAGGCGAGGTCGGCGACCCGCTCGGAATGGCGGCGGGTCGACGGATCCTTGGCGTCGACGGCGCGAGCGAGCCCGAGGCGGGCGCTCAGCGGGGCCGGCGCCTGCTCGGCGGGTCCCCGCCGGGTGCGCTTGGGCGCACCGCGTCGCTGCTCTGGTGACGAGGGAGGGGCGGTCATCACGGCACGAGCGGTGCGCCGCGAAGCGCGATCTGACCACGGCGATTCGGCATACGAGACCTGATTCACCCGGACCGGGCATTTCCCTGCTGAGTGCGACCAACGTCGCAGACCGATCCGCTGGCCGACGGTCACCGCGACGTGTCAAACTCGCCGACGATGAGTGAACGCTTCGACGTGATCGTCGTGGGCGCGGGGCCCGCAGGGTCTACCGCGGCCTTCCGTCTGGCCACCGAGGGTGCGTCGGTGCTGGTCCTCGACCGTCAGCGCTTCCCACGCGACAAACCCTGCGGCGGCGGCGTCACCATTCGCGGTGCGCGCCTGCTGCCGTTCAGCATCGATCCCGTCGTCGAACGTGTGGTCGACCGCATCAACGTCACCATGGGCCACAACGGCCCCCGCTGCGACGTCATCGCCGACGCCCCACTGATCCTCATGACCCAGCGGCGTCGCTTGGATCACTTCCTGATCGAGCAGGCCGTCGCCGCGGGTGCCGAGTTCCGCGATCAGGTGCGCGTGCGGCGCATCGACGTCGCGCCTGACGGGGTGCTGGTGCACACCGACACCGGACCCGTCGCCGCCGCGGTCATGGTCGGGGCCGACGGGGCCAACGGCGTCACCCGGGCGGCACTCGGCGCGGGCGAGCCGTCATATGCGGTCGCGCTCGAGGGCAACCTGCCCCGCGGCGGCGCCGGTTTCGACGACGCGGGTTATCAGGAAGCGGCCCTGCTGGAGTTCGCGACCGTCCCCGGCGGCTACGGCTGGATCTTCCCGAAGGACGACCACTGCAACTTCGGTGTCGGCGGCTACCTCGACGAAGGGTCACGGCTGCGCGGGCACCTGGCCGACCTGTGCGTCGCGCATGGCGTCGCGGTCGAGGAGCTGGAGCACTTGCGCGGTCACCGCCTCCCGATCCGTCGTGCCGGCGCGCCGGTCGCGACCGCGCGCGCACTGCTCGTCGGCGACGCGGCCGGCTTGGTCGACCCGTTCAGTGGCGACGGCATGTACGAGGCGTTCCTGTCGAGCAAGATCGCGGCAGAGACGATCACCGATCTCCTGTCCGGTCAGGCCGCCGACCTGTCGGGCTACCCGGCGCGCCTGGGCACGGCCGTCGAGGCCCATATGGCCAGCGCCTGGGTCGCCAAGGCGGTCATCGAGCGCGCGCCCGGCCTGATGTTCGGCATCCTGCGGCTGCCGGGCGCGTCGCACGCGGTCGCCGGACGCCTGCGCGCTCGCAGTGGAGAGCACTCGGCGCTGACGCTGCGGATCGCGCGGCAGGTGGGTCGTTCGGCACGCCGCTCGCTTGGTGCGCCAGCCGTCTGACCGGCGGCGTCGACCGATGTCCGCCGATCGCGCGGGTACCGCCAACTACGCTCTCGAGTGCGGCCCGCGCCGTACCTCGACGACCAGAAGGCGCACCGTGCAGACACCCACACCGTACCCCCTGGTGCTCGTCACCGGTCCGACCGGATACGTCGGCGGGCGCCTGCTGGCGGCGCTCGAGGCCAACGGGGTGCACGTGCGCTGTCTGGCACGCCGCCCGGAGGCACTGCACGGTCGCGTCGCGGCCTTCACCGAAATCGCCCAGGGGGATATCCGCGACCCCGAGCGTGTGGCCACGGCATTGGCGGGTGTCGACGTGGCCTACTACCTGGTCCACTCGATGGGCTCGACCGGCGCCTTTGCGGACGAGGACCGCCAGGCGGCGAAGGTCTTCGCCGACGCCGCCCGCGCCGCCGGCGTTGCGCGGATCGTGTACCTCGGCGGTCTCGGATCCGGGAGCAAGCTCTCGGATCACCTGGCCAGCCGCCAGGAGGTCGGCCGCGTCCTTGCCGCGAGCGGCGTGCCGACGGTCGAGTTCCGCGCCGGGATCGTCATCGGCTCGGGAAGCCTCGCCTTCGACGCGATGCGGGCGCTGGTCCGCCAGCTGCCGGTCATGATCGTGCCGCGCTGGGTTGGGACGCTGACTCAGCCGATCGCGATCGACGACGTGGTGGACTACCTCGCCGCCGCGGCCCAGCCGGGCCGGGAGGTCGCCGGTGTCTACGAGATCGGTGGGCCCGACCGGCTCTCCTACGGCGGGCTGATGACCGAATACGCCCGCCAGCGTGGCTGGCGCCGGACGATCATCCCCGTTCCGGTGCTGTCGCCCTGGCTGTCGAGCCTGTGGCTTGGCCTGGTGACACCGGTGTACGCCCGCGTTGCCCGCAAGATGATTGACGGCCTGCGCAACGAGACCATCGTGCACGATGACCGGGCGCGCCGCGCATTCCCCGAGATCACCCCACGCGGCGTCCGGCGCGCGATCGCGGAGGCCACGCTCGAGCGCCACGACGCTCCGACGCGCTGGTCGGATGCGGTCTCGTCGGCCGGTGGCTGGGCCGAGCGCGTGACCACCCCGGGCAAGCTGCTCACCGATGAACGCGTCCGGTGGGTTGCCGCCTCGCCCGAGCGGGCCTTCGCGCCCATCCTGCGGATCGGCGGACGCACCGGGTGGTACTACGGCGACCACCTCTGGGAGCTGCGCGGCTGGCTGGACACCGCGCTCGGGGGCGTCGGCATCCGGCGCGGCCGGCGGCACCCAAGCGAGCTCTCCGCGGGGGACACGATCGACTTCTGGCGGGTGGAGTCCATCGAGCCTGGGCGCCGGCTGCGCCTGCGGGCCGAGATGAAGCTGCCCGGCACCGCGTGGCTGGAGTTCGCCGTCGCCGCGCGCGGCAGCGGATCGGAGATCCGCCAGACGGCGTTCTTTGCGCCATCCGGGATCTGGGGGCGAGCGTACTGGTATGCGGTCTCGCCCTTCCACCGGGTGTTGTTTCCGAGGATGCTCGCGCAGATCGCCGCGGCGATTCCCGCGGACGCCGACCACGCGGAGCGCGCGGGCCGTTAGGGCGCCGTCCGGGGAGGCCGGTGCAGGCCGTCGCGGTCGCATCAACCGGGTGATTCCGCCATGCTGTATGGAATGACCGAAATCACGTGGACCACCCCGCTGCACGACCTGCGCGACCCGATCGTGGTCAGCGCATTTCGCGGCTGGAACGACGCCGCCTCAGCCGCCACGGCGGCGCTCGCCTACGTCGCCGGCAAGCTCGGCGCCACCCTCGCCGGCACGATCGACCCGGAGGAGTTCTACGACTTCCAGTCGACGCGCCCGATGGTCGACCTCACCCGGCCCGGCGAGCACACCCTGAGCTGGCCGGAGGTCGAGATCCACGTCGGCCACGGTGCCGAGCGCGACGCCATTTTCTTCTCGGGCGCCGAGCCGTCGATGCGCTGGCGCACGTTCTGCAATCTGCTGATCGACGCATCGCGTGCCGCGGGCGCGAATACGCTCGTGACGCTCGGTGCCTTCCTGGCCGACACGCCCCACACCCGCCCGCCGCGCCTGACCGGCATGTCGTCCGACCCGGCGCTCGTGGCCGGGATGCAGCTCCACGAGCCGGCCTATCGTGGTCCGTCGGGCATCGTCGGGGTCCTGCACCAACTGTCCGTCGAGCGCGGGCTCACCGGCCTGTCGCTCTGGTCGCCGGCGTCCCACTATGCGGCCGGCATCACCAACACGAAGGCAGCGCTGGCGCTCGTGCGCGCCCTCGATGCGACGACCGGCATCGCGGTCGACATGACCGAGCTCCAGGCGTCGTCGGCGGCCTACGAGCTGCAGGTCTCCCGGGCGGTCGACTCCGACCCGCGACTGGCCGAGCTCGTCAGGCAGCTCGAGAACGCCAGCGACGAGGAGGTCGCGTTTGATCCCGGCGCGCTGCCCTCGGGCGACGAGCTGGCGCTCGAGCTCGAGCGGTTTCTGCGCGAGCGCGAGTCGGATTCGGGCAGCCCTTAGGCGGCCGGCGCGGCCGACCCGTCGGGCGGGGCGACCGGCAGGACCAGGGTGAAGCGCCCCCCGTCGACCTCCACCCGCCCGCGATGGGCGGTCGCGGTCGCGGCCACGATGGCCAGCCCAAGGCCGCTGCCGGGCGTCGCGCCAGATGCCGGACCGCGCCAGAACCGGCGGAACGCCTGCGCGACCTGATCCGGCGCCAGCCCGGGTCCGGTGTCGGACACGCTCAACCGCGCCCACTCGGCATCGGCGTCCAAGCGCACCCGGACCTCGCCACCGGACGGACCGTGCAGGCGGGCGTTCTCGAGCAGGTTGCCCAGCGCACCCGCCAGCGCCGCCCGATCTCCCATCACCACGACCGGCGCGCACCCGTCCAGCGTCGCGCCTGCCCGACGGGCGCCCTCGCGCGCCACCGCGGCAAGGTCGACTCGGGTGCGCGGGGCATCCGGCGCATCGGCCCGTTCAAGGGCCAGGAGGTCGTCGACCAGCTGGCCCACGCGCACCGCATCCGATTCGACCTCGGCGAGGACCTCAGGATCGGCTCCGTGCTTGGCCAGGTAGGCCGCGTTCCCGCGCAGCGAGGTCAGCGGCGTGCGCAGTTCGTGGGAGGCATCGGCCAGGAAGCGCCGTTCGATGTCCCGGGAATGCTCGAGGGCGGCAAGCATCCCGTTGAGCGTCCCGGTCAGCTCCGCGATCTCACGGGGGGACTGGACCTCCGGCAGCCGCTGGGAGGCGTTGCCGGTGTGTTCGATCGCGCCGGCCGCGGCCGTCAGCCGCGCCAGCGGCCGCAGCCCGCGTCCGGCCACCAGCGCCACCAAGAGCCCACCAATCACGGCCGCGGCGATGGCACTCAGCGCGATCACCGCGCGCACGTGCCCGAGCGTATTGGTCACCGCGCCGAGCGAGGAGCCCGCCAACACCACCCCGCCCGCCGCGGCTCCGCCGACATCCGGGATCGGCGCGGCGTACAGCCGGATCGGCGCGTCCGCAAACGTGCCCGTCGCATACCCTTGGGTGCCGTTGACGAGCGCGGTCGTGACGAGTGTCTGTCCGGGGAGGCGTTGGCCGGCAAGCGCGGGCGAGCTGGCGATAACGTTCCCGTGACGGTCGAACACTTCCACGTCGACCTCGGTGCCGCCGGACGGCGAGGCGAGCGCGCCGGGGGCGGTCAGCAACGCGGGGGTCGTGGCGCTCAGCCGCACGATGTCCACGGCCCGATCGTGCAGGGTCTGGTCGAGTGATCCGCGCAGGTCCCGACCCACGAGGAGCCCGACCGTCACGCCCAGGCCCGCGACCGCCAGGATGATCGCCGCGACCGTGCCCGCCACGATGCGGGCTCGCAAACTCATGCGCATCACGCGACGAGCGTGAAGCCGACGCCGCGCACGGTGCGGATCTCGACAGCGTCGCCCAGTTTGCCGCGCAGGAACGCGACGTACCGGTCGACGACGCCGGGCCCCGCGTCGCCGTCCCAGACCTCCTCGAGCGCGACTTCGCGCGTGACGACGGTGTTCGGTCGGCGCATCAACAGCTCCAGCAGCGCTGCCTCACGCGCAGTCAGCTCGAGCTCGCGCGGGCCGACGCTCACCCGGCGGGTGGCGAGGTCCAGCGTCAGCGACCCGACGCTGCGGACAGTCCCAACGGGTTTGCCCCGCCGCAGCAGCGCGCGGATGCGGGCCAACAGCTCGTCCGAGTCGAAGGGCTTGGTCAGGTAGTCGTCCGCACCGGCATCCAGGCCTGCGACCCGGTCGGCCACCGCGTCGCGCGCAGTCACCAGCAGCACCGGCATCGCCAGGCCCTTGGCGCGCATCCGGCGGCAGACCTCGATCCCGTCGAGACCCGGCATGGCGACGTCGAGCACGATCAGCTCCGGTGCGCTGCGGTCGACCGCGATCAGCGCGCCGGCACCGTCGGCGGCCTCCTCGACCGGGTAGCCCTCCGCCGCGATCGTGCGCGCGAGCATCCTCCGCACCGGCGCGTCGTCGTCGACGATCAGGATTCGGTCGCTCACACCCTGAACTATGGACCCTGCGACCGCCGGGCGTGCCTGGGCCCGGGTCAGCCGCCGGCGACGTCGCGACGTAGGAACACGAGATACCCGACGACCACCGCCGGGATGCAGTACAGGGCGCAGACCCATGCCGCATGGGTGATCGGAGACCAGTCGATCGGCTGGCGCAACAGGCCCTGCCACGCGTTGAACTGGCGCGTGAGCAGATACGGCTGGAGCGACTCGAGGCCCGGCAGGATACCGATCAGCTCGATCAGGAGCACGGCGACGAGCGTGCCGACGACCGCCGCGGCGCTGTTGCGGGTCACCGTCGAGAGCATGACGCCAAGCAGCGCGACCGTGAACAGCGGGATCAGGTAGACGCCGAAGCTGGCGAGCACCAGCGACAGCGCCGATGCGGCGCTGACCGTCGTGCCCGGAGAGGGTCGTCAGCGAGTTGAAGCCCGAGACGATCGAGCCGGCGACGATCGCGACACCGCCGAGCAGGACCATCGACACGAGCGTGTAGGTGAGCGCCGCCAGGACCTTGCCGAAGAAGATCTGCCCGCGCTGCAACGAGCGCGTCAGGATCGTCTTGAGCGTGCCGTTGTGGTCCTCCGATGCGACGATGTCACCCGCCACGAGCGCCGTGATCAGCGGCAGCAGGAAGGCCGACGCGAAGGTCAACAGCACCAGCGGGATCGCCAGACCCGACTGGTGCACGTACGCGCCGAAGGGCACGTCGTTGGGCCGGCCGCTGCGGAACGCCAGGCTGATCGTGAACGCCAGCGGGACCCCGATGGCCGCGAACAGGCCGATGTAGGTCCGCTTGAGCGCGATCAGCTTGCGCAGCTCCCAGCGGTAGACCGTCAGCACACCCGGCTTCACTGGCCACGCCCGACCACGCCCGCGGGTCGCGCGGGAACCTCGATTTCTCCGGGAGTCGAGCCCTCGGTGAGCCGGAAGAACAGGTCCTCGAGCGTCGCACTCTCGGGCACCAGCGCGGTGATCTGCAGCTTTGCTTCGACCAACGCCACCGACAGCTCGCCGATGGCCGACTCCACCGCCTCCATGCGGATATCCGTGCCCTCGATTCGCGCGGACGCGACGCCGGGCTGGGCCGCGCAGACGCCGAGCGCCGTCGCGTTGTCGCTGGTGCGCAGCCGGTACGCGCTCTCGGCGCTCGCCTTCAGGTCGGCAATCGCCCCCTCGTAGACGATCTGACCGGCGCGCACGATCGCCACGCGATCGCACAACTCCTCGACCTCGGCCAGCAGATGGCTCGACAACAGGACGGTCATCCCGCCGTCCGCCAGTCGCCGGATCAGGGTGCGCATGTCGCGCATGCCACCCGGGTCGAGGCCCGTGCGCCGGTTCGTCCAGGAGCAAGAGCTTTGGGCGTCGCAGCAACGCGGCCGCGATCCCGAGCCGCTGGCGCATCCCGTGCGAGTACCCGCCCACCCTGTCGTCGGCGCGCCCGGTGAGCTCGACCGTCTCGAGCGCCTCCTCGACGCGCTCGGCGGCCTCGTCACCGTCGTAGGCCGCCATCATGCGCATGTTGGTGCGGGCGGTCATGTACGGGTAGAAGCGTGGCGCCTCCACGAATCCCGCGACGCCCTCCAGCGCCGCCGCGCCCTCGGCGGTCGGATCGCGTCCGAACAGGCGCACCGTGCCGGCTGTCGGGTAGATCAGCCCGAGCAACATGCGCAGCGCGGTGGTCTTGCCGGCGCCGTTGGGTCCGAGGAAGCCGTAGACGTCACCGCGGTTGACCGTCAGATCGACGTGGTCCACCGCGGTGATTCGTCCGTATTGCTTGACCAGCCCCCGTGCTTCGACGGGAGTGTCACTCACGAAAGCTCACCCGCTGCCGTTTGAGCCGCGATCTGGGTGACCGAGCCGGCCACGACGTACGTGACCGAGCCCTTGGTGAAGGTCACGACCGTGCCCAGCGGCGTGCTCAACTCGTGCCCCTGGACACCGGCGACCGTGACCGTCGGCAGCTGGGACAGCGGCGATGAGCCGGTCGGCGCGGACGTGCCGGCGGGACGCTCGAGCACGGCGATGCCGCCAAGGCCTTGCCCGTAGGTCACCAGGGCCCCCTTCTCGCCCTTCCAGCGCACCAGGCGCACCTGGTGCAACGGCAGGTCGTCGACCGACGACGGCGCGGCGATCGGGAAGCTCACCTGGGCCTGGACCGCCGCGAGACCGGTCACCGGCGCCGGCTTGGTCGTCGAGGTACCCGACTGCTTCGCCGGCAACGGAACGTCGACGACCTTGGCGTTCGCGGGCGGGGTGATGGTGACGTCGCTGGGGTCGACCGCCCCGTAGCTGATGTCGTTGACCGTCAGTCCGAGCACGGGCGTCGACGGGTCCTGGGTCGAGTAGACCGAGATCCCGAGCGGGACGCCGTTGGACGCATCCCAGGCGAGCTGGACGTTGCCGAGCAGACCGCCGTCGTGCTGCGGCGAGATCTTGACGCTGTAGCTCGGCACGGCGCCGACCGTGCCCGGGATCGCCCCGGAGATGTCCAGGTGCTTGGACAGCTCATCCAGCCGCGACTGGATCTGGTCGACCGTCGGGATCGAGCCAGCCGTGTGCGTCCCCGTCGATGACTTCGGCGGGAGCGCGATCTTGTACACGGTGTTCTGCGAGCCGTCGTAGACGGTGATCGCGGTGTCGTTCGCCACGATCTGCGAGTCCAGTCCACCACCAGTTGTCTGCAGCTCGATGCGCAGGGCGCCGCTGGAGTCTATCCACAGTCGCCCGCTCGCCCCCGACATGAGCGGGTCGGTACCCGGCAGGCCAGCGGCGCTCAACAGGTTGTTGGTAAACGTGACGTCCGCCGTGATACCGGTCGGCTTGGCGCCCGTCGCGGCCTGGTGCAGTGCGTCGGCCAGCGGTTGCGCCGCGGGCGGGTTGGCGCCCGTGACCGCCGACCCGACGCCGACGCCGGCGATGACCAGCACAACGACGCCGCCGATTCCGGCGATCAACCGGCGTGACGAGATGGTACGAAGCGATGACATCCAAAGCCCTCTCTTGCTGCAGTTCGTCCTTTCACGTGACGATAGACCAGCACTTGGAAGGAATCCGGAAAGCCAGCGGAGGTCCGACGACCGGCCGGAGTCACGCCGGATTCGCGCAGCCCGGACGCCGCGCCCCGAGGGGGATCGGCCGGTCGAACGGGCCGATGCCGGTCTCCACGAGCCGCGTGAGCCCCTCGCGCGCAGCCGGCCGGCGCTCGGCGAGGCGTGACTGCAGATCGATCCCGGGACCCTCGTGCTCGGTGTCGGTCGGCGTGGCGCTCACGAGAGGCACCGCCGGGCGGGAGGGCGGTGCATCCGGCGCAGTTGCTGCACGACGGCACACCGTGCCAACCGGGGTCGGCGAATCCGCGATTTCGGGTCGCCTGAGCCGGCCCGTCACCCGCCGAGTTCGCCCGCCTCCAACAACCTCTTGAGTTCTTCAAGGGCCTCCTGCTGGCGACCGGCAAGACGCGCCTGCATGTTGACGAGTGGATCTTGGTGCTCGGCGGTCGTCTCCCAGACGATCCGGCAGCCATCCGGCGTCGGATCCACGCTGAAGCGGGCGTGGTGGTACCGCAGCGGCAGGCCGCCGACAACCATGTAGCTGTACGTCCGCCGATCGTCATCGCGGTTCAGCAGGCGCTCAGTCAGCTTCGCCCCGTCTGCGCGCCGCAGCGTTCGGCGATCGCCATCCACCTCGCAGGCGACGTATATGGGGTACCAGGTCGTGATGCCGCACGGGTCGCCAATGACCGACCACGCGCGGTCCGGCGGAACGGCGACATCGACCGACACCGAGAACGGTTCAGCCACTGGGACAAACCTCCACGGCACAACGCTGAGAGACACACCAGACGTGAGGCACGGAGCCTCGATCGCCGGTCTGGGCCGCAGACTATTGGATCCATGACTCCCCGGGCGACGTCCGGGCCGGGTTCGAGGCCGCCTCGACCCCGCACCCCGCGATCGTCTCGGCGGACGGGCGCACTCGCTTCGTCAAGCGCCAGCGTCGCGGACCGATCCCACTTAGCGCTGCCCAGCCACGAGCTCCTGGCGCGGAGCCCAATAGTCGAGTGCCCGCCGGGCCATCTGCCAGGACTCATCCGCCGCACGCTCCAAGTCAACTGGCAGCAGCGTCGGCGCCGGCTTCGGCGCCTGTTTCCCGGGTCTCGGTCGTCATCATCCAGCGGCGATACTCCTGCTGGCGCAGCACGTTGCGCTGCGGGGCTGGCGTCCACATCGTCGACATCGGGTTCCTCCCCCGTCGTTGCATCTACATTCATAATCGGTCTATATGCGGTATGACAATAGCTTGCTTCGGGGAAACGCGCCCACGTTGGGCCGAGGGAGGGCCGATCGGGCGCCGAATCGTCCCTGCGTTTTGGCCAGGGACGTGGGGAGCTCGCGGCCTGCGGCGTCGTCGCTCGCGGGCTCGTCACCGCGACCGCCACGCCATCGCAGTCCCGACGCGCGCGCGGACGGCCTCGTGGCGCGTGCGACCCGCTGTTGACGCGCCGGCCGACGCGCCGAGGCGAATCCACATCGCACGCGCTGCATCTGGTGCGCGGCTGCCTACAATTGTTCGTGCTTCACACACCGAAAAGGAGCCGAGCATGTCCTCATCCGCCGAGGCGTCGGCAGCACAGCAGACATTGATCGCGGCCTTGCAGCACACACCCTTTGAGAGCGCGGATGCGGTGCTCGCCGCGCAGCTCAAGGCGGTGGATGACTGGGAGGCGACCGTTGGCGACTACCCTGCCCTGGTCGCAACAGCACAAGTCGCCAGGGCGCAGCTACAGGCCCAACAAAGCATGCTCGCGGTGCTGCGCCGCGAAAGCGAGGGCATCGTCGAGGCGATGCGTCAGGCTGCGCTCGCGATGGGTGTACCCCCCGCTGCGGGTGAGGGAAAGTAGGACTCCCCCGATCTGCCAGCGCAGCACGGGCCAGTCGCTCGTCGGCGGGCAATCGACCGGCGATGCGGTGAGGGAAGCACCGGACGGAGGCCTGCCAGCGGCTCGCCGTTGACCGCCCAGGCGCCGTCCGGACTCACCGCCACGTCGACGACCGACACGGCGACGGGCTGTGCGCATCATGCCCGTCTCCCCGACTCCGGAGCCCGATGAGGCGCCGGCCTCCGCGCCCGCGCGCCGCGCGAACGTGAGCCGGTCGGGCGAGCCAGATAGGCTTCGTCCACGATGCAGAACGCACAGGCGCACGCCCTGCGCCGGGCCGGCGTGATCACCGCGGGCCTGGCGGCAACCCTTGTCGCCCACGCCAATGCCGTGGGCGGCGACGGGCTGCGGCTGCTGCCGATCGCTCCATTTGTCTGGTGCGGGCTGATCGCGATCGCGGTGATCTGCGGTCCGCGCGCACGGGCGTACGCGCCACGCAGCGTTCCTACCACCTTCGCGGCGCTGGTCGCGGCTCAGGTCGCGCTGCATGCCGTCGCCAGCCTGGCGCCGTGGACGCTCGGCATCGCCAGTTCCGGCATGCAGATGTCCACGACCGACATGTTCAGCGCCGGCGCGCTCGCACCGCATCTGCTCGCAGCTCTCGTCCTCGGGCTGCTGCTGGTCTACGCGGACCGCACCATCGCCCGCGCCGTCGCCATCGTGCGTCAGATCGTCGCGGTGCGCCACGTCCGGCAGGCGTGGCCGCGGCCCGCGCGCCGCAGCCCGCTGCACGCGGTCCCCCTGCGGACCCAAACCGAGCGCAGGGCGCATCCGGCCCGGGGGCCGCCGCCGGCGCCCGGCATCGCACTGATCTAGTCGGCGGCGCGCGTTTCTGGCGTCGCGGACGCGCCAGATCGGTGAGGTGCGACGGATGGCGGTGTCACCACCCGCGGCGCTTGACGCCGGAGCGCACGGTGCGTGCCGTGCAGCCTCCCGGCATCCTCGGTCGACCGGGCGCTCGCCGTCATCTCACATCACCTCAACCTTCCCCGGGGGCGTGCCAACCCGGCATGCACCCGTACCCTTCTGCTCGGAGGTCATGTCCGCATGTCGAATATCGCTTTTAGGCCGCGCCTGTCCAGGCTGCGGACCGCTGCCGTCGCACTGGGCACGGCGGTATTGCTCGCGTTCGGAGCAACCGCGGCGCTTGCCCACGATCCGCTTGCGACGGCCAACGCCTATGTCCCGGCCAACGGCTCGGTCGTCGACGGCGCCCTGCCCGCAACCATCCTCGTCAATTTCCAGGACACGTTCCGCCAGGCCGGCGACGCGGCCGACCCCAGCGTCCCCGTCGCACGCGTGCTCGACCCCGCTGGGGCCGACCACGTCGCAACCGCCGTGCAGAACCCAAACAACGCCAAGCAGCTGGTGATCACCACCAAGAACCGCACCACGGCGGGCAAGTACACGGTCACCTGGACCATCACGGCGTCCGACGGCCACGCGGTCTCCAACGACGGGAGCGACGTGTCCGAGGAGGGCTCGCCGCTGGTCTTCACCGTGCACACGAGTGCCAGCACCACCACGACGTCGTCCTCGAACACCGTCATCGCGACGACGGTCGGGGTGATCGTCGTGGTCGTGATCGCGGTCGGCGCCATCCTGTTCTGGTTCCGCCGCCGCCGCGACAACATGTCCCAGGAATCGAACTCGTGATGGAACCACGCCGCCCGCTCACGCGCGCGGCGGCCCGCGCACCGCTCCCCCGTTGGGCGGTGCGCGTGGCGGTCGCGGCTGCCACGCTCATCATCGTCGCGCCCGCGAGCGCACACGTGGTGGTCCTGCCATCGGTCGCGCCGGAGGGGACGCCGACCGAGTTCACCCTGCAGGTTCCGACCGAGCGGAATCTGCCGACGACCGCGGTGCGGGTGATGTTCCCGCCCCAGGTCTCGGTGTACAGCTTCCAGGTCCCACCGCCCGGGTTCACCGTCACGCCGATTCTCGCCAAGAACCAGTCGATCATCGGCGCCGTGTTCCGGGGGACGATCCCGGTGGGCGAATACCAGGCGTTCCACTTTCTCGGCACGCCCTTCTCCACCGGCCAGACGCGCTGGCCCGCCTACCAGACGTACGCCGACGGACTCGTCAAGCCGTGGAACGGGCCCGTCGAGGCGCCCGGAGCGGTCTCGGCCGAGACCGGCGCCGACCCAGCCCGGGCCCACCAGCGCCGTCGAGATCGTCAAGGCCGTACCCGCGACGGCCACCCCCGCCATAGGCGGCAGGTCGAGCGGTTCGGGCTCGGATGGCGGGGTCTGGCTCGGGCTTGTCGCGATCGTCATCGCGATCGGTGCCGCCGTCGCGGCGGGGCTCTTGTGGGCGACGCGTCCGGTCCGACTTCCCGATGACGACCAGGATGCGTCGTCGACGTGATCGGTCGGCGCCACACCTGTCGTCCGTTCGGCCCCATCCTCGCCGCACTCGTGGGGCTCGCGCTGCTGATCATCCCTGCGACGGCCAGCGCGCACGCGATCCTCGTCGCGAGCACCCCGCCCATGGGTGCGGTCACGCCGGTCGCGCCCGCCGTGCTGCGGCTGCAGTTCTCGGAGTCGATCACGCTGCTCAACCCCGCCGAGGACTGTCAGGTCGTCAGCTCGACCGGTGCCTCGATCGAATCGGCGCCATGCCATGTCAGCCGGACCGACGTGCGCGAACTCGACGCGCCCCTCATGCCCGGCGTCAGCCCGGGCACCTACACCGTCCGCTACCAGGTCGTCAGTTCCGACTCCCACGTGGTCGGCGCCGCACTGGCCTTCGCGATCGGTCACGGGCCCGTCGGCCTGCCGTACCTGGGCAATCGCGCCGGTCAGGGTCCGAGCGAAACCGGCGCCTGGGAGGTCAGCGCGCGGTTTCTCGAGTTCGTCGGGCTCGGCGGCCTCCTGGGCTTGCTGGCGTTTCGCTGGCTGATCTGGGGACCGGCCCTGCGCACCGGCCGGCGCCAGCCCGGCATCGCTGCCGCCGATCGGGAGGCGGCACTCGGCTGGGGCCGGGACCTTTACTGGACGGCATTCGGCGTGCTTGCAGTCGGGTCGATGATCGCCGAGGGGTACCTGCTGGTGGTGTACTCGGCGACCGCCCTCGGGACCGGCGTGTTCGCGGTCGTGCATAACACGTCCGGGATCGGCACGGTCCTGTCGGGGACCCGTTTCGGCTCGCTGATCCAGTACCGCGGGGCGCTCTTGTTCGTGCTGTTCGCGCTCGGAGCGTGGCAGTTTCTCGCGGAGTTCGGCAGCGCGGCGGCTCCGCGCCCGGCCGCGCCAACGGGCAGGCCCGCTCCGGCCGCGGTAATGACCCTCGCGATCGTCTCGGTGCTGTGGGGTTTGTCGACCCAGGGACACGCCTCCCAGGCGCCGCTGCACCTGGTCCAGGAGCTCGCCGACGTCGTACATCTGGGCGCCGCCGCGATCTGGATCGGCGGCCTCGCGCTCACGCTGGTGGTGATCTGGCGCCTGCCGAACGCGCTGCCCGAGGCGGGAGTGGTGATCGCGACCGACGTGCTGGCCCAGTTCTCCCGGATCGCGCTGATCAGCGTGGCGGCCATCGTCCTCACCGGCACCATCCGCGGCTTCGGCGAGCTTTCGGCGCCGACGCAGCTGTGGTCGACGACCTACGGCCAATGCATCCTGGTCAAGGTCGGTCTGCTGGGTGCCGCGGGCCTGGTGGCCCTCCGCAACCGGCGCATCACGCTCACCTTGGAGCGCCGGCCGACGGCCCGCCCGAGGGCCCTGGCCACGGTGCGCAACGCGGCCGTCGCCGAGCTCGCCGTCGCACTCGCGATCCTGGTGGTTGCGGCGCTGCTGGTCGCCGAGGTGCCCGGGCGCATCTAGCGCGCCCGGGCCCGCACGGTCGACCTAGCGCGGCGGAGCGGTGCCGGGTCCGAACCCCGGCGGGTACGCCCCGCCAAATCCGCCGCCCGGCCGCCCGTATGGGGCGAACGCGCCGGCGCGGCGTCCGACAAAGGCGGTCGACGTGGCGCCGGCATTTGCGAATGCCAACAGCGCGAAGACCAGCGCGACCAGCGCGACCGTGATCGCGGCCATCCAGCCGAACCGCTGGCCCCACCGCTCGGCGCGGGCAGCCCGGCCCGGCGCCGACACGGGCGACGCCCCCGCGGCCCGGTCGTCCGCGCGCCCCGCGGACGCGGACGCGACCGGAAGGCCCTCGATCTTCGCCGTGTCGCCGCCGCGCGCATTGCGCAGGCGCCGCTGTTCCTCCCAAGCCATCCGCACCGACCTCCGCACGAGATTCGCTCCGACCCCCCGACTGTCGCGGGTGTCGCTGAGAATCTCCTGAACTCAGTGTTGGGCGAACTGCTTCGGTGCGGTGGGCGCCGGCTCATCGGGAGGCAGCTCAGGCGGCGGCGCTTCGCCGGTCAGGTAGTCGGTCGCGTAGGCGACGATCTCTTTGACGATGACCACCATCGGGATCGACAGCAGCACGCCGGCTACGCCGGCGACCGCCTCACCGATCAAGAGCGCAAAGATCACGACCAGCGGATGGACGCCGACGGACCGGCCCATGATGTTCGGGACGACGATGTGTCCTTCCAGCTGCTGGATCACGATGAACGCGATGACCACCGAGATCACGGCGATCGGCGAGGTCACCAGCGCCAGCAAGACCGGCGGCAGCGCGCCGAGGATCGGCCCGATGTACGGGATGAACTCGGCAAAGAAGACCCACACCCCGAAGATCACCGCGAAGGTCTCGCCCGGGGGGAAGATGCCGACCACGCCCAGGACCCACATCGCGAGCCCCGCCGACACGCCGATGATCAGCGAGATCAGGACCTGCGCCTTGATGTACGCAACCAGCGTCCGCTCGATGCGTCGCAGCAGCGCCGACGCGCCCGGGCCGCCGAGACGTTCGGCGAACATGCCGATCCGGGTGGCGTCCAGGAGCATGTAGATCGTCGCCACCAGCACGACGATCAGCGACACCAGGAACGTCAGCACGCTCAGGCTGTAGGACAGGATGTTGTTTGAGATCCGGTCCACCCAATGCTGCACGCCGGTGACGCCCTGGTTGAGGCGCTGATCGACGTTGACCTTGATCCCATGGCGGTCGAAGAACCGCTGCAGGGTGTTGATCTGCGCCTTGGCATGCTTGGTGTACTCGGGCAGGTTGCCCTGCACGACGTGCACCTCGTTGCGGATCGGGTCGACCAGCAGATAGATGCCGCCCGCGACGACGACCACCACCGCGGTCAACAGGACGAACACCGCCAGGCCCCGGCTCAGGCCGAGCCTGCGCAGCTGCCGGACGGCGGGATTGAGCAGCATCGCCAGCACGACCGAGACTGCGAACAGGATGATGACGCCGCCCAGGGCATGGCCGATGATCCACACGGCGACCAACGCACCCACGACAACCAGCACGATCGCCCACGGCGGCGTTGGCTCTCGCTGGTTCATCTCCATGCCCAATCGTAGCCCAGGACCGCGAACCACCACACCGGCCCGGTCGAGGGCGCCGCGGGCCGGTCGCAGATCCTGATTCGGGCCGGCACACCTAAATGATCCGCCACCGTCGCGGGATTCCCTGCCCGCACACGTTCCCGACCCCGTCAGCCGAGGCTGCACGGGTCGCGGCACAGGCTCGGCCGCTGGCCCCGGATCGCGGCCCCTCAGCGCCTCCCACGGCCGCCGTCGAGCCCGGGCAACACACGCACCAAAACGCGCAAGTTACAGGGGCAAGTGTCGCTTGACGGACGTCGGAATGCCCCTTGCACACGACCGCGTTCGTCCCTGATGGGACGCGGTGGTGCGCGCGTCTCTACACTCCCCGGCAGACCACAACGCAATTGGGGGCGCCAGATGGGGAATTTCGCGGACGAGGTCGCGTGGACCGATCGCTACATGAACAGCGAGCGGTTCGCGGGACTGATTCGCGCGTATTCGGCCCGGCAGGTTGTCGAGCAGCGGGGAACGGTCCCGGCCGATTACACACTCGCACGTAATGCCGCAGAGCGCTTCTACGCGCGGTTGCGGGAGCTGTTCGCCCAGAGGAAGTCCATCACCACGTACGGTCCGTACTCGCCCGGCCAGGCGGTCGCCATGAAGCGCGCCGGCATCGAGGGAATCTATCTCGGAGGCTGGGCGACGTCGGCCAAGGGCTCGGCGGAAGAGGATCCGGGGCCGGATCTCGCGAGCTACCCGCTCAGCCAGGTGCCGACCGAGGCCGCGGGCCTGGTGCGTGCGCTGCTGACGGCGGATCGCAACCAGCAGTTTGCCCGGTCGCGCATGACCGAGGCCGAGCGCGCCGCGACCCCCGAGGTCGACTTCACGCCATTCATCATCGCCGACGCCGACACCGGCCACGGCGGCGACGGGCACGTGCGCAACCTCATCCGCCGCTTCGTCGAAGCGGGCGTCCCCGGGTACCACATCGAAGACCAAAAGCCCGGCGTCAAGAAGTGCGGACACCAGGGCGGCAAGGTGCTGGTCGCCGAAGACGAGCAGATCAAGCGTCTCAATTCGGCGCGGTTCCAACTCGACATCATGGGGGTTCCGGGCATCATCGTCGCGCGGACCGACGCGGAGGCGGCCAACCTGCTCGACGGCTGCACCGACGACCGCGACCAGCCCTTCATCCTGGGCGCCACGAACACCGCGGTGCCCCCGTACAAATCGGCCTACCTCGCCCTGCTGCGCCAGCTCCACAACGCTGGGGTGACCGACATCAACGGCCACCAGATCTACGCGATCTCCGAGGATGAATACGCCGAGACCGACCGGTGGCTAACCGCAGTGGGCCTCACCGCGGTCGTCAACGAGGCGGCGAAGGCGCACCTCGCCAACCCGAACGCCTCAGTGGACAAGACCCTCGACGCCGTCGCGGACAAGTTCATCGAGGCGTGGGAGGGTCAGGCCGGCCTGAAGACGCTCGGCCACGCGGTGGCGGCCCTCATCGTGTTCAGCGAGGACGAGGGTGCCGAGGTGGGGATCTCCATCGACGAGTGGAACGCGTTCGCCAAGACCGCGTCCTGGTACTCGCTGCGCAAGAAGGCGCGGGAACTCGGGGTTGACCCAATCTGGGAGCCGGATCTCGCCAAGACCCCCGAGGGCTACTACCAGATCCAGGGCGGCGTCCAATATGCGATCGCCAAGTCATTGGCGGTGGCGCCGTTCGCCGACCTGCTGTGGATGGAGACCAAGACCGCCGACCTCGAGGAGGCCCGCGAGTTCGCCGAGGCGATCCACGCGGTCTATCCCGACAAGATGCTCGCCTACAACCTCTCACCGTCGTTCAGCTGGGACACCACCGGCATGACCGACGACGAGATGCGCAAGTTCCCGGAGGAACTGGGCAAGCTCGGCTTCGTGTTCAACTTCATCACCTACGGTGGCCACCAGATCGACGGCCTGGCGGCGGAAGAGTTCTCGACCGCACTCCACGAGGACGGCATGCTCGCGCTGGCCCGACTCCAGCGCAAGTTCCGCCTCGTCGAGTCTCCGTACCGGACCCCGCAGACCCTGGTCGGCGGCCCGCGCGCCGACGCTGCACTAGATGCAGCCTCCGGCCGCACCGCCACCACCAAGGCCATGGGGCAGGGCTCGACGCAGTTCCAGCACCTGGTCCAGACCGAGGTGCCGGTCAAGATCCTCGGCGAGTGGCTCGACGAGTGGCGCGTGCACTACGGCGTCGAGGGCCCGCTCACGGTCACCCTTCGTCCGGCACGGTCGGGTTCGGAGCTCCTGGAGCTCAGCGTCCGCAACGCCGAGAACAAGAAGGTCGCGAACATCGTCTTCGCCGCGATCCAGGATCGCCGCGGGCGCAGGTTCCTGTCGGTCCGTGACCAGAACACGTTCGACGATGAGCTCAAGCGCAAGCGGCTTCAGACGCTGATGCACCTGTTCTTGATCTACCGGTACAGGGCGACGGCGATCCACTATCTGACGCCGACCGACGACAACCACCGCCAGGCCGAGAGCCTGGAGCGCCTGGGGCTGTTCCGGTCCACGAGCGACGAGATCGGCGAGATCATCGTGGCCGATGTCGACACCGACGCGATCAAGTCGCTGGTCGAGCCCGGCAGCGACGCGCGCGAGCGCCTCATCGTCAAGGCCTAGGCGCACTGGCAGGCTCACCCCCTCTCACCGCAGCGACGGCCCGCGGTGAGAGGGTGCGCCGCGACATCGTCGGGGCGACCGACGACGGCCGGCGATGCGCGTCGCCGGCCGTCTGCGCCGATCAACCCACCGCAGTGACGTGCAGATAGACCGGGCCGGCCTTCGCGCACGCCGGGAACGAGAACGTGACCCGGACCGCGGCGGTCTGGTTCGGCGGATAGACGCGCAGGCCCGCGGCCGTCGCGGGTTGGCAGGTCGAGGCCGGGTAGTTGCCGACCTCGGCGATCTGCAGCGTCGAGGTCACGGTGCCGCCGTTGGCGAGCGTCAGCGCCTTGGGAGCGGTGGACGTATCGCGACCGGCGGCGCTGCCGAGTTGGGCGCCGGAGGCGTTCACCGCCGAGACTCCGGGATAGCCGGCGAGCGTGCAGGCGTGACCGGAGCGGTTGGTGAAGTTCAGCGGGTAGTAGATGCTGCCGGCTGCCCCGCTGCCGTTGGTCCCGACGCGAACCGACAGATCCGGCGTCGTGCAGGCCGGCGTGGCGACAACTCCGCCGCCGCCGGACGACCCGGACAGTGCCACCGGGCTGACATGCAGGTACACCGGGCCGGACTTGGCGCAGGCCTGGAACGCGAACGTAATGCGTGTCGAGGCGGTCTGGTTGGGTGCGAAGATCCGCAGGCCGGCCGCCGTGGTCGGGCCGCAGGTCGAGGCGGTGAAGTTGCCGACATCGGTGATCTGCAACGTTGAGGTCGCGGTGGCGCCGCTTGCCAAGGTGACGGTCGACGCGGCAGTCGTCGCGTTCTGACCTGACGCACTGCCGAGTTGGGTGCCGGAGGAGTTGACGCCCGAGACGCCGGGATAGCCCGCGAGGGTGCACGCGTGACCGGAGGTATTGGTGAACTTCAGCGTGTAGTACACGCTGCCGGCCGCGCCGTTGCCGCTCGTGTTCAAGCTGATGGCGACGTCGGAGGCCGCGCAGGCGCTGGTGGTCGTGCCGCCGCCGCCCGAGGTGGTCGACGTCGTCGCGTTGCTCGTCGTGGACGTCGACGCGGTTGCGGTCGGCGTCGTCGTCGACGAGTTGCTCGAGCTCCCGCAGGCCACCAGCACGGGGACAAGTGCAGCAACCGCGAGCGCGCACACCGCCCCGAGATTCCGTGTCCGTCTCGATGGCTGCATCTCGCACACTCCTTTGCTGGCGTTCGGGAATCCCGCTGCCCGCGGACGCGTCATGCGCCGCGAGCTGACGCGCGCTGGCGTGTGGTGAATGTTCGCCCTCACCGGCACGCGCTCCTTCGACAACCGTCCGACCCGGCTGCGGGCCGACGCCCGCCTCCCCAAATTCTTGCCGTTATCGGACGGCCGATCGCGTCCGATCGGTGCGTGGGCACTTCCTTGCGGTGGACTGGGACCTCGTGTCCGCGTGGCGATCGGGGATTATCACAAACGGCACGGATGAGGCGGTAGGCTCACGGATGCGTGGCCCACCGGGTCGGGCCACCCGGAACGGTCCCGGGGTGGGCCGGAAAGCGAGGGGTGCCGATGCAAAGCTTTCCTCCGGCGAGAATCCGGAACGTTGCCCTTGTCGGGCATGGCGGTTCGGGGAAGACGACCCTGGCCGAGTCGCTCCTGTTCAGTGCCGGCGCGATCAGCCGGCTGGGGCGGGTCGAAGACGGTACGACCACGACCGACTTCGACCCCGAAGCGACCCAGCGCGGCATCTCCGTCTCGCTGTCGCTGGCGACATTCGAGTACCAGGGGCACAAGA
The DNA here is from genome assembly GCA_963773325.1 of uncultured Thermoleophilia bacterium. GTDB lineage: Bacteria > Actinomycetota > Thermoleophilia > Miltoncostaeales > Miltoncostaeaceae > CAITWD01. The sequence goes on along the minus strand of CAVZAI010000002.1, from coordinate 2,120,320 downwards.
TCAACCTCATCGATTGCCCCGGCTACGCGGACTTCGCGGGGGACGTCGCCGGCGCGCTGGCGGTCGTGGACCTGGCGATATTCGTCGTGAGCGCCGTCGAAGGGGTCGAGGTCCAGACGCAGATGGCGTGGCGCATCGCCGCCGAACGCGGCCTGCCGCGCATGATTTTCGTCAACAAGCTCGATCGGGAGCGTGCCAGCTTCGACCGTACGCTCGAGGATCTGCAATCGGCCTTCGGGACCGGCGTCGCGCCGCTCGAACTGCCGGTCGGTGAGGAGGCCGCGTTTCGCGGGGTCGCCGATCTGTTGACCGACACCGCCATTACCTACCAGGATGGGCGTCCGAGCACGGGGCCGATCCCGGCGGAGATGGAGGTCTCCGAACACCAGATCCACGACGCGCTGATCGAGGGCATCGTCGTGGCCGACGACGGGTTGATGGAGCGCTATCTGGAGGGGGACGTCCCGAGTTTCGTCGAGCTCGAGGCCGTCCTCGCCAAGGGCGTGGCCGACGCAACCGTGTTCCCGGTGCTGTGCGGATCCGCGTCCAACAACATCGCCATCGACCGGCTTGCGACGTTCATCTGCGAGATCGGGCCGTCACCCGCGGATCGCCCGCCTGCGGTCGCCCACGCCGACGACGGGCTCGTCGAGGTCCCTGCCGATCCGAGCGGCGAGCCGCTGGTCTACGTGTTCAAGACGCTGGCCGACCCGTACGTCGGCAAGGTGTCCATGTTCAGGGTGATCTCGGGCACGATCCGTCCGGACATCGTGCTCACGAACCCGCGCACGCAGGCCGACGAGCGGCTCCACGCACTGTTTACGATGCTTGGCAAGGAGCACATCGACGTCAACGAGGTCCCGGCTGGTGACATCGCGGCGGTCGCCAAGCTCTCTGACACCGCCACGGGGGACACGCTCGCGTCAAAGGGCGCCCCGATCACGGTGCCCGCGCTCGAGCTGCCGGACCCGGTGCTCTCGATCGCGATCAGCCCGAAGTCCAAGGGCGACGACGACAAGCTGATGACCGCGCTGCGCCGCCTCCAAGAGGAGGATCCGACGCTCCGCGTGCGGCGCGACGACGAAAGCCACCAGACGCTGCTGTCCGGCATGGGTGAGACCCACCTGTTGATCGTCACCGAGCGACTCCACCGCAAGTTCGGCGTCGACGTCGAGACGGCGCCGGTGCAGGTGCCCTACCGGGAGACAATCACCTCACGCGCCGAGGCCGTCGGCCGCTACAAGAAGCAGACCGGTGGCCACGGACAGTTCGGGGTCGCCGAGCTGCGCCTCACGCCGGCAGAGCGCGGCGGAGGCTTCACGTTCGTCGACGAGATCGTCGGCGGCGCCATCCCGCGCCAGTTCATCCCGGCGGTCGAAAAGGGTGTGGCCGAGACGATGCAGCAGGGCGGGCAATTCGGATACCCGGTGGTCGACGTCACCGTCACGTGCTTCGACGGCAAGTACCACGCGGTCGACTCCTCAGAGATGAGCTTCAAGATGGCCGGCTCGCTCGGGTTTCGGGACGCGCTCGCCAAGGCTTCCCCGGTGCTGCTCGAGCCGATCTCCTGGATCGAGGTCACCGTCCCGAGCACGTGTCAAGGCGACGTGATGGGCGATCTCAACGCGCGGCGCGGACGAGTCCAGGGCACCGAACCGCTCGCGTCCGGCGAGCACGTCATTCGCGCGCTGGTCCCGACCTCGGAGATCCTGCGCTACGCGATCGACCTGCGCTCGATCACCGGCGGCTGGGGCCGGTTCCGCGCCGGGCACGACCACTACGACCTCCTGCCGATGCACCTCTATGACAAGGTGGCCGCCAAGGCTGAATCCAACGGCTGATCGCTCCGCCGCGGCTCACGGGCGGCCGCAGTCGCCTTAGGACAGCCAGACGGCCGGCGTGCTGGCCCGCAGGAGGATTCCGGGCGTGCGTTCGCGTGCGGTGAGCGTCATGTTGCCCGACTGGCCGGAGACCACCCCGGCCTGCAGGGTGATCGTTACCACACCGGTCCGCGGGGGCAGGTTGGTCACGGTCAACGTCCGGGTGCTGACGCTCACGGTGACGGCGTTCGATTCGGTGCGGAGCCCGATGAGGGGAAAGCGGCGGCTCGGGACTCCCGCAGACGTGATGCTCACCCAGCCGAGGGTGCGATGGGCGGCGGCGAGGTGCAAGCGGGACGGAAGGCGGAAGCTCAGGGTGCGTACCCCGAAGCGCGACGACGCGGAGATCGTCGTCTGCTGGGAGGGCCCGCCCTCGAAACGGGCGGCAAGCGCACATGCCCCAAGCCCAATGCGTCCCTGGGCGCGCGCGCCGCGGCCTTCGGCCGTGAACGTATGGGTCCCGTCGGCAAAGGACCACAGAGTCTGCGGGCTGATGCTGACGACGCGGCCGTGGCCAACGCGGCGTCCGTCGATACGCACGGTCAGGACACGCGCGGCGGCGAGCCTCAGCGGCGCCCAGGGCGTCACCGGGGCGCCGTGGCTGATCGTGACCGCCCGGCCGCCGAGCAGATGGGCCACTCGGACGCTACGACAGCTCGCTTCATCGGTGAACGCGCCGGGTTCGCCGACCAGCGACATCGGCAGGACGGCTGCGCGTCTCGCGCGATGTCACGGTTTGGCTCGACACGGAGTTCGTGGCGACGAGGCGACAGGCGAAGCGGGCGCCGATATCGGCGTCGCGCAGTCCCAGTCGCGGGCCACGCGACGTCTCGATCGGGTGACCGTTGCGTAGCCACTGGGCGGCGACGGTCGTCCCGGCCGGGTACCCGACCGGGGTACAGGTGAGCGTGCTACCCGCGGCCGAACGGCCCGAGACCACCGCGGATCCGTGGAGCGCGGGGACGCCCTGCCCGATGAAGGCGGTCGGCGTTGGCGCGCCCTGATCGTTGGTGAGCAGCAGGACCTCGGCGTTCAGCTGGCGCGCGGCGCTGGGTCGGTACGTCACAGTGAACTGGCAACTGGCCCCGACGCCGACGATCTGACCCGAGCAGCCGTCACCGCTGAGCGGGAGATCTGCGGGCGTGCTCGTGAGGCGCAAGGTTCCCTGCACCTGCATCGGGTAGTCGCCGTCGTTGGAGACGGTCACGATCCGCGCGACCGCGCTCCCGATCGCGACGTCGCCGAAGTCCGTCTCGGAGGGCGTCACGACGACGTGCGGTCCGCCGAGCGCCGTCGCGGTGAGCGGAATGATCAGCGGGCTGCTGAGGCTGTCGCTGGTGATCTCCAGCTGGGCCGAGAACGTGCCGGGGCCATTGGGCGGATTGAAGTTGACCCCCATGCCGCAGGTGGAGCCGGGTCCGTACTGCTGCCACCCGCAGTTCTGGCCCCACCCGATCGAAAAGCGCGACGCGTCGGGTCCGGTGATGACCGCAGAGTTCACCTGCACCCCGGCGTCGTTCGAGTCCTGGATGGTGATCGACTGCTGCTGCCCGCCGTAGAACCATGGCGCAGGGGTGAACGCCACCGGGTTGGGAGTCGCGCTCAGGGTGCCGGTGATCCCGGTGCCGGACAACGGGACGTCGAGCGTGCCCGAGTCGTCGGTGATCTCCAAGGCCGCGGTCTTGGTTCCCGTGGCGGTCGGCGCGAACGTGACCTGCACGCTGCACTGGCCCGAGGTCGGCAGGATGGTGTTCGAGCACCCGTCAGAGTTCACGCGGTACGCCGACGCGTCCGCCCCGACAATGCTGGCAGTCGCGATGGCGACGGGTGCCGCGGAGTTGTTGGTGAACGAGAACGTCTGCGTCGGGCTGCTGCCGTGGATGTCCGTGTTGCCGTAGTCCCACGACACGAGCATCGGCGTCAGCACCGACGTGGCCGCCGACGCCAGCGACGAGGTCGCGATGAGCACCACGAGCACAACGCCCGAGACGATCGTTAGCGCGCGAGCGGCAGGGTGACGAACGGGATGCATGCGGGGACCTCTCGTTGACCGCCCTACCGCGAACCGCACCAGCAACGCTGGACGGGCGCAATGGTCGGGATGCCGTGGGTATCGGTCCGGTGGAACCCCGTCTTGAGCGAATTGTCGCGGGATGGCGGACCGGACGCGGCGGCGGCGTCCCGGACCACGCCGCGCAGTCGGTCGGCGGACGCATTGCGACCCGCGCGCGTCGCCCATCCGCGGTCTCCGGCCTGTCTCAGGCCGCGGTCGTATAGAAAGTTGGCGTTAGTGAGCACCACGGCCCTGCCGATGCCTTCGCCAGGGTGGGGATCTGACCAGCGGGGCCGCGATTGGGGGATCGCGGCCCCGCGGGCACATCGTCGTCCGACGGGCTCGGTGTCACCGCGCCCCAAGGCCGCTCGCTGGAGCGCCGACACGGACCGGACGAGTCCGGTCCGTGTCGGCGAGAGTCGCCCAGGCGCGCGGTGAACATGGCGCAACGTGCGCCGGAAGCCAGCGCCCCGCCATGGGCGCACGATGCGAGCGGTATCCCCTGATCGGGCGAGGCGGATACGCTGGGCGCATTCCGGGCGCACTCTCGCCCTCCATCCGCGAAAGGATCCCCATGCCGACCATGGTCGCTCATCACGACGTGAAGGACACGGCCCACTGGCTCGCATCGCCGAGGCGCGAAGAGGTGTTCACCCCCATCGGCGTGACCAACATCCGCACCTTTACCGACCCCCGCAATCCGAATCACGTGGCGCTTGTCGCCGACGTCGCCGACATGGCCGCGCTCGAGGCGTTCATGCAGTCAGACGAAGCTGCCGCGGCGATGGACCACGACGGTGTGCTGCCAGAGACCCTGGTGATCCTGATCGAGGCCTAATTCCGACCGGGCTGCGGGCCAGATTCGCGCCCGTGCGTCCGTGACGCGGATCATGGGCGCGGGGGGTCGGGACATCGGCTCGCGGGGAGATCGACTCCGGGAGCCCGGCGCGTCGGGCGTCTGTCGCTCCCCCTGCGCTTGCGCACGGCAAGAGCACAGCGGCGTCAGCCAAGCGACGGGCTCCCGAAGTCTCCATCAGCACTGCGGCCCTCGGCTGGCCGCCGGCCTGGAACTGCGCCGTCCCGGAGCCTGTTGTGTCGATGCGCATGGCTCGGACTCGGGCGTCGCCTGGACCAGCCGGTGCGCGGACTCCCAGCACCCGGGATTGGCGACGACTCGCTGATCCGATCACGTCAGCTCGCGGGTCCCGTGCCGCGTGAGCTGCCCCACGCCACGCCACGAGGACGCCTCGTTCGTCGCTAGTCGACGCGCTCGCGCCTGCGGCGAACCTCGGCCACGCCCGCAGGCACGGCGACAACTATCGTGGCGACAACCCCGGCGAACACGAACGCACCGATCAGGGTGTGCGAGCCGGCTCCCCCGATCCACATCACCGGGAGCACAACGGCCACCTGGACGGCCCACAGCGTGACGAAGATCAGGAGTGCGGACTTGGCGCGGTGCATGTGGCTGGCCACGCTATCCAACGGGCGCCCGCCAGGCCAGCCGCCGTCACGATCTCGCGCGGCCATCCGGTTCGAGAGGTCGCACCGGGCCAGATCACCGTGTCGGGAGCGGCACGGACGCCGCGCGGTCCCGCGACTGGGGCTGCGCCACGGGTACCGTTTCGCGCTCAGCCTGCGGGCACGAGCAGCTGAAACTCCCGCCGATGGACCTTCGCCTCGCCGGTCGGTACATTCACCCGAATTACCGACAAGTACCACGAAGGTGTTCCTGTCTTGGCGATTCCAATTGCTGCGCTCGCCAGGTGGACCGCGGTGGACACGCGCGACGCGGGGCGAGCACCTGACGACGGTTCTCCAGGCCCAACGATGCCCGCCGACCGCGTCCGCTGATCAGAGCATCGCGCCGTGACCGGCGCTGACGCGTATTCGCTCACCGGTGCGGACCTCAGTGTCGCGCGGCGCGCCATCGCGGTGGCCCTCGTGATGAGTGTGGCCGCCGATGAGGTCCATCCAGTGCGCGCGCACCTGCCGTCGCACACGGACATGCTAGCGGGTGCTCGACGTCCTCGGCTGGGCCGGACCCCCAGAGAGCACGGTCACGATCGCCCGGCACGATCGCCGTGTCCTTCTGGACGCCGTGTACGCAATGCTCATCCTCGCGTGTGAAGAGACCGTGCGCAGTGCCGACGATGCGCTGCGCGAGCGTCCCCCAACCAGCGAAGCCGACGGGTCCGTGCTGCTGGTCGCCGAATCGCTCGCGGGGCTCGCCCGACGACTGCAGGGTCCGGGCCCCAACCGGCCGGGAACGGCAGTCCAACCCGGCCATGAGCCGGCGGACTCGCAGGTGTCTCCTGCGCTTCGTGCACTGGCGGATTCCGTCGGCCTCCCGGTGTGGATGGCGAGCACCGAGTTCATACTCGAATGGATCAACCCCGCCCTCGAGGCCTTGCTTGATGCGGATTTGGGTCAGATCCGCGGCACGAGCTGGAGGCAGTGGAGCGATCCGAATGACGTCCCGCGGGTCGCGCAGGTGCTCGAAGCCGCTCGGCTGGAGCATCGAAACTGGTCGGTCGAAGTCGGCGCCGGGCCTCCCGGCGGCCCGTACACGCGGCTCTTGATGATCGCGGCCCCCCGATGGTCTCCGGAAGGCGCCCTTGGTGGGTGGACCGGAATCTGCTTCGACGTGACGCGCAACCCGACGCTCACGACCCGTCTCGAGGCGACGACGCAGTCGCTGACCGCCGAGACCGCCAAGACGAGCCTGTTTCTTCGGCAGTTGCCAGCCATGATCTGGACCACGGACCTCGAGCTGCGCTGTACGTTCTCGCACGGTGCGGGTTTCGAGTCGCTCGGCGCAGAGCCCAACCAGTTGGTCGGCCGCTCCGTCAGCGAAATCGTCGGTACGACCGATGCTGAGCACCCGGCGTTGGTCGCGCACCGAGCCGCGCTCAGCGGCGAGACCGCCAACTACAGAGATGCCTTTGCCAATCGGGTGTTCGACGTCATCGTGGAGCCCCTGCGGAATCAGGGAGGCGCAATCTTCGGATGCGTCGGCCTGGGGATCGAAGTCACCGAGAGCGTGGAGCGCGAGCTGCGGCTCCACCAGCTCTTGCGCCAGCTGGAGTTCGGTCAGCGGATCGGTCGGATGGGGACCTGGGAGTTCGACGTCAGCGCGGGAACTTGGGTGTGGTCAGACGAGGCATTTCGATTGCTGGGGGCCGAGCCCGGATCGATTGAACCGAACTTCGTGACGTTCCTGAGTCGTGTGCATCCCGACGATCGTAATCGGCTGCGCGATCTCCACGCCGAAGGCTTGCGAACCGGCGCGACCTATGAGGTCGACTACCGGATCGAGCGTCTTGACGGCGAAGTGCGGCACATGCGCGGCGTCGTTGCCTACGAACACGACCCGGACGGGACCCTGGTCCGCGTCGCCGGAATCCTCCAAGATGTCACCCCGGCCGGTGCGGATGCCGACGACATCCAGCTCGGACGGACGGCCCAGCCCGGCCGTCGGCCGGAGTACTGAGGCCATCGCGATGCACACGGTGATCGGCGGCCAGGGCCCGGCTCCACGATCCTCCGCGACGGATGTCGGCACCGACGCTGATGGCTTGACCACCGTCGAGCGGGGGCTGCCCATGCATCGCGGTCGCCGGCCGGCCCCGGACGCCGTCCGGCCCCCTCGCAAGAATCTGACCAGCGCCCGCTCCACACGTCGCGGGAGCGCGGGCTTCGTTGCGCAGGGGCCGATGACTACCTTTCGAACCGGACAGCACGCGGTACTGGCGGGAGCGTATGTCGCGCAGTGCCATGACACGCGCGTCGCGATGAAGATCGGCCGCATCTTCCCGGCGTGCCACACGTGTCGACGCCCGACCACGTGGAACCTGATCGACGTTCCGAGCGACGGCAGCCCACAGAAGGTGACCGAGCAGGCGTAGCGTCGCGTCGGCGACGCCAGGCCGCCGCTCCGCACCACGCATTCCACGAACCGCGGCTCGGAATCGCGCCGATGTCGGCACGATCCGCCGGGGCGTCACCACGCGTGCCGGTTCGCGCCGACCCGGGGGTGCGCGCCGGCGTGCCCGTTGGCCGGCGGGCGCCGTCTGTCCGACGACGCGGGGCGGATCGGCGCGTGGTGGTGGTCCTCTCCGCCGAGGCCAATCCGCCGCAGGAAGCTCACCAGATCGTAGAAGAGGTGCTCTTCCACGATCTCACCGTCGTGCCAGCGCGCGACGGTGCAGAAACCGACCTCGAACGACTTTCCGGTCGGCGGGACCGCCGAGCCGTCAGGCGCCCGCTACGGTCCGGTCATCGCGCCCGTGAAGCGCGCGATCGAACATGTCTGGGCGCCGGAGGCGAAGAAGACCTTAAAGGGCCGATTCTCAATGTGCTGGTCGGGAAACGTCCGAAAGAACTCGATCGCCTCCTGCCGGTGATCGTCCACCCCGTGCGTCGGCGGCTGACCCGGCCAGCGGACCGCGACATCGTCCTCTGGCGCTTGGCGAACACCTCAAGATCCTGGGCGTTCCACGCGTCGTCCAGGGGAGCTCCAAGTTGGTCTGCTGGCTCATCGTGCGGGTCCGTTCGCCGGGCTCTGTGGTCGCGCCTTCGGGGCTCGGACGCAGACCGTCGGCTCGGCGAGCCGGTTACGGCGGCTCGTAGAGCTTCGTGACGTCGGGCTCCCGCCGGTCTCAGCTCCCGTCTGCCCCAAGCTGGCGCATCATCGCCATCGCGTCGAACACGCCCCAGTGCTCGTGCACGAGGCCGTCGTCCGCGAAGCGCATGATGTCTATCAGCGGCACATCGACGCTCCGACCGGTTGCGGGCATTCCCATGAACTCACCCTTGTGCGTCCCCGTGAACCGCGCCCGGGCGACGACCTTGTCACCGCCGGCGACGACGTCCTGCACGGTCATTGTGAGGTCGGGAAACGCCGCGATCTGCATACGGAAGAACTCCTTGACGCCCTCCCGTGTGGGCGCGCCGGCAGGGAGCTCCTCATGCTCGACGAAGTCGTCGGCCAGGAGTTCGCCGAACGCGTCGATGTCCTGGGCGTTGATGAGGTCATACATGCGTCGCAGCGTGGCTATGTGATCCATTCCCGCTCCCCCCGTGCAGCTTGCCGGGTCCGTCACGCCCCCCGGGCTCGATGTTTCGTCCCATCCGGCCGGGCCGACGAGCCCTCGGCCACCGTGGTCAAGGGACTCGGTGCGAACCTACACCGTACGGTCGAAACTCGGCCACGGCGAAACGACGCACGTTGCCGGCCCAAGGGAACAGGCAAGTCTGTCGCGATGGACGTTGCGGCCGCACCGCGACGGCCGAGATGCCCGACGGTCTGACGGTCGGTTGCGACCGTGGCTGCCGGCTGAGCCCTCGGTCGCCGACGCCAGACGAGTGACTTACGATTGGTCGTCGAGTGGAGGTCGATAACAACCGCGCCCTCGATGACGTGCGGCGGCTCCACCGCGCCCCCAGGGTGGTGGTCATCAACAAACACGGCCGCCAGCTTGGTCGACGCCGCGGTGCCGGCCTCGCTCTCTGAGACGCCAACGCTCGCGCCGCCGCCATCCGTCCGGATGAGGCAGAAGGCCACGACCCCGTCGATCCGGGCGAACAGTTCCCCGATCTGCTCGCGATCGCCGGAGAGCAGGTCGATCAACTCGGCGCTGCCCTTGGAGTGACGAATGACGACATGCATGGAGTGCACCATTCTGACGATGGGACTGGTTCACAAATCACGACGCACCTTCGACCGGCGCGTCATCGCCGGGCAAGGGGTGATTCGCGTTTCTGGAAACGCTGTGGCCGCGAAGGTCGATCCCAGCGACCTCGAGCCGTCTGATCTGGCGACGGGCCGACACCCGATCCGAGATCGGCGGGCTGCTACGCGACATCCGGCCGGCAGCTGCAGTCCGTCAGGCCTCGCCATGAGAAGGACGTCCCGACGGGTTGCTCAGCGACGCTGGCGTCGCGCCCGGGGAGTTGCCCTGCGCTGATGCGTTATGCCGGGCGTTGACCGCAAAGTGGGCTACTTGACCCGCCAACTGAAGGTCACCGATCCGCTCGCCCCGCTACCGTCCTTGGCGGTGACGGTGACCGAGGTCGCAGCTCTGGCCCTCGCGGGCGTGCCCGAGATGACGCCGGTCGAACTGTTGATCCTGAGGCCAGTCGGCAGGCTTGTGGCGGAGTAGGTCAGGGTGGCGCCGATCTGGGTGTCGGAGGCCGCGATCCGCAACGGGGCGATCGCCACGTTGTGCGTTGAGGTCTGGTTCCCGGGTGAGGTCACGGTGATCGTGTTGGCGACCTTCCAGGTGAAGCTGGTCGTTCCACTGACCCCCGCCGTCACGTCGGTGACCGTGATCGTGACTGACGCGTTCTGCGCCTTGGTGCCCGTCTTACCGGTGATAAGTCCGGTCGCGTTGAGCGACAGACCGCTCGGCAGCCCGGAGGCCGAATAGGTCAGTGGATATCCCGTCCCGTCGTGGGCGACGATCTGGAGCCCAGGGATCGTCGTGTTGAGCGGCGAGGACTGGTTGCCGGGCGAGGTGACCGTCATCGTCGTGGAGCCCGTGATCGTCCACGTGAATGTGGCTGATCCGATTGCTGAGGTCGCGTCGGTGACCGTGACGGTCACCGAACCCTTGCCTACGGCGGTGGGCGTCCCCGTAATCGATCCGGTGCTCGCGTTGATGGTCAGGCCGGAGGGCAGCCCGGTCGCCGAGTAGTTCAGGGTCTGGTTGGCCTGGTTGTCCGACGCGCCGATCGCAACGGCGGCAATCGTCGTATTGAGCGTGTTGCTCTGAGCGCCGGGATTGATGACGCTCACCGTGTTGCCGCCGGGATTGTTGACCGTCCAGGAAAATGACGCGGTGCCGGACGCGCCACTGGCGTCGGTGGCGGTGATCGTGACCTCGGCGTTGTAAATCGCCGCCGTCGGGGTTCCTGAGATGGTGCCGGTGGTCGGGTCGATCACCAGGCCGGCCGGCAGCCCGCTCGCCGAGAACGTCAGTACCTGACCCGACCCGCTGTCGCTGGCCGTCGCTGTCGGCGTTCCCGTGATCGGGCTATTGAGGGTGCTTGTCTGATTGGCCGGTGGCGTGACCGTAATGACGTTCGCCGTGACGATCGCGTGACTGGTCAGGCAGGCGCTGCCGTCGTTGGACCAGATCGGCTGGACCGCGAAAGACCCCGTTGCGAGCACGAGGTTCGTTGAGGTGCCACCATTCGCGTTCCAGGCGCAAATATCGGCGGTTTCGCCGTAGGAGCTGTTGTACCAGCCGCCGACCGGGAACTGGTCGGTGATCGTCTCGGCGTACTCGTGCCCACCGACCATCGTGACCCCGTCCAGGGTGCCGGAGGCATTGACGAAGCCTGCCCCGCAGCTGTACCCGACGTCGGGCAGATAGGGCAGGTTCGTATACGCGACGTTGCCGTTTGTACCGCCGGTGTAGGTATGCCAGGCGCAGTACTGGGCGACGCCGCCCACGGTGAACCCATCTGGATCGGTTCCGGTCGGCGAGACGATGAAGTACTGGACGTTGCGGTTTGCCGCACTGGTCAGGTTGCCAAAGTGCGCCGCGGCGGCTTCTGCTTCGGCTGCCAGTTGCGCCTGCGTGGCACCTGGCGGCGCCGGGGCGCTCGCGTCTTCCCACACGCCCGCAAGCGCCCCCCCACTCGGGTATCCAACATGGGCTGCACCCGCTAGACAGCTCGTTGCACCGATGGCGACGGTCACGGTCGACGTGCTCTGGCAGTACTGGGTCATGACCCCGCTCCACTGGTCATTGTTCGTCCCGAGCCCCGCGAAGAAGGCCTGAAGGTCGGGTGCCATCGCCATGGGGTCGCCGCCGAACGACGCATAGGTGTTGCCGCGCAAGGACGTCGTCGACTGCGTTCCCCACTGCGATCCGTAGAACACCAGGTACACCTTCGGGGGGGCGGTCGTCACGCCGACGCCATCGATCCCCCCCTGGTAGGACAGGTCCAGTGCCGAGCTGGCCCCGAGGACCGAGGCGGCGGGCGGGCGCTGCAGGTCGCCGCGCGGCGGGACGACACTCCATCGATGCAGGTACGACCTCCCGGAGATGTGCGGGCGCGCGTGGGTGGGTGCCGCTGAGGCGATCGTCGCACCCCCTGCGCCAAAAATGCCTGCAAAGCTGAGGGCGAGAAGGATCCAGACGCCACGTGCTACGCGGTGGAGTCGCGTGGGGTGCCAGGCCTGGCGACGCTTCATGATCCACGGGCTCCCGTATCGACGAGGATTCCTGATGCCGACGATACGCCCAATTCGAACAGTCGAATCCTACCAAAAAGTCTAGGCTTTCGCGGTCAGTCCCCCGCATCGGTCGAGTCAGCACGGCCGTCTATCAGTATCGACCTACGGTCCCCCGCACGGTCAGCGGCCCTAGGCTCCTTGATGGGCCTCGCGCTGGCGAGGCCTGGACGGCAGCGCACCGCGCAGCCGCTGCTCGGACTCCGGCGGACGTTGCGCTGCGCGGCGCGAATATCGTGCAGCCACACCTGGGAACTCACCGGCCGCCGGGCTCATCTAAGGTCGGCCGGGACCCACGTTCGCAGTTGATGGTCCTGGGTGTGCAGCCCCGCCGTTTGGGGGGCCTCAGCGTGGAGCGGGGCATCCCGGGACGGATGGGCGTCCAGGTGCCCGCCGCAGATCCACCTACGGCTGGCCGCTGCCTTCGATCGCAACCCGCCGGCTCCCGCTTTGCCGGGTACTCTGGCTCCCGCATCGACGATTGACCGATCGACGCCAAACGCCTCCGCTGCGCCGCCGCCAGGACCGTTGACGGTCTGTGCGCCACCCGCGCCGATCCGATACGTGGCAGACTCATCGTCATGAATCTGTCGTCGTCGCCCGCGTTTCATCCGTCCGCGCCATCGTGATGGAGTACCGACCACCCAGCGCGGCCAACGGTCCACTGATCCTCGCCGATATCAGTGGCTACACGTCGTTTCTGCGTGACGTGGCTGATGCGCATCCAGACGCGTTCGCAGACGGCGCCATCCCGAATGCGTACGCGTTGATATCGAGCCTGTTGGACGGGATCATCCAGCGGCTCGTGCCGCCGTTCACCCTGTCCAAGATCGAGGGTGATGCGGTGTTCGCGTTCGCCGAGGGCGCCGACGGGGTGCCGGCCGGAGCTGCACTCCTCGAGTGTCTTGCGGCGTGCTACACCGACTTTCGGCGGACCCTGGGGATGGCGCAAGAAGCCACGATCTGTACCTGCGGGGTCTGTTCCCGGGACAACCTCGACCTCAAGTTCGTGCTCCACACAGGCCCCTTCGTGATGCAGTCGATCGGCGGCGGTCGGGAGCTGAGCGGCCCAGAGGTGGTCATGGCACACCGCCTGCTCAAGACTGATGCGGGGGCGCTGGTGGACAACCGCGCGTATGCGCTCATCAGCGACTCGGCGGCGGCCCGGTTCCAGGTACGGACCGAGGGTGCGGTCCCGCTGGTGGCGACGTTCGAGCACTACCCGCCGATCGATTTGCACGTCTTCCCGTTGGATGAACTCTGACGCGCTCCGAGCGTGGGGCCAGCACGGTTCCAACGATCGCCATCGGAGTCGAGGCGGTCCCGACGCCGGCGGGGCGTGGCGATCCCCCAACGCTCGTCTCCGCCCGAGGCCCCGGTAATGGCGCCTCAAAGGCCCGCGCGAAGGCCGCCGCCTGATCGGCGGCGGGACGCGGCTGTAGGTCGGGCCCGGTCGTGAGGGGCCGCAGGGCGTCATTCGAGCGGTCCGAGGCCAGCCGCCGGGGGTGTCGCCGTCACGCGCGAGCATGGGACTTCCTCAGGCCCCGAGACCGTTCCGGAGGCGATCGGCCACCATGCAGTCCGGTGGGTCGCGAACAACGATCTCCAGTACCGCAAGGTCGCCAGGGATCATCTCGATGTCCGAGCTGAACACGGCACCGACGCGCTCGCGCGCGCTCCAAAAGCGAGACCGGAAGCAGTGCGGGCTGACCGATGACTTGCTGCGGATGGTCGCGGCCGACGATCGCGCGGACGCCGGCTCCGGTAAGCCCGCTGACAGGAAGATCGCCGAGCGCTACCAGGTCACGAAGCGCGCGGCGTCCAAGTGGATCACGAAGAGCTCGCGAGCGAGGCCGGCTCGAGGACGAGTGACCCGCCGCGTTTCTAGCGCCCCTGCACGCGGTGTGAGCAGCCGAAGCGAGAGTCCGTCGGGCTATGGTCCTCGTACAGAGGCAACGCGTGCGCCGACGGCTCTGGCTCCCATCGGGTCAGCATGAGCGGTCGGTACCCAATGCAAAGGAATGCCCGATGCCGACATATATGACGATGTTCGACTACACCAACGCCGCATGGCACGAAATGGTGGAGCGCCCCGAAGATCGTGAGGCCGCAACGCGAAAGGTGATGGACGCAAACGGCGGACGGCTCATCGCCTTCTATTGGATGTTCGGAGACCACGACGGGATCGCGATCTATGAAGCGCCGGATGCCGTCGTCGCCGCGACGGTGCTTGCCGGTATCACGGCGACAGGGCGCATCGAGAAGATGGCCACATCTTTACTCCTGACCGGGCAAGAAGCGCAGCGCGTCCTGGAACTGGCCAAGTTTGCCAGCGCCGACTATGCACCCCCGGGCGGACCGAGAGAGTGGTTTAGCGACTTCGAAACGCACGGATAAGCCGCAGGGAATCCGGTCCGCTGGCGTACCGAGTGGAGGTCCCGGTCATGGACATCATCGCGTGTCGCCCGGGGTCTCTCCCGACGCCGCCCTCAACGTGTCAGAGGGTGTATTCGCCGGCCGTCCGAGAACGTCTAGGTTGCGTCATACGCCCGCGAGGGGCACCCCACGGGCACACCAGGCTGTGAATCTTCCGGGATCGGCGGGGCGGCCTAGACATCCCACGGCTCCAAGAGTCAAGCCGCCACGCGCAGCGCCTCCTGACGGTCGGGCCACGCGACGTCTTCCCGGTAGAACTCCCGCCGTTCCAGACAGGTATGCAGGATGCCGACCCAGCGGTTGGCGAGCTGGCGGGTCGCCTGAGAATGGGTCTTGCCGCGGGCCCGTAGTGCGTCGTAATAGCGCCGGGCACCCGGGCTCGCACCGAGCGAGCAGAAGGCCCACCACTCACATGCGTCGGCCAGGCGTCGGTTGCGCGCCACCCGGGCCAGCACAACCAGGCTGCAGCCCGACGCCTTGGTGATCGGAGCGGTTCTGAGCGTAGGCCTTGCGGCCTCTAGGATCGGTGAAGCGGCTCGGGTCATCCTGAGAATTCGCCAAGTACCCGGGCGCCGAGGACCGCACCGAGTCCGGGAAGACTGCGCAGGATCTCGGCGTCCGGGTGACGATCAAAATGCTCCGCCATTGCGTGCTCGAGCTCGGTGATCTGTCGGTTGAGCGACACCAGCACGGCCACGCGCGCCGCGCTCGCCTGGCCGAAGGCCTCGGCGATCTGCGAAGGGCCCTCGGGCTGCTCGGTACGCAGTGCGGTCTGGATCTCGGTGGCGCGCTTCTCGAGGTTGCGCTGGCGGCCCGCGCGCCGCAGGACCGCGGCGATCTTTGTGCGCGAGAGCCCTCGGGCCCGCTCGGGCGTCGGGGCAACGCTGAGGATCGCCAGGGCGTCGGTGGCTGCCAGGTCGGTGCCAAATGCCTCGAGCGCTGCCGGAAAGTAGTCACGCAGCGCCGAGCGCAGGGCATTGACCTGGCGTTGGCGGGCCCAGACAAGGCCCTGATGCGCCCGAGCCAGCACCCGGATCGCGCCGGCCTCCTCGGTGTCGCCGGCGACCAGTCGGTGGTTATGACGGTCGGTGCGCACCAAATCGGCCAAGAGCTTTGCGTCGCCGGCATCCGACTTGGCGCCGGATGTCGTGTGGCGGTCGCGGTAGCGGCTGGCCGCCAGCGGATTGACGCCGTACACGTGGTACCCGGCGCCGACCAGCGAGTCGACCAACAGACCGCGGTCGATCTCGATGCCGACGATCACCTCGCCTGGCTCCTCGGTGTAATCGGCCACGAGCGCGTGTAGCTGTCGGAGTCCGGTGACCCCTGTCGAGAATCGACCCCGACCGAGCACCGCCCCGCCCTCATCCATCACCAGCACGTCGTTATGGGCCTCGGCCCAATCGACGCCCACGAAGATCATCTCGTGCCTCCCCTTGGATTCGACCATGTGCTGCCTCGAGCCCCGAGAAGACCGCAGCGACCTAATGGATCAGTGCTCCGATGGCACGCCATCTGAACCAGCCGTCAACCTCCTCGCCGACCAGCAGGGGCACGCTCTAGGCCTGGGGCTCGAAGGCCCGGGGGACCGGAGTGCTCACCTGCCGGTGGCTCGGTGAATCAGCCTACGCGGAGCTGATCCACCGCCATTAGGTGACCTCGAGCAAGTTTCGCGCGGGGCAGCGGTGTGGGCAACGTCGCATACGTCTGGGCACGCATCCGTACGTCGTTCGCCCGATCGGCACCCGGCGCGTGCGCACAACAGAGGCCGCGCGCTAGCAGGGCTTTCCATTAGGCGACGAGCTCGAACTCACGACCGTCTGCTTGGGAAACCGACGACGCACACGGCGTGATCGCCCTCAACCAAGCTGTTCTCAGGCCAGAACCTCTTGTTGCACGTGACGGTTCCGGTTGGATGGGATCAGGTCAGGTCGCGTCAGGTGGCCAATGGATTGGCAGGAGTTTGCACCGCTCCTCTGCGCACGGCAGCTGCCGATTGGGATCGGAGCCGGCCTTTGCGTGGCCTGGCCTTGCCGATCTGCGCGGAGTCGATGACGCGTCTCCACCGTTACGCGCCGTCAAGCTCCAGGGCTGGGCCCGCTCGAGGTGTGGGATCGGAACCGTGCAGCACGAGACCTTGCACGCCTCCGCCGCCTTGTGCTTAGCTACAACCAAATGGTTGTAGATAATCTCGTGAGCGACCAGGCGGACCGGGTGTTCCACGCCCTCGCCGATGCCACCCGGCGCGACATCCTTCTACGGACGCTCGAAGGTCAGCACAATGTCTCCACGCTTGCTCGCAGTTACCCAATGAGCTTTGCCGCCGTGCAAAAGCACGTTGCTGTGCTCGAGGGTGCGGGACTTGTGGTCAAGGAGCGCAAGGGCCGCGAGCAACTCGTGCGCGGCAACGTCATCACAATGCGTAAGGCTTACCAGTTGCTCGCGCAGCTGGAAGCCGTCTGGGAAGGCCGCCTCGATCGGATCGGCGAGATGCTCGCCGACGAACACAAGGAAGGACCGCGAACATGATTGTCACCAGCGTCCGCAAGGACCCCAAGGCCCTCAGTATGACGATCACCGCCGAGCTGGACGCCACCGTCGAGCGCGCCTGGCAGCTTTGGGCCGACCCGCGGCAGCTCGAGCGCTGGTGGGGACCACCGACCTTCCCCGCCACCGTCGTGGACCATGAACTTGTGACGGGCGGGCGGGTCACGTACTTCATGACCGGGCCCGAGGGCGACAAGTTCCACGGCTGGTGGCAGGTGCTCGCCGTTGAGCCACCGATCCGACTGGAGCTGCGGGACGGGTTCGCCAACGACGACGGATCGCCGAACGACGCGATGCCCACCATGACCACGGTCGTCACCCTGACAGAACACGGCGGCGGCGGCACCGTCATGGCCATCGAGACGCAGTTCCCGTCCATGGAAGCGATGGAGCAGCTCGCATCGATGGGCATGGAGGAGGGCATGGTCGCGGCGTTGGGTCAGATCCCAGAGATCCTTGCCGAGAACGTCACAACGCCGAAGTGACTCTCCGTTAGCAAGGGGCCCCATCCTCGCCGTGTTCGATGGGCTCCGGGGTCGTCGGAGCCCATCGTGCTCAATCTCCAACGCTGCCGTCAGGCGGTCGGACGCAGACCGCGTATGCCGAGCAGTCAGACACGGTGTCGGGCGGTTTTGAGCGATGCGGAGCAGATCTATCTCGGGAGTAGCGAAGACCTCCGGATACATGGAAGCCCGCTCACCGAACGGATTCTCGCTGCGCAGGGACCGGGGCGAGTCGAACCCCCACGGGCTTTGACGCGACGTCGCGTCTGGCACCTCCGAATACTGATCGCCTTGGCGTCGGCGACGGCACTTGGGGGAACTACCTCGTAGATGAGGCATGCGTTGCGATCGACGGGAGATCGCAACCCGGCCCGGCGCAGGTTGCGCGGATCTCTGCCTCACGCAGCGGCATGGCGTTCCGTCCACGTCCAGCTTTGCGCTCGGTGACGACCCCAGCGGCGAGCTCGCGGGCGCGCGGGAAGGCGAGCTCAGCTAGATGCGCAGCATGCCGCCGGGGCTCTCGCACTCCAACGCGAGCCTGATTCCCAGGCTTTCGAGGTACGCGCCACCCAAGGACTCGGGCCCGAGTTCGGCCGCCTCGGCCCGAAGGAGCGCCGCGACCCGGCGAAGAGATGCCTCTTCCGCCACCATCAACGGACAGCGTTCGGGGCGAACACGCACCCAGGACTCGGGCGGCTCTGGCCCCGGCTCACCGGCCATGGCCAGGGCGAGCTCCGGGAGCACCTGCTTGTCCCACACACGGATCTCGAGGGCCAGGCGCTCAGCGAGCCACGTGTCCTCCGGCAGCTCGGCCGCCTCCGCGGTGATCTGGGCGGCCACCCTGCGCAGTGCCGCTTCTTCTCGCGCGTCCGGGTCCTTCGACCACTCACGCCGCCCGGTAAGAGTCCTTTGCAGGTTCATGGCGCCCGTCACTCCCGTGTTGACTTGCGTTCCCGCTCGGTGGTCCGCGCCGTTGGCGTGGCGGGGGCCGCAACTGCGGCTGAGGCAGATGCCTGGTCCGCGACCCCACCAAGCCCGCCGCGTCGCCGTGCGGTACGCCATTCTGGAATGCACGACGCAGCGCCGCTACCAGCTGCGCCACGCTTGGCGCCACATCGGGGCCAGCCTCGGTCGTGAACCGCCGGCAATAGATTCCGGTCTGCAGATCGACTTCTGCGAACGGGTCGGCGCCGTCGATAAGAATCGTCGGTGAGCCGCATAGCCCGCATGCGACGGCTTCGCGATGCGTGATGACAACTCGAACGACGACGCTCACCGCGCCGACCTCTGCGGAGTTGACCGCCCGCCTGAGCCGCTCCCGAGCGACCCGCCAGTTCGGGCAGCTATCAAAGTAGATGAGACTCGCTTGCATCCGTATACGTCCGGTGCTCCGTTGGCCTCTGCATCTCGCAGCCGGTCCATACAGTCGGTATAGCGCTCCTGGATGCCCGCCCCCGGAACCAACCGAGCGCACGTGATGATGCCGGACGCAACGTGCGAGGTACGCTTCGTGTCGCCATCGCTCATCGTTCTATGAGATCGCCGCGTATCCGGACGGCGTCTGCTCACCGGGCGCGCGGACCGACCGCGTGCGAGACCCCTTGACGTCCGAACCCGCTCGGGCCTAGCGTGGAAATCATCGCGCCGACGTTGCGCCTCGGAGCTCCGATGATGATCGCCCCGCAAGAACAGCACCCGAGCGGTACGACGGCACTCTGACTGTCCCGCCACAGGCCGCAGCTGCCGCGACATCGACCTGAGGCGATTCGCCAAGGAACCGAGGTGCACGGAGTGGCACGCGTCACGTACATCGAAGAGGAACGCACCGACGACCCCGTCATCCGGGATGCATACGAGCGGATGCGCAAGAAGCGGGGCAAGGTCACCAACATCTATAAGGCCCTCGCCCACAAGCCGGAGATCCTCGCGGCGATGGGACCCTTCGTCGCGGCAGTGCAGCGGCCGGACGAACTCGACCCGAAGCTCAAGGAACGGATCATCCTGCGGGTCTCGATGCTGAATCACTCGGCCTACTGTTGCCATGCCCATGAGCAGATCAGTGCCAAGATGGGCTTCACGTCGGCCGAAATCGCCGAGATGGGCGACCCGCAGGCAGCCCAGATCAGCAAGCCTGAGAAGGCGGCGCTGAAGTACGCAGAGGAGCTGACGCTGAGCCCCGGCAACATCCGCGACGAGACCTACGCGGATCTAGAGGCCTACTACAGCGAGTCACAGATCGTCGAGATCACCGCGATCGCTGCCCTCTACAACATGATCAACAGGTTCAACGAGGCGCTCAAGCTCGACCCCGAGGAGTACTGAGCCCCGGGTCGCGCGGCTGAAGGGCCATCGGCATTTCGCGAGGCCATCTCATGCTGCCCACCGGACGGTCAGGGGGCACGCGACTCGGTGGACCCAACCACGTCGCCGATGCCGCGGCTCGGGACCGCAATGAACCTTGGGGTCGGCCGGTGGGCCGACGCCATCTTCGTGAACGCCGGCGGCAACGGCGCTCGCCATGCAAGTCGGTTGACGGGTCGATGCCGAGCTCCGCGCCGATGAGGTGCTGACGGCCAGCGGCGCCGCCGATCTCGTGCCCGCTCAGGACGAATCTCGAGCGTGGAGGGCCGCGAAGCACGCGCTCCCGCTTCGCCCAAGGTAAGCGGGCGTGTACCACGCCCCAGCAAGTACCGCATGTGCCTAGCCTGAGCACTTGCCCTAACCTGAAGGAATGCGTGTCGAGCTTCTGTTCTGGGACGGCTGTCCCTCGCATCCCAACGCGCTGGCCGAGCTACGCCGGGCGATGTTGGACGAGGCGCTCGACCCGAGCACGATCGTTGTCCGTGAGGTCGAGACCCAGGCCGAGGCAACGCTAGAGCGCTTCGTCGGGTCGCCGACTATCCGCATCGACGGCGTGGATGTTCAGCCACCCGGCGAGGAGCCGGTCGGACTGACGTGCCGCGTCTACCATCGCCGCGACGGGCGGATATCGCCGACACCAGACCCGGCCGACGTGCGTGATGCGCTGCGCGCTGCCAGGACCGCGACTACCGAGAGGAACTAGATGACGGCTATTGGCGATCGTGCTCCGGCGTTCATCCTGCCAGACACCGATGGGACCATGCACGAGCCAGGTGGAACTCTCGCAACTGTCGTCGTCTTTACGTGCAACCACTGTCCTTACGCCCTGGCGTGGCATGAGCGGATCGTGGGGGTCGCCCATGACTATGCCGACCGCGGAGTGCGGGTGCTGGCGGTGAATCCAAACGATGCGGAGAACTATCCGCGGGACTCGCTTCAGGCGATGCGTGCTCGCGTTGAGCGTGGAGAGTTCGAAGGCGTCCCGTACCTGTACGACGAGTCGCAGGACGTCGCCCGCGCCTATGGCGCGAAGACGACACCGGATGTGTTCGTGCTCGATGCCGCCGGAGTACTCCGCTACCGCGGCGCCCCTGACGCCGATTACGACGACCCCGCACAGAACGCCGCCTTCCTGCGCGGCGCCCTCGAGGCGGTGCTCAACGGTGGCGACCCCAATCCGGTCGAGACGCCACCGGTCGGTTGCTCTATCAAGTGGAAGACCTCAGGCAGCCGGACCTAAACACGGGGTCAGATCAAGTCGGGCCGCATCCGCCGGGTGCCGCTGGCCGATCCGGCCGCTGCCGCGCTCGTTCCCGTGGCGCGCCTACGCGCTGGCGAGATCGCGTCGGTCGAACGCGACCTGGCCAACAAGTGCGGCGATCGGGGCGCGGTGACGACATTGGGGCTTTTCGTCGATCGCCGGTGCCGACACCATCTGGGCGATGGGGCATGCTCGATCCTGGGCGCGGACTTCGCGACCATCCAGGAGGTAGTGGGCCACTCCGCGCTCGCGACTCGTGCCGAGCAGCTGTCTCGGTTGCCCGAGAGGAGACGCTCGCTCCGCGCATAGCGATAGCCAACCGGCAGAGCGATGGCGAGCACGCAGATGCGAACGTACGTGTCAACTCTCGGCCGATCGCCGGTAAGGGTTCGTCCGCTTTCCCCCAGGCCTCAGGCGGCCGCAACGATTACGGACGTTGGTGCACGAGCTCGTCCAGCCTCTCGAACGACTCTGCCCAGCCGTCGCGGTGAAGCGCCAGGCGCTCGTCGGTCTTGAACGCGCCCTGGGTCAAGACGAGCTCGGTTGAGTCGTCGATCGTCCGGAACGAGAGCTCGGCCAACGTTTCCACGTCGTCGGGATCGGCGGGGTCCCAATTGAAAGAGAAAGCGAGCCGCAACGGGGGATCGACGTCGTGAAATCTCCCTTTGAGATGGAAGGAGTCGCCGTCCGGCGGCTGCATCTCGATCCGGTACGTCGCGCTGACGCGCGGAGCGAAGTCGAGGCTCGGGATGCTGAACCCTCTCGGACCCCACCACTTCGCGAGCCGGTCGGGATCGGTGAAGAACTCGTACATGCGTGCGCGGGGAACGCGAAATACCCGCTTCAGCTCTAGTGATAGCTCGCCTCGTCGCACCCGCCGATGCTACATCCGTCGGGGCCTCGGCGCTCTCGCTTTGCGCCCCGGCCAGAACTGCTGCGCTGGACGAGCGCGGCACTGCCGGTCGACTAGCGCGCATTGCCGCAAGCCGCGCAGAGCACTTGCCGGGACGGGTCCACCGTGCTCATCGCCTCCTGCGCCGCCCGCGCTCGCGCGGGCCCGCATGCCTGCGCGCTTGCCGTGGCTGTGGCGCTCCCGTGGAGGTCGGCGGCACGTGCGCCAGCTGCGGAGCACCACAAGCGGGGGAGTCCTTCAAGCGCGAGGGCGGGCGCGCCGGGAGCGAAGCACGCGGCTACGGCTACGCGCACCGTCGCCTGCTCCGCGTGATGATCGCGATGGCCATCGTTTCGCGGCGTGAGGTTTGCCGTGTGGTGATGCGATCTAGTCGGCCGCCAGCGACCGCATGGGCGGGCGCTCCGCCGCCGTCAGGACTCGCGATCCGCATCGGCCTCCATGCGCGCGACGTCGGCACCAGGTCGCCGATCATCTCCACAAAGGTGCCGTGGGTGATTACATCCACGGCGCGCCGCGTCGGCGCGTCCAGGCCCATCAGGCGCGCCTTGCGCTCCTGGACCCGCAGCAGTTGCGCGATCGCTTTGAGCCCCAGACCTTCATCGGACTGCTGCCGCTCGGCAACCCCCCACAGGTGGCGGCACATGCAGTCCATCTCGTCCAGCTTGGCCCTGCGTCATCTCCGTCGCGCCCGCAGAGGGGATCATCTGTGCAGGGTTCGAGCCGTCGTCATCAGGACCCCGGCTCAGCGACACCCATCAGTGCGTTGACGTCGGCCTGAACGGTCTCGGACACGTGCGGGGGCGTCGACCAGGACGCCACCGGACCGGTTGACCTGCGGCCTATCCGTGCGATTCGAAGTCGCCAAACCACGCTCTCGGTCCGCCTGGGGGCGCGTAGTTGGTGCTGGCAGACTTGGCCAGTTCCAGGACGCGCAGCGCCTCTTGACCGGTCAGGAGTAAAGATGTGGCCATCTTCTCGATGCGCCCGGTCGCCGTGATACCGACAAGTACCGTCGCGGCGACGACGGCATCCGGCACCTCATAGATCACGAACCCGTCATGGTCTCCGAACATCCAGTAGTAGGCGAGGAGCCGCCCGCCGTTTGCTTCTATCACTGTCCGAGTTGCGGCCTCCCGATCTTCGGGGCGCTCCACCATTTCGTGCCATGCGGCGTTGGTGTAGTCGAACATCGTCAAATATGTCGGCATCGCGCATTCCTTTGCATGGGGTACCGACCGCTCATGCTGAAAAGGGGGTCAGCCAGGGCCATCGGTTCACGCCGTGCCTTTGTACGGACGATAGCCCGATGGACTCCCGGTTCGGCGGCTTCTCACAACACGTGCTAGCGCGCTCACCGCGGCAGGATTCGACCCTGCGACCGTTGGCTCCGGAGATCTATTCACCCGGGAACTCCAGGGAACTATAGGGGAGGAAACCGCGCCCGTGATGCTGATTTGGACCTCCAGGAGTCTCGGGAGTTCCCCACAGACGAGAAGCCGACGGATGGCTGAGCGCGCCAAACCGGCCCGCTCGGATGCCCGTTTGGTACTCCCTGGTGGTACTCTCGGCCCAAAACCGCTCGACCTCGACCGGTTCTCGCGGTGCAAAGACCGCTCGCCTAGTGCGCTCTCACGATAAGCGGGCGACGAGGCTCGAACTCGCGACCGTCGGCTTGGGAAGCTGAATCGGGGGTATCTCGCCGGTACGCGTGAGTAAGCACAACCGCATCGCGGTGCGGATTCTCGCGGTGCGCGTGTCACGCGCTTATACGCGCTCGTGCGTTCGCGTCCCGGCATGGTCCCGGCACGGGACCGACGGCCCGGCGTACAGAGCCTCTGAGGTTACGCAGTGGTGCCTAGCGCGTCTCGATCAACCGGATTAGGTTCGGGTCACAAGACCCGCGTCGGGCTGGCGCATCTTCCCGACGCGACAATCGAATGGAAGACACCATGAGAACACTCCTCCGGATCCGAATGGAGACGGCCGCGAGCAACGCTGCGGTCACCGATGGGACCATTCAAATAGCCCTCAAGGCGGTCGGTGACGCGCTACACCCAGAAGCCGCGTATTTCTACCCCGACGAAGGTCAGCGGACCGCGATCTTCGTGTTCGACATGACAGACAGCTCGACGATCCCCTCGATCGTCGAGCCGTTGTTCCAGACGATGAACGCGAGCATTACGCTGTCTCCCGTCATGAATCAGGAAGACCTGGAGAAGGGACTAGCCGCGATCAGTTCGTAGCGAGCAGGCCCGGTCCGGCGCCCTGCTCACGTCCCTTATGAGCTCGCGCGCCGGTCCCTCCGGCGTTCCTTGGCGAGCAGCGCACCCAGCGGATCGGCGCCCAGCATCGTCCCGCCGTCGCCCTTGGTCTGAATCGGCGTGCCGCGCAGGCGGATGCGATCGCCGGGGGTCGTGGGCGGGCCGTGTGTCACCTTGTCCATGGGCTCGGCCTCACGCAGTGCTCTCTCAAGAATCCGACGTTGTTCTGCTTCGAGCTTGGCGTGCTGGAATTTGAGCAGAAGCGGGTTCGGATCGTCGGTCACTCGGACGGCTCCCGGCCGAGTTCATCCCGAGCACTTTCGGCCGCGGCGATCAACATGTTGAGGGCGCGTTGGGCGACCTGCGCGTCTCCGAGCACCATCGGGCTCTGCGTGTGCACCCAGACGACCGCTGGCTCGCCAGACTCCGCATGGAGGCTGACGATCGGATAGCCATCGTGCGTGATCGTGATCACCGTCACCGTTGCCTGTTCGTCAGTGACCAGCGCGTACCTTGAGTCATCCACCATGCCGTGCTCTCCAATTCGATGACCTGGATCTGCGGCCTCGCGACGCCGAGACCACCTGTGGCGAGATGGCGAGTCTCGCACTAACGCGCGAACGCGGCATCTCGCTAGCCGCACAGCCCGCACGCGAGCCGGACACGCAGCGGTACGGCATTCAACGGAGCCGAGATGCGCATGAACCCCGGGTCTCCGTGCGCCGACGCCGCGCTACGTTGGTCTCCGGAGTCGGCCCCCCGTAACACGAACGAGGAAGCGCGAATGCTCGCTGCACGCTACTACGACGATGAGGACGTCCGCGCCGACGAGGTGCCGGAACCAGGGATCGTGGACCCGACCGACGCATTGGTGCGGGTGACCCTCGCGTCGGTCTGCGGGTCGGACCTGCACTTCTTTCGCCATGGGTCTTCACTGGGCTTCAATGCCGGGGAGCGTGTCGGGCATGAGTTCATGGGTACTGTGGAGGCCGCCGGCTCTGAGGTCCTGACGGTTCGTCCGGGGGACCTCGTGGTGGCGTCCCCAAGCATCGCGGACGGCACGTGCGACATGTGCCGGCTCGGATTGCCCTATGCGTGCAGGCGTGGGCTTGGGTTCTTCGGCTTCTCCGGAGCGTTCTGGCACTACGGCGGTGATATTCAGGGCGGTCAGGCGGAGGTCGTTCGCGTCCCGTTCGCTGACTACACGCTTGTCCCGGTTCCCGACTCGCTGTCCACACCCGAGTACGAGCCGGCCCTGCTGGGCGTAATTGACGTTATGGGCACGGGTTGGCACGGTGCCGCGGTTGCCGACGTGCGTGGCGGCGATGCCGTCGTGGTCATCGGTGACGGGGCAGTGGGGCTTTGTGCGGCACACGCCGCGTGGGTGCGTGGCGCTGAGCCGATCGTCGTTGTCGGTCACCATGAGGACCGGCTCGCTGTCGCCGGCGCGCTTGGTGCTCACGTGCTCCTGAACTGCCGAGACCGCGATGAGGTAGCGGAGCGGGTGCGGGAGCTCACTTCGGGGCAGGGCGCGCGCGTGGTGATCGCAAGCGTTTCCGGACCGGAGCCGATGCACATGGCGCAGGCATGCGTCCGTGCTGGGGGCGTGATCTCCGCGATCGGCCTCGATCAGGCCGTGGGTCGCGTCCCGGATGTGAACTGGATGGACCAATTTCTCCGAAATGTCACCATCACGGGCGGACTGGTTCCGGGTCGGCTCAACGTCCCGGCGCTGATGGAGCTGCTTGCGCAGGGCCGCATGAATCCGTCCCCGGTGTTCACGCATCGGCTTCCGTTAGCGCAGGTCGCTGAGGCCTACCGGTTGATGGCTGATCGCTCGCCGGGCGTCATCAAGGTTGCAGTCGCCCTGTGATGTTCGTCGATCACGAATATCTGCGAGACGACTCGCCACGCGCCGATATCGACGACCAGCAGGGCGAGCGCGAGTCCGACCGCCAGCGTCACACTCGGCGTAACGACCTGAAAGGAGATCAAGGCGATGAAGCCGATCGCCTGAACTCATCAACTGCCCGCGGCACCTCTC
Organism: uncultured Thermoleophilia bacterium; assembly: GCA_963773325.1. GTDB lineage: Bacteria > Actinomycetota > Thermoleophilia > Miltoncostaeales > Miltoncostaeaceae > CAITWD01. Next base: position 2,093,816 of record CAVZAI010000002.1, on the reverse strand, counting down.
CGCCGCTTCCCCCAAAGTGTCGATCGAGAGGCGCCGCAACCCAGACGGACTGTCACCCCATTGGCCGCCTGCGGGTAGCTCCACAGACCGAAATCGGAATGACGGCAGAATTTCTGGACAGTAATTCTCCCTACGGCGCGTTCGCGCCCGACTACCGGACGGACCTCGCCGACGGCTGCTTCAGCAGGTCGAAGCGGAAGTGACCCGTCGCTCGGTCCGGGCTGCTGTTGGTCGTCCACAGCGGGCGTGACCGCTGCCATGTCTGCCTTCGCGAGGTAGCGGCAGTGAGCCCTACGGCCAGCCGACGCCCGGTGCTGGCGCCTCGACGCTCAGCACCTGACCCGTGCGCGGCCCGTTGAACATGTTCTCAGGACCCCGCCACTCGGTCGCCATCATGAACAACGTGCTGCGGTCCGCGCCGCCGAGTGCGCATGCGAAGCATCCCCGGTCGAGCTCGACCGTCTGCAGCACCTCGCCCCCCTCGCGAACGCGCACGCAACGCTTGTTGGGGACGTCTCCATACCAGACGGCGTTCGCCGCGTCGAGGCAGATCCCGTCTGGGACGCCATCGCCGAGGTCTGCCCAGAGCCGCCGGCTCGCCAGGCTGCCGTCTATCGCGATGTCGAATGCCGTCAGACAGTGGCCGTAGGAGTCGGCGACGATCAGCGTCGAGTTGTCCGTGGTGACGAGCATGCCGTTGGGAAAGGCGATGCCATCGGCGACCAGGCGGGCCGACCCGTCGGGAGGAACTAGCGCTATCCCCCCGGGGGCGAACTCGGCGCCCGCCAGCATGTCGAAGCCCGGGCCGTTGACGTACGCGTTGCCACGACCGTCCACCACGAGCTCATTTCCGGGTGGCACATCGGAGACCATGTTGAGGTCGCCGTGGGTCACCAACGAGCCGTCAGGCTCACGGCGCAGGAGAAGCCCCGCGCGCGCCGACACGAGCAGCAGGCGCCCGTCCGGCAGCCAGTCCACACAGCACGGAAAGGACGGCGCCTTCAGGATCACCTCGCTGCTGCCATCCAGATCCACGGCAACGACCTCCGGCGGACCCCAGTCAGAGAACCAAAGTCGGTCCTCGTGCCAACGCGGCTGCTCGCCAAACACGATGTCCGTCATCAGCGTTTGCGTTTCAGACATGAGGTCTCCTCGTCACGCGGCCTGGGGGCTGTCAATGCTGGTGGCGAGGTCGTACATTGTATGCTGTTTGCGGGTTTGATGACGTAGACCGCCGCGTGGCGGACAACTCATCGGTCGCGCGATATCGAGTTCGCTCCATCGCTGCATGGCTGAGTTCGACTGCGCAGGCTTCGACGCACGATCCGCAGCTCGGGACGAGATGAGGCGGCGGCGGAGTTCGACGATGGGTCAGTCCGGCGTGCCGTACCTGCGCGGGCGCGGCGTATTCCGTGGCGGCGGCTTCTGACTCTGCGTCGCCTCCCACACCAACCCGCACCGCGCACAATCCCAACACGGGTATCAATCAGCGCAGCAGCAACGGGCGCGCCGTCCGCGCCACCGACACCGTCGCGCAGGACTGGCGGGCATGGGAGTTGCGGACGAACAAACTGGGATTTCGCCGCCCCCCAGGCGGCGACCGCCGCGGCCGGGGGTCGAGGTAGCGCGCGTAACTGCCGATACGTCGAGTAGGAATTCTACATCGCGCACCTGGCAACGGTGACTGACCGTGATCAACGAGTCGCAGCGCCCTGCATCCGAGCGGGCTACGTCGGGTAGCGACGGGCTGCCGGCAGAGCGTCCCGACTGGCCGAATCTCAGCGACGGGATGCGACGGATTCCGAGCCCGGAATCACCGGCGGACGTGGTGCATCAGGCAGCGATTTATTGGCGTGAGCTCGTGGCCTTTGCTTCCCGCCAACTGGGAGCCCATCACGCAGCGGCTGACGACATGGTCCAAGATGCGTATGTGCATCTGTTGGCCCGCGTCCGGGCCGGAAACCCGCCCGAATACGCCCGCGGCTGGTTGTACGCGGTCGTCCGAACCCGCTGCGCCGAGGAGCGGGCACGGCGCGCGCGAATCACGGTGGTCGATCCGAACGACGTGCCTGATGTCTCGCCGGGACCCGAAGATGCGGTGATCGGCGCCGCCGAAGGGCGGTGGATGCTCCAGCGGGTGCTCGCCTTGCCGGACAGCGAACGGGTCGCTGTTCTGGCTCATCTGTCAGGCACTCCCGGCGCCGTGACGAGCGCGCGCGGCCGGTCGCCAAACGCCAAATATCAGGCACTCTTTCGCGGCCGAGCCCGCCTGCGTAAGGCGCGCGAGGGGCTCTGGGGCGTCCTGGTTCTCCCCGTGTGGTTGCGCACGTCAACGTTGCGACGGACGCTGGGATCCCCGATTACGCGATCGGCGTTCAGTGGCGGTGCGGGGGTTGCGCGCATCGCGGTGCTCGTTGGGACCACGCTCGTGACATCGCTGGGTGTTGGTCCCCTCATTCACGTGGCCGAGCAGATGGCCTCGGTGCCTTCACAGGTCGCCACGGAAGGTCGACCGGTCGCCTTGGGCGCGCGCTCGGCGCATCGATACGAGGTAAGACGAGGTGGTCTGACGGTCCGCCCAATCACCGATCTTCACACGTTCGAGAGTCTCGCCACACTGGCGGGAATTAGAGCGATCCAAGCGAACGGTTCTGTGGGGCCTCTTTTGAGCGGAGCCTCTAATGGAAGCCCCTCCGCTGGCCCGACCCAGACCGACACAACCGGGACCACCACGCCGACGAGCGGCGGCCCGACCCGGACCGACGCAACCGGGACCACCACGCCGACGAGCGGCGGCCCGACCCGGACCGACACAACCGGGACCACCACGCCGACGAGCGGCGGCCCGACCCGGACCGACGCAACCGGGACCACCACGCCGAACAAGGGCGGCGACCAGACCCGGACCGACACAACCGGGACCACCACGTCGAACAAGGGCGGCGACCGGACCCGGACCGGCACTACCGGGACCACCACGCCGAACAAGGGCGGCGACCGGACCCGGACCGGCACTACCGGGACCACCACGCCGAACAAGGGCGGCGACCGGACCCGGACCGACACAACCGGGACCACCACGTCGAACAAGGGCGGCGACCGGACCCGGACCGACACAACCCGCACGAAAGTCCCGTGGTTGGCAGCGTTGACCTAGTAGGGAGCCGAGGCCATGTTGGTCATGTTGGGGGCGCAAACTGCCCGTTTGAGGGCATTTCTCCCGTTGGCCCTCGCGCGCCAGGGCTCGGGCATATCCTTGAGCGCCCTCTAGGCGCTGCCCCTATCTACTGCTTGATGACACGCGCGATGCATGAGCACCTCGCCCATGCTCCAGGGGTCATCGCTTAGCGGCGTGGAGTGGCGTAGGTCGAGCGCCTGCCCGGGAAGCATGTCCTCGTGGCAGTACGGGCAGGGCGTGAACAGATATGCGCCTCGGATGTCGCGCGTAGAGTTGCCCCGGTGCATATCGGGCGCGCCCGCGACAAGGTAGTACCGGTCCCCGTCGTGCTCGAACTCCGACGTGATGCGCGACGGGTGACTGACGCACGCTACGCGCGTCGTGCCGAGTGCCAAGATGGCGGCGGCCGCGAAGTCCTCGCGGTCAGCGAAGTAGTAGTAGTGCACGGTCCTCTCCCTGCTGCTGGTTGGAGCTGCCACTCCTGAGAGGACGCGCCAGTGGCATTCTTACTTCCTCCGAAGTCTTTTGCTGGCGCGCGCCCGCTGCTTAACGCCTCACCTTTGAGAACCGCCGTGCCGCCGAGCATCTCCTGGCATCACACGGACGAGCATTCCGAACGCAGGCGAGCAAGGGGCACATGACTGCGTTTGTGATATCCAAGGCGCTTCCCTTGTACCCGCACCGCGGGGGACATCGAGGTCGCGAGAGCCTACGCCAAGGAACGGACGCACCTGGGGAGCACCAGGTGGGCGCTCCAGGCTGCTGTCTGGATCGACGAGGCGACCACCCCTTCGGCAGGCCCACATGTCCCGAGGGGTGGGCAGCTCCGTGATGCTGGTGAGTAAGGAGGCGGCTCGCCGCCCCGGTGGTTAACACGCCTCAACCACGGTGCTGAGATCAACGTGGCGTTCCCGCACGAAGCGGGATATCGGCTGATCAGGGAGGTCCCCGCATCCCGTGGCACCCCCTCGCGGGCGTAGGTCCCCACCCCGCCCACGAGGGGGTGCCACAACCCAGGCGGACGTTCCCCCAGGCCCGCCTGCGCGTTACCGCCGAAAGCTTGCTCGGCACATTGCCCGCGTTTCTTGACGGTAATGCGCTGTGGACGTGAATCCCTCCGCCGCCTGGCCGTCACGTACCTACGGCAGGCCGATGATCACGGGGAATGCCTCACGGGTCGCGGTGTTGCCCATCGCCTTCTCGAAGGCAAGCGCCTCCTGGATCAGGTCGCCATTGACGTAGGCGCGGCGCGCACCCTCGTCGCGCCACAGCACGACGGTCGTGCGCCGGCCGGTCCGCGAGTTGGCGTAGTGGAAGATCCCCTCGACGCCCTCCTGTTTGCGCATCCTCGGAAGGAACTCGCCTAGGAACTCCTCGATCTTCTCGGCCTCGTCGGCGGTCGCGGTACTGCTCGTAAAGCTGATCAACATGATGCATCACCTCGGTTGAGATGCTGCGATTCAGGCACCTAGAACCACACCGACGGATCGTGACCCCGGTTCGCTCCGGACGCCCCAGGCCGTGGGTCCCGTCAGAACCCGCCGGTGATGATGGACACGACTTCGGTCACACAGGCCGGGTCGCCGTGAACGCTCGACGGATCAGGGCTCCCGTTGACGATCTTGGCCGACGCCGATCCGTGCACCGCGCCACCGGTCAACGCCTCGCAGTGATACACGACCGCGCCGGGGCCGCCACCCGAGCCCACCGCGAACGCCGACCCGGCCGAGAGGACGAGCGCTGCGGCCCCGACGGTGGCTGTGAGGAGCGCACTACGGGGTTTCATGGAGCTTCTCCTTGAAAGATGGTTGATCCCGGACCGACGTGCGGGCTCACCTAGGACGTGATGCGAACTGCGCCGTGCGCAACCGATCGCCCCTAGAGCGGTCCACCCGAGCCAGACCCGCCGCTACCGGGCGTGAACGTCCCGAGGCAACCGCCCGCGAGAAACGCCTGCCCGTCGGAGGTCCAGTTCTGTGAGTAGACGTTGCCCGCAGAGACAAACGGCGGCACCACGTCCCGATGGTCTTGGTGTTTGAGGTGGCCATTGACCACCCCGGCCACCGACGGGCTGATCCGGACGTATGGATGCCGGACGCTGCCGGTGGCATGGCAGATCGTGACGTGGTCGCCTGCCGTGAGCGTCGGCGGCGCAGACGCAAATGCCGGGACCGCCATACCGACGAGCATCGCCGTACCCGCCAAGACCAACTTCACCTGCCGCACGTCGAGCCCCCTTGTCGGATGGTTGGCTGTCCCATCGACACGTCGGCGAAAATCCTTGACGGGAGGTCTTGGCGTGAGGGCCGACCATCTACGTCGGCACCCCAAGGTGGTTGGGCCGCATGTTCCATCGGGCATTGTCGCGACGTCTCAGACACCGCCCGAGGCACGCGACGGCCGTTGTCGACCGGTTGCGTGGGCGTTGTACGGAAGGCCGCGATCGCCGTTATCCAAACGGCGCGTCCTGCCGATACCACGGGCACGTGTTGCCTCGTGATCGTGGGGGTCGTGAATGCGGCGAGTTCGAGTGCTGGGAGCCATCGGAGTTGCGGCGGGCATGGTGGCCGCGCCGCTGGCGGTCGCCGCAGGCGGGCATCACGGATCGGGGAAGGTCGTGCACTTCGAAGTTCGCGGGAGCGCCGATGCCGCGGCAATCTGTGCAACGCCCGAGAGCGTGACGCTCGATCACACGTCCTACGTCCCTGCGAGCCTCGGCACCAAGGGCACCCAGTTGCAGGTCGCCCTGGATGGCGCGACCAAGTTCGTGGGCCGCAAGGGCCACGCGATGGCCTGTGGGTCGATCAAGGCGGGCGACCGCCTGACGGTGATCTGGACCGAACCCAATGGAACGACCTTCTCAGGTGCGCTTGCGGCCACGCGCGTGATCGACAATGGACCGCCGCCGCCGGTGCATTACTTCGCGGTGGGTGTGGCGGACACCGCTGCCGTCTGCACGAGCCCCGAGGGAGTGACCCTCGATCACACGAGCTTCCGGCCGAAGTCCATCGGCACCAAGGGCTCGCAGTTGCCGGTGCTCTTCGGACCCTCGACGAAATTCACCGGCCACCGGGGTCACGCACGTTCGTGTGCGTCAATCAAGGCCGGGGACCGCCTGACGGTGATCTGGACCGAACCGCACGGCACCGCGTTCAGCAATGCGCTGTTCGCAACCCACGTCATCGACAACGGGACAAAGCACCACCACGTCTAGCTGACCTTCAACACGACTGCCGCCCGCAGCGGGCGCGCACCTGATGGATCAGCCTTCGAGCGCGTAGTCGTCCTCGGTGATCCCGCCCCTGTGGACCACCGACCGTCGCGCTCACAGCTGTCCATCCGCGCCGGGTCGATGCGGCGTTGCCCCGACGCCGGCGCAGGCGCGTGCGCTCTTTACGGGCAAGATCGCCGCGCCTTGCGCCACGCGGGGAGTCAACGCAACGTCGACCAGCGCGCCACCGAACTCCAGATGGCGCTGCGCACCGCACAACCCGAGGGTCCTGCACAGCTCGCCGAGGCCTTCGGCCCGGCGAGCGCGGAACGCTGTGAACAGCGTGGAGCCTGTCTTGATCGCCCGACGTCCAAGCGTCCTGAGGCGGGTGCCCGACCTAGTCAAAGGCACTACCCGCGGTTCGTCGACCTCCCCGATCGTCCCGTATCGCGCTAGGAGCAGGGCCGATACGTTTTGTTGACACCTGGGGTGCGGACGGGGGCTCCCGTGAGGGACGGTCAGCGCAGTTCGAGCGGCGCGAGTGTTGACGCCCTCGGGTCTGACCCGCGACCAGAGATGGCGCGAGCGGACGAAGGATCTGTCTTCGATCTTGAGCCAGCCGCGGTTCAGTGGCTGGCGGAGACCTTCGAGGATGCGAGTCCACAGCACGCGCTACTTGAATCCTTGGCGCTGTCTGCAGAGGCGGGAGCCGCAGGTCTGGAACTGCGATGCGCGGGCCCAGGCCACGAGTCGCGACCGCTGCTCGACCTCTTATCAGTGGCCAGGGTCGGAAGGATCGTGCGCAGGGTGGCATCAGCCTTTCCTGATTTGGCGATTCCCCAACAACCCGGGCAGACGCAACTCCAGGCGATCGACAGATTCATTCGTCAGGGCCCTCGTCAACAAACGCCGATCGGGACGTAGCGCGCTCTCCGTCTGCTTTTCTCCGAGGTATGTTCCGCGGCCGTTCAACCTGAACGCGCGAGGATGCGTCGCGCACGGCTCATAACTGTCGAACCGCTTGCTGGATCGGTGGCGTACGCGAGCTACGCACGATCGGGCACGGCGCCGCTCGAAGGTCGCAGTGCCCGATCGGTCGATGGTGCGCTATGAGGTCGGAGGCGCTGGAGCGATGGATCCGTAGGCCATGTTGAACCCGTCCGGATGTGGATCGTTGTCCGGCACCGACGGGACCGAGACGATGCTACGTCCCTGGATCATCTCCCCGCCCTCAGAGGGGATCAGGTTCGGTGAAGCGGTCGTGGTCCCGACAGTGACGGTGCCGGGGTCGAAGGTCAGCGGTGAACTGTAATGCGCAAGCGGGGCAAGCCGGCCGCCGACCGTCGGGGCCTCAGTGATCCACTCGGCCGAGGTGCCGGGGCCCGTATAGGCGAGTGTCGTAGTGAACGTCCAGCCGTGGGTCGGACTCCCATCTACAAGCCTGATTGACCAGATGCCCGGGGTCGCGGTCTCGGCGATCGTCGCCGACATCTGGTCCCCAGGGGCCACGGTCCCGCTGATGGCCTGCTCGGCAAAGCCCTGGGCCGAGGTGGTCCACCAGGCCGCGTAGTGGGCCGCCCCGTTGTAGTAATCCTGCTCGGTACCGGTCTGGATCAGCGAACTGTTGGTAAAGCCATCGATGCCCGCCCAGGCGGCCGAGAAGGTCGCGTTGCGGGTCCGGGCGACGGCAGGCACCGTCCACTGACTGGTGATGCCGGTAAACGGCGCGGCCCCCGAAGGAGTGACCGCGTATCCGGACCAGTTCGAGGAGTACCACCCCACTGCGCTGGACCCGCCGGTCGAGCCGGGTGGCTTGGCCCCGATTCCGTGGTGGTGGCTCGGCCAGTTGGCCGGTCGCAGCAGCAGCGACGTCGCCACTCCTGCAGGCGCCGCGCTCGCGCCGCCGAGCGCCATGATTCCAAGGCTGGCCACCCCGAGCCCGCCGAGTGCCAGCTTGCCGACGGAGCATCGTGTGCGTTTCACCGAGTGTGTCCCTTCGCGAGGTTGTGAATGGCCGAGGAATAGCACCCGGCGGGCGTGCTGTCAGCCCTGAACCCGACAAAAGGGCGAGCCCCGTGCGAACCGCGACCTCGTATCTCGCCACGGGCTCCTCGGCGTTGTGCGTTGTAGCGGTCAATTGCGGCCCGCGCCCGGCGCGCTTTCGATCGTCGGCCCCTAAGTCCGTCTACGGCGCAGGCGGTGGGGGCGGGCATCCGCCGGGTCCAGGCCCTGGCGGCGGCCATGACCCTGGGGGTCCGGGAGCGGGCGGCGATCCTGGCGCCGGTCCACGGCGGGCTCCCGGCGGGAATCCTGGCGGGTAACAAAGGCCGATGTTGAGGGCTTTCAACTCAATCCGCGCCTGCGTGGCGTAGTAACCGCCGGTGGGTTTGTTGACCCAGGTGAGCCCATAGCCGATAGCGACCTTGCCGCCCCACGTGCTCCACCGGATCTTGTTAACGATCCCCGATGGGTCACCACCATTGTCGATGGTCTTCGGGCGTGAGGTCCCCCAGCCACTTCCGCCGCCGCCAACCGATGACAGCCAATACTTCGAGCCGAGGACGACACCATGGAAGGTGCTGGCGTCACCAACCTGAGCAAGCCACGCGCCGCCAACAAGGGCAAGTGAAAGGAGACAAGATCCAATGATGCGTCGAGGTTGGCCTCTCTGCCTTGTTGCACGCGGATTCACTCGCACGTTCGACCCCCCGATCGTCGCGTCGGCGTATGGACACCAACTCACTGGCCACTCTAACCAGATCGGCCCCGAGGCAATCGGGGGTCGAGGGCTGCGTCAACGGCCACGAGGGTCAGGACCTCGGCGGCTGAGCGGCCGTCGGAAAAGCCCGCACAAAGCGCCGTAAGGCGCCCGCCACGGTACCAGTCGCGCGCTCTCCGCTCACCGGCGAGGGGTTACGTTCGGCGTGTCCGACGCACCACGTTGGGCGCTCCGCTCGGGCCAGGCCCGCCGTAGACCGCGCAGCAGGTTCAGTTCGCTCACGACCGGGTCCTGCCTAGACCACGCGCCGCATCACTGGGGCTAGCTGCCGGTTGCGCCGCCGGGGCGGTGGCTCCGGTCAGATAGGCGAACCGCGGAGCGGTCGGCAGAGCCCGGCGGCGGGAGTGATGGGACCGCCGGGCCTGTCCCGAGCCTAGCTGGCGGGGCCGCCGGGCGTCTCGACCCGGCGCATCGTGACCAGGAGCGAGATAGCAACGACGTCATCGTCGGGGTGCTTGGCGAGGAACTCGTCAAGCCACTTCACGAGCGGGGGCATCCGGTGCTCGACCGACCCGCCCGAGTAGTAGCGGGCCGCCGCCGGGGCCGGGGTGTTCGCTGCGGTGTCCTCGATGGCCGCGAGGTTTCCGCGTCTCATCTTCCCTCCCTGTGGGTTTGCTGCCCGCGGTACCCCGAGCCTACGACCGGCCGCGAGGAATGCCGCGGGGGGCGCTGCGCTAGCGAGTAGTAGCGGGCCGCCACCAGTGACCTGATACCCGGCTGGACAGGTCGCGTCAGCAACACCGGTCACGGTGACGATCTGCAACGTCGGGTGCGCTGCCTTCGCGATCTCCCGCTGCAACGCGGGCGTCTGGCGCTCACGGGAGGTTCCCCCCGATGCCGCCCAGCAGGTCGGCCCAGTCGGTATCGCGCAGCCAGCGCTTGCCCATTAGGTGCGCCGTCCAGGCGAGCAGGTGGTGTGCGGTGCGGATGCGCTCGACCTCGATCTGGTGGCCCCCGCTGCCTGGGTCGGGGTCGCACTCACCGTGCACCGCCAGCCAGTGCGCCCGTTGGGTGCGCGGCATGTCGGCCAGGTCCTCCGCGAAAAGCGCCGGGTTACCCGCTGCCTCGCGCCGCTGGCGCAGCCGCTCGCGGTACTGCACCCATGAGTCCTCGTGCACCCGCATGGCGCGGATGCTCACCGTCAGGTATCCGGCCCCGTCCTTGATCGGCTTGCCGCACACCTCACATGGCCAGGTGATGCGGCCCCGGTCGGTCATCGTCCGGCGCGGTGGTTCGGTCGTCACGGCTCCCCCCTTTCGTCATCGCGGCTGTTTACGTTGACCAGCATCGCCCGCCGCCCGCTGGTGACACGGCACGAGCTGCGGCACATCCCGGCGTACCAACGCGGTCAACACCAATCCGCGTTAGTCGCGCCCCTGCTCATCGCGCGGCGGAAACGCCCGTGCGGCGAAGTGATCGCGGTCGTGATGGCGGCTCCTTGCAGGAACCCGACATCACGCGTTCCCCCGGTTCGATCTCCGGGCAACGCCTGATCGGATCGACGGGCGCTCAGGACGCACTGCCGCCCGCAACCGCGCGTCGAAGTTGCAGTCACGGGACGGTTCGGGCGAACTTCGGCCATAGCAGCCCCGAGGGCGCGGTAGACAACTCGCCCCCACCCATGCGGGTCCCGCGAGTGACAGCGCGCTCCCTTACGGCGGAACTTCCCCGAACCGACCCTTACAGGAGAGGCTCGATCGCCAACACGTCTGCGCGACGGCCGAGCGTCCACCTGGCTTGGCCGACGCTGATCTCGTGGACCATCACCTGCTTGGGGTCGTCACACGCGCGCCGCAATGACGCCAAGAAGCGCTCGACGGTAGCGGGGAATGGCGGCACCGAGTCACTGTGGCGACAGTGCCGGAGAACGCGCCCCACGATGACACCATCGGGGTCCGTATCCACCACAAAGACCCCCTGACGACGGCCCCTCGAATCGACGCATCTATTGCAGACCAACAGCAGATCGTTGGGTCCGATGTCCGGCCACTCGCGGGTGCCCCACACTGTGCGTCCTCCGTTCTGTCGCGCTGGCCTTACCAGCCGCGGACACTGCCTCAGTTTCCTGTCCGGGACGCGGAGGAACGACCGGTAGACCGAACTCTCCATCGGTCATTGCAAGCAGCCTACGTCGAAGCCGTGCAGCGCATCATCGGGCCGAGGCCTTAGACCCACCGAGGGCCGTGCGCCAGCAAGCGGCGGGGCCGGACTGCCTGCCGAGGACGGCGGCTCGTGACCGGGACTGGCGGCCGCGGGGGGCCGTATTCCATGTCCGGCCGTACGCCGCTCCATCTCTCAGAGCCCCCGTCAGCACCGCCCCTGCGGTGGTGACCGGGGGATTTCAGGCTACGTCCGATCAGCGCAGATTCAACGGGGTGACGGCCTGACGATCGCGGCGGACACCGGCCATGCGTGTCGGGGTCTCCGCCCCGATCACCCCGCCTGGGGCTACGGCATGTTGTGGGCACTACCGGTGCTTGGGCTTCGCGCGCTGTGGGCGGCCTCGGCGACCAAACACACCTAGGGCGCCGAACGTCCTCGACCCCGACCGCGATGCGGGTGCCGGAACCGCACTCGATGCGCCGGGCTTAGTAGCTTGGGGTGGCGCGCTGGCGCGGATCTGGTCCGCGACGCGGTTGGCAGCGTCGATGCCGACAGGGCTGCGTGCGTAGGCCATGCCGTCATCGGTCAGGGCATACCGATCGCCCGCGGCAGGTGCGGCAAGTCCCGCGCCATCCAGCTCGTGCAGGGCGATGATGGCATCCTCCCAGCTCAGGCCGGTGATGGGCGCCAGCATCCATGCGCTCAGGCCTCCGAAGCGCGCGTGCTCGCCGTGCAGCTCGCTGTAGTCGGCCTGGTGGACGTAGACGGCGGCCAGGATCGTGAGCGCGCCGGTGCTCAGCTCGGCCATCAGGGCGCCGCCAGGTGTCCGAGCGGTCGCACCTCAATGCACCTGCGTCTCTATCTCCTCCAGCACGACGTCGGAGCGCTCTATCACCCCGGCCTGCTTCAGGTTCCGCTCGCGGTGTTCGGCCACGTCGTCCGCCGTGTCATGACGACCGAGCTGCCACAGCAGACGGACGGTTCGTGAGGTCGGGGGCGGCTCGAAGAGGGCCGGGGCCGCCAACAGGTAGGGAGCAAGGTGGAAGGTCATCCCCGCCACGATCGCCCGCACCTCGTCCCAGGCCTCCCACGCGACGGCATCCTCAAGTCGCGCGGCGCGCACCAGCAGCGACGCGCGCCGATCCGCAGCGAGCCCGGCGCGGGCGAAGTCGTCGTCGTGGTCGGTCGCAAACGATGTGATCGCCGCGGCGCGCCGTAGGGCCACGGGCCGCGGCGTGTCGCTGCCATTCCTGGCGAGGTTGTTCAGGTGACGGCCAAGGTCGGTGGCATCGGCCAGCGGGCCATCCGTCCAGGCCCCGAGGCCAGCGCGCGGATCGTCTTGGCCCGAAGCCGCGGGGTCGCGCTGCACCAGATGCTCCTCGAATCGTCTGACATGTCCTAGTGACCGGAGACGACGAGAAGACGATCTCCCGCGTGGGGAGACTCGTACCTCGGCGCACCATCGACTGATGCGTGCCAAGCATCTGCGGCGCCGTGGCAGGTGAGCAACCCAGGTCTCTGGGCGTCACCGCGCGGTCGCACTCGGCGCATCGAACTACTCGGCCGATGGCCCGGTCGGTATGGAGACCGTGACAGATGCAACGAACAACCAACAGAGGCGAGATCCCCGATCTATCGTCGTTGACTTCCCGGAGCGCTCATCCGTCGCCGCCTATGGAACTGGCTCCATGGCGCGCGCCATGCGATCTGGCTGAGCCGTGGTCGGGCCGGAGACAAGGCGCCGAGTGCAGGTAGCGACGGGTGGTTGCGAGGGCGCTGTGGCCCATCGCGCCCTCTCCTGATGCCGAAGCGGCGGTCCAGAGGTGCAATCCACCCCCATAGGCGTGCGCATTGGCACCCCGGGGCCGCTCAGCGCCTCTGGCTCCCCTGGTGGCGCACGCAGCCTCGACGGCAGCGCGTACGACCAGAGCTGACGGGCATGCGCACCATCCCATTGAAGGTCGCCGCCCCGTAGTCCATCTCGTCGGCGTCGATCTCTTCCCCAGCAGCCCGACGAATCCCTCCAGCGTCTACTTTGTGCCGCTGCTTGCTCGGTGGGCAGTATGCTCCGTCCGATGGTTATCCTGCGCATCGTTATCGCTCTTGCGGGGGTGGCGATCGTCGTCTGGACGGGGCAGCAGGCGATCCGGACGTTCGTGGTGGCACGAGCCGTGCGCTTGGTGTTGAACCGGGCCGTGTTCATCTCGATGCGCCGGATCTTCAATGTGGTCGTGCGGCTAAAGGGCGCGACCGCCGACTGCAAGCGCCGTGACGCGATCATGGCTCACTGGGCGCCGCTGAGCCTCGTCGCCCTACCCGGGGTGTGGCTCGTCCTGGTGATGATCGGGTACGCGGCGATCTTCTGGGCGGTGGACCAGCACGGCATCAGCGCGGCAATCCAGATCAGCGGGTCCTCGCTCCTGACACTCGGGTTCGCCGCTCCGGGCGGATTTGGTCCGGACCTGATCGCGTTCTCGGAAGCTGCAGTCGGCGTCGGCCTGATCGCACTGGTAATCGCCTACCTGCCGACGATCTACGCGGCCTACTCGCGACGCGAGTTGGTCGTCGCGATGCTCGACGCACGCGCCGGAGTGCCGCCGAACGCGACCCAACTGGTGCTGCGCCACCATCAGTACGGCGGGCTCGCCCGCCTCGATCGGAAGTGGAACGAGTGGGAGCGTTGGGTCGTCGACATCGGCCAGACGCACATGACCCACCCGTTCCTCGCGTTCTTCCGCTCGGCGACTTGGGACCATTCCTGGCTTACCTCCGCCGCAACGCTCCTCGACACCGCCAACCTGCGCCTGTCGGCGATCGCGCTCCCGGGCGGCGGCAACGCAGACGCGTCGATGTACCTGGCGGCCGCAACCCGCGTCGTGCGCGACATCGCCGGGTTCCAACAGATCGCGGTGGAGCACGACGGCGACCACAAGCTGACCCCGGCCGAACTCAACGCTTCCCTCGACGAACTCGACGCGGTGGCCGTGCCGCTCGACAAGGACCGGCGCCTGATCTGGGAGCGATTCGCCGCGCGCCGCGCCAAGTACGAGCCTGCGGTTCTTGGCCTCGCATCACTGCTCGATGCAGCCCCAGCGCCCTGGTCGAGCGACCGCGCCCCGCCGCCTCACATCCCACCGATCCTCCGACGACGGCGATCCAGCGACCCACAATGATGCCCCTGCTGGTCAAGGTCAGGTTGGCCAGCGCGTTTGCGGTTGCCAATCCGGGCGCTGCAGTGCGAGGGCCAGTTCGTCGTCAACCTCCCCACGCCCAGCGTCGTGCTAGGCGCCACCAACGCCCGTCCGCGACCAGATCAGACCGACCCCAGCGCCCCGATAGTCGTCGCTGAGCGAGGCCCCACCGGAATGTCGCGCCCGTACGCATCGGTCCGCACCGGATTTATACTCCGGAGCCGAAGGTCGCAGGTTGGAATCCTGCCGCATGCGGTCTGAGAAGTCTCACCCCCGTATTGGAGCGCCTGTCGCTAGGCGCAAACGGCGACCTCCCGCACCGTCTCCCGCACCGTCTGAGATGCCCCCCGCACCGTCTGAGACCGATTCAGACCGACTCGGGGACTCCAGCCTCGCCGCTCAGGAACACAACAAGCCCCGGGTTAGCAGGGCTTCTCATCAAGCGGGCGACGAGGCTCGAACTCGCGACCTTCGGCTTGGGAAGCCGACGCTCTACCAACTGAGCTACACCCGCCGGGAGCCGCAACCTACCAGAGGATAGGCGGCAGCTGGACTACATTCGCTCGGGCGCCTCCACTCCGAGGACACCCAAGCCGGCGGCGAGCACCTGCCGTGTCGCGACCGTGAGGTCCATTCGGAAGGACTCGATATCGGGGGCCTCGCCGACGACGCGACACCGGTGGTAGAAGGCGTGCAGATCGCGGGCAAGGTCCTTTAGGTAGGCGACGGTGCGGTGCGGTGCCCGGCGCTCGGCCGCGTCGGCGACGACGTCGGGCCACTCCGTGAGCCGGATCGCGAGCGCTCGTTCGCTCGAGTCGAGCGCGGCCGGCGTGTCGGCGTCGGGGGACCGGCGCACACCCTCCTGCTCGGCCTTGGCGAGGATGCTGCAGCAGCGCGCATGCGCGTACTGCACGTAGTAGACCGGGTTCTCCTGGCTCTGTTCACGAGCTAGGTCAAGATCCAGTTCGAAGGCGGTGTCGTGGCTGCGTTCGACCAGGAAGAAGCGCGTCGCATCGACGCCGATGTCGTCGATCAGCTCGCGCAGGGTCACCAAGGTCCCGGCGCGCTTACTCATGCGCTTGGCCGCGCCGGCTTCCACCAGGCTCACCAGCTGCATGATCAGCACTTCCAGCGCATCCGGCGGATACCCGCCGGCCTCCATGACCGCCTTCAGGCGGTTGATGTACCCGTGGTGGTCGGCACCGAAGATGTCGATCATCCGATCGCCCATGCGCTCGGCCTTGTCCAAGTGATAGGCGACGTCGGCCGCCAGATACGTGGTCGCGCCATCCGACCGGACCAGCACGCGGTCCTTCTCGTCACCAAAATCGGTCGTCCGGAACCAGACCGCGCCGGCGGCCTCGAAGGTGTGCCCGGCGGCGCGCAAGGCATCGATCCCCGCCGCGACGCGCCCAGTGCGGTGGAGCGTCGTCTCGGAGAAGAACCGATCGATCCGGACCCGGCAGGTCTCCAGTTCTGCCTGAGTCCGCGCGAGCATGCGGCGGCCGCCCGTATCGGCGAAGTACGCAAGAACCTGGTCGTCCGGCGGCGAGACACACCCGGCGTAGCGGTCGCCGATGTCGTCGTAGATCGCAGCGGCGATCTCGGCGACGTATTCTCCCTGATACCCGTCCTCGGGCAGGTGCGCAGCCTCGCCCAGCAGCTCGGCGTACCGGGCCGCGACCGATGCGCCGAACAACTGCATCTGTCGGCCGTAGTCGTTGACGTAGCACTCGCGCCAGACACGGTGACCCACGAGTTCCAGGAGGCGCGCGACCGCGTCGCCGTACGCCGCATGTCGGGCATGACCGACATGCATCGGCCCGGTCGGATTCGGTGAGACGAACTCGAGCAGGATCTCTTCGGAGCGGGAGACCGTGTTGGCCCCGAATGCGGGTCCCGCATCGATGATGCCCCGCAGGACGCCGGCGAACCATCCCGGGGCGAGCGTGAAGTTGAGAAACCCTGGGCCGGCGACCTCGACGCGCTCGATGACGCGCCCGAGCTCGGGGCGCGCCCGCAGCGCGTCGACGATGGCCGCCGCGATCTCGCGTGGCGGCCGCCCGGCGCGCCCGGCGACGCCCATGGCGACCGGACTGGCGATGTCCCCATGCTCCGGGCGGGCAGGCGGGCCGAGCGCAACCGTGGGGTCGGGCACTCCAGACGCCTCCGCCGCGTCCGCGGCGATGGCTTGGGCCAGATCATCGAGAAACGCCGTCGTCACGACCCTGCACCTTAGCTGCCTAGTGGGGATACGGGTGGCCCCGGAGCAGGCAGAAGGCGCGATACAGCTGCTCGACGAGCACGACACGGGCCAACTGGTGGGGCATCGTTAACGCGCCGAGCGACAACTGCTCCTCGCAGGCACCCAACAGGCCGTCATCGAGGCCGCTCGCACCGCCGATCACGAACGCCACCGGACGCCCCGCGGCCAGACGGCGCTCCAGCCATTCCGCAAACGCCGCACTCGACGCCGCCTGCTGACCAGTGGGCGACAGCGCGACCGTCCATGCGGTGCGGGCGAGTCGTTCGCGGATACGCGCGGCCTCCCGAGCGCGTGCGTACGCCGCGCCCCGCTGGAGCGGCTCGGGCGACACCTCGTCGACCCGGAAACTCGTCATCTGGCCGACGCGCCGTTCGTAATCGCCGCCGGCTTCGGCGTGCGGCGGGCGCAGTCGGCCGACGCAGACGACCTGAAGCGCGGGAGATCGCGGCTGGCGCCCGGCTATACCCATCTCCCCGCCGAGGTTGCACAATTCGCTGCCACGACGTCATCCTAACGACCGCACGCCGGCGCCCGGACCCCGTATCGTGCCGACGAATCGCTTGGTCTCAACCACGCGGCGAGGAACCACGGCGTGTCCGCAGTCGCAGTGCTCAGTGATATCCACAGCAACCGCCAGGCCCTCGACGCCGTCCTCGAGGATGCCGCCGCACGCGGCATCCAGCGTTGGTGGTGCCTGGGCGACATCGTCGGGTACGCGGCGGACCCGGGCTATGTGCTCGACGCCTGCCTTGCGGGCGCCGAGCGCTGCATCGCCGGCAACCACGACCTCGTCGTTGCAGGCCATCTGCCCCTGGAGGCATTTGCCTCGTGGGCGCAGGAGGCGGCGGCCTGGACGCGGCTCGCCCTCGGACCCGACCGGTGCGCCCGGTTGGCACGGCTCGCGCCGACGGACACCGACCACGACGTCCATCTGTTCCACGCGAGCGTCCTGGACCCCGTGTGGGAATACGTGGTCGACATCGAGGAGGCCGCACCGTCCCTGGAAGCCGCGTCGGCCCATCTGACCTGTATTGGGCACACCCATGTCCCCGCCGCCTGGCATCGGCGCCCCGACGGCACCGTCGAGCGAGTCCCCACCGATGAACCGGTTACCCTGAGCGCCGGGCGCTGGCTGGTGAACCCGGGATCCGTTGGGCAGCCCCGCGACCAAGATCCCCGGGCGGCATGGGCAGTCCTCCATCACGGCGACCGCGTGGTGGAGTTCATGCGGACGCGCTATGACATCGCCGGGGCACAAGCCGCGATCCGCGCCGCCGGCCTGCCGGAACTACTCGCCGAGCGCCTGGCCGAGGGGTTCTAGATGCCGCATCCGGTCCTCGCATACCTCGATCACGCGGCGAGCGCGCCCCTCGACAAGGCGACGCGCGTGGCCATCGCCGAGGCGCTCGATTGCCTTGGCGGGCCCGACGCACTACACCCCGCCGGGGCGGCCGCCGCTCGGATGCTCGCGACGGCGCGCGCACAGGTGGCCGAGCTCATCGGGTCCGACCCTGACGAGGTCATCTTCACCGCAGGCGCGACCGAGGCGCGCAATCTGGCCGTCAAGGGGCTGCTGGCCGCCAATCGCCCACTAGGCCCCCACCTCGTCGTCAGCGCGGTCGAGCATCCGGCTGTGATGTCCGTAGCGCGGTCACGGATGCGGGACGGTGAACCGGTGAGCATCACCGCGGTCGACTCCTCCGGGCGCATCGACGCGGCCGCGCTCGCCGAGGCCGTCGGCCCGCAGACGTGTCTCGTCAGTATCCACCACGCCCAGCACGAGGTCGGGTCGATTCAGGACCTCGGCACGCTGGTCGACGCGGTGCGCGCGCAGCGAGCCGAGGTGCGCGTCCATGTCGACGCCGGCGAATCGGCCGGTACGCTGCCGGTCGATGTCATCTCCATCGGCGCAGACGCCGTCTCGATCGGGGGGACGGCCTTGGGGGCGCCTGCCTGGACCGGGGCACTGTGGCTACGGCCCGGCGCGCGGCTGCACCCGCTGATCGAGGGCGGCGTCCAGGAGGCGGGCAAGCGCGCCGGGCCCGTCGATCTCGCCGGAGCAGTCGCCCTGGGCCAAGCCGCCGAGCGCACCCGGGCCGTGCTTGGGGCACGTGCGACACGACGGCGCCGTCAGGCCGCCATCCTGGCCGAGCGCGTCCTCGCCGTCCCGGATGTCCGATTGAACGGCCCCCCGGTCGGCGAGCGTCTCCCGGGGCACCTGCAGGTCTCCGTGCGCGGCGTCACCGGTGAGAGCCTCGCGCTGGCCCTGGCGACGCGCGGAGTGTGCGTCTCCCCCGGCTCGACGTGCAGCGCAGACGCCGGCAAGGCCTCGCCCACGCTCGAGGCCATGGGCGTGGATGCGGCATGGACACACGCGGCCATCCTGATGACCCTCGGTGATTCGACGACCGACGACGAACTCGCGGCGGCCGCAGACGCCTTCGCCGCTGCGGTCGCTGACCTGCGCGCGATGAGCCCGCTCTAGGCCGTGGGCGATGCCCGGATCGTCGACGCGCTGGGCACGCACTGCCCGGTGCCCGTCCGCCTGTTGGCAGGGGCGATCGCGCGGGTACCGCCGGGGAGGACGGTTCGGGTGTTGGCCGACGATCCGCTGGTGGTCGTCGACCTGCCCGCCTGGTGCGATTCGCACGGCCACGAACTCGTCGCGATCGGCGAATTGGATGGAATCTGGACCGCCGTGGTGCGGCACGGCACGAGAGACGGTGCCTAGACCGAGCGCACCGCCGCCGACGTGCCGCGGTCTAACCGACCTTCATGCCCGGCGCGAGTCGCGACCGCAGCGCCGGATCGGCGGCGATCGCCTTGGCGAGAAGCACCTTACCCTCGGCCACGTGACCGTTCGTGTAGAGCAGATAGCCGAGGTTGAACTGGGCGTTATGGTCGTTCGGCGTGATCTTCAGCATCTGGCGCAACGTCGCGATCGCGGCCGTCGGATCCGAAGCTGCCTGGAGGTCGGCCAGATTGAACATCGCCGCTGTCATCTTCGGGTCGAGCTGGATCGCCTTCTGGTAGGCGGCCACCGCCGCGGCGTTGTTCTTCAGGCCGGTCTCGGCCAAGCCAAGGTTGTACTGGGCGCTGGCCATGTTCGGGTTGGTCGCGAGCACTGCGGTGAACTCATCCTTGGCGCTCTGGTAGTTGCCATGGCTGAGCGCGCTGTAGCCGGCCTGGAAGATGCCGGCCGGGGTCGTCGGCGTCGAGCTGCCGCTGCTCCCGCATCCGCTGATCAACACACCCGCGACAACCAGGGCCCCGGCCGCAGCCACCAGGCGGGTGCCCCGTTGGGCGTGGATCAAGGGTCGCTGCCGAGTCATGAATCCTCCGAATTGTCCGGTCGGTCGCGCCCGTTTGTGGCGCTGACCCTTCCATCGGCGCCCGAGCCCGTCTTCTGAGGGTTCGGACACGACCAATTGAGGCGGGTGTTCGTCGCCCCGCGGTGTGCGTCGGGCGCCCGGACCGAACTGACCTTGCAGCCACCGTCGACTACTGCTCTGGATGGCGAGGGCGCGAGCGGCTTCCGGGGTGACAAACGACAGACGGGGGGCCCGAGGGCCCCCCGTCTGTCGTGCGATTCGTTGTTGCTAGGTGGACTAGTTGCCGATGCAGATGTAGTTGACGGCCTCCGATCCGTTGCCGCTGCGGCTGATCGTGAACTGCGTGCCGCTGCCGTAGGTCACGGCCAGCACGTTGCTGGTGCTGGCGCCGGACGCCGTGCACGTGTAGCTCGTCGCTGACGTGTAGGGCGCCGAGCCACCGGAGAGCGTCACGTTGATCGAGGAGGTGAAGCTTCCAAACGAGACGGAGCCGGTGACCATGTGCTGGTTGGTCTGCGTCACGCTGGTGTTGCTGTAGACCGGGACGATGCCGGCCGCGCCGGTCGCGCCGGTCGCACCAGTTGTGCCCGCGGCACCGGTCGGACCCGTTGCGCCGGTCGCACCGGACCCAGCCGGTCCGGTGGCACCCGTCGCACCCGCCGGGCCAGCGGCACCTGTGGCTCCTGTTGCGCCCGACCCTGCCGGCCCAGTGGCACCGGTTGCGCCCGTGGCACCCGCGGCACCGGTCGGACCCTGCGGCCCAATGGGGCCGGAGGCACCGGTCGCGCCCTGAATGCCCTGCGCGCCGGTCGCGCCGGTGGCACCCGTCGCACCGGTAGCGCCGGTCGGACCCATCGGACCCTGCGGGCCGACCGGGCCGGTGTCACCCGTGGCACCCGTGGCGCCCTGGGCTCCGGTGGCGCCGGTGGCGCCCACCGTACCGACACCCTGCACGCCGGCTGGCCCCTGCGCACCGGTCGCACCCGTGGCACCTGTCGCGCCGGTGGCACCCGTCGCGCCATCTGCTCCGCCGGGGCCCATCGGACCGATCGTGCCGATGTCGCCGGTGGCGCCCTGGAGACCCTGGCTGCCCTGACTACCCTGTGCGCCAGTGGCGCCGGTGGCACCGTCGTTGCCGTTGGCGCCGGTTGCGCCGGTCGCACCGGTGGCACCCGTCGCGCCCATCGGACCCTGCGGGCCGATCGGGCCGGTGTCACCCGTGGCGCCCTGGATGCCCTGAATGCCTTGGGCTCCGGTGGCGCCCTGGGCTCCGTCGGCGCCGTTGGCACCGGTGGCGCCAGTCGCGCCCTGGAGACCCTGGATGCCCTGGGCTCCGTCAGCGCCGGTTGCGCCCTGGAGACCCTGGATGCCCTGGGCTCCGTTGGCGCCGGTTGCGCCCTGGAGACCCTGGATACCCTGCGCACCGTCGGCGCCGGTTGCACCGGTTGCGCCGGTTGCGCCCTGGAGACCCTGGATACCCTGCGCACCGTCGGCGCCGGTTGCACCGGTTGCGCCGGTTGCGCCCTGGAGACCCTGGATACCCTGCGCACCGTCGGCGCCGGTTGCACCGGTTGCGCCGGTTGCGCCGTCGTTGCCGTTGGCACCGGTGGCGCCAGTTGCGCCGGTGGCACCCGTCGCGCCCATCGGACCCTGCGGGCCGATCGGGCCGGTGTCACCCGTGGCGCCCTGGATGCCCTGAATGCCTTGGGCTCCGGTGGCGCCCTGGGCTCCGTCGGCGCCGTTGGCACCGGTGGCGCCAGTCGCGCCCTGGAGACCCTGGATGCCCTGCGCACCGTCGGCGCCGGTTGCACCGGTTGCGCCCTGGAGACCCTGCGCACCGTCGGCGCCGTTGGCGCCGGTTGCGCCCTGGATACCCTGCGCACCGTCGGCGCCGGTTGCGCCCTGGAGACCCTGGATGCCCTGCGCACCGTCGGCGCCGGTTGCACCGGTTGCGCCGGTTGCACCGGTTGCGCCGGTTGCGCCGTCGTTGCCGTTGGCACCAGTCGCGCCGGTGGCACCCGTCGCGCCCATCGGACCCTGCGGGCCGATCGGGCCGGTGTCACCCGTGGCGCCCTGGATTCCCTGAATGCCTTGGGCTCCGGTGGCGCCCTGGGCTCCGTCGGCGCCGTTGGCACCAGTCGCGCCCTGGAGACCCTGGATGCCCTGGGCTCCGTCGGCGCCGGTTGCGCCGGTTGCGCCGGTCGCGCCCTGGAGACCCTGCGCACCGTCGGCGCCGTTGGCGCCGGTTGCGCCCTGGAGACCCTGCGCTCCGTCGGCGCCGTTGGCACCGGTGGCGCCAGTCGCGCCCTGGAGACCCTGGATGCCCTGGGCTCCGTCGGCGCCGGTTGCGCCCTGGAGACCCTGGATACCCTGCGCACCATCGGCGCCGGTTGCACCGGTTGCGCCGGTTGCGCCCTGGAGACCCTGCGCACCGTCGGCGCCGGCTGCACCGGTTGCGCCGGTTGCGCCGTCGTTGCCGTTGGCACCAGTCGCGCCGGTGGCACCCGTCGCGCCCATCGGACCCTGCGGGCCCATCGGGCCGGTGTCACCCGTGGCGCCCTGGATTCCCTGAATGCCTTGGGCTCCGGTGGCGCCCTGGGCTCCGTCGGCGCCGTTGGCACCAGTCGCGCCCTGGAGACCCTGGATGCCCTGGGCTCCGTCGGCGCCGGTTGCGCCCTGGAGACCCTGGAGACCCTGCGCACCGTCGGCGCCGGTTGCGCCGGTCGCGCCCACCGTACCGAGACCCTGCACCCCGGCAGGCCCCTGCGCGCCGGTCGCACCGGTTGCGCCAGTTGCACCCGTGGCGCCGGACGGGCCCATCGGGCCCATCGGGCCCATCGGACCGGTGGCGCCGGCTGCGCCGGTCGCACCAGTTGCCCCGGTGGCGCCCACCGTACCGACACCCTGCACCCCGGCAGCGCCCTGCGCGCCAGTTGCGCCTGTGGCACCGGTGGCGCCCGTGGCGCCGGTGGCGCCCTTAGCGCCGGTCGCACCCGTCGCGCCGGCCGGACCGGTGGCGCCTGTCGCGCCCTTAGCGCCGGTAGCACCCGTGGCGCCGGCCGGACCGGTGGCGCCTGTCGCGCCGCGGGCACCGATCGGCGGTGTCCAGACCAGCTTGGTGTAGCCAGAAGGACATGAACCATTCGACGCGGGGGCGTGCAGGGTCGGATTCGTCCCCGGACTGAGGCAATAGGTCATCGAAGACGACGAGGAGGTCGCCCCGAGCGCCAACGCGCCACCGGCAACGACCACGCCGGAGACGGCCGCGGCGACGGTCCAGCCTTGTTTGCGGTTCAGGGGCTTCATGCCTAGCTCCGTTCGATTCACAAGTCGCAGGTCGCAACGTGGGCCCTGCCAGTATCCGGTGCTGGCGGGTGCCTGAAACCTCCCCATTTCCACGTATGCGCCCTCCCCGTCTGGACGGCAGCCCCCCCGGAAGCGTCGGCCGCGCGCGCCGTACGCAGGTCCGTCCGATAGGAGTTCGCACCACGACGCCGCCAGCATGTGTCGTGCCCGCCGGATGGCCGGACCGCCGAACCCGACGGGCGCCGAACGTCGGTGAGCCGATCGCCGGGGACGGACATGGTCCACCCCGATCCGGGGCACTACCTGAACGAACCAGAGAGTTCCGAAACGAGTGCGGGAGGCCCGAAGACCTCCCGCATCACGCGCACTGCTGTTAGACCGGGCTCAGTTGCCAGCGCAAATGAAGCCAATCGTCTGAGTCGTGATCGACGTCGAGGTGATGGTGATCGATGAACCGCTGGTGTAGGTCACCTGGAACCTGTAATCCGAGCTGATCGTCGCGTTGGCTCCGCTCACCGTGCAGGTAAAGCTCGTCGCGCTTGTGAACGCGGGGTTCAGCGTGATGGCCCCCGACCTGCCACTGTTCATGGTCGACCGCCCGATCGCAACGTGCGGGCTCGACAGAGGCGTCGCCGAACCGTTCGCGTAGATCACCTCGGGGCCGGTGGCACCGGTCGCGCCGGTCGCGCGCGTCGCGCCGGTTGCGCCGTTGGTTCCGTTCGTGCCAGCCGCGCCCGTGGCGCCTGTCACGCCCGCAAGGTTGAGGTACCAGCTGCTCTTGTTCCCGTTTCCGCTCGTCGCGGTGACGTTGACAACAAGGGTCGTGCCGCCGTATCTCGTGACGGTGCCCTGCATGCAGTTCGTCGAGGTCGCCTGGTCGGTGACCTGGACGAACGAACCCGCCCCGTTAGCGAGACCCGATTGTGTCGTGAGGGTCTTGGACCGCGTCCCAATCAAGTCGGTGCTGGTCGAACTTGCGAAGTAGCCAGCGCCGGTCGCACCGTGCGCGCGTTGGTTCCGTTCGCGCCGGCGGTGCGTTGAGCACCGGTGCGATGCGGGAGCTTTGGGAGGCATTCGCACCGGCAGCCCCCGAGCGCCGTGAGAACGGCAGACCAATCAAGAACGGAAACTATGCGAGGTGTTGGGCGACCCGTCAGATTCCAGCATCGCCTCGCTCTTGCCCTAGATCTGCGGTCACGACGAAGATGCCACCCTTGGCGGCCGCCGTCGGGGCCGTGGCAGGTGGACCGACCCTCGATCTCTGTGAGCACCGAGAAGACGGCAACGCCCAACCGCGGCACGGGAAGGGCTCTGCACAACTGAAGAACGGGGTCCCCGTGGGGACCCCGTTCTTGACTTGACTGACTTGTGCGAGCGGTTCTGACGGGGCTCGCCGGCCGCCGGAGCAGGTCCCGACGAATCGTGGGCTTTGTCCCGACGGCTGACTTCTAGTTCAACGGGATGACCGTGATCGTCCGGTTCGTGATGGCGTCACCACTGTGGCCGTAGTACTGAATCGTGAAGGTGTTCGACCCGGCGGTCAGCGGCACGTAGAAGCTGACGCTGGACTGTCCCGTCACCACGCCGCACGAGAAGCCGCAGCCGCTAAATGCCTCCGCGACGGAGTTGAGATCGCTCGACGCAACGGTCGTCGCCCCGGAGACCGCGGCACTGACATGGTCTTCGCTTCCGTTGGACGCCGTGACCCTGGCAGTGACGATGACCAGCGCCCGGGTACCCGTCGTCACCGTCGTCGACAGAGCGGTGGTGCAACCCGTCCCGTTCAGCGTCGACCCGTAGGTCGTTCCGGTCGACGAGATCGTGCAGCTTGCCGTACTCCCGGTGGTACCGGGTGCACCGAGACTGCCGGCTGACCCGGTGGCTCCGGTGGCACCGGTTGCGCCGTTCGTTCCGTTCGTCCCAGCCGCACCGGTCGCACCCGTCGCGCCAGCCGCGCCGGTCACGCCCGCGAGGTTGATGTTCCAGCTGCTCTTGGTCCCGCTTCCGCCCGTCGCGGTGACGTTGACAACAAGGGTCGTGCCGCTGTAGCTCGTGACGGTGCCCTGCATGTAGTTCGTCGAGGTCGCCTGGTCGGTGACCTGGACGAACGAACCCGCGCCGTAAGCGAGACCCGATTGTGTCGTGAAGGTCTTGGACCCAGTCCCGATGACGTTGCTGGACGTCGAGGTCGCGAAGTAGCCCGCGCCGGTGGCGCCAGTCGCACCTGCCGGGCCGGTGGCGCCATTTGCGCCTGTCGCGCCCGTGGCTCCCGCCGCGCCGGTCGGACCCTGCGGGCCAAGCGGGCCGGTCGCGCCGGCGGCGCCCGTGGCACCGGTGGCGCCTGTCGCACCCGTGGCACCCGTGGCTCCCATCGGACCTTGCGGCCCCACCGGGCCGGTTGCCCCGGTGGCGCCCTGGACGCCCTGCGCACCGCTAGCCCCGGTGGCGCCAGTCGCGCCGGTGGCGCCCTGGGCTCCGTCGTTGCCGTTGGCGCCGGTTGCGCCGGTTGCGCCGGTGGCGCCCTGGGCTCCGTCATTGCCGTTGGCGCCCGTGGCACCTGTCGCACCGGTGGCACCCGTCGCGCCATCTGCTCCGCCGGGGCCCATCGGACCGATCGTGCCGATGTCGCCGGTGGCGCCCTGGAGACCCTGGCTGCCCTGACTACCCTCTGCGCCAGTCGCGCCCTGGGCTCCGTCATTGCCGTTGGCGCCAGTCGCGCCCTGGAGACCCTGGATACCCTGCGCACCGTCGGCGCCGGTGGCACCCGTCGCGCCGATCGGACCCTGCGGGCCGACCGGGCCGGTGTCACCCGTGGCGCCCTGGATTCCCTGAATGCCTTGGGCACCGGTGGCGCCCTGGGCTCCGTCATTGCCGGTGGCGCCGGTGGCGCCGGTGGCGCCCTGGGCTCCGTCATTGCCGTTGGCGCCGGTTGCGCCCTGGAGACCCTGGATACCCTGCGCACCGTCGGCGCCGGTGGCGCCGGTTGCGCCGGTGGCACCCTGGGCTCCGTCGTTGCCGTTGGCGCCGGTTGCGCCCTGGATACCCTGGATACCCTGGATACCCTGGATACCCTGGGCTCCGTCGTTGCCGGCTGCGCCGGTCGCGCCGGTGGCGCCGGTTGCGCCGATCGGACCCTGCGGGCCGACCGGGCCGGTGTCACCCGTGGCGCCCTGGATTCCCTGAATGCCTTGGGCACCGGTGGCGCCGTTGGCGCCGTCGTTCCCGTTGGCGCCGGTTGCGCCCTGGATGCCCTGGATGCCCTGCGCACCGTCGGCGCCGGTTGCGCCGGTTGCGCCCTGGGCTCCGTCGTTGCCGTTGGCGCCGGTTGCGCCCTGGAGACCCTGGATGCCCTGGGCTCCGTCGGCGCCGGTTGCGCCCTGGAGACCCTGGATACCCTGCGCACCGTCGGCGCCGGTGGCACCCGTCGCGCCCTGGGCTCCGTCATTGCCGTTGGCGCCAGTCGCGCCCTGGAGACCCTGGATGCCCTGGGCTCCGTCGGCGCCGGTTGCGCCCTGGAGACCCTGGATACCCTGCGCACCGTCGGCGCCGGTGGCACCCGTCGCGCCCTGGGCTCCGTCATTGCCGTTGGCGCCAGTCGCGCCCTGGAGACCCTGGATACCCTGCGCACCGTCGGCGCCGGTGGCACCCGTCGCGCCGATCGGACCCTGCGGGCCGACCGGGCCGGTGTCACCCGTGGCGCCCTGGATTCCCTGAATGCCTTGGGCACCGGTGGCGCCCTGGGCTCCGTCATTGCCGTTGGCGCCGGTGGCGCCCTGGAGACCCTGGATACCCTGCGCACCGTCGGCGCCGTTGGCACCGGTTGCGCCGGTCGCACCCTGGGCTCCGTCGTTGCCGTTGGCGCCAGTCGCGCCCTGGATACCCTGCGCACCGTCGGCGCCGGTGGCACCCGTCGCGCCCTGGGCTCCGTCATTGCCGTTGGCGCCGGTTGCGCCCTGGATGCCCTGGATGCCCTGCGCACCGTCGGCGCCGGTGGCGCCGGTTGCGCCGATCGGACCCTGCGGGCCGACCGGGCCGGTGTCACCCGTGGCGCCCTGGATTCCCTGAATGCCTTGGGCACCGGTGGCGCCCTGGGCTCCGTCATTGCCGTTGGCGCCGGTGGCGCCCTGGAGACCCTGGATACCCTGCGCACCGTCGGCGCCGTTGGCACCGGTTGCGCCCTGGAGACCCTGGATACCCTGCGCACCGTCGGCGCCGTTGGCACCGGTTGCGCCCTGGAGACCCTGGATACCCTGCGCACCGTCGGCGCCGTTGGCGCCGGTTGCGCCGGTCGCACCCGTCGCGCCGGTCGCGCCCACCGTACCGAGACCCTGCACCCCGGCAGGCCCCTGCGCGCCGGTGGCACCGGTTGCGCCAGTTGCACCCGTGGCGCCGGACGGACCCATCGGACCCATCGGGCCCATCGGGCCGGTAGCGCCGGCTGCGCCGGTCGCGCCAGTTGCGCCAGTTGCGCCGGTGGCGCCGGTGGCGCCCACCGTACCAACGCCCTGCACCCCGGCAGCCCCCTGCGCGCCAGTCGCGCCTGTGGCACCGCTGGCACCGGTGGCGCCTTTGGCGCCGGTCGCACCCGTCGCGCCGGCCGGACCGGTAGCGCCCGTCGCGCCCTTGGCGCCGGTAGCACCCGTGGCGCCGGCCGGACCGGTGGCGCCTGTCGCGCCCGTGGCGCCGCGCGGGCCGGTCGGCCCGGGCAACACCGATGGAGTCCAAACGTACTTCGTGTAGCCGGCCGGGCAGTTACCGCTTGAGTTGGCCATGTGCACGGTCGGGTTGGTGCCCGACGTGAGACAGAGCGTGATCGATGGCGAGGTCGACGTCGCTCCCAGCGCCAGCGCGCCGCCGGCGACCATGACGCCAGCGACGGCGCCCGCGATCCCTAGGCGGCTTGTTCGGTTCAAGCTGGTCATGCCGGACTCCGTTCGGTGCTCGAGGCGATAGATGAACTTCGCCGCCAGTATTTCCTCGGGTCGCGCCGCCGGACCCCCCCATTTCCACGTACACGCCCTATCCGATCGAACGGTCGCCGTCATGGCGCGAATCGTGCATTCACACGAGTCTCGCCGGGATTCGCACCGTGACCGCGATCATCCGCAGCGCGCCGTAGCAGACCTTGTGCTCCATGGCGCGCCGGACCGACAGGACCCGGTCAACGCGGGTGCGGGACCGCACGCAGAGTCATGGGCACAGCGCGCAGGGGATCCCCTGCTGCCGCGGTACTACCGCAATGCGACCAGCGACGAGCCGGTCATGGGAGCCGGGGTCTCCCAGCCCACTAACTCGCAGAGCGTCGGGGCCACGTCCCCGAGCGCACCCTCACCAAGACGGATGCCCGCACGATCGATCCACAGCGGAACGGGGTTCGTCGTGTGGGCCGTGTTTGGCGACCCATCCGGCTCCAACATCGATTCGCTGTTGCCGTGATCGGCGGTGACGACCAGAAGGCCGTGCTTCGCGGCCACGGCGGCGCGAATGCGCCCCATGCAGGCGTCGACGGTCTCGATGCCTGCGACCGCCGCGGCGATCACCCCCGTGTGGCCGACCATGTCGGCGTTGGCGAAGTTGACCACGAGGAACTCGTAAGGCTGCTCAAGGCCGGCCACCACCGCATCCCGCACGCCGGTCGCGCTCATGGCTGGGGCTTGGTCGTAGGTGGCGACATCCTGCGGCGACGGCACAAGCACCCGGTCTTCACCGTCGAACGGTGCCTCCCGGCCGCCGTTGAAAAAGAAGGTCACGTGCGCGTACTTCTCGGTCTCGGCGACGTGAAGTTGGCGACGGCCGGCCGCGCTGACCGCTTCGGCAAGGCCCTGGCGCACGTCCTCAGTATCGAACAGGACCGGCAGGTCCCAGTCCCGGTTGTAGCGGGTCATGCACGTGAGGTGGACCCGCGGCGGGTTCACGCCCCTGTCGAAGCCGTCGAACCCCGGCTGCGTCAGCGCCTGTGTGAGCTGCCGGGCCCGGTCCGGGCGGAAGTTGAAGTAGAGCACCGCGTCACCGTCGCGCACCCGGCCGATATCGGGATCGCCGACGACCGTCGCCGCGATGAACTCGTCGCCGACGTTCTCGGCGTACGACTGCCGCACCGCGGCGACGCCCGTCGGCGCGTGGTGCTCGGCCCGCCCCCGCACGATCGCGTCGTACGCCGTGGCGGTGCGCTGCCAGCGCTTGTCGCGATCCATCGCGAAATACCGGCCGCAGACGCTCGCTACCGGGGCAAGTGCCTCGATCTGCTCGACGGCCGCAAGACCCGCGTCGGGACGCGTGTCGCGCCCGTCGGTGAACGCGTGCACGTAGATGCGCTCAACCCCCGCGTCTCGGGCGATACGGACCAGCGCCAGAAGGTGGCGGGAGGCCGCGTGCACTCCGCCATCGCCGACGAGCCCGATCAAATGCAGCGCCCGCTCGCGACCGACGCGCAACGCCTCCGCAAGCACGGCGTTCCTGACCAGCTCGCCCGAGGCGATCGCCTCGTCGATCCGGACCAGCATCTGTGGGACCCGTCGGCCGGCACCGAGGTTCAGGTGCCCGACCTCCGAGTTGCCCTGCTGACCGGCGGGCAGGCCGACCGCCAGCCCGGACGCGACCAGGCGGCTCGTCGACCCCTCGCGCGCCAGCGCGTCGAGGTTTGGCGTGCGCGCAAGCGAGACCGCGTTGCCCGGCCCTGGCGGGGCGATCCCGAAGCCGTCGATCACCACCAGGACGAGGGGCCCGGGCGCGTCGCTCATCCTGCTGCCTCGATGATCATGGCGAAGCTCTCCGGGTCCAGGCTTGCACCGCCGACGAGCGCCCCGTCGATGTCGGGCGCGACCAGCAGCTCGCGCGCCGATGACGGTGTGACACTGCCCCCGTACAGGATGCGCAGACGGTTCGCGTCGAGCCGTGATCCGGCCGAATCCCTGACAGCGCCGATCGTCTCCTGGGCCATCTCGGGGGTCGCGGTACGCCCGGTGCCGATCGCCCAGATCGGCTCATAGGCGACCACGATCCTGTCGACCTCGTTCGGGCGCACGACGGCGATCGCCGCGGCCAGTTGCGCGGCGAGGACCTCCGGCGTGACGCCGGCCTCGCGCTCGTCGAGCGACTCGCCGATGCAGATGATCGGCCGCAGACCGGCATCCAGGCCCGCGCGTACCCGGGCTGCAACCATCGCGTCGGTCTCGCCCATCGCTCGGCGCTCCGAGTGACCCAGTATCGTCCCCCGAGCACCGCAGCTGAACACCATCGAGGCCGAGACCTCGCCGGTATGTGGCCCGCTGGGCTGGTCGCTGATCGTCTGGGAGGCGACCCAGGCCGGATGGCTGCGCAGCGCGTCGGAGACGGCCTCGAGCACCGTGAACGGCGGGCACACGGCCACGTCGACGCCCGGCGGCGGCGCGGGCAGGCGGGACAAGAAGCCCACACACCACTCGCGTGCTTCGGCGGGGGTCTTGTGCATCTTCCAGTTCCCCGCGATCAGCGGACGTCGACCCTCCACGGCTACCCCCGACGCTGCAGTGCGGCGACCCCGGGCAGCACGCGGCCTTCCATCATCTCGAGGGCCGCCCCGCCGCCGGTGGATACGTGCGTGAACCTGTCGGCGATCCCGAACTGCGCCACCGCCGCGCCGGAGTCCCCGCCGCCGACGACGGTGACGGCGGACGATTCGATCATCGCGTCGGCGACGGCCCGCGTACCGTCGGCGAACGCGGGTGTCTCGAAGGCGCCCATCGGGCCGTTCCAGAAGACGGTCCCCGCGTCGACGATCACCTCACGGTACGTCGCTGCGGTGCGGGGTCCGATGTCGACGCCCATCCACCCGTCCGGAATCCCGTCACTCGCGACGACCCGCAGGTCCGCGTCGCCGGCGAAGCGGTCCGCGACCAAGACGTCGGAGGGCAGCTGCAGCATGCAGTTGAGCCGCACGGCACTCTCGAGCAGATCGCGCGCCATCTGCTGGCCCTCGGGCCCCTCGTGCAGGCTCTTGCCGACAGGGTCGCCACTGGCGGCCAGGAACGTGAAGCACATCGCTCCCCCGACCAGGACTCGGTCACAGCGCTCGAGCAACGACTCGATCAGTGGCAGCTTGTCCGAGACTTTCGACCCACCGAGCACCGCGACGAACGGGTGCCCTGGGTGCTCGAGCAGGCCGCCGATGACCTCGACCTCGCGTGCCATCAGCAGGCCCGCGTACGCGGGCAGCAGGTGGGCCACCGCATCGGTGGACGCGTGGGCCCGGTGCGCCGCGCCGAACGCATCGTTGACGAAGTGGGTGAACCCCGCCGCCAGCGCTGCGGCGAAGCCCGCGTCGTTGGCCTCCTCCTCGGCGTGGAAGCGCAGGTTCTCGAGCATCACGATCTCGCCGGGGCCGAGCGACTCGACGCGTGTGGTCACCGCGGGTCCGACGCAGTCGGGCAACAGGTCGACCGGACGCTCGAGCAGCTGCGCCAGCCGCGTCGCGCAGGGCGCCAGTGACAGGTCAGGGTTGGGCTGTCCTTTGGGGCGGCCCAGATGGCTGCAGACGCCGACGGCCGCCCCACGGCCGAGCAGCTCGCCAAGCGTGGGTACGCTGGCGGCGATCCGGGCATCGTCGGTGATGCGCCCATGCTCGAGCGGAACGTTGAGGTCGGCCCGCACCAGGATGCGGGCCCCCGTCAGATTCTCGTCGAGGCTCGCGATGTCAGCGAGTGCCATCGTCAGGGCAGCAGCCGCGTGGCGAGCTGCACGACGCGGCACGAGTAGCCCCACTCGTTGTCGTACCAGGAGACCACCTTGACCGTCGTGCCGCGCACCATCGTCAGCTGGGAGTCGAACAGCGACGAGTGTGAGTCGCCGATGACATCGCGGGAGACGATCGGTGCGTCGGTGTACCCCAGGATCCCGTTGAGCGGGCCGTCGGCCGCGGCCTTCATCGCCGCGTTGACCTCCTCTGCGCTGGTCTCGCGCCCGACCTCGGCGGTCAGGTCGACGATCGAGCCGTCTGGGATGGGCACGCGCAGCGCGAACCCGTCCAGCTTGCCCTTCAGGTGCGGCAGGACCTCGCCGATGGCGCGGGCCGCGCCGGTCGTGGTCGGAATGATCGACAGCGCCGCCGCACGCGCGCGGCGCAGGTCCGAGTGCGGGAGGTCGAGGATCCGCTGGTCGTTGGTGTACGCGTGGCAGGTCGTCATGAAGGCCTGCAGCAGGCCGAACGACTCGTCGAGCACCTTGGCGACGGGCGCCAGGCAGTTCGTGGTGCACGACGCGTTGGAGACGACGTGGTGCACCGCCGGGTCGTACTGGTCGTCGTTGACGCCGAGGACCACGGTGATGTCGGGGTCCTTGCCGGGCGCCGTGATGATCACCTTCTTGGCCCCCCCGTCCAGGTGCGCGGCCGCCTTCGCGCGCTCGGTGAACAGCCCCGTGCTCTCGACGACCACGTCGACGCCCAGCTCTCCCCACGGGAGCGCTCCCGGGTCACGCTCGGCGAATACCTGCACGCGGCGCCCGTCGACGACGATGGCGTCGCCGTCGGCGGAGACCTCACCTGGGTAGATGCCGAAGACCGAGTCGTACTGCAGGAGGTACGCAAGGGTCGAGGTGTCCGTAATGTCGTTCACGGCGACGATTTCGACATCGTCGTTGCCCGCTGCGGCCCGGAAGACGTTCCGACCGATACGGCCGAAGCCGTTGATCCCCACGCGTACGCTCATCTCGCCCCTTCGTGAAAGCCCTCGACAGTGCGGCGAGATTACCAGACCATTTCGGGGCCCCTGGCCGCCCAGTCGTCCGCCGCCCGGGCACACCACAGGCGCCGGACCGGGCACGCGCACCGGGGCCCGACACGGCGAAGGGGGGCCCGCGGTGGGCCCCCCTTCGCAGGAGCATTCACTCGGCGCGAACGCCGCGTGACGGGACGATCAGCCCTCAGCGGCCTTCGGCTTCGGGGTGATGAGCGCGGCAACCTTGGCGGAAACGATGCCGAGGACGCAGCCGCACAGCAGGGTTACCAGCGTGTCGAACCAGACCCAGCCGAACGTGGTGGAGATGAGGCCGCCAGCGGCACCACCGCCCTTGGACGCGACCCACGCGGTGGCGGAATCCTTGCTGCCGCCGCCGTTGGGAACCCAGCCATCAAGGCCGGTCGCGATCCACCACAAGAACACAGCTGCGAAGGCCGGGAACGTACCGGCAACGTAGTACCAGTCACCAGCGATGAGGATCGCGACGAGGACGAAGGCGAAAATGCCGACCCAGAGCGCGATGCCCCAGAAGTCCGGGAAGTCGGCCGTCTTGTACGACAGGTACATCGTGATCAGGGCGGCGACGGTACCGAACACGGAAGCGACAACGATCTTGCCAAAGGCAGCGTTGTCACCACCAGCGCAGAAGAACAGGCCCCACGCGATAAATGCGGTGGGGAGGATCAGATGAAACGCATGAGGCAGACCGACCGAGCCCGACTTGTCGGTGCCCGACACCGTGTACCAGTGGAACGTGAAGTTCAGGGAGAACTCCGTCCACAGGAACGCCAGGACTCCGACCACTATCGAGAGCGGCAGGATTGCTTGAGCTCGTGCACCCATTGAGGTGTGACTCCTTATGGATAAGCAAGAAGGAAACTACCCGCACGGCAAACCCACATAACGCGCCGTACGGACCACGCGAAGGTTGGAAAAAGGGTCCCCCGCGCGCCATCCGTGACAATATGCAAGCCGCTAGTTCGTTGCAAGCGTCACTTTCATGTCGCGTTAACCTGTTGCACACGCGACGTTCGTTTCCTGCCTACCCGCTGCTGCCGGCGCAGGACCGGTGTATCAGCGGGGGTGACAGACCCTCCGAAACCGGCCCGGACCGATCCCCCGCCGAGGCGGTGCCACCCGCCCAGCGGGCCGCGTGCTAGGCGGGCGCCGGACCCCTGATCGCGCGCAGCGATACCCCCTGCAACATCTGCTCGGAGGCGAGACTCAGCAGGACCCGCGCCAGGGCCTGCGGGCTGTGCCGCACCACCCCACCCGCGTCGGCGAGCGGCGCCGTGACCACCCGGACGCCGAGCCCCTGCAGCCGCTCGCGATCGATCTCGACCGGTACCTGTCCCATCGACGCGTATGCCTGGATCGCGGCCGGGTCGAAGTCCCCCTCGTGCAGCACCACCACGTCGACGCCGCCCGGGACGGCCTCGAGCACGCGCGCGATGTGGTCGCCCGCGTCGAAGCCGTCGGTCTCGCCCGGCTGAGTCATCACGTTGCACACGTACACCCGCAGACCCCGCGACTCCCGCACCGCCTCGGCGATCTCGGGGACCGCCAGATGCGCGAGCACGCTAGTGAACAGGCTGCCGGGGCCAAGTACGATCACGTCGGCCTGACGCAGCGCGGTGACCGCCGGCGGATAGGCTTCCGGAACGGGATCGAACCAGACGCGCCGGCAGGCCGCGAAGCCCGCCGCGATGTTGGTCTCGCCGCACACGACGGTGCCGTCGACCCGCTCGGCCCACAGCCGGACCTGGCGCAGCGTGGACGGGATGACCGCGCCGCGGATCTTCAAGACGCGCGAGCACTCCTGGATGGCGATGTCGAAATCGCCGGTGACCTCCGTCAGCGCGGCAAGGAAGAGGTTGCCGAACGGGTGCCCGGACAGGTCGCCGTCGGCAAAACGGTGCTGGAAGAGCTTGCCCATCAGCGATTCGTCGTCGGCGAGGGCCACCAGGCAGTTGCGGATGTCACCGGGCGGCAGGATACCGAGCTCGCGCCGCAGCCGCCCCGATGACCCACCGTCGTCGGCGACCGTCACGATCGCGCTGAGCTCGACCGGCGCGAGCTTGAGCCCGCGCAGCAGCGAGGACAGGCCCGTACCCCCGCCCAGCGCGGCGATCCTGGGGCGCGGAGCGGTCGCCATCTAGTTCGCCCCCATCGTGACGTCGGCATCGCCGGGAGCGCGCAGCATGGCGCGGCTGATGTCGCGGTGAGAGACGGCGACCTCGAACTCGGGCCGCCCGCGGTAGCGGCGCGCCGCGGTCTCGGCAAGCACCACGCTGCGGTGACGCCCGCCCGTGCAGCCGAAACCGACCACCAGGTGGCTCTTGCCCTCGGCCGCGTACGCCGGCAGCAGGAAGTCCAGCAGCGACTCCAGCCGCGGCAGGAATTCCCGCATCTCGGGCGTCGCGTTGACGAACTCCGCGACGTCGGGGTCGAGCCCGGTCAGCGGCGCGAAGTCCTTGTGGTAGTGCGGGTTGGTGATGAAGCGGACGTCGAACAATAGGTCGGCGTCCGACGGCGCGCCATACTTGAACCCGAACGAGACGAACAGCACCTGCATGCGCTGCCGCTCACCCGGCGCGAAGATCGCCTCTGCCACCGTGCGCCGCAGGTCCCAGATGTTCAGCCCGGACGTGTCGATGACGACCTCGGCCCGCTCGCGGATGCCCGCCAGCATCGCGCGCTCGCGGCGGATCCCCTCCTGGAGCGTGCCCGTCGCGGCCAGCGGGTGCCGGCGCCGTGTCTCACGGAACCGGTTGAGCAGTACCTCGTCGTCGGCTTCCAGAAACACAATCCTCGGCTCGACGCCGAGTTGGGTCGCGGTGATGTCGATCTCCTCGCCCAGGTCGTCGAAGTACTCGCCGCCGCGGATATCGCAGACCACCGCCGCCCGGTCCACGTTGTGCTCGTTGACGAACAGCCGCGCGAGGTCCGTCAGCAGCCGCGGAGGCAGGTTGTCGACCACGTACCAGCCGGCGTCCTCGAATACCCCCATCGTCTGGCTCTTGCCGGCGCCGCTCATGCCGGTGATGACGGTCAACTCCACTGCCGGGCTCTCCTGGGGTTAGGGCGCCATCTTCGCGCGCGGGACGTCCGCGGCGTCCGGTGCGCGGTGCAGATGCTCCCAGATCTCTCGTGCAACCTTCGGCGGCAAGCCGGGAACTCCCTCAAGCTCCTCGCGGGTCGCCTGCGCAACCCGATCCGGTGTCCCAAAGTAGCTGAGAATCGCCCTGCGGCGTACCGGCCCGACCCCCGGGAGCGCATCAATCAGGCTCCGGGTCATGCCGCGCCCACGGGAATTGCGATGGTGGCGCAGCGCGAACCGGTGGGCCTCGTCGCGGATCTGGGTGAGCAGCCGCAGCCCCGCCGACGCCTCGGGGAGCAGCAGCGGCGCCGAGCGTCCCGGCAGGAACACCTCCTCGCGCTGTTTGGCCAGCCCGATCGTGGGCACCCCCGCCACGCCGGCGTCCTCCATGCCGGCCAGCGCGGCCGAGAGCTGCCCCTTGCCGCCGTCGATCACCACGAGCCCGGGGCGTGACCGGAAGGAGGGATCCGCGCCGTCGGCGAGCCGCCGGAATCGACGCGCAACGGCCTCGCGCATGCGCGCGAAATCGTTCTGGCCGCCCTCGAAGCGCATCGTGAAGTGCCGGTAGTGAGCCTTGTTGGGCGTCCCCGCCTCGAACACGACCATCGAGGCGACGGCGTACGTGTCACCCAGATTGGAGATGTCGTAGCACTCGATGCGGACCGGCGGTGCGGGCAGCCCGAGCGCGGCCTGCAGCTCGGCCAGCGACTCCCGCCGGCGTTCGCGGTTGCGCTCGTTGCGCCGACGTTCCTGATCGACGGCCAGCTGGGCGTTGCGCTCGGCCATCACCGCGAGCCGATCGCGGTCCCCGCGGCCCGTGCGCACGTCGGTGCGCGCACCGCGTCGCTCGGTCAGCAGGGCCGCCAAATCGGGGCGCGTGCCCACCGTGCGCGAGACCACGACCAGCGGGGGAATCGCCAACGCCATGGCGTAGTACTCGATCGCGAATCCCTCGAGCACCGTGGCCGGGTCCTCATCGCCGACGCCCTCCAGGAAGAAGGAGTGGCGGTCGCTCAGAACGCCGTCACGCACCTGCATGACCTGCACGTTGGCGACGTCGTCGATCACCGCGACGCCGAGCACATCGAGACTGCCGAGCTGGTCGGTCGAGGCGACCTGACGCTCCATCAGGTGGCGCACCGCGCCGAGACGGTTGCGGTACACGGCCGCCTGCTCGTACGCCTGCGCGGCGGCGGCCGTCCGCATTTGGGCGGCGAGTTCGTCCTCGAGGCCGCGGTACCGCCCCGACAGGAACGCGATGATCTGGTCGATCAGCGCGCGATAGTCCTCCTGGGAGATGTAGCCGACGCACGGCGCCAGGCAGCGCTTGATGTGGTAGTCGAGACACGGGATGCCCGAGGGCCGGCCGGGCTCGGGCCCCTCGCAGGGCCGGCTCGGGAAGATGCGCCCGATCAGCGACAGTGTCTCCCGGACCTTCGATGCGCTGCTGAACGGCCCGAAGTAGAGGCGCTCGCGCCGGTGCTGCTCGCGGGTGAAGTACACCCGCGGGTAGGCCTCGTCGAGGCTGATGGCGATGTACGGGTAGCTCTTGTCGTCGCGCAGCTTGACGTTAAAGGGCGGACGGTGGCGCTTGACCAGGTTGGCTTCCAGGATCAGCGCCTCGGCCTCGCCGGCCGTGACGATCGTCTCGAGGCTGGCGATCCTCGCCACCATGTCGTCGATCTTCGGGTGCTGGCCGGCACGGGCGAACAAGGAATCGGCGGGAACATCGCGCTCCGGCGCGCTCAAGGGCGCCTGGAAGTAGCTGAGCACGCGTCGGCGCAGGGACTTCGCCTTGCCGACGTAGAGCACGCGCTCGTCGGCATCGCGGTACACGTACACCCCGGGCTGGTCGGGCACCGCGGCGAGTTGCTCGCGCACATGTGAGGTCTCGGGCATCTGCAATCTAGGGTAGAGCACCTCCCGCGGGCCCGGCCTAGCGCTCGGGCGACGCCGATCCGAAGGAGACCGGCTCGCCGCTGGACGGGACGACGGTGACGACCCGGGGCGGACGCGCTCCGCGCGTCAGCGAGACGGCCGCGCCGATGATCGCGATACCGGCGCCGACCGCCATGGCCGTGCGGTAGCCATCCAGGAAGGCCGCCCCCGAGTACGCCGGCGCCGCTCCCCCGAGCAGCACCTTGCCCCCGGCGGCACCGAGCTGGGCGGCCGTGATGGCGCCCAGCAGGGCGATCGACATCGACTGACCGAGGCTGCGCATCGTCGTCAGGACGCCCGCGGCAACCCCCAGGGCGGCCGGCGGGGCGGCGTTCATCGCGGCGGTGGTGTTGGGCGAGCTGAACATCGCCATTCCCACGCCGATCGCCACCAGTGCCGGGAAGACGTGGGCCAGCGGCATGCCGTCGGGCACGATCGCCAGCAGAGCGAGCCCGAGGGCGACGAGCAGCATGCCGCCCGTGCACAGCAGCCGCGACCCGATGCGGTCCGACAGCCGCCCGGCGAACGGCGACAGGCACACCATGACGACCGGTTGGACGATCAGGATCGCGCCCGTGGCGATCGGGCTCTTGCCTGCACTGACCTCCAGCGCGATCGCGGTCAACGCGATCGAGCCGAACATGGCGGTGTAGTTGAGCAGCGCCGCCGCGTTGGCCGCGGCGAACACGCGGCTGCGCCGGAACAGCCCGAGGTCGAGCACCGGCAGGGGCACGTGCTGCTCCACGACCGCGAACGCCGCCAGCGCGACGCCGGCGACGACGAACAGGCTGACCTCGCGGGTGCTCGACCACCCCCACGCGGCGCCGAAGGTCAGCGCGGTCAGCAGGCAGCCCAGCCCGACGGTGAGTAGGGCCGTGCCGGGGACGTCGATCTGCGGACGGCCGCTGCGGCGCTCGGGGTCGTACAGGCGGCGCGCGGCCAGCAACGTGATCGCCGCGACCGGCACGTTCACGAAGAACACCCAACGCCAGCCCAGGCTCGAGACCAGCAGGCCGCCGATCAACGGCCCGGTCGACAGGCCGAGATAGACGGCCGTGACGTTGATGCCGATCGCTCGCCCCCGCTCCCCGGCCGGGAACACGGTACTCACCAGCGCGGTCGCGGTGCCGGTCATCATGCCGGCGCCGATGCCCTGGAGCGACCGGGAGACCAACAGCCACGCGTTGTCGACACTGATCCCGGTCAGCAGCGAGGTCGCCGCGAACACCGCGATGCCGGTGCGCCAGACCCGCAGGCGCCCGAGCTGGTCAGCGGCCCGCCCGGATGGGACGAGCATCAGCGTATAGGTGAGCAGGTAGCCCGCCTGAACCCACAGGGCCTCGGCGAAGCTGAGATGGATGTCGCGGCCCATGTCGGGCAGCGCGACCGAGACCGCGCTGAAATCCAGCGGCGACATGAACGCCCCGACGCACGTGACCCAGAGCACCAGCCACCGGCGATCCTGGATCGCGTGGGTGCCGATGCGGGTCACGGTCGTCGTCGCGATCGGGTCATCACCCCAGCATTGTGCAACGCGGGCGCACTGACCGCCCCGTGTGCACGACCCCCCGCCCGCCACTCCGGGTCCGAACGTATGTTCCGTCCGAGGCCGCGAGTAGCCTGAAATGCCCCCCGTTCGACAGGAGGTCGCCATGTCCACAGATCGTCATCTGCCCCGCCACGCACTGCGTCGCAGCATCGAACAGACCCTCGCCGCCGAGCCCGAGGGCATTACGACCCAGGACCTGCGGGCGACCTTGGCGCGCCGGGCCCGCGGCGTCGGCGACGAACCACCCCGGCCGCACCAGCTCGTGCGCCAGCTTGGCCAGCTGCTCGTCGAAGGGCGCGTCGACGAATCCGATGGCGTCTGGGTCCTGGTCGAGGAAACGTCGCTCGTGCTGGATCCGCGGTCGCGCAGCCGGGCGGCGTAACGCGCGGATCAGCGGAACCGGCGGCTCTCGCGGATGATCCAGATGATCACCACGGCGAGGATGCCGATGAGCGCGAGCACGCCGAGTGTCGTGATCGCCGGTGCCAGCAGCCGGAACCCGACCAGCACGAGCACGGCGATCCCAATCCCGCAGGCGATGATCACCTTGCGCTCCCAGGACGGGATCACGTACCACGCCAGTTCGTTGGCGCGGAAGTACTGATAGGCGAACACGACGATCGCCACCAGGAGCAGCACGGCGATGATCTGATTGATCGAGATCGCCACCGTCAGGAACGTGCGCTCCGAGACGAACACCAGGCCGGCAAGGGCCAGCATGATCACGAGGTTGCGGACGCCGGTGCGGTTCATCGGCACCCATGCTATCGACGCGCCACCCCGGCGGCGGCGGTGAGCTCGTCAGCGCGCGACGAACGCGTGGCAGCGCAGCACGGGCACGGGCGGGTACTTCGGGATCCGCGGATCGCGCTCGTGCGCGCGACAGCGCGAGTACACCGCCCCGCGCGCCGGCACGAGTTGCTGGTGCACGCAGCGGTCGCACAGCCCGCGCCCGACCGGCGCGGCGGGCCGCCCGCCCATGGTCAGCCCGCGGCTCCGAGGACGTCGCGCGCGAGGAGCGCCGCGGCCAACCCACCGACCCGCACGTCGCCGATCTCATCGCCGTGCCGGGCCCGCACCGATGCCGTGCCCGATTCGACCTCACGGTCCCCGACGATCAGCAGGTAGGGCACCTTGTGCAACTCGCCGTCGCGGATGCGCCGTCCGACGGACTCGGCACGGGCATCGACCTCGACGCGGAGACCCTCTGCACGCAGCGTCTGACGGACCTCGTCGGCGTAGTTCTGGTGACGATCGGCGACAGGGAGCACCCGCGCCTGCTCCGGCGCCAGCCAGAACGGAAAGTCGCCACCGGTGTCCTCGATGAGGATGCCCAGGAATCGCTCGATGGATCCCAGGATGGCCCGGTGGATGATGACCGGGCGCTCCTCGAGGTCGGTCTCCGACGTGTAGGTCAGGTCGAACGCCTCGGGCATCGAGAAATCGAGCTGGCACGTGCCCAGCTGCCACGAGCGCCCCATCGAGTCGGTGACCTGGAAATCGATCTTCGGTCCGTAGAAGGCGCCATCGCCGGGATTGACCTCGTACTCCCGGCCCTCGAGCGCCTGGGCGAGCGCCGCCTCGGCGCGCTCCCACATCTCGTCGGTACCGGCGGCCTTCGCGGGACGCGTCGAGAGCTTGGTGCGGACCTGGTCGAACCCGAACCGCGCATAGAAGCGGTCGATGAATTCGAGGACCGTGCGCACCTCGTCATGCACCTGGTCGAGCCTGCAGAAGATGTGGGCGTCGTCCTGGGTGAACGCGCGCACGCGGAATAGCCCGTGCAGGACGCCCGAGAGCTCATGGCGATGCACGTGGCCGAACTCGGCCAACCGCAGGGGCAACTCACGGTAACTGCGGCGCCGGCTCCGGAACACCAGGCAGGCGCCAGGGCAGTTCATCGGCTTGACCGCGAACCCCTGCCCGTCGACCTCGGTGAAGTACATGTTGTCGTGATAGTGGTCCCAGTGCCCGCTGCTCTTCCACAACCCCTCGCTGAGGATCATGGGCGTGCGGATCTCCTGGTAGCCGAGCCGGTCGAGCTCCGCGCGCACCGCGGCCTGGATCCCGTTGACGACGACCATGCCCTTGGGCAGGTAGAACGGGAAGCCGGGGCCCGCGTCGTCGAAATGGAACAACTCGAGCTCGCGGCCGAGCCGCCGATGGTCGCGAGCCTTGGCGAGCTCGATCCGCGCCAGGTAGGCGTCCAGCTCGGCCTGGGTCGGAAAGGCGGTCGCGTAGAGCCGGGTCAGCATCGGGTTCGTGCTCTCCCCGCGCCAGTAGGCGCCGGCGACCGACAGCAGTTTGAACGCGCCGATGCGACCGGTGTCGTGCAGGTGCGGTCCCTGGCACAGGTCCACGAAGTCGTTTTGCCGGTACAGCGAGACGGTGGACTCGCCGCGGGCGGTCAGGACGTCCACCTGATCGACCTTGTAGATCTGGCCCCGCGTTGCGAAGAACTCGTGGGCGTCGTCGGTGCTGAGCACCGACCGTTCGAGGCCGGCGCGCTGCTTGATCACCGTGCGCATCGCCGCCTCGATCGCCGGAAAGTCCTCTTCCGAGAGCGGCCGGGGCAGCTCGAAGTCGTAGTAGAAGCCGTCCTCGATCGGCGGCCCGAACCCGAACTTGGTCCCGGGGAACAGGTCCTGCACCGCCTCGGCCAGCACGTGCGCGGCGGTGTGGCGCAGCACGTACAGGTAGTCCTCGCCGCTCTTGGGCGTGACGATGGCGATGGCGGCCGCGTCGGGCAGCGGTCGGGCGAGATCGCGGATCTCGCCGTCGACCTTGACCGCCAGGGCCGCCTTCGCCAGTCCGGGACCGATCGCGGCCGCTGCGTCGTGGCCCGTTGCGCCGTCCGCCAGCTCAAGCGGGGTGCCGTCGGGCAGGATAACGGTGATCACGTTGA
The DNA here is from genome assembly GCA_963773325.1 of uncultured Thermoleophilia bacterium. Lineage (GTDB taxonomy): Bacteria > Actinomycetota > Thermoleophilia > Miltoncostaeales > Miltoncostaeaceae > CAITWD01. Next base: position 2,051,245 of record CAVZAI010000002.1, on the reverse strand, counting down.
TGGATGCTACCAATGCGCGGCGGGCATCCCGGCCGGAAAGCGAGGATGATGCACCCGTGGCCAGCTTGCGGACACCGTTGTGCGATCTGCTGGGCATTCGCACCCCGATCCTGCTCGCCGGGATGGCCGCCGGACCCTGCACGCCGGAGCTGGTCGCCGCCGTCAGCGGCGCGGGCGGGCTCGGGGTCTTCGGGGCGACGGGCATGACGACCGACGCGCTGGTCCGGGACGTCGCGCGCGCGCGCGAGCTCGGGGCGATCGCGATCGGGGTCAACGTCCAGATCACCCGCCCGAACGCCCCGCGGACCGATCCGGCGACGCTCGCCGAGGCGCTCGTCGACGTGCGCCGGGCCCTCGATCTCCCGACCGCACCACCGGCCGCATCCCCCGGTCCGCCGGCGGCGAGCGCGCGCGAGCTGATCGCCGCCGCCCTGGACGCCGGGGCCAACGTCGTCACCACGGGGCTGGGCGACCCCGCCGAGATCCGCGATCTGGCGGCCGGCCACGGCGCCCCGGTCCTCGCAATGGTCGCGAGCGTCGAGGATGCGCTGCGCGCCCGCGCCTCGGGCGCCAACGCGATCATCGCTCAGGGCGCCGAGGCGGGCGGGCACCGCGCGACCTTTGACGTCCCGGCCGACGGTCGGGTGCCGCTGGTCGGCACGCTCGCCCTCGTGCCGCGCGTCGTCGACGCCGTCGATGTCCCGGTCGTCGCCTCCGGCGGCATCATGGACGGCCGCGGGCTCGCCGCGGCCCTGGCGCTCGGCGCCCAGGGAGCGTCGCTGGGCACACGGTTCCTGCTGGCGACCGAGAGCGCGGCGGCGCCGATCTACCGGGCGACGCTCGCGGGACTGCCCGAGACCGCCACCGTCGTGACCGACACCGTCACGGGCCGCCCGGCCCGCTGGGTGCGCAACCGTCTGGTCGAGCGACTTGACACCGGCCCGGGGCACATCGGCTGGGGACCGCAGCGCCGGGCGCTCGACGACATCCGCACCGCCGCGGCGGCCCAGGGCGCAGCCGACTACCTACCGATGCTCGCCGGCCAAGGCGCCGGGATGGCGCACGAGCAGCCGGCGGCGGAAATCGTCGGCGAGATCGCCGCCGAGGCGATTAGAGCCATCGAGCGGCTCGCTGAACTGACCCGCTAGCTAGCCGACCGGCAGCAGCGGCCGGGCCGGGCCGGCGGTGTCGAGGATGAGCTGGGTGCAGCGGAACAGCGCGACCGCCCGACCATCCTCGGTCGTGACCTCGGCGTCCCAGACCTGCGTCGAGCGGCCGGCGTGGATGCGCCGGGCGGTGCAGCGCAGCACCCCCTCGCGGGCGGCCCCGACGAAGTTCGTCTTGAGCTCCACGGTCGTGAACCCCGGCGCGTGTTCGGGCAGGCTCAGCCAGCAGCCGAAGCCGCAGGCGGTGTCGGCGAGCGCCACGATGCTGCCCCCGTGCAAGAAACCGTTGGGGGCCATCAGTCCGGTGTGGACCCGCATCTCAGCGACAACGGTCGGGACCGTGTCCGAGACGACGTCGATCCCGAGCAGCCCCACGAGGCCGTCGCGGGCGGCCGCGCGCAGCGCCTCGAGGCGCGCAGAGCGGCGCTCGGGGGCGCATCAGGGCACCTCGCAGACCAAGACCACCCGGCCGCCGCGGATCTCGACCACAAGCGCACCGACCGCGCCGGTCGCGGTGTCGCCCCAGCGGAGCACGGCGTGGGCCCCGCGCTGCTGGGGGTCGGCCCAGCGGCGCCCCTGGTCGTCGGCGAAAAACGCCCGGGCACGTCCGCGCGCCGCGTCCCCGGCGTCGGTCCCCTCGCCCCAGAGCCAGGCGGCGTCCTCGCGCAGGAGCGCGGCCATGGCGCCGGGATCACGCGTCTCCAGCGCACGCAACAGCGCGGCGAGGACCGGGCGGGCGGTCGCCTCGCGGTCGGCGTCGGTCGGGTGTCGGCGGTCGTCGGGCATCGTCGTGATCTCCACACGTTGGAGGTTGCACGCCACGGCCGGGCGGCCCCGTCCGGACGCCGGCGTCGGTGCCGATAGCCTATGCGCTGCGAGCGACGCGCCCACAGACCAGGCTCGCCCGGTCGACGGCGACGCGCCGCGCACCGGCACGCGCGCGGCTCCGCCTAGACCGTGCGGCGGTGACCGTGGCGAAACGCCAGCCGGTCGATCTCGAGCGCAACGCCGACCGCGTCGGCCTTGAGGGTGCCCTCGGCTTGGTCGGCGACGTGCCAGGCCTCGCGCGAGAGGTACGCCAGGCGCGCGCCGGTGTCCGACAGCTCGAGGCTCTGACGGGCCTGGCTCGTGAGCGCCTGCAGGATCTCGCGGGTCTCGTCCGCGCTCCAGACCACCGGCACGCCGGGTACTTCCTTGTTCCGGGCGATCAGCCACCAGCAAAAGATGATCAGCGGGAGCTTGGCCACCACCACGAACATGACCAGCCACGCGAGCTCCAGGCCCGTGTTGTTGGCGAACAACTCGATGAACACCATGAAACCGGTGCCGAACATGGCGAAGAAGATCAGCGTCGACACGGTGATGGCCATGCGCCGCAGCCGCACGCGTCCGTTGGGCTGGAAGTAGAAGTCGTTCACGCGGGCAGGGCCCCTCAAGCCCGTCGCGTTTCGCAACCGTATCCGCGATCTTGCCATACCCTTCCCGGATCGGACCGGGCACGATCCCGGCAGCCGGCGCGCCCGGCATGAATCGCTAGCACGCTGCGGCAATCGCCGCGGCAACCGCGGCGGGCGCCTCGAGCGCGACCAGATGCCCGGCGTCGGCGATGAGGCTCGCCGGGGCGCCGGCCCAGACCGGTCCCGCGCCCGCGGGTTGCGCGCCCACGTCGTGGGCGCCCCTGATCACGCGCACCCGCAGTGTGCCGAGCTGCGGTGCCGCCCGTGCCAGCGCGGTCGTGGTGCCCAGCCAGCCGTCGTGATCGAGGCGGGCGAGGCGGTCGCGCGCGTAGCGCGCGCCCCAGGGGTCGGCCGCGAGCGTGGCCGGCAGCAGCCACGCCGCCAGATCCGCGGTCCCCGGGACGGTCCCGACGACCGCTGGCCGCGGCCCGACCAGCGTGACCCCGGCGACGCGCGATGGCGCAGCCGCGGCCAGCGCGGTCGCCAGTACCGCACTGGTGCCGTGCGCGACGACCTCGGCCGACCGCAGGCCACACGCATCGAGCACGCCCACCAGATCGGCCACGAGGTCACCCACAGCGGTCGGCGCCGGGGCGCCGACCGCCGTCCCGGCGCCGCGCAGGTCGGGTGCGACCGCGCGGTGTCCCGCCGGCAGCGCCCGCATCACGTCCCGCCACATGCGCCGGTCAAGTTCCGGCGCGTGGATGAGCAACGTCCCGGTCTCGCCCTCGCCGACCTCGGCCGCGAGGGTCGTGTGACCGACCAAGGCGACTTCGGTGACCGCCACGGGCAGCGGCAGACCGCGGTCCTCGAGCACCGCCCGGACCGCCCGCAGGGCGTTCAGCGCACGCGGAAAGCCGGCGTACGGGGTGATCTGCTCGCACAGCTGGATGAGCTCTTCGGGATCCGCACCGCATTCGAGTGCGGCCGGGATGTGCACCCCGAGCTGGTTGTCGGCCCCGCCGATTGCGGCCAGCACGGCCACGGTCAGCAACTCGCGCTCCCGGGCCCCGAGCCCCGAGCGCGAGAACACGTCCGCGAAGATGAACTCCTCGACGCCCGCGGCCAGCACCGGCGAAGCCTCGCGCACGCGCCCCGTGGCGACCGGACCCTTCCCCGCGGTGGCGCGACCGAATTCCCGCCGACCGATTTCCCCGCGATTCACGCGCTGCTCCTTGTTCGATCCCGATCCCGAGCGATGCCCGGGACCCCGCGGCGTGTCAGCCGAGCACGCGGACGTGCTGCCAGCGGATGAACGCCTCGAGCCCCGGCCGGCCGAGTTCGCAGCCGACGCCCGACCCGCGCCAGCCGGCATACGGCGCATACGGCACGACGACCCGCCAGCCGTTGATCACGACCGTGCCGCACTCGAGTGCGTGTGCGACGTCGGTCGCCCGGCGCAGGTCCTGCCCGCACACATAGCCGACCAGGCCGTAGTCGGGCCGATTGGCTTCGGCGATCGCGTCCTCGAGCGCGTCGTAGGCGAGCACCGCCACGATCGGCGTGAACGGCTCCTCGTCGACGAGGCGCACCCCGGGTCCGGCGCCGGTGACGAGGGCCGGCGCGAACCGCGCCCCGCCGAGATCCTCGCCGCCCTCGACGCGCGCGCCGCGGGCGCGCGCGTCGGCGAGCAGTTCGCGGTGGCGGACCGGGCCGCGATCGGTCGCCATCGGGCCGAGCACGACGTCGGCCATGCGCGCACGGAACCGCTCGAGGAAGGCCGGTTCGAGCGTCCGCGGCACGAGCACGCGGTTGACCGAGTAGCAGGCCTGCCCGGCGTTGGCGTAGCCCTGCGAGATCGCGACGTCGACCGCGACATCGAGGTCGGCGTCGTCGAGGACCACCAGGGGGCCGTGCCCGCCCAGCTCGAGGCTGAGGGCCTTCAGGCGCGGCGAGGCCCACCCCGCGATGATCTCGGCGACCCGGCGCGAGCCGGTGAACGCCACCTTGTCGACGCCCGGATGGGTCGCCAGCGCCTCGCCGAACAGCGGGCCGTCCCCGGTCAGGCAGCTGACGACGCCCGCGGGCAACCCCGCCCGGTTGGCGACCTCGCAGACCGCGCGGGCGGCCAGCGGGGCCTCCTGGGCGGGTTTGACCACCACGCAGCAGCCGGCCGCCAGGGCCGGCGCGAGCTTCCAGACGACGAGCGCCACCGGGAAGTTCCAGGGCGTGATCGCGGCGACGACGCCGATCCCGTCGGGCCGCACCTCGCTGCCGCGCCCGCCGGGGCCGGCGGGCAGGAACCGGCTCCAGAGCCGCTCGGCCTCGCCGGCGAAGTGATGGACCACCTCGCAGGCGCGCGCGACCTCGGCCTGGGCCTCGCCGAGTGGCTTGCCCTCCTCGCGGTGGATGAGCTCGGCGATCCGGCCGGCCTCGTCGTCGAGGGCCTGCGCGAATCGGGCGATCGCCTGGCCGCGCTCGAGCGGCGGCGTCCGGCGCCACCCGACGAGCGGCGTCCCGGGCCGCCGCCACGGCGCGATCGACGTCGGCCGGTGTGGCCGCGGCGACCTGCGCGATGGCCTCACCCGTACCGGGGTCGGTGACATCCATCCAGTCGGGCGTCATCACCTCGGCGCCCTCGATGATGAGCCCGTGGCGCGGGGGCGCCCTGCGCTCATACCACCGCCCCTTCCATGCCGCGGTCGTAGGTGTCGGCGGTCACGCCCTGCTCGCGCAGCTCGACCTTGCGGACGCGTTCGGTGGGCGTCTTGGGCAGGTGTTCCATGAACCGGATGTAGCGCGGGATGGCGAAGAGCGGCATCTTCGGCTCGAGGAAGTTGGCCAGCTCGCGCGGGGTCAGGCTGCCGCCCGCGCGTCACGACGCAGACCAGGATCTCGTCCTCGGCGGAGGCGCCCTCGTGCGCCTGCACGCCGATCGCCGCCGCCTCGAGGACGTCGGGGTGCGACATGACCGTCCGTTCGACCTCGACCGAGCTGACGTTTTCCCCGCGGCGCCGGATGTAGTCCTTGAGCCGGTCCTTGAAGTACAGGTAGCCGTCGTCGTCCATCTCGCCGAGGTCACCGGTGTGCAGCTTGAGATTGCGGAAGTCCTCGGCCGTCTTCTCGGGCATCCCGACGTAGGCACGCATCACGATGTTGGGCATCTTCATGTCCACCACGATCTCGCCCTGGCGGCCGCTCGGCAGTGGTCGGTCGGTACCCGGCTCGACGACGCTGACCTCGAACCCCGGCGTCGCGATCCCGCAACTGCCCGGGCGCGGCGGGGCGCCGGGCGGGTGGTAGGTCACCATCCCGGTCTCGGTCAGGCCGTATCCCTCGATGAAGCGGATCCCGAAGCGCTCCTGGAACTCCCAGTAGATGTCCTTCGGGGCGGGCATGGCCATGATGCGGGTCACCGTATGGGCACGATCGAGGCCCGAGGACTCGGTGTTCCAGATGAAGTAATTGATCGCCGAGACAGTGTTGAGCAGCGTCGCCCCGCACTCGGTCACCGACGTCCAGAACCGCGTCGAGGAGTAGCGGGTGTCGAAGTGGATCCGGGCCCCGGCGATCATCGCCGGGAGCGCGGCGAGCACCTGCGCGTTGGAGTGGAACAACGGCAGGCACGAGTACAGGACGTCGTCCGCGGTGACCTCGCAGACCTCGCAGTACGTCCGACCGGAGAAGTAGTCCGAGGCGTGCTGCTTGATGACGCCCTTGCTGCGGCCCGTGGTCCCCGAGGTGAACATGATGCGCGCATCGCCGGTCCACGAGCAGCTCGACGCCGGGATCGCGGTCGTCGGCGTCGCCGAGGAACTCCTCGTAGGTCTCCCAGGGGCGGCGGGGGTCGGGTCCGTGGGCCGCCCCGGTCGGCACGACCACGACCCGCTCGAGCAGCGGGAGATCGTCCACGACCGCGTCCAGCTCGGCGAGGAACGTGTCCGCGATGACGAGCATGCGCGCCTCGGGCAGGTTGACGGCCCAGGACAGGAAGTCGCCGCGGTAGGCGGTGTTGATCGGGCACTGCGCCGCACCGGAGCTGAGGATGCCGAACCAGATCTCCAGGTGGGGCTCCATGTTCGGCAGCTGCGTGGCGACGACGTCCCCCGGCCCGAGGCCGTGGGCGCCCAGCGCGTTGGCGACCCGGTTGGCGCGGCCGAGCATCTCGGCGTAGCTGATCCACGGTCCCTGCTGGAACCGGTAGTACGGCCGATCCGGGTGCGCCGCGGCCCGCGCCCGCAGGATGCGCGGCAGGACCCACTCCTCCGGGTCTTCCCGCCGGTACCAGTCGCTCCACTCGCCTCGGCTCGCTTGCTGGCCCACTCCGCCTCCCCGCCTGTCGGGCGCCGCAGACGCTGCGGGGTGTCGCGCCCTGGCCCGGTGGACTTCGTGGCACACGCTACACAGTCCGACCCGGCACGTGCTAGTCGCCCAAACCCGGCCTGACGAGGCCGTTCCGGCAGGACCGACCCGGGGGGCGGCGAACCGTGCAAGCAGCCGGACGGTCGCCGCCGCGCCGCGCGCCGCCACCAATGCCCCCGGGTTGCTCCGATGAGCATCGATATCCGCACCCTCGACTCCACCGAACCCGCGCCGCATGCCCGCGTACGCTCGCCCGCGGGCCTGGTCTGGGTGCGGTTCCGAGCCAACCGGGCGGCGATGGCGGCGCTCGTGTTCATCGTGATTCTGGCCGGCCTGGCGATCGTCGCGCCGCTGGTCGCCGACCTTGTCGGCCACGGCCCCAACGACCTGTATCGCACGACGATGCTCGACTACTTCGGCGTGCCGAAGGGCCCGAACGGGAGCTTCTGGTTCGGCGCCGACAGCGCGGGCCGGGACGCGTTCGTCCGCGTGATCTACGGAGCGAGGGTCTCCCTGCTGGTCGGGGTCGTGGCGACGGCGATCGCCTCGGCGATCGGTGTGGTGCTCGGCCTGATCGCCGGCTATCGCGGCGGATGGGTCGATACGCTCTTCTCGCGGGCGTCCGACGTGGTGCTCGCCATGCCGCTGTTGTTGTTTGCCATCGGCATCTCGAGCGCCTGCTCCTCGACACCGCAGGGCTGTGTGGCCGGGACGCTGACGCCGGGCCTCAATCTGGTGATCGTCATCATCGCGGTGTTCTCGTGGCCGGCGATGTTCCGCATCGTCAGGGCTACCACGCTGTCGCTACGCGAGTCCGCGTTCGTCGAGGCGAGCCGGTCGATCGGAATGCGTGGCGGAAACATCATTTTTCGAGAAGTGCTGCCGAATCTCATATCACCAGTCGTCATCTATACGGCGCTGCTGATACCCCAAAGCATCCTGTTCGAGGCCTATCTGTCGTTCCTCGGGCTGGGCGTGCCGGACTCGACAGCATCGTGGGGCGGAATGCTCGATCAAGCCAGTCAACTGTTCCCTTTCGCGTGGTGGCTCATGGTCTTTCCAGGAATTTTCTTGCTCGCAACGATCCTTGCCTTCAACGTTGTCGCCGACGGTCTGCGGGACGCATTCGACCCGCGGGCACGGGACTGACCGGGCCATGAGTCCCCGAATCAGCGCCGTGCTGCGCTCCCGCGCGGCCCTGGCTGGCATCGGCTGCTGCGGTCTCGCGCTGATCGTCGCCGGCTGCTCGAGCGCATCGGGCAGCGGACCGTCCGGAGCCCGCGGCGGGACGTATCGCGTCGAGACCACCGGCTTCGGCTTCTCGGACAACTTCGATCCGACCGGCGAATACACGACGGACGCCTGGGGCATGTACCGGGGCCTGCTGGTCCGGACCCTGGTCGGATACAACATGGTGGCCGGAGCGGCCGGCAACCAGCTCGTCCCCGACCTCGCCACGAGCCTGCCGACCCCCTCCGACAACTTCCAGACCTGGACGTTCACCCTCAAGCCCGGCGTCCGCTTCGCGCCGCCGGTCAACCGGGCGATGACCTCGGCCGACATCGTGACGGCCTTCGACCGCATCGCGAACCCCGCCCTGGTCGCCCAATACGGCTTCTACTACAGCAACATCGCGGGGCTCTCCGACTACGCGTCCGGCAAGGCCAAGACGATCTCGGGGATCACGACCCCCAACGCGCGGACGGTCACCTTCCATCTGACCTCGCCGACCCCCGACTTTCTCTACCGGATGAGCCTGCCCGCGACGGCCCCGATCCCGCGGGAGGTGGCCAAGTGCTTCACGACCCCGGGCGGCTACGGCCGTAACCTGGTCGCCAGCGGGCCGTACATGATCCAGGGCAGCGCCCAGGTCAACATCGCCAGCTGCGGCGCGATCAAGCCGGTGTCGGGCTTCGATCCGTCGAGCAAGCTGATCCTGGTGCGCAACCCGAACTACGAGCCCAGCACCGACAGCACGGCGGCGCGCACGGCCCTGCCCGACGGGTTCGCGTTCACGGTCAACTCCAACCAGACCGACATCTTCAACCAGATCCGCGCCGGTCTCGCCGACGACTCGCTCGATCAGCCGCCGGGCAGCGTCGTGGCGACTTCGGCCGCGAACGCGAGCCAGCGGCGGTTGATCCGGACCAACTCGGCCGACGCGACCCGCTACATCGCGATGAACCTGACCCAGGCGCCGTTCGACGACATCCACGTCCGGCAGGCGGTCAACTACATCATGGACACCGCGGGCCTCCAGCAGGCCAACGGCGGGCCGCTGTTCGGCAAGATCGCGACCCACATCGTTCCCGACTCGATGTACAACTACGACCCGTCGATCACGCACTACGACCCGTACCCGTCGGCGCACAACGCGGGTGATCTTGCGGCGGCCGAGGCCCAGCTGCGCCTCTCGTCCAAGTACGACCCCAAGCACGACGGCCAATGCGATGTCGCCGCGTGCAAGAACGTGTTCGCCGTGATCCAGAACAGCACGCAGGCCAAGAACGAGATTCCTGTGGTCCAGGCGTCGCTGGCGAGGATCGGCATCACGCTGAACGTGCGGTCGCTCACCCAGTCCGCCGCGACGGCGATCGTGTCGACGGTGTCCAACAACGTCCCGCTGGCGCTCAACCAGTCGTTCGCAAAGGACTACGCGGACCCGTCGACGTTCATGGTCCTGTTCGAATCCTCCAGCATCCTGTCCACGGGCAACATCAACACCTCGCTCGTCGGCCTGACGCCGGCCCTGGCCCACCAGCTCGGCATCACGATTCCCAAGGGCGTCGTCATCCCCAGTATCGACAGCCAGGCCAACACGTGCTCGCTGATCGGCTCGGGCTCCGCCCGGCAGTCGTGCTGGATCGCGCTCGATAAGCACCTGATGCAAGACGTCGTGCCGTGGGTGCCGTACCTGAGCCAGAACAGCGTCCACATCCTGAGTCCGGCCGTCACGGCGTGGGATTTCGACCAGTCCAGCGACACCACCGCGTTCTCGCACGTCGCGGTGAACCCCTCCAAGCAAGGCTGATCCCGACCGGCCTCGGGCCGGAATCGGCCCGAGCGCGGCGAACTACTCACCGTTATGGGTCGCTACATCCTCCGCCGGCTCCTCTGGACCGTCGTCGTCGTGCTCGTGGTCACGCTGATCACCTTCGTGATCTTCTACGTCTTGCCGTCGGGTGACCCGGCGCTGCGGTTCGCCGGCAAGCAGCCGACGCCCCAGGTGCTCGCCCAGGTCCGGTCCGACCTGGGGCTCAACCACAGCGTCGCGATCCAGTACCTGCTGTACCTCAAGCGACTGGTCGTGGGCGACCACTACGGGTGGCCGGGCCTCGGCTTTTCGTACACCACCGGCGCGGCGATCGCCCCGCAGCTCTGGCAGCGCGCTCAGATCACGATCCAGCTGGTCCTCGGGGCCGCGGTCATGTGGATCCTGATCGGCATTCCGGTCGGCGTGTTCTCCGCGCTCAAGCCGCGCAGCGCCTTCGACCGCTCGAGCCTGTTCGTCGGCCTGGTGTTCATCTCGACGCCAGTGTTCTGGTTCGGGCTCCTGATGCTTTGGGCGTTTTCGAGCACCCTCGGGTGGCTTCCGGGCACCGGCTATGTCGCCTTCAGCACCGACCCCGTCCTCTGGGCGGGGCACATGCTCATACCGTGGTTGGTGCTCGCGTTGCCGTTTGCCGCGATCTACGCGCGCATCGTGCGCAGCAACATGCTCGACACACTCGGAGAGGACTACATCCGCACCGCGCGCGCCAAGGGGCTTCCCGAACACCGCGTGGTGACCCACCACGCGCTGCGCGCGAGCGTGGTCCCGATCGTGACCCTGCTCGCGGTCGACATCGCCACGCTCATCGGCGGCACCGTGGTCGTCGAGTCGATCTTCAACCTGCAGGGGCTGGGCAGCTGGGTGCTCGACGGAGCGCTCAACCAGGACCTGCCGGTGACCCTGGCGGTGACGCTCGTCGCGACGATCGCCGTGTGCGTCCTGAGCCTGTGCGCGGATGTCATCTACGCCTACCTCGACCCCAGGGTTCGCCCCCGATGAGTGCGCCACTCCTGGAAATCGAGGATCTCGTGGTGCACTTTCCGACCGCCGATGGGCCGGTGCACGCCGTCGACGGCCTGTCGGTGACGGTCGAGCGCGGCGAGACCCTCGGGGTGGTCGGCGAATCGGGGTCGGGCAAGAGCGTGACCTTCCTGGCGGCGATGCGGCTGCTCGACCGCGGCGAACCGACGATCAGCGGCCGGATCGCCCTGGCGGGGGTCGACCTGCTCGGGCTGAGCGACGCAGAGATGCGGCGGGTGCGTGGGGCGCGCATCGGGATGATCTTCCAGGACCCGCTCTCGGCGCTGCATCCGCTGTTGCGCGTCGGCGACCAGATCGCCGAGACCGTTCGGGCCCACGGCGACGTCGGCCGCCGCGACGCGGCGGCCCGGGCGGTCGCCGCGCTCCGGCGCGTGGGCATCCCGAACGCCGACGAGCGTGCGCGCCAGTATCCTCACGAGCTGTCGGGTGGCATGCGCCAGCGGGTCATGATCGCCATGGCGCTGGTGCTCGAGCCCGAGCTGCTGATCGCCGACGAACCGACGACCGCGCTGGACACGACCGTCGAGGCGCAGATCCTCGACATCATCGACGACCTGCGCGTACGCCAGGGAATCGGCGTGGTGCTGGTCAGCCACAGCCTCGCGACCGTCGCCGACGTCGCCGACACGGTGGTCGTGATGTACGCCGGGCGCGTGGTCGAACGCGGGCCGTGCCACGCCGTGTTCGCGCATCCTCAGCATCCGTACACCTGGGGCATGCTCGATTCGATCCCGACCCTCGACGCCGAGCGCGCCCGACTCGTGCCGATCCCGGGCGCCCCGCCGTCGCAGATCGACCCCCCGCCAGGTTGCCGGTTCGCCCCGCGCTGTGCGTATCGCATCGACGCGTGCACCGCGCACCTCCCGGAGCTCGCCGAGCGCGGCGGCGGGCATGCGGATGCCTGCATCCTCGACGTGCCCGGGCGCCCGGCGCTCCGGCACCGGCCCGGCGCCGGCCGCACCGAGGCCGCGGCGTGAGCGGACCCGATCCGGTGCGCCCGCTGGTCGAGGTCCATGGCCTAACCAAGCGGTTTCCCATCATGCGGGGCGTGATCATCGCCCGGGCGCGCGGCGCCGTGCACGCGGTCGAGGACGTTAGCTTCGTGGTGGCGCGCGGGCAGACGCTCGGAATCGTGGGCGAATCGGGCTCGGGCAAGACGACGACGGCCCGGATGATCGCGCGGCTGGTCGACCCGACCTCCGGGAGCGTCCGCCTGGACGGCACCGACATCACGCACCTGACCGGCGCAGATCTTCGGGCGCTGCGCCGCCGGATCCAGATCGTCTTCCAGGATCCCTCCGGATCGCTCAACCCGCGCCAGACCGCCGGCCAGATCGTCGCCGCCCCGCTGCGCGTCCACCATGTCCCGGGTGACCGGCGCGAGCGGGTCGCCGAGCTGCTCGCCCAGGTGGGGCTGAGCCCAGAGCACGCCAGCCGCTACCCTCACGAGTTCTCCGGCGGCCAGCGGCAGCGGATCGGCATCGCCCGGGCGCTGGCGCTCGCGCCCGAGCTCATGATCCTCGACGAACCGGTCTCGGCACTCGACGTCTCGGTACAAGCCCACGTGCTGAACCTGCTGACGGACCTCCAGCAGCGGCACAGGATCACCTACATCCTGATCTCGCACGACCTCGGCGTGATCCGGCACCTGTCGGACCGCGTCGCGGTGATGTACCTGGGTCGCATCGTCGAACTGGCCGACGCCGACGCGATCACCGCCCCGGCGCACCCGTACACGGCCGCGCTGGTGTCGGCGGCGCCGGTGCCGCCGGGCGGCCCGGCGCGCCGGCGGATCGTGCTCACGGGCGATCCGCCGTCCCCGATCACCCCGCCAAGCGGTTGCGCCTTTCATCCCCGCTGCCCCAAGGCCCGCCTGATCTCCGGTGATCCACAGCGGGTACCCGAGCGCTGCCGGACCGAGCGGCCCGACCTCGCGATCCTGCCCGACGGCCGCGGCGTCGCCTGCTGGTTCCCGCTCGCGGCCGGTGACGACCTGGTCGGGGCCGCGCACGCGATGGCCGGGCCGACGTCGGACCCCGCGAACGCCACGCGGGTGGCGAGGCCGGCGCGGCAACCGTGATGGGCGGGTGCGCGCACCCATGCCCGGGCGCCAGTCACACCCCGGGGCTACGCTAGGCGGGCAATGACTGACGGACCGGTCCAGATCGAGGCATTCGGCGACCCGGCCTGCCCCTGGGACTTCGCGGCGGAAGGTGCGCGGCTGCGGCTGCGCTGGCGCTACGGGGATGCTCTTGTCTGGCGGCATCGGATGGTCGGGCTGTCCTCGACGCCCGACGAGTATTCCCGACGCGGTGTCGCGCTCGACGACCTGGCCCGCGGGCGCGCCTACATCCGTGACCGGTTCGGGATGCCGATCGATACGACGCCGGCGGCGCGGTTCGCCGTGACGGTCGTGGCGTGCCGTGCGGTCATCGGGGTACGCCGCCACGCGCCCGAGCACGTCGACGCCTTCCTGCGCGCCTTGCGCGTCGCGGCACTCTCGACGCCCGCCGAGCTCGACGCGCCGGCGACGATCGCCGACGCCGCCCGCATGTCGGGGCTGGCGGCCGAGGACGTCGCCGCGTGGGCGGTCGAGCCGCAGACCGATCAGGAGCTGGCCGAGGACATGACCGACGCCCGCAGCCCGAACCCGGCCGCGCTCGCGCTCCGCGAACGGCTGGCGACCACCATCGACGGAACCTGGCGCTACACCTGCCCGAGTTACCGGTTTACGCGGGGTGGCCTGACGCTCGACGCGCCGGGATTCCAGCCGGCGCGCGCCTACGAGGTGCTCGTGGCGAACCTCGCCCCCGACATCACGCCGCGACCCGATCCGCGGCGGATTGAGGACGTCCTGGCCTGGGCGCCGTACCCGCTGGCGACCGCCGAGATCGCGGTCATCATGGAGACCGACCTCGCCACGGCCGCACGTCGCCTGGCCGAGTCCGCCGCCCATGCGATCCCCGCCGCCAACGATGCCTATTGGTCGCTCGGCGCCCCGGTCGCCTGATCCCACCCGCGCGGCTCGCCGAGTACGGACGCCGCGTAGCCGTACATCGCGATGCCCGACGCCGTCCCGACGTTGATGCTGCGCGTCGAGCCGTACTGCGGGATGTAGACGACATCGTCGGCGGCCGCCAGCGCATGCGGCGCGACGCCGATTTGCTCCTGACCGAAGACCAGCACGCTTCGAGGCTGCCAGGCGTAGCCGATCAGGCTCACCGCGCCGGGCACGTTGTCGACGGCGACGATCCGCATGCCGTCCTCCTTGAGACGCGCCAGCAGGGCCGGCTCGTCCTTGGTGTGGTGCACGTGCTGGTACCGATGGGTCCCCATCGCCCCGCGGCGATCGAACCGGCGGCGACCGACGATCCACACCTCGCGGGCCAGGAACGCGTTGGCGTTGCGGATCGCCGTGGCGATATTGAAGTCGTAGGCGAAGTTCTCCAGGACGACCACGAACTCGTGCCGGCGCGCATCAAGCGCCGCGAGGATCGCGTCGTGGCGCCAGTACTTGAAGTGATCGATCAGGTTGCGCGGGTCCGCCAGGGCCCGCTCGGTCGGGAAGTCCGGGTTCTCGTGCGTCGCCATGGGCCGCCGAGAATAGCGCGGCGTCCGCTCGGGGCGGTGGACGTCGCCGGATTCTGGGAAAGTGTCGGGACCCCATGAGCTCCACCCCCGGTCCATCCTCCCATCACGAGACCGCGCAACTCGAACGCCTGCGCCGTGCCGTCGCGCCGTCCCGCGGGGTCATGGTCAAGCGGATCGTCGTTCTCACGCTGCTGGCGATCTGCGTGTACGTGCTCGGGCCGAGCGTGTTGTCGACGCTCAACGCGTGGCCGCAGGTCACCCAGATCTCATGGGTCTGGCTGATCGCAATGGGCGCGGCGCAGATTGCGGCCAACGCCTGCCTGATCTGGTTGCAGGCACTCGCCATGCGCAGCACGAAGTGGTTCGCCATCACGACGGCCGAGCTGTCGGGTGGCGCGGTCAGCCGGGTGCTGCCGGGCGGCGGCGCGGCGGCGGCAGGGGTCCAGTACTCGATGCTGGTCCGAGCCGGCATCCCCGCCGCCGCGGTCGCGTCGGGGCTCACGGCGGCCTCGCTGCTGACCCTGGCGACCGTCTTCGTGCTGCCGGTCGTCAGCGTGCCGGTCCTGATCGCCGGTGGCACGATCCCGAATGGTCTGGCCGACGCCGCCTGGCTCGGCCTCGCCATCTTCGCCGTGATGGTCGGCGTCGGCTGGTGGGTGCTCGGCAGCGATCGGCCGCTGATTGCCGCGGGCCGCGCGGTCGAGCGGATCGTGGCCCGCGTACGACCCAAGCGGCCGCTCACACCGGGGCTCCCGCAACGGCTCATCGCCGAACGCGACGCCGTGCTGCGGGCGCTCGGCAGCCAGGCCCTCTACGCGATCATCGCCTCGCTCGGTCGCTGGCTGTTCGACTATCTGACGCTGCTGGCCGCGCTCACCGCCGTCGGCGCGAACCCCAACCCGGTACTCGTGCTGCTCGCCTACGCGATCTCGCAGATGCTGGCCAGCGTCCCGGTCACCCCGGGGGGCTCGGCATCGTCGAAGCCGGCCTCGTCGCCACCCTGGCGCTGGCGGGCATCAGCGGCGCCGACGCCGTCGTTGCGACGTTCGTATACCGGCTGTTCTCGTACTGGCTGCCCATGCCGATCGGCCTGGGCAGCTGGATCATGTTCCGCCGGCGCTATCCGCCCAACGGGCAACTGAACGCGGCGGCCGCGCTCGACGTCTGACTGCGGCCCAGGGTGCCGTGCGGGCCGCGTCGGTCAGGCCGGGGTCCGGGCGTCCTCGTGCTTGATGAACTGGTGCACGAAGGCGATCGCCATGCTGCCTTCCCCGACCGCCGCAGCCACGCGCTTGACCGGGCCGTACCGCACGTCCCCAGCGGCGAAGATGCCGGGGACGCTCGTCTCGAGCAGGTAGGGATCCCGCTCGAGCGGCCAGCGCCCGGCGGCCCGTACATCGGCGCCGGTCAGCACGTATCCGTGGCGATCGAGGGCGATCTCGTCGGGGAGCCATCCCGTCTCGGCGTCGGCGCCGATGAAGATGAACAGGCCGCCGGAGTCGATCCGTTCGAGGTCGCCGGAGCGGATATCGCGGATGTCGATCGCCTCGAGCGACGCGTCCCCGACGACGCCCACCACCTCGGCGCCGAAGCGGACGGTGACGTTCGCGCGCGTGCCGAGTTGATCGATCAGGTAGCGCGACATGCTCCGGCCAAGGTCCTCGCCGCGCGAGAGGATCGTGACGCTGCGCGCGTGGCTTGCGAAGAACAGCGCCGCCTGCCCGGCCGAGTTCCCGGCGCCGATGATGTGGACGTCCAGCCCGTGCGTGTTGGGGGCCTCGCTACGCGCTGCGCCATACGAGATCCCCTTCCCGACGAGGCGGTCGAATCCGTCGATCGGGATGCGTCGCCACGACACCCCACACGCAAGAATGATCGTGCGGGCCCCAAGCACATCGCCGCCGTCGAGGTGCACCGCGCGGCTCACCGCGTCGATACGGGTGATCTCGCGCGTCACCAGGATCTCCGCGCCCAGTCGTCGTGCCTGCTGGAGCGCCCGGCTGGCCAGCTCGGCCCCGGACACGCCGGACGGGAACCCAAGGTAGTTCTCGATCCTCGACGAGGTCCCGGCCTGCCCACCGGGCGCCTCCCGTTCGATCACGATCGTCGTCAGGCCCTCCGACGCGCCATACACCGCGGCGGCGAGCCCTGCGGGGCCCGCCCCGACGATGACCGTGTCGTAGCTGGCCGCGGACGCCTCGGTGGTGAGTCCGACCAGCTCGGCGATGCGCCGCAGCGTCGGGCGAACGACGGTCTTGCCGCCGACGACCCGGATCACCGGGCAGTCCTCGGGTGGCGGCAGCGGTCCGCCCCACCGCCCCAGCGGATCCGGCGTCTCCTCGTTGATCCACTCGAAGCTCACCTGGTTGCGGTCGAGGAAGCGCCGCACCTCGGCGCAGGCGGGCTCCCAGCGCTTGCCGACGACGAGCGCCCGCGCCGGGGGTCGGTCGGCCGCGATACCCTGCAGCCCGCCGATGCGCCGACCCGCCAGGGCGCCGAGCTTCACGCCCAGCTCCGGCACCGTCGCGAGCACCGCGAAGAAGTCCTCGGCCTCGACGCGCAGCACGCGGGTCGGCTCGGACGCGCGAAACCCCAGGGGAAAGACCGTCGCGAGCGCCAGCGGAACTTCACCGATCACCTCACCCACCCCGCGCCCACCGACCACGCGTTCGATCCCGTCGACCCGCCGGATGGTGTCGACGTGCCCCTCGAGCACCCCAAGCAGGGCACGCGGATCCCCCTCGTGGACCGCGTATTCGCCCGGCGCCAGCCGGATATCGGCGGCGACGTGAGCGAGCCGCTCGCAAGCCGCGGCATCGAGCTCGTCGAATAGCTGGATCCGCCCGATCTCATCGGCAGTGACCAGTGCGAGCTCCCTGCGGTGGGGTTGGGAATCCTGGGGCGAACCGCGGCGTCTTGGAGGGCGGCCGCGCCGACGGCGCGCAGCTGCAAACGCTACCCGACCCACGCCGACGGCGCATCGGCCTGCCGGTCCTGATCTACGAGGCCTACGCGTTCGCGGCACCCGCACTCTCGGGTCCGTCCAAGCGGCGCATCACCGTGACCACCGGCATCCTGTCGGCGCTGTTCCTCGCCGGCGTCGCGTTCACCTACGCCGTGGTCCTGCCGACCGCGCTCAAGTTCCTGTTGGGGTTCGGCGGTGCGGCATTCGACGTGCAGCTGCGCGCGAGCGAGTACCTATCGTTCGTGACGACGCTGCTGATCGCCGGCGGCATCGTCTTCGAGCTGCCGGTGGTCATGCTGAGCCTGTCACGGCTCGGCATCGCCGACACCCGTACATTCCGGCGCCATCGGCGCTTCGCGATCATCATCATGACGATTATCGCCGCCGTCCTCCCGGGCGGCGACGCGGTCAGCATGCTGATGCTCCTGGGCGCCGAGATCCTGCTGTACGAGGTCGGCATCATCGCCTGCCGGGTCTTCGGCAGTCCGGCCCTGCGGGTCGGCCTCGGCGAGGCGGCCTGAGAACGAGACCCGGGCCGGGGACGCCGCCCCCGGCCCGGGTCTCGGGCGCCGCCACGTCGGCCCCGCCCCGCCCGCGGCCGGTACGGCCCGCCGCGCCCCCGACGATGCCGCCGCGGCGCTGATACTCGCCGTCCCCGGTGGTTAAGACGGCGGCGTCCTCGACCGAAGCTATGGTCGCGCCACTCGACAAAGGACATGCCATGTCAGCGCTCGGGACGATTATTTATCTGGCCGTTCTCATCCTGGCGATCGCCGGGTTCTGGATGGTCTTCACCAAGGCGGATCGCCCCGGCTGGGGCGCCATCATCCCCGTGTACAGCTTCTACCTGATGTGCAAGGTCGCCGGGCGCCCGGGCTGGTGGTGGGTGCTGCTATTCATTCCGATCGTCAACATCGTGATCTGGTTCATCGTGGCGATCGACGTGGCCAAGTCCTTCCGCCAGGGCACCGGCTTCGGTGTCGGGCTCGCACTGCTCTCGTTCGTGTTCGCACCGATCCTCGGGTTCGGCGAGGCGACGTACCAGGGCCCCGCCGTGGGCCACGCCCAGGCCTGAGTGACCGCGTCGCCCCGGGCTCGGAGGCGCCCGGGGCGACCGGCGCGCTTCGCCCGGCGCGGCGCGTCAGGCGAGTTCCGGCGGCAGCGCCTTGGGGCCGTCCGGGTAGTACCAGGCGAGGGTCTCCGGGGTCATTTCGAGGGTGTTGGCCGCCTCAGGCGGCGCGCCGACGATCAGCCACAGCTGGTCGGCGTCGGTGTCGTTGAACGGTTGACGGATAGATCCAGGCTCCACGAGGACGGCACCGTGGGGCGCGAGCGTCAGCAGCTCGCCGTCGACGCGGATGCGCCCGGTGCCCTCGAGCAGCACGTAGAGCTCGGCCTGGGTGCGATGGCGATGGCGCGTCGAGGCCTGACCGGGCTCCAGGCGCCAGAAGCGGGCGCCCAGGGTCTCAGCGTCGAGCTGACGCCCCAAGTCGGTGTTCAGCACTCCCATCTGGTTCGAGCGGCGCCAGTAGGCGTCGTCGGCATGCAGCACGCGGTATGCCATCGCTTGCCCCTTGATCTTCGCTAGACGACGCCGGCTCGTCGTTGCGGAACACGCGCACCGCGACCGGCCGGTTCACTCTAGAGCCGTCCCCGTTGTGTGGGCCATGCCGACGGTGCAAGACTTGGCCGAGCACGACGTGGGGGGCCAATGACAACCGCGCACGCCGTCGACGTCCAGCGCGTCGATTTCATTTCCGTTCCCGTCTCCGACATGGAGCGGTCAACGCGCTTCTACGCGGAGGTGCTGGGGCTCGACAAGGTCCCGGGGTCGGGAGCGTGGCCCGAGTTCTCGCTCGGCAACGTCAGTCTGTATCTGGTCGATCCCGGACAGATGGGCCAGGCGTTCACCGCACCGCACACTGCCCATATCGCCCTGCGCGTCCCCGACGTCGACGCCGCCCGGGAGATCCTTGAGTCGCGGGGCGTCGTCTTCGAGCGCGACAACTTCGACACCGGGGTCTGCCACATGGCGTTCTTTCGCGACCCGGACGGCAACGCCCTGATGCTGCACCATCGCTACGCGCCCTATGCCGATGGGCGCCTGCCATAACACGGGCACCGCGCCGATGCCCGCACGCTGAGGGCCGCGACGAGGTTTCGATCCGCCACGCCGGGGAACGGGTACCGGGGATGGGTCGCGCAGGGCCGTGGCCCGGAACGTCGGAGGCCCGATGCCGCGCGCCCGCCCAGGACCGTCCCCCGCGCTGCATCGAGACGTCGGCAGCGCCCGGGCACCATCCCCAGGGTCGGCACGCGCGCCACGCCCCCGATCGGCACAGCCGAGGAATCCATGCCGAGCGTCTCGGCGGCCATCGTCGGCGAGCGTCGTGCCGTCCCAGCGTGCGCCGCGACACGGGTCGGCCGCGATGATCCCGGACGGTGATGGCCGGGGCGCGGGCGGCCGCGGCGACGACGAGTTCGCGTTGCGGATCGACGAACGTGACGGATCGGTGTTTGTAGCCGCGCGCGGGGATGTGGACGTCGAGAGCGTGACCGCGTTCAACGACGGGCTGCGCGAGGCAGTCTCCCGCACCCCCCCGGAGGTGCGGGTCGACCTGACCGGCATCACGTTTCTCGGATCGGAGGGCATCCGCACGCTCGTGCTGGTCCACGGGGCCGCCGCCGCCCAGGGTACGCGCCTCACGGTGACCGCCGCATCCCCGATCGTACGGCGCGTCCTGACGCTCACCGAGTCCGACTGGCTCTTTGGTGGCTGACGGCCGGACTGCACCGGCCGGCGCGCCCGCCCGCTCGGCCCACAGACCACGCCGCGACGACGCCGGTGCGTGACAGGTGTGCGCGTCCGGCCAGATCACCGGGGCCGAGCGGGTCCTGTCCCGGGGCGGGCTCGTCGGTACGGACCTCTCGCGCGTCGACTGGGAGCGTTCGGGGCTCGGGCCTCCCGCCACTTGGCCCAAGAGCCTGGTCTCGGTGCTGCAGACCCTGCTGACCTCGCGCTTTGCCATGTGGCTGGCGTGGGGCGACGAGCTGACGTTCTTCTGCAACGACGCCTACCGGTCCGATACCCTCGCGACCAAGTACCCGTGGGCGCTCGGCCGCTCGGCGCGCGAGGTCTGGCACGAGATCTGGGACGACATCGGCCCGCGGATCGAGTCGGTGTTGCAGACCGGAGAGGCGACCTGGGACGAATCGCTGATGCTCTTCCTCGAGCGCAGCGGCTATCGCGAGGAGACCTACCACACCTTCTCCTACAGCCCCGTCGAGGGTGACGACGGCACGATCTCGGGCATGCTGTGCGTCGTCGCCGAGGAGACCGAGCGCGTCATCGGGCAGCGCCGGATGCTGACCCTGCGGGACCTGGCCTCGGGGCTCGCCGGCGCCCGCACCGAGCCCGAGATCCTCGCGTCCATCGAGGAAGTGCTTGCGGACAACCCCGAGGACCTGCCGTTTACGCTCACGTATCACTTCGACGACGCCGGCCCGCGGGCGCGGCTCGTGGCAACCACGGGAACCCGTCCCGGCGCGCCGGCGGCCCCCGAGACGATCATGCTCGACAGGCCGGCGCCGACCTGGCCGATCGGCCGAGTGCGCAGCGAAGGCGACCTGATCATCGACCTGACCGACGGCGCGCGCATGCCCCCGTTGCCCACCGGCGCCTGGGATCGCCCCCCGGCGCGGGCGATGCTGCTGCCCCTGCTGACCGGTCCGGAGCGGATCGCCAGCGGCTGCCTGATCGTCGGGCTGAACCCGTACCGGCCCCTCAACGAGGCCATGACCGGCTTCGTGCGGCTGGTGGCCGGGCAGGTCTCCGCGTCGCTCGAGGGTGCCCGGTCGCTGGAGTTCGAACGCCAGCGGGCTGAGGCGCTTGCGCAGCTCGACCGAGCCAAGACCCAGTTCTTTTCGAACGTCAGCCACGAGTTCCGCACCCCCCTGACGCTGATTTCCGGACCGCTCGCCGAAGCCCAGCGACACGCGCGCGCCGACCGCGCCGACGATGTCGCGGCCAATCTGGAGATCGTCGAGCGCAACGCGCTTCGGCTCGGCAAGCTCGTCAATTCCCTCTTGGACTTCTCGCGGCTGCAGGCCGGTGAGACCCGTGCGGCCTACGCACCCCTGGATCTGGCCGCGTTCACGGCCGAGCTGGCGAGCATGTTCGAACGCGCCGCCGAGAGCGCAGGGCTCACGCTGGTCATCGATACCCCGCGCCAGGCCGAGTGGGTGTATGTCGACCCGGACATGTGGGAGAAGATCGTCTTCAACCTGCTCTCCAACGCACTCAAGTTCACGTTCTCGGGCACGATCACGCTCTCGCTGCGCAACGAGGCCGGGCGGGCCGTCCTGCGGGTCCGGGACACGGGCATCGGCATCCCGCCCACGGAGCTCCCGCGGCTGTTCGAGCGCTTCCACCGGGTCGAACAGGCCCGGGGACGCTCGAACGAGGGCAGCGGCATCGGCCTTGCCCTGGTCGCGGAGCTCGTCGCGCTGCACGGCGGAGAGGTCGCCGTCGAGAGCGAGGTCGATACCGGCAGCACGTTCACCGTCAGCGTGCCGCTCGGCACGGCCCACCTGCCGGCCGGCCAGCTCTGGCTCGCGCCGCCCCAGGAGCTCGCGGACGCCGATGCGGACGCGTTCCTGACCGAAACAACGATGTGGGACGCCGCCGAGCCGGCCGGCCGGCCGGCCGGCGGCGCGTCCGCGCCCGCCGACCACGAGCCCGATCCCGACGGGCGCAGCGACGTGCTGGTCGTCGACGACAACGCCGACATGCGGGCCTACATGACGCGGCTGCTGGCCGCGACCTATCGCGTCCGCTCGGCGGCCAACGGGGCGCAGGCGCTGGAGGCGATCGCCGCCCGGCCACCGGATCTGGTGCTCTCCGACGTGATGATGCCCGACGTCGACGGCGTCGAGCTGGTGCGACGCATCCGCAACCAGCCCGGGCTCGAGGACCTGCCGGTGATCCTGGTGACCGCCCAGGCCGGCTCCGAGGCAACCGCCGAGGGTCTCGATGTGGGCGCCGACGACTACCTGCTCAAGCCGTTTTCGGCCGACGAACTGCTCAGCCGCGTCAGCGCACGGATCGCGGCCGGGCTCGAACGGCGCCATCGGCACGCGATCGCCGAACTCGGCGCGCGTCTGGCCGACAGCACCAACCTCGATGCCGTGCTGCAGGTGGTGCACACGTTTGCGCAGAGCTTCCTGGCGGCCGACGTGGCGACCCTGGCGGTCCTCGAGCCCGACGGCCACCTGGTGCGACTCAGACACTTCCCCGGCTACGGCGGGGGGATCGACCTGCGGTTCCAGACCGGGCTGATCACCTCTCCCCAGCCGGTGTTCGTCGCGATCCGGACGGGCGCGCCGCTCGTCCTTGAGAGCATCGAGGCGATCGCGGCCGAGTACCCGGGATCGGTGGCCGGCTGCCACGAGGCGGGGATCTCCGCGCTGGTCGTCGCGCCCCTGGTCGATGCCTCCGGTGCGCCGTTCGGCAGCATTGCCTCCGCCTGGAAGGCGCCGCGCCGATTCAGCGAGGCCGACATCTCGCTGTTGACGAGCATGGCGACCGCCGCCGGCACCGCCATCGAGCGGATCCGGATCGCCGATCGCGAGCACCGGATTCTGCAGGAGTTCCAGGCTCGCCTGCTCGAGATCGACTACCGCTCGACGACCGGCGTCGTCGCGGCGCGGTACCGGCCCGCCGAGGATGCGCTGCTGGTGGGCGGCGACTGGTACGACGTGCTGACCCTGCCCGACGGGGCCCTGGGGATGAGCGTCGGTGACGTCGTTGGGAAGGGGATTCCGGCCGCGGCGGTGATGGGCCAGCTGCGCAGCGCCCTCGGCGCAGCGGCAACGTCGGCCACGTCGCCGGCAGCGGCCATGGAGGCGCTCGACAGCTACGCGCTGCGCGTCTCGGGCGCGGCGTGCGCGACCGCCGTCTACCTGTTCGTCGAAGCCGATGGGACGCTGCACTGGTCGGCCGCCGGCCATCCGCCGCCGCTCGTGGTGCACGGAGGCGCGGCGGTCTACCTGGAGGACGGGCGACGGGGTTTGCTCGGCGTCGCCTTGCGTGGGTCGGCCGACGCCGCGCGCCGCGCCGAGGACCAGGCACGACTGCAGCTCGCCCCCGGCGACCTCGTGCTGACCTATACCGACGGGCTCATCGAGCGTCGAGGCGAGGACCTGGACATCGGGCTCGAGCGCCTGCGCACGACGCTGGCCGCATACCAGCACCTCCCGGTCGGTGCCCTCTGCGACGAGCTGCTGCGGGCTATGTCCCCGCCGGGCGGGTTCAGCGACGATGTCGCGGTGCTCGCGTTCCGGATGGCAGGCGCAACCGACACGAACTTCGTCGACGCGTACCACGCCGTCCCCGGGGAGCTGCGGTCCGCGCGGCGGCGGCTGCGCGCCTGGCTCGAGCGCGCCGGCACGCTCGCCGCGCACGATGTCGACGACATCCTGCTCGCCGTCGGCGAGGCCTCCAGTAACGCGCTCGAGCACGGCAGCCGCAGCGACCCCGATCGCGTCGTTGGGGTCGAGGTCGCGATCTGGGACGGGACGCTCGTCGCCGAAGTCAGCGACACCGGCACCTGGCAGCACGACGCGGCCCGGAGCGCACAGCTTGGCCGCGGGCGTGGGCTCATGATCATGCGCGGAGTCATGGATGACGTCCGCATCACCAACAACCAGGCCGGGACACGGCTGACGATGATCCGACATCCTCGGCGCCGCGCCGGGTCCGAGCACCACTAGTGGCGGGCCCGGCGGCACGTATCGTCATCGTCGGCGGAGGCTTCGGGGGCCTCGCCGCCGCGCGCCGCCTCGAGCGAGACAGCGATCCCCAGCGGGTTCACCTCACGCTGCTCAACGAGACCAACTACATGACCTATACGCCCTTCCTCCCGCAGGCCGCCGCCGGCACGCTCGAGCCACGGCACGTGGTGGTGCCGCTGCGCCAGGCGTTGCACCGCGCCGATGTCCGGGTCGGCCGAGTGCTGGGTGCCGACTACGCCGCGCGCACCGTGCGCTTCGCCTCGGAGGCCGGCGCGGAGACCGACATCGGCTTCGACCAGCTCATCCTCGCCCCGGGGTCCTCGCCGCGCACCGCACCGA
Organism: uncultured Thermoleophilia bacterium; assembly: GCA_963773325.1. Lineage (GTDB taxonomy): Bacteria > Actinomycetota > Thermoleophilia > Miltoncostaeales > Miltoncostaeaceae > CAITWD01. The sequence goes on along the minus strand of CAVZAI010000002.1, from coordinate 2,026,540 downwards.
TCCCCGGCCTGACCGACGCCGCGGTCGGCTTCACGACACTCGCCGAGGCGATCTGGCTGCGCAATCACGTACTCCGGCAGCTCGAGATCGCCGACGCGACGGAGGACCCGGCTGAACGTCAGCGCCGACTGACCGTCGTGTTCGTCGGCGGCGGCTATGCCGGGGTCGAGGCACTGGCAGAGATCGAAGACCTGACGCGGGTCGCGCTGCGGCTCTATCCGTCGCTCCGCGGAACGCACCTGCGGTGGGTCCTGATCGAGGCGACCGATGCCATCTTCCCCGAGGTCGGCACCCGCCTGGCGTCCTATGCGATGCGCGAACTGGTCCAGCGCGGGGTCGAGCTGCGCCTCGGGACCACCGTGACCGAGGCCGCCCGGGACGCGATCACGCTCTCGACCGGCGAGCGTGTGCCCTGCGCCACGCTGGTCTGGACGGCCGGCGTTCGCCCCGCGCCGATCGTGCGACGGCTGCAGCTGCCGCTCGATCCGCGTGGACGGATCCGCGTGGACGCGACGATGGCGGTCGAGGGACTCGCGGGCGTGTGGGCTCTCGGCGATGCGGCGGCCGTCCCCGACCCCGCGCGCCCGGGGCTGGCGTGCCCGGCGACGTCCCAGCATGCGGTGCGGCAGGGCCGGCTGGTCGCACGCAATGCGTTGGGTGCCCTGCGGGGTCGACGCCCCGAGCCGTTTCGGTACCGCACGATCGGCCTGTTCGTGGATCTGGGGCGCGGCAAGGCGGTCGCCAGCGTCTTCGGGGTCCAGTTCAAGGGCTTTCCCGCCTGGTTCGTGGGACGCACGTACCACCTGTCGCAAGTGCCCGGGGTCCGGCGCAAGGGCCGGATCGCCGCGGATTGGGCCGTCGGCCTGCTCTTCCGCCGTGACGTTGCCGAGCTCGGGACGCTCGGGCATCCGGAAGCGCTGGAGCGCTAACGCGCGCATGGCACGGGTCGTCCTCATGATCTCGGTCTCGCTCGACGGCTTCATCGAAGGACCGAACCGCGACATCGACTGGCACGTCGTCGACGACGAACTGCACTGGCACTTCAACGACGAGCTGCGACATGCCGGCGCATTCCTCGAGGGCCGAGTCACGTGGGAGCTGATGGCCCGCTTCTGGCCCACCGCGGACGCCGATCCCGCCGCCCCTGCGCCGGTGGTCGACTTCGCGCGCATCTGGCGCGAGACACCGAAGATCGTCTACTCGCGCACGCTCCGGCGCGCCGGCTGGAACACGGCCATCGCCAGGGAGGTCGTGCCGGCGGAGATCTCCGCGCTCAAGGCGGAGGTGTCCGGCGATCTGTTTCTGGGCGGGGCCGATCTGGCCGCGACGTTCCTGCGCCACGGGCTCGTCGACGAGCTGCGGCTCTACGTGCACCCAGTCCTGATCGGCACGGGCACACCGTTGTTTCCGGCGGCCGTGGCAGCGACGCGGCTCCGGCTCGTCGACACACGCGCGTTTGCGAGCGGCGTCGTCAGGTTGCGCCATCTGCTGCCGGGCACCGCGGAGACGGCGGCAGGGACACCATGACCCGCGGCGCCGACGTGGCGATGCTGCGGGGTCGTCGCCGCGACGTTCCGACGTTATCGTAGGCTCGAAGCGCACGACTGCGTGAGCGCGGAGCTGTCGCCCGGCCAGCCCCGAGGACGCGCTATTGGGACGGCGACCAACCGCGCGCGCACCGGCGCGTCCGACGGCCCGCCGACCGACCCCCCGACCTGCACGCGGCCGGTCCGGGGCGCGTGGCGGCCACACACCAGAACGATCGGGAAGGAGACGACGTGCCACCAGACCAGGACACCTTTGTCATTGTCGGCGGCGGCCTCGCCGGCGCCAAGGCAGCCGAGGCACTCCGCAGTCAGAAGTTCCCGGGACGCATCGTGCTCCTCGGTGATGAGCGCGAGCGGCCCTACGAGCGGCCGCCACTCTCCAAGGAGTACCTGCAGGGGGCGTCCGAACGGGAGTCGGTCTTCGTTCACCCTGCGGACTGGTACGCCGAACACGAGGTGGAACTGCGGCTCGGGGTGCCCGTGACGCGGATCGATCCCGTGGCCCACGAAGTCGAGAGCGCCGACGGGTCGCGGCTGCACTATGCGCGCCTCCTGGTCGCGACGGGCTCCTCGCCGCGGCGGCTCGGCATCCCGGGGGTCGACTTGGACGGCGTGTTGTACCTGCGCCGCCTGGCCGACGCCGACACACTGCGGTCCGCACTGGCCGCGGCGACGCGGGTCGCGATCATCGGCGCCGGCTGGATCGGTCTGGAGACGGCGGCGGCCGCGCGTGCCGCCGGAGCCGACGTGACGGTGCTCGAGATGGCGTCGCTGCCCCTGGTCGGCGTCCTGGGCCCCAAGATCGCCGGTGCGTATGCGGCCCTGCATCGCGGACATGGCGTGGATCTGCGGTTCGGGGTGCGGGTCGACGCCATCGAGGGCGACGGTTCGCGCGCGACCGGGGTCCGCCTCGCCGACGGCGCGGTGGTCGCAGCCGACGTCGTCATCGTCGGAATCGGCGTCACCCCGAACACCGGGCTCGCCGAGGCAGCGGGCCTGACGGTGGTCAACGGCGTCCTGGTTGACGAGCACCTGACCACGAGTGATCCCGATATCTTCGCCGCCGGGGACGTGGCCAATGTCTATTACCCGCACCTGCAGACCCACCTGCGACTGGAGCACTGGGCGGCGGCACTCAACCAGGGTCCGGTTGCGGCGGCGAACATGACCGGCACCCCGACGGTCTACGACCGGGTGCCGTACTTCTACTCGGACCAGTACGACTGGGGCATGGAGTACTCCGGGTACGTGCCCGGCGGCACGGCGGATGACGTCGTCGTCCGCGGCGACCTTGACGCGGGCCGGTTCATCGCCTTCTGGATGATCGACGGTCGCGTGCGCGCCGGCATGAACGTCAACATCTGGGACGTCACCGAGCCCATCCAGGCGCTTGTGCGCTCGGAGGACCCCGTCGATCCGGTTGCGCTCGCGGATCCCGACGTCCCGGTGGCGGCGCTGCTGGCGCCCGAGTGATCGACCGGGATGCGCACGCGCAACGCGCGCATCCCAACCGCACGTCAGACTCGCGCAACCCTGCACGCGCGACCTACTCGCCGGCGGTGGTGTGCGCCGGGTCCGCGCATCACGCCCACGTGCGGGCGGTCTGGCGCGATCGACCCCAACGACCGTGGCCCTCGCGGGCGTCCCCGCGGTGGTCTACGCCATCCAGGTGACGATGCCGCGTCGCCCGGTCTGCCTGTCCTTGAGCAGGAAGACCGTGACCGCGCCGATGACGAAGGTCAACACCACCGACAAGAGGAAGCCGATGCCGAAGCTGTACCCCTTGCGCTGACCCCACAGGCCAACCATGGACGCAAGGATCACGTAGGACACGAGGGCGACAGAGACATACATGGGGGCGACTCTACAGGGCTGCCTGCGCACTTCGCCGCCATGCGGCGAGTCAGGGACATGCCCCGACGTTGAGCATCCTGTCGGGGGTGTTGCTGATCGCGGTCAACGGGAACACCCTGACGCCGATTCCCCTGTTTGCGATCGGGGCGTTCACCGGCTTCACGCTCTGCCAGGCCGGGCTGGTTGTCCACTGGTCGTGGAGGCGGCCCTCGGGCTGGCGACGACAGGCGTACATCAACGGGCTCGGCGCGGTCGGGCCCCCCTCAAGAAACGTGCCGACCGCGCCGAGAAGCGATTCGCGTGAGGGCACACGGACGGACGTCAGGATGTCCGCTCGTCTGTGGGTGGCGTCGCTTCGGCGGTCTCGGGGGGATCAACGCCGGAGGGACGTCACCCGCGTGACATCGACCAGGCCGCCGTGGTTAGGGGCGCCACACGACGGCGAAGAGGCACGATCGCCGGATTCGGGACTGCGTCCGCGGCGATACTTGGGAGACCGCCGCCTTAGGACCACCGTCCGCCCTTCGCGCGCTATCACCGTCAGTCGCGCGCCACGAAGTTCGGATCGACGCAGACGGTCGTCGGCGCCATGGTCCCCGCTCCCGTGATTGCGGCCTTTCACTGGCGCAATCACGATCGTGCCCCTCCTGGTCCATGCCTAGCGCATAGCGACGGCGTTCCTGCGGCAACGTAGCCTATCGCGGTCAAAAAGCTTGCCCACACCGCGGAACAGTTGTTGGGTGGTGGTACGCAGACGGGTTCGAACGACGTGTCAAGTCTGCGTCGTGGCGCCCCTCATCAACGGCCCTTCGGGGGAAGGTGTGCCGGCAGGGGCGCCACACTGCGTCCTGTCGCGCGCTTTGGCGATCGCGCGCGGGGATCGCAGCGCCGACATTCCCTGTCCGTAGTTATCAAAGCCTCGGGACTAAGGAAGAGACACAGGCATGAGCAAGAGCGGGTCGCAGAAGAGCAAGTCTCCTTCTCAGTTAATCGACGCGAGGATCGAGGAGCTAGGCGACTGGCGGGGCGAGATGCTCAGCCGGCTCCGTACCTTAGTCAAGGAAGCCGATCCCGAAGTCGTCGAGGAGTGGAAGTGGAGAGGGGTTCCGGTGTGGTCGCACGACGGATTGATCTGCACAGGCGAGACTTACAAGAACGTCGTGAAGATGACCTTCGCCAAAGGGGCGGCTCTGAAGGACCCTTCGGGCCTGTTCAACTCCAGTCTTGACGGGAACACAAGGCGTGCCATCGACTTCCACGAGGGCGAGAAGATAGACGAGGGGGCGTTGAAGACTCTCATTCGCGCCGCCGTGACCCTGAACACGTCGACAGCCTAAAGCTAATCCACGCAATGACGCCGGGACGGGCCGGGACCATGACCCATGACTCCAAGCGGCACGGCACGGCACGACCGACCTGTTGGCCGCCATCAACGTGGCGACGGGCGAGGTCCTCTACGACACGAAGAAGTCCCACAAGTCGACCGACGTGCTCGCCTTCTTGAAGCCCATCGACCTGCACGTCCCAAAGGACCTCGACGTCCACGTGGTCCTCGGCAACCTGTCGGCCCACAGGGCGGAACCGCTGACCAGGTGGCTCGCCCACCAAAGCGTGCTCGCTGGCGCCTGCACTTCACCCCGACCAGCTTGTCCTGGCTGAACCTCGTCGAGGGCTGGTTCTCTCAGCTCACCAGGCGCCGGCTGAAGCGAGGTACGTTCACCTCCGTCGACGACCTCGTCCGCGCGACTACTCCGCCGGTTACGAGGAAATCGTGTGCCCAGGTGCCGCATGGACGCCCGAGCAGATCGGTGCTATATCGACTTCACATCGGAGTTTGCTCAGGTCCATAAGGAGGCAAGGATGCCCAGGACTCTCCCGCACCCGAGTCATGCGACCATCGTGTCGTAGGGAGCGGGGCATGTTGGCTGGCGAGAGCTCGACACATCACTCGGCTGACCAGAGCACGCCGAATGACCCGACGGCTTATCGCATCGCGATCGCCAGCTTCGGTCTCGCCTTGGTGGCCTTTGTCATCATGGCTGGTCTCGCGGTTGTCGGGAATGTCACCATCCCCGACAAGTTCTGGGTCTTGGGGACGAGCATCGCCGCAGTGCTGATGGGAATCCTTGCTCCGCCGACACAAGCCAAGCAAGCCGACCGGGCCCGGAAAGACCTGCAGGCAAGAGCCGACCTCGGTGATCCCAGGGCAGCTGCAGCATTGGAGAAACAGGAAGCCCGCACAACGCAGCGCACAGGCACCAAGTTCTGGGCTTGGGTCCTACGGCACTGGCCTCTGATCATTCTCGGAGCGGTGTTCGTCGTTTGCGGTGGCCTGGGGCTGTGGTTCTCCAACGCGAACTACACGGGAGCGGCTCAGCTGTTCGCGGCGGCCAGCGCGGCGGCAGCCGCTTTCCTCGGCTATATCGTGCCGAGCCCGAAGTCCAAGTCTTAGTCCCCAAGGCGCGCCAACCGCTGGGGCCGAGCGGTGCACGCTCGCGGTCCTTCATCATCACGCCGAGGCGTCCCGCTGTCCCGAAGAAGAACTCCGCGCAGTCTTTGTGCTCATGCCGGTGCGGCTGGCGGATTGACGGCGATGCTGAAGGCAGGGCACCGTGGCTGTCATTCTGGGTCCATCGAATCGAGGAGGCGGAATGCCAATACCGGGGGTGAGCGTCGAACAGTTCGGTCCTGGCGAGATGCCGACGCAGTGGCACATGGGTGACTACATGCTCGTGTCCGCAGGTGTTTGGAAGGACGGCAAGCGCGGGCCGGTGCCGTTCGTCTCGAGAATGATCCAGATCGGCCAACGACTTCGCTACAAGGGCGGTCGATCAGTGTTCGCGCACTGGAACCACGCCGTTTGGGTCTCAGAGGCTTGTCTGATCGAGGCGCTCGCCCACGGCGTCACTGAGAGTCCCTACGACAAGTACCGGGATGTGGAGTTCCACCTTGTCGGCAGCAATTTGAACGAGGTGGAACGCTCCGACGCCGACGCGTTCGTCCGCTATGAGCTGGGGGTCCACGCAGGCTATGGAAAGGTCACGATTGTCAGTATCGGTCTCTCCCTCCTGACTGGTCTCAAGTTCTCCTTCGGGATGCCCGGCACCGCGATCTGCTCGGGTCTGGTCGCGGCCGCTCTCGCTGCCCCCCAGTGGCGAGAGGACCCCTCTCACATCATGCCGGCGGACCTTGCCGAATACGCCGATATCAGGGGCTGAGCACCCTTGTCGAGCTTGGTTCTGCGATGTGTGCGATGTTGCGAGATGTGCGGAAGGTCGTACGAACCACCTGCGTGCGCAACTGTTTCACCGCCCGGATGCCCCTCTTAGGACCCGGTAGGGCGCACAGCCTACGACACGGTCTTGTTCACAAACTGTTCACGCGATGCGATGGGGCTGTCGCCCACTGACTCCGTGTGGCCTCGAAATCGGCGTGTGCCGACCGCGATGGCCTCGGGAGCGTTTCGAAAACCGACGTTCCCACAGTCAATCTGAGCCAGGGCCACGCGATCATCGACGAACAAGGTGACGTCGTCGAGACCCTGCGCTTTGGGGGATGATCGGAGCTTCATGAAGGACGCTCCGGACCCGTCACTCGGCCCGCGCGAACCTCGGCGGTGAGCAGCAATTCCATCTGACGCCGAAGTTCCCGCATCTCGGTTTCGAGCGGGGTGCTTGTCGCCACAGCCCGCCTACGCTGGGGACCTGCCGCTGTAGTAGCGTGACGAGTGGGCGTGTCGTCCCTTCAGAGGGACGGACAGCGACACCAACGCCAAAGCGAGGTCTTCCAGTGAGTGAGCCCGATCGCGAATCGGCCGGCCGACCCCCCGTCGATGAGCCGGGAGCCCATGAGGCTGGCACCGGAACCCCGACCCAACTCGGCGCCAGCGCGCTCGATGACGCTACGCGCATGGCCGGTGGCGCTGTCGAACGCGTCCGTGCGGAGGTGGACACCCGCACCACCGAGACGGGCGACCGCCTGGAGCGGATTGCCAACGACCTGCGGGTCGTTGCCGATGGGCTGGCCGGGCAGGGTGAGGAGCAGCCCGCACGACTTGCGTCCGAAGCCGCCCGGCAGTCCGACCGACTCGGAACCTATCTGCGAGAATCGGACGCGGATCGCCTGTTGGCGGACTCCGAGGAGCTCATCCGTCGCCAGCCCGCCGCCGCAGCCGCCAGCGCGGCGCTTGCCGGCTTTGTCGCGGCGCGCTTCCTGAAGGCGTCCGCGCAGCGGCGCCAGCGGCTGCGAATGAGCCCGGGCGGCGCTGGGTCTGGCGAGGTCATGACCCCGCCCGGCGGTGACCCGCTGCCCACCGCCCCAGCCGCGGATCCGGGTGCTCCAACGGTGCATGGTCGGCCATGAGCACCTCCGAAGCCTCTGATCGGCAGCCCTCGCTGGCTGAATTGCTTCAGCGCTTCCGGGGCGAGTCCCGGCTCCTCGCTCGCCAGGAGTGGATGCTCGCCAAGGCCGAGATGGCCGAGAAGGGCAAGCACGCCGGGATCGGAGCCGGGATGTTCGCCGGCGCCCTGATCGCCGCGGTGGCCGCATTCGGCGCGTTGACCGCGTGCCTCATCGCGGCGATCGCACTCGCCCTGCCGGTGTGGGCTGCTGCGCTGATCGTGACGCTCATGTGGATCGGCGTCGGCGGCGTGCTGGTGATTCTCGGCCGCAAGCAACTCATGCAAGCGACTCCGCCGCTGCCGGAACTTACCGTCCAGACCATTAAGGAGGACGTCGAATGGGCCAAGACCCAGCTGCCATTCAGCAGGAGATAGCCGCGACCCGTGAGCGTCTTGGCGAGACCGCAAGCGCGTTGGCGGACAAGGCCAACGTGCCGGCCCAGGCGGTCGAGGCCGTCCGCGAGCACACCGCCGGACGCTCGGCGAGCGAACTTCTGTCACCCGAAGAGGCGCGGCGTGCCATCCACGGCGCCGCGCGTATGGCCGACGAGAATCCCCTCGGGCTCGTCTTCGGCGCCCTCGCGATCGGGTTCGCCGTCGGGATGCTCCTGCCGGCCACCCAACTCGAGGACGAGCGGCTCGGTTCCCTGTCGGACCGCATTCAGGCCGACGTCCGCGAGCTGGGCGACGAGGCGCTCGGGCGAGCCAGAGACGTCGGGCAGCAAGTACTTGATGAGAGCTCAGGGGCTGTCTAGGACATAGGCCGCTCTCGAAATGCCAGTGGTCCGCAGTTCTCCGACCGCCGCCTTCACATCGTCAACTTCGATGCCAAGGACCGTGGAATCCCATGCCTGGTGATCGGGCTTGTGGTAGACGAGCACTCGTGTGCCTGCGCCGCTCTTGAGGAGCACGGCGAACTCGTCTTGTTTCTCGGCGGTGAATCCCAGCTTGTCGACGTAGAAGCTCTTGGCGGCCGCCAAATCATCAACGCTGAAGTTCGCGTGCGTCAGGTGCTGGCCCAGCATTTGTGCGCTCCTTTGCTCTGTGTGAATTTCACTGCGGTACGGCGACTCGGGTTCCGGTCCCACAGCTGCGCGCCCGCTGCCGATGTCTCGAGTGGACCCGCCCGGCTCTCCTGGCGGCTGGAGGCCGAGCAGCCAAGCAGGCTCGAGCGATTCGATCTGTCAGGCCGACGCCGGGTTCCGCTTCTTCGATGCCTGCGACCTCGCAGTCGTCGTGACGCTGGGGAAACGGCGGGATCACGACCCTGTAACCACTTGTTCGCGAGCCGCCACTATCGGCGACCCGACTATCGGGCGGCTGACGATATACGGACGACTCCGAAGCCGAAATGACCTGGCCTGGGGCACCGGGGGGAGCACCCCGCGCGCGGTCATGTCTGAGGTGGCGGGCGCGGTCAGTCCTGCATCTCCGAGGCGCAGCTCGAACGCCCAGCGGGCCGCCCCGCCGGGGCTCGTCGGTGTCGTCGACCGCGCCAGGGGGTACCGGTACCGCGGCTGACGCCTCCGACTGGTGAGCCCCCGGCGCGATGCTCAGTCGCCTACCTAGAAGTTCCCGGGTACGTCGACTGATTCGTACACAGCTACCATCGGCGGTCCGGTCGCGCCCGACTCGGCGGAGATCGCCCGAATCTCGGCGTTGTCCTCGAAGAACGACTTGAATTGGTCGGCGGACCCCCATTCGTCGATGGCCACAAGTTCGCTCTGGCCGGCGACGAATCGATGACTCAGGCATCCCTTGCTACGAGCGTCCTGCGTGATCCTCTCGAGGTCCTCGGCGTGGGCGGTCATGGACTGGATCGCCTTGGCAACGTCCGCGACTTGAAAGCGGACGGTAATGGTCACAGGCATGGCGGGGAACCCTCCTGGATTGATTCCGCCAGAGAAGCGGCGGTTGTAAGACGCTACGCCATCCGGAGTGGCGGGGGTACCAGCCCGCGGTCCTTGACGGGAATGGGCACCCTCTCGCGACGCTGCACGGCCTGCGCCACCCTGCTGCGTCGATCACGCTCCGCGCCGGTGTATGCCTCGGCCCAAATCACGCCGCCCATCTATGCCCACCTTTCGAGCGATGAGCTGCTAGACGGTGTCGCCCAGGCCTTTCAGGTCGACGCGGACTCTGGGGGAGACTCTGGGGGACCGCTCTCCTTGGTGAGAAGCCTTTCGACGAGGCCGCTTCGTCCCATTAGGACCTGCCGTCTTACAGACGGCAGGTCAGGGGTTCGAGTCCCCTCGGTCAGCCGGCCGGTGGCTCCTGGGCACCGTCGTGCCCCTGCGCGTCGCGGTAGCGTCGGAAGACGTCCATGAGGTCCTCCTGCGCCGCCGGCGAGAGCGCCTCCGGCTCGACCTTGCCGAGGGCCGCGACCATGGCGCGAATCTGCTCGAAGTGAGCCCGGCAGTTCCGGCACCCACGCAGATGGTGCTCGTAGCTGCGGCGCTGACGCCAGGACATGGCGCCCTCCAGGTAGTCGGTGGCGAGCTCAACGGCATCCCGGCAGGCCAGATCCGCGTATAGCAGCGGCACCGCTAGTCCTCTCCCTCAAGCAACGCCTCAATACTACGGCGCAGGCCCGCGCGGCCCCGGTGCAGCAGCACCCGCTGGTTGCCCGGCTTTATCTTAAGCATCGCGCACACCTCATCAGAGGTCAGTTGCTCGATGTCGCGCAGCGTTACGACGACCCGTTGGGCCGGGGGCAACTCGTCGAGGGCCGCGGTCAGGTGCCTGAGCATCGGCGCGGCGGCCAGGCGCTCCTCGACCTCCTCGGTAAACGGGACCGGCGGCTGCGCCCAGCTGCCGTCGGGGGCAAAGCGCGCGGGGTCTTCGGCACGGGCGTCGTCTGTGTGGTCGAACGGTACCGTTCGTCGCTCGCGAGTGGCGATCGTGCGGGCCTGGTTGACCAGGATCGCGTACAGCCAGGTCTTCAGCGATGAGCGTCCCTCGAACCGATCGAGCCCCCGCAGCATCCCGACCCAGGTCTCCTGGACGACCTCCTCGGCCAGGCCGCGGGCCGGCACGAACGCGCGGGCGACGCGCATCATCGCCGCGTGATGCGCGGCGACCAGGTCCGCAAACGCCTGTTCATCACCGCTGCGCAGGCGTGCGATCAGCTGGGTGTCATCCACGGTGGGCCATCGTACCGGACGCACCGCGCGGGCCCCCGGGTGCCGGGTGTCGGGCCCGGCATGTAACGCGCGGCGCCACCGGGGGGACTAGGTCTCGAGCCCACCACCCAATAAGGAGTCTCCATGCGACACGTGCTTCGCTCCGTCGCCGGCGCCACGCTGGTCAGCGCTGCGATCGCCGCCCCCGCGGTCGCGGCCCACGGCGGTCACCACCCCTTGCGCGGATCGGCGGTCTTCGTCCAGACCGACAGCACCGCGGGCAACCAGGTGATGGCCTACCACCGCGCGCCGGACGGCACGCTCAGCTACGTCGCCAGCTACGCGACCGGCGGCGACGGCGCGATCGCCCAAGGCGCGACCGCGGACCCGCTTGCCTCGCAAGGGTCGCTCGTAACTGGCGACGACGGTCATCTCCTGCTTGCCGTGAATGCGGGCAGCGACACCGTCTCGGTCTTCGACGTCGACGGCAGTCACCTCACCCTGCGCCAGACGATCGCCAGTGGCGGCGCCTTCCCGGCCAGCATCGCGGTCCACCGCAACCTGGTCTATGTCCTCAACGCCGGCGGCCAGGGCACCGTCGCCGGCTTCCGACTCCGCCACGGCCGCCTTCACACGCTGGGTGGCTCGGCACGCACGCTGAACCTCGGCGGGACCACCCCACCGAACTACCTGGCCTCACCGGGCCAGGTCGGGTTCTCACCCGACGGCCGGCAGCTCGTCGTGACGACCAAGGCCAGTACCAGCAGCCTCGACGTGTTCCGGGTCGGGCCCCATGGGCGCTTGAGCGCCACGCCGACCGTCAACACCTCCGCCACGCCGGTGCCCTTCTCGTTCGTGTGGGGGCCACAGCAGCAGCTCGTGGTCACCGAGGCCAAGAACAGCACCGTGTCGACGTACAAGCTGGGTGCGACCGGCACGACCACGCTGCTCGGCGCGGTTGCCGACAACCAGGCCGCGCTGTGCTGGATCACCGAGGCCCGCGGCTTCTACTTCGGCTCCAACGCGGGCAGCGCCAATGTGAGCGCCTTCCAGCTCAACGGTGCCGGCCAGCCGGTCCTGGTCGGGGTCGCCGGCACGACGCAGGCGGGGACGACCGACTCGGCGACCGCCGATTACGGCCGCTTCCTCTACGTCGAGAACGGCGGCGCCGGATCGGTGTCCGAGTTCGCCGTCAGTGCCACGGGCCAGCTTACGAGCCTCGGCACGGTGTCGGGGCTGCCGACCGGCATCGAGGGCATCGCGACCGTCGGCTGACGCGTCCGGCCCGGCGACCGACCACGCGCCGGCGCCAGGCCCAGGCCCCCAAGGGGCCTGGTGCCGGCGCCCCGGCCGGCCTCGTTGACGAAGCTGGCAAGCCGTTGGTGACACTTCACGGTTTGCGCCACACCTGCGCGAGCATCCTCTTGGCGAGTGGGGTGCCGCTGATCTCGTTGTCTCACATCATCTCGGCCATGCCGACCCAGACATCACCGCCCGAGTCTATGTACACGTGTTCTCGGATGCCCAGCTCGATCAGGCGGCGTAAGTACTCGCCGGGCTTGCTCGGACTTCCCCAGGCGACGATGGCCATGGGTTTGCTTCACGCACCGGTACGACGACCCCTACGAGACCCGGTAGGGCAAGAAGTTGCCGTCGAGCGTCACCACAACCGGATCCGATCGCCTTTGGGATCGCGAGTCGATCCGCCACGCCCACACCATGACCAGTTGTGCTGCTACAGTATTTGTATAACTGCAATTTACTTCGAAATCCACCCTCGACTGACCCGGTCCCAGTGCGCCCACCCGCCTCCGACGATGCCGTCGATGACCTAGCGGCGGCGATCCTGACCGCCAGCCGAGCGCTGATCGCGATCGCCGCGCGCTCCTTCGCCGAGATATCGACCGAGATCACCCTTCCGCAGTACCGGGCCCTTGTCGTGCTGGCATCGCGGGGTCCGCAACAGGCCGGCGATCTTGCCCACGCGCTTGACCTGGCACCATCGACGGTCACGCGGCTGTGCGATCGGCTGATCGACAAGGGGCTCGTTTCCCGCCGACGCACCGAGCACTCGTTCGATCGCCGCCGGGTCGAGATCGAGCTCACCCATGCCGGACGAGATCTCGTCGATCGCGTGACCGCGCGACGATCGGCGGAGATTGGCCGCCTGGTCGATGCAATCCCGGCTGATGTGCGCGAAGACATGACGATCGCGTTCCGTAGGTTCGCGGCCGCCGCACGCGAGATTCCCGACCAGGAGTGGCCGGCAGCGTGGCCCGTCTGATCCCCGACGCGCTCTTCGGCGGCACGAGTCGGCGCGCGGACGTTCAGCGCTGGGTCGCCTCGACCGGCTACCTGCGGCGCTGGCTCGTGCTCGGCGCGCTGATCGGCGTTGTGGCCGGCGTGGGCGCGATCGTGTTCACGGCGCTCCTGCGGATCTCGACCCGCTTCTTCCTCGGACTCGTGATCGGGTATCACGGCCCCCGCCACACTGGTGCCACCTACGTCTACTCCAGCTCGATCGCACGACCGTGGATCCTCCCGGTCGTCGTCGGACTCGGCGGGCTCCTGTCGGGGATACTCGTCTACCGGTTTGCGCCCGAGGCGGAAGGTCACGGCACCGACGCGGCGATTGCCGCGGTCCATCACGACCCCAGTGGCATCCGGGCGCGCAGCGTCGTCGTCAAGCTCGTGGCATCGGCGCTGACGATCGGCTCGGGTGGATCGGCCGGACGTGAGGGCCCGACCGCCCAGGTCAGTGCCGGGTTCGGCTCGATGCTGGCGCGGATCCTCCACCTGTCGCCGAATGACGCGAGAATCGCCGTCTCAACCGGCATCGGATCGGGGATTGGGGCGATCTTCAAGGCACCGCTGGGCGGCGCGGTGCTGGCCTCAGAGATTCTCTACCGCAACGACATGGAGCCGGAAGCGCTGATCCCCGCGTTTGTGGCATCCGGGCGTGTCGTATGTCGTCTACGGCTTTGCCGACGGCTTCACGCCGATCTTCCTCACCGCGGGTCACTTCCAGTTCACAAATCCGGTGCAACTTGTGTGGTTTGCGATCATCGGGCTTGCCTGTGGCCTGGTGGGGTTGCTGTATGCGCGCGGCTTCTACGGCCTTGACGCGTGGTTTTCCCGCATGCGTCTTGCGCGCATGCTGCGCCCGGCCTTGGGCGGCGTGTGCGTTGGGTTCATCGGGCTGTTTCTGCCGGAAGTGCTCGGCACCGGCTACGAGTGGGTCCAGGTTGCCTTCACGCGCCAAGCACTGCTCAGCGTGCCCCTTGTCGTCGTGCTGATCTTGCCGTTTGCGCGGATCCTGGCGACGGGCCTCTCGATCGGCTCGGGCGGCTCGGGCGGAATCTTCGGCCCCGGCTTGGTGATCGGAGGATTCGTCGGCGCAGCGGTCTGGCGCGTGCTTGAACCGTTCGCACCGTGGATCCCGCACAGTCCCACGATCTTTGTGATCGTCGGGATGATGGCGTGTTTTGGCAGCATCTCCCGCGCACCGCTTGCGGTAATGCTCTTGGTCGCATCGATGACCGCCTCTTTCGACGCGATCCCACCGGCCATGCTGGCGGTCGGCATCGCGACGCTGATCGTCCAGCGGTCTGACGCGACGATCTATCGATCGCAGTTCGGATCTCGAAAGGACCTACCCGAGCCGCAGACGGCTGACCCGCCACCGGGTGCCGAGCCCCTCGAGCGAGGGTAGGCGAGTCCGCCTTGGGTGACCGCGCCGATCCAGGCACCCGAGTCGGCTTGCAATCGAGCCGACCCGCCTGTCGCCTGAGCGACGACGCCCGAGCCGATGGCTCTGCCGGTTGAAGCCCCTCCGGCAGTACCCAACCGTGCTGGAACCGGTGGCCGTCCGGATACGCCGGTCCCGCGGGCGGCCGTACCGCAACGGGCACTCGACACCGCCGAGCGGCTTTGGGACACTGCGCGCGCTGTCAGCGGATCGCGCTCCCGCGGTCACCGGCTCGACAGTTCGACCAACCGTCTTGGAGGTGGCCGATGGCCGAGGGGCTGAACGTCGAGGTCGCACACAAGCTCACCGAGCACGAGCAGCGCACCGAGCGACGTAACGCCCGCTGGCACGAGGCCGTCGGAATCATCGAGGTGGCCCTGCTCGCCCTCGTTGCGATCGCGACAGCCTGGAGCGGGTACCAGGCAGCCAAGTGGGACGGGCAGCAGTCCGAGCTCTACGGGCACGCCACCACCTACCGGTTCAAGGCCGACGCGGCGTCCACCTACGGGGGTCAGCTCCTGGCCGCCGACGCCTCGATCTTCACCGCCTACCTCCAGGCGCACGCGGCCGGGGATGTCCAGCTCGAGCAGCTCTACATCCGGCGCTTCACCCCGGACTACAAGACGGCCTTTGTTGCCTGGTTGCGCACCGATCCGTTCACGAACCCCAGCGCGCCGGCCGGACCAGGCGTGATGCCGCAATACCACAATCCCTACTTTGCGAGCGCCGCCACCCTCAATGCCCAGGCCTCGGCGACCTTCGACAAGGGCACCGCGGCGCGCGACACGGCCGAGCGCTACATCCGCGACACCGTGCTGTTCGCCTCGGTGCTCTTTCTGGTCGCAGTCGCCCAGCGCTTCGAGAAGCGCGAGCTTCGCATCGCGACGATCACCATCGCGTTCGTGCTCGCTGCCTACACCTGCGTCGCCGTGATCACCCTCCCGACGATCTGAGGACCGCGACTCCCGGCGTTGGATGGAACCGAACGCTCCCGAGCCGGGGACGGACCGAGCCACCGTTCGGCGCCCGGGCGGCGGCACCTAGAAAGCCTGGGTCTACGCAGCGCGCCCGCGCGCATCGAGGACTCCGGCACCCGTTCGATGGACGCGGAGTCCCGGATGGTCGCCGCCTGCCTGCTGCGTTCGGGGGTCGGTCACGCTGCGGGGGAAGTTCGCCGCAGGGGTGCCACAGGGCATTCCAGGTCGTTCGGTCGTTGTCGCCGGCGGATCACGCCCGGCGCAGTCAGTAGACTCTTGGGCCGGGAGCGCCGGGAAGACTGGTCGGCAACTGTCCGTTCGCGGAAGGAGCCGATATGTCAGCTGAGCGCCGCCAGCAACCCCCGCGCACCCATGTCCTGTGACGACGTTCGACGTTGGCGTCGCCTGTGGCGTGTTTCTCGTCGGCGCCCTGGTCAGCCTCAGCGCGAGCGCCGTGCTCGTGGTGAACATCGAGCGCGTCGCCGCCAGGCTTGGCCTGGCCGAGGCGATCCTCGGGCTCATCGCGGCAATCGCGGCCGACGGACCAGAGATCTCTTCGGCGACTGCGGCACTGATCCGAGGACAGCACAGCATCGGCGCGGGGGTGGTGTTCGGGTCAAACGTGTTCAACTTGGCGGCACTGCTCGGTCTATCGGCCCTGATCGCGGGGCGCATTGCGCTGCACCGCAGTGTCGTGCTGTTCGGTGGCGCGATGGCGCTGTGGGCGGCCGGTGTCAGCGTGATCGCCATGGTGGGTGCCGTCACGGCCCCGATTGCGCTGGTGCTCGTGCTGGTGGTGTTCATTCCGTACGTCGTCGTCTCGGCGCTGTCGGCCCGCCGACTCGGTCGCCTTGGCCTGCCGCGCTCCTGGGTCAGATGGCTCTCGCACGCGGTCCTGGACGAAGAGACCGAACTGCGTCCGGCGCTGCACCCGTCCGCAGGGAGTTGGCGCAACGCGGCGGCGGCAGGAGCCGCCCTTGCAGTCGTCATCGTCGCGAGCGTCGGGATGGAACAAGCCGCATCGGACCTCGGGGACCACTTCGCGATTCCGGGAATCGTCGTAGGCGGCGTCGTGCTGGCAGCCGTCACAAGCCTTCCCAATGCGGTTGCCGCGGTCTACCTGGCCGTTCGGGGACGCGCACCGGCGGTGCTGAGTGCGGCGCTTAACAGCAACAACCTAAATGTGCTTTGCGGACTGCTGATCCCGTCGGCGATTCTGGGCTTAGCGCCCGGTTTGGGCGGTGGTGCATCGATCGCCGGGTGGTACTTGGCGCTGACCGCACTCTGTCTTGCGGCGGCGTACCGCTGGCGCGGGCTCGGGCGCATATCGGGTGCGCTCATCGTCCTCGTGTATCTGGGCTTCGTCGTCGTCGTGGTGGCGGGCTAGGCGCTCGATGACGGCTCGTCCACCAACGCTGCACGTCCCGATCTCCCATCGCTCCGGCGTTCCAGGCGTCCGCGACCGTGAACGGTCTCGGGATTGCACAGCACATGAAGGAACGGGTTGAACTGATGCCTCGCCGCATCCTGCACGCGCTTGACCGATGTCGCGTCGCTCCCGACACTCTCCTGGGACCAGTCGATGGCCACGGGACAGGCGAACTGGTCTGCATTCTTCGGAGATGTATGTACGGCGCTGTCGAGGTCGTCGACACACGCCGCCACCCCGAGGGTGTCAAAGCCATTGCCGGGACCCGTCCACGGGATGAGGCCGAACCCTGGCGCGAGAGGATCGTCAAGGTCCGCTTAGTGCGGGAGCCCACGAATCCCGATGACCCAAACGCGATCGCCGTATTCTCCGATGCGGGCAACTTGGTAGGTCACGTACGTCGGTCGAGTGCCCGACGGATGGCACCGGCCATCGACACCTTCCTGCGCAGCCTGGCGGCGAAGCGCGAGTTCAGAGGGTGTGCGCTAGACCTCTACTGCACGGCGATTGTGTCGGCCGAATGGGTTGATCTCGCGAACCTCGACCGGGGCGAGGACGAGCAGGAGCCCTCCGTGCTCGACGTCACCCTGCTCGTGGACGACGGTGACCTCGGCTTCAAGATCTCTGGACGCAACATCGCCGTTCATTGGTAGGCCGTTCCTGGCCGTCGTGCATGACCACGGCCAGCTGTCGCCGCGCACCTGCTCGCGCTCCACGCTGTCTCGCAGTGGCATGCAATGCGATCCATCTCGTCGAGGTTGGCGGTCGCGGTCAGAACCATCTGCGCCGCTACTGACCGTCAATCAAGGCGACCGGCATACTGGCAGGTGGCCTGTCCGGGCGGGGACGAACCGCGGACACGAAGACCGCATAGGCATGCGGGACGTCTCGTCCATCCGAGGCACATCGACAGATTCGTACGGTGCACGTCGCATCGCCCCGCGCTGAGGCAACACGAACCCTCACCGTCGCAGGCATGTAACGAGGGACAGGCATGTAGCGTCAAAGAGAGCATGGAAATCACTCAACGCATCAGCGCACTCCTGCACGAGGCAGCCGAGACGCATCACGTCGTCTATCGCATCGTCGACGGCGACGATCCGGACTGGGCGTCTTGGTACGCGGACTGGTTGATCGAACTCTCGGAGCTTCCGAAAATCCTTGGCACGAAGCCGGTACGGTCACATCTCGTGCACGCACTGGTCGAGCTCGATCGCAAGTACACGACTGAAGCGCCCGACCGTCGGTGGGAAGACTGGTACGCCGAACGTTTGCCCGCGCTCGTGTAACGATCCCCGAAAAGGGCCGCGTCTATCCCTCCCCTCCCGGGACACGCAGGGCGACGTGCGACCTCTGCCGGAGGTGACCGTCAACTGCGCGGTCCGGCCGCCGGGCGCCGCGGTGCTGGCCGCCGCTGGAAACGATGTACGCCGTCGACGCGGTTGACCCCCTGGCCGGACCGGCCGCGAGATCGACGTCCTCCGGCTGCTCGCCCGCGGGCTCTCAAGCAAGCAGATCGCCGCCGAGCTCGTGATCACGCCAAAGAACGCGCAACCACATCGAGCTGGTCTACGCCAAGATCGGCACGTCTTCGCGCGTCGGTGCGAGTCTCTTCGCGACCGAAACAGTTTGCTCTGAAGATGAGGCAAACGCCCCATGCGGCGGGCAACCGCGCCGTCGTAGTCTCGCCGCATGAGCCTTCGAACAACGATTTTCGCCGCGACCTACGATCGGATGTCGCGCAAGAGTGAGGAGGGAGGTCTGCGCGCACTACGGCAGAGCCTCCTCGCAGACGCCACCGGACGTGTGCTCGAGATCGGCGCTGGTACTGGGGCGAACCTCCCCTTCTACAACGGCAGCATCGAGTCGCTGGTCGTCACCGAGCCGGAGCCGCCGATGCTCCGCCGACTTCAGCGCACCGCTCGCGAGCGTGCGCCGCTCGCACTGGTGCTTAGGGCACCGGCCGAGGATCTTCCGTTCGAGGACGATTCCTTCGACACCGTCGTTTCCACGCTGGTCCTCTGCGGCGTCGACGACCAGCCGCGCGCGCTGCGTGAGGCGCGCCGCGTCCTGCGTCCAGGCGGCCAACTGCTCTTTCTCGAGCATGTGCGCGCCGACGACCCAGGACTCGCCCGCTTCCAAGACCGGATGAACTGGCTCAACCGCCTCGTCGTCGGCTGCGACTGCAACCGGCCCACGCTCGCGACCATCGAGGCCGAGTTCGGAGTGTCCAGGCTCGAGCGGACGACGATGCCGAAGGCGCCGAAGTTCGTCCGGCCGATGATCGTCGGCACAGCGAGATCGCGGTCCTGACCATGGCCAACCTGGCCGGATTCGCGCTCACTCCGCAACCACTCGATCCCGCGGCGCTGAGAGCGGCCGTGGAGTGAGAGCGACCAGATTCGTCCCACTGAGCGGCGTCGCGGCGGTGATTCTGATCGTGGTGGGATCCGCTGCCGTCGGGAACACGCCCAAGCCGTACGCACCGGTCGCGAAACTCGTTTCCTTCTACTCGGCGCACGACCGGGGCCAGGTTACCTCTGGTGTCCTCCTGGCCCTCGGCGCGATCTTCTTCCTCGTCTTCTCCACTACTGTCGTCGAAGCTTTCCGCAGCGCCGAGGTCGACGCGCACGTCGCTTCGACCCTCTCCTTGGCCGGAGCCCTGGTCTTCGCCGCCGGGTTGTCGATCGCCGCCGGATTGGCCGTCTTCATCGGCGACGTCGCGAGCCATGCCAAGCCCTCAGCGCTGGAGGCGCGTCACGTCGCGAGCTTGACGGTGATCTTCCCGTGGGCGGTCGGCGCCGGCGCGTTCCTCCTCGCAGCCGGAGCCGCCACGCTGCAAACGAGACTCGTCCCCACTGGCTCGGATGGACGGCCATCGCGTTGGGGGCCATCGCCGCCGTTCCAAGCCACGTGCTCGGCAGGCTGCTCGATCAGATCGGCATCATCCCTATAGCCGGCCTCAGAATGTGGATGCTGATCGTGAGCGTGCTCCTATTCAGAAGCGCCAGCGCCCGCATCTGACGCTGACTCTCGCAGTACGGAAGCGCGCACTATGCGACGTACGCGACGCCTACGGCGACGAGAAACTCCTGCCTGGTCGCGCTCAAGGACACGTATGACCCGACGAACTGTTCCGTCTCAACCAGAGCGTTCCGCCGAGTCAGGCCGACGCCGAGCCGCGCTCGCGTAGCCGAGTTGGCGTGCGTCAGGTCCCACGGGCGTTCTTGCTCGCCGGACCGGACGTCGTCCGCCGTCGCTTTCGCGGCGGTGCGAGCTCGCGCTCAACATCTGCGACAAGCTGTTCATGGAGGTCGAGGAACCTGCGCAGGAAGTCGATCACGAGCAGGAGATACTTCTCGCGATGCGGTAGCCCGCTCGCGCGTTGCTCCGACTCGTCGAGGCGGGCACGGAGGTCCTCGACGTCCTCGCGCAGGGTCGCGAGGCTCGTGCGCGTGGCCTCCTCGCCGACGAGGTCGCAGATCAGCAGCCGCAGCAGCGGATCACTCTTCAACGGTGTGACCGTCACGGGCGTGCGTGCGTAGTGGGCGAGCGCGTGCCTGCCTTTCGCGGTGAGGGTGTAGATGGTCCGCTCCCGCGTCTTGCCCGGTTCCTTGCGCGTCTCGAGGTAGCCGAGCTTCGCGAGGCGCTTCGGCTCGACGTAGTACTGGCTTTCACCGGCCCAGTCGAGCATGCGCCCGAGCCTGGCCATGCGCAGCAAGTCGTGGGCGCCGGCGCCGCGGTCCCCGACGAGACCGAGGATCTCGTACGAGAAGAGCGACAGCTCTTGATTGACATAACTATTGACCATAGCTTATAACTACGCTCCATAGTGTAGCGGAAGGAGTCTCGATGTCGACAGCGTCAGCCACCGGCACAGGCAGCGCGTCCCGCTGGGGACCGCTGTGGGGCGCGCGCCCGACCGACTGGGCGCTCAGCGAGGACATGCAGCGGCCGACCTACGAAGCGGCCCTCGCGCGAACCGGGCTCCAGCCGAGTTGGCGCGTGCTCGACATCGGCTGCGGCACCGGTGCGTTCCTGCGCTTGGTCAGTGACGGCGGTGCCCAAGCGAGCGGCATCGACGCGTCCGCGGCGCTGATCGGCTTCGCCCAGGTACGCCTGCCGCAGGCCGATCTGCGCGTGGGGGAGATGGAGGAGCTCCCGTGGGGCGACGACAGCTTCGACCTCGTGACCGGCTTCAACTCGTTCTTCTTTGCGAACGACATGGCCGCCGCCCTCCGTGAGGCAGGCCGTGTCGCCAAGCCCGGCGCGGCAGTCGTGATCCAGGTATGGGGGGCGCACGAGCGCTGCGACCTCGAGGCGATGAAGCAGATCGCGCGACCGTTCCTGCCGCCCCGGCCGCCGGATGCGCTGCCCGATCCGGATCTCTCGCAGCCGGGGCTGCTGCACGAGCTGGCAGTTCAGGCCGGCCTGGCCCCCGATAGCGAGTTCGACGCAGCCTGGGCGTACATCTACCCGGACGCCGAGACGCTTGGCCGCGCCATGCTGGCCGTCGCGGGTCTCGCCGTTATCGCAGGCGCCGAGCGCGAGCACGAGCTCGAAAACGCGATCGTTGACGGACTGGCCCCGTACCGAAACCTCGACGGGAGCTACCGGCTCTCGAACGAGTACCACTACCTTCTCGCGCGGGTATGAGCCTTTTCGCGATCACGCGTGAAGCGGGCGCCGCCTGGACCGCCGGCGGCATCTTCGACCAGCCGGCGTTGGACGAGCACGCCTCGTTCATGAACGCGCTCGCGGATGAGGGCTTTCTCCGCCTTGCCGGGCCTCTCGCACGGAGCGAAGAGGGACACGCTCGCGTACTGCTGGTCGTCGAGGCCGAGAGCGAAGCCGAGATACACCGCCGGCTCGCCCCCGACCCCTGGACGCAAGCGGGGCTGCTCGTGATTGAAGGCATCGAGGAATGGGACGTGATTGTGGGCGGAGAGCGGCTGGCGCCGCTTCGGGTGGCGAAACGCTGAGGCGCGCGTTCACCACGCGATCGACGTTCGGGCACCGCGATTCGTATCGTTGAGCCCAGGGGGTCAGCGGAGAGGACCATCACTCGCCTGGGCCCGCGTCCGGGAACCTCACATAAGGGCTTCTGCTTGACGCGACCGGCGAGACGCCGATGTGCTCCCCCTATCTGACCATTTCTACGTCGAAGGCGACGTCGAAGCTTTCGAGGCTGTATCGCCACAGCCGAAGGGTCATCTGCTCGGCCCCGAGGGCTCTGGACAGGTCCTGGGAGCTCGCGCCCCCGCCGCGACGTTCGCGAAACGGGGCGTGTTCGACGCCATGTCGATGATGCAGCAGCTGGGAGCGATACCGGGGCCGGGGTAGGGCGTCCATCCCAGTCAGATGCCATCGCTCCAGCGGCAAGACGCTCGTCGAGCATCCCCCCATCGCGGCGGTCATCAGGGCGTCGGCGGCTGCGGCCAAGCTCGAGGGCTAATTGGGCGTCCCGAGCGCGGTACGGCGCACGGGACCCCGTCGGCTCCGGGGCACGCTCCGCGCGCCAGACCGCGTCGCAAACCAACGACCAGAGCGACTGCGCCGCTTCCGCCTCGTCACCGACCCGCCGGCGCCGCCGGGAGGCTCATCGGCGCCGGCCGGCAAGTAGCTGTTCAGCCGGTGGCCCTAGCCCAGATGTGGGCGCCGCCCCAGTCGATCGCCACGGCGGTCTCGTCTCCGATCACCCAGGCGTCGTGACCGGGGGGCAACACGTTCACGTCTCCGGGTCGGAGCTCGAGCTCGCTGCCATCGGCCATGCGAACCCCGACCCTGCCCGAGATCACGTACTGAAAGTGCGGCGCCTGACAAAGGTCGGTGCCGGTGATCGGCTTGATGTGCTCCGACCAGCGCCAGCCCGGCTCGATGAAGAACCGACCGACCTCGCCACCGCCGATCCTCACGATCTCGGCACGTCCATGGGGGAACTCGCGAACTTCGTCAGGGGTGTCGAAGTTCTTCTGCTCCGGTACGGCCATCACGGAACCTCCTTGGGGGATGCAATGTCAGGTAGAGGCGCGGCCGCACCCGGGGCCTGCGCCGACGACGGGATGATCCGCCACCCTCGCTCCGATCCTCGGTTCCGGTGCCCGGATGGCGAGCTTGGTGAATCATCGAGCCGCGGACCCAGCGCCCGACTGGACGGCGTACAGTGGCAGCACCACCGTCGCGACTGCGCCTTCTCCGGGCCACTCTTGTAGCGGATCGGCCTCGAGCGGGCAACGGCCCAGCGCGAGCGATCTGCGCACGCTGCGACCGATTGACCCCCGGCGGCGCGATACGCGCTGGAGAGGTAAAGGGTCGCATCGGATGAGGTCCCAGGACGGTGCCCCACCTAGTCAAAGGCACCACCCGCGGTTCGTCGACGCCCCAATGGTCCCGTGTCGAGGTGCAGGGCCGAGACGGTTCGTTGACAACTGGGGTGCGGACGGGGGCGCCCGTGACGGACGGTAAGCGCAGTTCGAGCGGCGCGAGTGGATGCAGGATCTGTCTTCGATCTTGAGCCAGCCGCGGTTCAGTGGCTGGACTACCAGAGGTCGCTGAAAGCGTGGTATGCACCGAGGTATGCACGCGGCGGACATTTCCGGCACGTCTGGCACAGCTGACCCGCTTAGCCAAGCGGTTTTCCCGTAGCCAAGCCGGTCCGAATGGGCGCTACTGGGCTCGAACCAGTGACCCCCAGCTTGTCGAGCTGGTGCTCTCCCAACTGAGCTAAGCGCCCCAAGGGGAGGTGAGTGTACCAGTGCACCCCCGAGCCGTGCACGGCGCCGCTGGCGGGAACCGACCGCCGTAGCGCTTGGTAGCGTCCACCTCGTGCCAACGCCGCCTGCCGAACCGCACCGCTTCGACGTCGGGATCGCCGGCGCCGGACAGCTGGCGCGCATGACCTGCCTGGCGGCGTGGCCGCTCGGGATCCGGGTCGGCGTGCTCGGGGCACCGCAGGAGCCGGCGGGGCTGGTCGCAGCAGGCGTGGTCACCGGGGACTGGAAGGATCCCGCGGCAATCCGGGAGCTCGGCCGGGTCAGCAAGATGGTCACCCTCGAGAACGAATTCGTCGACGCCGCCGTGCTCGCCGAGGTCGCCGCAGCCGGAACGCCCGTCTATCCGCTCCCCGAGCGCCTCGCCGTCATCCAGGACAAGGCGCTGCAGAAGGCGCTGCTCGATCGCCACGGGCTTCCGGTGCCGCCGCACGTCGTCGTCGAGGACCCCGCGGAGTTCGGGGCCGTCGGCCGCGATTTCGGCTGGCCGCTAGTCCTGAAGGCGCGCAGGCTCGGCTACGACGGCTACGGGAATGCAACCTGCCGGACCCCCGAGGCGGCGGCGGAGGCCTTCGGACGGCTCGACGCCGGCGGAGGGGTGCTGGTCGAAGCGTTCGTTCCGTTTGTGATGGAGCTGGCGGCGATGGTCGCCCGCAGCACCCGTGGAGAGGAGGCGGTCTACCCCGTGTGCGAGACCGTCCAGCGCGACCACGTCTGTAACGAGGTCATCGTCCCGGCCCGGATCGAGGACGCCCAGCGGACCGAGGCCAAGCGCGTCGCACGGGCCGCCGCGGCCGCAGCGGAGGGGCTCGGCGTCACAGGCGTGGAGATGTTCCTGCTCGAGGACGGCCAGGTGCTCGTCAACGAACTGGCCCCACGGCCGCACAACTCCGGGCACTACTCGATCGAGGCCTGCGAGACGTCGCAATTCGAGAACCACCTGCGAGGGATCCTCGGCCTGGCCCTGGGCCCACCGCTCCTGCGGGCGCCATCCGCGGCGATGGTCAACATCCTGGGCACGGTCAACGGGCCGAGTCGACCGGGCCTTGCCGGCGCCCTGAGTGTCCGCGGAGCCCACCTACATCTCTACGACAAGGCGGAGGTGCGCGTGCGACGCAAGATGGGACACGTCACCGCGCTCGCGGGCGCGCCCGACGAGGCGCTCGAGATCGCCCGGGCCGCGGTGCAGCGGGTGGGGCTGTGACCGCGCGCGTCGGCGTCGTGATGGGCAGTGACTCCGACCTGCCCGTGATGCAGAGCGCCGTCGATGTGCTCGTTGAACTCGGCGTCGCGCACGAGGTGCGCGTCGTCTCCGCCCACCGTACGCCGCACGAGATGATCGCCTACGGGACCGACGCGGCCGAGCGCGGGCTTCAGGTCATCATCGCCGGCGCCGGTGGTGCGGCTCACCTCCCCGGGATGCTGGCCGCCGTGACCACGCTGCCGGTGATCGGCGTGCCGGTCAGGACCACCGCGCTGCAGGGTCTCGATTCGCTGCTGTCGATCGTCCAGATGCCGAAGGGCATCCCGGTGGCGACGGTCGCCATCGACGGCGGGCGCAACGCCGGGCTGCTCGCAGCGCAGATCCTCGCACTCGCCGATCCCGACCTCGCGGCGCGCTTACGCGGGACCCGGACGACCCAGCAGAACGCGGCCCGCGAGGCGGACGCGCGCGTGCGCGGAGCCGGCTGAGCGGTGCGCCGGCGCGGCGCGCGACGGCGGTCGGCGCTGCCGCTGCCCGTCCTCGCCACGGGCAGCGGCCAGACGCGGGCACGTTAGACGGTCGGCTTGGCGATCGCCGCGCCCTTGCGGGCGCTGAAGGACTCCATCATCGCGGCGACGTCGCTGTCCGGCGTGCGCTCGATCAACGCGGCGTACTTCTCGTCGAGCGTCGGGCGCAGTTCGCGGTACAGGATGCCGAGCTTGAACCCGCCACGCAGCGCGAGGTCGAACGCAGCCGTACGGTCGGCGGGGTTGTGGTCGGGATCAACGTCGGTGACCAGTTCCTTCCACAACTCCTGCTTGTTGTTGAAGATCACGCACGGGGACATCGCGTCGATGAAGCTGAACCCCTTGTGCTCGATGGCTTGGACCATGAGCTCGGTCAGTGCCTTGGTGTTGAACGACGCACCGCGCGCCACGAACGACGCGTGCGCGGCGACCGCGAGCCCGAGGGTGTTCAGCGGGGTCTCGAGGTTGCCCCACGGGGTCGACGGCGCCTTCTGCTCGGTGAGCGACGTCGGCGAGACCTGGCCCTTGGTCAGACCGTAGATCTCGTTGTCCATCACGATGTAGGTGATGTCAATGTTGCGGCGTGCGGCGTGCGGGAAGTGACCCGCGCCGATCGCAAACCCGTCGCCGTCGCCGCCCACCGCCACGACCGTCAGGTCGGGGTTGGCCAGCTTGACGCCGAGGGCAACCGGCAGCGGACGCCCGTGCAGAGTGTGCACCCCGTACGTCGTCACGAACCCGGGCAGGCGGCTCGAGCAGCCGATCCCCGAGACCACGACCGTGTTGGTCGGGTCGAGGTCGAGCTCCGCGAAGGCGCGGTAGAGCGAAGCGAGCACACCGTAGTCGCCGCAACCCGGGCACCAGATCGGCTTCAGGTCGGACTTGTAGTCGGTGGGCTTGCGCTGTGCGGGAGTGGTGCTCATCGTGCGGCCTCCGTGATCATCTCGTAGATATCCTCGGCGGTGAACGGCAAGCCGTCGCACTTGGCGCGGCTGTCGACACTGATGCCGACCTCGCTGCGCAGCAGGCGGGCCAGCTGGCCGGAGTAGTTGACCTCGGGGACGACGACGGTCGACGCATTTGCGGTGAACTCGCGGACGGCATCGACCGGCAGTGGGCCGAGCACACGCGGGTAGAACGCCCCGACCGACAGGCCATCGGCACGGGCCATGTCGATGCCTTCGCGCGCGGCACCGAAGGTCGACCCGAACCCGATGACCGCGATCGCGGGCTGCTCGTCGCCGTAGCGCTCATGGCGCGCGACGCCGTTGGCGAGCGGCTCGAGCTTCTTCCAGCGTTTGGCCTGCATGGCGGTGTGGACCTCCGGCGTATACGCCGGGTGCCCCCATTCGTCGTGTTCGATGCCGGTGGCCACGTACTGGCCGTTCGGCTCGCCGGGCAGTCCCATCGGGGAGATGTTGTCCTCGGTGAGCTCGTAGCGGCGCGCCCGTCCTTCGACGTCCTTGGCCGTCTTGCGCGGCCACTTCTCGACCTTGGAGAGGTCCGGAGCCGTGATCACCGCCATCCGGGTCGCAAGTCCCTGGTCGGTCAGGATGATGACCGGCACCTGGTACCGCTCGGCATAGTTGAAGGCGTCGACCGTGGCCCAGAAGCAGTCCTCGACGCTCGTCGGCGCGATCACCACGCGGGGTGCCTCGCCGTGCCCGCCGTAGAGGGCGTGGTTCAGGTCGGACTGCTCGGTCTTGGTCGGCAGACCCGTCGACGGGCCGCCGCGCTGGGCATCGATGATCACGCAAGGGATCTCCGCCGTCCCGGCGTAGCCGAGCAGCTCGCTCATCAGTGACAGACCGGGGCCGGAGGTCGCGGTGGCGGCCTTGGCGCCGGTGTAGGAGGCACCGATGACCGACGCCAGGGAGGCGATTTCATCCTCCATCTGGATCGTGACGCCGCCGGTCGCCGGCAACTTGGCCGACAGCCACTCGAGGATGTCCGACGCTGGGGTGATCGGGTATCCGGCGAAGTAATCCAGGCCGGCTGCGACAGCACCCAGGGCGATGGCCTGATTGCCCGACATCAGCACGCGGTCTTCTTCGATCTCGGCCGGGTGGGTGATCTCGAGCACGCCGGTCAGATCGGCGGCCTCATCCTTCCCGGCGGCAAGGGCAGCCAGGTTGGCATCGGCGACGCCCGCCTTGTGGGCGTAGCGCACCGTCACGAGCTCTTCGATCGGGGTGGTGTCGAACGAGATGACCCCGCAGACCGCGCCGGCCGCCACCATGTTCTTGGCACGCGAGGACCCGCCGAGTTCCTTGGCGAGCTTCTCCATGCGGACCGGACGAGCCCGCGTCACGTACTCCTCGGGGATCTCGACCGACGTCTCGTCGAAGAGGATGACCCCGTCAGCAGCGAGGGAATCGTGGTGCAGATCCCACGCCTCCTGGTTGAAGCACACCAGCAGGTCGACCTCCCGGCCGTGGCTGTAGATACGGTCCTCGCCCATCCGGACCTGGTACATGCACGGCCCGCCGCGGATCTCGGCCGGATACGTCCGGAACGTCTGCGTCCAGTAACCGCCCCGTGCGGCGGCCTGCGTCAGAATGTCCCCGCAGGAGATGACCCCCTCACCGGACTCCCCGGCAAGCCGGATCACCACGCTCTGTCGTGCCAAATCCCCCCCTTACGCAATGCGGCGGGCCCGCACGCGCGGGGTGGCCGCCCAACGGCGTGTGGGCCGTCGGTCAATTGGTCTGGTGCAGGCGCGTACGGAAAAGGCACCAATCACCATGCCGGCTACTACCGGTTCCCAGCGATGCTAGCGACCATCTTCCCCACCTCGCAAGAGAAAAATACACCCGCGCGGCGCGGGCGCGGCGCTCGTAGCAGGGGAATCTCGACGCCCCGGGAGCCGTGCAGGCAGGAAACTCCAGCAAACACGGGTAAAACTGTACTGGCGCCGGGGCCCGGCACGCGGCATGTCCCGGCCGTGCCACGGGCGCCGGTGCCCGCACCATTGCTCAAGAACGGCGCGGCGCGTGCCGTTGCCTGGGTGGACGCGCCCGGAAATCCCAGACAGAAGGTGGCTGCATGACCGGCCCGACGGCCCCGCGAATCATGATCGATGGCAAGTTGTGCACCCCCGGCCTGCCGGCCCGGCCGCTGCTGGACGACGGCCTGGTCCGCGGCGACGGGGTCTTCGAAGGCCTGCGCGCCTACGCGCGCCGGCCGCGGACCCCCGACGCGCACCTCGACCGGCTGGCCAGGTCCGCCGCCGGGATCGACCTGCCGATGGACCGTGGGCTGGTGGCGCGCGAGCTGGACGCACTGTGCGCCGCCGCCAGCGTGCCCGACTGCGCCGTGCGAATCATGCTGACCCGCGGAGGCCAACGGATCATCCGCGAGGAACCGCTGCCCAAGCTGCCTGCGAGCTGGCTCCTGAGCGCCCAGGCGCACCGGATCACCCCGTTGCTGATCGGGTCCAAGACGCTCTCATACGCTGCCAACATGCAGGCCAACCGGCGCGCAAAGGCCGCCGGCGCCGACGAGGCGCTCCTCTATGACGCCGAGACCACCGCGATCCTCGAGGCCCCGACGTCGTCGTTTCTCTGGCTGGAGGGCGACACGGTATGCGCCCCGCCGCTCTCGACGGGGATCCTCGATTCGATCACGCGGCGCCTGGTCGCCGAGGTCACCGAGCTGCACGTGCATCCGCGGCGGCTCGACGACCTCCAAGACGCCGAGGCCGGCATGCTGGTCAGCACCGTGATGGAGTTGCAGCCAGTGCACGGCGTGCAGGGCGTCGTCGAGTGGGGCGGCGTGCCGGCGCGGCTGGCAGCGCTGCGCCGGGACCTGGCCGAGGTCTCAAGCGCCCGCGCGGTCCTCGCGAGCGTCTAGGCGCCCACGAAGTTCCGCGCGTCGCCGGTCCCCAGCAGCACCGTCTCCAACGCGTCCGCGCACAGCATCCCCATCGCCCGGCGGGTCTCGTGGGTGGCGCTGCCCAGATGCGGTACGAGCACGACGTTGTCGAGCCCCACAAGCACCGGATCGACGGCCGGCTCGTGTTCGAACACATCGAGGGCCGCGCCGGCGATGACCCCGTCATGCAAGGCGCGTGCCAACGCAGCCTCGTCCACGACGGCTCCCCGGCTCGTGTTGACGAGGATCGCCGAGGGCTTCATGCGCGCGAACACCGCCCCGTCGAACAGGTGGCGGGTGGTATCGGTCAGCGGTGTGTGGATGCTGATGACGTCGGAGCTCGCCACCAGCTCGTCGAACGACACCTCGCCTGGTTCCCCCCGGGGGACGCGCCCGCAGTGGACGACCCGCATGCCAAGCCCCGCGGCGAGCCGGGTGGCCTCGCGCCCGATCCGCCCGTAGCCGACGCAGCCGAAGCGCAGCCCCGCCGGCGACCGGCCGAGCATGAACCCGGGCGACAGGCTCCACGGGATGCCGGCACGGATGAGACGGTCGCCTTCGACCACCCGCCGCAGCAGCGCGAGCATGATCGTGATCGTCAGCTCGGCCGTGGCCCGTGTCAGCACATCCGGCGTGTAGGCGACGCGGACCCCGCGTCGCGCGGCGCCGACCAGGTCGACGTGATCGACGCCCACCGAGAGGGTCGCCACGACCTTCAGGCGGGGCCCCGCAGCGTTCAGGAACTCGGCGTCGATGCGGTCGCCGGGTGTCACCATGACCCCGTGCGAACCGCGGCACGCGCTCAGAAGCTCGGCGCGAGGCATCACCTCATCCCGGTCGTGGACCGTGAGCGCAAACCGCTGCCGCAGCCGCTCGATGACCTCCGGATCAAAGCGCCGGGTCGCCAGTACGGGCGGCGGCGCGTCGACTCGCAGACGGTCGGTCATCTCAGGCATCGGTCATCGCGACGGCCGCGCGTTGCACGTGCCGGTCGGTGTGCGCGAGCGACGCCCGCGCGCACCGCCGGCGGTGCCGGACTAGGCGGCGTGGTCGCCGAGGAAATCGCGGACCCCGGCCATCGAGACGTCGCGGCCCGGCAGCACGAACTCCGAGGGGGTGATGACGTCGAGGGGCAGCTCGGTGCCCTCCTTGCGCACGAACCCGAGCAGCTCGACGAGCTCGGCCGTATAGGCGGTCTCGTCGTTGGACTCGAGCGCGTCCAGAAGGCGCGCATCGCGAGCCTCGAGCTCGGCGCGTGCCGAGTCCGGCAGCGCGAACTGCCCCTCGTCGAGGATCCGGACGACGATCATGCGGCGCCCTCCGACGGTGGGTCGGCGGGCGTGGCCGGCGTCTCGGACGGCACCGCGGGCGTCTCCGACGACGCGACCGGTGCATCCGGCCCGGTGCCGAGTTCCTTCTTGAGTGCCGCGAGCTCGGCGTCCACTGACGATTTCGCGCTGATCTGCGCGAGTTCCCGGTCGATCGAGTCGGTGCCGGGCGCCGAGAGATCCTGGAGCGCCCCGGAGTCGATCAGCTCGTCGACCGCGCCGGCGCGCGCCTGCATGGTGGCGACCTTGTCCTGGGCGCGCTGCATGGCCATGCCGATGTCACCCATCTCTTCGGAGATCCCTGAGACCGCCTCGCCGACCTTGGCCTGCGCTTCGGCGGCGGTGTACTGCGCCTTGATCGTCTCCTTCTGGGTCCGGAACGCCTCGACCTTGGCGGTCAGCCGCTGCTCGGCGAGTATCAGCTTGTCCTGTTCGCCCTGCAGCTGGGTCTGCTGCTCGTCGAGGCCCTGCAGCTGCAGCTGCGCGGCCTTCTTGCGCTCGAGCGCCGTCCGGGCGAGATCCTCGCGGCCGGCGGCCATCGCGTCGCGCGCCTGGCCCTCGAGCTTCTGGATGCTCTGCTCGAGTTGCTTCTGCTGAAGCTCGACGCGCTTCTTGCTCGTCGCGACGTCGGCGACCCCGCGACGCACCTGTTGGAGCATCTCCATCTGGCGCTCATACGAGTAGTCGAGCGTCTCGCGCGGGTCTTCCGCCTTGTCGAGGGCCTTGCTGGCCTTCGCCTTGAACACCAATGATGCGCGTTGCATCAATCCCACAATGTCACCGTCCTTCGCCGACGCTGGGCGAGTCGCAGTCCGCCATGCATACCGCCTCCTGTGCGCAGCGTAGCGGGATCCGCGCCCGGAGAAGACCGCCACGGGCGCCCGCCGCGGCAAGGGTTCCCGCTCTCGCCGCACCCCTCGCGGCGAGATCGCTAGCCGGTGCGCGCGCGCCGGGCGACCGAGGCCGGCGAACTGCCGGCGGCCGACCGCGCAACGACGCGCACGAGATAGGCGCGGCGGCGCGCCAGCCTGGTGAGCGTGCAGACGGTGCGCCTCGTCGTGCAGACCGCCGTTGCGCCGTAGCCGGTGGCCCGCACCAGATACGACACGATCGTTGCGCCGCCCGTGTCGGCGGGCGGCCGCCAGGCCACCGTGAGCCGTCCCGCGCCGGCGACCAGACGGCTGATCACGGGCGCTCCGGGGTGCCCGACGCAGCGCGGGCCGCAGAACGACCACGCGATGGCCGCGCGGCCGGGTTGGCGGATCGTCGCCGTGTAGCGCGTGTTGGTCAGCGGCCGCTCGGGCATCACGAGCACGGCGTGATCGGCCTGGAGGATTTCGCGGCCAGTCGGCCCGTAGACCGGGTCGCTGGTGCGATAGGTGTATTGGTCCACCACGCATGTCGGCACGCGGACCCCGCCGCGCGCGGTCAACGTGGCACTCGTCCCCGGCGCGGGGGTCGCCGGCAGCAGCGCGATCAGGGGCAGTCCGGCCGAGGTCCAGTTGCAGGTCTCGAGCGGGTTCGGCGACTCGTGGCCGGCGTAGGCCGTGAGCGCGGAGACCGCGCCCGGGCCCGGGAACAGGATCGGCCGTGAGGACGGTGGCCCGCTCAGCCCGCGGATGACGTCGAGTCCCGCGTTCGCGTCAGCGCCGTTGAAGGCGAATCCGACCTGGCGCAGTTGGGCGCGCAGGATCCCGATCGCGTGGAAGGGCGCCGCCATCCATCCGTCGATCGCCGCACCAGGCGAGTCGACCCCCTCGTAGAGGTCGCTCGACTGGGCGGCGGCCGCGCCGACAGCGGTGTAGTACGGGCTTGCGGGGTTCTCGGTGTGCAGGCTCCGGTAGGAACCGACGAAGTACGCGGCCGGCGTGCGTGCCATGTAGATCAGGTGGTCGGCGATGCCGGCGCTCCAGGCGGCGTTCTCGGCGACCGGCGCGAGCCCGGATGCGGTCCGGTACCCGTTGACGGTGGCCAGCCACGAGGGCGCCGAGGCGCTGCCGGCCGACGGTGCGATGGCGAGCACGAGACCCGCCGCGACGACTACCCCGGCCGCTGCCGCGCGACGCCATCCGGTCCACCGCGCACCCGCCACGCCTGCCGCCATCCTCGTCCCCTGCCAGTCCGGTCGTCGGTGCTCCGGCCGGCGGCGCACCCGTTGCAGGGTGCATCGGCAGGCTGGGCGGTCGGCTCCAGCCGCCAGCCTCAGAGCCCGGGGCGCGCCTCGATGCGGCCCTCGCGCACGGCCGCGGCGAACGTCGCGTAGTCGCGCTCGTTCTGGTCCGCGTAGGCCGCGGCGAAGTCGGCCATGGCGATGTCGAACGTCTTGCCCGCGCCCAGGTACGCGGCGATCGCGATCCGGTCGCCCGAGCGAGCGTGGGCACGAGCCAGCGTCCAGCCACACAGCGCCGCGTACTCTGCGAGCCCGAGCTCGGTGAACGCCTCGATCGTGGCCGAACCCTTGCCGTCGTGAAACTGGCGGACGTAGTAATCGCGCCGGACACCGTCGCCCCCCATGACCCGCTGCCAGCCGAGGAAGATATCGCTGGCGGCTTGCATGAGCCGCTGCCCGGCGACGACCCGCTCGCCGTGGTTCCCGTACACGCTGGCGCCGACGAAGTCCTCGAGCACCGACCGCTCGGCTTCCTTGATCTGCAGGATCAGCGGGTCGTTGGCGTCGCGCCCGATCAGGAGCACGATCCAGCAATGTGTGCCGACGCTGCCCACACCGACCACCTTGCGCGCGAGGTGGGCGAACCGGAATTCCGCGACGATCACGCGGCGCTCGGTCTGCAGGCTGCGCCGGTACTGGCGCAGCCCGGCGTGCATGTTCGCCGAGAACTCGTCGGGGTCGACGGCGAGCTCCAATTCCTCGAAGGGGACGATCAGCGGCGGATCGCTGACGATGCGCGGCTCGCCGCCCGCCGAGCGCGTGAGCTTGAGCGCCGCCCGCAGCGAGTCGCGGGTCCGCGCCTTGGCGATGTCGCGCTCGGTGCGCCTGAGGCGCACCGGATCGATGCGCGTGCGCAACTCGCGCATCATGCGGTCGACGTCGAGGCTGGCGTACCAGACCGCGAGATTGCCCAGCTCGGCGAACTCGCGCATCGCCAGCCGGTAGGAATGGACGGTCCGGAGCAGGATGTTCCGGCGCGCCCGCGTCCCAAAGCCATTCCCGCGGCCGGCGATCTCAACGCTCGCGACCAGCCGCTTGACGTCCCATTCCCACGGGCCCGGCAGCGTCTCGTCGAAATCGTTGAGGCTGAAGACCATGCGGCGCTCGGGGGTCGCGAAGACCCCGAAGTTCGCCAGGTGCGCGTCGCCGCACAGCTGGGCCCGCAGGCCGCTCGTCGGCGTGTCGGCAAGATCGTTGGCCATGACGATTGCCGCGCCCCGGAAGAACGCAAAGGGCGACTCCAGCATGCGGCCGTGACGCACCGGCACGAGGTCGGGCACGCGCGTCGTCGCCTGGCCGAGGAGCAGCTCGACCGGATCCGGGCGGGTCGCCGACACGGCGAACTCCCCGTGACTGGAGCGCGGCGCCGAGGTGCGGCCCGCCCGGCCGCGCAGCGCGCGTTGCTCCGGGGTGGGGTGGCGCAGGGCATCGCTGGTGGCCGCGTGCAGCAGCCCCCGTCCGGCACGACGGCGCGCGCGCGACCCGGCCGCGTTCATCCCGACGTCTCCCGACCGCGCCGTCATTCGACGACCGGCACTGCCTCGGCGGTGTCCGCCGACAGCAGCAGCGTCGGCTGCGGGAGCATGCGCGCGAGCATCGGCAGGAAGATCACCGACAGCAGCCCGGCACCGACGAGCGCCGCCGCGTTCTCCGGTCGCATGACCCCGGTCTGCAGGCCGATCGCGCTGATCGCGACGATCAGCGGCAGACCGGTCGCCGAGTACAGCGCCATCCGCAGGCCTCGGCGCTCGGGAACCAGCGCCGAAAGATCAGCTAGCACCGGAATGCCGCGCACGGCGACCATCAGCGCGAAGAAGAGGAACATCCGGCCCGGATTCTGCACGATCGAGTGCACGTCGAGCTCCATGCCGGAGACGACCAGGAACGCCGGGATGAAGAAGCCGAACGCCAGGCCGTCGAGCTTGTGCTCCAGTGCGCGATCGCCGTCGGGCAGGGCGACACGCAGCACGATCCCCGCGGCGAAGGCGCCAAGGATCACGTCGAGGCCGAGCCTGCCCGCGATCAACAGCAGCGCCACCAACAGGAACACCGCGAACCGCACCGTCGTCTGGGACGACGTCTCCGATCCGCTGCGCAGGATCTGTCGTGATGGGGTGCCGGCGAAGCCGCAGCGCGACGCGGGAGCGCGACATAGGCGATCGCGCCGAACGCCAACAGCAGCGCCAGGGCCGCCCACGTCCCGCGCCCGCTCAGGAAGACCGAGATCGCGATGATCGGAAACAGCTCGCCGATCGTGCCGTTGGCGATCATCGCCCGTCCGAACGCCCCGCGGTTCTCACCGGCATCGCGCAAGATCGGCAGCAGCGTCCCCAGGGCGGTCGTCGTCAGCGCGATCGCCACCGGCAGGAAAGCGCGCACGAACCCGGAGGCGGCGAGCATCCCCACGACCCCGAGCGCGAGGGCCATCGACACGAGCCACGCTCCCGCCGCGCCCGCCCGTTCTGGCCCATCATGACTACCCGGTCGAGCTCGAACCCGCCCAGGAAGAACAGCATCCCGAGCCCCACGTTGGCGATCAGATCGATCGCGGGGGAATTCTGCGCGAGCCCGAGGACACCGGGGCCGACCACAATGCCCAACACGATCAACAGGACCACTTCGGGATCCGGGATCCGGGCAAGCGCGCGGCCATCAGTGGTGTCACGGCCGCGATCAGCGTGATCACAAACAGCGAATGCAGACCCTCGGGGATGGTCATCGGCGCGAGTCACCGCGCGCGCGGCCGCGGGGCGATGTCGCGAACGCCCCAGCAGACAGCGATGTCGCGCAGCTGCGGTCAGGCGGATCACGATGGGCATGGCCACAGACCTTGGGGGCGGTGCCGGTGCAGGGAAATGCTGCCGCAGCATACCAGCGCACCCGCGCCGGACCCACGTCGGCATCAGCCCTCCTGGTGCTCCTGATCGGCCCGCCGCAGCCCGGTCTGCGCCGCGTTGACCAGCACACGCACGACGCCGCCGATGATGACCAGGTCCAGAATCATTTGCACGCTGACGACGACGCGCGCCGGGTCGGTGGTCGGCGTGATGTCGCCGAAGCCCACCGTCGAGAACACCGTGATCGTGAAGTACATCGCGCGGGTGTGGTCGAGGCCCTGGGTGAAGGTCGACGCCGACGCCTGGGACATCGACAGGTAGATCGTCGCGAACATGACGAAGAACAGCGGGATGATGACCCCGAGCGCCGTGGTGGCGCGCAGTGCCGGCACGTCGGCGTGGGCGATCCGACGCGATTGCCAGGCCAGCACCAGCACGAGCAGCGCGATGCAGACGACGATGCGCAGCAGGATCGACGCGTTGGTGCCGGCGCCGACCGGGATCAGGTAGAACGCGCCGATCAGGATGACCCAGGCACCGATCACCTCAGCGCACGTCCGAATGATCGCGCGGCGTCGGTCGTGCGGGCTCAGATCCGACAGTCGGCGGGCGGTCCCCGGCATCACGTAGCCGCCGGGCGCGCATCGGCGCGACCCCACGGTCCGCGGCGCGACCGGAGCGGGCCAGCTCGATATCGGACCATCGTGTCAGCCAAGTGCCGGGTCACCGCGTCGGAGCCTCCAAGGCCGACAATCCATGCGGCCTGCCGTCACGGCACCCGCGGCGGACCGCCAGGCGCCGAGAGGGCAATCGGGGCGAAGCCGCCGGTCCACGACAGCTCGCGTGTGTGTGCGGGCGCAGCGAAGTCGGTCGCCCCGAGCTCGACAACGTAGACGGAAGGATCGGTTACGGTGCGGTACGCGTACCGCTTCTGGCTCAGGTTGGCGACGGTATCCCACACAGTCACTTCGCTGATCAGACGCCCGTCCGGAAGCGCCTCCTTGATCATGCCCGGCGGGATGTCGAAGGCGTTGAGGATGTGCAGCGCAGTGCGCTCGGCGTCCGCGCCGTCGGCGGGCTGGTCGGACAGGGTGACCATCGCCAGTGCGCGGATGAAGCGCGAGGGGCCCGTGTAGTCGCCCGGGAGCCCCTTGAGCCCCTGCCCCTGGCCGAGGGCCCCGAAGCTGCTGCCGTTGATCGACACGGCGCCCGGGTTCTCGGGACCCAGCCCCACGTAGTTGTCGATGTTGGTCAGATGCCAGTCCAGGTACGGGGCGTTCGTCCCGACGCCGGTCGGGTTGTCGACGACCATGACGCCCGCCGCATGGAACTCGATGGCGATGGAGCCGACCTCGTCGTGGACGAGGCAATGGACCGGCGGCACGAAGCCCATCCCGGGATCCATGCCCCAGATGTTGATGCCGGCCATGGACGTCCGCACCTCGGCGACCGTCGCACACGTGCCGAGCAGATAGGCGATCAGGTCGACCTCGGACAGGTCGCTGCCGTCACCCGCATACGGCCGGTAGGTGCAATAGCCACCCGGCATGTAGAGCAAGTGCGCCGAGAGACCGGCCGTGTTGAGCCCGTCAAGCAACCATTCGGGCCGCGAGAACGCACACATCCCGACCACGCCGTGCGCGGCCGTCCACGACGCGCTGGCGCCCGCGCCATCTGGCGCCTGCCCGGAGCCGGCGAACCCGATCGGCAGCGCCGCGAGGGCGGTCGGCAGCAGGGTCGGGAACTCGAGACTGCGGCCGACGACCACGCTGCCGTCCTTGGCGGCCTTGACCTTGAAGTTGGTGCACATGACCGGCCTCCTCGACGGGCGGGCGCCGGGCGCGCCCGTGCTCAGCTAAGGTTGGCCGCAGCAGCGGTCGGGGCCCACACGACCGGCGCTGCCGCGGCGCGTACCTACTTCGTCGTCATCGTGCACCGGTACCTGAGCACCGCGCCGCAGTGACGCCCCGTGGGCCGGGACCTAGCCGCGGGGGCCGTGCTCGCGCAGGGCGCTGAGCCGCACGCGGTACTCGTCAGGATCGATTTCGCCACGCGCCAAGCGCTCGGCGAGGATCTGCTCCGCAGTTCCGCCCGCCGCCGGCGCACGATCCTCGTCGGCGCGCCGCGGACGCCCGACGACCAACCAGACCCCGCCGATGACGATCGCCGCGAACAATATCAGCGCGATGAGCAGCATGATGCCGCCTCCACCCCACCCGTGCATGTGATGTCCGTGTCCGTACCGCACCCTGCACCCCCATCCGGCGAGTCATCCGATTGACCCTGCCGACGACGATTGTTGCCGAAAACGCCGCCGTCCGTCGTCGCGACGTATCGTCCCCGGAGCCCGGCACACCCGGCGGCTGGCCCGTGCGTACCGCCGGGTCTCGTGCGGGCGCGGGGAAACCGCGCGGCCGCCATATAGTCCGGTGCAGGAGCCAGATGGCTCGATTCCGACCGGCGTGCGGCGGACCGCGTGGCGGTCTCTGGGGGGTGCAGCGACCGGTGACGAGCGTCGAACGACGTGGACGAGCGGACGGGTCGCGCCTGTCGCGCGTGACCAGCGGGATCGTCCACCTCTACGCACAGCACTACGGCAAGGGCCCGACCCACGCCCGCTCGCACCTGGTCGGCGACGTGCTGATCTGCGTGATGTACGACGGGCTGATCCCCGCCGAACGGACGCTGGTCGAGCGGGGCGCCGGCGAGACGGTCCACGCGATGCGGCGCGCCTGGCAGGAATCGATGCACGAGAACTTCCGTGAGATCGTCGAGTCGGCGACGGACCGTCGGGTGCGAGCGTTCCTGTCGCAGGTCAACCTCGATGCGGACATCCACATCGAGGTCTTCATCCTCGAGCCTGACCCCACCGCGCCGTAGGCGCGCCTCGCGACCCGCACGCGCCGTGTCCAACGTGCGGCGAACCGCGGCGATCGTCCCACCGGCGGCGGCCAGATCGGGACATTCCCCGATGGTGGGAAAAACGACGTCGTGACACAGTTCGTCCGCGGACTGATCTTCGAACGCACACGCGCCGTACCGACCGTCACCGGGCGGTCGCCCCCGCATCTGCCGGAGCGCCCGCTCGCGCAGGTCCGGCGATTGTGGGTGGCGCGTTGGCCCGCGGGTGGTTCGACGTCCGAGCATTCCCGATCAGGATGCACTCCCGTCGGCTCCTGTCCTCTGGACATGCAGCGCGGTTGCAAACGGCGGAGGAACCCATGCCGGATGACCCACTCGGGGTTGATGTTCCGACCCCCGGCCCCGGATCTCGCCAGGCGGTGCCCTCGGATCGCGACGCGCCGCGCGCGGATCTGCGGCTACCTCGATGATCTCGCCCGATGCGGCCCGCGCCTGGCGCACCCGCGTGCGATGCACCGCGCCGACGCGATCGCCGGATTCGTATCGCGCCACCAGGGCGAGCTGGCGGCGGCGGGACTGCCGGTCGACCGTCGCGCTGAGTTGATCCTCTGCGCGGCGTCGCTCAGGTGCGCGGTCGCCGAGCACCGCTGGGCCCGCGCACGTGTCGCCTGCGCGCGGATCGCGGCGACGCTCGACGCCTGCCCTCCGGCCGCGGAGGCCCCGGCATGCTCCGCGGGTGGCCCGGCGGGGGAATCGCCCGAGCCGCCCGCGCGTGAACTGCGCTGGCCGTGGAGCTCGTGCAACACCGAGGGCATCACCCTCGGTGAGGCGGTCGCCGCCGCGCGCGCGCGGCAGTCCATGCGAACGGAATCCGATGCACCGGCCGGCTGACGGCCTGAGCGTGACGACGTGCGAGCGCCTGGATGTCGCGGCTGCGCTCGGGGCACGTGAGACCTGGATCGACCGGGACGAGCTCGGACTTGCCGAGCCGTCGCCGCTCGGGCGCTGGGTGTGCGTGCTCGAGTTCCCCGGGTTCCCGCTGCAGGCTGTCGGCTCCTCGGGTGACGGCCCCGGCGTCGAGCAGGCCGCCCTCGAGGCCCTCGAGCGCCTCGATCTGCTGATGTCGCTTGTCGCGTAGGCCGCGCCGCCCACGTCTCGGCCACCGGACCGACGACACGTCGATGGACCCGGCCGTCCCGCCGAGCACGCTGGCCGGCGACTCGGTGGCCACAGCCGCAACGCGCGCTTCCAATTCTCGAGTCGCGCCCGCGGGCTCCGATGGGTACTGACCAACCGTGACGACAGCCTTCGATCTCCCGCGCGTCCGCGCGCTGGTCTCGTGGGCGGTCCCGCGGTCCCGCTCCGACGCGGCGCGGCCGGCACCCGAACTCGTCGCGCAGTCCGCCGAGCCGGTGGCCGGGGCGCCCGAGATGCCGGTCGGCGCCACACTGATGCAGGAGCGCGTCCGGCGTGGACTCACACTCGCCGACTGCGAGTCCCATCTGCACATCCGGGCCAAGTTCCTTGCGGCGATCGAGGACGACCACGACGAGCAACTGCCCGAGCCGGCATACGCGCGCATCTTCGCGCGCAGCTATGCGAGCTACCTCGAGCTCGATCCCATCGCGCTCGCGCGGGAACTCGACCGCCGCACCGGCGACACCGGCTGGCGGGACCACGAGACAGTCGCCGCCGCGGCCCGCGATGCGGGCTACCGCGACGAGCTTGGCGAGCACGCGGCGGCCTGGTACCGGTCCCACCGTGCTCGAACTGGCCGGATCGCCGTCGCCGTCGCGCTGGTGGTCTCGGGCCTGGTGTGGCTCGGATACCACGCCGAATCGGGCCCCGCTCCAGCCGGCCCCCCGCCGGCGACGCTCGGCCCGGTCAACATCGCCCCCGCATCACCGGGCCCCGCGGCCCCGAGCCGCGGTGCGGTCGTGCGGCCGATCGAACGCCGCTCGGGACGTGCGCCCTAACGGGTGCGCAGCGACCGCGTGCTTGCCGGGGCGCCCGCATCCCATCTATGGTCGTAGCCATGTTCTTCTCGCTGATCGGACGTCAGGACGTCGTACTTCCCCCGGGCTGGACCTCGGAGACGAATTTCAGCGCGCTGGGGCGCGCGACGATCGACGCCACCGCGCCGGCGGGTCCGGATGCCAAGGTTCGGGCGTACGCGCTGATCGGCACCACGACGGTCCGGGTTGCGGCGGGGACCCGGGTCCGGCTGGTCGGCGGCAACATCGTCGGACGGCGTGAGATGGATGCCGCGACGGGCGAAGGTCCCGAGGTCACGGTGTTGGCGTGCGGGCTCGTGGGCGGGGTCCGCGTGGAGCACGCGCCCGCGTCCTAGTGCCGACGCCCGCGCGGTCGGACGCCGGACGGGCCGCCACGCAGGATCGCGGATGCCCGGTCGCACGGCCCGGCGCCTGACGACGTCGCAGCCGGGTGCGATCCCTCAGGTCCCGACGAAGGCGACGGCCGGAATCGAACCGGCTCATGGCGGTTTTGCAGACCGCAGCGTTCCCACTTCGCCACGTCGCCATGACGCTGCCGGACCCCTCCTCGAGGGGTCCGGTGTCCAACAGGAGCGGGTGAAGGGACTCGAACCCTCGACCTTCTGCATGGCAAGCAGACGCTCTAGCCAACTGAGCTACACCCGCTCGGGGACCAGCAGACTACCGAACGCTTGCGGGCCTCACAATGGCGCCGGGGCGGCCAGATGCCAGGGGTCCGTACCGGCGGCCGCGACCGTCACCACCACGCCGTCGGGTGCGAGCACGGCCGCGAGCTCGGGGGACCAGCGCTCCAACAGCAGCGCCTCCATCTGGCCGTGCGGGACGCCGATCAGCCCGAGACCCGGGGCGCGCTCGGCGTCGTGATACTTGAGGTCGCTGGTGACGTAGGCGTCCGCGCCATGCGACTGCGCCGCCTCGATGAACGATGCCCCGGAGCCGGTGCAGCATGCGATCCGGGCGATCTCGGCGTCGGGGTCGCCCGTCCAGACGACCGGGCCCGGCACCGTCTGCCCGAGGTGAGTCACCAGGTCCGCGAACCGCTGCAGTGCGCAGGCGCCGACCCGTCCGAGCCCGGCCGTCGGATCGTCGGCCGCCGGCAGTAGCGGGACGGCCTCGCGTAGCCCGAGCAACTCGGCCATGTGATGGTTGAGACCCCCGCGAGCACTATCGAGATTGGTGTGGGCGGCGACCACGGCGATCCCGCGCTCGACCGACGACATGACGAGCTCGCCCGTCGGCGACCCGTCGGAGACCGCCGCGAGTGACGGGAAGATCGGCGGGTGGTGGACCAGCACGGTGTCCGCACCGCGGTCGCGCGCCTCGTCGAGCACCGCTTGCCGGAGATCCAGCGCGAGCAGGACCCGCGTGACCGGCTGGGTGCGACGCCCGACGATGAGGCCGACGTTGTCCCACTCCTCGGCGAACGCCGCCGGAGCGAGGCGCTCGAGCGCGTCAAGAAGGCCGGCGATTTGCACCGCGCCATCCTGACAGTTCGCGGTGCGGTCCGCGCAACCGTTTGGACCGCAGCGCGCAGCCGGCGGGCACTTGCCCGCCGGCTGGCGAGCGGGCTAGAGGCTGATGGCGTTCCGCTGGCCGGAGACCTCGATGGCCAGCTCGGAGACGACCTGCTTGGCGTCGCCGAACACCATCAGCGTCTTCGGGTTGAAGAACAGCTCGTTCTCGATTCCGGCGAAGCCGGCACGCATGCTGCGCTTGACGACCATGACCGTCTGGGCCTGGTCGACGTTGAGGATCGGCATGCCGTAGATCGGGCTGCTCTTGGAGTGGCGGGCGGCGGGATTGACGACATCGTTGGCGCCGAGCACCAGCACGACGTCGACCTGCGGGAAGTCCGCGTTGATCTCGTCCATGTCGAGCAGCTTGTCGTAGGGCACGTTGGCCTCGGCGAGCAGCACGTTCATGTGGCCCGGCATCCGGCCGGCGACCGGGTGGATCGCGAACCGGACGTCGACGCCTTCCTTCTCGAGGGCGTCGGCGAGCTCCCG
Source organism: uncultured Thermoleophilia bacterium (assembly GCA_963773325.1). Lineage (GTDB taxonomy): Bacteria > Actinomycetota > Thermoleophilia > Miltoncostaeales > Miltoncostaeaceae > CAITWD01. The sequence goes on along the minus strand of CAVZAI010000002.1, from coordinate 1,983,871 downwards.
GACCTTGTGCTGCGCCTGGGCGACGGCCATGCCGTAGCCGGGCACGATCACGACGCTGCGCGCCATCTTCATGATCTCGGCCGCCTCGTCGGTCGAGGCCGAGCGCACGTTGCCGTGCTCGCCGCCGGCCTCGGCCACGCTCTCATCCAGCTGCCCGAACGCCCCGAAGAGCACGTTGCGGAACGAGCGGTTCATCGCGCGGCACATGATGATCGCGAGGATCAGGCCGGAGGCGCCGTCGAGCGCGCCGGCGACGATCAGCAGCTTGTTGTCGAGCACGAACCCCAACGCGGACGCCGACAGGCCGGCGTAGCTGTTGAGCAGGGCGATGACCGTCGGCATGTCCGCGCCGCCGATCGGCACGATCAGCAGCACGCCGAAGATCAAGCCGAGCACGACGAGGATCGGCACGATCCAGGTCGACGTGGGCGAGAACGTCAGGACGATGATGAGCAGGATCGCCGCGCCCAGCACCGTGAAGTTGAAGTAGTTCTGGCCCTTAAAGACGATCGGCCGTTGGGGCAGCATCTCGTGCAGCTTCCCGGAGGCCATCAGGCTGCCGGTGAACACCAGACAACCAAGCACGATCTCGACGCCGAGGACCGCGGTGTCGAACTTGTTCTGGGAGTGGTAGGTCAGGTAGTAGTGCGCGATGCCCACGAGGCCGGCCGCAAGGGCACCGAAGGCGTGGCTGAGCGCGATCCGCTCGGGCATCGCGGTCATCGGCACGCGCAGGCCAAGCGGAATGCCGATGAGGGTCCCGAGGGCAAGCGCGACGATGATCAGGAACCAGCCGGTCCCCGTGATCGCGGGGTTGACGAGGGTCGCGATGATGGCGATCGCAAACGCGATCTCGCCGACGAGGACACTGCGGCGCGCCGTGGAGACGGCGGTCATCCACTTGAGCGAGAGCGCAAAGCCGATGACCGAGACCAGATAGGCCAGCTGGACGAAATGCTCCCTCACGGCTTGGCCTCCTCAGACGGCGCGGGGGCCGGCCGCGCCGGCGCCCGGCGGAACATCCGCAGCATCTTGTCGGTAATCAGGAAGCCGCCGACGACGTTGATCGTCGACGCGACGACGGCGACGAAGCCGAGAATCGTCGAGTAGGTCGTCTGGTTCTCACCGAGGATCACCAGTGACCCGACCAGCGAAATCGCCGACAGGGCATTGGTGAGGGCCATCAGCGGCGTGTGCAGGAGCTTCGGGACCTTCCGGATCAGCTCCAGCCCGAGAAATCCGGCCAGGACGAAGACGAACAGGAGCGTGATGGTCTCGTTCGCGGTCATGCGGGCACCTCCTCAGTTCCGGATTCCGGTACAGGCGGCGGGGGCGCGGGGGCGGCCGCCACGGGCAACCCGAACACCTCGCGGACCCTCGTGTGAACGATGTCCCCGTCCCGCGCCACCAGCGTGTCGCGCACGATGTCGTCGTCGACGTCGACGTCGACCACCCGGTCGTGAACCATGAGCTGCAGCAGGTTGGCCACGTTCTTGGCGTACACGAGGCTGGCGTGCGCGGCGATCGACGACGGGACGTTGGTCGGCCCGATGATCTTGACGCCGTTGCGGTCGACGGTCTCGCCGGAGACCGTCAGCTCGCAGTTGCCGCCCTGCTCGGCGGCGAGGTCGACGATGACCGAGCCCGGCGTCATCTGGTCGACCATCGCCGCCGTGACGATGACCGGCGCCTTGGCACCCTGGACCTGCGCGGTCGTGATGACCACATCGCTGGCGGCGACGGTCTTGGCAAGCAGTTCCTGCTGCTTGCGCAGGGTCTCCTCGGAGAGCTGCTGGGCATATGCGCCCGAGCCCCCGCCCTCCTGACCCGTGTCGAGCGGCAGCTCGACGAAGCGCGCACCGAGGCTCTCGACCTCCTCCTTGACGGCCGGACGGACGTCGTAGGCCTCGACGAGTGCCCCGAGCCGGCGCGCGGTGGCGATCGCCGACAGCCCGGCGACACCCGCGCCAACGATCAGCACGCGGGCCGGCGGGATCGTGCCGGCCGCGGTCGTCAGCAGCGGGAACATCTTGGGCAGGGCACCCGCCGCCAGCAGGACCGACTTGTAGCCGGCGATGTTGGCCTGCGAAGAGAGCGCATCCATGGCCTGGGCGCGCGTGGTGCGCGGCACGAGCTCCATCGCAAAGAGCGTCGCACCGCGTTCGGCGATCGCCGGGACGGTGGGAACGCCGGCCAGCGGCGTCGCGAGTCCGATCACGATCTGGCCCGGGTGCGTCTCGGCGACCGCGTCTTCGTCGACCTGCACGCGCAGCAACACCCGGGCCGCCAGCGCATCGGCGCGGCTGACGACCTCCGCACCCTTGTCGGCGAAGGCCGCGTCGCTGTATCCGGCCGTCTCGCCCGCGCCCTGCTCCACGAGGACGCGGGCCCCGGCTTTGAGCAGCGGCGCGAGCGCCGCCGGGCTCATGGCGACCCGGCGCTCACCCTCGCGCCGCTCGCGTACCACGCCGACCGTGAATCCCCCGCTTTCGGTGCTCATCGTTCCGGGCCCTCGGGTCGGATTGGTGCGCCCGGTCTGTCGGGCGGGCGACAACACATCGGCAGCATCGGTGTCCTCGTGGTGCGGCGTGGATCAGTCCGGCTTCGCGATCCGCTCGTTCCGGTCTGGATGGGCGGGTCCCGCACGGGGGTTACGGACCCCGGAGGGCCGCTACCTTACCGGTTGGCGCGACGTTTTGGGGACAGTTCGCAACGAAGTCCACGATCCCACGGCAGAGACGGCGCCGGGGTGCCCGACCGCCGCGGCGGCGCCGTCAGTCCGGGACCGATTCGTCCTGGAGTCGGCCCTTGAGGCGCAGGATCGCCTTGGTGTGCAGCTGGCTGACACGGCTCTCGGTCACGCCGAGCACCTCGCCGATCTCCCTGAGGGTCAGGTGGTCGTAGTAGTAGAGCGACACGACAATCTTCTCGCGGTCGGGCAGTCGGGCAATGGCGTCGGCGAGCGTCTCGCGCAGCTGCGCGTTCTCAAGCAGCTCCTCGGGATCGTTCATGCGCTGGTCACCGATGGTGTCGATCAGCGCCACCGAGTCGGTCCCGGCGTTGACGTTCCACAACTCGTCCAGCGCGACGATGCTCGAGTTCGAGATCTGGGTGATGGCCGACTGGAACTCGTCCAGGTTCATCTCGAGGGCGTTGGCGAGCTCCTGGTCGGTGGGCGCGCGGTGCAGCTTGTGCTCGAGCTCGGTGGACTTCTGCTCGATCGCCCGAGCACGCGCCCGGACCGAACGCGGCACCCAGTCCAGCGAGCGCAGCTCGTCGATGATCGAGCCCTTGATGCGCGTCACGGCGTAGGTCTCGAACTTGACCTGCCGCTCCGGGTCGAAGCGCTCGACCGCGGCGATCAGCCCCATCAGCCCGTAGGAGATCAGGTCGGTCTCCTCGACATGCGAGGGCAGTGCGGCGCTCATCCGGCCGGCGACGTACTTGACCAGCGGCGCGTAGGTCAGGATCAGACGCTCCTTGGCACCGGGGTCGTCGTGGACGCGCACCCGCCGCCAGAGCATGCGCAGCTCTTCCTCACCCTGGGCGGCGCCACCTGCTCCCGAGGAAATACTCCAGCTCACCTGCCACCTCTCGCCAATCTGCGCTCGCAAGTCTACCGGGACCGCGCAAAATCCCCTGGTCGGCACCGCGCCCTAGGCGACGAGCCGCTCCCCGCTGCGCGCCACACGGACCGGCAGGCCGCCCGTCGTTCGCGCCGCAGCCGCCGCCGCCGCCGGGTCCCATTCAGGCAAGCAGTGCGTCAGCATGAGCTGCGCTGCGCCTGCCTTCCGTGCGATCGTCCCGGCCGCGCTGGCATTCAGATGCATTGCGCCGTCTGGAATCTCGCCCGTCCCGAACGAGCACTCGGTCAGGAGAATGTCGACGCCGCGTGCCAGATCGGGCAGCGCATCGTTCGGCGCGCAATCGGCGCCGAAGCACATCGACGCGCCCCCGGCGTCGATGCGCGTCGCGAACGTCGGCGGCAGGTGCGGTACCTGACGGTGCCGGATCCGCACGTGGCCACCGAGCTCCGTGACTGGGTCCTCGCCGGCTAAGTCCTCGAAGGCGAACGCGCGGTCAAGCCCATCCTCGCCGAAGCCGGCCAACATCGACCGCAGGCCCGGGGGTCCGGCGATCCGCAGGCGGTGCCCGGCGCCCGGGCCCCAGACCATGTAGACCCGCAGCGCCAGCAGGTCGATGAAATGATCAGGGTGCAGGTGGCTGATCACCAGCAGGTCGAGCGCCTCCGGGGCCACCTCGGCCCGCAGCAGGTTCAGCGCGCCGGCGCCGAGGTCCAGGCAGATCGTCGCACCACCGGCGCGCACCAAATGGCACGCCTGGGCTTCCCCCGCACGTCCATAGGCCGCGCCGATACCGATCGGCGTGACCGCGATGCCGCTAGTCGTTTCCACAGCCCATAGTCTGCCCGACGCGCCGCGTCGCGGCAGACACGGTGGCAAGAACACTCCGCACGGGCGCCGACCAGCCACCGGGGCGCTGCCATACTCGGCCCATGGCCCGGACGCACAGCCTGATCGCGGCGATCGCCGTCGCCGGCGCCGGCGGCGCGCTGCTGAGCGCGTGCGGCTCCTCGTCGTACACGGGCCCAAACCTCGCTAAGGGGCTATCGGCGACACAGCTCCAGGCGCAAAGCCAGGTCCAGGCGCGCAAGCTGACCACCTTCGTATTGGGCATCAACGGCACCGCCGCGATCGCCGCGCAGCCGGCGGCGCTCGGCAGCTCGGCGCCCTCATCGTTGTTCAACGGCACGCCGCTCCCGATCGCCGGGTCCGGTCCGGTGGTCCCACCCGCCCAGTTCTCGCTGATGCTCAACGTCGACATCGCCGGGACGAAGGCACCCGTCACGCTGACCCAGACCGGCGGGCATCTGTACGCCGTTGCCGTCGGCGAGACGATCCTGTTGCCCGTCGCGCACGCCACGGCGGATCTGCGCTCGGTCATCGTCGAGCTCATCCACACCATGCGTGCGCCGACGCTGGGATCGACCAAGACCATCGCCGGCGTCCCCGCCCAGGCGATCAGCGGCCGCCTCGACGGGGCTGCGGCATCGCGGCTGGTGGCACCGGTTCTCGGCCTGGTGACCGGCGCCGCGTCCCGCGCGCCGACGCCGGCCCAGCAGCGGGCGCTGGTCCAGGCGTTCGGTCAGGGGACGCTCGACGAGTGGGTGCGAGTCTCCGACCTGCGCCCGGCCGAGCTCCAGCTCATCGCGAGTGTCGCCGACGGCCCGGCCGTCTCGCCGGCCCTCCAGCGAGCCGCGTTCGACATCACCCTCGATCTGTCGGCGTTCGACGCCCCGCAGACGATCACCGCTCCGGCCAACGCCGTCCCGATGACCACCACCCAGCTGTCGCAGTTGCTCGGGCTCGGCTAACCCTCGGGCTCGGGCGCCGCGAGTTCGAGCGCGGTGACGTGCGCGACGTTGCGCACGTCGAAGTCCTCGGTGCCGTAGGGCGCCTCGGCAAACGCCGTCACGATCTCCGCCGCGACCGGGCTCGAGACCTGGCGCATCGAGAGCGCCAGGACGTTGGCATGGTTGTAGCGCCGCGCCAGCCGCGCGGTCTCGGCGTCCGTGCACAGCGCCGCGCGCACGCCGGGCACCTTGTTGGCGGCGATCGACACCCCGGTCCCGGACCAGCACAGCACCACGCCCCAGTCGGCCACCCCGGATGCGACCCGCCGGCCGACGTCGCCGGCGATCTCGGCCCATTCGGTTTCCTCGCCCGCCAACGGCCCCACCAGGTCGCAATCGTGCCCGAGTTCGCGCACACGGGCGACCACATCGGCGGCGACCGGCAGGGCTTCGTCGGCTCCAATGACCACGCGCATCTGTCCTCCAGGTCTCGTCTCGAGGGCGTCGGCTAGTGTGATGGACATGATTATCAAGGGTGGCACCTTTGGGCCGGTGGCGACCAACACCTACGTGGTCTACGAGACGCCGGGCGGCCCCGCATTGATCGTGGATCCGGCGGCCGGAAGCGGCGACTGGGTGGCATACACCCTGGCCAGCCACGAGCTCGACCCGGTGGCGGTGTGGACGACCCACGGCCACTGGGACCACGTCGTCGAAGCCCACGTCTGGGCCGCGCGCGGCATTCCGGTCTGGGCCGGGACGGGCGACGAGGATTGGCTGCGCGCCCCGGCGCCGTTCAACCCGGCGCTGTTCGGCAATCCACCACCGACCCCGGGCGTCGAGCCGGCGCGGATCTTCGCCGACGGCGACACCCTGGATGTCGGCGGCATGCAGTTCTCGCTGATTCACTCGCCGGGCCACTCACCCGGCTGCTTCGTCGCCTGGGACCGCGCCGGCGGGGAGGCGTTAGTCGGAGACTTGATCTTCGCCCAGGGCATCGGGCGCACCGACTTCCCGCGCTCGAGTCCGGTCGACATGATGACCAGCCTCGAGCGGGTGCTCGACACGCTGCCGCCCGACACCCGGATCTATCCGGGTCACGGCCCCTGGGGGGTCAGCGTCGCCGACGCCGAACCCTGGGCCCGGATGTTCATGTGAGCACGGTGCCCGTCACCCGCGAGGGGGTCATGCACGCGCTCGGCGATGTCCAGGACCCCGAACTGCACCGCAGCATTGTCGCCCTCGGCATGGTCGGCGAGATCGCCATCGACGGCCCGCGGGTGGGCGTGGCGATCAAGCTGACGGTGGCCGGTTGCCCGCTCAAGGCGGAGATCCAGCGGCGGGTCGCGGACGCGCTCGGGGCGCTGGCCGGCGTCGAGACCGTCCACGTCACCCTCGACACCATGACCGACGCCGAGCGCGGCCGGCTGCGCTCGGGCATCGCCGGCGGGCCGGGGCGCCCGTCGCCGTTCACCGCCGAATCGCGGACCCGGGTCGTCGGGGTCGCCTCCGGCAAGGGCGGCGTCGGCAAGTCGAGCATCACGACAAACCTGGCGATCGCCCTGGCCCGGCGCGGTCACAGCGTGGGACTCCTGGACGCCGACGTCTACGGGTACTCGATCCCGCGCATGATGGGCGTGCAGCGGCCGGCGGTCATGGTCGACGACCTCATGATCCCCGTCGAAGCGCATGGCGTGCGCCTGATGTCGATCGGGTTCCTCACCGAGGAGGACTCCCCGGTGATCTGGCGCGGCCCAATGCTTCACAAGGCCCTGACCTCCTTCGTGACCGAGGTGTTCTGGGACGACCCGGACTACCTACTGGTCGACCTGCCACCGGGCACCGGTGACGTCTCGCTGACGATCGCCCAGCTGCTCCCCGCCGCGGCGATGGTCATCGTGACGACCCCCCAAATCACGGCGCAGCGGGTCGCCCGACGCGCGGCGTCGATGGCCCGGCGGGTCAACCTGCCCGTAGTCGGGGTGATCGAGAACATGAGCTGGTTCATCGCGCCGGACACCGGCGCCCGCTACGAGGTCTTCTCCGGCGGGGGTGGCGCGGCGCTGGCCGCCGAGATCGGCGTCCCGCTGCTCGGACAGATCCCGCTCGAGTCGGCGGTTGCCCGGGCGGGCGACGAGGGCTTGCCGGTCGTCGCCGCGCAGCCCGACAGCCCCGCCTCCCGGGCGCTCGAGCAGGCCGCGCGCAGCATCGCGGCGGCGCTCGCCCCCGTCGCGGCGGTGCGATAGCCCCGGCGCCGGTCGGGGCGGGACACATGGCCCTCATCCGCGCGGTGCTGCGCAGGCCCGCGCGCTGATATCGTTCCCGGGCCCGCCACACATCGCCGCGGCGCCGAACCACCCGTCTTGAGGAGCCAGAACATATGGCCTACGTGATCGCCGAGCCGTGCATCGGCACCAAGGACACCTCGTGTGCCGACGTGTGCCCGGTCGACTGCATCCACCCTGCGCCCGGGGAGGAGCACTTCCAGGAGAGCACGATGCTCTACATCGACCCGGTGGAATGCATCGACTGCGACGCCTGCGTTGAGGCGTGCCCCGTCGACGCGACCATGTCCGAGGACGATGTCCCGGCGCAGTTCGAGATCTTCCGCGAGATCAACCGCGTCTACTTCGAGGACGGCCACGAGGCCGGCGAGAAGATGGTCGCCGAGTTCCTGGCCGCCAAGGGCTAGACCGCTCGTTGTCCCGGGCGCCGCGACGGTGCCCGGAACCGCCGGTCGCGCCGCGGCGCGTCGTGCGGCCTCCGCGTCCGGTCTAGTTCGCCTCGTCGCTGATGAGCCGCACGATCGGCGATGCGTGGTGGACGACCAGTCGCCACCCGTCGCTGCCGAGCTCGAATACGTTGGTCGCCGCGACCGATGCCTCCACGCGTTCGCCGTCGCGGGCCGTCGTCACGTGCTCGATGCAGCTGACGACCGCAACCGGGTCGTTGACGACGATCTTGACGATCTCGATGCCGACCTCGATGTAGCCGGTGTTGGCGAGGATGAACTCCCAGGCCTCGTGGACGTCCTGGGCGCCACTGACCCACGGGCCACCCGGATGTACGCAGGAGATGTCGTCGCGGTCCGCCCAGCAGGCGGCCAGGGCATCGGCGTCCTTGGCCTCGAATGCGTCGTAGAAGCGCCGATTCGCCCCCTCGACCTGTGCACGCACCACGTCGCTGGTCATGAGCGCCCCTCGGCTGGGCGACCGCCACGCGGGCTCATGCGGTCACCTCGAGCAGCGCAGCCTGTACGGCCTGGGCGGACGCCCGGCAGAGGGCCTGGACCACCTTGCGTCGCGCGGCCTGCGCCGGGGCGACCCCGAAGAACTCGGGGGTACGCGTCAGCCGGGCGGCTTCGGCGAGCCAGGCGTCGACCGGCGTCCCGACCGCCGCGCGCGCGGCCTGCGCCAACAATGGCCCTGCCACCTCGTCCCGCCGAACCAGTGCCATCTCGATCGCCCCCAGGGCGGCCACCAGCCGCAGCGCATCCGTATGACGCATCTTAGGCCCCCACGAGCGCCGCGAAGTTCGCGGACATGACCCCGAGCAGCTGGGCCGCGCTCCAGCCGGCCACCCGCGCTGCGCACCCGACCAGCTGCAGTCCGGTCACATAGTCGCCATACGGTCGGTCGGATCCGAAGACCAGGCGCTCCGGCGGGAGCTCGACCAGGTCGACAAGCGCCGCCAGCGAGGTGTCGAACCACACGCCCGGATGGGCGGCGAGCGCCGTGCGCACGGCGCGGGCGTCGCCGCGGGCCCCATGGGCGAGGATCAGCCGCGCGCCCGGGACGGCATCGGCGAGCAGGCTCAGCGCCGGCACGAGCGGGCGGGCGCCGTAGCCGGCGTGGATCAGCACCGGCCAGCCGAGGTCCGTCGCACGGGCGACGCAGGCGATGACCGCGGGCGCCTCCGGCGTGAAGCGCTGGGCGACGGGGTGCAGCTTGAGTCCGCGTGCGCCGGCCGCCTCGGCCCGCGCGATGGCGGCCACGGCGTTGCGGTGCGGATCGACCCGGCAGAACGGGACCAGGCGCGCGCCGGCCCTGGTGGCGCCACCGGCGACGGCGGCGTTGGCGTCGGTGAAGTCGCCTTCGGGACCGGGATCGTTCAGGGCGAACACGGCCGCCCGGTCGATGCCCCACCGGTCCATGTCGTCGACGAGTTCCTCGGCGCTGAGTGCGTGCCCGTCGCGATCACGTCCGAGATGGACGTGGATATCGGCGCGCGGGCCATCCGGCAGCGCGGCCGAGCGGGCGACCGCCGCCTCGAGGTCCGCCAGCGCGGCGAGATCGACCCCGCTCTCGGCCAACAGCGGCGCAGGTTCGCCGAACAGCCTCATCCCCGCTCGAGCCCGGGTCCTTCGAACCCGGCGATGCGCGCCACGAGTTCGCTCGGAACGCGCGTCGGGCGCCCGGCGTCGTAGTCAGAGACGCCCACGATGATCTGCTCGGCCGTTGCCAGCACGACTTCGGTCGCGGCGTGCTCGATCGCGTAGACCATCGTGTGGCTCGAGCGGCCGAGCCGCGCGGTCCGTACCCGCACGATCAGGGTGTCGCCGAACCGCGCCGCGCGCAGGTACTCGATCGTCATCCGGCGCACGACAAACAGGTGCCCCTCCGGGCCCAGCAGCGGGATGTCGAGGCGCCGTCGATACGCCAACAGGCCCCGATCGAGCAACCGCGGGTAGCTGCCGAAATACACGACACCACCCAGATCGGTGTCGGCGATCTCGACGCTCGTATCGAGCGCGAACCGGAAGCCACCGCCGCCGGTCACCGGCGCGTCCCCAGCAGCAGGTGGTGGCGCTCCGGCTCGGTCGCGACCACGCGCTCGAGCGGACACCCGGCGGCGTCCATCCAGCGCGCATAGGTCGCCTGGTCGTACACCTCGCCGGCGCGGGTGCCGACGAGCATCGCCACCCCGAACAGTGCCGCGGGGGCCGCCAGGCCGCGCACGACCTCCTGGATCGCCAAGCGCCCTGCGTCCGCGAGCGCCGCGCCGGCGCGACGCACCAGATCCTCCGCGACGGCCGGGCCGAACAGGTGGATGACGTTGCCCAGGTACACGCAGTCCCAGGGCCCCGCCGGCAGGGCCTCGGTGATGTCCCCCGCCACGGCGGCGATCTGCCACCGGCGCAGATCGTCGCCGCCGAGCTCGAGCGATTCGGGCAGATCGATGACGGTGACCTGCCAGCCGTGCTCGCGGAACGCCCGCGCATAGGTCCCGGGCCCGCCGCCGGCATCCAGCAGGCGCCCGCCGCCGGCCGGCGGCGGGAGTGCGCCGACGGTCGCCGCCGTCCGCCGCGCCGCGACGGCCCGCATCGCCTCAAGGAAGCGGCGGCGCGTGGCGGTGTCGCCGGCCGAGACGTCGTGGCTGGGTGCACCGGTGTGCAGCGTCGTCTCCAGCTGCTGGTAGGCGGCGATCTCGCGCGCGGCCAGCAGGACCTCAGCGAGCACCGGGTCCTCGGGGTCCGGGCCGGTGGCGGCACGCGCACGCGGGGTGAGCTCGACGCGGCCGTCGCGCTCGACGCACCAGCCCCGATCCGTCAGCGCCGCGACGGTGATCCGCGTCGCGCGGGGATCGAGTCCGAGCGCGCCCGCGACCTCCGTGCTCGACGCCGGCTCGGCCAGTCGCGCCAGCAGCCCCGAGTTGAGGGCGGCGGCGAGCACGAGGATCTCGCGCCAGTCATCGACGTGGCTCATGCGGGTGAGGCTACCCAAATCGGCGCGGCGGCGATCGCGGCGCCGGGTCGGCGACACTGCTAGCCTGCCGGGCGTGAGCGCAGGGAAATCGAAGAAGCGCAGCGGCGGTCGGCGGCGGAACTACGGTCCGCGCCCGGATCAGATGGGCCTTCGCAAGTACGTGCCGAACTATTGGGCCAATTGGCTCGGGCTCGCGCTGTTCGGGCTGGTCGGGATCTCGTTCCTGTGCTGGGGCCTGTACTACATGGCCGACGCACAGGTGCCGAACGGGATCGTGGCGCTCGCGCTGGCGGGGGCCCTCGGTTACATGGTCTACCTGTTCGGCTCCACCCGCCTGCGCGACTGACCCGTCGCGCCGCTCGCCTACGGGGTCCCGAGCACCTCGGCGACGCACGCCTCGTCGCCGCGCGCCCGCGTCGCCGCCACGCTGAGCGTGGCATCGTGGTCGAACGCCGCGAGCATCCCCTTCCAGATCGCCCGGTCCAGGCCGCAAATCCGTTCCGGATCGCCGAAGGCGAGCTCCTCGAACGGGCACGCGCAGGCGCGGATCGTCCCGTCACCGGCCGTCTGGGCGGCGAAGCCGTAGCGCGAGAGCAGTCGCACCACCTGATCGACGGCGTTGACCTCGTCGTGGCCCGGGCGGGTGCGGCCGGCCGCGACCTCGCCGAGGCCGACCTCAAAGCCGAACTCGTAGCCGATGCGCTCGAGGATGTCCTGGCGTGCGGCCCCGGACTCGTCCGCCGCAGCCTTGAGCAACAGCGACGCCAGCACGTCGTAGTGGCGCTCGGGCAGCGAGACCGTCAACTCCTCGGCCGCCAGGCGGTAGTGCTTGGCCGGCCGGCCCGCGCCGGGTCCCGAACGGCCCGTGCGGCGCTTGAACTCGGCGGTCAGGAAGCCCTGGTCGACGAGCTTGTCGAGATGGAAGCCCGCCAGCCGCCGATCGATGCCGACCGCGTCGGCGACCTGACCCTTGCTGACCGCGTCGCCCGACTCGCGGACCATGAAGAACACCCGGCGGCGGGTCGGATCGCCCAGCGCCGCGGCCAAGCGTTCGATCTGCTGCTCGGCGGGTCCGCTTGCGGTGTGTTCGGGGTGCGCGCTCATGACGGTCGTGCCTGGACGGGCACTGGCTCGAGGGTAGCACCGGAGCGCTCCGGATCCGGCGCCATGTTCACCGCGACCGACGAGCACTTCCGATTTTCGGTCACGGAGGTATCCTATAGAAGAACGCAGGGCGCCCGGGAAGGCTTGGTCCCTACGAGCACCCGGGTAGACAACCCACATCCAGCGCCAGGAGATGGCTGTGTCGACGACCACACCGCCTGAGCTCGAGGGCTTCGGGCAGTACAAGTTTGGCTGGCACGACCCAGCGCACTACGTGTTCACCCCGAAGAAGGGCCTGAACGCCGACGTCGTGCGCGAGATCTCGTTCCTCAAGAGCGAGCCCGAATGGATGACCAAGTTCCGCCTGCGCGCGCTGGAGATCTTCGAGCGCAAGCCGATGCCGACCTGGGGCGCCGACCTTACCGGGATCGACTTCCAGGACATCTACTACTTCATCCGGGCGTCCGAGCGCCAGGGCGAGAATTGGGACGACGTTCCGGAGGACATCAAGAACACCTTCGACCGGCTCGGCATCCCCGAGGCCGAGCAGAAGTACCTGTCCGGGGTCTCCGCCCAGTACGAGAGCGAGGTCGTCTACCACTCGATCCGCGAGGACCTCGAGAAGAAGGGCGTCATCTTCTGCGACACCGACACCGCCCTGCGCGAGCACGAGGAACTGTTCCGCACCTACTGGGCGACCGTGATCCCGCCCGGCGACAACAAACTCGCCGCGCTCAACAGCGCGGTGTGGTCCGGCGGGTCGTTCATCTGGGTGCCCGAGGGCGTCGAGGTGGAGATTCCGCTGCAGGCCTACTTCCGCATCAACGCGGAGAACATGGGCCAGTTCGAGCGGACCCTGATCATCTGCGAGCCCGGCTCGTACGTGCACTACGTCGAGGGCTGCACGGCGCCGATCTACACGACCGACAGCCTGCACTCGGCCGTCGTCGAGATCATCGTCAAGGAGGGCGCCCGCTGCCGCTACTCGACGATCCAGAATTGGTCGACCAACGTGTACAACCTCGTGACCAAGCGGGCGGTCGCCCGCGAGAACGCGACCATGGAATGGGTCGACGGCAACCTGGGCAGCAAGGTGACCATGAAGTACCCGGCCGTATGGCTGACCGGACGGGGGGCGCGCGGCGAGGTGCTGTCGGTGGCGTTCGCCAGTGAGGGCATGCACCAGGACGCTGGCGCGAAGATGGTCCACGTCGCCCCCGACACGTCCTCGACGATCATCTCCAAGTCGATCTCCCGCGGCGGCGGGCGGACCTCCTACCGCGGCCTGGTCAAGATCGAGCCCGGCGCCGCACGTTCGCGCGCCTCGGTGGTCTGCGACGCGTTGCTGCTCGATGAGGACAGCCGCTCGGACACCTACCCGTACATGGACATCGAGGAGGAGAACTCCTCGGTGGGACACGAGGCGACCGTCTCGAAGGTGGCCGACGACCAGATCTTCTACCTGATGAGCCGCGGGCTCTCCGAGGAGGAGGCCATGGCCATGATCGTGCGCGGGTTCATCGAGCCGATCGCCAAGGAACTCCCGATGGAGTACGCGGTGGAGCTCAACCGCCTGATCGAACTGCAGATGGAGGGCAGCATTGGCTAGCGCGCCGGCCTGGGCCGCGGAACTGCGGCAGACCGCCACCGCCAACCTCGACCGGCTGCCGGTCCTGACCGGCGAGGAGGAAGAGTGGCGGTTCACGCCGCCGTCCGAGCTCGGGCTGGCCGGAGCCGCTCCGGCCGACGGCGACGCCGTGGCGGCGGATCTCGCGGCTGCCGCGGGTCCGCGCTCCGCCAACCTGGCTCTCACCGACGGCGCCCCCGCGGCACCGGAGATCGGGGACCTCCCGGACGGGGTCATCGTGGCTGAACTGGGCCAGGCGCTCATCGACCACGAGGAACTGGTCCGCTCGCACCTGTACCGCCTGATCGGGTTCGACGACCGCCCGGGCGCGCTCAACGCGGCCACGTGGGAGGGCGGCACGTTCGTCTACGTGCCGCGCGGGGTGGAGTTGGCCCTGCCGACCGAGACGCTTCTGACGGCATCCGGCGCCCGCGGACGCGTCAGCGCCCGCACGCTGGTGGTCGTCGACGAGGGCGCTAAGGCCACGGTGATCGACCGATACCGCTCCGGGGCCCTGACCAGCCCGGTCACCGTCTCGACGGCCACGGAGATCATCGTCGCCGACGGTGCCGAGCTCGAGCACCTGTCACTGATCGAGTGGGGCGCCGGCGTTCGGCATCACGCCCGCGTCACCGCGTCGGCCGGTAAGGACGCGCGCGTACGTTCGGTCGTCGTCACCCTCGGGGGCGACGTCGTGCGCGTCGAGGCCACGCACATCGCCGCGGGCGCGGGCTCGGACTCGCGCGCGCTGGGGCTGTTCTTCGCCGACGATCACCAGCACTTCGAGCACCGCGTCGTCGCCCGCCACGAGGCGCCGCAGGCCTACTCGAACCTGCTCTACAAGGGCGCGCTCAAGGATCGCGCGCACACCGTGTTCTTCGGCAACCTGGTCGTCCCGCCCGGGGCGCCCGGCACCGACGCGTACCAGACCAACCGCAACCTCGTCCTCAACGAGGGCGCGCGCGCCGACACGATCCCGTTCCTGGAGATCGAGACCGCCGAGGTCAAGTGCTCGCACGCCGGCGCGGTCGGCCGCGTGGACGACGAGCACCTGTTCTACCTGCGCTCGCGGGGCATCTCGGAGGAGTCGGCCAAGCGGCTGATCGTGCTGGGCTTCCTGCAGGAGGTCCTCGAGCACGTCCGACTCGACGAAGTGCGCCGTGATCTGGAACACGCCGTCGCCCGGAAGCTCGCGTGACCGAACACACCCTCGTGGAGGTCGCCGCGCTGGCCGACGTGCCGCCGGAGACCCCGGTACGCGTCGAGGTCGGCGGGACGCCGATCTGCCTGGTCAACGTGGACGGGACCGTCCACGCGGTCCACGACATCTGCACCCACGCGATGGAGTCGCTCTCCGGCGGCTGGGTCGACGAGGACCGCCTGGAATGCCCGCGCCACGGCGCAGCATTCTCGGTGGTCACCGGCCAGGCGCTGACGCCGCCGGCAAGCGCCCCGCTGCCGACCTTCGGCGTGACGGTGCGCGACGGGCGGATCCTGGTCGATCCGACCCCCAGCCACCCGCATCCCCTCTACGACAACTAGGAACCAGGAGAACCCTTCCCTTGGCCGATCCCATCCTCCAAATCAAGGACCTCGAGGTCGCCGTCGAGGGCCGTGCCATCCTCAAGGGTGTCGACCTCGAGGTCCCGCAGGGCGAGATCCACGCGCTGATGGGCCCCAACGGCTCCGGCAAGAGCACCCTCGCCTATGCCCTTGCCGGACACCCCCGCTACGAGATCACCGGCGGCTCGGTCATCTTCGACGGCAACGACCTGCTCGAGATGGACATCGACGAGCGAGCCAAGGCGGGCTTCTTCCTCGCCATGCAGTACCCGGTCGAGGTGCCCGGCGTGTCGGTGCTCAACTTCCTGCGGACCTCGCTCACCGCCATCCACGGCGAGGAGATGAACCCGCGCGAGTTCATGAAGCTCTTCCAGGAGAAGAGCAGGCTGCTCGAATTCGATCCGAGCTTCACCGACCGCTACCTCAACGAGGGCTTCTCCGGCGGTGAGAAGAAGCGCCACGAGATCCTCCAGATGGCGATGATCGAGCCACGCTTCGCCGTCCTCGACGAAACCGACTCCGGCCTCGACGTCGATGCGCTCAAGGTCGTCTCCAACGGGGTCAACAGCCTGCGCGGACCCGACCTCGGCGCGCTGATCATCACCCACTACACGAGGATCCTGCAGCACATCGCCCCGGACGTCGTGCACGTCATGTTCGACGGCAAGATCGCCCGTACCGGCGGCCCGGAGCTGGCCGACGAACTCGAGGCGACCGGTTACGCCCAGTACGGATCGGCCGAGCCGGCCGTCGCGCCGGGCGCCTAGCCCGCCGATGGCCCTGGTCGCCCACCTCGACCCGCAGGCGCTGCGCGCGGACTTCCCGATCTTCACACCGGTCGGGGACCGCGCGCGGCTGGTCTACCTCGATTCCGCGGCGACCTCGCAGAAGCCGACCGCCGTCCTCGACGCGATGGATCGCTACTACGTCGAGACCAACGCCAACGTGCACCGGGGGGTGTACGCGCTGGCCGAGGAGGCGACGGCCCGCTTCGAGGCGGGCCGGGACGCCGTCGCCCGGCTCGTGGCGGCCCCGCGCGAGGGCACCATCTTCACCAAGAACGCCAGCGAGGCCATCAACCTGGTCGCCTGGTCGTGGGGCGTGCGCAACCTCGCCCCGGGCGAGGTGATCCTCGTCACCGAGATGGAGCATCACAGCGGGATCGTCCCGTGGCAGATCGTGGCCGAGATCACCGGTGCGCGGGTGCTGTTCGCGCCGATCACCGGCGACGGCGAGCTCGACCTGGACTGGATCTCCCGCACGCTGCGCGACGAGCCGGTCCGCATCCTGAACGTCGTCCACGTCTCCAACGCGCTCGGCACGATCAATCCGATCGCCGAGATCGCCCGACTGGCGCACGCGCAGGGTGCGCTGGTGCTCGCCGACGGCTCCCAGAGCGTGCCCGCACATGCCGGTGCACTTCGGTGAGCTCGAGGCGGATTTCCTGGCGTTTACCGGGCACAAGATGCTGGGCCCGACGGGCATCGGCGTCCTGGTCGGCCGACCGGAGTTGCTCGATTCGATGGGGCCGTTCCTGGGCGGCGGCGAGATGATCGCGGACGTGCGCACCGACGGCTCGGAGTGGGCCGAGCTGCCCTGGAAGTTCGAGGCCGGCACGCCGCCGATCGCCGAGGCCATTGGCATCGGTGCGGCGGCCGACTACCTGCGCCACGTCGGGCTCGAGGCGATCCGCGCGCACGAGCGGTCCCTGGTGGTGTACGCGCTGGACGCCCTCACCGAGGTCGAGGGCCTGCGGATCTACGGCCCGCCGGACCCCGATCGCCGCGGCGCGCCGATCAGCTTCAGCATGCCGGACCTGCATCCGCACGACATCGCCCAGCTCGTCGACCGGGAGCGGGTCTGCATCCGTGCCGGTCACCACTGCGCCAAGCCGCTGATGCGCACCCTCGGGGTGAACGCCACGGCGCGGGCGAGCGGCTACCTGTACAACGACACCGCCGACATCGACGCCCTGGTGCGCGCGCTCCACGCCGCGCGGGCATTCCTCGGACGCTGAGCGCATGGGCGGACTCGACGACCTCTACCAGGAGCTGATCCTCGACCACTACCGCCGGCCGCGGCATCGCGGCGAGCTTTCGCACCCGACGATCACCGTCGACCAGCACAACCCCCTCTGTGGCGACGAGCTGCACGTGACCGTCCTGCTCGACGGCGATCGGATCACCGAGATCGCCCACACCGGAGAGGGCTGCTCGATCTCGCAGGCGTCCGCATCGATGATGAGCGACGTCATCGTCGGGCACACCACCGACGAGGCACTCGCGACGATCGAGCATTTCCGGCGCGTCATGCACCGTGAGGTCGCCGCCGACGAGGACCGGCTCGGTGACGCGGTCGCCCTGGAGGGCGTGAACAAGTACCCGGTGCGGATCAAGTGTGCATTACTTTCATGGATGGCACTCAAGGACGGACTGCTGACCCGGATGGTGGACCAACAGGAGGGCCGATGACGACCGACGAGGATGTCCGCAGCGCAATGAAGAAGGTCGAGGATCCTGAGCTCGGGATCAACGTGGTGGACTTGGGCCTGCTCTACGGTGTCGACATCTCCGAGGAGGGCTACGTCCGCCTCGAGATGACGCTGACCTCGATGGGCTGTCCGCTGACCGAGCAGATCCTCGGCGACAGCCGGGCCGCGATCATGCCGCTAGACGGTGTGACCGGTGTCGACATCAGTTGGGTGTGGGAGCCGGCGTGGAGCCCGGAGATGATGACCGAGGAGGGGCGCTTCATGATGAAGGTGATGGGGTATGGCTGAGAGCACCGCACCTGTCGCGCTCACCCTCGAGGAGAAGAAGGCCGCGGCCCGGGAGCGGGCCCGCGCGGCGCGCGCCGCCCAGGAGGCGGGCGGAGACGCCGGGCTGCTCGAGGTCACCGATGCCGCCGCGGGCTACATCCGCGAGGCCGCCACCCGCGTGGGCACCCAGCCCGGCGTGCGACTGCGCATCCTGGCGGGCGGCTGCTCGGGGCTCGAGTACAAGCTGGACCTGCTCAGGGCCGATGAGACTGTCGGACCGCTGGATCGCGAGGTCGCGACCAACGGCGTGCGCGTACTGATGGACCTCAAGAGCGCGATCCACGTGACCGGCTCGGTCATCGATTACGAGTCGGGCCTGCTGCGCCGGGGGTTTCGGATCACCAACCCGAACGCCACCGGGACCTGCTCGTGCGGAGATTCGTTTAGCGCATAGCCGCGATCCGGCCGCCCGCCAGCGGGCGGCCGGATCGCGCTGGCAGGACTGTCCGGGTCGAGTGCGAAGATCATCGCTATCGCCACTCCATTGCCTGGGAGAATCCCATGTCCGAACACGCGTCGGCTGCCGCCGCCTTTGCCTACGACACTTCGGCGACCAGCCGCCAGCGCGCCCTGAAAGTGCTCCCGTCGTCCTGGGACGACGTGCCCTCGGGTCCCGTGCCCGCCTCGGTGATCCGGTACTTCGAAGAGGCGATCGCCCGCGAAGAGGCACGCCAGCACACCAGGAGCACGCGCTACACCGACTAGCCGCCTTGACGGGGGCGCCCCGGCGACCCCGTCACGACGTCGCACCGCTGCGACGCACACGCTCGTGGGCGAAATGGGCCGACGATCAGGCAAGCGTGTCGCCGGGATGCGGTGCGCCGGCGCGACCGTTGCGCGCCAGTCCGGTTGCGCGCCGACCGCCCCGCCAACGATCCGCCTCAGACCGCTACCATCCGATGAGCCGGGCGTGCTGCCGGCCACGCCCACGTCAGGTCATCAGGACCGGTAAGGCCAATGTTCCGAAAGCGCTACACGGTCGTCATCATCGGCGACACCGGTTCCTCCGCAGCACAGCGCAGCGAGGTCAGCCAGCACCGCTCCGAGCGTGACGCGCTGCTGGCTGCCCAGTACGAGCGTGAGCGCCTCGGCAGCCTGCACGGTGACGGCACCGGCAAGTACCGGGTCGTCGTCGAGCGCGAGGGCGAGGTCATCTCCACCGGCCCGGTTGCCGATCTGAGCGGGTTGCCGTCCGAGATCACCCTGGGCGCGCCGGACGACGAGCTCGAGCTGACGCTCCTGGAGTCGTCCACGGACCCCGGCCGGACCCACCCGGTCATCCGCAGCGGCACCGATGAGCCCACAGCGGCGGCCGGCGGCGGCGTGCCCGAGCCGACCGCCTCAGAACCCCGTACGGATCAGCCGCCGCCCGGCGCCGGCCCGCTAGACGACGAGCCGGACCCGGGCGCGTCGTCGGCGGCCGCAGCTGCCGCGGACGACGAGATCCCCGAGGGCCCAGTCCCGGAGGACGTCCTGCGCCGCTTCGAGGAAGCGATCGAGCGCGAGCAGGAGCGCAAGTCCGCACGGCTCCCGCGCGAGCAGTGACGCTGTGCGGCCGGCTATGCCGTGCCGAACTCGCCACGCATGAGCTGACGCAGCGCCTCGGGTGGGTGCGCGCCGACGATGCCGCGGCTGCCGTCGGCGATGAAGACCGGCACGGCCCGCACGCCGATCTCGGCGCCGATCTGCAGATCTGCGTCCACGCTCGCGTCGAGCTCGCCGGACAGCGCTGCCGCGACGAGCTCCTGCGGGTCGGGATCGGCATCATGGGAGGCCAGGAGCGCGACCAGCGCGGCGGGGTCGGTGATGTCGACGCCCTCGCAGAAGTATCCGGTGAACAGCGCGTCGACGACGGTGTCGGCATGGCCGCTGTGCCGGGCGGCCGCGATCACCGCGTGGGCCAGGCGTGTGTTTGGGCTGACGGTGATGCGATCCATCGCAAACGAGATCCCCGCCTCCGCCCCGATCGCGACCAGATGCGCGTTGATCTCGGCGTAGCGTTCCGGCCCGCCGAACTTGGCCTGGACCAGGTCGTCGAACGGAATGCCCCGGGCCGGATGGTCGGGCTGGAGCTGGAAGGCGCGCCAGTGGACGTCCGGCGGTGGGCCCTCCCAGTCGGTGCGCGCACGCTGGAGGTTGCGGAACCCGACGAAGCACCACGGGCAGGCAAGATCGGAGAACACGTCGAGCCGCACCGCCTGCTGTCCACCTTCCATGCGGTTCCCCCCACGGCCGGCGCCGTCGACGCCGTCGATTCTACGTCACAGAACTTTTCTGTTTGCGAAGTCTTAACCTTCTCAGCGTATCGCCCGCCGGTGCGGCGGCGCCCGCGAACGTAACCGTTCTAATACCAATTCCCTGGATCCCGCTGCACGCGGAGGATCTCGGCAACATTCCGGAAGATGCAGGGCCGTTGTCGTCTGTCGCGCGCGCGCGAGAACGTCGGGAAGTGAATGGGGTGAAACCCTCCGTTCGTCAGGTTTCTCGGCTTGACCTTCCCTTGAGTATTGCTAGCTTGCCCCCGGGTCGGTCGTTACGGGCGACCTTCCGGTCCCGTAACCGAGCAAGGAACCGCGCTTATCCGTATTGGTCGCGCAATCCTCACCCGGCGTCGCGCCGCACTGGCAGGTCTCGTAGGTCTTGGAGCTGGCTTGATCGTCCCGGTGGCGACGCTTGGCCAGCCGTCCACGATCCAAGGCCAGAAGGCCCAAATCGCGCAGCTGGAGAATCAGCTCAACAGCATCAACTACCAAGCTGATGCTGCGGTCAACAATTACGACGGTGCCATGTGGCGCCTGCAGACCGCCAAGCAGCAGATCTCCGAGAACTCTTCCGCGATCGCGACGAACACGGCTCAGCTGGCCCGCTCGGAGGGCGTGCTGGCGACGCGGCTGCGGGAGCTGTACGCGAATCCCCAGCCCAACGCCGTACAGGTCCTGCTCGCGACCGGCAGCATCACCTCCGTGGTCGACACGGAGACCCTCGTCGAGCACATCGGCCGCCAGGACGGCGCGGTCGTCAAGGGCGTCCGGACGACCGTCACGAACCTGAAGACGGCACGAGTACGGCTCCTGGCCGCCCAGCAGACCGCGACCCAGCAGGTCGCCGCAGCCCAGCAGCAAAAGGCCAAGGTCCTCGCGCTGCTCGGCCAGCAGAAGACCGTCTTGGCCAACGCGCAGGCCAACCTGCGCCAGGAGATCGCCGCCCAGCAGGCCGCGGCGGCCGCGGCCGCCGCGGCACAGGCGGCCGCCGTTCGCGCCGCCCAGAACGCCGCCGTGCAACAACAATCGGCGGCCACCTCGCAGGTCGCGTCGCCGGGCGGCGGCGGCGGCGTGCCGGTCAGCCTGCCCTCGGGTGCCGGCAACTCGGCGGCCGTCGCCGTCGCCGAGCGGTACATCGGCGTCCCCTATGTCTGGGGGGGCGAGTCGCCGTCCGGCTTTGACTGCTCCGGCCTGGTCGCCTACGCCTACGCGCAGATCGGCCGCTCCCTGCCGCACTACACCGTCGCCCAGTACAACATGTTCCCGAAGGTGCCGATCAGCCAACTCCAGCCCGGCGACATCGTCTTCTTCTACGGCCTGTCCCATGAAGCGATGTACGTCGGCGGCGGCACGGTGATCCAGGCACCGCACACCGGATCGCGTTCGTGTCCTACGCGTCGCTCGGGTCGATGGGCACCCCCGACGGGGCCGTCCGGCCCTAACGCTGGTGAGGGGTGTGCCGGGTAGCCCGGCGCGTTCGGTACGTCCGCCGGACCCGCGGCGCGGACGACGCCCGCTGCGGCTGACTCCAGGCCCTCCGGCGCGTTGAACAGGTAGACCGGCACCGGGCCGCCTCGGAGACCGCCTTGCGGATCGCGTCGGGTTGCGGGACCAGCGGGACCGTCGTCCAACCGCGCGCCGCCAGATACAGCCCGACCGCGTCGCGCGCGTCACCGGTGTCGGCGATCAGGATGGCCGTCGGCATCGCCCCAGCGTACTCCCCGCGGTGCGGGCACTTTCGGCTATCAAGACTCGCTGCGGAACTGGCGATACGCAAGGTGTATGCGTACGGCTCCCCATCGCCCGTTGCGGATTGCCGCCCTTGCGGCCGCTGCCACGCTCGCCGCGTCGCTCGTCGCCGCGCCGTCGCTGCGCGCCGCGACGCGTCCGCCGGCGCCGGCCTCGGTCGCCCCTGCCACGACGGTCCAGGCCGCCCAGGCCGAGGTACTCGCCACCCAGGACCTCATCGATGCCGCGTCGGCGACGCTGGCCCAGGTCCGCAACGAGCTGTTCATCGCAGCCGACCCCGGCACGATCGCGTCCCTTGATCTCCAGCAGTCGCGCCTGCAGGTGCGCAAGACCGTGCTGATCGCGCACCTGGCCATCCAGCAGCGTCGGCTGAATCAGCTCATCGCCCAGCAGGCCAGCCTCGAGGCCCGCAACGCATCGCTGGCGCTCAACGCCTCGACGGCCCCACCGGTGCTCCAGGCGCTCAGCGCCGCCAGTCTGCCGGCGCCCGGCCCGACCGCCGCGACGATCGACCGCTTCCTGCAGGGCCAAGTGAGCCCCCTGACCGGCCTCGGGGCGGTGTTCGTCGCCGACGCGGAATCGGTCGGCGTCGATCCGCGGGTGCTCGTGGCGATCAGCGGCGCCGAGACCTCGTTTGCGACCTACGGCCCTGCACAGGCCGATCCACAATCCGTTCGGCCTCGGGCCGAACCTGCGCTTTCCGAACTGGAGCGCGGCGATCGCCGGGGCCGCCGACACCCTGGGCGGCAACCTGTACCGCGGCGCGGGGCTCGTCACGATCCCGGAGATCCAGTCGCGCTGGGCCCCCATGGGAGTCGCCAACGACCCCCTCAACCTGAACAGCAACTGGGTCGCCAACGTCTCGCGCTACTACGCCGACCTCGGCGGACAACCCCGACGGCGCCGTGATCGTCACGGGCCCGACGCAGTTGGTCTCACTGACCCCGAGCGTGCCCCCACCCGGCACGGAAGGACCGGCTGCGGCCAAGACCGCGCTCGGGCTGCTGGGGGTCCCGAATTCCGCCGACAGCCCGGACGGGCTCAACGACGTCCAGTTCGTCCAGACCGTCTATCAGGACCAGGGCGTCGCCCTGCCCGGCACGCTGCCGGGCCTTGCCGGCGCGGGCGCCGCCCAAGCGCTCAACGGCCTGCGGGCCGGTGATGCCGTGTTCTTCGCCGATGCCGCCGGCACGATCGATCACGTCGGCATCTACCTCGGCGGCGGCGAGTTCATCCACGCACCGGGACCCGGCCGGCTGGTGAGCATCGCCTCGCTCTATGGCGCCCCCTGGCGCGGCAGCTTCTCCACCGCCCGACGCTACTAGCCCTCCGCGCCGCCGGGGCGCCAGAGCACGTCGCCCCCCGCCCCGGCGTTGCAGGCCCGGGCCAAGATGAACAGCAGGTCCGAGAGACGGTTGAGGTACCGCATCGCCTCGGGGCCGACCGGCTCCAGGTCGGCGAGCGCGATCACCGCGCGTTCGGCGCGGCGGCAGACCGTGCGGGCCAGGTGCAGCGCCGCCGCGCCCGGCGAACCGGCGGGCAGAACGAAGCTCGTCAGGGGCTCCAGGCGGTCGTTGGCGCTGTCGCACCACCGCTCAAGCCGGGCCACCTGGGCGGCGGTGACCACCAGACGGGGCGGCCCGTCGGGATCCGGGGGCGCCGGCATCGACAGGTCCGCCCCGAGGTCGAACAGATCGTTCTGCACGAGGGCCAGCCATCCGTCGAACTCGGCCGGCAGCCCCGTCGCGCGCGCGACGCCGATGGCGCTGTTGGTCTCGTCGACGTCGCCGTACGCGCAGACGCGCGCGTGCGTCTTGCGCACCCGGCTCAGATCCCCCAGATGCGTGTCGCCGCCGTCGCCAAGGCGGGTGTAGATCCGTGTCAGACGCACCATCACCGCCACCTTAGCGGGCTCGGGGACGCCGCAGGTGCGACGTCCGCACCCCCGGCGCGCCAGCCGCCGTCGCCTCAGCCCAGCCGGTCGGCGTCCGGATGCGACCGGACCCATTGCTCGGCGACGCGCATGGCGCGCCGTTCGGTGATCGGACCGGCCAACTGGGCGGCGCGGATCTCCGCCATGACCTCGCCGAGCCAGGGTCCCGGCGGTCGGCCGAACCGTGCTGCCAGCACGTCCCCGGGGATCGGGGAGGTGATCGGCTCGCGCGCGCGCAGCTCGAGATGGGCGCGCATGACCGCCCGCGCGAGTTCCAGGTGCCGGGTGATCTGGATCTCCTGGGAGCGCGGCCCGCGCGTCGCCAGGCGATCGGCGACGCTCAGCAGGATCATCTCGACCGGCGCCGGCGCGGTGCGGCGTAGGTAGGCGTCGATGCGCCGCAGCGACAGGGGCTGCCGGTGCACCAGGAACCCCAACTGCAGGTGTTCGGCGACGCACATCACGACGATCTCGCGCACGCGCGAGGCCGTGCGCAGGCGCAGGGTCAGCGCATCGGCCATCTCCGCGCCGAGTCGGTCGTGGCCGAGGAAGGTCACCCGCCCGTTCGGGAGCTCGCCGCGCGTGGCCGGCTTGGCCATATCGTGCAGCAGGCCCGGCAGCGCCAGCAACTGCCCCCGCGTCAGCCCGTCGGCGACCGGCTCGGCCAGGATCGCCGCGATCGCCGGGCCGTCGGAGCGGAACACCGCCGCAGGGTCCTCGCGCAACA
Organism: uncultured Thermoleophilia bacterium; assembly: GCA_963773325.1. Classification (GTDB taxonomy): domain Bacteria; phylum Actinomycetota; class Thermoleophilia; order Miltoncostaeales; family Miltoncostaeaceae; genus CAITWD01. Next base: position 1,959,010 of record CAVZAI010000002.1, on the reverse strand, counting down.
GACAGCAGTGCTCGACGACCTCCAGGACGTGTCCGAGCACGTCCTTGTGGTGGTACGCGCTCTGATCGAGGCCCCGGGCCTGCTCCAGCTCGGGGACGAGCGCCCCGAGCCCGCCGAGTCCGTCGAGCGCGTCGAACGCACGCCAGGCCCGCGGCAGGCCCATCATCCGGTAGAGCTCGTCGCGCAGCCGCTCGGGGGCCTTGGACCAGAGGCAGGCGTGGCCGCATCCGCCCAGGCCGCGGTCTGCGGGTCGATGGCAAACCCGAGCTGCTCGGCAAGGCGCGCGGCGCGCAGGATCCGCACGGGATCGGCGGCGAACGCCCCGGGTGCGACGGCGCGCAGCCGCCGCGCGGCCAAATCGGCCTGGCCGCCGTAGGGGTCGACCAGCTCCGGGTCGCCGCTGACCGGCACGGCCATCGCGTTGACCGTGAGGTCCCGCAGGGCGAGGTCGGCGGTCAGGCTGCCACCCTGCACCGGCGTGATGTCCACCTGCACCGGCAGCGTTCCGCCCGACAGCCGCCAGGCCCCGAACGCCGCCGAGAGCGGAAAGCGGCTCGCCCGGTGCGCCCGCGCCAGGCGGCCGGCGGCGACCGCAGCCTCGCCGTCGATGGCGACGTCGACGTCGGCCACGGGCCGTCCGAGCAGCGCATCGCGCAGCCCCCCGCCGACGATCCATGCCGCGTCGCCGAGGACCGCCAGCGGAGCGCGCAGGCCCTCGAGGCTCACCCCACGTACACCCGCGGCAGACGCTCGCTCATCCCGCACGTGATCTCATAGTTGATCGTGCCGCGGCGCACCGCAAGCTCCTCTGCGGTGATGCGCTCGTCACCGGCGGCACCCAGCAGCACCACCGGCGCGCCGACACCGTCGGCGCTCTCGGGGCCCAGGTCGACGGTGAGCTGATCCATCGAGACCGCGCCGACCACCGGGACACGCCGCCCGGCGACGAGCACGTCGGCATTGTTTCCGAGCGCGCGCGCATACCCGTCCGCGTAGCCGACCGGAACCAGGCCCAGGCGCGTACCGCGCTCGGCGCGCCACGTTCGCCCGTATCCCACGCTGTCGCGCGACCGGATCGTCTTGACCATGGCGACATACGACATCACGCGCATGACCGGGAGGAGGCCGAGGACCGCCGGGTCCTCGTGAAACGGGGAACAGCCGTAGAGCGCGATGCCCGAGCGGACCATGTCGAACGCCGCCTGCGGATCACGGAACACCGCCGCCGAATTGGCCGCGTGGACGGCCGCCGCGGGGAACGCGTCCTTGAGGCCGGCCGCGGCGGCCCGGAAGCGGACCAGCTGTTCGCGGAAGAACCCGGCGTCCGCGCCGTTGCGGTCATCGGCCGTAGCGAAATGGGTCATGATGCCGACCACCCTGACGTCGCCCGCGCGCGCGGCGTCGACGAGGCCCGCGACGTCCTCCGGACGTGCCCCGAGGCGCCCCATCCCGGAATCCAGCTCGAGGTGCACCCCGGTGATCCCGGACTGCACCGGCGGCGTAGATCGCTTCGGGCGTCCAGGCCACGACCTCGACGCCGGTCTCTCCCGCCCGAACCCATTCCTCGCCGCTGAGTGGGCCCATGACCATGATCGGGACCGTCAGGCCGTGCATCCGCAACTGCTCGGCCTCCGCGATGGTATGCACAGCCAGCGCCGCCGCCCCGGCCTCGATGGCCACCCGGCTGCACGCGATCGCTCCGTGCCCGTACGCATCGGCCTTCACGACGGCCGTGAGCTGCGCGGACCCGGCGGCCGCGGCGACGCGGCGCACGTTGTTGGCGAGGGCGGCGAGATCGATACGCGCGTGTGCGCGCTCGACCGTGCCGATCACGCCCGCGCCTCGGCGGCGTCGGCACGTGCCGCGGCGATCGCACCGGGGAGCGCGTCGATGAGGTCGCCGGCCACCGTCCCGTCGCCGACGCCCGTCCGGCCGCCCGCGATCGCATGCGCGCAGACCGCCGCGATGGCCGCCGTCCCCGGCGGCAGGCCCTTGGCGAGCGCGGCGGCGATGATCCCGGTCAGCACGTCCCCCGACCCGGCCGTCGACAGCTCGGGGCCCCCGCCTGCGGCGACGTAGACGGTTCGGTCGGGAGCGCAGACGATCGTGCCCGGACCCTTCAGGACGACGGCCGCGCCGGTCCGCTGGCAGAGTGCCAGCGCCGAACCGAGCCGGTCGCGATCCACGTCGGCACGTTCACATCCAAGCAGGCGTGCCGCCTCGCCCGCGTGCGGGGTGATCACCCGCGCCCCGCCACGGGCGCGCAGCGCGTCGAGGTGGCCGACCAGGTGCCACAGGCCGTCGGCATCGACGACCAGCGGCTGGTCGGTACCGGCAAGGACCGCGAGCACGGCATCCGTCGTGGCCGGATTGCGCCCGATGCCGGGCCCGAGTGCCACGCGCGCCCGTCCGTGCCGCCTGCGCGATGATCTCCGCGGCCGAGTCGCGGCCGAAGCAGCCGTCGACGTCGGTGATCGGCGCGCACATGACCTCGCGCATCATCGGCGCCATGAGCGGCTGGACCCGCGCGGGAACCGCGGCGACCACCAGCCCCGCCCCGGCTCGCAGGCCGGCCTGGGCGCAGAGCACGCCGGCCCCGGTCAGCCCCGGTGCCCCCGCCACGACCAGGACCGAGCCCGCCACGTACTTCTCGCCGGCCGCGGCCTTGGCCGGGATCTGCGCGGCGACGGCCGGGCCGGCCAGCCACGCCCGCGGCTCCGCCCGCACGGCGCTCGGGATGCCGATGTCGACGACGATGACCTCGCCGACGTGGACGCGGCCGGGTGCGATGTGGAGCCCGGGCTTGTCGCCGTGATAGGTCACGGTCAAGTCGGCGGCCGTGCAGACACCCTCCACGTGGCCGGAATCCGCGTCGACGCCCGAGGGCACGTCGAGCGCCACGACCGGCCCGGGCCAGTCCCGGGTCCAGTCGATGATCGGCATCGAGCGGCGCGCGCGGCGCCCCGCTGGTTCCGGTCCCCAGGAGTGCGTCGACGAGCACCGCTCCCGGCGGGCGGTGCGCTGCGGGATCGAACGGCTCGAGGGCGACGCCCATCGCCAGCGCGACGTTGCTCATCGTGTGGGCGTCGGGGGTCCGCGGTGCCTCACCGTCGGACGAGACGACCCGGACGCGCCACCCGGCCTCGGCCAGGTGGCGGGCGACGACCATTCCGTCCCCGCCGTTGTTGCCCGTTCCCACCAGCACGAGCGCCTCGCAGCGCGAGGGGCCAGCGCGCGAGGATCGCACGGGCGCTCTCGAGTCCCGCGCGCTCCATCAAGACGATCGACGGCAGGCCGAAACGGCGAGAGGCGTCCTGGTCGGCCGTCCGCAGTTCGGCGGCGCCATAGAGCGGGCTCAGGCCGGCAAACGGCTGCGGGAGACGTGAACGGGCGGTCGGCACACCACCATCCTACGACGACGGGGCACCGAGCTCGCAAGTAGCGAAGAAACGCGCCGTGGCGGCCGGTGCTGCGTGCGACGACGCCCGAGGGCGTCGCGCAATCCCGGGCGCGGGCGCGCCGCGCTGCGGGCGCCGACCCGGTCGTGCACGCCGCGGCGCGCCTGTTGTCAAGGTCGGCTCGCTGCGGTCGTGGGTCGCCGACCGGGCGGTGCTGGCGATCCGGGCGACGGACCGTCACACGCCGCTCCCGGGCGCCTCCGCGACGGCGACCGCCGCGGCCGTGCCGCGGCTGTGGGTCAGCGAGATGGAGATCGCCGTGATCCCGAGGTCCGCCGCGCGATGCGCGTACCGGCCGGTCAGCGCGACGTGCGGCGCGCCGGCGGGGCCCCGGCCGATCTCGACCTCGCGCCAGCGCGTCATGCCGATCCCCAGCGCCTTGCCAACGGCCTCCTTGGCCGCAAACCGCGCGGCGAAATGCTGGGCCGGAAATGCGCGGGATTGGCAGTAGGCCGCCTCGGCGGGCGTGAAGCAGCGCTCCGCGAAGCGCGGGCGGCGCTCGAGCGCGCGCGCGATCCGGTCGATTTCGATCAGATCGATCCCGACCCCGATCACCGCCATGCCGGCCAGCTACTCGACGGTGACGGTCTTGGCGAGGTTGCGCGGCTGGTCGACGTTGAGCCCGCGGGACGTTGCGAGCTCGTAGGCGAACAGCTGCAGCGGGATCACGGTCGTCAGCGCCGACAGCAGGGCCGGAGTCTTGGGCGTCCACAGGACGTCGTCGACGTGCTGGGAGATCTCGCGGTTGCCCTCGGTGGCCACCGCGATGACTCGGGCGCCGCGGGCCTTGACCTCCTGGATGTTGGAGACCACCTTGTCAAAGACATGTCCGTCCGGGGCCACGACGACCACCGGCGAGCCCTCGTCCAGCAGTGCGATCGGCCCGTGCTTCATCTCGCCGGCCGGATAGGCCTCGGTCGGGATGTAGCTGATCTCCTTGAGCTTAAGCGCGCCCTCGAAGCACACCGGCACGCCGACGTGGCGACCGAGGTACAAGAAGAACTCGCGGTCCCGGTAGCGCCGGGCCACCTCGGCGACCTTGGCGGGTGCGTCCGAGGCGAGATATGCCTCGATGAGCCCGGGGACCCGGCGCAGATCCTCGGCCAGGTCGGTCACGCCGGCCTCGGACAGCGCCCACTTGAGCCGCCCGAGCTTGAGCGCCAGCAGCGACAGTGCCATGACCTGCGCGGTGTGGGTCTTGGTGGCGGCCACCCCGATCTCCAGGCCGGCGCGGGTGTACAGCGCCCCGTCGGCGTCGCGGGTGGCCTGTGAGCCCATGATGTTGGTGAGCGCGACGACGTGTGCACCGCGCTCCCGGGCCACGCGCATCGCGGCCAGCGTGTCGGCGGTCTCCCCGGACTGGGTGATCCCGATGACCAGGTCGCCGGGACCGGCCAGACAGGTCCGGTAGCGGTACTCGGACGCCACCTCGATGTGTACCGGAACCCGTGCCCAGTCCTCGATGAGATACCGCCCGATGAGGCCGGCGTGGTACGAGGTACCGCAGGCGACGATGTGGATGCGCTCGACCCGCGCCAGCGAGGCGTCGTCCAGCCCGAGCTCGTCGATGACCACCGAGCCGTCGGCCCGCAGGCGGTCGCCGATCGTGTCCCACAACGCGGCCGGCTGCTCGTGGATCTCCTTGAGCATGAAGGTGTCGTAGCCACCCTTCTCGGCGGCGTCCTCGTCCCACTCGACGCGCTCGACCAGGCGCGGCGCCGGCACACCGTCGGCGGCCAGCACGTGCGCGCCGGCGGCGTCGAGTACCACGATCTCACCGTCGTCGATGTTCATGATCTCGCGCGTCTCGTGCAGGAATGCCGGGATGGCGGAGGCCAGAAACGCCTCGTCGTCGCCCACACCGACCACCAGTGGGCACTCGTAGCGCGTGCCCACCAGGCGTCCGGGCTCGGCGGCGTGCGCCACGACGAAGGCGTAGTGGCCGGAGATCTTCGGAATCACGGCCCGCACGGCCTCGACCAGGTCGCCCTGATAGGCGCGGGCGATCAGGTGCGGGAGCACCTCGGTGTCGGTCTCGGAGTGGAACACCACGCCGGCGTCCTGCAGCTCACGACGCAGGTCCATGTAGTTCTCGATGATCCCATTCATCACCACGGCGACGCGGCCGTCGCCCGACAGGTGCGGGTGGGCGTTGGCCTCGGTCACGCGGCCGTGGGTGGCCCAGCGGGTGTGTCCCAGACCCGTCGTCGCCGCCGAGGCCCCGTTCAGGCCCTGGCTGGCCGCGCGCAGTTTGCTCAGGTTGCCGACCGCGCGCACCAGCGCGAATCCGTCACCCGGCTCGTCCAGCAGCGCGAACCCGGCCGAGTCATACCCCCGGTACTCGAGGCGTTCGAGGCCTTGGACGATCAACTCCTGGCAGGGGCGCCCGCCAACGTAGCCGATGATGCCGCACATGTCTGCCTCCGGATGATGCGATCAGGCCTGCGGGGCGGCGTCACCGAGCACGCGCTCGACCACCCGGGCAATCCTGGTACACCAAATGTCGCAATCGTTGCTGTTCGGCGCCTCGACCATCACGCGAACGAGGGGCTCCGTCCCACTTGCGCGCACCACGACGCGACCATCTTCACCGAACGCGGCGTCGAACGCGCGAACCTCTTCCCATATCTCTTCGGCACCCGACAGCTCGCCTTTACGAGAACAGCGTATTCCCACAAGCTTCTGCGGCAGGCGCTGCACGACCGCGGCCGCCTCGGCAAGCGTTCGACCGGACCCGACGAGGGCACCCAGCACCATCAGCGCCGTCGCGAGCCCATCGCCGGTGGGGCCACTGCGCAGGTTGATCAGGTGCCCGCTCTGCTCGCCGCCGAGCACGAACCCGCCCTGGAGCATCTCGGCCAGCACGTAGCGGTCGCCGACGTCGGTCCAGCGCACCTCGATCCCGCGCGCGGTCATCGCCTGTCGGAACCCAAGATTGGTCATCGTGGTCGTCACGACCGCGTCGCCGGGCAGCCCGCCGCGCGCCTGCAGGTCGAGCGCCAGGATCGCCAGGATCTGATCGCCGTCGACCAGCTCGCCGGCGGCGTCGACCGCCAGCACGCGGTCGCCGTCGCCGTCGAAGGCGAACCCGAGCTGATGCCCGCCCTCTCGCACGGCCGTCTGCAGGGCCTCGGGGTGCGTCGAGCCGCACCCGTCGTTGATGTTGACCCCGTCCGGTGCGGCGTTGATGACCGACACACGGGCCCCGAGTCGGCGCAGGGCGTCCGGCGCGGTCACGCAGGTGGCCCCGTTGGCGCAGTCCAGCACGACCGACACACCCGCCAGCGGGGTCGAGAACCGCTCGAGCAGGCTCGCGATGTACCGGTCGGCGGCGTCGGCGACGTGGCGGATCTCGCCGAGGGCGGCGCCGGTCGGGCGGTCCAACACCGACGGGTCCGCCATGCGCTGTTCCACCTCGGCCTCCTGGGCGTCGGCGAGTTTGAACCCATCCGAGCCGATCAGTTTGATGCCGTTGTCGGCAAACGGGTTGTGCGATGCGCTGATGACCGCGCCCGCGGCGGCGCCCAGCGCCGGCACGGTTTCGGCGATGGCCGGTGTCGGCAGGACGCCGACCAGCTGCACATCGACGCCCGCAGCCGCCAGGCCGGACGCGAGCGCGGCCTCGAGCATCGGTCCGCTGCGGCGGGTGTCGCGGCCGATGACGACCCGCTGGTGCGCCGCGAGGCCGGCGCCGAGCGCGCGGCCGATCTGAAGCGCCAGCTCGGGCGTCAGCTCACCGTTCGCGACGCCGCGAACGCCGTCGGTGCCGAAGAGCCGGCGGGCGGCCTGGGCGCTCATGCCCGCCTGCGGACTAGCGCTTGGAGAACTGCGGCCGCTTGCGGGCACCCTTGAGGCCGGCCTTCTTGCGCTCCTTCTCGCGCGCATCGCGGGTCAGCAGACCCTCGCGCTTGAGATCGGGGCGCAGCTCGGCGTCGACGACGCACAGCGCGCGGGCGATCCCGTGGCGCAGCGCACCGGACTGTCCGGACGGGCCGCCGCCGTTCAGCCGGGCGATGACGTCAAATTGCCCGAGGGTGCCGGTCGTCACCAGCGGCTTGAGCGCGTTGGTCACCAGCACGCGGCGACCGAAGTACTCCTCCGCCGGACGGCCGTTGCACAGCACGCGGCCCTCGCCGGGCGCCAGGATGACGCGTGCGACGGAGGTCTTGCGCTTGCCGGTCGCGATGAAGCGGCCGAGTTGATCAGTCTTCATGCGGGGACCTCTGCCTTGCGCTCAACGCGGAGCGGCTGCGGGTTCTGGGCGGCGTGCGGGTGCTCGGGACCCGCATAGACCTTGAGCTTGGTGAGCTGCTTGCGGCCGAGCCGGTTCTTGGGAAGCATGCCGCGCACGGCGGTCCGGATGACCTCCTCTGGGCCCCGGGCCAGCTGCTCGGCGAGGGTGCGGCTGCGGATGCCGCCCGGGTAGCCGGAGTGCCGGTAGTAGCGCTTGTCGCGCAGCTTCTGCCCGGTCACCGCGACGCGCTCCGCGTTGACGACGACCACGAAATCGCCCGTGTCGACGTGCGGTGTGAACCACGGCGAGCGCTTCCCACGCAACGTTTCGGCGATCGACGTGGACAGCCGCCCCAGGTTCTGCCCGTCGGCGTCGACGATCCACCACTGGCGGTCGACGGTTCCAGCCTTGGCGCTCACGGTCTTCACGGTGGTCGGCGTCCCTCCGGATAATGGCAATGCGGAAGCAGGCCCAATCCTCTGGGCCGACCGCGGAGATTACGAGAACGCGGGCTCCGGCGCAACCCGCACGGGCGGTGGCTCAGACGTCGGCGTCCTCGGCGCCGAGGAATGCGTCGGTGATGTCGGCCAGCTGCGGCCCCGACCAGACGTCGTAGTGGGTGTGGCCCGGCAGGATCGCCAGCCGCGACGCCGGCCGCCGCGATCCGTTCCAGCCGGCATCCTCCCGCCCGCCACCGAGCAGCCCGAAGAACTCCGCCGCGTGTCCTGGCGCAACGCTGTCGGCGTCCGCCACGACGACCATCACCGGCATCGGGAGCCCGCGCACCTGGTCGGACCAGTCGTACGGACGCCCCAACAGGTCGCCCATCTTCGCCACCACCCCGTCGAACGCCGCAGGATCCGGCGCAACGGCGCGCCACGCCGCATACAGCGGGGTTTGACGAAGCATGTCGGCCGAACCGGCGCCGAAGCTCGCCATCTGCGCGGCCACGTCGGGCAGCCAGCCGTCGCGTCGGCAGGGAAACGACACGACGACCAGCCGCCGGACGCGCGTGGGATGCTGAATCGCCGCGCGCAGGCAGGCTCCGCCGCCAAAGGAGTAGCCCCACAAATCCGCGCGCTGAATCCCGAGCCCATCGAGGGCGGCGGCAATGTCGTCGGCGAGCAACTCGTAGCGCAGCGGGCGATCGATGTCGGGAGTGTGGCCGTGGCCCTGGAGCTCGATGGCGATCACCCGGCGCCGGCTCGCCAGACGCGCGCACAGGGGCGCGAGCGAACCCGCCGTGGCGAACCCGCCGTGGGCGACGACCAGCGGCACGCCGCCGGCGCCGCGCGCCTCCCAGTACATCCGCGTCGCGCCGATCGCGACGTCACCGGTCTCGACGGCGTGGTCCATGACGCGGCTCCTTGCGCGCGTGACCCGGTTCGGCCGGGTCACGAAGGCTTACGTCCGATCGTAGCTGTGTAATAGCCTCAACACGAAACGGCGCAGCGAGCGCTCTGGCATCAGTTGCGCCCGTTAGCCACGAGGCACGGTTGCCCATGTCATCGAGCTCGGTGAATCGCTGTATCGCCATCGCGGCCCATGGCCGCCGCTGCCAGCAGTCGACGTACCGCGGCAGCCCCTACTGCTGGCACCACACCCAGAGCCGCAAGGTGTGGGCCCCGAGCAGGGTCTCGGCGCGACCGCGTCCGGTTGACGCCCCGGTGTTCGCGCTCGCGGCGCCCGCCGCCACAGCGCCCGTGCCCGCGATCGAGCGGATCGCCGCGCAGCTCAACCGCGGCCAGCTCGAACAGCTCGCACGCTTCCTCGAGGCCCCGGGCGACGGGACGCTGGCGATCACCCGCGCCCACGGCTACGTCGAGCTGCGCGGCTGGGCGCGACCGGGCGCCGCCGCACCGCGCGCGCAGGCGGGCGCCTAGCCCGAGCGTCTCACTCCCACTCGATCGTCCCGGGCGGCTTCGAGGTGATGTCGAGCACGACCCGATTCACCCCGGGGACCTCATTGATGATGCGGTTGCTGATGTGCTCGAGCAGGTCGTGCGGCAGGCGCGCCCAGTCCGCGGTCATGGCGTCGTCGGAGGTCACCGCGCGGATCACGACCGGGTAGGCGTAGGTGCGCTCGTCCCCCTGCACGCCGACGCTCTTGACTGCCGGCAGCACCGCGAAGCTCTGCCACAGCTCCCGATACAGGCCGGCCCGGCGGATCTCCTCTTGCAGCACGAAGTCCGCCTGGCGCAGGATCGCCAGGCGTTCGGCGGTCACCTCGCCGATGATCCGGATCGCCAGACCGGGCCCCGGGAACGGCTGGCGCCACACCATCCGCTCCGGCAGGCCGAGCTCCTCGCCGACGACCCGCACCTCGTCCTTGAACAGCTGACGCAGCGGCTCCACGAGCTCGACCGAGATGTCCTCGGGCAGGCCGCCAACGTTGTGGTGGCTCTTGATCTTGGACGCGTCGCGGGAGCCGGATTCGATCACGTCCGAGTACAGGGTGCCCTGGACGAGGAATCGGACGCCGCCGAGCTTGGCGGCCTCCTGCTCGAAGGTCCGGATGAACTCCCGGCCGACGATCTTGCGCTTCTCCTCGGGCTCGGTCACGCCGGCGAGCTGTGCCAGGAAATGGTCCTGGGCGCGCACGTGCACCAGCGGGACGTGGAAGTAGGTCCCGAAGGCCTCCTCGACCTGCTCGCCCTCGTTCATGCGCAACATGCCGTGGTCCACGAAGATGCAGGTCAGCCGATCGCCGACCGCCCGGTGCACCAGGAGCGCGGCGACCGCGGAGTCGACGCCGCCCGACAGGGCACAGATCACCCGTTCGTCACCCACCTGGGCGCGGATGCGCGCGACCTGGTCCTCGATGACCTGCACCGGCGTCCAGGTCGGCGCGCAGCCGCAGCTGTCGAACAGGAACGCCTTGAGCAGGTCGGTGCCGAACGGGGTGTGCACCACCTCCGGATGGAACTGCACCCCGTAGAGCCGCCGTGCCCGGTCCTCCATGGCGGCCACCGGCGCGTGTGCGGTCCGGGCGGTCGCGTCGAAGCCGGTGGGCACCGCCACGACGGCATCGCGATGACTCATCCAGCACTGCTCCATCGGGACATCGCGCAACAGGCCCTCCCGCCCCAGGATTTCGAGCAGGGTCTTGCCGAACTCCGCCGCCCCGGTCCGGGCCACTTCGCCCCCGAGCACCTGGGCCATGCTCTGCATGCCGTAGCAGATGCCCAAGACCGGGACGCCCAGCTCCAGCAGCGCCGGGTTCAGCGCAGGCGCCCCGGGTTCGTACACCGAGGCCGGGCCGCCCGAGAGCACGAGCCCCTTGGGGTGGAGCGATGCGATCTCCTCGGAGGAGATGTCGTGGGGGACGACGGCCGAGAACACACGGCACTCTCGGATGCGTCGGGCAATCAGCTGGGCGTACTGGGCGCCGAAGTCCACGACCAACACGCCACCGGGGACGGCGCGCGCGAGCTCCGGGTCGAGACCCGGAGCGCTCGTCGCCACCTACCCCATCCCCACGGACTGCGCCTGCTGGAGCTTCTTACCTTCGCTGCGCAACGCCGGGGCGACCATCACCTCGCATTTCTGGAAGCTCTGGATCGAATCGTACCCACACGTTGCCATCGCGGTGCGCAGCCCCCCGCTCAGGTTCAGCGTCCCGTCGTTCTCGTGGGCCGGCCCGGCGACGATCTCCTCGAGCGTGCCGATCGTGCTGGTCTTGACCCGCGTACCGCGCGGCAAGCTCGGGTGGAAGGTTGCCATGCCCCAGTGGTAGCCGCGCCCGGGCGCTTCGGTCGCCTTGGCCAGCGGCGAGCCGATCATGCAGGCGTCCGCGCCGCAGGCGATTGCCTTGGCCAAGTCACCGCCGTAGCTCATGCCGCCGTCGGCGATCACGCTGACGTACTGGCCGGTCTCCAGCAGATGCTGCATCCGGGCGCCGGCGGCGTCGGCGATGGCCGTGGCCTGCGGGACGCCGACGCCGATCACCTGGCGGGTCGTGCAGGCGGCACCGGGCCCGACTCCGACCAGCACGCCCACCGCGCCGGTACGCATCAGGTGCAGCGCGGCCTGGAAGGAGGCGCAGCCGCCGACGATCGCCGGGATCGACAGCTCCTGGATGAACTGCTTGAGATCCAGCGGCTCGACGACGGTCGACACATGCTCGGCGCTGACGACGGTTCCCTGGATCACCAGGATGTCCAGGCCCGCGTCGAGGGCGGGCTTGATGTAGTCGCGCACCCGCTGCGGGGTGAGCGACCCGGCCGCGACGATGCCTGCGGCCTTGAGCTGGCGGACCCGCTCGGCCACGAGCTCCGGGTCGATCGGCTGCCGGTAGATCTCCTGCAGGCCACGCGTCGCCTCTTCGGGCCCCATCGTCGAGATGCGCTCCAGCTGGGCGTCGGCGTCCGCGTAGCGGACCTGAATACCCTCGAGGTTCAGGACCCCCAGCCCGCCCAGCTTGCCGAGCTTGACCGCGGTGCTGACGTCAACGACACCGTCCATCGCGGAGGCCAGGAGTGGCAGATCGAACGCATGGCTGCCGATCCGCCAGGTCAGATCGACATCTTCGGGGTCGCGGGTCCTCCGGCTCGGCACGATCGCGATCTCATCTAAGCCGTAGGCACGCCGGCCCTTCTTGCCCCGCCCGATCTCGATCTCCACGCATCCGCTCCTTGTCGCCCCTGGCCGACCATCATCCCGCGCCGCCGCTCGTCACCCCGAACATGCGCGGCAACCCAGGTCAGCGAGCGCCGGTCTGGGTCGTCTGCTACCGCTGTTTGGCGGCCTTTCCGGGCGGGATCGGCGGAGCACTGAGGGTACCGCACCGGCCCGGACGCCGCCGCGCGATCGTCAGGTCATTCTGCGGTATTTGCCACTTCATCGAGGCGCCAGACCTGCACCTGTCGACGCAGGGCCTCGACGTCCGCGCTGTCGAACACACCGGCACCCGGGCTGAGCGTGTTGGCCGCCCCACAGGCGACCGCCAGCGCCAGCCGGGCCTCGGGATCGTCGCCCCGGCTGAGGCCGGCCAGGTATCCACCGATGAGCGCATCGCCGGAACCGACGGTGCTCGCCGCCTCGCGGACCGGCAGAAAGGCCCGGTAGCTGGAGGTCCCTTTGATCGAGGGCTGTCGCAGCCGCGCGACGCAGCCGTCGGCGCGGTGCACGATGGCCGAGTGCGCGCCCAGTGCGCCGATCGTCTCGGCCGCCCCGGTCAGGTCGGTGTCGTCGTTAAGCTCGTAGCCCACGATCTCCTCGGCCTCACGCGCGTTCGGGCTGACCAGGTCCGGATCGGCCGCGAGGCCGAAGCGCAAGGGCGGGCCCTGGGCATCGAGCGCGGTGATCACCTGGCCCTTGATTTCCCGAATCACCCGCGCGTAGAAGTCGTCGGGCACGTTCGGCGGCAGCGACCCGGCCAGTACGAAGATGTCGGCCCCCCGGGCGAGGTAGCTGATCTTCTCCATCAGCATCGCGAGCTCATCGTCGTCGACCGAAGGGCCGTGTTCGATGATCTCGGTCTGGCTGCCGTTCGGGTCGATGACGGCCGTCGAGGTGCGCGACTCGCGACGGATCCGGACGAAGTCGTTGAGGATACCCTCGGTGGTGAGCCCCTCGATGATGGATGTGCCCGTGCGGCCACCCGCGAGGCCGGTTGCGATCACCGGCTCGCCGAGCCGCTTGAGCGTGCGGGCGATGTTGATGCCCTTACCACCGGCCAGCGCCAGGGCCTCCGAGGCGCGGTTGCGCGTGCCCGCCTGGAAGTTCGGCACCGTGAGCGTGCGGTCCAACGCGGCATTGAGGGTGACGGTGACGATCACGTCAGCCCGCCGCCAGGGCCGTGTCAGCGACGAGGGACCGGGTGCCGAGGACGTGCGCACCTTGGCGCAGCGTAATGCGCCCGAGCACCTGGCCGGCCTGGACCGGCGCCGTCACGGCGGGGGGAAGCTTGATCGTCTGGATCACAGGAAGATCGACTCGCACCACGGAGGTCAGCGACTGGCTTGCGTGGACGTGGACCAGCACGCCCGGTTCGCCCGACACCGGGATCGTACCCTCACGGGCGCCCGTTGCGAGCACCACGCGTCGCGTGAAGTGTCGGAACGCCCAACCGGCGAGCCGGGTGATGTCGGCGGTGCGTGCCGCGACCGAGGGCGCCCCAAGCTCCGCGATCCAGATCTGGGCGTGGGTACCCGGAGCGGTGACCCTGCAGACGATCGTCGTGCGGGCGCGCGCCGTCGCGCCGGTCTTGATGATGTCGATCGGCGCCCAACCGGTCAGCGCCCCGTCCTGGCTGATCAGGACCCGCCGGCCGCGGCCGCCCGGTCCGGGCACGACCGCCCGTCGCGTCCGCAGGATCGCCGCGAGTGCCGGGTTCGCGGCGGCCGCCCGCCCCAGGCGCACCAGGTCGCGCGCGCTGGTGAACTGGTGTAGCGCGTCGAGGCCGTCCGGGTTGGCGTAGTGGGTGTCACTCAGCCCGAGGGCGCGTGCCTCGCGGTTCATCAGGCGGGCAAACCGCGGCACCGAGCCGCCGACGGCCTCGGCGAGCGCGACGGCGGCATCGTTGCCGCTGGCGATGATCAGGCCCTCCAGGAGTTCGTGCAGCGTCAGGCGCTCGCCGCCCACCAGATGCATGCTGGATCCGGGTGTTGCGGCCGCGGCCGCCGTTACGCGGACGCGGAATGCCGACGACCGGTGGGTGATGGCCACGAGCGCGGTCATGAGCTTGGTGGTGCTCGCCATCGGTAGGCGCACATCCGGGCGGAGCTCGGCGAGGACCGTGTTCGTGGCCGGGTCGACGATCACATACGTGCGCCCGGCGACGTGCGGGGCGTGTGTGAGTCGGACCGGCACGGCCGCCGCGGGACCCGTGAGGAGCGCGACGGCAACCGCTGCGAGTGCACTCCGGCCTGCGCGCATCACGGGCCGATGCTCCCGACGGCCCGGCGGCGTGGCGGCGCGGGATCCGACGCGCCGAGCGGCAGCCGGGTGGCGGCCTAGCCGGAGATCGCCCATAGCTTGCCGCGCAGCGCCTCCGCGGCGGCGCGCGGATCGTCGGCATAGAGGATCGTGCGGCTGGCGGCGACGATCGCCGCGGCCCGGTTGCCGGCAAACGCGCCCCCGAGATCCTCCGGACGTCCGCCCTGGGCGCCCACGCCGGGGATCAGGAAGGGCTGGGCGGGCATGAGCTCCCGGAGGGTCGCCAGATGCTGCGGCGCGGTGGCGCCGACCACGGCCCCGACGTCCGAGATGCCGCTCGCACCGACACCGCCGGCGCCCCAGAGGGCCACCAGGCGCGCCAGCGCCTCGTGCCAGCACGTGCCGTCGGCCAGGACCAGATCCTGAAGATCGGCCGCCCCGGGGTTCGAGGTCCGCACCAGCACGAACAGCCCGCGCCCGGTCGCGCGGGCAGCCTCTAGGAACGGCGTCACCGCGTCGGTGCCCAGCATCGGATTGAGCGTGACCGCGTCGAAGGGCGCGCGCACGAGCGCCTGCGCATAGGCGCGGCTGGTCACCTCAACGTCCCCCCGCTTGGCGTCGGCGATCACCAGGAGCCCCTGCTCGGCGGCCAGCGTCGCGACCCGCTCGAGCGCGTCCCAGCCGGCGGCGCCGAGGCGCTCGAACCAGGCCAGCTGCGGTTTGACCGCCACGCAGGCGGGGCCTGCGGAGCCGATCACGCGCGCGCAGAACGCGGCCGCGGCGGCGGCGCCGTCGCCGATGCGCGCCGGATCCGGATCGAGGCCAAGCACGACCTGGCTCTCGCGCGCGGCGACCGCGTGCGCCAGGCGGTCCCCGAATCCCGGCGATGCACTCACAGAAGTAACCCCCGCACAATCGGCAACGTCAGCGTGCACAGCACAGTGGTCACGAACACCGCACCGACCAGCACGTCGCGCCGCAATCCGTACCGGACCCCGAGCACCAGCGACATCATCGCCGTCGGCATCGCCGCCATCAGCACGACGGTGTTCAGCTCTGCCGAGGCCAGCCCAAGCAGCGTACCGATCGCCAGCCCGACCAGCGCACCGACCACGAGCCGCGCCACGCTGATCATCCCGACCTCGGGCCAGGCGCGCCGCAGTGCCCGCCAGTCGAGCATGAGCCCCACGTAGATGAGCACCAACGGCAGCGTGGCCGAGCCGAGGAGCTCGAGCGGCCGCGCGATCCAGTGCGACGGCGCGCCGAGTCCCCCAGGTTCCACGCCAGGCCGACATACAAGGCGACCATCGGCGGCATGAGCAGGCCGCGGCGCAGCGCCTCCCAGTCGATCCCGGTGGTGCGTCCCTCGATCACGCCGTAGGAGTTCGCGATCACCACCGTCGATGTCCAGGTGATCACCCCGGTGGCGAACGCGTCGTAGAACACCGCCGCCGCCAACGACACCCCCAACCCGCTGGCGGCGATCAGCGGCACGCCGAAGAAGCCCGTGTTGCCGACCCCGGTCGAGACGAGCATGGCGCCCTCGGTCGGACGGTCGGCATGTCGGCTGCGCGCCATGAGCCACCCGATCCCGAGCATGACGACGTGGATCAGGTACCCGGCCACCGGCACGAGCAGCAGCGTCGCCGAGAGCCGCTCGTGGGAGATGATCGTGAACACCAGCGCCGGCATCGTCGCGTAGATGACGACATTCACCAGTACCGGCCCGTTGTCCTCACGCAGGACTCGCGCATGGCGGAGGCCGAGGCCGAGCAGCATGATCGCCAGCGCCGCGATCGAGGTCTGGAGCATCCGCCCTACCCTGGATCCCGTACCGGGACGGCGTGGGCCCCCTTCAACACGACCGGTCGCTGCACGATCGGCATGATGTCACGCGCGCCGGTGCGCCCTACGCGTGCCGCGCCGGCCGATCAGGTCGCCGGCGGGCTCACCTCATGCCAGTACTGGACCGCCCAGGAGTTCTCGATCGTCGGGAACAGCGGCGGCCGCAGCGTCTGCAACGCCTGGTCGTAGTTGTAGGTCCGGCTGGCGAACATCGACGCGTAGCCGCCCTGGGCGGTGGCGATCGACCCGGTGAATGTCATCGAGGTGTGCGTCGAGCTGCTCGTGTCGGTGAACCACTGGCCGCTCTGGGCAAGCGTGGCCGCCCGCCAGTTGAGCGTCTGCGGCGCAAACTGGGAGATGATCAGGTTATTCGTGGCGATCAACCCGAGCACGCTCTGGGTCCCCGCGGCGTAGGAGATGTTGCCGCCGATGTACAGGTTGCCCGGCGTCGCCACCGTGACCCGCCCGTTGACGACGGAGTCGCGGGTGCCGCTCGTCGCCCCGCAGGAGTCGGTGAGGTTCTGGCCGTTGCCGACGATGACCGGCTGTTGGAAGTACATGTAGTACGGCGCGTTGCCGGTCGGCATCGTGTATGTCGTCGGGCAGCCGAGCGTCCCGATCGACACCCCGGGATCGGCGGTGTTCGTCACCGGGTACACCCGAACCTGGCCGCCGGCCAGGAACTGGATCTCCCAGGCGTTGACCGCGGCGTTGTTGTCGTACAGCCCCGTTGCCTGGGCCGCCGACGCGATGTTGCTGATCGCCCCGGTGAAGGTCGTAAAGTCGATCGGCGTCGGGAACTTGTCCGAGAAGGACGGCGTCGTAGTCGAATCGAAGGCGCCGCCGACCGTGAAGGCCGGGTCGGTTGCGTCGGACTTGAGGCAGGTCGCCCCGGAGGAGTCGTTGCGGCACACCGAGTGCTCCGCGTAGATCGGGGCAACCGCGGTGCCGAGGTGCACGACGTCCTTGGCCGAGTAGATCTTGCCCGTCGTCGTGGCCGTCGTTCCGTAGGCGATGCTCGCGTTGGAGATCATCTGGTAATTGGCGATCGACTCCGGCGAGATCTGGGCGACGATCGACCGCACGACCGGCGTGCCGGCGCCCACCTCGGCGGTCGACTGGACGAAGATGCTGTTCTGGTCGTTCGGGTCCGTGAACAGCCGCAGGTTGTACTTCGCGGCGCCGAAGCGGGCGTTCTGCAGCGTCACCCAGGTCTGGATCTTGGCCGGGTAGGTCCACGCGTGGCCGGACGTCCAGGTCCCGCCCGGGCTGACGGTCGACCCGGTCGAGGTGTCGGTGCGCGTATCTTCGGCCGTGTCGACGTAGTTGAGCCAGTACTGGGGGTTCTCGACCAGCCGCGAGATGTAGACCTGCACGCCGGCCTCGGCCGCCTCGAGGGCGATGTCGTTGCGGTTACTGGCCGCGGTCTGAAACACGCTCGACTGCGCCCACGACAGGCTGGCGATGACCAACAGCGCGGCGATCGCACTGATGAAGATCACCACGATTAGCGTTTGGCCCGATTGCTGGTGGTGGCGTCGCACGGCCTAGCCGCTCGCCGAGGTGGGGTTCTGCGGCACAACGTCGCTGGTCAGCGAGAATGTTTGGGGCGAGTTGCCGAGCTTGTACCTGACGAGCATGTTCATGTGTACGAGCGCGATGTTGATCGTCGTCGGCGCGGACATCGTCGCGGGCAGGGTCGTCCCGCTGCCGTTGACGGCGCTGAACATCGGGACGCCAGACGAGTTGGCAACCGCGTTGATCAGCGTCTCGGGACTGGAAAACGCGGAGTAGGTGTAGGGCGGTGCCGCGCCGATCGGCTGGGAGACCTGACGCAGCAGGGCGCCACCGGAGACTTGGTACAGGAACTCCTGGGGCTTCGGGGTGAGTTCCGCGGGGCTGCGGGTCATGTCCGCATAGAACTCGATCTGGGTCGGCGTCAGCGAGACGACCGGCGGCGTGATGCCGTTGTCGGGACTCACGGCCTCGCGAAGCTGGCTGCTGAGCTCGTTCAGCGCGTCGCGCGCTTGCCCCTGGGCGAGCACCTCGCCCTGCTGGGTCGTCTCGCTGGACAGGCTCGAGTCGTAGAAGCCGTAGATGGCGAACATGAAGATCGTGCCGATGACGACGCCGATCAGCATCTCGGTGAGCGTGAATCCGTCCTGCCGGTGATGTCTGCGGCGTCGGCTCACGGGACCGAATAGCTCAGGGTCTTGCCAGACTGGGCGGTGACCGACTTGCCCGAGCTCCAGATCGGATTGCCGGACGAGAACGAGGTCGCGACATAGGCCGTATAGGTGCCGGGCGCGAGATTGATGAAGTCCGCGTAGCGGGAGCTGTTGGTGTACTGGGACACGTCATAGGTCCCTGCCGAGGCCTTCAGCCGCACCAGCAGATTGCTGGTCGTCGTCGTCAGGCGGATCGTGCCGGTGGTTCCCGCCACCAGCTTGAGCGTGACACCGGTGGTCGCGTTGTTGGTGATCGTCGCGCTGAGGCTGCCGGCCCCGTACCCGCCTGCCCCGGCGGCCACGGTGTAGTTCGTCGAGCCCGAGGCGGGCTCGCAGAAGCTCGCCACGCCACTGGAGTTCGTCGTGCGGACGACCGGCGCGAGGTTGCCCTGGCCGCCCGAGATCTGCACCTGCGCGCCCGCGATCGGCTGGCCGGTGCCGTTGTCGAGCACCGTCGCGGTGAGATGCCCGCCCCCTTGCGAGACGAGCTGGAAGGTCACCGTCTGCGAGGTTAGGTTGGGGTACCCGGCCGGGATCGGCGTGTTGAGTGTCTGCGACGCGTAGCAGTCGGCGCCCGCCGTGATCCCGAATGCCGAGAGGCTCGGCTCGATCGGTTGCCCCTGCAGCGTGGTGAACGTGTATGTCCCGGTCGTGCCGGACTGGCTGTCGGTCAGCGACTGGGGCGAAGGCGCCGTGACCGTGACGGTCGAGAAGTTGGTGATCGGGCTGCCGGTGACCGAATCGACCAGATTGACGCCCAGCGTGGTGGGCTTGAACACCTTGATCGTGACCTGCCAGGTCTGCGACGCGCTCAGATGCGCGGTCGTAACGCTCGGCGCAGTCGACGGATCGGTGGCCCATCCGGCCTGGGTGACCTGAGCGGTGTAGTAGTACTGCGGGTTGCCGGTCGTCGTCGGGTTGGGCGCGAGGCCCGCGAACACGACGGCGCCGTTGGCGCTGGTGAGGTCCGAGCGGGTCGCCGACGGGCCGCCGCCGATCGAGACGGTCATGTTCGGCAGCGGCTGGAGCGTGACCGCGTCGACGACGGTGACCGCCGCGGTCGACAGGCCTGCCATGGAGGCGTAGTTGGGCGGGGCGACGATCGTCGTCTCGGTGACCGGCAGCCCGACCGACAGCTGCGGGGTCACCACGACGGTCACCGACTTGTAGTCGACGAAGGTGTGGGGCTGGCCCGTGGCCGGGTCGTTGACGAACTTGATGCTCGTCTGGACCGTGTAGGTGGTCCCGTTGACCGTCTGGGTCTGCGAGGTCGGGATCGTCCCCGGCGGGTTGCCGCCGACGGTGCCGACCGTCGAGTAGGACATGTTGCGTATGTCCTCGAGATGCTGCAGGGCCAGCTTCGAGGCCACGACGTCCAGGCGCGTCTTGCCGATCTGCGACGAGGCGGCCGCGAACCCCTCGATGACCCCGCCCGCAACGATCGCGAGCAGCAAGATCCCGAGAAGCACCTCGAGGTACATGAAACCCGCTTGGCGATGCTGTTTGGCCCGGGCCACCGATCCCCCGCATCCAGCTGACACGACCCGCGCGCCGGGAGCCTCCCGGACGGGGCGTACGTCGACACCTGTGTCATCGGCCTCGCGCGGGAGTTCCTTGACGGGGTCCGCGGGGGCGGGACTGGCACGTGCGACCCCGCCGGCGCGACGGCTCCGGCGGGGTCGCGGGGGCTAGTCGCCGGGCAATCCAGCCGCGGCGTCGGCCGGCATCACGACGTACTGGCGCAGGTACAGATCACGGAAGGTCACCGGGCCGCGCGGACCCGGTACGTGGTCGACGTTGATGCCGGTCTCCGGCGCACCGAGCAGCTTGAATCCATCCAGCAATCGGGTCGGCGTGTTCCAGAATGCCCCGGTCCCCACGTAGGCGTCGAGGAATTGGCGTGCGTGCTCCGGATCGGCGGTCACGATCCCGGCGGCGAGCCCCGAGGTCTCGTCGTTGGCGATCGCCGCGGCGTGGATCGGCGAATCGACGCGATCAACCGTCACGTGCGCCTCGTTGCCCTCATCGAGCGCCCACTCGTGCCCGCGGGCGAACCGATGGGGCGGCAGCTCGGGTACGATGCCGAGCGCGGCGAGCTCCTCGCGGGCGACCCCGACCAGCTCGTCCCAACGATCGTCGTGGATCAGCAGCAGATTGAGCCGGTTGCACACGCCCAGGCGATCGAGGCTCGCGCGCAGGAGCTCCCGAAACAGGTCGGCGTCAGCCGCAGTGTCGGCGTACAGCACGCCCCCGCCGTCGGCGTGGGCGAGCGTGCGGACCCCGTGCGTCGCCGCGCGCATCGACAGCTCCCGGGTGGTCGGCCCGCTGCCGCGGATGATCACCAGCGGGATCAGGGCGGGCTCCGCGACGAGCGCGGCGGCCCCGGCGCGATCGGCCGAGCGGACCAACTGCACCGCACCCGGATCCAGTCCCGCGCGTGCGAGCGCCGGCGCGATCACGAGGTCCACGAGCGCCGCCGCCGAGCGCAGCGCCGCACCGCCCGTGCGCAGGACGCCGACGTTGCGCGACTTGATCAGCTGCGAGGCGACGTCGACGGTCACGTTGGGCCGCGCTTCGTAGTTGGCGCCGATGACCCCGACCGGTCGCCGGCGCTCCTCCACGACCACGCCGTTGCCGAGCTCGCGCCGCATGACGACGACCGGCGTGAAGGATGCGGCCGCCAATGCGTCGATCTGCGCGGCCATGGCCGCAATCCTGGCAGCATCCAGGCGCAGCCGATCCCGCATCGCCTCCGGGAAGCTTGGCGCAAGCGCTGCCAGGTCCGTCTGATTGGCCTCCAGCAGTGCCCCGGCCTCGGCGCCGAGCAGCGTGCTCATGCCCCGGAGCGCGGCGGTCAGAGACGTCTCCGGGGCGGACGCCAGGCTCGGCGCGGCGCGGCGGGCGGCCTGCCCCGCGGCCTGGACGAGCTCGGTGACGGTCTGGTCGCTCACGGCAGCGGATCATCCCAATTTGTCGCCCCCTTTGCACGAGAACGCGCGCTAGAGTCGGCTCACCGCGCCCGTCTCGTTGGCGATCGGACTCGATCGCGCCCGATCCCCGTGCGGCTCGCCAGATGAGCTTCGAGCCTCCATCAGCCCCGACCGACGACGATGACGCGCCGCGCGACATCTCGTTCCGCGGCTACCTGGACGAGCTCTCGAGCCGGCCGGTCCGCGACAGCCGCCTCGACCGCGCCCGGACCAAGGTCCTCGATAGCGCCGAACGGCTGACGACCTGGGGGCCCCTCGGGCCGATCGCCGAGACCGGCTGGCGGGTCTGGCGTCGCGACCAGGAGATCGCCGGCAGCGTGCTGGCCGCGGCGCTCGCCTACCGCGTGTTCATCTGGCTGCTCCCGCTGGCGCTGGTACTCGTCGCCGGGTTCGGGTTCACCGGCACGTCGTTTACCTCGCACGCCCTTTCGGATCTCGGGGTCACGAACTACGTCTCCCAGTCGGTCTCTGACACGGCCCATTCGGGCAGCTGGATCGGGCGCGTGGCCATCATCGTCTCGGGCACGATCGTGTTCCTGTACGAGACCTACGTCTTGCTGCGGACCCTGCGCGCGATCTCCGCGTTCTCCTGGCACATGCGCGTGCGGCCGATGCGCAAGCCCCACACGCAGGTGCTGCTGTTCCTCGGCCTGTCGCTGGCCCTGGTCGTCGGGCTCGCGCTGACCAACAAGATTGCCGGGGCCCTCGTGTTCCCGCTCGGCCTGCTGCTCGCCATCGCCTCGCTGCTGATCGTGCCGGCCTACGTGGTGGCGATCTCGCTGATGCTGTTGCCGAACCGCGCGGCACGCTGGACCGCCTTCATCCCGGGGGCGCTCCTCGTCTACGCGACCTACGCGGTCGTACATCTGCTGGCGACGCTGTTGGTCGTCCCCTGGGTGGCGCACAAACAGGCGACCTACGGCGTCCTCGGGATCTCCGCCGGCTTGCTGTTCATGATGTTCGTGTTCGGACGCGTGATCGAGCTCGCGTGCTCGCTCAACGCGGTCATGGACGAGCAGCGCAAGGCCGCCATGGCGCCCGAGCGCAGCCGCTCGCCGGCATGACCACGGGGGCCCCGCGGGGCCCCCGTGTTGCGTGCATGTCCTGTTGTGGTGCCCGATTGGGGCCCTGGGGGCTACATCATCCCGCCCATGCCGCCCATGCCGCCCATGTTGGGGCCCATCATCCCGCCGCCGCCGCCGGCACCGGCTTCTTCGGGGGTCTCGACCACCAGGGCTTCGGTGGTGATGATGTTCTTGGCGATCGAGGCGGCGTTGGCAAGCGCCGAGCGGGTCACCATGGCCGGGTCGATGATGCCGGCCTGGATCAGGTCCACGTACTCACCGGTATCGACGTTCAACCCGTGGCCTTCGGGCAGCTCGCGCACCTTGCCGACCACCACCGACCCCTCCAGGCCGGCGTTGTCGGCCAGCTGGCGCAAGGGCTCCTCGAGGGCCCGGCGCACGATGCGCGCCCCGGTGGCCTCGTCGCCGTCGAGTTCGAGCTCATCCAGCGCGGATGCCGCGTTGACCAGCGCCACCCCGCCACCCGGGATGACCCCTTCCTCGAGCGCCGCGCGGGTTGCCTGCAAGGCGTCCTCGACACGGTGCTTTTTTTCTTTCATCTCGGTCTCGGTGGCCGCGCCGACCTTGACCACCGCGACCCCGCCGGCGAGTTTGGCCAGCCGCTCCTGGAGCTTTTCGCGATCGAAGTCCGAATCTGAGGATTCGATCTCGGTGCGGATCTGCTTGATGCGCGCCTGGATGCCGGCCGCATCGCCGGCGCCGTCGATGATCGTGGTGGTGTCTTTGGTCACCACGACCTTGCGGGCACGACCCAGCTGGGAGACCTGGGTGTTGACGAGCTTGAGGCCCATCTCCTCGGCGATGACCTCGCCGTCGGTGAGGATCGCGATGTCCTCGAGCATGCGCTTTCTGCGGTCCCCGAACCCGGGGGCCTTGACCGCGATGCCGGTAAAGGTGCCGCGCAGCTTGTTGACGATCAAGGTGGCCGTGGCCTCGCCCTCGACGTCCTCGGCGATGATCAGCAGGGGCTTGTTGGACTGGATCACCCGCTCGAGCACCGGCACCAGGTCCTGCACCGAGGAGATCTTGCCGTTGTGGATGAGGATGTAGGGATCCTCCAGCACGGCCTCCTGGCGGTCCGGGTCGGTGATCATGTACGGGCTCATGTAGCCGCGGTCGAACTGCATGCCCTCGGTAAAGTCGAGCTCGATCCCGAAGGTCTGGCCCTCCTCGACGTTGACCACGCCGTCCTTGCCGACCTTCTCGATCGCATCGGCGATCACATCGCCGATGGCCCGGTCGCGGGCCGAGATCGTCGCCACGCGGGCGATGTCCTCCTTGCCGGAGACCTCCTTGGACTGGGCCAGCACCGATGCGGCGACCTTCTCCACGGCGGCCTCGATGCCGCGCTTGAGCCCCATCGGGTTGGCGCCCGCGGCGACGTTCTTGAGTCCCTCGCGCACGATCGCCTGGGCCAGCAAGGTCGCGGTGGTGGTGCCGTCGCCGGCCACGTCGTTGGTGGCGGTGGCGACCTCGCGCACCAGCTGTGCGCCCTGGTTCTCAAACGGGTCACTCAGCTCGATCTCACGGGCGATGGTGACCCCGTCGTTGGTGATCGTCGGCGCCCCGAAGCGCTTGTCGAGCACCACGTAGCGGCCCTTGGGACCGAGGGTGACCTTGACCGCGTCGGCCAGGGTGTTGACCCCGCGCTCGAGCGCCCGGCGGGCTTCTTCGGCGAACAAGATGTCCTTTGCCATCTGGCGTCAGCTCTCCTTTGGATTCCTGCGATAACGGCGCGTCGCGCCTATGACTGGACCTTGGCGAGGATGTCGTGCTCGGACAGGATGAGCACGTCCTCCCCATCGACCTTGATCTCGGTCCCGCCGTACTTCGAGTAGATGACCTCGTCGCCGACCGCGACCTCGAGCGGAACGCGGACCCCTTCGACGATGCGGCCGTCACCCACGGCGACGACGGTCCCGCGCGACGGGCGCTCCTTGGCCGTATCCGGCAGCACGATTCCGCTTGCCGTGACCTGTTCTTGGTCCGCGGCCTTCACCAGCACCCGATCGCCCAGCGGCTTCAGGGACATGCAACCTCCCGTACCCAGGGAACATTTGCACTGCGACGGCGTGTCGGCACACGCCTTGGCACTCTAGATCGTAGAGTGCCAAACCAGACTAGCGCAGACGGGCCATCCGCTCCAGAGGATCCGCCGCATCGGCCTGGCACTCGCGCGAAGCGAGCGCCAGGCCGATGCTAGGCCGCGTACGTCGCGGCGCGCGCCAGCGCGACTGCCGGTTCGGTGTCGGCGGCCACGAAGACCCACCAGCGGTAGAAGCCGTCGCGCCGGTCCGAGGTCACGGTCACCACGCGGCTGAGCGGGTCAGTCGGCAGGATCTGGAACAGGCCGCCGGAGACCCGGTCGGCGTCGAGCCCGGTCAGGCCCCACCACGCGAGCGCGGCGGCGACGCCGCCGCGCGGATCGTCGCCGCCTCCGGCATACCCCGCTCCGCACCCCGGGCAGGCGCCGGGTGCCGGTTCGGTGCCGTCGACCACGACGCTCCGGCACAGGGGGCAGATCAGTTGCGGCCCAGCCGCCATCACCCGGTCAGCGGAACGATCAGGCAGGCGCCGGCGACCGCGATCCCGAAGACCGCGGCGATCGGTGCGACGCGTCCGCCGGCGATCCGCCACGACAGCACGCCGATCGCCGCCGCCGCAACGCCCGCGGCGACGATCAGCATCACCTGGCCGCCCGAGACGACGCTCCGCGAGATCCCGATGCTCGCCAACACCATTGTCAGCAAGCACCCGAAATACAGCGAGTCGAGCCCCTCGAACACGAACTCGCGCACGCGCTGGCCCTCGTCGAAGAGCCACGCCGCGATCACCAGGTCCCAAAGCACCATCAACAGCGTGCTCTTCGGACGGGCTCCGTGAATCCCGAACCAGTGAAACAGCAGCGCGACGGCGATCAGCGCCGCGATCGCGGCGACGCCCACGAGGGTCGGCCAGACGAACCGGATGACCTCGCGGTCGCGCGCGGACATGCGGGCCGGATCGGCCTTCCGAATGCGACTGCGGCCCATCGGGTGGCCGGCGGCCTCGGCGCGGCGGGCCCAGACGACGATCCCTCCGGCCGCGGCGGTGCCCGAGCAGCGCGCCGATCAGGGCGGGGACCGCCGCATCGGTGGGGTTGTCACCCCCGATGCGCAGGAGCGCGTACACGACCACCCAGCCGATGATCGCGCCGGCGACGAGCCATGAGAACAGATGCGCAGCCAGGCTGCGCTGCGGGGTGACCTGGCTGCGGGTCACTGGGCGACGCCCAGGGCCTGCGGCGAGCCGTCGCACGGCCCGTCCGCGGTGCGAGATGGCGTTCTTCTGCTCGGCGGTGAGCTCCGCCATCGCATGGGTCCTTCCGTCGGGGACGAACAGGGGGTCGTAGCCGAAGCCGCCATCGCCGCGGGGCGATTCGGCGATCGCTCCCGAGCAGGTCCCGCACGTGACGGTCATCGTGTCATCGGCCGCGAGGGCGACCAGCACGCACACGAACGCGGCCCGGCGATCGATCGTACCGTCAAGATCCTCGAGCAGCCGCGCGCAATTGTCACTGTCGCGCGCATCCGGGCCGGCGTAGCGCGCGCTCATGACGCCGGGTCGACCCTCGAGCGCGCGCACGGCCAGACCCGAGTCGTCTGCCACGACGAGTGCGTCGTCGGATGTCATCGCGCGGGCCGCCTCGCGCCTTGAGCAACGCGTTCTGGAAGAACGTCGCGCCGGTCTCCGCGACGGCGAACCCGGATGGCGCAGGCTCGACGCGCACGTGGGCTCCCAGCAGCGCCCCGAGCTCCCGCGCCTTGCCGGGGTTGCCTGTTGCAAGCACGATGTTCACGCGCGTGCGAGGACGTCCGCCTGGATGTCCAGCAGGGCGCGCGTCCCGCCCAACGCAAGGTCGAGCAGCTCGTCGAACTGGGAGCGGGCGAACCCGCGCCCCTCGGCTGTCGCCTGCACCTCGATCAGCTCACCGGCGCCGATTGACGACCACATTCATGTCGGCCTCGGCGCGCGAGTCCTCCAGGTACCCGAGATCCAGCCGGCACTCACCGTCGACGATGCCGACGCTCACCGCGGCGACGGCGTCGAGGATCGGGGTCCGCTCCAGGAGTCCCTCGACGAGCAGGCGGCGCACCGCGAGCTCGAGCGCCACGTACGCACCGCAGATGCTCGCGCACCGCGTGCCGCCATCGGCGGTCAGGACGTCGCAGTCGATCCAGAGCGTGCGCTCCCCGAGCGCCTGCGTATCGACGATCGCCCGGAGCGAGCGTCCGATGAGGCGCTGGATCTCCGACGACCGGCCGTCGAGCTTGCCGCGAGTGACATCACGCATGCGGCGTTCGCCCGTCGAGGCGGGCAACATGCCGTACTCGGCGGTCAGCCAGCCGGCCCCGCGACCGCGGCGCCAGACCGGCACAGATTCATCGACCGCACACGTACAGATCACCCGCGTTTGGCCGATCTCTATCAGTGCACTGCCATGCGCGGTCGGCACAAAATGCGGAAGAATCCGGACCTCGCGCAACGCGTCAGCGGTCCGGCCATCAGGGCGCGCAGCGTCTGCCAAGGTTGTCCTCGCATCGGGAGCCACGCCGCCAAGGATAGTCACCGGGCGCGGACGCGGACTTTTCGATGTAGGAACCGAACGTCAATGAGGTTGTGAGCGCAGTTCGATATGGCCGATTCCGTGATCAGCATCCAGGAGGAACGTCTCGCGCAGGCGACGACGCCGCGCGAGCGTGCGCTTGCACTGGTCGAGCTGGTCGATCTGCTGGCACACCGCGATCCCGCGCGGGCCCGCCAGCTCGGCGACTCCGCGCTCGGCGCCGCGCTTGCCGCCGACGACTCCTGGCTTGAGGCCCGTGCGCGGCTGTCGCGGGCCAATGCCCTGCTTGGCGCCGCCGATGTCGGGCGCGTGCTCGACGAGATGCAGACCGCGATGCGGACCTTCGAGGCACTGGGCGATCGCCGCGCCCGCGCGTGGGCGCTGGTACTGATCGCCGCGCTGCACGTCTACAGCGGAGACGGGGTGACCGCGGCAGAGCTGCTGCACGAGGTACTGCCAGAGATCCGCAAGCGCGGCGATCTGGCCGTCCTGGCCCGGGCGCTCAACGAGCTTGGCAACGCCCATGCCATCCAGGACGATCCGGTCCGGGCCCTGCAGCTGTATCGCGAGGCGGCGGACACCTTCCGCAGCGCCGGCGACAACCTGTGGATGGCGTTCGTGCTCCAGAACGCTGCCTATGTCCACTGCGGTCTCGGCGACCGGGCGCTTGCCGCCGGCAGTCGCGAGGAGGCCGAGGTCGCCTACGGCCGCGCGCTCGCGCTCACTCGCGAAGCCGCCGAGCTGCCGAACCCCGAGGACAACGTCATCCGGGCCTACGCCGAGGGCATGGCCGGGCGCGCGCTGATCGGCCTCGGACAACCGCTTGCGGCCCTGGACCATCTCAAGGCCGCCGTGTTGACGGCACGCACGGCCGGTGACCGCCGTGCCGAAGCGGCCCACCTGATCGAGACCGCCCGGGCGCTCGATGCCGCCGGACGGACCCAAGATGGCTTGCGCGCCGCGCTGCGGGCCGTGCACCTGCTCGAGGAGGTTGGCGACCGACGCACCCTCGCCCAGGCGCTCGAGGTCACGAGCACGTTGAACGAGCGCGTCGGCGACCTCGCGGCGGCCCTGGCGGCCCAGCGGCGCTTCCACGCCTTAAGCCAGGAGCTCGACGGCGAGCGTGCCAAGGCCCGCATGGAACTCAACGCCCTGCGGCTCGACGTCCAGCAGGCCCAGGCCGAGGCCGAGCGCCGCCGTACCGAGGCACTGATGGATCCGGTGACCGGTCTGCCGAACCGCCGCGATTTCGATGCCCAGTTCGGCCTCGTGGTCGCACGCAGTACGGGACCGATCGCGTTGGCGCTGATGGACCTCGATCACTTCAAGAAGGTCAACGACCGCTTCTCGCACCTCGTGGGCGATGATGTACTGCGGGTGTGTGCACGCCTGCTGCGCGAGTCCAGCCGTGACCATGACCTGGTCGCCCGCTTCGGCGGCGAGGAGTTCGCGATCGTGCTGCCCGGCGCCGAATTGCCGATCGCGCTGGTGGTCTGCGAGCGCATGCGCCGAGCCATCGCCGAGTACCCGTGGGAGACGATCCAGGAGGGCCTGGCCGTCACGGCCTCACTCGGCTGCATCGTCGGCATGCCCGGGACGACGACCCAGGAGCTGTTGACCGAGGCCGACCGCCAGCTCTACGCCGCCAAGGCCGCCGGCCGCAACAGGGTCATGCCGGAGCCGGGCGCCGAGGACGACGTCTGAGGGGTGTCCGGCGGTACCATTCGGACGATGGCCGACACCCCACGTGATCTTGCGGGCCTACTCGCCGGGGCACGGCACGCCGTGGTGCTTACCGGTGCCGGTGTCTCGACCGAGAGCGGGATCCCGGACTTCCGTTCTCCCGGCGGGATCTGGGAGAAGGTCGATCCCATGGAGGTCGGCTCACTGTCGACGTTCGTGTCCACTCCGGAGCGCTTCTGGAGCTTCCATCGCCCGCGCTTCTCCGCGGTCGACAGCGTCCAGCCAAACCCCGCGCACCGCGCGGTGGCCGAGCTTGAGCGGCGCGGAGTCGTCAAGCAACTCATCACCCAGAACATCGACGGCCTGCATCGGCGCGCCGGCAGCACTCAACCCATCGAGGTCCACGGTACGCTCGACTTCGGCGAGTGCCTGCGCTGCGGCGCACGCGTCTCCCGCGACGAGATGATCGCCCGGGCCGACGACGCGCCCGACGGCGTGCCGCGCTGCAGCACGTGTGGGTTCCAGATCAAGAGCGGCGTCGTCCTGTTCGGTGAGCAGCTGCCCGGCGAGGCAATCAGCGCGGCGTTCGCGGCCGCGAACGTGGCCGATGTCATGCTGGTGATCGGGTCGAGCCTGCTCGTCACGCCGGTGAGCACCCTGCCGGACATCGTCCTGCGCCACGGCGGATCGCTGGCGATCCTCACCGAGAGCGACACGCCCTACGACGCGCACTGCGCGGTGCGCCTGCGCGGCAAGGCGGGCGTCCAGATGACCGAGGTGTTGACCGCCCTCGACGAACTCGGGGCGACCGCGACCCCATGAGGACGATCACCCGGTGATGTCCACCCGCTCGACGTCGCCGAGCGGCATCTGTAAGAAGCGCGTGCCGAGCGCCTGAAAGGCCGCCGGATCCCCGCTGCAGGCGAACCGGTAGCGCCCCTCACGCGCGTCGTCACGCAAGAGGCCCTTACGATCGAGGGACTCGCGAAGCTCCCTGGCGAGCTCTTCCCCGCTCTTGATCAACCGGGTGTTGGGCAGGTTGCGGCGCAGCAAGCGCTCGACCAACGGATAGTGCGTGCAGCCGAGGATCACCGTGTCGACGCGCGCCTCGCGCAGTGGCGCGGTGTACTCGCGGACCATCTCGACGATGCGCTCGTCGAAGGGGTCGCCGTTCTGGATGGCGGGGGCGAGCCGGGGGCATGCAACCGGCACGAGCTCCACGCCCGCATCGTTGGCGTGGAGCATCCGCTCGTACGAGCCCGACCTGACCGTCGCCTCGGTGGCCAGCAGTCCGATCCGGCGGTTTCGCGTCGTCTGGACCGCGGCGTGCGCCTCGGAGCTCATGACGCCGATCACCGGGACCTCGAGATGGGTCTGCAGGTGCGTCAGGGCCGCGGCGGTCGCCGTGTTACAGGCGATGACGATCGTCTTGACCCCGCGGCCGATGAGCCACCCAGCGATGAGCTCCGCCCGCTCCCGCAGTTCGGCGTCGGACCGATCGCCGTACGGGAACCAGGCGGTGTCCCCGAAGTAGACGAAGTCCTCAGACGGTAGCTGCGCCAGGCACTCGTCGAGCACCGTCAGCCCGCCGACGCCCGAGTCGAACACCCCGATCGCGTCTTCAGGCACCAGCGTCACCCCAGCTCCTGCCCGCACCGCCCGCTCGGCCGGGCCACCTAGGACGCCGACCGGTATTCGCGATCCCAGTAAATCAGCGGGCGCTTGTCGCTGCGGGTCACCTCGACCACGCGTCCGATCAGGATCGTGTGGTCGCCGCCGTCGACGGCGGCCTCGTGCGCGCAGACCAGCCGCGCGACGCCGATCGGCAACAGCGGCGCGCCAAACGCGCCCTCCTCCCACCGGACGTCGTCGAACTTCTCCGGACCGGGCCGCGCGAACGCGCGCGAGATGCCCTCCTGGTCGCGGGCCAGCACGTGCACCGCGAAGCCGCGCGCGCCGATCAGCCCGCCATGGCTCCTGGCCTTCTTGTCCAGGCACGACAGGATCAACGGTGGCTCGAGCGAGAGCGACGAGAACGAGCTGATCGTCATACCGAGCAGTTCCTCGTCGTCCCGGGCGGTCAGCACGGTGACGCCGCTCGGCCACAGGGCGAGGGTCTCGCGAAATTCCTGTGCGTTGACGGATGTGCTCACGAGTTGGTCCTTGTCTGCGTCGGCGGGTGACCTGCTCTCGCGCGTGCATCCGCCAGGACTGCGTGCCGCCCGCGAGGGCCGCGTCCCCCAGAGCGTACCGACCTCAGCCGCGCGCAAGCCGCTCGGAGCCAGCGTCCGGGGGCTCGATGGGGTCGCCAACGCGGACCGTTCCCGGCGTGACCACCGCTGCGTAGACCCCGAACGGCAGCCGTTCGTCGGCGCGGATGTCGCCGCGATACAGGTTCAGGTAGTGGAGGGTCGGCAGGTCGACGCGGCCGCTGTCGGGGTCGCGGGTGGTCACCGCGCAGCGGCCGACCAACCCGTTGATCCGCAGCCGGGCGGCACCGACGCCGACGGTCCGCCCGCACCAGTGGTCCTCTGCATGGGGGGCCACACCGTCGATCAGGAACAGCATGCGGAACCGCCGCGGGTCGATCGGGTCCGGGACGTTTCCGGCCTGCCGGAGTGCCTCGAGCGCACCCGCAGACACAAGCGACACGGCTCCGCGGAGTCCGCGGTCAACCCCGGGCCGCTCGGCGGGCGCGCGGCAGAGCGCGATCGGGCGCCCGCAGAACTCCGAGAGCGCGTCGGCCCACGGGCCGAGGACCGACGGGAGCCGCGAATCGAGCCCGGAAGAACTGCACCATCCGCGGGGCGCCGAGCACGACAGCGCCGCGGACCTCCGTTGCGTCCGGGAATCGAAGCGTGAGCTCCGAGAGGTCATCGGCGACCTCAGCGCGGACACGGACCAACTCGCCGAGCGCCTTGCCGTTGATCATCACTCCGTTGGCGTCAACCAGGAAGAAGGCGCGATCCGCCGCGACTCCGTCCGGTCCAACGTCCACCGACTGCGGCGTCTCGAGCGCGAGCCCCTTCACGGCGGTTGTGGATATCGCGACGACACGGGGGACGGCAGGCGGTTCAGTCGGGGCGGGGGAACCGCATGCCTCGATCATCGCCGATCCGGCGACTCGCAGCCCGGCCGCCCAGACGCTCGCTAGGGTTCATCCGGACCTGTGAGGGGTCTCCCACTCAGGGCGTGTAGCTCAGCTGGTTAGAGCAGGGGACTCATAATCCCTGGGTCGCAGGTTCGAGTCCTGCCGCGCCCATCAGAACGTCGTATACGCACGCTTATCCACAGTTTCCGCATGCATGCGGTGTCAGAAAACGCCAGTCGTGCCCGCCGCGTGCGTGCACCGGTGCGCAACGGATCTTCACCCGGCCCCGCAGACTCACTCGGGCGGTCGACCGCTGTCCGCGTGGACGTCCGTCGCGTCGACGACCCAGTTCATCGGCGGATCGTCGTGTCGCAAGACCATGTCCTCGACCACCGACATGCCGTGGGTCTTGACTGCATCCACGACATCAGGGCCGCAGAAGCCGGGCTCGTCCCAGGCGAGGTCTGCGACCTTCCTCGGGATGCGGACCACGCACCGCTCTTTCTTTCCGTTATCGAGGCGCACCTTCCAGGCGTAGATGTGCGCGTCGGACTTCGACGTGTGCTCAGGCCTGATGGGAAAGACGAAGACGATCGGTCGCATCGGCGAGCAGTCTGACCCCGCCGGACGCCACTGTCCATCCGTGCATACCCCGGTGGATACCTCGGGATCAGCCTTCCAGCGCGTAGTCGTCCTGGATGATCCCGTCGATTTGCACCACCCAGTGCAGGCAGGGGTCGTCCCGGTTTAGGACCTTGTCCCAGATCACCGTTTGACCCTTGGAGTAGACCGCATCGGCGACCTCGGGCCGGCACACGTCGGGATAGTGCTCCGCGTGATGGGCGGCGGACTTCGAGACGCGGATCCGATCGGTTGCATCGGCCTCCGGTCGAATCGAGCGACGCCCCGCCGGAGTTCCCATGCAGCCGGAGGGACGTCGTGACACAGCGATCCGGGTCGCGTCGAAGGATGCGCACCGCCCCGGTGGTGGTCCCGCGACGCATCGCTGTTGCCACCAAGGAACCTATCGGCCCCGCTTGGAGCGGGAAACTCGCCGAATGGGGAGGTTGTGGCGGGTTGTCACAAAGTCGGCGCCCCTCCAGTCGGACCCAATGCAAGGGCTGGAGGGGACGCCACCGGCGGGCGGGCGCGATGTCAGGACCCCGCCCGCACTGAGCCCAACCCAACAACTCTTCGGCAGTTTGGGCAAGTTCGGACGTGCTCGATGTCGAGACGCGGCGCGGATGTGACGGGTCCGCGCGCTAGACCTGGATCAGAAGAGGCGCGGTCATGATTGCGTCAACGGAAGGCGCAATCGCGGGAGCGGGGACCATGGCGCCGCTGATCGCCTGCGTCGATCCGATCCAGTGCAGAGGCGGATCGGACGGCGACAGCGCTCGAGGGCGACACGTGTGGTCCTGTGCGGCGGTCTCCCAAGACCCGCCGCGATCGCAGCCCCGTGATCGCGCCTCTTCGCTTCTCAGCGACGCCGGTGACGCCCCTCCGGCGTTGGTCCCGCGGTGGACTGCCGAAGGGACGCCGACCGCAGACGGAACGACGTCAGGTCATCCGTCTACGTGTCCAGGGAATCGCTTCTCGGCGGGCGAAACAAGCCCCTGAGCGGAATGCCCCCGCGGCGCCCCGGTGCATACGTCGACCGGGGGCGTCTTGCTCGCGTTAGCCGTCGATGCGGCGCTTCGTCTGTTGAGAATACCGGAACCAACTCCCATCTTCCTGACTGATGATCGCGTGCGCGTAACGGTGAACGACGTCCCGGCACAACTGAGCGTCATTCACTACGGCCCGGCGTGACGGAGGCGGATCCACCACTGCCAGCGTCACACGGCGATCAATAAGCGCCGTTCGATGCTGAGTGACCATGTTCTGGTCACGAGTGACCAGGATCGCCATCGGGCGCAGCTCCGAAACGCGCCGGATCAGCTCTTCGTCACTCACGCCCTTCCACCCGAGATCCTCGACCGATGTAGCGCCATATCCGCGCCCAGTCAGCTCTCGAACGAGGGACTTGGGTAGCTGCTCGTCGAGGACGAGTTGCCGATCAGGCGGCAATCGCTTTCTCTACGTCGTTTTCGTAGGCGACCGCGCCGTCGATCTCGTCATCAGAGAGCGAGAGCTCGTCTCGTAACGTTTCGCGTCCGTCTGCGGCGCGAGCAATCCCCGCGACGAGGGTTGTAGGCACCCGGCGCCCCCTGACGGTGGGCCGGCCGGACAGTCGATCGGGGTCGACCTCTATGTGCGGGCGACGCGTCCTCAGTGCTACCCAGCCGCCGTGCGCGAGCGCATCCCGAATGTCCTCAAGGGCGAGGAAAGTCTCGGGCACTACCAGGTGATCGACGCGGTCGACAACGTCGGCCATCGTGCCGTCAGGACCTCTGAGCACCACCAGGACGCCGTCGCGGGCGAGGGGCGCAGCCGACAGGGGCCACGGGCCGTAGTCCCGCCGAAGTCGGCGGACGAGATCCCGGACGGCGCTGGGAGGCACGCCGTTGTCGGTCAGGTAGTGGGCGACTACCGCCTCGCCCGCATCGGCGTACGAGTAAATGTTCGGCCGTCGCCCTTCGCTCGGAATGATGCCGTAGCGAGCCCACGAGCCGATGCGCCGCGACGAGACTCCAGCGAGTCGGGCGACCTCTCGCGCGGAATATCGGCCAATGCAGGAGAGATTTGATGTTTCTTCGTTCATGCGTCCCCCATCATTTCGATCCTACCCCGCCGACTCCTCGAAAATAGACGTCCGACGCCGGCCAACACGGCGGTTTGTTGGACCGTCAGTAGCTCGGGCGGCTCGGAGGGCGCCCGATCGGCCAGCAACGAGTGGACTTGGCCACCATTGACCACGCTCCGCGCGCGGTCGTATCGTCGGAATCAAATTGTTCGCCGTATACGCGAGGAGGACCCCATGGCCACGGCGGAAGACAAAGTCGTCATCAACCTCGCCACCGGTCTCGAAGACCAAGAGCGGGTCATCATCGCGTTTCTCGTGGCCACGGCCGCCCTTAGCCAGGGCAAAAAGGTCGTGATCTGGGCAACCAAAGAGGCTGTGCGACTCGGGCTGCCGGGTGTGGCGACCGGCATTGCGTGCAACGGCTGCCCGCCACTCGAGCGGCTGTTCGAGCAGTTCGCGGACGGTGGCGGAGAGTTGTGGCTCTGCCCGGTCTGTGTCGAGGGGCGCGGCCTTGGCGACGCCGACAAGGCGCCGATCGCCAAGAGCGTCGGCGCGACCGCGATGTTGGAATGGGCCGGAAGCAACGCGACTGTGTTCAGCTACTGAGCGCAATCCGACCCGGTCTATTCATCGTCGAGGTCGTCGGGATAGACGATCGGCGGCAACTTCTCCGGGTCTGGGTATCCGTGAACCCTCGGGATGCCCAACTCCGTGCGCAGCGCGTTCACTGCGGCATACCATTCGTCCCAGGTCGGTAGCGCGGCCATCCGTTCCTCGCTCCAGAAGAGGATCAGCGCGTTGTCCTGCTCACGGTTGTGCTCGTTCATCGCCATGAGCCGGCGCCACCACTCTGTTTCTCCGAAACGCTCCTGGGCGGCCTTCGTCTCGACCGCCACGCGGCCGAGGCCGCCGCATCGACTCGAGCAATACCGACGCGGCTGCGAGTCGTCACTGGAAGACGGTTCGTAGACCTGCCGGCAGTAGCCGCACACCGGTTCCCCGGCCGGTGCGATCGCGAGCTCGGGGATGTGCTTGGGCCGGGCGCGTCTCGTGCTGATACAGCGCTCGCATCGAGCGGGTCCGCGCTTCTTGAGCGTCAAGAACGGCTCTCCACATTTGCCACAAATGCGCTCCATCAGATTATCCGCTGCTCGAATATTGAAACTGTCTTTTTCTCGCGAAGACTTGCGGGGTCATCTACGAATCCCCTGCATATAGAGATTTGAGGTGCCTACCCCTGTTTGGTGGGCGGGGTGCCCCGCCCACCGTCGGATGGCACGTGGGAGGGTTACTGACCATCCTGGCCTTGCCGGTGGGTGGTGTGCCCTTGGGACGGCGTCCCTCCGGGGTGGTGCAGGGTTGGATTATTCGGAGGTGACGCGCCGTGGCGATGGTGACCATCCCGATCCTTCGTTGATGAACGCCACCGTTGCCCGTAAGGGTTGGTCGCACAGTCATCGCACCGACCGCCCGAGGCGATCGGAATGGAGCACACAGCGCACCAGTAGAGCGTTCGGGGTTCGTCGTCGTCGTAAGTCATCGGGTCTCTGCGGTATCGTGTTTCTCGATTGATCAATCAAAACGACGGAGGGCTTTAGGCGGTTCCGCCGACGTAGCGTTGGTCATGGCATTCGAGTTGAGTTGAGCAGCACGCGGCACGCGGTCCAAGACTCCGAGGATCGCGTGCCGTTGTGCGTCATGACTCATCCGTCTCGTCCAGGCGCAGCAGGTCGAGCAGCCACAGCAGCTGGCGCGAGACGTCTCGCTTTTGCTCGACGGACATCTCGGCGTAGCGATCGTGCATCGACACCTCGAGCATGTCCGTGATCCCCGATCCCCAGATGATCTCGGCCGTCGACAGGATCGCGGCAGCGATCTGAAATCGCTCACGCTCGAGAAGCGGAATCATCTCCAAGCCGGCCAGGTCGTCGGGCGCGTCGATCGTCATGGCGCGTCCTCGAGCAGCCGATCGGGGTCGACGTCGAGCGGCACTTCATCGCGCCAGTTATCGGCCGGGACCCCTATATGGCCGTTTGAACTCGTAACCTCGGCACAACCCGCATGGTTAGTAGTGATCTCGCCGTTTTCAGAGTCGGCACCATGAGGTTCGGTGTCGAGTTGAAAATCGCTGAGATCGCCTATCAGTAGGCCGAAGTGCCGAGGTGCCGAGTTGAAACCGGGGTTATGGGGGTCTGCACCGTTTTGGTCGTCTGTGGGACCGTCGCAGTAGCGCCGCCAGGCGTCCTCGAATTGATGCCGCAGGTAGCCCTTGGCGGTCGTGCCGTCGGCTAGCTTGATCGACCTCGAGCGCACGTCGTAGTGGCTGAGCATCCGGCTCAGGACGTGCTGGCTTAAGGGCTTGCCACGAAGGTCCGGCCAGGGTGCCGCTTCGAGGGCGACGAGCGCGGCCGTCAGTGCCCGCGTGGTCATCCGCTCGCCGTCGAACACCGACCGCACGTCCGCCAGCAGACGCACCCCGAGGCTGTCGGCGTCCTCGTCGTTGCGGTCGGCCGACAACGCGACAGCCGCCCTGCGAGCTCTTGCCGGCCAAGTGTCTCCGGCGGCGTCGGCGATGGCGAGCAGCGGCTCCCAACCGTCGGCAGCGCGGTCGTCGAGGGCGACCGGTACGTCCGGCTCGCTCTCGAGGTTGCCGCACCCCAGCGCGGCCCATTCTGCGAGTCGTTCGCGCAACTGATGGCCCTCGATGACGGCCCGCTTGTAACGGAACCGCTCGACGCGCTCACCCTTGGCCCGGCGTCGCATACGGATGACGATCGAGCGGTCGGAAATCGTGTCCGGCGGTTCGCCGATTCCCGCGAGCACCTTGGCGCAGAAGACGGGGAAGCGCTCGACCTCGATCGACTTGCCCTTGACGATCGACCTCAGGGTATGCGCTCCGCGCCGATGCCCGGCGTTGAGCAGGCCCCGCACCGCCTCGGTCTCGGCGCGCGGGCGCCTGAACAAGGCATCGAGCTCGTCGAACAGCAGGGTCGGCGGCGGCTCCTCGGCGATCGACCGGAACAGCGCCGACTCTGACGCGGCCGACGCCCGCAAGGACCGAGGTACGACCAGCTCGAGCACTTCCAGTAGGCGGGTCTTGCCGGATCGCTTCTCCGGGCTCTCGACCGACAGGTACGGCGTCGCCTCGGCGGCCTCGAGGCAAAGGGTGTGTGCGATCCACAGCACCACGGCCACGAGCGCCGCATCGGACGGTAGGAGCACGTAGCGACGCACGAACTCGGCCACCTCATCGAGGACGCGGGCTCCGGTCATCGCGGCAGCCTCCCCAGGTAGCGCGTCGGCACCGGATGCGCCCACGCCTCGATCAGGTCGGCACGTAGCTGCGCGTGCTCCGCCTCGGTGGTCGGCCAGGGCGGGAGCACGTCCCGCGTCCGCCGGGCCCGCTGCTCGAGGATCCACGTCTTAAGGTCCTGGCGCGGCAACTCACCGACGCTCGCGGCACGCACCGCGTGCCAGACCGCCGCGTCGTAGTCGTCGACGCCGGCCGGCGCGGAGTGCCACGGCCACGTGGTGCGGTCGACAGTCGTCACGACGCCACCCCGTTTACTCCGCGCTGAGATCGGGCATAGTCTGAAGGCCCCCGGTCACCGCACAGGGCGGTGCGACTGCCGGGGGCTCCGAGGCACGAGCGGCGTGCGGTCGGAAATCGCACGTGCCGGCCGCCGCCGTCAGTCCCGCTCACGAGTCGCCGTCCTCGAGCGCGTCTGCTTTGACGAATAGCGCGGCCATGACGGGCACCAGGAACAAGCCGGCCGGGGTCAGATCGCTCACGCGCCGTGGCGCGCTAGGATCGTGCTCAGACGAGGTACGGATACTTGGTGGGTCGGGGCTCGTCAGGCCCCGGCCCGCCGCGTTTCTCGGGCTCACCGTCGCGACCTCGCACGGGCGATCTCGCGGTCAAGGTCGTGCCAGCGGGTCTGGCGGTCGATCTCCGCGAGTCGCACCTCGAGTTGCTGCCGATAGCCGAGCTCGCGGTCGGCGTCCTCGGCCCGGATGCGCTCACAGCGCGCGAGCGCGGCTTCGAGCAGCGCAGCGGTCTCGGCCTCGGTGAGGTCGGACCGCATCATCACCGTGGTCGTCGGATAGGCCGGCTGGCTGACCAAACTGACTTCGTAGAGGCTGGCCTGGGAAATGATGCGGATCGCCATACCGCCCGGCGAGAGGTCCCACTGATCGCCGCCTGGCGGTACGGAGAACGCGAAGCTCGCTCCTGCGAGGTCACCGCGCGCCACCAGCTCGGCGGTCAGCGGATCGTTCTCCGGTAGGTCGATCTCGTAATACAGGCCATCGGGTTTCTCGATCAGTCTGAGCGTGCCGCTCGCGGTCGACCCGATCAGGTCGGGCGTCGAGTGCTGTTTCTGGGCCGTGACGGTCGGCAGCGTCTTGATATTCCCGAACGGGGACGGTCCCTTGAACACCTCTCCGCCCAGGCCGGGGATGACGGTCGGCTCGTTGTAGGGCACGGCCCGCCCATAGGCGACGCTCATGCCCGGGTCTCAGTCATCAGCCAGGGCACTTCGACACCCTGGGCGCGCTGCTCGAGCCCAGCGCGGACCTTCTCGGCCGCCCAACGCTCGCGGGCCTCGAGGCCCTCGGGAATGTCGTCGCCCCACTCGGGCGGGAACGTCGTCGCGGAATAGCCGCGGTGGTCAGGTCTGCGTTCAATGGCCATGGTGGGCCTTTCGGTACGGGCGGCGTCTCCCTGTTTCCCCCCCCCGCCGCTGTTTTGGTCGGTTACGGTGCGGTGCCGAACTTCTTCTGCCATTCGGCGAAATCCATCAACCTATGGCGTTTGTCGTACTCGGCGCCGACGGTCTCGCGGGTCTCGTTCAGGACCTCGCGCAAGCGTGATTCGGTTGCGGGGCTTTGGCTCTGCAGCGGCCCGGACTGACCGTCGGGCCCCTGGTAACTGCGCACGCCGGGATTGCCCTGGACGAACTTGGCGCGGGCTTTCCCAACCGCCTCGGCGATGTGCTCGGCACGCTTGCGCCCTTCCTCGGCGAGGTAGGCGGCGTGCCCGTCCTGGTCGGACCGGTAGGCCGCGTGATCGCCAAGAATCCGCATCACCTCGCTCAGGAGCACCTGCGGGCCGTGGAATGGATGGATGCGGGCGCCCTCGGGCCCGCACGCGCGCATGAGTGCTTCCGGCTGCATGCCACCGAGCTTGTGCGCGCCGGAGTAGGCCGAGACCCACTCGTCTGTCTGCGTGTCCGTACCCATTTGATCCTTTCGGTTCGGCGTCATCTGACGCGCGTGCCGTCGTAGGTGTTCTGGTCGATCAGCGCCCGGAAATCCGAGGCCTTTATGAGCGGCTTGGAGAATCCCGGCAGCACGACGACCGGACAGGCGCGGAACGCCGCATCGACCGCGCGCCTCGACAAACCCAGAGCGGCAAGGTCGGTCCGGGACAGGAACGCGCCCGTGACGTGCAGGCGCTCGCTCGCGGTCGACGTCACCGCTGCTCCCAGCTTCCCCGGAGCTCGGCGACGCGGCGAAGCTCGGCGAGCACGTCCGCGTATGCCTTCACATGCCGCGGTGACGGCCCTATGCCGCGTTCCCAGCGGATCACCGATTGCTCGCTGACGCCCACCGCCTCGGCGACGTCGGACCGCGTGGCTTTGGCTGCCTCTCGGATACGCCGGCACTCGCCGGGCGGCGGCACCATTGCCCGAAGCGTGAGCCGGTCGAGAACATGGTCCGCTGTCGTCATTCCGCCCCGCCTTTGCTGGTCTCTTGCCGTCCCATGGCGGGGATGATACCTGGTTTGTCTAGCCCGGGGTAGTCAAACTGGCAGGCTCCCGGTACGCTTAACAAAATGGAGCCACTGAGACTCACGCCGTCAGCCGGCGGTTGGATACATGCCGATTGGGGCGACGGCCATTGCTGGGTGCGGTTCCTGCCCGACGCCGACGGCAAGCTCGAGTTGGCGGAACTTCACACCGCCGAGCCAGAGAGACTGCGGGCTATCCCGCTCGGCCGCATTCGCGCGGCGTGCATGATGCGCGGCGCGGGCGGAGTCGTCCTGGCGACGGTGCTGCGCATCAACGAGGAAATGCCACAGGGCGCGCTATCGGAGCGTCCAAGCGAGGGTTGGGAAGTCCCGAAGCGGCACAGGCTCAAGCGCCCACAGGGGAGGCGCCTGGACGACGC
Source organism: uncultured Thermoleophilia bacterium (assembly GCA_963773325.1). Classification (GTDB taxonomy): domain Bacteria; phylum Actinomycetota; class Thermoleophilia; order Miltoncostaeales; family Miltoncostaeaceae; genus CAITWD01. Next base: position 1,918,054 of record CAVZAI010000002.1, on the reverse strand, counting down.
CTTCTACGAGGACGTCGCCGCTGCCTACGAATCCGCGGTCGCGCACGGCCTGAACCCGAACAAGACCATCGCCGGTGATGTCGGCGTTGAAGTCTCGACGGTCGCCGCCTGGGTCAAGAAAGCTCGGCGACTCGGGTCGCTCGAGCCCGGGATCAGCGGACGGGCCGGCCGGGTAGGCAGTCTCGCCGACCGCCTCGGCGACGTCGAGGACGCCTGATGGCCGGCGCATGGATCACTCGAGCCAAAACGCCCAAGGGCGAGCCCCGCTACCGCGTCCGATACCGCGTCGGCGGGCGCGAGTCGGCGACTCTGTACGCCGGATCGTTCCGCACCATGCGCGACGCCAAGGCGCGCCGGGACTGGATCGCCGGGGAGTTGTCCGCGCGTCGCCTGCCGGACCTCGCGCCGCTCGCGCCACCACGACCACCGCCCACGGTCGCCGAGACCGCCCGCCGCTGGCAGGACTCGCGCATCGACGTGGCGCAATCAACCCGTGTCCTGCATCGGGTCGCCCTCGGGCGCGTCCTGCCACTGATCGGGGAGATCCCGGCCGAGTCGCTGACGCCGGCCGACGTCGCCGAGGCCGTATCGGCGATGCACGCGGCCGAGTACGCCCGCGGCAGCATCGAGAAGTCGCTGGCGGCGCTTCGCCAGGCGCTCGACCACGCCGATATCGACCCGAATCCGGCCCGCGATCGCCGCGTCAAGCTGCCGCCCAAGGATCACGCCGAGGTCGCACCGCCCACCGCGAACCAGTTCGAGGCCGCGTTGGGATACGTCGCTCGGCGCTACCGGTTGCCGCTGCTGCTCTTGGAGGCCACCGCGATGCGCGTCGGCGAGCTCGAGCACCTGCGCTGGGCGGATGTCGACGAACAGAGCGGGCAATTCCGGCTCTCGGCCGCGTCCACGAAGACGCGACGGGCCCGCATGGTCCACGTGCCCGCGGATCTGTTCGGTCGTGTCCTGGCGCTCACCCCGCGCGAGGACCGCGACCCCGACGGGCTCGTGTTCCCGGACGCCACCCAGGCCAGGATGCGGACCGATCTCGGCCGTGCGTGCAAGGCCGCGGGGGTGGCCCGGTTCGGGTTGCACGACCTCCGCCATCGGCGCTGCTCGCTGTGGCTACACGCCGGCGTGCCGGTGCACATGATCGCCGCGGCCGCTGGACACGCCCGCTCGAGCATGACGCTCGACGTCTACTCGCACGTCCTGGTCGGCGAGCGCGAAATCGACCGCCAAAGCGTCCCGCTTTAGGCCAGGAATGACCGCTCGTGGACACGGCGTGCGTGCACCGGTGAGCAACGGCGGGACCGGAAATCGCCCTGAGCAGGGTAGGTTCGAGTCCTGCCGCGCCCATTGATTGAACTGCCTGCTAAGCGCTGCTCTTGGCATCGGTGTCGGTCTCATCCGTAGCGCCTCGAACAGGCGGGGGTCAACACATCGGTCAACACTTTCCTCGCGACTGCTGACGGGCAGTCTCCGTAGCTGGCCTGACGACGGGAGTCTCTTGGCCTGGCGGGCGGCAGAGGGCGCACGTGAGAAGCCTCGACGACAGCTGCCGCGGGATGGCACGCAGCTATTCGTGGTGGACGCACGACCCGGATCGGATCAGGCGGCACCGTTTACGCTTGCCTTCGAGCCGTCATCAGGACCCCATCAGCGATGACCACCGGCGCTCGGGTCGGTCTGAATCGGTCTCTACCGGTGGCGGTGTCTCAGGTGGTGCGGGACGCGGGGCCCCGAACCCGCCACCCTCAGCTTGAAAGGCCGAATCGGGCGGGAACTGCCGGGAGCGAAATCGCCTCGGTTAGGGGTCACGCGGTCGCGACCTATTGGCGTCGAGTTCGGGCGGCAGTGCCTCGACACCGTCCGGGTAGAGACGATCGCGCTCGGCCGCATGCTGATCGCCGGTGAGCGGAAACGCCTCCGGAGGTACGCCCGCGATGAGCCAGAGTGCGTCACCGTCGGTGTCGTTGAACACCTGCCGCACGGACTCAGGTTCCACCAGTACCGACGACATCGGTTCGACGCTGAGCAGCGTGTCGTCCACACGCAGCCGACCCACGCCCTCCAAGAGCACGTAGATCTCGGTCTGGAACTGATGGCGGTGGCGGGGTATCGCCTGCCCGGGAGAGACACGCCAGAGACGCAACGCAAGATCGTCAAAGCCCAGCTGACTCGTGAGGTTCGTGTTGAAGACGCCCAACGGATTCGACGGGCGCCACACCTGGTCGGCGGCGCGAAGGATGCGAAATCCCACAGCAACCTTCCTTAGGGCGTCGGGTGGGCCCAGCCTGGGACCCGTGATCGAGCTACCGGCAGGATAGAGGCCGCGACCCCTTCGCGCCGCGACCATGCGGTGTGCGATGCGGGGTTCGCCGCCGTCCAAGTCGAACCGGCACACGCCCGCGAGCCGAGAGGCTCGACAGACGGGCGTCGATCACTAGGGACTCGCTGGGCCCGTCGCCTATCTCGCTTTGATCGGTACGGAGGTGGTATGGTTTTACATCGTACTCCGATTAGCTCTCGCTATGCGAAGACGCTTTACATGGCGCGGCGGCCACCCGGCCGACAAAGAGGTGAGCCTGGGGGAGTCTCCGGCCCGGATGACCGTGCTTGCTGGGTTTGGCGTCGTACTCGGCCTTATTGGTGGCGCCGCCGCCTATCTCGTGGTCCGCCTCGTGGGGCTGATCAGCAACTTGGCCCTCCTGCACCAAGTCGGGTTCACGCTCCCGAACCTTCGTGACTACCACCCGACGCCGGTTCTGATCCCGGTGGCGATAGCGGGTGCCGTGGTCGTGGTGCTCTTGGCCTTGTGGAGCCCAGTCATCAAGGGTCATGGAATCCCCGAGTCGCTGGAAGCCATCGTCGTGCGCGAGAGTCGGGTCAAGCCGAGAGTCGTGCTGGCCAAACCGCTCTCTGCCGCCGTCGTGATGGGCACCGGGGGCCCGTTCGGGGCCGAGGGCCCGATCATCGTGACCGGCGGATGCGCCGGGTCACTGGTCGGCCAGGTGCTGAGGGTCTCGCCCGCTGAGCGCCGCATCCTGCTGGCCACCGGTGCGGCGGCGGGCATGGCCGGCGTCTTCGCCACGCCGATCGCCGCGATTCTCATCGCCTTCGAGTTGCTCCTATTTGAGCGGTCCCTGCGCGCGCTCCTCCCGCTCGTCCTGGCTACCGGGATCGCCGCCGAGATCCACACCCTGCTACTCGGCTCGCAACCAGTGTTCGCGGTCACCCACCCAACGAGCGCCCCGGCCGAGCAGCTGCCGCTGTTCGCCGTGCTTGGCGTCGCTGCCGGGCTCCTGGCCGTCATCCTAAACAGAGGCCTTTTCGCCGCGGAGGCTGGCTTCCGGCGCCTGCCGATTCCCGAGCTTCTGCATCCGCTGCTCGGCGCGCTGGCCTTCGCCACCATCGGCCTCGCCGTGCCGGGGTCGCTCTCGGTCGGCTACTGGGCCATCACCGACTCGGTGAACGGCCGTTTGCTGCTCGGCACGCTCGCCCTCCTTTTTCTCGCCAAGATGTTTTCGTGGTGGATCGCCCTCGCCTCCAACACCTCCGGCGGCACCTTGGCCCCGATCTTCCTGATCGGCGCGACGATGGGCGAGATGATCGGGATCGGATTTAGTCACCTGTTCCCGTCAGCTCACATCCAGCCCGGGGCGTTCGCGCTCGTCGCGATGGGGGCGACGTTCGGCGTCGCGAGCCGCGCCGTGCTCACGGGCGCCGTCTTCGCCCTCGAGGTCACGGGCGATTACCGCATGATCGTCCCCATGCTGCTGGTGCTCGGGATCGCGGAGATCACCGCCGAGCGGTTCCTCTCGGACCGGCTCATGACGGACCGACTGGTTCGCCGCGGCTTTCGGGTGGAGTTCGACACCGAGACCGACCCCTTTCGCACCGCCGTGGCCAGGCAAGCCATGAACCCTCTCCCTGACGGAGGTATCGACCCCGACGCTCCGAGCGTCGACGGCTTGGCCTACCTACGTGACGCTCTTGCACTGTTTCTTGCCACCGACATCAACCAGGTCGTCGTCACCGATGACGGTGTCGCCGTCGGTGTCCTCACCCGCGACACGATGTCGGAGGTCCTGGCGAAACGCCTCGCCGAGTCGACGCCCCAGGATCCTTCCCTCCGTCGGCACGGCCCGGCCCGGCAGAACCCACCGGTCGACAATCCTGACCCCAGTGACCAGGCCATCGATGCGACAAGCGCGGCGCCGGAGGTCACGAGATAAGCCAAGCTCAGCGGATGCCGCGGCGGCGCCGACGAGCACTGTCGAGCCGAGGTTCGGAAATCATTTGGTCAGCTCGTCACGGAACCGGACGGGGAAGCCCGCTGATGAGATCAGGACGGGACGCACTGCCACGGTCGATCTGCATTTCATCGTGCCGCGTTGACGTTCGGGGCGCGGGGAGCGTCCGACCGCCCTGCGCACTCACGTGCGCCTCTTGACCATGGCGTTGCCTGGTGCAACGATCAATCGTATAACGATAGAGATGTCACCCGATCTGGGTGTGTGCGCCCCTGACGGGCGCGGGCGGTCGGCAACCGCAGGCCGCCGCTGACGACATTCCCTTGATGATGGGATTGAAGGGAGAAGCGATGACCTCACGGAACACCACGAGGGTCGACATACGGCTCGTTGGCTACCAGGTCCGGGACGCCGATGGCCGCGTGCTCGGTGAGATCGAGGGTGTGCGCCCCAACGGGGTGCGCGTGCACAAGATTCCCGGCCATCCAGGCCACGCGGGGTACCTCCCGGCGGCGGCATTGGCCCGTGTCGACCACGCCACGAACTTGGTATTGCTCAGTCTTGGGATATCGACCGAGCACGTCGTGGACGCACCGCCGCCGCCCGACGAAACGCCGGACGGCTGGCACAAGAGCGCCGAGTGGTGGGCGGACCTGCTCGGGCACTACGGACTCTTCGAATCGGAAGGCCGCAAGAGCGAGCCGTTCTTGCACGCGGATCAGCGCTGAGCTACCGGCTAGTCTGGGCGGGTGCCATCGTCGAGACCACGCCCGGAGCGCCCACCGGGGCGGAGCACCTCCGCTCCGGTGGAGCGCAACTCGAGCCAACCGACCCTGGCCGAATATCGGGAAACAGCCAACCTGCGTGCGGCGCTGCGGGGGTTCCTGCGGCGCGGAGAACAGGTCGCCCGTGCCCACGGATTGACACCGCAGCGTCACCTGCTCCTTTTGATGATCAAGGGGGCCGCCGATGGAAGTCAGCAGGCGACGGTCAACGAGTTAGTCGGTCGGCTCGCGCTTTCCCAAAGCACTGTGAGCGAGCTCATCGACCGCTCCGCGGAGGCTGGGCTGGTGGTGCGGATCCCCTCGACCTCAGATGCCCGGGTCGTGTTGGTGCGGGTGACGCCGGAGGGTGAGCGCCGACTGGCGGAAACCGTTAGCGCGCTCCGCACAGAGCGGGCGGCCCTTCGACGCGTGTTCGGTGGAGATGGTGAGAACAAGTGACGGCGCAATCGGCTCCTCGTCTCGGTCCTCCGCGAAGGCCGATTCGTGGCTTCCGTGAAGTTCGGCCGACACTTCGGGCGCGTGTGCGCTCAACCATCCGCAGAGATGCCGCCGACAGCGCTCGCGCGGGGCAATCGTGATCCGACGGGCCGTGTCACGAACGTGTCACCTGAAGCCGCTGTAGTGAGGCAAGTGGGCGCCTTGGCAAGCGCTCAGAAACACTCGTCGCGCTTGTAATTCACGACAACGCGGAAAGCCGGGGAAACGCCCAGCGAAACGACCGCCTGTGGGCAGCCAGTGGAGCACCGGACGAATAGAGGCGTTCAGCGACGGCGTGTTCGCGATTGCGATCACCCTGCTCGTACTCGAAATCCAGGTGCCCGAGTCCGACTTCGAGCACCTGTGGCTGGGGATCGCACATCAATGGCCGTCCTATCTGGCCTTAAGGTGACACGTTCGTGACACGGCCCGTCGGATCGAGCCTCCCGATTCGGGGTGCGCGGGGTGCGCATCCCGTGCGTGCACCGGTGAGCCACCAAGTCGCCACCCGGTCTAACACGGTTTGCAAGCGAGCGCACCAGCACGCCGGCCCAAACGTTAAGTCGCCGATTCGGCCCGTCGACTCTTGAAGTACGGGCAGGCACGTCGTTGCTGATTCGTGGCGGGCACCCGTCTCGTTACCAAACAGGGGAACACCATGTATTTCGAACTCGTCTACTCGAGAGAGTCGCGCACGTACCACGCGCGTCTCTACGACTCCCAGCACGACCTCTTGTTTTGGACGAAGGACTACAGGCTCAAGGAGTCCGCTGTCGGTGCGTGTGACGAGGTCCGTCACCGCATGAACACCGCGATTCCGATCATCGAGCTGTAGGTACGGCGGAGGCGCCCCCACGCTTGAGCGAACGTCATCGAGCAGCAATCGCACAGCCTGGCGATCATTCCCTCGCCGGGACCGCCGATCGGACAGAGCTCCGGCAGCTGCCCGAGCTGCTCGTACCTGAACAGCCTCTCGCACCGGGTGCCTTTGAATGGTCTTCGGACCGATTCAGACCGAAGTCAGCGCCCCCGCGGTGGTCCGGCGACAGCGTCACGACTGCGCGGCAGGCACCCTGCCGGCCCCCTCGCAGAGGGAAGCTCGCCCCGAGAAGTTTGCGAGACCCGTGGCGCCGGCAGCGCACCCCGACCGACACCGCAATGCCGCCGATGGACGAGTTCGTTCGCATGTTCGCAGGCTATGGCGTCGACATCCTCGGCCCGCCGCCCACGCTCGACGAGCTCGCCTGAACGACCCGGTCGGTCGCCCGACCCACCTCACCCAGACAGCAGTCCAAGCTCACAACGACCAGAGGAAGACCGATGCCAGCGACTCAGGGCGCTCCACGACGATGAACCGAGACCCAACCCCGAGACCGCGATCTGCCCTGCGCAGCAGACGCGCGGGTCTTGGGTCCGCGAGCACGGCTGCGTGCGCGTGGCTGCGCGCCCCGAGTCCGTACCCCCGCCCATTAGGAGATCGCCCTCGACATTGGCATCATCAGCAGCCCAGCTCAGTCGCCCTCCGTCTGCGCGGTTAGCGATTCCTCGATCGGGCACAAACGGAGCATGAGGCTGTCGGCCCTGTCCTCGATGTCCGGAGTCATGATGGTTGTCTTCCTGTTGTCAGTCGTCCGGTCCGCCGTGCGCAGCAGATTCTGGCGGTGGCGGTCGATGAGCCGGATTCGCCTGTTGTTGCTCGTCATTGGTCTGGCCTGGCATCTCAGGTCGGCCATCCGCGAGCTCCGGGCTGCACGTACGATGCGTTGGCGCGATGCGACGGCCGATCGCGGCTGGGGGCCGGCGCTCGGTAGCTCTTGGGGCGCTGACGGGCTGAGGCGTGCCACGTCGACGGCTGCCCGCTCCTCAGCGTACCGACGCGGCGCTGACGGGCTGAGGCGTGCCACGTCGACGGCTGCCCGCTCCTCGGCGTACCGACGCGGCGCTGACGCCGTTGCGGCCGCGATCGAGGAGATGGACGGCGAGCGTCACTAGCCGCGCTCCTGCGTCCATCTGACGGGCGTCGGCCGTCGGCCGTCCGATCGTGCGATGTACGAGCCGGCTGGGGTGGGTCTTCGACGCAGGCTACGAACTCCCGCCGATCACGAGGCGTCGCTGATCGCACGTCGGCCACCGGTTGGCTCCCGCCTGCTCGGCGCGCTGATCGGCCTCCTTGACGCGCCGAATCCCGAGTTCGCGATGGCCACGCCGTAGCCCGATGTTCCCGGGCGTGCCCCCGACAATCGTCCGGAGGACGTGGCGGTGACCCACCGCCTCGCGCCGGCGAGATCGCGCGTCGGCCCTCGGCTGCCCACGCAACCCGGCCTGCATCCGACCCCGCCGGCTGACCCACCGGCGGGCGCTCGATCTTCGCGACCCCAGCCGCACCGCTGCCGAGCAGGACCACCGCGCCGCAGTCACCACACCACCGATGGACTACGACGGGGGGTCCTCGCCGCGATTTGGCGCCGACGGCCCGGCCGGCCGGCTTGCCCGCACCTCGTCCGCGAGCGCGGCGATCTGGTCGCGAATCTCCTGCAACTGGGCCGAGTAGGCCTCCTCGGTCGCCCCCAACCCCCGCCGCCGCGAGGCTTCGACGAAGGCGCTGGCGATGGCCGCCGTCGACACGGTGATGAAGCCGATGCCACCGAGCATCACCAGTGTGGCGACGATGCGGCCGGCGACCGAGTTCGGCACCACGTCGCCGTAGCCGACCGTTGTCGTCGTCTGGACCGCCCACCAGAGTCCCAACCAGACGCTGGGAAACACGTGGGGGTCGGTCAGCCGGATCAGCACGCCCGCAACGACGGTGACCACGAGCGTCACCGTCGCCGCAGCGGTCCACGCGCCCTGGAGCGGCCGGCGGACGATCCGCTCGACCTGCCGGTCGGCCACACGCTGCAGTCGGGCTGGCACGTGCAGCTCCCCTCGCTGGATGATGGATGTGCCCGTGGGTGCGCTCGGCGGCCGGGACTCGGCAGCGTCCGGGTCCACTGGATGGCCGGGCGACCGGCGCGTCAGGGCCGCCTGTCAGATTACGAGCGTCTTTCTCCTCGCCCTGAGCGGAATCCTTCCGGCGCTGATGCGCTCCCGCGTGCGTTGCCGAGGCCTCCCGGCGTGACGCGGCACCAAAGCGGGAACACCCCCATCTGGACACCCGTGTCGCCCCGATCACGTCGCCCCAACCTCGCGGCCGCACGGGTCAGGGATCCAACGATCGTCGGGGCCAGGATAGGTTCGGTTCCTTGCCGCGCCGGGTGTCGCACATGTCCGCTAACCGCCACATGAAGGGTCCAACCATCGCTCTGCAGGTGGAGCCGTCGGTGCCACCGGTTCGCCCGTGAGTCCGATGTCGCCGGGCGATCCGATCTCCGGGCCGTTGGCGCGGACGCTCGGGCAGACCTTTCACTCCCTGCGGCACCGGAACTTCCGGCTGTATTTCATCGGGCAGACCATCTCCAACACGGGGAACTGGCTGACCAACGTGGCGCTGGTGCTGCTCGTGCTCAGCCTCACGGGGAGTGGCTTCGATGTCGGCCTGCTGGCCGCGTGCCAGTTCGGCCCGATTCTGGTGTTGTCCGCGTGGGCGGGAGCCCTCGCCGACCGGTCCGACAAGCGCCGGTTCCTGATCGTGACCCAGAGTCTCGAGATGGCCGAATCCGTCGGCCTGGCGATCCTCGCGTTCATGCCGCACCCGCCCCTGTTCGGCCTGTACGCACTCGCGCTCGCCGGCGGAGTGCTCCTGGCCTTCGACAACCCGTTGCGGCGCTCGTTTGTCTCCGAGATGGTGCCGACCGACGACATCCCCAATGCCGTCGTGCTGTACAGCACCGTCGTCAACGTCTCGCGGATCTTCGGGCCGGCGCTGGCGGGCCTGCTCATCGCGACCGTCGGGTACGGCTGGTGCTTCACGGTCGACGCGGCCAGCTACCTCGCGGTCCTGTGGTGCCTGCACATCATGCGGCCGAGCGAGTTGCACCGACGCCCACGCCAGCCACGGCAGAAGGGTGAGGTGCGCGCGGGGTTGCGCTACGTCGTCGCGATACCCTCGCTGTGGATCAGCTTCGTGATGCTGGCCGCCATCGGGACGCTGTCGTACAACTTCACCGTCACCTTACCCCTGTTCGTCACGGACGGGCTCGACAGTACGGGGACCGTGTTCACGGTCCTCTACTCGATCTACAGCGCCGGCGCGGTCGTGAGCGGGCTGATCGTCGCGCACCGCAATCTGGTACGGATGGTGCACATCATCGCCGGCGCCGCGGCACTGGGTGCGACGATGCTCCTGCTGGCAGCGGCGCCGACCGTCGGCATCGCGGTGCCGGCGGTGTTCCTGGTAGGTATGGCCAGCATTCTCTACCTCACCGCCACGACGGCGATCGTCCAGGTCGAAGGCAGGGCCGACATGCACGGACGCGTCCTGTCCTTGCAGACTGTGCTGATCGCAGGCACGACGCCGATCGGCGCACCGTTTCTCGGCTGGCTGGCCGATGCCGTCGGGGGGCGGGCGCCGATCGTGCTCGGGGGCGTCGTTGCGCTGATCGCCGCGGCGTTCGGGGGCGTGGCCAGCCGACGGTACGGCAGGCGCGAGCCGGATGCCGGCGACAGGGTCGCGCCGCGGCCGTCAGGGTAACTGACGGCGGCGCTCCGCAGCCTCCGCCGGGACCCGCCACGCCCGGGGCGACCTGCGGGTCAACCAGGCTGCCGACATTGAACGGGGGCGGATTGGGCCCGAGATGGATGCCGAATCAGACCCCCCGCAGCCCGACCCGAGCCCGCCCACGCCACGGCCACCGGCCGCGACGCCACTGCCGGATGCTTAGGAGCCGCTCGTGGAGGTCGACGAGCCGTTGCAGTTCGGCGCGATGTCCTGGGCCGCCTGGGCGACGGGCTGCACGGCCGTCTTGGCCTGGGCGATGTCCTGGCTGAACGACAGGTTCTGAGCGGGCAGCGCGGTCATCGTCGACTCGAAGGTGTTGACCGCGTTCCCGAGTTGGGTGGTGTCGATGCCCTTGGCGGACTTCGCCGCGGACTCGAGCGCAGTCCACGCGCTGGCGACGTTGGTGGTCAGGGTTGCGAACTCCGAAATCGACGTATTCGTCGTCAGGTTCTGGAAGGCCGAAATGGATGACTTCATCTGTGAGACCGCTGAGCACAGCTGGGCGTTCGCAGCTGACTGGGTGCTCGTCGTGCCGGTCGTGGTCAACGTGCTCGTCGACTTCGTTGAGCTGCTGGACGAGCTCGAACCACAGGCCACGGTAGTCAGGAGCGCCGCGCCAATCAGTGGTGCCGCCCACGCAAGCCGTCGTGCGTGTCGCATAGATCTGCCTTTCATCGTCGGTCTCACCGCCGCGGGGATCCCGCTCGGTGTGGCGCTCATTCGGAGGACGCGGGAGGACGCCGTCCCGCTGGAGTGCAGGCTCTCATCCTAACGGTAGGCCCGATCGTCGACCGACCTGCGGCTACATGGGCCGGGTCAGCGCGCGCTGCCACCAACCAGGGACGGCTGGCGACGGCGTCCTTGTACGCGGCTAGATCCCCTCACCTTCGAGGAACACCCTCTCCCGCCGGGGGGCAACAAAGACGCTGTCGCCGACCTCTAGCGCGAGTTGCTCGACCTCGTCGGTTGTCAGCTGTGCCGTCAGGGCTTGCCCGTCGTCCTTCACGAGATCCGCGCGCACGACGAACCCGAGGTGCACCAGCCGCTCGATCGTCGCCGTCTGGGTCGTTCCGTTCGGCGCACGATGCAGCTTGAGATCGTGTGGTCGCACGAACGCGTCGCCCACCCGGTTGACGGTGCCGAAGAACTCCATGACGAACGGGTTGCTGGGGTCGTCGTACAGCTCGCGCGGCGCACCCACTTGGCGGATCCGCGCGTGGTCCATCACCGCGATGCGGTCCGCGACCTCCATGGCTTCCTCTTGGTCGTGTGTGACCAGGACCGTGGTGACCTCGGTCTGCTCGTGCAGGCGTCGCAGCCATTGGCGCAGTTCTGCCCGCACGCGGGCGTCGAGCGCCCCGAACGGCTCGTCGAGCAGCAGGACGGCCGGATCGACGGCGAGGGCGCGGGCGAGCGCCATGCGCTGACGCTGGCCCCCGGACAGCTGCGAGGGGTAGCGTGCGCCGAGCCCCTCGAGCTGCACGACGGCCAGGAGCTCGTCGACGCGCTGCCGGATCTCCGCCTTCGGGCGGTGCCGCACCGACAGGCCGAAGGCGATGTTGTCCCGGACGGTCATGTGCTTGAAGGCCGCGTAGTGCTGGAAGACGAACCCGATCCCCCGGCGCTGGGGGCGGACGTTCGTGACGTCCGCGCCGTCGATGGCGACCCGGCCGGCATCGGGTGACTCGAGCCCGGCGATGATCCGCAGCAGCGTGGACTTGCCGCTGCCACTGGGTCCCAGCAGTGCGGTGAGCGAGCCCTGTGGGACCTCAAGCGACACGTTGTCCAGGGCGAGGTGACCGTCAAAGCGCTTGGAGATGTCGGTCAGCAGAATGGTCACTTGGCTCCTCCGCGATTTACCAGGCGAAGCACCACCACGGTCGCGATCGCGATGCCGGCCAGCAGCACCGACGCGGAGTACGCGCCGGTCATGTTGAACTGCTGGAACTGGTTCTGGACGTACAGCGTCATGGTCTGGGACTGCCCGGCGATGTTCCCAGACACGACCGCGACGGCGCCGAACTCACCGATGACCCGGGCCGTCGTCAGCACGACCCCGTAGATGAGCGCGTAGCGCACGGCCGGAAGCGTGACCCGCCACAGGATCTGCAGCGGACCCGCACCGAGCGTCGCCGCGGCCTCCTGCTGCTCGACGCCGAGCTCGCGAAGGACCGGCACGAGCTCGCGGGTGACGAACGGCAACGAGACCACGATCGTCGCGAGCACGATGCCGGGTGTGGCGAAGATCACCGTGACGCCGTGGTCGATCGCCCACGTGCCGAACCACCCGTCGCGTCCCCACACGAGCACGAGCGCGAGACCGACCACGACGGGCGAGAGCGCCAACGGCAGGTCGATGAGCGCGCTGAACGCCCGCCGCCCAGCAAAGCGGCGCCGGACCAGCACGTGGGCCGCCAGTAAGCCGAAGATCGTGTTCGCCGGCACCGCAATCGCCGCAGTGACCAGGGTTAGCTTGAGTGCGGCGACCGCGTCGGGCGAGGTGATCGCGTCCCAGAAGGGGCCGATGCCGTGGCGGAACGCGCTCCAGAAGACCACCACCAGCGGAGCCACCAGCACGATCGCCAGGTAGCCGCCGGCGATCGTGCGCAACGCCCACTTAGCCGACATGGCGAGTCACCCGGGATTCGAGGATGCCGAACAGCACCAGCAGCACCAGCGAGGCCACCAACAGCACCAGCGAGGCCGCCGCCGCTCCCTGCGGGATTGTCGTTCTCGATCTGGCCGAAGATGTAGACGGACGCCGTCTCGGTCTTGAAGGGCAGGTTGCCGGCGATCAGGACCACCGCGCCGAACTCGCCGATCGCACGACTGAACGCCAAGCCGACACCGGACAGGATCGCCGGGATCAGGTTGGGCAGGACGATCCGGCGGGCGATGGTGAACGGGCCCGCACCGAGCGTGGCGGCGGCGTCCTCCATCTCGCGATCGAGGGCCGCCATCACCGGCTGGACCGACCGGACCGAGAACGGCAGCGTGACGAAGATCAGCGCGAGCACGATGCCGACCTTGGTGTAGGCGATGTTGACGCCGAGCGGGCCGTTGACCCCGTACAGCGACAACAGCGTCAGCCCGGCCACGATCGTCGGGAGCGCGAACGGCAGGTCGATCAGGACATCGACGATCGCACGGCCCGGAAACGCGTCGCGTACGAGCACCCAGGCGATCAGCGTGCCCATCACGGCATTGATCGCGACCGCCGCCGCCGTGACCTCGAACGTCAGCCGCAGCGCCGCGACCGCCTCGGGCGACGAGACGGCGGTCCAGAACTGCGACCAACCGCCGCCGACGGCCTTCCACGCGACTGCCGCCAGTGGGATCAGCACGACAAGGCTCAGGTAGATGACGGCGATGCCGAGGCTCAGCGACGTGCCGGCGCCGGCGACGCGCACGCGCGCGACCCGCGGACGGCGGGCCCGTCGATCGCGCGGGTCACCATGGCCCCACGCCGCCCATCACGTTCGCGTATCTCCGGACATCGTCGACCACCTCATGCCCCCGCCAGGCCACCTGTGCAGTCACCTCGGCGCCCCGAGCGCCACCGCGGCGCGCGGCGGCGGACCGCCGCCGCAACAGTATTACAAGAATTCCCTGAGTTTACTTGGCTTATCGCGTCACTGCACGCACTGGCTCGCGGGCGACAGTACCGGCCGAGCGGGTCCTCTGCTCTGGCTGGGCACGTGCGCACGCCCGGCGGTCGCGTCGACATGACCCCCCAGCGCAGCGATCCCGGGGCCTGCGCGGCTCGATACCGCGCGCCGACGTGGTACCCGCAGACGCCGCGCGGACGTCGGCCAGACTGAATGGCGGTAAAATTAATGGTATTTCTGTAAATAGTCGGCGGTACCCGTTGAGGTGTAGGCCGCCCCCCCGTATCGTGCACGCGTCTCGGGTCCGCTGGCGGCCGGGACGGCGCTTCCCCCTCCCACGAAGGAGCTCGCACATGGCACAGGCGCCGTCGCACCGCATGCGCCGCCGCGCGATCGGCGTGGCGCTCGCGACACTCGTCGCCGCGCTCGCCGTCGCCGCCACCGCCTGCGGTGGCGGCTCGTCGAGCGCGACCGCATCCACGCGCTCGGCAACTGACCGCGCATCCGGGGGCGGCGGCAAGCTGACGCTCGTGGCGTACTCGACGCCGCAGAGCGCATACGACGCGATCATCCCGCTTTGGCAGAAAACCGCCGCCGGCTCGGGCGTCGCGATTGCCGAGTCGTACGGGGCATCCGGCGACCAGAGCCGCGCCGTGGCGGCGGGACTGCCCGCGGATGTCGTGAACTTCGCCACCGGTTCGGACATGACGCGTCTGGTCAAGGCGGGCCTCGTGAGTTCCAGCTGGAACACGAACGCCTACAAGGGGATCGTCACCGATTCGGTGGTGGTCTTCATTGTCCGCAAGGGCAACCCGAAGCACATCCAGACCTGGGCGGACCTCACCAAGCCCGGCGTGACCGTGTTGACCCCCAACCCGATCACGAGCGGCGGCGCGCGTTGGAACATCCTCGCCGCGTACGGCGCCCAGCTTGCGCAGGGCAAGACACCTGCCGAAGCGCAGGCGTACCTCAAGACCCTCTTTCAGCACGTCACGGTCCAGGACAAGAGCGCGCGCCAGGCCCTGACGTCGTTCCAGAACGGCCAGGGCGACGTGCTGCTCGACTATGAGAGCGAAGCGGTGTTCGCCCAGCAGCACGCGGTGCAGATCTCATACGTGATCCCGCCGCAGACGATCCTGATCCAGACACCGGCGGCGGTGACCGCCGATTCGCACGACCCGAGCGCGGCGAGCAACTTCCTGAACTACCTCTGGACGCCGCAGGCCCAGACGGTGTTCGCCCAGCACGGCTTCCGCCCGGTCGTGCCGTCGGTCGCCAAGGCATTCGCGTCGTCGTTCCCGCAGCCGCAGCGGCTGTTCACCATTCAGCTCTTCGGGGGGTGGAGTGCGGCCAACACGACGTTCTTCGACCCGACCAAGGGCATCGTCATCAAGGTCCAGCAGTAGCGTCGGTCGCGGTGGCGGCCCCGATCGGCGGGCGGCCACCGGCGACGCCGCAACGGCGATCCGCGCCGCGACCGGCGGGGCGACCGAGTAGAGTCCCCCTGCACCTGGATCGCCGGCCCC
This sequence comes from uncultured Thermoleophilia bacterium, assembly GCA_963773325.1. Lineage (GTDB taxonomy): Bacteria > Actinomycetota > Thermoleophilia > Miltoncostaeales > Miltoncostaeaceae > CAITWD01. The sequence goes on along the minus strand of CAVZAI010000002.1, from coordinate 1,902,748 downwards.
TGGCGAGTTCACCGCGCCTGAGGATCGGTGTGTCCCGGCTGTCCCGGCGCCGCGTAGGCGGCCCGCGCGCAAAAAGGATGTCGCATGAACCTCGCACGCGCCTTCGCTCGACGCCCGCTTCGGCGGACGCTGACCCGGGCGCTCGTCGGCGCCGCGGTCGCGGCGGCGCTGGTGCCGGCGATCTCGAGCGGCTCGTCAAACGCGCGGGTGGTCCGGACGCTGCACATCGCCCCCGGCCCCCTGGCGGTCAGCGACGACGGGGTCCACGTCTGGGTGGTCACCATCGGCGACGGCGCGCAACCCGGGGTGACCGAAATCAATGCGCGCTCTGGACGGGTCGTTCGGGCGATCGAGGTCGGGCTCGGGCCCTTGAGCGTGGACGCCGACGGGCGTTACGCCTGGGTGACGAGCATCGCCGGCTTCGTCAGCGGGATCGATGCGCGCAGCTGGGCACATCACGCGCTCATTCTTCACCGGGGTTCCGGCCGTGCAGGTCGCATCCGACGGGACGCATCTGTGGGTCACCCACGGCGTGCCGGGGTCCGGGCCCGGCGGCATCACCGAGCTCGACATCGCCACCGGGCGCCTGGTGCGCAATGTTCGCACCGGACCGAGCGCGTTCGTGATCACCGCCGATCGGCGGCACGTCTGGACGGCCAACGTCGGTTCCACGTCGCCGGGCCACTCCGTGACCGAGATCGACGAGCGGACCGGCAGGGTCGTGCGCACCATCGGCACCGGGCTCCTGCCGATCGCGATCACCTCCGACGGCAAACGGGTCTACGTGGCGACCGCCCAGGGCCTGGTCACCGCGATCAACGCCCGTAACGGCCACCGGCTCTACACGACCGAGGTGGCACCGGATCTGAGCGGAATCGCGTCGGACGGTACCCACGTGTGGGTGACCGACGCGGCGTTCGGCCGCATCGCCGAGCTCGATCCTCGCAATGGCCGGATCCTCGAGACGATTGGCGTCGGCGCTGGCCCGACCGGCGTCGCCTCCGACGGTGCGCACGTCTGGGTGGCCAACACGGGCGCCACCGGTCCGGGTGACACGGTGACCGAACTTGGCGTTCGCGGTGTGCGAACGGTGTATCGATACGGGGGAACGTGATGTCCGCAACGCTGCTGACCGATACCCACCGCGACGTGCAAGCCCTGGCGCGGGAGTTCGCCCAGGCCGAGATCGCCCCGTATGCGGCGGCCTGGAACGCGGAACACGCCGTGCCGATCGAGGTCCTGCGCAAGATGGGTCGCGTTGGGGCTGCTGGCCGTGATCGTCCCCGAGGAGTCTCGGCGGGGCCGGCCTCGATGCGACCTCGCTCGCGCTCGTGGTCGAGGAGATCGCCCGCGCCGACGCCGGCACATCGACGGCCGTCGCCGTCCAGAACGGCCTGGTCGCGGCGCCGCTCCTGCGTGCAGGGTCGCCGGCACAGCAGGCCGCCTGGCTGCCGCGCCTGGCGAGCGGCGAGATCTTCGGCGCCTACGCGCTCACCGAGCCGGATGTCGGCTCCGACACCGCCGCACTGCGCACGAGCGCAACCGAGCGCGACGGGGGCTGGTCGATCTCCGGGGCCAAACAATGGATCACCAACGGCGGCTTCGCGGAGCTCTATGTCGTGTTTGCGCGCACCGGCGGCCCCGGCGCAAGAGGCGTCAGTGCCTTCCTTGCCGAGCGCGGACCGGGCTTCGAGGTCGGGCGCGGAGATCCCGAAGATGGGACTGCACACCTCCTCGACCGTCGAGCTCAGCTTCGATGGGCTCCACCTGACGCCGGACGCCCTGCTCGGCGCCCCCGGCGAAGGCCTCAGGCTGGCCTTGGCCACCCTCGACGGCGGCCGAATCACGATCGCCGCCCAGGCCTGCGGCATCGCCCAGGCGGCGCTCGACCTGGCGATCGAGTACGCCGGGACGCGGGTCGCCTTCGGCGGTCCCATCGCCCGCTTCCAGGGGATCCAGTTCCCGCTGGCCGACGTGGCCGCCAAGCTCGACGCCGCACGGCTGCTGACCCGGCATGCCGCCGCCCTGCGTGACGCCGGGGAGCCGCACGGCCTGGCCGGGGCGAAGGCCAAGCTATTTGCCAGCGCTGTCGCGGTCGAGGCCGCCGACATGGCCGTGCAGACCCTCGGCGGGTACGGCTATTCGGCGGAGTTTCCGGCCGAGCGCTACTACCGGGACGCCAAGATCACCGAGATCTATGAGGGCACCAGCCAGATCCAACGCCTGGTGATCGCGCGCGGACTGTTGGGCGACAGCGCGCGCTGACATCCGTCCCCTCGGGCTGGCCAATCAGGGAGTACCCCGATAGGCGCTGTGTCGCCCCGGTGCATAGATGGGTACATCCGAAGCAGACACTTCGGCCCACAAAGGACACGCCATGCCTGCCACCCCGCGTCAACCGCATCGGCGGCTTCTGGTGATCTCCAATGCGACACTCACGGGCGCGGACCTGTTCCGTGAGATCCGCGAACGCGCCGACGAGACCGACACCGAGGTGCTCATCGTCGCGCCGGCGCTGACCTCGCGCCTGCACTACTGGCTGATGGATTTCAACGACGGCGTTGCCGGCGCCCAGCGGAGGCTTGCGGTCTCCCTCGAACACTGTGCGGCGGCGGGGATTACCGCACGCGGACAGCTCGGGGACGCCCATCCGCTGCAGGCCATCGATGACGCGATGCGCGTCTTCCATCCGGATGAGATCATCATCGCCACCCATCCGCCGGGCCGGTCCAATTGGCTCGAGCGCGATGTCGTCTCGCAGGCCCGCCGCCGGTACTCGGTGCCCATCACCCACGTCGAAGTCGACACTTCGCACGACGACGCCCACGTGGTGAGCCCGACAGCCGATTCCCACTCGCGGCCGGCCGCCTAGCACCATCGCCGCCGGGGCCCCGGTCGCGCCGGGGCCCGGCGCACCCGCGCACCGTTGGCAATCGCGACCCGGTCGCGCCCCGATGGCGCAACCCCGGCCCGAGCCTAGGCTGGCGGTACGCGGCGCGTGTTGCGGCGCGTGCGACAGTGGGGTTCCGATGACGACGGCCCGAACACAAACCCGCCACCGGCTGCTGGTGATCGCCAATGCGACCTGCGCCGGATCGGACCTGTTTCGGGAGATCCGCGAACGGGCCGACGAGGGCGAGACCGAGGTGTTGATGGTCGCACCGGCGCTGAGCTCACGCCTGCACTACTGGGTCTCCGACGAGGACATCGGGATGAAGGCGGCGCTGGAGCGCCTGGCGACATCGGTGGCGCGCTGTGAGGCGGCGGGGATCCCGGTGCGCGGTGCACTCGGCGACGCCGATCCGCTGGCGGCAACCGATGACGCCGTCCGGACGTTCCACCCGGACGAGATCATCATCGCGAGCCATCCGACGGCCGAGGCGAACTGGCTCGAGCATGGCCTGGTCGTCCAGGCGCGCGCCAGGTTCAACGTGCCGATCACGCACATCGAGATCGACGGCGACCGCGACGAGGCCCATGTGGTCACCGACGAACCGATCGATCCGCGCGCCCCGGCGCGCGAACAGCACCCCACGCGCGACTGGGTCATCCTCGCGGTCGCGGTGGTCCTGTTCATCCTCTCGAGCGCGCTGACCGGCGTCTTCTGGGCGACGGGCGCACCCGGGTGGTGGATGGCGACGTGGTTCCTCATCTTCGATCTCGGCCTCAAGATCGCGATCATCGTGGTCGTGTGGACCCTGTTCCAGCGCCGTCCGCGTGCGGATCGGCTCGAGTACTGATGGCGACGGACGTCGAGGCGACGGGCGCGTCAGGGGACTCTGCAACAGCCCGCGCTGCCGTCGGCAGAGTATCCAGATGACGTGGGCGCCATCTTGCGCCAACATCACGCTGCACGGTCCTGACAGGCTGAGCGTCGCGTCGCCACCACAGGCCAGGGAGACTTTCGAATGGGCGAGCGTGTTACCCACATCGCATGTTGTGTCGACGGTAGCGAGGCAGCCGCGCGCGCCCTCGACAGCGCCGTACGGCTGCGCGACCAGCTCGGCGCCGGCCGGCTCGACATCATCCACGTCGTGCCGCCGGCCGTGTACTTCGGCGTCTACTACCCGCCCGAATCGACGGCGCCGCCGGAGACCCCGGACTGGCTGATCAGGCTCGGAGAGCAGACGCCCGACAGCAGGGCCGTCCTGATCGACAGCTTCTCGAACTATCCCCCCGCTGCCGCGATCCGCTGGGCCAACGACGAGCGCGTCGATCTCATCGTGGCGGCGAGCCATCAGGGCGCGTTCCGTCGCATGACCGTCGGCAGCTTTGCCGGATACCTCGCCTACCACGCCTCGTGCCCGGTGCTGCTGATCCCGCCGGAGATGCGGGCCCGAGCACAGTGACCGTCGGACGCGCGGGTTACCGCGCGCCCCGGGCCGGCCGGACCGGCCGACGGCCCGGTCCGTCGGACACGCCCGGAGGTGGCGTGGCGTGGCGCGCGTGGCCACGTCGGTCGCCGCCCGGCCCAACCACGGGACTACGGGCCGGCGTCGCTCCCGATCGGCGCGTCAAAGTGCATGTTGGCACAGGCACGGCAGACACGGTCGGGGATCACCCCGATCCGCATGAGCGCCGTGAAGATCGTGCAGCCCAGGCAGAAGCCGAACGCGGACTCGAGGGTCGCCGCAGCCAGAATCGCCGCAAGCGCAAGGTTTGCGGCAAGCTGTTGGCCGAAGCCCACGGCCAGCACCGCTGCGGTCACCGACAGGATCGCGCCGATCCCCTGCGCGAAGCGCTTCGGCGGCCCCGGCACATAGCGCGGGGCGAGCCCGAGCCGCGGCGTGACGACACGCGTCACCAACTGGCCGAGCGGACTCAGGGTCGGCCCGGTCGCGACCCGGGCGATGAACCCGTAGGCGATGACCAGCGTCATCCACGCCTGTCCGGAGGCGATGGCGACCAGGCAGAGCACCACGACCCCGGCGGCCACGGCGCGGGCAGAGACCTCGTTCACCGGATCCGGAAATGCAAAAAGTTCTCGGGTTTTCACGGGTTTAGCCTAGCGGGTCGGCGCACACGGCGCCAACCCCCGTGTACGGCCGCGCGCCGCTCCCGCCCGGACCGAGCTTCGCCGGACCGATGCCCGGGTCGTGCATGATCCCCGGGGCCATGCCACACCTGCCCAGTTCGGCCACCGTAGCGGCCGCTCGCGCCGTCCTGCGCTCGCGCCACGTGCGGGTGGCCATCGGGGCTGGCATCGCGCTTGCCGTCGGCACGACGCCCGGCCTGGGCGCGATTGCCGGACCACCCGCACCGGTGAACACGCCGGGCCCCGCTGCCGTTGCGCCGCTGCTGCCCGGGCCGCGGTTGCCCGCCCGCTGGCGCAACCCCGAGCCATGGACGGGGGGTCCTGCGGCCATGCTCGTGACGTCCGTCCCGACCGACGCCGCCGGGGACACCGCGTCGATCGCGTGGTTCCGGACGGGTCGGACGCAGCTCGCCCTCTACCCGGGCACAAAGAACCCAGGGTCCACGCCGTACCCGCGCGGGCCGGCGTCCGTGCCGACCGCCGGACTGACCAACCTCGTCGCCACCTTCAATTCGGGCTTCTACCTCAAGGATGCACCCGGCGGGTTCTTTGCGCATGACGCCCTCTACGCCCCGATGATCCGCGGGCTCGCCACGGTGCTGTCCTATCGCGACGGCCGGGTCGATATCGTCCGGTGGACCGGCGGGCGCGCGCCCGGCCCCGGCATCGTGGCGGCACGCCAGAACCTGCCCCTGTTGGTCAGCGGCGGCCGGGTCGCCCCCGGCGTCAACGTGTCGCTCGCCTGGGGCGACACGCTCGGCGGCGCCCCCGCGGTGTGGCGGTCCGCGATCGGCGTCGACCGCAACGGCAACCTGCTCTACGTCGCCGCCCCGAGCCAGACGGCACCGGCGCTTGCCCGCGTCCTCGTCCACGCGGGCGCGGTACGCGCGATGGAGCTCGACATCAACCCGGCCTGGCCGATCCTGGCGACCTTCGGTCGTCCGGACGCTGGTGCGCCGAGCCTGTTCGTCCCGAACCCCAATCAGATCGCCACGCGGTTCCTGACCCCAAACATCAAGGACTTCTTCGCGGTCTACCTGCGCACGACGATCGAGACCCTGCCGCCGCCATTCTGACGCGCCCGACCGCGATCCCAACAGGCCCATCGTCACCGGCAAATCGGGTTGCATGATCCCGATGCCGACAGATGGCGCGTCCCGCCGCATGCCGTGGCCCCCGCCGTCCCTCGGGCCAACCGCGGGGAACGGCACCGGACCCTGGCGGCGGCACTGCTGCGACGGCGCGGCAACCCACTCGACCTTGCGCCGACGGCGGCCGGCCCCCGGAGCGCCGCTCAGTTCCTCAGCAACAGGACCAAGCTGACCGCAAGCAGGACGATCGCCACCACGCGGGTCGGCGTGAGCCCGCGGGCGGCGACCCCGAAGAGCCCGAACCGGTCGATGACCGCGGCGATCGCCACCTGACCGACGATCACCGCCACGAACGTCGAGGTCACGCCCAGGCGGGGAGTCGCGATCAGCGTCGCAGTGACCAGGACCGCCCCGCAGAACCCGCCCAGATACGCCCACCACGGCCCGCCGCCCAACGCCGTCACCCCGCCCTGGGCGTTGGTCATCAACACCGCGAGCGCCAGCAGCAGGGTGCCGGCCGCAAACGAGGCCGCCGCGGCCAGCAGCGGCGACCCGACGACGAGCTTGAGCCGGGCGTTGATCGGGGCCTGCGCGGCGATGAGGCCGCCACCGGCCATCGCCAGCACTACCGGTCCGAAACGGTCCATCAGCCACTCCCTGTCGTGGTGACATCGGGGCGCCGGTCGCTCGGTGTCGTCCGGCGAAGTTGTGGCAGCATACGACCGTGACTGCGGAGGTTCAGCCGCTGTCCCTCGACCTCTGCGACGTCGTCAAGCGCTCTGCGCCGAACGCCGTCGACGGCATCGACTTCGCGGTCGCCCACGGCGAGATCTTCGGGCTGCTGGGACCAACGGCCCCGGGAAAACGACCACGATCACGTGCTCCTGGCGGCGTTCGTGGCGGGCTATCTGGGCCTGGTGATCGGCACCGTCGTCGACCCGAAGCAGATCGGCCTGATCGTCTCCCTGGTTGGCGTGCCCGTAACCTTGTTGGGCTGCACCTACTCCCGGTGGGCGCAGCTGACCAACATCCGGTGGCTGCAGATCCTGACGCTGGTCAACCCGCTGGTCGTGTCGAAGGGGCTGCGAATGGCGCTGACCCTGGGCATCAGGCACATGCCCGCCTGGGCGGCGATCGTCGCGCTACTCGTCCTGCCGGCGGGCCTTGCCAGCCTCGGCACGTGACTGTTCATGCGGCGGGTGCTCGACTGATCGACGCGCCGGGGGCCACTCAACGCTGGACGGCGCGGTGCTCGCCGTTGCGCACGATCACGCGAATCAGGGCATCGACGACCTTGGGGTCCAGCTGGGTTCCGGCCGCCGACTGGAGCTCGGCCATCGCCGCCTCGCGCGACATCGCGATGCGGTACGAACGCGTGGTCGTCATCGCGCTCCAGGTGTCGCAGGCGGACACGATGCGCGCCTCGATCGGGATCTCCTCGCCGCGCAACCCGTCCGGATAGCCCGTCCCGTCCCAACGCTCGTGGTGGGCGCGCACGATCAGGCCGATATTGCGCATCAGCCCCCCCACCTGGTCCAGCATGCGCTGGCCTTCGGTCGTGTGGGTCTTGACGATGTCCCACTCGTCCGGGTCGAGCGGGCCCGGCTTGTTGATGATCTCCTTGGGGATCGCCACCTTCCCGACGTCGTGCAGCATCGCGCCGAAGTCCACCCGCCGGCGCGTCTGCTCGTCCAAGTGCAGCTCTTCGGCGACCTCCAGCGCAAGCTGCACGACCCCGCGGGAGTGCTCGCCAGTGTAGGCGTCATCGGACTCGACGACGTCGCCAAGCACCATCGCCGTGCCCCGGTAGGCGGCGTTGAGTTCGGTCATCTGCTCGAGTCGCCGCCGACGCTCATCGGAGAAGTAGCCCATCACCAGGAACAGCGGCACCAACAGCACCAGCGACCACGGGACGGCCACGACGGCGATCGCGACCATGAACCCGACCGGCGCGAACGCCACGTCCATCTTGTAGACCCACATGGAGTCGGCCACCTGCTGGTGGAACGACATCCCGAGCATGACCCACTCGTGCAGCGACGACACCACCATGTCGACGGCCAGCTGTGCGGCAAGCGCGGCGATCAGGATCCAGACCGGCGTGGCGGTCGGCGCCGGTGCCCCGGCGAGGGTCAGCACGAGCGCCGGGCCGGTGACGTACCAGGCGCCGGACATGGTGACCAGTTGCCGTGCCGGAGTGATGCGGCCGGTCAGCACACCCGGAACGCAGCCGACGATGAACCCCAACCCCGTGACGAGCGGCACGATCGGCGGGGGCAGCAGGAACAGCGCCGGGACCGTGGCCAGGACGATCGGTGACGTGTGGCCGGCCTCGGTGACGAAGCGGGTGCGCGATGCGAGCCCGACGACGACGACGACCATGGCGACCTGCCACCACGACAACGTCCGGTCCCACGGGAGGAACGCCGCCATCACGCTTCCGACCACCACGAAGATGGCGCAGGAGATGGTGAGCGTCCAACGCTCCTCGGGCGACATCGGCGAGGCGCCCCGCTTCAGGCTCCCGGCAAGCAATTCCTCTTGTCGGGGACGCGGACGCGCGCGCGAGGGCGACACCGGAAGTCCTGAGATACCCACGCATCCTGAATCGTAAGATGCCGTGGACTTCTTGAGCCTTTTGACAAACTTCTTACGCCTGCGCCGCGGGGGGTCTGCGGCGACGCACGCGCCACGGCTCGGGCGTGGGGCCGTCAGGTGTATCGGCGATCTGGACCGTCGCCATGAGTTCCCGTCCGCGCTGGGGGATCGCTTGACCCCGGACCCTCCGGTCCGCAGACTTGCCCAGATGAGCGACGGACGTCTCGGTTTCGGGCTGTTTCTGGCGCCGTTTCACGCCATGGGCGATTCGCCCACGCTGGCGCTGGAACGCGACCTCGAGCTGATCTCGTGGGTCGACCGCCTGGGCTACGACGAGGCCTGGGTCGGTGAACACCACACCAGCGGCTGGGAGACGATCGCCTCCCCCGAGATGTTCCTCGCGGTGGCGGCCGAGCGCACCCGCCACATCCGGCTCGGCACGGGGGCGGTCAGCCTGCCGTACCACCACCCGCTGATGGTCGCCGACCGCATGGTCCTACTCGACCACCTGACCCGCGGGCGCATCAACTTCGGGGTCGGCCCCGGCGGGCACATCTCCGACGCGCTCATGCTCGGAATCGACCCGGCGGTGCTGCGCGATCGCATGGCCGAGGCGATCCGCGTCATCGTGCGCCTGATGACCGAGACCAAGCCGCTCAGCGTGCGCGCGGAGTGGTTCACCCTCGTCGACGCCGTACTGCAGCTGCGCCCCTACCAGCACCCCACCCCGCCGATCGCCGTGACGAGCATGGAATCCCCAGCGGGGATGCGCCTGGCGGGCGAGCTCGGTGCGGGCGTGCTGTCGCTCACGGTCGCCAAGGCGACCGGCGGCAGCGTCGACCTGGCCCGCCAGTGGGCGGTGGCCGAACACAGCGCGGCGGTCGCCGGCACCACGGTCCACCGACGCGATTGGCGCCTGGTGATCCCCGTGCACATCGCCGAGACGCGACGCCAGGCACTCGATGAGGCCCGCGAGGGCGGCGCCCGCCACATGCTCGAGTACGTGGAGGCGACGACCGGCCGACCGTGCCCGGTGCCCGGGCCGCCGGAGCGCATCGTGGAGCAGATGGCCGACCTGGGCGCGTGGGTGATCGGCACCCCCGATGATCTGATCGCGGTCATCTCAGAGCTCCGGGAGATCAGTGGCGGGTTCGGAACGGTGCTGTTTTGGGGACACGAGTGGGCGCCGTTCGCGGCCGTCTCGCGGAGCCACGAGCTGATCGCGCGCTACGTCATGCCGCACTTCCAGGGCACCCTCGAGGGCCTCATCGCGTCGAACACGCTCGTTCGGGCGGGCGCGACCCGACTGCACCAGCTGCGCTCGGACGCCACGGCCAAGGCCAAGGCGGCACCGCCGCCCGGTGGCGGAGGTATCGACGTCGGGCGAGGCTAGGCCGATGCCCCGGCGCGGCGGAACAGGTAGTGGCTCACGATGAACTGGTTGCCGTCGTCGTACCCCCACAGGCCCTCGCACGACAGGAAGAACAGTCGCCAGCGGCGCAGCTGCCGCCCGGCCGCGCGCGCACCGGCGTGCTCAGCCAACACGGCGCGCGCGGCGTCGCTGTTGGCATCCAGGTTCTCGAGCCAGGCCCGGGCGGTGCGCGCGTAGTGCGTCCCGGAGACCCGCCAGGCATCGACCAGGGCCAGCCGGTCGGCGACCCGCAGAAGCATGTCGTCGGAGGGCATGGTGCCGCCGGTGAAGAAGTGGCGACCGATCCAGTCCGAGCGCGATCGCGCGTCGAAGCGGAAGGCGAGCGTCCGGTGGGCGAAGACGTGCACGAACAGCAGACCGTCGGGGCGCAGCCATCCGGCCATCCTGCCCAGCAGCGCGCGGTGGTTTCGCACGTGCTCGAGCATCTCCACCGACAGGATGCGATCGAAGGCACGATCCGGGACGAAGCTGTTCACGTCCGCGGTGATGACCCGCACGTTGCCGAGCCGGCGCGCGCCCGCCACCTGCTCGACGTAGGCGCGCTGCGACGCGCTGTTGGAGACCCCGGTCACGGTGCTCGCGGGGAACAGCTCGGCCAAGAACAGGGTCAGCGATCCCCAGCCGCAGCCCAGATCGAGCAGCTGTTGCCCGTCGCGCAGCTGGGCGCGCTGGGCGTAGAGCGCAAGCATCGCCTGCTCGGCGGCCGCCAAGTCGCCGACCCCGTCCGGCCACAGCGCGCACGAATACTTACGCCGGGGTCCGAGGCACAGCGCGAAGAACGACGCGGGCACCTCACAGTGCTGGAGGTTCGCCGCGTCGGTTGCGACCGCGATCTCACCGCGGTCCGAGTCGGCGATCAGCGCCCGCAGGCGCTCCGACTGCGCCTCGACCCCGCCGCGCGCCTCGTGGCGGATGCGGCGGCCGACGCGCACGCGGATCGCCGCGCGCAACACCGGGTCGGGGACGTCGGTGCGTTCGGCGATCTCCATTCCCAGCGGCTCCATGCCCACACGCTACCGGTCGGCGGCGCGCAGATGGCCGCGTCCCGCTTGGCCCCGCGGACCCCGAGTTGCCGCAGCACCGGTGACTGCGCTCGCGACCCTCGACTGGTGCGCCCTCGGCGTCGCGGTGCTGATGCGGGTGCTCTGGGGCGACTGCCAGCATCAGCGACCCGTTTTGGGGGCTCGGCTTCGTGGTCGTGGCGTGGATCGCGGCCTTGACAACCCACGGCTGCACCGGGCGCCGGGTCCTGCCGGTGACCCTCACCTCGATCTGGGGGCTGCGGCTGTTCGGATACCTGCTGTGGCGCAACCCTGGCAAGCCTGAGGACCGCCGCTACGCGAAGATGCGCGAGCGCGGCGGGGCGCGCTTCGTGTGAATCAGCCTCGTGTCGGTCTTCGCGCCGCAGGGCGTCCTGACACTCATCGTCTCGCTGACCGTGCAGATGGGGGAAATCCCGACAACGCCGGCAAGGTGCTCGACACGGGCCTATGGCGCTACACGCGTCATACGAACTACTCGGGTGACGTTCCGGTCCGGTGGGGCTGTGGCTCCTCGCCGCCGAGACCGGCTGGGGCCTGTTGACGGTTCCCGGCCCGGGGTCATGAGCGTGCTGCTCATGCGCGTCTCGGGCGTCGGTCTCCTCGAGCGGGACATCGGCGAGCGGCGCCCGGGCTACGCGGCCGACATCCGGCGCACCAGCGCGTTGTTCCCGCGCCCGCCGCGGGGCTGAGGCCGGCGCCCCGACCGTGGCTCAGTCCGGCGGCGCCCCGGTCGTCACGAACCTGATGCCCTCACGGTCGAGGAGCACCTTGATCCGCCGCCGCAGCTCACGCCCGACGGCCCACTGGCGGCCCGGGCGCGTCTCGACGGTGAGCTTGATGTCCATGCGGTCGGCACCAAACGCATCCACACCCAGTACTTCGATGTCCCCGAGGATGTCGGGGCCGAAGGCGGGGTCGCTGCGCAGGTCCGCGCCGGCCGACGTGGCCAGCGCCAGGGCGTGATCGACGTCGACATCGTACGGCAGTGGCAGCACCAGCACGCTACGCGAGAAGATCCGCGTCTGGTTGCTGGAGATCCGGATCTCGCCGTTCGAGACGACGTGGCGCGTGCCATCGGCGCCGCGGAGCACGGTCGTGCGCAAGCCGACCGCCTCGACGGTGCCCGACACGGTCGCCACTTGGACGGTGTCGCCGACGTCATACTGGTTCTCGAGCAGGATGAAGAACCCGGCCAGCAGGTCGCGGACAAGGGTCTGGGCCCCGAAGCCGATCGCCAGTCCGGCGATGCCGGCGGTCGCCAGCAGCGGGGCAACCGGGACGCCCAGCTCTTGGAGCACCATCACCACGGCGGTGATCCAGACGACCACCAGAACGACCGACATCAGGATGCCGGTCAGCGTGTGCGCCCGCTTTTGCGCGGAGCTGCCCTCGTCGAACCGCGAGGCCATGCGGTGCTCGAGACGCCCGATCATCAGCCGCGCGACCACGGTGATCACCGCGCCGATCACCACGATCGCCACGACGGTCACCACCACATCGAGCCAGTGGCTCACCCCGGCTACCCGGTTACTGCGGCATCGGTGACGGCGACCGGCACGAGGTCCGGGCCGGGATGGTGCGCGGTGCCGGTGCCGAGCGCCTCGCGTAAGGCGGCGACCGCGACCTCGAGCTCGTCGGCACCGGGCGGGCGCGTGGTCAGGTGCTGGGCCCACATGCCCGGCGCGGACAGGAACCGCCAGCGCCCGTTCGACAGCCGCGCCGCCTGTCGCTGAATCTCGAAGGCAATCGCGGTCACGACCGGGGCGAGCACGATCCGCGTCGTGATCAGCGCGAGATAGCTGAAGTTACCCGTCGCCCAGAGCACGATCCCGTACACGCCGATCGACACGACCGCCGAGACCACCAGAAACGAGGTCCCGCAGCGCGGGTGGAAGCGCGTGAAGCCCGCGGCGGCGGCGGCGGTCAGCGGCGCACCCGCCTCGTAGGCGGCGATCGCCTGGTGCTCGGCCCCGTGGTACGAGAGGATCCGCCGGAACGGCCGCAGCGTGCTCATCACCAGCAGGGTCCCCAACAGCAGCGCGAGCCGGATCGCCGCGTCGGCCACGATGAACGCGGCCCCGGTCAGGCCGGCCTGCTTGGCGATGACGATCGGCGCCACACGGAACGCAAGCACTTGAAGCAGGATGCCGAGCGCCGCGCCGAGGACGACCGCGACCTTCAGGAACCAGCCGAGCGGCTCGTCCTCGGCCGGGTCGGGGCCCGCGTCAGCGGTCTCCGGCTCGGCCCAGCGCAGGCGATCGCCGATCAGCATCGCCTCCTTGCCGGTCGTGATCGCCATACGCATCGCGACGATGCCGCGGGCCAGCGGCAACTTGAGCCAGCGCCCGCTGGGCGGCGCAAGGTCAAAGCCCTCGGTCACGATCTGACCCGTCGACTCCTGGCGCACGGCGATGCCGACCCGGCGCTTGGTCCGCATCATCACGCCCCCGGGCAGCGCGTTGCCGCCGACCAGACCGATCGCGGCGGTGGTGTCTGGTGCGTCGCTCATGACCGGGCCATCCTGACAGCAGCGTCAACTGCCTGCCCCGACCGGGGTCGGCTGCGACCTGGTACGGCGTCCCGTACCGGACCGCTCACGCCTCGCTCAATGCCCCTGCCGCAGCGCAATCGTCAGCTCCACCAGGCGTGCGTCGCCCATGCCGGCCAGCTTGAGCGCTTCCTTGGCCAGGCGGCTGCTGTCCCGCGCCGCCGCGGCCATACCGCGCGCGACCTCGAGCTGAAAGGTCCCGGTGACCGTCCGCGACCCCGCGTTGTGGTCGGCACCCACCGAACGCGCAATGCCCGGCATCCCCTCGAGCACGGACCGCAGCTGCCCGGCCGGATCCTCGACGAGCTCGTCAGCGGACCGTGCGCGAAACTGCACCTCGTAAACGCTCAATCGGGCCATCGCTGAGACCTACCTTAGGGGATCGCACGCGACTTGGCGCGCGCAGTCCACGCCTGCAACGCCGCGGTGTCGTCCGCCGCCGCGAGTTCGTCGAGAACCGGAATCCGGGCGGCCGCAGGGACCTCGGCACGGGCGATCCAGGACCAGCCGTCGGCGAAGCCGGCCCGGGCCACCGCGCCGATCCGCGCCCGGTCCGAACCGACCTGACCCATGGCCACGTGCACGCCGCGGCCGGCCGGGTGCGTGCCGACGACGAGCACCAGCAGCCCGTCGCCGTCGAGCAGATACGGGCCCGCGCCGTCGCTGAGCACGACGTCGAGCTCGACCTGCACGAGGACGGCGGCGACTGCCACGCCGGGTGTGCCGAACCCGCCGATGAGCGCTTCGGCTTCGGGCCGGGTCAGGCCGGCCCAGCGCACCGCTCCGTCGCCGCACCGCACGCCCCAGCGCCGGGTGGGATCACCGGCGCCGAGCGGCGCCGCGGGGCATGCCACCAACCGCGTCGTCACCTCACCATCCTTGCGCATCCGACAAGCACCGCCACGCACAGCGGCGGGCACCCACGCTAGCGTGTCGGTGTGCGTGCCATGCGACTGCATCAGCCCGGCCCGCCAACGGCGGACCGCCTGCGGGCCGACGACGTACCAGACCCGGTCGCGGGCCCCGGTGAACTCGTGATGCGGATCGGCGCATGCGCGGTCTGCCGCACCGACCTCCAGATCGCCACCGGCGATCTCGCCCCCCGGCGTCTGCCGATCACCCTTGGCCACCAGGCGGTCGGCCGCATCGTCGAGGTCGGCGCGGGGGTCACCGATTGGCGGGCCGGCGACCGGATCGGCGCCTACTGGCTCGCCCACACCTGCGGCCAGTGCCGGTTCTGCCGCTCGGACCGGGAGAACCTGTGCACCGAGGCCGAGTTCACCGGGTGGGACCGCGACGGCGGCTACGCCGAGTACATGACCGTCGAGGCGCGGGTCGCCGTGCCGGTGCCGACCGCCATGGATGACGTCCAGGCGGCCCCACTGTTGTGCGGCGGGGTCATCGGGTATCGCGCGCTGCGCCGCGCGCAGGTCGCGCCCGGCGACCGGGTCGGCCTGTTCGGCTTCGGCGCCTCCGCCCTGTGTGCGATCCAGGTCGCCTGCCACTGGGGTTGCGAGGTCTACGTGTGCACGCGCTCACCGGATGAGCAGGAGCGGGCCCGTGAGCTCGGGGCGGTCTGGGCCGGCGGCTACGACGAGGCCTGCCCGGTCCGGCTCGATGCGGCGGTGACCTTTGCGCCGGTCGGCTGGGTCGTCACCCGCGCACTCGCCGCACTCGAGCGCGGGGCCACGGTGGCGGTCAACGCGATCCATCTCGACCAGATTCCGGCCTTTGACTACGCCGACCTGTGGTGGGAGCGCTCGATCGCGAGCGTCGCGAACGTCACCCGCGCCGACGCGCGCGAGTTCCTGGCGCTCGCCGAGCAGATCCCGATCGTCACGCACGTCGAGGTGTTCGCGCTTGAGGATGCGGCCGCCGCGCTCGCCGCGCTCGAGTCCGGCACGGTGCGCGGGTCTGCGGTGCTCGCGATCGACGCATCATGCGGCGAGAATGCGCCGCATCGGGCGGCCGCGGAATCGGACCGGCGCTAGACTCACCCGCACCGGTTGCAACGCGCGCGTCACGCGCAGGAGGGAAAGCCATGTCGGTCGTGGATCAGCTGGCGCGCCAGGCGAGCCGCTTGGCCAATGACGTACAGGTCTCCCTCAAGCGCGCGCGCGTCGAGGGCGAACGCCGCCTGCTGCAGCGCCAGCACCGGGCGGCGCTCGAGGATCTGGGGCTGCGTACCTACGAGCTGATCCGGGCGGGCGAGCTCCCCGAGGAGCCGCTGGCGACCGAGGTCGCGGCCATCGACCGCAAGCTGATCGAGCTCGAGGCCAAGGAACGCGAGATCACCCAGCTGCAGGACGACGAGGACGCAAAGCGCGCCGGCGAGTCGGACGATGACGCCGTAGACACCGCGTTTCCGATGGTGGCAGACCAGGCGTCGGATGCCCACGACGGCCTGCCGACCAACCCCGGACCGGGCTGGGAAGCCACCGAGCGTTTTTTCCGCAGGGACCGCTAAGCCGCCCCGTGGCGGCGGTTGCCTGGCCGGACGGGGGTGGTACGCACCGTTCGGAAGGATGTATCGTGGGCTACCCGCACGTGGGAGGGTCGCTTGTCGACGCCTCGTATCGGCAAGGAGCAGTGGCGTGAGGGCAAAGCACGACATTCAGGACAATCACCGCTCCGAGGCCCCGGCTTGTCACCGGTGTGGCCTCCCGCTGCTCGCGGACTCCGAGTACTGCCCGTTCTGTGAACGATGGCTGGCCGAGGGCACGATGGCGCGACTGCTCGGCACCCGCCGCTCGCGGCGCACATCGACCGGCGAGCGCCGGCTGATCGGCATTTCGGAACACACCCTGCTGGTCGTCGCCGGGCTGCTGTTCGCCCTGCTGGCGGTCGCCAGCGTACTCGTAGCGATCACTACCTAGCGCCAGCCCACACCGTGCGTGACCCGGGTTGGCAGGCGTATTGACGCGCGCTCGTCGCGCGTCGCCGACGCGGGAGGCGACACATCCAAGGAGTCCAGAGATGAGCACGACCCATGAGCTGTACGAGATCGGAGATTCGGTCACCGGGAACTTCCGCTGCGCCGCATGTGACCTGCTGGTGAAGTCGCCCAGCGAAAACGACGGCGTTCTCGTGCTGCCGCCGTGCCCATTGTGCGCCAACGGGACCTGGCGCCGGGTCTAGCCGGCGAGCTCCGGGGGCTCGGTCAGCCCCGACATCAGCCCGATCATCTCGTCGACGTCGATCGCCGGCAGTGTCTCGAAGTGGGCGCTGCCGCGGGCGGCCAGCTCGAGGGTCAGCCGCGACACCGCCCGCGCGTCCGGTGCCTCGATGACGCTCAGGAAGTCGTAGTCCCCGAGCAGCGCCCACTGCTGGATGACCCGGCCGCCGAGGGCTTCGACCTCGCGGTTGACCTCCAGTAGGCGCTCGGGCGTCGCGCGAAGTGTCTGCATACCCTGGGGGCTCAGCGTCGACAGCAGAATGAACGTCCGCATACCCGGCACCTTACGGCACACGGGCGGCGCAGGGCAACGCGCCGACGGCGGGCCGACGGCCATGCACGGGCTAGACTTCGCTTCTGTCGCGATCCACATCCCTGAGGTGACCATGCGTGAAGCCGACCCCACCCTGAGCGAGCTGCAGCGCGCGCTGCTGGGCTACGACCCGAGCTCGCTTGAGAAGAACCTGATCGACTGGACCCGTGAACGGTGGATGTGGGCCGCACGCGGCATGGTCTACGCCCGCAAGGAAGCGGCCGAAACGGTCGAGGGCGTCGGCGGCGTCCGTAGCGACGAGGGCAAGCTCGTGCTCGAGGTCGCCGCGCGCGTGGCGATCGCCGAGCGCGAGCTGCTGATCCGCGCGCTGGCGCACCTGCTGCCGGAGTGGATCGAGTCGACCTACGGGCTGACCCCGGTCGACAACGAGACGCCGTCGTCGGCGACCCAGTAGCCCGGGCGCGCTAGGCAGCGGCCTTCGGCTCGACCGGGTACCCCGCCGCCAGCCAGGCGTCCCAGCCCCCGACGATCACCCCGACGCGCGCTTTGCCGCTGTCGAAAGCCCACAGGGCGATCTTCATGCTGGTGGCCTCGCCCGGCCGGTCACAATAGAAGATCAGCTCACGGGCGTCGGGAAGCCCGGCGATCTTGGACTCGAACTCCTGGGGGTCGATGCGGATCGAGCGCGGGATCTGGTCGGTCGCGTCGCGATAGCCCAGGTCGCGCACGTCCACCGGCTGGACCGCGTCGCCCATGCGAAACGCCGCAAAGAGGTCCACCGGCTGCCACCGCGACACGTCATCCCAGGCCATGGGCCGTCCTTTCCGATTCGTTCGCGCGAACGCTAACAGGCGCGCCGCGGGGAGCTCGACCCGCCCTCAGCTGGCCATGAGCTCCAGAATCGAGCCCGCGTGACCGGCGGGCTTGACCTTGTACAGGGCGTGTTCGATCACGCCGTCGGGGCCGATGACAAACGTGCTCCGTTCGATGCCCATGTACTTGCGGCCGTACATCGACTTCTCGACCCACACCCCGTACACCTCGGCGGCCTGGTGATCCGGGTCCGACAGGAGCGTGAACGGCAGCCCGTGCTTGTCGCGAAACCCGACGTGGCGCGCCACCGAATCGGGACTGACCCCGATCACGCGCGCGCCCGAGGCGTCGAAGTCGGCGGCGTGGTCCCGCAACTCACACGCCTGGGTGGTGCACCCGCTCGTGTCGTCTTTGGGGTAGAAATACAGCACGACACGCTGTCCGTGCAGGTCGCTCAGCGCCACGGTCGAACCGTCGTCGGCATTCAGGCGAATGTCGGGTGCGGGTACTCCGGGCGCGAGTCGTGCCATGGCGCTGTCTCCTTATGACGGGAACCTCGAGCGAACATAACGCGTCGACGCCTGCGGCGCGGCGGGAGCCGCCCGGGACGCAGATCCGGCAGGCCCGGTACGCCGACGCCCACGCCGTGGGCGCACTCCTGGCGAGCGCGCTGGCCCCCAAGTACGGCCCGACGCTTGGACGGCGGGCCGCCGCGGCGCTCACCCGCATCATCGGGCACGAGCTGCGCGCGTCGGCCCACGGCTACTGGGTCGCCGAGCGGGACGAACAGGTCATCGGCGCCGCACATCTGGCGACCGTGGAGGATCCGCCGGCGGTCGGCGTCGCCCGCCGGCTCGCCCAGGTCGTCGGCTGGACCCGCACGCTCTGGGCCCTGGGGGCGCTGTCGATCCTCTCCCACGGACCGCTTGCCGAGGACGAGGCCTACGTCGGTGAGTTGGCCGTCGCATCCGGGGCGCGTCGTCAGGGCGTGGGGCTCATGCTCATGCGCCATCTCGACACACAGGCGGCCGCGCTCGGCAAGTCGCGCGTGACCCTGTGGGTCACCGACGACAATGACGCCGCCCGCGCCCTTTATGCCGGGCTGGGCTTCACCGAACATAGCGATCGGCGCTGGCGCCTCGGACGGCTGATTTTCAAGTCGCGCGGGGCGATCCTTATGGAAAAGCGCCTCCCCGGGACGCTGGCACCCTAGCGCTCCGCGCCAACCCGCGCGCGCGGATGCACGCCGCGCCGAAAGGGCTATGTTTATTAACAGACGGTCAGTTTCGCGACGCGCCCCGTATCGACGAACGTGATGGCTCGGGCGCCGCGTGTTCAGGGAGCATGTCCATGCCACAACAGGGCCGAGGGCGCGAACTCTCACGCACGCTGACCGCCAGTGAGGCGGCCGCCCTGATCGGCGTGAGCGTCGCCACCGTGCGGGGCTGGGCCGACCACGGTGTGCTGCCCTCCCACCGTACCGTCGGTGGACACCGGCGCTTCGAGAGCGCTGAACTGCGTGCCTGGCTGCGCGCCCGCGGCGCGACGATGCCCGCGCCCGTGGCCGGCGTCGCCCGCAAGAGCAAGGATGTGCCCCCCTGCCCTGCGCTCGCGCGCCACCTCAACGGCCGCACCCGTGCCATCGTCGACCGCGTGGTCGCGGGCTATCGCGACGATGTCCCGACGCTCAGCACGCGCCCGACCGACGCCGCGATCCGGCGCCAGGCCACCCGGAGCCTGCGGATCGTGACGGCCGCCCTCGAGACCGGCAGCGTCACCAAGTCGGTGGCACGGGCCGAGTTGGCCGGGTTCTCTGACGGGACGCACCACGACGGGTCGGCCGCGAGCCTGGTGCAGCTGACGCGCCTGTTCATGGCAATCGCCTGCGAGGCGCAGGCGGCCGTGGACGACGGGACCGTCCATGACCCGCGGGCGCTGCCCGCACTGTTGGCCGTGATCGAACATGTCGTAGTCGCGGATGCAGCGGGCCTGCAGCAGGGCAGCTCGACGCCAGTCGCCGGGTCGGCGAACCCGTCGGCCGCGCGATCCCGCACCCGGTAGCCGGGGCGGCGGTCCTCATCGCGCAATAGAAAAGCCCCGCCAAGCGGGGCTTTTCCGTAGCGAGCCGATAAGCCGGATTCTGTCGTGGGCAGCCATCCGTCTGGGACGGCTGTTGCCAGCCGCCTCATGCGACCGACCTGGAGCTGGGCGAGCAACCCGTAGCGCTCCGATTTGGTCTTGCACCGAGTGGGGTTTACCCAGCCGACCTGTCACCAGGCCGCTGGTGCGCTCTTACCGCACCGTTTCACCGTTGCCGCGGAGAGACTCCGAGGCTGTTTCGTTTCTGTGGCACTTTCCCTAAGGTTTCCCTCGCTGGCCGTTAACCAGCACCCTGCTCTGCGGTGTCCGGACTTTCCTCGAGCCACATGACGCGACCCGCGGCTGCCTGGCTCGCGAGCGGCCAGTGTAGCGCGCCTGTCCAATCCCGATCGCGCGGGTCAGAGCGTGCGCATCACCCCGACGACGCGGCCGGCGACCCGGAAGTCCTCCCGTACCACGATCGGCGCGAACTCGGGGTTCTCGGCGATCAGCAGCACGTGGTCGTCGCGACGCTGGAAGCGCTTGACCGTCGCCTCCTCGCCGATCATGGCGACGATGATCTGACCGTCTTCGGCCGTGTCCTGGCGGCGTACCGCAACGAGGTCGCCGTCGAGGATCCCGGCATCGCGCATCGACTCGCCGGTCACCCGCAAGGCGAAGTCGGCGGCAAAGGGCGTCTGCACCCAGTCATCGACGTGCTCGACGGCGAGCCGCGGTAGTCCCGCGGCGACGGCGCCGACCAGCGGCAGCAGGCCGACCGTGCGCGCCGACGCGGACGCGCCGGACGCCGTGCCCGCGCGGGGACGACTGACGTGCATCGCGCGCGGTTTGGATGGGTCCCGCCGCAGGTATCCGCACTCGGCGAGCTTCGACAGGTGCGCATGCACGGTCGACGGGGATGCAAGTCCCACCGCGGTCCCGATCTCCCGAACCGTTGGCGGATACCCGGTGCGGTCACAATGCTCGGCGATGAAATCGAGAATCTCGGCCTGGCGGCCACTCAGGTTCTCCATCGGGTCGTCTCCCAGCCGTTATCCATGTGGCGAACAGGTGTTCTGCGTGGACCGTATCAGGCCGCGCCGCAGGTTTCTATTGCTCCTCCGCCGCCACCCGGGCCGTCCGGATCGGTATCCTCTACCGACGCTACGCGCCAGTGGCGGAATTGGTAGACGCGCAAGGTTGAGGGCCTTGTGACCCGTACGGGTCGTGGAGGTTCAAGTCCTCTCTGGCGCATCTGGACAGCAGCCCCGCTCCGGCGGGGCTGCTCGAGTACCCGGACGCGCTGCACCGGGCGTACCGTCACCCGACCCGCGCGGCTGCGACGGCGCCCGCCGCCGCGAGATCCTCTTCGTGACGGGCGTTTTCGCGTGTCTGCTATGTTCGGCGTGGCCGGGAACCGGATGGGAACACGGGCGCATGACGCGGCTGACCTACATGGCTCGGGGTGGAGGCTGCGGCTGCAAGCTCGGGCGTGCCGCGCTGGTCGAAGCACTCGCGGTCATGCCGCTGGTCAGCGACCCCGATGCGCTGGTCGGGTTCGACCGCGCCGATGATGCGGGCGTCTACCGCGTGCGTGATGACCTCGCGATCGTCGCGTCGGTCGACTTCTTCACGCCGATCGTCGACGACCCTGACACCTTCGGCGCCATCGCCGCCACCAACGCCCTCAGCGACCTGCACGCCATGGGTGCTGCGCCACTGTTCGGCCTGGCGATCGCCGCATTCCCGGACGACGCCGATCCCGCCACGCTGGCGCGGATCATGCGCGCCGGGGCCGAAGCCGCGATGGCGGATCAGTGCCCGGTGCTTGGCGGCCACAGCATCTCCGACCCGGAGCCGAAGTACGGGCTGGCCGTGGTCGGCGTCGCCCACCCCGATCGGATCCTGCGCAACGGCGCCGGCCGACCCGGCGACACACTGATCCTGACCAAGCCGCTTGGCGTCGGCGTCATCGTCACCGCCGCCAAGTCCGGGCACGTCGACCGCGCGGCGATGGAGGCCGCCATCGCCTCGATGCTGCGGTCGAACCGCGCCGGCGCCGAGGCTGCCCTCGCCGCCGGCGTGCGCTGCGCGACCGACATCACGGGGTTCGGGCTCGTGGGTCACCTGACCGAACTGGCGGCCGCCAGCGAGCGTGGGGGCCGAGATTTCGTCGGCCTCCGTGCCGCTGTTGCCGGGCGCCCGCGCCCTTGCGGGGGCCGGCGTCACGACCGGCGGCGCCCAGCGCAACCGGGCGTTCGCCGAGCGGCTCATCGATGTCGACCCGGCCGTGCCGGCCGCCGTCGAGGACCTCCTGCACGATCCGCAGACGAGCGGTGGGCTGCTACTCGCCGTCGCGCCGGGCCAACTCGCGCGGCTCTGGGACGAGCTCGCGGGTCGGGGTGTGTCCGCCTGGCAGATCGGCAGGCTCACGTCCGGTGTGGTCGGGCGGATCGCGGTGGTGGCGTGAGAGCGCCCGAGATCGCACACGCGTACCCGCCGTCGGAGGCGGGTCTACTCACGATCGCGCGGGCCCGCGAGTTCATCCGCACCGAGGCCCTCCCGATGGTGGACGAGGTCGAGGGCGAGCTCGGCCCGACCGCGTTTGCCCTTGAGCCCGACGGGCGTCTGGCCGACGCCATGATCGCGCTAAAGCGCGGCCTGCAGCAGGCATCGGCCCGCGCCGGGCTCTACTGCCCCCACCTTCCCGCGCCCGACGGGCTCGGGCTCGGGCTCGTCGACACGTTCTATCTCCAAGAGGAGGTCTACCGCCACGGCCTGCGGGGGGTGCAGTGGATGCTCGCCTGGACCGACGGCCCGAGTCATCTGGTCCGTGACTGGAGTGCCGACGCGCGGGCCCGCCAGCTCGGCGATTTCCTCGCCGGGCGCACGAACGTCGCCTTCGCGCTGACCGAACCGGGTGCCGGGTCAGATGCCCTTGCGCTCGAGACCTCCGCGCGCCGCGACGGTGACGACTGGATCCTGACCGGCACCAAGCACCTGATCACTGGCGCGCCGTTTGTGGAGTTCGCCCAAGTCATCGCCCGCGCCGCCGGGGCCGAGCGCGGCGAGCTCACGGCATTCCTGGTACCGATGGACGTCCCGGGGGTGGTGCGCGGCCCGGTCCAGCAGACGATCATGGCCGACGGGCAGACGGGGGTGCTCGCCTTCGCCGACGTCCGACTCCCCGCCAGCGCGGTCATCGGGACCCCGGGCCAGGGCCTGCCACTGGTGTTCACCTGGATCAACTGGGCCCGCAGCCGCCGCGGGGGCATGTGCTCGGGCCTCGCCTGGCACTGCCTGGCCCGGTCGGTGGACTACGCCGCCCGGCGGCGCGCATTTGGGCGCCCGATCGGTGACTTCGGTGCGGTCGCCGAGCGCCTCAGCGACAGCTACATGGACTGGCGCGCCATGCGCGCGCTCTCGCTGGACATCCTCTCGGCCCTCGACGCCGCCGACCTGTTGGGCGGTGGAAAGGTTGGCAGCGCCGAGCGGCGGGACCTGTCCACCCTCAAGACCTGGTGCGACGAGGCACTCCTGCGCATCGCGGATCGGGCGATCCAGGTGCACGGGGGCCGTGGCCTGCTCGCGGAAACCGGGCTGGAGCGCATCTACCGGGTGGCGAGGAACCTGCGCATCCCCGCCGGGACGACCGAGATCCAGCGGGCGATGATCGCCGAGAGCCTCGCGGCCGACTTGGGCGACGCGGTCCCGGGCTAAGTTACGGTGGCAGTGGCTCGATGTCGATCGGGGTGCCGGCGGGAAATGACGTCGGGGTGGGCCTGGCGCCGAGAAACAGCGGCCGGTCGGCGGCGTTCAACAGCACCGGCATCACGTCGATACCGGTCAGG
The DNA here is from genome assembly GCA_963773325.1 of uncultured Thermoleophilia bacterium. Lineage (GTDB taxonomy): Bacteria > Actinomycetota > Thermoleophilia > Miltoncostaeales > Miltoncostaeaceae > CAITWD01. The sequence goes on along the minus strand of CAVZAI010000002.1, from coordinate 1,878,809 downwards.
TGCCCCAGCAACCCCTGCGCACACGCAAGCTCGCCGAAGCTCGTGACAGTGTCGGCGCGGACGCCGGGGCCGGAAATCACGAAGGGCACCGGATCGCCCGAGTGGATGACCTCGGGCGAGGTAGGCGTCGCGTGGTCGCCCGTCACGCACACCACCTCGTCGGCAAAGCGCGTCCCGAGGTCCTCGAGCGCCGCGTCGATCGCCTCGATGGTCATCCGCTTGACCGCGGGGTCCTTCGAGTGCCCGGCCTCATCGGTGGCCTTCAGATGGCAAAAGACAAACGTGGCGCCCGCGTCGCAGGCCGCCTGCGCGAGGGCCAACCGGTGCCGCATGGCAATCGTCGCGTCGGCGTCCTCGGCCGCGTAGACAAACCGCATGCCGAGGGTCTGCGCGAGACCCGCCAGGAACGACGACTCGGCGATCATCACACCGTCAAGGCCATGCCGGGCCCGGAACGTCGGGACGCGGCGTGGGCGCCCCCACCACTTGAGCGTCACCGCGTCGAGCGGGGCCTGGCCGTCACGTCGGCGCCCCACGTTGACCGGGTGCTCGGCGAGCGCGTGCAGGGCCGCTCGGCTCCAGAGCTCCGCAGCGTGGGCCGTCGCCGCCGCTTCGGGCACGACCGGCCGGGGCCGCAGCACGGGATAGCGGTCGCGAAAGAACGGGTCCGTGTCCGTGACCCCGTCGTGGCCGCCCATGACCACCAGGACGCCCTCACCCTTCTCGGGCTCAAGGGCCCTGACCGCGAGGCTGAGCCCGCCGGCGGCGGTCCGGGGGAGATCCCCGAGCAGGGCGCGCGCGTCTGCCGCATCGCCCGGACCGGCCCGACCGGTCGCCCAGAGCGCTCCCTCGCGAAGTTCGGTGCTGCGCAGCGATGCGTGGGCGACGACCGCGGCGGCGGGGGGCTCGAACCCGTGCCCGCGCGCCTCGAAGACCGCGCGACCCGGAAACTCCGCAGGGCGATATCCCAGCATGGCCCAGTGCGCGAGCTCGCTCGAAGGGGCCCGACCGGCGCCGAGCGGGTGGAGCACACCCGTGCTGCCGCGCGTCGTGAGGGCGTCGAGGTGCGGCGTCTCGGCAGCCTCGTTGGCGGTGCGCCCGCCGTACTCCGGGTGAGCGCGGTCACCGAGTCCGTCAAGCAGCAGGACGAGGAGCGAGCGCATGATCGGCGGGGAGGTTGTCGATGAAGTCGGCCACCGCCGGGGGAACCAGGCGACGCCAGTCACCACCGTCGCGGATCATGGCGCGAACCTGCTCACCGGAGACCTGTTTGCCCTCCGGCGCGTCGAGGACCTCGACGCGGTAGCCACGGCCGGTCAGGCGGTCTAGCTTCGCGCTGCCCCACGGCGAGAGCACCCGCAAGAAGTGGACCGCCTCGCGCGGGACGTAGTCGTCCCACAGCGCGGACTCGGTGATCGGGAACGGGATCACCCGGACACCATCGAGGCCGACCTCGGCCGCCGCGGCCGTGATCATGAGCATGCGCTCGGTGTAGGTGTACGGGTTCGATGCCGGCAGGTGTCGCACCGGGTCGGCCGGCTCTGGCCGCGTCGCCCTCCGGTCCGGATTGGTGATGCCGACGAACAGCTCGCCACACCGTGCGGCCGCCGCCTCGAGATACGCGAGATGGCCGAGATGCATGGGCTGGAAGCGCCCATGAATCATGCCGCGCGAGATCATCCGGGGAGTCTAGCGCCGGGGGGGCCGGCCGATCGGCCGGCGCGCCCATGCGGGCCCTGCCGGGACTGCGTCATCGACGCCGCGTGGCGCCGACGCGAGCGTGCCCGTGCGGGCGAGGATGACCGAACTGCGTGCGCTGGCCGCGTGCATCGCACGCCGCCGACGGATCGGTCGCTAGATGCTCTCGATGAGGCCGAGGATCCACCCGAGGAGGTACACCGACAACACTGCGCCGAGGTACAACACGATCGCCACGACGATCGCGGCGACGAATGCTCCAACGAACCTGACGGGAAACGACTTGACGATTTCCGAGTTCACGCCCGCAAGCCTACCGATCGTCGGGCATTCTCACAGGGGGACGTTCGAACACCGCTCGCCGGTCGAGTGCCCCGACCTGACGCCAGCCAAGGAGCCCAGATGAACCAATCCGCGACACCCGCCGTCGACGCTGCCGCCCGCGTGCGCGAGGCGCTGCTCGACGAACATTCACGCCCAGGCGCTGCGTGCGCCGAACGCGACCGCGCTGCTGCGCCTCGCCGAGGCCTATGCGTGGACGGTCGCCCCGTCCCAGCCGCACGGCGGCGCCGACGACGACTGATGCCGACTCAGTAGCTGCGCGAGAGCAGGTACGTCGAGACGAACAACAGCACCGCGACCACGACGGTGATGCGGTCGAGGTTCTTCTCGACGATCGCCGAGGAGCCGCCGTAGCTCCCGCTCGTCGAGCCGACGCCGAAGGCGCCGGACAAGCCCGCGTCGCGGCCGGAATGCAGCAGGATCAAGAAGACCAGCAGCCCGCAGACGATCGATTGAAAGACGATAAGCACAGCCGTCATGGGGGTACACGCTAGCATCCGATGGCAGCCCGGTGGCGGGCGCACCGCCGACCCGTTCCCCCCCGATCGCGCGGAGGCCCAGTGAGCACCCTGCCCGACAATCTGGATCAGCTCCCGCTCCTCAACCCGCCGGAGTACCCGAACTGTTTCGTCTGCGGCCCGGCGAATCCCGCGGGTCTGCACCTGCGCGTACACCGGGACGGGACCGATGCGATCGCGACCTACGCCCCCACCGCCGAACAGGAGGGATACCCGCAGCGCTTTCACGGTGGGCTGGTCGGGCTGCTCGTCGACGAGATGCTCGTGTATGCGGGTGCACCGCACGGGGTCTGGGGCATGACGGCCAAGGTGCGCTACTGGCTGCGCCGGCCGATCCCGATGGACGCCGAGCTCGAATTGCGCGGCCGCCTGACCCAGCGCAGCGACCGCGGCTTTCGCGCCACCGTGTCGATCCACCTGAACGACGGCCAGCTGGCAGCCGAGGGCGAGGGCATGTGCGTGGCCTGGGACGGTGACACCGCCAGGCCGGCCGATGCCGCGTCCGCCCGGCACGGCGGGGTCTAGCCGAACCCTCTCCACGAGCCGGGAGCGAACCCATGCAGATCCGCGCGCTGTCCGACGCCGAGCCGTTCGTTACCGCCGATGGCAGCACGATCCGCAGCCTGCTCGACCGTACGACGGCGCCGGTGCGCCAGCAGAGCCTGGCCGAGGCGACCGTCCCGGCCGGCACCGCCACGACCCGCCACTACCACCGCGCCGCGGAGGAGATCTACTACCTGCTCGACGGTCATGGCGAGATGGAGATCGACGGGGTGCGCGCACGGGTCGGCCCCGGTGACGCGGTCCTCATCCCCGCCGGCGCCTGGCATCAGATCACCGCCGGGGCCGATATCCGCATGTTGTGCTGCTGCAGCCCGCCCTATGCGCACGAGGACACCTACTTCGCCTGAGATTGCCGACATCCGCACGCCGGAGCTCGCGCTGATTCCGATGGACCGTCGGATCGCCCGGGGGATCCTGGTCGCCGAGGCCCCCGAGGGCACCCGCTGGGCCGACGGGTACCCGACCGAGGGGTCGCTGGCGTGCGCGACCGCGGTCATCGTCGCGCTCGAGGACGGCCGGACCGATCCGTTCGGCGCGTTCTGCATCGTGCGCGAACGCGACGGGCTCACGATCGGTGACGCGCTGTTCCACGGGCCCCCCGACGACCACGGCACGCTCGACATCGGCTACGGCCTGGTCCCGTCGGCCCGGGGGTACGGCTACGCGACCAAGGCCGTCGTGGCGATGCTCGAGTGGGCCTTCACCCAACCGGACGTCCTGCGCGTGACGGCCAACACCACCGACGACAACGCGGGGTCGGTCGGGGTCATGGAGCGGGCGGGAATGACCATCAGCCATGGGCCAGGCGGCCTCGTGCGCGGCGTCGCCATGCGGGAGTTCTGGACGCCGACGGCGACCAACCGTCCCGACGCGCCATCCGCGGCCGACTAGGATGGCGGGGTCCTATTTCCGCACCGAGGAGCCCGCGTGGCATCGCAGCTGATCCGGATCGGCCACAGCCCAGACCCCGACGACGCGTTCATGTTCTATGCGCTCGCCAACGAGCTGATCCCGACGGACGGATTCCGGGTCGAGCACATTCTTCGGGACATCGAGACGCTCAACCAGTGGGCAGTCGAGGGCCGACTGGAGGTCACGGCAATCTCGGTCCACGCGTACGCCTATGTGGCCGAGAACTACCGGCTGCTGCCGCACGGGGCGTCGATGGGCGAGAAGTACGGCCCGATGGTCGTCGCACGCGAGCAGCTCGATCCCGCCAGGCTGCCGTCCCTGCGGGTCGCCGTCCCCGGAGCCTGGACGAGCGCCTTCCTCGAGCTGCAGCTGGCGGTCGGGCGCATCGCCGAGCCGGTGATCACGCCATTCGACCGGATCCTCGACGTGGTGGCGGAGGGGAAGGTCGACGCAGGCCTGGTGATCCATGAGGGCCAGCTGACCTACCAGACCCAGGGCCTGGTCAGCATCCTCGATCTCGGGATCTGGTGGGACGAGCTCACCGGCGGCCTGCCCTTGCCGCTGGGGGCCAACGCCGTGCGCCGAGACGTGGGCGACGACGCCACCCTGCGCCGGCTGTCGCATGTGCTGCGCGACAGCATCGCCTACGCGCTCGAGCACCGGCGGCCGGCCCTCGAGCACGCCGAGCAGTTCGGCCGTGGGCTCGACATGGATCTCGCCGACCGGTTCGTCGGCATGTACGTCAACCAGCGCACCCTCGATTACGGCGAGGACGGGCGCACGGCCATCGATGAGCTGTTGCGCCGCGGCGCCGAGGCGGGCCTGGTGCCGGCCCCGGTCCCTGTGGACTTCATCGAGGACTGATCCCGTGCCCGCGCGCGACTGGGACGCCGAGATCGATCGGTGGACCGAGCGCTTCCGCGACGTGCCCGACCCCCCGGAGCCCTTCGCACGGGCACTGCGCGAGGGCTGGGACCCGGCCGAGCGCGCCCGGTTGGCGGCCGATGCCGAGGCCTACGCCCGACAGACCGAAGGCCTGCTCACGCAGATCGCCGGCGCGGGCTGGGACCTAGTGCGTTTCGACGCCAAGTCGGGCAGCTGCGGGGTGTGCGCGAAGTATGTCGGCAAGGCCTACTCGCTGCGCGGGGAACACCCGCAGCTGCCGCCTCCGCCGCCACTGCCCATCTGCCCGGCCTGCCGACACACGCTGAACCTAATGACGCCGTTCTTCATGCAGAGCACGGGACTGGGCATCGACGACCTCGCTGCCGAGGCGCAGCCGTTCGAGGACGAGTGGCGGTGAGCGCCGACGCCGCACCCCCCGCGCAGCCGCTCGGCCTCGCCGGCATCATGCGCACGGCGCTGGTCACCTATCGGGCCACGCCGCTCCCGTTCATCCTGGTTGCCCTGGTCAGCACGCTTCCGGAAGCCATCCTGCTGATCGGCAGCCAGGTTGCCTACGGGGGACCATCGACGCGGCTGCGCGAGCTGGTGCAGGAGCTGTTGACGCTGCTGCCGCAGCTGGTGCTCGGCCAGCTGTCGATCGCCGCGACGACCGTGTTGATCCTGCACCTGCTGAACGGCCAGCCGGCCAATTCGGGGGTGGCGCTGGAGCGCGTGGCGGAACGGTTCTGGCCGCTGGTCGCCGTCGTCGTCATCACGGCGCTCGGCATCCTGGCCGGCTTTCTGGCCCTGCTGATTCCGGGGATCTACCTGTTCGTCGTCTGGCTGGTCGCCCCAATCGCGGTTGTGACGGAGGAACGCAGCATCCGCCAAGCGATGGGCCGCAGCGTCGCGCTGGTCCGCGGGCACTTCTGGTGGGTCCTCGGCGGCTGGCTGGCGATCCAGATCACCGTCGGGCTCGCGGGCCTCTTGATCTCGGACCTGATCAGCATTCCCCTGGGCGGGGTCGGCGGGACGCTCGGGATCGTGCTGCGGGGGCTCGGCGCGTTCGTCGCGCTCACCCTGGTCGCGCCGGTCGGCAACGCCGGGGTCGCGTTGATCTACGTCGACCTGCGCGTGCACGAGCATCCGGTATGGCCCCAGCCGCCGGCGCGCAGCAGTCGTCCCGCCCGCTGACACGGGTGGTCGACGGCGCATAAGCACAGTTTGCGCCGACATGACATCTTCCGAGTTCCATCGCACCCCCATAACAAAAGGCTGCGACAGTCTTGGCATGGCTATCGCACTCAAAGATGTTTCCCAGTTGCCCGCGACCCCGAGCCGTCCGCGGTTCGCCTCGCGGCTGAGCATTGCCCGCATGGATCTGTTCGCCGGGCTTCCCGCGGCGGACCTCACGATGTTGGAGAACCGTCTCCCGGTCGTGCGCTGGCCGCGCGGCGGCGAGATCCCCGAGCCGCTGCTGCGCCCGGACCACCTGTTCGTGGTCCGCACCGGCCGGATCGCGGTGTTCGAATCCACGGCGGCCGGACATGAGGTCATGACGGCGATCCTCGACGAGGGCAACGTCTACTCGACCCTCGGCAGCGCGAGCGAGCCGATGATCGCGGCGCTCGAGGACTCGGCGGTCTCGCCCCTGTCGGGTCAGTCGCTCGAGGCACTGATGTCGCGGTACCCGCGCTTGGGCCGCAATCTCGCCCAGGTGCTCTCCGAGCGGACCGCCACCCTCTCGCAGACGGTCGCACTCATCAGCGAGATGCGTGTGGAAGACCGGCTTCGGGCGCGTCTGCACCAGCTCGCCGACCGCTTCGGCGTCGCGGCGCCCGACGGCATCCAACTGCGCCTCGACCTGACCCACGCCCAGTGGGCGTCGCTCGTCGGCGCATCGCGCGAGGCCGTAACGACCGGCTTCTCCAAGCTGCGCAGCGCAGGCCAGATCACGATGGACGGCCGCGCCATCACCATCCCGTGGCACGTCGTGCCGCCGATCGTGGCCGAAGCGCCGGCGCACGCCGCCTGACAGCGCACCCGCCCGCGGCCCGGCGCAGCCGGTCGCGGGCAACGGGACCGTTTCGGCCCGAATGCACTCCCAGCAGGCGATCGGCCTAGCCGCCGCCCGCCTGCTGGAGGGCAGTGATCGCACTCTGCAACGGCGCCAGGTGCGCCACGAGCGTCGCCACGTTTCCCGAGTGCGCCGCCGCGTCGATCGCCGACATCTGCACGACGACCGTGCCCAGCGGCCCGAGGATCGCCTGGCGCTGGGCGTCCAGGCGCGCATCGTCGACCTGTTGCGCCGACAGCCGCAGCAGCCCGCGCTGCGCCGCCGCGAACGAGGCATCCAGCAACGGCGCCGAGGCCTTGGCCTGCGCGGGAGTCAGCGTCGGGCCGTTCGCGCCGAGTTCCTCGGAGAACCTGCGGACGGCAGCGGCGGTCGCGGCGGAGTCGCTCAGGAAGACCTGCGGGCCGACCCGGGTGCCCGCGGGCAGCGTCGTCGTGGGCGCCGGCAGGGAGGATGCGCCGCAGCCGGCCACGGCCAGGCACAACGGCACCACCACCGCCGCCCCGAGCCGGCGCATCAACACCCTGTCTGGCCTCACACGATCACCCTCGTTCGAGCACTGCGAGGCCCATTGTCCCATCCGCATCGGCCGACGCACCGCCATGCGGATGGTGGCACGGCGCCACACGATGCGGCACCGTCACGGGTCCGGACGCACCCATCGGGGCGGCCGGACCCGTGACGGGTCATGGGATGAGCACGAGCTTGCCCCGGGTGTGGCCGGACTCCGCCGCCCGATGGGCATCCGCGGCGCGGGCGAACGGATAGCTCTCCTGTACGACGGGCCGGACCGCGCCGCTGGCCACCAGATCGGCGATCAGCTGCATCTGGGCGCCGTCCGGGCGGACGAGCATGTGCACGCCGCGCACCCCATGGGCCTCGGCGTCCTCCTGCGGGAGCGGGCCGAGGATCGAGACCATGATGCCACCTTTGCGCAGCACACCCCACGAGCGCTGACGCACATCGCCGCCTTGACTCTCGAGCACGACGTCCACGTCCGACAGGACCGCGGCGAAGTCGGTGGCGGTGTAGTCGATTGGGATGTCGACGCCTAGCTCACGCAGGAACTCCTGGTTGGCGGGACCGGCCGTCCCGGCCACGCGCGCACCACGGGCTTTTGCCAGCTGCACCGCGATCGAGCCGACGCCGCCGGCCGCCGCGTGAATGAGCGCGAGCTGCCCGTCCGAGAGCTCGGCCAGCTCGAACGCCTGATGTGCGGTCAGCGCGACCAGCGGCAGGGCGGCCGCTTGTTCGTGGGAGATGTTCGCGGGCTTGCGCGCCACCTGGGCGGCCGGCACCGCGGCGTATTCTGCGTATGCGCCGACCGCCTTGGGGAACCCGACCAGTCCGAAGACCTCATCGCCCACGGCGAAGCCCTCGGCACCGGGTCCGACCGCGTCGACCACGCCGGAGATGTCCCAGCCCAGGATGACCGGCGGCTCGACGCCCCGGCTCTTCATCAGCCCGCCGTTGCGGCGCGTCTTCCAGTCGACCGGGTTGATCCCCGCCGCCAGCACGCGCACCAGCAGTTCGCCCTCGCCGGCCTCGGGCCGTGGGACCTCCTCCAAGCGCAGCTCCTCCGGGTCGCCCCACTGGTGGGTGACGAGCGCGCGCATCGTGCCCGGCATCGCTTCCTCCGTGTCGTTGACGATCTGCCCGGCAAGACTACCCGCAGCCGACCGCCGGCCACCGTCCCCGCCGTTCGTGCGCATCGCTCCTTGGGAACGATGTGGCCGTGCCCAAGCCACGGCCGCTAGACTCGTGCGGCCTCGCTGAACGTCCGCAGAAAGGTTCGCGTGCCCGTCGATCTCGCCCCCGACCAGCTGGTGGTCACGACCATCCGCACCCTCGCCATCGACGCGGTCCAGCGTGCCAACAGCGGCCACCCCGGTGCCCCAATGGGCCTTGCGCCGGTCGGCTGGATGCTGTTCGGACACCACCTGCGCTACGACCCGCTCGACCCCGAATGGCCCAATCGCGACCGCTTCGTGCTCTCGGCCGGCCACGCGTCGGCGCTGTTGTACTCGCTGCTGCACCTGACCGGGTACGCGGTGACGATTGACGACCTGAAGGAGTTCCGCCAGTGGGGCTCGGCTACCCCGGGCCATCCGGAGCGCGGCGACACCCCCGGGGTCGAGGTCACCACGGGCCCGCTGGGTCAGGGCTTCGGCAATGCCGTCGGGCTGGCCCTGGCCGAGTGCCTGTTGGCCAAGCAGTTCAACCGGCCCGGCCACGACATCGTCGACCACCGCACCTGGTTCATCTGCTCGGACGGCGACCTCATGGAGGGCATCTCCTATGAAGCGTCCTCGTTCGCGGGCCACCTGGGCCTCAGCAAGCTGATCGGGATCTACGATCACAACTCGATCAGCCTGGATGGGCCCACCGCGCTGACGTTCACCGAGAACGTGCCGGAGCGGTTCGACGCCGCCGGCTGGCGCGTGCTGAAGATCGCCGACGGCAACGACCTCGCGGAGATCGACGAGATCCTGAGCGCGGCGGAGGTTTCGGACGGCCGGCCCACGCTGATCGTCGCCGCCACGCACATCGGCTACGGGTCGCCAAACAAGCACGACTCGGCGAAGGCCCACGGGTCGCCGCTCGGCGTCGAGGAGGTCGCGGCGACCAAGCGCGCCTACGGCTGGCCCGAGGATGCGCAGTTCCTGGTCCCCGACGAGGTCGGAGCCTGGGCCGTGCACCTGCAGGAACGGGGTCGCGCCCTGCGCAGCAGCTGGCAGGACGCCTTCCAGGCCTACGCCGCGGCACACCCGGACCTCGCCGCCGACGCGGTCCGGCGGATGCGCCACCGGTTGCCCGAGGATTGGCGGGCCGAGGTGCCGAGTTTCCCGCCGGGCGAATCGCTGGCGACGCGGTCCTCGGCCGGGAAGGTCCTCAACGCCCTGGCCGCGCGCATCCCTGAGCTCGTCCAGGGTGCCGCCGACCTGTCGAGCTCCACCAATACGACGATCACCGCCAGCGGCGACATCGGCCTCGGCGCCTTCGACGCACGCAACGTCCGCTTCGGCGTCCGCGAGCACTCGATGGGGGCGATCAGCAACGGCATGGCCGCCCACGGCGGCCTGCGGCCGGTCTGCTCGACGTTCATGATGTTCTCCGACTACATGAAGAACACGATCCGCATGGCCGCGCTGCAGCACCTGCCCGTCGTATTCGTGTACACCCATGATTCGGTCGGTCTCGGCGAGGACGGTCCCACGCATCAGCCGATCGAGCACCTGGCGGCCCTGCGCGCGGTGCCGGGCTTGGTGGTGCTGCGCCCCGCCGACGCGACCGAGGCGACCGCCGCCTGGGAGATCGCCATCCAGCGCACCAACGGCCCCACCGCCCTGGTGCTCTCGCGCCAGGGGCTGCCGACGCTCGCGCAGACACCGGATGTCGCACGCGGCGCGTACGTGCTGCGCGACGGCGGCGACTGCATCCTGCTGGCGACTGGCAGCGAGGTGCCGCTCGCCCAGCGGGCCGCGGACGTCCTGTCGGATCGGGGCATTGCCGCCCGCGTGGTCAGCATGCCCAGCTGGGAGCTCTTTCTCGCCCAGCCGCCCGAGTACCGGGACAGCGTCCTGCCACCGGCGATCCGCAAGCGCGTGAGCGTTGAGGCGGGAGCGACGCTCGGCTGGCACCGGTTCGTCGGGCTCGACGGTATCGCGATCGGCATCGACCGCTTCGGCGCGTCGGCGCCCGGCGACGTCGTGATGGCCCACCTGGGGATCACTGTCGAGGCCGTCGTCGAGGCAGCCACCGACCTGGTGGCCTGATCGTCGGTCCGGGATCGGCCGCGCCCGCGGCGGCCGCCCCGGGTCTTGGCAGTGCGCAACACCCACCGGACGGTCTCCCCAGATGACGATCCGCATGCCAAGGTATCCGCGACACCCCCGCCGGGCGGCCCACCGTCCGGACGAGGAGGATCCGTGCAAGCCGCGATGACCCGGGCCGCATGCGCCCCGTCGTCTCCCACCAAGGCGCCGCTGTGACCACCGCCACCCCCGTCGCCACCGACCCCCAGACCGCCTTCGACCTCGGCGCCCGGCTGTCCCGGACGCCGGCACCGGCCAGCATCGTCATCTTCGGCGCCTCGGGCGATCTGAGTCATCGCAAGCTGATGCCGGCGCTCTACAACCTGGCCCTGCAGCAGTTGCTGCCCCCAGACATGAACATCATCGGCATGTCGCGCAGCGCATGGAGCGACGATGAGTTTCGTGAGGTTGTCCGCCAAGCGGTGGCGACCCACGGCGCCCACGACGTGCTGGACGCCGACATCTGGGATGCGTTTTCGCGACGCCTGCACTACCTGAGCCACTCGTTCGACGACCCCGCGGCCTACAACGACCTGCACAGCGTGCTCGCCCAGCTGAACCGCACCACCGGGGGGCTCGGGAATCGCCTGTTCTATCTGGCAACGGCGCCCGAGTTCTTCCCGCTGATCGCCGAGCAGCTCGGCGACGCCGGACTGGCCAGTGAAGACGACGACACGTTCAGCCGGATCGTGATCGAGAAGCCGTTCGGGGCGGACCTCGCCAGCGCACGGACCCTCAACGAGCGCGTGGGGGCGGTCTTCGGCGAGCGCCAGACCTACCGCATCGATCATTACCTCGGCAAGGAGACCGTCCAGAACCTGCTGGTGCTGCGGTTCGCCAACGCGATCTTCGAGCCGATCTGGAACCGCCGCTATGTCGACCACGTCCAGATCACCGTCGCGGAGGACCTGGGCGTCGAGAATCGCGGCGGCTATTACGACCAGAGCGGGGCGCTGCGCGACATCGTCCAGAACCACATCTTCCAGGTCCTCAGCCTGGTGGCGATGGAACCGCCGGCGCGCTTCGACAGCCGCAGCGTCCACGACGAGAAGGTCAAGGTGCTGCGGGCGATCCCGCAGATCACCGCCGACAACGTCCACGAGTCGGCGGTGCGCGGCCAGTACCGCGCAGGGTTCATCGGCGGCCAGCCGGTCGTCGGCTACCGGTCCGAACACGGCGTGGCGCCCGATTCCAACACCGAGAGCTTCGTCGCGATGCGGCTGACCGTGGACAACTGGCGCTGGGCCGGCACGCCGTTCTACCTGCGCACGGGGAAGCGCATGCCGCGGCGGGCCACCGAGGTTGCGATCCAGTTCAAGCCGGCGCCGCATCTGCCGTTCGCCCACACCGCGGTGGAGTCCACCGCGCCGAACCTGCTGATCCTGCGCATCCAGCCCGACGAGGGCACCTCGCTGCGGTTCTCGGCCAAGGTCCCCGGGCCCCAGGTCGACATTCGCAGCGTGAGCATGGACTTCCAGTACGGCAGCTCGTTCCTCAAGCCGACCGCCGAGGCGTACGAGCGCCTGCTGCTCGACGCGCTGTTGGGCGACTCGACGCTGTTCGCCCGCTGGGACGAGGTCGAGCGCGGCTGGGAGATCGTCGACGAGCTGCTGCACATGTGGGACCGGACCCCGATCGCGGCGTCGAACTACGCCGCCGGCACCTGGGGGCCGGCCGAGGCGGATGCCCTGATCCGGCGCGACGGCCGCGAGTGGCGGCGGTTGTGAGCGGGATCGCGACCGAGGTCGCCTGGGACGGCCACGTCGCCAACGTCGGCGAGCTGGGCCGGGCGCTGTCGGATCTGCAGCCCACCGGGCCCGGGGGCGGGCCGTTGGCGGTCGCCGCAGTGCTCAACCTGGTGGTCGCCGCCGACCCCGAGCGCGCAGCCGACGCCGAGCAGGTCATCGAGTCACTGGCCGATCACCAACCCTCACGAGCGATCATCGTCGAACGCGATGCCGAAGGTGACGGGATCGACGCCCATGTGGAGGCGCGTGCACAGCTGATGGGCAGCACCCGCACGCCCTCGCGGGTCGAGTTGGTGCACCTGCGCCTGCACGGGACGGCCGCGGAGGGTGCGGCCAGCGCGGTGCGGGCACTGTTGCGGTCGGACCTGCCCATCTACGTCTGGTGGCCCGACGTGCCGGACCCGGCCGACCCGGTATTCAGCGACCTGATCGGACACGCCGACCGGCTCATCGCCGAGGCCGGCCACCGCGACGGGGCGCTCGGGGTGCGGCGCCTGGCCGAGGCGCTCAGCGACCGCGGCCCGGCGGTGACCGATCTCGCCTGGGCGGCGCTGACCCCGTGGCGCCAGCTGCTCAACCAGCTCACCACGCGCGAACACCTCGAGCACATGCGCGAGGGCGCCACCGTCACGATCCGCTACAGCTCCGACGCGCCGAGCCTCGGCGCGCTGCTGCTGGCGGGATGGCTGCGCGACAGCATCGGACCCGCGACCACGGCGATGTTCGCCTCGGCCCCGCGCCCCGGCGACCCGAGCATCTGCGAGGTACGGCTGGCCGACCCCTCGGGCCGGGTCGTCGAGATCGACCGGGTCATGGGCCGCGGGGCCGCCGCCGTGGTGACCCACACCCCGGACGGCCGGACGCACGACCGGATGATGCCGATGCGCGAGCCCACCCGCGCCGAGCTGCTGGCGGGCGAGCTGGAGCTGCAGCGCCGGGACTACCCGTTCGAGCGCGCCCTGCGCGAGGCGCAACGGCTGCTGGACGCCTGAGCCCGCGCCGGCTCCGGCGTCTGGTCAGTCGCCGCGCTGGGCGCGCTGACCCGGCAGCGCGGCGAACTCCTCGGCTTTGCGGGTCGGGCCGAACACCACCACCAGGTCGCGCTCGTTGAGCACCGTGTCCTGTGTGGCGTACGTGAAGCGCCCGCCGGGCCGCTTGACGCACAGGACGGTGATGTCGTACTTCTGGCGTACGCCGGTGTCGGCGATCCGCTTGTTGACGAACTCGGTTGGCACGGTGGCCTCGATGAGCACGAACTCGGTGTCGAGCTCGACGTAGTCGACGGTGCGACCGGACATCGTGTGCGCGACGCGCACGCCCATGTCCCGTTCGGGGAAGATGACGTTGTGTGCGCCGACCCGCTGGAGGATCGAGCCGTGCTGGGTGGTGATCGCCTTGGCCCAGATCATCGGGACACCGAGGTCGACCAGCGCGTAGGTCGCCAGGATGCTGGCCTGGATGTCGTTGCCGATCGCCACGACCGCCATCCCGAAGTCGTCCGCCCCGATCTGGCGCAGCACCTCCACGGTGGTGGCATCGGCCTCGATGACGGTCGCCAAGTCGCCCGAGCTCTTGCGCACGACGGCCGGGTCTGAGTCGATGGCCAGCACCTCGTGGCCGAGGCGGGTCATGGTGCGCGCCAGCGCCTGTCCGAATCGGCCGAGCCCAATGACGAGAACTTGCTCTTTGTTAGCCAACGAGTGGTCGCTCCTCGGGATACGCGAATAGACGTTCACGTTCGTGGACACTCAGCGCGACCGCGAGCGTGAGCGGACCGATGCGCCCCCAGTACATGAGCGCGATCTCGATCCATTTGGCCCCGGTCCCAAGACGGGCCGTGATGCCCGTCGAGAGTCCCACGTTCGAAAACGACGAGACGACCTCGAACAGGCACTGGTCGAGATTGAAGGGTGTCAAGACCATGAAGGCGATGGTCGCGAACAGCACCAGGCTGACCGAGATGAATGCCACCGAGATCGCCTGGCGCAGCACCGGCCCCGGGATCGAACGCCGGAACGCCTCCGCGGGACGCCCGCCGTGGACCTCCGAGATCACGATCAGCACGAGCACCGCAAACGTCGCGAGCTTCAGCCCGCCGGCCGTCGATGCACTGCCGCCGCCCACGAACATCAGCATGTCGCCGATCAGGCGCGTCTGGCTGTGCATGCCGGCGATCGAGATGGTGTCGAAGCCGGACGTGCGGAAGTTGATCGAGGTGAACAGCGCCTCGAGGATCCGGTTGGCCGGCCCCATCCGGTGCAGCGTGGCCGGGTTCGTCCACTCGAGCGCCGCGATGAGCGCGGCACCCAGCGGGATCAGCAACCCGGTGGCGGCCAGGGTGAGCTTGGTATGCAGCGTCCACGTCTTGGGCCGCCGCAGGCGGCGGCGGACGTCGAGCCAGATCGGGAAGCCGATCCCGCCGATCAGGACGGCGATCGCCACCGGCCCCAGGATCCACCAGTCGGTCGAGAAGCGCGCCAGGTTGCCGCTCCACAGCGCAAACCCGGCGTTGTTGAACGCCGAGATCCCCAGGAACGTTCCGCGCCAGGCGGCCCGCAGGAACGGGTACCCGAGCCCCAGCCACAGCCGCAGGCAGATCGCCGCGGCCACCAGCAGCTCCACCAGGGCGGTAAACGCCACGATGCCCACGAAGACCCGTCGCGCGTCGGTGAGGTTGATGACCTGCATGTCACGCTGGCTGATCAGGCGCCCGCGCAGGCCCAGCCGCCGTCCGAGCACCAGGAAGATCATCGACGCCGCCGTCATGATCGCGAAGCCACCGAACTGGATCAGCACCAGGATCACCACCTGCCCGAACGGGGTCCAGTAGGTGGTGGTATCGACAAGGGTGTGGCTGGTCACGCACACCGCGGCGGTGGCAGAGAACAGCGCGGTCAGCAGCGGCGCGCTGCCCGGCCCGCGATGTGCCGCCGGGAGCGCGAGGAGCACGGTGCCGATCAAGATCGCGATCGCGAACCCGAGCGCGACGAGCTGCCCCGGGTTGAGGGAGCGCACGAACCGCAGCTGGGTCAGCTGCTGCACGCCGACCGCCCGGGATCAGTTGAGACACGCTGCACGATCACCTCGCGGAATCCGCAACCCGCAGGTCCGCGAGCGACAGGGCGCGCGCGCCGGACCGGCCGAAGCCTAGCGGTTCCGGATGCCGCGCCCCGTTCGCTCAGCCGCCGATCACGGCCGGCTGCGGCACGACGGCAGCGATCAGCGTCCGGGCCTCAGGGTGCCCGGCCAAGTCCGCCACGAGACCGATGAACGCCGCCACGGCCGGGTCGGCGCGGCCGTGGCGCGCGACGAGTCCTCGCAAGACGACCGCCGGGGCCGCCGGCGCGCCGCCGCGCTCCGTCGTCACGAGGGCGACATCGAGCAGGATCAGCACCCGGGCGGCATCTGCGCGCGGTACCGGGAACTCGGGCGCGACCGGGCCGACCCCGCACCGGGCGAGCAGTTGCGGGGCGGCGCCGGCCCACGCCAGCACGCGCGCCAGCTGTTCGTGGCCCGCACGCCGCAGCGCGCGCGGGCCGTCCAGGGTGCGCACGTCCGAGGCCGCGCCCGGGCCGAGCCAGCTCAGCCACGCGGCGCAGAGCACGCGCGCCCGCGCGTCGCGCGTGAGACCGGTCGCCCGCGCCAGCCGGGCCGCCTGCTGGGCCACGCCGCGCACGTGGGCGTACTGGGTGGCATCGGCGCCCGTCGCGGCGAGTTGGTGGGCGCCCACCGGCGTGTCCGCGGCACGCCAGGCGCCGGCTGGCGAGGGGGGCGGCATCTGCGGCTAGGACAGCAGCATCAGCGCCTGGTCGACGACCTGATGCCCCTCGGCGTCGGCGCGCACTCGCTCGGCGTCCGACACTTCGGGTTCCGAATCGCCGAGCAGGGTGGCGGTCAGGCGATGGCCACAGCGCTGCTCGGCCGCCGCCAGCCAATCGGCGGGCAAGCGCGGTTCGAGCTCGGCGCCGACCATCTCGGCGAACAGCAGCGCCCACGCGCGGGGCACGACGTCGGTGTTGTAGCCCCCGCCGCCGAGCGCCACCCAACGGCCGTCGCAGGTCTCTTCGGCCAGTTGGTGCAGCGATCGATACAGGCGCGGGAACGTGGGCATCGTGACCTGCAGATGCGCAAGCGGATCCTTGTGGTGCGGGTCCGCGCCGTCTTGGGTCACGATGATCTCCGGCTCGAAGTCGATCACGGCCCGCGCGATGACCTCCTCGACCGCCCGCAGGTACGGCGCGTCACCGGCATACGGCGGCAGCGGAATGTTGACCGCGGTGCCCGCCCCCGGCCCCATCCCCCGCTCGGCCAGCGCCCCGGTGCCGGGAAACAGGTACCGCCCGCTCTCATGCACCGAGCAAGTCAGCACCCGCGGGTCCTCGTAGAAGATCCACTGGGTCCCGTCGCCGTGGTGCACGTCGACATCGATGTAGGCGACACGCGTCGCACCGGCCTCCAGCAGCGCATGGATCGCCACGGCGGGGTCGTTGTAGATACAGAACCCCGCCGCGCGGTGGGCCAGCGCGTGGTGCAGCCCGCCGCCAGCCGAGAAGGCCTGGTCGGCGCGGCCTTCCCAGACCTCCAGCGCGGCGGTGATCGACGCGCCGCACAGAAAGGCCGCCGCCTCGTGCATGCCCGCGAACGCCGGGGTGTCACCGCCGGCGGCCAAGCCCCACTGGGCGGCGTCCCACCCCTGGGCGAGCACGGGCTGCGCGCTCAGGCGGCGCACCGCGGCGACGTAGGCCGCCGCGTGGGCGCGCTCGATCTCGGCGTCGCTGGCCGCACGCGGGGAGACGAGCGTGACGTCGGGATCGTCGAGCATCCCGTATGCGCGGATGAGCTCGACCGCGAGCTGACGGCGCAGCGGCGAGAGCGGGTGGTCGTCACCGAGGTCGTAGTCGGCCATGTGCTCGTCGAAGACAAACGCGGTGCGCGGCATGCCGATATCGTAGCCGCCCTCCGTCGGCAGCTACAGGCCCACCCCGGGCGGGCGGATCACGGCACCACGACCGTCCAGGGCAGGATCCGGTGCCCCCGGACCAGCCCCGCCGCACCGTACGGATCGGCGGCCACGAACGCGCGCACCGGACCATCGTCCGCGCTGCGGAACACGATCAGCCCCGAGTCGACCGGATCGCCGGTTGCGCCCGCCATCACGACGGTGCCGTCGTCGTGCAGCCGCCGCAGCAGCTCCAGATGCGCATCGCGATAGGGCGCGCGCCGCTCGAGCACGTCCGGGACGTAGTCGTAGACGAGGACGTAGAGGGCGTCGGGCATGGCGATCCTTTCGTCTGACTCGGGGCTCCCGCGGCCGCGGCGGGGGCCTAGACGTACCTGCTGGTAACTGGCATCCGGCGGTCTTTGCCGAACGCACGCGGGGTAACCTTGATCCCGATCGGCCCCTGGCGGCGCTTGTACTCGGCGCGGTCGATCATCCGCACGACCCGCACGACGACCTCGGGATCGTGCCCCTGCGCCACCAGTTGCTCCTGGTCGAGGTCGTGCTCGACGTAGCCCTCGATGATCGGGTCGAGTTCCTCGTACGGGGGCAGGCTGTCGACGTCGAGTTGATCGGGCCGCAGCTCGGCGGTCGGCGGACGTGTGATGCTCGAGGCAGGGACGATCTCGCGGCCGGCCGAGGCATTGCGCCAGATCGCCAGGCGGTACACCCACGTCTTGGAGATGTCGCGCAGCGGCGCGAACCCGCCGACCATGTCGCCGTACAGGGTGCTGTAGCCCACTGACATCTCGCTCTTGTTGCCGGTCGCCAGGACGAGCGCACCCGTCTTGTTGGAGAGCGCCATCAGCAGGGTGCCGCGGGTGCGCGCCTGCAGGTTCTCCTCGGTGACGTCGCGCGGCCGCCCGGCAAAGGCCGGCGCGAGGACCGCCTCGAAGCGCTCGACCACGCCGGCGATCGGCAGGTCGACCAGCGCGATGCCGAGCTCGTCGGCGAGCGCCTTGGCGTCGTCACCGCTGAGCTGGCTGGTGAAGACCGAGGGCATCCGGACCCCGGTCACCGCGCCCGCCCCGAGGGCGTCCACGGCCAACGCCGCCGTCAGGGCCGAGTCGATCCCGCCCGACAGGCCGATCACGACGCCGGGAAACCCGTTCTTGCCGACATAGTCGCGAATGCCCGTGACCAGCCCCGTCCAGATCTCCGCCTCGGGATCCTGCGGGGCCAACAGGTGACGGGCCGGCGGGGCGGCGGCGGGCGCCGCGGTGGCGTCGATGACCACCGGTCCGGTCAGGACCCGCTGCGGCAGCCGCCGGACCAGCGGCTCCCGCAGGCGCCGGCGCATCGAGACCCCGGGGTCGATGTCGGCGATCACCAGATCCTCCGCGAATTGCACGCCACGCGCGACCACGGTGCCGGCGGCGTCGAACACCGCCGAGCGGCCATCGAAGACCAGTTCGTCCTGGCCACCCACCTGGTTGCAGAACACCAGCGCCGCGCTGCAGTCGGAGGCGCGCGTGGCGAGCATCCGCTCGCGCGCATCGCCCTTGCCGGCGTGCCACGGCGATGCCGACAGGCACGCGATGACGTCGACCCCCGCGGCGGTCAGGTCGCTCGCGACCGGGTCCGGGTACCAGATGTCCTCGCAGATCGCGAGGCCGACGCGCATGCCGAACAGCTCCACGACGAGCGGACCGTCGCCGGCGCGGAAATAGCGCGCCTCGTCGAAGACGCCGTAGTTGGGCAAGAAGCGCTTGTGGTAGACCTGCTGGACCCGTCCGTCGGCGACGACCGCCGCCGCGTTGAAGCAGTCCCCGTCCCACTCCACGCAGCCGACCAGCGCCGCCCCGTCGGTAACATGGCGCGCGATCTCCTCGAGGGCCCGCTCGCTGTCGCGGGCGAACGCGGGCCGCAGCAGCAGGTCCTCGGGCGGATAGCCGGTCAGCACCAGCTCGGGGAACACCGTCAGGTCCGCGCCGGCGGCCCGGGCACGCGCAAGCGCCTCGAGCGCCAGGCGTGTGTTGCCGGTGATGTCACCGACGACGGTGTTGAGTTGGGCGAGAGCGACGCGCACAGTCAGGAAATCGTCGACGCGACCCCGCAGCGGCGTACCCCCGGAGAAAACAACCGCGCTAGGCTGAGCATCGTACGCGCCTACGATACGCCTCGGCGCACGAAATACCGCAGCCAGGTTCACTTGGGAGGATCGTTCGATGAGTACCTTGCCACCCCAACGGATGGGCCCCGGGGGCCCCGCAGGCGGCGGCCCCGCGCGCGGACCGGGTCAGCCTGGCGCCGGTGGACGCGGCATGACCCCGGCCCAAGGCGCCCAGGAGGCCGAGCGCCGGCTCGGGTTGCCGTGCTACTACGCCGGCCAGCGCGTCAAGGCGATCGTCGGCTGCGTCGCGTGCCAGTTCCAGATCAACAACCGCGGCGTACTTCCGACCTGCCCGCAGTGCGGCGAGATCGTCTGGGCCTATCTGGGCAGCGGCCCGCGGCCGGTTCCCGAGGGCGAGGAGCCCGTCGCGCCGGCGCACACCGCGGCGGCCGGCGGCGACGTCAGCGTCCAGGAGGGGGTCTCGATCGGCGGCGACGCGCCCTCGGTGACCGTCCAGGAAGGCATTAAGCTCGACTGATCGTCGGCATTCGCCCCGGAACTCACAAGTTTCTTACATTTCCCTGGCCTCTGGATCACGCGAGTTCGGCCGCCTCCTGCCGATAATTGGTGGCGATGAGCATTTGTGACGCAGCGGCCTGTTACGTCCGCGAGACAGCCACGGTGTCCGCGTGACGCGCGCGTGCCGCCGGTCCGCCGCGCTTGCGGTGGTCGTCGCGGCGGCCGCATCGGTCATCGCCTTGGCCGGACCCACGGTCGACACCGGCTCCATCTCGGTGGCGGGCACGGGCATGGGCACGGTCACCGTGACCGGACGGGTGGTCGTCCTCGGATCGGTCGCCGCATCGCGCGCCCAGGTCGAGATCATCACCCTGCGCTCGGGCGCCACGCTCGGCGTCGGCGGGCGCACCCGCAAGATCCCGATCGGCCGCGACGTCGTCGTCTCGGCGGGCCAGGGCACCTTCTTCGGGGTGACCGCGAACAGCGGCCCGATCCGGGTCATCCTCCACGGACGCGGCATCCAGACAACGATCGCCGGCGCCGGGACCGTAGTGTTCTCCGGGCGCGGGACGTATGCGTTCGGGTACCCCCCGATGACACGCGCCTGGCCGAAGACCCCGCTGGCGCTCCGCCAGCCGACCGCCGGGGCGATCCACCGCGTCGCCCGACCACGTACGAATGCAGACGCGACGACCGTGGCGTGATTGACTGTCGTCCCGGAGGCACAGCATCGGGACCCCAGGGACACACATGACGGACACCGCAACCGACGCGGACCACATCCTCATCATTGAGGACGAGGAGAACATCGCCTCGTTCGCGCGCATGTATCTCGAGGCCGAGGGCTTTCGCGTCTCGGTTGCCGACCGTGGCGACGTCGGTCTCGACGTGGCGCGCGCCGAGCACCCGACGTTGGTCGTGGTCGACCTCATGCTGCCCGGCATCGACGGCTTCGAGATCACCCGTCAGCTGCGCACCTCGAGCCGCATCCCGATCATCATGCTCACCGCCCGCGACGATCCGATCGACAAGGTCGTCGGGCTTGAGATGGGCGCCGACGACTACATCACCAAGCCGTTCAACCCCCGCGAGCTGATCGCGCGGATCCGCGCCGTGCTGCGCCGCTCGGACCCATCCATGCTGGACGGGTCCGGCCCAGACGACATCGTGCTGGAACTCGGCGCCGTACGCATCGCCCTCGGTGGCCGCGAGGTCGACGTCGACGGTGCGCCGGTCTCGCTGACGCCCAAGGAATTCGATCTGTTGGTCCTGCTGGTGGAGAATCGCGGCATCGTCATGACCCGTGAGCAGCTGCTGGAGCGGG
The DNA here is from genome assembly GCA_963773325.1 of uncultured Thermoleophilia bacterium. Lineage (GTDB taxonomy): Bacteria > Actinomycetota > Thermoleophilia > Miltoncostaeales > Miltoncostaeaceae > CAITWD01. The sequence continues at coordinate 1,857,358 of CAVZAI010000002.1, read as the reverse complement.
TCTGGGGCTACACATTTCTCGGAGATTCCCGCACGATTGATGTCCATATCCGGCAGCTGCGACGCAAGCTCGGAGACGCGTGCCAGATCGAGACCGTGTGGGGAACGGGGTACAAGGTGGTCGCACCGCGCTGAGCCACGAGGAGACGCGCCCGCCGCGCGTCGCCTGGGCGCTGCGCCAGACCTTGCGCGGGCGCCTGCTGCTCGGGGCGGTCGTCGGCCTGCTGGCCGCGGCGATCGTGTTCGCGATCGTCTCCTCCAGCCTGATCCGGTCCCAGACGGCCCAGGCGAGCCGCCAGACCTTTGACGACCAGGCGGTGCGCCTGGCGGACCTGATCGGCACCGAGACGCTCGAACAGACGCTGACCGGCGTCTGCCACACCTACACCTCGGCGGACCTGCAGGCGTTCGTCGGGCCCGGGGCGCACTTGTACGTCGACTCCCCGCCGCTGTGCCCCGGCACCAAGCAGCCTTTCGACAACCTGCTGCCCGCCACCGCGGTGCATATCAATACCCGGACCCTCGCGCGCCAGGGGTTCCAGCACGTCGACTTCGAGGAGCCCGGGGCGACCTCCCCCACGGTCGCCACCGCTGCGCCGATCGTCGTCAGTGGCCAGACGCTGGGCGCCGTCATCCTGACCAAGCCGACCTCGGCCGTCTCGACGACCTGGAGCGATGTGGCCCCGCCGCTCCTGCTGGCGACGCTGATCGGGCTGATCCCGGCGCTGGCGCTCACGCTTTGGGTCACCGGCCGCCTGACACGGCCACTGCGAGAGATGGAAGCCGCCGCCGACCGCGTGGCGGGCGGCGACCTCACCGTCTCGGTGCCGCCGGCCGGCACCGAGGAGCTCGATCACGTCGCGACCGCGTTCAACGCGATGGTCGAACGCCTGCGCGAGCGCGAGGACCGCTCGCGCGCGTTCCTGATGAACGTCACCCACGACCTGCGCACCCCGCTGACCGCGATCCGTGGTCATGTCGCCGCCCTTCGCGACGGTATCGTTCCGGCCGACCAGGTCGACCGGTCGCTGGGGGCGATCGAGAGCGAGGCGACGCGCCTGGCGTCGATGGTCAGCGACCTGCTCGACCTCGCCCGAATCGACGCCAACCAGTTCCGCATCGCCCCGACGCTCGTCGACGCGGCCGCCGAGCTCGAGGATGCCTACGCAGCCCAGGTGGCCGTCGCCGAACGGCGTGGCGTGGCCCTCGAGGACCGCATCGCCGAGCTGCCGCCGGTGGTGACCGACCCGAAGCGGTTCCGCCAGATCGTCGACAACCTCCTTGAGAACGCGATTCGCTGGACCCCGCTCGGCGGCGCGGTCACCCTTGAGGCGCACCCGTCCGGTGCGGGGGGGATCACGGTGACGGTGTCGGATTCCGGTCCCGGCGTGCCCGCGGACCGGCGCGAGGTGATCTTCACCGCCTTCCATGCCGAGCCCGCGCCGGACGGACGCACCGGCGCGGGACTCGGCCTGGCCATCTGCCGCCAGCTGGCCCGGGCCCTCGGCGGAGACGTGGTGGTCGGCGAGGCCGCCCGCGGCGGGGCGGCGTTTGCGCTCACCCTCCCGGCCCGCGTACCGAGCGCGGGCGCACCGAGCGCGGGCGTGCCCGCGGCCTAGCCGCGGTCCCCGCGGGGCGGCCGGTTCGCCGTGGGTCGAGACGTAGCGGCGACGATCTTCGCCCCAGGGCCAACGAATGCCGGCCAGGACCCGGGCATACTGATCTGCGACGACGGGGTGGAGTGCACTGCCGACCTGGTCATCCCCGGCGTCCCACGTCCCCAGGATCAACGCGCGCCCCCGCGTTGATCCTGGGCTAAATCTTCCGCGCCCCACCCGCCTGTTCGCGGCGCGCGCGGGCTGCCTCGACGAGGCTCTTGATCACGGGGCTGTCCGGATCCGCCTCGGGATGCCACTGGACACCGAGCAGGTAGCCGCCGGGCCGCTCGAGCGCCTCGACGATGCCGTCCTCGGAGAACCCGGTCGCCCGCAAGCCGTCGGCGAGCGCGTCGACTGCCTGATGGTGGTGCGAGACCACCAGCTGGACCTCGGCGCCCGTCGCGGCGGCGGCGAGCGACCCGGGCGTGAGTCGCACGTCGTGCTCGTTGCCCGCGAACCGTCCGAGGTGACGTCGGTGCGCCGGACTGCCGAGCTCGTCGGGCAAGTGCTGGCGCAGGGTGCCGCCAAGGGCGACGTTGATGATCTGGAGCCCGCGACAGATGCCGAGCGTCGGCACGCCGGCGTCGATGGCCGCCCGCACGAGGGCGATCTCGACCGCGTCGCGGGCGTGGTGCGGTGGCTCGCTGTCGGGATGCGGGACGGCGCCGTAACGGTCTGCCGCGACGTCCGCGCCGCCGAGCAGCAGCAGCCCGTCGATGCGCTCGAGGACGGCACGGGGATCGTCGACGAGGGCGGGGTCCGGCGGGATCACGAGCGTGCGGGCCCCTTGGGCCCATGCCGCCTCGAGGTAGTTCGCCGCGACCACGACGGCCGGCAGGTCCCACACCCCCCACCGGGCCTGCTCGAGCGGCGCACACACGCCGATGACCGGTGGGGCGCTCATCCGACCTTCCAGCCGATATCGGTGCGCGCGCCGTGGACGACGATGTACCGCACCGTCCGACCGTCGGGCCGGAACACGAGCGAGAGCGTCTCGCCCTCGGCCAGCGCCAGCTCCGTGGGCAGGCGGCGGACATGGACCGCCGACGGCCGTCCCGCACCGTCGGCGAGCTCGAGCCGGTACCGGCCCGCCAGAAAGCGCATCTCCAGCTGTGGGCGCCCGACCAGATGCGCCCCGACCATCGCCGTGAACTGTTGCGCACACGCGGGGCAGCGCACCGATGCCACCGCGCCGTGTTGGTCGGCGATCGCGCTGAGGGTGCCGCACGCCGGGCACGGCAGCTCGCGCTCGGGCGGTCGGGGTGGCGGCGCACCCTCCCGCCGCGCACGGTCGTAGCGCGCGCGCTGGTCGGCGTCCCCAAGGACCTGCCAGGCGGCATTGACCCGCTGCGCCATGCGATCCGCCTTCTCGCGCAGGCCCGGATCGGTGAACCGATCCGGGTGAAAGGCCTGGACGGCGAACCGCCACGCGTCATGGACCTCGTCGGCCGTCGCCTCAGGCGCCAGGCCGAGGGCCAGGTAGTGGTCGGGCTCGCTCACGCGGGCAGCGTAGCGCGAGCGGTGCCGCCGCCGACCCGCCGGCCGCCTACCCGGTCAGGATCCCACAGGGTCCAAAAAACGACGAGGAGATGTTGTCGATCGAGTTGACGCCGGTGACCTTGATGCAGTCGCCTTTCTTGAACGGCTTGCCCACGTAGTCGGCCTTCCCCGCGGCGTCGACACGCACGACGCGGAACTGCCCTGGTGCGGCGCCGGGAACGCTGCGCCCGACCGACAGCCCGGTCGCATAGCCGCTGCGGTACCCGGACGCATGTGCCGTGCTCGCCCCGCGGTGCCCGACCGCCCAGCCGCCCGCCGCGCCGGCGACCAACAGCGCGGCACACGCCGAGACCACCGCCACCCTACGTCGGCCGCCGTGCCGCGGCGGCGCCTGCGCCTCCGCGGGTCCGGGCAACGCCACCGGCGCGATGAGCGTCGCCGTGCCGGCTCCGTCGACGCGCGTCAGATCCTCGGCGCTGGGGATGCGCGTGAGATCCTCGCTGCCGCCCACCCGCGTCGGGCCGTGATCGCTGTCGCCGGTGAGCACGCGCGTCCAGCCCGCTCCGACGATCAGCGTCTGCGCATGCTCGGGTGCGGGTGCGGCCCAGCCGATCAGCGCCTCACGCAGCGCGTCGACCACCTCGCGTGCGCGTAACGGCCGGTCCTGGGGATCCTTGGCCAGCGCCGGCGCGAGGGCGTCGTCGACGGCCTCAGGCAGGTGCGGGTTCACCGTCAGCGCCGACGGCGCGTGTTCGCGGACATGGGCGAGCAGGACCGCACTCGCCTGGCGGTGCACGAACGGCGGGCGTCCGCACAGGACCTCGAACGCAAGCACGCCGAACGCGTAGATGTCCGATGCGGCCGTGGCGCCGTGACCGGCCGCCTGCTCGGGCGAGATGTACTCCACGGTGCCAAGCCAGTCGCCGCGCCGGGTCAACCCGGGCAGGTCATCCATGCGGGCGACGCCGAAATCGGACAGGTAGGCCCGGTCGTCAAGATCAAGCAGCACATTGGCCGGCTTGATGTCGCGGTGCACCAGCCCGTGCTCATGGGCGGCGTCCACCGCCGAGGCCACATCGTCGAGGATGATCACGGCCCGCTGGGGCGGCAACGCGCCGAACCGGGCCACCAACTCCGCCAGCGACGGCCCCGGCACCAGTCGCATCGCGATGAAGGGCACGCCGTCCACGTCGCCGGACTCGTAGACCGTGACGATGCGCGGATCGTCGACCCGCGCCGCGGCGACCGCCTCGCGGCGAAAGCGCGCGAGCTTCGAGGCGTCGTCGAGTTCGGCGAACACCTTCAGCGCGACGTCACGCTCGGTCCCGATCTGACGCGCACGGTAGACCACCGCCTGTCCGCCCTTGCCGAGATCGGCCTCGATGACGTACTGGCCGAACTGCTCGCCGGGGACTAGGTGCACGGTTTGCTCATCCGCACTGGCATACCTCGATGGTACGCAAGGAGCGTCACTTGTCCCAATCCTCGAGGCACCCGTCCCCGGGCCCGTCCGCAGCGGCTGGCCGCCGTTCGATCGCCGACAGGGTGCATGTCGGCGTCCCCACGCCAACGGCTGGACCACCGTCCCCGACGTGGCGCCTGCGTGATCTGCATCAAGCCCCGTCCCGCGGTGATCGGATCCCACCCGGTGATCGGTGGGGTTGACCGCACCGACGCCGATGGTGGCAGCCTCCGCCGCCTGCGGGCCGATCTCCGAGGCACACTGCGCCCGGCGCAGCGGTCGCTGCCTGCACGGCACACGGGGATCGGCGCCGACGACGCGCCCGTGGGCCCGTCGGGGGATCGCGTCCCACCGATCGGTATTCGCACAACGATCCACGGCGGTGGGGTGGTGAGCCACCCCACCGCCGGACGAGCGGTCCTAGATGAGCTGAACCTGCTGGGCCTGGGGACCCTTGGGGCTCTCGCCGGCCTCGTAGGACACCCGCTGGCCCTCTTCGAGAGTCCGGTAGCCCGTGGCTTGGATCTCGGAGAAGTGCACAAACAGGTCCTTACCGCCATCGGCCGGGGTAATGAACCCAAAGCCCTTGTCAGCGTTGAACCACTTTACGACGCCTTCCGGCATGCTGCTTCCACCTTTTTCGGCGAGGAAACCCTGGACATCTCGGCCGAAATTTCATGCCTAACGACGTCACTACTGTTCCGCGCAATTCTTTCCCCCGGAGGGGTGTTCGTTGGTAAGCGTACTCCACAAAGCCGTGGAGGTCCGCCACGAGACGATATACCCCCAACCGGGGCACGCGTAAAGCCCCCGAATGGGGTGAGCGACAACACTGCGCGCACGATCCGCGCAACTGGCGGCAAACGGCGACCGGTCCGGGGGCGATGTTGCACGCCAACCACCGCCGGCACCGCCCCGGGGACCCGGTACCGGAGTGGTCTAGAGTGCGGCGCGGTGTCCGCGCTCACACGACTCGTCCTGCTGCTGGTCACGAATATCATCGCGCTCTGGGTGGCCGAGCAGCTGGTCCACGGGCTGAAGATCGATCACGTCTGGCCCACGCTCATCATCGCCGGCGCGGTGCTCGGGCTCCTGGACTGGCTGGTCAAGCCCGTCATCAAGCTCCTCGCCCTGCCGTTCGTGATCATCACCCTCGGTCTGGTGCTCATCGTCATCAACGCCGCCATGCTCGGCATCATGGCCCTGCTGGTGCCGGGGGTCTCGCTCAGCGGCTTTGTCGCCGCCCTCGAGTGCGCCATCATCATCTCCATCGTCAGCTGGGTCGCGACGACGCTATTTGGGCTGCGGGACTGAGCGCCGCGCGCCCGATCCCCCACCCTGCGCCGTAGCGGCGACCTGCCACCCCGAAGGAGCGCCTGATGGAAACCTGGGATGCCATCCGCGCGCGGCGCAATGTGCGCGCGTTCAGTGACCGCCCGATCCCCGATGACGACCTCAACCGGATCCTGGAGGCCGGCCGCCGCGCGCCGTCGGCGCGCAACACCCAGCCCTGGGACTTCATCGTCGTGACCGAGCCGAGCCGTCTCGTCGAACTGGCCAAAGTGTGGCAAGGGGCGGGCCATATCGCCCGCTCGGCGGCGACGATCGCGATCGTCGCGCCCAACGTGACCGACGCCCGCCAGGCCGGGCTCATCCAGTTCGACCTCGGACAGGCGTCGATGGTGATGGCCATCGCCGCGGCCGACCTCGGGATCGGGAGCGGCCACGCCGCGGTCGCCGATCAGGTCCTCGCCAGGTCGCTGTTGGGATTCCCGGGGACGCACCATCTGGCGTTCTTGCTGGCACTCGGCTACCCGGCCGACAAGCCGCTCGTCCCACTGAAGCGCATGGACCGGCGCGCCTTCGACGAGGTGGTCCACCGCGAGCGCTGGTAGCCCCGCCCAACGTGCGCGCGGCCCGTCGCGCGCCGACCCGATGCCCGGAGCGCGCCGGCGCCGCCTGCGGCGGCCGGACGCTCACGAGCGCCGCGTGCGGATCGGTCGGCAGTACCCCGGCCCCCTGGACAACCGCAGCTGCCACGTCGTTTGCGGCGTGGCACCGCAGTGGCGGATAGCGGGATCGAACCGCTGACCTCCGCCTTGCAAAGGCGGAACGCGCTCAGCGCGGGATCCCGCTCGGGGAAACCCTCCCCCGTGGACAAATGGATAGAAAGCGCGGCTAAAGGTGAGTATCGGGGAGTCTGCGGAGTTCGCGGCGAGATTCTTGACGACGAGGATCTGGCGGAGGGCTTCCGCCGCATCATCCACGCGGGCCGCTGGGTCCGTCATTGCATGGCATAGGCTGTCCGTGACCAGTGTCACGAGCGGGGGCCTCGTGGCATCCGCTCCAGGAAAGGACGAGGGAGATGAACAAAGATCGCAGGGTGCGCGTCGCCGCCTGGGTGGGTGGCGTGCTGGCATGCCTCATCCTCATAGGCGCAGGCATCGCGTACATCATCGTCGGAATCAACGGCTACGACCAGGTCAACAACCAAGTGTCGCGCGAGCAGATCGTGGGTTCGCCCGATATGACGCCTGCGGGGATCACTGCAGCGGCGCACGAGGCCGGGCTGACCAATGTGCCCGACGTGCCGACGTGCAGCGTGGCCAACCAGAAGATCACCGACGGTGACCAGGCGCGCTGCTTCGCCAGCTACATGCGCATTCACGCCTTGGAGGCGTCGGGTGGGCAGACCTACGCCGAGATGGGCATGTACCTCACCCCGGCTGGCACCGCCACCAGCGATAAGACGAAGGCCGCGATTGATCCGCAGACCAAGAAGCCGGTCCAAAATGCCGCGCGCCAGACGTGGGTCACCGAGACCGCGCTGACCACCGGTCTGAACATGGCCTACTTCGCCCAGCAGGTCTCCATCTTCGGCATCGTCGTGGGCGTCTGCTGCGTGGTGATCGGCATCGGTCTCGGCGTGCTCACGGTGTTCGCCTTCGGCCTGATGCCCTGGCGGCAAACCGGGGAGAGCCCGAGCGGGGCCAGCCCCGAGTAGCTGATCCGCCGACACACGTTCCGAACGCTTGAGAGGTTGTGGGTGTCTGATGCCGACGACCTCCGGGAGGTCCGGATGCAGCACCCGCACGCCAGGCTCACCTTGCGCGGGCGTCCAGGGTTCGTGCCCTTCGTGGCAAACGAGGGCGCGTTCATGGCCGCCCCGCAGGTGCCCGGCCTGACGCATCCGCCCGCGCCCGCCCGCGTGCGGCTCCCGCCGTCATCGAGGAATGCGGGCAGAAGCCGACGAATCGCATTACTGCGCGGCTCACCGAGATCGACCCGACGCGCCAGCGCTTCCCCGTTTGCTCGGGATCTCAACCCTGGCGTCCATTTCCGTCGCTTGCCGGCCGGCGCCGACTGGGGCCGTCGTCGCCGCGGAGTTTGGAGGGTGTTGAACGGACTACTCCCGCATCACACCGCACACGGTCCACGAGCCCCAGCGGCAGTCGGCCAAGGCACCGAATCCGCCCGAGATACGCGGTCGGCCACCGCGCGACGCCGCCGTTGCCGCCTACGTACGACGGCGCGCAATCGCCTGGCAAGCGGGAATTGCGCAAACACGCAGGCGTTAGCCCCCGCGCTACCTGCCTGAATGTCAGACCTTCGTCCTCGACCAACCCCACCAGGCGAAGAAGCCCGCGCGGTGTCAGCACAGCGTTAGGGTGAGACATCCGAACCTCCCGGGTTCTGTGAGCTTTGACACCCACAGCCTCTCGGGAGGTTCGGACTACCGCTCAGGCGTTCGGAACGTGTGTAGGCGGGTCAGCTAGCCCCTGAATGCGGCTCGTCGTCCACAGCGGCAGTGCCTCTAGAGCCGAACCCAGACGGGCCTCAGATCTCTGGGAGATGACTCCCAACCAGAGCTCCCGCGTCGCTCACAAACGTCGTTCGAAGGGCGATCAAACCGTGGTTGAAGTCGTCTGGGGAGAACCCGGAACCTCACCGTTGCGGAGACGTAAGTCGCGGTCGACGGCCAAGGACTCCTCACCACAACCCCCAAGACGCATACGCCACGCTCAGTCCTCCTGCCGCCATTCCTGCGCCGGGAACTCGAGGCACACCTAGCGGAGAGTTCACGGAGGGCGGGACGGACCCCTCCTCCCTGGTATTCACGCGTCCCTCCGACGCCCCCGTGGCGCAGACTGACTTCTTGCGTTACGTGTTCCGGCCCGCCGTCCGCGCCGCCCTACCTCCGGATAAGCGCCAACTGCGCTTCCACGACCTGCGCCGTACGGCCGCAAACTTGATGATCGCGCAGAATCTGTCGCCCAAGTTCATCGCGGACCAGTTGGGCCACGCGGACGTCCGCATCACCTTCAACCGCTACGGCGACCGGCTCCAATCCACGGACGACGCGGCCGTCCGCTCCCTAGAGGACGCCCACCAAGCCGCTCAGCCGCCGGGCCGGGGACATTGAATCGGGGCGCGTTAGGGGCGCGCTCCCTGCGCCGCCCTCCCTGCCTCTTCCCAGTGGCCGTGGATCCCACGTGTCAACAGTGATCTCATGAATGGAGGATGACGGGATCGAACCGACGACCTCCGCCTTGCAAAGGCGGCGCTCTCCCAGCTGAGCTAATCCCCCGAGACGCGCCTAGGGTAGCATCGGGGCCCCGTCATTCGGTACCTGAGGTGCGACATGCCCGACCACGATGCCGATCCCTTTGTGACGATCGAAGACCTCCTCGCCGAGACCCAGCTCAAGCATTTCGAGCTGGCCGAGTTGATCGGCGAGTACCGGCGTCTGATCGAGGACATTCACGCGGACCCGACCGACGACCGCGTCAAGCTCGCGCGCGGGCTGCCGGGCGCCAAGTACCGCGTGACCGCCGAGTACATCCGTCAGAATTGGCTCAAGCTCGAAGTTGAGCTGAACCGCGCATTCGGCAGTCCAGCCTAGGGCACGCGCCCGCGGTGATCAGCCGTCGCTGAGCTCGGCACGCAGCGCCGGTTCGACGTCGGGGTAGGCGAACACGTACCCGGCCTGCGTCGCCGCCCGCGGGACCACGTGCTGGCCGGCCAGGGCCATGGCCGAGGCCTCGCCCATCACGAGCTTGAGCGCGAACCGCGGCGTCGGCAGCATCGTCGGTCGGCCCAACACATGCCCGAGCGCGTCCGCAAACTCGCGCTGGCGCACCGCGTGCGGCGCGACCGCGTTGACCGGCCCGTGCAGCTCCGGGTGCGTGAGCGCGAAGCCGATCAGGCCCGTGACGTCATCGATATGGATCCAGCTCCACCACTGCTGTCCGCCGCCCAGCGGCCCGCCGAGCCCGAGCTTGAAGGGCAGCAACTGCCGCTTGAGCACCTCCGCTTCGCGCGCGAGCACGATCCCGTTGCGCAGCAACACGACACGCACGCCCTGTGGCTCGGCCCCAAGCGCCGCGGCCTCCCACCTGACGCACGTCTCCCCGAGGAAGTCGCTGGCGGCCTGTGCGCGCTCGTCGACCGGCGCCTCGCCCTCCCCGTAGTACCCGACCGCACTGGCGTTGATCAGCGTGCGGGGCCCGGTCGTGCCGATCGCCTCGACCAGCCGGGTCGTCGTGATGACCCGGCTGTCGACGATCTCGCGCTTGCGCTCAGCCGTCCAGCGACCGCTGCCGAGGTTTGCGCCCGCCAGGTTGACGACCGCATCTACGTCGGCGAGTACCGCGGGGTCGAGCGCGGCCGTGGCCGGATCCCAGGCGACGCCGGGCGCATCTCCCACCGTCTGACCCCGGCGCGAGATCGCGAGCACCTCGTCCCCGTTGGCAAGCCGCGCGATGGTAAGCCGCCGACCGATCATCCCGGTCGCACCGACGATCGCGACCTTCATGTGCTGCCCTCCCGCGGATTGGCCGTACCCCGAGACGGGATCGTAGGCCGTGACGCCCCGGCCCGACAGGGGGTCCGGCCCCGCCGGGCCGGGGCCCTCAAGTGCGGGCCGGCGGCTCCCCGTGACCATAGGGCCGATCGACGGCCGGATGCGCAGCGAGGATCGCGTCGATGGCGCGCGTCTCGTCGTCGGTCAGAGGTGCGCCGGCGAGCGCCGCGTTGGCGCGCGCCTGCTGGGCGTTGCGCGCCCCGATGATCGCCGCCGTGACCTCGGGCCGGCGCAGCACCCACATCACCGCGAGCTCCGCCACCCCGCCGGGCCGCTCTGCGGCCAGCGACTGCAGCTCCCGGACAACCTGCACCCGCTCCGGGAACGCGTCGTCGGTAAAAAACTCGCTGGCCCCGCGCCAGTCGTTACCCGGGAAGCGCGTGGTCGCGTCCATTTTGCCGGTGAGCAACCCGTGCGCGAGCGGGCCATAGGCGACGACGCCGACCTTGTGCGCATCGCACCACGGCAGCTCGGCCGCCTCGACCTCGCGGCGCATGATGTGGTAGCCGGGCTGGTAGCTGGCGATCGGCGCCGCTGCCGCCGCGGCCTCGAGATCGGCGACCGCGTAGTTCGACACACCGATGTGCCGGATCTTGCCGGCCTGCTGCAGCTCGAGCAGCGGCCCGAAGGTGTCGACGGGATCCACGCCCGCCACCGGCCAGTGCACCTGATACAGGTCGACGTGGTCAAGTCCCAGGCTGGTCAAGCTGCGATCGAGGGCACGGCGCAGGTAGTCCCCGGAGGCCTCGCGCCAGATGGTCAACCCGCCCGCGCCGACCTCCCATGCGACACCGCCCTTGGTCGCGACGATGACCTCCTCGGACCGCTCGCGTACGACCGTGCCGACGATCTGCTCTGCCCGTCCCTGCCCGTAGATGTCTGCCGTGTCGATCCAGTTGATCCCCGCATCGATGGCCGCGTGGCAGGCGGCGGCCGAATCAGCATCCTCGGCACCGCCCCAGCGGCCGCCGAAGACCCACGTTCCCAGACCGATCACCGACAGGTCCAGGTCGGTCGTCCCGAGTTGCCGTCGCTCCACCTCGCTGCCTCCTGGTCGGGTTTCGCTAGTGGCGAGGGTTGCCGTCGTCGTCTTCGTCGACGTCCAGCCGCGGCGTCACCGCCACCAACAGCCCGCCGTCGCCGTCATAGGCCGGAAAGAAGTCGGCCGTCACGGGCTGGTCCTCGTGGACTCCAGCGGGGCGGAACGTGCAGTCGACGTTCAGCTGGCGCACGCCCCACTCGATCGCGGTCGCGGCGGGGTCGCCCTTGGGGAAGTTCCCCAGGCCGAGCCGGCTCACGACCTCGTGGCCGATCAGATCGCCCTCCCGGTAGCCGGTCACCGGCGTGGCCGCGTGGCCGGCCGCGATGATGCGCCGCTCCGAGTCGCAGACGATCAGGGCCGTGGCCGGACCGGCGTAGTAGTCCTCGAGCAGCTCGAACAGGAACCCGAACCCGCACTTGGAGCAGCCCAACGGCTGGCCGTGCTCATTGCGCTCGGACGACGCGGATCTCCGCGCGCAGTTAGGGCAGATGAACACCGGCATTAGTGGCAATCATAGCGAGCAGGGCCAGGACACTGGAGGCGCGCCGGTCGCGCACGCACCGTCCCGGCAGCGCGGGACGCCGCGCCGTGGCCGACAGCGACTAGGAGTGCGCGGTCACGTGGTGCACGCCGCGCTCGCACCAGAAGATCAGCTTGCCGTCGCCGGAGCGCCCGACGCACGCGCAGTCTCCGCCGTGATGCGGGCAGGGCCGACGCACGCCTGCCAGCAGGCCGCCGGCACGTACCGGAATCGCACCCTCCGGAAGCTCGGTTGCTCGGGCTCGAATGAGTTCTTGAGTCGTCACGCGTCAGCCTCCGTGCTCGAGTGTTCCTGCAGATACCGGTGTTCGTCGTCCGCGGGCTGCCCCCTGCCGACCCCGAGGGTCGACCACAAGACGTCGTCGAGACCCTGCTCGTCGCGGGCGACAACCCGTCGTTGGAGCTCGTCGAGGCCGGCACGCAACTGGTCGGGGTCGAGCGGCGGGCGCGTCGCGCGCATCACCTTGCCGTACCGCGTCGGCCGGACTTGCTCATCGACGTTGAACAGCTCCTCGTGCAGACGCTCACCCGGCCGGATCCCGATGATGTCGATCCGGATATCTCGGCTCGGCTGGCGTCCAGACAGCTCGATCATCCGGTGCGCCAGATCGAGGATCCGTACCGGCTCACCCATGTCGAGAACAAAGATATCGCCCCCTTCGGCGATTCCGGTGGCTTCGAGTACCAGCTGAACCGCCTCAGGGATCGTCATGAAGAACCGCGTCATCTCGGGGTGGGTCACGGTGACCGGCCCGCCGGCGGCGATCTGGCGTTGGAAAATGGGCAGTACCGACCCCGAGCTGCCCAGGACGTTCCCGAAGCGCACCGCCGCGAAGCGCGTGCGCGATGACTCGCGCGCCTCGATGACCCGCTCGGCCAGGGCCTTGGTCGCGCCCATGACGGTCTTGGGCTCGACGGCCTTGTCGGTCGAGATCAGGCAGAAGCGCTCCACGTCGAACCGCTCGGCCAGGTCGGCCAGCAGATTGGTCGCAAGCGCGTTGTTGGCGATCGCCTGCAACGGGTTGTGCTCCATCATCGGCACGTGCTTGTAGGCGGCGGCGTGGAAGACGATCTGCGGCCGGTGCTCCTCGAAGCACTGGGCCATCGACGCCTCGTCCTTGCAGTCGGCGATGACGGCGACCAGGTGCGTCGGCCCGTGATCGCGCAGCTCAAGCTCGATCTCGAACAGGTTGTTCTCGCTGTGGTCGACCATCACGAGCCGTCGCACGCCGAGTGCGGCAACCTGGCGACACAGCTCGCTGCCGATCGACCCCCCGGCGCCGGTCACCATCACCGTGCGCCCATTGAGGTAGCGGGCGACCTTGGCGAGCTCGACCTCGACCGGCGCGCGCCCAAGCACGTCCTCGACGCGCACCTCGCGCAGCCGCCGGACGGTGACGTCGCCCGTGATCAGCTCGGGCAGCCCCGGCAGCGTCGTGCACTTGACGCCCTGGTTGCGGCACGCCTCGACGATCTCGCGCCGCACGGCGCCCGGTGCGCTCGGCATGGCGATGATCACCTCGTCGACGCGCTGCTCGCGCAGGATCCGCGGCAGCTGCGCGCGGGTGCCGCGCGTCTTGACCCCGTGCACCCGCAGTCCACGCTTGCGCGGATCGTCGTCGATGATCCCCACCGGGATGTACCCGAGCATGCGATTGCGCTGCATCTCCCGGATCAGGATGTTGCCGGCCTCGCCGGCGCCGCAGACCAGCACACGGCGCCCGGTGGCGACCAGCTGGCCGCGCGGGGGCCGCTCCATGATGCTGCGGACCGCGAAGCGCGCGCCGCCGATCAGCAGCAGGTTGAGGATGATCGAGATCAGCAGCACGCCACGCGGCACCGACGGCGAGTGCGTCGGGTGCCAGCGGCTCAGGATCGTGATCACCAGCAGGCCGCCGATCGCCACGCCGAGAACGATCGTCTGGAGGTCGCGCAGGCTCGTGAAGCGCCACCACTTGGTGTAGAAGCGCAGCGCCACGAAGACCAGCATGTTCGTCGCGACGACGATCCAGACGGTCTTGCCGTACAGCGTGTCGAACCGGTGCGGCAGGCTGTCGTCGAACCGCAGCTCGAACGCCAGCCAGTAGCTCAGTGCGAGCAGGCACGCGTCGATGACCGCCTGACCCAGCCGGTGGGCCAGGGTGCGTGCCGCCAGGCCCGCCGGGCGGTCGGCGAACTCGGTCACTGGACCCCCTGAGCGACGGCGAGCATCAGGTCCAGCAGCACCTCCGGATCGCGGTGCGTCGGCGGCACGCTGCGGTCGCGCTTGTCGAGCACGACAGCCGCCGGGTCCTCGAGCCGGCGCAGACGACCGTCGGCGATGAGCCCCTGGTCGACCGCACCGAGCCGGCCCGCGAACGGGCTGTAGGCCGGCACTCCCAGCGCCGCGGCCTCGCGGTTCATGGTGCCGCCGGCGCTCACGACCAGGTCTGCGGCTGCGACCAGGCTCGGCCCGTCGACCGGGCGCTCGGGGACGATGGCGGCACCGCCGGCGAGCTGCTCGCGCTGCGCCGCGGTGCGCGGCAGCACGACCGTCTGCACCGCCGGTGCCGCGTCGAGCAGACGCGTCAGCGTGGCCGAAAAGACGTCGCTGGACAGGCCGCGGTGGTAGAGGGTCACCTCCGGCGGGGGCCGCAGCACGGCAATCACGCGCGACCCGTCAAGGCCGAGCTCGTCCATCACACCCGGATCGAACACGTGGTCGGCAAGGTAGTACTCCTCCTTGAGCCCCGGATACCGCACGAGCTTCGGTGCGCGGATACCGTACCGCCACAGCGCCCACTCGGGAATGGCACTTGGGACCAGTACGCGCGTCGCGAAACGCCCGTTCCAGTGGTGCATGACCGTTGCGTACTCGTAGTCAAACATCGTGACCTGCGGGGTGCCTGCCGCAAACGCGGCCGGCGGCTGGTCGGTGCTGCCGTGGGCGACCGCCACATCGAACCGCTCGCGACGCGCGAAGCGGGTCAACGCCGACGTCCGCGCGGCCATCGCCCGCGCCTTGCCCGCGCGTCCGGCCCCCCCGTGCGCACCGACGACCACATGCGGGATCTGGTAGCGCTCCAGCAGCCCGAGGGTCTGGGCGAAATCGCGCGCGGTCACCGTCACCTCGTGGCCGCGCGCAATCATCCGCGCGATCAGCGGCCGGAAGATCACCACATGGGGCGAGTTGGTCATGTCGACCCAGATCCGGAGCGGCCGCGGGTCCCCGGATACCGCCTCCAGTACCGCCATAGGTTCCCCGAGCGCCGAGCTCACCCGCGCGCCGGCACCTGTCCAACGACGTCGGCCACCGCGTCCACCACCTGCGTGACCTGCTCGCCGGTCATGTGGGGGTGCATCGGCAGCGCCAGCGCCCGCGCCGCGCACGCTTCGGCCACGGGCAGGTCGCCCGGCCGGTAGCCGAGGTCCGCGAACACCGGTTGGAGGTGCATCGGGATCCCGTAGTACACCGCCGAGCTCACCCCGCGCGCCCCGAGGCCCTTGGACAGGGCGTCGCGGTCGTCGTGGCGCGCCATGTACAGGTGGTAGATGTGCCGCACACCGGCCCGCTCGGCCGGCAGCTGCACGAACTCGCCGAGCCCGGCGCTCGCGTATGCCTCAGCCGTCGCGCGGCGTCCGTCGTTCCAGTCGTCGACATGGCGCAGGAAGATGCGGATCACGGCCGCCTGGAGCTCGTCGAGGCGCGAGTTGTAGCCGACCTCCTGGAAGACCACCTTGTCGGCGGACCCATGGAACCGCAGGCGCCGCACCCGGTCGGCGACCGCCTGGTCGCGGCAGACCACCATGCCACCGTCCCCGATCCCGGGCAGGTTCTTGGTCGGGAAGAAGCTGAACGTTGCGATGTCGCCGAGTGCGCCGATCGGTGCCCCGTCCACGGCGCCGCCGAAGCCCTGCGCGGCGTCCTCGATCACCGGCAGCCCGTGCCGTTCGGCGATCACGCGGATGGCCGCCATGTCGGCTGCGTGGCCGAAGATGTGCACCGGCAGGATCGCGCGGGTACGCGCAGTGATGCGCGCCTCGATCAGGTCGGGGTCGATGCAGAAGTCGTCCGGGTCGATGTCGCAGAACACCGGCGTCGCGCCCAGCCGGCCGATGGCCTCGGCGGTCGCATAGAAGGTGTACGGGGTCGTGATCACCTCGTCCCCGCGACCAACGTCGAGGGCGTTGAGCGCGATCACCAGCGCGTCGGTGCCGTTGGCCACCCCGACGCACGGGCGACCGTCGAGGCGCTCAGAGACCTCGGCCTCGAGCCCGGCCACATGCGGCCCGAGGATGAACCGACCACTATCGAGGACGCCGGCGATGGCGGCATCGATCTCGGCGCGCAGCGGACCATACTGGGCACCAATGTCCATCAGCGGAACGCTCAAGCAAACTCCTTGGCGGCGGGCAGAGACAGCGCGCAACGGCCAGCGGATCCGGGGCCCGTCCATGGGGGGCAGCCGGGCGCCAGTCTAGCGCGTGGTGGTGACCGACGCGTCCCTCGGGGGCGCGGGCGCGCCGGCCGGCTCGTCGGGCGTCACCGCGGGCAGCCGCACGAGCACGGTCGTGCCGAAGCCCTGTCGGGAGCTCGCCTCAACCGTGCCGCCGGCGCGCTCGGCGATGTGCTTGACGATCGACAGTCCCAATCCGGTGCCGCCCAGGCGCTTGGAGCGCGACGCATCGGCCCGGTAGAAGCGCTCGAAGATGTGCGGCAGGTGGCGCTCCGGGATCCCCGGACCGCTGTCGCGGCAGGTCAGCTCGACCCAGTGGCCATCGTCGGACACCGAGGCCGCGACGAGCGTCTCGGAACCGGAGCCACCGTACTTGACCGCGTTCTCGACCAGGTTCTGGACCACCGTGGTCGCCATGTGCTCGGTCAGGGGCACAAACGCGGGGCGCTCGGCATCGACCGAGATCGTCACGTCGTGCTCGGCGGCGACGTCCCCAAGCGCATCGACGGCGTTGGCGACGGCGGCCCGCAGGTCGCAGTTGCCGAGCGGGGCGATGTCCTGATTCGCCTCGAGCTCCGACAGGAACAGCACGTCGGAGATCAGGGCGACCAGGCGCTGGATTTCGCTGGAGGCGCGTTCCACAAAGCGCGCGTGGGTCACCGGGTCGATGTCCGGGTCCCCCAGGGCCTCGACGAGTCCCGCCAGTCCGGTCAGCGGCGTGCGCAGCTCATGCGAGACGTTGGCCGAGAACTGGCTGCGCAACTCCTGGTAGGCGACCGCGTCGGTGAAGTCGGTCATGAACACGAAGACCTCGGTGCCGGCGGCGACCGTGATCGGCTCGACGGTGACCCGGAAGGTCCGGCGCTCCTCGGCGAACAGCCGCAAGTCGAAGGTCCGCGACGCGCCGGTCGCCACGGCCTGGGCCACCTCTTCGGAGAACCGGTGCTCCCCGAACGAGGCGAGGAGCCCCTGCCCCGCGCTCACATGCGGAAACTTGTCGCGCGCCAGTGCGTTGATCTCGCGGATCACGCCGGTACGATCGATGCGCAGTGCCGCCACCGGCAGCCGCTCGAAGGCGGCCTGACGCCGGCGCTCCTCGGTCTCCGCGGCGCTCCGCGCCCGCTTGAGGCCTGCCGTCAGCTTGGCGTTGCGTCGCCGGATGCGGCGCGCCAGGGCCTCGGACGCGACGGCGACGACCAGCGCCGCGGCAAGCAGAAGCACGATCGCGATGGTCACGGCACGCAGTATGACGCCCTCGGGCGGGTTCTGACCAGTCGGGCCCCGGACCGGCCCGATACAGCGGGCACAACATGCGGCCGGGTCGGCCGGGCGCGGGCGCCCGGGGCGCGCGCCGCGAGGACGTCGGCGGGACTGTTCGCGGGGCCGCGGGCGCCACGCCGCAGGCCCAGTGTTACTCCTGCTCGAGTGCGGCCATCTCCGCCTTGGTCGCACGGATTTCGTCGACCAGCCGGATCACTTCGGCGTCGAGGCCGGCCTCTCCCTCGTGCTGGCGGTAGACCACGCTCCCGAGCTCTTCGGTCTGGCTGCTCAGCGACCGCTTGAGCTGGAACAGCTGTCCGGCGTCCTTGGTCTGATCGATCCCCTTCTTGGCCGCATCCTTGGCAACGTTCGCTGCGTCCTTGGCCTTGTCGACAAGCCCCATCTGTTCCCCCCGTCTCGGATCACCTTGGGGTGAGTCTACCGTCGGACTTCCCGCCAAACACGCACCGCGAAGACGGTTGCGACCGCCGCCGCCAGGAACGCCACGACCAGTCCCCAGTCGCGTCCGGTGCCGCCGCCGCTGATGAGGTTCGTCGTCGCGAACCAGAGCGGGATCGATGAGGCGTACGCCGCCACGCCGAGCGGATCCAGCCGGATCGGGAGCGCCAGGCGGTTGACCTCGGCGAACAGGCCGACGACGGCGACCGCGGCGGCGAGGAGGATGACCAAAGGCGCCGGGAGCGCGGTCCAGCCGCTGATGCTGTCGTAGGATCCCAACGCGAACCACGGCAGGAACAGGCTCAGGATGAACACGACGTTCGCCCCGACCGCGATGTAGATCTGGCGCTGGCGCGCCGCCGCCGAAACACTCACGTGTCCCCCCGCCGGATCGGCTGGTAATGGCCCGGGATGACCAGTGCCGGGTCGAGGGCGCTGATCTTGTCATACGCCGCGATGTGCTGTTCGCGGTGTTCCAACGCGGACGGCGGATTCCTGTCGGCAAACCAGGCGGGCTCCGGACCCATCGTGTCACCGGCGATGACCACGCGTCCGGCGTCGGTCTCGACGACGACCGCGATGTGCCCCGGGCTGTGCCCCGGGGTGTGGATCCACCACAGCCCGGGCCGGATCTCGCCGCGCTCGCCCTCCAGCGCACGGACCTCGGCCTGATCGAGCCAGCCGCGCTGACGGTGGCCGTAGGGCGTCCCGAGCTCGGCGGCGTGCACGTAGAGCTCGACCGCGCCGAGCTGGGGCACCGCAGAGACGTGGTCCGGGTGCAGGTGGGTCAGCACGACGGTGGCGACGTCCTCGGGACGCAGCCCGCGGGTCGCCAGGGCCGCGACGAGCATGTCCCCTTGGGTCTGGTACCCGGGATCGACGACGATCGGCGTCTCCCCCGTGAGCAAGACCGTGTTCGGCCAGGCAATCATCCCGTGGACCGCATCTGGCAGGGCACGGTAGGCGCGGAAGGTGGCCGGGCCGTCGTCCGCGCGCAGCTCGATGACGTCGTCACCACGCAGCGCCACCACGATGCGGTGGGCCGGGATCAGTACCTCGGCCCGCCAGGTGGTCACGGCAGTGCTTCCGTATGCCCGGTCAGCTTGTCGACATCCTGGATCGGACCGCGTTCGTAGCAGGGCGCGCCACAGAACGGCGCCACCGGGTCGTGTCGGTAGGCCAGCGCCGAGAACCGCGCGCGCGCACCGAGGCGCAGCCCCGTGCCCAGGGGCGAGGCGGCCAACACCACCGCGCCCCCGATGACGAGCAGGCTGGCGGTCGTCTTGCGCCCGAGACTCATGCGCACACGGTCACTTCAGCAGTGACAGGAACTCATCGACGGGGATCGCGGTCAGCGTCTGGAAGTGCGCGGTACCGCGCGCGGCCAGTTCGACCGAGACGCGAGCGATCACCTTCTCGTCATCCGCCTCGACGATGTTGACGAAATCGTACGGACCCAACACCGCCCACTGCTGGATCACCTTCGCGCCCATCTGTTCAATCTCCGCGTTGACTTCCTTGAGGCGCATCGGGTTCGCCTTGAGGGTGCCCACGCCGTGCGGACTGAGCGTGCTGAGCAAGATGTAGGTTGGCACTCAGGCCTCCTTCGCAACCGACTCGGTTCGACGGTGCGAGCGTATCAGTCCGCCGCGCCCTGGTTGTTGATCGCAGCCGCCATCGCCCCGTACGTCCAGGCGCCCCCGGATCCGCGCCACGCCGCTAGGCTAGGTCGATGCCGAGATCCCGCTCGCTGCTGTTTCCCTCGGTGCTCACGGTGCTCA
Source organism: uncultured Thermoleophilia bacterium (assembly GCA_963773325.1). GTDB lineage: Bacteria > Actinomycetota > Thermoleophilia > Miltoncostaeales > Miltoncostaeaceae > CAITWD01. The sequence goes on along the minus strand of CAVZAI010000002.1, from coordinate 1,837,358 downwards.
GCGCGCTCGTGGTGGTGATTGCCATCTTCACGCCCTGGTACCAGACGGCGATCGGTCCGGCGAGCGCACCCGACACCGTCTCGGGCTGGGACGCCAGCGCGTGGGCCAGGCTCGCCGTCGCGGCCGGAGGCATCTGCGCGCTGAGCGCCGTCGTGGTGACGCTCGATGTCCGCGGAGAAGTCGAACTGCACGGGCCGGTGCGCCGGATCATGGCCGGCATCGCACTCGGCATGGCACTGGTGATGGCCATCTGCGTGCTGCTCCGGCTCGCGTTCCCGCCCGATCCGGCCCTCGGGGTCACGCGCCAACTCGGGCTCATCAGCGCGTCCGCCGCCGCCGTCGTGTGCGTGTGGGCCGCCGGGGCCCAATTCTCGCGCACATTCCCCGAACGCCCGCGCCCGCCGGGTCGACAGCGGCGGGCGACGCGCACGCCGGGCCGCACCGGGCAGCCCGCGCTAGCGTGTAGCCCGATGCCCGACGCCGAACTGCGCCTGTGGGCCGCCTCGAGCGGCTGGGAAGGACCCTTCCAGCACGAAGAGGTGATCGTCGTGGCCGGTGACATCGACGCGGCCCGCGTCGCCGCCGAGCGGGCATTCGCCGACGTCGCCCAGCCAATCTGCCGGGCAAAGATGCACATCGCGGACCTCGGGCCAGTGCACCCGGGTGCGGCGACGGCGCCGCGCCGCGCCGGCGAGTCGTATTCCACCGCGGGCGAGCACGTCGCCGCCCGCTGCGATCCGCTGCCGACCCAGGAGTCGGCGGCGGCAGGGTGAGCCCGCGACGGGGCGGGCCCGCGCCCGCCCCGTCGCGCGACCGGTCGGCTAGGCGGCCTCGGCCTGCGCCTCGTCGACGACGGTGAACGTCAGCGTGCCGGCATCGTCGGCATCCAGCCTGACGGTGTCGCCCTCCCCGAACGCGCCGCCCAGGAGCCCGCGCGCGAGCTCGTCCTCGACGCGCTTGCGGATGACGCGCCCGAGCGGCCGCGCGCCGAAGGCCGGGTCGTATCCCTCGTCGCCGAGCACCCGCCGGGCCGCCGGTGTGACGACCAGCTCCACGCCGCGGTCCGCGACGCGCTCGATGACCGTCGCCAGGCGTAGGTCGACGATCGCGTCGATCTGCTCCCGGGTCAGGCGCCGGAACACGACGATCTCGTCGATCCGGTTAATGAACTCCGGTCGGAAGCTCTCGCGCAGCGCGCCCAGGGCGCGTTCGGCGGCGATCTCCTCGTCGATGCCGTCGCTCAAGAACTGGCTGCCCACGTTGCTGGTCATGATCACCACGACGTTCTTGAAGTCCACCACACGCCCTTGGCCATCGGTCAGGCGCCCGTCGTCGAGCAGCTGCAGCAGGACGTTGAACACCTCTGGGTGCGCCTTCTCGATCTCGTCCAGCAACAGCACCGCGTACGGGCGCCGGCGCACGGCCTCGGTCAGCTGACCGCCCTCCTCGAACCCGACGTAGCCCGGCGGAGCGCCGATCAGGCGCGCAACCGAATGCTTTTCCATGTACTCGGACATGTCGATCCGCACCATCGCCCGCTCGTCGTCGAACATGAACTCGGCCAGGGCCTTGGCCAGCTCGGTCTTCCCCACCCCGGTCGGGCCGAGGAAGATGAACGACCCGATGGGCCGGTTCGGGTCCGACAGTCCCGCGCGGGCGCGCCGCAGGGCGTTGGCCACTGCCTCGACGGCCGCGTCCTGGCCGACCACCCGGTCGTGCAGGCGCTCCTCCATATGGAGCAGCTTCTGCAGCTCGCCCTCCAGCAGTCGCGAGACGGGGATCCGCGTCCACGCCGACACGACCTCGGCGACGTCCTCCTCGTCGACCTCCTCTTTGAGCATGCGGCGTTCGGCCTGGTTGCGTTCCAGGTCGGCGTTGGCCGCCTCGAGGGCGGTCTCCAGCTCGGGCAGCGTGCCGAACCGCAGCCGCGCCGCGCCCTCGAGGTCCACCTCGCGCTCGGCCCGCTCGAGCTCGAGACGCGCCTGCTCGATCTGCTCCTTAAGCTCGCGGATGCGGGTGATCGCCGCGCGCTCCTGTTCCCAGTGAGCGCGCATGCCGCCGGCTTCCTCGCGCAACTCGCCGAGCTCCTCGGCGATCGCCTCGCGCCGCGCCAGCGAGGCCGCGTCGGTCTCCTTGGCGAGGGCCTGCTCCTCGATCTCGAGCTGAATGATGCGGCGCTCGACCTGGTCGAGCTCGGCCGGGACCGAGTCGATCTCGATGCGCAGGCGCGACGCGGCCTCATCGACGAGGTCGATCGCCTTGTCGGGCAGGAACCGGCCGGTGATGTAGCGGTCCGACAGCTGGGCGGCGGCGACCAGGGCCGCATCCTTGATCCGCACGCCGTGGTGGACCTCGTAGCGCTCCTTGAGCCCGCGCAGGATCGCGATCGTCGCCTCCACCGACGGCTCCTCGACCATCACCGGCTGGAACCGGCGCTCGAGGGCCGCGTCCTTCTCGATGTGCTTGCGGTATTCGTCGAGCGTGGTCGCCCCCACCGCGCGCAGCTCGCCGCGGGCGAGCATCGGCTTGAGCAGGTTGGCCGCGTCGACGGCGCCCTCGGCGGCGCCGGCGCCGACGATCGTGTGCAGCTCGTCGATGAACAGGATGATCTGCCCCTCGGCGGCGGCGATCTCGCCAAGCACCGCCTTGAGCCGATCCTCGAACTCGCCGCGATACTTGGCCCCGGCGATGAGTGACCCCATATCGAGCGCGATGACGCGCTTGTCACGCAGGCCGTCCGGCACATCGCCGCTGATGATCCGCTGGGCGAGGCCCTCCACGATGGCCGTCTTTCCGACACCGGGCTCGCCGATCAGGACCGGGTTGTTCTTGGTCCGCCGCGAGAGCACCTGGATGACCCGGCGCACCTCCTCGTCGCGGCCGATGACCGGATCCAGCGACCCGCCGCGGGCCGCCTCGGTCAGGTCGCGCCCGTATTGCTCAAGCGCCTGGAACTTGCCCTCGGGGTGCGGATCGGTGACGCGCATCGACCCGCGCAGGTGCCCGATCCCGTCCCGGATCCCGTCCTCGGTCACCCCGCCGGCGCGCAGCGCATCGCGGGCCGGCGACGGCTCGATCACGAGCGCCAGCAGCAGGTGCTCGGTCGAGATGAACTCGTCGGTCAGGCGCTCGGCCTCCTGGCCGGCACGCCGGATCACGCGCTCGAACGCCGGCGAGAGCTGCTGCTGCACGTCGCCTCCGCGCACCTGCGGGCACCGGTCGACCGCCTGCTCGGCCGCCGCCCGGACCGCATCGATGCCGGCGCCCGCCGAGGTGATCAGCGGGTCGATCAAGCCCTCGCGCTGCCCCAGCAACGCCAGCAGCAGGTGCTCGGGCTCCACCCGCTGATTGGACCGGTCCGCCGCCAAGCGGACCGCGTCGGCGAGCGCGGCCTGCGCCCGCTCGGTTGGCCGTTCAACTGGCATGCGTGCTACCTCCCCCGGTTCTGTCTGACCGGCCGCTGCAGCGGGACCAGGGCGGTCTCGCCGCGGGTGACCAGCACGACCTCGGCGCGCGTCGCACGACGCGCGCGCTGCATCTCCTCACGGTGTTCCACGCGTTCGGCCTCGAGCTGCGCGGCGAGCCCCGCCAGGCGCTGTTGGGCCTCGTCGAGTTGCCGCTCCAGGTCGAGCACGCGCTCGATGCCGGCGATGTTGAGCCCGGCCTCCGAGAGCCCCTGGATGCGCCGCAGGCGCGCCAGATCCGCGTCGGAGTAGCGGCGCGTCCTGCCGGCGCTGCGGCTGGGTTGGATGAGTCCGCGGCGCTCGTACAAGCGCAGCGTCTGCGGGTGCATCCCGGCCAACTCGGCCATGATGCCGATCATGTAGAGACCCTCAGGTTCGTCGGTACTCATCCGAACAGCCCGGTCCGCGGATTGGTCCCGTCGAGCCCGGCGAACCGCTCGAGTGCGGCGCGCTGCTCGTCGGTCAATGACTCCGGCACCCGCACCCGGATGCGCGCGATCAGGTCTCCGCGCCCTGAGTGCTTCAGGCGGGGGGCACCCTTGCCCGGCACCCGCAGCGCGCGTCCGTCCTGCGAGCCGGCCGGCACCTTCAGCTTGACCCGGCCGTCGATCGTCGGGATCTCGATCTGCGCGCCGAGCGCGGCCTCCGAGATCGTCACCGGGACGTCGACCGACAGGTCGTCGCCCTTGCGCTCGAAGATCCGGCTCGGCATGACGCGTGTGATTACGATCAGATCGCCCGGCTTGCCGCCCCGCGGGCCTGCCTGACCCTTGCCGGCCTGGCGGACCCGCGTGCCATCCTTGACCCCCGGCGGGATCTTGACCTGGTAGCGCTTGTGCTCTGGGATCATGCCGGCGCCCTGGCAGGTCGGGCACGGGTCGTCGATGATTGTGCCGTTGCCATGGCAGCGCGGGCAGGTCTGCCCGAGCGAGAAGCCCCCCAGGTCGCGCCCGATGACTCCCCGACCGCGGCACTCCGGACACAGCCGTGGGCTCGTGCCGGCCTTGGCCCCAGACCCGGAGCACGTCGGGCAGGTGGTGTTGACGTCGGCGGTGACGACGATCTGGGCGCCGTTCATCGCCTGTTCGAACGATAGGGTCACCTCGACCTCGACATCGGCTCCGCGCGGCGGCGGCTGATCGGCCGGGCGACCGCCGCCGCGGCGGAACATGTCGCCGAAGATGTCCGCGAAGTCGCCGAAGCCCGCCGCCCCGCCCGGCCCGGCGCCGCCGGGCGGTACACGCCCGCCGAACATCCGCGCGGCATCGTACTCGCGCCGCTTGTCGGGGTCCGAGAGCACATCATGGGCGTGCGAGATCTGCTTGAAGCGCTCCTCGGCCGCCGCATCACCCTGGTTGCGGTCAGGGTGGTACCTGCGCGCGAGCTTGCGGTACGCCTTCTTGATGTCGTCGGCGCTGGCGTCCTTCGTGACGCCGAGCACCTGGTAGAGATCCTCGTCGGGCATGTCGACTGGTCGTCTAGTGGCTGTCGGGTGCCGGCGGGCGCGTCGCCACGACGACCTTCGCCGGCCGCACGAGGTCCGCGTCGGTCCGGTAGCCCTTCTCGACGACCTCGACGACGGCCCCCTCGGGATGTTCGTCCGACGGGATCGACGCGATGGCGTCGTGGACGTTCGGATCGAACAGATGCCCGACCCCAGCGACCTCGACGAGACCGTGGCCGGCCAGCACCTGCTCGAGCTGCCCGCGGACCATATCGACCCCCCCGGCGAGGGCCGGATCCTGACGCGAGAGCGCGCCGACGGCGCGCTCGAGATTGTCGAGCACCGGCAGGATCTGCTGCATGACGTCGCGGATCACCGCGGCGCGCTGGCTCGTTCGTTCACGGTCGGTGCGGCGGCGGAAGTTCGCGAACTCGGCCCGCTCGCGCTGCAGCTGCTCGAGATACGCCTCGCGCTCCGCACGCAGCTGGGTGACCTCCGCGTGGGTCGGCAGGGGCTCGACGTCGAGCTCGAGCTCGTGGCCCGCCGCCTCGGTGTCCGGCAACGGTTCGGGCCGGGCGTCCTGCGGACGCGCGAATGGGTCGTGGCCGCCCTCGGTGCCGATCACGTGTGCGCCGCCGCGCGACGGGTGGGGCCGTTCCCGGCCGCACCCGTCGGTTGCATCGTGGTCATCGCGCCTCCCCGGGCCTAGGCGTGCGACGACGGCTCGTCGTCGACGATCTCGTACTCGGCGTCCTCGACGGTCTCCTCGTCGGCCGCCCCGGTGGCGCCGTCCGGGCTCTGTTGGGCGCTCGCCTGGCGGTAGATCGCCTCGGACATCTTGTGCAGTGCGTCGGTCAGGGTCTGGGTCGCCGCCTCAATCTGGCTGACGTCCTCGCCCTCGGCCGCCGTGCGGGCGGCCGCGATCGCCGCCTCGACCTCGCTGCGGGTGGTCGCGTCGATCTTTTCGCCGTTGTCCTTCAGTTGGCGTTCGGCCTCGTGGACGCGCGCCTCGGACTGGTTGCGCGCGTCGGCGACCTGGCGCAGGCGCCGATCGTCGTCCGCGTGCGCCTCGGCGTCGCGGACCATCTTCTGGATCTCGTCGTCGCTGAGGCCCGAGGAGGCCCGGATCTCGATCTTCTGCTCATTGTTGGTGCCCAGATCCTTTGCCGACACGTTCACGATGCCGTTGGCATCGATGTCGAAGGTGACCTCGATCTGCGGCACACCGCGGGGCGCCGACGGGATGCCGACCAAGTTGAACTTGCCCAGCGTGCGGTTGTAGGTCGCCATCTCACGCTCACCCTGCAGCACGTGGATCTCGACTTGGGTCTGGTTGTCGTCGGCGGTCGAGAAGACCTCGCTCTTACGCGTCGGGATGGTCGTGTTGCGCTCGATCAGCTTGGTGAACACGCCGCCCTTGGTCTCGATGCCCAGCGACAGTGGGGTGACGTCCAGCAGCAGGACGTCCTTGACCTCGCCGGCGAGCACGCCGGCCTGAATTGCGGCGCCCACGGCCACGACCTCGTCCGGGTTGACGCCCTTGTGCGGGTCTTTGCCGGTGATCTCGCGCACGCGCGCCTGGACCGCCGGCATACGGGTCATGCCGCCGACGAGCACCACATGGTCGATCTTGCTGCCGACACCGGAGTCCTGGACGGCCTGGCGGGTCGGGCCCATCAGCCGCTCGAGCAGCGGCCGGGTCAGTTCCTCGAGCTTGGCCCGCGAGAGCTGCAGGTCCAGGTGCTTCGGACCCGCCTGGTCGGCGCTGATGAACGGCAGGTTGATCTGCGCCGACGTCGTCGTCGACAGTTCGATCTTGGCCTTCTCGGCCGCCTCGTAGAGCCGCTGCAGGGCCATCTTGTCGGCGCTCAGGTCGATGGCTTGCTCACGCTTGAACTCGGCCACCATCCAATCGACGATCGCCTTGTCGAAGTTGTCGCCGCCGAGGTGGTTGTCACCGGCGGTCGACTTGACCTCGAAGACCCCGTCGCCGATCTCGAGCACGGAGACGTCGAACGTCCCGCCGCCGAGGTCGAACACCAAGATCGTCTGGTCGTGCTCCTTGTCTAGGCCATACGCCAGGGCGGCCGCGGTCGGCTCATTGATGATGCGCTTGACCTCGAGACCGGCGATCTTGCCGGCGTCCTTGGTGGCCTGGCGCTGCGCGTCGTTGAAGTAGGCCGGCACGGTGATGACCGCGGCGGTGACCGTCTCCCCCAGGAACGCCTCGGCATCGGCCTTCAGCTTCTGCAGGATCATGGTGCTGATCTCCTGCGGGCTGAACTCCTTGCCGTCGGCGTGGATGCGGGCGTCGCCGTTCGGGCCCTGGACGACCTCGTACGGGACGATCGTCATCTCCTCGTCGACCTCGCCGAACTTGCGCCCCATGAATCGTTTGACCGAGAAGACGGTGTTCTCCGGGTTGGTCACCGCCTGGCGCTTGGCCACGGTGCCGACCAGCCGCTCGCCGGTCTTCGAGAACGCCACGACCGACGGCGTCGTGCGGCCGCCTTCGGAGTTCGGGATGACCTCAGGTTCACCGCCGGTCAGGACCGCCATGCAGGAGTTGGTCGTACCAAGGTCGATACCGATCGTCTTTGCCATGCGCTGTGTCGCCTCCTGGACAGGGCCGTCGGGGGCCCGCCGATGCCGATAGATCAACTCCCAGAATGATAGATCTTAGTCAGTTCATATCAAGTCACGGCAGCCGTGATATGAGTCATTGCAACTCATATTTCTCCGCACAGAGCGACACGATCACGGACCGGCCGTCGCGAGGCACCGATGCGCGGCGTCTGCGCGGATGCCGCGCGCGGCCAGGCCCCGCCCGCGCGGTTCAGTCGCTCAGGACGCCGTCGAGCAGCACGGCATGGACCCGCTTGGGCCCGTGGACGCCGATGATCAGCGTCTTCTCGATATCGGCGGTCCGGCTCGGCCCGGTTTGGATCGCCATCATCGACCCGCCCCCAAGGCGCGGCGCAAGCCGCATCAGGCTCGCCAGACCGTCGACGATGCGGCGGATCTCAACCACGCAGACGTGCGTTGGCGCGATGAGCGCGCCGCCGCGGCCGGCGGCCCCGCCGGTCACGATCGACCCGGTCGCTGCCACCGCCGCCAGGCAACCCGTCACTGTGGCATCGAGCTCGCGGGCCGCCGCGCGGTCCGCGGCCACGGCCTCGTACTCGACGACGTCGAAGCGCGCGGCCTCGAGCGCCGCGGCGATCACCGGCCGGGCGTCGTCGAGATCCGCCGTCAGCGCGATGCGGTGCGCCCCGACCGCGGTCAGGGCCGCGGTGATCTCCCCGATGAGCTCGGCAGGGCTGACGCGCACACTGCTGCCGCCGACGCGCTCAAGCTCAGCCGCAAAGCGCGTCAACGCGTCCTCGTGGGGCGCCAGTTCTGTCGGAGCCATCCGCCACAGCTGGGTCCGCTCAGACATCGTCCCCACCGCGTGCGTGGAACGGGCGCCGGGCCGGGCGTGGTAGCGCTCGCCCGCGCGCCCAGCGCCCGAACGGCCCAAGACTCGCCACCAGGCCGACGGCCATCATCGCGCGCAGCATGCGCCCGCCGACCCGCGTCGTCAGCCGATACCGCCACGGCGACGACCATGCCCAGGCCCAGATCTCGGCGGCGAGCCGCTCGCGCCACGGCGCCGCGCCGTCGGCGACGCGGGTCTGGCGCAGCCGCAGGAGCAGATCGTGTAGCGGGATCTTGACCGGGCAGATGTCGTCGCACGCGCCGCAGAGCGAGCTGGCCTGCGGGATCTCGCCGCCGTCCGCGGTGCCGCGGAACAGGGGCGTCAGGACCGCGCCGATCGGACCGCCGTAGACCCATCCGTAGGCGTGCCCGCCGACCTGTCGGTACACCGGGCACACGTTCTGGCAGGCCCCGCAGCGGATGCAGTGCAGGGCCTCCTGGTACTCGGTGCCCAGCAGCGCGCGCCGCCCGTTGTCGAGCAGCACGACGTGCATGGCCTCGGGACCGTCGGGCTCGCCCTCGCCGCGCGGGCCGGAGAGCATGCTCACATAGGAGGTGATCAACTGCCCGGTGCCCGCGCCGGTAATCAGCGGCAGCATCACCGCCAGGTCCTCGAGCGTCGGGATGACCCGCTCGATGCCCATGAGCGCGATGTGGGTCCGCGGCAGCGAGGTGCACATGCGTCCGTTGCCCTCGTTGGTCACCAGCACGACCGTGCCCGTCTCGGCGACGCCGAAGTTGGCGCCGCTGATGCCCACGTCGGCATCGATGAACGCGCCGCGTAAGCGCTCACGCGCAAAGGCGGTCAGCTCGGACGCATCGTCGGGGAGCTCACGACCGGCCACGCGCGACAGGCTCTCGCGCACCTCGCCCCGGGTCTTGTGGATGATCGGCGCGATGATGTGCGAAGGACGGTCGCCGTCGAGCTGTACGACGTATTCGCCGAGATCGGTCTCGGTGACCTCGAGCCCCGCGGCGACCAGCGCCGGGTTGAGGGCGATCTCCTCGGTGGCCATCGATTTGACCTTCACGACCCGCCGCGCGTCGGCCTCACGACAGATCCGCACGATGTGCTCGCGCGCCGCGGCCGCGTCGGCGGCGGCGTGCACCTGGATCCCGTTGGCGGCGAACGCCTCGGTCAGCGCCGCGACGGAACTGTCGAGGTCGGCCATCGTGCGGGCGCGGATCTCGCGCCCCAGCTCGCGCAGCCCCTCGTAGTCGTGGCCGGCAAAGCGGGCTTGCAGATCGCGGACGGCGCTGTCGGTGGCCCGCGGGACGGCCTGGCGCAGCAGCGGCTTGGCGAGCTGGACCCGCGCCCGTTCGGCGAACGTCGACGAGGTCAGCGGATCGCCGCTCACCGCAGACCAGCCTCGTAGAGCAGCGTCGCGATGTGGATCACGCGCGGCCCCTCGCCGGTACGCTCGGCGCGACCCCCAAGCTGCATCAGACACCCCGGGTCGGCGGAGATGAGCACCTCCACCCCGTTCGCGCGGGCGTCATCGAGCTTGCTGTCGGCCATCGCGACCGATACTTCCGGGTAGCGCACAGCGAAGGTGCCGCCAAACCCGCAGCAGCGGTCGGCGCTCGCCAAGGCCACCAGGTGCAGATCGCGCACGCAGCCCAGGAGCGCCCGCGGCTCCCCGCTCAGGCGCAGCTCGCGCAGCATGTGGCATGAGTCGTGGTAGCCCGCCGTTCCGGGCCAGTGCAGGCGGCGGCGCTCGAGCACCTCGAGGTGATCCGCCAGCACCGCGGTGAACTCGACGACCCGGGCGGCGACCTGCCGGGCGAGCTCCGCGTCGCGGTCGCCCGCGAACAGCTCACCCCAATGGCGGCTCATCATCGCCGCGCAGGAGCCGGCCGGCACGACGATCGCCCCGGTCGTCTGCGCGAGCGCGCGCAGCGTCACACGCGCGACGCGCCGGGCCTGGTCGTGGAAGCCGGCGTTGAATGCCGGCTGACCGCAGCAGGTCCCCCCCCGCACCGCCCGAACCTCGAGCCCGCAGGCCCCGAGCGCGGCCTGCGCGTGCTCGACCGTCTCCGGCGTAACGAGATCGCCCAGGCAGGTCGGGAACAGTGCGGCTTGGTCAGGCAGGTGTCCACCCCTTGTGGAGTCGGCGCAGACCCGGTCGCGCCGGGCCAGTCGTGCGGCCGTCGCCGTACGACTCTCCATCGGCGCCCGGCGAGGCCAACATGACGAACGGGAGCGGCGGGCCGGCCCGGGTCAGACGACCACGGGCCGGCCGAACGCGTTATGACCTGCGCGGCGGACGCCCGTGGGCGTCGCAGAGGTCCGGGTGCCAGCGCGAGAAGTGCTGTTCGTGCTGGTTGGTAACCGCGCCCCCCGGGAAGTAGTGCTCGTAAAAGTCGAGGTCGAGGTGCTGGGCCTGGCAGGTCAGCCGTTGATACATCGGGTCCAGATAGGCCGGGAACCGCCCGTAGGTGTCCCAGACGTACTGGCAGTACGCCTTGACCATCTCGACGGTCTCCTCATGCGGCCGCGGAATGGCCTGGACGAAGCTCTCGGAGTCCTTGTACGGCTTGGCGACGCCGGGATCCATCGCGGACCACTTGAGGTCCATGAACGCGTCGACGGCCTCGTGCATGTCGGTGTAGTACGGGGGCACGAACGCCTCGACGACGCCGTCGCGGCCGACGGCGAACCCGTTGCCCGCGTGGTCGTGTTCGAAGCGGAACCCGAGACCCGGGACGTCCCCGCCACCCATCACGAACTTGGGCAGGTACCCGGTGAACGTCCAGCCGCCCAACCCCATCGCCTGGAGGGCCAGGTTGATGTTCTGACAGGTGAACGCCTGCTCGACGACGAGCATCGAGAGCACGCGCTGCTCGAGCTCGACCATGCCCATCCGACGCGACGGGTCGACGCGGCCCGAATCGATCCACGCCTGCAGGCCCGCCGACCGGCCGCCGTGCTGCTCGTCCACGATCGAGAAGGCGTAGCTGCGGGCCAGGTAGATGAACAGCACGTTGATGTACTCGAGGGTGATGTTCGTGACGGGGACGAACAGCGTGGTGCCGGGCTTGTTGGCGTTCCACTGGTTGAAGTCGAACAGCCCCGGCAACGTGGTCGGCAGCTCCGCGCGCCCGTCCTTGAGCTTGACGCGGGCCCGCCGGAACATGTCCACGAGGATGTCGGCTTGCCGTTCGAGACTTACAGCCCGAGAGCGTCGAGAGCTCGCCCGGCTCGGGCACCATGCCGAAGATGTTGAGCCACCACAGGCCCTCGTCGTTCGACCAGAACAGCTCGGTGCCGTGGTTGCTGCACGCGCTCGGCCAGGTCCGGTTGGTCCACTGGACCAGCGTCGACATGCCCCGGACCGGGTCGAGGTCCGCCAGCGCGAGCCCGTTGAGGCCGGCCCCGGCCATGATCAGCAGGGCCTCCTCGAGTTCGGTCAGCGGGATCGGCTCGTACGGGCTCGCGTACGGGATCACCTCCGAGCCGACCGTCATGCCGAGCCCGACGCGGCGGCTCTTGCGGTCGAACACGCTCTGGAAGTACGGGTACGTCAGCGCGTCGGCCAACCCGTCGGCCGCGCCCTGGGAGAGCCCTGCTCCAGAGGTGTTCGGTGTCTCATCGGTCCTCACGGAATCATCCTCCTGCCAGCTGGCTGGCTCGTTGCAACGGTTGCCTAGCGCTTGACCACGATGCCCGCGGCCTCGCGGTCGAAGGTATCGGCGGTGATGCCCTCATCGCGCAGCTTGACCTTCTGGACGCGCTCGGTCGGGGTCTTGGGCGAGGCCTGGACGAAACGGATGTAGCGGGGCACCATGAAATAGGGCATCCGCTCGGCCATCCAGTGGGTGAACTCGGCCGGGTCGGGTGCGGCGCCCTCGGGGATGCACACCACCATGATCTCGTCCTCGGAGGAGGCGCCCTCGCCGGCTTTGACCCCGATCACCGCCGCCTCTTTGATCTGGGGGTGATCGGCGACCTGGCGCTCGACCTCCATCGAGGACACGTTCTCCCCGCGCCGGCGGATGTAGTCCTTGACGCGGTCCATGAAATAGACGTAGCCCTCGTCGTCCATGCGTCCCAGATCGCCGGTGTGCAGTTTCAAGTTCCGGAAATCCTCGGCGGTCTTCTCGGGCATGCCGTAGTAGGCGCGCATGACGATGTTGGGGATCTTCATGTCGACCACGATCTCCCCGGGGGTGTTGGGCGCCAGGGGTCGGTCGGTGCCCGGCTCGACGATGGTGACCTCATAGCCCGGGTTGGCCTTGCCGCACGAGCCGGGGATCGGGTCGCGGGTGGGGTCCATGTAGGTGGCCATGCCGGTCTCGGTCAGCCCGTAGCCCTCGATGAACCGGACCCCGAAGCGCTCCTCGAACTCGTGGTAGATGTCCTTGGGCGCCGGTGCGGCAAACACGGTGTGCACGCTGTGGGCCCGGTCGAGTTCCGAGGCCGGGATGTTGTAGATGAAATAGCTGACCGCCCCGATCGAGTTGAAGATCGTGGCCTCGGCGTCACCCACCTGGCGCCAGAACTGCGAGCTTGAAAAGCGCTCGACAAACGCGATCCGCCCGCCGGCCACCAGGGCCGGATAGGCCGACAGGACCTGGGCGTTGGAGTGAAACAGCGGCAGGCAGCTAAAGAAGGTCTCTTTGTGCAGGTCTTCCACGGCGGTGCCGTTCAAGGCTGCGGATGACCTCCAGCAGGCCACGCGCCGAGAAGTAGTCGGCCGCGTTTTGCTTGATCACGCCCTTGGAGCGCCCGGTGGTGCCGGAGGTAAACATGATCCGGGCATCGTCGGTCCAGGAGTAGCTGATCTCGGGCTCGGCGTCGGAGCCGGCCAGCAACTCGGCAAGCGGCTCCCAGGTCAGTGCCGGGTCCGGGCCCTCCTGGGCGCCGGTGGCAAGCACGATCACGTGCTCGAGTTTGGGCAGCTCGGCCTTGATCAGATCCAGCCGGTCCAGGTAGACATCGGCGATGATCAGCTTCTTGGCCTCGACCAGGTTGATCGTCCAGGACAAAAAGTCGCCCTTGTAGGCGGTGTTGATCGAGCTCATCACCGCGCCGGCTTTCAAGATCCCGAACCACACCGGCAAGAACTCCGCGCAGTTGGGCAGCATCACCGAGACCGACTCGCCCCGCTCGACCCCGCGGGCAACAAGCGCGTTTGCGACCCGGTTGGCCTGGGAGTTGACGGTGCCGTAGCTGACCCACGGGTCGTCGGCGAACTTTAGAAACTGCTGATCGGGGGCGCGCTCGGCCCGCCCGCGCAAGATCTCCGCCAGGACCCAGGTGGTGGGATCTTCCTTGGTGTACCAGTCACTCCAGTCGGCCATATCCTCGCGTCCCTCATCGCTTACGTTTCTGGTGCCTGCGCAGGCAAGTCACGCGAGGTGCTGCCTGACGGCGGGGCCCCAGATCGTATCAGGACGCACGAACCGGGAGACCGCAGACGGCGCCCGACTCGCCGCTCGGAGCGCATGTTCGCGCCGCTTCGCACCGGTGACCGCCCGCAGGGCTGGCACTCGGGCCCGCTGCTAACCTGCGCCCCGTGCACGCCTCCGGCATCACCCGCCTCGCCCGCACGCTGGACCGCGGCGAGTTCGCGGTCACGAGCGAACTCGGTCCCCCGAAGCATTCCGGGATCGAGGACTTCGCCGAGACGGCGCGGATCCTGGCCACCTGGGTCGATGCCGCCAACGTCACCGACAACCAGACGGCCCAGTCGCGCATGGCTCCGCTCGCCGCGGGGCGCATCGCGCTCGACAACGGCGTCGAGCCGGTGATGCAGATCACCGTCCGCGACCGGAACCGTCTCGCGCTCACGTCCGACCTGCTCGGTGCCTCGGCCCTCGGGCTGCACAACACCTTGTCGATGACCGGCGACCCGATCCACATCGGCAACCACCCCTCGGCGCAGCCGGTCAACGACATCGACACGCTGGCGCTGCTTCGCCTGCAGGACGCCTTGCGCTCGGGCCACTTCGCCAACGACGAGCAGGAACCCCTGCGGGGGACGCCGCCGGCGTTGTTCCTCGGGGCCACGGCCAACCCGATGGCGGCGGATGTGGAGACCGAGATCGCCAAGCTGCGCGCCAAGATGGAGGCCGGCGCGGACTTCTTCCAGACCCAGCTGTGCTACCAGCCCGAGCGCGTCGCGGTGTTCCTCGACCGGCTGCGCGCCGCGGATCTGCCGGCGTGGCCGCGCCTGTTGATCGGCGTCGGCCCCTTCAAGCACCTGCGGATGGCCCTGCACATGCGCGACAACGTGTGGGGCGTCGACGTGCCGGAGGTGCTGGTCGGCGCGGATGCAGAGCGCCGCCGACGAAGGCGAGGTCGGCAAGCAGATTTGCGTCGAGATCATCCAGCAGCTGCGCGAACTCGACGGCGTGGCCGGCTGCCACGTCATGGCCGTGGCCTGGGAGCGGTCGGTGCCGGAGATTCTCGTGCGCGCCGGCCTGCGCACCCAGGCAGGCGCCGGGGCCTAACCACCCGCAGCGTGATTGACAGCCGCTTGGCTGGGTGCGGACCCCGAGGCTGTTGTGGAGGTGTCGAAGCCATCCACACCTCGGAGGTCCTCATATCGCACCCTAATGCGCGTCTGACGCCGTACGGAAGGATGCTGTCGGTCGAGCACGTCCTGGCCGGGTACTGCGTCGCGATGTCGCAGCCCAGCTCGGCTGTGCTCGTGCCTGTGCCGACAAGTGGTTGGCCCGCTACCGGACACAGGGCCCGGGCGGGCTTGCCGATCGATCCAGCGGGCCACAGCGCACCCCGCATCGCATCGATGCGCCGCTCGAGCAGGCGATCTGTGCGCTGCGCGCCACGGCGCGCCGCGTGCAGACTGGATCGCCGCCGAGCTCGGGCGCGCGTGCGTCCGCCGCGCAGTTCACTCCCACCAGGTGCGCCGCTCCTGAAGCGAACCGATGGCGATGCGGTCCCAGTACTGGGGGGCCTCCTGAATGGGCCGGCCCGCGTTCTCGGGCGCCTCGACCCAGTGCCGGAAGCCGACGTTGACCTCCTCCCAGGCGTGGTCGAGCTCGGGGATCCCCAGCCGCTCATAACGCGCGAAGGCGGCGATCATCTGCGGATTGCACAGCGGCGAGACGGCCATGAGCCGCTCGGAGAGCAGGTTCGGCATCACGCGCCCGATCCTACGGCGGCGGTGCGCGTGCGCGTGTCCGGGGTTTCACGGAGTCAATCCTCCGTCGGCCCCTGATCGCACGTCGTGCGAGGCGGATCTATCGTCCCGGTCAGGGTCGAGTGCCGGGGGGAACCGTCGCACACGGCGCACGCATCGAAAGGGAGCCCCATGATGGGCGAAGGGTTCTACATCGACCACGTGATCTACGGCGCGGTCGACATCGACGCGACCGCCGCACGCCTCCGCCGCGATCATGGGCTCGGGTCCGTGAGCGGCGGCAAGCATCTCGGCGGCACCACCAACCTCCTGATCCCGTTGGAGCCACCCACGTTTCTCGAGCTGATCGGCATCGGCGATGCGTCGAAGGCCGACGGCGCCTGGCTCGAGCACGCGCTTGTCGGTCACGACCGCGTCCTGTGGTGGGTACTCGGGGTCGACGACCTCGACGAGACGGCGCGGCGGCGCGGCCTGCCGATCCAGGTCGGCACCATGGAGATGGACGGCGGCACCACCACGAGCTTCCGCACGGCGGGAATGCCGCGCTACCCGCTGCCGTTCTTCGTCGACTACCGCGGTGACCGCGCTGCCCGCCGGCGGATCTGGGACGCGCGCTATGCGGCGGCCCACCACGACTGCAGCGCCGGGAACGTTCAGCTTCGTCGAAGTGGCTGAGACCGCGGACTATCTGGATGCCTGGCTGGGCGATCACCTGCTGCCGATCCGGCACACACCCACCCCCGGGGGCGGCATCCGCAGCGTCGGGATCGCGACCGACCAGGGCGAGATCGTGCTGGAGTAGCTAGGCGTCCGCCTCGGCTTCCTGCGCGAGTGCCCGCTCAATGCCCTCGTTGGCGAGCACAAGGATCGAGGGTACCCACACGGCATCCTCGGCGGGATCCTCGGGCGGCGCACCGGTCGCCAGGGCCCGCACCGCTGCGCTCGCGGCCGGTGCGGCGTCGACGTCCAGATGCCGCAGCACCTCGCGGGCCCACAGGCGGGTCTCGAGGTCGCCGGTCGCACGCGCCAGCGCGTCGAGGGCGTCGTTGCCCTGGCCACGATCGACGTAGTCGACGATCTCGGTCGCGAAGTCCTCGGGGTCGAGGTCGAGCAGCGCCACGACCACGGCACCGAGCGCACGCGCGGCCGTCACCGCGCCCTCGCGCCCGCCGGCGGCGACCGATGGCTCGACGGCCCGCAGCTCATCCTCGGCGCGGCGCAACGCCGTGGCGAGCTCCTGCGCGGCACGCACGGTCAGTGCCCGCGCCAGCGGATTGTCCGGATCCTCGAGTTCGGCCCAGACGATCACCGTCTCCAGGTCGGCGCGGTCCTGCCCGTCGGCGCGTGCCAGGTGCATCCGGACCGCCGTGAGCGTCGGTGGCTGCAGATCTGCCCACAGGTCGTGCGACGCCGACGTCACGAGCGCATCGAGCTCGTCGGCGCCGACGTCGGCCCCCTCGAGCGCCGCCGCCAGGCGCGCAGCGTCGTCACCCAGCATCCCGCGGGGGAACACCAGACCGGTCCGCCGCAGGACCCGCGCGATCACCTGCGCGGGACGTTCGGCGTCGGCCGTGCTCACCGGATCTCGTGCTCGATCGCGCCGATCGCACTCGACCTCGATGCGCACCACGTCGCCCGGCTCCAGGTACCGCGGTGGATCGAAGCCGCGTCCCACCCCGGCCGGGGTGCCCGTCGCGATCACGTCGCCGGGCTCGAGCGTGAAGCTCGCCGAGCACCAGGCCACGAGCTCGGCGACCGGGGTCAGCATCCGGCTGGTGTGCCCGTCCTGGCGCAGCTCGTCGTTGACCCAGGTGCGCACCGCCGAGCTGCTGCGGGTCCGGGATCTCATCCACGGTGACGATCCACGGCCCCATCGGGGCGAACGTGTCGCCGCCCTTGGCGCGGGTCCACTGCGGCTCGGCGCGCTGCAGGTCTCGGGCCGAGACGTCGTTGACGATCGTGTAGCCGAACACGCCCGCGCGGGCCGCGGCGACCGAGGCGTCCCGCAACGTCGCGCCGATCACGACGGCCAGCTCACCCTCGTAGTCGAGCTCGCGCGTGTAGCTCGGACGCACGACCGGCCCGGCGGGCCCGGTCACCGAGCGTGACCAGCTTGGAGAAGACCGATGGCTCTGCCGGTGCGGGCTCGTTGAGCTCCGCCGCATGGTCGGCGTAGTTCTTCGCGACGCCCAAGAGCTTTCCGGGACGCAGCGGAGCGAGTAATGTCACGTCGCCGAGCGACACTGGGGCACCGTCGGGTGTCAGGTCTGCTCCGCGCATCACCGCGTACATGTCGTCGAGACGCGTGGGCACAATGGTGTCGCCCTCGAGTCGCCCGATGCGGGGGGCGTTGGAGTCAAGGTACCTACACAGACGCATGCCGGGCTATTCTAGCCGCCACCGGTTCAGTGTCCCTCACCCCGCAGGCTGCCAGGAGGGGCGCGCTCATCTCAACAGGACTGCACGAGATTTCTGATGCCACCGCGCCACGGAGCGCGTTCGGGCGCGCCCTGCTGGGCTTCGCCAACGCGCTGCGCCTGACTCCCAACCGCCTGACGCTGCTGGGGTTCGCCGGCGTCTGCGTCGTCGGCGTTTTGATCGTGAACCGCCAGTGGGTGATCGCCGGCTTCCTGTACGTCGCCTTCAGCCTCGGGGACTCCCTCGACGGCACGCTGGCGCGGGCCCAGGGTCGCACCACTCGGTTCGGCGCGTTTCTGGACTCGACGCTCGACCGGCTCGCCGAAGGCGTCATCCTCGGGGCGCTGGGCGTCACGTTCGCCGAGCGCGGCCAGCAATGGATCGTGGCAGCGTGTTTCATCGCATTGACCGCATCATTTCTGGTGTCCTACACCCGGGCGCGTTCCGAAGGCCTGGGGATCGACACCAACAAGGGCGGGCTCATGGGCCGTCCCGAACGCCTCGTGCTGACCGGAGGCGGGATCTTCATGGGGTCCCTCGGGTCGGTCCTTGCAGGCGGTGATCGTCGTGCTGGCGGCACTCAGCCTTACGACGATGGTGCACCGTATCTGGCACATCTACCGGGCCCTCCAGCTGGAGCCCGCATCCGCAATCAATCAGGGGAGCACAGAACCGTGAGCGAAACGGTCAACGTCGCAATCATCGGCGTCGGCAACTGCGCCTCGTCGCTCGTCCAGGGTGTCGAGTACTACCGCAACGCGAAGCCCGACGAGTTCGTGCCGGGCCTCATGCACGTCAACCTGGGCGGCTACCACGTCAATGACATCCGCTTCACCGCGGCGTTTGACATCGATGTACGCAAGGTCGGTCACGACCTCTCGGCGGCGATCTTCTCCGAACCGAACAACACCTTGAAGTTTGCGGATGTCCCGCACCTCGGCGTCCCGGTGCAGCGCGGGATGACCCACGACGGCCTCGGCAAGTACCTGAGCGAGGTCATCGAGAAGGCACCCGGCCCGACCGCCGACATCACCGGCATCCTGCGGGAGACCGAGACCCACGTCGTCGTCAGCTATCTGCCGGTCGGCTCCGAGCAGGCGACCAAGTGGTACGTCGAACAGGTCCTGGCCGCCGGTTGCGCATTCGTCAACTGCATCCCTGTGTTCATCGGCCGCGAGCCGTACTGGCAGGGCCGGTTCGTCGAACACGGCGTGCCGATCATCGGCGACGACATCAAGAGCCAGGTCGGGGCGACGATCGTGCATCGCACGCTGGCCCGCCTGATGAACGAGCGTGGCGTGCGTCTCAAGCACACCAGCCAGCTGAACTTCGGTGGCAACACGGACTTCCTGAACATGCTCGAGCGCGAGCGGCTCGCGTCCAAGAAGATCTCCAAGACCAACGCGGTGACCTCGATTCTCACCGAGAAGATCGCCAAGGACGACGTGCACATCGGCCCGAGCGACTACGTGCCGTGGCTGCAGGACCGCAAGTGGGCCCACATCCGGCTCGAGGGCGATGGCTTCGGCGACGTCCCGATGTCGATCGAGCTCAAGCTCGAGGTCTGGGACTCCCCGAACTCGGCCGGCATCGTCATCGACGCCGTGCGCTGCGCCAAGATCGCGCTCGACAACGGAATCGCCGGCACCCTGGAGGGCCCGTCGTCGTACTTCATGAAGAGCCCGCCGATCCAGCACCCGGACGACGTCGCCCGCGAGTTGACGGAGGCCTTCATCAGCGGTGAAGATCGTCGTGTCGTCGCCCCGGCCACCGAGGGGCCCGTCACCGCCTGATCCACCGGCATGACCGGGCGCCCGCCGTCGCGGCGCCCGGTCATGCGTCAGCGGAGGTTCCGTGAGCGCACCCTTGGCCATCGCAATCGTCTGCCCGACGGCGTGGCCGCCCGGCGACGACATCGCCTGGCGCGTTCACGAGGAGGCCCACGCCCTGGCCCGTCGCGGCCACCGCGTCACGATCTTCGCCCCGGGCACGCGCGCCCGCGACCTGCGCGACGGCACGGCCCGCATCAGCCGCTCCGGGGACGGACACGCGACGGCCATCCTGGCGGCGCCCGGCACGCCACGGGTCGTCATCGTCGGGCGGGCCCGGCGCACCGGCTCCCGCCTGGGCGTCAGCCCCTTCGACACCGCCTCGCAGCTGGAGACGGCGATCTCCCACGGCGAGTTCGACGTGGTGCACGTGCACGAGCCCCTGACCCCGACGCCCGGGCTCTCCGTGCTCCGCCGCGCGACCGGGGTGACGGCCACGACCTTCCATCGCCCCGACCCGATGACTGGCGCGGCGTTCATGGGCTCGCTCGTCCAAGGTGCGATCGCGCGGGTGGATATCCGAATCGCGACGTCAAAGACCGTCGAGCTGGCGGTGACCCAGATCCTCGGCGGCAACCTCACGGTCATGCCATGGGGCAGCCACCCGACGGTGCCGGACCCGCCGGCCAACGGCATCGCGATCGTCGCGCGCGGCCGCGACCGGGCCGGGCTGCGCTTCGCAGTGGCGGTCGCACGTCTCGTGCCGCGCGAGGTCCGCGGCCCGGTTGCGCTGATGGGTGCCCGCGAGGCCCCATGGCGCGTCCGCACGGCCGTCCCCAAGGCGCTGCGCGAGGACATCGTGATCATCCCCGACACGGGTCCTGGCTCCTGGCGCCGCCTGCTCGAGCCGGCGGCGGTCGTCCTCCTGGGCACCCCCGGCGACGTCGACGGCCCCGTAGCGGCGCAGGCGATGGCCGACGGGCGTGTGGTGGTCGCGCCGCGAAGCCCCGAGGCCGACGTGCGCCTGGACGCGGGCCGCGACGGGGTCGTGCTGGACCCCTTCGTCCGCGAGCCGTGGGCAGAGGCGGTCGGCGCGCTGTTGGCCGACCCGGACCGGCGCATCGCGATCGGGCACCAGGCGGTCGCCGCGAGCACCTCCTGGGATGAGATCGCCGAGGCGCTCGAGCGCGCGTACACCGATGCGCTGGGACGCCACGAGCGCGGCACCGCCCCGTCCGAGGCGCGTGTGATCGCCGATCTGCGGATCCGCCCGGCCGCCGGTGACGATCCCGCCCGGCTCGCGGCCGCCTGCTGGGATGCCGGACTCGACGTCGTGGCGATCGCCAGCCCCGACGGCGTCGAGGTCGCCAGCGCAGATCGCCGCCGCGGCCCCCGCCGAGCTGACCGTCATCCGGGGCCAGGAGATCGCCAGCGCCGACGGCACCATCGTCGGGCTGTTTCTGGGCCAGGACGTCCCGACCGGGCGTGGCTTCGCCGAGACCGCCGATCTCATCCACGCCCAGGGCGGTGTGGTGCTCATCCCGCATCCGGCCACCGCCGAGACGCCGTCCGCGGCCGTGCTGCGCACATATGCCACGCGCGTGGACTGCCTCGAGCTTGCCAATCCCGCCGGCGGACCGGCGCAGCGGCCGGTGCTGCGCGCCGCGCGCCAGCTCGGGCTGGTGATCAGTGCCGGCAGCGGCGCGGCCGGCCCGGTCGGACTCGGCGCCGTCGGAGTCGAGATGCGTCCGTTCGGCGACGGTCGCGACTTCATCGAGGCGCTCGCCGAGAGCGAGCTCATCCGGCCACGCCGACGCCGCGCACGGCGCACTCGCGCCGCGCGCCGAACATCCTGAAACGCTGATGCGCAGGAGTCCGGGTTTGGCCGCTAAATATCTGACTCGCACATGACTTCCGAGCCTCCTCCCAAACGCACGGGCAACCGCGTGCGGGCACTCCGCCCGCCGGACCCCGACGAGACGCCCGGCGCGGCCGACGACATCCAGGACGCCTACCTCAAGCGGGCCATCGCCGAACTCGGCGCCCTGAACGACGACATCGCGGCCTGGGCACTCCACCACGGCGCGGCGACGCTGCCGGTGCTGAGCTCGGGCGCCCCGCAGGCCGAGATCGTGATGATCAAGTGGGCCCCGGGGCTCGCCGAGCGCCAGGAGGGTGTCGCCTTCTTCGGCCGGGCCGGATCGGCGATCCTCAAGAGCGTGCAGCGCCTGGGCGTCGAGCCGCTCGCGCTCTACGGCACGCTGCTGCGTCAAGCTCCCGGAGGCCGGCTTCCAGCCGCAGTGGCTGACCCGCGAGCTGCAGATCGTGATGCCCAAGCTGATCATGCCGATGGGCGACGATGCGCTGGAGGCCATCAACTCGCTCCGATTCCCCGGCAGCGCGCCGCTCGAGAACACCCCCGGCGTCGTGCAGCGCTGGACGCCGACGATCGAGGCGATCGTCGTGCCGGACATCGACGCGTCGCTGGACGAGCAGTCGGCCAAGCGCGCCTTCTGGGCGGCCTTCCGCTCGCTCGGCGACTGGTACCTGGCACAGCCCCCGTACTGAGCAGGCGCCGAGGCCCCGCGGTCGTCGCGGCGCGGTCGGCGGCCGCCTGCGAGCTCGGCCGCGGCCCGCACCTCGGCGACGCGCCGCTCGTCGCGGACAAAGCGCGCGACCGCCTCGATGTGCGGGGTGTTCGGGAACATGTCCACCGGCTGGACGTACTCGAGCGCGTAGCCCGCGGCCACGAACTTGGCCGCGTTCTCGGCGAACGTCGCCGGGTGGCAGGAGACGTAGACGAGCACCGCCGGCGCGAGCTCCAGCACGCGGCGGATCGCACGACCTGAGAGCCCCGCGCGGGGGGGGTCGACGATCGCGACGTCGGCGTCCGGCAGCTCGTCCCGCTGCTCACGGAGCACCCGCCCGACGTCGCCGCAGATCGCTCGGTAGTGGGTGACCCCGTTGGCGGCCGCGTTGCGGGCGGCGTCGGCGACCGGCCGCGGGCATGATCTCGATCCCGATCACCTCGCGCGCGCGGGACGCGATCGTGAGACCGATGCTGCCGACCCCGCAAAACAGGTCGTAGACCGACCTGGCTCCCGTCGAGCCCGGCGGCCTCGGCCGCGCGCGTGTACAGGTGCCCGGTCATGCGGGTGTTGGTCTGGAAGAAGCTCTGGGCCGAGAGTGTCAGGCGGATGCCGAGGACCTCCTCGAAGAAGTGGTCGCGCCCCCACAGCAGGCGCGTCGGCAGGCCCTGCGTGACCTCGGACACGCCGTCGTTGACCGCATGCAGCAGCCCGACCAGATTCGGGTGGGCGGCGCGCATCGGGTCGACCAGCGCGTCGACCACGGCCTCGGCGCCCGGTGCGGTCACGACGCGTCACCAGCAGCTCCCTCGGTCGCGATCCCCTCGCGCACGACCACATGCCGCAGGGTCCCGATCTGCGCGCGTTGGTCGTACGGCGCGACGCCGTGCGCGAGCGCCCACGCACGGACGGTCTCGCGTGCGGCGTTGCCGGCGGCGCTGGCGAGCAGACACGCATCGACGTCGACGACCTCGTCCCATCGGCCGCGACGGTGGAAGCCCAGCCGCAGCGCGCCGTCGGGCCCGGGCGCGGCCGAGTACTCCATCTTGTTGCGGTACCCGAACTGCTCGACGGCGGCGTCGACGGGGCGGACGTCGATGCCGTCCAGATGCCCGATCCGCGTCAGGTGGTCGATGATGTGCGCACGCTTGGCCTCCAGCGTCGCGGCATAGGCGACGTGCTGCAGGCGGCACCCGCCGCAGGCCGGCACGTAGGGGCACGGCGGGCTGACCCGCTCCGGGCCCGGCGCCAGCACCTCGAGCAGATCGGCCTCGGCCCAGCGCCGCCGGGCCTTGCGCACCCGCACGCGCACCCGGTCGCCCGGGGCCGTGTCGGTCGAGAACACGACGAAGCCGTCGGCGCGGCTGACGCCCATGCCGCCGAAGGCCAGCGAGTCGACGTCCAGCTCGAGTTCGTCATCGCGTTGCGGTCGGGCCACGGGCAGTCGATGATAGCGATCCCCATGCCGCCGTCGTCGACCGCACGCTGGAGCATCACCGGCCCCGTCCTGGGCGGCTGGCGGATCAGCCGACGGCCAGCTGCACATCCGCGACGGCGACGATCGCCGCGCAGCGCGGGTCGCGGCGCGCGCCGGCTGCGGCTGCCCGAGGGCTGGATCGCCGCGCCGGGGTTCTGGGACCTGCAGGTCAACGGCATGGACGGTGCCGAGATCGCCGACGACCCCGCGGCCATCGCCCACGTGGCGGCGGCGCTCCCGGCCCACGGGGTCACCGCGTTCTGCCCGACGCTCGTCAGCCGCAGCCCCGCGGCCTACCGGCGCGCGGGCGCCGCGCTCGGCCGCGACGCGCTGGCCCGAGCTCGGCGCCCGCAGCCTCGGCGTCCACCTGGAAGGCCCGTTCCTGTCGCCGCGGCGCCCCGGCGCGCACCCGCCGGCCGCGCTCGTGCTCCCCGACCCGGCGCGGCTGGGCGCACTGGTCGAGGCGTTCCGGCCCCGCATCGTGACGCTCGCCCCCGAGCTGGACGGCGGCCTCGCCGCCGTCGCGGCACTTCGGCATGCCGGCGTCATCGCGGCAGTCGGCCACACCGAGGCCGATGCCGAACTGTGCACGCGGGCGATCGGCCTGGGCGCGCGCCTGCTGGTGCACGCCTTCAACGCCATGCCGGGCCTGAGCGCCCGCGCACCCGGACCTGTCGGGGCATTCCTGGACCGCACGGCACGCCCACGTCGCGGTGATCTGCGACGGCGTGCACGTCGCGATGCCGACGCTCTCCGTGCTGGCCGGCGCGGCCGGCCGGCGACTTGTCGCCGTCAGCGACGCGGTCGCGGCGGCGGGCGCGCCCGCCGGCACCTACACGCTCGCCGGGCGCCGAGCGACCAGCGACGGTCACGCGGTCCGCGATCGCGCCGGCAACCTGGCCGGCAGCGCAGCGTCGCTTGCCGGCGCCCCGGCGCTGCTGCACGCCGCCGGACGCAGCCGGGCCGCGGCGCTGGCGGCCGCCGTCAGCGCCCCGCGGCGCCTGTTGGGCGCGCCGGACCCGCTGGCACCGGGAGCCGTGGCCGACCTCGTGATCCTCGACGAGGCGCTGCGCCCGCGGCTCACGCTGATCGGCGGCGCGATCGCCTGGCAGGACCCCGCAGCCGGCATCGACGTCTCCTAGCGCCCGCCGGTGTCCAGTCGCGGGCCGCGGCACGGCGCGACCGTCCTATACTCCAATCCTCGGGCCGCCCCTGAGGCGCCCCCGGAAGTGCGTTCAGGACCCCGCCCCGATGCCCAAGCTCACGCTGTGGATGCAGATGTCCCTCGACGGGTACGCCGAAGGGCCCGATCACGCCTTCGACTGGCCCGTCGTCGGGCCCAAGCTGCAGCGCAGCTTCATCGACGAGCTTCGCCACGCGGACGCGTTCGTCTACGGCCGGCGTCATCTACCAGATGATGGCCAGCGTCTGGCCGGCGATCGAGGCGGGCCCGACGCGCCGCCAGAGGCCGTGGAGTTCGCGCGGATTTGGCTGCCGATGCCCAAGGTCGTGTTCTCGCAGACGCTTCGCGAGGCCGACTGGAACACGACCGTCGTCCGTGACGACGTCGCGGCGACCCTCACGGGGCTGGTCGCGCGCAGCCGGCACGGGGTCGTCGCCTTCGGCGGCCCGACGTTCGCGGCGACGCTGATGGGCCTCGGGCTCGTCGACGAGTACCAGCTGTTCGTCCATCCGGTACTGCTCGGCGGCGGCACGCCCCTGTTCGGCGGCATCCCACGAGCGGCGCCGGCTCGAGCTGGTCGCCTCGCGCTGCTACGACGACGCGGTCGTCGCGATCCGATACGCCGATCCGCGAGCTTCTGCGCGCTAGCGGCCTGGCGGCCTGACGGCCGCCGCTGCGGACCCGCGTGGGTGCGGCGGCGGGGGGGTAGTCCCGAAAGGAGCGTGGAAGACGTCCCGGGCAAATGCCGAGCGATGGAATGACTGACGCCGCACTGACCCCGCAGGCGATCGGTCCGCCGGCTGCCACTGCGGACCGCTGGTCGGTCTGGCGGGCGCCGATCCTTGCCTGGGCGTTGTCGCGCGCCATCGTGATCGGAACCGGGATCATCGGCTCGGTCTGGCTCGGATGGCAGGGGCCGGCCCTCGACCCTTCGGTCCCGCGGTCAACCGTGCTGCTGGGCGCCTGGGATACGGGGTGGTACTTCGATATCGCGCGAAACGGATACCACGCGAACACGGCAGTGGTCGGTCATGAGTTCACGAACCTCGCCTTCTTCCCGTTGCTGCCGGGCATCCTCCGCGCGGGACTCGCCACGCCGATCAATCCCTTCATCTGGGGACTCGTGATCTGCAACCTCGCGTTCCTGGGAGGACTGCTGGCCGTTCATGCGATCTCCCGCGACCGGGCCGGCCTGCGCTTTGCCGACTGGTCGACCTGGGCCCTCGCCCTGTCGCCGCCGGCCGTGTATGCCAGCCTCGTCTACACCGACGGGATGATCCTCGCCCTCGCGGCCGGCGCCGGCTTGGCGGCGATCCGAGGCCGGTGGCTCCTGGCGGGTCTCTGCGGCGCGGCCGGCGCCCTGCTGCGGCCTCCGGGAGTTCTCGTCGCCGTCCTTGTGGTCCTGATCGCGATCCTGGCCAGCGAGACGCCGCTGCGGCGGAGGGTGCGCAATGCGGTCGTGCGGCGGGCTCCCGGTGGTCATCGCCCTGGCACGCGTTCCTCGGCTGGATGCAAGTCGCCCGCGGCTCGTGGAACCTGCCGAGCAAAGCCGAGGCGGCGTGGGGCAGGCCATCGCCGGGACTTCGGGATCCTGACATCGCTGTGGCGCTCGTCATACTCGATCGTCACTTCCCCCTTCGATCCTCACCCGTTCCGGACCCGATGGTTGACTGCCGATGTTCTGGGCGGCCGGCGCGCGCGACCTGATGTTGACGATCGTGGCCATCCTGTTACTCGTCCTGCTTTGGCGCACGGAACACACCTGGCGCAGCCCGTGGGCGATGTTCGCCACCCTGGCCGTCGCCGTCCCGCTCGCCGGAGGCGGCGTCGGAGGCATGACCCGCTACCTGCTGCTGGCCTTTCCTCTCATCTGGCCGGTCGCCGACTGGCTTGTGCGCGGCGGCCGGCGCCGGGCGATCTGGACCGGGTCGCTGGCGGTCCTCGTGATGATCGGGCTCGTGCTCCAGCTGCACTACTACCACCCGTAACGCGCCGCCGCGAGCACCGACCGGCACGCCCGCGAACCCGAGCCCGCCGAGCTACTCGGCGTCACGGCGCGTCCACACTGCGAGTCGCCGCGAGACACCCCGGGCTCACACACGATCCGCGCAGGACGCCCCGTAGCCGTCGCTCCGGTTACCGCGATGTTTCGCCGGCGGGGACGAGGACGGCCGCGCGATGTGTCAGCGTAGACGGGGATGGCGGTCACGGATCACGAGCTGGACCTGATCGACGCCTATTGGCGCGCGGCCAACTACCTGTCGGTGGGGCAGATCTACCTGCTGGACAATCCGCTGCTGCGCGAGCCGCTCACCCCCGAGCACATCAAACCGCGCCTGCTCGGCCATTTCGGGACGACGCCGGGACTGAACCTGGTCTACGCCCACCTGAACCGCCTGATCCGCGCCCGCGCGCTGGATGCGATCTTCATCGCCGGCCCCGGGCACGGCGGCCCGGGACTCGTCGCCAACGCGTACCTCGAGGGCACCTACACCGAGCGCTACACCCACATCACCCCGGACGCCGAGGGCATGCGCGAGCTGTTTCGCCAGTTCTCGTTTCCCGGCGGCATCCCGAGCCACGCCGCGCCCGAGACGCCCGGATCGATCCACGAGGGCGGCGAGCTCGGCTACGCCCTCGCCCATGCCTTCGGCGCGGCCTTCGACAATCCCGATCTGCTGGTCGCATGCGTCGTCGGCGACGGGGAGGCCGAGACCGGTCCCCTGGCGGCTAGCTGGCACTCGACACGCTTTCTCAGTCCGGCCGTCGACGGGGCCGTGCTCCCGATCCTGCACCTGAACGGCTACAAGATCGCCAACCCGACCATCCTCGCGCGCATCCCCGACGACGAGCTGGCCTCGCTGTTTGCCGGCTACGGCTGGCGCCCGCTCGTGGTCGCCGGCGACGAGCCCGCCCAGGTGCATCGCGACCTGGCCGACGCGCTCGACGTCGCGGTCGACGAGATCGCCGAGATCCAGCACGCGGCGCGCAGCGGCGGGCCATTCGTGCATGTCCGCTGGCCGATGATCGTCCTGCGCACGCCCAAGGGCTGGACGGGCCCGAAGATCGTCGACGGACTCCCGATCGAGGGCACCTGGCGTTCCCACCAGGTCCCGGTCACCGGCGTCCGCGACGACCCGGCGCATCTGGCGATCCTGGCGGACTGGCTACGCTCGTACCGCCCGGACGAGCTCTTCGACGCGCGTGGGGCCCTCGTCGCGGACCTGGCCGCGCTCGCGCCGCACGGCACCCGGCGGATGAGCGCCAACCCGCACGCCAACGGCGGCGAGCTGCTGCGGGACCTGTCGCTGCCGGACTTCCGCGCCTACGCGGTCGCCGTACCGGCCCCCGGCGAGACCGAGACCGAGGCGACGCGGATCCTCGGCGGGTTCATCCGCGACGTCATCGCCCGCAACCCGGAGACGTTTCGCCTCTTCGGCCCGGACGAGACCGCCTCCAACCGCCTGGACGACGTGTTCGAGGTGACCGACCGCGTCTGGGACGTGGCGATCGCCCCCACCGACGAGCACCTCGCCCACACCGGTCGCGTGATGGAGGTCCTGTCCGAGCACCTATGCCAGGGCTGGCTTGAGGGGTACCTGCTGACCGGCCGCCACGGCATGTTCAACTGTTACGAGGCGTTCATCCACATCGTCGATGCGATGTTCAACCAGCACGCCAAGTGGCTGAAGGTCTCGCGTCAGATCCAGTGGCGGCGTCCGATCGCCTCGCTGACCTACCTGCTGAGCTCCCACGTGTGGCGCCAGGACCACAACGGCTTCTCGCACCAGGATCCGGGCTTCATCGACCACGTCGTCAACAAGAAGGCCGAGATCATCCGCGTCTATCTGCCCCCGGACGCCAACTGCCTGCTGTCGGTCGCCGACCACTGCCTGCGCAGCCGCAACTACGTCAACGTCATCATCGCCGGCAAGCAGCCGCAG
Source organism: uncultured Thermoleophilia bacterium (assembly GCA_963773325.1). GTDB lineage: Bacteria > Actinomycetota > Thermoleophilia > Miltoncostaeales > Miltoncostaeaceae > CAITWD01. The sequence continues at coordinate 1,808,485 of CAVZAI010000002.1, read as the reverse complement.
CTGGACTACCTGCCGATGGACGAGGCCGTCTTGCACTGCACCCGCGGCATCGGCACATGGGACTGGGCCTCCAGCGACGAGAGCGGCGAGCCCGAGGTCGTGCTCGGCTGCGCCGGCGACGTGCCGACACTCGAGACACTGGCCGCCGCGGCGATCCTGCGCGAGCGCATGCCGGGGTTGCGGGTCCGCGTGGTCAACGTCGTCGACCTGATGCGCCTCCAGCCGGCGATCGAGCACCCGCACGGCCTCGGCGACCGTGAGTTCGACGCGCTGTTTACCACCGACCGACCGGTGATCTTCGCGTACCACGGCTACCCGTGGCTGATCCACCGACTGACCTACCGCCGTGCCAACCACGACAACTTCCACGTCCGGGGCTACAAGGAAGAGGGGACGACGACGACGCCGTTCGACATGGTCATGCTCAACGACCTGGACCGCTTCCACCTGGTCATCGACGTGCTGGATCGCCTTCCCGACCCGCCCGGCGAGCACGCGCGCCTGCGCCAGGACATGGTCGACGCCAGGCTGCGGGCGCGCGCCTACACGCGCGAGCACGGCGAGGACGATCCGGTGATCCGCAACTGGATCTGGCCCGGACGCCGATGACGGCGCTCCTCGTCGTCAACGCGGGCTCGACGTCGCTCAGGCTGCACCGCGTCGACGACGACGACACCGTCACCCCGGTCGCGGCGCTCGAGGACGTCCGGGCCGAGCCGGTTGCGGCGATCGTGCACCGCGTCGTGCACGGCGGCGCGCAGTTCCGCGAGCCGGCGGTCATCGATGCCCGCGTCCGCGCAGCGATCTTCGCCCTGGAGGCGGTCGATCCGATCCACAACGCGCCGGCGCTACGGGCGATGGAGCGCAGCAGGCACCTGCTGCCCGGGATCCCGGAGATCGCGGTCTTCGACACCGGCTTCCACGCGACGATGCCCGACGAGGCATGCACCTACGCGCTGCCGGCGCGCTGGCGCACCGAGTGGGGCGTGCGCCGCTTCGGTTTTCACGGCCTGTCGGTCCAGTGGTGCGCCGAGCGCGTGCCGGTCCCGCGCCTGGTCGTCTGCCATCTGGGCGGGGGCTGCTCGGTGACCGCGGTCGCCGGCGGGCGTTCGGTCGACACCTCGATGGGCTTCAGCCCCCTGGACGGCATCCCCGGTGCGACCCGCTCCGGGGCGGTGGATCCGCAGGCGATCATCTTCGCGCTGCGCTCGGGCCGCCTCGCGCTCGATGCCCTCGAGCACGAGCTGAACTTCTGCTCGGGACTGGTCGGGTTGGGCGGGTCGACGGACATGCGCCAGATCGCGGCCGAGGACGGCCTGGCCCTGGCGGTGTTCGTCCACCGCGTGGCTGCCGCGGTCGCCGCCCTGACCGCGTCGCTCGGCGGGCTCGACGCGCTGGCATTCACCGCCGGCATCGGCGAGGGCTCGGCCACGGTCCGGGAGCGCATCTGCGCGCGGCTCGGATTCCTGGGGATCGCGCTCGACGCCGACCGCAATCGCGCGGCGACCCCCGATGCCCGCATCGACGCCGATGACGCCCCGGTCGCGGTGCACGTCATCCATACCCGCGAAGAGCTCGTCGCCGCCCGCGCGGCGCGCCGACTGCTCGACGGCGGGGCGCGGTAGCCGCGATGGCCGCCCGACCCCGATACCCGTCGCACCTTCCCGACCCATGCTACGACCCCTGACACCCTACGACGGAGGTACTGCGCTCGTGTCCGCTCGCTCTCGTCGCATCAAGTACGACCACCGCCGCCCCCGGCGGCGCCGCAGCCGCCTCGCCGCCCACGCCGCCACCGTCGAGCAACGCCGCATGGGGTGCATGCTCGCCGCGCGCCATGTCACCCCGCGCGCCTGGAGGCGCCGCTCGCGCTGATCCCGCCGAGGCCCGCGACGGCCGACCGGTCAGCCGGAGAAGATCCCCGGGCGTCGGTGCGCCAAGGCCGGCAGCGTTGCACGCACCCGCGCCAGCTCGTCCAGGTCCAGGTCGGCGAGGGCGATGCCTTCCCCGTCGGTGACCTCGGCGAGCACCTCGCCCCAGGGCCCGACGATCAGGCTGTGCCCCCAGGACTCGCTGCCGTCAGGGTGCGTGCCCACCTGGTCGGCGGCCAGCACGAAGACCTGGTCCTCGATCGCACGCGCCCGGATCAGCACCTCCCAGTGGTCGCGCCCGGTGCGGGCCGTGAACGCCGACGGGATCACGAACGCTGTCGCGCCAAGGTCGATCAGCCGGCGATAGAGCTCGGGAAACCGGAGGTCGTAGCAGACCGACATCCCCAGCCGCAGGGGCCCACAGTCCGCCACGCACACCTCGGACCCCGGGGCGGTCGTCTCCGACTCGCGGTAGCTGCGCCCGACAACGTCGACGTCGAACAGGTGCAGCTTGCGATACGTCCCGGTGATCGTTCCGTCGGGACCGACCACGGTGCTGGTGTTGTGCACCCGCCGGGCATCGGCGTCCCGCTCGCTGATGCTCCCAGCGACCACCGTGATCCCCAACTCGCGCGCCCAGCCGCGGGCGAGCGCCAGCGACGGACCGTCGAGATCCTCGGCTCCGGAACGGACCCGCGCCGGCCCGCCGATGAGGTTCCACGTCTCCGGGAGTACAATGAGTCGCGCACCGGCGTCGGCGGCCGCGCGCACCAGCCGATCGGCGGTGCGGTGGTTCGCGGCGACGTCATCACCACTGGTCATCTGCAGCACCGCGGCACGGAGGGTCCGCGCGGCGCTACGATCCACGGTGCTCAGCCACAAGCGAAGGGAAGTCCATGTCGTCGCAGATTCTCGCGCAGATTGAGGATGTCCTCGACACCATCCGGCCCGCACTCCACGCCGACGGCGGCGACGTCGAGTTGGTCGAGTTCGATGAAGAGGGGTTCGTCCACCTGGAAATGCACGGGGCCTGCGGCGGATGTCCGATGTCGACGGCCACCCTGTCCCTCGGGATCGAGGCCGAGCTGCGGCGCCAGATCCCCGAGGTCGAGGGCGTCATCACCGTCTGAGTCGTACCGAAGGACGCCCGCCAGCGCTGCCGCCAGACCCCTTCGTGATCTGACGCACCGCGCTGTGCCACTGTGCATCGGGGTGCCCGGATTTGAACCGGGGACCTCTCCGTCCCGAACGGAGCGCGCTACCAAGCTGCGCCACACCCCGCCAAACCGCCTCGGGATGCTAGCCGATCGACAGGTCAAGGTTCTAGGCACTGGGTACCATCTCTCCAGCGGGCGGCCCCCGCCTGCGGGTTGCTGCCCGCACGCGGTAAGTAGTACCGTTTCCCGAATGCCCGTCCCCGAGGATTGATTGCGCGTGTCGACGGAGTCCACGACATCAATTTCCACGCCAGCAGCTCCTGATCTCCGGCAGCCGGGCCGCCCGCGGGCAGCCCTCCGGCGCCACCCCTGGATGCGGGAATGGCTGATCTTCCTGCTCGCCCTGCTGGCCTACGAGGGCAGCAGGGCGCTGGTGATCGGCGACGCGGCGCAAGCGGTCACCAACGCGACCGGGATCATCAACTGGGAGAAGGGCTCGGGGCTGTTTATCGAGCTGTCGATCCAAGAGATCCTGCTGAATCACCTCGATATCACCAAGGCGCTCAACGAGTTCTACATGCTGGCCCACTGGATCGTGACGCCGCTGTTCTTTATCTGGCTGTACCGGGCTCGCCGCACGCTGTACCCCTACATCCGCAACGCCTTCCTGGCGGCCAACGGCATCGCGCTGATTATCTACATCGTGTTCCCGGTCGCCCCGCCGCGCCTGATGACCGACATGGGCTTCGTGGACACGCTGGCCGGCGTCTCGAAGATCAACCTGCATGCCGGACTGTTCTCCAGGTGGTTCAACGCCGATGCGGCGATCCCCTCGATGCACTTCGGCTATGCATTCATGATCGGTGTCGTGGGCGCGCTCCTGGTCAGCAGCTGGGCGTTGCGCGTACTGGCCCTGGCCTACCCGACGCTCGTGTTCATCACGATCACGGGGACCGCCAACCACTACATCATCGACAGCCTGATCGGCGCGCTGGTCATCGCCGCAGGCTTCGTGCTGGTGCAGGTCTGGGAGATCGCCTGGCCGCGCATCCGCCCCACGGTCGTGCGAATCGCCGGACGCGCGGATGCGCCCGTGCTCAGCGCTCTGCGCGCGCCCAGGTAGCCGGGCAGCGACCCGCAACGGGGGCGTTCAGGACATCCCCAATGTGTCCGCTCACACCGCACAGTTCCGTCCGACGGGGGATAGGAGCCGTCAGGGGCCCGCGCTACCCTCAGTTGCATGATTGCTCGAACTCCCGGGGCCAAGTAGGCACATGAGCCGCCCCGGCGACTGCGCAGACGATCCGCAGCGATGCCGCCGGTCTCGGCGAGCCCAGGGGGTCCTGACGGGTCGCAACCACGTCGAGGAGATCCAATATGGCTAATCACCTCACGCCCGACGAGCTGTCCGAGGCGCTCGGCATCTCGCGTCGGACGTTGCTGAACCTGTGCGTGCAGGAAGGCGTCCCCGTCTTCCACGGACGCATCGACAAGACCCTGTTTGTCCAGACCATGGCCGCCGCCGGGCATCGCCTCCCGGAGGGTGTGCCGGCGGCCGACGAGGCCGTGCTCGCGCCGGGGTAGCCCTCGGCCCCGGACGCGGTGCTCGGGGCGGTGCTCCTGCCCGCCGGCCCGCCGCGTGGTCCATCCCGCCACCGGAGCGCCCGGGGTTACGCCCCGTCCGCTCCGGCGTCGCGGACTGGGGCCGGACGCGTCCCGGCCACGACGTCGGCGAACGCGTCCTGATCGATGACCGGCACCCCGAGCCGTGCCGCCGTCGCCAACTTCGAGCCGGCCCCGGGTCCGGCGACGACGAAGTCGGTCTTCGTTGAGACGCTGTCGGTGGCGGTCCCGCCGGCGGCGGTGATCGCCCGCTTGGCCTCCTCGCGAGTCATACCCGCGAGCGTCCCCGTGACGACGACGGTGTACCCGTGCAGCGGTCCCGCCGCGGGACGGCTGGGCCGCTCTTGCACCATTCGCAAGCCCGCCGCGCGCAGGCGCTCGAGCGTGGTCAGGTTCGCCTCGGAGCTCAGGTACTCGCGCACGGACGCCGCCACGACCGGCCCGACGCCGTCCGCGTCGGCCAGATGCTCGGGGCTCGCCGCCAGCAGGTCGTCCAGTGAGGGCACCACGTCGGCCAGGGCCTGCGCCGTGACCTCGCCGACGTGGCGGACGCCGACCGCGTAGAGCACGCGCGCCCACGGTTGACGGGTCGAGGCCTGGATCGCGTCGAGCAGGTTGTTGACCGAGGTCTCCTTGAAGCCATCGAGCGCCAGCAGCTCCTCGCGCCGCGCCGCCAGCGCGTAGATGTCGGCGACGTTGCGCACCAGTCCGGTCTCGAAGAACCGGACGACCGTCTTGGCGCCGAGCCCCTCGATGTCCATGGCCCCGCGCGACGCAAAGTGCTCGATCGTCTGCACGATCTGTTCCGGACAGGACCGGTTCGGGCAGCGCATCTGCACCTCGCCCTCCGGGTGGACCACCGGCGTGCCGCAGACCGGGCAGTGCGTGGGCATCGTGAACGCGACCTCGGCACCGGTCCGATCCTGGATCAGCGGCGCGACGACCTGCGGGATGACGTCGCCGGCGCGCTGGACGACGACCCGGTCGCCGACGCGCAGATCCTTGCGGGCGATGTCGTCCTGGTTGTGCAACGTCGCCCGGCTCACGGTCACGCCGCCGACGCCGACCGGGTCCATGACCGCATAGGGCACCAGGGCGCCGGTCCGGCCGACATTCACTCCGATCTCGCGCAGGTAGGTCGTCGCCGTCGTCGGCGCGAACTTGAACGCCACCGCCCAGCGCGGCGCCCGTGCCACCGCCCCGGCGGCGGACTGGGCGGCGAGCTCGTTGAGCTTGACCACGGCCCCGTCGATGTCGAAGTCGAGCTCGGCCCGCTGCTCCTCCCACCAGGCGCACGCCGCGGCCGCGGAGTCGATGCCGGCGTGCAGTGCGACGTGCTCGTTGACCGGAAACCCGGCATCCCGCAGCCAGCCGAGCAGCTCCATCTGGGTCACCAGCGCGAGGCCATCGGCGCCACCGATGCCGTACGCCCACAGCGACAGCGGGCGCTCCGCGGTGACCCGCGGGTCGATCTGGCGCAGGCTTCCCGCCGCAGCGTTGCGCGGATTGGCGAACGTCGCGAGGCCGGCGGCCGCGCGCGTCGCATTGAACTCGGCAAACGCCGCCAGGGGCAGGTACACCTCCCCGCGAATCTCGATGATCGCTGGCACCGGGCCGCTGCCGCCGAGCCGGTCGGGGATCGCGTCGATCGTGCGCAGGTTCGGGGTGACATCCTCCCCCATCGTCCCGTCGCCGCGGGTCGCCCCACGCACGAAGCGCCCGTTGCGGTAGGTCAGGGAGATCGCCAGGCCGTCAATCTTGGGCTCGACCACGAACTCATCCGGCGCATCCTCACGCCCGGCGGCCCGGAGGGCGTCGCGGAGTCGCCGGTGCCATTCCAGCAGTTCGTCGGTCCCGCGCGCGTTGGCAAGGCTCAGCATCGCCTCGCGGTGCGTCACCGGCGAGAATTGGGTGGCGATCGGCGCACCGACCCGCTGAGTCGGCGAGTCCGGGGTGACCAGCTCGGGGTGGGCGGCCTCGAGCGCCTCCAGTTCCCGCACCCACGCGTCGTAGACCGCGTCGTCGACGGTCGGCTGATCGCGGACGTAGTAATCGATGCTGGCCTGCGTAATCAGCGCACGCAGCTCCTCGACGCGGGCGGGCGGATCGCTCATGACGCGCCGAGCAGCACCTGGCCGAGTTCCGCGGCGGTGTCGCAGACGATGTCCGGCCCGACCGCCTCGAGGTCGTCGAGCCCGAAAAATCCCCACGTGACCGCGATCGTCGCCATCCCGGCGCGTTGACCCGCCTCGATGTCAAAGGGGGAATCGCCGACGTAGCAGCCCCCGTTGGCCGTCCGGCCGAGCCGGTCGAGCGCGACCCGCAAGGGCTCCGGGTCCGGCTTGTGGCGCACCGAGTCGTCGGCGCTGACGACGGTGTCGAAGTAGTCGGCGACCGGCAGGCTGGCGAACGCCAGCTCGACCGCGTCGCGCGACTTGGACGTGACCAGGCCGAGTTGGCGCCCGGCGGCCGAGAGCCGCTCAAGGAGTGGGGCGATCCCGTCATAGGCGGCGATCAGCTCGGCCGTGTGGGCGTGGTTCCACTCCCGATAGACGCGGTAGAGCTCCGCGGCGTGCTCGGGCGAGAAGGCCTCCATCTGTTCGAGCAGCGGCTTACCCACGTTGGCCACCAGGCGCTCATCGCTGAACTCCCGGCCGAGGACCGTCCGCACCGCATGCCGGTGCGACTCGCGGATCAACTCGACGGTGTCGACCACGGTCCCGTCGAGGTCGAACAGGATCGGATCGAAGCCCGCCGTCCGGGTCACCTGGCCTCCCCGTGGCGCCCGAGGCCGTAGTCGGCGAGCAGTCGGCTCAAGGCGTCCATCCCCTGTTCGTCGGTCAGCTCGAAGTGCAGCGGCGACACCGAGATCTCACCGTCATCGAGCGCGGCGAAGTCGGTGCCTGGCGCCGCGTGGTAGCCGGGCGGCTCGCCGTAGATCGCGTAGCGGCGGCGCGGCCCGTCGGCACCCTCGAGGACGAGCTCGTCGTTGTAGATGCGCCGGCCCAGGCGCGTCACGCGGGCACGTGGCGGATCGTGTGCCGGGCGGGCCGGGGCGTTGACGTTCAGTAGCACCGGCCGCGCGAAGCGGTGCTCGGTCACCAGCGGGATCAGGCCGGGCACGAAGTCGCAGACCGCCCCGAACTCGTAGTGCCTGTCGTCCCAGCGGTCGTCGGGATCGCTGACGTGCTGCTGGGAGACGGCGATCGCCGGCCAGCCGAGCAGGACCCCCTCGAGCGCCGCCGCCACCGTGCCGGAATACGTGACGTCGTCGCCGAGATTCAGGCCCATGTTGATGCCGCTCACCACGACGTCGGGAATCTCTCCGACCAGTCCCAGCATCGCGAAGCGCACGCAGTCGACCGGCGTCCCGTCGGTCGCGTACGCCGGCGAACCGTCGGCCAGTTCGACCTGCTCGACGTGCAGCGGATCGTGGATGGTGATCATGCGGGCGATCGCGCTGCGGTTGCGATCGGGCGCGATCACGCTCACCCGGCCCACGCGCTCGAGGGCGCCCTTGAGCGCCAGCAGGCCCGGCGAGAAGACGCCATCGTCATTGGTGACCAGGATGTGCGTCATTCGGCAGCACCGAGTATAGGGGCGCCGTCCACCGGCTCCGGATACCGCACCGCAACAAGCGTGAGCGGGTGCGCCGGCGCCGTGCGGCCCGCCGCGCCGCGCGGCGCGCCGGCCACGAGCTCGGCCATCTGCTCGGCTGGGCGGCTGCCCCGGCCGACTTCAAGCATCGTCCCCACCAGGATCCGCACCATGTTGCGCAAGAACGCATCGGCCTCGATACTGAGCACCGTCTCGTCGCCCCTTGTCGCCCACGCGCAGAGCCGCACCGTGCGCTCAAAAAAGACATGCTCGGTCCGGGCCGGAGTAAACGCCGTGAAGTCATGCCGGCCCACGCAGGCGGCGGCCGCGGCGTTCATCGCCGTCAGGTCGAGCGGCTGGGGGTGGTGCAGCACGCGCGCGCGCCGCAGCGGCGAGCGGGCCCCGACGAGGACGCGGTACTCGTAGCTGCGCCCGATCGCGCTCGCGCGCGCGTCGAAGCCCGGCGGGGCGAACGCGGCGTCCCGCACCGAGATGTCGGGCGGCAGGACCCCGGCCAGGCCCTTGACCAGCCGGCGCAGGTCGATGTCGGCGCCGCTCACGAACGTTGCGACCTGCCCAGCGGCGTGGACCCCGGCGTCGGTCCGCCCGGCGACGTGCAACTCCACGGGGACCCGCAGGATCACCTCGAGCGCGTGCGCGAGCACGCCCTCGCAGGTGCGCCGCTCGGGCTGGGCGGCCCACCCGGAGAAGCCCGTGCCGTCGTACTCGATCTCGAGACGCACAACCTGCACGTCAGCCGAGCTCCGGCAGAAGGATCGTTCCCTCGCGCAGGTCGGCGTCCGCACGTCCGCGCTCCAGCTGGCCGACCAGGTCCGCGGCGCCGCCCAGCGCGAGCGCCGTGACCGCCGCGTCGAACGCGTCCTGGTTGTGCCGCGCGACGCGCCGGCGAATCGCGCCCAGCGCCTCGGCCTCCTGGACCACGACGGCCCGGCGCAGCCCGGCTCCGGTGCAGGCCGCTCGGCCGTCGGTGCCAGCAGGCGCGCCAGCAGCCGCGGGAACACCTCCACGGCCACCGGCAGCCGCGGCGGATCGAACGGCCAGATCGCGACCCCGACGTCGCACAGCGACATCAGCTCCGGCATGCCGTAGAGCGCCTGCGCGCCGACGCTGCCGGGACCCGCTGAGCTTGAAGAACGAGCTCGGCTGCGCGCCCGGGCCGCCGCACGCGCATGGTCGGTGCGCCGCAGCGGGTCGCCGCGCTGCGCCGGCCGCGGCCGGATCCCCGGCCCCCAGAACGGCGGCCCCAAGGCGCCGCACGAAGCGCCGGATCGCGTGCGATGCCCGCGGCCGCCCAGCGCCACAGCTCCCCCGCCGAGCGCATCCCGTGCGCGTCGAGGAACCAGGCGGGCGCCGAAAAGCAGAAGTCCGAGCCCGATGACGGTCTCCGGCTCCTCGACGACCAGCTCGACCAGCCGCGCGGTCTCGGCGCGATCGCGCCCGGTCTCGAGCGCCACCAGCCGCCCTCCTGTGCGACGGCAAGCCAGATCGCGCGGGCGGCGGCCCGCCAGCCGGCCGCCCCGCTCCAACCCACCCCGACGCAGCGCCGGGGACCCAAGCTCTAGGCGGCGCTATTCGCCGGCTCGCGCGTGAGCTCGAGCAGCACCATCTCGGCGGCGTCACCCTGACGCGGGCCGAGCTTGAGCGTGCGCGTGTAGCCGCCGTTGACGTCCGCGAAGGCCGGAGCGATCTCGTTGAACAGGCGGTAGGTGACCTCCTTGTTGCGCAGAAGGGCGATCGCCTGGCGGCGCGCGTGCAGGGTGTCGGTCTTGCCGAGCGTGATCGCCTTCTCGGCGACACTGCGGGCGAGCCGCGCCTTGGGCGCGGTGGTTTGGATGCGGCCGTGCGTCAGCAGCGCAGTTGCGAGGTTCGCACCCATCGACCGGCGGTGGGAGCTGGAACGGTTGAGCTTGGGTCCTGAGCGCTGGTGGCGCACGGCACGTCTCCTTGATGAACGGCGGGTGCTACTCGGCGCGCAGGCTCAGCCCGTGCGCGGCGAGGTTCTCCTTGACTTCCTCGATCGACTTCTTGCCGAAGTTGGGGATCGCCGACAGTTCGTCCTCGGTCTTGGAGACCAGATCGCCGATCGTCTCCACCCCGACGCGCTTGAGGCAGTTGTACGACCGGACCCCGAGTTCGAGCTCCTCGATCATGATGTCATGCAGGTTGCCGCCGGGACGCTCCTCTTCGGGCTCCGGCTGGCCGAGCGTCTTGACGACGTCCGGGTCGGCGAACAGCGCCAGGCGGTGGATCAGGGTCTCCGCCGCCTCGGCGACCGCGCTGCGCGGGTCGATGCTGCCGTCGGTCTCAACCTCGAGCGTGAGCTTGTCGTAGTCGGTGCGCTGGCCCACACGTGCCGAGCCGACCTCGTAGCGCACGCGGCGCACGGGTGAGAAGTTCGAGTCGACGGGGATGACCCCGATGACGGTGTTCGGGCCCTTGTTGCCCTCGGCAAGCACGTAGCCCCGGCCGCGCGAGATGGTGAGCACCATCTCGAGCTTGGCGTTGGCGGCCAGGTTGGCGATCTCCAGGTCCGGGTTCAGCACCTCCAGGTCGGCTGGGCAACTGATGTCTCCGGCCAGCACCGCGCCCGCCGTCGACTTGGACAGCTCGACCTCGATCTCGGAGACCTCGCCGTGCAGACGGCACACCAGGCGCCGCAGCGCCAGGATGATGTCGGTCACGTCCTCGCGCACGCCGGGCACGGCGGTGAACTCGTGCTGGACGCCCTCGATGCGCACGGAGGTGACCGCCGCGCCCTCAAGCGAGGACAGCAGCACCCGCCGCAGCGAGTTCCCGAAGGTATGGCCGAAGCCGCGGTCCAGCGGCTCAACCTCGAAGATGCCGAGCGTGTCGGAGACAGGCTCATAGGTCATGCGAGGTGACTGCTCGTCAATCACGAATCGTTCCTTGTTGTCCGGCGTCGGCCGGATGTACTACCGACGCAAATTGCCCCCCGCGGCATCGGTGCCCGGGCGCGCGTCGAGGCCCGGACACCATCGCCGATGGGGATGGTTACTTCGAGTACAACTCCACGATCAATTGCTCGCGCACGGGCGTGTCGATCTCGCCGCGCTCCGGGAAGCGCAGGATCTTGCCGGTCAGCGAGTCGTGATCGGCCTGCAGCCAGGGCGCCAGCGAGGACACCATCTCGGTGTTCTGGCGGACCGATGCCTCCGAGCCCGACTCGGGACGCAGGCTGATCACGTCGTCCGGCCGGACCTGGTAGCTGGGGATGTTGACCCGCTTGCCGTTGACCAGGAAGTGGCCGTGGCGCACCAGCTGGCGGGCCTCGCGGCGCGAGGAGGCGAACGCCAGGCGCGTCACGACGTTGTCCAGGCGCATCTCGAGCAGGCGCAGCAGGTTCTCACCGGTGATCCCGGGCTGGCGGCTGGCCTTCTCGTAGTACGTGCGGAACTGCTTCTCCAGGACCTGGTAGTAGCGGCGCATCTTCTGCTTCTCGCGCAGCTGGAGCAGATACTCGCTCTGGCGGATGCGGCCGCGGCCGTGCTCACCGGGCGGGTACGGGCGCACGGTGACGCCGCACTTGGGCGTGTAGCAACGGGCGCCCTTGAGGAAGAGCTGCTCGCCCTCACGGCGGCAGAGTTTGCAGACCGAACCGGTATCGCGTGCCATCGCTAAGAAATCCTCTAGACCCGGCGCCGTTTACGGGGACGGCAGCCGTTGTGGGGAACTGGGGTCACATCGGTCACCGAGGTCACCTCGAGGCCGGCGGCCTGGAGGGATCGGATCGCGGTCTCGCGGCCGGAGCCCGGGCCCTTGACGTAGACGTCGACCTTCTGCAGGCCGTGCTCCATGCCCTTCTTGGCCGCGGCGTCGGCGGTGACCTGGGCGGCAAACGGGGTGCTCTTGCGCGAGCCCTTGAACCCGGCCGATCCGGCCGTCTCCCAGGCGATCACGTTGCCCTGCTTGTCCGTCAGCGTGACGATCGTGTTGTTGAACGACGTCTTGATGTGCGCCTGTCCGACGGCGATGTTCTTGCGCACACGCCGACGAGTGCGGCCGCGCGTGACCTTCTGGCGAGACATGGACCCCTTTACTTCTTCTTGCGCTGCTTGCCGACGGTCTTCTTGGGACCCTTCCGGGTGCGCGCGTTGGTCTTGGTGCGCTGCCCGCGCACCGGCAGCGAGCGCCGATGGCGCAGGCCGCGGTAGCAGGCGATCTCCATCAGCCGCTTGATGTCGTTCGCGCGCTCGCGGCGGAGGTCACCCTCGACCACCAGCGCCTTCTCAATGACATCACGCAGCCGCCCGACCTCTTCTTCGGTGAGGTCGCGGACGTAGGTGTCGCGGTCGATCCCGGTCTCGGCCAGCACACGGTTCGCCGTCGGGCGGCCGATGCCGTAGATGTAGGTCAGACCGATCTCCACCCGCTTCTCGCGGGGAATGTTGACTCCGGCGATTCGTGCCATGGCTAGCCCTGCACCTGCTTGTGGCGGGCGTTCTGGCAGATCACCATCACCTTGCCGTGCCGGCGGATGACGCGGCACTTCTCGCAGATCGGCTTGACCGATGGGCGAACCTTCACAGCAATCCCCCGTACTGAGCACACCCGGCGGCTGCCGGGTGCAGGGTCGTAGAAACGCTCGCGGCAGACTCTCCGCGAGCGGCCGCGCATACTAGCACGCCGCGGGCGCTCATACGGCCGACCCCAGGGGACCTGCCGTGAGGATCCGCGGGCCCGCGGAGGTGATCGCGACGGTGTGTTCCCAGTGGGCCGACAGCGTGCCGTCCTTGGTCGTCACGGTCCAGCGATCGGGTCCGAGCATGACGTCCGGGCCGCCGACGTTGACCATCGGCTCGATGGCGATCACCAGCCCCTCCGGCAGGGGCTCGCCGGTGCCCGGCGCGCCGAAGTTGGGGACGTTCGGCGGCTCGTGCATCGAGCGCCCCACCCCGTGGCCGACGAGGCTCTCCACGCAGGAGAAGCCGGCCGCCTCGACCACGCTCTGGACGGCGTTGCCGATGTCGCCGATGTGGTTGCCGGCCGTCGCCGCGGCGATGCCCGCCGCCAGCGCGCTCCGGGTGACCTCCGACAGTCGGATCGCCTCGGTGTTGCCGATGCCGACCACATACGTGCGGGCGGCGTCGGAGACCCAGCCGTCGAGCACGGCGCCGCAGTCGATCGAGATCAGGTCGCCCTCGGCCAGCGCGTAGTCGCCGGGGATCGCGTGAACGACCTGGTCGTTGACCGACGGGCAGATCGTCGCCGGGAAGCCCTGGTAGCCGAGGAACGCCGGCTCGGCCCCCGCGTCGCGGATCGTCTGCTCGGCGATCGCGTCGAGTTCGCGGGTGGTGACGCCGACCGCGATGGCCGCGGCCATCGCCTCGTGCGCGGCCGCGAGCACGGCGCCCGAGGCGGCCATGGCGTCGATCTCCGCCGGGGTCTTGAGGATCCCCGTGGAGGCACGCGCCGGCGCGGCGCCCAGCGCCCTAATCGCCCGCGACGGCCGACGTGATCTGGCCATAGACCTCGTCCTGGGACTGCTCGCCGTTGATCGGGCGCAGCAGGCCTCGGCCGACGTAGTAGTCGATCAGCGGGGCGGTGGATTCGGCGTACACGTTCAGGCGGTTCTCGACGGCCTCGGCGCGGTCGTCGGCGCGCTGGTAGAGGTCGCACTCTCCGAGCGTCTCGCAGGTGGCGTCGCGCACGTGCGGGGCGAACACCTCGTGCCAGGAACGCCCGCAGGTCCGACAGATCCAACGGCCGGCCAGGCGCCGCACGAGCTCCTCGCGCGAGACGTCGAGCAGCAGCACCGCGTCCAGCGGCGCGTCGAGCTCGGCGAGCATCTGGTCGAGCGCCTCGGCCTGGGCGAGCGTGCGCGGGAACCCGTCGAGCAGGAAGTTGTCCTCGCCCGGGCTCAGCCGCTCGCGGATCATCCCGATCACGACCGCGTCGGGGACGAGGTCCCCGGCATCCATGTAGCGCTTGGCCTCGCGTCCGAGCTCGGTGCCCTGGGCGACCGCCTCGCGCAGCAGGTCGCCGGTCGCCAAGTGCGTGAGCTTGAGGTCGGCCTTGAGCCGGTCGGCCTGGGTGCCCTTGCCGGCACCGGGAGGCCCGAGGAAGACGAGGCGGGCTATCGGAGGAACCCCTCGTAGGAGCGCATCATCAGCTGGGCCTCCATCTGGCGGATGGTATCGAGTGCGACGCCGACGACGATCAGGATGGACGTGCCGCCGAGCACGCCGAAGAACACATTCGACTGGGGCAGGTACTTGAACACGATGCTCGGGAGCGTCGCGATCAGTGCCAGGTAGATCGCACCCGGCAGGGTCAGACGCGTGAGCACGCGGTCCAGGTACACGGCCGTCGGGCGGCCGGGTCGCACGCCGGGGATGAACCCGCCGTACTTCTTGAGGTTCTCCGCCTGCTCGACCGGGTTGAACACGATCGCCGTGTAGAAGTACGTGAACACGATGATCAGCAGCGCCTCGAAGATGATGTAGTACCAGGAGCCCGGGGCCAGGAAGGTCGAGATCGAGTTGAAGACCGAGCCGCGGCCGACGAACGTCGTGATCGTCGCCGGCAGGATCACGACCGACGCCGCGAAGATGACGGGGATCACCCCGGCCATGTTGACCCGCAACGGCATGTAGGTCTGCCCACCGGTGGTCATGCGGCGCCCGACCATCCGCTTGGCGTACTGGATCGGGATGCGACGCTGGCCCTCGCTGATGAACACAACTCCGACGACGACCGCCAGGCGCGATCACCAGGATAACGACCTGATCGATCGGGCCCAGGGTCAGCCACGCGCTCACGCCGCTGGGAATCGAGGAGACGATGTTGGCGAAGATGATCAGCGAAATGCCGTTGCCGATCCCGCGCTGGGTAATCAACTCGCCGAGCCACATCACCAGGGTGGTCCCGGCCACGAGGCTGATGATGATGACGTAGAACTTGCCCGCCGTCAGCCCGGGCAGCCCGCTCTGGGAGCGGAAGTACAGGACGTAGGCAACCGCCTGCAACGCCGCCAGCGCCACGGTGAAGTAGCGCGTGTACTGGGTGATCTTCTGCTGGCCGGCCTCCCCCTCCTTCTGGAGCTCCTCCAGGCGCGGGACGACCACGGTCATCAGCTGGAGCACGATGCTCGCGGTGATGTAGGGCATGATGCCCAGCGCGAACAGCGAGAAGCGTGTCAGCGCGCCGCCGGCGAACAGGTTCAGCAGACCGACCAGGCTGGAGCCACGATTGTTGATCGCGTTCTGGATCGCCGAGACGTTGACGCCCGGCACGGGGACGTACGCTCCGAACCGGTAGACGAGCAGGATGAACGCGGTAAAGCCGATCTTCTTGCGCAGGTCCGGAGAACTCAGCGCGGTGAGCATCGACTTCAGCACGGCGTGCTACCCCTCAGTCCCGACGACCTCGGCGGTCCCGCCCGCGGCTTCGATCTTGGCCTTGGCGGCGGCGGAGAAGGCGTGCGCGCGCACCGTCAGCGCGCGGTCGAGTTCGCCCTCGGCGAGGATCTTGACCGGCCAGCCACGGTGGGAGTTGTTCTTGACCAAGCCCCGTCCCTCGAGCGCCGCGACATCGACCACCGTGCCCGCCTCGAACGCGGCCAGCTGACCGACGTTGACCGGCACGCTGTGCGTCCGGAACGGGCCGAACGGCATCGACTTCTTGTGGTTGGGGCCCCGCAGCTTTGCCTGCTGCATGTAGACCGGGATCTGCCCGCCGGTGTACCCGGGGCGCACCCCGCCGCCCGAACGCGCGCCAAGCCCCTTGGTCCCGCGCCCCGAGGTCTTGCCCATGCCGGAGCCCGGCCCGCGGCCGATGCGCTTGCGACGATGACGGGAACCCGGGCGCGGCGACAGCGACTCGAGTCGCACCTCGTTGGGGTCCACCGGCGTCAGGTCATCAGTCGTCATTTGGGCAGCTCCTCGACACTCACCATAGACGCCACAATGCGCAGCATTCCACGCAGCTGCGGCGAGTCCTCGTGCTCGACCGTCTGGCCGATCCTGCGCAGCCCGAGTGCCCGCAGGGTACCGCGGTGCCGCTGCTGGGTACCGATCACCGACCGGGTCTGGGTCACGCGGAACCGGCTCACGCCAGTTCCTCCACGACCTCGACGACCTCGATGACCTCAACCTCCTCGAGCTCCACGGGGGCCTTGGCCCCGGAGCCGAGCATCTCGCCCACGCGCTTGCCGCGCAGCGTGGCCACCTCTTGCGGGGTGCGCAGCTGCTTGAGCCCGTCGACGGCCGCCGTGACGAGGTTGAGCGGGTTGCTCGACCCGAGCGACTTGCTCAGGATGTCGTGGATCCCCGCCAGCTCCAGCACGGCGCGCACGCCCCCACCGGCGATGACCCCGGTACCTTCGGAGGCGGGCTTGAGCAGCACGCGCCCGGCACCGTGACGGCCCACCACCTGGTGGGTGATGGTCGTCTTGTACTTGGGCACCCGGAACAGGTTCTTCTTGGCATCGTCGACGGCCTTCTGGATGGCGACGGGGACCTCGTTGGCCTTGCCGTGCCCGACGCCGACGGTGTCGACCTCGTTGCCCACGACGACCAGCGCCGAGAACGAGAACCGCCGACCGCCCTTGACCACCTTGGCCACGCGGTTGACCTGCACGACGCGCTCGTTGAGTTCGAGCCCATCGGAGTTGACTTTCGGCTTACGACGCCGCTCGGCCACTAACGCTGTCCCTTCCTAGAAGCTCAGGCCCGCTGCGCGGGCCGCATCTGCGAGCGACTTCACGCGCCCGTGGTACTTGTAGCCGCCTCGGTCGAACACGACCGACTCGACCCCGGCAGCGCGGGCCCGCTCGGCTACCAGGCGACCGACCTCGGTCGCGGCGGGGCCCTTGGCGAGCCCCCGCAGCTCGGCCTCGGTGGAACCGGCGGCAGCCAGCGTGTGGCCCTTGGTGTCGTCGATGATCTGCGCGTAGATGCGCAGGTTCGACCGGGACACGCATAGCCGCGGACGCGTCGTGGTGCCGGTGACCTTAGCGCGGATCCGGCGGTGACGCCGGGCGCGCTTGAGTTCTGACGAAAGCTGACCCATGGTTATGCCCTCTTACCGACCTTGCGCCGAATCTGCTCGCCGGAGTAGCGGATCCCCTTGCCCTTGTAGGGTTCCGGCGGACGCACCTCGCGAATCTGGGCGGCGATCTGCCCCACGGCCTGCTTGTCAATGCCGCGCACCACGATCTGGGTGGGCACGGGAACTTCGAAGGTGATGCCCGTCGGCGGCTCCATCGAGACCGGGTGCGAGTACCCGACCGCCAGCTCCAGCGCCTGCCCCCTCAGGGCGGCCCGGTAGCCGACACCGACGAGCTCGAGTTCCTTGGCGAAGCCGTCCGTCACACCTTGGACCATGTTGGCCACGAGCGTGCGGGTCAAGCCGTGCAGGGCACGGTGCGGGCCGCGGTCGGTCGGCCGCGTGACGCGCAGCTCGCCCTCGGCCTGCTCGATTGCGATCGGCTGCACGACGGTGTGCTCGAGCTCGCCCTTGGGTCCGGTGACCGTGACGTGCTGGCCGGAGATCTTGATGTTGACCCCGTCGGGGACGGGGATCGGTGCGCGACCGATGCGGCTCATGAGATTCCTTGCCTTTGCCTTACCACACCGTGCAGATCAGCTCGCCACCGACACCGCGGCGGCGGGCCTCCTGCCCGGTCAACAGCCCCTGCGAGGTCGAGAGGACCGCGATGCCCATCCCGCCCAGCACGCGCGGGATGTCGTCGTTGGCCAGGTAGACGCGCCGGCCCGGCTTGGACATCCGCCGCACACCCGACAGCACGCGCCGCCGGTCCTTGTCGTACTTGAGGCGCACGGTCAGGTCGCGGCCGTCGACCGCGTAGCCCGCGATGTACCCCTCGTCCTCGAGCACTTGGGCGACGGAGAGCTTCATCTTGCTGGTCGGCATCGTCACCGAGTCGTGCAGCGCCAGATTCGCGTTGCGCAGACGGGTGAGCATGTCGGCGATCGGGTCGGTCAGCATGCCTACCAGCTCGCCTTCGTCATGCCAGGGATCACGCCGGCGTGCGCCTGCTCGCGCAGACAGATTCGGCACAGCCCGAACTTGCGGAAGACCGCACGTGACCGCCCGCACCGCATGCAGCGGGCGTATTGCCGGGTCGAATACTTCTGTGGCCGCGCCGACTTGACGCGCAGGCTGGTCTTCGCCAACTCCAGGCTCCTTCAGGTTCTCGCTAGCGCTTCTTGCCCCGTACCGCCCCGCGCTTGCGCATCTTGCGCCGGCGCCGGATGGCGAGCTCGTCTGCCGTGTACCCCTCGGCCCGGAACGGCATTCCGAGGGCCCGCAGCAACTCGCGGGCCTCGGCGTCCGTCTTGGCCGACGTCGTGATCGTGACGTTCAGGCCACGCACGGCGTCGATCCGGTCGTAATCGACCTCGGGGAAGATGGTCTGCTCGCGCAGGCCGAGATTGTAGTTGCCGCGACCATCGAACCCGTCGGGGTTGATGCCGCGAAAGTCGCGGATCCGCGGGAGCGCGATCGCCGTCAGGCGATCGTAGAACTCCCACATGCGGTCGCCGCGCAGGGTGGCCTTGCACCCGATCGCCATGCCCTCGCGCAGCTTGAATTGCGCGATCGACTTGCGCGCCCGGGTGATGACCGGACGCTGGCCGGCGATGATCGACAGCTGCGCAACGGCCTCGTCGAGCGCCTTGGAGTTTTGCTTGGCCTCGCCGACGCCCATCGAGAGCGTGATTTTCTCGATCCGCGGGAGCTCCATCGGCGACGCGTAGTCGAACTGCTCCTGCAGCTGCGGGCGCACCTCGCTCAGGTAGTACTCCTTGAGGCGCGGACGGGGCGCGGTCGTGGTGGTCTGCTCGTCGCTCATCGCGCTAGTCAATCTGCTTTCCGCTCCGCACGGCCACACGCACGCGCGTGCCGTTGTTGTCCTCGATGCGCACCCGCGTCGGGCGCTTGGTCTCGGGGTCCACCAGCGCCAGGTTCGACAGGTGGATCGACGCGGGCTTCTCGATGATGCCCCCCGGATCGTCCGGCGGACGCGGCTTGGTGTGCCGCTTGATGATGTTCAGGCCCTCGACCACCGCGCGCTCGTCGGACGGACGCACCTCGAGCACCGTACCGGTCTTGCCCTTGTCCTTGCCCGAGATGGCGATCACGGTGTCGCCCTTCTTGATGCGCGCGGGCATCAGAGCACTTCCGGCGCGAGGCTGATGATCTTCATGAAGTCCTTCTCGCGAAGCTCGCGGGCGACGGGACCGAAGATGCGGGTCCCGCGCGGGTTCTGGGCGGCGTCGATGATGACTGCGGCGTTCTCGTCGAACGAAATGAACGTGCCGTCGTTGCGCCCGTGCGCCTTCTTGGTCCGTACGATCACCGCCTTGACGACATCGCCCTTCTTGATCGCGCCGTTCGGCGTCGCCGCCTTGACGGTGGCGACGATCACGTCGCCCACCGTGGCGTAGCGGCGCCGCGAGCCGCCGAGCACTCGGATGCACAGGATCTCCCGGGCACCGGTGTTGTCGGCGACGCGCAGTCGGCTTTCATTCTGGATCATCCTCGCCCCTTACTTCGCGCGCTCGATGATCTCGTCGAGCCGCCAGCGCTTCTGCTTGGACAGCGGACGGGTCTCGATCACCCGGACCAGATCGCCGACGCCGGCCTCGTTGCGCTCGTCGTGAACGTGCAGCTTGCTGGAGACGCGCACGGTCTTCTTGTACTTCGGGTGGGCGGTCTGGCCGTCGATGCGCACGGTGATCGTCTTCTCCCGCGCGTCGCTCACGACGACGCCCTGACGCACCTTTCGGCGCGCGACCAGTTCTTGCGGCGACTCAGACACCGGCGGCCTCTTCCTCTGCGATCTCGCGTGCCCGGGCCGCCGTCAGCAGACGGGCGATGTCGCGCTTGCGCGCGCGGATCTCGGCCGTCCGCTCAAGCGCCCCTTGTGCATTCTGGAACCGCAGGTTGAACAGCGCCTCACGGGCGTCGTTGAGTTCCATGGCGAGCTGCTCATCAGTGAGCCCGTTTGCTTCGCTGCCCTTCACGATGACCTCACTGATCCTCACGCGTCACGAACTTGCACCGCACCGGCAGCTTCATGGCCGCCAGGCGCATGGCCTCGCGGGCCAGCGGCTCCCCCACGCCCGCCATCTCGAACATGATGCGGCCGGGCTTAACCACGGCGACCCAGGTCTCCGGGGAGCCCTTGCCCGAACCCATGCGGGTCTCGGCCGGCTTCTTGGTGACCGGCAGGTGCGGAAAGATGTTGATCCAGATCTTCCCACCACGCCGGATGCGACGGTTCATCGCAATACGGGCCGCCTCGATCTGGCGGTTGGTGATCCACGCCGGCTCGAGCGCCTTCAGTCCGTACTCGCCGAAGTGCAGCTCGGTGTGGCCCTTGGACAGCCCTTCGCGCCGGCCGCGATGTGCTTTGCGGTGCTTTGTCCGCCTCGGCATCAGCATGGCCTAGCGACCTCCGCCCTGTCCGCCGCCGCCCGGATTGCCACGGCCGCGCGAGCCGCCCCCGCCGCCGCCGTCAGGACGCCGGTCACGACGCGGGCGGCGCGGTGGCGCGGTGTCGAGGTCGACCCGTCCGCGGGCATCGGCGACCCCTTCGGGCAGCACCTCGCCGCGATTGATCCAGACCTTGACGCCGATGCGACCGAAGGTGGTCTTGGCTTCGTGGAAGCCGTAGTCGATGTCCGCGCGCAGCGTGTGCAGCGGCACACGGCCGTCGGAGTAGTGCTCCGAGCGCGACATCTCGGCACCGCCGAGCCGGCCCGAGCACTGCACCTTGACGCCCTGGGCGCCCGAGCGCATGGCGGAGGTCAGCGCCCGCTTCATCGCGCGACGGAAGCTCACGCGGTTCTCGAGCTGCTCGGCGATCGACTGGGCGACCAGCTTCGCGTCCAGCTCCGGGCGCTTGATCTCGTTGATGTTGACCTGGATCGCCTTGCCGGTGATCTGGTTGAGCTGCTTGCGCAGCGCCTCGACCTCGGACCCGCTCTTGCCGATGACGATGCCCGGCCGCGCGGTGAAGATGTCCACCGTCAGCTTCTGGGCGTCCTTGCGCAGGTTGATGGCCGACAGGCCCGCATGGCTGAGCCGGTGGGTGATGTAGTCGCGCACCTTGCGGTCCTCGTCAAGGTAGCTGGCGAAGTCACGCTCGGAGAACCAATTCGACCGCCATCCAGTGATGACGCCGATGCGGAACCCGCCGGGATGTACCTTCTGGCCCACTGTGCCTACTCTCCTCGGGAACCGCTGGACCGGCCGCCCGTGGCGGGGGCGAGCCCAATGGTGATGTGGCAGGTGCGCTTGTTGATCGGCGTCGCACGGCCTTGGGCACGCGGCCGGAACCGCTTGATCGTCGGACCCTCGTCGACGGTCACGTGCGCGAGCACTAGGTCCTGGACATCCAGGCCAGCGTTGTGGTCGGCGTTGGCCATGGCCGACTGCAGGACCTTGCGCACCGACTCTGCGGCGGCATGCGTGTCGTACGCCAGGATCGCCTGGGCCTGCACGACCGACTTGCCGCGGACCAGATCCGCGACCAGGCGCGCCTTGCGCGCGGAGCCGCGCACGAACTTGGCGGTCGCGGTGACCATGATCGCGTCGTTTGCCGTCGTCGCCATCAGCGCATCTTGGCCGTGCGGTCGGAACCGATGTGTCCGCGGTAGGTGCGGGTTGGTGCGAACTCGCCGAGCTTGTGGCCGACCATGCTTTCGGACACGAACACGGGCAGGTGACGGCGGCCGTCGTGGACCGCGATCGTGTGACCGACCATCTCCGGGAAGACCGTCGAGGAACGGGACCACGTGCGGATCATCTTCTTCTCGCCGGCGCCGTTCATCTGTTCGATCCGCTGCATGAGGCGCGGCTCGACAAACGGGCCCTTCTTGAGGCTACGCCCCATCTAGCGACCCTCCGTGTGCTTGCCGCGCTTGCGTCCGCGGACGATGAACTTCTGGCTGGCCTTGCGCTTGTTGCGGGTGCGGTACCCGTGGGTGGGCTTGCCCCAGGGGGTCACCGGGTGGCGACCCGAGTTCGACTTGCCCTCGCCACCGCCGTGCGGGTGGTCGACCGGGTTCATCGCCGAGCCGCGCACGGTCGGCCGCACGCCCTTCCAGCGTGAGCGGCCGGCCTTGCCGCCGGTCACGTTCTCGTGGGTCACGTTTCCGACCTGGCCGATCGTGGCCCGACACTCGAGGTGGATCTGGCGCATCTCCGAGGAGGGCAGGCGCAGCGTCGCGTAGTCGCCGTCCTTGGCCATCAGCTGCGCGCCGGTGCCGGCCGAGCGGCAGATCTGGCCGCCTCGGCCGATCTTGAGCTCGATGTTGTGGACGACCGTGCCCGTCGGGATGTCGCGCAGCGCCAAGGAGTTGCCGGGCTTGATGTCTGCGCCCGGACCGCTCTGGACCGTGTCGCCGACCTGCAGGCGCAACGGGGCCAGGATGTAGCGCTTCTCCCCGTCGGCGTAGTGCAGCAAGGCGATGCGCGCACTGCGGTTCGGGTCGTACTCGATCGAGGCGACCTTGGCAGGGATCCCGTCCTTGCGGCGCTTGAAGTCGATGATGCGGTAGCGGCGCTTGTGACCGCCACCGATGTGGCGCGTCGTGATGCGGCCGTTGTTGTTGCGGCCGCCGGTCTTCTTGACCGGCTCGAGCAGCGTCCGCTCCGGCGTCGTCTTTGTGACCTCCTCGAAATCCGAGGTCGTGATGAAACGGCGGCCGGGAGAGGTCGGCTTGTAGGTCTTGATGCCCATCCCTATGCACCCTCGAACAGGTTGATGCGGTCGCCCGGGGCCAGCTCGACGATCGCCTTCTTCCAGCCAGGCCGGCGGCCGCGGGTGGCCCCGCGTCGCTTGGGCTTGCTGCGGACGTTGACGATCCGCACATCGGTGACCGTCACGTCGAACTGCTCCTCGACGGCCTGTCGGATCATGGTCTTGTGGGCGTGATCCAGGACGCGGAACGTGTACTGGTTGTGTGCTTCTACCAACCCGAAACTCTTCTCGGACACGACCGGGCGGATCAGCACCCGGCGGATGTCGTCTCGCAGATCGGTACTCATGCGGCGTCCTCCGTGGCGGCAGCGCGCGGCTCGCCGATCGACGCCAGACGGTCCCAGGACGCGCGCTCGACTAGCAGGCTGCGGGCCGCCATCACGTCCACGGTCTCCAACTCCCAGCTCTCGAGCACGTACACGTCGCGGAGGTTGCGGAACGACTTCGCCGCGTCGGAGTCGAGCGCCTCGACGACCACCAGCAGCGGACGGGCTTGCAGCCCCTCGGGCGCCTTGTCGAGAAACTCCTTGGCCGCCTTGGTCGACGGGCCCTCGAACGCGGCGTCCAGGAGCGCGATACTGCCGCGCTCGACGTGTGCCTTGAGCGCGCCCCGCCACGCCTGGATCTGGACCTTGCGGTTGACCTTGCCGCCGTAGCTGCGCGGGTGCGGTCCGAAGACCACCCCGCCGCCGGCCCACTGCGGCGCGCGAATCGACCCCTGGCGGGCGCGACCGGTGCCCTTCTGGCGCCAGGGCTTGGCGCCGCCACCGCGCGCGTCGGAGCGGGTCTTGGTCGATGCGTTGCCGCCGCGGCGTGCGGCGAGCTCCTGGACCACGACCTCGTGGATCAGGTGCGGCTTGATCTCCTGGCCGGCCAGCCCCGGGGCGAGCTCGAGCTCGCCCGACGCGATCGCGCCGGCACCCAGGATCTGCAGCGGGCTCATGCGGGCCTCACGATCACGATGCCGTTGCGGGCACCGGGGACCGGGCCGTTGACGAGCAGAATGTTGCGTTCGGGATCGGCACCGACGACCTGCAGGCCGCGCTGGGTCACGCGCTTGGCGCCCATGTGGCCGGCCATGCGGACGCCCTTGAACACGTGCGACGGATACGCCGACGCGCCGATCGACCCCGGCTGGCGGATGTTGTGCGAGCCGTGGGACTTGGGGCCGCTGGCGAAGTTGTGGCGCTTGATGGTGCCGGCGAAGCCCTTGCCCTTGCTGGTGCCGGTGACCTTGATGACCTCGCCGGGCGCAAAGTCGCCGACCGTGACGACGTCGCCGACCGCCAGGCCCTCACCCACCTCGGCGGGCGAGAACTCGTGCAGGTGGCGCACCGGCGGGGCCTTGGCCTTGCCCAGGTGCCCGAGCTCGGGCTTGTTGAGCAGTTTGGGGCGCACGTCGCCGAAGCCCAGCTGCACGGCGGCATAGCCGTCGGTCTCCTCGGTCTTGACCTGGGTGACCGGGCAGGGGCCGGCCTCGATGACGGTGAGCGTGACGCGTGCACCGTCCTCGGCGAAGATCTGGGTCATCCCCAGTTTGCGTCCGATGATTGCCGGCATTCTGCGGCCTTACGCCTTGATCTCGATGTCGACGCCGGCGGGCAGGTCCAGGCGCATGAGCGAGTCGACCGTCTTGGGGGTCGGTGAGTAGATGTCGATTAGCCGCTTGTGCGTGCGGATCTCGAAGTGCTCGCGCGAATCCTTGTCCTTGAACGGACCCTTGATGACGCAGTAGCGGTTGCACTCGGTCGGCAGGGGCACCGGACCGGAGATGGTCGCGCCGGAGCGCTGCGCGGTCTCGACGATCTGCGACGCGCTGCGGTCGATCTGCTCGTGGTCGTAGGCCTTGAGCCGGATCCTGATCTTGTTCTGCTGCACTCGGCGCCCTTCTAGAGGAAAGAAAACCCCGCCCCGCCCCGATCATGGGGCAGGGCGGGGTATGGCCTGCTCGACGTGTTACTGAAGAACCTTGCCGACGACACCTGCGCCCACGGTGCGGCCGCCCTCGCGGATGGCGAAGCGCAGACCCTCTTCCATGGCGATCGGCTGGATCAGCTCGATCTCCATCTCCGCGTTGTCGCCCGGCATGATCATCTCGACACCCGACTCGAGGCTGCAGACACCGGTGACGTCCGTGGTCCGGAAGTAGAACTGCGGCCGGTAACCGGCGAAGAACGGCGTGTGACGGCCGCCTTCGTCCTTGGACAGCACGTACACGCTGGCGACGAACTTGGTGTGCGGGGTGATCGACTTCGGCTGGGACAGCACCTGACCGCGCTCGATGTCCTCGCGCTTGACGCCACGCAGCAGGCAGCCGACGTTGTCGCCCGCGCGACCCTCATCGAGCAGCTTGCGGAACATCTCGACGCCGGTCACGACGGTCGACTCGATCTCGGGCTTCATGCCGACGATCTCGATGGTGTCGCCGACGTGGACGACGCCACGCTCGATCCGACCGGTGGCGACGGTGCCGCGACCGGTGATCGAGAACACGTCCTCGACGGGCATCAGGAACGGGAGGTCGGTCTGACGGACGGGCTCCTCGATGTAGGAGTCCACGGCGTCCATGAGCTCGAGGATCTTGGCGGCGGCCTCGGGGTCACCGTTGAGGGCGTTGAGCGCCGAGCCGGCGATCACAGGAATGTCGTCACCCGGGAACTCGTACTCGGACAGCAGCTCGCGGACCTCGAGCTCGACCAGCTCGAGCAGCTCGGGGTCATCGACCATGTCGGCCTTGTTCAGGAACACGACGATCGACGGCACGCCCACCTGGCGGGCGAGCAGGATGTGCTCGCGGGTCTGCGGCATCGGGCCATCGGCGGCCGATACCACGAGAATCGCCCCGTCCATCTGGGCAGCACCGGTGATCATGTTCTTGATGTAGTCGGCGTGCCCCGGGCAGTCGACGTGCGCGTAGTGGCGGTTGTCGGTCTCGTACTCGACGTGCGCCGTCGCGATCGTGATGCCGCGCTCGCGCTCTTCGGGGGCGTTGTCGATCTGGTCGTAGGCCACGAACGCGCCCGACCCATTGCGCTCATTGAGCACTTTGGTGATGGCCGCAGTGAGTGTGGTCTTACCATGATCGACGTGGCCAATCGTTCCCACGTTGACGTGGGGCTTGGACCTATCGAACTTCTCTTTGGCCATCAAACACTCCTGTCAGGCACTCGTACCAAGCGGACCATCCGCAAGGCGTCGCTTCCGGACCTCTGATTCTCGATCTCCCCGGCATAGAACGCGCGCGTGTCCGCGCGCAGGTCGAGCCCGGGTGCTCATTAGAGCCCGAGAAGAGTAGCGAGGGGCAGGCGCAGTCGCAAGGCCAGCGGCGGCCCCTGCGACAGGACCGTCCACCTTCGCGGCCCTGGCCCAACGCTAGCATCGTTGAGGTGAGCGTAGACCAACTGATGGGACGGCTGCGCGGCCAGATCGCGGGCACGATCCGAGCCGATGACGCTACGTGCGAGCTCTATGCCAGCGACGCGAGCCTGTACCGTCGTCGCCCGCGCGCCGTCCTGCGCGCACGGGCCCGCCAGGACCTCGAGGCCGCAATCGGCGTTGCAGCCGAGCTGGGCGTGCCGGTGACCATGCGCGGGGCGGGCACGAGCCTCGCCGGGCAGGCTGTCGGCGAGGGCCTGGTGATCGACACCGGCGCGCTGGCAGGCTGCACGATCGACCCCGATGCGCGCACCGCATCCGTCGGCCCCGGCGTCGTGCTCGACGACCTCAACCGCTCCGCGGCCGGCTACGGGCTGATGTTCGGGCCCGACGTGGCGACGGCAAGCCGCGCCACCCTCGGGGGCATGATCAGCAACAACTCGGCCGGGGCCCGCTCGATCGTCCATGGGCTGACGGCCGACCATGTGGCGGCCCTCGAGGTGATCCTGGCCGACGGCACGCGCGCCCGCCTGGCCCGGGGCGCGCCGGCGCCCGCCGCCCTGGAGGCCTGCCGGCCCCTGGCCGCGGACTGGGTCGGGCCGACGCTCCTTCGCCGCGTCTCGGGGTACAACCTCGATGCCCTGGCGGGTGAGCACCCGGACTGGCCGCGTCTGGTCTGCGGGTCGGAGGGGACCCTCGCGATCGTCGCCGCGGCCGAGCTCCGGCTCGTGGCAATCCCCGCGTGTCGGGGTCTTGGGCTGTTGGCGTTCGGCGATGTCGACGCGGCGCTCGGGGCCGTCGTCGACCTGCTGGCCACTGGCCCCTCGGCGATCGAGCTGCTGGATGCGGCGATGCTCGACCCGGCCAACCGGGCCCCGCTCACCGCGGGGCTGACCGGCTTCGGCCGCGGCGCCGCGGCGCTGCTGGTCGTCGAGTACAGCGGTGCCGAAGATGTGGTCCGCGCGGCGGTGGACGGCCTGTCCGGCGCCCAGGCGGTGCTCGACCCCGGCGATCAGGCGGCCGTCTGGGCGGTGCGCCGGGCCGGTATCGCCCGGGCCCTGCGCGGCGACGGCATCGCGGGCGCGGCGGTCCCGAGCGCCGACGCAGCGCCGCTGCCGTTCATCGAGGATCCTGCGGTGCCGCCGGCCGAGGTTGCCGCCTTCGCCCGCGAGGTGCGCGGCCTGCTGGCCGAAGAGGGACTGCCGGCGGTCTGGTACGGGCATGCAAGCGTCGGCTGCCTGCACATCCGCCCCCTGATGGACCTGCGCCTGCGCCGGCGCGGTGCGCCGGCTGCGGCGCATCGCCGAGGGCGTTGCGGATCTCGTCGTCGCCCACGGCGGGTCGCTCTCAGGCGAGCACGGCGATGGGCGCGTTCGCAGCGAGCTGCTGCCGCGGATGTACCCGCCGGCCACGATCGCGGCCTTCGCCGCCCTCAAGGATGCGCTTGATCCGCATGGGCTGCTGAACCCCGGTGTGCTCGTCCGGCCGGACGCGCTCGATGCCGGGCTGCGGATCATGCAGGCCCCGCACCGGCCCGAGCTGCTCACGAGCGTGTCGTTCGCGCGCGAGCGGGGGATCGCCCGCGCGGCGGAGGCGTGCAACGGCAACGGGGCCTGTCGGGCGCACCAGGGGGTGATGTGCCCCAGCTTCCAGGCCCTCGGCGACGAGCGTCACTCCACACGCGGTCGCGCGGTGCTGCTGCGGGCGGCGCTCGAGGGGCGCTTGGAGGAGGGCCTGGCCGACGACGGCCTGCACGAGGCGCTCGAGCTGTGCCTGGGATGCAAGGCGTGCGCGGCCGAGTGCCCGGCCGCCGTGGACATGGCCCGCCTGAAGGTCGAGGCCCTGAACGCGCGCTACGCCCGCACCGGGGTCCCGCTGCGGGCTCGGGCCTTCGGGGCCACCCACACCCTGCTCGCCGCCGGCGCGCGTGCGCCCGCGCTGGCGGGGGTCGGCGCGCGTCTCGCCGGACGCCTGCTCGGCCGGCCGGTGCCGGCGCCCACGCGCGCCTGGGCGCCACCGTCCCCCGGCCCCGCGCGGCCCGACCTTGTCCTGATGATGGACACCTTCACCCGCTACCTGCACCCCGAGGTCGGCCGCGCGGCGCTGGCGGTGTTCGGGGCCGCCGGCGTGCGTGCGGGGGTCGTCGACCCGGGCTGCTGCGGGCGGACCCTGCTCTCCCAGGGCCGGGTGGCCGCCGCGCGCCGGCGCCTGTCGGGGGCGCTCGGGCGCCTGTCGCCCTACGCGATCGAGGGCATCCCGATCGTCACCCTCGAGCCGTCGTGCTGGTCAATGCTCAGCGACGATGCGGCAACACTGCTCGACGATCCCCGCACCGGGCCGGTCGCCGCGGCGCTCGAGACCTTCGAGCAGGCCCTGCTGCGGATCGGGGTCCCGGAGCTGCGCCCGCGCGGCGGCGTCGCGGTCGTGCACCGGCACTGCCATGACCGCGCCGGCGGCGCGCCGGACCACCTGACCGAGCTCGTGCGCATGGTACCCGGGCTCGAGGTCCGCGACTCGGGGGCCGGCTGCTGCGGGATGGCCGGTGCGTTCGGCTACGCCCACCCGGAGCTGTCGCGCCGGATCGCCGAGGATCGTCTGGCGCCCGCAGCGCGCGCCGGCGACGTCGTCGTCGCCCACGGGTCGTCGTGCCGGCAGCAGGTCGCCGACGTTGCCGCGCGGCCCGCGCTGCACCCGGCCGTGCTCGTCGCCGAACAGCTGGCCGCGCGGGGCTGAGACGACCCGGGGCCCGCGCGCCGCGCGGGCCCCGGGTCGACGGTGCTGCGGTCCGCCGCCGCGGCGGTCCGCCGTCAGGCGCCCGCGCCGACCTTCTGGCGGATCTCCTCGGCGATGTGCGTCGGTACGTCCGCGTAGCGCTCGAACTGCATCGTGAACGTCGCGCGGCCCTGCGTGGCCGAGCGCACCGAGGTGGCGTACCCGAACATCTCCGAGAGCGGCACGCTGGCGTTGACGACCTCCAGCCCGCCCGGGCGCGGCTCGGTGCCGCCGATGCGGCCCCGGCGCCGGGTCAGGTCGCCGACCACGGTGCCGACGAACTCCTTGGGTGCGACGACCTCGACGGCCATCATCGGCTCGAGGATGACCGGGCTGGCCCGCTTGACGGCCTCCTTGACCGCCATCGAGCCGGCGATCTTGAACGCCATCTCCGACGAGTCGACGTCGTGGTAGGAGCCGTCGATCAGCTGCACCTTGACGTCGACGATCGGGTACCCGGCCAGGACGCCGCCCTCGAGGGCCTCCTTGATGCCGGCGTCGACGGCGGGGATGTACTCCTTGGGGATCGACGCCACCGACGATCTTGCTCTCGAACAAGTACCCCGCGCCGGACTCGTTCGGCTCGATCGCGATGTACACGTGGCCGAACTGGCCGCGGCCGCCGGTCTGGCGGACGAAACGGCCCTCGACCTTGTCGACGCGCTTGCGGACGGTCTCGCGGTAGGCGACCTGCGGGGCGCCGACGTTGGCGTCCACGCTGAACTCGCGCATCAGGCGGTCGACGATGATCTCCAGGTGCAGCTCACCCATGCCGGAGATGACGGTCTGGCCGGTCTCCTCGTCGGTGCGCACGCGGAAGGTCGGGTCCTCGTCGGCCAGCCGCTGTAGAGCGGTGGCGAGCTTCTCCTGATCCTGCTTGGTCTTCGGCTCGATGGCCAGGCCGATCACCGGCTCCGGGAAGGTCATCTGCTCGAGCACGACCGGCGCGTGCGGGTCGCAAAGGGTGTCACCGGTGGTGGTGCTCTTGAGCCCCACCGCGGCGACGATGTCGCCGGCGCCGACCGAGTCGACGTCCTCGCGGTGGTTGGCATGCATCATCAGCAGGCGCCCCACCCGCTCCTTGCGGTCCTTGGTGGCGTTGATCAGGCCCGCCCCGGACTGGATCGAGCCCGAGTAGACGCGCAGGTAGGTCAGGCGGCCCACGTAGGGGTCGCTCATGACCTTGAACGCGAGCGCGGCGAACGGTGCCGACTCGCTCGACTCGCGCACGACGTGCTCATCCTCGCGGCCGGGCACGATGCCCTCGGCCGGCGGGACGTCCAGCGGCGAGGGCAGGTAGTCGACGACGGCGTCCAGCAGCGGCTGCACGCCCTTGTTCTTGAACGATGAGCCGCACAGCACCGGGGTCACCGTCGCCGCGAGCACGGCCTTGCGCAGCGCGGCGCCCAGCCGCTCGGCGCTGATCTCCTCGCCCTCGAGGTAGGCCTCGGCCAGCTCGTCGTCCGAGTCGGCGACGGCCTCGATGAGCTTCTCGCGGGCTGCCGCGGCGGCGGCGGCGAACTCGGCCGGCACCGACGACTTCTCCTGCACGGTACCGAGGTCGTCGGTGTAGATGATCGCTTCCATCTTGACCAGGTCGATGAGCCCGGCGAACTCGGCCTCGGCCCCGATCGGCAGCTGGATCGGGATGGCGTTGGCACCGAGCCGGTCGATCATCGTCTGCACGGCCTTGTCGAAGTCCGCGCCGATGCGGTCCATCTTGTTGACGTACGCGATGCGGGGCACGCCGTATCGGTCGGCCTGGCGCCAGACGGTCTCGCTCTGCGGCTCGACGCCCGCAACCGAGTCGAACAATGCGACCGAGCCGTCGAGCACCCGCAGCGAGCGCTCGACCTCGACGGTGAAGTCGACGTGGCCCGGCGTGTCGATGATGTTGATGCGGTGGTCGTTCCAGAAGCAAGTCGTCGCGGCGCTCGTGATCGTGATCCCGCGCTCCTGCTCCTGGGCCATCCAGTCCATGGTGGCGCCGCCCTCGTGCACCTCGCCCATGCGGTGCACGCGACCGGTGTAGTAGAGGATCCGCTCCGTCGTGGTCGTCTTACCGGCATCGATGTGGGCCATGATGCCGATGTTGCGCACACGCTCGAGCGGTACGCGCTTAGTCGCCGTCGACAAGAGTGCTCTCCTTACGTTCTCAACTCGGACGCGCGCCCGCAGGCGCACGTGTTACACCGACCGGAATCTTGTCCCGCCGCGGTCTGGAGCGTCGGGACTATGCGCTACCAGCGGTAGTGCGCAAACGCCTTGTTCGCCTGGGCCATGCGGTAGATGTCGTCCTTGCGCTTGAAGGCCCCGCCCTGAGAGCCGAGGGCGTCCAGGAGCTCGTTGGCCAGGCGCTCGCTCATCTGCTTCTCGCGGCGCTGCTTGGAGAACCCGACGATCCACCGCACGGCCAACGTGCGGCCGCGACGCGGGGGCACCTCGATCGGCACCTGGTAGGTGGCACCGCCGACGCGGCGGGACTTGACCTCGAGCATCGGGGTCACGTTCCGGATCGCCTCCTCGGTGACCTGCACCGGGTCGCGGCCCGTACGGTCGCGGATGCGTTCCAGGGCGCCGTAGACGATGCGCTCCGAGGTCGACTTCTTGCCCTCTTTGAGGACCTTGTTGATCAGCTGGGTGACCAGGGCACTGTTATAGACCGGGTCGGGGTCCAGCGGACGACGGGTGACTACTGCGCGACGTGGCATGGGCTACTTCGGGGCCTTCGCGCCATACTTCGAGCGCGCTTGACGACGGCTCGCGACTCCCGCGGCATCGAGTGCCGCACGGATCACCTTGTACCGCACACCCGGCAGGTCCTTCACACGGCCGCCACGGACGAGCACCACCGAGTGCTCCTGAAGGTTGTGACCTTCGCCGGGGATGTAGGTCGTGACCTCCACACCGTTGGTCAGCCGCACACGGCAGACCTTGCGCAGCGCCGAGTTCGGCTTCTTTGGGGTGGTGGTGTAGACACGGGTGCAGACGCCGCGCTTCTGGGGGGCACCCCGGAGTGCGGGCGTCGAGGTCTTCGACGTCTTGGGCGTCCGACCCTTGCGGACGAGCTGGTTAATCGTGGGCACGAGCGCCTTTTGTCGCGATGGGATTTAGTGCGTACAAGACCGCCCGGGACGAGCGGCCTCGGGACGTTAGCACACCGCGGCGGGCCCGATCGGCCCAAGCGGTGCACGATCTGACCGGTCATGCGCGCGCCGCTCGGCACCGCCGCGGAGCGGTCCGGGCGGGCCCCGACCAGGGCTCGTGGGGCCCCGGCACGGCCCGGCCCCGGCGACACTGCGCCGGAGCCGGACAGCTGGTTGTACCGGTGCCTCGGCAGACCGGCGGGCGCGTTATTCGCCCTCGGGGAGCTCCGGCTCGAAGTGATACGTCCCGCCGTCCTCGCCGAGCGCTGGCAGGGCGAAGTCGTCGTCGTCGAACTCGACATAGGGCGTCTCGAGATCGAAGTCGAGCAGTACGGGCCCGCGCTGGACGGACTCGATCTCCAGCTGGCGGTAATGGCGCAGACCCGTGGCTGCCGGGATCAGCTTCCCGATGATCACGTTCTCCTTCAGGCCCCGCAGGCGGTCGGTCTTGCCCTCGAGCGCCGCGTCGGTGAGGACCTTGGTCGTCTCCTGGAACGAGGCGGCCGACAGGAACGACTCCGTCGCGAGCGACGCCTTGGTAATACCGAGGATCAGCGGCTCGTAGGAGGCCTGGGCGTCGTCGACCTCACGCTCGAGGTCAGCGTCGGTGCCGGTCCACTCGCCCTGATCGCGCAGGGCCAGCAGCTGCTCGAACCGCTCGCGCGCCGCGCGGGCGTTCTCGCGGAAGAGCACCGGCTTGTCGACGAGCTGGCCCGGGAGGAAGTGCGTGATGCCCGGGTCCTCGATCCGCACTTTGCGCAGCATCTGGCGCACGATGATCTCGATGTGCTTGTCGTTGATGTCCACGCCCTGCGAGCGGTAGACGTTCTGGACCTCGCGCACGAGGTACAGCTCGGTCTTGGTCGAGCGGTCGCGATGGGCGCCGACGGGCAGCAGGTAGCGGCCCGGGACGACCTCCATCCCCTTTTCGATGTGCGGCTCCGGGCGATCGGCGGGCAGGCGCAACAGGCGCTCGCTGGTGCCGGCCTCGGTGACCACGTCGATGCGCAGCCACTGCTCGGTCGCGCCCTTGGGGGCCCGTTCGCGCACGATCTTGGTGACCGTGCCGAGCACGCCGAGGGCGACCCCGGACGTGGCGGCCAGGATGTCGGCCGGGAAGGCCGACCCGAGGGTGAGCAGCGTCCCTGCGGTCACCCAGGCGCCGTCGGTGACGGTGATCTGGGTGCGCTTGGGCACGTTGTAGACGTGTTCGCGGACCGGCTGGCGCGTGGCACCGGTGCCGGCGTCCTCGACCGGAATGTACTCGGGCTCCACGAGCACGAGGCGCGCGGCGCCGGGACGGTTCTCGTCGTCCTCAATGCGGACCCAGCCGTCGACCTTCGCCACGTGCGCGAGGGCCTTGGGCTTGCGGGCCTCGAACAGTTCGACGATCCGCGGCAGACCGTGGGTGATGTCGGCCCCGGCCACACCACCGGTGTGGAAGGTCCGCATCGTCAGCTGGGTCCCGGGCTCGCCGATCGACTGGGCGGCGATGATGCCGACCGCGTCGCCGGGCTCGCACAGGCGGCCCGAGGCCGGGTTGCGCCCGTAGCAGGCCGCGCACACGCCGAAGTCACTGCGGCACTTGAGCGGCGAGCGCATCACGGCGACCGCGTTGCGCGGCGCGCCGGACTTGTCGCGGCAGGCCGTGCTGATGTCCAGGGCCAGCTCGTTGGTCACGAGCGTGCCGCGGTGCTCCGCCTCGTCCTCCCCGAGCTCACGCGGGTCGACGATGACCTCGCCGGTGACCGCGTCGACGACCGGTCCGAGCAGGAGCCGCCCGGCCAGGCTGAGGTTGATCGCACCGTCGCGGAAGATCGGGACGTCGATGCCGTCGTCGGTGCCGCAGTCGTGCTCGCGGACGATCATGTCCTGCGACACGTCGACCAGGCGCCGGGTCAGGTAGCCGGAGTCGGCGGTCTTGAGCGCGGTGTCGGCGAGCCCCTTCCGGGCACCGTGGGTCGAGATGAAGTACTCGAGGACCGAGAGCCCTTCCATGAAGTTGCTCTTGATCGGTCGCTCGATCGTCTCGCCCTTCGGGTTGTTCATCAGTCCACGCATCCCGGCCAACTGGCGGATCTGCTTGAACGAGCCGCGCGCGCCCGAGTTGGCCATCATGTAGATCGGGTTCAGGCGGAACAGGTGGTCCTCCATCGCCCGGGCGACCTCATCGGTGGCGCGGTCCCACAAGGACACGACCGCCTCGTGGCGCTCCTCGACGCTCATCTCGCCCCGATTGAAGTAGCCCTCGACCTCGTCGACCTCGTGGTCGTATTTCTCGAGGATCTCGGCCTTGTTCGGCGGCACGACGATGTCGTTCTTGGAGATGGTGATGCCGGAGTCCGAGGAGTAGCGGAACCCGAGTCGCTTGAACGTGTCGAGCACCATCGAGACGATCGTCGGCCCGTAGAGGTTGACCATCTCCTCGATCAGGTCGGTGACCTCGCGCTTGGTGAACGTGCGGTTCGTGCGCGGGAAGCGGAATTCGTCGGTCGCAGCCTCCGGGAAGACGTCGATCAGGTCGCTCTCGACGGCGTGGTTGAACACCACCCGGCCGGCCGTGGTGATCTCGGTGATCCCGCGTCCGCGGTCGCGCAGCTGGATGACGCCCTGCAGCGGCACCTGGCGGTGCTCGAGGGCGGCGAGCACGTCCTCGACGTCCCCGAAGGCGGGCGCCCGCTCGGGCAGCCCGGCCCGCGTGAACGGGTCGGTGCACCAGCCGTCGTTGTCCGGGAAGCGGCGCTCGTCGCCCTCGAAGCGCGCCTCGTGGCCCTTGGGCAGGGCCCACTTGCGCGACTTGGGGTCGACCAGCTCGACCAGCTCCTTGGCCACCGACGGCCCGTCGCCGCCCTGCGGGCGGACGTCGATCGAACGGCAGTAGGTCAGGTAGTACAGCCCGAGCACCATGTCCTGGCTGGGCACGGCGATCGGACGCCCGTGGGCCGGCGAGAGGATGTTGTTGGCCGAGAGCATCAGGATGCGCGCCTCGGTCTGGGCCTCGACCGACAGCGGCAGGTGCACCGCCATCTGGTCGCCGTCGAAGTCGGCGTTGAACGCGGTGCACACCAGCGGGTGGATCTGGATGGCCTTGCCCTCGACGAGCACCGGCTCGAAGGCCTGGATGCCCAGGCGGTGCAGCGTCGGCGCGCGGTTGAGCAGGACCGGGTGCTCCTGGATGACCTCCTCGAGCACGTCCCAAACCTCGGGCACCATCGCGTCGACCAGCTTCTTGGCCGCCTTGATGTTCATGACCTGCTTCTGCTCGACGAGGCGGCTCATGATGAAGGGCTTGAACAGCTCGAGCGCCATCAGCTTGGGCAGCCCGCACTGGTGCAGGCGCAACTCCGGGCCGGCCACGATGACCGAACGGCCCGAGTAATCGACGCGCTTGCCGAGCAGGTTCTGGCGGAAGCGGCCCTGCTTGCCCTTGAGCATGTCCGACAATGACTTGAGGGGGCGGTTGCCCGGGCCCGTGACCGCGCGACCCCGGCGGCCATTGTCGAACAGGGCGTCGACGGCCTCCTGCAGCATGCGCTTTTCGTTGTTGACGATGATCTCCGGCGCGCCGAGATCCAGGAGCCGCTTGAGGCGGTTGTTCCGGTTGATCACGCGTCGGTAGAGGTCGTTCAGGTCGCTGGTGGCGAAGCGCCCGCCGTCGAGCTGCACCATCGGGCGAAGCTCCGGCGGGATGACCGGAACGGACTCGAGCACCATCCACTCCGGGCGGTTCTCGGAGCGCCGGAAGGCCGACATCACCTTCAGCCGCTTGAGCGCGCGTGCCTGGCGCTGACCCTTGGAGGTCTGGATGGTCTCGCGCAGCTGCTCGGTTTCCTGATCGAGGTCGATCACCGCCAGCAGGTCGCGGATCGCCGCGGCGCCCATGCCGCCCCGGAAGTACTCGCCGAAGCCGAACGGCGAGGCGAACCGGTCGCGCATCTCGCGGAACAGCTGCTCGTCGGTCTCGATCTGGCGCGGGCGCATGTCCTTGAAGGTGATCCAGGCGCGCTGCAGGCGATCGATCGCCTCCTCGGTGTAGCGCTCGATGTCCTTGATCGACAGGTCGGTCTCGCGGCGCAACTCGGTCTCGGCCTGGCGCTTGTCGGCGTCGGTCAGCTCGCGCTTGGCGGTGCGGTCCTCCGAGGTCCGGTCGCGCTCGAGGTCGTCGAGCCAGTAGAAGTCCTCGTCGGTAAAGGTGTCGGTGCCGCCCTCGCCGCGCAGCCACGAGCTGCGGCGCTCGAGGCGCTCCTGCAGCTCGAGCACCCGCTCCTCGCGATCCAGCGTGTACTGGTCGAGGGCCTCGGTGATCTTGTCCTGGAGCATGTCGAGGTCCTCGGCACGCTTGTCGTCGTCGACCCACGTGACGATCGAGGCGGCGTAGTAGAGGACCTTCTCGAGCTCCTTCGGGGCGATGTCGAGCATGTAGCCGATGCGGCTCGGGACACCCTTGAAGAACCAGATGTGTGAGACCGGCGCGGCCAGGTCGATGTGGCCCATGCGCTCGCGGCGCACCTTGGCTCGGGTGACCTCAACGCCACAGCGCTCGCAGATGATGCCCTTGTAGCGCAC
This sequence comes from uncultured Thermoleophilia bacterium, assembly GCA_963773325.1. Taxonomy (GTDB): domain Bacteria; phylum Actinomycetota; class Thermoleophilia; order Miltoncostaeales; family Miltoncostaeaceae; genus CAITWD01. The sequence goes on along the minus strand of CAVZAI010000002.1, from coordinate 1,771,605 downwards.
ACGCTTGTACTTGCCGCAGTAGCACTCCCAGTCCTTGGTCGGACCGAAGATCTTCTCGCAGAACAGCCCGTCTTTCTCGGGCTTGAGCGTGCGGTAGTTGATGGTCTCTGGCTTGGTGACCTCGCCGGAGGACCACTGTCGAATCTGCTTCGGCGACGCCAGGCCGATGGAGATGGTGTCGAAGTTGTTGATATCGATCACGTGTGTGTGCTCCTCGTTGCGACGGGCGGTACGACGGGTACCGCTCGAGGTTGATTCCTCGACGGCGCCCCGGAACGCGTCACGCGCGTCCCGGGGCCCCCGTCAGTCCTGGGCCTCTTCGTTGTCGCTGGGCTCGGCGGATGCGGCAACCTCGGCCGGAGCCGACTCCCCGTCCGCCGACGCCTCGTCCTCACGGCGCAACCCGCCAAGGCCGCCCGAGAGGTCGATGCCGAGCTCCTCCGCCGCGCGCAGGAGGTCGTCGTCCTCATCCCGGCCGATGAACTCCGGGACCGCGTCACCGTGCACCCTGACGTCGAGCCCGAGGCTCTGCATCTCCTTGAGCAGGACCTTGAAGCTCTCCGGGATCGACGGCTCCTGGATGTTCTCGCCCTTGACGATGGCCTCGTAGGCCTTGACGCGCCCGACGGTGTCATCGCTCTTGATCGTGAGCATCTCCTGGAGCGTGTACGCGGCGCCGTAGGCCTCCAGCGCCCACACTTCCATCTCGCCGAATCGCTGCCCGCCGAACTGCGCCTTGCCACCCAGCGGCTGCTGGGTGACCAGCGAGTAGGGGCCGGTCGAACGCGCGTGGATCTTGTCGTCGACCAGGTGCAGGAGCTTGAGCATGTACATGAACCCGACGGTGACCTTGCCGTCGTACGGCTCGCCGGTGCGCCCGTTGTACAGCTTGAACTTGCCCGAGCACTGACGGCCGACACGGTCGGTCTCGTCGATCGACATGGTGATCGGCACGTCGGGGTGGCTGTTGTGCCAGTCGATCAGCGCGCGGTCGACGTCCTCGGGGGTCGCGCCGTCGAATACCGGGGTCGCGACGAAGGTGCGGCCGAGCGGCATCCCGTCGTCGCCGGCGTCGGGCGTCCATCCGTAGTTGGCCGCCCAGCCGAGGTGGGTCTCGAGGATCTGGCCGATGTTCATGCGGCTCGGCACGCCCAGCGGGTTCAGGATCATGTCGATTGGGGTGCCGTCCTCCAGGAACGGCATGTCCGCGACGGGCACGATCTTGGAGATGACGCCCTTGTTGCCGTGGCGCCCAGCGAGCTTGTCGCCCTCGGCGATCTTGCGGCGCTTGGCCACGTAGACGCGCACGAGCTGGTTGACGCCCGGCGACAGGTCGTCGCCGTTCTCGCGCGCGAATACCTTGACGTCGATGACCTTGCCGCCTTCGCCGTGCGGGACCTTCAGGGAGGTGTCGCGGACCTCGCCGGCCTTCTCCTTGAAGATGGCGCGGATCAGCTTCTCCTCGGCGGTCAGCTCGGTCTCGCCCTTCGGGGTGACCTTGCCCACCAACAGGTCGCCCGAGGTGACCTCGGCGCCGATGCGCACGATGCCGCGCTCGTCGAGGTCCTTGAGGGACTCCTCGGAGCGGTTCGGGATGTCGCGGGTGATCTCCTCGGCGCCCAGCTTGGTGGTGCGGGCGTCGATCTCGTACTCCTCGATGTGGATCGAGGACAGCACGTCATCCTTGACCAGGCGGTCGGAGATGATGATCGCGTCCTCGTAGTTGTAGCCCTCCCAGGCCATGAAGGCGACGAGGACGTTCTTGCCCAGTGCCAGCTCGCCCATGTCGGTGGAGCTCCCGTCGGCCAGCACGTCGCCCGGCGAGATCTCCTCGCCCATGCGGACGATCGGCTTCTGATGGATGATCGTGCCCTGATTGGAGCGCTTGAACTTGTCGAGCTCGTAGCGGGTCGTCTCGCCCTTGGGGTCCTCGAGGATGATCTGGCGCGCGTCGATCGCGGCGACCGTGCCGGCGCTCGCGGCAATCACCACGTCGCGCGAGTCGATCGCGGCGCGGCGCTCCATGCCGGTCCCCACCAGTGGCGCCTCGGTGATCATGAGCGGCACGGCCTGACGCTGCATGTTGGCGCCCATCAGGGCCCGGTTGGCGTCGTTGTGCTCCAGGAAGGGGATCAGCGCCGTCGCGACCGAGACGATCTGCGCCGGGGAGATGTCCATGTAGTCGACACCTTCCGGCTCGAACAGCTCGGGCTCGCCGGCGCGCCGGCACAGGACCGGGCCGACCAGCTTGCCCTTCTTGTCCACCTGGGCGTTGGCCTGCGCGATGATCTTGTTCTCTTCCTGGGTCGCGTCGAGCCACTCGAGGTGGTCGGTGACCACGCCCTTCTCCACGCGCCGGTAGCGGGTCTGGATGAACCCGAACTCGTTGACGGTCGCGTAGCTGCCCAGCGATCCGATCAGGCCGATGTTCGGGCCCTCGGGCGTCTCGATCGGGCACATGCGCCCGTAGTGGGTCGGGTGCACGTCGCGCACCTCGATCGGCGCGCGCTCGCGGGTCAGGCCGCCGGCACCGAGCGCCGACAGGCGGCGGCGGTGGGTCAGTCCGGCCAGGGTGTTGGTCTGGTCCATGAACTGCGACAGCTGCGAGGAGCCGAAGAACTCCTTGAGCGCGGCGACGACCGGCCGGATGTTGATGATCGTCTGCGGGGTGATCGTGTCGACGTCCTCGGTGCTCATCCGCTCGCGCACAACGCGCTCCATGCGGTAGAAACCGATCCGGAAGGCCTCCTGGATCAACTCACCGACGGTGCGCAGCCGGCGGTTGCCGAAGTGCTCGTACTCGTCGAGCTCGATCGCGATCTCGTCGCGCGGATAGATCAGCGCGTCGGCGGCGAAGTCCTTGGAGTCCTCGGGCACGCCGATGCGGATCGGCAGGTCCACCAGGCGCCGGATCAGATCGACCAGGTCGTCGCTCATCCCCGACACGCGACCGGTAAAGCGCGGGTTGGTCAGCGTGCGGACCTCCTGGTCCACGTTCGCGTCGAGGCGGGCGTTGAGCTTGTAGCGGCCCACCCGGGTCAGGTCGTAGCGCTTGGGGTCGAAGAACAGCGACCGCACCAGCGACTTGCTGTTATCGACCGTCGGCGGCTCGCCCGGGCGCTGCTTCTTGAAGACCTCGATCAGGGCGTGCTGCATCAGCTCGCCGGCGCGCAGGTCGATGCGCTTCTCGATCTTGGCAATGTCGTCGTCGATGCGCTGGCGCTCGTCGGCGGGCAGGTTCTCGATGTCGACGTTGAGCTTCCGCATCTCGTCGACGAGCACCGCCAGCTCGACGAGGCTCTTCTGGTTGCCGGACTGCGCGGCACCCTCGGTGGTGTCCCGGTCCAGAGTCGTCTGGATGAACGGGTTGATCCGCTCGGGGTCCTGCGGGTGCCGGAACAGGTTGGCGATGTCGTCGCGCGTGTAGCCGAGGGCGAACAGCAGCGTCGTGACCGGCAGCTTGCGCTTGCGGTCGATGCGGACGTTGACCAGGCCCTTCTTGTCGATCTCGAGCTCCACCCACGAACCGCGCGAGGGCATCAGGTTCGCGATGAAGACCTGCTTCTCGGGGTCCTTGGGCTCCATGACATAGGCACCCGGCGACCGCACGAGCTGGGTCACCACGACCCGCTCGGTGCCGTTGACGATGAACGTGCCCCAGTCGGTCATGAGCGGCACGTCGCCCATGAACACCTTCTGTTCACGGATCTCGCCGGTCTCGCGGTTGATGAAGAAGACCTGCATCGTCAGCGGCGCGGCGTAGACGAGGTCCTTCTCGCGGCACTCGCGGATGTCGTTGTTCGGGACGATCTGGTCCAGCGGCATTCCGGGCTCCCAACCGCCGATGGAATACGAGCCGAACTGGACTGCCAACGTGCCGGTGAAATCTTCGATCGGGGAGATGTCGTCGATGGTCTCTCGGAGCCCCTCATTGAGGAACCACTCAAACGACGCGCGCTGGATGTCGATGAGGTCTGGGACCTCCTCGATGTTCCCCAGGCGGGAAAACGAACGGCGGACGCGGGCAGCATTAACCTTGCTCAAGTCGCGAGGCCTCCTGGACGAGCATGGTGTGTCACGGCGTACGGGAGCGCGCCGCTGACCTGGACCGGGCGGGACGGGCTCGGCATAGTAGCAGAGTTCAGCAGCAGCGAGTCCTCCCGCGGGGTACTCCAACGAGTACCCGGAGGGTCAAGAAGAAAGAGCAGCTGACATCACCCCGGCCCGACTGACTGAAATTTCAGTGTACCGAGTTCGACAGCACGCCGCCACTGCGTGCATACTTCCAAGGAATGACGTTGGGCGCGCTCTCACTCGGCGAACCGGACGATCCGGATAGCTTCATTCCCCGTCTTGAAGGCCTCCTGGAGACCGCCCACGCGCTGTGGTCCGCCCCCGAGGAACGGCGGCGGATGCGGGCGTTCGGGTTCCGACCCGCCGTCGAGCCGGGAGTCCTGAAGCGCGAGTGGCACGGCATGAGCGTCCGCATCTCCGGGACGACGTTCCGCGTCGCCCGGCCGGGCGCGGGCGAACTGGTCTACCGGGCCAGCGATCGTGCGGTGCTGCTCAACGGCGAGCCCTTCGAGATCACCGAGTCATCGCTGGAGCTGGTGCGCCAGCTGCTCGACCTGGTCCAGAACTACGAGCGCTGGGTCGAGGTGCGCGAGGGACGCCAGGGCCGGATCGATCGGCTGGCCCACGTGCAGGCCAACGACCGCCGCCCGGTCAATGCGCTCGCCGAGACCCGTCGGCTTCAGCGCATGCTCCACATCCCGCGCTCGCGGGCCCGCTAGGCGCCGGCCCGCAGCGCGACGGGCCTGCGGCGCGCCACAGCCCCGCCGCGGTTGCGCGGCGCTAGACGGTGTCGCCGAAGCGGCCGGGCACCGAGCCGCCCTTGACGACCGCGAGGTCCTCGAGCCAGCCGCCCAGGCGTGCGTAGTCCGCGTCGTCGTCGGGCAGGCCGGCGCGTGCGGCCTCCACGAGGCTGATCACCTCATCGACGTTAGCCTTGTTGGCGAGCGACACCTTGTCGCGCAGCTCGCTCTTGACGGAACGCTCCAGTGGCATGTGCATCCTCCGAATCGCGGCGTGGATCTATGGAAGAAAGTTCCTGCGTGCAACACGCCCCGGCGGTTCAGGAAACGCCACGTGCTGCCGACCGCGACAAGTTTGGCGATGCGCGACCCCGGTTTCTAGGGGTGAGCCCGATCGGGGGGGCATTTTCGGGTCCGGTCCCCGGTGCCGGCCAGCCGGGCGGACGGGCGCACCGGCCGAGTTCGACCGGACGTCCGGGGTTGCGGGACGACCGGGTGCCGCGCGTCGCGCGGCACCCGGGTGAGGTGCTATTTGATCGAGACGGCCGCGCCCGCCTCTTCCAGCTGAGCCTTGATCTGCTCGGCCTCGTCCTTGGCGATGCCTTCCTTGACGGCGTTCGGGGCACCGTCGACCAGGTCCTTGGCCTCCTTGAGACCCAGGCCGGTCACGGCACGCACGACCTTGATCACCTGGATCTTCTTCTCCCCGGCACCGTCGAGGCTGACCGTGAAGGCGGTCTGCTCCTCGACGGTGCCGCCGGCCTCGGCCCCGCCGCCTGCTGCCGGCACGGCCGCGACGGCCACCGGTGCGGCCGCGGTCACACCGAACGCCTCTTCGATGGCCTTGATGCGCTCGGCCAGCTCAAGCACGGAAATGCCCTTGAGCTCCTCGATCCATTCTTCCGTTGTTGCCATTCGTTCGTCCTTTGCGTAGGTGACAAGTTGCCGATCCGTGGGGACGAGCGGGGGGCTAGCCGCCCTCGCCCGCGCGCTGCGCGTGCAGCGCGTTCAGGGCTTGTGCCAGCCCCGTGATCACGTTGTTCAACGATCCCGCGAGGCCGCGCAGCGGTGCGGCGACCCCGCCCGCCAGCTGCGCCAGCAGCTGCTCGCGAGACGGCAGGGTCGCAAGGTGTTGCAGCTCGGCGATGGAGAGCGTGTGGCCCTCCAGCAGACCGCCCTTGAGCTCGAGGTGCTCGAAGCGCTTGGCGGCCTCGTTGAGCGCCTTCGCCGCGACGGCGGGATCGCCGTCCACCCAAACCAGCCCGGTGGGGCCGTTCAGGAACTCCAGCAGGGCGTCCTGGCCGGTGCTGTTCGCCGCACGGCGGGCAAGCGTGTTCTTAGCAACCGTCAGACGGGCCTCGGCGGTGCGCAGCTCACCGCGCAGGGCCGACAGCTCCTTGACGCTCAGGCCCCGAAAGTCGGCGGCCAGAACGGTGCTGGTGGAGCGCAGTCGCTCTTCGAGTTCGGCGATGACTTCCGCCTTTTGGTCCCGTCGCAGTGCCTCACCTCCTTGTCGTCTGGTCCGGCGGGATCGACGCGGACCGACGCGGGGCGGCCGGGGACCCGGCTGCACCTCGAGGCACCTCGCCAACCTCGCACGGGTGGTCCGTTCGGACCGGTTTCAGGCGGCGCCGATGCGGCGCGCCCCCGTGGGTCTTTGGTCAGCTCGTAGCGGGGATGGCCGCCCTAGGCGGTCGCCTCCTCAAGCAGGTTGGCGGTGCGGGTCGTATCCACCGGGATGCCCGGGCCCATCGTCTGGGCAACCGTGATGGACTTGATGTAGCGACCCTTGGCCGCGGCCGGCTTGGCGCGCAGGATCTCCTCGATGACGGCCTGGTAGTTCTCCACCAGGGCCTCCTCGCCGAAGGAGCGCTTGCCGATGCCCAGATGCACGATGCCGGTGCGGTCGGTACGGTACTCGACCTTCCCGCCCTTGACGTCCTCGACTGCGCGGGCGACGTCGAAGGTCACCGTGCCGGTCTTCGGGTTGGGCATCTTGCCCTGCGGTCCGAGGACGCGGCCGAGCTTGCCGACGGCGCCCATCATGTCCGGGGTGGCGATCGCCACGTCGAAGTCGGTGAACCCGCCCTCGATCTTCGCCGCCAGGTCCTCGCCGCCGACGAAGTCCGCGCCGGCCTCTTCGGCCTCGCGCGCCTTGTCGCCCTGCGCGAACACCGCAACACGCACGCTCTTGCCGGTCCCGTGCGGGAGGCTGATCGTGCCGCGCAGCTGCTGGTCGGCGTGGCGCACGTTCACGCCCAGGCGCAGGTGGACCTCGACCGTCGAGTCGAAGCGGGTGAGCTCCTGGGACCTGATCAGGCGCATCGCGCTCAGGGGCGAGTAGATCTCGCTCGCAGCGACTTCGGCCTTGGCCTGCTCGTAGCGCTTGCCGCGCTTGGACACTTTGACTCCTCCCTCATCGGCTGGGCGCCGACCGCGCAATCTAGCGATTGCGGGCGCGCCCCGCCAGTCCTTGCACCGGGCCCGGCTAGTCCTCGACCAGCACGCCCATGCTGCGGGCCGTCCCGGCGATCATCGACATCGCCGCCTCGACGCTGTTGGCGTTCAGGTCCGGCATCTTGGTCTCGGCGATCTGACGGACCTGATCCTTGGTCAGCGTGCCGACCTTGTCGGTCTGCGGCACCGCCGAGCCGCTCGGAATCCCGAGGGCCTGGAGGATGAGCACCGGCGCCGGCGGGGTCTTGGTGGTGAACGTGAACGACCGGTCCTCATAGACCGAGATCTCCACGGGGGTCACGGTACCGTTGGCGGCCTGGGTCTGGGCGTTGAACGCCTTACAGAACTCCATGATGTTGATGCTGGCTGCACCCAGGGCCGGGCCAACCGGCGGCGCCGGAGACGCCTGTCCGGCCGGGATCTGGAGCTTGATGATCTGCAGGACCTTCTTCGCCATGGCTCTTTCTTGGTGTCGTGTCTGCGGTCACGCCGAGCTCCGGCGCCCTCCCCGAGGGCGCGGCGCGGCGGACGGTCATTGTAACCACCCCGCGCCGCGCGCGGGGCGGTGCCGCAGCGTTCGCGGGAGTTACGTGAGCTTCTTGACCTGGTCGAACGACAGGTCGGCAGGTGTCTCCCGGCCGAAGATGCTCACCAGCACCTTGACGCGGCCGGCCTCGGCGTTGATCTCCGCGATCTCCCCCGTGAAGTCAGACAGCGGGCCCGAGATCACCTTGACCGACTCGCCCACGCTGAACTCGGCGCGGACCTTGGGCCGCAGCTCGGAGTGCGTGCGCAGCAGGCGATCCACCTCGGCCTGGGTGAGCGGGACCGGATCGCTGGACGAGCCGACGAAGCCGGTCACCCCCGGGGTGTCCTTCACCACCCAGAGCGCGTCGGGGGTCATGTCCATGTTGACCAGGACGTAGCCGGGCAGGGTGCGCTTCTCGGTCTGCACCTTCTGGCCGTCTTTGGTCTCCACGACCTGCTCGGTCGGGACCACGATCTCGCGCACATTCTCGCGCTGGCCGAGTGAGACCAGCCGATGCTCGAGATTGGCCTTGACCTTCTTTTCGTGGCCAGAATAGGTGTTGATCACATACCAGCGAAACACAGGCGGTTTGATCCCTTCGACGACCGGGCCGGGGTTAGAAGATCGCGTGGACGATGCGGTTGACGATCGTGTCCACGATATCCAGGTAGATGGTGACGATCGCGACTACGAGGATCACGACCGCCGTCGACTGGAGGAGCTGCGGGCGGGTCGGCCACTGGACCTTGCGCAGCTCGGCGATGACGTCGGACAGGAATCGCGACCCGCGCCGCTTGTCCTGGACTTCCTTTGTGACGGATCCCGTCTTGGTGCGCTGCGACTGGGGCGCAGGTCGTGGCGGCTGCGGGGCGTTCTTGCTGCGGCCCGACTCCGTCTTTGCGCTTCGGCGCGCGCGCGCGGGCGCCGGGGGCGGCGTCTTGTCGCCTCCGTCGTCCTTCGATGATCCATCGTTGCGTGCGGGTCGAATGCGTGCCATTCAGTCCACAATGATTACAGGGCCGGAGGGACTCGAACCCCCAACCCCCGGTTTTGGAGACCGGTGCTCTACCAGTTGAGCTACGACCCTTCGAGACGTCACGCCGGCGGCGGGACGAACTAGCGGGTCTCCCTGTGCGCAGTATGACGTCCGCACCAGCGACAGTACTTGCTGAGCTCGACGCGATCGGGCGTGTTGCGACGGCTCTTGTTGGTCTGGTAGTTGCGACGCTTGCACTCTTGGCAAGCAAGAGTAATCGCGAGACGTTGTCCCGGTGGCACGTGCCAGCCTTTCGGTCGTGAAACGGAGAGGCAGGCTACCACATGCCCCGTGCACCGACCGCTGCCGGTGCCACGGTCCCGCGCCTAGGCGCGGCGCGACACGGGGCGCGGATAGCGCGAGCGCGCAGCGGCCTGTTCGGCGAGCGCGGCGACCCGCAGGAGCGCCGCCGAGGCGCGCTGCAGATCGAGGTTGGTGGCGGTCGGCGCCGGCTCGACGGCGAGTCCTTCGCACAGGCGGCGGTAGTGGGTCACCAGCGCCGGGCGGGCGACCGCATTCGGAGAGCCGGCCGACCGGACGCGATGGCAGTGCTGCTGGACGTCCTCCACCGTCGGCACCCCTCGCGGGACGACGGTACGGCTCGGCGGGGTCATGTCTCCTCCATGGTGTTCGGGTCGAGGGGGATCAGCAGGGCATCCCGTCCCGTAGCGGTGATGGACATCAGGAAGCGGCGTCCAACGACCCCGAGCTCGAACTCCTCGTGGAGCTCGAATACCTCGCATGACCCGTCCGAGGCGTGCCCCGCCAAACGCAGCGGCGCATCGGTGTGTGAATCGAGTGCGGCGAGCGCGCGGACAAGGCAGTCACGGGCATGATCGGGCAACGGTTCGGCAAGTCGCAGTTCCGGCATCTGCCTTCACATCGGCGCCCCCGCCAAGCGGCTTGAATCTTCGGTCACCCCGGGGCGCGCCCGCGCGTCCGCATATCCTGTTCGTCATGAGCGACGACTTGGATCTCGGCGAGGCCGCCGCGTACATCCTCGGCGAGCGCCCCGAGCTTGATGAGGATCAGGTGTGGGCGGTGCTCAACGAGTTCGGCGATCCGCCGCCGGCCGCCAGCAACGACCTGGCCCTGCAGCTGCTCAGGTCCACGCTGCCCGAGATCCCACCGCGGACCGCGCAGCGCATCCTCGGGGAGTGGCGTGCCTATGCGTCGCTTGGCGGGCGAGCCCGACTGGGACGACGAGCGCTGAGGGGCCCGGCCCGACTCAGGCCGGGCGGCGGCGCGGGCGCGTACCGGTGCCCAGCAGGAGCTCGCGCGCCGCGTTCAGGGCCACCGTAAGCCCCTCGGCCTGACCGCGGATATTCGGGTGCAGGTCGGCCACCCGGTCGGGGTGGCAGCGCACGATCTGCGCGCGGAAGGCGCGCTCGATCTCCGCGGCCGATGCGTCGGGCGCGATCTCCAGCAGCGCCGCCGCATCGGTGCGTGAGGTCGGGACGGGCGTCGCGCCGGCGACCCCCTGGGCCCGCAGGGCCGCGACCTGGCGCAGGATCGCCGCGACCTGCGACTTCTCGGTGCGCAGCTTGGCGCGGTCCTGGGCAAGCTGGGCCCGCTCCTCGCGGACCTCGTCGGCCAGCTGCAACAGGCGCCGGTCGCGTGCGCCGCGATCTTCGCGCAGCCCGTCGACAAAGCGCACCGCATCGAACGGATCCGGCGCGTCGGGCGGCACGGCGCGCTCGGTCCCGCGCTCGCCGCGCCGGATCCGCAGGATGATCTCGGCCAGCGGCAGGTGGGCGCGGTTGCCGCCCGCGGGCCCGTCGGACGGCCCGAGCCGGACCAGCTCGAGCCTGTCCCACGTCGCGGCGACGACAAAGCACGCCGACGACCGCCCGACCATGCAGCGCCCGGCGGGGTGCATCGAGGGTTACCCCGAGCAGCGCGAAGCGGCCCTTGCCGGTGTGTTCGGCGATGTCTTCGAGCTCGTCCTGCAGGTCGTCGAGCCGGCGAGCGACCTCTCGCGCATCCGGCCCGTCCCCGGCGGCGCGCCCCGCGAGCACGTCGGCCACATCCATGGCCGGCTGCGACTGCCCCGCCGCGAGCACCAGCCACCAGCGTGCCCACGGATCGCCAACGGCTTCGCGCGCGACCTGCAGCGCGGCGTCGGGGTAGTCGAGCGCGTGCAGGGCGGCGGCGAGATCGGCGCGCACGCGCGCATCAGCCCCGAGCGCTGCCGCCGTGCCGAGCAGCGCCACCTGCCGCCACCGGCCCGCCTCCGCCGGCGCCGGCGCACTGCCAGCCTGCATCACGAGATCATCACGCACGGATCCCAGGGTAGCGCCGGCGACGCGGCAGGTATCCTCGCCTGCATGAATCGGCTCGTCTACGAACCCAGCCTGTACCTGCGCCAGCACGCGGACAACCCGGTCGACTGGTATCCCTGGGGCGCCGAGGCCCTCGCACGCGCCACGGCCGAGGACAAGCCGCTACTGATCTCCATCGGGTACTCGTCCTGCCACTGGTGCCACGTGATGGCGCATGAGTCCTTCGAGGACCCTGCCGTGGCGGCGGTGATGAACGAACACTTCGTGTGCATCAAGGTCGACCGCGAGGAGCGTCCGGACCTCGACGCGCTCTACATGCAGGCCACGCTCCTGCTCGCGCGCCAGGGGGGCTGGCCGATGACGGTGTTCGCGACCCCCGACGGGCGCCCCTACTTTGCCGGCACGTATTTTCCGCCGACCAGCCGCGGCAGCATGCCGGGCTTTGCGGAGCTGTGCGTCTGGATGGCGAGCGTCTACCGAGAGCGCGGCGCTGACGTCGAGGCCCAGGCGGCCGAACTGGTCGGCCACATGGAGCGCATCGCCGCGCGCCGCGGTGCCGAGACCGGCATCTCGGCCGCCACCGTGGTGACCGCCGTCGCCGAGCTGGCCGCCCGCTTCGACCACGCCCAAGGCGGCTTTGGCGGAGCGCCGAAGTTCCCGCCCTCGACCGTGCTCGAGTTCCTGCTCGGGGTCGACGGTCTGCCCGAGATCGCCGGCGCCGCGCAGGAGATGGCCGAGATCACGCTGCGCCGCATGGCCGACGGCGGCATCCGCGACCAGATCGGCGGCGGCTTTCACCGCTACGCGACCGACGACATCTGGCTGGTCCCGCACTTCGAGAAGATGCTCTACGACAATGCGCTCCTGGCGCGGGTCTACGTGCGTGCGGCGCATCGCAGCCACGATCCGCGCTGGCGTGACGGTCGCCGCACAGACGCTCGATTTCCTGGTGCGGGAGATGCAGCTGCCCGGCGGCGGCTTCGCGGCCGCCCAGGACGCCGACTCGCCCGGCGGAGAGGGCGCATTCTTCGTTTGGACACCGGAAGAGATCGACGCGCTCCTGCCGCCCGACCAGGCCCGCGCGGTCAAGCGCCGCTTCGGCGTCAGCGCGCAGGGCAACTTCGACGGCCGCACGATCCTGCATGCGGCGCTGCCACTCCCGATGCTCGCGGATGAACTCGGCACCGACCCGGAGCCGCTGCTGCGTGCCGCCGCCGCGACCCTCTATGCAGCCCGTGCGCGCCGGCCCGCGCCCGCGCGCGACGACAAACTGATCGCCGCCTGGAACGGCCTTGCGATCGCGGCGTTCGCCGACGCGGGTGTCGCCTTCGGCCGCCAGGACTACCTCGAGGCCGCGGCGCGCGCGGCGGCGCGCATCCTCGAGGAGCTGATCGTCGACGGGCGCCTGCACCGGACGCTCCAAGACGGCGTCGCCCGGCACCTCGGTCAGCTCGAGGACTACGCCGACGTGATCTTGGGCCTCGTGCAGCTCTATGCCGCGACGTTCGAATCGCGCTGGCTGATCGCGGCGCGGCGCCTAGCCGACGACATGATCGGGCTGTTCGCCGATGTCGGATCGGCATGGGTTCTTCGCCACCGGTGCGGATGCCCCGGCACTGCTGGTGCGGATGCGGGACCTGGAGGACCAGCCCACCCCGAGCGGCAGCTCGCAAGCCGCGTCGGTGCTCGTGCGCCTCGCCGGCCTGACCGGCCGCACCGACTACCTCGAGCTGGCCGAGCGGACGCTCGCGGTCATCGGCGAGGAGATCGGTCGCCTGCCACTGGCGTTCGGGACGGCGCTGTGCGTCGTCGACCGCCTGACCCGTCCGCGCCGCGAGATCGCGATCCTCGGCGATCCGCGCGATCCGGCGACCCGGGCGCTCGTGGAGGTCGCCCGCGATCACGCCGGGCCTGGCGACGTCATCGCCTGCGCGGACCCGGCCGACACGGCAGCGCTCCTGGCCGCTCCGCTCCTTGCGGAGCGGCCGCTTGTCGACGGCGCGCCGGCCGCATATGTGTGCGAGAGCTTCACCTGCCTGGCGCCGGTAACCTCGCCCGGCGCGCTGCGCGCGGCGCTCGTCGACTGACACCGGGGCGTGCCACCGGACGCTGTGGCTATCCTTCGGCATACCATGGCTGACTTGGACGAACTCACCAACATGATCGAGACCGCGCTTCCCGGCGCCGAGGTGCAGATCGTCGACCAGGGTGGCGGTGACCACCTGTTCGCGTCGGTGATCGCCCCGCAGTTCGCCGAGGTCTCCCTGATCCAGCAGCACCGAATGGTCTACGCCGCCGTCCAGTCCCGTCTCGACGACGGCAGCATTCATGCCCTAGCCCTCAAGACCCGTGCACCGGAGGCGTCATGAGCGACACGCTCACCATGACCGAACAGGAAATCCTCGACCAGATTCAGCGCGAGGTCGCGGAGAATCGTGTGTTTGTCTTCATGAAAGGGACGCCCGAGATGCCGCGCTGCGGCTTCTCCAACCAGGTGGTCCAGATCCTCAACCACCTGAACGTCGAATACGGCGCACGTGATGTGCTGACCGACCCGCGCATCCGTGAGGTGCTCTCCGGCTGGTCGCAATGGCCGACCATCCCGCAGGTATTCGTCGACGGCGAGCTGATCGGTGGCTGCGACATCACCACCGAGCTGTTCCAGAACGGCGAGCTACAGAAGCTCGTCGGGTCCGAGGCCGCCGCCTAACCCGGCCGCCCGGCCCGCGGGCCGACTGGGCAGCGCACCGGTTAGCCGCACCAGATGCCGCCGCGTCACGGGGTGACCGGCGGTACGGCGATGCGCTCGAGCGCCATCACCACGACGTCATCGCGCAGCGACCCGGCGTCGTGTCGGCGCGCGGCCTCGATCAGTCGCTCGAGCCGCGCCTCGACCGCCATGGCGTGCTCTTGCCGGAGCACTGCCCGCACGCGGTCGATGCCGAAGAGGTCGCCGCTCGTGCCCGCCTCGAGCAGGCCGTCGGTATAGAGCAACAGCGTCTCGCCACCCGCGAGCGCGAATGGCGTCGACGGCCAGTCCGCCTCGTCCATCGCCCCCAGCAGCGGGCCTGAGCCGACCGGCTCGATCTCCTCGCAGCTCTCGGGCCCGAGCACCAGCGGGGCGGGGTGGCCCGCCGAAGCGAAAATGCCAGTGCCGTCGGGGTCGATCAGCGCGTAGATGACCGTGGCGAACAGTCCCGCCTTGCGCAGCTCGGAGCGTGCCATCTGCGCGTTCAGGGCGGTCAGGACACGCTTCGGATCGGGGTCGACGGCGATCATCGTGCGCCACCCAAAACGCAGCCCCGCGGCCTGCGCGGCGGCGCCGGCGCCGTGGCCGGCCATGTCGCCGACGATCATCGCCAGGCGCCCGTCCGGCAGCACGACCGCGTCGTAGAAGTCCCCGCCGATCAGCAGCGCGCGCTCGGCGGGCCGGTACCGCGCGACCAGACGGTACCCGAGGTATCCGGGAAGGGCCGCAGGCAGCAGGCCCTGCTGCACCGTCTCCCAGAGTCGGCGCTCGGTGCGCTGACCGGCCTCACGGCGCGCCGCCGCGGCGACCGCATCGCGCTGCTGGTACACCTGGCGTTGCATGGTGTTGAACCCGTCGACAAGCTCGCCGAGTTCGCGAACCGCGGTGTCGCTCGCGGGCACAGGCTCGAGGAACCGACCGCGCGCCACCCGCCCGACGCCGAGCTCCAACAGGCCGATCGGCACGCCGACGCGTCGCCAGAGACGACGCGCGGTCAGCGCGACGACCGCAAACGCGATCAGCGCCGCGGCGATGATGCCGATCAGGGTGGCGTTGCGCCGCAGCTTGGCCGCATCGAACGACTGCTCCTTCGAGACTTGGACGTCGGCGGCCAGCTGCGTCGATGCGGCCCGGAATGCGGTGAACCACTGCTGGGCGACGCCCTGGTTGACGAGGGCGATCGCGGGCTGCACCTGACGCCCTCGCCGGATCTGGACGAGGTGGATGACGTCCGCGAACCACAGCTGGGCGTTCTCGTTGGCACGCGTCACATCCGACACGAGCGTGGGATCGTTGCGTACCAGGTACTCCAGCCGCGCGAGGTCCTCGGGGTAGCGGTCGACGGCGGTGGTGTACGGCTGCAAGTAGTCGCCGCGTCCGGTGAGCACGTACCCGCGGCTTCCGGTGTCCGCGTTGAGCATGTCGATGAGCAGCTGGTTGGAGGCCCCGAGCCGCGCGACGGCCTGCTCGCCGGCGTCCGAGTACGCCTTCGCGGTGACGATCGTGCCGACGGCGGCGACGATGATGAGCAGCAGCAGCACGACCGCCAGCGCCGCGACCAGACGCAAGAGCAGGCCGCGGAGCGAGCGGCGCTCCGGGCGTGGCTGGCCACGCGCCATCAGACGCCCCGCGCGCGGGCTGGTGCCGCAGCCCTCGGAGTCGTGCTAGTCACGGCCCCGCCAGTTCGGCTCGCCTGGGTTCGACCGCACCGCGCCCCCCGGTGCCGCGCTGCCGACCAGCTCGGCGATGTCGCGTACGCCTGCCGGCCTCCATGTGCGCGAGCAGTCCGCGGTTGATGCGCGCCACCAGCGACGGGCCGCCGTAGATCAGCGCCGTCCAGATCTGCACGAGCGAGGCGCCCGCCGCCAGCCGCTCCCAGACGTCGTCTGCGGTCGCGATGCCACCGACGCTGATGACAGGCAGGTCGGGTGCACGCGCGACGGCGCGCCGCAGCATCGCCAGGCTCCGGGCGGCAAGCGGTGCGCCCGACAGTCCGCCGGGTTCCGAGGCCAGGCGCTCGGGCGACTGCAGGCCGTCGCGTGCCAGGGTCGTGTTGCAGACGATGATCCCATGGGCGCCGACCGCCCGAATCTGGTCGACGGTCGCATCAAACTGCGCGTCGGTGAGCTCCGGCGCCAGCTTGACGAGGATCGGGCGCCGGCGCGCACCCGTCAGGGCCGCCTTGACGCGATTGAGCTCCACGAGGTCATCGAGGATGCCGCCGAGGGCGACCGACTCCTGGAGCTCACGCAGGCCGGGCGTGTTGGGCGAGGAGACGTTGACGACAATGTAGTCGGCGTACGGCCAGAGCCGGTCGAGGCTCGCCACGTAGTCGCGCCGGGCATCCTCCAGCGGGGTGACCTTCGACTTGCCGATGTTGACCCCGAGCGGGATCCGGTGTAACACGCCGCGTCGGTCCCATTGGGCGAGCCGATCCGCCGTCGCCGCCGCACCGTCGTTGTTGAAGCCCATGCGATTGATGACCGCACCGTCGGCCGGGAGGCGGATGAGCCGCGGCGCAGGGTTTCCCTCTTGGGCGAGCGCGGTGACGGTGCCGATTTCGACGAACCCGAAGCCGAGGGCCTGCCACGCCTTGATGCCCCGTCCCCACTTGTCGTAGCCGGCAGCCAAGCCGACCGGGTTCGGAAACCGCAGCCCCCAGACGCATTGGGCAAGTCGCGGATCCCGCACGCGCCAGCGGGCGACCCCCATCAACGGTGCGATGCGCTCGGCCGTTGTTAACGCGCGCATATGCGCTTTCTCGGGGTCCGCCCGGAATGCGAGCGGCCGCACAGCGCGGTACACCGGCCCAACGCTCTGCCGGCTCACGGAGGTCAGCCGAGGCCTTCGATTGTCGCCGCCATCGCGAGGTCGGCATCGGTCACGCCGCCCTGACTGTGCGTCACCAGCGTGACCGTGACCGTGTTCCAACTGATCGCGAGATCGGGATGGTGATTCACGGCCTCGGCCGCCCCCGTGATGCGGTTCACGAACATCACCGAGCCGAGGAAGTCATCGAACACGAATTGCTTGCAAATGGCGCTATTCTCCAGCGACCAGCCCGGAAGACCGGCCAGTCCGGCGCGAATCTCGTCGTCACCAAGTACCGGCATCCATGCCTCCTTCGCGGCGTGCCTGCTCCCAGCCTACCCTCAGGACGGGTCCGCAGCCGCAAGGGGCGGCCGAAATCCGTAGTACCGACCGCAGTCGGTCTCTAAGCTTCTGCGAACCGGGGCCGTTAGCTCAGTTGGTAGAGCAGGGGACTTTTAATCCCATGGTCGTAGGTTCGAGTCCTACACGGCCCATCTCTGAAAGCCCTGCTCCGGCAGGGCTTTCGCATGCCGAGTGGGCGACGATCAATCCCTCGCCGAGTCGGTCTGCAGCGGTCTGCGGCGGTGCGGGACGGGTCCCATACGGTGCGGGAGACGGTGCGGGGCACGTTGCGACCTGCGCCGATCGGTCTAGCCCACATGGCCAGGTCCGAGCAGCTCGGCGACCAGTGCCTCCAGGCGCTGCCACGAGGTCCCCGCCGCCGTTTGTGCCGCTGAGAACGCTCGGCACAAACGGCGGCGGTTGCAGCTCGGGGACCGGGACGATGACGCCGTGCAAGGGTGTCTTGGGCGCGTTTGAGCCCGTCACTGTGTGATCGAGGCGAGGGCGGCTCCAACAACGAGCACCGACACTCAAGACGCGCTCACGAAGTTGGGGGTGACTCATCTCGTTCGAAGCAGCGTTGTCGCCGCGTCAGGCGCCACCCCTGGCCGATTCGAGCCCGCCGTCGCGCATGCGAAGAAGCAGCGTTGCGTGCGCGGCAACGCCTTCGTCATGGGTAATCAGGACCACGGTCTGCCCCTCCTGGGCCGCGAGCCCGGAGAGCAGATCGAGAATCTCCCCTCCAGTCGTAGTGTCCAGATTGCCCGTGGGCTCATCGGCCAGAAGGACGCGCGGGCGATTGGCGAGCGCGCGCGCGATGGCCACCCGCTGCTGCTCGCCGCCCGATAGTTGCGACGGCAGATGGCCGAGGCGGTGACTCAGCCCAACCTGTTCCAGGAGCTCGCACGCACGAGCCTCCTGCGCTTCGGAGCCCTTTCCGGCCGGTGCGAGGGCGGCCCGGATGTTGTCCTCGGCAGTGAGCGTCGGGATCAGATTGAACTGCTGGAAGACGATGCCGATCTCGTCCCGCCGCACCCGCGAGAGCTCGCGATCATCGAGCGAGGCCAAGTCCCGCCCGTCGAAGTCGATCGATCCGCTAGTGGGCCGATCGAGGCCTGCAAGCAACTGCAGCAGGGTGCTCTTGCCGGAGCCGCTCGGGCCCACGATCACGGCATAGTCGCCGGAGGCGATCTCCAGATCGACGTCGCGGACGGCGAACACTTCGCTGGCACCCGATCCGTAGCGCTTCGACACGCCCGATAGCGCGAAGACCGGATGATCAAGTGGCCGCGTCTCTGCAGCTGCGGGAGCGGTCGTGCTCTGGTCGGTCATTGGTCGTGGTCTCCGTTAGTCGACGTTTCGAAGTGCATCTGCTGGCCGCATCCTGGCTGCTCGAAGTCCGCCCACCGCACCGGCGATCAGCCCGCCCAAGACGGCGAGCGCAATAGCCAAGAGCACGAGTTGGACATCAACGGGCGCGGTCAGCTTCACGGCCTCTGAGGCTGCTGAACTGGCCACCCGGCCGAAGCCGAAGGGGCCGCCACCGCCCGAAGCCCCAGGTGGACCGGGCACCGCCGCAGCGGTGCTGGCGGCGCCGCTGGAACCGCCGACCGTGGCGGTAAGCGAGATCCCAAGGGCCGAGACGACACTCGCGGCGATGAGTCCGAGCACGGTACCGATGACTCCGCCGAGTAGGCCCTGCGCCAGCGATTCGCCGGTGATCTGGCGAACGACGAGCCACTGACGCCAGCCGATCGCCTTGAGCGTCCCAATCTCGCGCGTGCGCTTGGTCACCGCAACAAGCGTCAATAGACAGGCGATCAACACGGCGGCCGCAAGCGCAACAATCTCCAGTGCAAACCCGAGCGTCGAGGCGAGGCTCTTGGCGTCCTTGAGCGAGCCGCCGACGCTGTTGGCGAGATCCGAGGCCGTGGTCACCTGAGAACCGGCAATGGTCTTGGTGATCTCCTTCGAGACTGCATCGACCTGGCTCGCCTGCTGGGCCCGGACCTGGATCGTGTTGACCTGGCTGGAGAGCCCAGACAGCTGCTGCAACGTGCTGAGCTCGACGTAGGCGTTGCTGGAGGACCCGCCCAGCGGTGCCTTTGCGATCCCGATGACGTGGAAGGTCTTGCCGCCGATGCTGACTGTGCCGCCGACGGCGATGTTCTGGCTGTTGGCATACGAGCTAGAGAGGATCGCATCGTAGGTCCCGCCGCTTGAGGGGAAGTAGCTGCCCGAGGTGATCTGGCTCGGGGTGACCGCCCCCAGGCTGGACTTGGTCTGGTCAATGCCGGTGACCGAGATCGAGTTGATGCTGATCGAGCTCGGCGCGCTACCCTGGCTGGATCCGCCGCCGGGAGCTCCGAACGGGGTGCTGCTGGTACTGCTTGGTACCGTGCCCGAGATCTGCATCACGTTGACCGACAGCTGCCCTGCGGCGTCGGCGACCCCAGACAGTCCCCGGACGGTCGTCACATCGCTTTGGGGCATCGTCAGCTGACCTTGGACGTTGTACCGGGTCCGCGAGAACTTCGTACCGGCCTTGCCCAAGTTGTTGAGGCCGAACGGACCACCTCCACCACCACCTTCCTGCCGGAGCTGCTGACGCTGGGCCGGTGTGAGGTTCTGGAACGGGTTCCCCGTCCCTGTACGGGTGATGTTGAGCGGGCGCGTGACCGACATGTCGGTGCCCAGGCCTGTGAGCGGCCTGAGCACTTGGGCCTGCGCCGTATCGAGGCCGTTCGATAGGGCGTTGACGGCGATCACGAACGCGACCCCGACACCGAGCCCGAGCGCTACGAGAAAGGTTCTGCCCTTTCGCCGCCGCAGCTCGCTGGCGATGTATCTCAGATAGAACACCTGTCTCCTCGGTTCTGCTGACTGGGCGCCGTGCCCCCGGATCCCCCGTCCCTGAGCGCGACCGCCGAGCACTTGCGCTCATGACAGGGTTGTAGGAAACGCGCGCCAGATATGAGAAGGCTGAATGGGATGTTAAGGCGACGAGAACGGCTTGCCGCACCGTGTCCCGCACCGTTCCGACGTGGCCCGCTATCCGCCAGCCGTCTCCGGGATGTGCGGGCGATCGATGCCGGGCCTATCCAGACCTCGGCCTCCAGGCAGTTCGCGAGGGCCTTGGCGTCGCAATCTATGTCGCAACTGCCTTTGCTAGCGAGTTGCGGGGGGCACGGCTGGTGCCGTTCGAGCCTGAGGTGACGCTGCCGTTCCACCTCGTGTGGCGCGAAGGAGCCCGAAGCGCCGCGCTCGAGGTGCTCGAGCCCGATTTGCTCACCTGGTTCTAGGACCAGGGGGGTCAACAGGGGGTCAACAGACCCCACGGCACTCCACGGTACTCAGACCGGGCGTCACTCGTACAGAACACGCTCTATTACTGGGGTTTCGGGACAGGGATGCACTCAGCGGCACTCGGCGCGCAGACCTTTTAATCCCATGGTCGTAGGTTCGAGTCCTACACGGCCCATGTGTCGAACTGCCCGTGAATCGGTATCTCCGGTGTCGGCGTCGGTCCCATCCCCGACGCGTCGAAAAGCCCGGGGTCAATCGGTGGGTCAGCGCGCTCGTCGCGGGCGATGACGGACGGTCCCAGCTGGCGGTCCTGGCGGCGACGTGAAACCTCCGCCCCTATGTTGCCGTCACCAAGCCAGTCGCACCGGTGAAGACATAGTTGGTCCGGCTGGCGTTCGCCGTGACGGTGTAGGTGCCAATGGTGGGCAACCTGAGGACGACGCTGACACGGACACCCTTCGCGAGGAGGTGTGTGTACGTCGCTGGGCCGCCGGAGGGCCGCAGCCCGACCGTGACCTTGGCCCCGGCGACGAGGTGCACAACGGTGACGGTCACCGACTGCCCGTGGGGCGTTGTCGTCACCCCGGTGAGGCCAAGCGTGAGATGGCGCGGGTTGACCCGCACCAGGACCGTGGTCGTAGCGGTGGTGTAGTAGGCCGTCTGGGCGGGCCGGAAGATCACGGTCAACCGGTGCGTTCCGGCGCTCAAGGCCAGCGGGCTGCGGGTCAGGTAGAACCTGCCTCGGGTGTTGGCCGCGCCGTCGATGAGATTGGCGTTTGTGAGTGTTCGGCCGTAGGTGATCGGCGCGATGCTCGGGGTCCTAGTGATCTGTGGCGTGGCCTTGTGAGTCGTCCGGCCGCCATCAACGATCGTCCACGCATCCTTGACGCGGAGGGTGTTGTGGGCCGCTTGCGCTGCGCCGTTGTAGGTGGAATGCCCGGCGTCGAAGTGCACGTGATGGGTTTGGGGCCTCGCCGCCCAGCCGATCAACAACTGGTTGTAGTTGGAGGTCGACAGCCCAGACCCGTGCCCGAACATGTTTGTCATGCCGGTGACGAGGGTGGTGTTCCAGGTCCCGATCGGCTGGTTGAACCTCGTCGCGGCGTAGAACATACCGTCCAGGTCTTCGACCTGAGCGGTATTCCACGTGCCGAGCGACTGATTGAACCTGAGGGCGCCCCAGAACATGGTGTCCATGCCCGTGACCGCTGCCGTGTTCCAGTTCCCGATCGGCTGGTTGAACGTGACAGCGTCCCTGAACATCGCGGCCATGCCGGTGACCGATGCGGTGTTCCAGGCCCCGATCGGCTGGTTGAACCTGCGGGCGCCCCAGAACATGCCGAACATGCTCGTCACCGCGCCGGTCTTCCACGTGCCGATCGGTCGGTTGAACGCGGTGGCGGCGTTGAACATGAGACTCATGTTCAACGCCGATGCGGTGTTCCAGCTGCCGATCGGCTGATTGAACCTGAGGGCGCCGCTGAACATGACGCCCATGTCGGTCACAGCCGAGGTGTTCCAGCTGCCGATCTGCTGGTTGAAGGCGGCGGCGTCCCGGAACATGCCGCTCATGTCGGTCACCACAGACGTGTTCCAGCTGCCGATCGGCTGGTCGAACGCGCGAGCGCCGTAGAACATGTAGGCCATGTCGGTCACCGCAGACGTGTTCCAGCCACCTATCGGCTGGTCGAACGCGGCGGCGCCGATGAACATCCCGCCCATGTTCGTCACTGCAGACGTGTTCCAGCTGCCGATCGGCTGGTTGAACACGGCGGCGTCGCAGAACATGTAGGCCGTGTTCGTGACACCGGGCGGCAGCGCTGCGGGCACAGCGGTCAGGTGGGTCGCACCGTCGAACGCGCCGCTCAAGTCCGTGATCCCGAGGTCACCAAATGATGCGACGGCCGTGATGCCCTTACTGCCGATGTCTCCGGCGCAGGATCCAGGCAGGTACCCGAAATGGGTCGCCGTTCCCGAGATCGACACCGTGTGGAGTCCCGGGCTCGCGTACGCGTGGGTCAGCGAGGTGTTTATGGTGCCATCGCCCCAGTCGACGGTCACCGAGCCGCCGGTCAGCGGCAGGTCGAGTGTCTTGCCGCCGAGCGTGGTGCTGTAGGTCAAGACCATCGGGGCGGGTGCGGCGCTGGCTGCAGACACGGTGCTGATCCCGAAGAGCAGCGTGGCGGGAGCGATGGCGAGCGCCAGCATCGTGGCAATCACAAGGGTCACGCGACGCGGTACGCGCACGGCTGCCGCGCGGCGATCGCGTGCCAGGTCCGATCGGGCCCACGGGTGGGACATCAGCCGGCACGGTGCGCCGAGCACCCGAGAGGCCACCTCGCCCATCGCAAACCGCCCTTTCGGCACGAAGGCGCCCTGTCGGTTCGCAGTGGATGAGACGAAGCGCCGCTTGGTTTGGTTCTACACCTTGGGTGCCGAACGCACGCGGATCGGCGTCCGCGCGCGGCTGGGGCACTACTGATTCGGCGGCATTCTGCGCTCCACCCGTGGACCGGCCGAAACGCCCGTGACGACCGATGATCTCGCGATTGCACGGGAAGACCCCCCCCCAACCTGCCGTTGCTACGAGCCTCAGAGGCCCTGGCCTGGGCACGGGGCCATGCCCGGAAGGCCGGGAACAGGGACGTCAGGCAGCCCTCGAAATCCGAATGGCGCCGCCACCAGCACGAGCTGCCGCCACGGACGACGTGCTCACGCGACTGGGCGGCCCGCGTGCGGACTTGTCCCCAATGTGGTCAACAGCTGGTCAACAGACCCCACGGCACTCGGCGGTACTCCGACCTCGGTCATTCCTCGTGGAACATCCTCTATTACGGGGATTTCTGGACACGGATGTACTCAGCGGTACTCGGCGCGCAGACCTCCTAATCCCAAGGTCGTAGGTTCAATCCCTGCACGGCCCATCAAGCGAACTGACGTTGACATACTGCTGGCTATGCGTTCCGAGCTGCGACTCACAGCGCACCGGAGGAACGCCTCCAGCGCACGCGACAGACCCGCTGCCTCGCACGTCGAGAACCCTCCGGGACGCACACGATGAGGGTTTGCATCGTCGGAGCCTCCGGGAAGCTCGGGCAGTACATGGTCCAGCACGCTCTGGATCGGGGCTACGAGGTGGTTGGCGTGTGCCGGGAGGAAAGCGTGGGAAAGCTCGACGCATTCAAGGGGCGCATCACCGTCATTCCGGGATCGACGAACGACCGCGAGGTCATCAAGCGCGCGGTTGCGGGGTGCGACGGGGTGCTCGTCGTACTTGCCCCGCGGGGCGTCCACCAGTACGCGTCGGGAACGACGCAAGCGGTGCTCGACTACGCGCGTCCGGGGGCACGCCTTGTGTTCTCGTGCGGGTGGCACATCACGCGTGACGGCCAGGACGTGTACTCGTGGAGGATCAAAGCGCTCGTGAAGGTCGGTCGGCCGGCTCGCGCGCCTCGCTCGCGTCGTGGACCTCGACGACCAGGTGGAAGCCTGCCGTCGGGTGTTTGCCAGCGACACGCGGTGGACCGTCGTGCGCGGGAGCGAACTCGAGGAGGGTGAGAGCCAGGGCCTGCCTGTCTGGAGCCGGCACGTGGGCGACCCCATCCTCGAGAGCAACATCACGCGCCGCGTGGACTTTGCCCTGTTCATGGTGGAGGCCCTCGAGAACGACGAGCTCGTCCACGAGGCCCCGGCGATTGTCGGCTGTCAGACGCCCTCGGCGCTCGCGCACGCCGCCAGCGAATAAACTCCTCTGTTGCGGCCAGTGGGGGTCAACCAAAGGTCAACAGACCCCACGGCACTCGGATGTAATCAGACTGAGGTGCACCTGCGCGGAACACGCTCTATTACGGGGATTTCTGGACAGGGATGTACTCAGCGGTACTCGGTGCACAGACCTTTTAATCCCATGGTCGTAGGTTCGAGTCCTACACGGCCCACTGGTATTCAATAAGCAGGCTGCTACTAAGCCCCGTCACGTGCCATACGTACCACCGTGCACGCGCGGGCGCGCTCGCAGGTAGCGGTAGGCCACGAGCGTAAAGAACCGTTCCGACCAGGGCGGCGGGTGGATCGCCCATCCCTGGTACCTTGAACGGTCACCTCAAAGAGGAAGGTACGTTTATGCATGTATTTCGATCGTCGCGACGAGTCGGCGGCGGTGTTGCCCTGGCAGGGGTCGCGGCTGCCTCGGTACTGATAGGTGCTGGCGTCGCATCAGCGACGAGTTCCCAGGCTGTGCACCCGGCGTCTCGCACCGTGTACGTGTCACCGACGGGACGGGCCCACGCGCGCGATGTCTCGTGCAAGACGGCGTCATATCCCACGATCGGCGGTGCAGTGACGAGCGCGCCCGTCGGAAGCAAGATCATCGTCTGCCCCGGCGTGTACCACGAGGATGTCAGTGTGTCCAAGCGCCTGACGCTCGAAGGACGCCATGCCGTGATCGACGCCTCCGGGAAGATCAACGGGATCCATGTGACCGCCTCGGGGTCACAGGTTCACGGCTTCACGGTGATGAATGCCCAAGGCGAAGGCATGCTGGTTGGCTCCGTCGTGCCTCCGGTCAGTACCGCGGGCAAGGTGATCGCCGTCCGGAACGTCACGATTGCCAATAACGTGGTAAAGCACAACGACCAAGGCGCGCTCGCCGCATCACCGACGTACCCGGAGTGCCAAGCTCAGGGCGAGATCCCGGGCGACTGTGGCGAGGGCATCCATCTCGACGGTGCCATTGGTGTGCACGTGACCAACAACGTCGTGACCGGCAACTCCGGGGGCGTGCTGCTCACGGACGAGGCGGGACCGAGTGCGGCCAACGTCATTGCGAACAACCTCGTGGTCGGCAACCTCTACGACTGTGGGATCACGCTCGCGGCGCACAATCCGAACGTGGTCGTGTCAGGTCACACCCATGCCGCGGTCGGCGGGGTCTACCACAACACCGTGTCGGGCAACCACGCGGTCGGAAATGGGACCAAGGGAGAGGGCGCTGGCGTGTTGATTGCGGTGGCCGGGCCCGGGACCGCCAACTTCGGCAACACCGTCGTCGGCAACGTGCTCAGCGACAACGAGCTGTCGGGAGTGACCGTGCACGCTCACTCGCCCGGGGTAAACATCGGCGGCAACCGGATCCTTAGCAACTGGATCTTCACCAACAACACCGGGACCGGCGACTTTCCCAACGGTCCATCGGCGGGACACGACACGGCGACGACCGGCATCCTGGTGTACTCGGCAGCACAGCCGGTCAGCATCGCGATTGCCAACAACCGGATCTTCGCCAACGCCATCGGGGTGTGGCGCACGACGAATGTCTCGGCGTCGGGAATCGCGTCGAACACATTCATCGGCGTCGGCACCAACGTGGTTACCAGCGCTCCATAACAGACGCCGCAAAACGCGCATTACTGGCGCGAAGACAACCTCAGGCCGCGTGCACCCTGCGCGGCCTGAGGGGTACGTCCGGACCAGCGGCTCCATGAACGCTGGGCGCTGACTGCCCCAGCTCACGGTCACGCTGCGGACGATTTCGCCGGATTGCTCGTCGGTGAGCGTGACCGCAATGTTCATCAGGGCCCCCGAGGGCTTCGCATTTCCCGGGCCGCCCTTCGCTGAGGCCCTCGCGCAGATTCAGCGCGAGAAGCGACGATCGCAGGTACGACGCCAGAGCCGTCAATCGAGATCGAACGGCTCAAGCTCGATGTGATTCGGAGTGTGGCAACCACGGTCCATCGGGTGGGTCGCTCCTCATGGCGGGCCTTCCCGGTCTATGGCATGGAACGCGGGCGGTCCAGTGCGAGATCTCGGCTCACCCTCGGCGGGGATCATCGGCGCTGCGCGCTGCCCCGCGTCGTATGCCGCGGACGGATCGATGCCGAGCTCCGCAGCGATCTCCCAACACGTGAGGTGCTGGCAACGCAGTCCCCAGGTCCGCTAGCCTGCGCGACCTCGCCCGAGAACTCAGCGGGGAACCCCGAAAGTCGGGAGCTCGGCGGGCGGGTCGCCGTCCGGTCGTTACGTCGACGGCTGACCGATTCAGGGATGCGCCTGATTCGATCGCGGTAGCTCGGACGTTATGTTCAGATCGGGACGACCCCGCGCCCCCAGACGTGAGGATTCAGACGCGAGCTCGTGAGAGGAGACGACATGCGCGCCGTCACTCGACGCGCGGCGATTGCCCTCGGTGTCGGCAGCTTCTTCGTGGGCGCCACTGCAGCATTCGCGGCCACGCCCGCACACACGCCCAGCCCGCAAATACCGGGACTGAATGCGGGGTCGTTCTACAACTACGACTACACCAGCACGAGCTGCGCGCCGCCGTCCACGACATGCACCAACGTCGACTGGCCCGTAACGATGATCTTCGAGGGCCCGCACGCGAGTGTCGCCACCGTCACCACGCTGCTGAAGAACGCTGGCTACAACTCCACCGGGTCCACCGAGTACGCCTATGTCGAACAGAGCGGCGCGACGACGTTCGGGCGGGTAAGCACCGGCGGTCCGAAGCACTTCATCTCAACCTCGATCCACCCCCTGATCAACGCACCCTTGATCGGCTGGTTCTCATCGGTTCACATCCGCCTCTATGCGCCGTCGGCCCTCGGGTACTTTTCGGGCACCAACGGAGTGCACTACGTGATTGGCACACCCCACTTTGACCTCAATGAGCTCTTCTCGCCGACCTACGGTTGGAGCGAGGTCGCCTCGGAGCAGGTCGCCGCGGACTTGGTGGCAAAGAAGCAGGTCAGCAGTGCGGCGATCGCGTACGACAGCGTGCCTGTGAACAATGTGGAGGGCTACCCAGCAGATCCCGCCCACCCCACCGTCAACCCCTGGACCATTACGCCCAGGAAAGACGGCACCCACTATTGGCAGAGCTCTGGTTACGCGACCGTCGTGACCGTCCCGTGATGAGCGTTTATGGCGATCCGCAGTCGAGATGATGCCCGCAAAGCTCGTCCCTGCCCGTCGGAGTAGGTCAGGAGCGCACCCGAGGGCCAGCGCGCCGCCCGCCTACGGCGCCGAGGACCGGGCCGATCCAGGAAGTGTCGAAGTGCCACCGAGGCCGAGGGAACCCGGCCTCGCAGGTGGGAAAGGAGGTCGGAGACAGCGTTCAGTCGGGGCTGAGCGGCGGTCCGAGCAGTGTCATGTCGTATTTCTCGAAGATCGCCGCGATCGCCGTCCGGTCGGCTGTGCCGCTCCTGGTCGCCGGGCCGAGCTCTTCGTAGAACTTGTGTCCGCCGCCGGGTGTGTAGACGACGATGACCTCGCCGGGCTCGTCGGTCAGGTTGAGGAACGCGTGGGGCACGTTTGACGGGAGATAGGCGAAGCCTCCTTCCTCGCAGGTGAAGGTGTCCTCGCCGATCTGGATCTTGTAGCGGCCTTTCAGAGCGTGAATCGTCTCCTCCTGCTTGTGGTGGACATGCAGGGGCGGGCCGCCTTTGGGTGCGACCTCGACGATGAAGTAGTCGAAGGCGCCACCGGTGTCCTCGCCGGTGACCTTGAAGATGAGGTCTCGTCCGGGGCCGGACTGGAGCCGGAGCCCGTCGTCTGGTGCGAGAACGGTGTATGGGAGCGTCGTCATGTTCGTCCTCCTGTGCCGGTTGATGGAGTCGAGTCCGCAATGGACGGCTCGTCCGACGGGGTTCCGCCGCGAGTGGAAGTGCAGACACCTGGTAGGTCTCCGGGTCGACGGTGTCCCTCTTGGGGTCGGGACTGAACCGTCTCGATCCGATATGCTTCACACATGCAAACAAACTACCCGGCGATACTTCACTGTGTCAAGTAATACGGACGATCCTGAGCGCTGGCTCGACGAGCTGCCCGAACCCGACGCCTTCACCGAGGAAGAGTTCCGCGCGTGGCGCGGGCTGATCCGGCTGCGCGAAACCGCCATGCGCGAGATCGACCGCCGCCTCCAGCAGCACGGCGACCTGTCGCTAGCCGACTACGGAATCCTGATCACGCTCGTCACGGCCCCTCGACTCAGACTGCGCATGAGCGACCTCGGCGCCCAACGAATGCTCACCCCGAGCGGAATCACCCGGGTGGTCACCCGCCTCGAGGAACGCGGCCTCGTTCGCCGCGAGCCCGACCCCGCGGACGGGCGCGCTGCACTCGCCGCGCTGACGAGACCCGGACTCGAGGCGCTGCGACGCGCACAAGTCATCCACCACGCGACCGTGCGCGAGGTCTTCCTCGAACGGCTCAGACCGCGGGAACTCGACCGCCTCGCACAGCTCTACGAGAAAGCCCTACCGGGCGTCGTCAGCGCTCCCGTCTGGCCCCCACGCGCGACAAGCGCAATCCCGTAGTGGACTCGCCTGAACCGCGAATTAGTTCCGATCGTGCGGGTTGAGAGGGCATCGCCCTCAGACCGAGAGTCGTGCGGCGTCGTGGCGCAGGCGTCGGGCAAGAGGCTTAGCGACCACGACATGCACGTCGCGGAGGTCCCATCAGTCTTCGGATGAGGTCAGGGCTGCGAGCCCTTCGGCAACGGCCGAAGCCGACCCGACCCACTGGTCATCGGTCGGCCACATGCTCATGATTCCGAGCCCTCCAAGGAAGGCGGCATATGCCTGGCCGATCGGCTCCGCGAACAACGCCACCAATGTCGGGGCCGTGCGATGGTCGAGGAAGTGGCGGTACATCAGCAGTTAGGCGAGCGCCTGACGCACGCCATCAGTGGCATTCCCCTTGCGGATTATCCTCGCCTCAATGAGCCACTCCCCGTGAACGTTCCGCAAGACAAGACCCTTGGGGTGTTCTGAAGTCGAACCGCGAAAGCCTCGGAATTGAGCCCACTCGCCGAAGTCCCGCACGAGCGCCTCGTGACGTCGAGTCTTGACTTGTTCGTCACCGGTGACGCGCGACATGTGGGTGGACCCCCTGCACGAACTGCCGGGCAAATCGGGAGTATGGGGGCGCAGTGCATATAGATGCATTACGCTGATAGGTCAGGTCCGCGGATTCACGTGGGCCCCACCGAAGGCGAAGGAGGAGCGATGTTCGACATGCACTCTGGCATCGAGACTCGCCCAGATGATTTCTGGCTTGACGTGGTCTGCCCCGCAGATCTGGCCGATCTCCGCGAGCGGTTCATCGACGTCATGGACGACGCGCGGTGGGAGCGAGTTTGCGGCCTGCTGACCTGATTCAGGAGGTCGCCGAGCCATCAACAGGCGAGGGTGGCAGGTTGCCCCGACGGCATGCGGTAGAGAAATGGGGAGCTCCGAGTACCGAACATCGGGCGGAGATGGAGCAAGCGCCGGCGATCACGGCTCTCCTTGGACCCACCAGCCGACACGACTTTACTACGGTCGGCTCCGGAGTGGCACCACGGCGAACACCGCCCGACGAGTATCGCAGCGCAGATGACGATGACCGGGATCCGCCGGCGGCCATGTTGCCTGTCGGCCTGGCGGTCGGCGGAAGGAGCCCGCAGAGCTTGAGCGACGGTGTCCATCGGCGCGTCCCGGCGCCAAGGACGCCGTCGCGCGCGGGAAGCGACGGTCCCCGGGCTAACATTCTGGTGTGAGCGGTGATGCACCCGCGCCCGACGGCGCTTGGTGGTTGGAGGGCGGCGGTAGAGATGAGATGGTCGGCACTGCTACTGCTCCCGATGGTGGCGGTGGCCGGCTGTGGCGGTGGCAGCCGTGGTACCACTGCCTCGGTCACGACAGCGACGACAACGGGCACCATGACCACCCAGACGGTGCCGGGACGGACCGCCGCTGACGCGATGGCGGCGTATTTCGATGCCGCTCAAACGATGGATCGCCAGCTGACCGCCGCGGCGGCACTGATTAACGGCGGCATTCACGGAAACACGATGAACTTCGATCAGGCGACTGTGGACGCGCTCGCCGCGATCGAGCCCGCGACACTCGCCGCGAAGATCCCCGCTGGCCTTCCGCCAGAGCTCGAGCGTCGGGTATTGCTCGTGCATAGCGAACTCGTCTCGCGCAGGGCGGCGTTCAATAACGTCACGCGGGCGGAGACCGATCATCCGTACGTCTTGCGCTGTCTGTCGCAAGGTGCCCCCGCTGCTGCGCGATTTGCCGGGGACCTCGCCGCAGCCCGATCGCTGGCCGCGCGGACCCCGCCGATCACGAATGCTGCACCGAACTCGCGGTCCGCCGCCGACCTCGCGGTCGCGCTGCAGTACATCAAGAGCGCAAACACCTGCTGTGGCTCGTGCGGGGGCGTGATTCTCACCCAGCTACCACGTATCTCGTGGGCCACGACGCACGGCCGGGACGGCACGATTACCGTCACCATGCCATCCACGACGCTCAGTGAGACCATTCCGTTTGCGGCGCACTTCGTGCCCGGCAGCGGCTGGTCCATTCAGCTTCAGGCAGGCTGACACGACCCCGGGAGCCGGATGGCCCGTTGCGGCGACGGGCCGCCAGTGCCGTTCATCGAAGACGCGCTACAGCACGCAGAGCGGTTCGATGGCGAGGACACAGGGCGGTTTTGCCCGCGCGGCCGCGCGAGCCGAGGGCCGCGCGTGAGGTGCGCTTAGCGGGTTGGCGTCAGGCGCACTGTGCGCTGGACCAGACACGCAAGGTTTCCGTTCCCGCCGGTGTCGACGGCCTCAATGGTGCCGGTTTGGCTTGTGGCAACGCGATAGGGCACCCACACGCGCCACCCCCGACCTGGGGCGGATCTGACGTTGACGTGTCCGATGAGTGCGCCACGCGCGTCGCGGACGTTTGCGGCGAACTGGTTCTCGTAGATGTATCGAAGTTGGCGGCCCGCGACCGCGACGACGCCCGGACTGGGACTGACCGCATCAAGGCTCAGGCACCGGTCATTGACAACCGTTGCCGCGCCGGTGGGGGGTGCCGCCTTCCAGAGGTCGATCACGATGCGGCTCGGACCTCCCGACGTGGACCACCGGACGTACTTGAATCGCCCCGAAGCGGCGCTCGTGCGGATCGTCAAACGATTGTGGTTGCGGGTGAGAGCGACGCGCACCCCGAGCCCGCCTGCCGTGCTGACACGGCTACCCGTGCCACCGATGTCAACAACGAAGTTCGCGGTCCCCGTCGCGTAGACGTCATCAAGTGCCGGCTCGATGCGACCGATCGGGATTCGCGAGCCGGTGAGATCGACCACGACCCGGACGGTGGCGGGAGAGTTGCCGAAGCGCACGCCGAGTGCCAGCGGCCCAGCAAGCGCCGGAGTGGCGAGCATGACCCCCGCGGCCCCGATGGCGGCAGCGACCGTCAGCATCTCGCGTCGTCCGACCATTGTGCGTCGCGGTGGCGCTTGCGCGAAGCTCGTCTGGGGTGCGTCGCCGTCGTGGAGGGGTGGTTCTGTCTGACGAGCCATGACGCGTCTCCTTGTCGTTCGGCACCCGACGTACGCGACCACGCGGTGCGGATCGTGATCATCCGCCGCTCGTGACACCGGCCTGACGGGGCAGGCGGGTTGCGCGCCGCACATCCCCGTCGCGCACCTCGTCGTTCCCCCATGGCCGCACAACTCTGGCTAGAGCGTAGGCGAGATCCGCTGCCTCTCGGCGGGTTGGTCGCACACGCGGCGGCGAGCACGACGACTGCAGCGCAAGCAGCGAAGCCCAACGCCGCACAGACAACGTCGACGTGATCGCGGGATCCATCCCCCGCGGCGGCGAACGACAGCCTGAACGATCACCTTTGGCTGGACTTCAGGTGCCCGCCCGATATCGAAGGGTAAATTGCGGGCCTTTCCGGGGATTCTGAGGAAGGCCGACGAGCGGATTCGAAACGTTTGGACGCTTCGGCTCGCGGGTCTTGGCGCACCTCGAGACACGACGCACGATCGCAGGGGCCACGGTTAACCTCTAAAGCTGGGAAACAGATCGTGCCCCTCCCGCGCGCGGTCCTGTTGGCCAGGGGTCAGCATGTGGTCAACAGACCCCACGGCAGTCGAAGGTAATCAGACCGCGGTGCACCTGCGCAGAACACCCTCCATGACGGGGATTTCCGCGGACCCGGATGTACTCAGCGGTACTCGGCACGCAGACCCTTTTATCCCACGGTCGTAGGTTCGAGTCCTACACGGCCCACTGTGCCTCCGAACCGTGGGGATACGAATTGTGGGGCGAATCGAATGTCGCCCCTCAACATCGATGGAATGGATGAGCGCACCACTGAGACGCTTGCGCTCGGCTGACGTCGAGTCGGTCAGGCCTGCCCGTAGCGTGCGCTCAGCCGCTGCGACAGTGCCGACGTCTAGCCGCAATGGCTCTGCTGGCTGGCGTTCACGCAGGAGTCGGTCGCGTCGAGCCTCGAGCGCGTCCAGCCGATCGGCAAGCTCACGAACTCGCGGACCGTAGACCTCCTCAGTCATCGTCGCGCGCTCAAATGCCGTCAGGTAGCGGTCTCGCGACGTTGCAATCGAACGTCGCAAACAAGTGCGTTCCGCCGTGAGCTCCGCGCTGCTGCAGGATTGCCCCGCTAAGCCGGTATGCCGGACATGGCAGGTGCGCCAGGAACGCACGTTCAGCGTGTGCCCCGACGCGTACCCCGGGGTCGGCGGCGCGCGCGCAAGGCATTGACGCCACCCGGCGACGGGGTCTTGACTCGTTGGTGGGCCGTCCTGACGGGGACGGTCCGGCTGGCAGCGCCTCCGGGTCCGGCAGATTGCCTGCCGCGGCGGCTACCGCCGCCGACTAACTCGCAGGCCCAATGAGCAAAGGACACCACAGTGTCAAACATGGGCAAGACGCACATCATCATCATGTGGACGGTGAGCGACGCTGACGCGGCAGAAGGAGAGCGTCTCTTCGCCAGCCACGGCGACTGGATGAAGGGACACCCGCGTGCGGGTGATACGGCACTTCTCTCGTACAGCATCTCCGAGGGCCCGGAGCTGGCGAACCCGTTGGACCCGAACTCGGCGCCAACCGGCAACACGATCTTTGTGCTCGACGAGTTCTATGAGTCCCCGGCGGGCGTGGCCAGGCACTGGAAGGATGCGATCGACAACTGGAAGGACCTGAGTGGCCTGGTCGCGTGGAGCGCCAAGGGCAAAGTCGCGACGCTGCACTCCGGAACGGCCATCCAGGCGCTCTGGTAACGGCCGAGCCGGGTTCGGGCGGCCGTTGCGTATGGCGACGGCCGGTGCCACGTCTCGCGGGTGCCCGCGCTCCCAATCGTGGGCACCCGTGTACGTGCCGACGGCACGCGAACACCTGCGCGGACCACCATGTTTGACTGCGACACGACTGATTTACAGGAGCGTCGGCCCGTGCGCGCCCCCGAACGATCACTTCCACCTCTCACTGATCGACGCGACCATGCCGTCACACGCCCGGGTGGTCGATCACTGCCTCCCAGGACGGCTTGGCGAGTCACACCTCGACGAGCGAATCGCGCGGCTATATCATGTCTGCCCCGAATCGACAGGAGGCTGAACGTGCCGCTGTACTTGGACGTCCACAATATTGAGGGAGGCGTCTCCGCAAGTGCCGTTGCGGAAGCGCACAAGAAGGATCTTGTTGAGCAGACAAAGCACGGCGTCAACTACAAGAATTACTGGGTAGACGAAAAGGCAGGCAAGGTCTTTTGCCTCGTCGAAGCCCCAAACGCGGAGGTGGCGCATACCGTTCACCGGGAGGCGCACGGCCTCGTCGCGGACGAGATTTACGAGGTTCAGCAGGGCGACTAGTTGACGGTCCATAGGCGGGGCGAACGGCCCCCCGCCTGTCGGTGACAGCGTGCCCGCGCGACCTTCTCGGACATGACTCCGACCGGTGGGGGTCCAGCTCCCAGATCGACGCGCCGGGCCGCTAGCTTCAACGCTCGACAGTGGGGCGAGCCGATTCTGATCCGGGCGTGACGGGACCCCAAGCCGGTTTCGCCGGGCCACGGGCCAAGCGCCGCCGAAACCTTAGTCCCTGCACTCCGTGTGGCCCGCAGGCGGGATCAGAGGCGTAGATAGCGTGATCGTCTTGCCTGCGGAGTTCACGACATACGCGCGGCGCGTGTCGTCTGACCGAGTACACGCGGGTGGTTCGCCAGACCCACACGCAGGATCCTGCCTCGCGCGCGTGCGCGCGCATCTTTCTCTCGTTCTTGTCCGGAGATGGACCGGCGACTGCGCCCCCAGCGTCGACCGAAGCGCCGCGCCTCCGTGAGCCACGACCAGGATCGTCGAGCGATCGCAGGGGCCGGCTGTGGTCACCCCTCGGCGGCCCATTCCAGCTCGCAGGCCACGATCGGCTCAGGGAAGCCGCGCAGCTCGATCGCGGTGCGCGGGCCGAAGGTGAACTTCTTGCCGATCGCCAGGTCGGCCACCGCGCCCGCGATCATGATCCGGCCCGGCTGAGCGTAGGCGGTGAGTCGCGCGGCGAGCTGGACCGCGGCGCCGAACAGATCGCTCCCCTCGGCGACGGGCTCACCCGCGCTCAACCCGATCCGCACCGCCAACCGCCCGCCGGGCTCGGTGTCGGCGTTGTGGCGAGCGAAAGCGCGCTGGGCCTCGATCGCCGCGCCGAGCGCGTTCTGGATCGAGTCGAACGACGCCATGATGCCGTCGCCGGTGTGCTTGACCTCGCGCCCGCGATGGGCCGAGAGGGCGTCGCGGATGATCGCGTCGTGCACTCGCAGCAGCCGCATCGCTCCCTCGTCGCCGAGGCGCTGAGTCATGTTGGTCGAGCCTTCAAGATCGGTGAACAGGATGATTCGAAAGGCGCTCTCGGGCGCGCGCCCGGTGGCGGTTGGGTCGTCAAGGCGACCGAGGAATCCCTGGACCGCCTCGGGATCGACCGGGATGATTTCGTTGGCGATGAGGCCGTGGCCGTCGCGATGGACCGCCTGGGCCGCCTCGGCGTTGGGCGCCTCGACCAGACAGAACGCCGTCTGGCGCGGGTTGTCGAACCAGTACGACAAGAAGCGCACCCCGTGGCGCGCCTGAAGCTCGAGATCCTGGACGTGCGCCGCGGCGACGTCCTCGGCACTCACGCCCGTGAAGTCGTGTCGGTCCATGAAGAGCGCCATAGGCCGCAGTATGTCCCAGTGTGGCGGCTTTCGCATCATGACTATGCCTTGACTTGGGTGCAGAACCTGCGGTCAGGCAGCGTCGGGTCCGTTGATGGGGGAGCGATCTGGAGTTGGGGTTGGCCCGGTCCGTTGTATCGGAGTTCGGGGAGTGGGCGCAGTCACAGGGATTTCGTGTCTCCACCGGCGAACACGTCGTGTATTTCGACGGGTGTCCTCACTGGGTCCTCGCCACGAGCGGCTCGATCGAGCATGCCATCGGCTACGCGGAAGTCGGTCATGTCGAGGTCGACCTCGTGTCCGTCGCGACACGCGAGGAGGTGCTCGATCCCGGAATGCGGGTTCTCCAACGATCCTCATTGACGGGGCCGATCCCTCTGAGGAGGCTGGCCTGCCGCTTGGGATGAGCCAAGGATCTATGCGACTGAGCACGGCATGAATGAAGCCCTGAGCGTCGCGTAGATCATCGAGGCTCTCCGTGATGCCCGCGACCGCGGGATCGATGCGCGCGATGCAACCATCGACGCGTCGTTTCCCGCATCGGATCCACCGGCGGCCGGCAGCCCTGGGCTGTAGCTGGCACCCGGCTGACCCATGCCACCCTCAACTCGGCAGCGGCGATGAACACCCTTGCCGGCGGCTCGGTCGGCTTCGGCTGCCAGGGCAAGAGACGAGTGATGTGTTAACTGGAATGGGAGTCTGACCCGCGGTCGCGGGCGACCCAATGGCGGCGGCCCCCGATATCGTTGTCCGGCCGCCGATCAACGTGTGGGGAGGAATCCGATGACGGCAAACCGGATACCGTTCAAGGCGTGACGACACGACATGCCGGACGTTGCCGTCGAGCCTCACGACCAGGAATCGTGCGTCGACGAGTGCCTGCGGCACGATGTGTACTCCGGCGCATCACCCGATTGGCGACATCGAGGAGTCGGTGCAATTGAAGGATCCCAATCAACGCACTCCGCTGACGGCGGGATTCGATTGGATACTCCTGGTGGTTCGGGGCCTCACCGTGGTTCCGGTCGTTGTCCTTCTCCTGTCGGCCCTCGGTGCGTTCGCGTACGGCGCCGCCTTGTTCGTCCACTCGGCCGATGACGTCATCTCCCATCCGTTTCCGGTCAGGCACAACCTGGGCTTGTTCCTCGTTGAAGTCGACCTGTTCCTGATCGGCGCGACGTTGATGATCACGGCGATCGGGTTCTTCGAGCTGTTTCTGAGCCCCGGCAACGTAGGCCGACCGCTTCTCCCCGGCTGGCTCATCGTGCGGGACCTCAATGACCTCAAATCCCGAATCATCTCGATGCTCATTCTCGTCGCCGCGGTTGCTTTCGTCGACGAAGTCGTCAACTTCGACGGCGGAAAGGATGTCTTGTACCTGGGTGGGGGAATCGCCCTCGTTATCTTGGCGCTCAGCGTGTTCCAGCGATTTGGCTCGACCTCGGGTCATGGTTCGTGAGGTGCCCAGCTGAGCTTCGGTGGTAGTCCAACCTCGGTCATTCGTCGTGGAACACCCTCTATTGCGGGGATTTCTGGACAGGCATGTCGTCAGCGGCACTCGGCGCGTAGACCTTCTAATCCGATGGTCGGAGGTTCGAGTCGTACACAGGCCCTTCGAAACCCGTAGACAAGCGGTGTTGACGCGTTCCGTGTGCCATACGTCTCATCGGGCCCCAGCCGTCGAGCACCAGGCCCGCACGTACAGGAATCGCGTCGTCTCCAAGGAGGACGGGCAGGCTATTCATGGCCTCATGGAAGGGTGAGCACGGCCAATGGCTCGGCCTCCTGCGGTACCGGAGTTCCCTCACGCCCGGCCAGCGAGCCGACGTCGGTAGACGCGCCGCAGTGCGAGTCACCATTTGTCCGATGGGGGGAGGAGGCCGGGGGGCCGTCCCAGCGCGCCGTGTCAGACTTTGGGCCAGTCATCGTTAGGAATCGGCTCGCGTTACCCATCGTCATTAGGGATGGAGCCATCGTCCTGGATGGGCTCGGGACACCCGCAAAGCAACGCCCTCGTCCCGCCCGCCGGCACCACGGAGTGCGTTCCGTTTCCCTAGGTCCGCTGCTCGGCGACGGTCAGGCACCGGTCCGCGGGGTCGGGGCCGACCACCAGCACCGGTCGAAGACCGGGTGGGAGCGTTCGGCCGCGGGGGTGGGTGGAGGTCATGGGCGCGACGTGCCCGCCGGCAGCGTGATTTTGTACACCTCGTTCGACATCGCGTTTTCCCATTGCTTGCGGTATAAGCCCATCCCCGTGGCGTTCGGGTGAATGCAGTCGTTGGACGAGACGTAGGTCTGGTGCGCGCTGAAGTAGCCGTACAGGTCCGGGCCCTTCACGATCTGCGGAAAGGCCGCGTACAGCTTCTGGAGCTGGTGATTGTAGGCAGGCAGGTTGGCAGCCAGGCTCGCTGTGCAGCCCCAGGGGATCGTCGGGACGATTGGTTGTTTGCCGGCTCGGATCACGTCCTGCACTAGTTGCGCGTAATTGTCGTAGAAGGTGCTCAGGCACGCCGAGGTCCCGCAGCCGCCATTCGCATCATTGGTGCCGTACGAGAGCCCAACATAGTGGCCGCCAAAGAGGGCGAGCTGTGCGGGGATGTACGTCCGAGCACTGGCGGTGGTCTGGGCACCGATGCCGCCGTTTTCCTCGAGTGGGAAGTTCGCCGGCACAGCGGCGTTCACGAGTTGTGCGTAGGACGTGATGGCTCCCTGGGTTGACTGGCCCATCGCACCCTCGGTGATTGAGTCTCCGTAAAAGATCCAGTCGTCCGTCACGCCCGCGCCGGTGTCGAAGACATCCATGTTGATGGAGGCGTCGTAGTTGCCTGGCGAGCCATCCGACACCGTCACGTTGATGCGCACCCAGTTGTAGCTCGCGAGCTCGAGACGGTGCTGCCGCGAGTGGTAGGTGTTGTTCGTCACCGTGACGAGGGTCGTCCAGCCGGCCGTTGGCGCGGTGCTGGCACCGCCCGGTGCTGCGTTGGCGTCGATGGTGTAGCTGCCCGGGATGTTGTACGCACCGGTGCGGGAAATGGCGTTGTCGTAGGAGCAGCAATTGGTGTACCAGGCGAGGACGACCTTTGCACGCTGAGCTGCGGGCACCGAGGAGAGGTCATACGCCAGCCAGACCGGACGAGACATGGTCGGCGCGTTGTGCCCGTTGCAGCCGCGCCACGTGGTGTCGTAGCTCGCGTCGTTGGCTGCGCTCGCCGGGAAGCCACAGTTGACATTGCTGAAGGCGGGGACATTGCGACTGATGAGCGGCATCGGGAGGACGGCCGTAGAGGTGGCGTGCGACCCTGTCGGCGCGTCGGTCCCGATCGCCTGGCGGCTGCCCCCGGAGTTGACGACGATGGCGGCGATCAGTCCGAGGATCGCGACGCAGGAGATCGCAACTCCGAACACGAGGAACCTGCCGCGGCGCGTGCGGGCCCAGGAGGTGGGTGGTTGTGCCGGTCGGCGACTGTTGCTCATGAGTCGTGGTCTTTCATTCAAGACCCTTCGCCCGCTGCGGATCCCGGCGCGCAGGGCGGTAGATATCCACGTAGTCGGTCCCGAGTCGGCGCAGCATGTTGGCCAGCGCCGTCTTGACGCCCGCCGGGCTCGCGTCGAACGCGACGTACGCGCCGGAGGGGGTCACGCTGTGCTCCGAACTTGACGCTGATCTGGACACCGTCGCGCGCCTGCCCCGTCAGCGCGCGCCGGACCAGCAGCCCGTTGCCGGCCATGCCATCGAAACCGCCGGTGTCGAGCAGCGTGACGCCGCGATCCAGTGCTGCATGGATCGTGGCGACCGACTCGGCGCCGTCAGCGGGCCCGTAGTACTCCGACATGCCCACGCATCCGAGACCGATCTCGGACACCCAGGGGCTGCTGCTGCCGAGTCGGCGCATGTGCATGGTGGACTCCTTGGATCGTGTGCGCCCATGGTGCCACGCTCGCGTGACCACCCGCTCGCGCCCGAGTCCTCGCTTGGTGACGTCCACGAGTCCGAGGCGTGACATCGCAAGACGGCCTCCGAGAACCCCTGATCTTGGAGATCCTGCGTCTGATCCCATGTAGCGGGTGCCCGCGGGTCAACGAGCGCTCGACAGACCTCATGGCACTTGGCGCGAGTCGGACCGGGCTTCACCTGCGAGGGATGGTGCCCGTTAGTGGGATTTCTGGACAGGGATGTACTCAGCGGTACTCGGCGCGCAGACCTCGAATCCCATGGTCGTGGGTTCGAGTCCTACACGGCCCATTCAGACCCGCATCACCGTGGGATTTCCCGGCCCGGCCGGGTCGACAGAACGTTGGGTCTGTGGTTCGAGCCCAGTATCGCCAACGTCGGGCACATCCGCGAGACCCCGGGATCTCGATCCGTCAATCGCCGAGCCCGCTCCGTCGCAATGGGTGGCACCTTCTATCAGGGTGCACGCGACAGGAGAGGCCCGCCCTCACAATCCTATGGTGCATCACCGCGCGCGGGCGGAGGTCGACGCGCTCGCCGACTGACCCGGTCGGGTCGAACGAGGCGGTCAGGGCTTCAGAACGGTGTGGGGATGTAGCGGAGCGGGAGGTCCAGTTCGCGGTAGTCGCCGGCCGGCTGACGCTTCGGAAGCTTGATGTCGCGGTGGACGATGGGGTCGTAGGGGACATGGCTGAGAAGGTGCGAAATGATGTTGAGCCGACTGCGCTTCTTGTCGTCGGTGTGGGCGATGTACCAGGGTGCCCAGCCGGTGTCCGTCGCTGCGAACATCTTGTCGCGGGCGCGCGAGTAGTCGTACCAGCGGCTGTAGGACTCGAGGTCCATGTCCGACAGCTTCCAGATCTTGCGTGGATCGTCGATGCGGGCTTCGAGCCGGCGGGTTTGCTCGTCGGGGCTGACCTCCAGCCAGTACTTGAAGAGCCGGATCCCGGAGTCGATCATGGCTCGCTCGATTCCCGGGACCAGCTCAAGGAATCGGGCCGACTCTTCCTTCGTGCAGAAGCCCATGACGGGTTCGACGCCCGCCCGGTTGTACCAGCTGCGGTCGAAGATCACGACCTCGCCGCCCGCCGGGAAGTGCGGCACGTAACGCTGCGCATACATCTGCGATTTCTCGCGTTCGGTGGGCGTGGGTAGGGCGACGACACGGAACACTCGGGGGCTGACCCGCTCGGTGATCGCCTTGATCGTCCCCCCCTTGCCCGCCGTGTCCCGGCCCTCGAACACGATGCAGAGTTTGGCTCCGGTGGCCTTCACCCATTCCTGCATCGCCACCAACTCAGCGTGGAGGCTGCGCAGATGGGCCT
Source organism: uncultured Thermoleophilia bacterium (assembly GCA_963773325.1). Taxonomy (GTDB): domain Bacteria; phylum Actinomycetota; class Thermoleophilia; order Miltoncostaeales; family Miltoncostaeaceae; genus CAITWD01. The sequence continues at coordinate 1,731,009 of CAVZAI010000002.1, read as the reverse complement.
CGTACTCCTTGTTCTTCATCTTCGGCGGCATCCCGCCGGGCCCTTCGGACGCACCCGCCACGACCGGAGTCGGCGGCGCGTCAAGGTGGTCGTCGTGCGCCGTCTTGTCTTTCTTGTGCTTCGCCATGGCTCCTCCGGGTATAGGGACTACCAACTCAATGGGATTCTCGACCCGCTTCCGAGCGGGAATGGTCTGTCCGCTACTCGGTACCGGCTGAGGGTTCGTGTCAACGGTGCGGGTCCGAGTGCACCCGAGCAGCCACGTGGCCCAGGCCAAAGAGAATGGTTCGCATCGCGCGAATACGTCCGTGAGCCGGTCACGGTGTGACTGCCGGAGCCGGAGAGGCGATCTCAGCCGACGTTCGTTGCTTGTAGCGATTCCGAGCGATCAGTTTGCCAAGTTCCCACAAGATGAACAGCAGGACAGCTGGCGCCAAGGCAAGGAACCACTGTGTCGAGGTCAGCCGCTCGGTGGCCAACAGGCTCGAGAGGGCGCCGCCGCGAGTCGCGAGGATGGCCACGAACAGCTCCAGCGCCACGACCAGATTCAACCTCGGATTGTCGAACGTGCTCTGCCGAAGGGTCGAGGCGGTCTGGCTACGCGACTGGTAGGCGGCGACAAACAGCATCAAGGCGAACGACGTGAGGGCCATGGTCGACCCGATCGAATATCTGCCGTATTCGCTGTGGCCGTAGGCGACCAGCGCGTCGAGGCAGCCGGCGATGAACAGCCCGGTGAGGCCCACGGTGATCATCACCGCCGGGGTCATGATCACCGTGTCGCGTGGTCGTGGCCGACGCAGCATCAGCCCCTGCTCTTCCTTGTCCATCCCGAGCGTGACACCAATTGGGGCAGTCACCGCGAAGTTGATCCACAGGATCTGGACCGCCGAGAGGGGCTGGCCAGCCGCGATGTTAAACACGCTCGCGATGAGGAACGTCACCACGTACGCGACGAGGACCGTGAGCATGAAGCGGATGTACTTGAGAAGATCGTCGTACAGGGCCCGCCCCACATGAACGGCGCGCACGATCGTCGCAAAGTTGTCGTCGGTGAGGATCATCCGCCCGGCGTTCTTGGCCACTTCGGTACCGGTACCCATGGCGATCCCGATATCGGCCGCTTTGATCGCCGGAGCGTCGTTGACTCCGTCACCGGTCATCGCAACGACGTTGTTCTTCTTCTGGAGGGTCTGCACGATGAGCACCTTGTGCTCGGGAGCGACCCTCCCGATCACCCCGATGCTGTCGATCCGACGCAGCTGCTCATCCTCGGAAAGGGCTGCGAAGTCAGCACCAAGGATCGCCTCCCCAGGAATCCCAAGCTGCTTCGCGATGGCGGCTCCGGTCACGACGTCGTCTCCGGTCACCATCCGAACTTGGATGTTGGCGCTCAGCGCATCCGCCACGGCCGCCTTCGACTCGTCGCGAGGTGGGTCGATCATTCCGACCAGGCTCGTCATCTGAAGGTCCTGCAGTAGTCCGAGGAGGTCTCCGTCGGGGTCGAACGCGTCCGGAGAGAAATCCTTCACGGCCGCCGCCATGACGCGCAGCCCGGACTCCCCCATCCGCTCGACGTTGGCCTCGGCGTGGCGCTTGAGGTCGTCGTCCCACGGCACGCTCGCACCAGCCGACAATGCCGTCGCGGCCCGCGCCATGACCGCGGGCGCAGCGCCCTTGACGTAGCACCGCACGACAGCGCGTCCAGACGCGTCGGTCAGCCTGTGGAAGGTGGCCATTAGCTTATAGGTTGGGTCGAATGCCAATGTGGCCAGCCTCGGGTGTCGGGCCTGGGTTTCTGCGAGGTCCAGGCCCGCCTTGTGCCCGAGGACGAGGAGCGCCCCTTCGGTGGGATCGCCCACGACCTTGCCGTCCACCAGCTTCGCGTCGTTGGCCATGATGAACGGCACGATGGCCTCGTCAATCAGATCGCCGGACCCGGCAGCGTGCGTCACCAACCCGTCGAGCCCGTAGCCGATGCCTGAGATCGTGAAGCGATCCGTGGGATCGACCACCTCGACCGCGGTCACCTGATTCATGGTCAGCGTGCCGGTCTTGTCGGAGTTGATGGCCGAGGTCGACCCGAGGGTCTCAACCGAGCCAAGGTCCTTGAGCACCGCGTTGTGCTTCGCAAGTTGTGTCGATCCGGCCGACAGGATCGTCTGCAAGATCGTCGGCATGGCCTCGGGGATCGCGGCAATGGCAAGCGCGACCGCAGTGGTGAACACGACCGTGAGTGTCTGGCCACGCGACAAGCCCAACGCGAACATGATCACCAGCGTGATGCCGGCCGCGCCGGCGATCCACAGTGTCAGCGTGTCCAACTGCGCCATCAGCGGGGTCTTCTCCGCCGGCTTGGCAGCCAGCATCCCCGCAATCCTGCCCACCTGCGTGTCGCCGCCGGTTCCGGTCACGACCATGGTCGCGCTGCCGTGGGTCACGGGCGTGCTGCTGAACGCCATGTTCGACTGATCACCCACACCGACGCCCGACTGGGTCAATGTCGTGGCGTTCTTGGCCGCCGGAGTACTCTCCCCAGTCAGGGCCGACTCATCGATCTGCAGCGACGTCGCGTCGATGACGCGACCGTCGGCAGGCACCTCGTCACCTGCAGTCAGCAGGACGACGTCACCCACGACGACGTCGTGGGACGGAATGCTCGACTCCGTTCCGTCGCGCCGCACCCGCGCTGACTCCTGCATCATCGACTTCAGCGCGTTCATCGCGCTTTCAGCCTTCCCCTGCTGTCGCAGACCGACGACAGCGTTCAAGACGGTGATCAGGAACACAACCAGCGCGGTCGTGTACTGCCCGATCACCAGTGACAGCGCCGCAGCCGCGACGAGGATTACCTGCATGTAGCTTCGGTACTGGTCGAGAAAGCGTCGCCAACCCGGCACCGGCTTCTCAGCAGGGAGCTCGTTCGGACCGTTCTCTGTCAGGCGACTGGCAGCCTCGGCCGATGACAACCCGGACCCCAGATCGACACCGAGCCGCGCCGCCACCTCATCGCTGCTGAGCATGTACCAAGTCGACGCGTCGGCCGGCGTCGCCGAACCCGTTTCGGTCACTCGTGCTCCTCACGTCGGAAGCGTGCACAAGGGTCGAGGCATCTCGCGCACGATGTGAACACTAGAGCCCGTCCATCAACCCTGCGCTGCGCGGTCCGTGGCCGCTGGTTTCGTCGGAGGCGACTGAACTTACGTTTCGCTCTAGCTAGTGGGTCCGGCAGGCGGAGCGCTCGCCCGGCTTCGACGGTCCGCGGGGTGCGGGACAGCCTTCGGATGCGTCACGGGTGGAGTGCGAATGCGGCTGACCGTCCGGCATGCGAGCTTGTCGCGACGGGTCAACAGGTGGTCAACAGACTCCACGGCACTGAGGCGTAGTCACACCAGGCTTTACGGCGCAGAACACGCGCTATTACCGGGATTTCTGGACTGAGATGTACGCAGCGGTACTCGGAGCGCAGACCTTCTAGTCCCATGCCGTAGGTTCGAGTCCTACACGGCCCATTCGAAACGTGTAGACAAGCGGTGTTTGACTCGTTCCGTGTGCCATACGTGTCATCGGGCACCAGCCGTGTACGCCGCGTTCGTGCACCGGTGGACCACGGAATATGTCCCTCTACGTGGCGGGACAAATTGGGGTCACTGCGTTCGAGACCAGTAGCGCCTATTCACATCCCCGTGGTTATGGATCCTAACCCTCGCGTTCCCAATCGCTGGCCGGCTCTCAGACAGCCGGGTGACGTCTCCTCCAACGGCCGCCCTTCTGGTCGAACCCTGCGGGACCCGCGCGTGCGTTCATCCGAGGATCGCGGGACACCGCTCGGGCGCGAGCACCGGCTGGTGTTCCCGATCACACGGGCGGTGTTTGACCAACTCTCACCACCGGAGGGGCAGGGGGCGCTCCCGTTGACGCTCCGGAATCCGGCGGCTTTGGCCGACGCACTCTCCACCACGGCATAAGCCCACACCCGCCGCCCAACGCGGACGGGGGCGTGGGCCACTGCGCCGGTCGGCGGGCTAGTCGCCGCCGGTGACCGGGATGCGGGTCGTCTCGCTGGCCTGCGGCTTCGCGATCTTGACCTGCAATACGCCGTAGGCGACCTTCGCGTGGACGTCCTTCTGTGAGACGCCCTGAGGCAGCCTGAACGACCGCTCGAAGTCGCCGTACGAGCGCTCCACGCGGCGGTAGTGCTCGTCTTCGGAGCTTTCCTCCATGGTCCGGGTCCCGCGGATCGTCAGCACCCGGTCCCGCACCAGCACCTCGACGTCCTCGTCTTTGCAGCCGGGCAGCTCGGCGGTGATCATGATCGCGTCGTCGGTCTCAACGACGTCCGACACCGGGCGCCACGGTGCGCCGACCGCCGACTTTGCCCCGCTCGCGGCCCGGTCGATCAGCCCTTCGATCTCCGCTCGCAGCTGGTGCATGTCGCGGAAGGGATCCCAGTAGGTGATGTCACGCAAGATGTGTCTCCTTCGCGCGCGCGTGTACCTGGTCGGTAATTGCACGGTACGACGCATTCCGTCAAGGAACCTCGGGGCGGACCCGCACATCACGGGCGTAGTGGGCCGCGACGCCCCACCGTCGCAGCGGGGACGCGCCCGCGACGCCGACGATGATTAGCCCGACCGACTTGCGCGGTGCAACGCCGGGTTCGGCTTTGACGACGCGCCAGACGCTGAGCGCAGGTGGACGGTCGCACGGCTCGGGGGGCGTCCCCTCATCCGACAACAGCGTCCGTGCACGCCCGCTGGCAGCACGGAGACTGGCGACTCGCGCGCCCGCCTGTCACGCAGGCTCAGCGCTGCAAGACACTAAGGACCAGCGTATCTCCACTGAGTGCCGGTTGAAACGGCGCCTCATGTCAATCCAGCCAGCCCGTCAGACTTCAAATGGTTCGAGGCGCTGCTGTGACGCTGACCGCACCGCTATCTGAGATTCAGCGGATCCAGGGGCAAGTGGTTCGGATTGTGCCAACCACGGTCCACTCCGCCCTCGCGGACTCAAGTGTCGCCTCGGCGGTCTCGGACCAGGGCCTGGCCGGGGACGGCGCCGCTACGCGAACAGACGATGACGGACACGCGTGCCCGTCATCGTCACCGATCTACTTGGCGGGAGTCAGTCCGTGGCGGCGCATGACCTCCCCAATCGCGGCGAGATCGGGCGGCCCGACCGCCGCGTCGACGACGGCAGCGACTTCGCGAAAGAAACTGGGGCCGAGGATGCCGGGCGTCACGACCGCGTACGCCACCGCCTCGGCGTCGCCGCGGTTCTCGAACTTGTGCACCGCGCCGCGGGGGATGAACAACACCTCGCCAGGCCCGACCTCGACCTCCTCGCCGTCGACGGTCCAGGTCAGCGCACCAACGACGCCGTAGACCGTCTCGTCGTACGCATCGTGGCTGTGGGCGGCCATCACCCTCGCCTCCGACGGAACAGCAAACTCGAACGCCGTCAGTGCTCCAGCCGTGGCGTCGGCCTCGAGCAGGAAGCGAATCGTCAGCTGCCCGATCCGGATCACGTCGCGTGTCGTGGCCGTCATGTCCCAACCCTCCTCGGGTATTTGGTAAAGTGATTGTACTCTAAATGCCTTCCGCAACCTCGTCAAGTCCTTTTACGACACACGCCGATCGCACGCCACTGATCGGGGCGCTGCTGCGCATGCCCTGGGAGCTGGTGCGCCGGCGGATGCTCGAGCGTCTCCACGGCGCTGGGTTTGACGATCTGGAGCCAGCCCACTTGAGCGTTCTGCAGTACCCGGGCCCGGACGGCACGCGTCCGTCGGAGCTCGCCGCTCGGTTGGGCATCAGCAAGCAGGCGCTGAACTACCTGCTCGGGCAGCTCGAGCGGCTCGGCTACCTGGAGCGCGTGAATGATCCGGACGACCTTCGCGGCAAGCGAATCCACGTCACCGAACGCGGCAACGCCGCGATCGAGACGATGCGCGCCGCGATCCGCGACCTTGAACGTGAGTGGGCGCGAGCACTCGGCGCGGCACGTTTCGCGCTGCTGCGCGAGCTCCTGACAGAGCTTGCGTCTCAGGTTGTCGAACATGCTGGCTGAGGGGGCGAGCAGCCGACTCACGGCGGAGGCAGGATCGATCACAGCCCGAACGGCTCGACACCGATGTGGTTCGGATTGTGCCAACCACGGTCCATTCGAGGCTTCGCATCCAAGCCGTCTTGGCGCAGTTTCGACGTGATTCGGTGTCACGAACTGCCGGGAACGCTCATCCCGTACACCCTTCGTCGGCGTGATCACCCGTTGCGGCGTGAGTAGCGGATCTCGACTGCCTCGACAGAGCGATTGGTCATGCCATGCGCCGCGCCGCATCCCCGTCGATGCGGTGCGCGCACGGCCCCGTGCCCGAATGGACCAGCAGACCCCGACCTCTCTGTAAAGAGACCGTTCGTGCGAGCCCATCCACCGCCTGACGTGCGCGAGCCCGACAACAACCCGACGCGGGCGCGACACCGAGAGAGCCCCGCCCGGCGATCGTGATAGTCGAAGTCATTCTTCTCGCGCTCGCGACCACGATCCGGCCGACCAGCATGGCCGCCGTGTTGGCCCTGCTGTCGATCAACGAGCCGCGCCGGCTGATGACCGTCTACGTCCTCGCGGGCCTCGCGTTTACGGTGGCGTTCGGCCTCGCCGTCGTCTTCGTCGTCGCCGGGACGGACAGCGGCGTCCAGATCACCGCCGGAACGGATCGCACAAGCGGCACTGCGGAGATCCTCGGCGGGCTCGTGCTGCTCGGCCTCGGGATCTACGTCTCCCAACGTCGGATGAAGCCCGGCCAGGCCGACCAGATCGTACGCACCCCCGATCGGTGGACGAAGCTCCGAGAGCGGCATCTGACCCCCCGCACCGCCGCGCTCGCAGGCCCGGCAACCCACATCCCCGGAGTCTTCTACCTCGTTGCCCTCAGCCTGGTCGTGGCCAGCGAGGGCTCGGCGGCTCGCGCTTTGGCGGACGTCCTCATCTACAACGCGGTCTGGTTTGCGGTGCCAATCCTGGCGCTTGCGATTTGCATCGTGGATCCGGCCGCCGCACGGTCCGCGGTCGGGAGGATCGAGGCCTGGACGCAACTCCACATGCGCGAGATCGTCCTCGTCGTGTCGCTCGTGCTTGGCGCCGTCCTGATGATCCGGGGCATCCTGGCGCTGTAGCGGGTCGGCACACGGAAGTCGACGTCAGTATCGCCGTCGTCGAGCTCATCGAGGTTGATCATTTGGGGCAGTGACCGCGGCGTGCCGATCGCCAGTGGGAGTATCTTGGCGCGCCGAAGCCCCGGAGACGGAACTTCTGGACATTGCGGCTGTCGATGTCGTTCGTCACCGCCGACGGCCGGCGGTCGAGGCCGTTTGGGCCTCACTGGCTTGGCCTCGGTCGTGGCGGTAGATGAAGGGATGCCGTCCGGAATACTGCCGCCACGCCCAGCAGCCAGAGAACGACAAAGGCGACGCTCGCGATGACGTCGGTGGTCCAATGGACGCCCAATTCGATCCGTGAGAACCCGACAGCAACCACGGCAAGGACCGCCGCAGGCCAGGCGACGGCCCAATACGCCGACGTGCGGCCCAGGTAGGCAGCGATCACCGCGAGCGTGGTGAAGACGACCACGGCGACAGCCGCGTGTCCTGATGGCCACGACCAGCCGTTTGCGCTTGTCAGCCAGAGGCGCTCGGGGGGCCGAGGTCGCTGCACGATCTCCTTGGCGAGACCGACGCCCGCGGCCTCGCCCGCCCACGCGACGACGGCAACTGCGCCAGCCAGCATCGGGATGCGCCGACGAGCGACCAAAACGGCGATCAGCACGCCCGCGGCCACCACTGCCACCCACGAGCCACCCCACGTGACTGCCTTCATGACTTCGTCGAGGGGTGGGGATCGGTGGTCCACCGCCCAGGCGGTGGCGCGACGGTCGAACGCCGTCAGCGCCGCTGAATCGACGACGGCTTGCTCGGACGCGATCAGGATGCCCGTCAGGCACACCCAGAGCACGAGCAGCGCGCCGAGCCGAAACAAGAGGCCGTAGCCCGTGTCCGACAACGCCAGCCGCTCGTCCGCGCTTACCGACTCTTGTCCCGGTCTTCGCTTGGGGATCAAGCTGGGCCGCCCTTCCGCGAGCGGGCCCGCGCGGTGCGCTTTGTCTGCATGGCGGCCTCGCGCGGAGGATCGGTGCTGGTCAGGCCACGGATCGTAACCGCATCTCGCGCGGAGCTCGCATGTCCACGGCGGTGGGGTGGCTGCTCGGCGTCGTCTCGCAGGGAGAGGTTCGCGGCGTGGGCCGCCGCGGGTCGCCGGGGCAGGTAGCGGTCGGTCGGCGATGAGCGACGACCACACACGGATCCGAGTCGCCCAAGCGGCGGGGGGTTGGGTTGCGTGTGGCTCAGGTGAGATCTCCTTCGGCGGCCCCACTCAGCGCCGACGCGCGAGCGGGGCCGCCCATCGTGCTCACCTCAGGATCTGGTGGTGCCGTCTACCAAGGCCATGCGCCCACACGAGGGACACCCGCGCCCCTCTCCTACCACCTTCGGCCAAACCAGCCATCTTGCGCCACACGAAACGCATCGGGCCGGCGTCTTCGTGTGTCCGTTGGCAACGGGCGCCTCCCACGCGATGCCTGCCGCGGCGGCACGCCGATCCCATTCGGCCTGGGAAACGAGTGGTACGCCGCCGCACACTGGACACCCATGGCCCCGTCGTATGTTGTTCGGGAGCTCCTCCCAGCGGTGCCCACACGCAAGGCACCGGGCCGGGGTCTTGGCGTTCCCGTCGGTGACAGGGGCCTCCCACTCGATGCGAACGGCTGCAGCTCGTTGGTGCCATTCGTCTTGGTTCAGGCTGCGCGGCATTTCCAGACGCTAGCGCCGCAAACGGACGGTTCCCGCCTGACCCCAGCGAGACGACAACTCGGTCCTCACAGGTGCCAGCTTCCGCAGCGATCAGGCGACCGCAGCGCCCGTACGCATTCATGCGTCGTCCGCCCCAGGGCAGATTCGCATCCTGCCGCGGCTCATGACCGCGGCCTACGTCGGACGAAGCCAGCCTTCGCGCTCGACCACCGCGAGGGCCGCTTCGAGCGCGAGCGACACCTGCGCAGCACGCTCCGTGCCATGCGCGATGATGCTGAGCGGCATACGCGCGTCGGCGTCACTGATCAGCACATGCTCGACCCCCGGCCAGGGCATCGATGATATCGACACGGGGCCCACGAACACATGGTGGGGATGACGGGCCAGGTGCGAAAGCAGCGGCTCACGATGCCCTGGCGCGGTGACATCCAGAATCGTTGGCTCGAACCCCGCACGACGGCACAGCCCGACGACGAGGTCATGAAACCCCGACGCCAGAGCCTGCGGCACGGCCAGGATCACCTGGTCCTGCAGATCGAGCATAGCCACTGCCTGCCGCGAGACCAGTGGGTTCTCGCGGCTAGCAAACACGGCGAGGGGTTCCCGCCGGAGTATGTGCTCCACGAGGTCTTCGTGCGGACTCGGTAGGCGCACCAAACCGAGGTCGGCGTCTCGAGACAGGACGGCACCTACTACCTCGGTGGCCCACAACTGGTCAGCGGTGATCACCAGTTCCGGTGCACGGGTTTCCAGCTCTTCGAGAATGAGCGGAAGGGCCTCGTACGCCGTACTTGCCGTGTAGACGATGCGCAACCTCCCGGAACTGCCCTCGGCCGCCCGGCGTGCGCGCACCCACGCCTCGTCGAGCCCGTCCAATAGTCGCCGTACGTCGGCGGCCAGCGACTGCCCGGCCTCAGTGAGCTCAACTCGCCGGGTCGTGCGCCGCAGCAGCGTGACCCCCAGGTCGCGTTCGAGCGCCCGCACCTGGGCGCTGACCGCGGGTTGCGCCACATGGAGCCGCTCCGCCGCCCGCGTGAAGCTCAGCTCATCGGCTACGGCCAAGAAACAGCGCAGGTGCCGAATGGTGGCATTCATAACCAGAAGACTATCAATCCCGCGAAAAGCGGTATTTCCCTTCGCCATCACGGCGATCTACGCTGAGGTTGATTACATCGACGTCCGAGGAGCGACTCCCATGACCACTGTCAGCTCAGCACCAACGATGCCGGTCGTGAAACGCCCTCTCCGGCTTTCAAGCCGCACGTCGCACTTCGTGCTGCCCAAGCAGTGGGCGTCGATGCGCAAGGCAGAGGCCCTCGAGAAGGCGACCGGCAAGCGGGTCATCCACTTCGAGAAGGGCGACTTCCAGGGCGACGACTTCCGTCCTGCGCCGCACATCTCTGAAGCTGCCATCCGCGCCGTCCACGAAGGGCACGTGCGCTATGTCCCGGGTCCAGGGCTACCTGACCTGCGTGACGCGATCGCCGAGGAAGCCACCAGGCGAGGCCGCCCCACGAGCCGCGACGAGGTCCTGGTCACGATGGGCGCCAAGCACGCCCTGACGCAGTCGCTGCTGACCATGATCGACGTGGGCGACGAGGTCATCTTCCCGAACCCCGGTTATCCGCCGGACGAGTTCTGGATCACCTACGCCGGCGGCAAGGTCGTCTACGCGCCGCTGATCGAACCCGACTTCCACTTCGACCTCGAGAGCCTGCGCAATCTGATCAGCCCGAAGACCAAGATGCTGATCATCAACTCGCCGCAACGCCCCAACGGCATGATTGTCGGTCAGCTCGAGGAGATCGCAGAGCTGTGTCTCGAGCACAACGTGGTCGTCCTAACCGACGAGATCTTCAGCCACATGGTGTACCCGCCGGCTGAACACAAGACGATCACGGCAGTCAGCGACATGGCCGACCAGTCGATTCTCGTCGACACCTTCAGCAAGTCGTACATCATGACCGGGTTCCGGATCGGCTGGTGTGTCGCCAACAAAGAGCTCATCACCGCGATGGACATCTTCCAGCAGAACTCGGTCACCAACGTGGCCGCCTTCGTGCAGATTGCCGCCCTGGCCGCGATCACCGGTCCCCAGGACCACGTCCTCCTGCAAACGGCCCGCCTCCAGGCCAAGCGCGACAAGGTCGTCGCTGCCCTGGACGCGATCGACGGTATCGAGTGCCAGGCACCCGACGGGTCGTTCTACGTGTTCCCGGACATCCGCGGCACGGGCATGACCGCCCAGCAGTTCGCGGACTACCTCATCGACCACTGCCGGGTCGGTGTCGTCGCGGGCACCGCGTTCGGTGACCGCGGCGAAGGCCACATTCGCCTGACCTACGCCTGCCCAGACGACATGCTCGAAGAGGGCTTGGACCGCATCCGCAAGGGCGTCGAGGACCTGTAGGCACCCTTGTTGGGTCACGGCCCGGCCGACGCGAGGTCGGCTCGGCCGTGACCCGCACCTTCAGACCGTCCAACGCTCGCGCCGCGGGACGCGGGCTGAGGCGAAGCTCGGGATGACGGTGATGGACAAGCAGGCGGTCTTGAGTCGCCTCGACGACCACCCGCTCCGAGCATCGACAGAAATGACCGGCCGTGCTCGCCGTTGTGGCGAAGGAATGCCGGCGAGGGTCGTCAGTACCCGCCCCCATCCGCACTGCCGTCCGGCAGTGGCCTCGCGGCCGGGCACCCCGCGTTCGACCCCGTCCAGGGAAGTCGGACCGTCACCAAGCGCGCGTTGTTGTCGTCGTTGGACTCGTAGATGACGTTCGTCGGGTCGGCGATGTGCACGTACGCGAAGCAGCCGTGAAGCCCGGTCACGTCGATGTAGTTCTCGTGGTAGGTCGAGGGGTAGATGTCAGACCAGCCAACCGACGTGCCGAGCGTGCGCGACCGTGCCCCGAGATCCTGGCTGCAGCCCGGGAAGTGCGCGCGCGTCGGCGAGCCCCGCAGGTGGCCGTGGGTGCGCTTGAGGTCGCGCAGACAATAGGTCGTCTTGGGGCCCACGCGCACGAGCTGCGTGGGGTGTCCGGCACGGTCGAGCCGCCACAGCTGCATCGCGGCGGCATTCTTCCACTTCCAGTACCGGTACTGGCCCGGAACGGACTTGAAGAAGAGGGTCGCTCCGGTGGCGATGGAGACGTACCCGCCGCGTCGCAGGTGCAGGCGCTGCACGGCGGACATGGTGTAATCCCCCGTGCGGCGCCCGAACAGCTCTGCCGGCCCGAGGCCCATGTTGTTGATCGAGTTGCGCGACAGCAGCAGCGTGTGTCCGTAGTCCGTGCGCTCGAAGAGGTTGGACGGCGGGCTCATCCGCAGGTCCGGGCACAGGTACGTGCCGGCCTGTGGTCCGATGCATGGGTTGAGTGGACGGGCGTGTGGTCCCGCGTCGGCAGTTGCGTATGCGAAGCGCCACGTCGCCGTGAGCGGCACGCCCGCGGAGCCACTCGGCGCGCTGGGGTGGGGCGCGCCGAGTGCCGACCACAGCAGCGCGCCCGCGTAGCCCTGTCCGCGCGCCGAGGCCAGGCGCATGCTCGCCGCGCTCGCTGAGCCCCCGGGGTCCATGGCGCCGATCACCACTGGCCGGTCCGCACCGTACGCCGTCGCCAATTGGGAGACGTTGGTACACAGGGCGCAGGCCGTTCCGGCCATGCCCGTGAACCAGTGCGGGGCGTAGAAATCCAGGCCGAGTCCGGTCCACAGACCGAGGCGGTCCACAGACTCGGGGCCGATGCTCGCCAGTGCGTGGGAGTCCTGGTGGATCTGCGCCGTGACCGACTGGACCGTCGCCCGCACGTCGGCTGCCGTGACCGCACCAGCATCGACGCCGCGCTCGGGCTCGTCGAACAGCTCGTAGGAGAGCACGTGCGGGTTGCCCGCGTACCGGCGGAACAGCGGCGCGAGCGCGCTTGCGAGCTGCGCGCGCTGCGCGGGGTCGGACATCCAGGTGGCGGGGATCGTGCGGGTGTCGGAGAACAGCACGAGGTCGAGGTAGATGTCGTAATGCTTCGCCAGGGCGACGGCGGCATCCATGTCAGGAAACACGCGCGTGCCCTGGAGGCCTGTGGGGGCGCCGTCGGCCCCCCGAGCGACCTGCCATGCGTCACCGGGGAAGGCATACCAGCGAACGACCCGCACCCCGTGCCGCGCGAGCGTCCGGAATTGGGCACGCAGCTGCGCCTCTGAGGAGAGCACCCCGCCATGGCGTTGGCAGCCGAAGTCGCACCGCCAGTGCAGCCACGGCAGGTTGGCGCCCTCGAGGAACCAATCGCGACCGATCCAACGCAACCGGGAGGCGGGAGCCGAGGCCGAGGTCCTGGCTGGTGCGGCCGATGCCGCAGTGATCACGATCGCAAGGATTACCAGACTCATGGCGAGCGCAATAGCTCCCGTCCATGTGCGGCGTGATGGGCGACGGACCGGCCCGAAAGGCAGTCGCTGAATCACCGCGTGCCTCGGTCAGCCGCGCCGCGCCGTTGACTGCGCGGAGGTCGTCGTTGGGCCCGCTCGCCGATACGGTGATCGGGTACCTGCCGCCTCGTGTGAACCCGAGGCGGGACTCCACCCAAGTCCCGGTGCTGGTGAGGCTCTTCACCACAGGCTTGGCCCGACCCAACGCGGGCGACAGACTCACCCGCGTCCCTGTGACCACACCGGTGCTGGTGATCGAGTTCGACTGGCCGCGCGTGATGGTCTTGAGCCCGGAGATGGGCAACGCCGAGGTGGGCGTGATGACCGTGACCCGCGCCGGACTCACTGATCGCGTCGGGGCTGACCCCGTCGCGGAGCCCTGCCTCGCGGTACCGCTCGCCCTGATACCAGCGACCATCCATGCGACAGGCCTTCCGACAGCACCTCGGGGGAATCCCGGGGAGGAAACCACGCTCGCTACTCACCCGTCAACCCCCCTGGACGGCAAGATCGGCACCAATCGACCACATGCAATCGAGCGCGGCCACTCCGCGCAGGTGCACCTCAGCCAGCACTCGGGCGTCGTTGTATTGCCGGTTGCGGGCCGCGTAGACCAGGGTGAGCGTGCCGGCAGCCGCCCACCGGCGAAGGCGCTCGAGCGCAAGTTCGCGGCTGACGACCTGGCTACGGTACCGCGCCCGAAACTCCTGGAAGCGTGAGGGATCGTGCGCGAACCACCTGCAGAGCTCCGCCGACGGCGCAAGATCTCGGGCCCAATCGTCGAGCGCCGATTGGGCCCGGCTGACCCCAGGCGGCCCTAGCGCGTCCACCAGGACCCGCACCCCGTCGTCGGGTGCGGGTGCGTCGTAGACCCGTTTGATCCTGGGGTCCGTTGCGTCCGAGCCCATGTCGGCCGTCCGCGTCGATTGTGCATGCCGAGAATCCGGACTGACGAGGCGTGGCACCCTGTGCGAGTTCGCCACGTGGTCGTTGCCCCGGAGACCGCGCTCGTGAACGCCGGCGTGCCATCGCCGGCCTAGGGTCCGCACCCGGAGCGTGACCCGACGCGCTCGCCCCGCTCGATGGCCTCGAGCGCGGCGATGTGCGAGGCGAGTTTCTTCCTGGTGACACGCCCAGCGGGGAGCTCAACCACGAAGGATGTCGTTCCCGGGTACGTGTGGTTCGACCAGCCGGTTGCGGTGCCCGGCAGGAATGGCAGGCACGTGGCCCTGAGGCCTGCGAGGTGGGCGTACCGCCGGGCGACACCGCGATCGCCACCCGCCATATCCACGAGATCCTCGTGCTGGTGATACCAGATCGTCACTGCGGGGTGAATCGTGCTGATCAGCCTCACCGCGGCGCGAGTCTCGGGCTCGGAGAGCGCACGCCGGCCGGCGTAGTAGGTCGCACTGGATATCGGCCTCCACCGGAACGGAAAGTTCCGGTTCAAGTCGACGCCGTGGGCGTTTTGGCGTGTATGGGCGACGGTCCCGTCCGGGTTCATTTCGGGTACGAGCCACAGCTGAACGCCGCTCGCGACAGGCTGCCGGGCGAGCGCAGCGAGGATGGCAATGCCTGCGCACTCGTTGCCGTGGATGCAGCCCACGACGAGAATCTTCCGCGGTGCAGAGTTCGGGCCGACAACCTCCGCCCAGATCGCGCGACGTTGCACCGAACGCCCGATCGTGACCTGTCGTCCACTGGCGGCGAGCGGGCTCGTGAGCACGCCGAGCGCCGTTGCAACCACTACCACGACGCACCGGAGCGACGAGCCGAGGCGCCAGCGCGCGTGCCGTGAGTCGAAACTGCGAGCCGTGACTCGGCTCTGTGCGTGCGGATTCCTTTGCGCCACGCTCGTCCCCGTGGCCGCTCCGGACGCGCGACTCGGGCCCTCGACCCAGTCAGGCGTGCCACGAGTCTCGCTCCGGGACATGTACTCGTTCAAACCGTCCCCCGCTTAGAACGATTGCGATCCGGAGCTGCGCGCGACCTGCCTGCTCGCACCGTTCGCCGGGCGAACGGTGCGAGGCGAGGCGGTTCGGATTGTGACAACCACGGCCCTGCCGCGCACCCCACGGCGGCACGTACCCGGGCTCGGGCGCCGACCGAACCGGGGGCGAGCGGGGTCCCAGCCCCGGGGGATCGGGCTGTGCCCCTCCTGTACGGCACGTGGCCGCACGTGGAGCGCGAGTCCGAGCACCCGCGACCGACCCCAGAGGGGGCCCCCGCCCGGGCCGGTAGGTGCTCACCTACCGCTCGACGGCTGCAAGACCTTTCTGCAGGTCTTCGAGATTCATCACGGGGCTCATCTCGATATCGGCGCCCAACCCGATGAAGAAGGGCTCCGCGATGGCCGGGATCTGGGAGCTGTCCTGCATGTCGAACACGAACATCGCGGAGCGCTTGCCGGCGTGCGGGCCGAAATACGCCGCCTCAGGCTTGGTCTTCTCAACAAACTGCCCGATCGTCATCGCGAGACTGCCGTCCAGAATCGCGCGGTTGCCTGCCTCGGTGTCCAGCGTGACGCGCAGAAGCGTTCTCATGTCATCCCTCGGGGGGTTGTCGTGACGGAGACCACCCGATCCGGGTGGGCCGATTGGCTTCGACCCTAGGGTGCGGCCGACATACGCGATAGTCCTGCGACGATCCCACGGGCATGTTCGGTCTGCGCACGCGCAACCCGGATTTGGAGGCACCTGCGGCCAGGCGCCCTCGCCCGGCCAACACCGCGCGTCGTCGAACGAGCGGGTCGCGCCCGTCGTGCGGGTCTATCGCGTGGCCGGCAGCGAGCGCGCGTACGCCATGCCGAGCTCGGCCCAGTCGGCGAGCTGGCGTCCGCTGCGGAGGTCGTCCGTGTCGACGCGAAGCCAGCCGGGCATCTGCCAGCCGCGCATCCCCATCGGGCGCGCCTTCGTCGTCGCGACCAGCACGGCTGATTGCGCCGGATCGACCCGGACAAGCAGTCCGCCCTGCCCGCTGGCCGCGACCGGAATGTTGCCGCCGAGCAGAAACGCCAGGCCGCCAAACATCGCCTTCTCAGCCACGCCCGCTCCGGCGGCCGCGAGCTCGCGGATTTGATCGGCGAGGCCCTCGTTGTTAGCCATCGCATTCTCGGCTCCCTCTCCCCTTCGGTCACTCCCTCGGACCCGTGATCCACGGGTCGGGCCCGGGCTCGCCGCCCGCCACGACGGCGGCAAGACGCTCCAGGTAGTGATCCCAGCCGTGCTTGTGGTCGCGTCGTCCACGGCCCACGTTCGCCACGCTCGCCCGGGCACGCGGGCACGCGGGCACGCGGGCACCATCACGGTTGCGGCGCCCAAGCGCTGCTACCCCGTGGCGTAGTGGTGCAACGCGTCGACCAGCGGACCGAGCGCCTGGCCACGCTGGGTCAGACGGTATTCGACGCGAGGCGGACTGTCGGGAATCACGATCCGCTCGATGATCCCCGCGCGTTCGAGGTCGCGCAGCCGACACGAGAGCATCCGCGGGGAGATCCCAACGACCGACGCCCCGAACTCGTTGAAGCGCACCGCGCCGGAATGCGCCGCGACGACCATCTGCAGCAGCCAGCGTCGCTCGAGCAGGTCCGCGGCGAGGCGGACCTCCCGAGCGACGGGCTCGCAGCTACGACAGCGCGACATCACGGGCCACCGGCTCGAGTGCGAGCTCGAGCACCTCCTCCACGGTCATCACCGGGTGGAAGCGCACGGCGTCGCGCACCTCGATCGGAAGCTCATCCAAGTCGGCCCGGTTGCGTTCCGGGATCACGACGTCCGTCAGCCCCGCGGCATGGGCCGCCAGTGCCTTCTGCTTGAGTCCGCCGATCGGCAACACGCGGCCCTGCAGGGTGACCTCACCCGTCATCCCGACGGTGTGTTTGACGGCACGGCGAGTGAGCAGCGACGCGAGCGCGGTGACCATGGTGACGCCTGCGCTTGGCCCGTCCTTGGGGATCGCCCCGGCTGGCACGTGGATGTGAAACTCATGCTCCTCGAAGGCCTCGTCTGGTATCCCGAGTTCGAGCGCGTGACCGCGGACATACGAGAGCGCGATCCGTGCCGACTCCTTCATCACGTCCCCCAACTGGCCGGTGAGCACGAGCCCGGCCGAGGAGCCGTGCGACTTCATCGATGTGGCCTCGACGAACAGGACGTCGCCGCCCGTTCCGGTGACCGCGAGGCCTGTCGCCACGCCGGGCACCGCGGTGCGCGCCGCGGACTCCTGGTAGAAGCGCTGGCGTCCCAGCGCGTTGCGCAGCACATCGATGTCGATCGCCAGCGGAGCCGTGGCCCTCCCCGACACGACCAGGGTCGCGGTCTTGCGGAGGAGCTTGCCCAGCTCGCGTTCCAGGTTGCGCACGCCGGCCTCGCGGGTGTACTCGGCGATCACCGTGCGCAGTAGCTCGTCGGAGATGGTGACCTCGTTCTCGCGCAGCCCGTTGCGGGCGCGCTGACGCGGCCATAGGTAGCCCTTCGCGATGGCGAGCTTCTCCTCGCTGGTGTACCCGTCGAACGCGATCACCTCCATGCGGTCGAGCAACGGGCCGGGGATCGTGTCGGCCTGGTTGGCCGTCGCGATGAACAGGACCTGGCTGAGGTCGAGCTCGACGTCCAGGTAGTGGTCCCGGAAGCTGTGGTTCTGTGCCGGGTCCAGTACCTCGAGCAGTGCCGAGCTCGGGTCGCCGCGCCAGTCGGCGCCGATCTTGTCGACCTCGTCGAGCAGGATCACCGGGTTGATCGTGCCGGCGTCGCGCAGGGCGCGCACCAGGCGACCAGGCAGCGCACCGATGTACGTGCGCCGGTGGCCGCGGATCTCGGCCTCGTCACGCACGCCGCCGAGCGACATGCGCACGAACTCCCGCCCGGTCGCGCGGGCGATCGATTCGCCGATCGAGGTCTTGCCGGTCCCCGGCGGGCCGATCAGCGTGAGGATCGCGCCCGAGCGCGGGTCGGCCTCAATGCCACGGTCCTGGCGCAGTTTGCGCACGGCTAGGTACTCGGTGACGCGCTCCTTGACGTCCTCGAGGCCGGCATGGTCCGCGTCGAGCACCTCGCGCGCGCCGACCGGGTCGAGGCGCTCCTCCGAGCGCTTGTTCCAGGGGATCGCGATCAGCCAGTCCAGGTAGGAGCGGATCATGCTCGCCTCGCCCGACTGCTCACCCATCCGCTCGAGCCGCCCGAGTTCCTTGAGGGCCTGCTCGCGCGCCTTCTCGGGCATCTCCGCGGCTTCGATCTTGTCGCGGTACTCGTCGACGACGGAGGCGTCGTCCTCACCCAATTCCTTGCGGATCGAGTCCAGTTGCTTACGCAGGAAGTACTCGTGCTGCTGCTTGTCGGCCCCCTGCTCAACGTCATCACGGATCCGCTTGCGGATCTGGAGCTCCGCGAAGCGCTCGCGCTGGAGCGTGAGCGCCAACTCGAGCCGATCGGTGACGTCGACCATACGCAGCAGCTCCAGGCGCTGTTCGTAGGTGGCGTCGGGGCTGTAGCCCGCCGAGTCCGCGAGCATGCCCGGCTCGCTGATCGAGCGCAGCCACGCCCCGATGCGCGCGTCGGCGCCGCGCAGGTCGAGGATCTCCTCGACCACCGCGCGGTACTCGCGCGTCAGCGTCAGTGTGCGTGCGTCGGCGGGCACCTTGTCTGGGCGCTCGTCGACCTCGACGAACAACTCCCCGTCAGGCCCCGTGCGCGCGGCGCCGATCAGCGCGCGGTGCAGAGCCTCCACGGCCACGGCGTGGCCCCCGCCCGGCAGGCGCACGCGCTCGGACACCGCTGCAATCACGCCGACATCGGCGAACTCGCCGTCGTGGCGCGGGACAAGCACAACGCGCTCGTCGTCCCCCATCGGGGCGGTAAGCGTGATGTTCATGCCCGGAAATACGACGGCGTCATCGAGCGGGATAAGACGCAGCGAGCTCACGACGATCAACTCCTTATTGACTTACTATTCGTAAGTAACTATACCACGTGCAATCGCCCAGGGTCTCGTGCGGTCTTCGGACCGCTATTGCGCTGCTCGAAGCCATATTCTGCACCGCCACGGCGCGGCACTCACGGGCCTCGCGCCCCCAAGCCACGCGTTGACGCGGCCGAACGGCGGGGACGCGCCGACGGGCGACGCGGGGGCAGCCGGCGAGTCCTCGACCGAACGGTCGCGACGAGGCACGGCGGTCACCAGGGGTCCCCGACGCGCGGGGCACCGGTGTGCCTGGGTCGAGCGCGAACCGGGGGTTGGAGCCGGGAGGCGGTTGTCAGGGCGAGTCGCCGTGCGACCCCGCCGCGATGTTCTTCAGCAGGTCCGCCAACGCCTCGGGCATCGAGAACATCGCCCAGTGGCCGGTCGGCAGTTCGTGCAGCGTCCATTTTGCGGCGTCCAACCACTCACCCGCCCCAAGCATGACGGCGAGCGGATCGCCCTGTGCGACACGGCGCCGCAGGCTGGCGATGCTCAAACCGCCCTCCGTGCAGAGGATCGCGGCGCGCTGCACGCCGTCCGGCCATGGCCCCTCCAGGTGGACAGGACTGGTAAAGGTGGCGTATGGGTGCGGCGTCGCCCGCGCGGCGATAAGCCGGTAATGCGCGTCCCGCAGACCTGCCGCGCTCCCGTAGATGGCCGACGCGAGAACTCGTCGGCTTGGCACCGGCCATCGCCAGCCGTCGCCACCACGGTCTGCCTCCGCACGCTGACGCTCGCGTAACTCGACCGGTTGCGCGTCGGCGATCGAGGCGCCGTCCGGGAGCGCCCCTGTATCGAGGCAGACGACTCGCGAGAGCCGGCTCGGACGCCGATGGGCCACGGCCGTCACCACCGGGCCGGCGTAGCTGTGTCCAACCAACACCGCATCCCGGAGACCTTCGAAGTCGAGGGTGCCCAGGACATCCGCGACGTGGGTCTCGATATCGATTCGAGGGTCGGCGAGATGAGCACGCTCGCCCAGGCCAGTGAGCGTCACCGGGTACACGTCGTGTCCCGCCGCGCGGAGCCGCGTCGCGACGTCGTGCCAGGCCCATCCTCCCAGGCAGGCACCAGGCACGAGGACCACCGGCGCGCTCATTCGCGTTTGTCGGCCCGGAAGCCGGTGTCGCGAACGGTGATATCGCCCTGCGCGAGCCACTCCATCAGCGCAACCCGCGAGATGCGCCACTCGGTCCCGAGACGCCGCGCCGGGATCCCGCCATCGTCGATGCGCGCGTCAACGGCCGACGGTTCGACCCGCAGCAGCTGGGCGGCCTCGGCCACAGTCAGGACCTCCCCTGCGGGGAACACCGGGGTCTCCGTGATTTCGAGTCGTCCCACCGACAGGTGGTCCGAGATCATGTCGCTCACCAGCTGTTGCTTCCGGATGCCCGTGGCCTGAACGATCCGATCAATCGCGGCCGCCTGGTCGGCGGGAAGACGGACATACAAGGGGATGCGCTGGTCACCCATGTCAACATGCTAGCAGATTGATATCTTTAGCTATCACCGCCGCGCGTTGGTACGCGCGCGTTCGTCGATCCGTGAGGTGGCGGCGGAGGGTGGCGAACGCGGCGCGACGATCCCCACCCACGTTGTCGTATCGTGGGCGCAGAAGCCGAGCCTTCGATCGAAAGGCGTATGCCCGATGAGCCTGACACGCGAGACCATGACCGATGAACAACGGAAGTCCGTCGCCCTCGAGTACTTGAAGGCATTCGACAATGGCGGCGTGACCTCAACCGGCGAGAGCATCCTCGACCTGTTCGCGAGCGACGCGCAGGTCTACTTCCCCAAGTGGGGCCTCGCCACCGGTACCGAGGAAATCGGTCGCCTGTTCGGCGACGTTGGCGGGACCATCCGCTCGATCCGCCACGACTATGCCGCCTTCAACTGGATCTTCTCCGGGAGCGACATGGTGGTCGCCGAGGGAACCAGCTATGGCGAGCATCGAGACGGCCCGTGGCGGGCAGGAGTCCCAGACTGGGGCGCGGGGCGCTGGTGCGACGTGTTCGAGATCAGGGACTGGAAGATCCAGCGGTGCTTCATCTACCTGGACCCGGATTACGCCGGCAACGACACGGCCCGGTACCCCTGGCTGTCGGGCTGACCGTTGGCCGACGGTCGTCGCTCAACGTCTGGGCGCCGGATTCCGATAAGACTGCGAATGACCCGTCTGCCCCCTCAGGCGCGCTCGCTCGCCGGGGCCGCAGCACTCGCGTTCTCCGCCGTTGCGGTCCTTGCGGGTCAACCCGCGCCGCCACCGTGGGCTCCGCACTGCACGATCTTTCCCAGCGGCAACGTCTGGAATCAGCGGGTGAGCGGACTCCCGGTCGCTCGCAATTCCCGTCAGCTGCTCGCATCGATCGGGCTGGGCAGCCACCTCCACCCCGACTTCTCGAACCAAGGTCGCTACGGGATCCCGTTCAATGTCGTGACCTCCCGCACGCCCCGGTCTCGCGTCGCGTTCCAGTACCGCGCTGAGTCCGATCCCGGCCCGTACCCGATCCCCGCGCACCCGAAGATCGAGGGCGGCTCGGATCGGCACCTCATCCTGGTCGACCGCGACGCCTGTCGCCTCTACGAGCTGTATGCCGCCAACCGCGTGGGCGCCCGGTGGACGGCCGGCTCCGGAGCAATCTGGAACCTCGCGAGCAACGCCCTCAGGCCGACCGGGTGGACGTCCGCCGATGCGGCTGGCCTGCCGATCCTCCCGGGCCTCGTGAGATACGACGAGGTCGCCCGCGGGGCGATTCTGCATGCACTGCGGTTCACCGCCCCGATGACCCGGCGAGCATTCATCTATCCCGCTCGCCATCAGGCCGGGGCGACGAGTAGTCCCAGCGCGCCCCCGATGGGTCTACGGATTCGGCTGAAGAGATCCGTGTCGTTGGCCGGATTCGCTCCGCAGGTGCGGACCATCCTCGTCGCACTTCGTGACTACGGGATGATCCTCGCGGACAACGGCAGCCCCCTCTACGTCAGCGGCGCCCCGGACCCTCGGTGGAACGATGACAAGCTGCACCAGCTCGCCCGGCTCACCGGCGCCGATTTCGAGGTCGTCGATACCAGCCGCCTGAGGAGCCGGTAACGCAGGCGGGGCGTCGCCGGGCGGCGGCCGGACGCGCGACCCGCATTGCGCACTCGCCAGGCATCACCGGACCGGATCGCGCGGCCGGGGCACGACAGGCGTGACTCCACGGCTCCCGGCACCGACGCCCGCGTGGCCCGACCGCCGCCGGAGCCCGCGCTCACTGCCCGCGTCGGTGGAGCCTGCTCGTCGGATCAGCCGCCGACGGGTTCGGGTTCGAAGAGCGCGAGGGTGTTGCCATCGGGGTCCTTGAACCATGCCGACCTGCCGATGCCCGGGACGGTCGCAACACCGTTGACCGTCTTGATCGCGCCGAGGTCGAGCTCGTCGAACGCAACGCCACGCTGAGCCAACTCCCTCACGTCGGCCTCCACGTCGTCGGTCCAGAAGCGCACCTGCGTATGGTCGGCAAGGTTCGGAGCCCCGCGTCCGTAGACGAGCAGCGTCGTTCCGTCCGCGCACTCGAACAGCAGATGATTCTTGATGGTGTCCGGCGACAGCCGGAGGCCGACCACCGTCTCGTAGAACTCCTTGCTTCGGTCCAAGTCGGTCGAGCACACGACTGCCGAGGCTTTCCGCTGGAATGGCATTGACCACCTCCCTGTGTTGTCAGATCGGTCAGATCGACTCGGCGCTCAGGATCGCGCTGGACGCGACCGCGACGTCCAAGCGCTCCACCTGCGGCGGGGACGCGAGATATCAGGACACACGATCCATGTAGTGCGTGAAGGTCAGCCCCGCCGCATCCGCATCGCCCTCAGAATCCCACATGGACAGCGCTACTTCGCGGCCGCTCACCTCACCTCGGACCGGGAAGCACCCGCGATTGCCGTGCTGGCCCACGTTCTGCCCAACGGTCTCGTCGTCCCGGAAC
Organism: uncultured Thermoleophilia bacterium; assembly: GCA_963773325.1. GTDB lineage: Bacteria > Actinomycetota > Thermoleophilia > Miltoncostaeales > Miltoncostaeaceae > CAITWD01. The sequence goes on along the minus strand of CAVZAI010000002.1, from coordinate 1,707,809 downwards.
CCCACAACATCGCCGAGCTGCCCGGGCCTGGGCACTGCGATCACCAATCTTGCCGTCATGTCTGATCCTCCCGAGATGACGTAGGAACTTGGCATGCCAAGTTTCTACCGGCATTTCTTTGGCATGTCAAGTAATTCGCTACAGTGTGCCCATGGACGCCGCTGGTGAAGACCGATGGATGCCCGCATGGCTCGCCCTGGTTCGCACACACGCCCGGCTATGGGACCAAGTCGAGGCGCAGCTGCGTCGGGACCACGGCCTCACGATCGCGAGGTACGACGTCCTTGCGAATCTGGAGACGGCGGGCGGCCGCCTCGGATTGACCGAACTGGCGTCGGCGATAGTGCTCTCGCCATCGGGACTGTCCAAGCTCCTCGACCGGATGGCGGCGTCCGGGTTGGTCCGGCGCGAGCCAGATCCCGACGATGCACGCTCGAGCTTCGCGCAGATCACGCCCAGGGGTCGAGAGCTGGTCGATGACGTGCGCCGAGGCCATCACGCACTGCTGCAGCGCCAATTCGGCGACGTCCTCACGGACCGTGATGTTGCTGACCTCGCCCGCATCATGGGCCGCATCAGCGCAGCACTCGCGAGCGAGTCGGCCGCACACTAGGAACGCTCGACGTGTCCTGCACGGGACCGCTCGCGTCGGTGCCGCGGGATGCGCACCCAGTCAGGCAGCCGTGCCCGCATCGGCACCAGGCGGCCGCGCCTCGTGCCTGCGCGCCCGTGTGGTCGCCGTTCGTTGTCCGGCCTAGCGGTCTGACGGGGCCACGGGCGCCTGCGCAACGCCCCGAAGGCGAGGTCCGCCCAGCGCACGCAGCGCGTTGAGGATCACCGCGACGTCGATGGCCTCCTGGACGAGCGCACCAGCGATCGGCGGGAGATATCCGAACGCGGCGATCAGCATCGCCGTTCCACTGAGCGCCATCCCGACGATGACGCTCTCGCGGGCGATTCTGAGCGACCGGCGCCCGATCTCCAGCGCATCGGCGACCCGGTCGACGCGATCGACGGTGATCACCGCGTCGGCGGTGTCCGAGGCGACGGTGGCCCCCGCGGCCCCGAGGGCGATCCCGCAGTCGGCGACGGCGAGCGCCGGAGCGTCGTTGATGCCGTCGCCGACCATGACCACGGGCGCCAGATCGGGAGCACTTCGCATGCCGCGGACGACGCTGAGCTTGCCGTCGGGCGTCTGGTCGGCATAGACGGCGTCGAGCCCCAGCACCGCCCCCAGCGCACCGGCGACCTCCTGCCGGTCACCGGAGACCATCGCGACACGCCGCACGCCCGAACGGCGCAGGCGCCCGATAAGTCCCGCGGCCTCGGGCCTGACGGGATCCGACATGATGATCTCGCCGGCGAGGGCATCGTTGATCCAGACGGCGATCACCATGCGCCCGGGTTCGCCATCGTCGCGCGTGACGGACGCTCCGTTCTGGGCGGCACCGACCGAAACGTCCGCGGCCCCGACCCGACCGCGGACCCCCCGCCCCGGAGTTTCAACGACGTCTGTCGCATCGAGCAGCAGCAGCCCGCGCCCGCGCGCGGCGCGGACCACCGCGCCCGCGGTGACATGGACCGAGTACTGCTCAACCGACGCCGCCATGGCCAGCAGCGCGTCGTCGGCCAGGCCGTCGATCGGCACGACCCGCTCGATCTCGACGGCGCCGCGGGTCAACGTGCCGGTCTTGTCAAACAGCACCGTGCGCGCGCTGCCGAGTTGCTCGATGACCCCGCCGCCTTTGACGATGATCCCGATCCGCGCGGCCCGGGCGACGCCGGAGATCAGCGCGATCGGCGCGGCGAGGATCAAGGGACACGGCGTCGCGACGACGAGCACGGCCACCGCACGCACCGCATCGCCCGAGATGGCCCATGCGGCCCCGGCAACGATGGCGGTAAACGGCAGCATCAGGATCGCGAACCGGTCGGCGAGGCGCACAAACGGCGCGCGCTGGGATTCGGCGGACTGCACGAGCCGGACGATCCCGGCGTAGGCACTCTCCGACGCCGGACGCAGCACCCGCAGCTCGAACGAGTCGCCGGCGTTCGCGGTTCCGCTTCGCACCATCCCGCCGGGTTCGACGACCAGCGGCAGCGGTTCGCCGGTGAGCGCCGACTCGTCCACGACCGCGCGGCCGCCCAGTGCGACGCCGTCGGCCGGAACGATCTCTCCTGCACGGACGACGACAATGTCGCCCGGGGTCACGTCGTCGACCGTCACTTCGACGATCTGACCGTCATGTCGAACGAGCGCTATGCGAGGCGCGCGCTGGATCAGCCGGGTCAGCTCGCGACGCGCGCGATGTCCGGCGGCAGCTTCAAGCGCGTTGCCGCCGGCCAGCATGATCGCGACGACCACCCCGGCCAGGTACTCCCCGATGGCGAGCGTGCCCGCCATGGCCGCCAACGCGATGAGATCCACGCCGACGTCGCCGTGGATGAGATCGCGAAGGACGCTGATCGTCAGTGGTACCAAGACGATCCCGACGCCCACGGCCCAGACGATGTCGGCGACATCGCCACGACCGCCGATCCACGCGGCAGCGCCGAGCCCGAGACTTGCAAGGGCGACAGCAAGCGGCAGCCACAGCCGCCAGGTGCTGACGAGCAGCGCCTGCCGCGCCGGAGACTGGGCGCCGGCCGTCCTGGGAACTGATGCGCTCATTCGTCCGACCCCGCTCGACGTCTAGGTCCATCGTAGGTCAGCCGTGCCATGGGATCGGCGGTCGCCGGGTCGACCGGCAGGGCCGCGTTCGCCGAGCCCGCAGCTCCTACTTCCCGCGCCGGCCCGTCGGTGCGTGGGCGCTCGCCAGGTCCAGCGCGATGGCAAGGATGAGCGTGGCGGTCCACGCATTGACGGGATCAAACAGCAGGGGCTGGTGACTGCTGAACGTGTTGACGATTAGCCAGATGATGAACCAGAGCAGCGTCATTCTCGGGACTCCCTCGTCGCGGACGATCGATCGGCACGTGATCGTTCTACCTACGGCGATACAGCAGGTCAGCGCCGGTGCGGCGCGGGACGCCTCGAGCGGCCGCGCCCGGGGTCGGTCGGGGTCGCCGGCACCGGCGACGATCGGGGTTGGCCGGACCGCGTTCCGGGGGGTCGCGGATGCCGTGGGCGGGTCGCCGCGCCACGCTGATGCCAATGCTCGTCCCGAAGTCCACGGCGGATGGCACTGCCGCGCGCGCGATCGAGGTTGCCCCGAGGCACCGCGCTCGCGCATACGTTGGCTGGACGGATCGCCGCTGGTGATTCGCGTGCGTCCCGGGCATATTCCGGAGCATGTCCTTGCATCGGCGCCGCGCGCGCGGCACGTCGGGCGGCCGAGCGCGCGTCGACCGAGCATGGCCTCGCTGACCCCGAAGGAGGCACCGCAGTGGCGGTCCCAGCGATCCGCACGGAAGGATTGGCCAAGTCGTTCGGCGCCACCGCGGCGCTGCGCCCGCTGGACCTCGAGGTACATCAGGGCGAGGTCGTCGGCTACCTCGGCCCCAACGGCGCCGGGAAGACGACGACGATCCGGTGTCTGCTCGGGTTAGCCCGGGCGACTGCCGGCCGTGCCGAGATCTTCGGCGTCGATGCCCAGGCACGTCCGGCCGAGGCACACCGGCGCGTCGCCTACGTGCCCGGTGAGGGCAACCTGTGGCCCGGGCTGACCGGGGCCGAGGCGCTGCACCTCCTCGGGCGCGTGCAAGGGTGCGCCGACTCGGCCTATCGGGACGAGCTGATCGAGCGGTTCCAGCTCGACCCGTCGAAGCGGGTGCGGGCGTACTCGAAGGGCAACCGTCAGAAGGTGCTGTTGGTCGCCGCGCTGAGTTCGCGCGCAGACCTGCTGATCCTCGACGAGCCGACCAGCGGACTCGATCCGCTGATGGAGCAGAACTTCCGGGAATGCGTCGGTGATGCTCGCGAGCGCGGACAGGCCGTGTTCCTGTCCTCCCACATCCTCAGCGAGGTCGAGGCCCTCAGCGACCGGGTCGCGATCATTCGCGCCGGTGAGCTCGTCGAGGTCGGCACGCTTGCCCAGATGCGCCACCTGTCCGCCCTGTCGGTCGACGCGACGTTTGACACGACGCCGCCGGACCTCTCGCGGGTTCCGGGTGTCACCGCGGTCGAGGTACACGGCAATCGGGTCCGCTGCCAGGTCATCGGCTCCGTCGAGCCGCTGCTCGGCGTTCTTGCCGCGTCCGGGGTCCACCAGCTGCTCAGCCGTGAACCGTCGCTCGAGGAGCTGTTCCTCGCGCACTACGGCGGCGACGGCGCCGCGAGACCGGAGGCGTCGCATGGGACGTGAGCGCGGCGTCGCCGGCCGGCGCGCCGCGACGCTCATCGCCGTGATGACGGCCGCGCGCGCGGTTCGATCCGGCGCGGTGTGGGGTGCGGTGTTCGGCCTGCTGGTGTTCAACGAGGCGGTCAGTTACCACACGAACTTTCCGACCGTCGCCTCCCGGGAGAAGTTCGCGCAGGCGTTCGGCGGCAACGCCGGCTTCGCCGCGGTCATCGGCTCGGGTCGGCGGCTCGACACGATCGGGGGCTTCGTCGCATGGCGCGTGTTCGGGCTGTTGATCATCGTCGGAGCGATCTGGGGGCTGCTCACCGCGACGCGGCTGCTGCGCGGGGAAGAGGACGCCGGTCGATGGGAACTGCTGCTATCGGGCAGGACCACGCGCCGACGGGCGACGCTGCAGGCCATCGCCGGCCTGTCGGCCGGATTCGTCGTCGTATGGACCCTGACCGCGGCGTTCACGCTGGCGGCCGGGTCGCGCTCGAGCGTCGGCTTTTCCACCTCGGCCTCGTTGTTCTACGCGACCGCGGCGACGGCGAGCGCGGCGGTGTTTCTCGCCGTCGGCGCGCTCACCAGCCAGCTCAGCCCGACGCGCCGTCAGGCCAACGGCCTCGCGGCCGCCGTCCTGGGGGTGTCGCTGGCGATCCGCATGGTCGCCGATTCCGGCAACGGCCTGGGCTGGCTGCGCTGGGCGAGCCCGCTCGGCTGGATCGAGAACCTCCGCCCGCTCACCGGGTCCCAGCCGCTCGCCCTCATACCGGTCTGCCTGCTCGTCGTGGCCGCGGCCGGGGCCGCGGTGGCCGTCGCCGGGTGGCGGGATGTCGGTGCGGGCGTGTTCGTCCGGCCCGAGACGGCGCGCGCGAGGACCAGATTGCTCGGCGGACCCGGCATGCTCGTCCTCCGACTCGAGCGCTGGGTCGCCCTGTCCTGGATCACGGCGCTCGCGCTGCTCGCGGTGATCTTCGGTATCGTCGCCCGCTCCGCCGCGCAGGCAAACTTCGGCATCAAGACCCTCGAGCCGGCATTGGGGCACCTCAACGGACACGAGAGCGTCGCCGCGGTCTGGATCGGATACGAGTACCTGTACCTTGCCGCGCTGCTCGCGTTCGCCGCCGCCGGTCAGGTCTCGGCCATGCGCAACGAGGAGGCCTCCGGCCAACTCGACAATCTGCTCGCGCGCCCCCTCAGCCGCCGCACGTGGCTCGCCGGCCGCCTTGGCGCCGGGGTCCTGCTGATCGCGGCCGCCGGACTCGCCACCGGGGTCGGTGGCTGGATCGGTCTGGCGACGGGTCCCAGCGATATCGGGTTCCTAGCGATGTTGCAGGCCGGCATGAACGTCACGGCGCCGGCGCTCCTGGTGCTCGGCGTGGGAACGCTCCTGTACGGGCTTGCCCCGCGGCGCGCCATGCCGATCCTCTACGCCCTGATCCTCTGGTCGTTCGTCATCCAGATCGTCGGATCGACCATCACGACCAACCGCTGGCTGCTCGACACCGCGGTGCTCTCGCATCTTGGCCCGGTCCCGGCGACCGGCCTTGACTGGACCGCGATCACGTGGCTGATCGGGATCGGCGTGATCACCGCACTGGTCGGCCAGGTCGCGTTCGACCGACGCGATCTGGCCGGTGCGTAGGCACCGCCGGACCGCCCGCACGCGGGGCCGGGGCGCCCGAGCGGTAGGTTTTGGGGGCACCGCGTCGCGACAAGGGGACCGTTCCCGTGCATGAGCTCGTCGACCTCATCGCCGCCGTCAGCCTGATGATGTTTGTGACCGCTGGTCTCGTGCTGGTGTCACTCCTGCTCTGGGTACGGGCGCAACGCCGTCGCGCCCGCGAGCGCGTCGAGCGCGTCCTCGACCGCCTCGCCGAACAGGTCGCGCGACGGATGGCAGCTGGCGACGCGCCGGGCCGGACGCTGGAGCGATACGCGCGGCTCACCGACGACGCCCGACGCGCACACACGTGGGGCTCGCTGCAGCGGTTGGTCTGGCGCGAGCGCCTCCTGGATGAGGCCCAGGCGGTGCTCCTCAGCGCGCCGGACCGTTGGGATGCGTTGCGACGAAACCGGCGCGCCGCGCGCCGCGCACGTTCCGCGCACCTCTAGGGCGCCCGCCGAGGACCATCGGGCCGCGGTACCGCACACCTGCGGTCACGGCGACCAGACTCGCGCGACACGCGACCGCGGCGCGGTCAGCACTCCGGGAAAGCACGGAATCGCCACGGTGAGCGCCCGGTAGCACCGCGACTCGCGGACGCGGGAGGATCGCAGACAATCGAGGGCCAAGACCACCGGCCGTCTGCCGGCAGACCGCCGGTGTCCGATCGCTGGAGCCGGGCGCACGAGTCCGACGATGACCCAACGCCAATCCAACAGCGCAGTCACCCAGCCGCCCAACACGTGCGCGTCGCTGACCACGTCACGCGCGCGATCTCACCGAGGTCGGCCGCGTGGAGTGTCGGAGCACCGGCCCGCAACGGCCAGACAGGCACACCACCGGGCCCCACACATCACGCGAGGAGGATCACCGTGTTTGATGGCCGCACAGTTGCACGGCGCACATCACGACGGGTCGCTCGCCGTCGGTGAGCCAACGCCCGCCGGGGCGTCGGCCGGGTGGGACGCCCTCGCACGCTCCGACGCCGGGGACGGGGACGCGGTGCGCCGACCGCGAGCAAGACGCGACCCTGCGGGATCCTCTCCCGATAGGCTTGCCCGGATCCGATGACGTCGTTTCCGATTCAGCCGGCGTGATCCCGGCCTCGAACACCAGCGCCGGGCGGCGCCCGCGCACGTGGCCAGCGGCCGCGGCATCAGCAGGCCGCGCCGAACGGGTCAACCGTCGTGCCGGACCGCGCCCAGGCGAGCGCGCGGCAGTCAGGGTGACCGAGCTCACGCGGCCCGCCTTCGGGCAGGCGCCGGCATGGCGGCCGGGGCGTCCCCGGATTCATCCGGTGCGCCTGGTCGTGCAGTGGCTGATCTCGGCGGCCGCGCTCGTGATTGCCGCCTGGATCGTGCCCGGTGCAGCGGTCAACGACTACGCAGCGACGCTCGTCGTCGTACTGGTGATCGCGGTCCTCAACGCGGTCCTCCCGCCGGTCCTGGCCGCACTGCACCTGCCGCTCACGCTCGTGCTCGGATTCGTGCTCACCCTCGTGCTCGATGCCCTGATGCTGCTCGCCGCCGACAACATCACCGGCGGCGGGCTTGCGCTGGATTCATTCTGGTCGGCGCTTGGCGTCGCCCTTGTGGCCGCGGCGGTCGCCATTGCCCTCGAGGTGCTGTTCGGCGCCAACGACGACGACACCTACTCGCTCCGCGTGATCCAGCGCATCGCCCGCCGTTCGCCCGGGAGTGTGCAGACGGACCGACCGGGGATCGTCTTTCTCGAGATCGACGGGCTGGCGCTGCCGGTGCTCCAGCGAGCGATGCGCGACGGCAGCGCGCCAAACATGGCGCGCTGGGTCGCCGACGGCTCCCACCGACTGGCCGAATGGGAGACCGACCTCTCATCACAGACCGGGGCGTCCCAAGCCGGGATCCTGCTCGGCTCGAACGACGACATCCCGGCGTTCCGGTGGGTGGAAAAAGAGTCCGGCACGATGATGACCTGCTCCGCGCCCGCAGACTGTGCCGAGATCGAGCGCCGCCACGCCTCGGGTCAGGGCCTGCTCATCGACGGCGGCGCCAGTCGCGGCAACCTGCTCTCCGGGGAGGCCGACCAGTCCATCTTGACCGTCAGCCGGATGGAGGCCGAAAAGCAGGCAAATCCGGGCTACCGCGCATTCCTCGCCAACGGCTTCAACGTGACGCGGGTCCTCGTGCTGTTCGGGTGGGAGGTCATCCTGGAGTGGACTGCCGCGCTCCGGACGCGACGGCGCGACATCCTCCCGCGCGGACACCGGGGCGGCATCTACCCGTTCCTGCGCGCGGCAATGTGCGTGCTCGTGCGCGACCTGGTGGTCTACGGCGTGCTCACTGACATGATGAGCGGGCGACCAGCGGTCTACGCAACATTTGCCAGCTACGACGAGGTCGCCCACCACTCCGGACTGGAGCGCGCAGACACCCTCGAGGCGCTGCGCAAGCTTGACCAGCAGTTCGGGCGTATCGAGCGGGCCCGCGCGTACGCGGCGCGCCCGTACGAGATCGTGGTCCTGTCGGACCATGGCCAGACGCAAGGAGCCACTTTTCGGCAGCGCAACGGGTACGGGCTCGATGACTTGGTGGAGCGTTCGCTCGCGCGCACCGGCGCGGCGGAGTTCGCCGGCGGCGACGAGCAGGACGCGACGGTCGGCAACGCCCTCGCCGAGGCGACCGGACGCACGAGCAAGGCCGCGCCACCCAAGAAGGACCTCTCCGGGCGCGATGTGATCGTGCTTGCCTCGGGCAATCTCGGGCTCGTCTACCTCATGGAGCGGCCCGTGCGTCTCACCCTCGAGGAGATCGCCGAGCGACACCCGCGGCTCATCCCCGCACTGCGCGAGCACCCGCACATCGGCTGGGTGCTTGTGCATTCCGCCGAGCGAGGGGCGGTCGTGCTTGGCGCGCGCGGGGCGCACTACCTCGACGACGGACTCATCGAGGGCGAGGACCCGCTCGCCCCGTTCTCGCCCAACGCACCGCAGCACCTGCTGCGCACGGATCGCTTCGCCCACGTCGCCGACATCATGGTCGGGAGCTTCTTCGAGCCTGCACTCGAGGAGGGCTGCGCGTTCGAGGAGCTGATCTCGTTCCACGGTGGCCTCGGCGGTCCCCAGACGCGTCCGTTCCTCCTGTACCCGGCCCAGCTGGCCCTGCCCGCTGAACCGATCGTTGGCGCCGCTGCGGTCCACGCCGTGCTTGCGGGTTGGCGCTGGGGGCTCAACGGTGACGGACCGGCCAGCTGACCCGGGCCCGTCCCCGGTGCGAGGCGATCGCGCGGCGCACCGCGCTCGCCCAGCCGGACGCAGCCCGCAGGCACGACGCGGCCGCGCCGGCTCCACGGCGCGACGGCGCGCGCCCATTTGGCCAGGACACGGGGCCCGCGACATGCCCGGCGTGAGAGGGTGCGTGGCGCAAACCGTGGTGGAGCATCGATGACGCAGACGGCGGGACGACAGGTCGGCGCGGCGGGCATCGTCCTACTCACCCTGGCCGCAGGGCAGTTCGTCATGGCCCTGGATACGACGGTCATGAACACGGCGATCGCCACGGTCGCCAAGGACGTCGGGACGACGGTCACCGGAATTCAGACGGCGATCACGCTCTACACGCTGGTGATGGCCTCGCTGATGATCACCGGGGGCAAGATCGGCGAGATCCTCGGCCGCAAGCGCGCGTTCTCCCTCGGGTGCGTCATCTACGCGTGCGGTTCGCTGACGACGTCCCTGGCACCGAACCTGACCGTACTGATCATCGGCTGGTCATTCCTCGAGGGCCTTGGCGCGGTGCTGATCATGCCGGCGATCGTGGCGCTCGTTGCATCGAACTTCGGCAAGCCCGAACGCCCGCGCGCATATGGGCTCGTCGCCTCCGCCGGCGCGATCGCGGCCGCGCTCGGGCCGCTGATCGGCGGGCTGTTCACCACGTACGCCTCGTGGCGATGGGTGTTCGCCGGCGAGGTGCTGATCGTCCTGGTGATCCTGCTGTTGGCTCGACGGGTGGCCGACACGCCGGCGGAAGAGGGCGTGCGGCTCGACCTGGTCGGCACGGCGCTGTCGGCGCTCGGCTTGGGTCTCGTCGTGCTCGGCATCCTCAAGTCGGGGACCTGGGGGTTCGTCCAGCCCAAGCCTGATGCGCCTACATGGCTCGGGCTCTCGCCGGTCATCTGGATGATATTTGCGGGCGGAGTGGTCCTGGGACTGTTCCTGTGGTGGGAGAGCCGACGCCTGGCGCGTGGCGCGGGCGCGCTGATCGATCCGACCATGCTGCGCAACATTCAACTGCGCGCCGGCGTCGTCTCGTTCCTGTTCATGTTCCTCGTCCAGGCTGGCCTGTTCTTCGTCGTCCCGCTGTTCCTGTCCATCGCGCTCGGACTGTCAGCGATCGAGACGGGCGTGCGACTGCTTCCCCTCTCGCTGACCTTGCTGGCTTTCGCCGTTGGCGTCCCCAAGCTCCGCCCCAATGCCTCACCGCGACGGGTCATCAACGTCGGCTTCATGGCGTTGTTCGCGGGCCTCGTGCTGCTGGTTGCCCTGCTCGACTCCGGGGCAGGCCCGGAGATTGTGACCTGGCCGCTTCTGCTCGCTGGTTCCGGCCTGGGCATGATGGCCTCACAGCTCGGCAGCGTCACTGTGTCCGCCGTTCCGGACGAGCAGAGCGGCGAGGTCGGCGGACTACAGAACACTGGTACCCAGCTCGGCGCCTCGATCGGCACCGCGCTCGCGGGTGCCGTGCTGATCTCCGCGCTGACTGCATCGTTTTTCACAAGCATCCAGGGCAACCCGAATGTGCCCGCTAGCGTCAGCTCCAAGGCCCAGACCGAGCTTGCGAGCGGCATCCCGTTCCTCTCCGATGCCGATCTCAAGATCGCGCTGTCCGAGGCGCACGTGCCCCCGGCCACCGCCAATGCCGTCGTCGAGGCCAACGCCACCGCTCGGATCGACGGGCTCCGCGCGGCCGTCTCGATCCTCGCCCTGCTCAGCCTCGTCGCACTGTTGTTTACCCGCGGCATCCCGACCATCCAGCCCGGCGCGCCAGCGAGTCCGCGCGCGCCTCCCGCATAGCCGAGACCGGCGCATCGCCCGAACCAGCAGCTCGTGGCGCCGTGCGCCGTCGGCCGGTCGGTGTCGCGGACTGACCTGCGCGACAGGCCGTCGCTGCGTGGTTGGATCTCCTCGGACGTCGACCGCGGTCACCGGATCACCAGATGCCGACGCCCGCACTCACATCATGCGGGGATGCCGGGAGGGCCGAGGATCTCGAGCCCGTAGTCGGCGGCGAGGGCAGCCACCCGGGTGGGGTCGGGCGGCGTGCTCGGCTCCGGGATGGTGCGGCTGCCGGCAGGCTCAGCGGCGGCCCGCATGAAAGCGTCAAAGCCTGCCGGCTCGGCGACGAGCAGGAAGCGTGCAACCTCGGACGAGACCTGGAACGTGTGCGGGATCTCCTTGGGCCCGTAGACGAACGAGCCGGCGGGCGCGACGGTCACCTGACCGCCGACCCAGAATGTCACCTCGCCCTCGATGACGAAGAACCACTCATCCTCGCGGTGGTGCACGTGCAGCGGTGAGCCGGCGCCGTGGGGCGCGAGATGCTCGATCACCGCGACGCGTCCAGCGGTCGACGCTGCGGTCGCCTTGACGATGGCGAGCGTGCCCAAGAACCAGAGGGCCTCGCCCTCGCCGGGTTGAAGGGCGATCGGTGCAACGCGATCGCGACTAGCCGTGGTCATGCCGGTCCTCCCTGATTTTTCGTGATACAGTGTGTTTCACCAGTAGGTCGAGACGCTACAGCCCCCTCCAGTGGCCTGTCAAGTTCCGCGATACATGATGTATCGTCATTGCATGGCTCGCTCCTACCAACTCAAGGCCCGCGCCGCGCGCCAGGACGCGACCCGGCAGCGCATCGTGGATGCCGCGATCGAGCTGCACCAGACCCTCGGCCCGGCGGCCACCACGGTGACCGATGTCGCAGCGCGCGCCGGTGTGGGGCGGGTGACGGTGTACCGGCATTTCCCGACCGAGCTCGCGCTGGCCGAGGCGTGCAGCGGCCACTACTTCGCGACCCACCCGGCGCCGGACCTCGAACGTTGGCGCGAGATCGCCGATCCCGAGGCACGCCTGCGGACCGCGCTCCGAGAGATCTACGCCTACCACCGCGCAAACCAGGCGATGATGTCTCGCGTCCTCGCCGACGCGCGCGACCACGAGGTCATGAAGCCCTACCACGCGTACTGGCAACATGCGGTCGACATCCTCCTCGCCCCATGGCGGGCGCGCGGCCGGCGGCGCGCCGAACTGCGCGCCGCTATCGCGCTCGCCGTCAGCTTCGACACCTGGCGCACGCTCATCCAGGAGCAACAGCTCACCGACGACCAGGGGCTCGAGCTCATGCTTCGGATGACGTGCGGCGGCGCAAAGGGCCGACGCCCCGCCTGACGCTGGCCACGGGTGCTCGGGCGCCCCGTCCTCTCGCGACCCAGTTCCGTGGATCTCCGACGTCGATCGGCTACCGTTTCGTCTGGACGCCCCTGGCAGCTGTGCCTCCCCCGGCCGGTGCCGTCCGTCAGCCGAGTCTCAGCAGCGGGGTGTCGGGCCATGTGCTCGCGGCTTCGGTGGCGCGTGTCGCCCACCGAGGACGCGATGTGCGGCGGTCCGGCGCACGAGGGGTCTGTGATCGCTCGGCCGACGTGTGGACAGTTCACCGAGCCGGAGAGACCGCCCTCATCGACGCCCTGGAACGATCGCACGCTGTGACGAACGGCACGGTCAGCTCGGGTGCAACGTTGTCGCGAGGCGCAAGACAGCTGATCGGCCATGGCGCGGGAGGCCGCCACTGATGCGGGCGATGACGGCCTGGTGCGTCCACCACCGGCGCTGGGTGCTGACCGGCTGGATCGTCGCCTTGCTCGGGCTCACCGTGATCAGCCAGTGCGTCGGCACCGGATACATGAACGACCTCTCGCTGCACGGCACCCAGAGCTACCAGGCTGAGACACTGCTCTCCCAGGCCTCACCGGCGTCGCGCGCCGACCACGAGCAAATCGTGATCGGTGCCACCCGCGGGACCGTGACGGGCCCGGCGGCGCGTGCCCGGATCGAGGCGATGCTCGGACGCGTCGCCGCACTCACGGACGTCGCCTCCGTCGGGTCGCCCTATGTGCCGGGCTCCGGCGGCCAGATCTCGCCGTCGCGCACCGTGGCGATCGCGACGGTCACCATGGCGCCGTCGACAGCCGCGACGCCAGCCAACGCGGGCCAGATCTTCCTCAATACCGCGACCGCGGCGGGCGGTCACGGACTCACCGTCGGCATCAAGGGCGGCATCGCCTCGGCCTCCAGCCAGGGCGGGATCACGACCGTCGCCATCGGCGCCGCGGCGGCGCTCGTCGTCCTGTTCCTGGTCTTCGGGTCGCTGCTGGCGGCGACCCTGCCGCTGATCACCGCCGGAATCGCGCTCGGCATCTCGGTGGCGGCAATCGCGCTGATGTCGCGCTTCATCGAGGTGGCCTCATTCTCGTCAGAGCTGTCGCTGTTGATCGGCCTCGGCGTCGGCGTCGACTACGCGCTGTTCGTCGTGACGCGCTATCGCCAGGGCCTCAAGCGCGGCAAGCCGGTCGACCAGGCGATCATCGAGGCGGTCGATACGTCCGGCCGTGCGGTGCTGTTTGCCGGGCTCACGGTCTGCATCGCCCTGATGGGCATGTTCGCGCTCGGCGTCGGCTTCCTGTACGGGGTGGCCATCGCGGCGAGCATCACGGTGCTGCTCACCGTGATCTCCGCGTTGACCCTCCTGCCGGCGCTGCTCGGGTTCTTCGGTGCGCGCATCCTGCGACGCACGGCGCGGCACGCCCACCGCGGCGGGCGCCGCGCCACCACGGACGCGTCGCCACGCTGGGCACGCTGGGCTCGCACGGTCCGGGAGCGGCCCGTCGCCATTGCCGCGGCCGCGGCCATCCTGATGGTACTGCTGGCCGCGCCGTTCTTTGCCATGCGGCTGGGGGCCGCCGACGCGGGCACCGACCCGGTCGGCACCCCCACGCGGACCGCCTACGATCTGATCGCCAAGGGCTTCGGCCCCGGTGCCAACGGTCCCCTGATGCTCGTCGCGCAGGTCGACGGACCCCGCCAGCAGGCCGCGTTCGCCAAGGTCCGCGCCGAGATCGCCCAGACCGCAGGTGTGGTCCGGGTGAGCCCCGCCTCGCTGGCGCCTGGCACCGGTGGGGCGCCGGACGTCGTCTCGGCGAGCGTCATCCCGCAGGGCGCGCCTCAGGACGCCTCGACGAGCACGCTCTTGAGCACCCTGCGCGACCGGGTCATCCCCGCCGCGAGCACCGACGGCCTGCACGTGCTCATCGGCGGCCAGACCGCGACGATCAACGACTTTTCCGCCGCCATCGCCGCCAAGCTGCCGCTGTTCATCGGGGCCGTGCTCGGGTTGTCGTTCCTGCTGTTGATGCTCGTGTTCCGCAGCCTGCTGATCCCCGCGATCGCGGCGGTCATGAACCTGCTGACCGCGGGCGCATCGTTCGGGCTGATCACCGCCGTCTTCCAGTGGGGCTGGCTCGATTCGATCTTCCCGAACGGCACCACCGGGCCGATCGAGCCGTTCGTCCCGGTGATGATGTTCGCGATCGTCTTCGGCCTGTCGATGGACTACCAGGTCTTCCTGGTGACGCGCATCTACGAAGAGTGGCACCGTAGCGGGGACACGCGCGTCGCCGTCACCCGCGGGCTCGCGGCGACCGGCCGGACGATCACCGCGGCCGCCGCGATCATGGTCCTCGTGTTCGCCGCGTTCATCCTCGGCGGTGATCGGGTGATCGAGCTGTTCGGACTCGGACTCGCGGGCGCAGTGTTCCTTGACGCGGTCGTCGTCCGGTCGGCCCTGGTCCCGGCGCTCATGTTCCTCGGCGGGAAGGCGAACTGGTGGATGCCCCGTCAGCTCGATCGGGTCCTGCCGCATCTCAACGTCGAAGGCGGCATCGACCCCGCAGCGGACCGGCCGGCCGAGCCGAGCGCGCCTGCCCCGCGTCCCGCGGCGGTCCCGGTGCTGTCGAAGACCCCGGCCTAAGCGCCGGCGGGCCGGCGGCGCCGGTCGGTCAGAGGCGCGTCGGCCGCGAGGTCTCGAGGTGGATCGGCGTCGTGCGCGACAGCTCGACGGCGGCGGCCGCCATGACGACGAACGCCATCGCCGCGATGAACAGGCGCGTCGGGCTGTGGCTGAATTGCTCGTCGAAGAGCGAGACGCTCAGGAAGATGCCGGCGACAGGATCGACGACGACGATCAGCGGCTGCGAGACGCTCAAGGGGCCCACAGGTAGCGCCGCCTGCTGCAGCACAGCGCCGGTCAGGCCCATCACCGCCAGGGCGTAGACGGGCCAGTGCAGGAACATGCCGAGCACGCCGAAGGTCGCCAGGGTGTCCGTAGTCGCCTTGATGAAGGTCGCGCACAGTGCCCACGTCAGCGCCGCCGCCGTGCCGTACAGGGTGGCCCGTCGCACGGCGACCCGCGCCAGGTTGCCGCGATCGCGGTGGCGATCACCGCTCCGGTGACCACCACCGTCGAAACCCATGCCTGCGCGTCGGGTCTCGAGATGCCGCCATGGGGATCCGCCGCGACCAGGAACACCGCGAGGGCGATCCCGATGGCGGCCGCCGACGCCCACGCGACGCCGACCACGTGTTGGCGGATGAACACCCGCCGCAGCACGAGCGTGAACACGAGCTCGGAGATCAGCAGCGGCTGCACGACGGCCAGCTGGCCGTCGTGCAGCGCGATGGCATAGAAGACGAATCGACCAAGCGCCGCCGCCGTGCCGAACAGCCAGAGCGGGTTTCGCAGCAGGCACAGCGCCAACCGCCAGCCGCCCCGGCGCGGCGGGGCGGCCACGCTTGCCGAATGCTGGGTCATGATGTTGACCGCGTTGGCCAAGGCTGCGGCCAACGCGAAGACGACGGTGATCGTCATGCGGCCGGACCATACGGGCCCGCGGTCCACGGCGGCGCCGACGGGGTCGGTGCTACCTTCGGGAGCCATGGCCATCCGCCTCATTGCCGACGAGCGCGACGCCCTCGACGCCTACTCGCAGGTCGTCGTCACCGCCAGCGAGCGGCTCCTGCCCTCGGTCGCGCATCTGCGCACGGATCGCGGCAGCGGCAGCGGCGTCGTCCTCTCCCACGACGGCTTCATCATCACCTCCGCGCACGTCGTCGCGCGCGCGGCGCGCGTGCGGGCATCGTTCGTGGACGGATCCGAATACGACGCCGAGATCGTCGGTTCCGACCCGCTGTCGGACCTTGCCGTCCTGCGCGCGGCCGCCGCGCGACTCACGCCGGTCGAGCTCGGGGACGCGTCGACCCTGCGCGTCGGCCAGCTGGTCGTCGCCGTGGGCAACCCGCGCGGGTTCGACGCCTCGGTGACCGCCGGCGTCGTCTCGGCGCTCGGGCGGTCGCTGCCGACACGCGCCGGCCGGGTCGTCGACAACGTGATCCAGACCGATGCCGCGCTCAACCCGGGCAACTCCGGCGGCGCCCTCGCCGACGGGTCTGCGCGGGTGGTCGGCATCAACACGGCCGTCGCCGGCGTCGGGCTCGGGCTCGCGGTGCCCGTCAACGACACCACCCGCTCGATCATCGCCGCGCTGATGACCCACGGGCAGTTTCGGCGCGCCTACCTCGGCTTTGCCGGCGGCCCACGCCCCCTGCCGCCGCGCCTGGCACGCGAGCTCGGCCTGCGTGCGGGCGTCGAGGTGGTCGAGGTCATGCCGGATTCCCCGGCCGCGGCCGCCGGGCTCCAGGCCGAGGATCTGATCGTATCGGTCGATGGGAGCCCGGTCGCCCGCGTCGAGGAGATCCAGCGCTTGCTGGTCGGTGACCGGATCGGTGCGGAGGTCACGCTCGAGGTGATCCGCGAGGGCCAGCGCATCGGCCTGCGGCTCGTACCGGCCGAGCTCGTCGTCTAGCGGGCCGGCGCCGGCCGGCGGTGCTAGCCGTCGACGATGAATCCCTGGAACGGTCCGAGGATCCGCTCCGAGCGGCGGGACAGCTCAGGTAGACGCATCAACCGGTGCGTGAGCCGCCGGTGCGCGTTCCAGCGCGCCAGTTGCTCGGCGCTGATCGGCTTCCATGGGTTGCCGGCGACCCGGCACCACGGGTCGGCTGCGCGCTCGCGGTCCTGGTCGACGGTGCGCAGGCGCTGCCGCGGATGGCTGACGAGATCGGGGCCGCCCGCTCGCACGTGCACATCGCCGGCTGGTTCTTCTCGCCGGAGTTCGCGCTGGTGCGAGGTGGGGAGCCGGCCGTCCTGCGCAACCTGCTTGCGCAGGTCGCCGAACGGGCCCACGTGCGGGTGATCGCCTGGGCCGGGGCGCCCGTGCCGGTCTTCCGCCCTGCGCGGGGCACCGTCCGGCGGATGCGCGGGGCGCTGACCGACGGCACGAGGATCCAGTGTGTCCTGGACGCTCGCGAGCGTCCGCTGCGTCGCGGTCCGGTGCGGGGCGTGTCGCCGGTCCACGCTCAGTCCGCGGACGGCTCGAAGCGGGCCCGGCGCTCCCAGGTCGCATGCTGTTCGCGCATCGCCACCAGCCAGTCATCGAGCGTCTCGCCCGCCGGCAGGATGTCGACGGGGCGGCTTGCCGCGAAGTGCAGCCGGATCCGCGGGGCGAGGCCGCCCGGAAGCACGCCGTCGCGCGTCGGCGGACAGCGCTCGATCTTCGTGATGTCGGCGAACGCGAAGTACTTCGTGCGCGCCCACATGAGTCGCTCGAGCGGGTTCGGCACGAAGCGCAGTCCGGGGATCTCCAGACGCAGCAGGCCGCCCCGGGCGAGCCAGCCGACGTTGATGCTCACGAGCCCCCGGCGGTAGACGCCCTCCTCAGGCCCGAGGAAGGCGCCGTCGCGCAGGCCGACCCACATCCGGTCCCAGTCGGGGCGATCGTCGTCGCCGGTCCAGTCCCAGTGCCCGAGGTCCATCAGGCCGCTCCGCGTCGGGGATGAGCGCAGACTCACGTCGAGAACTCACAGGTAGCACGCCACGCGAGCCCCGGCCAGAGCAATCCGAGGGGTCCGAACCACGGCGCGCGACGGTTTGCCCGCACACACCGACCGAGTACCGAGCGACCGCCGCCTCCGCCGGCGCGGCGGCCTACCCGTCCGGTGGCCCTGGGCGCCGCCGCTCACGCCGCCAGACCAGCCGCAGCGCCGACCAGTCGTCGTCCAGCGCCGCGACCTTCGTATCGACGAGCCCGAGCGGCAGCGCGACCGCCCGGACGAGGTTGTCGGTGATCTCGCTCGCATGCCCGGCCGAGCGCCGTGGCCAGGCGACCCACAGCATCCCGGCCGGGAAGATCCGATCCGCGAGGCCGGGCAACCGATGCTCCAGCGCGGCGGACGTCCGGAAGAAGCCGATGACGATGTCCGCGGGCCCGTCCGGTCCGGCCTCCACGAGGCCGTCCGGCGGGTCGGACAGCGCCCAGCCGGCGGGGCGGTCGTCGAGCGCGACGCGGCGGCCCGGCATCAGGCCGAGCTTGCGCGCCTGCGGGTTCGTGGCCCGCTCGGGCTCGCTCAACGACCGGGCTCCGCGCGGCGGTCGGCCGCCCGAGGACTGCGGCGGCGCATGTGCGAGGGTGGCGTCGGTTGGGGTGCCGTTACGCGGTCACCTCCGCATAGACCTCAAACAGCGTCTCCTGCGGCGGCGCGGCGAAACCGCCGGCGATCCCGGCGCTCATGCGCGGCATCAGGATCTCGTCGCGGAACCGCTCCCAGCTTTCCCGCGAATCGTGGACGGCCACGATCGTCCATCCGTCGGCCGATGGACCGGCGACATGGAGGATCTGGCCCTCCGGCAATGCGCCCCCGCTCGGGTGCACCGCCGCGATCGAGGCTTCGTACTGCTCCCGGGTACCGCCGGGGAACTGATGAATCACTCCGTATGCCATCTCGGGCTCCTTGTCGATGTGCGCGATGCATGCGACCGCCGGCGCCGTCGGTGTGGCGGCAAGCGATGATCGCCATGGGACCGTTCGTCCGCATGATGACGGGCGCCAAGCGGCGCGGGATGAACGCGGTCTGGTCGGCCTGTGATTCCCAGACCTCGGCAGCGATCGGCGCCTCGCCCATCACGCCGGCGGCGTGGCTGACGACGTCCGTGCGTCCGGTCCGACGATGCGTCGCGTCGACGCCGATCGAGGTTGGCGTTGCCGTCGACCGCACTGCCGTTCGTGGTCGCGGATCCCGCTGCGGGTGCTTCAGGCATCGCGGGCCTCCGCTCGGTCGCGGTTCGGTGGTGCCTGCGCTACGCCGACGCTACAGGCATCGCGTCGGTTCGAGCAACACCCGGGCGCGGCGCCGAGCCGTGCGCATTGGGCGCGGCGCCGAGCCGTGCGGATTGTGCGCAGCGGGCCGGAGTCGCCCCGCGACCCGCGAGCGGCACTCATCGGATCATGGAACGGGCCGGTGCTCGCCGGGTCCCGTCCCGCGATCCTCCGAGCTGCGCTACTCGGACTCGTATTTGAACGACACGCTCATGCGAATCCGGTATTCGTCCGGCGCACCATCTTCACCGATCGTGAGGTCTTGACGGACGACCTCCGCGACGCGCAGGTCGCGCAGCGTGCTGCCCGCCGTCGTGACCGCCGCACGTGCGGCGTCTTCCCACGAGTTCTCACTCGTGCCGACGAGCTCGATGACCTTGTACACACTCCCCATCACAGCCCCCTGGTCCGCATGTGCCTGTCAGGACGTATGCAACAACGATCGTGCGACCTGCGCCAGGGGGGCGCTGCGGTCGCCGCGCCACTGACGCGGCCGTGAAGCTGAACTAGACTCGGTCGGAGGGCGTGCAGCGAGGAGGTGACCGCGTGGCAGACGCCGAGCCGGAGGACCCAGAGGCCGAGGGCGAGTCCCCCGGACCCCAGCGGGACGAGCTCGAGAAGTTCCGTCGCGACCTGGCCGAGTTCGTCCGCGTTGAGGTACAGGTCGCGGCGGCGGCGCGCGCACCGCAGCTGCGGCGGGCGAGGACCGCCGCGCTCGGCGGTCTCGCCGGTGCACTGGCGCTCGGCGCCGCGATCGTCTTCGTCAACGTCGCGATACTGCTCGCCATTGCGACGGTGCTGCCGGCCTGGGCCGCAGCCCTGATCCTCGCAGGAGCATGGCTGGTCGTTGCGGGCGTCGCGGCCAGGATCGCGGCAACGCGTGCGGCGCCGCTGCTCGCGCGCATCCGCGGCGACGACGCCGGTTCGCCGGACCGACTGCAGGCGGCGCGCGATCGTGCCTGGCAGGAGCTGCAGACAGACATCGCTGCGCTGACCCCACCGCTGGCCGAGCGGACGATCGCCATCCTCGCTCCGATCGCGGCCGGTGTCGCCGCGCGCATGGCAATCGAGATGGCGAACGACGTCGCCGAGAGCGTCGCTGACGGGGTCGAGGACGTCGGCCGCGACCTGGTCGAGGAGTCCGAGGAGATCGTCGAGGAACTCGCCGAGGAAGTCCCGGGCGCGAGCATCGCCAACAGCGTCTGGGATCTGGCGCTCCTGCCGGGCCGCACCGGGGTCAGGATGGTCACGACGGTCCTCAAGCGGCCGCCCTCCGGGAACTGACGGCACAGCGCAGCCGACCGCGGACGCGGCCCAGCGGTCGGGTGCCCGTGCCGGCGGGCGGCCGGCGCGTGCCCGGCGCCTCGCCTAGGTCGGTGAGCCGCCGGCGACCTCGTAAGACCAGAGCTCGGATGCAACCGAGACCGGTCCGCCGTGCGCCGCCGGCCGACTCGCCCCGGCATGGCCGTGGGCAAACGCCGGCGAGTTGACCCAGCCGTCGAAGGCGGCCTCGTCCCGCCAGCGGGTGATCACCAGCCACTGATTGCGGTCGTCGGTCGGGCGCAAGAGCTCGAACCCCTCGAAGCCCTCCTGCCCGTCGACCGCTCCGGCTCGCGCGGCGAAGCGCCGCGCGAGTTCGTCACCGGAGCCCTCGGGCACGGTAATGGCGTTGATCTTGATGACAGTCATGCGCCGATCCAATCAGATCCGCGGCCGCGCTGCGGCCAGCGCGGGCCCGACGGCCAAGGCGGCGGCTCGCTGCTGCCACCCGTTGCGCCCATCCGGCTAGCCGCGGTACCGGAGCATGAAGTCCACCGTCGCCCGGTTGATGGTCTCCGGGTCCTCGTGCAGTCCGGCGTTCGCGAGGTGCTCGAACACGACGACCGCGGTGGTGGCGATCCCCGCCGAGAGGGGCTCCATGAACCGCGTCGAGGTGACTTGGTCGTGCGCCCCGACCGTGATCAGGATCGGGGCGGTGATCTGGCCGATCACGGGCGCCCCGTCGTGATCGATGACTGCCTGCGACTGGGCCAGCAACGCCTCGACCGGCCGGGGCGGGGCGGCTCCTGACGAAGTCCTCGAGCGCGAGCACGAACTCCGGGCGCGTCGCGTACATATCGGGGGTGATACACCACGGGAAGATCCCGAGGATCACCGCGTCCACGACGCTCGGCAGGCCGCGTGCCGACGCCCGCCGGTTCTCCACGCAGACCGTCAGGAACGGGTCGGTGGTGTCCCAGGCGCTGTTGAGCGCCACCCCGCACGCGTGCGGGGTGGCGCGCGGCCTGGTGGGTTGCCACGGCCGCGCCGAGCAAGACGCCGGCGACGTGGGCCGATTCAACCCCGATCGCACCGAGGAACGCGGCGATCTGGTCGGCGTATCCCGCCGTGGAGTACCGGGCGGGCGGCGTGTCGCTCTGCCCCGGGCCGGGCAGATCGACTGAGATGCACGTGAAGTGCCTGCGGACCACGCGACGGTCCGGCGGTGGCGTCAGGCGCGGATCGGTGCCGGGTGACTCCGGTGCCCCGAAGCCGGAGCAAGAAGCTCCGGGGCACCGGCGGCACGGCCACCTACGGGCACTTGTGCCCGGCCGGGTGCGTCGCGGGCGACGTCCCCGAACTCGGGCTGGTGCTCGTGTTGGTGGCTGCTGCGGCCAGCATCGCGGTCTGGTGCGACGCTGGTGTGCTGCCCGAACCGCCGCCCGATGCCGCGACGGCGGCCGCGGTTCCCAGGCCGGCGATGGCCGCTGCCGCCACGCCGGTCGCCAGGGCACTTCGCATCGTGAAGCGCTTCATCCAGACCCCCCGGATCGATGACCCCTCACCGCGGCTGCTCGCCGCGATAACGGTGAGCCTAGGTCGGCTTCCTGAGAGGATTCTGAAATTTCGGGGAACGTCGAGTTATCGGGCCCGGGGCGCGCCCGGCCTCTCCGATGTGCGGTGGGTCGATGCTCCGGTGGCGCGCGACCGAGGTCAGCCACTCCGGCGGGACGCTCGGGGACGAAGCGGCTCATCGATCATTGGCCGGCGTCGCGGTCCCCGTAGAGCAGATCGATGCCGATGAGCTCTCCGGCGGCGATGGCGCCGTGCAGGACGGCGTGCTGCGGATCGCCCGAGTCGCGGATCGCACCCTGCCAGAATCCGACGACGCCGGGCGAGACATGGAGGTCGCGCGTCTGAGCCGGGAACGAGTCCGGATTCGGCGGACCGCTCGCACACGTCCTGCAGATAGCGCAACCCGTGGATCACGCCGACGCCGGAGTCGGCGTTGCGCAGCGAGATGGCCAGGCCGCATCCCCGTCGACCTCGGCGACCGAGCGCCCGCCGATGAGGCACAGGTAGCGCCCGTCGCCGAACCGGACCTTCTGCACCTCGTCATCGTTGTCCGACGTGAGCAGCAGCGGGCGCAGTCCGACCAGGAGCGCCTGCTCGGAGACCCGGGCGGCCTTTTTGGCCGAGCGGACGGACGCGAACGTCGCGACCGCGAGCACAAGCGTCCCGCCTGCCGTCGCACGCGCCGATACAGTGGTCCAGTCGATCGCGGGCCTGCTCCGGCGACGGGTGCGGGAGACCGCACCGGGTTAGGCATCCTAGATTCCCCCCGGCGGCCCCCGGGAAACCCGGCGCGCGCCGATCGAGTCCGCCGCAGCTAGAGTGGTCTCGGTCAACACCGAGGATGAGGAGTCGGATCCGATGACGACAAAGGCCGCTTTCACCCCCGAGGAGTGGACGACGGTGACCGAGGGCCCGACCAGCGCCGGCATGATGGTCGTGATGGCCTCGCATGGCGGGACCTTCCGTGAGACGTACGCGATGTCCAAGGCGTACGTCGAGGCACGTTCCGAGCACGGCCAGAGCGAACTGCTCGACGAGATCGTCTCGACGCGACCGAAGGCCGACCACACCCGTGCCCATTCCCCCGAGGAGCTGCGAGAGCATTCGCTCGGGCTGATCCGCCAGGCAGTTGACCTCGTCGCAAGCAAAGCGACGCCGGAAGAGCTCGAGGGGTATCGCAGCTTCGTGGTCACGGTTGCCAACAAGGTCGCCGCCGCGCACCGCGAGAACGGCCAGGTCGTCAGCCCCCCCGAAGCCGAGGCGATCGCGGCGATCACCGCGGCACTGCAGGGCGCCTAGGGCAGCGCCGCCGGGAGCGCGACCCCGCGCGGTGCAACGGATCTGCTCAGCGGTGCGTGCGTGGTCCGGTCGGGCTCCGGGTCGGGACGCCGCGCGCGGCTTCGCTCAAGCGACGCCCAAGATCGCGCTGCCGAGCCAACCGCAGGCGACGACCACCACGAGCCCGGGCACGACGCGGCGCGCGTAGGGCAGGCGGCCGGTGACGATCGCGAGCACCGCCTTGGTCACGGCGCTGGCCGAGACCGCCGCGAGGATCGGCCCGACCGCATCGGCCGGCGCGAGCTTGCCGACGGCAACCAGGCTGGCGACCGAGATCGCACCGGCCTGGATGTCGACGAGCCCCGTGACACCGACCCCGATGACCAGCCCCGGGGTGCCCAGGTGCGCACGCAGCGCCGCGGCGATCAGCATGATGGCCGTGACCGAGACCGCGAACAGCACGGCGGTCCGCAGGTCGAAGGCACGACCTTCCTCGAGTGGCGCGGGTCGATCGACGCGCAGCGCACGTAGCGCGAAGGCCGCTGCGTAGACGAGCGCCGCGAGGCCCGCCAACGCCAACGGGACCCAAAGCTCGCGGAGCGCGGCCGGGTAGGTCGCGCCGACGACAATGGCGAGCTCGACCAGGCTCGCCAGGCCCGCCAACGTGGCTCCGGCGACCGCGGTGCGCAGCACGGCGGGTGTCTCGCGGGCCCGCGCGCCCATCGCCGCGACGGTGATCGTGCTCGAGACGAAGCCGCCGGCGAAGCCGGCGACGGTCAGCCCGAGACGTGATCCGAGCAGGCGCATCGCGATATAGCCGCCCGCGCTGATCGCCATCACGATCACGACCAGGCGCCAGACGACGAAGGGGTTCAGCACGCCGTAGGGCCCGACCGCGTGGTTGGGAACAAGGGGCAACACGACGAGCGCGGCGGCCGCGAATACCAGGCCGTCGTGCAGCTCGCGCGGCGACAGCGAGTCCCTCACGAAGCGATGCAGCGGACCGCGGGCCGCCAGCAGCACGGTGACCACGACCGCAAGGCCGGCCGCGAGCGCCGGGTTGCGCCAGGTCAGCGCACCGAGCAGGAAGGCGGTCAACAGCGCGACCTGGGTCGTGAGCCCGGGGTCCTCGTTCCGGCGCGTCGCGTACGCCACGATCGCCGCCAGCGCGATGAACCCGCCGCACACCGCCAACACGATGGCGCCACCGACCTCCGCCGCCAGCCCACCGACGAGGGCGACCAGCGCGAATGTCCGCATGCCGGCCGCCTCACGTGCCGGCCCTTCCCCCTTGCGACGTTCCCGCTCGAGGCCGATCAGCAGTCCGATGCCGAGCGCGACGAACAGGTGCCATTGGCGCGTCGCGAACATCTGCGCGGCGGCGGTGTGGACCGCGCTCAACGGACGCCGTCGGCGCGGCGTCGGGCCGGATGGCGCCCGCCCCGGCGCGCCTGCGACCCGCCGCGCCGTCCCCGGGGGTACATCACGCCGTTCGCACGCCGCATCGCGCCCACCTTGTTGGTGCGATCAGTCTAGTCCGCATGGGCGCGTCACCCGCGGCCGACGACACGCCGAGGCCGGCCTACCGCGCCGGGGCCGCGCGTGGATAGCGCGGCAACCCGTCGTCGGGCAGCGGCGACCACGCCGGGGCCGACGCCGTGAACTGGTGAAACGAGGGCCGGATCCCGGGGTCGGCATCGAGCGCCCCGAAGCGGACGGAGATCACGTCGTCGGTGAGCGGGTCGCCCGAGAACACGTGCCCCCCACAGCGCGCGCAGAACAGCTTCGGGACACCGCTCGGTGGCGTGTAGCCTGAGATCAGATCGCGCCCGGCGACCAGGCGGAAGCCCTCGCGCGGGACGCGTCCACCGACGGAGTAGCCAGTACCGGTCCGGTGCTGGCAGTCGGTGCAGTGGCAGTAGAGCGCCACCGTGAAGGGGGCCGTGATCTCGAAGCGGATCCCCCCGCACAGGCAGCGGCCGCTCAGCGGGTGCTCGTGGGATGGCGGACGCGGGCTCACGGCGACGACCGCCGCGATCCCGGGGTCGCACGCCTGCGTGACGTGGGCGCTCGGCGCATCATGCCCCCAGTGCCGTGGCGAGGGCGCCGAAGTCGGACACCGCGATGTCGATCCCCGGATCGGCGACCAGGTCCGCCGCCTGCCCGGGCCCGTACTCGCGGGGGCGCGCCACGAACGCCACCTGGAGCCCGCAGCGCGCCGCGGCGTGCAGGTCGCCGTTGTGGGCGGCGACCATCATGACCTGGCCCGGTTCGAGGCCGAGCGCGGCGACACTGCGCAGGTAGACGTGCGGGTCGGGCTTGTAGGCGTGGGCGATCTCGGCGCCAAGGATGGCGTCCCAGGTCAGACCCGCGTGACGCGCGAGGTTGACCTGCAACGCAATGTGCCCGTTCGATGCCGGCGCGACGATGAACCGGTGCCGCAATCGCCCGAGCCCGGCGACGGTATCGGGCCACGGATCCAGACGATGCCAGGCGAGTGTGAGCGCGTCGCGGTCATCCGGGCGCAGATCGACCCCGAACTCGGCCAGCACCTCGTCGAGCGACTCGCGGTGGAGCACATCGAGGGTCGCCCACTCGCGCATGCCGCTGCGCACGGTGTTCATCTGCGGCTGATACCGGGCCCGCCACGCATCGGCGAACGCGTCCCACGCGATCTCGTCGCGGCCGTAGCGGCTCCCCAGCGCGGCGGCCTGGCGGGCGATGCTCGTGCGCCAGTCGACGCACGTCCCGAAGACGTCGAACAACAGCGCACGTGGTGGGGTATGCCCGGATGCGGTCGACATGTGCCCTCCTTGGCGGGTGTCGGCGCGGCCCCCACACAATAACCGGGCCGCGCGCGCGATGGCAGGCCCCGCGTCCGTCGGCGGATCCTCCCAGCCCGCGCTAGGCATTCGGGGCCCGGTCCGATGTAATGGGCGGTGCGCGCCGCCGCGGCCCCGTGCGCGCGCATCCCAGCTTCGCTACTGCCGACCACGCACGTTCGATCGGGGGGTCATGAGCACGTCATCGCGAGCAGCCAATCTCCCCAGTCCGCGACCGTCGGTCCTCGAGCACCCGGGCATCGAGGACCGCGTCGCCCGCGGGCGGGCGGAGCGCAAGGCCATCCCGCGCAGCAAGCACGCCGACTTCGCACCACCGGTGCGCCGTTCCGACCCGATCGCGCTGCTGGAGTCCCAGGCGGTCTCGCGGGCCCAAGACCTCGTACCGATTCGCTACGGCCGCATGATGGTCTCCCCGTTCACATTCTTCCGGGGCGCGGCGCTGGTGATGGCCAATGATCTCGCCTCGACGCCGACGACCGGCCTGCGGGTGCAGCTGTGCGGTGATGCGCACCTCGCGAACTTCGGCATCTTCGGCACGCCGGAGCGCCGCCTGGTGTTCGACATCAACGACTTCGACGAGACCGCGCCGGGCCCATTCGAGTGGGACATCAAGCGCCTGGCGGCGAGTCTCGAGATCGCCGGCCGGGACCGCGGCTTCACAGCGCTCGAACGGACGGCGGCTGTGCGCTCGGCGGTCGCCGGCTACCGCACGGCGATGGCCGAGTTCGCCCGCCAGACGAACCTCGAGGTGTACTACGCGAGCCTCGACATCGACCGAACGCTCGAGGCGTATCGCCCGAAGGTGACCAAGGCGATGATGGCCCGCACCGAGGCCACGATCGCCAAGGCCCGCACCCGCGACAGCATGCACGCGTTCGCGAAGATGACCGAGTGGGTCGACGGCGAGCCGCGCATCAAGAACGATCCGCCGCTGGTGATCCGCGCCGAGACGTTCATGACGCCCGAGTTCGCCGCGCGTTTCACCCAGTGGGTCCACGACGGCCTCCGCTCCTACCGCAGCACGCTCGAGACGGATCGGCGCCAACTGCTCGAGCAATACCGGTTCGTCGACCTCGCGCGCAAGGTGGTCGGGGTCGGCAGCGTGGGCACGCGCGCCTGGATCGCGCTCCTGCTGGGACGCGATCAGCACGACCCGCTGTTCCTGCAGTTCAAGGAGGCCCAGGCCTCGGTGTTGGAGGGCTTCTGCGGGGCGAGCGCGCTACAAGAACCACGCCCATCGCGTCGTCGCGGGCCAGCGCCTGATGCAGGCCGCCGGCGACATCCTGCTCGGATGGATCCGCGTTGTCGGACTCGACGGCGTCGAGCGGGACTTCTACGTGCGCCAGCTGCGCGACTGGAAGGGGTCGGCCGAGATCGAGGAGATGATCCCCGCGGGCATGGTCAACTACGCCCAGCTGTGCGGCTGGACCCTCGCCCGTGCCCACGCGAACTCCGGCGATCGGATCGCGATCGCCGCCTACCTCGGCAAGTCCGACGTGTTCGACCGCGCCATCGTCGGCTTCGCATCGCGCTACGCCGACCAGAACGAGCGCGACCACGCGGCCTTGTGCGACGCGGTGGCCAGCGGGCGGATTCAGGCCGAGACCGGGGTCTAGGGCCGCCCGGGCGCCGCGGACCCGGTCGTTGGTCGTGCGCGTGCCGGCGGGCTCGTCGACGCGATCCGGCGCCACCCGGACCTGCGACCCGCCGCCCCGGTCCCCGCCGGCCGGAACCGGGCAAAGTGCGCGCAAAGGCCCCTGTTAGGGTAGGTGCCGGGTTCGGGCCGTTCGCCCATTCGCCCGCCTGCCCCGTGCCGCCGCAGGCACGGCGGCACGCGTTCGCCGAGCACAGCAGGAGGACCAATGACGACGCTGGCCGCCCACGACACCGTCGCTGTCGAGACCCGCCCGGCCCGCGCGGGCCTCGTACTGATCAGCCTAATTCTGGTCGCCGCGGTCGCGAACCTGAACCTCGCCGTCGCCAACGTCGCCCTGCCGTCGATCGGCGAGCACTTCGATTCGAGCCAGACGACGCTCGACCTGATCGCAGTCGGGTACTCGCTCGGGTTGGCCTGCTCGGTCCTGTGGCTCGGGGCACTCGGCGACCGGTACGGCCGCAAGACCATGCTGGTCGGCGGTACGGCGCTGGCGGTCCCGATGTCGCTGCTGGCCGCGTACGCGCCATCCGACACGATCCTGTTCATCGCACGCCTCGGCGGGGGCATCACGGCAGGGCATGGCGTACCCGACCACGCTCGCATTGATCACTGCACTCTGGTCCCCCGGGGCGGGCCGTACGAAGTCCATCGCGCTGTGGTCCGGGGTCGGCGGGGCGATCGCCGCCCTCGGGCCGATGCTCTCCGGGCTGCTGCTCGAGCACTTCTACTGGGGATCGGTCTTCTTGATCACGGTACCGCTGGCGGTCGTGGCGATCATCCTGTCCTGGATCTTCGTGCCGGCGCACGTCAACGAGAGCACCCAGCCGGTCGACAACCTGGGCGGCATCCTGTCGCTGGTGCTGGTCGCAGCGCTGATCCTCGCGATCAACTTCGCGCCGGTGCAGAACGCCCACACCGCAGCGATCGTGCTCGGCTGCATCGCGGTCCTGGCACTGATCGCGTTCTACGTGCGCCAGCAGCGCGCCGCCAACCCGCTCTACGACCTGAAGGTCGCCGCACGCCCCCCGTTCTGGGTCGCCGCCTGCGCCGGGGTCATCGTCTTCGGATCGCTGATGGGCGCGATGTTCATCGGCCAGCAGTACCTGCAGAACGTCCTCGGCTACTCGACGCTGGATGCCGGGTTGGCGATCCTGCCAGCCGCGGCGCTGATGGTGATCGTGGCGCCGCGGTCGGCGAAGCTCGTCGAGACGCGCGGCGCACGGTTCACGCTGCTGTTCGGGTACGTGTTCGTGCTGCTCGGCTTCTTCGTCATGCTCATCCTCTGGGATCAGAGCGCCGCCTATTGGCAGGTTGGCCTGGGCTACGCGCTGGTGGGCATCGGCGTGGGACTCGCCGGCACGCCCGCATCGCACTCACTGACCGGCTCGGTGCCGGTACGCCGTGTCGGCATGGCCTCGGGCACCGCGGACCTGCAACGCGACCTCGGCGGCGCGATCATGCAGTCGATCTTCGGCGCCCTGCTCACGGCCGGATACGCGGCCGCGGCGTCCCAGGTGATCGCCTCCAGCGGCACGAACGTGTCCTCGAGCGTCCAGGAGCAGCTGACCAAGTCGTTCGCCGGTGCCCAGGCGATCGCCAAGGAATACCCGCAGTACTCGGCGCAGATCACCAGCGCGGCAAAGTCCTCGTTCCTGCAGGGCGACGAGTGGGCCTATGCGGCCGGCATTCTCGCCGTGCTGCTCGGGGCGATCATCGTCTTTCACTTCTTCCCGACGCGCGACGAGGAACGGCGGCTCCTGGCCGAATACCAAGCCGATGACGAGGGCGCCGACTCGGCCTGACCCCGGCGCGCACTGGCGCCACGCCGCCGGATCCCAAAACGCCCGCCCCACGGTTGGCCGCCGGCAGCCGAAGCTGAGCAGGAGGTCCAGCGCGACCCGATCATCCAGCCCGACGCCGTCGCGGTGATCGTCTACGACCCCGACGGGACGAACACGGTGGACACCAACCACCAGATCGTGGGCGTCGGCGCGGTGTGGGACGTGTTCTGGGGACGGCTGGTCGCGGTCCTGTGAGTTGTGCCGGTCTTCGGCTTGGCCGTCGAGAAGATCACGCCCGACAAGGCCACCGTGGCGCTCAGCAAGGTCGGCGGCACGGTGCTCGAGTCCTCGCTGTCCGCGGAGACCAAGGCCACGCTGCAGGAAGCCCTCACGGCTTGATGACGCCGGTCGCCCGCGCCCCGCTGCCCTCGGCGGCCGGGGCGCGCGGCGGGCATGATCTACTGCGATGCCGGCCACAAGAGCCACGACGCACCCGGGCAGGTGGGCAACACTGGTCGCCGCGACCGAGGCGGTACGGTCGACGGATCCGGCGCGGGTCCAGCAGCTCGCCACCGACCTGAGCGGCCGGTCGCGGTGGCTGACCCCGCTGGCGTACGTGGCCGGCACCCTCGCGGTGGTATTCGACGGCATCGTGCTGCTGTTCAAGTCCTGGCGGCTGACCCTGCTGCAGTTGGTGCCCGCGGCGTGGATCTACGCGATGACCTGGAACATCCGCTCGCACCTGCTCGCGCATCGCCATCCGCCGCTGTCGTATGTCGAGCTCATCGCCGCAGTCGCGCTGATCACGCCGCAGCTGGCCTACTGGTGCAATGCGACGTTCGCGTTCACGCTCACACAGGAAGGGATTCCGAGAATCGCGCCCGCGTTCGCCGAGGCCAGGACGCACTGGCGGGCGATCAGCGGGCTGGCATTGCTGACCGGCACCATTCAGGCGTTCATCTGGCTCGTGCTGCCGAACTGGCGACTGAGCCTGTTCTGGCTCGCCCTGGTCGTGATGTTCGTGGTCCAGATCTACCTGTTCGTGGCACTCCCGGCGTGGCTGTTGCGGCTGCGCAAGTCCGGCTCACGCCGTGACCGCGGCCTCCAGAGTCTGACCACCGGCGCCTTGAGCGGCGTCGCCGCGATCCCGGGCTACCTGCTCAACCGGCTCGGGTTGCTGTTGCTGAGCGTCGGCCCGCTGTGGTGGGTCGGCGTCGCCGTCGTCGCGATCGCGACCGTCACGCATGTTGCCGCGAGTTCCTCGGCCCGCGTGGTCAAGATGTCGGTGCGCCTGCGCGGCAGCGTGCCCGCCGCGGGGTGATCCCCGACGGCCGGCGCCGGGGGGCTCAGGTGACCTGCATCACCCGCAGCACGTCGGTGGTGCGGGAGCGCCCGTCGATGCCGGCCAGCACCACGACGATGTCGCCGGTGCGCACCATGCCGCGGTCCCGGGCGGTCGTGACCGCCTCCTGGACCATGGCCTCGTTCTCGGCGAAGGCGGTCAGCGGCAGCGGCGTCGCCCCCCAGCTGATCGACAGCTGCTGGCGCACGCGGTGGTCGGGAGTGAACCCGAGGATCGGCACCTGGGGCCGGTAGCGCGCGATCGCCCGCACCGTGAACCCCGACCGGGTCAGGCACAGGATCGCGTTCGCCTCGACTTCGTGCGCGACCCGGCGCGCCGCGTCGGTCATCGCGTCAGTGATGCGACGGTAACGGCCCTCGGAGTTGTGCGGGTCGTTGACGCGCAGGCGTGTGACCAGTCGCGTCCAGGCGTCCTCGTCGAAGTTGGCATCGGCCCGGGCGCACAGGCGCGCCATCGTCGCGACGACGTTGACCGGATCGGCCCCGACGGCGGTCTCGCCGGAGAGCATCACCGCCGAGGAGCCGTCGAAGACCGCGTTGGCGACGTCGGAGGCCTCAGCGCGGGTCGGCGTCGGCGCGTGCGCCATCGACTCGAGCATCTGGGTCGCGGTGATGGCGGGTCGGCCATGGGCGATGCACTCGCGGATGATGTGCTTCTGCAGGTGTGGCAGGTCCTCGATCGAGCACTCGATGCCCAGATCGCCACGGGCGATCATGATCGCCCCGGCCGCTTCGAGGATGCCGGCCAGGTTGTCGACGGCGCTGCGGGTCTCGATCTTCGCGACCACCAGCGGCCCGCGAGGATGCGGCTCGGTGCCCAGACGCCGGATGTCGTGGGCCGATCGGACGAACGAGACGGCCACCATGTCGACCCCGGCCTCGACGAACGCGTCGAGGATACGCAGGTCCTCGGGCGTCGGCGTCGACACCCGCAACCGCTCCGAGGGGATGTGCACGCCGGGGCGACCCGACAGCCGGCCCCCGTGGCTGACCACGGCATCCAGGTGATCGCCGGTCGTGTCGACGACCTCGATGTCGATGGCGCCGTCGCCGAAGCTGATCCGGTCGCCGATCTCGATGCCGCCGAGCAGGCTCTCGTAGCCGACCTCGATCACCTCCGAGGTCGACTTGGTGTCGCCGGGCACGAGGCGGATGCGATGCCCGTCCGGCAGGTCAACCCCATCGCGCCCGAACGAGGCGGCGCGGATCTTGGGACCCGGCAGGTCGACCAGCGTGCCGATGTCCCGACCGGCCTCCTTGGCCAGGGCGCGGACCCTGCGGTGCACCACGAGCGCCTCCTCCACGGTCCCGTGGGAGAGATTCAGGCGCACGGCGTCCATTCCCGCGGCGATCATGCCGCGCAGGGTCGTCTCGTTGTCGGACGCCGGTCCGACGGTGGCGAGGATCTTCGTGCGTCTGCCCGTGGCTTCCATGTGCGGGGATCATAGGGACACGCCCGCCCCCCGCGTATGGCGCGCCTAGCCGAGGGCCGTGAGCCCACCAACGACGTGCGCGCCGAGACCCTCGATGAACGCGACCGGATCGACGCCAAACGGCATGACGTGGACCTGCTCGACACCGAGGTCGGCGTATGCGCGCATCGCGGCGACGAACGCCGCACCGCCCGCGGCATCCGGGGTGATCGGCGCGATCCAGAGGACCGTCTTGGCGATCGCCCCGAAATCGGTGCCCTCACGAGCGCAGTGGGCCGCGAGGACATCGAACTTGCGGGCGAGTTCGCCGGGGCCGATCTGCGGCCCGGCGAAGATGTTGCAGGCGTCGGCGTAGCGGGCGACCAGGCGCAGCGTCTTCTTCTCGCCGGATCCGCCGACCATGATCGGCGGCCGGTCCTGCAGCGGCTGCGGCGAGTTCAGCGTCTCGGCCAGCCGGTAATGCCGGCCCGTGTACGGGCCGTCGTCGTCGCTCCACATCTGTCGCACGATCTGCAGGGCCTCCTCGAGGCGCTCGAGCCGCTCGGCGATCGGCGGGTATGGAACCCCGAGCGCCTCGTGCTCGCGCCCGTACCACGCGGCGCCCATGCCGAGCGCGGCCCGCCCCCCCGACAGCACATCCAGGCTCGAGATGATCTTCGCCAACAGGCCGGGATGCCGGTAAGTGACACCGGTGACCAACAGCTGCAGCCGCACCGTCGAGGTGTGGCCGGCCAGGAAACCGAGGGTCGTATAGCCCTCCAGCATCGGCGCGTCGACGGCGCCCATGCCCTCGAGCTGGAAGTAGTGGTCCATCACCGAGATAACGGCGATACCGCCCTCGTCGGCGGCCGCCCCGGCGCGCGCGAGGGTCGGGCCGATCGCTGGGGTCCCCCCCGGGAAATCGAAGCTGACGACGTGCACGCCGAGTCTCATGCGCGCTCCTGGTTCCGGACGGCCGGGCCGGTCACATCAATCGGTCGCCGACTTGCCCACCGCATGGAGCCGCCGGCGCGCCTGGGTGCGATCGCGCCAGCCTGCCACCGCCAGGACGCCGATCGCCGCGATGGCGACGGCCACGGTCCAGGCCGCCAGCGTGATGCCGAGGCTCGCCCCTGGGCCCGCGATGGCGACGACCCCGCCCAGCGCCGCAAGGGCCAGGTTCCGTGCCAGCATCGTCGGCCCGACACGGGAGGAGTGCAGCGGGCCGAAGCAGTTGCAGTCGGGGGCCTCGCCACGCGCCAGGAGGCGAACGATCGCCGCGGCGAACACGAGCAGGGCGACGGCCGCGAGCAGGCCGCCGGCGCGCGCGGTCGAGTCGGGGATCAGCAGTACCGCGATCACGAGCTCGGTGATCGGCAGCGCGACGGCGACCGGGCGGGCGAGGGCAGCCGGGATTCCGAAGAGTCGGACGCGTGCCCACGTGCGCCGCCTGCTGGCGAGCTTGGCGAGCGCGGCCAGCAGGAACACGGCTGCCAGGACGATCCTGAGGATGAGGACGGCGAGCGCCAACGGGTTCCTCGTCTGGCTGGGACTACGAGCAGGCGACCGCTGCTGAGCCTACTCCCCGCCGCGTGGCAACCGCCTGGCGGGCCATCGCCCGACGCTGACGGCGGGGTCGGCTACCGTGATCTGACGAGCGCATCCAGACCGCGCACAGAGGAGCCACCGATGAAGGCCCGCACCGCCGTTGCCGCACTCGCCGGCGCCGCGTCTGTCGCCGTCGCCCTCGCAGGGTGCGGGTCCTCGTCCTCGTCGGCGACGACGGTCACGACCGCGCACGCCGCGACCACCGCTCCGGCGACGACCACGTCCGGCGGCACGCCGACCACGTCGGGCAACGTCGATTCATGCACGGTCGTGACGACCCCCGAGGCCGCGGCGGCACTCGGCCAATCTGTGACCCCGGGCGTCCTGGGCACCGCGACGGTCGAGGGGGGGCTTGCCTGTGTGTTCTACGGGCCGTCGGCGCCGACGCCGCACACCCCGAACGTCGCCCAGCCCGACACGGTGCGCGTGGTCGTCGTCAAGGGGACCAATGCGGTCAACTGGTACGACGCCTATCGGTCCTCACCGGCCGTCCGGCCGCAGACCATCCCGGGCTATGGCGACCAGGCGTTCTATGACGGGTACGCCTCGCTGAGCGTCTTGAAGGGCGACGCCTACCTTCGCGTCGCGGTCGCGCCGGCCGGCGCCCCGCCGTCGCTCGTCGCCGAGCAGCAGCTGGCGACGGCGATCCTGCCGCACCTTTAGGCCCGGCCGGCGCGGACGGTGCGGGCGACCCGGACGATACCCGCGCGACCGTCGTGGCCCGCCGGGTTCTTGTGCTCCCAAGTGTGTGCGACGGGGATGAACGCGAAGCCCAGGCCGATCCCGGCCACTAGGGCACCCGCCAGCACCGCAAACCGCAGGCCCCGATTGGCGACGCTGCGGTCACGGCGCGGCGGGCGGACCTCCGCGCCGAGGATGCGCGGAACACGCACCAGGTAGTAGAGGATGTGGATCGCCGCGACGATCAGCCACAGGATGAAGCTCGCCTTGTGGATGAACAGGAAGGGGTTCCCGTTACGCGTGCCGGCGAACACGAGCGCGATGCCGCTCGCCAGGACGATCGCCGTGAGCAGCACGAGCAACGGCGCCAGCACCCGCATCGGCGTGATCGGCGGCCCCGCCGCGCGATAGGCGGGGTTGCGGCGGTAGTAGCGCGCGAAGCGGTACCCCGTCGAGCCCAGCTTGAGCAGGATCGGCGGGATCAGCACTACGCCGATGAACACGTGTGCGGTCAGCAGGTTGTGCAGCGCAAGGATCGTGACGCCCTCGGCAGCCAGCAACACGAACAACAGTGACCCGGTCAGCGCGGTCAGGCGTTCGTTGCCGTCGGTGCCGTGACCGTCACCGGGCTCGTGGCCACGAGCCTCCTCGAAGATCCGCTCGGCGCTCGTCACGCTCATGAGCGGGCCCCGGGCCCCGCGTGGATTGTCGGCTGATCCCGCACTGGTGCACCCCACCTGTCGCTGCCGCGCGTGCCGACAGGACTCGGCATGTCGGCGACGCTAACAAGGCCTGCTGGGAGTGCACTGTGAGGTCCGTTATGGGTTGGCGAACCCGTCGACGATGGCGCGGAGCCTAACCCAACAGGTCCGCGATGAACCGGCTCGAGGCGGTGTCCCGTCCGAGCGCAACCACGTCGGCTTCCTGGTGCGGCGGGGGCGCGAGGGCGGGCGCCCAGATAGCGCCGTCGGCGTCCGCGGGCAGTCCAACGACGCGGTTCTTCAGGTGGTAGACCCCGTAGACGACATCGAGCGTCTCGCCGAGCCGCGACGCGAACGTCTGGCGCAGCACGTTGGCCGTAAAGGCCGAGTTGATGATCACCGACAGCTCGACCAGCGCATTCCGGTACCCGGGCCGGCCGGCAACGGCCGCGCCGTAGACCTCGACCATCGCCGCTTGGGCGCAGACCACCGCCGGCAGCAGGCTGTCGACGATCGCGCGCAGCGGCAGTTGAGCGGCGACGCCCAGGTAGCTCGCCGGCGCAAGGTACGCGTCGACGGCGGCGCCGACGGCCTGGCAACTGGTGTGCCCGATGACCGCCAGCAACCGCATCGTGGCGAGCTTGTCGACCGCGAAGTCGATGCTGCCGATCGACCACGTACCCGGCACGTTGCCGGCCACGCGCACGACGAACAGGTCGCCGGCGGCGCGGCCGAGCACCAGCTCGGCGGGCACGCGCGCGTCCGAGCAACCGAGCACTGCGGCAAAGGGCGTGTGGGCGGGTGCGGCATCGTCCGCGGCGTCCAGGCGCACCAGGTGCCACCGGCCGCTGTGCGCGTCGGGCGCGTCGGCAAGGCCCACGAACCAGCGGTTGCCCTCCAACAGCAACGCGCACGCCCGCGCGGCGGTCGCCGGCTGCTCGTCGCCGTGGTCCGACGCAGCGTCTCCGCCGTGCACCGGATGTTCCATGCGGGGTCCTCCTTCGACGGTCGTCCGGGGATGGTCTGCTCGGGTGGGTCAGGGCGCTCGCAGACTAGTGGCCGATGGGACCGCCCGCGTTCACCAACACTTCACAATTGATGATGTGCATTTTCACATTTGCGGGAAGTGCGCTGGTTACGCTCGACCCGAAACCGCAGCCGGCAGGTGGCGGCTGCGCACGTCGAAGCCCGACTCAGCTGATGGAGGAACGTCCGAATGGATCGAACCAAGCGCACCCGCCGCACGATGCTTTTCGGGACAGCTGCGATTGCGGGCGCCGCCCTCGCGGTCGCAGGGTGTGGCAGCAGCAGCAGCAGCTCGTCGACGACCGGGACCTCGAGCACGGGGTCCGGCAGCACGTTCGCCGCGCTTCCCTACAACACGTGGTGCACCAACTCCAAGCTGTGCACCTACATCTCCAAGGGCTCGGGCGGCGGGATCACCGACTTCACCAACGGCGTCGTCGACTGGGGTGCGACCGATTCCCCCCTCAAGCCGTCGGAGCTGGCGACACTGGCCAAGACGCGCAACGGCGTGACCCCGATCTACTTCCCGACCTTCCTGGGCGCGATCGGCGTGCCGACCAACGTCAGCGGCGCGACGGCGCTGCAGTTCTCGGGCAAGACGCTGGCCGACATCTTCGACGGCACCGTCACCACCTGGAACAGCCCCGAGATCGCCGCCGAGAACCCGGGCGTCACGCTCCCGAGCGCCCCGATCACGGTGTGCGTGCGTGCCGATTCGTCGGGCACGAGCTCGAACTTCTCCGGCTACCTCGGCAAGGCGAGTGCCACGTTCCTGCAGAAGGTCGGCACCGCCTCCAAGCAGCCGCCGTGGACCGCCCCGCACCTGAGCGCCTCACCTAAGAACAGCGGGGTGCTGCAGTGCGTCAAGAGCAACTCGAACTCGATCGGCTACGCGGACATGGCCGACGTGACAAGCGCCGGCGACACGAGCCTGATCGCCAAGGTCAAGGCGCCCGGTGGCGCGTATGTCTCACCGACCGTCGCCGCAGTGACCGCAGCGGGCAACACCGCCAAGATCAGCGCGCCGGTCGTCCCGTCGACCCTCCAAGCGAGCCTGTTGAACTCGACCGCAGCGGGCGCCTACCCGATCACGATCACGACGTTCGTGCTCGCCTACAGCAACTACCAGCAGGCCGGGATGAGCAAGGCCCTTGCGGGCACCCAGAGCTTCCTGAACTACGCCTACGGCTCCACGGCCCAGAACGCGCCTGACGCCCCTCGGAGACGCCCCTCTGCCGTCCTCGATCCTGAGCGTCGCCAAGTCGCAGGTCGGCACGCTTCACTAGGTCCCGCCCGCGCACACACCGGCCCGGCCGGTGTGTGCGCCCGCGCGCGCTACACCGACAGCCAGACCAGCGAGACGGCGCCGGCCACGACGCAGTAGATCCCGAACGGGGTCAGCCGGTTGGTCCTGAAGTACCGCAGCAGGAAACGAATGCTCAGCCACGCCGCGATTGCCGCCGCGACCGCGCCGACCAGCGATTGGCCGCGGATGCCGTTGCCGGCAGAGCCAAGCAGACCGGGCATCTTCAGCAGCGCCGCCGCCAGGATGATCGGCGTCGCCAGCAGGAACGAGAAGCGCGCCGCGTCGCGGTGCGAGAGCCCCTGCAAGAGGCCGCCGCTCATCGTGGCACCGGAGCGTGAAAAGCCCGGGATCAGGGCCAGCGCCTGCGCGACGCCGATTCCGGCTGCCGACTTGGCGCTGAGGCTGCGCGCCAGGCGTGCGTCGTCGTCATGCTCCTCGACCTGCGCCCGGCGACGATGGCCCTCCGCGTACAGCAACATCAGGCCATTGAGGATCAGGACCGTCGCGACCAGCTGCCCGTTGCCGAACAGCTTCTCCAGCGAGTGCTGCAGCGCCAGGCCGATGAGGCCGGCCGGCACGGTACCGATCACCAAGAGCCAGCCCAGACGCGCGTCGGTGTCACCGGGCGGCAGGCGGCGCTGCGCGATCGAGCGCACGAGCCCCTTGACGATGCGTACCCAGTCGTCCCAGAAGATCCCCAGGAACACCAACGCCGTCGCGAAGTGCGTCGCGACCAGGAACGTGACGAACTTGTCGTTGCTCATCGTCAGGTTCCAGCCCAACAGCTTCGGAACGATCACGCTGTGGCCGAGACTCGAGACCGGAAACGGCTCGGTCACGCCCTGGATGATGCCCAGTACGATCGACTGGAAATACGAAATCATGCCTCTCCCCGGGGTGTCACACGTCGATGCGGCACGCCCGTGCGGCGGCCCTGATGATCGTGCACTGGTGCTTCGCGGAGCGTAGGGGTTCTCCTGTCACCAGCAGCGCCGCCGGCGCGGGGGGCACATGTTCGCCACCGCTATCGGACAGCACGGGAGCGCGAGGCGCCGAGTCCGAGCGCGTCGGCGATGAGTCGGTACGAGTGCACGCGCTCCTGGTGGCTGTGCACCATCGCCATCAGCATGAGCTCGTCGGCCCCGGTCTGGCGCACAAGCTCGGCGAGCTCGTCGCGGACCTCGTCGGCAGTGCCCACGACCTGCGCACGCCGATAGCGGCGGACCTGGTCGAGCTCGTCGGCGTCGTAGGCGTAGGCGAGCGCCTCCTCGGGACTCGGCAGGGGCGCAGGCCGTCCCGAGCGCAGCCGGATCACCCCGAGGGCCATCGACGCCGCCAGGTCCTGCGCCCGCTGGGTGGTCTCGGCGCAGATCGCCGAGGTGGCCAAGATGACCCGCGGCGCGGGGATGTGTCCGGACGGCTGGAACTCGTCCCGGTACCGGGCGATCGCGTCGGCGGCGCCGCGCGGGTTGAGGTGGCGCGCGAACGCGAACCCGACCCCGAGGGCGGCCGCGACCCGAGCACCGTAGTCGCTTGAGCCGAGGATCCAGATCGGGGGCAGCGGCACCTCGCTCGGCTCGGCGACGATCCCCGCGAAGGGATGGTCGCTCGGAAACCCTGTCTCGGTGTAGGCGAGCAGCTCCGCCAGCTGCTGCGGGAACTCCTCGGCCACACCCGCGCCGCGGCGGAGCGCATAGGCAGTCAGCCCGTCGGTGCCGGGCGCGCGCCCGAGCCCGAGGTCGATGCGGCCCGGGTGCAGCGCCTCGAGCACGCGAAACGCCTCGGCCACGCGGAGCGGGCTGTGGTTCGGGAGCATCACCCCACCGGACCCGACCCGGATCGAGCGGGTGGCACACGCGATGTGCGCGATCATGAGCTCGGGCGAGGGGCAGGCCATCGTGGGGCTGTTGTGATGCTCGGCCACCCAATACCGGTGGTACCCGAACGACTCGGCGGCTTGGGCGAGCGCGATCGAGTTCTGGATCGCACCGCGCGCGCCCACGCCGGCGGGCACGGGCGTCAGGTCGAGGATGGACGCGGGCAGCTGCACGGGCTCAGGGTAGCGGGACGGGCCCGTGCGCGGCCGCGTCGGCGAGCGTCAGGGCCTGGCCCGGGGCGACGATCCGCACTGCGACGTCCGGTGCGTGCGCGGCCGCGGCCCGCAGGAAGCGCAGCTCGGGTGCCCCGGTGCGGGGGTGCGGGGCGCCGCGGCCGACCGCGGGACGGTAGGTTCCCCAGTGGATCGGCACGGCGATGTGCGGGCGCAGCAGCGTCAGCGCCTGGGCCGCCCGTTCGGGATCCAGGTGCCCCGGCCCGAGTGTCGGTCCCCAGCCCCAGATGGGCACCAGCGCCAGGTCCAGCCGTGGGGCGATGTCGGCCATGCCCGGGAAGATGTCGGTGTCGCCGGCGAAGTAGACCGTCGTCGTCCGGTGGGCGACCACGTAGCCGAGCGCGGGCGAGTTCACCCCCCGGCGTCCCGAGCGTCCCCCGTCGTGCGCGGCCGGGGTGGCGCGGATCGCCAGGGTGCCGATCGTGGTCGACTCCCCCGGCGCGAGCTCGATCACCTGCTGGCGCGTGCGCCGCCCGAGAGCCGCGCGGCCCCCGACCGGGATCACCAGCGCGACATCGTCGGGCAGCATGCGCAGCGAGGCCAGGTCGAGATGATCGTGGTGCAGGTGGGAGATCAGCACCGCCCGCACCCCGGCGCCCAGCCCGTCGACGAGTGGCACGACCCGCTGCAGATGCATTACGCGGCGCCGCAGGACGGGGTCGGTGAGCAGGGCCTGGCCGCCGAGCACGATCCGTACCGTGGCGTGGCCGCCCCAGACGATGTGGTCGCCGACCGGCGCGTCGGCGTGGGGCGTGCGGCCGGTCATCGCTGCGTGGGAGGCTAGCACCGGCCCGCCTCGCGCCCCGCGACGTCCGATCTGCCGGGACATATACTCCCGGGCCATGGCCGGCTTCTCCCGCATCGTCGTCTGCATCGACGACTCCCCCGGCGCCCAGCACGCGCTCGAGGTCGCGCGCTCCGTGCGCGCCGAGCGCGGCACGCTCACCCTCGTGCACGTGATCCCGCCGCCCACATTCCTGACCGAGCTGGCCGCCGGACTGGGCGGGGGAATCATCCAGGACCAGACCCCGCTGATCGAAATCGCTGAGGAATGGATCGCGACGGTCGCCAACGACGACGAGGACTCGACGGTACTGGAGGGCAACCCCACCCACTCGGTCGCCGACTGGGCGCGCGAGCATGGGGCGGACGTCATCGTCGTCGCCCGCCACGGCGGCCCCGAGAAGACCGTGCTCGGCAGCTTCACCCAGAAGCTCGTATCGATCGCGCCGTGCGCGGTGTTGTTGGTCCACGGCGTGGAACCGCCCGCCGCGGCGTAGCCCGCGCGCCGGCCGCTACGATCGGCCGATGCTCCCGACGACGCCGCATCGGTGAACGCCGTCCAGCTCTCCTCGGGCGGTGCGCTGCGCTGCGTGGGACCCTCCGACGGGCCGGTCGTCATCTGCATGAACGGCGGGATCGCCCGATCGGTCCCCGGCGACTGGAGCTCCAGCATCGAGTGGCTGGTCGGCGAGTTGGCCCCGCGTCTTCCCCACCTCGGCTTCGCGGAGGTGCGCCACCGGGTCAAGTCCTGGCGCGCGCTCGACTCGCTCGTGGCCGACGCGGCGGCGGCCGTCGCGCTCGTGCGCGCGCGGGGCGCCCAGCGCCTGGCCCTGCTGGGCTTCTCGGCCGGCGGCGCAGCCAGCCTCGTCTGCGCCGGCCAGCAGGGCATCCGTGAGGTGATCGCCCTGGCGCCGTGGATTCCTGAGCAGCTTGACCTAACGCCCCTGGCCGGTGCGCGGATCCGCGTCATCCATGGAAGCCGCGACGGCACCCGCCTCGGTGTCGTGGGGGTGCATCCCGACCACTCGCGCGCGGGCGTCGCCCGACTGCGGGCGGTCGGCGCCGACGCGACGCACACCGTGATCCCCGGTGCCGTGCACGGCGTTGCGATCCGCCCGTTCGGGCGCATCATGCGGTTACCACATGCCCGCGACTGGCGCGAGCTCGTCGGCCGTGAGCTCGCCACCTTCACCGGCGACGAGCTCCCCTAGGCCAGACGGCTGGCCGTCCCGTTCCAGCCGCAGACGGTGTGTCGCCGCCTCCCGCAGTGGCTGCGTTCGACGGCGTCCGGCGAAAAGTACTGCTTGCCCTCGACCGCGACCGTCGCGTCGGACTCGGCGATGACCGTCCCGTTCCAGGTTGCTCGCGCCATGGCCAGCGCCTCTCGCTAGCACGCCGTCGCGGCGCATGCTCGGCGGGCATCGGGCAGCCGAGTCCGAGGTCCCGCC
The DNA here is from genome assembly GCA_963773325.1 of uncultured Thermoleophilia bacterium. Classification (GTDB taxonomy): domain Bacteria; phylum Actinomycetota; class Thermoleophilia; order Miltoncostaeales; family Miltoncostaeaceae; genus CAITWD01. Next base: position 1,665,733 of record CAVZAI010000002.1, on the reverse strand, counting down.
GGGGGCCTTGGGGCCGGTTGTCCGCGACGGGACGGCTGTCACCGCCGACGGGGCTTTGCTGCGTCCTGGGGGTCGACTAATGTCGTGCTACCACAGAAAGGAGGTGGTCCCAATTCGTGATCAACGTGGAGGTGGCAGTAGCTAGGGGACGCGTCCCCCATGCGCACCTCGGCAGCACGGGGGCGGGTATTTCGTCCCGTTAGCCAAACCACTGCTGCCACCGGGCCCGGAGCACCTCGACTAACGTCGGACGTGCTCCGGGCCTTTTTTCCGTCCCGCACGAGCAGCCGCCGCTCGGTAATCTCCCCGGCGCAGTCCCCATCGTCTAGTGGCCTAGGACTCCGCCCTTTCAAGGCGGCAACACGGGTTCGAATCCCGTTGGGGGCATACCCGTGAGATCGTAGACGGAAACTGGCATCTCAGGGTTTTGTGAGGGGGGTGCGGTCCGACGGGCTGGGCGTCGTTGAGGCCCCGCGCCGACCGGTGAGTATCGTCTCGACCGCGCATCGCTTCGGTGTCCAGCGCGGAGAACAGACCGCAGCTGCGACGGCCGGCGCCGACCTGACGTACCTGCTGGGGCGTGACCGGGCGCGCGCGTCGAGACGCCCCCCGCGGCGAAGCACGCGGGCACCGGTCCCGCCCGGAACGGCAAACTCTGGGTTCACCCTCGCCTGTCGCGTATAGGTTCGGTGCATGAGACCTCGTCGGCTGACGCGCCTGGTCGTCCTTCTCGCCGCTGGGTTGGCCAGCTACGCGACGGTCGTGCGCCCGCGACTTCTCGGCTGGGGCGCGACCGATGACGAGCTCGCCGAGCCGTATCCCGGAGCCGACCTGGTGCCGAACGGACGACGAATCGCGACGATGTCGGTCACTCTGGACGCGCCGCCCTCGGAGGTTTGGCCATGGCTGGTCCAAATGGGCGCAGACCGCGCCGGCTGGTACAGCTGGGATCGGCTTGACAACGGCGGACGCCCGAGCGCCGATCGCCTGCATGCGGAATGGCAGCAGATAGCCGTCGGTGATCGTCGTCCTTCAACGCCTGACGGCACGTACTGGTTCGAGGTCGCGGCCCTTGAGCCGGATCGGTTCCTGGCACTCCGGGCGCCCCTCGATCTCGGGCACGCGAGCCGTCCATTTGACCCTGCCGGCCAGCGACCGGCGATCTACAGCGACTCGACGTGGTGTTTCCTGCTGCGGGAGCTCCCGGGCGAACGGACCCGATTGATCGTCTCGGGATATGCGGCGTCGCGTCCACGTGCCCTTACCGCCATCGCCGACTTCCTGGTGTGGGAACCCGCACACTGGATTATGCAGACCCGTCAGTTCGGGAACCTGAAGCGCCGAGTCGAGGCGGCCGAGGCACGTTCCTCGCCGGCTCGCGAGACCTAACCGGGCGGGACCGGCGACCGCCAGAACCCCCGGCTCCTCGCCACGCCGGCCCCACGGTTGTTGGACTTCAGCGCTCGGCCCTCCGCCATGATCCGGTTACGGCTTCACGAAGTTGTACACGGGAAACTCCTTGATGTCCGGCTGACTTGACGGAGCCCTGTCGCCCAGTTGCTGGGCCGTCGGCCCGAGCCGCGCTTGAACGAACTGATCGAATGCCCCACGTGATTCCCAGAAGTCGATGACGCCCCAACCGTCCTCGATCGGACCTGCCGAGTGGAAGATCAACCCCTCGGGGGGATCGTTGTCGACGTTCACGGCTCCGTGAAGTGCGTCGTACTGCTGCTGTGTTGCCCCTGCAAACTTGATTCTGAGACCGATGGCCATCGTGTCACCTTTCTCGCTCGCTGGTGGCGACGATATCCCCATGTGCTGGGTCTGTCACCGGTGCCACGCGCGGCGGACACGCCAGGCAAGCGCGCTCCGCCGCCCGAGCGTCTCGACCGACCCTTGGCCACTGCACGACCATTGCTTGAGCGCCTCCGGTCCCACACGCGGCAGCCATGCGGGTCCGAGCCTGGCGTCTCGCCGATATCGGCGTCCCATCATTCAAGGCCGTGGCTCCGAGGGGTTGGGCCATCGACGATGCTCCGAGAACGGCGGGGCTGTGGTCGTGCTCGGGGTGGTTGGGTGGTCCAACGCTCGCCGACGCGCGCTCCCGCGATCTCCGCCGTCGATCCGCGTTGGCGGCCCCGACCCGTCTGCCTGCCCGCACCACCAGGTCGCCGCCGATGAGCAAGACTCAACGACCGCTCCTCGGACCCGGCGTCCGACCTCACGGCCGTGGACGGCTCCGCCCCCAATCGGACAGCGCAGCGAGGACCCTCTCAAGGGTCGTGCCCGCTGGGCGTGAGCGAGTCCTCAACCCGCCGAGGCACGTTCGCGCACACGCAACGGTAGAGGAGCCGTGGCGCTCGAGCGGGCGGAGCCGATCGAGGAGCGTCTTGGGGCTGGCACCCGACGGACAGCGACGAAGGGCACGATATCGCGTGGTTCCGCCCAGAAGATCCCGTACGACGAGGATCGTCCACCTGCCGTCGCGTACTTCGACTGCCCGGGTGACTGGGGCAGGTGCGGTCGTCGCAGAGCGCAAACTCCGCAATTCGATCCATTAGTTCCGCTCCGGGAACTTGCCGCGCACCGCCTCAGCCTGACGGGGCGTCTCCGATCCAGAAGCGGGGGCCGGGGCCGAGACGCGCCGCGCGGTCGTTCGGGTTGGCGAGCTTGCATCGGTCCAGCGACAGGCAGCCGCAGCCGATGCACCCGGTCAGCCCCGTCCTGAGGCGCTCGAGCTCTCCGATTCTTTGGTCGATTCGCCCAGTCCAGGTCTGCGACAGGCGAGACCAGTCACCGCCGGTGGGCGCGTGGTGTACGGGCAGTCTGGAGAGTTCGACCCCAATCTCGTCGAGTGTCAGACCGACGCGCTGCGCGAAGACGATGAACGCGATTCGGCGAAGTACGGAACGTGGGTAACGGCGGTGGCCGGACCCGGCGCGCTCTGACGTAATCAAGCCGCGCTGCTCGTAGTAGCGGAGCGCCGAGGCGGCGACGCCGCTGCGCTGCGCGACCTCCCCGATGGTGAGCAGAGTCTCCATGAACTGAGGCAACCACATTCGTCGCTTGACATCAAGTTAACTTTAACTTGTAGCGTGTCACCGATATCACCTTCCGACCTCAAAGGAGGCAGGAATGTCGAATCCACGCACCGCGAGCCAGCAGGTCACCGAAGCGGTTGGATCCTGGCCCGGAGTCGAATCTGGCTACGGCGAACGCGGGGAGTTCTCGTTCAGGATCGGCCGTCGTGAAATCGGCCACTTGCACGGCGACCGCGCCGCGCACTTTGTCTTCCCCAAAGCGGTCTGGACCGAGCTGATGGCGCAGGGACGAATCGTGCCCCACCCGGTCTTTCCAGACGCCCGCGGCCCCGCCGCGCGCAGGATCGACAGCGATGCGGACATCAGCGAGGTGATCACGTTGATGCGACTCAACTACGACCGTGCGAGGGATCGGTAGGCCCGCGCGCGGTGCGGACCAACACGGGGCGACTTGAGAGGAGAGAAGTGCCTGTTGCACTTGTTACCGGAGGGTCCCGGGGTCTCGGAAAGGCCCTCGCCCGTGGGCTCCTCACCCGGGGGTGGTCGGTCGTGACCGACGCCCGTGGGTCGTCGGAGCTCGGGGCGGCGGCGGCCGAGGTTCGCGCGGGACTCCCACCCGGCGTCGTGCTGATCGCCCGTGCGGGCGATGTCACCGACCCCGATCACCGTGACGCCGTGATGCGGTCGGCGGCAGACCTTGGGGGGTTAGATCTGGTGGTCAACAACGCGGGGATTCTCGGGCCGAGCCCGCAGCCGGCCCTCGCCGACTACCGCGTGGAGTGGCTCAGCGCGGTCTTCGCGGCGAACACGATCGCCCCACTCGCCGTCGTCCAGGCGGCGCTTCCGCTGCTGCGCGGGTCGCTCAATCCCCGCGTGCTCAACATCACCTCCGACGCGGCAATCGAGGCGTATGCAGGGTGGGGTGGCTACGGATCGTCAAAGGCCGCGCTCGAGCAACTCGGCCGAGTGCTCGCGATGGAGGAGCCGTGGCTGCGGGTCTGGAGCGTCGACCCCGGTGACATGGCCACAAAGATGCATCAGGAGGCATTCCCCGGCGAGGACATCAGCGATCGACCAACACCCGAAGGCGCCGCAAAGACGCTCATCCACCTCGTCGAATCGAACCGACCGAGCGGCCGGTACGCCGCGGCTGACTTCACGACGCGGACCGACGAATGACGACCGTCTTCGACCCCGCCGCGCGAGACGCGTGGCGGGCGACCGCGCGAACACTCGGGCCGATCGATTTCGAACTGCCGAGAAATCTCGAGGCCACTCGGCCGCCCGAAGAACGCGGAGTCGGACGCGACGACGTTCGCTTGCTCGTGGCGCGCCGGACACCCCCCAACATCGAGCACCACCGCTTCGGCGACCTTCCGCAACTCCTCAAACGCGGCGACGTGCTCGTCATCAATACATCTGCAACGCTTCCCGCCTCCCTCGAGGCTCGCACGCCCGCAGGGACGCCGGCCGAAGTCCACCTCTCCACCCGGGACCCCGAGCGTTCGACCGACGGTCTGGGCGGTCGGTGGGTTGTGGAGCTCCGGCACGCACCCGCTCGTGAGTTCAACCCCGACCGTCGCCGGGCCAACGCACCGTGGCTCGACGCGGCCCCGGGCACCGTGGTCCGACTCCCTGCGGGCGGGGCCGCGCGCCTTCTGGCCCCAGCCACAAACTCCGGCCGTCCGGGTACGCCGACCAGGCTCTGGATCGCCGATCTCGACCTGCCCCTCCCGACATTTCACTACCTGACCCGTCACGGTCGCCCGATCCGCTACGGCGACGTCGCCGATGACCGTCCGCTCGGCGCCTACCAGACCATCTTCGCGGCGGATCAGGGCAGCGCCGAAATGCCGAGCGCCGCGCGGCCGTTCAGTCCGGAGCTCGTGACCCGCCTCGTCACGCGAGGAATCCAGTTCGCTCCGCTCACACTTCATGCAGGTGTCTCCTCCCCCGAGGCGGACGAACCCCCAACGGCAGAGTGGTACCGCGTCCCGACCGAAACCGCCGAACTGGTGAACCTGGCGCGTCACCGTGGCCACCGCGTCATCGCGGTTGGCACGACCGCCGTGCGCGCACTCGAAACCGCGACTAGCAATCGCGGCGTGACGCGGACAGCGAGCGGATGGTCCACGCTCGTGATCACAGCGGAACGGGGCGTTCGCGGCACCGATGGGCTGATCACCGGCTGGCACGAACCGCGGGCTTCACACCTCGCCATGCTCGAAGCCATCGGCGGCCGTCCGTTGCTCGAAGCCTCCTACCGCGAAGCGCTCGCTGCGGGCTACCTCTGGCACGAGTTCGGCGACAGTCACCTCATCATGAGGTAGGCGGGGTTGGGCGACTGGAACCCGAGTTTGGCGTCCGGCTCGTCGCCCACCCGGATTCGCGGGCGGCAGGACTGCCAAGGCCGGCCACGGCGCGTACGTGTCGGCGGGGGAGGGCTGCCGCGATTCACGGCGTCCGTCTACCACGACTCGTGCCCGACGGACGCGCAGGGCTCGCCGCGCGCACCGGCTGGTCAGGCCCCCGGTTCATCGCCCAGCTGCTCAGGACTGGCAATCAGGTCGATCGCCACGATCCGGCCGCGCGCGATGCTGAACGCGACGACGGCGCACATGCCCGGCGGTTCGACCACCGGGCCTGCGTCGACGTTGACACCCGCGGGCCGCGCAAACCCGGCGAGCGGACGGCCCCGCTGGAGGACACGACGCGCGGCGGCGGCGGCCCGTGGACCGGCGGTCGCGCCTCGGCGCGACGACCGCCCACAGCGGCGCGATCCGCGACATGCTCATCAAGGCCGACCGCACAGGACCGATCCTCGTCCTCAACGATGTCACGGCAACCGAACCCGACCACCGTCTCGCCGAGCCGCCAGTTCTCGCACACGATCTTCCGACGTTCGACGACGTCGAGCGTGTTGACGTCAGTCAGGGCGAGGGGCGCTGATGAGGATCTCGCCCACCCCCGACGCACCAAGCAGGCGCGGGAGGCGTCGGGACTTGGTCCGGGCTGTGCCGTGAGGGATCGTCTTCGAAGTAGCCGGTGGCCAGCCCGCGGGGCGCAGCGGCAAGCCAGCCATGGACGATCACGTCCCGAAGATCGGCCTGCGCGGCTGTGTCGAGCTGGATGAGCACGGCCGCATACCCATCGAAATGGGGAATCGTGAAGAGCCCCGGCATACCGGCGCCGAGCGTCGCCTCCTTGGCCGCGAGGTCGACGACGCGGACGGCGAGAATGGCGCCGTCCGGGGGCGCTCCGGCCCGAATCTCCGCACGTCGGCCTTGCTGAACGGGCGCTCCCAGGCGAATGCCTTCCCGGCGACGAACCAGGTGCGCTGCCCGTGCCGGGTTCCCTCTTGAACCTCCGGGAGACCGTTCGCGATGCGCGCCGCGTCGATGATGGTCGGCATATCGCCAGAGTACGGCCGCGACACGTGCTTCGGCAACGTCCGCGACGCCGGCTGGGCGCGCGGCGCGCCGATTGCCTTTCGCGCCCCCTGACACTACGTTGCCACGGTGCGGGACGGCCACGACGAAGACGCAGTGATCGTCGACGACCTTCGGGTCGATCGCGGAGGCCGTACCGTCCTCGCCGGAATTTCCTTGCGGATCGCAGCGGGTGCCGTTGCGGGCCTGCTCGGCCCAAGCGGGTGCGGGAAGTCGACCCTCATGCGCGCGATCATGGGTGTGCAGATCGTCGCGGGCGGGCGCGTGACCGTGCTTGGCCAGACGGCTGGATCGCCGTCGCTGCGGCGTCGCGTCGGGTACGTCACGCAGGCACCATCGGTCTACGGCGACCTCACGGTGCTGGAGAACGTGCGCTTCTTCGCGACCGTGCTGGGCTGCGAGAAGTCGAGGATCGGTGAGGTGATCCAGGCCGTCGGGTTGGCGGGTCTCGAGAACCGCGTGGTCGTCAATCTGTCGGGTGGACAGCGCTCACGGGTCTCGCTGGCGACCGCGCTGATTGGAGATCCCGAGGTGCTGATCTTGGACGAGCCGACCGTTGGCCTCGATCCCGTGCTCAGGAAGGAGCTCTGGGGCCTCTTCCGCCAGCTGGCCGCGTCGGGCACCACGCTGCTGATCTCGAGTCACGTCATGGACGAGGCCGCCGAGTGCACGTCGCTCATCCTCATGCGCGACGGCGCGGTGTTGACCGAGACCACCCCGGATCGGCTGCGGGCGGATACCGGGGAACGCGACCTGAGCGCAGCGTTCCTCGCGATGATCGAGCGGGGCCCGAGGTGAGCTGGCGAGTCACGTCCGCGATCGCCCTGCGGGTCCTGTGGCAGATCAGGCGCGACCCGCGGACCATCGCGCTCCTGCTCGGCGTCCCGGTCGCGCTCCTGGTCCTCCTCAGGTACGTCTTCGACGGGGAGCCGTCGGTGTTCCAATCGATCGGCGCGCCGATGTGCGGATTGTTCCCCTTCATCATCATGTTCCTGCTCACCTCGATTGCGATGCTGCGCGAGCGCACGAGCGGAACGCTTGAGCGCCTCATGACGATGCCGATGACGAAACTCGACCTGCTGCTCGGCTATGGCGTGGCCTTCGGCGTCCTCGCGGCGATCCAGGCAATCGTGGTCTGCGCCACAGGGTTTCTCATGCTCGGCCTGAACTCGGCCCACGGTGCGTGGCTGGTCGGGCTGCTGGCGATCTGCAACGCGATCCTGGGCATGGCCCTCGGGCTGTTCGCGAGCGCCTTTGCCCGGACCGAGTTCCAGGCGGTGCAGATGATGCCGGCGGTGATCATGCCGCAGCTCTTTCTGTGCGGCCTGTTCATCGCGCGCGACCAGATGGCCCAGCTGCTGTATTGGATATCCTGGTTGCTTCCGCTGACCTACGCCTACGATGCGCTCGCCCGAACCACACGTCCGGGGCCGCTCGGACCGCGCTTCGCCATCGACGTCGCCGTCACGGTCGCCTCAATCCTGGCCGCGCTGACCCTCGGCGCCGTCACCATGCGCAGGCGCACCGACTAGGCGGGCCTCGAACGGTGTGCCGCCGTCCGAGGGGGCGCGGGGAGACGTCGGGCGCGGCCTCAGAACTCCACGTCGTCGGCATCCTTCGGGCGCGGCTCACCATCAGCGGAGTGGTACGCGGCGACGACCCTGTCGTAGCGACGACGGACGTCGTCTCGATCGGATGGCTCCGGCACGGACTCGATGCTGCTTTGCAGGATCATGCGCGCCTGCGCGATCAGCACCAATCGGTGCTCCTCGGTGCGCGTCTGCTCCAGGATCGCTGCGAGGGCGTCCAGCTGGCGGATCATGATCGCCGGCATCCCTCGCCCAGCCTGGCGAATCTTTTCAAACGCCCGCTCAATCAATCGGTCGTAGCTCACCGGTGCGGTGATGAGTCGTGCCGTGCCCGCCTGGTCCCGATGGACCCGCGCCGGCTGCCATCGCGTTGCAGCTTGACACAGGCCATCGCCGAGCCAATCGATGCATGTCACAGCCGTAAACGTGTCGTTGACCGCGGGCGAGAGGGCACGGATCGCGATCTCGACGAGTTGGTCGACCGCAAACGTCACGTCCTGAGTCAACGTGCGCATCGCACCCGTGACGTGCGCACGCTCAAGCTGACGGGTGACGCGCGCCTGTGCTGCCGCCGGCCACACCGTCGCCATGGGCTGTCCCGTGACCAGGAAGTGACCCGGTCGGTAATGCAGTTCGATGAGCGCGTCCTCTTGCTCGGCGATCCGCACGAGGGTGTCGTAGCGCACGAGCTGGAGATACCCGGCGACTCGCGCCAACACGACACCGCCGGGTTCGCTCGGACGATCCGCCGTCGCCTGATCGAGCTCGCGTGCGGGCTCTGGTTCACCGGCGAGCCGTCGCGCATCGCGCGCATCCGCGTCGATGGCGCGGGAGAGATCCCCCGCGATGTTCGCGATCACGTGCGGGAGCTGAATCGCGATGGCCGTGTGGTTGATGAAGTAGATCAGTACCGCAAGGTCCAGCAACACGAGTCCCAGGCAGATCGTGACCGACAGATGTGGGACGAAGTCGCCATGCGGTCCGGCACCAATCGACGCGAGCACCAGCACCGTGTACACCATGGTCGCGACGAACGTTCCAAGCGTCACCTGCGTGCCGCGATCGCGGATGAAGGTGCGCAGCATCCTCGGCCCGAACTGGGTCGAGGCGAGCGTGAGCGCGACGATCGTGATCGAAAACACCACCCCGACAACGGTGATCTCCGCCCCGGCAAGCGCGGCAAGCACTTGGCGGGCAGCGTCTGCAGATCCGCTGAGCACCCAGCTCGGAAGGCCGATGCGTCCGTCGTAGACCTCGCGGTCGACCCAGTGCGTGATCCCGAACAGGACGATCGCGACCAGAACCTCGATCGCCGGCACCAACCACAGATTGGTTCGCAGGGCCTCGCGCCGCCACAACAGACCAAGGGGAACGCGGATCCTCATGGACCGGCCGAGGGGCGATTTGGGGAACCCGACCCGCCAGATAAGGCTAGCCGCGGGGGGCGGCCACCGCGCAACTCAACCGCAGACACGGCGAGCACACACGAGTGTTCGAGGCTCACGGGAGCGATGCTATCGGCCGCGGTGGGCGGTGGCGTTGGCAGTAGATGCGGCGACCAGCGTCAGCGCTCGCCGCCCGGCCCGGCGCGCGCTGCGGGCCGCCGGGCACGGCCGCACGACATCGCCACGTCCGTCGGCTCAATCTGCGCGCGACGGCATTCGGGGGCCATCGTCATGTGGTCGGCGGCCGGCCCGCGCGGTCGCGGACGCCGCCCCGGGGTTCGTCTGCTCGAACAACCTCGGCGCAAACCACTCGGTGACCACCGCCAGCGGCGCAGCGGTCTGGCTGGACACCATCCGATATGTCCGGCCCGCCACGACCGACGCCGCGTCCAGCGTCGGTCCGAGCATCGGCGCGAACCTCCCGGCCGGATATCCACCCAAGCGGCGCAGCTCGCGCGTCACCGCGACGCCGTCAGCCGCGAGCGCCTTGCCGAACGGCGTCGATGTCGTAAACAGCAGCTTGGTCACCGCCGTAGGGAGTCGGTCGAGGGCGGCGATGACCTCCGCCACGGCGTAGACGGTGGAGTGGGTGTCGGTAAGGCTGACCCGCCGAATCAAGATCACGTCCCCCGGACGGAGATCGAGCTCGGCCGTTGCCTGGCAAGCCGCGTCCGCATCGCGAGACCCGGCACGGGGGACGCGCTCCGCACCCGGGTGCACCGCGCCGGCCTTGGTGATGCGTGCCGTCCGCTGTCCCAACAGCCGAATGCCGATTTCGCGACCGGTCAGCTCTTCAAGCATCGTCGTCGTCAGCCCGTCGTCGCGCTGCAGCATCAGGCGCAGCGCCTCCGCGGCTGACGCGTACTCAGTTGGGTTGCGATCGTCCACGCTCTGCCCGACCCGTCGTCCAGGATCGGCAGAGACCGGCCGGCCGATCGGGCCCTACGGTACCGCCCCGCAGGCGCCCTGTCGCGGAACCGTCGGCCGGGGCGACGTGGTCGGGCGCGGTCCGGGTCGGCCAACCTGCGGACTCCGTGGAGCGGGCGCCGACGACCAACGCGCGGACGGGCCTATGCTCGGATCCACGCAGGCCGATCGGATCTCGGCAGCGTCCGTACGTCGTCCCGCGCGACGTCCGCCGGCCGCGGCGGTCGGGCCCGTCCGTGGCGCGCTCGTAGCGCGGCGGGGGTCTAGCGTCGCCGCGGTGCGCCGTGTCGGGTCGACGATGTTTGCGCGCGTACTGGGCGAGGCGCGCCGGCCGCGGGGATCGGGCCGAGACGCACCCCGCTTGACAGCCCCGCGTGCCGTGACAAGCATCATCGCCACCAGGCCGCTGTCAGCGGGGCGCGAACGCGCCACGTCAATCCCGGTACGGGAGATCACGCCGAGTGCAGATCGTCGTTGGAGTTCTCGGTGCCGCGCTCGTCGCGCTGATGCTGCTCGAGATCTTCTTGACGTACCTGGTGCCCCAGCGCGTGCGGCGCGGTCCGCGCATCGTCCGGGTCGTGCGCGAGATCGCCTGGCGCCCCTGGCGCTGGCTTGCCAGAAAGCTTCCGGATCGCGCCGCGGACACCATGCTCGGCCTCTACGGCCCGTTTGGCCTCGTGATGAACCTGACACTGTGGGTGCTCGGGATGATGCTGGGCTATGCCGCCCTGCAGTGGGCCGGGGGCTCGCAGTTGGCCGTCGGACACAGCGTGGCATTCGGCCAGGACCTGTATTTCAGCGCCGCCACGCTCGTCAGCAGCGGTACCGGCAGCCTGAGCGCTCAGACGGCCTTTGCGCGCGTCGTCCAGGTCATCGATGCCGCAAGCGGCCTGCTGACGCTGGCGATCGTTATCGGATACCTCCCCGCCCTGTTCCAGGCCTACTCCAGGCGCGAGGCCACCGTCTCCAAGATCGACGCGCGTGCCGGCAGCCCACCGACTGCGGGCCGCCTGGTGATTCGCTCGGCGCGCCGCGGCGGGTGGCCTGCCACGAACGACTACCTCGGTGAGTGGGAGACGTGGACCGCCGAGCTCATGGAGACCCACCTCTCCTATCCGATCCTCGCCTACTACCGGTCCCAGCACGTCAATCAGAGCTGGCTCGCGGCGCTGTGCACGGTGCTTGACTCCTGCGCGCTCACCGTGGCCGCCGCGCCGGTCGGGACCGTCGACGCCGCACGACTCACCTTCGCGATCGGGCGCCACGCCGTGGCGGACCTCAGCTACACGTTTCGCACCGCGCCGACGCCGCCGGCGGTGGATCGATTGCCCCTGGCGAGCCTCGAGCGGCTGATCGCCGAGCTTCGCGAGAACGGTGTCGAGATCGAGCAGGACGTCGGGACGATCTTCGACCGGCTGGTCCGCATGCGCGCGATCTACGAGCCGTACGTCAACGCCCTCGCAGAGAAACTCGACTTGCGCTTGCCCGAATGGATGGCGACCGAGTCCGCGACGGATAACTGGCGCACGACCGAGTGGCACTAGGCTGATGGGCGACAGTGGGCGGCGACATCTGCCGACGGGACCCTGACATGACGCGTGAGACCGGACGGCGCTCGGCCGACTCGATGGCCCAGCGCCGGAGCTACCCGGCGCTCGGTGCGGTCGTCGCGCTCGTGCTCCTGGCGGCCGGCTGCGGCGCGAGCGGGTCGCACCGCCCCACGGCTGCCCGGCCGGCCGTGACCGCGCCGACCCAGGCGGCAGCTGGCCACGCATCGGCGCCCGCGCCCGCGACCGCGATCGATCCGGGAACCCGTCCTCAGACCGGCGAGGAGCCCGCGTTCGGCGCGGCCCTCGATCAACGCATGGGGCGGCTGTGGAGCGCCATCGTGGCCGGCTCTGCCAACCAGGGGCGCCGGGTGTTCTTCCCGGAGTCGGCCTACCTGAAGATGAAGAGCAGGATCCTGCCGGACCCTGCCGGCGACTACACCGGACGGCTGATCGCGTTCTTCGACCTTGACCTGGCCGCCTACCACACCCACCTCGGCACCGACCCGGCGGCGGCCAGGCTGGTCGCGGTGGAGTCGAACCCGTCGCTCGCCGCGTGGATTCCGCCCGGCGCCTGCGAGAACACGATCGGATACTGGCACCTGCCCGGAACACGCCTGGTCTATCAATCGGGCGGCCGCACCGAGTCGGTCAGGGTCGCCTCACTGATCTCATGGCGAGGTGTCTGGTACGTCGTCCACCTCGGACCCAACCCCCGGCCGGCGAACATCGGCACGGTCGACGATCCCCAACCCGGCCCGGGCGTCCCCGGTCCCGGCGGGGGCTGCTGACCCCGTCCCGGATAGCGGACCGCCGAGTCCCCCCTTGCGGGTCTCACCCGGAGCGGGAACGACGCACGCATGCGCCGGCAGCGTCCCGCGCGACAGGCGGTCGCTCGGCGCACCGCCGCCCGCGCCGCTACCAGGGCTGGGGTTGCACTGCGGCCGTCGTGCGCAGATAGACCGCGAAGAAGTCCTTGAGGCTCGTGTAGAGGAAGCGCGACGGGATCTGGTTCGGGTTTGGCGTCGCCAGCGTCGGCCGGTGCGCGCCCGGAAGCCCGAAGGTCACCAGGATCGGCCACTCGGGATTGATATCGAGTTGCATGGCCCGGACCGCGCCGGCCCGCACCATGACCCTGGCCATGCTGGTCACCGTCTGGGCCGGTCCGGCGGCGTAGATCAGGTTGCCGTTCCGATCGACCCCGATCGCCGAGCGCCAGACCGCAGGCCAGCCGTGCCAGGTGATGCCCCAGTCCGACAGGATGCCCGCGGTCGGGGAGATGTGACCGCCGTCCACGAGCAATGCGAGGTTCTGCCGGGCCATGACGATGCCGGGGTCGGGGCGGCGTCCACCGGTCCACCGAACGATGTCGACCCTGCCGTCGGAATACGCGACGACCGTCGCCAGGCCGTCGAGCATGGGGTGGTAGAGAGTGTTGTGGACATAAAAGCCCGCCGCGGCGTCCTTCTCGTAGAAGCCCGAGTTGAAGGTCGCCACGAGATCCCTGCGCGCCGCGACCGGGACCGCCTCCGGACCGCGGCTGGCGGTCGTCGGACCCGGGTTGCCCGTGCCGGGATACAGCGCCAGCTGCGTGTTGGCGGACCGGAACCAGGCGACCGTTGCGACGTCGCCTTGCGGGTCCGTCTTGAGATGGGTCACGAGAACCGCCGGCTGCGTGCCTGTCCACGGTTCGGCATTGCTCCAGCGCGCGCCGGCCGGGGGCGCCGGTTCGCTGGCCGCCACGGCCGTCGGCGCGGGGCTCGAGACGGCCCCGGCCTTGGACGTCGTCGTTCGCGCGGCCGCCGCGGCGCCTCGCGCACCGCGGCCCGACCCTGACGCGAGCGCCCAGCCGATCAGGACCGCAACGAACAGGGCGGCGACCGCCAACATCGCGATCTGCCGGCGACGGCGGATGCCGCGCCGGCGCCGGGCGGCGCGGGTCGTAGCGTCGTCGGTTGTGGAGCGCGTCGACATGCAATCGAGCAGCGTAGCTGCCCTACCGCGTTCGATCCAATCGACCGGCGGGTCCCGGTGACGACGACGAGCGTTCCGCTACGACGCGCACACGGCGATTGCCTGTACGTAGGGCATCGCGACGGAGTCGTCGTTGATCGCGGTCACGGCCCAGCCATTGCCGTAGGGCTGGCTGATGGTGATGTGCCCGTTGACGAGACTGGTGCTGTACCCGCCGCTCACGATCGACGTGTTCACCGGACAGGTCGCAAACGCGGTGCCGCTGTCGTTGGGGTTGGTGAACGTGCCGAGGGTGACCCGCCCGCCGGCAACGACGTGCAGGTTGTGCGCGTTGAACGCTCCGGTCGGACCCTTGGGCCCGGGCCGCCCACGCAGTTGCGCGAGGACGCTCGGCTTGATCTGGTTGGTGCTGGTGATGAGGTAGCGCTTGGCGGCGGCGCCCGTGCTGGCGACGGACACGAACAGTGCGGCGCCCGCGACGATGAGCGCTGCCGAGGGCCGTTTCATCGGGACTCCTGACGCGAGACGAAGGATGCAATCGCGTTGGCGAGCCTAGAGCGAAATCGGCCCGCATTGACTGGCCCGACGTTCAGTCCGGCGAGCACTGCTCCACCGCCGTGATCGGCACGGACCCGCTCTCGGCCCCCCCGTTTGGGGGGTGGAGCATGACGAGGGGGCCACACCACCTTGGCCGGGGCGGGTTGGCGCACCCACTGGCCACCCCGTCTGGCCGTCGGCGGGCGTCCGGACCGGGCCCGATCGCCCATCCGGCGGCACCCCGACGATCGCCCCGGTACGCGGCCACTACGATCCAAGCTGCGCGCGCAGCCGGCTCGCGCCCGAACCCGACCGGAGGCACGATGAGCAGCGGCAAGACCTTCACCCTCGACGAGGCACGCGAGATCGGGCGGACGATCGGCATCGACTGGGATGCCGCACCGTTCGATGTCGAGCAGTTCCGGATGGGTCTCGACGTCGAACTGGAGCACGGTGCGCGCGACCCCGAGACCAACGTCACCGGCGACGACCCTATCCTGACCGGCAAGATCGCCCTCGCCCATCTGCGCGAGTTCCCGGACTACTACACGCGCCTGGCCGTCATGGAGGCCGAGGGAGAAGGCAGGGCTTGAGCACCGGAGACGCCGGGCGGCAGCGTCCGGCCGGCGCCCGCGTGCCTCGATGTGACACGGCACGGGCACGTCTGGGGTGGCCCGGATCGATAACCTCGCTGGTGACCGGACTCCCGACCCGAGCCATCCCGTGAGCGTCACGATCTACTGCGACGAGGTCTTCCTGAAGCACCGGCTCGAGGGCCACCCCGAGTCTCCCGAGCGCCTGGCCGCAATCGCCATGCGCCTCAAGGGCCTCGATCCGTACGGCCTGATCTGGCGCCGCGCCGCCGACGCGGTGGATGATGAGGTCCTCGAACTTGTCCATCCCGGCGACTACTGGCGAGCGCTGCGCGACACCTGCGCGGCCGGCAGCGGCTGGCTGGACGCCGACACCTACTTCATCCCGCAAAGCTACGAGGTCGCGCGGCGGGCGGTCGGCACCGGCGTGGCCTGCGCTGCCCGCACGTGCGACGAGCACGCCCCGGGCTTCGCGCTAATCCGCCCGCCCGGCCACCACGCCGGCCCACGCCAGGCCATGGGCTTCTGCCTATTCAACAACGTCGCCGTCGCCGCCAGGGCGGTCCAACTCCGGGACGACGTCGATCGAGTTGCGATCCTCGACATTGACGTCCATCACGGCAACGGCACCCAGGACGTCTTCATCGAAGACCCGACGGTCCTGTACTGCTCGATCCACCAGGCCGCCTTGTATCCGGGAACAGGCGCGGCGACCCAGCAGGGGCGCGGGCCGGGCCAGGGGACGACGGTCAATGTGCCCCTGCCGCCAGGCACGGCACGCGCCGCCTGGCTCGCGGCGTTCGACACCCTGCTCGCCCCCGCGGTCGCCGACTTCGGGCCCGATCTGCTCCTGGTCAGCGCCGGTTTCGATGCACACACGCGCGACGGACTCGCGGACTTCGATCTGACCACACGCGACTTCGGCGACATCGCCGAGCGGATCGAGACGCTGGCCCGGGCGACGTCGGCCGGTGCGAGCGCCTGGCTGCTGGAAGGCGGGTACTCCCACCAGGCGACGGCCGACTCGGTCGCGACCGTCGTCGAGGTCCTGCGGGGACCGGCGTCCGCTGCGGACCTGTCTGCGGCGGGCACGCCGGAACCGGCCCGCCGTGTCGATCCCGGACGCCCGCCAGTCCCCGAGCGCGGCTAGCGCCGTCCGTATGCGCCTGGACGCGCCGCCAGCACTGCACGAGCCGCCGCCCGAATGGGACCGCGACGTCCTGCTGAGAGACGGGTCGGTCGCGCGGATCCGGCCAATCCGCCCGACCGACCGCCACGGCTGGCGAGAGTTCTATTCGCGGTTGTCCGAGCAGTCCATCTACCTGCGGTTCTTCGGGCCGCACCCGCATCCGAGCGACGCCGAAGTCGAGCACTTCGTCACCGTCGACTACGACACGCGCATGGCGTTCGTCATTGAGCAACACGGCCGGATCCTCGGCATCGGCCGCTACGACGTGATGCGCCAGCCCACGGCGGAGGTCGCGTTTCTCGTCGAGGATTCCGCCCAGCGGCGCGGCATCGGGACCCTGCTGCTGGAGTACCTGGTCGGCTATGCGACCTCCCGGGGCGTGCGGCGCTTCGTGGCCGACACGCTGGCCTACAACGCGGCGATGGTGTCGGTGTTTCGCCGCGCCGGCTTTCGCCAGGAGGCCTCGACCGACGGGCAGGTCACCCGGGTCGTCCTCGACCTGTCGCTGACCGAGACCGTCCACGAGCGGGTCGATGCCCACGCCTGGGAGGCCAGCGTGGCCTCGCTCGGGCATATCCTCGCCCCGACCTCGATCGCCGTCATCGGGGCGAGCCGCAGCGGCACCGGTGTCGGCAGCGAAATCCTCGCCAACCTCCAGGGCAGTGGATTCCGCGGTCGGCTGTTTGTCGTCAACACCTCGGTCGGCCCGCACGAGGCCGACGGCGTGCACTGGGTCCGGGACATCGCCGACTGCCCCGGACCGATCAGCCTCGCGATCCTGGCGGTGCCCGCCGCCGCGGTGCTCGAGGTCGTCGACCGCTGCGCGGCGGCGAGCGTCGGCGGCTTGGTCATCGCGACGTCCGGCTTCGCCGAGGCCGGCCCGGAGGGCACGCGTGCCCAGGCCGAGATCGTCGATCGGGCCCACCGGGGCGCGATGCGGATTATCGGTCCGAACTGCCTCGGGGTCATCAACACGGCACCCGGGGTGTCGATGAACGCCACCTTCGCGACGCGGGCGATCATGCACGGCCATCTCGCGCTCGGCTCCCAATCCGGTGCGCTGGGGATCGCCCTGCTCGAGCAGTCCCAGACGCTCGATGTCGGGGTCTCGTCGTTCGTGTCCATGGGCAACACGGCCGACGTCGGCAGCCACGACCTGCTGCGCTACTGGCATCAAGATGCAAATACGCGGGTGATCCTGCTCTACCTGGAGGCGTTTCGCGACCCGCCGAAGTTCTTCGACGTCGCACGGGTCGTGACCCGCACCAAGCCGGTCGTCGTGCTCAAGTCTGGGCGCAGCGTCGTCGGTGCGCGGGCAGCCGCGTCGCACACCGCCTCGCTGGCAACGCCTGATCGTGCCGCGGACACGCTGTTCGAGCAGGCAGGGGTGATCCGCGCCTCGACCCTCGACGAGATGCTCGCGCTCGGCACGCTGCTCGTCCATTCGCCCGTCCCCGCGGGACCGCGCGTGGCGATCGTCAGCAACGCCGGCGGCGCCGGGGTCCTGGCGGCCGACGCCGCCGACGAGGTCAGCCTCGAGGTGACACGGCTGCACGACGACACCCAGCAGGCCCTGCGGGATGCGGCACCCAGCGCGGCCGCCGTCGGCAATCCGATCGATCTCGGCTCCGGGGTGGAGGCAACCGCCTTCAGTGCCACCCTTGAACGGCTCGCCCAATCGGGCGAGATCGATGCCATCGTCGCCATCCACGCCGAGGTTCCCGAAATCGACACCGACGAGTTCGTGGCGCTGGCCTCCGAGGTCGCCTGGCGGGAGGCCGTGCCCATCCTGGCGGTGACGCTCGGCGTGCATCCGCGCGGGCACGCGGACGTCGCGCGGTTCGCGTTCCCCGAGATGGCGATGCATGTGCTGGCCCGCGTCGTGCGCTACGGCCAGATCCGCGCCGCAGACCCCGGCAGCGTTCCCACGTTTGCCGACATCCGCGCCGGGGCCGCCGCGCCGATCGTCGAGCGCGTCCTGAGCGAAGACCCCGACGGGCGCTGGCTCGACCCGTCCGAGACGCGTCAGCTGCTTGAGGCGTACGGCATCCCCCTGGCGCGCTTCGCATACGTGCGGGACACCAAGGCCGCCGTTGCGGCCGCGCGCGAGATCGGGCTGCCGGTCGCGCTCAAGGCCGATGTCGTCGGGGTCGTGCACAAGCTCGAGGCCGGCGCGGTCGCGCTCGGGCTCACCTCCGTGGACGCGGTACGCAAGACGCTACGCGGCTTCCGGGAGAGTTTCGGGGACGGCCTGCGCGGCGTCATCGTCCAGGAGATGAGCCCGCCCGGAGTCGAGTTGATCATCGGGGCCGTCCACGATCCCGCGTTCGGACCGCTGGTCGTCTACGGCAGCGGCGGGACGAACGCGGAGCTGTTCCGCGATCAGCTCACCCGACTCGCGCCCCTGACGACCCGACAGGCCGACGAGTTGGTGCGCGCGCCGCGCGGCGCGCGGCTGCTGGAGGGCTTCCGCGGACAACCGGCGGCGGATATCGCCGCGGTGACGAGCGTGCTGCACCGGGTCTCACAGCTGGCCGCGGACATTCCCGAAGTCGCGGAGATCGACTGCAACCCGCTGATCGCCCATCCCGACGGGGTGAGCGTCGTGGATGCACGGGTACGCCTCCAGCGCGTCGAGCGCGGCCTGCCGACCTGGCTCCGGACGGCCTAGGGCCCGTCGAGGGGGTGCCGACGCGGCGCCACCGGCGTGCCACCGGGATTGCCGGACCCCACGGCATCCGCAAGGCACCGACCCACGCCCACGCGCCGCGGCCACGGATGCGTCGTTCCGTACTCGGGGCCCAACCGCTCAGTGCGGTCCCCGGCCGGCGGCGCCGAGCGGAGGGTGGTCACATACGAGCGGACGATCCGCACGAGCGCGGGCCGGGCGCACCGTCACCGCCTGCAGGTCCGCCCGGCGCCGACCGCCGAAGGGGTTGCGATGATCCGACTCGCCGGGGAGCCGGCCGAAGAAGCTGCCGGCCTGGCAATACGGGTGGGACGTCCACTTGCCGCATCTGCGCGAGTTCGCCGAACAGCAGGCGACGTCCACCGGCGCCCGCTATCCGTGCCGAAGCTCGAGGACGAGCGTCTCTGGGCCGCGATCGGCGACCCGTCGCGGCTCCAGGTCCTGGACCTGCTGCTTGCCCGCGGCGTGGGGACCCAGTCGGCGCTGGCCCGCGAGCTGCCCTTGTCCCGGCAGGCCGTGGCCAAGCATCCGGCGGCGCGAGGTGCGGTACTCGGTCCGTCCCACGCGCCTCGACGACGCGACGCAGCAGCTGGCCCATGCCGCCGAGCGGTGGGACCGCCGCCGCGGCACGATCAAGCGCCCGGCCGAGCAGGCCCACACCGCGGCGCTCGCCGCCGAGGACCGCGTCGGCGACGCATGACCGACCGACGGCACCCGGGGGCGCGCGAGATGTCGCGGCCCGCCGGGTGGGTCGGTGTTTGCCGCTCGGGGCCGGCGGGTCGATACTGGCCCTGTGAACCACGTGCCCCCCGCACGCCACCTGCTGCGCGCCAAGGACCTCGCCGACGCGCGGTACTACGAGGACCTCACCGTCGCCGACCTCGCGCGGGCCGCCCGGCTGTCGCGCGCGCACTTCAGCCACGAGTTCCGACGTGCCTTCGGCCAGTCGCCGCACGCATACCTGCTGACCCGGCGGCTGGAGCGGGCGGCGGCCCTGCTGGTCACCACGGATCGCTCGATCAGCGAGATCTGCCTAGACGTCGGTCTCAAGAGCGTCGGATCGTTCACGACGAGCTTCACCCGCGCCTACGGGACCTCACCCAGCCAGTACCGCGCCGCCTTTCCGCCGGCATCGGCCTACGCCCGCGTGCCCGCCTGTGTCGTGCGGGCCCACGGCCGCCCGCAACACCGGACGTTTCGAGAGGACGCGGCCCCGGACCCGGCCTATCTTGGGGTCAAGGACCACTGAACCATCACACGGCGAGGAGGCGACACATGTTCAGCCTGGCGAATACGCAACTCTGGGTCCACGATCAGGATGCCGCACTGGAGTTCTACACGCGCAAGCTCGGCTTCGAGGTGCGCGCCGACGTGACGCTGGCGGAGATGGGCGGCTTTCGTTGGCTCACCGTCGGCCCGTCGGATCAGCCCGACATCGCGATCGCGCTCATGGCGATCCCCGGACCGCCCATGATGGATGCCGAGACCGCCGAACAGGTGCGCTCGCTCGTCTCACGGGGCTTCGCGGGGACCCTGTTCCTGACCACCGACGACTGTCGGGCCGCATTCCGGGACCTCGTCGAGCGGGGCGTGGAGCCGGTCGAAGAACCCGAGGAGCGGCCCTACGGAATCGATTCCGGGTTTCGCGATCCGTCGGGGAACCACATCCGGCTGACGCAGGTTCGGGACCTGAGCACGATTTGATCGGCCCGCGCGCGGCATCGCGCCGGTCGTCTGCCCCGGCGGACCTGCGCGCCGGGGCGGGCACCGGCCGGGCGCGCTCACGAGGCTGGCCGGCGGCACCGGTCGGCGGGGAAGCAATGTGCACCGCGCGCGCTGTCGGCGCACACCACGCGAACGCGTCGGAGTGCACGCTGAGGGCCTGTCCACCGTCGACGCGGCATGCCGAGCCGGCGCGGCCCCGACGGGGCCGCCCCGCCCATCGATGACCCCGACGGCCACGGGCGCCGCCGCCGACCCTGAGCGCGGGATGTTGCCCGCGCTGGTCGCACTCACCGCGGTGAGCGGCATCGTGGACGCCGCCAGCTACCTCGGGCTGGGCCACGTCTTCACCGCGAACATGACCGGCAACGTGGTGATCCTCGGGTTCTCAGCGGCCGGAGCGCCAGGCTTCTCGGCCGCCGCCTGTCTCGTGTCCCTGGCGGCGTTCGTGCTGGCCGCCGCACTGGCCGGGCGACTCACGACGGCACGGTCGCGCAGGACCTGGCTGCTCGGGGCCATCGCCTGCGAAGCAGTCCTGGTCGGGACCGCCGCGGTGCTCGCGCTCGTCCATCACGGTGGGGTGTCGGCGGGATGGCCGCGATTCGTAGTGATCGCCCTGCTGGGATTTGCCATGGGGACGCGGAACTCCGTCGTGCGCCGCCTTGCCGTGGCCGACATGACCACGACGGTGCTCACCATGACCCTGACGGGCCTGGCCGCAGACTCGGCGGCCGCCGGTGGCGCGAGCCCACACGCCGGTCGGCGCGTCGCATCGGTCATCACGATGTTCACCGGTGCGCTCGTCGGCGCGTTCCTGTATCTCCATCACGGGACCGGCTGGGCGCTGGTCGGTGCCGCGGGCGTCTCCGTCGCGACGGCGGCGTACCTGATGACGGACCGCCCGTCGAGCGATCGCCCCACCCCCGGGCCGGTGTCAGGGGCGTAACCGCGCCCGTGCCGATGGGTCCCGCGACGTCAGGGCGACTCGCGACCCGCCGCCTCCAGGTACATCGTCGCGTCAGCGAGCCGGAAGATGGCGCGCAGCCCCGGGCCGCCGGCACGCAGCTCAAAGATCCCGAGCTTCTGCGACTCCGGCCAGACCACCACGTCAGAGAGGCCGTGGTTGTTGACGCGAGAACGCGGGCCGGCTCGTCCTCGTGGTTGGTGAGTCGGTGCGCGCCCGCTTCGCCGGCCGGAACGCAGACCGCATCGCCCTCGACCAGCGAGCGCTCGCCCTAGCGCGTCCGCAACAGGAGCCGGTCCACGAGCACGAGCACGATCTCCTCCGCGGCGAGGTGGTAGTGGCAGGCGTCGGCGGGCTGGCTCGCCGGCACGTCCCAGTGGCTCATCCCGATGCGCTCGGCCCCGAGCTGCCAGCCCACCCGGGCCCGGCGCGATCCGCGCGCCGGTACGCCGGTCGGGCGCGCGGCATCCTCGAAGACCGGTCGATGGATGTTGATCATCGCTGCCTCCGCGGATCGTGCGCTGCGGGGATGCGGGTCCACTGGCGACGCCGGCGCCGCAGATCCCGATTGTCAATCCGCGCGCCTGCGCGCACCGCGCCGCGACCGGCGTTCAGGCCGCCTCCTGTGGGGTACTGTCCTCCTACCGGCAGGAAGAGCAACCCCATGGGCAAGAAACGCAAGAAGAAGCACCGCGCGGACGCCGGAGTATCCTTGGAGTCCATGGCCGACACCGCTGCAGACATCGAGCTCGTGCTCGCGGCGATCGCCCAAAGCGAAGACGATGCCGTGCGCCGTACACTGGCCGGTCTCGACGCCCAGCTCAACCGGTTCGCCGCCGACATCGAGGCCACACGCCGGCAGCTGGAGTCCGTGCGCCCCGCCCTCGACGCGGCGCGCCGACGGCTGGTGGCACTGCAGGACGCCGAGCCTGGACTCGTCGACGCGCGACGGCGCCTGCGCGCGCTCAAGGCCGCCAATGCGGGCTTCGCGAGTGTCCGTGAACGCATCGCAATCCTCGCGCCGGCGCTCGAGTCCGCCCGACGTGCCGTCGAAGCGAGCCCGCATACCCTGCTGCCGGACACCCGCCAGCAGGTGCGGAACCTGGCGACCGAACTCCAGGCGATCTCCCGCGCGGTGGCCGGTCCCCCGCCGGGCCTCGAGGCGCTCGCGGCCCAGGAGCGCGCGCTCGAAGGACTTACCGACCTCCTCGCGAGCGCTCGCGAGGAGGTCTTGGCGCTCGAGGTGCTCGTCGGCACGCTGGAGTTCACCCGCAGCGAGCTGCGGGCGCTGGCCACGGAGCTCGAGTCCCCACGGCGGGCATTGCGGGCGGCCATCGCCACCTCCGAGCGCAACTAGCCGACCGGAGGCGCGACGAGATCGTCCGCGGCGACCGCGGCACGGGGCATCACCACCGTCGCAACCGTCGCCGAACGCTACGGCGTCAGGTTGAGCATCGACGCCACACCCGCGAGCTCGATGACGCGCCGAACGACGCAGGAGGGGTTGCGAACCTCGAACGCCGCAGCACTCGCGGCGGTGGCGACCAGCAGCAGCAGCCCGGAGCTGTCGATGAACTCGAGGCCAGCGAGATCGACGACGCCGCGGACCGGCTGCCGGGCGAGGGCCTCATCGAGCGCGGCACGCACGACACCCTCGGTCGCGACATCCAACTCGCCCGCGATGCTCAACAACGCGGTGCCGTCCGGCGCGACGACGGTCTCGACCCGGATGGACGCCGGCGGTGCCGGCGCCGGACCCTCGCGGTCGGTCACTCCCGCCATCGCAACCCCAGGATTTCCGTGCCGTCGTCGGTGCGGTCAGCGACGATCGCCGTCACCAGCGGTGCCGCCGAGCGGGGCGCGGCGCACGTTCGTCGCCGCACGTGGCCCCGACCGACGTCGATCACCACCAGCATGTCCGCTGCGGCCGTGTCTGGGCCGCACCCGCGGGCCCGGCGTCCGGCGCTGGCGGTGCGCGGACGTCGCCGGGCGTCCCGAATGTTGGTCGGGGCGCGCGAGACACGGCTACCGATCTGGTGGCGACCGCCGTGCCGGGGGCTTGCGACGCTCATTGGCCCCGCTCGCTGTGATGGCCGGTCCGTGTGGCGGATACCGCAAGTCAGTACCCCGTTCGGCCGGGCCAAAACCGCGGCGCGTCGCCGCGCCGGGTCGCGCCCGCGGTCCGACCACGCCTCCGCGCCGAACGGACCCGCGTCAGCGTCCGCCGGGCTCGGAGTGATGCTCGAGGTAGTCGATATACACGGGCCGCAGTGCGTCGTCGAGCGCACCCTTGCGGTTGGCGTAGTCGTGCATCCAGACCGAGATGTGCTCGACATCCGCGTCGCCCCGGCCCTCGCTGCCCGCCAGCGCCTCGGCCGTTGGGATGTACTCCATCAACTTCCAGAAGAACCTGATGTCGAGATGGTGCTCGGCGGCCCTGACGGCCCGGTGGTGCAATTCGCTCGTCGAGAGCTTGTCGAGCTCGGAGAACTCCGCCATCTGACGTCCGCCTCTCCTCGGGTTGATTGCGACGATCCCACTGGAGTCTGGCACGCCGCGGCCGTACGTGGCCGACCGCGTGCAGCCGACGCAGCCACGCCCGGGTCAGTGGTGACGGCGCGGTGGGCGCAGCAGTCCGGTGGCCGCGATCAGCCCGTGCGTGCCGGCCCGCGTCGTGGCCCGCACGACGATGTCAACACGTCCCGAGACGATCCCCCGGCGACCGTGCTGATTCCACGTGAGCGAATGCGCGCCCGCGGCCAGTCCACGGGTGCCGAGGAGCACCGCGAGCAGGCGGCCCGAGTGCGTGGTCACCCGAACGCTCACGGCAGCCGCGCGAGCCAGGCGGAAGCCGACCTGCTCCTCCGGCTGGCCGTGACGGACACGCGAGCGGGTCCGGAGGCTCCCGAGCGTACGATCGACCACAACGACCTGCGAGTCGCGCGAGACGGCGCCGGTGAGCGTCGTCAGCGATGCGGTGAGGCGGTACGTCCCGTCAGGCATGCCCAGCCGCGCCGGGTCCACCGACAGGGCGACCGGGATCGCCGGAACCGCCCGGTCCAGCAGCGTGATCGTCGGCTGGTGGGCGGCCGACAGCGTCACCGACAGGGTGCCGGGGCTTGGGACGATCACCGGGACACTGGCCCGGTCGTCCACACCATCGCCGTTCGGCGACAGCGGCGCCGCGAGCGGGCTGACGCGGACACCGGCGTAGCGCACGACCGCCGCGGTGCTGATGGCGCGCGGCTGCGCCCACCGCAGCACATCGGCACCGTTGACGATCATCTGGCTGCTTCCGCCCGAATCCATCGCGACGGCGGTGCGGGCGCCGAGCCGGGCCATCAGATCCGCCTGCTGCGGCACGGTGATACCGGGACTGCCCTGGCTCGGGCCCTCGGCGGAGACCAACAGGTCCGTGCCGTCCGCCGCCTGCCCGATCGCGGTCCGCTCCGAGCGCGGGACGAGCTGACCGGCGACGAAGCCTTCCCCTGCGTTGTGGACCGCATGACCGCCGACGACGAGCGCCGGGCCGCCGCCGACGGCAAGCGTCCCGGGGGCGATGCCGGCGATACGGGCGACCACGGACACCTGGGTCCCCACGGGAAGTCGCGCGGCGATTGCCCCGGCCGCCGCCCCAATGCCCGTCAGCACGAGGTCTCCCGCAGGAATGCGCACCGCGCGGGTGCCGCTGTTGGCGACAACCTTCCCGGTGACGGCCTGGTTGGGCTCAAGCGGACCAGGTACATCCGGGACGATGGTCGCCGAATCCTCCGCGGTCGGCGGCCGGCCACTCACGCCGGCCGGGAGGTGCACGGGCAGGGGCGCGATCGCGGGCCCGTATCCCGGGGTGAACAGGATGACCTCACTGGCGTGCACGGCGGGTCGGTCGATGCCGGCGATCTTGCCGGCGGACGCCATCGTCGACCCGTCCGCGGCGATCGGAACCCACGATCCGTCCAGGACCGGCCGTGCGAGTGAGAGCCCGCCCGCGGGCGCAATCAACAGCGACGACCTTGGCGCGTCGGGCGTACTCACGAGCCCGGCGCTGCGGGTGATCGTCAGCCCGCTCGGGTAGGCCTGGTTGAAGTTAAAGAAGTCACCGTTGACGCTCGCCACGGCGCCGCCTGGCGCAAGCGCGCGCGTGGCGCGCGCGAGGTCACCCCGTCTCGCCACCGCCCCCGAGACCACGACGGGGTCGATCGTGGCCAAGCCGTTCGGCGCGGTGCGAATGATGTGCACGACCTGGCCGCCGGCCAGCACCTCGCGCTGGTAGGTGACCCCAGGTGCGAGCGTCAGGGTCGACGGCGCGGGCAGCGGAATGGCGGTGACCCCGGAGGCCACGGCCAATGCCGGCAGCGCCACCCATCCCGCGAAGACGAGGCCGAGCGCGAGCCGAACCGGGCTGCGGACCAGTGACATCGCCGACCATGCGACCACAGCTGCGCTCGGCGCGCAAGCCGCGCGAGGCCGCCAGGCCTGCGAATTTACGGATTGTTGAGATTCCGCCGACCGGTTCCGGTCGTCGCGGCGTAACGCCAAATGGGGTTGGATGCACCCATCAGCACGCGAACTCGTACCGGAGCACAGGAGGCGGGCTCACCCATGGATATCGTTCTGGATGCACGTCAGCGGGAGCTCTGCGACGAGTCCGCCTGGGACTTCTCGGACCTGCGCGCGGTCTTTGTCAACTGCACGCTCAAGCGCTCGCCCGAGGTCTCCAACACCCAGGGACTGGCGGACCTGTCGATCGCGATCATGCGGCGGCTCGGTGTCGCGGTCGAGGTGATCCGCGCCGTCGACCATGAGATCGCCACTGGGGTCCACCCGGACATGACCGAGCACGGGTGGGAGCGCGACGAGTGGCCAGCGATCTACGAGCGAGTAATCGCCGCCAACATGCTCGTTATCACCACGCCGATCTGGCTCGGAGAGAAGTCGTCGGTCTGCACGCGGGTGATCGAGCGGCTCTACGGCAACAGCCACCTGCTCAACGACGCCGGCCAGTGGGCGTACTACGGCCGCGTCGGCGCCTGCATCGTGACCGGCAACGAGGACGGCGCCAAGCACTGCGCGATGAATGTCCTCTACTCGCTCCAGCACCTGGGCTTCGTCATCCCGCCGCAGGCCGACGCAGCCTGGCTCGGCGAGGCGGGGCCCGGCCCAAGCTACCTCGATCCCGGTTCGGGGGGCCCGCAGAACGAGTTCACCAATCGGAACACGACGTTCATGACGTGGAACCTGCTGCACCTGGCGCGGATGCTCGCCGATGCCGGCGGGATCCCGGCGCACGGCAACCAGCGGTCGGCGTGGGACGCGGGCTGCCGGTTCGAGTCCGTCAACCCCGAGTACCGCTGAGGGTGCGCCGAGGGTACGCTGGTCAACGCCGCGCTCAGGTACGCGATCTCTGCAGCGCCGGCGCGCATCGAACCGCGAGATCCCCAATGCTGAGGATGGGCACATGACCCTCGGAGCGAAGCTGCAGCTCAGGGCGGGCCATGTCGTCGCGATCCTCAGTACACCAGCGGATGTCGCGATTGACCTGCCGGAGGGGGCGCATCGCACACCGTCCGCGGACCAGGCGGATGTCGTCATCGTGTTCGTCAGGACAGCAGACGATCTCGATCGATGCGCCGGTCCTGCCATCGACGCGGCGCGCGCCGATCGGCTCACCTGGATCGCCTACCCGAAGGCCGGGCAGCTCGAGACGGACCTGAATCGTGACCTGCTCGCCAGCCTGGTGTCCCGACACGGCGTGCGACCCGTCAGGCAGGTCGCGATCGACGATGTCTGGTCGGCACTGCGGTTCCGTCCCGGCAGCCCAGACTGACCGCGAGACCCGCCCGTCCGCGCCCGGCGATCGACACCGCCGAGCAGAGGTCGGCACCTGGTCGGGATCGATGGCCGCCGGAGCTCACCGACCTCGCCGCACCGCGTATCGCTCCCGCCGCGCGGCGCCTATCGCACCGCCCGCATGCGGTTGTTGCGCGCATCGTGGGTGAGCTCGGCCAGTCCGAGCTCCTCAAGCAGCGGCGGCAGGTACATCCCCAATCGGCCGCGATAGCCCTTGCGGAGCCCGTACCACCCGCCGACCGGATTCTCGACCGAGCGCCCCCATGCCTCCACCGATCCCTCCGGTGCCGGCTTCTGCTCGTCGGCAGCGCCGAGCGCGACCCAGTCGCCCTCGGCGACCAGCCAATCGTGCAGGTCCTCGATCGCCCGGAGGTGGTACTTGAGCGTCGTGGACCCGACCTCACACACCAGCGCCGGCGGATCGCCAGCCTCGTCGCGGTACATCGTATACCCGGACTTTCCCGGCGGGGTCGTGAGCACCCACGGATCCTCCCTGGTCCCAGCGGCCATCACGCCTCCTCTTGGTCGATCGCCGTGACGAAGTGCGGGAGCAGCGTCTCCCAGCCGGTGATGTTGCGCGCCCGCAGCGCGCCCGCCCCGCTGCCGAGACGCTCCCATCCGTGGTGCTCGATCTCGACGCGGGTACGCCGTTCCGCCACGGACACGAAGCGCACATGCACGTCCGTGGCGTCGCTCGGGTCGCGCTTGAGGTGCCACGTATAGGCCAGCTCGTGAGGGGGGTCCCACCCCGTGACACGTCCCCAGTCGAACTCGGTGCCGTCCCGGGCCCGCTCGTAGATGCGTCCGCCGAGCCCACCCTCAAGCACGACGGCAGCCGGGTCGCCAGACACGGTGTGGTCGGCCGGCCACCAGCTGGCGATGCGGGACGTCCAGACCGCAAAGGCATGTTCTGGGGAGCAGCCAAGCTCGAACGCGATTGCGATCGGCGCGATCATCGGCGCGGCTCAGCGGTGTTCTCGGCGATGAGTCGGAAGCGCACCGCGGCGTCGCCCCAGACACGCTGAAGATAGTCCTGCACGACTTGCAGACCGTCGTCGTCGAGGTGGTAGATGCGGCGGTTGCCGTCAGGGCGCTCGGCGACGAGCCCGGCGTTCTTGAGCAGCTTGAGATGCCGGGACACGGCCGGCCGGCTGATCGGCAGCGCCGCCGCGATCTCATGCACCGGCTTGTCGCCCTGGCTCAGCAAACGGAGGATCTCACGCCGGTTGCCGTCGCCAATCGCCTCAAAAGGATCACCGGACGGTGTCGCCGACTGCGCGATCACGATCGGCCGGGCGCCGTGCCCCCCACGGCGGGGATCCGCGCGGCGGTGGCCGGCGAGTCTGACGCGGCAATGGCATCGGGGACCCTGGGAACGGTAACCACCCAGCTACCGTAACACCGTGGTTACCGTTCCCGCAAGCATTCGACTCCGCCTCGGCCCTGCGGTGGCTGCGTGGCGATGCACCGGGGAGGGCAGGATTCACCCAGACCGCTGCGAAAGGGCCGACATGAGTTCGGACGCCATGCGAGAAGCGATCCGCGAAGCGCGCGCCGAGGCGGCGCCCGTCGTGATCCTCGCGGCGGTTGGCTTCGTCGCACTGGCGCTGGTCAGCCTGAACGCGAGCTGGGAGCTCATCCACGTCGGTTGGTGGCTGTGGCTCATCGAGGCGCTGCCCTACTGCGCGCTCGCGCTCATCCTCGCAGCCGGACTCGGCGGCGACCGCACCGCCGAGCAGCGGCGCGCGGTCGTCACGCTTCTGCTGGCCATCATCCTGAGCTTCAGCGTCGTCGGGACCGTGCTCTTGATCGCCTCCCTGATCCAGCCGACGAACCTGAACATCCGCGGGCCGCAACTGCTGATGAGCGCTGCGGTCCTGTGGGTCGCCAACATCATCGCCTTCGGGCTGGCCTTCTGGGAACTCGATGGCGGCGGCCCGGTTCGTCGCGCGCTCGCCGACGCCCGCAGGACCCCCGACATCCAGTTTCCCCAGGACGAGAACCCCACCCTGGCGCGGCCAGGCTGGAGGCCGCACCTGTTCGACTACCTCTACCTGTCGACCACGAACTCAATCGCCTTCAGCCCAACCGACGCCATGCCGCTCACGCACCCGGCGAAAGCCCTCATGACGGTCGAGTCGGCGCTCTCCATCGTGGCCGTGCTCTTCATCGCCGCGCGCGCGGTTAACATCCTGCACCCCTGAACCCGCGGCCAGACTGCCCGGATTCGGGCGCCTTACCAGGATGAGCGCCCGAGGGGTCCCACCCTAACCACCCTGCGGGCATCGAGGAGTCGGCGGGCGGCTACATCGGCAGCGTCCTCTCGACGCCGAAGACCGAGAGCAGCGAGATCGTCGACATCGTCGCGGCCATGGTGATCCTGACGTTCGCGTTCGGCACGCTCGTGGCGATGGGCATGCCGATCATCAGCTCAGTCGTCGGGTTGCTGCCAGGCGACGCTCGCCCTCCGGGGTCAAACGGACGTAGACGACCCGCACGTCGGTCTCGGAGGCGATCCGGGCCACGAGCCCCGCCGCTTCGGCGCGGTTGATCAGCTCGGTCACGGTGCTCTGGGCCAGCGCGAGGCCGTTGGCAAGATCGGAGACCGTGGCTCGCCGGCTCCCGACGGGCGCCCCGTGGGCCATCAGCATCAGCGGGTACCGCTGCGGCGTCAGGCCCTGGGCGCGCGCGACCGCTTCACCGCGGCGCAGGAACTCCCGCAGTGCCGAGCGCAGGCGGGCCATATGCTGATCGCGCTGCCGGTCGTGGCGACTGTCTGCGCGATCCCCTCGTGGACCTCGGCGCCCTCGCTGAGGGGCTTGCGGTGCTTGTTGACCAGGAACCGGGCGTAGTCGGTCCCGACGCCCAGGCCGATCGCGGTGCCGTCGTCTGGTGGTTGCTGGGGGCCCTTCCCTGGCGCAGCGCGGCGCAGCGCGGCGCGGCGGCGGCCGATCCGGCCATATCGGCACTTGCGCAAAGTGATTCGCGTTCCGCGACACCGACGCCCGACGAAACCGGCAGAATACGCCCATGCGAATCTCGGCCAAGGTGGATTACGCGCTGCGCGGGTTGACCGAACTCGCGGCGCTCGAGGCCGAGCACGAACGCGCGGTGACGCGGGACCAGATGGCGAGCGCCCAGGAGATCCCGATCGCCTTCCTCGAGAACATCCTGCTCGAGCTGAAACGCGGGGGGATCGTCCGCAGCGTGCGCGGGCAGCAAGGCGGCTTTCGTCTCGCACGTGCCGCCGATCAGATCACGGTCGCCGATGTGATCCGCGCGCTTGAAGGTCCTCTCGCAAGCGTCCGCGGTCTGCGACCCGAGGAACTCGAGTACGGAGGCGCCGCCCGGTCGCTGCCGACCGTCTGGGTTGCCCTGCGGTTCCGGCTCCGCGAGGTCCTCGAAGGTGTGACCCTGGCCGATCTGGTCAGCGGGCAGTTGCCGCCGGAGATCAGGGAGCTGGCGGCGCCGCCGGAGGCCTGGCGACCCAGCTGACCCGCGGCGGCGTTGCGGTGGGCGGTGTCGACGATGCCGGCGCGCGGTGCGAGTTCGTCAAACGAACGCGGTCACCAGACACGTGCTGACCGAACGCCTCAAGATGCGTGGACCGCCTCGACAATTCGGAAGCGTCCGAGATCCGTCGAGCAGCCCCGGCCGGGAGCGGCACGGGCGGATCAGAGAGTTCCCGCCCTCTGCGATCGGCAGGCAGTTCGGGCGATGGTCGCCGCGGCCGCCGAACTGCACGGGAATCGACCATGCGGATTCCGGGTCGCCATGACGCGGTTGACATTGTATGCATGACGCGCCCTCGGGGCGAAGAACCCGCTGGACCGTCGACGGAAGCCGACCGGAATGCATCGACCCGAACATCGGACACCGCGACCCGGTACTCGCCGACCGGCGCCCCGGCGACGCGCTGGCGTCCATCGCCTCGCGATCCGGGAGTCCGTCCGCCCCAGGCGGCCGGCCGCCCCGGCCCGACCTCAGGCCGGCGCGGCCACCTCGTCGCCGCCCGGAGCGGCGGCGGCCGCCCGCTCGTGCTCACGCGCGCCGAGGTCGTAGTAGAGGTACGTCATGGCAACGGAAGCGAACGGCAGCGCGGCAACGTTGACGATCGCGGCGATCAGATTGACGACCGCGAATGAGGCACTTGTCGCCACAAGGACGATGACACCGACGAGCGGTCCAATGAGCAGTGCCCCGCCGGTCACGCCCAGCGCGATGATCGCCGTCCGCCACCAGTGCCGTCGGGTCAGGGCGACACTCCTGCGCAGCACGCCGGGCTGCGGGTCGTCCTCGAGCCCGGCCACGACCCCCAGCAGGGACCAGCGCACCAGCAGGAACAGCGCCACCGGGACGAGGACGATCGTCAGGTCGAGCACGATCTGCACGACCACGACGAACGCGAGTGCGCGCACGAGCCGGCGCAGGCGGCCGCGTAGACCCTGGTACGCCGAGAACACCCCGACGCGACGACCGGCATCGATGTCGACGACGGCCCTCGCGGTGACGGCTTGCACGACCGCCAGACCCAGGAAGGTCACGAGCACCCCGAGCGCCAGCGCGAGCGCCGCCACGAACGCATTGGCCCTGCCGGTGTCGGCGATCAACGGCGTGAGGCCCCACACATCGAACGCCAGGGCCTGGATGATCGCGACGACAACGCCGATCGGGATGAAGACGAGCCCGATTCCCAGAAACAGGCGCCGGTGCGACCAGAACCGCACCGCGCCGCACGCGATCACCTGTCCGATGTGTCGCGCGCGCGCCAGCCGCCGCGGATCGGCGGGCCGCCAGACCGTCTTCGAGATCCCCCAGACGACCGCCAGGACGATCACCGCCAGTCCGACCAGCCACGGGAGCGGGTTCGCCTTGGCCTCACGGAGTACCGTCGACCCCCGGGCGACAGCCCCGCAGAAGAAGTCCGTCGCCGACGTCGGCATCACCCCGGCCGCCGGCACCGCGAACGTCTCGGCGCGCCAGGTAGTCGCGGCCCAGGTGAACGGCTCGGTCCACTGCTCCTTCAGGTTGGGGCCAGTGGGGCCGTTGAAAAACGCCGCCTGCCGTTCGCCCCAGCGTCCGAGGAAGCCCAGCCACGGATAGGCCTTGAGGTAGGCGGGCGTGTCGGTCGGGATGACGGCGACCGCCGGGTTGATCGTCACCGAGGGCCCGGTCGTGTCGTCGCACCCGACACCTTCTGCCGAGCTGCGCATCAGATACAGGTCCGACGCGAAGAAGTTCGCCTGGGAGCCGTTGCCGACGTAGACGACCGGGTGGGTGCCCTCGACGATTTGCAGCGGTGCGGCACCCCAGGCGGCGCGCTCCGCGCTCGAGTGCTGGCTAAATCCAACCTCGACCGGGCGCGTCGCCAGCGCCGCGGCCGGCGTCGTCGCATCGAAGTTGAGCTGGATCATCTCCCAGTCGCCCTCGTGCGTATTCAGCCAGTCGTTGAACACGTAGTAGAACCAGTACTGCAGCGCGAGCTTCCCCGGAACACCGGCTTGGGTGACCACGCGGGCGTACATCAGCGGCGAGCTGTGGGCGATCAGGTGATGCTGCCACGCCTCGTACGTGCAGCCCGGCTGGAGCGCATTGCCGGGGAAGTCCAGGTTGTAGCCGAAGAGCCCACGGCCGAGGTCCGCGGCGGTCGGCCCGACCTTGACGACGTTCGACGTGTCCCACGGGCCGCGCAGGGCGACCTCGGGGTTGCCCATCAGCAGGTTGACGTCGATCGGGACGTACGGCTCACCGATTCCGCACGAGCCCGGGACCTCCTTGAGTCGAAGGACCGGCGCGTACCTGTGCGCAAGCTCGGTGGACGGGTCCACGGCGGCGCCCGCGGCCTGCGCCGGTCGGGTGCCGGCGGCGACGAACAGAGCGAGGGCGAAGAGCACGATCGCGAGAGCCCAACGTGGACCGCGCCGCGAGCGCAAGCCCGCATGTTCACCGCCGAGACCGGCGGTGCCCGACACGCCCGGCACTACTGACCCTCGCGGATGCACACTGGGCGATTCCTCCGACCGGTCCGCCGATCCGAGCAGACTAGACGCTCGCCCCTGCATTCGTTCGATCGGATTGGATGCGAGGGACATTCGTGGCGATTCTCACTTGGATGGATCCTCCCGCCCCTGACGCCGCACGTCTAATAGGGATTTCGAGCACATGCGATAGTATTTCGCTATGGCTGTTGCGCTCCAGCAGCTGACGTACTTCGTCGGTCGCCGAGCACAGCAATCTGACCCGCGCCGCGGCGGCGCTGCACCTCGCCCAGCCCTCGCTGTGCACCCAACTCAAACGACTCGAGCGCGACCTCGGAACCTAGCTGTTCGAGCGCGCACCGCGCGGTGTCGCGCTCACACGGGCGGGCGCGGCGCTGCTGCCGATCGCACGCCAGGCGCTCGCCGACGTCGAGCAGATCCGGCGCGCCGCCAACGAGTTGACCAGTGCCGACGGCGGCACGCTGCGCGTCGGCGCGACTTCGTCGCTGTCGAGCGTGCTGCTGCCGGCGGCGCTCACGGCCTTTCACGCCCAGCATCAACGGGTGGCGCTCGAGTTCACCGAGACAGGCTCGGACGACCTGATCGAACGGATCGAGCGTGACGAACTGGACCTTGCGCTCGTGATCCTGCCGGTGCCGCATCGTGCAGTGCAGACGGTGCCCCTCGCCGAAGAGGACCTCATGGTGGTCGTCGGACCCGGGCATCCCCTGGCGGGCCGGTCCCGCATCGGCATCACGGAGTTGGACGGGGTGCCATTGGTCGTGCCACGCGCCGGCTACACGATTCGAACCACGATCTTCGCGGCCTACCGACACGCGGGTTTCGAGCCGGTCGTGGCCTGCGACGGCGGCGAGCTTTCCGGCGTGATCGCGCTCGTGGCCCGAGGCTCGGCGCGGCGGTGATTCCGAGCATCGTCAAGACCCATCAGCCGGGCCTGCGCGCAATCCGGATCGACCGCCCGCGCCTGGTCCGCACGATCGGACTCGCGCGCCGCACGGGGGCGGTCGGACCGGCGGCGGCGGGTGCCTTCGCGACCGAGCTGTTCGCGCTTCTGCACGAGGCCGGGTGGCCGGGTGTGCGTCCGTCGGGGCTGCGTGCGCCTGGCCAGCGGCACGACGATCAGCCCCTGGCCCGCCCCGGCCGGCCGCGCCCCGTCGTCGGTCGATCCGGCCGTTCGATTCCAGTAGCGGCCGGCCTGCGGAGCGCCCGCGCCGCCCGCAAAATGCGCCCGGAGCAGGTGTAAACCCCCGGTGACACGCATGGTGGGCCGCGCGGCACGATCCTGGCTACCCTGGAGGCTGCCGTGGCGCATGGTCCAGGAGGACGGGCCGGCCGTCGCGAGTGTCGATTCGATAGTTGAGGTTCTCATGGACGCCTGCAAGCACATCGCCCTGATCGCCCACGACAACCGCAAGGTCGATCTGCTCGACTGGGTCCGGTTCAACCGGGACACGCTCGCCCAGCACGCCCTCTACGCAACCGGCACCACCGGCGCGCTGGTCTACCGCGAGGTCGGGCTGCCGGTCAAGCGCTTCCTCTCAGGCCCCCTCGGCGGCGACCAGCAGGTCGGTGCCGGAATCGCCGAAGGCCGGCTCGACGTCGTGTTCTTCTTCTGGGACCCGCTCGAACCGCAGGCGCACGACGTCGACGTCAAGGCGCTGCTGCGGGTGGCGGTCGTCCACAACTGTCCGATCGCCTGCAATCGCGCGACCGCCGACTTCCTGTTGTCGAGCCCGCTCATGGGCGAGCAGTACGACCAAGCCGTGCTCTCGCCGGTCCTGCACGCCGCCTAGCGCTCCGGCCGCCCCCAATCGGTCAGGCCGACGCGGGCGGAGCGATCGCAGAATCGGCGGCGGCGGCGGCGGGCAGGCGCAGCGTACCGATAACAGGTGAGCGCTCGACGCGGGCGATGACGGCTGCACGTTGGGCATCGTCGAGGCGCGAATCGACGGTCAGCCGGCAGGTAATGGTCGTCGACGACGGGCATCGCTCGAGACGGACACTCACGGTCGCCCGCGGGTCGGCGAGGCCGACGGCCTCCGTCGCCATGCGGGCCGTCATCGCCATGCACGTCGCCAGCGCCGCCTCGAGCAGCTCATGCGGCCGCATGCCGGCGGCCCCGCCGACCCCGCCCTTGTGCGTGTCGGCAAGCCCGGCGTGCGCACGGGCGGTGAACCGCGTTTGGTAGGGCTTCTCGAGCACGGTCGCCATGACGGTCATCGGCAGGCCCCGGTCGCTGGCGCATCACCCCCGGGCGCGGTGCACAGTACCTCGCCGTGGAGCATCGCGAACCACGCATCGGGCTGCCCGGCCCAGCGCCGGAATGCGGACGCGATCGCCTCGAGGTCCGCGCGCGTCGCGTGACCCTCGCCGAGGGCCTGCTCGGCGAATCGCGACTGCGTAACCCGGTCGGCCCAGAGATCCGCCCACCAGCCGCGCGCCTCCGGTGTCGCAAAGCACCATGAACTCGCCGAGGCCCGCACGTCCTCGAAGCCGGCGGCGTGTGCCCACGCCAGCAGTCTCCGCCCCGCGTCCGGTTCGCCGCCGTTGGCGCGCGCCACCCGCTGGTACAGGTCCTGCCACCGGTCGAGCAGCGGATCATGGGGGTACCAGGTCATGCTCGCGTAGTCGCCGTCGCGGGCCGCGACGACCCCGCCGGGCCGGCAGACCAGTCGCAGCTCAATCAGCGCGGCGACCGGATCGACAAGGTGCTGGAGCACCTGGTGTGTGTGTACGACGTCGAAGCTACCCGGCGCGACCTCGAGGGCGAACAGGTCCCCGCGGGCGAACCGCACGTTGGTCAGCCCTTCGGCGCCCGCGCGCGCCTCGAGGAGCGGTGCCTCCTCGCGATCGATCCCGAGCACCTGTCCCGGCGCCACGCGGCGGGCGAGGTCGGCGGTGATTGTGCCGGGTCCGCAGCCGACATCGAGCAGGCTCAGGCCCGGCGCGAGGACGGGCAGCAGGTACGCCGCCGAGTTTGCGGCGGTGCGCCACCGGTGCGAACGCAAGACGCTCTCGTGGTGGCCGTGGGTGTACGGCTGGGCGTGGGTCATGCGGTGAGCATGATGGTGCATCGTGCCATTCGCAAATGAATTCTCTGCACTGTTGCCATAAACTTAGTCAATGGCACAAACCGACTGGCTCCGGACGTTCATCGCCATCTACCGCGGCGGGTCGCTAACGGCGGCCGCGGCACAGCGATCCCTGTCCCAGCCGGCCGTGAGCCATCAGCTCGCCGCCCTTGAGCGCAGTGTCGGCGAGCCGCTGTTCGTTCGCGGCCGCCGCGGGGTCGAGCCGACCACGCGGGCGCGTGAGCTGTACGGGCTTGTCGCCGCGCCGCTCGGCGCGCTCGAGCCCGTTGTCCGGGAGCTTGAATCCGGGCGGCTGGAACGCCCGCGGGCGATCCTGCGCGCCGGCGCGAGCCCGGAGTACTTCGCCCACGAACTGCTGCCGCGCCTGGCGGGGCGCGCCCTGCGCGTGAGCGCGCAGTTCGGCGACGACACGCAACTGATGGAGTTGCTGACCCGGGGCGAGCTCGACGTGATCGTGACGAGCTCGAGCGCCCCCCGCCGGGGGCTGGCCTTCACTGAGGTCGGAACGAAGCGGTTCGTGCTCGTCGCCGCGCCGACCCTGCAGCCGTCCGCTCGACCGCCGTCGATCGGCGCCTTGGGCGAGTGGCTCGAAGGGATCCCGTGGGTCAGCTACAGCCATGAGCTGCCGCTGACGCGGCGCTTCTGGCAGTCGGCCCTCGGACGTGCGTTCACCGGCGACTTGCAGTTGGTCGCACCCGACCTGCGGGTCGTCGCCGAGGCTGCGTGCCTGGGGCTCGGGGCAAGCCTGCTGCCGGAGTTCGTCTGCAGAGACGCGCTCGCCAGCGGGCGGCTGGCCGAGATCTACCCGGTCTCCGACCTCGCACCCACCGAACCGTGGTTCGTCGGGGTGCGCAGCGCCGACGCCGCGGACGCGGCGCTCGCCGCCTTCGCCGCCGCCTTGGCGTAGCCGTCGGCGCCGGACCGGGGTCCGGACGACGTGTACCCGCGACACGAGCGGTACCGAGATCTGCCCAACGTTGTCGTGGCGCCCCGTCAGCGCCCTGCAACGACCCTTGTCCGATGACGATCGACGGCCAGACCGACCGACCCGTCGATCACGGTGACCAGACCAAGGGCGCCGGTCGGCGCGCGCCCAACGTCCCCGAGCGCGCCGCGTCAACCCCCCTCACGAGAATCGATTGCGACCGGCGACGCGGGTTCATGCGCGCCGAAGTTCCCGTAGCGCACGCGCCGAGCCTGCGGCGCCCACGAGGGTCGCCGCGACCATCACGGTGACCGCGAGCCGCCATCGGTCCGCTGACTCGCCCACCGGCGAAGAACCCCGGCGCGGCACCGGCGACCGTCTGCCACCACAGCAGCGATGCAACGCTCATCGCCGCCATCGCGACGGTTGTCACGACGGCGATCCCGGCTTCTGCCACGAGCAGCCGCCGGCCGAGATCGATCCTCCTGGCGATCCGGGCGGCGACCGCCGTCCACGCCACGAGTGTGGCGACGCCGGCCAGCCCCAACGCGACGAAGGCCGCCCCGTAGAGGTGATCGGCACCGTTGCGCGCGGCCGAGCTGAGTGTCTGCGCCCAGACCGCCAGGCCGACCGTCCCGGCGGCCGCCACGAGCGTCAGCCCGGCCGCGCGGCGCACCGGACCGCGGATCGCGCTCCATCCGCCGGCGGCCAGCATCACGCCGATCCGCGGTACCGTCAGCGCGATGCCGGCAAGCACGGCGACGCTCGCAACTATCGCGCCGGCCACGATCACCGCGAACGCCGACGTCGGCAGTGCCTGATCGCCGGCCGGGATCGCGCCCTGCCACTGCTCGGAGGCCTTCTGCACCACGGCGCCCGCCACGACGAACCCAATCCACGCCCACAGCACCGCCAGGCACCCGCCGGTCGCACGGTCGGTGCGGCTGACGGCATCACCGATGAGCCCGAGGCTCCGTGCGCGTTCGGCCGCAGCCGTGCGCACCAGGTCAGCGCCGACGCGCCACGGGGACTGGCCGGCCGCAACCGTTTCGGCCACCAGCTGGGCGAGCTCCTCGCCGTAGCGCGCCCGCCACGCACGCGGAAACAGCAGCAACAGCCCGGCGATGACCGAGCGGCTCACGTGGTCGCTCCGAGCGATCTGCCCTCCCACCGCGCCAGCCTGCGCGTGCCGACAGCGACGATCGTGCGCAGCTCGGCGAGCGAAGCCTCGAGCACTGCGCCGCCCGCGTCGGTCAGCCGGTAGGGGCGCGCGCGGCCATGGTCGGCGACGGCCTCGATCAGGCCCCGCTGCTCGAGGCGACCGATCGCCCCATAGAGGGTCCCCGGACCGAGGCGCACGCCGGCAAAGGCGGCGATGTCGCGCTGCAGCGCGTACCCGTGCTTCGGTCCCGACGCGAGGCTGGTGAGGATCAGGATCGGAGGATCGTTGGGGCGGCCCGACTGCACGCCACGGGAGGAGGGGTCGGATGGCACGCGCCGATCATAGTACGTATTGCGTACTAACGCCAGACGTACTACTCCGGCGAGCGCGACCCGGCCCCGCCGCGCCGACGCCGCTGGCCGCTAGGCGCGCCGGACGCGCATCATCAGACGCCGGCCCCGGCGGGTCACATCGCCGATCAGCGGGACCAGGCGCCAGGTGCCCTGCGCTGGGACCGGGCCGGGTTGCGCGTCATGGTCCGGGCCATC
Organism: uncultured Thermoleophilia bacterium; assembly: GCA_963773325.1. Taxonomy (GTDB): domain Bacteria; phylum Actinomycetota; class Thermoleophilia; order Miltoncostaeales; family Miltoncostaeaceae; genus CAITWD01. The sequence goes on along the minus strand of CAVZAI010000002.1, from coordinate 1,626,491 downwards.
GAGCCAGGCGGTGGTGAGCGCGTAGGCCTCGTCGATGAGCCATTTGGCCGATCGCAGGTCGAAGGGCGAGATGTTGCGCGTGGAGGGCGAGGGCACCAGCTCGACCCGGCAGCGCGCGGACCACCGCTCCATCTCGAACTCCGCGATCCTCCAGCACAGCCAGTCGACCGCATCGGCCGTCCGCATCATCGCGTTGCCGGCGTACGGCTCGGTGAGCGGCCACCCGACCGGCAGCACGTACGCGTCCGTGGCGCCCATCTCGACGGCGGGTCCGACCGGCGGATCGGCGACGAGGCCGCCGTCGACGTACGCGCGCCCGTCGAGCTCGATGGCCGGGAACAACCCGGGTACGGCGCTCGAAGCCAGGAGGATGTCGATGGCCGGACCGCTTCGGAACACGACGGGTCGCCGCATCACAGTGTCCGCAAGCACGATCGCGACGGGGATCTTCGCGTCCTCGAGCGCGGCGATCGGCAGCGACGACGCCAGCAGCCGGCGCAAGCGGGCGTTCGCGGTGAACGCGGTCGACGACCCGACGAGCCCGCGGCCGACCGTCCACGGCCGGAGGGTGAACAGGTCGCGCCGGCGCACCGATAGCCACAGGCGCTCGAGCCGGTCGACGGCCTCGATCCCGGGGTCGGACGCGTAGACCAACGCGTTGAGCGCCCCCGAGGAGTTACCCGTCACGACATCGGGCCGGATCCCCCGCTCGACGAGGGCGCGCAGCTGGCCGACCTGCACGGCCCCGAGACCGGCACCGCCGCAGAACACGAACGCCGTCCGCAGCGGTGGCGACCCGGCTGGTGTCGCGGCTATCACCGCGCCCCCTGCACGTGCGCGCCGCCGCGATCGGTGGCTGTGTGCGCGACCTGACTGGTGGCGGACATCTCGGGGAAAGCGTAATCGCAATTTGCCTCGAGCTGCAGACCGTCCCGCCGCCGGAAGTGACATTCGTGCCAGCGCACGCGCCCGAGTTCTGTCCGTCGGTACATGTGCATGACGCCGCGCCATGGGCTAGCGTCCCGTCCAGTGGCTAACGAGACCTGGTTTACCAGCACCTTCCCGTCGGACGACGGCATGCTGGTCGCGTACTTCTGCGCCGAGTTCGGCCTCTCGGCCGACATCCCGATCTACGCCGGCGGGCTCGGCATCCTTGCCGGCGACCACCTCAAGGCCGCATCCGACCTCGGCGTACCGCTTGTCGGGATCGGGCTCTTCTACTACGACGGGTACTTCCAGCAGCGCATCGACGCGAGCGGACAGCACGAGCGCTATCCCCAGCGCACCGGCGCCGATCTCGGCGCCGAGCTGCTGCACGATGCCGCGGGCGAGCCATTGCGGATCAGCGTCGAGCTTCCCACCGGACCGGTCGCCGCGATCATCTGGCGCCTGAAGGTCGGTTCGGTGACCCTCCTGCTGCTGGACGCCAACATCCCCGACAACGCACCGGCCGAGCGTGAGATCACCGCGCGCCTGTATGGCGGTGACCGCGAGACCCGCATCCGCCAGGAGCTCCTGCTCGGCATCGGCGGGCTGCGCGCACTGGATGCCGCCGGGATTCGCCCGACCACGTTTCACATCAACGAGGGCCACTCGGTGTTCCTGCAGCTGGAGCGGCTGCGGTTGTTGATCGACGCCGGTGCGACCCTCGCGGAGGCGATGGCGATCGTGCGGCGCAATTCAACCTTCACCACGCACACCCCCGTTCCCGCCGGCAACGAAGTGTTCACCGATGAGCTTGCCGCCGAGTACCTGACCCGCGCCGCCGCGGCGATCGGATTGTCGATGGAGGAGCTGGCCGAGCTCGGCAAGGTCACCGACGAACCGGGATTCGGCCTGACGCCGCTGGCGCTGCGCACGACCGCGCGTGCCAACGGCGTCAGCCGCCTGCACGCGGACGTGGCCCGCGGGATGTGGCGGGGCCTGTGGCCCAACCGTGATACGCCGCACGTGCCGATCGAGTCCGTCACCAACGGCGTGCACATCCGGACCTGGCTCGAGCCGGGCATCGCCGAGCTCGCGCAGGAGGCGGGCGTCGAGCTTGCGCGCCCGGCCGCCACGGGCTTCGAGCGCGCGACCGGAATCCCGGACGCCGCGCTCTGGCGGGCGCACCGCGCCAACGTCGCACGCCTGGTGGATCTGGCCAACGTGCGCGGCGCGGTCGCCGGCGTCCGGCCGCGGCTGGATCCCGACGCACTGACGATCGGCTTCTCGCGACGGTTCGCCACATACAAGCGCGCCGGCCTGCTGTTCCGCGACCCGGACCGCCTGGCGCGCCTGCTGAGTGCCCCGGGGGAACCGGTGCAGGTCGTGCTCGCCGGCAAGGCGCACCCGGCCGACGGCGACGGCAAGGCGCTGATCAGGACGATCACCGAACTGGCCACCGACCCGCGCATGGCCGGCCGCGTCGTGTTCGTCCCCGACTACGACATGTCGATCGGCGCACATATCCTCCAGGGCACCGACGTCTGGCTCAACACGCCGCGCCTGCCCATGGAGGCGTCTGGCACCAGCGGCATGAAGGCGGCGCTCAACGGCGCGCTGAACCTCTCCATCCTCGACGGGTGGTGGGCCGAGGGCTACGACCCGACGATCGGCTGGGCCATTGACGATGGCTCGTCGGCGGGCAGCGAGACCGACCAGGACCTCCGCGATCACGCATCACTCATGGAGCTGCTCGAGGATGAGGTCGTGCCGCGCTTTTACGACCGCGCCGCCGACGGGGTGCCGCGCGCGTGGACGACGATGATGCGTCGATCGATTGCGCGCATCGGCGCAGAGTTCTCCGCGGCGCGGATGGTCCGGGAGTACACCGAGCGCTTCTACGTCCCCGGGCACCGGCAGGCGACCTCCGACTGGCCGTAGGCGGTCTCGTGACGGCGCGCTGGCGGCGCGCGCGGCTATCATCGAAGGCCCGCCGCGCCCGGAGGACGCAAGGATGGGTCTCTTCCGCAACCGCGGACTCACCGATGACGAGCGCGCCCGGATCCCGCCGGGGCAGCACCTGGTGCGCAACTTCCCCGTGCTCGATGTGCAGGGCCCTCCGTACCACGAGGTACCTCCGGACTGGGATCTGCGCATCTGGGGCGAGGTCGCTAACCCCCAGCGCTGGAGCTTCGACGAGCTGCTGCGGCTCCCCGCGGCCGCCGAGGTCATCGACATTCACTGCGTCACCTCGTGGTCGAAGCTCGACACGCCCTGGTACGGGGTGCCGATGTCCTGGGTGCTCGCGACCGTCGCGCCGGGTCCCGCCGCGACGCACGTCATCGCGCACGCCGAAGCAGGCTATACGAGCAACGTGCCGCTGACGGCGCTGCGCGCGCCCGGCGTCCTGCTGGCCTACGAATACGACGGGCTGCCGCTCGACCCGGAGCACGGCTACCCGCTGCGGCTTGTCGTGCCGCAGCTGTACTTCTGGAAGAGCGCCAAGTGGCTGCGCGGCCTCGAGTTCCGGTCCTCCGACCAGCCGGGATTCTGGGAGCGTCGCGGGTACTCCAACTCGGCCGATCCGTGGAAGGAGGAGCGCTATGCCTTCTGAGCCGCGGAACCGATTCGAGGAGGAGACCGATCGTGACTTCGACGATATCGAGCGGATCACCCGCACGTTCGTCCACTACGCCAAGGGGTTCTTGATCACCCTGCCGCTGTGGCTGTCGCTGCTGGTCCTCTTGCCCCGCTGGGGGCTCGCCGAGATGCCGTCGCTGCTGGGCGCCTCGCTGATCGCCGGCGGCCTCGCCATCGGCGGCGCGCGTATGTTCCGGCGCAACCCGCCCCAGGGCGGCACGCGCGGCCGGCTGCGTGTGAATCCGCCGGGCCGCGTGACGCTTGTCGGGCTTACGGTGGTGGTTGTGCTCTACGTTGTACTCGTGCTTCGGGCCGGCGCTTGATCGCCGGCCCGCGTCTGCAGTCATCGCCTGAGTCAAGGAGATCGTGCGCCACATGAGCCCACTCATCCCGATGGTCATCGAGCAGACCTCGCGTGGCGAGCGTTCGTTCGACATCTACTCGCGTCTGCTCAACGAGCGGATCATCTTCTTGGGCACGCCGGTCGACGACCAGATCGCCAACCTGATCGTCGCCCAGTTGCTGCACCTGGAATCCGAGGACCCCGACAAGGACATCTCGATCTACGTCAACTCGCCCGGCGGATCGGTGTACGCGGGGCTCGCCATCTACGACACGATGCAGTTCATCAAGCCCGACGTGCAGACCATCTGCGTCGGGATCGCGATGAGCATGGGGGCACTATTGCTGGCCGGCGGTGCCAAGGGCAAGCGCATGGCGCTGCCCAACGCGAAGATCATGATCCACCAGGTCTCCGGCGGCTTCTCCGGTCAGGCGACCGATATTGAGATCCACGCGCGCGAGGCGCTGTCGATCCGACGCAAGCTCGATGAGATCCTCGCGCTGCACACCGGCCAAGACCTCGAGAAGGTCAGCCAGGACACCGAGCGCGACTACTTCATGAGCTCAGAGGAAGCCAAGGCGTACGGGCTCATCGACCGGGTGATCACCCACCACTGACCGACTGGCCAACCTTCTGCAGCCCGTCGGTGCGGCCATCGCCGGCCGCCCGGCGGGGTGTTTGGCAGCACGCTCAGCGCGCCCTCGTCGATGGGCCGCTCCTCGATCGCGACCGAGACGATCATCCGCTCGGTCGGGTCCCCGACGTAGGTCCCCCGAAACGGCGGAACGTCCGCGTAATCGCGTCCCACGGCGACCCGGATGTAGTGCGACAGGTCGGGCTCCGGGTGCGTCGGGTCGAACTCCACCCAGCCGACACCGGGCACCCACGCCTCGCACCATGCATGGCTTTCCGACGGCTCGTCGCGCCCGGCCTGGTGCATCCAGCCGCTGATGTACCGCGCGGGGACGCCCTGGCGTCGGCACAGCGCGATGAACAGGTGCGCCATGTCCTGGCACACCCCCTGCCCGGTCCGCACCACGTGCTCGACCGAGGTGTCGACGTCGGTGACCCCCTGCTGGTAGACGATGTTCTCGTTGACCGTCCGCTCCAGCCCGCGCAGCCAGCCCAGAGCATTGTCCGGGCCCCCGAGCCGGGCCCGCTCGGCGAATCCGTTGACCATCTCGCCCCACTTGACGATCGACGACGGCAGCAGGAACTCGGCGAACTGGTCGATCAGGCGCGGGTCGTCGAGCGACACACGCGGGATCGCATCATCGGTCAGCCCGTGGGCGGCGACCGTCACGATGGCATGCGACTCGACGATCAGGCGCTCGTGTGGCTGATCGAGCTGGAGCCAGGCGACCGTGTTGCCGAAGATGTCGCGGTGCAGGTAGACGCTCGTTGACGGCGTGACGTCGATGTGCGCCAGCTCGACGGTCTGGCGGGCGTGCGAGCGCGGCAGCAAGCGCAGCTCGTTCACCGATTCGCGGGCCCGGCCCGCGTAGACCATCTCAGTTCTGTGCTTGGCGAGCAGCTTGCGCATACTGGGCCCCTCCTTCCCCGTGCGAGGACAGTGCAAAACAGCTCGCGTCGAGCGCCGCGTGGATTGCGTTGCACCGGACCTGAACGCGGTCCATCAGGGAACCCACCTGATTGCCGACCAGCCGACCCGCGTCGCGGACGACCTCGTCACGCGCCGCGCGGGCACGACCAAGCGCCCGCGATTCGGGCGGCATGAGGTCGGCGTCGGTCAGCGACTCCAGCGAAGCGACGACCTGGCCGAGGCAGAAGTTGATCGAGCGCGGGAACGCCGGGTCGACGATCAAGAAGCGCGCGATCTCCAGCGGGGAGCTCACGCCGAGCTCCATGCGCAGGTAGGCCTCGTCGGCGCCGGCAGAGCGCAGTAGGCTCTGCCAGTTGTACAAATCGACCGGGGCAATCGAGAGCGGATCGGCCGGCCGCGCAAAGTGGAATTTGGCCTCCAGCAACCGTGAGGTTTTCTCGGCCCGCTCCAGGAATCGACCGAGGCGCAGGAAGTGCCAGGGTGCGTCCCGGCGCATCGCCTGGTCGGCCATGCCCTGGACCAGATGCGATGAGCGGCGCACGAGCCGGCAGAACGGATAGACGCCTTCGGTCGTGATGCGCGCCGGCGGCCAGGCCCGCAACTCGAGGTAGATGGAGTTGAGCGCCTCCCAGAGTTCGGTCGGCAGCATGTCGCGCACCCCACGCGCGTTCCGGCGAGCGCGCCGGATGCACGAGAGCACGCTGTTGGGATTCGACGCGTTCAGCGACAGGAACCAGACGACCGAGTGCTCGTCGGCGCGGACGTGGTTGACCAGGAATCCGTCGAGATCGCCGGTGATCGCGACCAGCGGCTCCCAGACGGTCCGGCGTCCGTCACCGACCGGCATGGCCCGCTCGAGGGTCATCGCGTGGGCGACCTCCAGCAGCCGCGAGTACGTGTCGGCACGTTCGATGTCGCGGGCGATCCAGTACATCGATTCTGCAACGCGCGCCAGCATCAGGCCGCCAGCACCCAGGTGTCCTTGCTGCCCCCGCCCTGGGACGAGTTGACCACGAGCGATCCCTCCCGCAGGGCGACCCGCGTGAGGCCGCCGGGCACGACCCGCGGCTCCTCGCCGTACGTCACGAACGGACGCAGGTCGACGTGTCGCGGCCGGAAGGCCCCGTTCAGGAACACCGGCGCCCGCGAGAGCGTGATCGTCTCCTGGGCGATGAACCGGCGCGGGTCGGCGACGATGCGCGCAGCGAACCGCTCCCGTTCGGCCGGCGTCGCGTGGGGCCCGATCAGCAGGTCGTATCCGCCGGCCCCGTCGACGGCCTTGACCACGAGCTCATCCAGGTGCGCGAGCACGAACTCACGGTCGTCCGCGCGCTCGAGCAGATACGTCGGAACCTGCTCCAGCAGGGGCTCCTCGGCCAGGAAGTAGCGCACGAGGTCGGGCACGTAGGCGTAGATCGCCTTGTCGTCGGCGACGCCGGCCCCGGGGGCGTTGCAGATCGCGACGCGGCCCGCGCGCAGGGCCGCCATCATGCCGGACACCCCGAGCAGCGAATCCGAACGCAGGCACACCGGGTCCAGAAACCAGTCGTCGATGCGCCGGTAGATCACGTCGACCGGTTCGTAGCCGGAGGTCGTCTTGAGGAAGACTCGTCGGTCGCGCACGACCAGGTCGCGTCCTTCGACCAGCTGTACGCCCATCTGCTGGGCGAGGAACGCGTGCTCGTAGTAGGCCGAGTTCAGCGGTCCCGGGCTCAGGACGACGATGCAGGGCTCGGCGCCCGTCTCTGGTGCACATGCCGCAAGCGCCGCGCGGAGCATCAGCGGACCCTGATCGACCTGAGCGACGTGGTGGTGGGCGAAGGCCTCCGGGAAGACCCGCCGCATGAAGGCCCGATTCTGGACGACATACGAGAGCCCAGACGGGGTCCGCAGATTGTCCTCGAGCACCCGCCACGCCCCGGCGTCGTCACGGATCAGGTCGATCCCGGCGAAATGCACCCAGCGCCCGTGCGGCGGCTCGATTCCAGCCATCTCACGCATGTAGCCGCCGCACGAGACCACGAGCCAGTTCGGGATGACCCCGTCGTGGATGGCCCGACGTGGGCCGTAGACGTCGGCGAGGAACATGTCGAGGGCCCGGACGCGCTGGCGCAGGCCCTGCTCCAGCGTCTGCCACTCGTGGTCGGCCACCAGGCGCGGCAGCAGGTCGAACGGGAACGTCTGTTCGCGGCCGTCGTGCGCGAAGGTGATGCCCTCCGCCAGGTAGCACGCGCCGGCGAGCTTCGACTTGTCGGCAAACGACTCCGGAGTCAGCCGCGCGAGCCCGTCGTAGAGGTCGGCGTAGTGCGCCCGTGGCTCGCCGTCGGGCCCGAACATCTCGTCGAACGCCATATCCACACGGTATTCACGAAACAGCATGCATCCGCCCGCGTTTGGGAGTCGACAACATGTGGAGGTTACGCAGGCAGCTAGGGGGCCACATTGGCCACGCGCACAAACCCCGGCTGCCAAGCTACTCCCTGGGGCACATTCTCATCGACAGCCCCGGGTGCAAGGCTGGGAGCAGCTCGAAGGGCGGTGATTGGGCGCAGAACACAAACGGGGGCCCAAGGGCCCCCGGTTGCTGCGATTCGTCCATAACCGCCATTTCACGAATGGCAATCATGTTGCGCTAATCATGACGGCTCGGAGCTCGTTCTGCGAGGAAATTGGTCGTCTCCGGGCTATGTAGCAATCGTCACAAGGTGACACGTCGTCCCCAACCATGACCACGGGGGCCCCGCGGGGCCCCCGTGTTGCGTGCATGTCCTGTTGTGGTGCCCGATTGGGGCCCTGGGGGCTACATCATCCCGCCCATGCCGCCCATGCCGCCCATGTTGGGGCCCATCATCCCGCCGCCGCCGCCGGCACCGGCTTCTTCGGGGGTCTCGACCACCAGGGCTTCGGTGGTGATGATGTTCTTGGCGATCGAGGCGGCGTTGGCAAGCGCCGAGCGGGTCACCATGGCCGGGTCGATGATGCCGGCCTGGATCAGGTCCACGTACTCACCGGTATCGACGTTCAACCCGTGGCCTTCGGGCAGCTCGCGCACCTTGCCGACCACCACCGACCCCTCCAGGCCGGCGTTGTCGGCCAGCTGGCGCAAGGGCTCCTCGAGGGCCCGGCGCACGATGCGCGCCCCGGTGGCCTCGTCGCCGTCGAGTTCGAGCTCATCCAGCGCGGATGCCGCGTTGACCAGCGCCACCCCGCCACCCGGGATGACCCCTTCCTCGAGCGCCGCGCGGGTTGCCTGCAAGGCGTCCTCGACACGGTGCTTTTTTTCTTTCATCTCGGTCTCGGTGGCCGCGCCGACCTTGACCACCGCGACCCCGCCGGCGAGTTTGGCCAGCCGCTCCTGGAGCTTTTCGCGATCGAAGTCCGAATCTGAGGATTCGATCTCGGTGCGGATCTGCTTGATGCGCGCCTGGATGCCGGCCGCATCGCCGGCGCCGTCGATGATCGTGGTGGTGTCTTTGGTCACCACGACCTTGCGGGCACGACCCAGCTGGGAGACCTGGGTGTTGACGAGCTTGAGGCCCATCTCCTCGGCGATGACCTCGCCGTCGGTGAGGATCGCGATGTCCTCGAGCATGCGCTTTCTGCGGTCCCCGAACCCGGGGGCCTTGACCGCGATGCCGGTAAAGGTGCCGCGCAGCTTGTTGACGATCAAGGTGGCCGTGGCCTCGCCCTCGACGTCCTCGGCGATGATCAGCAGGGGCTTGTTGGACTGGATCACCCGCTCGAGCACCGGCACCAGGTCCTGCACCGAGGAGATCTTGCCGTTGTGGATGAGGATGTAGGGATCCTCCAGCACGGCCTCCTGGCGGTCCGGGTCGGTGATCATGTACGGGCTCATGTAGCCGCGGTCGAACTGCATGCCCTCGGTAAAGTCGAGCTCGATCCCGAAGGTCTGGCCCTCCTCGACGTTGACCACGCCGTCCTTGCCGACCTTCTCGATCGCATCGGCGATCACATCGCCGATGGCCCGGTCGCGGGCCGAGATCGTCGCCACGCGGGCGATGTCCTCCTTGCCGGAGACCTCCTTGGACTGGGCCAGCACCGATGCGGCGACCTTCTCCACGGCGGCCTCGATGCCGCGCTTGAGCCCCATCGGGTTGGCGCCCGCGGCGACGTTCTTGAGTCCCTCGCGCACGATCGCCTGGGCCAGCAAGGTCGCGGTGGTGGTGCCGTCGCCGGCCACGTCGTTGGTGGCGGTGGCGACCTCGCGCACCAGCTGTGCGCCCTGGTTCTCAAACGGGTCACTCAGCTCGATCTCACGGGCGATGGTGACCCCGTCGTTGGTGATCGTCGGCGCCCCGAAGCGCTTGTCGAGCACCACGTAGCGGCCCTTGGGACCGAGGGTGACCTTGACCGCGTCGGCCAGGGTGTTGACCCCGCGCTCGAGCGCCCGGCGGGCTTCTTCGGCGAACAAGATGTCCTTTGCCATCTCAGTTCACCGCCTTCGCGAGCACGTCGGCCTCACGCAAGATGATGAGGTCCTCGCCGTCGAGCTTGATCTCGGTCCCGCCGTACTTCGAGTAGATCACCTCGTCGCCGACCGCGACCTCGAGCGGGATCCGTTTCCCGTCCTCGTAACGACCTTCACCTACGGCGACGACGGTCCCGCGCGATGGCTTTTCCTGCGCCGTGTCCGGCAACACCAGGCCACTCGCGGTGGTCTGTTCGGCTTCGATCGCCTTCACGACAAGGCGATCTCCGAGCGGTTGTAGCTTCATCCAGGCCTCCCTTGGCTCGTTTGGCACTCTCTGAATGCGAGTGCCAAAAGGCTATCCGAGCGCCGCGAGGCCTACAAGGCGAACCGGCCTGAACTAATCGAGCGGGGGGAACTCGATCACTTCGGTGAAGTGCACCACCGACACGGTGTCGTCGAGACTGACCTCGCGAGAATAGATCTGCGAGAGGAAATTGACAGTGTCCTCGACGCGGCGGAACTCCGGTGTGTCGCGCTCGATGTCGCGCTGGCTCAGCTCACGCAGCGGCTTCACGTCGACCTGGTCGATCATCGCCGTGAAGATGCGCTGCTTGGGCCCCTGGCGATGGCCGACGGTGATCCAGACGATCTGTCCGGGCCGGTACTTGTGGCTCTTGTCCCCGAGCCGAATGGTGGCCGTCTTGCGGCCCTTCCGGAGTTGATCGATAAACAGCGGGGAGTAGAAGTTGAGCGCAAACACGGATTGCTCCCTCGACAGGCGTACAGAACCGGACCGCATGGGTCCAGGATGCTGGACGCCGAGCGCAATCGTACGCTGCACAGGATCGGTCGGCCAGACGCGCCGACCGATCACCGCGACCTGCTAGCTCACTTGCCGGCGAAGAAGCGCTTCAGGGAATCCCAGAAGCCGCCGCCGCTGGCGGGCGCGCGTTCCGTCGCCGCGGTGGACGCCGCAGGCGCCGCCTGGGCCGCGCTCTCGCCGGCGCCCGTAGACGCTGCCCCTGTCCCGCCGCCGACCCACTTGTCGAGCGCTTCCCAGCCGGTCTTGCCGGAGGGCCCGGAGGCCGCGGTGCTGCCGCTGCCGCGCCGCCCCCGCCGCCGACCCACTTGTCGAGCGCTTCCCAGCCGGTCTTGCCGGAGGGCCCGGAGGCCGCGGGTGCTGCCGCTGCCGCGCCGCCCCCGCCGCCGACCCACTTGTCGAGCGCTTCCCAGCCGGTCTTGCCGGAGGGCCCGGAGGCCGCGGGTGCTGCCGCTGCCGCGCCGCCCGCCGCCGCCGACCCACTTGTCGAGCGCTTCCCAGCCGGTCTTGCCGGAGGGCCCGGAGGCCGCGGGTGCTGCCGCTGCCGCGCCGCCCGCGCCGCCGACCCACTTGTCGAGCGCTTCCCAGCCGGTCTTGCCGGAGGGCCCGGAGGCCGCGGGTGCTGCCGCTGCCGCGCCGCCCGCGCCGCCGACCCACTTGTCGAGCGCTTCCCAGCCGGTCTTGCCGGAGGGCCCGGAGGCCGCGGGTGCTGCCGCTGCCGCGCCGCCCGCGCCGCCGACCCACTTGTCGAGCGCTTCCCAGCCGGTCTTGCCGGAGGGCCCGACTGGCTTGTCGGCCGCCGCGCCTCCCGGGACCCACTTCTCGAGGGCCTCCCAGCCGGTGGTGCCCTTTGGCCCAGAGGCCGCGCGCACACCGGCGTCGCTGCCCCCGCCACCGACGGGCTTGTCGGCCGCGGTTCCGCCTGGGACCCACTTCTCGAGGGCCTCCCAGCCGGTCGTGCCCTTCGGGGCCGATGCGTCGCGCACACCGGCGTCGTTGCCGCCGCTACCGACCCATTTCTCAAGCGCTTCCCAGCCGGTCTTCTGCGCTCCGCCAACCGCGGGCGGCGGGAACCTGAAGTGAAGCGTGGTCGGCGGGGTTCCCTCCGAAAAGTCCTGCGGCATCTCCAACTCCGTGACTAGTTGCGTGGTCTGCGAGTGTGCGGATCCGAACGCGCAGTGTTCGTGCGTGTCCGCACAAACTTACGCTGCGCGGTGGGGCCGGGTCAAGGCGAGCTCCCCCGGAAATCAGACGATTTCCAGGAGCCTGCGGTAGCTGTCCAAGCGCTCGGGACTGACCGCCCCTTCAACGGCGCAACCTGCCTCCCCGAGGTGTCGGCATCCGCGGAATCGACACTTGTGGGCGGCGGCGGCGATCTCCGGAAAGGCCTGTGCCAGGTCGGCGGCCGGCGTCGGTGGCAGATAGAAGGTCCGCACCCCCGCCGTGTCCACGACCGCGCCGCCGTCCGGGAGCAGAATGAGGCGGGGGTCAGTGGTGGTGTGACGCCCCGCGCCGGCGCGTGACACCTCGCCGACGGTTCGCGGCAGGCCGGTCAGCGCGGCTGTCAGCGACGACTTGCCGACGCCCGAGTGGCCCGCAAGCGCGGCCACGCGTCGGCCGATAAGGCGCCGGATCGCGTCGACAAACCCGGGATCGAACGTCGAACCGGCGAGGACCGCGTAACCGACGTCGCGGTAGATCTCGACGGCGCGGGCGATCTGCGCGATGTCGTGCGGCAGATCCGCCTTGGTCATCACGACCGCGCACTCAAGACCCCCGAGCTCACCGGCTGCGAGATACCGATCGACAAACCGCGTCCGGAACGGTGGATCGACCATGGACGCCACGACCAGCAGCAGGTCGGCGTTGGCCACCAGCGGGCGCGCGCGGTTGCGTGTCCCGAAGTCACCGCGCGCAAGCAGGGTCGTCCGCGGGACGACGGTGCGGATCCGGGGTGAGTCCGGGTCGCCGGTTACTTCGACGAAGTCACCCGCAACAATCGGACCGCCCGGGATGCGGTGAGGAATCCCGGCTTCCTGCTCCACTCCACCCGCGACAACGGTCGCCGTCGGCCCGGATACGCGGACGACTTGGGCAGTGTGGTCAGGAATCGTCGGCGAGGAGCTCGTGTGCGGTGAATAAGGCATGCAGCGGCGCGCCGTCCAGCAGCGGCTCGATCACTTCGCGGCCGCCTTCTTCGCGATCGATCACGACCACGGCGGCGACCACAACGCCGCCCGCCTGGCGGGCCTTCTCGATCGCCTTGGCCAGTGAGTGGCCCGAGGTCAGCACGTCATCGACGACGGCCACCGGAGTGCCCTCTTCGATGAAGGGGCCCTCGAGCCACTGCTGAAGGCCATGCTTCTTGGCCTCTTTGCGAATGAAGAAACCCGTGACCCGACGGCCCGATCCCCACGCCGCCGCCGACACCGCGCACACCAGAGGATCCGCACCCAGCGTCAGACCGCCGACCGCGGCCACGTCCGTCGACTCAAGCGCGTCCCAGCCCAGCTCCCCGGCGAGCTGGGCTCCCTCGGGATCAAGCAGGACCTGACGGCAGTCGACGTAGTACGGCGAGCGACGCCCGGAGGCCAGGACAACGGATTCGCGGATGACCGCGTTGTCCGCGAGCAGGCGGGCCAGCCGGGTTCGGGACTGCGCGAGATCGGGCACGACTAGATGCTACCCGGCCCGTCGCGCTCTGGGCGCTAAGGTCTGGAAGGTTCAGCAGCCTGCCGCCGACGCCCGTCCGAAAAAGGAGTGCCGTGGTCGTTGTAACCCCTGAGGGGACCCCCAACCCGAATGCGGTCAAGTTCACCCTCGATCGCCCCGCCACCGAGAAGCGCAGCGAAACGTTTCGGGCGGGGTCGGACCCAGCCGATTCACCGCTGGGCGCGAGGGTCTTCGCCCTTGACGGCGTCACCAACGTCTTTCTCACCGCCAACTTCGTCAGCGTGACGAAGGATGACGCGATGGATTGGGACGAGCTGCTGCCCGCGATCATCGAGCAGATCGAGGCCTTCTACGGGTGAGCGGTACAACGGGCTTCATCTTCGCCTACGCCATCGGGCTGATCTTTCTGGTCGGGGGAATCCTGTTCCTGGTTCTCCTGAGCCAGAACCAGCTGCTGTTCGGGATCCCGTACATCCTGCTGGGAATCGTCATCCTCACCGGCTTGCACATGGGCAGACGGCGGCGCAAACGCCAGGAGCATGACGACGCGCTGCTCGACGCCGAGGAGGACGGCGCACACAACCCCGGCGGCAGGTGACGCGCGCCCGCATGCGGCCACGCGACGCCCCCGGGCGATCGACCCGGGCGTCGCGTCCAGGGGTTGAATCGGGCGCTCGCTCGCCCTAGCGTTTTGCACCTGTCACGGCGGGATAGCTCAGTTGGTAGAGCACACGACTGAAAATCGTGGTGTCCCCAGTTCGAGTCTGGGTCTCGCCATCCAAAGATGCCCGGTAAATTGCAGGGCTTTCTTGTTGGTTTGGCCGGCCTCCGATGTGACCGCAATCGGCCGAAAATCGACCTCAGAAGTTGCGGGAGACGTTGCGGAGGAATTGCCCGGCTTTCGCGTCCGCCTGCTCTGGGGCGCCCACGCGGGCGGCCCGTCCGGGCGCCGCGCCGAAGTGCCAAACGAACGCCGGCGCCCGGACGGGCACGACTTCGTGACGGAACAGCGCGCCCACTAGCACGGGCCTGCGGACACAACCCGCGTAACAACTCGAAACGACCCGCGCCGGCTCCGGCGGATCCATCACGATCCCATGAGCTGGAGTAGCGACGCTCCGGCGGACGCACGACTACCGTCCGGTCAGTCGCTCGAGCTCGTCCGGGTATCGATCTCCAGCGGGCGCGATCTTCGCGGCGGCGCCATCGATCTCGCCGAGATCTTCGGCGGTGAGCTCGACACCGGCCGCGCCGATGTTCTCCTCGAGGCGTTCCAGCTTCGTCGTGCCGGGAATCGGGACAATCCACGGCTTCTGGGCGAGGAGCCACGCGAGGGCGATCTGAGCGGGAGTCGCCTGCTTTTGCTCTGCGACACGCGCCAGCAGATCCACAAACGCCTGGTTCGCCCTGCGGGCCTCCAGGCTGAATCGGGGAAGGACGCTCCTGAAGTCTGCGCTCTCGAAGGTCGTGGTCTGATCGATCTTCCCGGTCAGAAACCCCTTCCCCAGCGGACTGAACGGAACGAACCCGATGCCAAGTTCCTCGAGGGTCGGCAACAGTTCATCCTCCGGCCGACGCCACCACAGCGAGTACTCGCTCTCGACGGCGGTGACCGGCTGGACCGCGTGTGCGCGGCGCACCGTCTCCACCCCCGGTTCGGACAGGCCGAAGTGCTTGACCTTTCCCTCTTGGATGAGGTCTCTGATTGCCCCGGCAACCTCTTCAATCGGGACATCAGGATCGACGCGATGCTGGTAGTACAGGTCGATAGCCTCGACCCTCAGCCGTGACAGTGATCCCTCGACAGTGGCCTTGATGGTCTCCGGTCGGCTGTCGAGCTGACTCCCGCCAAATCCGGGATCGACCTTCCACCCGAACTTGGTCGCGATCACCACGTCGTCTCTAAACGGCACTAAGGCTTCACCAAGGAGCTCCTCGTTCGCGAACGGGCCGTATGCCTCGGCGGTATCGAAGAAGGTCACCCCCAGGTCGACGGCCGACGCAAGCAGCGAAGTCATCTCGCGCCGATCGCGAGCCGGGCCGAGACCGAAGCTCATCGACATGCACCCGAGACCGATTGCCGACACCTCAAGGCCGCTAGCTCCCAGCATTCGCGTCTGCATTGCGTCTCCTCTCACGCGCCCGACGCTGTCGCGCGGGGCACCAGTTTGAGTGTTGCGACCCCAGCCTGCGGGGCGATGATGGATTCGATGATGTGGGCGGCGTATCGCCGGTACTTGGTCCGGTAGGCGGCATCGATCGCGACGGCGTCGTCCTCGGTCTCGACCAGTTGCACGTCCCTGGTCACTCCTCCCACGAAGACGCGGGCCTCATGGCGATCTTGGGCACCGCGAAACCAGGATGCAGGGCGCCCGGTCACCGACCGGACGTAGACGTCATCCCCGACGCGTACGACCCAAATCGTCACGGAACGACGCAACGTGCCATCCGATCGCATCGACGCGATCTGGAGCTCGTCAGAATCCGCGATGCGCCTCAACTCGTCGTCGCTCCAGCGGTTCAATGGCCAATCTCCTCAGACTCAGGTCTGGTGCGGCTGGTCGAGCGGCCCACGCCGGGGCCGAGTCACCGAATTGCGGGGATCCTCTCGGGTTGGTTGCAGACCGGACTCATGTCCCGAAAGCCGGCCCGGCACCGTACTCGGCGTCGGTGACGTGCTCTCCCCAGGTTGCTGCGTTCCACTGTTCGTCCACCTCGAGCATGGCGACATGCGTCATGAGCCGGGTGGAGTTGGCAGCGGGCATGACGATCGGCATGAAGACGCTTGGGGCTGTGCCGTCGAACGCCCTGACAGGGCCGCGCCTCTGACGCCTGCATGGATGGCTGAAATTCGTGGTGTCCCCACTTCGAGTCTGGGAATCGCCATATCGAAGAGCCCCGCCCGAGCGGGGCTGCTACTGCGCCGCCACCCCGAGCCCAGAGCGCACCGAATTGGTCCGAAACCGTGCGAGACCGACCGACGAGCGTCACCCACGGTGCGGGGATCCGAAAAGCATAGGTCAAGCGCCGACGCATGATTCGTCGCCGCTCACATGGTGCCGATGTCGATGTTCCCGATCGAGGCGCACCGGATCGCTCGGCCCACGGCTTCGGGCGCCAGAGCGGCGGCGTGGACCGATCGTCCGAGCACAGCGAGCTCTAGCCACGGTGCGTCACGCGCGGTCGGTCGACGCCGCCCCTGCGGCGATTCCACGCCAGGACCACTGCGGGCTACTGTGGCGCCGTGAGTTCCTCGATGACTTCAGTGCACCACGCAGCGAACGCTGCTTGCGCGAGAACACCTTTCCGAAGCGCGAGGCGCACGTACCTCGGGGCTTCGTTGGGTAGTTCGGCGATCCGATGCTCAAAGTCCTCGCGTCGTCGGTCATGGAGATCACGAAGTGCCTCCAGATGGGCGATCACCTCCGAGGTCGGCAGGACATCGGCCACGAGGAGTTTGACCAGGGTCTCGTCGCGAAGCTGTGCCAGACCCCACGGCTCTGTGACCCAGTCACGAAGCGCATCCTGCCCAGCGGAGGCAATCGAGTAGACGCGCTTGTTGGGCCGGTCGGCCTGGACCACGTGCTCCTGAGTCACGTATCCCAGCGCCTCGAGTCGACGCAACTCGGCGTAGATCTGCGAGTAGGACGCGTGCCAGAACTGCGCCGCTCCCGCTTCGAGCCGGGCCTTGATCTCGTACCCCGTGGCGGGGGCCGCGGCGACCTGGCCGAGGACAGCAAAAGTCGTGACCGGGAGACGATCACGCTCAGGCGTCTGCTGAGTTGTCACGCGGGATCCACTGATCTATATTTTAAATAGTCATACAACGATACCAACTATGAAGGACTGTCATGCAACTCTACCATCGCTGGAAGTGTCCATGGTGTGCGGCTGCGCGCCAGGGAATCGAGAATGTCGGGGTCGACGTTGATCTGATCGAGGTGCCGTATCCGCGCGAGGAGCGCAACGAGGTCGAGGCGATCAGCGGGCAGCGCAAGGTCCCCGTCCTCGTGGACGGCGAGACCGTCGTTGTCGATTCACGACAGATCGTGCGGTACCTGTATAGGCAATATGGCGGCGAGCGATTTCGGCGCTCTGCAGGCGAGCTCGCCGACGATCTCGACGGCGAGCTCGCGGACACGTGCGAGTTCCCCTCTCGGGTCGCGCAATGAGCTCCCCGGAGCGGTTTCGCGTGGTCCGCGCTGACGAGGTGGTGTTCCGCGAACGCCGCGGTGGAGGCGCGAGCTCCCAGGACCTGTCGGGGGCGCTCGGGGCCGAACACATGATGCTTCGGATGTGGCGATACGGCCCCGGCCACGCCATGGCGTACCACCGCCACCGGACCCAAGAGGAGATCTATGGCCTGGTCTCGGGCGGTCCGCAGGAGGTCGTGGTGGACGGCGCGGTCGTCACGCTCAATGACGGCGACTGGATTCGCCTACCCAAGGACACGCCCCGGCGGATTCGCAACGCGGGCGACGGCGACGCGGTGTGGGTCACCATCGGCGCGCCGCCCGGTGATGGCATCACCGACGGCATTCGACTCGACCCTGACACTGGGGAACAGATCCCGCGCTAGCGAGTTGCCATTCGCTCGGCTCAGCATCGTCTGACCGGCAGCGACCCGCATTTGGGCGTAGTGAGCCGAGGCCGTGGCTCCACGCTGAGCGTCGCTGCCGGCGCGCACCGTGACTCCAGCCCTGGCGGAGGCCGGAGTGTGGCACAGAATCCGGCAACGGGAAGCCAATCAACGGCTTCGTTCCGGCCTCGCAGACGGAGGCGGAGGAGAACGGGACGATCGACGACCCGTAGGTCGCGTGCAAGAGTCGCAGCTGGGTGGCCGAGCTTGAGCGGGAGGTGCTACGAGTTGGTCGATCGGTCGGTCGGTCGCTCGGCGCTACCTGGCGTTCTTCGTTCAAATATCACCTCGATCGAGGGTCCGTCGCGCCCGGCGGTGCGAGTATCGTGGCGATCGTCAGGCGGTGCGCCGCAACACGGGCAACAGGTGACCGCGACGCCCCTGAATCGCGTCGCCGTGATTCAGGCGTACAGTGTAGGAACACCCTCTTGGGAGAGTCGCCTCACTGGGGCTGGACGGCGACAGCTGGCCGGTGCAGGGTCGACGCCTCGACTGAGCCAGATCGAGGAGTTCTCCCATGCATGTCACCCCAACGCCTGTCCTGTCCGCGGCCTCGTCGGCAGATCCCGGTCGCTCCTACGGCATCCTCAGCACGTACCCGCCGACGCCGTGCGGCCTCGCAACCTTCACTGCTGCTCTGACCCGCGGGCTCGAGGCCAACGGCGCGGCTGTTGGCATTGTGCGCGTGGCCGACGGGACGAGTGCGTCAGACGCCAGGATCGTGAGCGAGCTGGAGAACAACGTGCCGGCGTCGGCGGCTCAGGCCGCCACCAGTTTGAACGAATGCGACATGGCGATTGTCCAACACGAGTACGGCTTGTACGGCGGTCGCGACGGCGACGAAGTCCTCGACATCTTGTGCGGGCTCACCGTCCCGTCGATCGTCGTTGCCCACACGGTGTTGCTGGCACCGACCGAGCACCAGCAACAGGTGTTGGAGTCCGTCACCGAGGCAGCCAGCTTCGTCGTCGTGATGACAGACGCGGCCCGGCAGCGGCTGTGCAGCCGCTTCGACGTTGACCCGTCCAAGGTTGTGATGATCCCCCACGGTGCCGCAACACCACCCGCCCGGGTTCCGTACGACGGCTCCACCGGCCCGGTGTTGCTTACGTGGGGCCTGATCGGCCGGGGGAAGGGCATCGAGTGGGCCATTGACGCCATGGTGGACTTGCAAGATCTCCGGCCTCGGCCGCGCTACGTCGTCGCAGGTCGCACGCACCCGAAGGTACTTGCCTTCGAGGGAGAGGTCTACCGTGACATGCTCGTTGAGCGAACGCGGACAAACCGGGTCGCCGCGTCGGTGAGCTTCGACTCCGGATATCGGGACCTGGCTTCGCTGACGAACCTGATCCAGGACGCGTCCGTCGTTGTGTTGCCGTACGACTCGCGGGACCAGGTCACGTCTGGCGTGCTCGTCGACGCGATCGCCGCCGGTCGGCCTGTCGTGGCAACAGCCTTTCCCCATGCCGTGGAGCTTCTGTCGAGCGGCGCAGGCATCGTCGTGCCCCATGGGGACGCCGCGGCGTTGGCGGCTGCGCTGCGCCGCGTCCTCACCGAGCCTGGCCTCGCCGCAGCGATGGCGGGCGAAGCGGCCCGCCTGGCTCCCACGCTCGGATGGCCGGCGGTTGCAGACCAGTTCGCCAGCCTCGCCGAGCGGATCCTCAGTGCTCCCGAACCGGTCCCTGCGTGATCGCCCAAGCGCCCCGTTTTGACCACCTTGCGCGAATGACCGACGAGCACGGGACCTTCGAACATGCCGATTACACGACCCCCCGTCGGGAGCACGGCTACTGCACCGACGACATGGCTCGCGTCCTGGTGGTCACCAGTCGTGAGCCGCATCCCGATTCGCTCGTGACTGGCCTGGCCGAGACGGCGCTTCGCTTCGTGGTTGAGGCCCAAGGCGTGCGCGGCGACTGCCGAAACCGGCTGAGCAGCCGAGGCGTCTGGCACGGCCGTCGTGGCGTCGAGGACTGCTGGGGGCGGAGCCTTTGGGGACTCGGCACGGCCGCTGCCCGAAGTCCAGATGACGCGGTCCGGCAGATCGCCCTCGCCCACTTTGAGCGCGGAACCCGGGAGCGCTCGCCGTGGCCCCGGGCGATGGCATTTGCGGCCCTCGGCGCCGATGAGGTCCTGACGGCCCATCCGAACCATCGTGGCGCTCGGGATCTCCTGGTCGACGCCGTCGAGGTCATCGTCGATGACCGCCGGCCCAACGCCGCCTGGCCATGGCCTGAACCCCGCCTTGCGTACGCCAACGCGGTGCTCCCTGACGCGATGATCGCCGCCGGCGTGGCCCTCGACCGCACGAGCCTCGTGGACCACGGGCTCCACCTGTTGGCGTGGCTCCTTGCGTCCGAGACATGCGACGGCCACCTTTCTGTCACACCGGTCGGCGGGCGCGGGCCCGATGACCGACGCCCGGAGTTCGACCAGCAGCCCATCGAGGTCGCCACGCTCGCAGACGCCTGCGCTCGCGCCGCGCATCACACCGGGAACAGCCGATGGACAGCCGGCGTCACCGGCGCGGTGGCCTGGTTTCTCGGTGACAATGATGCAGGTGCGCCCATGTGGGACCCCGACAGCGGCGGAGGCTACGACGGGCTCCGCGCCGACGGCCCCAATCTCAATCAAGGCGCAGAATCCACACTCGCATTGATCTCGACGCTGCAGCACGGCTGCCGTGGCATGGGGGTCGGGAAATGAGCGACGAGCCCGGACGACAGTTCCTGACCCACAGTTCGCTTCGACTCCACCCCGACGTCGGACGCGTCATCGCGATGCAGTTCATCCCGGGTGAGGAAATGCCCAATGGGGGCTCGCGCGCCGCGTCGGTGATCGACCGCATCTTGGCGATGGATGACGTCGAGGTCACGAACACGCTCGCCGACGTCAGGCGGCGCTTCGCACACCGCCACCGCCACCTCGACGCAACATGGTCACGTCACTTCCACTTGGCCGTCCACCGCGCTGGGCGCGGCTTGGGCGTCAGCGCCGACCGAGCACTGCTCATCGGCGCCTACTTCACCCGTGAGTGCTCGCTGGAAGCCGCAGCCCTGTTTAACCCGTCGATCGTCACCCATCCGGACCAGAGCGGCATGGGGATCGGCGAGACGCGCTTCGTGATGAGCCTGCGAGCCGTGGGCGAGGGTCACATCTCGTCCATTGAGTTCCGCACGGGCGTCGTTGACCGCCATGGCGAGGTCCGCGTCGACGACCCGGGAACGTTCCTCGATTCCGGCACGCACTCGCAAGGTCCCTACCAGCGGCGCCTGTTCCGCGCAAAGCTGGCCGAACGCGGATGCGATCGCGAGGCCGCTGCCCTCGTCCTGGGCCATCTCCCACCCCAATTCGGGCCTGACGAGCTCGAGATCGCAATCGACTCGATGCATCGCGACCTGCCGTTTGGGCCTGCCGCCAGCCACGCGCTGGAGTGCATCCGCTGGGTCGCAGCGAACAACTACACCGTCGCGTTTTCCGCCGACACCGCCATCGCAGAGCGCGTGCTGTGGCCGAACGGCCCAGCCGAGCTGCACGGGATGGAGGATGCTCGGTTTGTGCGGTTTGTCGATGACGACGCCACCGTCACCTACCTCGCCGCGTACACCGCATTCGACCGCCCTCGTGTGGCCCCCCAACTGCTCTCGACCACCGACTTCCGCACCTTTGCCATCTCCCAGCTCTCGGGACCGTTCGCCACCAACAAAGGCATGGCGCTGTTCCCGCGCAAGGTCGGAGGGCGGTATCTGGCCTTGTCGCGCTGGGACCGCGAGCACTCAGCCGTCGCGATCTCCGATGACGGCACCGACTGGGCGGAGGCCACCACCCTCGCTCCAACGCTGCGGCCCTGGGAGCTGATCCAGGCCGGCAACTGCGGGTCACCGCTCGAAACCCGCGAGGGGTGGCTTGTCCTGACCCACGGCGTGGGGGCCATGCGTGAATACGCGATCGGCGCGCTGCTTCTCGACCTCGACGACCCTCGTCACGTGATCGGAGCGCTTCCTCATCCGCTCCTTGTCGCGAGCGATGACGAACGCGACGGCTACGTACCAAACGTCGTCTACTCCTGCGGGGCACTGATCACGGACGAGACGCTGGTGCTCCCCTACGCGTTCGCCGACATCGCAGTCGGTGTCGCCCTCATCGATCTTCCAGAGCTCCTGGGCCGGTTGACTGGTGCGCGTTGACGACCAGGGAGCGTACCCGGGAAACGCTGCGAGTCGCCGTATTGGCGCCGATCTCCTGGCGCACCCCTCCCTGGCACTACGGGCCGTGGGAGCAGTTCGCGTCCCTCCTGACTGAGGGTCTGGTCGAGCGGGGCGTGGACGTCACGCTCTTCGCAACCGGGGACTCGGCGACGGCTGCCCGCCTCGTCTCGGTCATCTCGCGCGGATACTCGGACGATTCGGGCGCAGACCCAAAGGTCGTCGAATGTCTGCACATCGCCGAGGTCTTCGAACGCGCCGCCGAGTTCGACCTGATTCACAACAGTTTCGATTTTCTCCCGCTGACCTATTCCGGGCTCGTGTCGACCCCGGTGCTCACGACCATCCACGGGTTCTCATCGCCGCGCATCCTCCCGGTGTTCAAGAAGTACAACACCCGCTCGGGATACGTCGCGATTAGCGATTCCGACCGACATCCCGACCTCGACTATCTCGCCACCATCCACCACGGGATCGACACCGACGCGTTCACCTTGCGGGCGTCGGCTGGGGAGTATCTGCTGTTCTTCGGCCGCATCCATCCCGACAAAGGGGCGGTCGAGGCGATCGACGTCGCCGCCCGCGTGGGCCTCCCGCTGGTCATGGCCGGCATCATCCAGGACCGCGAGTACTTCGAGACGTCGATCGCGCCCCGCCTCGATGACGAGCAGGTGCGCTATGTGGGCTCCGTCGGGCGGGAGGACCGCGATGCGCTGCTCGGCGGAGCCCTCGCCCTCCTTCACCTCGTCAACTTCGAGGAGCCATTTGGCTTCAGCGTCATCGAAGCCATGGCGTGCGGGACTCCGGTCATCGCCACGCGGCGCGGGTCGATGCCGGAACTGATCGACGACATGCACACCGGCATCCTGGTCGACAATGCGGACGAGGCCGTCCGCGCCGTCGGCCGGGTCGCAACGCTCGAGCGCACCACGATTCGCGAGGAGGCCGTTGGCCGATTCGGCCGCGCTCGGATGGTCGATGCCTATCTCAGCGTGTACGAACGGGTGCTCAACGGTGGGAGCTGACCTGGGCCCGTTCCGCCTCGGCGTCAACTATTGGCCCGCCACCACGGCGATGGCGTGGCTCGCCGACTACGACGCTGCGGTCACCAGACGCGACTTCCAGCGCATCGCCGGCGCGGGGATCGACACCATCAGGGTGTTTCTTCGCTGGGAGGATGCACAGCCCGCGGAAAGACGCATCGACGGCCGCACCCTCGGGCGCCTGGTTGACGCCGCCGACGCCGCGACCGAAGCAGGCGTCGCGCTGATCGTGACCCTCTTCACCGGGCACATGAGCGGCGTGAACTGGATACCGCCGTGGGCGGTCGGTGCAACCGCCGGTGATCGGCGCTTTCGTGTCGTGTCGGGGGGCCGGGTCCATGCGCCGGGACGCGGCGTGCGGAACTGGTACTCGGATGCCGCCGTGGTCGCCGCCCAAGAGCGGCTCGCCGGCGCGGCGGCCAGCGCGCTCTCCGGCCACCCGGCAGTGTGGGCCTGGGATCTCGGGAATGAGAACTCCAACTGCACATTGCCGCCGGACAGATCGACCGCGGACGCCTGGCTGCAGCGTATGACCGGGGCGATCCGGCGGGGCGATCCCGGTCGGCCGCTGACGGTCGGGATCCACATGGAAGATCTCGAGGAAGACCGCGGTATCGGTCCCGCAGAGGTCGCCCGCTGGTGCGACTTTGTGTCGATGCACGGCTATCCGATCTACGCCACATGGTCAGGGATGCCGGCGGACACGCGAGTAGTGCCGTTCCTTGAGCTCCTCACGCGCTGGTTGGCAGGCGGCACCGCCGTGCTCTTCGAGGAGTTCGGTCTCCCCACCATCCCCGTCGCTGGGCCGGTCAGCTCGATGGCCGTCGACGAGCGCCTCGCTGCGGAGTACACGGGCTCGGTAATCGATGCCCTCTGGACGCAGGGCGCCATGGGCGCCGTGCTGTGGTGCTTCACGGATTACGCCACACCGCTCTTCGGGAGCGCTCCGCTGGACGTGGCGGTCCACGAGCGCAGCTTTGGATTGTGGCGGGCCGACGGTGCTCCAAAGCCGTCGGTCGCCGCAGTATCTGCGCGTGCCGCCCGGCACCGCAGCGCACCGAGCAGTTTGAGTTGGTTCGATATCGAGCCCGACGAGTTCTACGCCGATCGGCACGCGCAGCTGGCTCGTCTCTACCGCCGGTACTGCGGTGGGGCGGACGACACCGCCTGCCACGACGCGGCCGTGTGCTAGGCGATCGCCAGGGTGTCGATCGCCCCGGCAATCTGGGTGCCGCCAAGTCGATGGCCCCACCTATGCGCCGCTGCCAGGATCGAGACCATGGTCCGGACGGCGGCCGAGCCGGGACGCCGTCGCGGCGAACTGATTCGGCTGCGGTGGGAGGATGCCGATCTGGCTGGACGTCGGCTCCACGTCCGGCGATGAGGGCCACGGTGTGCTCGATTCCGTCGGCGACGGCCCGCTCGCATCGTTCGGGCGAGTCACGTGCGTTCATGCCCCCGAGCAGCCGCTTGGCGATCTGTGCGTCGCTCGCGCGCGTAGGGGTGGCGCGCCCTGTGAATGGTGATGCCAGTCGCAGCCTTGATGGCCGCGCGGCACGCGAGGCGCAATGATGGGCTCGTCAACTTCTACCGTGCGGAGGAGCAGCAGACATGAGTCGGCTCGATGGGCGCGTTGCCGTCATCACCGGGGCCAGCGGGGGCATCGGCCTGGCCGCCGCGCAGGTGATGGCTAGCCAGGGCGCTGCGGTGCTAATCGCAGATATCCAGGACGAACTCGGCGAGACCGCCGCCGAGGCGCTGCGTCGCGACGGCGTGCGGGCCGCGTACGTGCACGTCGATGTCACCTCTGAAGATGATGTTGCGATGATGGTCGAGACCGCCGTCTCGCAATTCGGCCGGATCGACTGCGCCTTCAACAACGCCGGCATCGAGGGCACCCAGGCGCCGGCGGCCGAACAGACCCCCGCGGACTGGCAGCGCGTGCTTGATGTCAATCTCGGCGGCGTTTGGCGCTGCATGCGCGCTGAGATCCCGGCGATGCTGGCGACGGGCGGCGGCAGCATCGTCAACTGCGCCTCCGTGGCAGGGCTGGTTGGCTTCGCCGGGATCGCACCCTACGTTGCGAGCAAGCACGGCATCGTCGGCATCACCAAGACTGCCGCGCTCGACTATGCGACCGCTGGAATTCGCGTCAACGCGGTCTGTCCGGGGATCATCCACACCGAGATGATCAAGCGGTTCACCCACGGTGATCCTGACCTCGAGGCAGCGATGGTGGCGAGCGAGCCGGCGGGGCGAATGGGCGAGCCCGCAGAAATCGGCGCCGCCGTCGCGTGGCTGTGCTCCGACGCAGCCTCATTCGTGACAGGGGTCGCCATGCCGGTCGACGGAGGCTTTGTCGCCCAATAGGTCATACGGGCCGACTCCGCCGCTCGAGCACTCGCGCGTCAATGCAGGACCGACTAGCCTCGACCCAACGTCCAGACGGCACTCGAGGAGCCAAGATGACGCAACTGACGCGGGTAGGACGAGTAATGGTCCCCGTCGCCGATCAGGACCGAGCCATCGCGTTCTATGTGGACAAGCTCGGATTCACAGTTGTCGCTGACGTTCCATTCGGGGACGGCGAGCGCTGGGTCGAAGTCGCGCCGCCTGACGGGGGTGCCGCGTTGGCGCTCGTACCGGCGACGGACCACTATCCGCCCGGTCGCATGACCGGGATTGCGCTGGGTTCATCGGACCCGCGCGGCGACCACGAGGGTCTGCGCGCCATTGGGGTCGATGTCGACGCCGCGCTCATGGGCGGCGACGGAGGGGTGCCCCTGCTGTTCTTCTTCCGCGACGTCGACGCGAACCAACTCATGGTTGTCGAGGATCGCTAGCTGCGTCGCACGCTCGAGCCGGGCCCCACGCACCGACCACTCAACCTGGGATCCGACTGTGGCCATCGTCGGCGCGATCGGTCGCGACCCGGCGTCGTCGTCCGCCGGAGCGCGGCCGTGCAGATTCCAGGCACCCGACTCCCGGTGACCGAGCAACGTCAGGGTTGACATGCCCGTGGCAGGCGGTTCGTTGATTCCAGCGGCCGCGGTTCGATCTCCTCGGGTTGCCGCAGACCAGGCCGCCGCGGGACGGCTGATCGGGCTCGATCTGCACGCATCCGGGGTGTCGACCACCCACGGGCGGTGATCACAGCGACGGGCGGCGGCCCATCCTGCACTGACCCCCCGACGCCCAAGCTGGCGACGTGACCTGACAGCGGCCGTGATCCCCGTGGGACCGCGATCAGGCGACCAGCCGGACGGACCGTCGGTCCGGCGAGCCGCAACACGTAAGATAGGGATGAGGAGACCGTGCGCTCCCATCGACCGACGCACCGTCGCGTGCGCCCCGCTGAGACGAGAGGGAGCGACCACGTCACAGACGCGAGTGCATGAGGTGCAGGTCCAAGCCGTCGACATCGCGCGGTTGGGTCCCCTGATCGGGCCCGAACGCATGTCGAGGGTGGAACGCATCGCCGACGCCGTGCAGACCGCGCTGTCGGGGCGAGCCGTCATCAACATCAACTCGACTGCGGCAGGTGGGGGCGTCGCGGAGATGTTGGTCTCACTGCTCGCCTACGTACGCGGCGTCGGCATCGACGCGCGGTGGCTGGTCATCCAGGGCGACGACGCCTTCTTCCAGATCACCAAGCGCATCCACAACGGGCTCTACGGGGGGCCCGGTGACGGTGGCCCGCTCGGCGAGTCCGAACGTTCGCACTACGAGCGGGTGCTGCACGAGAACGCGAACGAGCTGCTCGCACTCGTCCGCCGGGGGGACGTCATCATGCTCCACGATCCCCAGCCGGCCGGCCTCGCCACCGTCCTTGCCGGTGCCGGCGCACGTGTGATCTGGCGTTGCCACGTCGGATGCGACGCCCCCAACGAGTGGACCCGCCGCGCCTGGGACTTCCTTCGTCCATACCTCGATCGGGTCGAGAGCTTCGTCGTCTCCCGCGCGGCGTTCGCCCCTCCCTGGGCGGAATCGCACCACGTCACGGTCATCCCCCCCTCGATCGACCCCTTCACGCCGAAGAACCAGCCGATGTCGCGCCGCACCGTCCGCATGACCCTCGGCTACGTCGGTCTGCTCGGCGACGGCGGAGCGATCCCGGATGTGCCGTTTGCACGACGTGACGGATCGCCGGGGCGCATCAATCGGCACGCCGACATTCTCCAGACCGGACCCCCGCCGCCGCCGGACGCCCCGCTTGTGGTGCAGGTCTCGCGCTGGGACCGCATGAAGGACATGGAGGGCGTGATGGCGGGCTTTGCCGAACACGTCGACCCTCGCCTCGGCGCGCACCTCGTCCTTGCCGGACCGATTGTCACCGGCATCGCCGACGATCCCGAAGCGAGCGAGGTCCTCGCGCGGTGCATCGTTCGATGGCGCCAACTGCCGCACTCGGAGCGCTCCAGGGTGCACCTGGCATGCCTGCCGATGGCCGATCCCGACGAGCAGGCCGCGATCGTCAACGCCCTTCAGCGACACGCACAGGTCGTCGTGCAGAAGAGCCTGGCGGAGGGGTTCGGGCTTACCGTCACGGAGGCGATGTGGAAGGCCCGGCCGGTCGTCGCGAGCGCGGTCGGGGGTATCGTCGACCAGATCGTCGATGGCGAGCACGGGCTGCTGCTCGACGACCCCGGCGACCTCGCGAGCTTCGGGCGCGCCGTCTGCTCGTTGCTGCAGGATCCACCGCTGTCCGAGCGGCTCGGCCGCGCCGCCCACGCGCGCGCCACGAGCGAGTACCTCGGAGATCGGCACCTGGTGCAGTACGGGGAGCTCATTGCCGGGCCGATCTAGCCGGGCGCTGCGACATCGGACGGGCGCGACTCCGCGTCCGTCTGCTCGACGATGGCCGGCAACTGCGCGTCGGCAGGATCCGCAGCGCGCCCCGCCGGGCCGCGGAGCGCCTCGTAGATCGCGACGCCCACCAGGGCGCCCGCCAGCGGGCCAACGATGTAGATCCACAGGTTCGTTGCGTCGCCCGTGACGAGCGCGGGGGCCAGCGACCGGGCCGGATTCATGGAGGCTCCAGTGATGGGCCCCAGCACCAGGGCCTCGAGGCCGATCGCTGGCGCCGATCGCGATCGCCGCCAGCGATCCGGCCGCCGTCCCCGGGGACCGTGTCCCCGATCGGCGCGTGCGGGCGAACCCGGGGACCCCACCTGCTACTGCCGCCTCAGCCCACCGACTCGGCGGGGCGGCCGCCCCACGGACCTCGCCGCTGTCGGGCGGCGACGACCGCGCGCCCGAGGCCAAACCATGCAGCGCTGAACGTCGCGACGAAGAATCCGACGGGCCAGTTGGACTCGAACGAGCACGCGATCGCCGCCCACAGCGTGGCGAGTGCGATGAGCACCGAGCCGAGCATCGCCAGGCCGGGACGGTCGGTCAGGCATCGCGCCGCCGCTGGCGGCCCGATCATCAACGTGAAGACCAACAGGGCACCGACGACCGGCACCGTCATCGTGGTGGCGCACGCCAGGACGAGCAGAAACGCCAGTTCAACGAGGTACGGAGAGATCCCCCGCGCCGCGGCAACCTCGGGGACCAGTGACGTGATCATGAGCCGGCGATAGAGCAGTCCCACCACAACGACGCACACCAGGCCAAGCACGGCGACGGGCAGGGTCTCCGTCGTGCTGACCCCGAGAATCTCGCCGAACAGCAACGAGAAGATCTCCGGCTCGTATTGGGTGCTCTGACTGAGAAACGCCGCCCCGAGCGCCAGCATCATCACCAGCGTGAGCGCCGTCGCGACGTCGGGCTTGCCACGTCGGCCCAGCGTCCCGATGCCCAATGCCGCGAGTACCGCAAAGACGCCGAGGCCAACGAGCGGGCTGACGCCGATGAGGTTGGCGCCCGCGGCGCCCGCGAATGCGCCGTTGGGGATGGCATGCGCCGGGAACGCGGCCCCGCGCAGCACCACGAAGAAGCCCACCACGCCCGCGACGATTGCCACGATGGTCCCGACCTCCCACGCATTGGTCATGAACCCGGAGAACATCAGCGAGCCGCCTGCCGCCTCGGCGCTGCGGGCACGGTCGGCGTCAAGGGCTGCGCGGTCGTCGCCGTATCGACCCGCCCTGCCCGCCGGCGAACCGCCGGCAGCCCCGACAGGAGATAGACGACAACGGCGATCGCGACGATGAAGAAGCTCACCGGCAGCGCCTGATGCGATGGGACCCAGTAGTAGGTGTCATAGGCGAGCAGGATGCCGAGCCAGGTCGTTGCGATCCCCAGCGCGCAGGCGAGCAGCATTGCGGCATGAACGTTTCGCGACAGGCGCAACGCGGTCGCCGGCGGCCCGATCAGCAGTGCCGTCGAGAGGATGGACCCGATCGCGATCGACGAGAGCCCGACGGCCACGGCGAGCGCCAGCATGAACAGCAGGCCGGTGAGACGCACCGGAACGCCCGCCACGGCGGCGATCTCCGGGCTCGCCGTGCTCAGCAGTAGCGGTCGGTAGATCACCGCGACCACCGCGAGCGTCACCGCGCCGAGCGCGATGACCACGGGCACCGTCGACGGGTCGACGGTGAAGATCGAACCGAACAGGATCTGCTGGGTCGCGCCGGTCGTCGCGTGCTGCGTCGTGTCGAGGTAGAGAAACAGCGCCGCGAGCCCGGTCGCGACGCCGAGCACGATCCCGGTCGCCAGGTCCCGGCTGCGGACCCGTTGGACACCGATCAGATCCATCGCGCCGGCTCCGATCACGCCACCCCCGATGAATCCCGCCAGTGGGTTGAGCCCGACCAGGAACGCCCCTGAGCCCCCCGTCGTCGCGACATCGGTCAGTGCATGCCCGGCGAAGGACTGGCTGCGCATCACGGTGAACACACCGACGATCGCCGACACGACCGCGACGGCTGCGCCGAGGATCGCCGCCGTATGCACGGGACCGCTGGCGAAGAAGCCGGGCTCGAACAGGACGTGCATGCGTGTCAGACGACCGTCAGCGGCGGATGGTCGGGAATGTCGTGACCGCCGGCGCCCGGCTCGGCCACCACCAGCACGCGTCCATGGAGCCGCAGCACGTCGACGTGGTGGCCGTAGAGCTTGCTGAGGACCTCGGGTCGGACGACCTCGTCGGTCGTCCCGCTGGCCGCCCGACCGCCGGAGAGATAGACGATTCGATCCATGACCGGGAGAAGCGCGTTCATCTCATGTGCAGACAGAAGGATCGCGACGTCCTGGTCGGTGGACAGGCGATGCAGCAATGCGACGATCTCCTGCACGCTCTTGGGATCGAGGTTCGCCAGTGGCTCATCGAGCAGCAGCAACTTCGGCTGGCTGATCAGGGCGTGGGCGATCAGCACGCGCTGCTGTTCACCGCCGGAGAGACGGCCGACGCGGCTGTTCGCGAACCGCTCGGCGTCGACGGCGTGGAGCATCTGGTCGACCCGCTCGCGTTGGTGCTTCGAGCGTCGCCCGACCCCGAAGCGGTGCCCGTCGATGCCGAGGGCGACGAGGTCGCGCGCGCGCATCGGCACATCCGGATCCAGCAGGACCTTCTGCGGGACGTACCCGAGCGCTCGGCCGCGCCGCGCCCGCGGCGCGCCGAGCACACGGACCCCGCCGGAGCCCGGACGCTGGAGCCCGAGGACGACGCGCAGCAGGGTCGTCTTCCCGACGCCGTTTGACCCGATCAGGCCCGTGAACTCACCGGCGCGAACCTCGAAGCTCACGGCGTCGAGGATCGTCCGACCCGAATACGCCACGCTGACGTCCTCGACCTCAAGCACGGGGACCTCGCGCGCCACTGACGACTCGCGCCCCATCAGAGGTGCTCCGTCGAGGTCCCGTGCGTCACGGCAGCCGTGATCGCCGCGACCTCGGCGAGCATCCAGCCCTGATAGTCATAGCCGGGCGTCGGCATCGTCTCGTAGACGCCAACGATCGGGATGCCCGCGGACCGCGCGTGCTGCCGGATGGAGCCCGTCAGCGAGTCGACGACCTGCTGGTTGTAGCAGAACACCTTGACCTGGTGCGTGGCGAGCAGCCCGTTGATGAGGGTGATGTCCTCGGGAGCGGGATCCACGCCGTTCATGACGTCCGCCTGGAAGACCGACGGCGTGCGGTTCTGCATGCCCATTGCCTCCAGCAGGTAGTCGGCTACGGGCTCAGTGGTCGCGACCGTGGCACCGGGGTGGGCGCTCGTGAACGCCGCGATGGCGCGGAACCACGGCTGGAGGGACGCGTCGAAGGACGTCAGCCGGGCCTGGAAGTACCCGGCGTGGCCCGGCGCGAGCGCGGACAGCGCGCCCGCCATGGCCTTGGCCACCGCGGGCATCGTTGCCGGCGAGTACCACAGGTGCGGGTTCGGCGTGCTGTCAGGAAGACCGAGTACGTGCTGCGCGACGATGACCTTCCGGTGCGCATTGGGCGACGCGGACTCGATCTTGTCCATGAACGTGTCGTAGCCGATCCCGTTCTGGACGATGAGCTGCGCCTGGCTCACCTCCTCGGCGACGCTCGGGCTGGCCTCAAAGCTGTGTGGGTCGGTATTCGGGTTGTTGAGGATCGACGACACGTGGACGTATGCGCCGCCGATTTGCGCGAGTACGTCGGCGTACTCGTTCTCGGCGCCGACGGCGTTGATCACGCCGGGCTTCGAGAAGCTCGCCGACGAGGCCCCACAGCCGGTGAGCAGCACGCACAGCGCCACGAGCATCGGCACGACAGTGACGAGCAGCGGACCGCGCAGCTGTACGCGACGCACCATGAGGACAGAGTATAGAGAGACTGGGTCTCATTACCAGCACTCGTCCAGCGACTGACATCGCGCGTGAGACCACCTGCCGACACATGCCACCTCTCCACTGTTGTTGCCGTGGGCCCACAGCGGCGAGCACAGGTCCACGCGCTTCGCGGCGTGGGCCGAGCGCCTGTGGCGACGACCGGCGCTCTATGGCGTCCCGGCCTTGCTGGCCCTTCTCGCGCTCGCCGTTCCGGTGTTCGGCCTCAAGACCGGCATGCCGTCCATCAAGGTCGTACCGGCGAGCGACTCGTCGCGCGTTGGATACGCTCAGGTCCAGACCGCGTTCGGTACCGGTGCGCCGGGTGCGCTCCAGCTCGTCGGTCCGCCGCAAGCGATGGCGCAGGCCGCACGGGTTGCCGAGCACGACCCCGGGGTCGCGCGCGTGACTCCGGCGCTGCAGGGCCAGAACGGCCTCGCACTGTTCCAGGTGATTCCAACGACCGATCCCTCGTCACCGGTCACCGGCGCCACGATCGACCGGCTCCGGACCGAGCTTCCGGCCGGCGTCCTCGTTGGTGGAGCCGCTGCGGAGAACCACGATCTGGCGGCGTCGCTGTCGAAGTACACCCCGATCGTGATCGCGGTAATCCTCGCCCTCGGATTCATCCTGCTGCTGGTCGCGTTGCAGGCCCCGATTGTCGCGGCGATCGGGGTGCTCACGAGCCTGCTGGCCACCGGCGCGGCGTTCGGCGTGGCGCGCCTCGTCTTCCAAGACGGTGATCTCGCCGGGTTCTTGGGCTTCCAGTCCCAAGGGTTCCTCGACGCCTGGGGCCGGTGTTCTTCTTCGCGATGATCTTTGCGATCTCGATGGACTACACCGTGTTCCTGTTGTCCTCGGCAAAGGAGCACTGGGATCACTCGCACGACCCGCACGAGGCGGCGGTCGGCGGCATGGCGCACTCGGGGCGGGTCATCCTTGCCGCGGGCGCCGTCATGGTCGCGGTGTTCTTCACCTTCGCGCTCTCCGGCCCGCTTCCGCCGAAGGAGATGGGCATCATCCTCGGGGTCGCCGTCGCCCTCGATGCCGTGCTGGTGCGGCTGCTGTTGGTGCCGGTGGCGCTGCGCGTGGCCGGACGCTGGGCATGGTGGCGGCCGGCCTGGCTGCATCGTCTGCTCCCCGAAGTCCGATTCGGGCACTAGTACCGAACGCCGGAGGACCGGTGACGCCGGTCTCCGAGATCACCACTCCGAACAGGAGCACACAACATGGCAACCGCGACGGCTCCGGCCATCGACATCAAACGGGACGTGCCCGACGCATACCGCGCACTCGCGGCACTCACCCGTGCCACGCCCGACATCGACCATGAACTTGCCGAGATCGTCAAGGTGCGGGTCTCGCAACTCAACGGCTGCGCCTACTGCGTGGATCTCCACAGCGGACTGGCGCAGAAGGCCGGTGTCCCGGAGCGCACGTTGTTTGCCATCGCGGTCTGGCGCGAGGCGCCGTTCTTTACGGATCGCGAGCGTGCCGCGCTGGGACTCGCCGAGGCGCTGACACTGCTTCCAGCCGGTCCCGTGCCCGAGATTGCGTATGTCGAGGCGGCCGACCATTTCCCAGACGACGCGCTCGGGCAGCTGGTCGTCGTGATCACGGCGATCAATGCCTGGAACAGGGTCATGCTCGCGAACGGCGCACAACCGAACGCGAGCCCACACTGAGTCGCTGCGGCCGCCGCCCAGGGAGCAATCGCGCGACGCACACCATCCGCGTCGCCAACGCCGGCGCCGTCGACGCCGCGTGTGACGACGCGTCGACCGGGACGCGGACGGAATCCAGGCTTGTCAGTAATACCGGTGATTTTCCGTAACGCGTGCCGGATCCCCTGGGAGGGCGTGAGAGCGACGTGCTAGACCGGAGGCACCGAGCATTCGGGACACACGTCAGAAAGTAGGTACCGGAATGAGCGAAGGATCACGGGAGGCTGACCGGCGCAAGGAGGCTGAACTCGCGTCCGGGCCCACCCACGAGATTCGCGCGGCGGAAGGCCACGGGGACGAGGGCGAGGAGATCACCAAGGGCCCAACCCCTGAGGTCCGAGAGGCCGAGAAGAAGTAAACGGCACGACGCACGACCCCGGTTCTCCGGTACGGGCCACCCGCTGCGGCCACCGTGCCCGAGTTCCACCCCTCCGAGGACGTCAGGGCGCCCCAGTGCGGGCCTGACGACTGCGTGCGGATTCGCACCTCGGATCGCGCGGCAGGCCGGGGCACGCCACGTACGCACGGACAGGTCCGTGCGGTCGGAACAGCGGGGTGCACGCCGGCCGCACGGACGCCCGCCAACCCCGGACGTCCCGGCGGCGTGCCAGCACGCGGGGTATCTGACACCGCGCGACCCCCCGGGTACCCTCGATGGATCGCGCCTTGACCGGACAGGGCGACCGGACCACGCGCCGGTTCGTACTCGGCGCCGACGCCTGCAGCTGCTCGTCGACGTCACGTGGTGGCCCTCGGGTCCGTCGGAACAACGACCGCGGGCGGGTCAGCGACCCGGTCGCGCAGACCGGGCGCGTGGGCGGCGGCGGGGTCGCGGGCGACCGGCGACGGTGCGGCAGGCCCGCCATACGAACGGTCTGCGCTCCCCGTGAGTCGAGGATTGCCTCGTCGGTGAGTCGCCGCGTCGACACCGCGAGATACGATCGCCCATCGCGTTGATTCGCCGATGGTTCCCGACATCTCGACTGGAACGCGCGGCGATCATCTTGTACGTTCTGCTGGGGTTTTTTGGTGGAAACTAGGGGACCCCGGCAGCCTGGCCGACCGTGGAAGTGATGACCGCTTCATCATTCGCACACCGTCGCCGGACTGTCCGTTCGGCGGTCCACCGCCACCCCGGCAAGCGGCGTGGGGGAAAGACCCGTTGGGGGACGGGTCTCGCCGGAGTGGTGGTGGGCGCCGTGGGCATCGCCGGCGTGGCCTGGGCCGCCGGTCACGCGCCTGGAATCGGTGCCGCTGCCTCGGGCCACACCGGCCCTCGCAACCTCGTGTCGATCACGGCCGCGCATGTTTCGGGCGTGCGGGCCGTCTATCCGGGTGGCACCGGGGACGTCGTGGTTGCGATCGCCAACCCCAACACCGTCAGCGTCCGAGTGACGGCCCTCGACTTGCCGTCCGACACGACATACGCGACCGGGTTCACGAGCAGCGCCCAGACGGCCCGGCGCGCCGGATGCTCCGCGGCGACCTCGGGTGTCGTGTGGAACGGATCCGCGCGAGCCCGCACGATCGCCGCCCGGTTGGCGGTGCCCGTGGTCATCGGCGCGCACCACACCGTCACCGTCACCATGGCGCACGGCGTGTACATGAAGGCGACCGCGCCGGCCGCCTGCGAGGCGACCTACTTCATGATGCCGAGGCTCGCGGGCGTCGGCGCACGCACCGATGGCCACGTGAGAACGTCAGCCCCCGCCGTGGACACGTGGATCCGCCCGTCACCCTGACGCGGGTCCGGCAGGAGCAACGGATGCCGGCCTGACCCGTCCGCGGACTCTCCCGACGACGCCCCGTCCGGAGTCCCGGCGAGAGTGTGGACGCCGACGCGTGCGTGCGAGCAGCTCGGCTGGCCGGCCGGTGACCGGCTCGGGCGCTGTGACGTTCTGCAGGCCGCCCACGATCCGCACGAGGGCCCCGGACGGGTCGTGTTCGACCTCGACCGCGCCCCGCACGATGCGCACCGTGCGGTCCTCGGATCGGCTGATCCGGTCGTTGGCCTCGTCGGCCATTCCCGACCGCACGCGGTCGGTACAGCCGACATCGTCGCTCCCGGTCATCGGGATCCACCTGCCGACTGAGCAGTTCCGGCGCCGGGCTACCCGGCCGGGGCTGCCCGCAGTTGCGCTTCGCAGCCGGCCACGATCGGGTCGCGCGGGTCGAAGTCGTCGAGCCGTCCGCCGAGCGCCGCGCTCAGGCCCTCAACGAGACCGCGATGCAGCGTGCACACGGTGCGGCCATCCTCGCCGGTCACCGCGTCACGAAACGGGCAGCTTTGGAAGCTGACGCGGTAGACGCCTTCGCGGGCATCGTGCCGGGAGGACCGATCGCGCGGGGCGAATCCGAGCCGAGCCATCGTGTCGACGACCCCGTGCGGGAACTCCCCGCTCGCCATTTCCGCGCCACGTCGCCGGGCGAGCGTGAGCATCGCGGCTTCGTGGTCGGTGTCGGTACCGACGACCGCGACGAGAATCCGGACGAGCTCGGGCCAGCCACTGGTCGTCGGCGAGACGCGAAAGCGCAGCGTCGGCCGCCCCGGGCCGGCGGGGTCGTCTTTGAGCGTCGTCACGGCACCAGCGGCGACCAGTGCCGACAGCCTGCGCCGCACCTGGCTGTCGGAGGCGCCGAGCAGCCCGACGAGCTCCGAGACCGTCAGTCCGTCTACGTTGCTCGCCAAGGCATCGAAGATGCCCTCTTGCTCGGCCATGTACCTTCCTCGGCTTGGCAACCTCGACGGTGGACATTACCTGCTCGCGCGGGCAACGGCCGCGTGACCCGTCGTCGAGCCCGGCTTCGGGCAGCGAATCTACCGCCCCCGTAGGCAGATCCGCCGCGATTCCGACCCGCTCCCCACCGCCTCGTGGCGCGCGTCCGGCGCGCTGAGCGACGCCGAGATCGTGTCAAACGGCACGAGATGTGAAGTTTTTCGCAAACCGTTTCGGGCGGGGTTATGGGCGGCCCAGCGGCCGCCGACAACCTGTCTAGATCGCGCCACGCACTCGTTCAGCAAGGAGGCCAGACGATGCGCCAGCAGGCACCGACCCGTGCAGCGCTCGAGGAGATCCGGGCACACCTGGAGGACGTGCATGGCTGGACGGAGTTCGACCCGGGCCGCGACATCGCGTTCCCGGAGAGCACGCCCGACGGCGCCTGCGTGGCCTACCTGCCCGCGACGCGCTTCGCCCGCGCCCGCTTCATCTGCTCCTGCTGCAACGGGGGGATCTTCATCGAAGGCCAGTCGAGCCCGCAGCACCCGGCGCGCAGTGCCGAGATCCTGCACCCGCATCCCAAGCTGGGCGTCGTGATGCGCCACGGCGCGCGGGACAGCTCGGCGCTCGCCCTGCTGGTGCGGGAGTGGAGCGGCCACCGACTCGGGCAGGCCTAGCCGCCACTCGCGCCGGCACGGGCGTACGCCAGCGGTTGGGACCGGTTACCTGACGCGACGGCCGGAATGACCCCTGACCGCGCGCATCTCCGGCAATCACCCACGGCTGTGTCCATGGCCAAATGTCAACGCGGCAATCGCGTTCGACGTCGCGGTCTTCGGCCCAACCGAACGGGGCGGCCGCCCGCGAACCCCCGACCGACCGGTATTGCGCTTCGAGCAGACGATCGGCGACTCGCTGATCATCCTCGGCCTGGACGTCCCGAATCTCGCTGCGGTGGCGCCTGACGCGTCGGACACCGCGACGCTGATGTTGCATCTGTATGTCGACGACGTCGACCGCGTCGCGGCCCGGGCCGAGGCTGGCGGCGGCGAACAGGCCCTGCATCTCGCCGGTCATCGGCCGGGAACGCGGCTCAAGTGCCAGCGCGTGCTGCCGATATCTCACGCGAGTGGTTCGCTCAGGTGCCACTCGCCGCGCGGGCATGCACCCCCCCCTTCGCCCAACGCAGCAACTGTCACGCGATGAATGGAAAGTGGTACCCCCATGCCCAAGTCACCCCTCTCGTTCTTCCGGAAAGCCAGGGAGGAGACCCCCTGGTACTACCAGGATCTGCGCAAGCGGCGGCCTCGCGCGGTACGGGTTGCATCGGTCGTGGCCGGCACGGTGCTCACCGCGGCGGTCGCATTCGCGGCCACGAACTGGACCGTGGGCCTCACCGGCGGCTCGAGCGGTGAAGCCCAGGCAGGCACCGTCTCCAACCTCACGATCTCCGCCGTCGCATCGCCGGCGGCGACGAACCTGCTCTTCCCGGGCGGCAACGGCGACGTCGTCGCGACGATCACCAACCCGAACGCCGTGGCGGTGACTCTCACCGCCCTCAGCCTGCCGTCCTCCACGACCTATGCGACGGGCTACACGGCGTCCAACCTCACCGGTGCGATCTCTGGATGCACCTCGACCGTCGGTGCCAACCAGTCCGACGTCATCTGGAACTACTCGGCCGGGTCGAACCCGCACACCCTCACCACCCCGCTGGTGATCGGCGCCAACTCCAGCCTCACCGTGACGTTCACGAACGACGCCAGCATGACGGCAGCGGCGCCGGCAGCATGTGAAGCGGCGTACTTCTCACTTCCGTCGCTCACGGGCGTGACCGCCTCGGAGACCGCTGGCGCGACGGCAACCACGAGCCCGACGACCAACGCCTGGACCTCGTAACCATCTGACGAGCAGGGGTCTCGGGGGATCACCCCTCGGGCCCTGCGCCCGTCGCAGCTCAGATCGACGACAGGGGGGCGGGTTTCTTGGCCCGCCCCCCTGTCGTGGGCACCGCGCACGACTCCCGTGCATGTGGTCGACGTCGGCAACGTGGCGCCGGTTCGTGGCCGGCGCGAGCGGCCGCGTCGCGTCACCGACGCGTGGATCACCGCGCCGGCGTCCTGCGTCAGCCCTCGGCGGCGGACCGCGGCGTCAGCCCGGCCTCGGCGCCCAGTGGGTGGCCTGAGGCGCCGCGCAGCGCTCCGAGCAGGAGATACCCGCGGAGGGCGACCGCGAGCGCGAGACGGGTCGTCGGGTCGTCGAGATCTCTCCCGGAGACATCCTGAACCC
Organism: uncultured Thermoleophilia bacterium; assembly: GCA_963773325.1. Taxonomy (GTDB): domain Bacteria; phylum Actinomycetota; class Thermoleophilia; order Miltoncostaeales; family Miltoncostaeaceae; genus CAITWD01. The sequence continues at coordinate 1,587,731 of CAVZAI010000002.1, read as the reverse complement.
GTCCGAGGCGATAGTGGAGCGTGTTGGTGTGGAGGCTGAGCCGTCGCGCGGCGGCCCGCAGGTTCCAGCCCTCTGCAACGACCGCCTCGAGAGTCTCGATGAGGGGAGCCGCCGCGGGTCCCCGCTCATCGTGACTGACGAGATCCCCGAGCCACTCCTTGACATACGCGCCCAGGCACTCGTTGTCGGAGATCTCCAGGAGAAGCCGATCGACTCCGAGACGCGTGTAGGCCTGCACCTCGCTGCGACCGCTCCCCCGCTGCACGAGAGCGAGTGCCTGCTCCGCTTCGGAGACCAGGCGGCGAAGCTCGCCAGGACCCCCGGCGCCGCTTCCGATCCCGGCCGAAAAGCCGTATCCGCCCGTCCGTGCCTGCGCGGCATCGGCGGCCGCCCGCGCGATCTGCTCGACACGCGCCAGGTCCGCCTCACCCGGAACCAGCAGGACGAAGGTCGTCCCACGCGCGACGACCTGTCCGCCGGGCACGTCGATGGCGTCGGCGAGCGTTCGGCTGACGCGCTGGGCGATGGGGTCCGTCGCGACCGCCCGCGCGCCCTCCGGATCATCGGGCGCGATGACGACCGCCCAGACGCGTCCGCGGATGCGCAGACCGAGACGCGCGGCTTTCCGCGCGAGCCGCGAGGCGTCCGTCGTGCCGGCCCGCGCCGCGAGCAGCTCGTCTAACAGGTCGGCGCGAAGGCGCCGGTCGGCTTCCGCCGCGGCGCGCTCGCGCATGAGGTCGAGCGCAATCACCGTCGTCCCGTGATCGATGGCCATGCGCCGGCTGTGCGAGTCGGCACCGCCGCCGGGACCGATGGCGAGCCAGCCGAGGGTCTCCTGGCCCGCCCGGATCGGCACAACCGCGATACCGTCGTCGCGTCGTCCCGGCGCCGAGACCCCCGCCATCCGGTCCGGAAGCCCGGCGCCGGGGCTCGCGCCGAGGCGCTCGCCGTCGTCGTCGAAGACGGCAGCCGAGGCGCCCGCATGCGCAGCGACGGCGGCGCAGATCGCATCGAGTCCGGCGCCCGCGAGCGCGAGGTCCGTGAATCGCTTGTGGATCTCCTCGGATCGGTGGAGCTCCGCGACGCGGCTCTCGAGCCGGCCCTGCAGCTCGGTGCGCTCGAGCGCCCCGGCGACGTGGGCGGCGATCGCCGACAGGAGCCCGACATCGCCGTCGCCGAAGTCGCGGGGGTGGTCGGTCTGGACATTCAGCACGCCGACGAGCCGATCGCCGGAGATGATCGGTACCGAGCACATCGACACGAACCGGTCCTGATCGACCTCTGGCAGCCACCGAAACCGCGGCTCGACCCGAACATCCGGGACCACGACAGGGGCCCGCGCCTCCGCCGCCCAGCCCGTCACCCCGTCACCAATCCGTAGCCGGACGCGGCCGACGCCGCGCTGAGAGAGCCCGTTCGTCGCGGCAAGAACGAGATGTTCGCCGTCGGCCGCGAGAAGATACACCGAGCAGACATCTGTCTCCGTCGCTTCGGTGGTCTCCGCGATCACGAGGTTCACCAGCGTCGCCCCGTCAAGGGTCGATCCGGCCGCCAGGGCGAGGCGCTGAAGGAAGCGGAGTTCACGAATTGCAGGGACATCACGCACGCCAAGGCAGGCTAAGGCCCGGGCAGCTCGCGCTCCTTGGCCACCGGGACAAAGATCGGGTCCGGGCGGGATCCCCCCGGTCCACGTGTGACCCCGCGAGACGAGGGCGCCGCGGCCTTACCACCGGCGGTCCCAATGTGTGATGCAGTCGTAAAAAACCGCCATTTTGCAGGGATTGATAGCTCAAGAACGAACTCCGGATGCCGATAGGTGTGATGAGCGGATCCCCCCTGTCGCCCATCTCCAGGCCGACCCCCGCGCCCGGAGCACGACCGTCGTTCGCGACGTACCGAAGGCCACTCGAGACCATTGCCCATGTCACCCCTCTCCCGTCCGCGGAAGCCACGAGAGGAACACCCCCGGTACCAGGCGTTTCGGCGCGCCCGCGGGACCCGCGCATGGCGGGTCGCGGCCACCGTCGCGGCCGTCTTCTCGGTCGCCGGCGTGGCCTTTGGCGCCACCCACTGGACCGTCGGGCTCAACAGCGGATCCAAGGGCCAGGGCCGGGCCGCGAGCGTCGCAAACCTGACGATCACCGCGTCTGCGGTCCCCTCGCCGGTCAACCTTGTCTACCCCGGCGCGTCCGGCGACGCCGTTGTGACGATCACGAACACGAGCACCGCGCCCGTCACGATCACAGCTGTCAACCTGCCGACGAGCACGACCTACGCGACGGGCTACACCAACTCGTCGCTGTCGACGCTGAATACGAACTGCACTGCGGCGCAGGGAACGGTGGCCTGGCGTTACGCGACCGGAGTCAGCGGCACCTCGCACACCCTCACCACGGCGCTAGTGGTCGGCGCCAACTCGACGCTGACGGTGACGTTCACAAACGACGTCACGATGGGGACGTCGGCACCGACGGGCTGCAAGAGCACGTACTTCGCGATGCCGTCGTTCACCGCCATTACCGCAACCGCCGGATCCGGGACGCCGACCGTAAGCCCCGCGACCGACGCCTGGACCTCCTAGCGAACGGACTGCCGTCCGAATGAACCGCTGACTCGATGACACGCCGCCACGACTCACGAACGGCTGTTGGGCTCGCGATCGCCGTGACGCTGCTTGGCGCCGCCGGCATCGCCGTCGCGACCTCGTGGACCGTATCGCTCGCCGCTGGCAGCAAGGCCCAGGCCCAGACACCGACTGCCACACCGGCGCCGACCGGAGTCACGGCGACGTGCGCGACGGGAACGAAGGTCACCGTCAGCTGGACCGCCGAGACCGGTGCCGCGAGCTATACCGTCTACGACTCAACCACCTCTGCGACCGGGCCGTGGACCTCGCTCGGAACTGGCACCTCACCGTTTACGACCGCGTCGTTGACCGGGACCTCAGGGGGCACCGGCTACTGGTTCGCCGTCACCACCACGCTCACCGACGCCGCGTGGGGCGCGAGTACGCAGTCGACGGCCAGCGCAAAACGGACGATCACGACCACGACCTGCGCGTAGCCATCGGTGCTGCGCAGTGCGGGGTGTGGCTGCTCCTAGTCCGGCGCGCCCTCGGGATCTCGGGCAACCTGCGCACGCTCGTCGGCATCGGCACCGGGATCTGCCGTGCGTCGGCGATCGCCGCCCCCGCGGGCGTGATCGAGGCGTGGGGGATCGAGATCGCCTTCGCCATGTCGACCGTCTTCGTCATCAACCTGACCGCGGTGCTGATCTTCCCGCCGAGCGGCCATCTGTTGGGGCTCACCCAGAGCGGCTTCGGGCTGTGGGCGGGCACCGCGGTCAACGACACCTTCTCTGTCGTCGCGACCGGGTATGCGTTCGGGCATGCCGCCGGTGTGCACTCGGTGATCGTCAAGCTCACCCGCACGACGATCATCATCCCGGCGATCGCCGCCCTCGGGTTCGTCGCCCGGCGACACGATGCCGGTCGGCGCGTGCGCTGACACGCCGTCATCCCATGGTTCTTGGTGTGGTTCATCGCCGCCGCCATGCTCGGGAGCCTCGGGGGCGTTCGGCCGGGTGGCATGCCGCGCTGTCGAGCCCGGTCATCGTGTCGATCACCGTCGCGCTCGCGGCCATCGGGCCGGGCACCATGCGCCGCGCCGGGTACCGGCCGCTTGCGCTCGGTACGCTGACCTGGGCGACGGTGGCGTGTACCGGCCTGCTGCTGCAGTTCGCCGTGGGCACGTGGTAGCGCCGGGCTGTCACCGCGTTGAGACACCGCATCCACCGGGACCGCCCCGGGGCGCACGCCGGGCAACTCGGGCTATCTTCGGTCTCAGACCCGCGTGCAGACCCCGAGAATGCATCGCCCGATGAGCTCCACCGACCAAGCGCCCGCACACGCGCTCCCCGATACCACGCACCTCGCCTCCGTGCGGGTCGGCGTGGGCGACCTCGAACGCTCGCTGGCCTGGTACGATCGCTGGTTCGGGCTCGTCGCACACGCCCTTGACGAGCACGGCGTCCTCGGGCTCGCGCCCGTCGGGGGCCGCGTCATCCTCGAGTTGGTCGAGCGGCCGGGGGTGCAGCCGTTCGGTGGCCGCCACACCGGTCTGTACCACTTCGCCCTGCGCGTCCCCGAACGCGTCGACCTCGCGCGCTGGCTCGCGTACGCGGCACAGCAGCAGCTGCGGCTTGTCGGTGCGGCGGACCACTTCGTCAGCGAGGCCATTTACCTGACCGACCCCGACGGGCACGGGATCGAGATCTACTGGGACCGGCCGCGCAGTACCTGGGAGGGTCAGGTGCGGCTGATGACGACGGCGAGCCTCGACATCAACGACCTGTTCAGCGAGCTCGAGACGCTCGCGATCAGCAGCGGCAGCGCCCGCGTGCCTCCGGAGACCCTGATGGGCCACGTGCATCTGCAGGTCGCCGACATCGACAGCACCGTCGCGTTCCTGCGTGATGTCGTCGGGTTCGAGGTGATGGCGCGCCTCGGCCGCCAGGCGGCGTTCCTCGCGACGGGCGGCTACCACCACGACATCGGCGCGAACACCTGGTCGTCGCGCGCTGCCCCGCCGGCGCCGGACACGATGGCGCACCTGGAGCGGGTCGCCTTCGCGGTTCCCGACCAGGCGGCCCTCGACGGTCTGCACGAGCGCGCCGGCGGCGCCGGGCTCGCCTGCGGGGACGACCCCCACGAGATCGTCCTCACCGACCCATCTGCAAATCGCCTGATCTTCCATATGGAATCGCAATCGTCTTGATTCGCAACCGCATTCGCCAACGGTCGGTCAAATTTCCGCAACAGCGCCGCCGGCCCGGTCGGACGGTCCGTTCCCACAGCTATGCTGGGTCGACTTGCGCCTGTGCCCCGCCCACATGGGTGCACTCCACCTCGCGCGAGAACCGAGCAACGGGAGGACCCGAATGAGTTTTTGGCATTTCCTGTGGGAGATGCTGGTCGTCTTCGCCTTCGTGGTGTGGATCATCATCTTCTTCCAGGTCGTCTTCGACCTGTTTCGCAGCCATGACGTCTCCGGCGCTGGCAAGGCTGGATGGATCATCCTGCTGATCATCCTGCCTTTCTTGGGTGTGCTGATCTACCTGATCGTGCGTGGTCACGGCATGGCCGATCGCGCCGTCAAGACCCAGCTCGCGGACGCCGACCGCTTGCGCGCCGCGTCCGGGCTGGCACCGGCCGACCAGATCGCGCAGGCCAAGCAGCTGCTCGACCAGGGGGCGATCTCCCCGGAGGAATACCAGGCGATCAAGGACAAGGTCATCTCGTAGCGCGCGGCCTGACCCGCCCCCGCTCCGGCTCTTGGCGAGCCCCTACGGAGCGGGGGCGGGCGTCGCCGCCACCGTGATGATGTCGCCGGCGCGGACGCCCAGACGGGACGCCGCGTCGCCGCAATGCTCCGCCAGGGCCAGCCGACCGTGGCCGTCGATGTAGACCACCAGCGACCCGGGCGCAACGTCGCCGAAGGTGCGCCCGACCGTCGCGGCGCGCTGCCTCGCCGGCCCGACGATCTGCACGCGGGCTCCGAGCCGGAGGCCTGCCTGCTCGAGCACCCACGCGCGTGCCGCCAACTGCACGTTGCCGAAGCGGTCGCACCCGAGCACCTCCGCCCGCACCTGCCCGGGTGCCACCTCGGGCTCCGGCACGACGAGCGCCACGATGCCGGACGGATCGAGGCGGGTGCCAAGGTCCTCCAGCACGCCGCCGAGCGCCAGACGGGCCGCCGCCGGTGCGAACACGTCGCGGCCGTCGAAGGTTGCCGCCGGGCCGGAGTGCGCCGGCAGCGCGACGGCGGCGACCGCGCCCAGCGCCGTTGCCGCCGGCCCGAGCAGCCCGTTGTCGGGACCGACGAGCGCGCCACCGCCGGCCAGTCGCACGGCGAGCCCGCGGCGCGCGGTGCCGACACCCGGATCGACGACGGCCAGGTGCACGGCCGCCGGCAGCCTCCCCGCCAGGCGCTCGAGGACGACGGCGCCGAACCGGATGTCACCGCGCGGGATGTCGTGGGCCAGATCCACGCGCACGATGCGCGGGTCCGCGCCGACCAAGACCGCGTGCAGCGCGCCGACGTACTCGCTGTGCGGACCGTAGTCGGTCAGCAGGGTGACGACCCGGGGGCTCACCGCCCCCGCGCCGCATCGGCGAGCAGCGCCCCCACGAGCCCAGGAATGGTGTGCGGGTCGGCCTCGACGTGCACCGGCATGCCCGCGGCGCGCAGCGTCTGGCTGGTGACGGGTCCGATCGAGATCGTCCGGCCGGCGATGCGGCCCGCCCGGTCCGGCCCGGCCAGCTCGACGAACCGCGACACCGTCGACGAGGCCGTGAAGGTCAGGTAATCGGCGGCAAGTGCCCGTGCGAGCTGGTCCGGCTCGGGCACCTCGGCCACCGCTTCGTAGAGCTCCAGTTCGTCCACGTCGGCGCCGGCGGCGGCGAGCCCGTCGACGAGGAGCGCGCGTGCGCCACGGGCCCGGGCGACCAGGGTCGGGACGCCGCTGAGGTCGCTGCCCGCAAGGGCCTCCAGCACCCCTTCCGCCACGAACCGCTGGGGGACGAGGTCGGCGCGGATGCCGTGGGCCGCGAGACGGGCGGCGGTCGCCGGGCCGATCGCCACGACCCGGGCCGCACGGTCGATCGCCCGGGCGTCGAGACCGCGCTCGGCCAGACGCGCGAACAGGCACTCGACCCCGTTGACGCTGGTGACGACGAGCAGCCGATAGGCCGAGATCCGGTCCATGACCCGTGCGAGGCCGGGCGGGTCCTCGAGCGGGGCGATGCGGATGACCGGCAGTTCAATCACCTCCGCACCCAGCCCCGCGAGCTCACGGCGGAGTTCGCTCGCCTGCGACCGCGCCCGAGTGACGACGACCGTGCGCCCCGCCAGCGGCCGCCGCGCCCGCCAATCGATCTGCGCCGCCAGCCCGGCGACCTCCCCCACGACGACCACGGCCGGGTTGCCGAGCCCACTGCGCCCGACCTCGTCGGCGAGGCCCCCGAGGGTCGACACGACCTGGCGCTGGCGCGGGGTCGTTCCCCATTGGACGGCCGCCGCCGGCTGATCGGCGGGCCGGCCGGCGGCGATCAGCGCCGCGGCGATCGCTGCCAACCGGCCCATACCCATCAGGATCACGAGCGTCCCCGGGGTGCGGGCGAGTGCCTGCCAGTCGGTCTGCTCGCCCGGCTTGGTGGGGTCCTCGTGGCCGGTCACGACGGTGAACGACGTCGCCACCGCACGATGCGTCACCGGTATCCCGGCCGCCCCGGGCGCGGCGATCGCGCTCGTGATGCCCGGGACGACCTCGACCGGGATGCCGGCTCGGTGCAGCGCCAGCGCTTCCTCGCCGCCGCGGCCGAACACGAACGGATCGCCGCCTTTGAGCCGGACCACGCCGAGCCCGTCGCGCGCGAGCGCGATCAGGGTCTCGTTGGTCTGGTCCTGGGTCAGGCCCTGGCGCCCCGGTGCCTTGCCGGCATCGATGATGCGCGCGTCGGGCCGACAGAGCGCCACGAGCGCCTCGGTGCCCAGACGGTCGATGACCACGGCGTCGGCGGTCTCGAGTAGCTCGCGCCCCCGCACGGTCAGCAGGCCCGGATCCCCGGGTCCGGCGCCGACGAGTGCGACCCAGCCGATCGTGGTCACGCCGCGTCCTGGCGCAGGGCGGCGACGACCGCATGCCCGGCGGCGACCGGATCGCGGTCACGGCGGGTGATCGTGACACGGCGCCCTCCGGCGCCGTCGGCGTCGTCGGCGGCGAACGCCGTCAGCCAGAGCCCCAGCTCCGACGGCACGCACAGCGCCCCGAGCGGGGTCATGCAGCCGCCGCCCATCCCCGCGAGCACCGCGCGTTCGGCGATCAGGCTCGCGTGCGCGTCCGGGTCGTCGAGCGGCGCGACGGCCGCTCGGACGGATGCATCGTCGGCGCGTCCCTCGATCGCCAAGAGCCCCTGCCCGGGCGCCGGGACACACAGCTGCGGCGCCAGCACCAGGATGTCCGGGCGTCGGATGCCGAGCCGGAGCAACCCCGCGGCGGCGAGCATGAGCGCGTCCACGTCGCCGGCGTCGCGGCGCGCCAGGCGGGTGTCGACGTTGCCCCGCAGCTCGACGACCTCGAGGTCGGGGCGCATCATCCGCAGCTGGGCACGCCGGCGGGGACTGCTCGTGCCGACCCGTGCGCCGTCGGCCAGCGCATCGAGCCCGCCGTCGACGCCGACCAGCACATCCCTGGCATCCTCGCGCGCCGGCACCGCGACGACGGCCAGCCCGTCCGGCAGCGCGACGGGCAGGTCCTTGGCCGAGTGCACGGCGAGGTCGGCGCGGCCGTCGAGCAGCGCCTGCTCGAGCTCCTTGACGAACATGCCCCGATCGGCCGGTGGCTGGCCGGACGCCGCGCTCCAGCGATCACCGGTCGTGACGATCTCCAGCAACTCGACCTCGTGGCCGAGATCGGCGAGCCGCGCCGCGGTGCCGCGGCTCTGGACCAACGCCAGCGCGGAGCGACGGGTGGCGAGGACCAGCCGGACGGTCGTGCCCCTGACCTACAGGGACGCGTCGAGCGACTGCGGCGCGAGCACCGGGTCGGCATCCTGCACGGGCTCGGGGTCGTCGAGCGCAAACAGGTGCCGGAGGCTCTCGATGTGACGCAGCCCCTCGGCATTCTGGACCGCGGCGCGGGCGCGCACCGTCGGCTCGTGGAGGATCTTGTTGACGATCGCCTTCGTGAGCGCGTCGAGCCGTTCGCGGTCGGCGTCCGAGAGCGACTCCCACGTGTCGGCGGTGCGCGCGAGCTCCTGACGGCGGATCTCCTCGGCCTGCGCGCGGAGCCCCACGATCGCCGGCGCGGCGACCAGGCCGGAGCGCCATTCGGCGAATCCGACGACGGCTTCGCCCGACGATCTGCTCACCGAGGGCGGCCTCCATCCGGCGACCGTTGAGGTTGGCCTCGACGACCCGCTCGAGGTCGTCGATGTCGTGCAGGACCACCGACGCCAGCTGGGCGATGGCGGGGTCGATGTCCCGCGGCACCGAGATGTCGATGATCAGCATCCCGTCGCGCTCGCCAGCGCGCAGCGCCTGCTCCAGCTGCCCGCGGTCGAGGATCGTGTGCGGGGCGTCGGTCGAGGAGATGACGATGTCCGCGCCGGCAAGCTCCGTCGCGAGCGCGTCGAAACCCACCCCACGGCCGGCGAACCGGTCGGCGAGCGCACGGGCGGTGCCGACGGTGCGGTTGACGATCACCAGGTCGCCCACGCCGGCGTCCGTCAGGCTGACCAGCACCGCTTCGGCCATCTCGCCGGCGCCGACGACCACGACGCGGCTGGCCGACAGGTCCGAGGTGCCCTGGCGCACGAGGTGCACGGCAACGGCCGGGATCGAGGCCGGCCCGTGGCTGATGCGGGTCTCGGTGCGGACGCGCTTGCCGACCTCGAGCGCCTGACGAAACAGCTGGTTGAGGATCGGCCCGACGGTCCTCTCCTCCACCGCGTGCTCCCAGGCGGTGCGCACCTGCCCCTGGATCTCGCTCTCGCCGACGACCATCGAGTCCAGGCTCGAGCTCACCCGGAACAGCTGCGTTGCGGCCCGCTCGTCACGCTGGGTGTAGCTGGCGCAGGCCAGCTCGCTGGCGCCGATGCGCGTGTTGGCCAACAACGCGTCGACCAGGACCTGCTCGGCGGCCGCGGGGTCGCCCGTGGCGGCGTACAGCTCGGTGCGGTTGCAGGTCGACAGCGCGACGACCTCCGAGACCGCCCCCGACGCGATCACCGTGCGCAGCAGTTTGCGTCCGCCGCGGTCGGAGAGCACCGCCTTCTCGCGTTGTTCCACCGGAGCCGTCTTGTGGGACAGCCCGACCATCACCACGTGCATCTACACCGCTCCCTCGAGGTCCAGCACCGTGCGCGCGTACCGGTAGGCCTCCTCGGTCGCCCCCGCACGCAAAAGCCCAAGCACGCGGCCGTCATCAAGCAGTCCCCGTACGACGGCGGCGCGCTGCGCAGGCTCAGGATAGCGCCGCTTTGTGGCTTCGCGCAGATCGCCGAGCAGGCTGAGGAGGTCGCCCCACTCCGGGCCGAACAGGTCCTCGAGCCGGCGCCGCACATCCGCGGTGACGGCAGGGCTCGCGCCGTTGGTGGAGATCGCGAGGGTCAGATCCCCGCGCCGCACCAGCGCGGGGATGTGCACGTCGCAGGCATCGGGGTCATCGGCCACATTGCAGAGAATGCCGTGCGCGTGCGCCTGTTCGGCGATTTGCGCGTTAATTTCGCGGTGATTCGTCGCGGCAAGCGCCAAAAAAATGCCCTCGAGGTCCTCCGGCACATAGGGGCGCCGGCGCAGCTCGGCAACCTGCCCGCCGGCGACCATCTCGGCAAGCCCGTCCGACAGTTCGGGCGTCACGAGTCTGAGCACTGCACCATGGGCGGCGAGCAAGCGGGTCCTCCCTTCGGCGATGCGGCCTCCGCCGACGACGAGGCACGCCCGGCCGGTGAGGTCGGTGAACAGTGGCAGGTGCGGCGCCGCGGACACGGTCACCGGCCGCCCGCTGGGAGCGCGGCGGCCCGAACCAGGGTAGTCGTCGGCCCGCTCGGGCCGCCAGGGCCGGACAGCCCGCAGCGCAGGACGAAGGTCCCGCACGCGATGACGCCGCCGGGCCTCAGTGGCCGACCCCGGCCGCCTCGTCCGGTGCTGCGGCCGCGTCGCGTTCGTCCAGCAGCCGGACCAGCAGCTCGGCCTCCCGGGCCAGGCGGGCCGTGCGCAGCCCCATGGACACCACATAGAGCACCAGGATGACCCAGATCACCGCATATGCGGCGACCACGAATTGCGTACCGCTGCTCATCGGCGCCCTACCCTCTCTCCAGACGCAGCTTGACCTCGCGCAGGGCCCGCTGCGCGCGGTGCTGCATCAGCTCGACTTGGAGCAGCAGGAAGAACAGGGCCGTCATCGCCGCCAACGCGACGACGAACCACACCAGCATGCTGTGCGGCATCGCCGCGCCCGTACTCGTGAACACGACGGGGTGGACGACCGACTGGGCCACCCGCACCGCATAGAACGAGATCGGGACCGAGACGAACGCGATGATCGCGTAGACCGCCGAGAAGCGTGCCTGGCGGGATCCCTCGGCCGAGCTGCGCAGCACGAAATACGCGCTGTACAGCAGGATCACCAGGGTGTAGGTGGCCAGCCGCGGGTCGCTCCAGATCCACCAGGTCCCCCAGGCCGCCTTGGCCCAGATCGACCCCGTGATCACCGTCAGCACCGCGAACGTGAGCCCAAGCCGGATGGAGGTGAACACGACGTCGTCCCACCACGGGCTCGGACGGCGCAGGTACATCGCACCGGCGATGAACGCCACGCCGAAGGCCAGCAGCGACACCAGCGCGATCGACACGTGGAAGTAGAAGATGCGCTGGATCTGCCCCTCGTTGGTGTCCTCGGGCGCGATCAGGAACAGTCCGACGATCGCCAGCGCCGTCAGTACGGCGGTTAGCGCCCCGAGCACGACGATCCGCCGCACCGCGGGGTCAGTCATCGAGGATGTAGTCGAAGGTGGCGTAGGCAACGAGCGCGAAGATTACTGCGTACACGGCGAGGAAGAGGCAGTAGCCACGATACTCCGCCATCTGTCGCGATGGGTTCAACACGGCGTCGGTAGCACCACCGGCGGTGATCACGACGGGGATCAGCGAGGGCAGCAAGAGTACCGGCAAGACGAGCTCGCGGGTGCGCGAGAAGACGCTCATCGACGACAGCAGCGCGCCCATGATGCCGATGCACGCATCGGCGAGCACGCAGACCCCCGCGATGAGCAGCAGGTTGACGGCGCTCGTGCCGTTGACGAAGAAGACCACCGCCAGGGGCACGACCACGACCTGGACGCCCAGCAGGAAGATCACCAGGGCGGTCGTGCGGGCGGCCATCATCACCAGGCGCGAGACCGGGGCGATCAGGATCGCGTCGAGGACGCGTTGCTCCCGCTCGGGAACCCAGGTGCGCCCGACCCCCAGCACGGCACCGAGCGCAAGCGTCGCCCAGATGATCCCCCCGGCGATCGGCGTGGTGTTGCCGATCCGCTCTCCCACGGTGAACTCGAACAGGATGATGATCACCAGCGAGAACAGCCCCATCGCCACGACCGTCTCGCGCGTACGGAACTCGAGGCGCAGGTCCTTGCGCAACAGGGCCAGGTACTGGCGTCGGCCGCGCGGGTTCACGCGGTCAGCTCCTGGTAGTCGGAGCGGAACCGCGCGAGTGGGACCCCGGCGGTCACGCGCCGCGCCGCGACGCGGCCGTTGCGCATCACGACAACCTCACCGGCGAGGTCCAGTGCGCGGTCGAGCTCGTGGGTGACCAGCACGACCGCCTCGCGTTCGCCCAGGTCGCCGAGCAGCTCGTCAAGGATTCGCGCGCCCTGGGTGTCCAGGCCGGTGTACGGCTCGTCGAGCAGCAGCAGGCGGGGGGCGTGCAGCGTCAGGCGCGCGATCCCGAGCCGCTGGGCCATGCCCCGCGAGTACGTCCGCACCGGGTCATGGGTGCGCGCCAGGAGCCCGACGCGGGCGAGGGCGCCGGCGATGCGTTCGCCGGCGTCCGGCACCCCGTAGAGGTCGCAGAACAACTCCAGATTCTGCTGCGCGGTCAGGTCCAGATAGACCGCGGGATCGTGCCCGAGGTACCCGATGTGCGCCCGTGCGACCTGCGACTGCTTCGGGATCTCGGCACCGGCGATGCGCAGGGTGCCGGCCTCCGCGCGCAGCAGGGTGGCCAGCATGCGCAGCAGCGTCGTCTTGCCGGCGCCGTTGGGTCCGACGACTGCGACGCGTTCCCCGGGGCGCACGCGCAGGTCCACGCCGTCCACCGCGCGGCGCTCGCCGAAGCTGCGGACGACCCCGCGTGCATCGACCAGCGTCTCCTCGTCGGGCGTCACCCGGATTACCCGACCCCGACGCTGAGGATGACGAAGGTGATGTACACGAGCGCCAGCACGCTGTTGGCCGTCCCGAAGGCGGCCTGGATGCGGCCCATATCGTCCGGGGAGACGACGATGTTCTCGACGACGAGCACCGCGGCGCAGATCACGACCCCCACGAAATACAGCGCCGCGGACCCCGCGAGCACGCCGGCGAGGATCAGGCAGATCACCGCAACGGTGTGCATGACACGCGTGACCCACAGCGCCCGGGCGGCGCCGAAGCGGGCCGGCACCGACTGGATGCCGTGCGCCCGGTCGAACTCGACATCCATGAGCGCGTAGATCACGTCGAAACCGAACATCCACGTGGCCACCGCCAGGAACAGGAATATCGGCGCGGCGGCGAAGTGGCCGGTCACGGCGATCCACGCCCCGAGCGGAGCCAGGCCGATGACGACCCCGAGCACCAGGTGACACAGCCATGTGAAGCGTTTGGTGTACGGGTAGATCACGAAGCCGGCGACGGGCACGGGCCACAGGAACCAGGTCAGCGGCGGCAACTGGCTGACGGCAACCAGGAGCGCCGCGAGGCTGATCGCACAGAACACCGCGACCTGGGTGAGGGTCAGTCGGCCGCTCGGCAGGTCGCGACCCACCGTGCGCGGGTTCTTGGCGTCGATCTCGGCATCGATGACCCGGTTGAGCGCCATCGCCAGCGACCGGGCGCCCACCATCGCCAGCAGGATCCAGCCCAGCACCGAGACCGGTGGCCAACTCTGATGGGCCATCAGCGCCCCGGCGAGCGCGAACGGCAGGGCGAAGACGGTGTGCTGGAAGCGCACCAGGGACGCGAACGCGCCGATCAGCGAGATCCCGCGGGCGACCTCAGTGGTGGACGAAGTTCCGGTCACGATCGCCAATGCTAGCCCGCTGTCCGTGCGACGGGGCGCTCCGGCACGCGCCGCGCGGAACCCGCTGGGCGTGGGCGTATCATCGCGTCATGCCTGGGGTTTGGAACATCGCCCACCGTGGCGCCTCGGTCGACCGGCCCGAGAATACGCTGGCCGCCTTCGAGGAAGCCATCCGCCAGGGGGCGGACGTCATCGAGGCCGACGTCCGCACAACGTCCGACGGCGAGCTGCTGGTGATCAGCGACACGCTGCTGGATCGCACCACCAACGCGACCGGACCGGTCCGCGCCACCGACTACGCCCGCGCCCGGAGCCTCGACGCGGGGCGCGGGGAGCGCATCCCCACGCCCGATGAGGTCCTCGAGCTCGCCCGGGGACGTGCGCGGGTCACCTTCGACATCAAGGACCCCGAGGCCATCGATGGTCTCGTGGCGATGGTCGGCGAGCTCGAGATGGCCGACAGTGTCACCTACTCCACCTTCGATCCGGAGATCGCCGAACGGCTGCATAACCTCGGCGTGACGAGCCCGGTGATGCAGGTCGTCGATTCCGCGGCGGCGGTCGCGAGCCTCGCCACCGGCCATGCCGGCGCGGGTCAGGCGATCTCGGGGATCGGCGTCCCCGCGACCCTGGTCTCGGCCGGCCTGACCGATCGCCTGCACCGGCACGGGTTCGCCGTCTTCGCCGGGACGGTCGACGACGTCGGCGAGATGGAACGGCTCGTGCGAGCCGGAGTGAACGGCATCCTGACCAACCGTCCGGGCGTGCTCACCGGGGTGCTGCGCGCACACGGGGCGGGGCGGACCTAGGCGGGCGGCGCGGGCGCGGGCCCGTAGATGGCCGGGTGTCCGGTGACCAGCCCCCAGAACTGGTCACCAAAGTCGAAATGCCACCACTCCTCGGAGTAGTTGGTGAACCCCTCGGCGCGCATCGACCAGTACAGCAGCCGCCGCAGCTCGCGGGCCGGCGCGTCGCCGCCCTCGAACGCGTGGGTCTCGGCCTCGGGCACGAAGGCGTCGAAGTCCGTGCCCAGGTCACGCGGCGCCCCGTCCCCGAAGCCCAGCGTGAGGTCGACCGCACCGCCGGTCAGGTGCGGCGGCGGAGCCATCACCGAGCGGCTCGGCGGGGTCACGTAGCGGGCCGCGGCGTGCTCGAGCGCATCCGCGGGCAGTTCGGGGTGGACCGCGATCAGCTCTGCGAGGTATGCGTCAAAGAGCGCCGCTTGGACCGCCAGGGGCCGGTACGCATCCCAGACCACCAGCGTAAACCCCTCCGGCAGGCCCCGTGCCACGCGGCCAAGCCGCGCGGCGACGCCTGCGCGGACCCAGGAGCGGGCCAGGCTGCCCGGCAGGCCCCAGGCGTAGTACTGGGCGCGGTCGACGATCCGCGCGTCGATCGCGTCGACCGGAACCAGCGGTTCGTCGACCGGCGTGATCGCCACGTTCCGCCACCCCTCGTTGGCGTGCAGCGGCGGGATCGGGGCTAGCGGTTCCATTCGCGCGCCTCCACGACGCCGCCTGCGCGGGCGCCGGCCGCGATGGCGACAAACGGCTCGACGACGCTCCGCGGATGCGGCACCGTGGCCGGCTCCTCGGCGGGGTATGCCGCCCGTCGCATGTCCGTGCGCACGCCGCCGGGGTTGATCGCCACGCAGCGCACCCCGCGCGCGGCGAGCTCGTCCTCGAGCATCCGCGTCGCGGTGTTCAGCGCCGCCTTGGTGAGGCCGTAGGCGCCCCAGTCGGCGCGGCCCGCCGCGCCGGAGGTCACGTTGATCACGACCGCCCGATCCGAGAGCGCCTCCGACAGGCCGGCCACCAACCCGACCGGCCCCGCCACGTTGATCGCCAACGCCCGGATGAGGTCCTCACCCGGGGTGCGCGTCAGTGGGATCCGGTCACCGAGGATCGCCGCGTTGTTGACGAGGACGTCGATCCGCCCGAGCTCGGTGCGCGCCGCGCTGGCCGCGGCGCGCACCGAGGAGGGATCCTCCAGCTCGAGCGCGAGCGTCCGCGCGAGGCGTCCGGGCAGCCCCTCCGCCGCCCGGGTCAGCGCATCCAGATGCGCCAGCTCGCGCGCGGTCGCGACGACGACCGCCCCCTCACGCAGATAGGTCTCGGCGATGGCGCGGCCGATGCCGCGCGAGGCCCCCGTCACGACCGCATGCAATCCGTCGAGGCGCAGCGGGCTCATCGTGGGCAGGCGCGCGGGATCACGCGGGCGAACCCGCGCGGATCAGGTCCGGAACTTGACCGGGCGGGCCTGCGGGTCCGGCGGCGGGCTCGTGCGGGCCTGACTCTCGGGCATCGTGCCGGCGACGCTCGCGATGTAGGCGGCGATGTTCGCCGCGTCCTGGCCGTGGACGAGGTTCTGGGGCATCGGCGGTTGGGCCTCCTGGATCCACTGCTCGACCAGCTGCTTCATGCCGTTGGACTTGAAGCCCGCCTGCCGGGCGGCGCCGAAGGCGTCATCGAGATTCGGACCGGTCGTACCGACGGTGCCGGCTGCGGCCAGCATGTGGCAGCCACCGCACAGCTCGGTGAACTTCTGCTTGCCTGCGGCCAGGTCGTTCGCGTTCGAACTCGACGAACCGCACCCGGTCACTGCCAGCACACCGGCGCCGATGAGCGCTGCCCCAAGCAGTCCGCGCCGGACTCTCCCCATCTGCCGTCCTTCGCTCATAGGAGGTACACCAGGAAGAACAGGATCACCCAGACGATGTCGACGAAGTGCCAGTACAGCGACGTCGCCCAGAGCATGGTGGCCCGCTCCGCCGTGAACTCGTGGCGTCGGCGCGAACGGACGAAGCAGATGGTCAGCAGGGACAGGCCGACGATCACGTGCAGGGCGTGCAGGCCGGTCAGCGCGTAGAAGGTCGAGCCGAACGCCTGGGACTTCGGGCGGAACCCGAGGTGCGCGTACTCGTTGATCTGGACCACCAGGAACGTGAGGCCCAGCAGGATCGTCACCGTCAGGCCGCGCTCGAGCGCCTTGCGCGAGCCCGTGTGCTGCAGGCGGTACTCACCCCACCAGAGCGTGAAGCTCGAGCTCACCAGGAACAGCGTGTTGACGCCGGTGACCGCGACCGGCAGCACGTACTGCTTGCCGGTCGCCGGGTCGATCGGCGGCCAGTGGTTCCCGGCGACGTTGAACCGCACCATGAAGTACGCGGTGAAGAACGAGGCGAACAGCATCGCCTCGGAGCCCAGGAACAGCAGCATGGCGAGCGTCGCCTGGCTGATGTGCCGGGGCTGCTCCTCGGGCGCGCCGCCGTGGAGGTCCGTCCCGAGCGTCAGGTTCTCGGTCGTCATCGGCCCTCCGACGCGCCCGACGCGGTCGAGGTCGTCCCGTCGGTCGACACCTGTTCGATGGTCATCGTCCCGGCCGCCCTGATGATGTCGTCGGTGATCTCGAGCTGATCACCCGGACGGGTCGCCAGCAGTACCGTGTCGGCGTGGTGCGCCGTGCGCGCCACCCTGACGGCGGTCGTCACCGAGCCGTCGATCGTCTCGCCGCGCGTCGGGATGCCGGCCTCCTGCAGTCGGGCGATCAGCGTCGCGGCCCGGTGTGAGGCCACCGCGCGCGCCGCCTCGGCCTCGGGCGAGTTCGCAGCGCCCTCCAGCGACAGCGGGCAGAGCACGATCGCCGTCAGCGGCTGCGCGTCGGCGCGGCGCTGGACCAGCTCGGCCAGGCCCGGGTCGTCGATGCCGTAGTTGGCGATGATGGCGACCTTCTCGACCGTCGACGAGGCGACCGTCGCGCGAGCCTCGCTCGGCAGGATCGTCAGGTGGGTGACGCCGACGCCGGTGGCCTTGCGGACGCGGTCCACGAGGTCCTGGTCAAGCCATGCCGAGGACCCGACCGGGAATGTGGTGAGGATGATCTCGTGGACGGTGTCCTCGCGCATGACCGCATCGATGGCCTGCATCGGCGGGGCGTCGACCACGGTGCCGTTGGCGTCGATGCCGGACTCCGCGAGGACGGCCAGTGCGGTCTGCAGACGCCGCTCGGCGGCCCGGTGCTCCTCGACCGTGCTCGGCACGACGTAGGTGAAGCGCCAGTAGCCCTCGGCGTTGCGCCGGCGGATGTCCTCGATGAGGGCCGGCGCCGCGACAGCCTGGTCGGCCACGATGAGCACGAGCCGCTTGTCGGTCTCGGTCAGCTCGCCACCGCCGAGTTCGGGGCCCGCGAAGACCACCGCGTGGCGGGCACCGGGGATGCCGTACTGGTACGGGCCACCGACGACCTGCGGGGTGACGTCGAAGTTGAACAGGCTCGGCGGCGAGGACACCATCCACTCGAGCGTGCGTCCGCGCCAGGGATTCCACGGGGCCTTCGGGCCCTTCGCCCACGAGTAGATCATGTTGTAGAAGAACACGACCGTCCCGGCCACCATGAGCAGGCTCGCGATCGAGATGAACAGGTTCACGTTCGCGAACCGCGGCGCGTAGTCGGCCACCCGGCGCGGCATGCCCTGGGTGCCGAGCCAGTGCATCGGGAAGAACGTGAGGTTCATGCCGATGAACGTCAGCCAGAAGTGCCACAGGCCGAGCTTCTCGTTGTACATTCGCCCGGTCATCTTCGGGAACCAGTAGTAGGTGCCGGCGAAGATCGTCATGACGCTGCCGCCGAAGAACACGTAGTGGATGTGCGCGACGATGAAGTAGGTCGAGTGCACCGCGATGTCGGTCGGCAGCGACCCGAGGTAGATGCCCGACAGGCCGCCGATCGTGAACGTGACGATGAACCCCATGGCGAAGAGCATCGGCGTCTTGAGGTGGATCTTGCCGTTCCACATCGTGCCGAGCCACGAGAAGATCTTGATGCCGGTCGGGACGGCGATCAGGATCGTGGTCATCATCATCGGTATCCGGATCCACGCCGCCATGCCGGACACGAACATGTGGTGCGCCCAGACGCCGAAGCCCAGGATCGCGATCGCGACGGTCGAGAACGCGATCGCGCGATAGCCGAAGATGGGTTTTCGCGAGAAGGTCGCGATCACCTCCGAGACGATCCCGAAGCCCGGCAGCATCATGATGTAGACGGCCGGATGCGAATAGAACCAGAAGACGTGCTGGTACATGATCACATCGCCGCCGTTGGCCGCGTTGAAGAAGTTGGTGCCCATCACGCGGTCGAGCAGGCTCATGAGCTGCGAACCGGCGATGAAGGGAGTGCCGAACACCACGAGCGCCGAGGTGGTCGCGTTCGCCCAGACCAGCAGCGGCATCCGCCAGACGGTCATGCCCGGCGCCCGCATGGTCACGATCGTGACCATGAAGTTCAACGCCGTGGCGATGGTCGACGCCCCGGCGAACTGGATAGCGATCTCGAACATGGTCGTGCCGGTGGTGCCCTGCAGCGCCAGCGTCGGATACGCGGTCCAGCCGGACGAGAAGGCCCCGAACAGCGGCGCGAACGCCAGCAGCGCGATGGCGACGACCAACAGCCAGAACGAGAGCGCGTTCAGGCGCGGGAACGCCATGTCCTTGGCGCCGATCATGAGCGGCAGGACGTAGTTCGCCAAGCCCGAAAAGACGGGGATCACGAACCCGAAGATCATGATCGTGGCGTGCATGCTGAACAGGCCGTTGTAGGTCTGCCCGTTGACGAACTGCTCACCCGGCTGCGCAAGCGCCGCGCGGACGCCCTCGGCGTAAAGGCCGGCGATCACGAACGCGATGAAGGTGAGGACGATGTACTGGATGCCGATCACCTTGTGATCGGTGTTCGGGCGTAGGTAGTCCTTCCAGGACGTCGCCCCGTGCATCGAGTGGTCCTCGAACCCGACGCGGCGGCCGCGCAGGTAGTCCCACCACCAGTCGAAACAGCCGATGCCGATGACGAAGCCGATACCACCAAGGCTGAACGCGACGGTCGCGTAGACCCCGGCGTTCCACAGGGTGGGGAAGCCCGCCACCCACCGCACGAACCAAGTGATGCCAAACGCGAAGATCACCGACACGAGCGTCCAGACGAACGCGCGCTTCCACCAGTAGCTCAGCGGCTTCGGGGGCGTATGCGGCCCGTCCCCGTGGCTGTGATCGGCGTGCTGATGGGTCGGTGCGTGGGTTGCCATCGCTTAGGTCCTCAGGATCTCGGAGTCGATCTCGGGGATCGTCGTGAAGAAGGGCGCGCCACCATCGCTAGTGCGTCGCTGGCGGGGTCGAGGTGCTTGACGCGGCCGCGGCCGCCGCCTGCGCCTGGGCCTGGGCCTGGGCGGCCCACGCCTGGTACTGGGCCTGCGTCTGGATGATGATCCGCGCGCGCATCTGCGCGTGGCCGGCGCCGCAGAGCTCGTTGCAGATCACGTCCCAGGTGCCCAGCGTGTCCGGCGTGAACAGCAGATGGGTGGTGATGCCCGGAACGGCGTCCATCTGGAGACGGAACTGCGGGACCCAGAAGCCGTGGATCACATCGTAGGAGTTGATGTTCATCTTGGCTTGCGTGCCCTTGATGACGTGCAGGTCGCCCGAGGAGATCCCGAGTGACGGGTAGTCGAACTCCCAGGCGTACTGCCAGGTCTTGACGTGGACGACTTCCTGGACAGGCTGCGTCGCCTCGTTGCGGTCGACGACGATCACCGACCAGCCGGCGATGATCGCCACCAAGACGACCGGAATGGCGGTCCAGATGATCTCGAGCTTCGTGTTGCCGTGGGTCGGCGGACCATCGGATTCGTCGCCGGGCTTGGCGCGGAAGGCCCAGACCGAGTAGATCACGAAGCTGGTGACGATCGTGAAGATGACGCCCGACGCGACCGTCTCGAACCAGATCAGCTGGTCCGAGCGTTTCGCCTCGACGGACGCCGCAGCCGGCAGCCAATCAACCAGGAAGATCACCGCGAAGGTGATGACCCCGACGACAAGCATGACGGCCGCAAGCGGCAGGACGTGACGGTTCTTCATCGCGATCGGCAAGCTATCAATTTTCCCGGACCCCGGAGGAGGGCAGCCCTGATGTCAACTGTCCCGCATCTGGGCCTTGAATGCGACTCGCTGACGAAAATGCATTCGCCCGCACGCGGGGTGTTCCTAGGCCGCCGCAGGACGCAGGATGCTGCGCGTCGCCACCACCACGCAGAAGGCGGCCAGGATGGCCCCGAACACCAGCGGGGCTGACGGGGCGATGTACTGAAACAGGGCACCGGCGACGACCGGTCCCACGACCCGGGCCATGCCGCTCGCCGACGCGGCGACGCCGAGGACCCCGCCCTGCATGTCGACCGGCGCGGCGTGCGAGATGAGGGCGCTGATGGTCGCAAACGCGAGCCCCGAGAACACCCCGAGGATCGCGAGCGCGAGCAGCACGACCGCGATGTTGAAGGCCGCCGCCAGCAGCGCCAGGCCGATCGCGGTGCCGATCAGCCCCCAGAGCATGACCTGTGTCTCGCCGTACCGGGCGACCGCGCGACCGACGAACACCCCTTGGCCAACCGCCGCGGCGACGCCGGCGAACGCAAACAGCATGCCCATCGCGGCCTCGCCGTACCCAAAGCGGTATGCGCCCAAGAGCGCGAAGGTCGCCTCCATCCCGACGAAGGCGAAGGTGGCGATGAACGAAATCCACACCAGCGGAGCCAGGCGCCGGCTGGTCAGGGCGTGGCGCATCATCTGCCAGCGGCCCATCGGCGCGGTCGGCGAGCCGGGGCGCAGGGACTCCGGCAGCAGGCGCCAGGCGAGCACCAGGTTCACGCCCGCCAGCCCGCTGGCGAAAAAGAACGGTGCCGCGTCGCTGATCAGCGACAGCAGAGCGCCGATCGCCGGCCCGATGATAAAGCCGATGCCGAACGCGGCGCCGATCAGGCCCATGCCCCGCGCACGCCCCTCCTCGGTGGTGATGTCCGCCACGTAGGCCTGTGCGGTCGCATACGAGGCACCTGAGACCCCGTTGATGATGCGTGCGATGAACAGCAGCAACAGGGTGTGGGCGATGCCGATCATGAACGCCGAGACGCAGCTGCCGAGCAGGGTCACCAGGATGACCGGGCGCCGACCCACTCGATCGGACAGGCGCCCCCACAACGGAGCGAAGATGACCTGCATCAGCGCGTAGGTCGCCGACAGGATCCCGATCTCGGTCGCGCTCGCGCCGAAGTGGTGCGCCCACAACGGCAGGATCGGCAGCACGATCCCGAAGCCGATGAGGTCGATGACCACGGTCAGCAGGATCAACGCCATCGGCGCATCCATCCGCCGGGCGCCTTCCGGGCGCTCGCGCACCCGCGCCCTACGCGGCGTCAATCGCCATCAACACGAACACGAGCGCCAGGTACAACAGCGAGTAGTGGAACGTGGACTTGGCGAGCGCACGGCTGGGGGTCCGCCACAACCGAAACGCCAGCACGACAAACACCGCATTGAGGATCAGCGCACCGATGAAGTAGGTCCAGCCCGCGACGCCGGCCGCGCACGGCAGCACCGTCACGCCGACCATGACCAGGGTCCACAGGAAGATCTGGCGGCGCGTCGCGTCCTCCCCGTGGACGACGGGCAGCATCGGCACGCCGGCGGCCGCGTAGTCGTTTTGCAGCAACAGGGCCAGCGCCCAGAAGTGCGGCGGCGTCCAGTAGAAGACGATCGCGAACATCAGCGAGGCGTACAGGCCGATATGCCCCGTCACGGCCGCCCAGCCGACCAAGGGCGGAAACGCGCCGGCCGCGCCGCCGATCACGATGTTGTGCACGGTCGAGCGCTTGAGCCAGAGCGTGTAGATGCCGACGTAGACGGCCAGGCCCGTGACGGCCAGCACCGCGGCCAGTTCGTTCGCGGCGGCGGCCAACAGCGCCGCCGAGGCCGCCCCGCACGCCAGGCCGAAGACCAGCGCGCGGCGCGGCGTGACGCTCCCGGCGACGACGGGCCGGGCGTCGGTGCGCTTCATGTGGCCGTCGATGTCCCGATCGACGTAGTGGTTGATCGCGTTGGCGCCGCCGGCGGCGAGATACCCGCCGACCATCGTCCAGAGAATCAGCCACCCGCTCGGGACACCGTGTGCGGCGGTGAACATGGCCGCGGCGGTCGTCACCAGCAGCAGGGAGATCACTCGCGGCTTGGTGAGCTTGATGTACTCGGCGGCGACCGCCGAGGCGCGCGTCGTCGTCGGCGTCGGGCTGACGACCCCCGTGCTCATTGCACCCCCGCCCAGATCAACAGCGCGATCAGGCCCGCCAACGGCGCGACCGACCACACGGCCTCGAGCGCCCGGGCGCGCGGGCTGTCCTCGGCGGGCCGCAGCTCCAGCATGTGTCGCAGGCTCAGCCAGCCGGCAGGGATCATCATCACGGCGGCGAGGCAGAACGCCGCCAGCCGCAGCGGGGAGTCGTACAAGGCGTTCACGCTGGCGAGGATACTCCAGTCCCCGGGTCCGGCGACGCCCGCCGCGCCGGCCGGTTGTCCCTTCCCGGCGCCGTTGCCGGCGGCCACCGCTGGCATCGACCGGGCGGGCGCGCGAAGATGCCGCGATGCCCGCCCGACCAGTTCCGCCCCTGCCCACCGATCCGGATCTCGTGGTGCTCGGCGCCGGTCCGGCCGGGCTCGGCGCCGCGTTGCATGCGGTCCGGATCGGCGCACGCGTCGTGGTCGTCGACCAGGCCCCACAGGTGGGCGGCCTGTGCGTGACGCGCCGCGCCGGACGGCTGCGCTACGACCTGGGGGGGCATATCCCGTTCGTCAACGACGCCAAGCGGCGGCGCTGGCTGGCGGAGCTGCTCGGCGACGATCTGCTGTGGGTGCCCCGACCGGTGAGCTCGTGGCGACACGGGGCGATCCGCCCCGGCCGCTACCTCGACCAACGCCCCGGGGGCGGCGTGCTCGGCGCCGTCCCGGGCCCGTTCCCCGAGCCCGGACCGCGCGCGTCGGGTCGCGAGATCCTCGATGCGCTGTTCGGCGCGCCGTTCGTGGACGCCGAGCTGCGCCCATACCTCGAGAAGATCGATGGCGTTCCGATCACACGCATCCCCGGCGTGCGCCCGCTGCGACTGATGCGCGAACAGGCCGCCCCGGACGGGTTCTGGTTCCCACGCCTGGGCATCGGCCAGCTGATGGAGGTGATGGCCGAGGCCATCCGCAGCCACGGCGGCGCGGTGCTGACCGGCACGAGGGTTGCGCGTGTCGAGGCGCCGGCCGCCCGGGTCCGCGCCGTGGCGCTCGCCCGCGGCGGGCGGCACACCCGGATCCCGACCGGGCAACTGGTCGTCAGCGCGCCACCCGGCGCCGTCGTCAGGCGTCTCGAGCCCCCGCCGACGCCCGAGATGATTCCCGTCGTGGCGATGCGCGCGGTCTGCATCGTGTACCTGGAGATCGCCCGGCCGGACGTGACCGGACAAGCCTGGATCCAGGTCGACGATCCGCGCGTGCCGGCGGCGCGCATCTTCGAGATGCCGAACTGGAGCCGCGCGATGTGCCCGGACGATCGTTCGGTGCTCGGCATGGAGTGTTACTGCGCCCCATCCGAGGATGACCCGGTGTGGAGCAGCCTGGATGTGGATCTGGGGAGGCGCTGCGCGGCCGCCCTGGTCGACCCGCTCGGGTGGCTCGACCACCCGGGCCAGGCCCGCCTGCTCGAGGTCGTTCGGCTGCCCGCGGCCTACCCGGCGCCCGACTTGGCGCAACTGGACGCGGTGAACACCGCTCCGGGCCTGCTGGACGCCGTCGGCGGGCTGCGCCTCGCCCGCGGCTCGGCGGTCATCGACGCCATTCGCGCCGGCGAGGAATGTGCCGCGGCAGCCCTGGCGGAGGCGCGCTAATCTCGCTCGTCATGGGCACGGTGATCACCCCATCCGCGATCGATCAGTTCAGGGCGATCGTGGGCCCGAAGCGCGTGCTCGCCGAGCAGCTCGAGCGCCTCGTCTATGCCAAGGACGGCTCGATGAACCAGGGCGAGTGCGGCCTGGCCGTTCTGTGTGAGTCGACCGCAGAGGTCGCCGCCTGCGTGCGCCTGGCCGCCCAGCTCGGTCTCTCGATCGTCCCGCGCGGATCCGGCACCAGCCTGGCCGGCTCGGCGATCCCTCTCGACGGGGCGGTGGTGATCTCGGTGGCGCGGATGGACCGGATCCTGTCGGTCGACCACGACACCTTGTGCGCATGGGTCGAGCCGGGGGTCCTGAACCTCGATCTGACCGCGGCCGTGACCCACCTGGACCTGCATTACGCCCCCGACCCCTCGAGCCAGGCGGCATGCTCGATCGGCGGCAACGTCGGCACGAACGCCGGCGGCCCGCACTGTCTGGCCTCCGGGGTCACGGCCCAGCACGTTCTCGGCGTCGAGATCGTGATGCCCGACGGCGAGGTCCTGGAGATCGGCGGCCCGGCCCCGGATCCGCCCGGATACGACCTGCGCGGGTTCATCGTCGGCGGCGAGGGCACGCTCGGGATCGTCACCAAGATCTGCGTGCGCCTCACGCGCAACCCCCCCGTCGTGCGAACGCTGCTAGTCGACTTCACCTCGCTGGCGGCGGCAGGCAGCGCGGTGCGGGACATCATCGCCAAGGGCGTCATTCCGGCCGCCATGGAGATGATGGACCGTACGATGACGCGGGCGGTCGAGGCGTTCGTGCACGCCGGTCTACCGGTTGACGCGGCGGCCGTCCTGCTCGTCGAAGTCGACGGCACCGCTGCGCACGTCGCCGCGGAGACCGCCGTGGTCGAGCAGATCTGCCGTGATTCGGGCGCAAGCCACATCCGCGTCGCCGCCGACGAGTCCGAGCGGGCGCTGTTCTGGAAGGCCCGCAAGAACGCGTTCGGCGCCTGCGCACGGATCGCGCCGAACTACTACCTGCACGACTGCGTGGTGCCGCGCACGCGTCTGGTCGAGGTCCTGGCCGCCATCGAGGAGATCGCCGCCCGCAACGACCTGGTGATCATGAACGTCTTCCACGCCGGCGACGGCAACCTGCACCCGCTGATTTCGTTCGATCGCCGCGACGACGCCCAGGTGACCCGAGTGCTGCGCGCCGGGCGCGAGATCATCGAAGTCTGCATGCGCGTGGGCGGGACGCTGTCGGGCGAGCACGGGATCGGGATGGAAAAGCGCGATTTCATGCCGCTGCAGTTCGGCGTCGCCGACCTCGACGCGCAGGCGCGCAGCCGCGAGGCGTTCGATCCGGAGGGCCGCATGAACCCGCGCAAGGTGCTGCCCGCCGGCAGCAAGTGCGGCGAGCTCAGCTTCTCTGGCGGCCAGTTGCCGGAGGGCACGTGGATCTAACCCACCAGACGCCGGCCAACCGGGCCGCACTGTGCGCGGCATTGCGAAGCGCGAGCGACGCGGGCCGCCAGGTGCGCATTGCGGGCGGCGGCAGCGGCGGGCGGGCGGGATTGGTCGCACCCCCGCCCGACGAGATCGCGACGACCGCGCACTTCGACCGGATCATCGCCCACGAGCCCGCCGATCTGATCGTCACCGTCGAGGCGGGCGTGCCGGTGCGGCGGCTGCAGGAGGCCCTGGCGACCCACTGCCAGACCTGGATCCAGGCGCCCGATGTCCCTGGCGCCACCGTGGGCGGCCTGGTCGCCCGCGCGGCCAGCAGCCACCGGCGCCTGCGCTACGGGGCGATTCGGGATTCCCTGCTGCAGGTCGTGATCGCGACTGGCGACGGCCGCCTGGTGCAGGCCGGGGGCAAGACGGTCAAGGGCGTCGCGGGCTACGACATCCCGCGCCTGGTGGTCGGCGCGCGGGGTACGCTCGGCGTGATCGTCGAGGTGACGCTCAAGCTCTGGCCGCTGCCGACCTCGCGCGCGTGGTTCACCGCCGAGGGCCGCGTCGAGGAGCTGGCCGTGCTCGGCGAGCAGGTCCGCCGCCGTGTCCACCAGCCCGCCGCGATCCTGCTCGGCCCCCGGCGCCTGGACATCGAGCTGATCGGACCCCCCGAGGACCTCGTCGCCCCACCGGGCATGTCCCCGTCCGAGCCCGCGCCGGTGTTCGGCGCGCCGGCGGTCGCGCAGGTCGGCGTGCCCCCGGCAACGCTGCCCCGGTTCGCCAGCGAGCTGGCCGCGACGGGCGTCGCGTTCCAGGCCCACCTGGGAGTCGGCGTCTGCACGGTGGCGATCGAGGACCGCGCCCAGCTCGACCACGTGCGGGCGCGGGCGATCGACGGCGGCGGCCATGCCGTGATCCTCGACGCACCCGACGAGCTGCGCCGGGATCCCTGGGGACCGCCGCCTGCCGGGCTCGCGATCATGCGCCGCCTCAAGGCGGCGTTCGACCCGGCCGGAGTCCTGAACCGGGGCCAATTCGTCGGCGATCGCATGAGTGCACCGTGAGCGACGACGAACTGCGCCCGCCGCCGATCCGGCCGGCCAACTGGCTGCCCGGGGTCGAGGCACCCGCCGCCGCCGACATCGTCTCGTGCGTGTCCTGCGGGTTGTGCCTGCCGCATTGCCCCACCTTCCGCCTGACCGGCCGCGAGACCGCCTCGCCGCGCGGCCGCATCGCGGCCATGCGCGCGGTGGCCGAAGGCCAGGCCGTCGTCGATGACACGTTCCGCACGATGATGGACGAGTGTCTGGCCTGCCGGGCCTGCGAGACCGCCTGTCCGAGCGGGGTGCCCTTCGGCCGCATGATCGAGGCCGCGCGCGCCCAGACCGAGGCCGTCCGCCCCATCCGTGAGCGCGGTGTCCGCGCCCTCGGGCTCAGGCAGGTCCTGCCGCGCCCCTGGGCCATCTACGCCGCGGGCACCGCACTCGGGCTCGCGCAGGCGCTGCGCCTCGACCGACTCGCCCCCGCGTCGACCAGGGCGGCGAGCCCGCGGGTGTCGTTGCGCGAGCTCGCCCGACCGCTGCCGCGCGCGATGGGAACGGGTCCGACGGCGGCACTGTTGTGCGGGTGCGTCATGGACGTGGCCTTCCGCGACGTGCAGCGCGACACCATGCGGGCCGTCGCGGGGTCCGGCTACCGAGCGCTCCGGCCACGCGCCGGCGGCTGCTGCGGTGCGCTGGCGATGCACTACGGCTATCCGGACGTCGCGCGCCAGATGGCGCGGGACCGGATCGCCGAGTTCGCCGACGCCGAGGTGATCGTCGTCAACGCGGCCGGCTGCAGCAACCACATGAAGTCCTGGGGGCACCTGCTGGCCGATGACCCGGCCTGGGCTGCGCGGGCGGAAACCGTCGCCGAACGGGTCCGCGACCTGCTGGAGATGGAGCTGACGACCCGGAGCCGCGATCTCGGGACGATCGCCTGCCACGACGCGTGTCACCACATCAACGGCCAGACGCTCGGGCCGGACCTGCGGCGGACCATCGCGGCGGTCGGCGGAACGCCGGTCGAGATCCCCGGGGGCGGCCGCTGCTGCGGCGCGGCCGGCCTGTACTCGCTGCTCCAGCCCGAGCTCTCGGCCCAGCTGCGGCGCGAGAAGGCGGAGGCGATCAGCAGCACCGGCGCCGGCACGGTCGCAGTCGCCAATCCTGGTTGCGCGATCCAGATTGCCGCAGGCCTGCGCGAGATCGCGGCGCCGGTTCGCGTGGTGCACCCGGCCCAGCTGATCCGCTAGGCGCCGACCGACCCGGCCCCGCCGGCGCGCGCTGACCGCAGCTCGGCCATCTGGTCGGCGAGGTCGTCGGCCATCTGCGCCCGCTCGACGGCGCGCCGCAGCCGCACCCGCGCACGGTCCAGGCGGGCCTTGCCGTCGACGTCGAGCTCGCCGAGCGCGTCTGCCTCGACGAGTCCGTCGACGGTCCGGGCCAGCCGGCGCACCCGGTCCCACAGTGCGTCCGCGACGGCTTCAGATCCGAGCGGCTCGGTCATGTCCCAAGCATAGGCGCACCGCCAACCGGAACGCGCGATCCCGTGCGGGATCAGTCCCCGGTGGGTGGCGGCGCGTCCTCGGGGCCCCCGGTGCCTCCCGCGGAGGTGCCGCTGCGCGACGGGCGGCGGCGACGCCGGCGGCGGCGGCGGTTGCCGGAGCTGCTGGCGCCCTCGGCGGACGGCTCCCCAGGACCGGCGCCGTTGGGCGATGCGGCCTCGGCAGACGTCGGTGCGGCCGCGTTTGCGGCCTCGGCCGCCGGGGCATGCAGGCGCCGTCGCCGTCGCCGGCGTGGCTTGACGCCGTCCTCGGCGGCACCCTCACGCCGGCGCTGCCCGTCGCCGAGCCCGATCTCCTCGGCCGACGGGAGCCTGGGGAACCGGGTGCGCAGGGCGTTCCAGCCGCGCCGCGACAGCAGCGCCTTGGGTTGCGTCGCGCCGACGGCGGCACGCAGGGCCCGACGGGCGTCGGGGGTCGTGAAGTCCAGCGAGTCGAGCAGGCCCCGCAGGTGGGCCCACCCTCCGGCTGCGGCGGCCGCCCGGGCGGCAAGCCGGACGTGTTCGGGGCGCGTCGGCACGTCGCCGGGCCCGAGCACGACGGTCAGCCGGGCGATCTGCCCGAGCCGCAGGGCGGCGGAGGCCGCTTCATCCGGCGGGATCGGATCGGGCGGCGGACCACCGGCCGCGCGCAACCAGCCGGCAATCAGGTTGATCTCGCCGCCGGCCGAGATGAGGTGCCGCGCCTCCCAGCCGGCAATCCGCGCGGCCTCCTGGTTGCGCCCGGGCCGATGCGCCTCGGCCAGGCCACGCGAGACGTCCCACGCCCACGCCGGTGCCCACGCCGAGGCCTCGTCCAGCGCCGACCAACGGCGGCGGCGGTCACCCGAGCGTCCGAGTTGTTCGAGCGCCGTGATGCGGTCCCACTTGCCGGCGTGGTCGGCGTAGTTCCAGAGCGCCCGCAACCGTTCACGGGCGGTCATGCGCAGATTGTCGAGCACCTTGCGCGGCGCATCGTCGGTCAGCCACATGCGCAGGTCCGGCTGCACGACCAGGGCCATCGCCCACTCGCGCCACATCGGCTGGTCGACACCGTCATGTGCGTTACGGGCGAGCACGCCGGTCAGGCCCCACCAGGCGAGCGCGCCCTCGGGCGGGATCCCTGCGGCGACGCGTTCGGAGACCTCGATGCACGTCGCGTCCGCCGACGCGGCCTCGATCCACTCCTCGATCAGGATCCCGCGCAGCTTGCCGGTATCGACCTCGCGCCAGCTGCCGTCACGAAAGCCGGCGGCGATCTGCGTGGGATCCGCACCGGGGTTGACCAGCTCGGCCACGTGCCCGGCCTGGTCGGCGAGGACGCGCGCCGCCTTGGCCAGCTTCCCGCGCTCGTCGCCGGCGTCCGGCGGGCCGGCGACGCGGCCCAGGGGTTTGTACCAGCCCACCCCGAACACGTCGTGGCTGGTCTTCACTCCCATCAGATCGCCCTTGGGCAGGAACTCGACCGAGACGGCCTCCTTGTCGGGTGCAGGGCGCATGACGCGGCCCAGCCGCTGCACGAAGACGCGCTCGGAGGTCGTCGGCGCCAGATGCATCACCACCGACGCCCGCGTCTCGTCCCAGCCCTCGGTCAGCAGGTCGGCGTTGCACAGGACATCGATGTACCCCTCGCCAAACTTCTTGAGGATCATCTGCAGCTCGCGCCCCGGCGTCTGGCCCGAGACCGCGGCGGCCTTGACCCCGCGCTGGGTGAGCTCGTCGGCGAGGTTGTGGGCCTGGGCAACGGTAGCCGTGTACGCGACGCCGGCCAGCGCGAGCGGCTGGAAATGCTCGGTCCAGACCTCCGCGCACGCCTGGTGCCAGAGCGCACGATCAAGGGCCCTGCCGAGGCTGCCCTGATCGAAGTCGCCGCGCACGCGGGCCACGTCGGACAGGTCGACCGCGCGCTCGACCCGCAGGGAGCGCAAGGGGCACAGGATCCCGCGCTCGATCGCCGACGCCCGGTCCAGCGTCGTGGCGACCGGCCCGAAGATCTGCTCGACGTGCCCGGTGGTCGTCGCCCCGGTTGCGGTGAACCCGACGATGACCGCATTGGTCGCACGGTCGAGCAGCAGCCGCGTCTGCGCCCCCAGTGCAGTGTGGGCCTCGTCGCAGACCAGCAGCGTGAGGTCGTCCCACTGGATGCGCGACGCATGTCGCAACGCCGCCTGATACGTGCAGATCGCGACGCCCGGCTGGCCGATCGCGTCGGGCCCCTCCTCGTGCACCTTCACCGACGGGAAATGGCGCGCGAAACCGGCGATGGTCTGTTCGGCGAGGTTGCGGCGCGGGACGAGCACGCAGGCCGATCCGTCGAGGGCGGCCGCCAGCGCGCAGAACATCACCGTCTTGCCGGAGCCGGTCGGCGCATCGACCCAGCTGCGGCGCACACCGTGCGCGAGGCGCGAGGCCAGGTCGTCGAGCGCCTCGATCTGGTGCGGGCGCAGTGTCACGTCCGGCCAGGCGACGGCGGGATCGTCGAGGGCAGCGGCGAGGTCCTCGGCCGGCGAGGGCGGTGCGCTCGTGTTCGAGGTGGGACGCAGGCTGACTGGCATCCAGTGACAGGGCTTGCCGACGACTACACATGCGGCGAAGCGATGTGGCTAAGCGAGGGCGAGTGCAGGGGACTCGGGTCGCGTGGCGACGGGCGCTCAGGTCAGTTCAGCACGGAGCGACCGCCTCACGACAGCGACCGCGCGCAGGTTACCACGAATCCCGGCGGCGCACCCGCGGGTCCCGGCGTGACGGTTGGCCCACCGGGTCGCCCGGTACCATCAGCGGTGATGCTCGCGTTCCGGGACCCGTCGCGATGAAGCGACCCGACATGTCGTGGCGCCCGACGACCGGTCAGCTCACGGCGACCGCACTGGCAATCGTCTGCCTGCTGTTGGGGTTCTGGATCGGCTGGCAGCATCGCTCAAGCGCCGATCCGCAGACGGTCACCCCGTCGGTGCCTGCCGGTATGCGCACCCGCAACGTGATCATCCTGCCCACCCCGACGACCGCCCCGACGACGACCGCGACGACGGGCACCGCCACGTCCACGACCCCGACCGCGCCCGTGGCGGCGCTGCCGCCGCGTGCCCAGGTCAAGGTCGCCGTACTCAACGCCGGGTCCACTTCGGGCGTCGCGGTCCAGATCGCGGTCAGGATCCTCCAGCTCGGCTATCCGACCCCGGTCACGGGCAACGTCAGGCTGCCGCCGAGCCTCGTGCCGACCCAGTCGCCGACGGTCGCACCCACGACGAGCTCGGCCACACCATCCGCGACCGGGCCGCCCACCGCGACCGGGGCGACAACACACGCCGCCACGGCGCCGGCGAGCCCGACGACCTCGAGCGCGACGGGCCAGACCACGCCCACCGTGCCGCAGATTGTCTATTATCGGCCCGGCGGCGAGGGCATCGCCGCGCGGTTGGCGACCGACCTCGGCATCACCGACATCGCACCCATCCCCGCCTCGGCCGCGCTCCAGGCGGCCGCGCCGACGGCCCAGCTGGTCGTTGTGGTCGGCAACCCGTGAGCCGGGCGGCACCGCGCATCGGGGTCCGCGTGCCGCAGTACGGCGGAACCTGGGACGAGATCCGCGCGGTCGCCGACCTGCTCGAGGTCGCCGGCGTCGACGCACTCTGGGTCAACGACCACTTCCAGTCGCCCGGGCGCACCAAGGCCGATCCGACGTTCGACGCATTCACGACCCTCGGCGCGCTCGCGGCCACCACGCAGCGCGTCCGCCTCGGGGTGGCGGTGCTGTCGGCCAGCTATCGTCCCCCGCAGATTGCCGCGAAGATGGCCGCGGACGTCGACGCGATCGCCGGCGGACGCCTTGTGGTCGGCCTCGGGACCGGCTCCGATGTGGCCGAGCACGACGCCTGGGGCATCCGGTTCGGCTCGCCGGCCGAGCGCAGCGCGGCCGTGCGGCGCACGCTGGCGGTCATGCAGGCGATGTGGGACGACCCCGACGGCGCGACGATCGACGGGCTCCTCACGGGCGCACCGTTGCGCCCACTCGTGCGGCGCCCGCCCGTGTGGCTGGCCGCCCACGGCCCGGTGCTGCTGCGCCACGCCGGGCGCCATGCCGACGGGATCATCGCCGCCTGGAGCAGTCCGGACGAGCTCGCCGGGCGGGTCGCGGTGGCATCGGCCGCGGCGGCGGCGGCGGGGCGGCCACCCCTGGCGGTCGCGCTCTACACCTTCTGCCTGGTGGGCCCCTCCGAAAAGGCACGGCGTGCGCTGGTCGCCGCCCAGGCCGCGCATCTGCGCGCCTCGCCCGAGGGCCTGCTGCGGTGGCTCGGCACCACCGGCCTGGTCGGCACCGGCGATCAGGTGCGCGAGCGGCTCGCCGCATATGCCGCGGCCGGCCTGACCGACGTGATCGTCGCCCTGCCCGAACGCGTGCCGCACGAGGGGTATGCCGCACTCGCCGAGGCGCTGGTGCGGCCGGCAGCCGCGCAGCCGGTCGCACGGCCGCACGCCTTCGGGGTGCGGCCCGAGGCCAACCTCGCCCACACCCTCGTCGGGCGCCACGTCGCCGCCGGTGCCGGCCAGACGGCGGCGGTGATCGACGCCGGGGGCAGCTGGAGCTACGCCCAACTCCTGGCGGCCACCCGCGCCGCCGCGGGCGCACTGGCGCGCGCCGGGGTGCGGCGCGGCGACCGCGTGGCGATCGCCCTGCGTGACGGGCGGCCCTGGTTCGCGGCGTTCCTGGGGTGCGCGTGGCTGGGCGCCGTGGCGATCCCGGTCGATCCGGTCGGGCCCGCGGACCGCTTCGCGATGATCCTCGAGGACTGTGAGCCGCGCATCGTGGTCTGCGACGACGAGGGCACGGCGGGCGGCTGGTCGGGTCTGCACCCGGACGAGCTCGGTGGTGTCGGAGGCCCCGGCTGCGCGGCGGTGCACCCCGAGGACCTCGCGTACATGGTCTATTCCTCGGGATCAACCGGCCGGCCCAAGGGCGTGATGCACGCGCACCGGGACATGGTGACCGGGATCGAGACCTACGCTCGCCACGTGCTCGAGCTCGCGCCGGGCGAGCCATGCCATTCCGCGGCCAAGCTGTTTACCTCACTGGGCTTCGGCAACGGCTTTTTCCGCGTGCTCGGCGCCGGCGCCACCGCGGTGCTCAACGCCGCCCGGCCCAATCCGCGCACAACGATCGAGCTCGCGGCACGCCACGGGGTCCGGGTCCTGACCGGGGTGCCCACCTTCTGGGCCCAGCTGGTCGAGTACCTCGTCCGACACCCGCAGCCCGACGCGCTCACGGGCGTCCGGTTGTGCGTGTCGTCGGGCGACAGCCTGCCGGCGGGGGTCGCGCGCGCGTTCGCCGAGCGGGTGGGGGTCCCCCTGATCGAGGGGCTGGGCTGCTCGGAGTGCTCGAACGTCGTGATCTCGGCCCGGCCCGGGCGTGCCGAGCCGGGCTGGCTCGGACGGGTGGTGCCCGGCGTGGAGGTCCGGCTGCGCGACCCCGAGGGCCGCGACGTCGCGGACGGCACGCCGGGACGCCTGTGGATCCGCAGCCCGTCGAATACCTCCGGGTACTGGCGCCGGGGCGCGGCGACGCACGAGCTCGTCTACGGCGAATGGATCAGGATGGGAGACATGTTGGTCGCCGACGCGGGCCGCTATCGGCACGTGGGCCGCGTGGACGACCTGTTCAAGGTCGACGCACGCTGGGTCAGCCCGCGCGAGGTCGAGTCGTGCCTGCTCGATCACCCGGTCGTGCGCGAGGCCGCCGTGGGCGGTGTGGCCGACCGAACGGGCCTGGTGCGCGTCGTCGCGTGGGTCGTCCCGGACGGCCCGGTGCCCGACCACCTCGCCACGGAGCTGCGCCGCCACGTCGCCCACCGGCTGGTGCCCTACATGGCGCCCCGCGAGGTGATCGTCTGCGAGCACCTGCCGCGCCTGCCCTCGGGCAAACTGGACCGCAAGGCGCTGCGCGACGCGGCCTAGGCGGTCGCCAGCCAGTCGATGAGCAGCGCGTTCACCGCGTCCGGCGCCTCCTGCTGGACCCAGTGGCTGACCCCGGGAAGCGGCTCCACCCGCACCGGCCCGTCGACCTTCGCGATCGAGCGGTCGAGCAGGCCGAGCCCGAGATAGGTGTCGGCCTCGCCCCAGATCACCATCGTCGGGGTCGAGATGGCCGGCAGCTGCGGCGGCTCCCGCAGCCAGGCAGCGGCCGGCATGTTGGCGCGGTAGTAGTTGAGCGCGGCGGTGAGTGCGCCATCCCGCGCGAAGGCGTCCAGGTAGACCCGCACGTCCTCGGGGGTGAACGTTCCCGGCGCGGCGTTCTCGAACACCATCTCCCGCAGATTCCGGAAGTCGTCGTTGGCGAGCCAGCTCTCGGCGACGCCGACAAACAGGAACAACAGCATGTACCAGCTCTTGGCGCGCTGGGCGGGGTCCTCGTGGCGGGCTTCGGCCGAGGCGACCGGGTGCGGCGCGTTGGCGATCACCAGTGAGCGCACCCGTTGCGGGTGCAAGGCGGTGGTCGCCCAGGCGAGGCCGCCGCCCCAGTCGTGGCCGACCAGGTGCACGCGCTCCGCACCCAGGGCATCGATCAGCCCCACGACGTCGCCCACCAGCGCTGGCACGGTGTACGCGTCGACGCCAGTCGGGCGATCCGAGGCACCGTACCCGCGCAAATCGGGCGCGACAGCCCGATACCCGGCGTCGGCGAGGGCGGGCAGCTGGTGTCGCCATGAGTAGGACAGCTCGGGGAACCCGTGCAAGAGCACGACGGGGTCGCCCGTCCCGGCTTGGCGGATCGCCAGGCGGATCCCGCCGACACTGATGCGCTCCATCTCGCCTCCTTGCATGTTGCCGGCCGCCGGCGCCTACTGACCCGGCGCCGGGGTGATCGCCCCCGAGGACGAAATCCGCGCAGCAGTCGTGCCGAAGTCCGCCCGCGACAGCGCCCGGACGTCGGCGATGCCGTACCCGCCCGGTGACGGGATGCCGATCGCGCTCAGCTTCACGGGGCGTAGGTGCGCGGCGACGAACCCCCCGCTGGCCGTGAGGGTCACCTGCAGGACGGCGCTCTGGCTGAGGACGCCCCCGAGCCCGAACGCCCGGTAGCCGACGAAGTTGCCCATGCTGTAGGCGATCAGCCGCCCGTGCCAGAACTGCATCCCGCGCAGCACGTGCGGGCCGGAGCCCAGGATGAGGTCCGCGCCGGCGTCGATCGCCGTGTGGGCGAACGCGATCACGTTGCCCCGGTTCTCGCCCAGGTAGTACTCGCTGCCGGGGCGCACGTGCTGGGCGCCGACCCCCTCGGCGCCCGCATGCACGTGCACGATGACCAGATCGGCCTCGTGGGCCGCCTTGCGCACAAGCGCGGCCACGCCGGCCAGGTTGAGCGAGTTGTTGGCCCAGTTGTATGGCGCGAACCCAAGGATCGCGACACTGACCGGGCCGACATGCTGAATTGCGATCGTGCCCGGCGGTCCCGTGTAACGCATCCCGACCCGTCGCAGCGCGGCGGCGGTGTTCGCCTGACCAGCCGCGCCGAAGTCGTGGGAATGGTTGTTGGCGCCGTTCATGACCGTGAACCCGGCGTGCTTGAGGTTTGCCGCGTACCCGGGCGGACTGCGAAACGCAAAACAGGTCGCGCTCGGCCGGGCGCACTTGGAGGTGCCGGTAACTCCGGTGAGGGTGCCTTCGAGGTTGCCGGTCACGACGTTGCCGACCAGATCGGCCCGCACGGCCGAGAACAGATACCTGCCACCGGACGGCGGCAACCCCCACGGCGGCGATCCCATCATCGTGTCCCCGACGTCGGCGATCGAGACCGTCGCGCCGCGCGCCGGGGCCTGCGTCGGGACGAGTGCCGCGGGCCGCGCCGTCGAACCGCTCGCCAGCCCGGCCCCGGCGGCCGCCATCGCACCACCGCCCAGGAGGGCCGCCGCGAGCACCAGGCGCCCACGTCGCGGCGGAAGGCCGACGCCCTCGATCTGCGGACGGGTCCGCATCACGCCGCCGGCGGGCTGATCACGCCCGCATTCGAGATCCGGGCCGCGGTCGCACCGAAATCCTGCCGCGAGACCGTCTGGACCAGCGGAATGCCCTGACCCCCCGGGGCCGGCACGCCGTTGGAGTCGAGCTCGACCGGCCGCAGGCGCGCCGCGACGAAGTGCCCGTCGGCGGTGACGGTGGCCTGCAGGACGGCGCTGGTGCTCAGGTTGCCGCCCAGCCCGAAGCCCCGGTAGCCGACGAAGTTGCCGAGGCTGTAGGCGATCATGTGTCCGTGGTAGAACTGGATGCCCCGCAGGACGTGCGGGCCGGTGCCGATGACCAGGTCGGCACCCGCGTCGACCGCGGTGTGCGCGAACTGCTGCACGTCGCCCTGGGGGTTGCCGTCGACGTCCTCGGCACCCGGCCCGACGTGGACCGCGTCGGCCCCCTGGTGCCCGGCGTGGAAGTACACGATCACCACGTCGGCCGCATGGCGCGCCTGGCGAACCAGGGCGCGCACGCCGGGAAGGTCGAGGGAGTTGGCGCACCAGTTGTAGGGCGCGAATCCCAGGATCGCCACGCTTGTCGGGCCGACATGCTGGATCGTGAACTGGTCGGGCAGACCGGTGTGCGGCAGCCGGACGGCGTTCAGCGCCGCCACCGTGTTGGTGAGCCCGATCGCCCCGAAGTCGAAGGTATGGTTGTCAGCCAAGTTGGCCACGGTGAACCCCGCGGCGGTCAGGTTCGCGGCGTAGGCGGGCGGGCTCCGGAACGCAAAGCAGTCGGTCGAGGTCGGGCCGCACTTGGAGGGCCCGGTCTCGGTGAAGGTGCCCTCTTGGTCGACGATCACGACGTTGCCGACCAGATACCGCTTGACCGCGCTGAACAGGTACCGGCCGTTGTCCGGCGGCAGACCGTACGGCGGAGACCCCATCATGGTGTCGCCCACCGCCGCGACGGTGATCCGGGCAGCGGGACTCGCACTGACGGCGGGCGCCGCAGTGGCGGCGGTCGTCGGGTTGGCGGGCGGCGACGTGCGGGTCGCCGCGTTGGTCGACCGCGCCCCGCCCCCCGACGAGCCCAACGCAGTCCAGACCAACAGCGCGGCGACGAGCGCGCCCGCGAGCGCCAGCAGCGCGATCTGGCGGCGTCGGCGCACGCGGCGCCGTTGCGCGGCGGCCCGACGTGCGGCCCGGTCTGGTGGCGACGGTGCCATGGCGCGGCCAGTGTAGTCCCTCCAGGCGGTCATGGACCGGCGCCGTGCGGCCTAGACTGGTCCGCGATGAGCACGGCAATCGACACGCCCCCGGTCGAGCACCTGATCCTCGATCTGGGCGGCGTCGTCCTGCCGTCGGCGATGCCCCAGATGATCGCGGATCTGGCGGCCCATTCGGCCAAGACCGATCAGCAGCTGTGGCGGCACTTCAACACCCGGCTGTTCGCCCCGTTTTGGGGCGGGCGCATGAGCCTCGAGGAGTTCTGGGCGGCATTCACGGCGTTTGCCGATGTGCCGGTCCAGACCGGGCGTTGGCAGACCCAGATGACCACGTCGATGCTGCGCCCCCTCGACCACATCGCGATGGTCCGCGGCTGGGCGGCGGCGGTCCCCGTCGGCATCCTGTCCAACCAGCGGACCGAATGGGTGCTGCCGGTCCTCGACGCGGCGGGGCTGGTCGACGTGCTCGATCCGCTGCTGATCTCGAGCCTCACGGGACTCGTCAAGCCCGATCCGCGGGCGTTCGCCCAGCTGACACGGCTCGGGCCGCCGCCCGAGCGGGTGCTCTACGTCGATGACCGCCCCCAGGCCCTGCGGGCGGCCGAGCGGCTTGGCATCACCACCCTTGAAGCCAACGGCCGCCGGGATTGGATCGACCGGGTCTCGGCGCGACTTGGGCTGCGCGCAGCTGGCGGCGCCTGAATGCCGCGCATGCGCCGTCACCGAGGATCGACCGTACCCGCTCCCCGGGTGCCGTCGTCCGCGTACCCTCCCAGCCGATGACCGGTCTTCTGGGATTCGCGAGCCGACCGCGGCGCGGCCCCGCCGGGTCGGTGCCCGATAACGTCGCGGCGGAGGTGCCCGCCCGCGATGCCTGGACCCTATTGCCGGCCGTGGTGCTCGCGATCGCGGTCGCCGGTTGCGTCGCGATTCGCGCAGTGGCGCTGGTCTCGACCATCGGACGCCTGGATGCCGACGAGGCCGTCACCGGGATCATGGCCCGCGACATCCTGCACGGGCAGTGGTTCGCGTACCTTGCCGGCTCGAACTACATGGGGGCGCTCGAGCAGTACTTGCAGGCGGCGGTCCTCTGGGTGCTCCCGAGCACCCCGACGACCCTGCGGCTCGTCCAGGTCGCCCTGTGCGGGGTGACCTGCCTGCTCGTCGGGCTGCTCGGACGGCGTGTGACCGGATCGCCCTGGGGCGGCGTCCTGGCGGCGTCGATCTACGCAGCCGGCCCCTATTACAACGTCTACAAGGGCATCCACAGCCACGGTTCGTACGGGGCCGCGCAGGTCATCGGGGTGGTGGCGCTGCTGGTGGCGCTCCGCCTCGACCCGGCCGCGCCGCGCAGCCGCTGGCTGGCGGCGGGACTCGGCCTGTGCCTCGGGCTCGGCCTCTGGGAGAGCACCCTGACCCTGTTCCTGGTGGTGCCCGCCGTGCTCTGGGCGCTCGCCTCGACCCGGGGGTCGATCGTCCGGCTGCTGCCGGTTGGCCTCGCCGGGGTCCTGGTCGGCTACGCACCGTCGATCGCGTATCAGCTCCAGCACGGCTGGACGCCGCCCTGGGCCCAGGGCAACGGCGCCTCGACGGGCTCGTTCGGATCGAAGCTCGACGGCCTGCTGCACCCGGTGCTCGGCATGTTTCTCGGGGTGTTGCGACCGTTCTCCGGCGCACCGGCACTCGGCTGGCTGCCGGAGGCGCTGGTACTCGTGGCCGCACTGGCCCTGCTGGCGGCAGGGATCGCGGTCCGCTGGCGCGGCCTGGTCGACCTGGTGCGCTTGCACACCGCGCACCGCGCACCGATCGACCTGGTGCTCGCCGGGTTCGTGCTGTTCGCCGTCCTGTACGGCTTTTCGGCCTTCACGGTCTACACGCGCGAGCCGCGCTACCTGTTTGTCCTTTACCCGCTGCTGGCCCTGGGGCTGTCATGGGGCGTCCTGCGGATGCCCCGCCGCGCTGCGGGTGCCGTCGGCGTGGCGCTGGTCGCCGCCATCCTCGGCACGAGCATCGTCACCATGCGCACCGCCGACGCGCGTGGCGAGACCACCGGGCACGTCGACCGCCTGCCGATCCGCACCCAAGACATGCCCGCGGTGGCTGCGGCGCTCGAGGCCCACGGGGTCCACGCGCTCTACGCGAACTACTGGCTCGCCTACCCGATCGCGTTCGCGTCGAACGGCGCGATCGACGTCGTCGGCACGCCGGGGGTCAACCGCTTCCCCGCGATGGCCGCCGCGGTCGCGCGCGATCCCGATCCGGCATTCGCGGCGCCGATCGGGCCGCCCGCCGACCGGCTGCAGGCAGCCATCGCGGCCTCGGGCGCCCGCGCGACCCGCATCGACGTGCGGAGCATCGCGGTCTTCGTCCAGGTCACCCCGCCCCGGCGCCCCGCGCAGCTGCCCAAGGCCCTCAACTAGCGCCGGGCTACATCACCACCCCGCCGTTGACCGAGAGCACCTGACCGGTGATGAAGCCCGCCGCGGGCGAGGCCATGAACGCGACGGCTTCGGCGATCTCCTCCGGAACGGCGGACCGGCGCATCGGCGCGGAACGGATCGCGCCCTCGACGATCTTCGCGCCGATCGGGTCGGCGGCCAGTCGGTCCTGGAACGCGGTCTGCGTGACCGCCGGCGAAACGCAGTTCACGCGGATCCCGTCGCGGGCGACCTCGCGGGCGAGCGATTTCGAGAACGCGACGACTCCCGCCTTGGCGCCGGCGTAGACCGCCTCGCCCCATCCGCCCACGCGGGCGGTGTCGGAGGCGATCGACACGATCACACCTCCGTCGGGCGCCTCCCGCAGCAACGGGAGTGCGGCGTAGCTGCCCGTGACGACACCCAGGTAGTTGATCTGGACGATCCGCAGCCAGTCGGCGGGGTCTGAATCGGCGAACAGGCTCGGCCGGTCCCAGCCGGCGTTGTTGACCAGCACGTCCAGGCGCCCGAAGCGCTCGCGCACCCGGGCCACCACGGCGGTGGCGTCGTCCACGCTGGTGACGTCATGCGTCAGCACCAGGGCGTCGGGCCCGAAGGCGCCCTCGAGTTCCAGCACGGCCGGATCCTTGTCGGTCAGGACGACCGTCGCACCGCGCTCGCCCAGCAGCCGGGCGATGGCCTGGCCGATCCCACCGGCCGCGCCGGTGATGATCGCGACCTTGCCGTCGAGTCGGGTCAGGCCACTCATGCGTCACCCGTCTTGAAGCGCATGAAGGTCCCTTGCGAGCTGGCAACCAAGCGCCCGCCCTCGTCACGGATGTCGGCGCGTGCCACGGCGATCCGCCGGCCCATGTCGAGGACCATGCCGGTGCCGACGAGCTCACCGGGGTTGCCGGGCGCGGTGAAGTTGGCCTTCATCTCGACCGTCGCGCACCCTTCGTCGACGGGCATCTTCGCCAGCAGCGCCAGCGCCATCGCGGCGTCGAGCATCCCGCACAGGATTCCCCCGTGGGCGGTGCCGTACAGCTGCGTGTGCCCGGGAGTGATCGTGATCCGGAACAGGCTCCCCTCGCCGTCGGCGCGCTCAACACGCATACCGACCAGCTGGTAGTACCCGCAGCCGTTCCATCGCTCCAGGATCGCGGGATCAAGTACATCAGTGGCCATGCGTCACCTTCTGGGTTGGGTTGCTGAGTGCCGCGCGGGCCCGCGCGTTCAGTTCGGTGCGGTCGATCTTGCCGGATGCCGTCACCGGCAGCTCGGCGCCAACCAGCAGCGTCCGGGGTCGCTCGGACGCCGACAGCGCGCGCAGACGCTCGCGCAGGCGCTCCTCCAGGGC
Source organism: uncultured Thermoleophilia bacterium (assembly GCA_963773325.1). GTDB lineage: Bacteria > Actinomycetota > Thermoleophilia > Miltoncostaeales > Miltoncostaeaceae > CAITWD01. Next base: position 1,546,171 of record CAVZAI010000002.1, on the reverse strand, counting down.
ACGACCCGGCCGCGCGGTCGCGACGGCGGCGACCAGCCGCGTCACCCCGTCGTCGTCGACGACCGGAACGCAAATCGCATCGAGCACATCGTCGTCGGCCAAGAGGACGTCGCGGACGCGTGCCGGGTCGACCCACGAGGCCCCGACCTTGATGCGGTCGCCGATGCGGCCGAGGATGTGGATCTCCCCGTCCGGGAGCCGCTCGACCAGGTCGCCGGTACGCAGCCATTCCCCGTCGAGCGCGCGCGCCGTGGCCTCGGGATCGCCGAAGTACCCCGCCATGACCGTCGGCCCGGCCACGAGCAGCTCACCGGCCCCGTCCGGCGCGCCGTCGACCGGCGCGATGCGCAGCCGGTACCCGGGCACGACCCAGCCGGTGCGCCCGGACGCGGGACTGCCGACGACATCGGAGGTGTAGAGGTTCGTCGCCTCCGACGACCCCAACGAGTTGACGATACGCATCCCCGTCGTCTCGGCGACCGCCTCCCAGACGCGTACATCCAGCAGCTCGCCGGCTGCCACCGCCAGACGCACGCCGGCGAACGAGCCCCGCTCGACGCGGCCCTCGCGCACGTGCCGCGCCAGGCGCGCCCACCAGGTCGGGACGCCGGCGACGACGTTGACCCCGAAGTCCCGGCAGGCGATCTCGAGTCGCTCGGGGTCGCGGTCGCGGCGCTCGATCCAGGCGGCCGCCCCCGCCCCGATCGGGAAGTACATGCTCTTTCCGAGGCCGTAGCTGGTCGGCAGGGCCGCCACCGACCAGACCAGGTCACCGGGACGCAGTTTGAGGATACGCCGCCCGTAGGTGGCGATGCAGCCCGGGATGTCGCGATGCCGGTGGACGGCCCACTTCGACGGCCCCGTGGAGCCCGAGGTCAACAGCATGTAGCAGGGGTCGTCGGCGCCCACGGGGCAGATGCCGGGATCGGTCCCGGCGGCGGCCAGGCCGGCGAACTGCGCGGGCGCCAGTTGCGGGACGTCCCGCAGGATCTGTGGGCCCTCGGAGATGACCAGGTTCGGGGTCGCCCGTGCGGCGACGTCGGCGAGCCGCGCCCCGGTGATGCCCATCCCGGCCAGCGCTACCACCGCACCGCACCGCACCGCGCCGAGGAAGGTCGCGATCCACTCAGGTGAATCGGGCGCACGCAAGAGGACGATGTCCCCGGCGCGGATCCCGAGACTGGCAAAGGCCGCGGCCATGTCCGCCGTGCGCTCCCGCAGGTCCGCCACCGTCCAGGTCACATCCTCGGCGACGACGGCGCGCAGGCCCGCGGCACCAGGGCCCGATTGCTCGAGCAGGACCCAGGCCAGGTTGTGGGTGGTCCGGCGGGCCGCCGGGCGCACGACCGGCGCCGTCACGGGCACACCGCGCTGCGCGCCGACGTCTGCGCACGCGCCATGGACTCCCGGCTGAGCAGTGATCTGTCCGACACGGTCGTCCTCCTTGTCCGGCAAGCGTAAATCGGCTCTGAGCAGGGCAACATCCGGCGTGCGGCGCGATCTGGCTCAGGGAAAGCCCGGACGAGGGTGGTTGGCGCGCCCGTTCGGCGACGGCGTGGCGGGCGGGCGGGGTATGGACCGGCGCCGGTGGGCGTCGTAGATTGCACCCATCACTGCACCCGCATTCGGTGCATGACTCCTCCGTCACCGTCATTGGGGTATCGCAATGGCACAGGACGCCGCGGCTGTCGCCCTCACGCCTGAGAGCCACGCCGGACCGCCCCCGGCGGTGCGCGATTTTCAGATCGTACCCCTCAAGGGGATCCCGATCGTCGCTGCGGTGGTGATCGGCCTGATCGTCGCGATCTGGAGCAACAACCTCTGGGCGCTCGTGTTCTTCCACGTCGTCGGCGGCGGACTCTGGACGGCCATCGACCTGTTCGTGGGCCTCATCGTCGGACCGATCATCGGCGGGATGTCGATCCCGGCCCGCATGGAGTTCACCACCCGGTTCATGCCCAAGATGGTCCTCCTGATGCCGACGCTCGTGACGATGACGCTCGCCTCGGGCTGGCAGCTGGCCCGGCACGAAGGCAACCTCGATGCGAGCTCGCCCAACCACGCGTGGCTGGTGGCCTCGTTCATCGTGGTCGGCATCATGGCGACGATCGCGATCGGCCTGCTCGAGCCCGCCAACCTCGCCGTGCTGTTCGAGCTCAAGAAGCCGAAGCCCAACGGCATGCGCATCGGCCGGCTGATGAAGGTCTTCATCTACACGGCCGGGATCACCGGCCTCATGCAGGTCGCGACGCTCATCATCATGACCCGGGTGGCCACGCAGTGACGACGGCCCCCGCACCGCAGGAACGCAGCTTCCCGCCCATCGACAAGCTCGCGGATCTCGCCATGGTGCTGGTGATCATCGGCGGCATCTACATGGCGGCCAACCTGCCCGGCAGCATCTCGCTCGTGCCGGCGGTCGTGCTGCTGGTCCTCGCGATCGTGGTGCTCTTGGTCGACGTCGTCCTCCTTGCCCGGCTCGACGACTTCGCCTGGGGCACGTTCCGCCTGGTTGCCGGCTGGGCGCTCCTGGCCTACCTGGTGATCGCGGGCATGATCGGCTACGCGTTCATCTACGACGGCACCCGCGGCAACGCGCTGATTGTCCTGATCGGGATGCTGGCGGTGTTCGCCATCGCCGTCCCACTGCTGTTGGGCTTCTCGGTTGCGCGGTTCCAGCCGGCCGGATCGGGCTTCGAGCAACTCGCCGAGTGACCCGCGGCTGTTCCGGCACTGCGCCCGCGGCTCGGCTGATCGTGCGCGGCTGACACGGCATCGCGCCTAGGTGGTGACCACGACATGCGCGTTCGAAGGACAAGACCCGCCTCGGCGCACGCCGGCACAGCGCGACGGCCGGCGTCATCGGGATCGCGGCGCTCGGCACCACGGCGGTGCCGCTACTCATCGCCGCCTCGGCATACCACGGGGTCGTCCTCGGGTCGAAGTACGTCCTGCCGGGGCCCGACGACACCATCGGCTGGGGAACGCAGCGACCGCCGACGATCTTCAATGGCGGCGACCCGTCGGGGTACGTCGGCAAGATCCACTGGACGACCTGCGGCGGCAATGCGGCGATCGGCTGCGGACGCAACCCGGTCGTCAGGCCGGGCGGTGGCGACGACGCGATCCCTGCCAGGATCGAGCTGAAAGCACTCAATATCAGTCGTCGCGACACGGGCGGTCCGCGGGCGTACAGGAAGCTGGTCCCGCGCGTGGCCGAGCGGCCCCGGCGGACGGCTGGGCGCATGGTTCCTGCGGGGAGGCCAGAAGACACTCTGCAAGTGGCAGAACCTGTCCCGACGGCCGCCCGCCACCCGCGACGATTGTCCGATTGGCGTCCCCCGTCGCGCGTCCCTTCGCGACCGCACGAGGTGTGCGACAGACCCGTGTGGAGAACTGTCGCCTCAGCCCGTCCCGGAGCCGTTGCCCCCACCCGCAGTGACGCGCAGATCGGGCTCCTCGGCCCAGACCTCGAGGCGCAGTCCGGTGAGCCGCAGGACCTGGACGCGTGTCCCGGCGCGAGCGATTCCATTCACGGACGTGGCCGACCACTGCTCACCGCGGACCCGCACCAGACCGTCTGGATCCAGGTCGACCACCGCGACACCTTCAGCGCCCTCGACCCGCTCAGGATGGTATGCGATCGTGCCCGACCCGCGGAGCCCGTACCACCCGATCACGGCAGCCCCGGCGGCGACAATGAGCATCGCCACTAACAGGGCCCAGAGCGTCACGGTCGACTGACCCTGGATCACCATGACCAGCAGCCAGACGGCAGCCACGACCCCGACGACGCCGGCCGCGACATGCAGATGCGGGCCCAAGTGGAACCCTGCCACCGCCGCGGCGAGAGCCAGCCCGATCAGGACGCTGGCCAAGACCCACATGGCGTGTTCCTCCTCGATCCCCACCGACCATCATATCCCCGTTCCGGACCCCTGACACGCGCTGGGGTCGGCCCAGGCCGGCCCACAGGCCCCGGCGCGGATGCTGGCGGCAGGCCCGGTCGTCGAGGGCGCCGGCGGACCAGGCGTATGCTTCGCCCATGAGCACCGACGAGAGCTCAGACACATGGTGGCGGTCCTTTGTGCTTGAGGCCCCCGCCCGGACCGCGAAGCTCGCGATCATGCGCGCCGATGGGGCGCCCCATATCGCCCCAGTCTGGGTCGACGTCGACAACGACCAGATTGTCTTTTTGACCTCGGCGACGACCCTTAAAGGCAAGGCGATCCTCAGGGATCCGCGGGTGTCGATGTGCTGGGACGATGAGCGGCCGCCGTTTACGTTCGTCACCGTTGCCGGCATCGCCAACACGTCGACCGACGGCGACGAGCTGCTCTATTGGGCGACGCGGATCGCCGGGCGGTACATGGGCCCAGACCGTGCCGAGGAGTACGGGCGGCGGAACGCGGTACCGTCCGAGCTGCTCGTGCGGGTAACCCCGACGCGGATTTTCGGTGTCCGGGGCGTCGCCGACTAGCGGTCCGGGCCCCGTCAGCCGCCCTCGAAGACGCCGTCGGCGGTGACCAAGCGGATCATCGGCGCAAGCTCCGCCCGGAGGCCGTGCGGGGCGGTGATCGCCGGGTCGGCATCCCTGATGGCTTCGGCCTCATCCAGGTCGTCCACGAGGAGAATGCCCAACCCGTAGGACCCACGCGGATCGTCGACGGGACCGAAGGCCACGGCCTTGCCCGCCGCCATCAGCGCGGACCAGTATGCCCCGTGCTGCATGAGCGTCGCACGCTCGTCGGGCGTCATGTCGGCGGCGAAGGTCGGCCGGGGTGCAATCAGGCGGTAGACGTATCCCTGCATACGACAAATGTACCTCGCCATGGCTCCGCCCAGGGCGTCCCGGCCCATCGGTGCAGCTTCCCCGGAGGTCGCTGCCGCGCCGCGGCGTGACCCGGACCAGGCCGGTGTCCGCGCGCGGCGCGCCGTGTCCGTTAGCCCGCCAGGAGGAGATACAGGGCCCTCCGGAGCTCGGTGATCAGTTCGACCGCGCGCGCCTTCTGCTCCTCGGTTCCGATCTGTGCGATCTGGCGCGCCGCGATGTGCACGGTCCGAACGGCGTCCCGCAGCTGTACCTGGGCGGGGTCGGCGTCGCGGACCATGGCGGCCCACGGGACCGCGTCGGCCGAGCTCTGGGCCTCGGTGCCGGTGGCGGTCAGGGCGAAGAGCTTCTTGCCGGCGACGGTCTCGCTGTGGACCAGGCCCTCGTCTTCGAGCATCGACAGGGTCGGGTAGACCGACCCGGCGCTCGGCTTCCAGACGCCGCCCGTGCGCGCCTCAAGTTCCTGGATCATCTCGTAGCCATGCATTGGCCGCTCGGCCAGAAGGGCCAGGATGGCGGCGCGAACATCGCCGCGTCGGGCCCGTCCCGGACCGCGTGCCTCACGGTGATGCTCGCCGGGATGCTCCGGCCGACCGCCGGGTCCGCGGTGATGGTGCCGACGGCGATCGCCGTCGATTTGGGACCTGCGGCCGCTGCCGCAAGGGTGCTCGTACATGTGCGATTCCCTTCATGATGCTGGTCTGTAAGCCGATTGCTTACAAGATATCACGATATATCGTTATCTATCGCCATGTCAACCCGCACGACGACGGTCGCCCGCCGCCGACCGCTCGAGAAGCGCGTGCGTGCCGCCTCTCGACCGGATCCGATGCGGCCGACCCACCGGTCACCTGCCCGCCGACCGACACGACGCATGCAGCGCTTGACGACGCCGAGATTGTCGTCCATAAGATCGTTACACCAGCGTCAGATCCGGTGGCGCTGCTCACAACGGGGGGAGCACCGTGACCACAGTGCGAGTCCTTGTCGGAACGCAGAAGGGTGGCTTCGTCCTGACTGCCGACGACCGGCGCGCGGACTGGAACGTCAGCGGCCCGCACTTTGGCGGCTGGGAGATCTACCACATGGTCGGGTCACCGGCCGACCCCGATCGCATCTACGCCTCACAGTCGACCGGGTGGTTCGGCCAGGTGCTCCAGCGGTCGGACGACGGTGGGCGGACGTGGCAACCGGCGGGAAGCGAATTCGTCTACCACGGCGACGCCGGAACGCACCAGTGGTACGACGGCACGCCGCACCCGTGGGCGTTCGCCCGGGTCTGGCACCTGGAGCCCTCGCTCACCGACCCCGACACGGTCTATGCCGGGGTCGAGGACGCCGCGCTATTCAAGTCGACCGACGCGGCCGCGACCTGGACGGAACTCCCCGGGCTCCGCACCCAGCGATCCGGGCCGACGTGGCAGCCCGGTGCCGGGGGCCTGGCCGTGCACACGATCCTCGTCGATCCGACGGATCCCGAGCGCATCCATGTGGCCATCTCCGCGGCCGGTGTCTTTCGCAGCGACGACGGCGGCGAGACCTGGAGGGCGGCGAACCGCGGCCTGCGCTCGACGGGCATCCCCGATCCCGACGCCGAGGCCGGCCACTGCGTGCACCGGATCGCCCGCCACCCCGCGCGGCCCGACGTGCTGTTCATGCAAAAGCACTGGGACGTGATGCGCAGCGACGACGCGGGTGACACCTGGCGAGAGATCAGCGGCGACCTGCCGACCGATTTCGGTTTCCCCATCGTCGTCCACGCGCACGAGCCGGACACCGTGTATGTCGTGCCGATCACCAGCGATTCGGAGCACTATCCGCCCGACGGGCGACTGCGGGTGTATCGCAGCCGTGTCGGCGGCTCCGAGTGGGAGCCGCTCACCCGCGGCCTGCCGCAACACAACTGCTTCGTCAACGTCCTGCGCGAAGCCATGGCCGTCGACGACCTTGATCCCTGTGGCATCTACTTCGGGACGACCGGGGGGCAGGTCTACGCGTCGCCCGACGGCGGCGAGAGCTGGGACGCAATCGTCAGGGACCTGCCCCGCGTCATGTCGGTCGAGGTCCAAGCGCTGCCGTGATCCGGGTCATCCTGCCGCACCATCTCTCCACGCTCGCGGGTGCCAGAAGCGAGGTTGCGCTCGATGTCGACGCTCCAGCGACGCAACGGCGGGTGCTCGATGCACTCGAGGCGGCCTACCCGGTGCTTCGCGGCACGATCCGCGACCCCGCCACCCAGCACCGCCGGGCATTCATCCGATTCTTTGCCTGCAAAGAGGACCTCTCGCACGAATCCCCGGACGCCCTGCTGCCGGACTCGGTGTCTGCCGGCGACGAGCCGTTCCACGTCGTGGGGGCCATGGCCGGAGGCTGACTCGTCCCGGCAGGCTGCGACCCACGGCGCCCTGCACGCCCTGCGCGGGGCCGAGACGGGGTCGCGCGAACCGCGTCGCTGCGACCGCGAGGCGCTGGTCGCGCCGCGACGGCATGCGTAGCCGGGTCCGGGCCGCTGCCGCGCTGGCGCTCTCGGGCCGGTACGCGTTCGCCGGTCGCGATGCCGCAAATGGGCTGCGTCACTGGGCAACACACGCCGACGTCGATCTGACGATCGTCGATGGCACCAGCGACGGGGAGCGCACCGCGGTCCGCGTGGTCGAGCTCGCCGGCCGCTGCGACCTGCTCTTCGGCCCGTACGGCAGCGGCCCGATGCGTGCCGTCCAACACGCACTCGCCGGGGCGCCATGGGTCGTTTGGAACCACGGCGCAGCCGCCGCACGGCCGACGACCATTCGCCAAATCGACGTCCTGGCCCCGGCGGAGCGCTACTGGGCCGGCCTGCCGCAGGCGCTCTCCGACGCTGGGGCGGACCTCAGTCGCATCGCCATCCTCACGGGGCCCTCCCCGTTCGGCCGCGCGGTCGCCGCCGGCCTGCGTGAGGCCTTGGCGAGCCTGCGGCGCACACCCTTCTGGGACGCCGACCTGCAGCCCCGAGGGGTCGATGCGCAGGTTGATCGCGCACTTCAGCTCGGCGCGGAGGTCATCGTCGGATGTGGTCGTCGGGAAGATGATCTGTCGCTCGCGCGGGCGCTGCGCGGCAGGTCGGTCTACGTCGGCCTGGTGCTCTGCGGCCTCGAGCAGGCCGCGCTCGACCTCGGCCCGGCGCTGCTCGGGTGGTTCGGACCGAGCCAGTGGCCGGGAGATGGACCACTGCCCGATTTCGGGCTCCCGCCTGGGGCCCAGTATCCGGCGGCGCAGAGCGCCGCCGCGGGCATGGTCGCGCAGCGCGCGCTCAGCGTCGCCGGCAGCGCGGACCCCGACGCGCTCTGGCAGGCGGCGACCGCGATCACGATGCAGACGCACCTCGGGCGGTTCGCCGTGGACGGCGTTGGCCGTCAGCGCGAGGCGTGTCCCAGCATCGTCCGATGGATGCGCGACGAGCGCACCGCGCCCGCGTTGCGGACGGTCTGGCGGCCGGCCGAGGGCGCGCGCGCGTAATCGTGGGCGCGTCCCGCGCGTCGTCGTCCGCAGGGGCCTAGATGTGGAGCTCCTCGAGTTGCAACGCCCCGGTGGCGAAGCGCACGCCGGCGAGGGCCGATGCGTCAATCGTGTCGAAGCGACCGAGGACCATGAGCTCCGCGAGCGCGCGACCGGCGGCATAGCTTTGCATCACGCCGCGGCCGGAGAATGAGTGCATCTCGTAGACGTTGGCCGATCCCTGGACGCGGCCCAGCAGCGCGCTGTTGTCCGGCGACAGCTCGTACAGCCCGGCCCAGCCGCCCTCGTACTGCAGGCGGTCCATGCCGCTCATGCGGGCGGCCAGCCGGGGCCAGATCTCCGACTCGAAGAACGCACGCCCGTCGTAGTCGAACCGATACCCCGGAGGGTCACCAGCCGGTGAGAATCCCGCCAGGATGAGGTCGCCGCCCTCGTGGTGGAAATAGCACCCGGTCGTGTCGACGATCATCCCGTAGCGCGACAAATCGACGTCACGGCAACGAAACGTGCTGACCTGCCGGCGTACCGCGCGGCTTGGCACCGGGGTGCCAATCAGCTCGGCGACGCTCGCGGCCCAGGGCCCGGCCGCGTTCACAAGCTGTCCGCATTCGATGCGCTCCGACTCGCCGTCGACCGGCACACCGACGAGACTCGCAAGCGCCTGCGCTTCGTCACCCAGCGCCCGTAGCCGCACGCCGCGCGCCCGCACTCCGTCGCGGTCGACGCCGACGACCAGCCGCCGATCGAGGAACCGAGCGCCGGCAGCCCGTGCGCGTCGGCGGTAGAGCTCCTTGACCGCGTTGGCGTTGACCAATCCGTCCATCGGCGAGAACGTGGCTCCCGCAATGCCGTCCAATCGGTCGATCTCGGGCCAGCTGCCCGCGAGCTCGACGTGGGAGAGCAGCTCGATCTCCTGGCCGAGTGCACGCTGCAGCGCGACATGCCCGGCTGCGCGATCCCACAACTCCGGTCCGTAGAGCCAGAGATACCCGAGGGGGCGAAAGCCGACCTCGGAGCCGTGCACCCGCAGGAAGTCGATCGATGCCGCGCAGAGCTCGATGTTTACGCGCTGCCACCAGGTCGCGCGAACCCCGCCGGCATTGCGCTCCGACGACGACCGGATGCCGGCGAGATCCGGATCGACGACGACGACCGATCCTGCGCCGAGCTCGGCCAGATGCATCGCGGCGGCGCTCCCGGCCAACCCCGCGCCGATCACGAGCACGTCGGCATGAGTTCGGAGCACGTCCGCCGTTCGTCCCTCAACGTGGTTCATGCCGGCTGCGGGAGTCGACGCCCGCGCCACCTGGGACAGACCCCGCGCCGGACCCGCGACGACCGCTCGACGACCGGGCATCGACTCGGCGATCCCGGCCCCGAGCACAACCATTGTCACCTCCCGAGGCGGGAGAGTCGAGGCCCTCTCGCATGCGCGCATCCCCACCGGCCATACTCATCGACTGACGCGCATGGGACGGCGACCTGCGACAACCAGGCGATATCCATCCGAGCAGGCCGTCGAGCACCTGCGCCGAGCGGATCCAGCGTTGGCTCGGGTCATCTCCGCGTATCCCGATTTCGAGCCACGGGCATGGCTCGCGGACCTGCCAGCGATGGGCGGCTTCCAGGCGCTGCTCTTCCAGGTCGTCGGTCAACAGCTGTCCCTGGGGGCGACCCGGCGCATCCTCACACGGCTCCTCGAGTGCTTCGGCGGCGAGCTGCCGACCCCGGCCCAACTCCTGGCAGCAGACCCTGCGCGGTTGCGCCGCGCAGGGCTCTCGCAACGCAAGGTCGCGACCCTGCGCGCGCTCGCCGCGCAGTACGTCGATGGCGCGCTGAGCGACGGTGAACTGCAGTCGCTGTCCGACGCCGAGATCGAAGCGCGGTTGACGACGATCACGGGGATCGGCCCCTGGACGGTGCACGGCTTCCTGATCATCGCCCTCGACCGTCCCGACGTGGTCCTGCCGGGCGACCTCGCCCTGCGCAAGGCGATCCGGTCCGTCTACCAACTCGATCACCTCCCCAGCGAGGCGGAAGTCATCGAGATCGCCGAACCATGGCGTCCGTACCGCAGCCTGGCGACCGCGTACCTATTTCGGTCGACGTTCGATCGAGGCTAGGTCGTCAGCTGTGGTGTCGAGGGGCCGGTGGCACGGTCGCGACGGAACTGGGAGGATGCCGAGGCTAATGAACCGTGCCGACAGCGAAAGGCGGACACGATGGCTGCGGAGTTGATCTTGGAGTTCGAGGGAGTCACCACCGACGAGTACTGGGCGGTCAACAAGGAGCTCGGCCTGGACGCCCAAACCGGCGAGGGCACCTGGCCCGACGGCCTGATTGCGCACTCCGCCGGTCTCAATGAGGGCGGGCACCTCGTCGTGATCGAGGTGTGGGACACACCCGACCACCAGGCCAGGTTCATGGAGGACCGCCTCGGCCCGGCACTTGTCAAGGGTGGCATTGCCGGACCGCCGTCGAACATCACGTGGATCGCGCTGGTGTCTCACCAGTATCTCGGCAGCTAGATCGGGACCACCGAGCGCTGGCCCGCTGAACTCGCGTACCCGCCGCGCCGGGTGTCGTCCGGATGTGGTCGTCGCTGGTGGGGCGCGGTGTCGGTCTCAGCGGCCTGCGCCGTGCGGCGCGGGTGCGGTGGCGCGTGCGGCGGGACCACGCGTGCCGGGTCGGCCGATCACCGCGCACGCTCGCCACCGAGCCCGTCGGCGCCCCACCCCGCCATCACTCCAGGATGGCGGCCTTCGCGCGCGCGAACTCTTCGTCGGTGAGTGCTCCGCTGGCATGCAACTCGGCGAGGTGCGCGAGTTCCTCCGTGGTGGATCGATGGTGTCGGATCCGCCAGCCGGAGGTGGGTTCCCGAGACGACACAAACTCGCCAACGCGGCCGACCGCGGCCATCGCCGTGGCGCGAAGGTCGCGGCGTTCGGACCGTTCTGGGAACTCTCGCTGGGTTTGGCGTCGAAACGCGTAGAACCCCGCGGCGAGCAGTCCGCCGAGGATGATGATCCCCAGCGGCGTTCGCAGCGCATAGGTGCCACCCCACAGGACAACGAGGAGAAAGGCGACCGCGACACCCGCCCAGGCGATCCCGGGCCGCTGGTTGACGACTGGGGCAATCCAAGCGCGCACGGCGGTCGCGGCCCGTGTTGGACCCGCGAGTCCTGCACCGAGCACGATGAGCACGCCGTAGAGGACCGTCGCCCAACCGATCTCGCCGAGGGTCGACGTGCCGATGACCCAGATGTGCTGGGCCGGCGTCTGATAGGTGGAGGTTGTCAAGCCACCAATCACGTAATCGCCGGTCAGGCGGCGGGCCACGAACACGATGAGCCCAACGACCACGAACGCCCAGCCGATATTGCGCAGTGTCTGGCGACGGACGCCCTCCGCGAGATAGACGGCCAGGCCGAACAAGGCAAGGACGAGCACGAGCAGCCAGACGCTCAGAATCCGAATCGCGCGGACGCCCGTCTGCGCGAGGCCGAGCTGGTCGGAGCGCATCACCGTGATCACGCCGGCGTTCGGTGGCAGCTTGCTCACTGCTGACGCCGGAAGCCCGAGCTCCGTGCCGACCTGCCTGATGAGCTGCCCGAGGTTGACCTGCACGGTGCCGTTGCCGGTCGTGACGCCGAGGCCAGTCCTGTCCTCGAGGACATTGATCAGCTGCCGATGTGCGTCAGTGGCCGACGCCACGAACAGGGCCTGAATGCTGGGCCTCGCGAGCAGGAAGTTGACCGCCTGGACCGCGGGGTCGCGCAGCGCGGCCGCCGCGGGCGCTGCGAGCGGCTTGAACTGGGACGGCAGCCGCTGCTGGATCTCGTTCGAGACGTCCACGTTCGCGTAGAGCTGATCGACCACGTATCCCGAGAGCGCGCGTCGCACCGTCGCATCCTGGACCAGTGCCGTACTCGTCTGCGTGGACGCCGAGTCACTGAGCAACTGACGATTGATCCAAATCGCCACGATCGCCAGCAGGCCAGCGAGCGACGCCAACACGACCAGCGCCCAGACTGCCGCGCGGCGGCGGCCGCTCAATCGCGACGGGCCGACGGGGACTGCGCTCGGCGCGGATGACGCGGCGGCCGTCATGTCACGGAGTATCCCATCCGGTCTCCCGGAACTGTGTCGGCCCACGGCGCCAGGTCCGAACCGTGCCATCGAGACAACCATGGTGCAGAGGGCCAAGCGAACGGCACCTCGGCCCCCCCCGATTGTGGCCCGGGGGGCGATCACCGGGTCCACGGGCGATCGAGAACGCCCACGGGCCATCACCTGAGGGCCCTCGTCTGACGCTCGGGGGCGCCAGCGCCGACAGTCGCTCAACCCACGGCACGGAGACGCTGGCGGTGAGGTGTAGGCCTCCACCTGACGCCGCGATAGGAGCTGACAGTGCAGATCGACGAGGCGCGGTTCGTGGTTGCCGAAGACCCCGGCCCATGGGCATATGGCGCGATGGTCACCAGTGGCGGTCGACCAATCACCCAGCTGCGAATCGAGCGCGACGAGTCCAGCGGCGTGCCGGTGCCGTGGATCGAGATCGTCCAACCAGGCCCGTTTCGCACCGCCGAAGCAGAGATGGTGGCACAGGCACTCCAGTCGATCGCATCGGCAGCGCGACTGGCGCACGCCGATCTGGAGGTGCTGCGTACCCACACGTGATCGTTCCGACTCAGGGTCGGGCGCGCTGGGGTGCCGAGCACCTGAGCGGTCACGGGACCGCTCGCAGCGGCACTGTGACGACGTCTCAGCGCTCCACGGCCTGCCGGCCTCTGCCAGCGGGCAGCCGACGAGGTGCCCCGGACGGAAACGGCCGTCGGCTCGCGCGTCTGCGTGCCGTCCCGGAAGTCCCTGTACGGCGTGGGGTTACGCGAAGGTGGGCCGCCGTCGCAATACCGCCCGAGTGCGGTGGAGTCTGTTGACCCGGCACTGACCCGCGGTCACCCGCTGGACGAGGCTCACCCGCCGCCAGCTGAACGAGGCACAGGCACGCGCTGGGACATCACCGCTCGGGACAGGCTGGATCGGCGGATTCGACCGTCACACGTGCCGGCGCCTCCGACCGCGCGCCCGTAGCAATGCCAGAACTCGGATCGTGCTGAGACCGGCGAGGACAATGAGCGTGACGTTCACTGCCGGTACCCAGCGCACCTGATCACCCTTCACCACGTAGGCGCCGATGGGCATGATCAGGCCGCCGAATCCCCCGCCCGCCTCGGACTGCGTCGTGCTGGCTGGCTCACCGTCAGCGTCGTCCGCCGCGTTCGCGGCTGGGCGCGGGTGTTGGCCCCCGGGCGACATCGCCCGCTGTCCACCCCCGCCACCCCCGGCGACAAGCGCAACCGGGATCACGAGAACGCCGTTCTTCTCGTACGCAGCGCCGAACGCTCGGCGAACCGACAGGCTTTCGCCGACCCTGCTCGTCAACTCATGCATGTCCATGTCCGCTCACCCACCTCGTAGCTCGCGACACCTCCCGCCGCTCGAGTATAGGCCCCCCACCTCGGCGCTCCCGTCAGCCGCGGTCGTCCCTGCCGGAACAGTGTCCTGGTGGACGACCACGCGACCGAACGACGACGCGGTCGGTCGCGACGCCGACTGCGCCGGCGCTCGGCGAGGCCCCGCTGTCCCGCGTTTGCAGTACAACGCAAGAGCGCCCCGGGGAGACGTCAAGGCGGTCGTTCGTCGTCTGCGTGCGGTGCATCAACACCGGAGGCCGATGGCTTGAGCGAGACGGAACAGGTACTGGCGGTCGCATCCCGGACAGCGGTCGAGCCTGCGCCGTACGAGCTTCGACGCGTCCAAGCCCAGCTCACGCGCTTCGCTGCAGACGTTGAGGCAGCTCGACGGCGCCTGGAGGCGGTGCACCCAGCCCTCGCCGCGGCCCGAGGGCGACTGGCGCGACTTGAGTCGGCCAAGACGACACTGGTGGACGCCCGAACCCGTCTGCACGCACTTGAGGCCGCAGGCCCTGGCCTGGAAGGGGTCCTGACTCGCGTGCGCACCCTGTCTCCGAGCCTTGAGTCTGCGCGGCGCGCCCTGGACACGACCGCAGCGGGGATGCTGCCCGCCTCCAGAGATCAGGTCCGGGTGCTCGCCATCGAGCTCGAGGCCGTCGCGAGGACGCTCTCGTCGCCGACGCCGGTCCTCGAATCCCTGCGGATTCGAGTGCGCGCGCTCGACGCGCTCGAGCCCCTGCTTGCGACGACCCGCGAAGAGGTCCGGGTGCTCGAGGCGTTGGATCCGGCCGTGGACAGGGCCCGTCGTGAGCTGCGCTCCCTCGCCACGGAGCTCGAGGCGCCACGGCGGGCCGTGGACGAAGCCATGGGCCTCTGCCAACACGCGGGCCGGGCGCTCGTCAGGACGGCAGCGTGAGATGGTGGCACGATCCAGACGGATCTTGGAGGATGACGGAGCCGGCGTACCAGCACCGAGCGGCGAGCACCGGCACGGCGATGACTGCACTGTCGCCTCGAACTGCGGACAGACTGCTGAAACCGAACGTCTATCGGGGGCGGAACGATGACCGAGATCACTGCGGCCAAGCCTCGCATTGTCGTCCTCGGTGGGGGCTTTGCCGGGATGGGCGCCGCGCGCGCGCTCAAGGGGGGCAACGCGGATATCGTGCTCGTCGACAAGCACGACTACCACACGTTCCAGCCGCTGTTGTACCAGGTTGCGACCGACCTACTCGAGACGACGGCCGTCGGGCATCCGCTCCGCGACCTGTTCGACGAGCAGCCGAACGTCACCGTGCATGTGGCTGCCGCCACAGCAATCGACGTGGCGAATCGCAAGGTGCACCTTGAGGCGATGGCCCCGTTGACCTACGACTACCTCGTCCTCGCGCTTGGGGCACGCGTGAACTTCTTCGGAGTCGAGGGCGCTCGCGAGCACGGCTTCCCGATGTACACGCTCGCCGACGCGGTGCGCCTGCGGCGGCACGTGCTGGACAGATGGGAAGCCGTCGACAAGGATCCGTCGCTGGCAGACGACGGCGCGCTGAACGTCGTTGTCGTCGGGGGTGGTCCGACCGGTGTCGAGAGCGCGGGCGCGCTAGCCGAGCTCTATCGACGTGTCTTCAGCAAGGACTACCCCGCCGTGCCTCCAGAGCAGGCGCGCATCGTCCTCGTCGAGGCGGGGCCAGACCTGTTCACGATGTTCAAGCCGAGCCTGCGCAAGTATGCCGCGAACGCGCTGGGCAAGCTCGGCGTCGAGGTCCTCACCGGCGAGATCGTGACCTCGGTGACGGCGACGCGCGTGACGCTGAAGTCCGGGACCGTGCTCAACGCACACACGCTCGTGTGGGGCGCGGGTCTGCAGGCAGCGCCAATCGTGAAGACGCTCGGCCTTGAGCTGCAACCAGGCGATCGAGTCCCGGTCGAGCCCGACCTGAGCATCGCGGGCCACCCCGAGGTACTTGTCGTCGGCGACATCGCGTGGATACGGGACTCGAAGACCGGCGAGGTACTTCCCCAGCTCGGCTCGGTCGCGTTGCAATCGGGCGAGTGGGCTGGCGAGAACCTCGCGCGGCGAATCGTCGGCGAGCAGGCCAGGCCGTTCGTCTACAAAGACAAGGGGACCATGGCCACAATCGGCCGCGGGGCAGCGGTGGTCCAGTTTCACAGTGGCCGGACGATGCGCGGGCGGGCGGCCTGGCTTGCGTGGGGGACCGTCCACCTCGCGCTCTTGTCGACCGGTGAGGATCGGGCGAAGACACTCGTCGACTGGACGTGGATGGGTTTCCACCAGGAACGCGCGGGCCGCATCTCGATCGACGAGGATGAGGCCGATTGATCGGGTCCGACGGCTCGCGGGACTGCGGCGTGTCCATTCTTGTCACACGACGGTAGCCCGGTTAGGACGGCGGCGGTTCAGCGCCCGCGCACCTCACGACGGGTCATCGCCGAGGTCTGGGCCACTGGTGAGTTCGAAAGCCCGGCTCCGACGTCGGATGGGTTGGCGACCCTTCTCGGGCGGGCACGTTCGCCCTCACGCCTTCGGGGCGGCGACCGGAGGTGATTGCGCGGCAGCGGGACGCAGGCGGAGCGACATCTTGACCACCCGCACCGACGAGCTGGCCGTCACATGCAGCACGGCACCGATCGAGACGACCGCGACGCCCACCCAGAAGACGGCGCCGCCAACGCCCATCAGAAGCAACCCGATCCGGTTGAACAGGAACCCCGGCGTGGAGGCGACACCGCTCAAGACACCCGTGGTGAGGCTGCGGGTCATGCGGTCACGACGGCTCCCGGATTTCTGGGCGGCCAGCAGCCACGACGGGATCGCGATGAACAGGTACACCTGGACCACGAACATCACCAATAGCGCGATCCAGAACCACCTGACGCGCATGTAGGGCATCAGCAGCCAGATCGTGGCCTGGAGCGTACTGGTCAGCAGCGCGAGCCCGCCCACCAGGCGCCAATGTGGCCGTGCCTCCCGAAACGCCGCTTGGATATCGGTCGCGTCGCCTTGGACCATCGTGTAGGCGAAGGTCGCGTTGCACCAGTACGCCACCTGCGCGGCGAGGAGCACGCCGACCGCCATCGCCGGGCCGATGCCGGTGGGAATTTGGCGGTTGGACAGAAAGTGGTTCTTCAGGTTCCAGGTCATGACCCAGATCCAGCACGCCGGGACGATCTGGAGCAGTGAGAGCTGCCAGTGGCGCAGCAGCAGCACGACGCCGTCGAACACGATCGCCACCGTACCGGCCGCGAAGGCGAGCGGCCTGAGCCAGCGGCGCCCTCCGCTCAGTTGCGCGAGCGCCGACTCCACCTGGGCGGGATCGGTGCTGCGCACTGCGTCGACGGCCCGCACCAACGACGATGATCGCACCCGGGGAGACATCAGCGCCGCGTCACCACGGTCCGCGCCTCACGTGCGGGACCTCGGGCTGCGCACTCGGCACAGCCGCGACGACAAACGGCACCAAGCAGCCGCGAGCGAGGTCGCCGAACAGCCACCGGGCCTCCTGATTCGAACTCGGGGCAGCGTAGCGCCGATCGTACACGCGTGTTGACACGGTCCGCCCGCGCTCGTGGGTCGTCTCGACCCTTCCACGAAACGTGCCGAGCGGCATCCGGGCGACGGCTGGTCCCAGCGACGTGAATGCCCGGAGGGAGCCTGCGCGTCGTCGTCGTGGGGCACCCGGCCGCGGGGGCGGATCCAGCGTCGTCGACGGGCCGGGATGGGGTCACCTGCATATGGGTTCACCCGGGAACGGTCCGGTAAGGCTCGACGACAGACCTGCCGATGTTATTCGGTGAGATCTGCAGCGATGCGGACCCGAGGGGCGTCGTCAACGCGACGGGGGATTGAGCAATGCACCGATCAGGAGGCGTGCGCGGCTGGGGTGTCGGCGCCGCGGCGCTCATACTCACCATGGTGTTCTCCGCGCTGGCGTTCGGTGCCCCAACGGGCCTCCACGCCGCGGCGTGTGCGACACCGAGCGGCCCCAACCAGGTTCGCTGTACCGCATGGGTTCGGTCGGACGCCACCCCGCGCGGTTTGAGGCCATCGAGATACTTCTCGAGCTCGCCCCAGGGCTACGGTCCACCACAGTTGCAGTTTGCCTACGGTCTGTCGAAATTCACGCCCTCCCTCGGGACGACGCAGACGGTCGCCGTCGTGGACGCCTACAACTACACCCACCTCGCAAGTGACCTGGCCAAGTACCGCAGCTACTACCATCTGCCCTCCTGCACGACCGCCTCTGGATGCCTGCGCGTCGTCGGTGAAACCGGGACCGCCCAGCTCCCGCGGTACACGAGCCCGGGTCAAGGTTGGAACCTAGAGACGGCCCTGGACGTCGACACGGTCTCGGCGATCTGCCCGAACTGCCACATCCTGGTGGTGTTGGCCAACTCCGCGAGCTATGCCGATCTCGGCACCGCGGAGAACACTGCCGCCACGCTGGGTGCGAACGTCATCAACAACAGCTGGGGAGGCACAGATTCCTCGAGCGATGCGACGTTCGACGCCATGTACTTCAACCATCCCGGGGTTGCCATCACGGCGGCCACGGGCGACTCCGGGTACGCCGCAGGTCCGATCTACCCATCGACCTCGCCGAACGTCGTCGCGGTCGGTGGCACGAGCCTGGACGCGTCTCGCAACTCCCCCGAGACGGTCTGGGGGGGCGGCGGTTCCGGCTGCAGCGCGTACGAGACCACGTTCGTGCCCATCAGCTTCTCGGGTCCCTCGGCGGCGTGCGGCACCAAGCGCGCCGTTGCCGACGTGGCCGCCGACGCCGATCCGAATACGGGCGTCGCGGTCTACGACACCGCCGGGTACTTGGGGTGGTTCCCCGGCATGGTCGGTGGGACCAGCGTGGCGACGCAGATTATCGGCGGCGTCCTTGGTCTCGCCGGAAACGCACCGGTCGCTCCCGTATCCCTCTATACCAACTACAAGCCCTCGAATTTCTTCGACATCACCAGCGGTATCAACGGCACGTGCGTACCGATCTTGCAGTGCACAGCGCACCAGGGTTGGGATGGCCCGACCGGCCTTGGGTCGCCGAACGGCATCGGCGGCTTCTAGGCGGAGCCCACAATCCGGTGCTTCGAGCGTGCGGGGCGCGCGACGCCGCGTACCCCCGCTGGCATCTTGAGACAACCTCACGGAGTCGGTGCGCGTCGCACCGGCACGAGCCGGCCGCGCCAGGTCAATGCGATCGCGCGGCAGCGTTGTGCGCAGCCGTGGCGGCGGGCTCTGATAGACCCTCGCGTGGGTCCGTTCCGGCCGAAGCTGCCCAGCCCCGTGAGCACCACACGCAAGCTGTCGGATTCCGTGCGCTTCAGCGGCGAGCGCTCGTGCTGACTCGTGTCTGTGCCGGTGTCCCGCTAGGCGCTCTCGAAAGCATCTGTTGGCCCGTTGGTCTTGACGATCGACATCGCTGCCAAGGCGTCGCGAAGCATGTACCGCTCTTTCTGCATGTTCCTCGAGTGCCCCCCGGCAAGATTCGAAATTGCGACACCAGACTTAGGAATTTGGCCGTAGGCCACGCTTGAGCGCACCGTGGCTCGCGTCGTCGCTGCGTGCGAACAGCGTCGGCAACAACACGGCACGGCAGCCGCGAGGCGTGGCGTGGGCCGAGCGTATTGCGCTTCACGTTCCTGGGGCGAGTGCCTCTGAAGCCGCGCGTGGTACCGGGTCAGCGGGCGCGTGCGGTCGATGTATCGTCGGGCATGCGCATTGGCAGGATTCGGGGCACTTTCGTGGTGGCCGCTGCGGCGATCACCACAACCATGGTCTGCTGGGGACGCCCGACGCGTGCCACCCGAGACGAGCATCGGCGTCGGATGCCAGGGGACGACCTCGTAGTCGACCCGATGTGGCAACTCACCCGGGCCATCACGATCGACGCCACGCCCGACAAGGTCTGGCCGTGGCTTGTCCAAATGGGCCATCCGGCGCGTCGCGCCGGATGGTACGCGCCATACTGGCTGGATCGTGCTCTCTGGGGCATTCGCGAGCGCAGCGCGGACGAGCTGATACCGGATCTACAGTCGCTCCGCGTGGCAGACCGCATCCCGGACAGCCGCGACGGGTCCGCGTACTTCACGGTAGAAACGATCGACCTGCAGCGAGCGTTAGTGCTGTTCTCGACGACTCATCCGCTTCCCGTCTACACCGACGTTCGCTTTAGCTGGGCGTTCACGCTCGAGGACTTGGGCCTGCGCACGCGGCTCGTGGTCCGCGCCCGAATCGCGTGCCAACCGTTGGTACCGACTTGGATCGCTCGCCCCGCGTTCGGTGCGATGCTGCACCTCGGCGACCTCGTCGAGGCAGGCGCCATGCTGCGCGGCATTGAACGACGTGCCGAGACGACCACCGCCTCAGTTTGCCGAGTGCAGCGCCCCACGTCCGACGCGCCGAGGCGGGGCGGCGAGGGACCTCCCTACGAGGATTCCACAGCCGCTTGAGGTTCGCGAACTGGCGGCTCTGTGGACGCTACCCATGGTCAGCGATGCGCCATCCAAGCCCGACGAGGGCGGGGCAGACGCTTGGAAGGCAGCACCTCGACTTCCACAGCCGAGATACATCTCTCGACGCGAGGCGCATCGCCCAAGCTGGTCCCCTGCATGACCGCTAAGACGATGTGGATTGGTCCACCGGTCCTGCAGCAGTGACGGGTTTCGTGGGTTCTCGGGGTCATCGCGAGGCGGCGACGCTGCCGCGGTCAGGCCAGCGACGCGTGGCGCACGTCTGCTCCATCGACGTCGCGCGCTGTTGGCGGCATGGCGCACCTGCGTTTGGTGTCTGGCCATGGCCACCTGATGAAATGGCCACCAAATTGGGCAATCGGCGACGTGAACGCTCTCCTCAGCGATTCGAAGTCGGGGAGACCGCGATCTAGTCTCCGAGAGCAAGGACTGCGAGGAACTCTTGCCGCCTGCATCCGCGGCGTCGGGATACCGCAGCGCATTCATTGGTGCGACGCGTGCCCGGCGAACCAACGCACGTTGACGACCCGGAAGGTCCAGTTACCTCGTTCACGCGAACAGGCGAATCCTACCGACACCCACTGCGGCGTATACGGAGAGTCCGCTGTCTGGCTCTCGCCGTCAGCTCGCAGCGAGATCGTTGATCAGTCGAGGACGGGATCGCACCCGGCCAGGCGAGACTTGCTGCGATGAAGATCATCTTCAAACCAAGAGGAGGTCAGCATCGATGAGGTCCAAACTCAAGATCACGCCAGCGACCGTTCTCGCGGCGCTCGCGCTATTTGTCGCGCTCGGCGGAACCTCTTACGCCATCAGCTCGATCAACGGCTCCCTACTCAAGAATCGCTCGGTCGCGGGAGTGAAGCTGAAGAAACACACCGTCACCGGATCCGAAGTGAACGTGTCGTCGTTCCCGAAAGTGCCGTCTTCGCACCTCGCGGACACGCTGACGACCCTGCCGTCAGGGAAGTCCGAGTCGGGAGCGTTCTCAGGCGCGGGCGGGACATCGACCGGCGGCTGGTATGGGTTCGCGATTACCTATGCGCGTCCGCTCGCCACGGAGATCGCCAACAACCACATCATCGACACGTTTACGAATCCCTCTCCGACGGTCTGCCCGGGCGTCGGCAAGGCAGCGCACGGCTACCTGTGCCTGTACTTCCAGTACCACTTCCTAACCGGCACGATCTACGGCTACTCGACCAACCCGCCGTACAACGGCGTTAGCCCCTCTGTGGGAGTTGGTCTCTACGCTCCGATCACGGGCTCGCCGTCCTACGCCAACGGCGTCTGGACGGTTACCGCCCCGTAGTCGACCACGACGACCACGTGACCCACCTCCAGACGTTCCGCACGCCTGAGAGGTAGTCCGAGCCTCCCGAGAGTCCGTGGGTGTCTGAGAAGCTCACGGAATCCGGGAGGTTCGGAGGTCGCTCCGGACCGCTGCGCACCCCGCGCGGGCGCCGACAGCGCCACGGCCTTCCATAGAGCCTCCGGGATTCCCCCGGGCACTCCGCGTGTTGGTCAATGGGTCGCCGTCCTGCTCACGCTCGACACCCTCCACGCGCCTTCCCGCGGCGGCAGGCAGGACGGAACCGGTCACCGGACGCGTGGCCGTGTAGCGACCCAGCTGTCCAATCTCGTCGTTCGATCAAGCACGTTTCCAATCCACGTCTACCTGCTCTGTTCGCGCACGCACCCGTCAGGATTCGAACCTGCGACACCAGGTTTAGGAAGTGTCGGCGGCGAGGACCGAGTACATCCCAGTCCAGGAATCCCAGTAGTTGGCGGTGTTCTGCGCAAGTGCAGCCTGGTCTGAGTGCCGCGAGTGCCTCTGGGCCTTGTGACCATGTGCTGACCCCCGGCAGCCCATGAATGAGGTTCACTCACTGCCAGCGGGAGGAGCAAACCGCGCACGCGGGGGTGACGCTCATGTCCGCGACAGAATCCGCACGATGCGTGTTCGAACGGCCGAGATGGGGGGTTCCCCGATGGCGGCTCGGTGTCGTCCATGAAACGGTGGCTGGACCGATCGAACGCTGGGCCGTGCGGGTGCAGCGCCGTTCCTCGCGGGTGATGGTCACCAAGGATTCTTGGGGTGCTCGCTCATCCATGCGCTGCGAACGACGGGCACGCGTCGGCCGGGGGTGTGGCGGCGCCCGGGTAGCTCGCCGCGGTGGTTCTCACGTCGCCTGCCGCCCCAAGGACGTGTCAGGCGAGCGAATCCACGGAGGCCGACATGCACGACGACTCACTTGCCCTGAACGTGCGCAAAGCCGAACCGAGTGACACGCGCAGGCGTTCCGGGGAGTGCCTTGCCGGCTGGCTTAGAGGCGCATTGGCGCGACACCAGGGGTCATCACAATGAACGCACAGGCCATCCGGACGCGCAGGAGCGACGGGTCAGAGCGACTTCGCGGGCGCGAGCAGGCGGCATTGCGCCGGGTGGCCGCTCAGATGATCGCCGAGTCGGCCGAGCTGCCGCCCACAACGTGGGTCGCGGAGCGTCTGCGCCTCGAGCCCGATGCGTGGGGCGAGCGCGTGCTTCCTGAGTTGGCCTCGCTCATGGCCGTCGACGGCAGGCGCGACTCGTCCCAGTCCTGGGTACGCAGGCGCTCCGACCACTGTCCCTTGACGTTGGATGACGAGGCGTGTCTTCGCCGGGTCGCCGCGCTCCTTCGGGCCGAAGCGACCGAACTTGGGCCCGACTCCTCAGTCGGGGTACGCCTGGACGGCTGGGGCATTCGGCTTGGATTGGAGTGCGAGAACCCCAGTGCGCCGAGGGCCCGTGTAGGCGAAATCCTCGCGAACGGGGTACGAGATGACTGATCGCCGCTGGGGCATTGTTGGCGGCGGGCTAGGCGCCGCCCTATGCGGCATCGCTGCGTTCCTGCCGGCTGGGACTGGCAGCGCATTGAGTGTCGCATCGGCAAGTGCGATCACCGGGAGGGCGTCAACGACTCCAGGGCTCACGCCCCTCATTCCTGCGTATTACCCAGCGACGGGAACCAGCACCGATCCTTGGCAGACAGTGCCGCCCGCGGCAATGTCGAACAAGACCCCGGCGATTGAAGTGATGAACGCCGACAGCGGCCCCGGTACGAGTATCGGGATCACCGATCCCACGGCCGCCGGACTGGCGGCGTACCGGGCTGCGATCACCACCGCCCACACGTATGGCTCACGGGTCTACGGATACGTCTGGACCAACTACGCCAACGCCGGGAGCGGGCCGCCTGCGCCCATCTCAACGATTGAGAACGAAATCAATCAATGGGTCACGAACTACCCGGGCATCGACGGCGTCTTCTTCGATGGGATGTCGACCCAGACCAGCGGCGTGCCCTTCTACCAGACGATCGACACCTACGCGAAGAGCATTGCACTCAAGGTCATCTTCAACCCCGGCGCGGTACCCGATCCGTCGTACATGAGCATTGATCCGACATCGATCGTCGTGGATTTCGAAGGCACCGGTGGCACCTACACTCGGACCAGCTTCCCGAGCTGGACGGCGTCCTATGCGCCTGCCCGCTTCGCCAACCTCGTCTACGCAACCGGCTCGGGCAGCGTCTCGACAATCGCCAGTCGCGCCCGCAAGAACAACGTCGGGAACCTCTACGTGACCAATGGCACGTTGCCGAATCCTTGGGGCCAACTCGCGAGCTACTTCTTCCGCGCGGAACTCCCGGTGTTCGCACCGAAGTAGTCGAGAATCGTCGCGCTCGACCACCGGGCGCTACGAAGAGTCGGCGCAGGCATCCGCGCTGGCGCTCGATGCGAGGCATGCGTTCGGAGCAGTACCTCGACGCGTGCGCGTCGGGCGCGTCCCTTGACGTGATTTGGATCGCCCAACGTGACCCAGTGTTGACCCAGCGCTGACACGCACGTCCGCATGACATGGGTCGAGTCTCGACGCAGAATCGGTCCGTCGCCCCGGCTTCGGGGGAGCGCAGGTCTGTTTGGCATCCCGTAGCGGCGATCAGCATGTCCGTCATCACACGTAGGCCGTGCACGACCCGCTGGAACGCACCGCGCAGGCAAGAGCTCACCCCTATTCACGTGCCGGGCTGAGGACTAGATTCGACCCACATGGTCCTCAAGTGGCGTTCGTCAATTGCGGCGTGGACCTCACATCGACGGCGCACAACCAACTGGTGAGTCACGATGTTCGCACGCCTGGTCAGGTTCTCGTTCGAAGAGGGACGGCACGCCGACGCACAGGCACTCGCTGATGAGATTGCGCCCCTGATTGCCTCGCAGCCGGGCTGTGAGGGCGTGACGGTCTTTGGCGACGACAGCGACGGCCAGTATGGGATCTTCGTGCTGTGGGACACCCAGGCCCACGCCGACGCCGCGTCGGTCGTTGTTCGCCCGAGGTTGGAAGCGCACTTCTCGGGCAAGGTCACGAGTGCTCCAGAGCTCCGTCTGTTCGAGGTCATCTCTACGTAACGCCACGCTCGTTTCGGCACGCGACGTCAGCAGAATTGAGGCCAACGGACATGCCTGGACCTTGAGCGACTGCGCGCGTCGCCCGACGTCGGCCGCACGTCATCGTTCGGCGGACGATGACAGGCAAGCGGACGATGCCCCGGGCGAGGTTCGAAGTTGCGACACCCCAAGCTTAGGAAGGCTCCGCGGTGAGTACCGCTGCGTACATTCCTGTCCAGAAATCACCGCAATAGGTGGGGTTCCACACAAGTGCAGCCCGGGGTGCTCGTGCTACCCGGACGGCAGGTAACTGCAGTCCACGACCAGAGACAGCGCGGGTCGCGCTAGGCCCCTGACACTTCGCACGTGAGCCCGTCGGGCCGTCCGTCCACGAGGCGCTGATACCCGACGCGGAGGCGCGTTCCCGCACGGGCCTCGATCGGCTCCGGCAGGAACCACACTGAGAACGCCCAGCTCGAGAACCCGTCGGTCTGCGGCTCGTGGACGAACGCGATCCCATCGTGCAGCTCCGCACGGAACGTGAGGAGAATCGCGTTGACCGTGCCCGGTTCCTCCACCACGAGATCGGTGTTGGCCTGCACTCGAGGCGAGCCGAACGATGCGAGGTCGAGCGAGGCCAGTTTCACCGGGGGCCCGAGAGGCGGCCAAGCGGCGACCATCGCTCCCTCCGAGGGCCAATGGTCGGGCGCCATGCGCCGCACCGCCCACAACGGGCCGAAGTCCATCGCGTACCGGCGGCGCCACTCCTCCACGTCCTCGCGGTCGACCCGGCATTCGCGGCGGTCGTCGAGGGGTACTGCCAGCGGGCGGGCGAACAGCTCCAGCCCGTGGGGGATGAGACGGGCATCGGGCGCGAGCAGGCGCCGCCGGGCATCCAAAGTGAGCTCGAGGAGCTCCTCCTCGAGCGGGTCGGAGCCGATCAGCTCGGAGACGAACAGCGTCGCCGGTTCCGGGAGCTCGACCTGTGTCGACCAGCCGCGGAGAAGCGTCACCCGGTCGGCAACGCCGTTCGCTTCGAACACCTGCGCGGCGATGTCGGCGATGTCGCTCGCTTCGATCGCGTAGACGTGGCGTGCGCCCGCTCGGGCGGCCGCCACGGCCAGGACGCCGCTGCCGGTTCCGAGGTCAAGCACAATGTCATCGGGGCGGACGGCAGCTTCGATCGCAGCGATGAACGCGTCCGTCCGGCGAGTGTCGTGGAGCATCCGGGCGTGCTCCACAGGGTCGGCCCATCCGCGCCGGACGCCGAACGAGCCCGCGTCGGCCAATGCGCCCGCCTCGACCAGCTTCACGACGGCCCCGGCCGCCGGTTTGAGATCCCGCTCTGGCCGGGCCTCGAGCGCAGCGAGAGTCTCCCGCAGCGTGCGCGCCGTCGAGAGCAGCGCAAGGATCGAGAACCCGTCCGGGCCGAGGTCGACGACGGCTCCGACAGGCGTGTCGACGAGGACGTGGCCGGTACCGTCGAGGCGCGTGCGCAGCCCCGGCACCAGCGCCAACTCGGTCGTCACGTCGAAAGAGCTGCCCGACCAGATCATTGAGCGATCCTCATTTGCAGGGGCACGGTACAGGCCGTTGAGAGACAGCGTTCATTTTCCAATACGGAACGGCCCCGCTGGCCACCGGTGAGCCGACCACGCTGACGAGTGATGCCGACCCCTCGCATCGGACAGAAGCTCCCGACGATGAGCAGACGCTGTACCGACAGAAGCGTCGAGGCTCAGGAGGGCGGTGAGGTTTCACGGTACCCGCCACCCCGAACTCCACTCTTCGCGATCTTGGCGCCTTGCTTGCGATTGCAGGTTTCGCGACGAGGCTCGAGATTGCGGGCGGTGTTTGAGCCTCCTTTGGCAATCGGAGCTATGTGGTCAACTTCGAGGCGCTCACGCGACCCACAGTCGACGCATTGGCCCCCCGGCACGCCTCCAGACTTCATGGCGGACCCGTTCCGGGACACGTTCACAACGGACGGGGACCGAGTAGCGACGCGGCTGCCCGACGCCCGACGAAGCAGTTGCGAGGACGATGTTGGCCCTGCTGTTGACCCTCGAGTTCCTGCCGCACAGGCCCCAGCGCCCGACGACACAGCTACATGTCGTTTTCCAGGTGCTTTTCGAATGCCCCCGGCAGGATTCGAACCTGCGACACCAGGTTTAGGGATTCGGCCGCGGACATCGCTGGAGCGCGCTATGGCTCGCGTCTTTCCTGCGTGACTTCACCTTTGCGGCTCATGGATGGCCTTGTGCGCGAGGCCCAGCGGGGTCGAGCGTGTTGCGCTTCGCGTTGCGTTTGGCCCGAGTCTGTTCGTTCAACCACCGGCTGAGTCGGCGTGGTCGCGCAGCGGCAGCGGGGTTCGTGAGTCCTCATCGCCGCTGCCGCAGCTGACCCGGCATTGGGACTCTCGGGCGCGACCTCACGGACATCTACCTGGCCGGCTCGGGGGATCTCAGCGGCCTGCTCGTCGAGGTCGTACGGGGGGTTCTACGCCAGGACGCAGGCGTTATGAGGCCGAGCGTGTCGCGTCTTGCGGTGCGCGTCTTGAGCTGTAGCGCATGTCGCGAACCGATAGCGGCACTCATCCGAGCGTTGTAGGGTCGTCCTATCCGAGCCTCCAATTAGCGCGGTGCGAGGGATGGTGACGATGGGTGAACCAGACTCAGGCGTCGTGAGCGTCCGACGCGAAGAGGCGGCCGCGCTCGCGGACCAGGTCGCAGGACCGGTCTACCTGCCGGGTGACGACGGGTATGCGGCCGAGTGCGCCGTGTACAACCTCAACTTCGTCCTGGAGCCGGCCCTTGTAGTCGGCGTCACGAGCCAAGCGGATGTGCAGGCGGTCGTCCGGTTTGCGGCGCAGCGTGGTCTGCCGGTCGCGGTGAATCACACCGGGCACCACGTCACCAGTGGCGCGCGCGGGGCGGTGCTGATCAGCACGGGGCGTATGGGCGGGCTGTCGATTGACTCGAAGAATCGGACTGCGCGAATCGAGCCGGGTGTCCGCTGGGCGCAGGTCGTCAACGCGGCGTCCGAGGTCGGCCTGGCGCCGATGAACGGCTCGAGCCCAACGGTGGGTGCGATCGGCTACAGCCTGGGTGGTGGTCACAGTGTGGCGTGGAGCCGCTCGAAGGGTTACGCCGCCGACCACGTCCTCTCGCTCGACGTGGTGACGGCCGACGGCCTGCTTCGGCACGTGACGGCAGACAGCGACCCGGAGCTGTTCTGGGCGCTTCGCGGCGGCGGGGGTAACTTCGGCGTCGTGACCGCGATGGTGTGTGAACTGTTCCCGCAGACCAGGCTCTACGGCGGTGGCGTGTGGTTTGCCATCGAGCACGTCCCCGAGGTGATGGCCGCCTGGCGCGAGTGGGTAGACACCCTCCCGGAGGAGGCCGCCAGCTCGATCGCCGTGCAGCGGCTGCCCCCGCTGCCCGAACTGCCGCCACCGCTGCGGGGCGCTTCGGTGGTGCACTTGCGGTTCACGCACCTGGGCTCGGCCGCCGAGGGTGCGCAGCTGTTGGCGCCGATGCGCGCGGCCGCGCCGTCGATCCTCGACACCGCAGCGGAGATGCCGTACACGTCCATCGGCATGGTCCACATGGAACCGCCAGAGCCGATTCCATTCTGGGACCGGGCGACGATGCTCGCCGGGCTCCCAATGGAGGCCGTCAAGGAGTTTGTCGCACTCACCGGCCCGGACTCCGACTGCCCGCTCGTCAGTGTCGAGATCCGCCACCTCGGTGGCGCGATGGACCACGAACCAGCCGTGCCCAACGCGGTGCCCACGCGCGGACTCCCGTTCGTGTTGTTCGCCTTCGGCGTGGGTGAACCGGATCAGGCAGACCTTATGCGCGGCTATCTGGATCGGCTGATCGCCGGGCTGGAGCCATGGTCGGCCAGCCGCACGATGGTCACCTTTCTGTCCGCAGACCAGGCGACCGCGCCTGCCGAGCTCCGGGCTGGCTACGGCGAGGAACGCTACGACCGCCTGGCCCGGGTCAAGAAGACCTACGACCCGCACAACTTGTTTCGGATCAACCACAACATCGTGCCCGCGTAGCGCTCGGGCTGCGGCGGGTCGGTACGGACGCGACCAGGATGTCTGTCCGGTGCCCCGGCAGGACCTGCGCAGTTCCGCAACCGTTGACTCAGGGGGCCTTCTGCCGGGGCATCGGCATCCGCCCGGTCAGCCGGGCCCGGAGGCAGCGTGCAGGCGCATGGCACCGGCCACACCCTTGAGCTCGACCGGGCCGATCTCTCGGAAGGCGACGTCCACCCCGCTCGACGCGTCGACCACCTCCTGGCTGACGAGCACCTCACCGGGTCGGGCATAGTCGGCGATCCGCGAGGCCACGTTCACCGTCTGGCCGTAGTAGTCGCCCTCCTGGAAGATCACGGGGCCGGCATGGAGGCCGACGTGCGCCGGTGGCAGCCCAGCCTCGGATACGCCCGCCACCATCTCGAGGGCGGCCGCCACGCCTGGGCCGGGGTCTTTGAAGTGGAACATGACGCCGTCGCCCAGCCACTTGACCGGTCGGCCTCCGTGGCGCACTGATGTGCGCTCCACCAACCTGGCCAGCGTCATCGCGAGATCGGCCGCGGCGGCGTCGCCACGCTCCTGGGTGAGGCGGGTGTAGCCGGTAATGTCGAGGAAGCACATGGCGGGGGGATGGTCGAGGCGGCTGTGCAACCCCGCCGCGGCCAACTGCATCTCCAGGCCCTCGATGATGGTGGTGGTCCAGGCCTGCTTCTGCTGAAGGTGGTACATCCCGATCAGCGCCTGCTCGCAAAGCACGCTCATCCGATAGGCGAAGTCGACAGCAAGTATCTCATCGGGCCGCTTCCCCGCTGCAGCTGCCGGTATTATCACCCCTGCCTTCCACCAGGCCGTTTCCGTCTCAGCCATGCGGCGCAGGCCCTCGCCCTGAACGCGGAGCAGTTGCTCGGTGGCGGCAGGGCTGAATCCCGCCTCGACCTGGGCCTCGATGAATTCGGCGTAGGGCAGTTCCTCCTCACGGATCCAGTCGTCGGGATGCGGCGCGGGCGAGCCGGCAGCCTCGCGGATGAGTATCAGCAACTGAACAGGCACGCCGGTTCGCTCGGCGAACCGAGCGAACGTGACGTCGCTGAGCGCCGAGAAACGTTCGAAGACAGGTTCATCGAGGAAGTCGAGCGAGACCTGTCCACTTCGTATGGCAGCGCCCAGGCCATCCGGCGGGATGCCAGCCGCCGTGAGACCCGCAACGAGCCCGACCCGCCGCACGTGGCCCGCCGTGAAGCGGTCCTCGGCGTCGGGCACGATGATCCCCAGCTTGACCAGTCGGCGAAGCTCATCAGCGCTGATGCCTGCCCGCTGGGCGGCCTCGGCTAACTCGTACCGCTCCACGGTCGCTCACTATACCGGCGGATGCACCGCGGGCCGGACCGAACGTGTCGTGCATCCGGTTCGACCCGTAGCGCTCGACCGGGTGGCGAGCGCACGCGCCTGATGGATACCACCTCCGACCAGGTCCGGTCGCAGGCGTCGGGCTCGGGGTCCGTCGGCCGCGACAGACCCGCCGACGATCATCCCACGTCCGATCCGTCCTGAGGTCCGAGCGCTATCCCCCGACCCACGGCCAAGCTGCCTGCATAGTTCCTGCGTACTCGACCCTGTCCTGGGACGCGTCTGGGCTGCGTGGCTTGCCAGTCAACGACGAGGACAAGTCCTCGCTGGCCCGCGACCACAATAGCCGTATTTGCAGGTCTGTCTTGAGTACCCCCGGCAAGATTCGAACTTGCGACACCAGGTCTAGGAAGTCTGCGCGACGAGTACCGCTGAGTACATCCCCGTTCGCTAATCCCTGCATCGGCGTGCATTTCGCGGGCTCTCGCATCAACCAGACTACCGCCGAGTGCCGTGGGGTCTGTTGACCAGAAGTTGGCCTCGGACGGTCACCAGCGGCTCCAACGATCCCCCTCAGAGCCCGGCCGCATACCGTCAACGAGCACTCGCTGACACCCTCCGGCGATGCGCCGGCAAGCGAGCCAGCCATAGGCGCGGAGACCTAGGTCTCGGTTGTCTCGGACAGCGGGGGGGTTCGCCACAGCCCCGTTTCCCGGGGGCCCCGTGCGACGGCCTCACGCGTTTGGCCCTTGGCGTCGCGTGCTGTCTCGCGCGAAGGCAGCGCCGCCCCACAACGGCCCGGCATCGCTCGGCTACGAGCGCCCAGACGGCCGTGCAAGATCAACGAGGTGAGGTCGTTGGTTCATCGGCCGGCCGACGGGCGGATGATCCTAGATCGGTCAACGTGACCGACGATCCCGAAGCGTCTGTCGACGGCTCGATCGCAAGGCGGGGAAGGCGTCGATCGATCCAACTGGGGAACCACCAGGTTCGCCCTCCAGAGAGTTCGAGGACGGCAGGCAGGAGGATGCAGCGGATCACGATGGCGTCCAGGAACACCGCGCTGGCAAGTGCGAGCCCGAACAACTCGATGACACGCTGGCCCCCGAGGATGAAGCTCGCGAACACAGCGACCATGACCGCGGCGGCGGCAGTGATCACCCGTCCCGTGCGGGTCAACCCCTCGCGGACTGCCGCAGAGCTATCGGCACCGTGGACCCATTCCTCGTGAATTCGGCTGATCAGGAAGACCTCATAGTCCATCGAGAGCCCGAACACGATGGCGAACACCATCACCGGAAGGAAGGCGGCGATCGGTCCCCCGGCGATCCCGAACAGCGAGCCGAACCAACCCCATTGGAACACGGCGACCACGATCCCCATCGACGCACCGATCGAGAGCAGGTTCATCAAGGCGGCCTGGATCGGGATCACCACGGAGCGGAAGACGACCATCAGCAAGAGCGCCGAGAGCAGGACCACGACTCCGATAAAGAGCCAGAGCTTGCCCGCGAGGACATTGGAGAAATCGATCTGCGTCGCGGTCGGGCCGCCGATATAGGCGGTTGCCCCCGTGGCGCGTTCAACGCCCGGGATCACGCTGGAACGCAGGCGGTTGAC
Organism: uncultured Thermoleophilia bacterium; assembly: GCA_963773325.1. Taxonomy (GTDB): domain Bacteria; phylum Actinomycetota; class Thermoleophilia; order Miltoncostaeales; family Miltoncostaeaceae; genus CAITWD01. The sequence goes on along the minus strand of CAVZAI010000002.1, from coordinate 1,514,427 downwards.
GAGGTTCTCGGTCTTGGTGCTCTGGGACGAGGTCGTGGGGAAGGCCTGGATCGTGGCGACATCGCCCGTGGGGCTCAGCCGCACCGGCGAGACCGCTGCCACACCGGGGGTCGCGCGAAGCGCCTCGTTCAGCTGCGCGAGGGCGGCGGCCCCTCCCGAGGCGGGCAGCTTGACGGCGACCAGCAGCGGGCCGCTGAACCCCGGACCAAAGCCCTTGGCGATCAGGTCGAAGGCCTTGCGAGTGGTTTGGCTCGGCTGATCGTTGCCCGCGTCGGTATTGCCCAGCCGGATGCTCAGCGCTGGAAACGCGAGCATCAGCATGATCAAGCAGGACACCCCGGCGGCGGCCCACGGGCGGCGCTGGATGACCCCAATCCAGCGCGCCCAGAAGCTGCTCCTGCCACCGTGGACCTCGCCACGTCGAGCGCGTCGGCTGGGCTTGCCGATACGACGGCCGAAGAAGGTCAACAGCGCAGGCAGCAGCGTCAACGACGCGACCAACACGAGCAACACGGCGACCGACGACGACACCGCAAGCCCGTAGAGGAAGCTGACTCCGAGCACACACATGCCCATGAGCGCAATCACGACCGTAATGCCGGCAAAGATGACGGCGCGGCCCGAGGTGTTCATCGCCTCAGCCACGGCCGCTTGGACGTCACCCTGGCTCTTGGCGTAGGCCTCGCGGTAGCGGGTGACAATGAACAGCGCGTAATCGATCCCGACGCCAAGCCCAATCATGAGCGCGAGCTGCGAGGAGAAGTCCGGCATGCTCATGGCGTGACTCAGCAACGCGATGAGCCCGAGCCCCGTGCCGAGGCCAAAGAGTGCGGTAACGATCGGCAGCCCCATCGCGAGCATCGAGCCGAAGCTGATCAGCAGCACGACCACTGCGGCAGCGATGCCGACCAGCGCGGTGTATCCGATCGATGCCCGTTGCGCCTGTTCGATGGCTTGGCCGACAAGCTGAACCTGGAGGCCCGGGGAGCGGGCAGCGGTCGCGGTCGAGATGAACCTGTCCGTCGTGGCAACCGCCAGGTGGCTTGCCGTCTGGTCGAAGGTGACCGTGGCGAAGCCAATCGTGCCATTGGGTGAGATCGCGTGGACGCCGACCGCGTACGGACTCGTGACGGAGGTGACATGCGGCAGGCGTGCCACCTGGGCCAGCGTATGCTCGATCCGGGTCTGGACCGCGGGCGTCGCGAGCGTGCCGCTGGTCGTGTGAAACACGATCTGATCCGAATCACCCGCCTGCGCCCGGAATCCACTCGCGAGCAGGTTGGCGGCGCGCTGTGAGTCCGTGCCGGGCAGGGCGAAGTTGTTGGCGTAGTGACTGCCGACGACATTCGAAATGCCCATCGCCACGACAAGCACGACTACCCAGAGGCCGACCACCGTGCGACGGTGCATGCTGGACCAGCGGGCGAGGCTGAGCATCACGTTTCTCCCACTCCAATTCAACTGAGCTCTTGGAAGCACAGCCTCAGGTGCGCACCGCCGGCGAGCCGCCTACGGGCGCTGCTCACCGTATCCGTTCGCGGCGACGATCGCGTCAACCTTCGATGCGCGGCACCTCGGCCGTGATTCGCGATGTTTCCAAGCCTTGTTCAGGATGCCCCCGGCAGGATTCGAACCTGCGACACCAGGTTCAGGATTTCGCCCGGGGCCCACGCTGGATCACGCTGTAACTCGCGTTTGGCCTGCGTCGAGGCGATCTTGCAGCGCATCGGCCGCGTCGAGCGCGAGACCCAGCGAGGCCGAGCGTGTTGCGGTTCGCGTTGCGTCCAACGCGGCTTCTCGGTTAGCTCGACGACCATGATCGTGAGCGCGGACAGCGTTCGCTGCTGCTGTGGCACCGGGACCTCGCGAGGCTCGCGGATTCAAGGCGCGATTGCTGGTGAGTCGATAACCAAAGCTCCGGCGGCCGACGCGGTCATGAGTCGGCTCCGACAACGAGAGAAGGACCTGTCTCCAATAGGCCAACGAACTGACACACCCAGCGGTAGCCGTCGCTGGTTTAAAAGCACGCCATGCATAGATATTTGCAGGCTATTCCTTCCATCCACCCGACAAGATTCGAGCTTGCGACACCAGGTTTAGGGATGCGCCCGCGGGTCACGCTGGTCCCAGGTCCAGCCAGGGAACGTTTCGAGTTGAGTAACGCGGTCAGCGAGCAGGCCGCCCTGCTCCCGGTTCGACGCTGCACATGCCCCATTGCCCGAGAGAGACAGCGGGACGAAGCTCACACGGGCGGTGGTCATCTTAGAGATCTTTAAGATGACCAGCTTAACCGGGTTGCATCATGAAAAGTTCCCTGCTTTAGTTTCGCTGCTCGGTGGCGACCGGGCACATCCTAAGTCCCTAGAGGGGCTGTAGTTATCTGCAGCCCCTCCTTGCGCACGACAAAGGACCGAGACTGCCGAAAGACGCCCAACCCCCACCGAGCCGCCGGACCGGCCCGCTCGGACCCAATGGGGAGCCGCGTCCAATTTACGCGGCAAAGGCCGACCTGTTTCGCGCGCTGGGCCACCCTGCCCGGGTGCGGATCATCGAACTGCTTCGCGACGGCGAGCGATCGGTTGGGAGCCTGCAAGGCGCCCTCGGCCTGGACTCGAGTGGGACCTCGCAGCACTTGGCGCTCCTCCGGAAACATTGCCTCGTTTCCGGCCGGCGCGATGGCACGACAACCTATTACCGGGTTATAGAGAACGGCGTCTTTGACCTGCTCGAGGACGCCCGCGTACTGCTCGGGAGTGTGCTCACCCGCCGGCAAGCCGAACTGACAGAACTGGCCGGGTCGTTGTCCGAAGAAGTCGCGCCCAACCGCGACGCCGCCCGCACCTGATCTCGCCCACATCAAGGGGGCCGCGACTCCTCGGCGCGCTGATCGCGGCTGCTCGGCTCGGCGCTGACGCAGACATGCGAGTGAGATGTGCCAAGGACGCGGCCTGGCAGTCCGCGGGACGCTCCACGAATTCATGATTGCGCTGCTTGCGATCTTCGGGGCACTCGTGCTCGCCACGGGCGCATGCCTACCGATTCTGCGCGTCCCGATCGCTACAGCACTCTGGCTGCAAGGGATCGGACTCACGCTCACCGGTCTCGCCGGAGCAATCGTGTTTGCACGCGGCACCCATGTCGGTGCCGGCTTTCGCAGTGGCATTCACCCCGGGCTCGGCATCGATCCCCTGAGTGGCTTCTTCTTGGTGGTGATTGCCGTCACCGCAATCCCCGTGGTCGTCTACGCGGCCGGGTACCTTCGGGGTACCACGCGCAGTCGTGCTGTGACCGGGCTGGGTGGCGGATTCCTATTGGCCCTTGTGGGCGTCGTCTGCGCGCGCGACGTGTTGGGCTTCTTGACGTTCTGGGAGCTCATGACGATCCTTCCGGCGGCCGCGATCCTGATCGCAAAGCCAGATGTCGCCGTACGCCGTGCAGTCCTCGAATACTTGGCGATCACGCACCTCGCTGGGGTCGGTGTGTGGGTCACGGTGCTGGTGTTGGCTGAGCGGGGCGTGCTCGGCGGGGCGAGCCTTGCGGGTCGGTCGCTGCTGCTAGAGGCCTGCGTGGGAATAGCGGCTCTTGTGGGGTTTGGGAGCAAGGCCGGGCTCGTGCCGCTGCATGTCTGGCTTCCCCGGACCCACCCGGTCGCACCGAGTCATCTGTCGGCCCTGATGTCCGGCGTGATGATCAAAGTCGCGCTCTACGGCCTTATCCGGGTCTGCTTTTTGTGGATGACCCCGGCACCTGAGTGGATGGGGATCGCCCTGGTGGTGATCGGGGGGCTGTCCGCATTCGGCGGCGTGATCTATGCGCTGGTGCAGCACGAACTCAAGCGACTGCTCGCTTTTCACTCGATCGAGAATGCGGGGCTGATCACGCTGGCGCTCGGGGCCTCGGTCCTTCTTGCGCACTCTGGCCAGCATGCCTGGGCGGCAATCGCCTTCGCGGCGGCATTGTTCCACGTCCTCAACCACGCCTTGTTCAAGGCACTGCTGTTCCTGGGTGCCGGCGCGTTTGAGCGGGCGACCGGCGAGCTGCGCCTCGATCATCTAGGCGGTCTGCTGACGCGGATGCCGTGGACTGGCGCCGCGTTTTCGGTGGGCGTCGTGGCGATCGCCGGCGTGCCGCCGCTCAACGGATTTGTCTCGGAGTGGTTGATACTCGAGTCGCTCCTGCATGCAGGTCTGCAGGGCGGGCTCCTGAGCGTAATGGTGAGCGCCGTGGCGCTCGGCGTGATGGCGGCGACCGTAGGGCTCGCGCTGTTTTGTTTCGTAAAGGTCGGTGGTCTCGTGCTGCTCGGTCATCCGCGCAGCGAAGCCGCTCGCGACGCCCGCGATCCCGGGGTGCCAATGCGTGTCGGCATGGCGCTGCTCGCTGGGATATGCCTCCTCTTGGGGGCAGTCCCGGGACTCATCATCTCCCCACTCCTGCGGCTGCGGCCTGGTGCCCCCGTGACGGCGCACACGGCGGGCCTGTGGCTCCCCGGAACGGGAGGGCTGCCGACCGCGGGCATCCTGATCACGCTCGTCGTGGGGACCTTTGTCTTGGTGCGCGCCCGAGGACCTCGCACGGCCCTCGCACCGGTCTGGAATTGTGGGCAGATCGCTGAGCCCGCGCTCGCGTGGACCTCGGCAGGCTTCACCGCGAGCCTACGATTGAGCCTGCAAGGCGTGCTGCGGTCCGAGTGTGCGCTCGAGGTTAAGCGTGAGAGCGGGATCGTCCAGGAGATCCGGTATCGGCAACACGTGCCGAGCCTGATTGATCGGTGGGTCTACGGCCCGACCCAACGCATCGCCCTTGAGCTCGCAGCGGTGGCGCGCCGCCTACAGTCCGGCAGCCTGCCGGCCTACGTGGGCTACCTCGTCGGTCTGGTGCTCGTGCTGCTGATCCTCGGCCGGCTGGTGGGTGGATGACCAGCGCAAGTCTCATCGCCGGTGGTCTCGCGGTTGCGGGCCTAGTGCTTGCCCCGCTCCTCCCCGGCGCGATCCAGCGTCAAAAGGCCCGCCTCCAAGGCCGATTGGGATCGTCCGCGCTGCAGCCCTATCGCGACCTCAGGCGACTGTGGGGCAAGAAGGTCGTCCAGCCCACAGGCACCGGCGTGGTGTACGTCTTGGCGCCGGCGACGGTCGGCGTGGCGGTCCTGTCGGCGCTTCTGGTCGTCCCGGTCAACTCGGCGGCGCCCTCGCTTGGGCTCGGGCACGACGCTCTGGTGGTCGTGGGGCTGTTGGCATTGGCTCGCTTTACGATCGCGCTTTCGGCCTGGGAAACCGGAAGCGGCTTTGGGCTGATGAGCGCCGGCCGCGACCTGACGTTCGCGGTCGCCGGCGAGGCGCTCCTCGCGATCGTGCTGTTGCTTGCCGCGCTCCCGGTTGGGAGCACCGACCTGCGTGCGATGTGGGCTGGTGCGGCGGGAACGGCCATCTGGTCACAGCCGGCGCACTGGTGCGGGCTGTTTGGCATGGCCTTGGTGGTGCTGCTGGAGACCGGCCGTCAACCCGTCGACAACCCCGACACACATCTGGAGTTGACGATGATCCATGAGGGGCCGCTCCTGGAATACGCAGGCCGCGACCTTGCGTACCTGCAGTGGTCAGTCGCCGCCCGGCACTGGATCGCGCTGGTGCTGATGGCGGGGCTCTTCTTGCCGCACCCCGCGAGCGCGCAGCAGGGGCTCGTCGTGGTCGTCGTCTGGGTGGTGGCGCTCACCGCCGTACTCGCCACCGTCGAGACCGTCCACGCCAAGATGCGCCTACTGCAGGTGCCGCACCTTTTTGCAGCCGGCAGTGCGATCGCGCTGCTTGGGCTGGCGACTTGGGTTGTCGGGGGTGGCTTGTGACAACGGTGCTGATCTGGATCATCGTGCTCCTGGGGTTGGCGTGTGTGGTGATGCGCCGTCGCTCGGTCGCGGTCGCGGTGGTCGGCATCCAGTCGCTCTGTGTGGCAGCGCTGGCGGTGGCGTTGATCCCGAGCCGGCCTTCGGAGTTCCTGCCGGCGGCCCTCACCCTTGTTCTGCGCGCGCTCGTGATCGCGCTGCTTTTGGTGATCGCGATCCGGCGGACCCGGCAAGCGCTCCCAGGTGGTGAGGAAGCCATTCCGGTGATCCGGCTGCTCGTCGCCGGCGTGATTGTGGCGGCGCTGGTCGGGCTTGTGCCCCCATTCGGGCTGGAATCGCATGTTGCCGAGCACGCCGCGATCGCGCTGCTCGCCACCGGCCTGGCCCTCCTTGTCACGCGCAGGGCGACGCTCTTTCAGGTGCTGGCGCTGCTAGTGGCGGAAAACGGGATCGCGCTTGCCGCGATCAACGTCCGCGGTGGACTGCCGATCGTGATCGAACTCGGGGTGGCGTTTGACCTGGTGCTCGTCGTGACTGTGGCGATGGTGTTCCACGACCGGATCTTCGACGTGTTCGGCACGACTGACACGCACGCCTTGCGGGAGCTGCGCGATTAGCTCGATCACCCTCATCTGCCTGGCAGCGCTCGTGGCCCCGCTGCTCGTGGCTCCGACGCTTTTGCTGGCGCGCGATGCCCGGCAGGTCGATGCGATCAACCAGACAGCGGCCCCGATCTGCGCTGCGCTCATCTGCTGGCTCGCGGTCGTCGGCATCGCCCACACCTCGCATCCGGTGAGCGGATCCTGGTATCTCGTCGATGGCGTTGGTGGGGTCTTTCTCGGGGTGATCGGCGTTGTCGGCCTGATCAGCGCACTCGTGTCACCTGCCTACCTGCGTGACCACCGTCGTGCCCGAACCGGCGCCTTGAGGTCCCGGCAGCTCTACTACGCGGGGCTGTATGTGTTCTGGATGGCGCTCGTGGCGGTCCCGCTGGCCAACAACCTCGGGGTCGCCTGGCTGGTGGTCGAGGCGACCACCGCCGCCTCGGCGCTGCTCGTGGCATTCTCGGGCACTCGCAACGCGCTGGAAGCGGGCTGGAAGTACCTAGTGCTCACGAGCGTCGGCCTCACCGTGGCACTGATGGGGATCGTGATGCTCTACACGACGAGTATCCATACCTCGGCGTCCCTGAGTGCACTCGACTGGTCGACGCTGACACGCGAGGCCCCGCACCTTGACCGCCAGGCGACGCTGGTGGCGTTTTGCGTGATCATCGCCGGGCTAGCCGCCAAGGTGGGGTGGGCCCCGGTCCACAACTGGCTGCCCGATGCCCACAGCGAAGCGCCACCGCCGGTCAGTGCACTGCTCTCGGCGGCGCTGCTGCCGACGGTGGCACTCGTGGTCTGGCGACTCGATCTGGCGCTACGGGCTGCGATCGATCCACGGGCGACCGAGGCCATCTTTGTGGGCTTTGGCCTGCTGTCGCTCGGTGTCGCAGTGCCCTTTTTGTGGAAGCCCCTGGCCTGGAAGCGGTTTCTGGCGTACTCGAGCCTTGAGCACATGGGTGTCATCGCGCTCGGCATCGGCTTTCATAACCGATGGGCCACGGCCGGCGTCCTGATCCACGTTGCCGGGCACGCGATCGCCAAGTCGCTCGGGTTCTCGCTGTCGATTCCGTTGGTGCGGTACCAACCGGACGCATCGCATCGTCCCCCGCGGGGTATCGCGCGGCTCAGTCGACCACTGAGTCTCGGCATGGGGCTGAGCCTCGGTGCCCTTGGCGCCGTCCCGCCGTCACCGCTGTTTGTCAGTGAACTGTTGATCCTCTTCGGGGGGATCGCCGCTGGTCAGATCATCGTCGTGGCGATCGCTGCCGTGCTACTGGCAATGGGCTTCCTCGGGATCGCCCACATGGGCCTCGAAGCGCTCGGTGGAACCCCCGGCGACCACCGTACGCCAGCACATCGCACGGGGCTCTGGATCTCAGGTCTCGCGGGCGCGAGTGCATGCGGCCTCGCGGCGATCGCCAGCTTCGCGTACCTGCTCCCGTACTCGACGCTTGCGACCATCCTCACAGCGGGGGTCAAATGAGCAGGTCCACGACCTACGTGCCACCGGAGGTCATCGAGCTTCACGCGACCCAGTGGCACGAGCGCGTGGCAGGTGCCCTCGGCTCCGGCGATCGCTTCCTCAGCCTCTGGGCCGATCGCACCTCGACATGCGCGCGGGTCAGCCTCGCCCTCGCAGGGCAGGCGCACACGACCATCCTGCGCACGCACGCCATCGACGACGAGCTCCCGAGCATCGTCGACCTCGTGCCGGCAGTCGAGTGGGATGAGCGCGAGGCCCATGATCTGGTTGGGGTGCGCTTCGGCGGACACACTCCACTCCGGCCCCTCGTGGCACACCCCACAGCGACCGCCGACTGGGCGACACCGGTGATCGGCGAGGATGTGCATCAGGTCGCCGTGGGCCCCATCCACGCGGGCATCATCGAGAGCGGCCACTTCCGCTTCCATGTCGTCGGTGAGCGCATCCTTCATCTGGATCTGCGCCTGTTCTACAAACATCGTGGCCTTGAGCAGGCAGCGATTGGAGGCACACCCGAGGCGACCCTGGTCCTCGCCCAACGGGCATGTGCCGCGTGTGCGGTCACCAACGCCGTGGCAGTCGCGCAGGCCTACGAGACGTCTGTTGGAGGCACACCCGACCCCGCGCTGCGCCGAGGGCGCACGCTGCTCTTGGAGCTCGAGCGGTTCTACAACCACCTCCATGACATCGGCGCGGTGTGCGCGGGGATCGGCTTTGCCCCTGGGGCGATGGTCTTTGCGGGGCTCAAAGAGCGCGCACAGCGCATCAACACGCAACTTGCAGGCCACCGGTTCCTGTTCGGGTCGATCGCGCTCGGGACGAGCGTCCTTTCGATCGGTGCTACCGAGGCCCGTGCGGCGCGGACAGCGATCGCCGAAATCGGCAGGGATGCCGCAGCGATGTGGCACCAGATCCGCACGAACGGCTCGGTCCGCGACCGACTGGTAGGCGTCGGAGTACTTGGCCCCGGCGATGCCGGTTGCCTTGGGACGTGCGGTCCGGTGGCCCGGGCATCGGGGGTCGCGCAGGACGCACGCGCCCAAAGTCCGCTCCTCTGGTACCCGGAGTTTGCAATCGCTCGGCTCGACGACCCAACCGGTGATGTCGCCGCACGGGTCGAGATCCGCGCCCGGGAGCTCGCAAGCTGTTGTGCCATGCTTGATGAACTCTTGTCAATGCCGATCATCCCCGGGAAGATCGCTCTGGATGGGCCGGGGCGCGACCTCGGTGTCGGCGTGGTTGAAAGCCCGCGCGGCCAAACGGTCGCCACACTCGAGCACCATGCCGGCGTCGTGAGTCGCATGCATCTCCGGACGGGATCGTTCGCCAATTGGCCGTCGCTGGCGGCGGCCACAACCGATGCGATCCTCCCAGACTTTCCGCTGATCAATAAGAGCTTTGAGCTCTGCTATGCCTGCGTGGATCGGTAGCCCGGACATGTTCGTGCTCCTTCGCCATCTCGCTGGGCTCCGTCGCACCGAACACCTCGAGCGTGGGGCACCACGCTCGGCGGCGATCCGCCACGTCGACACCGGCTCATGCAATGGGTGCGAGCATGAACTCGGAGCCGCCACCAACCCCTACTACGACCTCCAGCGCTTCGGTCTCACGATCACGGCATCCCCGCGGCATGCGGACGTGCTGCTCGTGACAGGTCCGGTGACGAGCCGCATGCGCGAAGCGCTCCTGATGGCGCATGACGCGATGCCCGATCCGCGGCTGGTCGCTGCACTCGGGGATTGCGCGCTCGGCTGCGTGCTCCTCGGAGATCCCGCGGAGATGGTGGGAGCCGTTGACGCGATTCTCCCCGTCGCGATTCGCATCCCGGGATGCCCTCCGACGCCGTCGGAGATCGCGCGGCACCTGCTCGAGGGCCTCGACGCGGCGCGGCGCATGGGCGGACCAGCTGCGCCCCAGTTGCTGTAGACACCTCAGGCCGTGAGCGACCGGCGTCGTCCACGTCGGCAGAGAAGCGTGGGATAGCGGCCAGGCCCCCTAGGATCTGCGCAGATGCTCGGACTGCGTGCTGCGGCCGCACGCCGAGCTTCGCGCTGGTGGGTGGCCTGTGACGCCGTCCGTCTCGGTAAGTCGACGCACGCCCGACCGACGAACCATCTTCTGCCGGTCCGGTCCACCATTGCCTACTTCGAGGCGACGGGCCGTCGCCCAACCGCCAAACGTTGCGCTGGACGCGCCGTTGGTCGAGCGAGCGATGCACCCAGGTTAGGCGGCGAATGGTCGGACGCAGGAGCCGGCCGCACCCATGAGCAATCGGCGCAGTCAGATGAAGACGGCCAGCGGAAGGATCTGAACGGCCGGTGCCTTGACCTGCGTTCTCGCAGACTCAGATGAGAGTCCCGGTACGGCCGTGACAATTCCACCTAAGACCTCAGTGACTTTCGCCTGATCGATCGCGGCGAAACCGGTCCTGCGGGTCAAGTTGATGCTGTCGTTTCCGCTCAGAACCCGCGTCACCTTCCCGAGCACCTGGAATTGACCCCCTAACATGTTGGCACTTGCATCAGGAGTCAGGAACTCCCGCGAAAGCGTTAGAACCGCGCTGGGCGTGATGCCGCGCCGGGCGCGGGCATCGGCGTCGTGGCCAACGCCGCGATGCCCGAAGGCTTCCGGGACAAGCGGGTCAACGCGATGTCGATCGACGACGTCGTGGACGTGATCGCACGGCCGAACTACAGCAAGGTCGTCAACGTCAATGGCGAACCGCGGTACCCCTGGCAGAACATTGCCGCACATTGACCTACGAGTTCGACGTCGACGGCAAGCAGCTGGCCGTTAAGGGCTTCGCCCTGGCAGGTTCGAAGGAGCGTGCCCACGCAGTCGCAGACCCCCTGTTCGCCCTGGGTGGTCGGGCCTAGGAGCGATTACCCCGACACCGCGCGAGGGCCATGGGCTACTGCTCGGGGCCCGCGCGCCATGACGGCGTCAACCGGGATGTGTCTCCTTGTATCGCGGCGCAGCTGGCTCATCGGTGGCTCGTAAACCGCGGCAGGGCGTTGTGACAGGGCCGGGCACACGCGACCGGGGCGCCGGACGACGTCCAAAACGAATGAACAGAGGTACCACGACCTGGGAACCGCCGGCACCGAGTGTGCCAGGATCCGGACTGCTGCGTCAGGCGTTGCGTCATGCCGCCCGTCGCGAGATCCCGGAGGATGCGGAGGCACTGAACAGGTTCATTTACAGGCTATTCTCACTATGCCCCCGGCAGGATTCGAACCTGCGACACCAGGTTTAGGAAGTGTCGGCGGCGAGTACCGCTGAGTACATCCCTGTCCGGAAATCCGTGCAATCGAGCCTGTTCCGCGTAGGTGACGCCCGGTCCGACTGCCGCTGAGTGCCGTGGGGTCTGTTGACCAGCTGTTGACCCCTGGCCAACAAGCCCGCGCGGATGGGCACGGCCTGTCGCCTTAGCTGGCACGCGTCCACCTGGCGGGTGGTTGATCCTGGGTGGCCCTGCTGAACGGCACTGGCACGACATCAGCCCGCCCCGCCTTCGAGCACGCGCTTCTGAGCCAACGGCGCCTGACGCGGCACGAGGATGGTGGACGGACGCGTGTCCGCGCTCGGCGCTCCGTCATTCTTGGAATCGTTGCGGCCATCCACGCGCCCGCACCGAGATTTGAGTCATGGGCGGATTGGATGGACACAATGGGGACCCCGGCCGAGCTTGAACACCGGATGACGAGGCGCTTCACGTACAAACCGCTCTACCGGGTCATCGGGCTTGGCATCGAAGAACGGTGCTGTCACTCGTGCCCGGCGGACGTAGCGCCGTAGGATGGGTCCCGCGACCTCGGGGCACACCTCCTCGGCATGGAGCACTTCCGTCTTGCCGCCGCGGCGCAGCGAGACTTCGTGCAGTGCGCGTACGTTGTGGACCCAACCCACCAATCCGTACGGCGACACAAGCCAACGTTCGCCCTCCGTCTCCACCAGGATCACGGGCGTCGTTCGCTTCTGGCCGCTTCGACGGCCGGTCGTCGTGAGGAGGTAACTCGACTTGGCTCCGATACCAAGTCGGAGCAGCGCCGTCACGATCACGTTGACGGCTCGGCGGGCGGGCCCGAGCCGGTAGGTCTTGGCCATGCCCACATCTTGCCAGCCGACGCGCGAGTGCGGCAGAACGGCCGTGCGCCTCCGCCGCATCGAACTAACGAGGCCACGAGCCAACCGCATACGAGACAGCCTCGACGCCGGCTCGTTGCCATGGGATGCTCCGAGCGCACAGTTGCCAGGTTCAATTGCGGGAGGCGCAGATGGCAGTGTTGATGACCGCTCAGATTCCCGGTGCAACGCAGGAGATGATCGACGGCATGCAGCCGCTGCTGGACCCGCTCCGGAGCGCGAAGGGATTTGTCGTGCACGCCAACGGCCCGGTGCCCGGCGGTTGGCGCGTGACCGAGGTGTGGGACTCGCGGGCCGACTTCGAGGCGTGGTTCGAGGCGAACGTCAAGCCCGCGTTCCCCGAGGGCGGACCGATGCCGTCGATCACGTTCGATCAACTCAATCAGGTCGTCACCTCCGCATAGCGGTAGCGAGCGCGCAGAACTCGACCCACTACGACCCGAATCGTTTGCGTCGGGCCCGATCGCCATCTGCTCCGGCCGCCCAGCAGTGACGGGGGCCCACGACAGCGCCTGGGCGGAAGGTTCGCCTCGTTCGGAGATGTGTCGCGGGGGAAAGTGGCGACCAGGCACGTCATTCCGGCCGTACGCCGAGGGCTCGCCGGTAGTTCTCGATGTGCTACCGGCACCCGGCCATTTGGGGAGAGACAACGAGAATTGCCGACCACGGCAGATCGGCTTCACCATCTTCGAGCATCTGAAACAGCGCAACGGCGCGGGGGCTCCACGCAGTTGCAGCCCGGTCTGACTACCGCCGAGTGCCGTGGCGTCTGTTGACCATCTGTTGACCCCCGGCCAACGACTCCGTGGGTGCATGGACAACCTGATCTGCGACTAGAGCGGCCCTGCGCCAGGTCGTCGCCGGGCTACGGGCCGGCGCTTGCATCACGGCTCAACGATGCCGAAATCCGCGAGATCTCGCGCAAGGTGTTCACGCAATCGTCAGCGAGCTCGAGCGCGCCGCGCGTGTCAACCGCGCATGGCGCTCGGGTAGTTTGGCCAGGCGCGCGAACGTCGCCTCGAGGGATGTCCGGATGGCCGAATCGACAGGCACATCGGCCGCTCGCCTAGAGTCCAAGCTCGGCTGTGATCCGCCCGTTGGCCACCGCTGCCTTGAGGGCCTCGTAGTCGCGCTCGTTCTGATCGGCGTAGGCCGCCGCGAACGCGGCGATCGCCCGATCAAAGGCGTCGCTCTTGCCGAGGTACGCCGCGATCGCGATCCCGTCGCCCGAGCGGGCATGCGCACGGGCGAGGGTCCAGCCGCACCAGTTGGCGTAGATCTCCATCCCTTTGGGCACCATGGTCTCGATCTCGACGGAGCCTTTCCAGTCGCGCAGCTGACGGATGTAGAAGTCGCGCTCGATGCCGTCGAGGCCCGTGACGTGCACCCAACCCAGAAAGACGTCGCTGGCGGCCTGCATGAGTCGTTGCCCCGCAACCACGCGGTGGGCGTGATTGGCATATTGGCTGCGGCCGCAGTAGGCCTCGAGCACGGAGGGCTGGGCCTCCTTCATCTGCAAAAAGAGCGGATCGGCGGCATCCCGCGCGAACATCAGGGCGATCCACGCCCGCGTTCCGACGCTGCCGACGCCGACGACCTTGCGCGCGAGCTCGACGAATCGGTATCGCTCGAGCAGTCGGCGCCGATCGGTGTCGAGGGTGCTCCGGTACTCGCGCAGGTATCGCTGCACCCACTCGGTGAACTCCGCCGCGACCTCGGTCGGATACAGCTCGGCGACCGGAACGATGAGCGGTGGGTCGCTGATGATGTGCGGCTCGCCATCGACCACACGGGTCAGCTTGTTAAATGCCTGCATGCTGTCGCGCGTGCGGGCCTTGGCGACGGTCGCCTGGGCGCGCTTGAGCATCTTGGCGGGGACCGTCGCCTGGAATTCAGCGATCGCCGAGTCGATATCCAGGCTGGCGTAGAAGACCTCGAGCTCGGTCTGGACGCCGAACTCGGTCATGGCGGTCCGGTACCTGCGGGCGCTGGCCAGAACGATCGCCTCGCGATCAGCGGGCGTGTAGCCGTTCTCGCGCGCCGCCACCTCGAGGCTGGCGGCCAGCCGCTTGACGTCCCACTCGAAGGGTCCGGGAAGGGTCTCGTCGAAGTCGTTGATATCGAACAGCATGCGGCGCTCGGGCGTTCCGAAGATTCCGAAGTTCGACAGGTGCGCATCCCCGCACAACTGCACGCGCAGACCGGCGACGGGCGTGGTGGCGAGATCGCTCGCCATGATCAAGGCCGCACCCCGGTAGAAGGCAAACGGCGAGGCCAGCATCCGCCCGTAGCGGATCGGCACCAGTTCAGGGACCCGGCTCTCTGCCTGGCTCTCCAGCAGCGCGATCGGATCTGGGCGCTCAGGCCCCGGCGCGAACTCAGCCTGCCGCCTGCGGGGCACCTCATTGCGCGCAGCGCGCCCCCGAGCAGTCCGCTCGGCGACACTCAAATGCGCGATCTCGCGCGGTGCTGGGTCATCCCGGTCCGCAGCGTCAGTGGTCGAGGTGCTCATGGTGGTCTCCATCTTGCTGTATTCAGGTTGCCGAACACTGGCGCGCTCGGTTCGGCACCTGGTTGAGGCATAGCGGATGCGAGGGCGGCTAAGTGCCCACGATGCGCCAACGGCGGCCTCAACCATAGCCACCGGCTCCAGCCAGTCGATGCCGACCTGCCGCCCACGCCCGCTCAACGCAACACGATGTGGATGCGCCCCGGGCGAGCTGCCTCGGGCTCAAGACGGCGTCAGGTTGCTTGGGTGCTGGCATCTATCGTCTGCTCATGAAAGCAGCTGTTCACACCAGGTACGGCCCACCCGAAGTCGTTCGGATCACCGAAGTGGACAAGCCGACAGCCCGGGACAACGAGTTGCTCGTCAAGGTCCATGCGACCACCGTAAACCGGACGGACTGCGGCTACCGGGCGGCCAAACCCTTCATCTTGAGGTTCCTAACCGGGCTCGTCAGCCCGAAGCGCAGGGTCCTTGGGACTGAGTTTGCCGGAGAGGTCGAGACGGTCGGCGGCGGCGTCACCTCGTTCGCGGTGGGCGACAGAGTCTTCGGGTATATCGAGGGCACGTTTGGTGCGCACGCTGAGTACCTGACGATTCCCGAAGTTTCATCGGTCGCGACCATTCCGTCGGACTTGACCTTCGAGGAGGCCGCCCCCAGCACCGAAGGTTCGCACTACGCGCTCGCGAACATCCGGGTAGCAGCGGTTCGCAGCGGGCAAGACGTCCTCGTTTACGGTGCTACCGGGGCCATCGGCTCCGCGGCGGTCCAGCTTGTGAAGTGCCTCGGTGCGAGGGTGACCGCGGTCTGCAGCACGGCGAACGTCGCGCTGGTCGAGCAACTCGGTGCCGACAGGGTCATCGACTACAGGGTCGCGGACTTCACGCAGGAAGACCAGACCTACGACGTCATCTTCGACGCGGTCGGCAAGAGCTCGTTCGGTCAGTGCAGGCGGTTGCTCAACCCAAAGGGGATCTACCTCTCGACGGACCTCGGACCGTTCCCCCAGAACCCGATCCTGGCGCTCATCACACCGCTCTTTGGCGGCAAGAAGGTCTTGTTCCCGATTCCGAAGCATGACCAGGAGATGGTGAATTACATCAAGGGGTTGATCGAGTCGGGAGACTTCACGCCGGTCATCGACCGACGGTATCCACTGGACGAGATCGTCGAGGCGTATCGGTATGTCGAGACCGGCCAAAAGATCGGCAATGTCGTGATTACCGTCACGGGACGGGCGGGTCAGCTGGGCTGAGAGTCGCGCCTGGTCGACTCAGCACCGATCCCAACTCGAGTTTCTGCAGGCGTTCTTCTATGCCCCCGGCAAGATTCGAACATGCGACACCAGGTTTAGGAAACCTGTGCTCTATCCCCTGAGCTACGGGGGCCCGGCGCGCCGATGATCGCAGACCGCACAGCGCCCCGTCGTCCGGCCGCCCGCCTAACGCCCTGCCAGCGGATACCCGCTCGAGCTCACCAAGTTTCCCGCGGGTCCCGCCCCTACCGCGGTCAACACCTTCATCGTGACGTTCTGGACAACCCGCACAGTCGCGGGGTCGTTTCGGACCGAGCCGACCACGATATCCGGATCACGATTGACAATCACCGGCGACGAGTAGACCGCAGTCGTCACGCAGGACCGGTTCAGCAGGCACACCCAGCCGCGTGTGCCGACGTCCAACACCAAGCCGCCGCCGCTGCCGGGCGCCAGTGTCATCGAACTCCCGGAGACCGCGACACCGTTCTGGGGGCATGCGAAGGTCAGGGAGGTGACGACCCGAGTGCCGCTGGGCATCGCCCCGGCCGCGGGCGTGTCGGTCTCCTGGTAGATGACCCCGGGAAGGCTCTCGCCCGGCGTCGCACCGCTGCCCGCGAACACCCAGCCGAGGGTGTTGGGCACCATCATCGGCTCCAGCACGTCGGTGCACCCGAACTGCTCGCCGAGCAGGGCCTGCTCGGGCTGGTCGATCGGAGCGTCGCGCCACTTGAGCGAGGCCAGCGCGGGGTTCTGCGCGTTCGGGTCGAGGGACGACACCTTCCAGATCGCAAGCTCCCGATAGGGACGGGTCGCGCCGACGGAGACAGGGCGCCAGTACATGTTGTTGGCGCCCAAGAAGACCGCGTTGGCGCCGTGTCCGAGCGCGGCTGCGAGCGCGGCACGCATGCCCGTCGTCCAATACTCGGTGTGGGAACCGAACACGAGCGCCCGCGCGCCGCCGATCGCGCTGACACCGCGATCGAGATCTGGGTCGGTCACATACGACATATCGAGCCCGTGCGCCTCGGCAAAGCGGACGATCGGATAGTCGTCGGTCATCAGGGACACCATCCCGGAGCCGTCGTACGGTCGGTTGAGGCTCACGACGCGCGACGTGCGCGGTGCCGAGTACGCGTCCAGGCCACCCCAGGTGTTGTACATCTGCCAGGTGTTGGTCGAGAGCACCTCGACGAGCCTGGTCGTGCGCAGCCCGTCCCGAACGACCAAGGGAATCGTCCCGGCGCGAAGACCCGTCGCGAGTGGGTCGATCCGCAGCTCGTAGACGCCTTGGGTCCAGCTGTGCGGGACCGTGAAGCTCAGCGACGGCCGCCATGGCGCGCTCACCATGTTGGTCACGGGCGCGATCGATTTCCCAAACCTTCGGGCGCGCGACGCGCACGATGCCACTGGTCCAGACCAGGCGGCCGCCCGCGCCCCGGTAGTAGCCCAGGCGCCAGGCGGCGATCCGGACCGCGACCGGCCGTGACGCCCGGGTCCCGAGATAGAGCGTGACGCGCGCGCCGCAGACGGCGCTGGTGGTGTTCGCGTACCCCTGCACCGGCGCGGGCGCGGGCGGTGGTGGGGGCACCCAGCCGGTCCCGCCGGGCCGGGCGTTCTCCTCAGCGATGGTGACCGGTGCGCACTGGCCCGGGGCCGCGGCTGCCCCCCAGGCCGTCGCCGCGGTGCCGAACGCGATCGTGACCATGAGCGCCACGACGAGCACGGTCCGGGCGCGCGCGCCGCCCGCTGCGCTGTCCCCCTCGTCACGCATGACCGCCCACCGTACAAGGTCGGCCCGGGCGCCGCAGGATGGGCCGGGGACGCCGGCGCCCCCTGCGCTAGGCGGTCGAGATGTACGGCTCCCAGCTGGTGGGACGTCGCGGAGCGGCAACGGCGATGAACACGTCGGACGAGGGCGGCCGCGGGGTCGCGTGGGGGTGCATCCCGACCTCCTCCGGCAGCCGGTCGGCCTTGCGGATGTTGCACGGCGCGCACGAGGTCACGACGTTGTCCCACGACGAGCGCCCGCCTCGGCTCTTGGGGACGACGTGATCGACGGTCAGCCGGGCGGTCGCGCCACAGTACTGGCAGCGGTAGTTGTCGCGGGCGAAGACGGCACGGCGGGAGATCTTGCGCTTCTCGTTGCGCGGCACGCGGACGTAGTTCACGAGGCGGATCACGAGGGGGTACACGTGGCTGGCAGCGGAGCTGCGCAGGGCGCGGTTGGCGCGCTCGAGGACCTCGGCCTTGTTCTTGAGCACCAGCACCACGGCGCGCTGAAGGGAGCACACGTTGATGGGCTCGAAGGTCGCGTTGAGCACGAGAACCTGCTGTGCCATGTCCCTCAGTCGCTCTGCAGACGGCGTGATCCTGCGTCAGTGTAGCCCGCCCGCCTGCCGACCGCTCAGACGCGCCGTACTTGTAAAAGATTCGCGCCTGTTCGCACGGACCGCGAGGGGCAGGATCGGCCGACTCGAGGGTTAAGTTGCCCGGGTCGCTGGTCGATCCATACGGCAAGGAGGCCGTGTGAAACGCGTCGGATTCATAGCGTCAGGTGTTGCGGCATGTGCATGTGCGGCACTCGCGATCGGCCCCGCGGCCGGATCGTCGGCCAACCCTCTGACGATTGTCTACGACACCACCCCGACCACGCACCAGCTGGTGTTCCCGCGCGGCGGCCACGGTCTGAGCCCGACCCGCGGCGCGCTGCGCCAAGACCCGGGGCTCGGAGGGATGTTCGCGCCGGGCAACAACGCGCAGTTCCGCGTCTCGAAGGTCTCCGGCAACACCCTCTATCGAGAGACCGTCTCCCAGATGGTGGGAACGCTCCAACGGGCCATCACGCACGGCAAGTACGGCGCGGAAGCGCACCTGGTCACCGTCGACGAGCTCATGGAAACCTTCGGGGACCCCGGCACCGCCGGTATCCGCTTCTCCGACGCCATGCGCATCCTCGCCGCCCAACAGTGCCCGTGGGGCGGGACCTGGGCCTCGCGCGTCCAGGTGTTCGTGGCTCCGGGCATGGTGACTTCCATTGCCATCGGCCACGGTCCGCAGCACAACCTGGCGCCCAACGGCAGGCGCCAGTACCGCAGCTGGACCGGGGTCATGCCCGGCCTCGCGCTCGCCGGTGGACTCCACCTCGAGATGTACCACGGCAGCGGGTCGCCACTGACCGCCTTCACGGCGAGCCTGTGGCGTCACGCGCCGGCCGCATTCCTCGATCTGCTCGGGCGCTACGGCGGCAGTCCGACCAAGGTCCACTTCGTCTTCACCGCGACGACCACGCCCGCCGGCGCGCCCCGCGGCTGGGGCGACGCCATGGAGTCATCCTGGAGCCTCGCGCGCTCGACCGCGGCCGGGCGCACAATCCTTGCCAACGGCCCGGACGAGTACCGGCTCGGCCGGCGCGCGTCCGAATGGCTGAAGGAGTACAACCGCAGCTTCCCCGCCTAGGCAGGAGCGCCGTCGCGGGCCCGGTCAGTCGGGCGCGCCCGCCGGGTAGGAGCCGAGGTCCACGACGTGGGCGAGGCCCTGTTCCTCGATTGCCTGGATCGCCGCGGCGACCGACAGGTCGCGGTCCTGGCTGCCCTCAATGTCGATGAAGAACAGGTACCGGCCGAGCCCGGTCTTCGCCGGACGGCTCTCAAGCTTGGTGAGGTTGACCGCCCGGAGCGCGAACTCCTGCAGGATCGCCAGCAACGCACCCGGACGATCGCGGGTGAGCATGCAGATGATCGAGGTGCGGAATCGGCCCGGCCCGGTCGCGTCCACCGGCTCGGTCCCGATCAGCACGAAGCGGGTGCTGTTGTTCGGGTTGTCCTCGATGTCGGCGGCAAGGACCTCGGCGCCGTAGATGTCGGCCGCCCGGAGCGGACCGATGGCGGCCCACGGCTCGTCGGGGTTCGCGCACACGATGCGCACCGCCTCGGCATTCGAGGTGGCCGCGATGATTTCCGCGTCGGGCAGGTTGCGGCGCAGGAAACCGCTGCACTGGGCCGGCACCATAGGGTGGGTGATGATGCGCTCGATCTCGTCCAGGCCGACGCCGCTGCGGGCGATCAGGTGCTGGCGAATCGGGTGGATCGCCTCGGCACGGATCACGAGGCCCTGCGGCCCGAACGCGAGCTGGTCGAGGGTCTGCGGCACCGAGCCCTCGATGGAGTTCTCCATCGGGACAAGCGCCTGCGGCACGTCGCCGGTCGACACCGCCTCGAAGCAGTCGGCCACGGTGGTGTACGGCACCCCCTCGACGCCGGCGCCGGGCCCGAACAGGGTCAACAGCGCCTCCTCCGTGAACGTCCCCGGCGGTCCCAGGTAGCCCACCCTCATGCGGCGTGATCCTGCACGTGCGCGGTGGCCATGGCGATCGCGGCGAGTTCCTCAGGGGACAGTCGCTGCTCGGAGGCGCCTTGGGTGATCTCCTTGACGTACATGCGCGCGTGATCGCGGGCGTGCAGGCAGGTCATCACGCTGCCGGTCCCCGACGCGTCCACTAGCGCGATCGACCACGACTGCTGGCCACCCATGTCGCCGTAGGCGTCGTAGCGGACGACCCCGTTGACGCGCAGGCACTTGCCGATCTCGCGCTCGGAGTCCTCGGCCAGCTCCTCGACGCGCGTCGTCAGTTGGCGGATCGCGTCGTCGACGGCCAGCACGTCGCGGCGCAGGGTGGCGTGCAGATCGACCAGGTTGCCGGTCGACCCGTCCGGCAGCAGCACCGTCTGCGCACCGCGCAGGCGTCGCACGCGCATCCACAGCACGACGACCAGCACGATCGCGATGATCCCCGGGATGCTGGCGGCGACAACGCCGGCGATGGCCGTCGAGCTCATCGACCCAACCTCAGCTGAAGGTGACCGTGATCGGGTAGTCCGCGGCGTTGTTGGTGACGTTCTGCTCGCCGGGGATGGTGGCGATCTGGACGTGCAGCAGGCCGAGCGTACCGAGCTTGACGGCACCCGCCTGCGGGCCAGGGACGCTGATCAGGAGCTGCTGGCCGGGGTTGATCGAGGCGATCGTGTTCGTCTGGACGTCCACCGGCGTCGTCCCGTAGCTCAGCGACGTGCTCACCTTGATGTTGTTCTCGACGAACGACCCGCCGTTTTGGACCGTGATCGCCCAATGCAGGTTGCTCGACTCCGGAATCGTCTGGGCGATGCCGGGGGTGAGCGTGATCGAGTTCGGCTCGGCCACGACCGAAACCAGGCTGAGCCCCACCGGCGCGCCCTGGCCGGACGACTCGGTCCCGACGCGGCGCAACGGGCTCAGCAGGCGTGCCGCGCCGGATGCAAGCACGTAGTTCTGGTTGGGCCCCTGCAAGAAGGTCACGGCGCTCGCGCTGGGTACCGAGACGCCGGTGATGGACTCGTTGCGCAGCGCCTGGGCCGTCTCGGTCAGGTAGGAGTCCTGCACGATCACGTCTGAGGCGAGGAACTGCTGCATTGAGCTGGCGATCGACTGCGCGGCGGCGCTGTCGGAATTCGAGTGCACGATCGTCTGAAGGTTGGTCGAGAGCGCCTGGAGCCCGTCCTGCCGGTACTGCAGCGCAAGGACCAGCGCGCGGTTGGCATTGACGACGCCCGAGGGCATGTCGAGGTGCCGGGCCTGGGCAGTCTGGTGCCCGGCCTCGGTCGCGAGCGTCGTGAGGTTGGCTTGCATCTGCGCGGTCGATTGGCCGCTGGTGTTCTGCATGGTGCGAACCAGGCTCGTGCCCAGCGCCGCGGAGGCCTGGGCGATCTGACCCGAGTTCGTGACGTATGAGGTGTAACCGTCGACCAAGCGGTTGCGCTCGTAATCGCGCACGATAAGCACGATGACCGCGACGACGACGATCACGACGACGATGCCGAGCAGCAGGCGAACGCGCGGATTGGCGAACGGCGACTCGGCCGAACGCGTCCGCGGCGGGCGCCTGGACGAGCCACCGGAGCGCCGCCGGGCGCCGGCGGCCCGCATCCGCGCGGTGCGCGAGCCGCCGCCCGGCCCGCCGGCGGCGCTCCCCGCATCCGCGGCCGCGGCGGGCTCCTCACGCGAGATCTCGTCGAACCCGAAATCCTCGGGCTCTGACTTCGGCACGATTTCCTCGTTGCGGTTCCGACGCTCGAGCTCGGCGAAGAACCCGTCGGGGTGCTCCGGGTCGTCCTGGGCCGTGAAGTCGCCGACCCCGTTGCCGGACTCATCCGCCGGGATGTGGTTGCGCCCGGTTGCACCCGTGTCGTCGAGCGGCCCGGTTGGGGGCATGTCCTCCGAATCGGCCACGGATTACGACCCCCGTCGGAGTACGTGTGGAGACCTATTCACCGCTGTCGCTTGAGGTGGGCGAGGGGGGACTCGAACCCCCACGCTCTATGAGCACTAGACCCTGAACCTAGCGTGTCTACCAATTCCACCACTCGCCCATGACGTCCCGTCACCCGGACGGTCGGCGAACCCTACCACCTCCGTTCCGGGCGGCAACGCGCCCTGGCCCGACGGGTACGGCAGGGACGGACCACCCCGCGGCGAACAGGTCAGTCTGATGGGACCAGGCCGCCCGGATATCGCGCTGGGCCGCTACCGGCTCGGCCGTCTCGTGGGCCGTGGTGCAACCTCCGCGGTCTACGTCGCCGAGGACATTCACTCCGGCCGCGCGGTCGCCGTCAAGACCATCCCGGCCTCGCCCGAACTGCTGTCGCGCATCGAGGTCGAGATCCGCGCTGCCCAGCGACTCGAGCACCCGAACATTGTCCGCCTGCTGGATTGGGGCCGCGGCTCCGAGCTGGTCTATCTGGTCTGGGAGCTCATCGACGGCCCGTCGCTGCGCACGGCGTGCGGCGCGCGGCGTCCCACCACCGGCTGGGCGACCCAGCGGATCATGGAGGTCCTCGCCGCGCTCGAGCACGCCCATGGGCGCGGCATCGTGCACCGCGACGTCAAACCGGAAAACATCCTCATCGACGGCAACGGCCATGCCCGGCTCGCCGACTTCGGTGTGGCGCGCCTGACCGATCACGCGACGATGACCTCGGCCGGGTCGCTGGTCGGCACGATCGCCTACATGTCGCCCGAACAGGCCCGCGCGCTGACGGTCGGTCCCCCCAGCGACGTCTACTCGGCGTGCGTCGTGCTCTACGAAGTGCTGGCGGGGGCGAACCCGCTTGCCGGTGGATCGGCAGCCGAGACCGCTCGGCGCGCGGCGATGGGCGACATCAGACCGCTCGGGGACGTGCGACCGGACCTGCCCCAGCGCCTGACCGATGCGGTCATGCACGGGTTGGCGCGCAACCCCGAGGACCGTCCGACCGCACGCGAGCTGCAGCGCGACCTCGACGCGGCGATCGACGGGGCACGCGAGCACGTGCTGCGCCAGCAACGGCTGCGACGGATACGCGAGCCGGCGATGTCGTTCGCGGCGACCGGCGCGGCCGCGGCCGGCGTGCTGGTGGGCCTGAGCAATCTGCGCGCGGGCGAGATCGCCGTCGGCGCCCTCGCGGCGGGCGCCATCGCGCTGCGCTGGCCGCGCCTGGCCGCCAGCGTCGTCGCGCTGACGACCGTGCTCCTGGTCGCCCGGACGAGCGTTGGCGCAGCCATCCTGGTCGGCATCGGCCTCAGCGCCCTCATCGCCACCGGCTGGACGTGGCCGCGCCGGCTCGGCCTGCCGCTCGTCGCCGTCGCCGCCGCATGGGTGGGACTGCTGCCGCTGGTGTGCATGCTGAGCGCCGGGATCAGATCGACCCGCGAACGGGTCTGGGCGGTCGTGTGCGGGCTTGCGCTGACGTTCGGCTGGGAGCTGTGGAGCGGACGTCCGCTGTTGCTCGGTCCGGCCGCCAGCCGACCCGCCAGCGAGGTTCTGGCCGGCGTCCGCGACCCAGCCGCGGCGGTGAGCGCGGTACACGCGCTGCTGGCGGGATCATGGTGGCTGGTCTGGGGCGCGGCCGGGCTGCTGATCGCCGCGCTGGCGGCGCCACTGGTCATGCGGGCGCGTCCGGGCCGCCCGCGGGTGGTCGCCTGCCTGGTCTGGGCGGCCGCACTGGGCGTCGTCGCCATCGTCGGGCAGCCCGACCCGACCGTCGGGCTCGCCGCCGTGGGACCCTCGGCTATCCTGATCGTCGTCTGGGCGCTTCGCCCATGGCGGACCCTTTCGCGGATGGGTGCCGAGCCACGGTCCGCTACCCTGCGTGGACCGATCTGATGAGCGTATTTCGACGCATAGAGCAGTCGTTGGAGACCACCTTCGAGCGTGGCTTCCGGCGCGCGTTCAAGTCCCAGCTGCAGCCCGTGGAGCTCGCGCGCAAGCTGGCACGTGAGATGGACGTCAACAAGACGATCTCGGTCGCGAAGGTCTACGTGCCCAACGAGTACACGGTCCACCTGTCTCCGCAGGACCATGAGGCCTTCGCCAGCTACGAGACGACGCTGACCCATGAGCTGGCCACCTACCTTGAGGCGCACGCCCGCGGCAACGGGTTCTCATTGGTCGCCCCACCGACGGTGACCATCACGACCGACGCGGACCTGCGCGGCGGCGAGTTCGGGATCAGCTGCCGCATGGCCGACGCGCCGGCCGCTGTGCCCACGTCCGCATCGGCGGTGCCACCGCCGGCCCCGGTCTCCGAGCCCGCGGCCGAGGTCCCGCAGCCCGACGACTCGCTCGGTGCCGTACCGACGCCGGTCATCACGCCGCCGGCGCCGGTCGCCTCGGCCAACCCGGCGCTCGCCGGCGTCAGCGGCACCCAGGTGATCTCAGCGGCCGACGCGGAGGCATCCGGGCTGCATCCGGAGACGATGACCCTGATCATGAACGGGGAGCGCATCCCGCTGACCAAGCGCGTCACCTCGCTCGGGCGCAGTCGTGAGCGAGACATCGTGGTGGCGGACCCGAACGTCAGCCGGCAGCACTGCGAGATCCGCCACGTCGGCTACGACTACTTCCTGATCGACCTGGACTCGACCAATGGGGTCTCGGTCAACGGGCGCCCCGTCACGCGGCATGCGCTGGCCAACGGCGACGTCATCGCGATGGGAGCAACCCAGATTCGCGTCGAGGTCTCGTGATGCGCGCACCCGCGGAGGGGATGAGTGCATGACGAGCACCGAACTGCTGATGGCCCAGGCGGCAATTCTCGTGCTGCTCTTCGGGGTGGTCGCCTGGATCGTGCGTTCGTCCGCCCGCCAGATCAGGTCCGCGACGCCGCCGCCACTCGCCCTCGAGGACCCGGTCGAGCCGCGCCAGACCCAACCGCCGCCCGCCCCGGCGCCCGCAGCGAGCGTTCCGCCCCCGATGCTCACACCGGTTCCGGTCGGCGTCGGCGCAGCCGCCGTCAGGCCCAATTCCGACATTGCCGAATCCGAGGTGGATGACATGGGACGTTCAGGCAGCTTCGACTTCGACGGGAACCTGACCCCGCGGCTCGTCATCGAGAACGGCCCCGGACTGACCGCAGGGACCGAACTCCGCCTGGAGGGCGGGCTGTCGATCGGGCGCGCTGCGACCAACGGCCTGGCGGTCGATGACCAGTTCATGTCCCACATGCACGCCAGGATCCTGCGTCGCGGCCCGTTCTTCTACGTCGAGGACCTCGGTTCGACCAACGGGACCTTCATCAACGATCAGCGCATCACCGGCGACGCGCAGCTCCGCGTGCATGACGAGCTGCGGCTGGGTGAGACGGTGCTGCGTTACGAGGAATAGCCGGTGGCGGACGCGCCGTTGCATGTCGTCGAGCTCGCTCGGCACACCGATACCGGACGTGTCCGCGACCACAACGAGGACCGCGCGTACGCGCACGACGAGCTCGTCGCGGTCGCCGACGGCATGGGCGGCGCCGCCGCCGGCGAGGTGGCGGCGCAGCTGGCGATCCGCGCAATCCGGCAGCTGACCGGCCAGATCGACACTGACAGCCTGCGCACGGCGCTGGAGTCGGCCAACAGCGCGATCCGCCGGACCGCCGCCAGCGACCCGTCCAAGCAGGGTATGGGCACAACCATGACCGCCGTGGCGGTCGGCAACGGCCTGGCGCAGATCGTTCACGTCGGCGACTCACGCGCGTATCTGTGGCGCAACGGTGAGCTGCGCCAGCTCACCAACGACCACTCGGTCGTCGGCGAGATGGTCCGCCGCGGCACGCTGTCGGCCGACGAGGCGGCCCAGCACCCCCATCGGAACGTGATCACGCGGGCCCTCGGGGCGGAACCCGACGTGGAGGTCGACGCGACGACCTCGGACCTGCAGTCCGGCGACGTGCTGCTGCTGTGCAGCGACGGCCTCTACACCGAGGTCGACGATACGGGGATCGCTGAGGTGCTGCGTGCGGTCCCGGTGCTCGACGATGCCGCCCATGCCCTGATCGACCGGGCCAACGCGGCCGGCGGCGCCGACAATGTCACCGTCGTGCTCGCTCGGATCGGCTTCGGGCCCCCGCAGCACCGCGCGTCGCGTCCGGACACCAGCGGCACGACGCAGGAGCACCCGGTGGTCGACGGCGCCGGGCAGCTCGAGCATGCCCCGGTCGCCGGCCCCGCGATCGGCGCGCGCGTGCTCGAGCCGGCCGGCAGCGCACGCCGACGCGTGTCCCGCACCGGGCTGCTCGTCGGCGCCGCCGTGCTGGTCATCCTCCTGATGGTCGGCGGCGCCTGGTGGGCGATCTCGCGCAGCTTCACGATCCAGTCCGGACCCGGCGGCACCGTGTGGGTCGACCAGGGCGTCAAGCTCGGGCCCATCGATCTGACCTCCCACTGGCAGGACACGGGCGTGCCGACCGCGAGCGTCACGAGCGGTCAGCTGTCCCAGCAACTCGGCAGCGTCGGCGGCGAGGGTGCCACGGTGCATACCGCGGCGAACATGGTCTGGACCGACGGGCTCCCGCAGATCCCGTCAATCACCGCCGCACCCGCGAGCTCCCCCAAGACGAAGACCGGCGCCTAGATGTCCCCGCGCAACCGTGAACTCGGCCTGCTCGTGCCGGCCGCGGCAATCGGCCTGCTCGGCGCCGCCAGCGTTGCAAGCGCCCAATCGCGCAGCATCGAGGCCGGTGCGGGCGCCGTGCTCGGCGTCATCGCCGGCCTGTTCATCCTCATGCACATCGCCCTACGCCTGCGCGCACCCCACGCCGATCCCTACCTGTTGCCGATCATCGGCACCATCACCGCGCTCGGGATGGTCACGCTCTACCGCATCAACCCCGTGCTGGCGCGCGAGCAGGTGCTCTGGCTCGGGGTCGCAACGGTGGTGTTCATCGGGGTGCTCGTGTTCATCCCCGACCATCACATCCTCGAGCAGTACCGGTACATCTTCGGCCTGAGTGCCGTTGGGCTGCTGCTGGCGACGGTCGTGTTCGGGACCAACATTTCGGGCGCCAAGCTGTGGATCCGCCTGCCCGGCGGCCAGACGATTCAGCCGAGCGAGCTCACCAAGGTGCTGCTGGTGATCTTCTTGGCCGGCTACCTGCGCGACAAGCGCGAGCTGCTGGCGATCCCGACCCGACGATTCCTCGGCATGCCGGTTCCGCCGTTTGCGGTGCTCGGCCCGATGCTGGTCGTGATGGGCACATGCCTCGCGGTCCTGGGGCTGCTCAACGACTTCGGGACGCCGCTGCTGTACTTCGGGGTCTTCATGGCGATGCTCTACGTAGCCTCGGGCCGGGGTGCGTACGTCGCGGCGGGGCTCGGCCTGTTCGCCGTCGGGGCGGCGGGCGTGTGGGCGCTCATCCCGCACGTGCAGACGCGTGTCGATACCTGGCTGCATCCATTCGCTGACGCGCAGGGTCAGGGATTCCAGATCGTCCAGTCGCTGTATGCGCTCTCCAATGCCGGCACGATCGGGCCGGGCTGGGGTCAGGGCTACCTGCTCACGGCCGGGGGCAACTACGTCATCCCCGTGCTCGACACCGACTTCATCTTCACCGCGTATGCGGCGGAGGTCGGGCTGCTCGGGGCGGTCGCGCTGCTGTGCCTGTTCATCGTGCTCGTGGCGCGCGGATTCACGATCGCGGCCCAGGCCCCTGACGGCTTCTCCAAGCTCCTGGCAGTCGGTCTGGCGACAACCCTCGGGATCCAGGCGTTCGTCATCGTCGGCGGCATCGTCCGCATCATCCCGCTGACCGGCGTCACGCTGCCATTCATGAGCTACGGCGGGTCGAGCGTCGTGACCAACTTCGCGATCGTGGCCCTCTTGGCGGTGGTCAGTCACCGCACCCGCGCGCCGTACCGGCCCCGGGTGCCGCGGCGTTTGCGCGCCGCCGAGCGCGAGCGGGCGCTCGCCATGGAGGGCGCCGGTGAATAGGTCGATCAGCCGCGTGTTCTGGGTGCTCGCCGGCGGGTTCGTGCTGCTGGCGTTCGCCCTCGGGTACTGGCAGGTCGTGCACGCGAGCGCGATCAACGACCACCCCGGCAATCCCCAGACGATCCAGCGCTCGCTGCTGATCGCGCGCGGTCCCATCCTGGCCGCCGACGGCGCGCCGCTGGCGGTGAGCGTCGGCAACAACGTCAACGGGCAGGTCGTCTACCACAGGGTCTACCCCAACGGCACCCTCGCACCCCAGACCGTCGGGTATTCCAACGTCCGCCTGGGGTCCACGGCCCTCGAGCTCAGCCAGAACAACTGGCTGACCGGGGACTACGGGGCCGAATCGCTGCTGGTGCGCCTCGGGCTGCGCTCCAAGCGCGGCGAGGCGGTCCACACGACGCTCATCCCCACCGCTCAGCGCGTTGCCAACCAGATGCTGGCCGGCCAGCAGGGTGCCGTCGTCGCGCTCGACCCCCGCACCGGGGCGGTCGAGGTCATGGCCTCATCGCCGGGCTTCGACCTGGCGCGGGTCGATCAGCACTTCGCGTCGATCGCGAGCCAGAAGGGCAGCCCCCTGGTCAACCGCACGGTCCAGGAGGGCTTCCCCCCGGGATCGACCTTCAAGGTGGTCACCGCCACCGCAGCGCTGCAGACCGGGCTGTTCACGCCGAACAGCATGTTCAACGACACGGGTTCGATCATCGCCTCGGGCCAGCCGCTGCGGGAACTTCGGAGGTGAGAAGTTCGGGCCCAATAGCCTGACGTTCGCGCTCACGCACTCGATCAACACGACCTTCGCCAAGGTTGGCCTCGCGCTCGGCGCGCAGCGGCTGGGTGCCCAGATGACGGCGTTCGGATTCGGCCGCGCCCCGTCGGTCGACCTGCCAGCCGGCATGGTGATCCCCTCGGGTCGCTACACCACCTCTCGCGCCCTGTTGCCCAGCAACCAGCCCGGCGAGGACACCGCCCGGATCGGCATCGGCCAGGAACAGCTGCTGGTCACACCGCTGCAGAACGCGATGGTCGCAGCGGCCATCGCCAATCACGGGACGATCATGACCCCGTATCTTGTGCAGCGCGTCACGGACTCCGGTGGATCGGTGCTCATGACGCACCAGAACACCGTCTTCTCGATCGCGACGACCCCCGAGGTCGCCGCCGAGGTAACCGCCATGATGCGCGATGTGGTTCAGGAGGGCACCGGGACGGCCGCCGCGCTAGCGGGCCTCGACGTGGCGGGCAAGACCGGCACCGCCGAAACGTCGTCGTCGGGGATCAACGATGCCTGGTTCATCGGCTTCGCACCGGCGTCGGCCCCGACGGTCGCGGTCGCCGTGCTCGTCGAGAACACCCCCAATCAAGGTGGCGTCGTGGCCGCGCCGATCGCGCGCGCCGTCATGCAGACGATCATCGCGAGGAGTCACTAAGTGGGCGATTTTCGGCCGGGCGAGATCATCGGCGGGCGCTACGAGATCATCGAACTGCTGGGTAGCGGCGGGATGGCCAACGTCTACCGGGCCCACGACCCGCACCTCGGCCGTGATGTGGCGATCAAGGTCTTGGCGGACCGGTACACCGCCGACCCCGCGTTCGTCGAGCGATTCCGGCGCGAGGCGTCGGCGGCCGCCCAGCTGAACCACCCCAACATCGTCCAGGTCTTCGACCGCGGGCGAGACCGATGGCACGTACTTCATCGTGATGGAGTACCTCACCGGCCCGGACCTCAAGTCGCTGATTCGCACCCAGGGGGCCCTGCCGCCGCTCGAGGCGATCGACAACACCCAGCAGATTCTCGCCGCGCTCGCCGCGGCCCACCGTCGGGATGTCATCCACCGCGACATCAAGCCGCAGAACGTCATGCTCGCCAGCGACGGCCTGCTCAAGGTCACCGACTTCGGGATCGCACGGGCGGGCGCGGAATCGGAGATGACCGAGGCCGGCTCGGTGATCGGCACCGCCCAGTACCTGTCACCCGAGCAGGCGCACGGCGGCGAGCTCACGAGCGCCAGCGATTGCTACTCGGCCGGCGTCGTCCTCTACGAGATGCTGACCGGGCGCGTGCCCTTCGACGGCGAGCGTCCGGTCGTCGTCGCGATGAAGCAGATCAACGAGCCGCCGGTCCCGCCGCGCACGTACGAGCCCGATACCCCGCCCGCCCTCGAGGCCGTCGTCATGAAGGCGCTCGCCAAGCGGCCGTCCGAGCGCTACCGCAGCGCCGAGGAGTTCTCGGCAGCACTCACCGAGGTCCGCCGCCAGATCGACCCGTCGAGCACCGGCCAGCACACGATGATCCTCGGTGCCGTTGCGGGAGAGGCCGCAGCCCAGACGGCGCTGATGGCTGCGAGTCCGCCCCCGTCGCAGCCCACGGCCACCACGCCGCTGCCGGCCAGCTCCGGGACCGCGCAGCCGCCGGCCAAGAAGAAGCGTAACCGTACGACCGGCATCGTGATCGCGCTCATCGTGGTGCTCGGCATCGCCGCCGTGGCGGCCGTGCTGCTGATCTCGCGTGGGAGCGGATCCGGCAACACCGTGACGGTCCCAACCGACATCCCCGGCCAGACGGTGACCGCAGCGCGCGCCGAGCTCACCGCGCTCGGGCTCACGCCGACCACCAAAGACGTCCCCAGCTCGGTGGCCAACAAGGGCCTCGCCGTCAGTACCGATCCGGCCGGCGGCCAGTCGGTCAAGAAGGGCAGCTCCGTCACGATCAACGTCGGCAGCGGGCCGAAGACGACGACGGTGCCCAACGTCGTCGGGCTCTCCCAATCCGCGGCCACAACGGAACTGCAGCATGCCGGGTTCTCGGTGCTGGTCCTGACCGCGCCGAGCTCGAGCGTGTCAACCGGCGACGTCATCTCCCAGAGCCCGGCCGCCACGACCCAGCTCGCGCCCCAACAGTCGGTGACGATCACGGTCAGCTCGGGCGCGGCCGTGCCCAATGTGGTCGGCAAGTCATTGTCCTCGGCGACACAGCTGCTCAGATCGGCCGGCCTGGTCGTCGGGACGGTCAGCAACCAGTCGAGCTCGAGCGTCGCCAACGGCGACGTGATCTCCCAGACACCCGTCGGCAGGGACGTCCTCGCAAGCCGGCTCGAGCGTCGACCTGGTGGTCAGCAGCGGACCGGCGACCGCGACCGTACCCAGCGTGATCGGCCTCACGAGCTCGTCCGCCGCGGCGGATCTTCGGGCAGCCGGGTTCAGCCCGGTCGCCGAGACCGCCTACAGCTCGTCCGCCGCCGCCGGTGTCGTGTTCACCCAAACCCCGGCCGGCGGTACGTCGCTCGCCCGGGGCGCGACCGTCCGGTACACCGTGAGCCTCGGCCCGCAGACGACCACCACGACGACCACGCCGACGACCACCGGCACGTCCACGACGCCGGCGCCGCCGCCCGCGTGAGCATGGCGACAACGGTCCTGATGCTGATGGGCGGCCGCAGCAGCGAGCACGAGGTCTCGCTGTCATCGGCGCGCGGGGTCATGGGTGCGCTCGACCCGGAGCAGTTCACGATCGTGCCCGTGGTCATCGAACCCGACGGCACCTGGATCCACGACGGGCGCCGGGTCACCCTGAGCGCGTCCGGCGGCCACGCGCTGCTCGTGGACCTCGAGGACGGGACCTCGACCACCATCGACGTCGTGTTCCCCGTCCTGCACGGACCGTTCGGCGAGGACGGAACGATCCAGGGGCTGTGCGAGATGATCGGGGTGCCCTACGTCGGCGCCGGAGTCGCCGCGTCGGCGATCAGTATGGATAAGGCACTGTTCAAACTGATCGCCCGCCAGCACGGGCTGGTCGTCGCCGAGGCGGTCGTCGTGACCCCCGCCAGCTGGGACGCAGACGGCGCTGCGCTGCGCGCGGCGGTGGACCGGATGGGGTATCCGGTGTTCGTCAAGCCCGCGCGGCTCGGCTCGAGCGTCGGCATCTCCCGGGTCGCGGACCGGGACGACCTCGACGACGCGGTCGCGCTGGCGCTGACCTTCGACGAGAAGGTCCTGATCGAGGAGGCGATCACCGGCAAGGAAGTCGAGATCGGCATCCTCGATGACGGTGCGCTGATCGTCTCCCCGCCGGGCCAGATCCGCTACTCGGCCGAGTGGTACGACTACGCGACCAAGTACGAGGCCGGGCGGGCCGAGCTCGAGATCCCCGCCGATCTCCCGGACGAGATCGCGCGCCGCCTCCAGGACGTGGCGCGGGTCGCATTCACCAGCGTCGGCTGCACGGGCATGGGCCGGATCGACTGCTTCGTCACATCGGCGGGCGAGGTTGTCGTGTCCGAGCTCAACACGATCCCCGGGTTCACCCCGACCAGCGCGTACCCCTCGCTGATGGCCGCCGCCGGGGTCCCGTACACGGAGCTGGTCGGCCGCCTGGTCAATGCGGCCCTCGCGCGGGCGGAGCGCGAGCGCGTCCTGCGTCGATGACCGGCGTCGCTGCGCGCACCGTCCGGGTCGGGCTGGTCGCCGACTCGCACGTCGGTGAGTACCTGGACGCGCTGCCCGAGTGGGTGTTCGGCGCGCTGTCGGACTGCGACCTGATCCTGCACGCGGGCGACCTGTCGGTCGTCAGCGTGCTTGGCGAGCTGGAGGAGATCGCGCCCGTTCGCGCGGTGCGCGGTGACCACGACCGGGATGCCGACCACCTGCCGTCATCCCTGGTCGCCACCGTCCGCGGCTGGCGGATCGGGCTGATCCACGGGTCGTGGGGCCACGCCTGGGACGCGGCGACGGTGACCCGCTCGACGCTGGTGCCTGACCGGAGCTGGCAACGCCGGCTCGACGTCGAGCTGCGCAACCGCCTCGGAGCGGTGGACGCGATCGTCTACGGGCACTGGCACATCCCCCGTATCGCCGACTACGGCCCGACGCTGATGGTCTGCCCCGGGGCGGTCTGCCCGGGCGGGGCGCTGGCCGAGGGCGACCCGGTGCCCCGCTCGCTGCACGCCCCGATCGACGTCGCCGTTCGACGGTTTCGGCGTGGGATGCACCCCGAGCAGTACCGCGCGACGGTCGCGGTGCTCGAGGTGGGATCATCCGGGCTCCGTCCGCGCCACATCACGGCTCCCGACCCATCGACCTGCCGGTGAGGGACGACGCATGGGCAACCTGATCCGGCAGCGCCTGCTCTCCACCGGCCTGGCGCTCGGCATCCTCTCGGCGCTGATCGCGATGGCGGCGCCGGGGCGTCCGCTGGTCTCGGGCCCCGGGCGGGTCGCCGGGCACCGGCTGGTCATCGACCTGCCTGCCAACACCATCTTCGTATTCGTGATCGCCGCCCTCGCGCTGCTCGGAACACTGCTGCTGCGCGGATCCTGGGCGAAGCTGGTCGGCGCGGCGGTCACCTTCGGGCTCGGCGGCACCGAGGCGTTCATGGTCACGATCGCCAAGACCTCGACGCGGTTTCACCCCGGGGCCGCGACGCACCTGGAATCGGGTGGCCAGATCCTGAGCGCCGCGTTCGTCGTCGCGATCGCCGGTGTCATCGTGATG
This sequence comes from uncultured Thermoleophilia bacterium, assembly GCA_963773325.1. Lineage (GTDB taxonomy): Bacteria > Actinomycetota > Thermoleophilia > Miltoncostaeales > Miltoncostaeaceae > CAITWD01. The sequence continues at coordinate 1,480,834 of CAVZAI010000002.1, read as the reverse complement.
ATCGTCGGCGCACGCGAACTGATACCCGAGCCGGGCAGCCGCACACCGAACCTCGACGCCGCGGGCCTGGCCGTGCGTCCGGGCAACGCGACGGTCGCCTTGGGGTTCAGTCTGCTCGGGGTCATCTTCTTCCCCGCCGCCCCGGTCGGGGTCATGCTCGGGCTGGTCGCCTATGCCCAGATCGCCCAGGCGCGTGAGCTCGTGCCCGGACGCAACGTGGCCCTCGCGGCGGTCATCCTGGGGACGACCTGGATCAGCCTGTGGGTCATCCTCGTCTTCGGCACCGGCATTTGGTCCGCGCGCACCGTCTGATCCCGCGCGTCGCCGGGCTCGCGCTGCTCGCGGCACTGCTCGCGGTCCTGGCGGCCTGCGGATCCGGCGGCTCGACCGATGCCACCTCTGCGTGCATGGCTGCCCAGGCCAAGCTCGCGCCCGTACAGGCGACCACGAACCGCACCAGCGCCGCCGACGCCGCACGCGCCGCCGGCGCTGCGTTCGCCCAACTCAACCTCGCCCTCGGCAGCCTCGGTGGTCCCTCGCCGAACCCCGAGGCGCTCGCGAACCTGCGCAACGCCGCGGGCGTCGCGGCGCTCGACTATCGCGATCTGGCGGCGCTGCTCGTCCAGCCCGGCTCGGGGCTCCTTGGGCCCTTGCGGCTCCAGGGGGTCGCGGCCTACGCGCAAATCGACGCCGCTGCAGCAGAGCTCGGCGCGCCCGCCTGCAGTGCCCGCGACCTCGGGCGCCCGCTGTTCGACGCGCTCGTGGCGCGCACGACGGCACCGGCCGGACCCGACTTGGCCACGGCGGCGCAGACGGCCTGCACGGACATCGGTGCGGCCTACGGCGCCAGCCAGGTCGCGATCGACCGGCGCGCCGCGCTCACCCAGCTGCAGCGATCGGTCGCCGTGCTGGGCGCCGCACGCAACGACCTCGCCGACGTCAGCGGGGCGGCCGGCGCACAGCTGCGGTCGGCCATCGACGCCGCGATCGCGGTCCTGAGCGCGGCCAACCACGCCGTCGATCACGGGGCCAATCCGGCCGCCGCCACGACCCGAGCGTTCGACCAGGCCACCGCGCAACTGCGCGACGGCTTCCGTTCAGCCGGGGTCGTCTGTCCCGTGCCCGGCACCTGAGCGTGCGCGCGGGTGCGCGCGGTCGAAGTCCGCTTTGAGGTGTGCCGCGGTCACGTGCGTGTAGACCTCCGTCGTCACCGGCGACGCATGCCCCAGATGCGCCTGGACGTACCGGATGTCGACACCGGCCTGGATGAGGTGGGTCCCGCATGAATGCCGCAGGGCATGCGGAAACACCCTGCCCCCCTCGTCCAGCAGGCCCGCGCGGCGCCCGACCGCGGTGACGATCCGCCAGACGTCCTCCCGCGCCAGTCGTCGTCCCCTGACCGAGACGAACACCGCGTCGGCGTCGGCGGTGCCCGTCCCACGGCGCCGGGCGACGAGCTCGGGACGGCCGACGCGCAGATATGCCTGCAGGGCGACGCGTGCGCCCTGGGGCACCGCCACCGCCCGCACGCGGGCACCCTTGCCGGTGACCACCAGGTAGGGGTCCTCGCCGTCGTCGAGATTGCACGCGGACACGTTCAGGCCGACCGCCTCGCTGGCCCGTAGCCCGCAGCCGTAGAGGATCTCGATCAGCGCGACGTCCCGCGCCCCGACCGGCCCCGCGCGGCGGGCGGCCTCCAGCAGGCGGCGCATGTCCGATTGTGCGAACGCCACGACCTCGCCGCCGCCGCGCACACCGGCGGCGGCCCCCGGCGGCCGGAGATCGCCGACCGGATTCTCGAGGTCGCACGCACGCGACCACCAGCGGCAGAAGGCGCGCACCGCGGCGACGCGGCGACGGCGCGTGGCCGGACTGCCGGCGAGGTCGTCGCGCCACCGCCGCCACCACTCCGGCCCGAGGCCCACGAGACCCTCGAGCAGGACCCGCACCTCGGGATCGTCTTCGATGCCGAAGGCGCCGCGGATCTCGTCGTCGGTCGGAATCCCGGCGTCGGCCACCCCGAGGGCCGAGGCCAGGTGTGTGAGGTCGCGCCGGTACGCCTCACGGGTCGAGGCGCTGGTGCGGCTGGCCAGGAACGCCGCCACCAGCCGGCGGAATGCCGAGGCGTCGACGGTCATCCGCGGGGATGCCCGCGCTTGAGCTGCCGCTGGATGTCCTTTGTCGTCACGCCGGTATATCGCTGGGTTGTCGCAAGACTCGCATGTCCGAGCAGCTCCTGGACGACCCGCAGGTGCGCGCCCTCATGGTCGTCGTGACCCTCGAGCAGGTGCGTCGCGGCCGCGTGGCGCAGCAGGTGCGGTCCGCCGGCGCGCCCCATCGCACGCAGGCGGGGTGCGACGATGCGATACACCGCGCTCCCGTCGAGTGGCCGGCCGCGCACCGACAGGAAGACCTCGGTGCGGGCGGGCGCCGTGTGATCGACCAGCAGCGGACGCCCTTGGCGAAGCCACCCGCCGAGCGCCTCGACGGCAGGTTCGGTCAGCGGGACCGTCCGGGCCTTGTCGCCCTTGCCGACCACGTGCACGGTTTCGTGCTCGAAGTCGAGGCCCGCGAGGGTGAGATCGCACAGCTCCTGGCGTCGGAGCGCGGACCCGTACAGCAACTCGAGCACCGCCCGGTCGCGCAGCTCGAGCGCGCTCCGGATCCCGTGGGCCGGTGCCGGACCCGAGTCGGACGACTCGATGAGCCGACTCGCGTCATCCTGGGACAGGCGGGGGATCAGCGGGGCACGGACCTTTGGACGCTCGAGCCGCTCGGCGGGCGAGCGCCCCGGGGGGAAGTACGGCGCCAGCCACTCACGGGCGGCGGTGAGCGCCCGGGCTTGGGTCGCCGGAGACCATTCGAGCGCCCGCAGGGCTGCCCCGAGCACCGACGGCGTGATGCGCTCGGGGCCCGCGATCCCGTGGGCCCTGATCCATGCCGCCAGCGCGCGCACGTCCTTGAAGTACGCCCGGCGGGTCCGTGGCGCCAACGGGGCGCGACGGGACCCCTGGCGTTCAAGCCGCGCCGCAAAGTCGGTAAGCGACGCATCCCAGTCGGTCATGCCTTAGTTGTTCGGCACTCCCAGCACCGACACCTCCGAGATCCCGGCCCAATACCCGCCGGTCACGGCCGGATCACGCACGAGGCGAACGATCCAGATCACGAACTGTGCCGGCGTCGTCGCCGGCAGCGCCACCGTCTGGCCGGTGCCGGTCATGCGGGTCGTGCCGACCAGCGGCGGTCCGCCGAGCTTGCCGGGGACGCGGATCTGGAATTCGGCCCCAGGCGTCGGTGAGCGGAGATCGAGGCGCGTGGGCCGAAAGCCGGCGTGCACCGCGATCATCAGGCCGACGCCCTGCTTGGTCCCGCCGAAGGTCGGCGACGCGCCGTAGAGCTCGGTGTACCAGGCCGTGTTGACGTTGCCGTCGGTCGTGTACCGGACGTCGCCGGGATTCTCCGTGCCATCGCCCTGCGGGTCGTAGCTGGTGACGGTGATCGCCAGCGGGCGCACCTGCGGCGCCGAGGCGGATCCGGAGGAGAACGCGGCAACCAGGCCCCAGGCGATCAACGCCACGGCGAGGACGGCGACCACGAGCGCGGCGGCGCGGCGGCGGCGATAGGTCCGTCGCCGGGCGGCGCGGGCGTCGGCCCGCACGCGACCGGCCGCTTGGGGCGGGGCGGACGCAGCGGCGGGCGGGCCTTCCGGCGAGGGGGCCTCGGCCTCGACGCATTCCTCGAGCTCCGCGGCAAACTCCTCGGCACTGGCGAAGCGCTCGTCCGGGTTCTTCGCGGCGGCGCGCAGCACGCACTCGGCGAGCCGCGCGGGAATCTCCGGTGCGCGCGTCCGCGGATCCGGGAGCGGGTCCTTGAGTTGGCGCATTGCGACGGCGACGAAGTTCTCGCCGGGAAACGGGAGCTCGCCGGTCAGGCACTCCCAAAGCACGATGCCCAACGAGTAGGTGTCGGTCCGACCATCGACCGGGCGACCCTCGGCCTGCTCCGGGGCGAGGTAGTCGCTCGTGCCGACCATCATGCCCGAGCGGGTCAGCCGCGATTCGCCGCTGACCTCCAGCAGCTGGGCGATCCCGAAGTCCGCGAGCTTGGCGTTGCCCGCGCGGTCGATGAGCACGTTCTGGGACTTGATGTCCCGATGGATGACACCGTGCCGGTGCGCAAACGCGAGCGTCGAGGCCACCTGGGCGCCGATGCGGGCGACCTCCCGCGGCGCCATCGGACCCTCGCGTCCGATCCGCGTCTTGAGGTCTTCGCCGTCGACCAGCTCCATGACCAGGTACGGCCCGTCGTCGTCCTCGCCCATGTCGAGTAGGCGCACGATGCCCGGATGCGACAGGCGCGCGACCGTCCGCGCCTCCCGCGAGAAGCGTGCCATCGACTCGGCGTCTTCACGCAAACCGGCTCGGAGGCGTTTGAGCGCGACGGTGCGATTGAGCACCGTGTCGTGAGCCCGCCAGACCGTTGCCATGCCGCCCCGCCCGATCTGGGCGTCAACGACATAGCGGTCCGCGGGAGCGTCGCTCACCGGAGGCTGCCGGGTCTCGGCCGATCAGGGTCCGTCGCCATCGCGCACCACAATACCCCGTCGGCCATCGGACCCGATCGTCGCTAGTCTGCGCGTATGCCGACCACCCAGACCGTGCTCGTCGTCGAAGACGACGACGCGATCCTTGAGTCCATGGTCTATCAGCTCACGCGTGCGGGCTACCGCGTGCTCCGCGCTGCCGATGGCACCCAGGGCCTGCGGCTGTTCCAAAGTCAGCGGCCGGATCTGGTCATCCTCGACCTGATGCTGCCGGGCATCGACGGCTGGCGCTTCACCGAACAGGTGCGCGCCGAGGACCCCCGGGTACCGGTTATCGTCTGCAGCGCTCGCACGAGCGAGTACGACCGCGTCCATGGACTCGAGCTCGGCGCGGATGACTACGTCACCAAGCCGTTTTCGATGAAGGAGCTCATGGCGCGCGTCAACGCCCACCTGCGGCGTGCCGAGCTACACCGCCAGCCGTCCGGCCGAACACCGATCGACGCCGAGCCGCTGCGCATCGATCCAGAACAGGTGCAGGCCTATGCGAACGGTGTGTCCATCGGGCTCACGCCGCGCGAGTTCGAGGTCCTGTACGCGCTGGCCCGCAGCTCGGGCAAGCCGATCCCGCGCAGCCGGCTCTACCGCGACGTCTGGGGCTACGAGATGCTCGCCGGGGATCGCTCGGTCGACGTCTTCGTCCGCAAGGTCCGCCAGAAGCTCGCCAAGGCGCTGCCCGAGCATCCCTTCATCCAGACCCACTACGGGGTCGGCTATCGCTTCGATGTCGAGCCGGGATCGGACGGACTCGACGTCGAGGCCGCCGCCTCCGACGGCGTCGACGCGCGCCCGACGTCCTGACCCCCTCCCGGCGGCGTGGGCGAGCCCGGCCGCGACGCGCCGATCGACCCCCGGCGGTTGTAGGTTGACCGGTCCGTCGGCTAGCCTTCCGAGGCTTTTCCTTTGGGGGGATGCCCGAGCGGCCAAAGGGAACGGTCTGTAAAATCGTCGGCTACGCCTACGGAGGTTCGAATCCTCCTCCCCCCACTCGTCCGGCCGCGCGATCCGGTGCGACGATCAGACCGGACGACGAGCGGTCGGCAGGCGCCGGCGAGATCGATCCCGTGGCCGGACCCCGGGCCACCGCCACCCCGTCCCACCCCGCTGACCCGACGGGCACTACGGCCCGCGTCACGGCGCGCCGGCGCAGCGGCTACGAGGCGGCCCCGCGCTGCGCGGTCCCGCTGCCCGCGCTGCCACCAAAGAACACCTGGGTCTCGGCGATCCTGGCTCCCGCACCGTGATCACCTCGACGTTGCGGTAACGCGCGCCCGTGGTGAGCTCGTATTCGTACAGGACGAACACGTCGCCGTCGCCGGCGGGCAGGACGTGGATGATCTCGAACGTGGCGAATCGCTCCGCGGTCGGGAAACAGCGCGCCAGAAACGCGGCCTTGCCGATGCGGTTGTCCGATGGGCTCGTGAACACGAAGTCCCGGTCCAGCAGCCGTTCCGCCGTGGGCCGATCCTGGGCCAGGTACGCGGCGAACAGCTCACGGACGATCTCGGTCTCGGACCCGCGGGCGCACCCCGACTACGCGCTCTCGAGCACCGCGATGTCGGGCTTGGTCATGCCGAACATCGCTTGCGTGACGCGCTGCGCACGGGCCCGGTCCTCGCCGACAAGCAGACGCGGCAACACCTCCGGGACGATCTGCCAGGAGACGCCGAACCGGTCCTTGAGCCAGCCGCAGACGTTCTCCTGTCCCCCCTCCGAGAGGCGCGCCCAGTAGTGGTCGACCTCCGCCTGGGTGGCGCACATCACTTGGAACGAGACCGCTTCCGTAAACGTGAACTGCGGCCCGCCGTTGAGCGCCAGGAAGCGGGACCCGCCGATCTCGAATTCGACCGTCATGACGGACCCGGCGGGCCCCGGGCCCGCGTCGGTGTACCGGGAAGTGCCGATGATCTTCCCGTCGGGGAACACCGACGTGTACAACTCCGCGGCGGCGAGGCCGTCGGTGTCGAACCACAGGCAGGTGACGATCGGGGGCATGGCGGTCCTTTCTCGACCGGATAGTCCTACCCACGGCACCGGCGCGTCAACCGCCCGGCCGGGACCCACACACGATCGCCTGGCGCGTTCGCGCGCTCGCAGCGCGATCCGGGCGGCCCCGGCGTCATCCCGGCAGACGCCGGAAGACCGACTCCGGCAGATGGCGAAGCACCATCATCAGCCAGCGCAAGGTGCCGGGCACCCAGATGATGCGCGCACCGCGTTCGATCCCCGCAGCCACCGCGTCGGCCACCTTGTCGGGCGTCGTCGCGAGCGGCGCCGGCTTGAGGTGCGCCGACATCCGCGTCCGCACGAAGCCCGGGCGCACCACGAGCACCTGGATACCGGAGCCGTGGAGCGAGGCCGCCAGCCCGCGCGTGAACGCGTCGAGCCCTGCCTTCGCGGCGCCATAGGTGTAGTTGGCGCGCCGGGGGCGTTCACCTGCCACGGTCGACATGACCACGAGCGTCCCGTGCCCCTGCGCCCGCAGGCGCTGGCCGACGCCCACCAGCATGGGCACGAGCCCGCGGAAGTTGATGTCGACGATCCGCGTCGCGGCCTCGGGATCGCGTTCGGCGACCTGCTGGTCGCCGAGGTACCCGACGGCCACGATCACGACATCCGGTTCGTCGGCGAATGCGGCGTCGACGACCCCCGCGTGGTCACCGGGTGCGCAGGCGTCGAAGTCCACGATCTCGACCCGCGCAATGCCCTCGCTGCGCAGCGCGGCGGCAGCGCGCTCCATGTCGGGTCGATCGGGACCGGCCAGACAGACCACCGCAGAGTCGCTGCGCGGCAGCCGGCGCAGGATCGCCAGGCCGATCTCCGACGAGCCGCCAACCAACAACACCGACTGGACCCGGCCAACTGCGTCGCGCATCGAGCGTCCTTTATGTCCGGTTGTGTGGCGCCACCAACGACAGGCGCCGGTCGAGGTCCGACCGCATCACGCGCCCGGGGTCAAGGCGGTCGCGCACCGCGCGCCACTCCGCCAGCCGTGGGTACATCGCCGGCAGCAGCTCGGCCCGCAGGCGCGCGTCCTTGGCGAGGTAGACGCGCCCGCCGCACGCGGCGACCTCGTCATCGAGGCGATCGAGCGCGTCGGCCAGCCCGGGCACCCCGGCCGGGATGTCCAGCGCGAGTGTCCAGCCGCCAAGCGGAAAGCCCAGCGGGCCCGGGACGTCGCGCAGCCGTTTGAGCACGGCGAGGTAGATCGGCACGCCGTCGGCGACCAGCCGCTCGGCCATGGGGATCAGACGCCCGGCGGCGGCGGCGGGGATCACGAACTGGTACTGCAGCATGCCCGCGCGCCCGTAGAGCCGGTTCCAGTCCCCGACGACATCAAGGGGGAAGAAGTAGCCCCAGATGGGCTCGACGCTTCGCGACGGCACGGCCGGAGCGCGACGATAGTAGAGCTCGTTGAACAACCGCATCGCGCCGGGATGCAGGACGCCCGCGCGTCCCGGGACCACGGGCACCGACGCCAGCCGCCGGTTGCGTGGCACGGCGATGCCGGATGCATCGCCCGTCTCGTCGAGGTCGGCAGCCAGCGCGTGCTCGCCGGCGGTCACGATCCCGCGGCCGAACGCCGCCCCGCGCGAGATCAGATCGACCCACGCCACCGTGTACTGGGCCGCGGCGTCCGCCTCCGCGAGCACACGCATCGACGCGTCCAGATCCGCCGTGCGCGTCGTGTCGACCCGCATGTATCCAGTGGCGACACGGCGCAGCTGCAGGTCGGCGCTCAGCACCACGCCGGTCAACCCCATGCCGCCGGCCGTCGCCCAGAAGGCATCCGCATCGACGCCGTCGGGGGTCAGGATCGCGCGCCCGCCGTCCGCGAGGGCAAGCTCGATGCGGTGCACGTGTTCGCAGAAACTGCCGTCCCGGTGGTGGTTCTTGCCGTGCACGTCGCTGGCGATCCCCCCGCCCACGCTCACGTATTGGGTCCCGGGCACGACCGCGGGAAACCAGCCGCGCGGCAGGACGTGGGCGATCAGCTGCCCGAGCGAGGTGCCCGCCGAGACCCGGGCGCGGCCGGTGGTGCCGTCGAGTGCGACCATGCCTGGGAGCCCCCGGGTGGAGATCACCACCCCTCCGGCGTTCTGGGCGGCGTCGCCGTAGCTGCGGCCCAGCCCGCGCGCGATCACCCCCCGAACCCCGGAGCCGGCGAAGATGTGGTCGATGCCGTCGGCGCTCGCGGGCTCCTCGACGACTGCGCGTGTGGGTGCGGTTCGTCCCCAACCGGTCAGCAGCCGCTCCTGGCGCTGCGGACCGTCTGCCGGGTCCGGTGCCGCGCGCCTAACGCGCATAGAGGCCGATCGCGTAGATCGCGACCCAGGTCACCCCCGAGAGCTGCAGAATCCGGTCGCGCAGGAACAGGTCCTCCGGCGCCTCCCCGCTGCCGGCCTCCAACAGCATCGCGTACCGGAGGATGCCCACCACGAAGGGAATGACCGAGATCGCCGGCCAGGGCGCCGGAATGTGCGGGCCCTTGCCCGGCAGCAGCGCCCACAGGCAGTACCCGGTGACCGTGATCGTGGCGGCCATCGCCCAGACGAAGCGCAGGAAGCCGTCCGGGTACCGTTCCAGCACCTGCCGGGTTCGCGTGCTCGCGACGTCGTGCGCGGTCTGCTCGGCATAGCGCTTGCCCGCGACGACCAGCAGCGCGCCGAACGAGACGACCACCGTGAACCAAGGTGACAGCGAGACACCGACGGCCTCGCCACCGGCGGCCGCACGAAGCACAAACGCCAGCGCGAGCAGCACCATCTCGACCACCGGCTCGTGCTTGAGCCAGTAGCTGTAGCCGACCGTCACCGCAACGTAAGCGGCCGCGACCACCGCGACCTCGCCGCCCATCCAGATCGAGAGCGCGAACCCGGCCGCGAACAGGAGCGTGCCGGTAACGTATGCGACCGGCAACGGCACGGTGCCGGCGGCGATCGGCCGGTGCCGCTTGCGCGGGTGGCTGCGGTCTCGGTCGACGTCGAGTGCGTCATTGAAGAAATAGCCGCCGCTCGAGAGGGCGCAGAACGCGACGAAGGTGACCGCGAGGCGCCACCAGACGCCCTCGTGCCCGATGATGCCGGCCGCGAACGGCGCGGCGAAGATCAGGACATTCTTGGCCCATTGGCGCGGACGCGCGGTGCGCACGAGCCCGGCCGCCAGCCCCATCCGGTGCGGCGCGGCGGGTTCCAGGATGACGGCGTCGGGAGTTGTCTGGGGGGTTGCGTCGGTCGACGCGGAGCTATCCATGAGATTGGGTCACCGGAGCGCGAGCGAAGACGGCAAAGAAGTCGCGGTCGTCGGGGGAAAGGTACCGCGTTCCGCCGTGATCGATGCCGCCGAGCAGCTTGCTCGGCACCCCTCCGTTGGGAGCGGCGTACGTGATGAACGTGACCCATTCGTAGTTGATGTCGATCTCCATCGCCCGCACCGCACCCGCATGGATCAGGATCTGGGCAAGGCTACCAACTGTCTGCTGGTCGGCCGCGGCGTAGATGAGGTTCCCGTTCCGGTCGATCCCGACGCCCGAGCGCCAGACCCGGATGGCGTTGCCGAGCGTCGCGCCCCACTGCGAGCTGTCGTTCAGGTTGGGATTCGGCTGGCCGTTGTTGACGATCATCGGCAGGTTCTGGCGCGCGAACACCACGTCCGACGGGATCGTCGCGCCGCCCTGCCACGGAATGATGTTCATCAGCCCGTTCGTGTAGCCCACCGCCGTCGCCATGCCATTGACCATCGGCGCCCAGACGTGCCCGTTGGCGTAGAAGCCGCCGTGGCTGTCTTCGAGCCGAAAGCCGGAGTTGAACGTCGCCAGCAGCTGGCTGCGCAACGCCAGCGGCACCTCCATCGGCCCGCGGGGCCCGCGGCCCGGCGGCTCGTAGCGCCCGGGGACCAGCATTACGCGCGCCTTGCGCTGGTCGATCCAGGCGACGCCGGCGACCATGCGCGGGTAGACCGGGTCGGAGCGGAATGTCGTGACCAGTACCGGAGGGCTGCCGCCGACGTTAAGCCCGCTCGTACGCCAGACCCCCTCGCCCGGGAGGGCGGGCTGGATCAGCGGCGCAATACTCGGCGGCGCCTGCGACGCGGCCACCTGGCCCAGGTTGACCGTGCCCATGCCGACGGCCGGGAGCGTCTTGATGGTCGGTCCGCCCTTGGCGGGCGCGTTCCACGAGTAGTACTCGCGCTCGATCTCGTCGACGAGCCACGAGCTCACATTGGCCCGGACCCACTCGACCGAGCGCGGGCCAAACGGGACGCTTGACGGCTGCTCCATGTAGCTCACGTAGGAGATGCCCTCGATCAGAAAGATCAGCGCGATGAACGCGTAGGCGACGCGACGCACCAGGCGCCAGTTGGGGCCGGGCTGTTTGCGCCGACCGCGCCCGCCTCGCGATGTGGCCCGCTCGGGGCCAGGCGGCGGGCGCCGGGAGGGGGTCTCCTGCACCGAGGACGTCACGTAGCGGCCCGACTCGGCGGCCGCGGCGCGGCGGCGCTCGCGCTCGCGGCGCCGCGCCTCGCGTTCGAGGTCAAGCTGACGCCGACGCGCGTCGGGGTCGTCGACGGCGTCGAATCGGTCGCCTGGGTGCTGTCCTCGTCCGTACGTGGTCATCTAATCTGATGCACTACCCATCAACGCGTCCGCCGTCAACGTCTCCGCGCCGGGCGGCCGACTGGATGAACCGAGCGGGCACCCGACGGCCCACGCTCGAGGCCGCCTCGCGGTACCCGCAGTATCGCGGATCTCGCCGTGCGCCCGCGCCGCTGTACCACCGTACCGCTTGGTCGCAGCCATGAGGCGGAACATAGTCGCAGGCCCTGTGCTCTCGCTGTGAGCGTCGCTCCGCGGCGGCACCGCTCACGAAGCCTTAACGCGCCGCAAAGGCCCAGATCCGATTGAGCCCGAAGCTCAGCGGGGTCACGACCGCCAGCGCGATCGCCTGAGCAAGAACGGTCTCGACCCCGGCCACCACGAGGATGCGCAAGACCACCAGGTCGGCGGCAAGCACGAGGACGCTCACCACGAAGTACCGAAACCCCTGGCCGACCACCGAGGACTCGCGTTCCCCAAAGGTCCAGTGCCGGTGGCCGATCAGCGCGACGACCCACCCGCATGCGTAGGCGATACACGCCGCCAAGAGATACGGCATCTGCACGAACCGGACCAGCGGCGCGAACACCACCAGGTTCGTGACGTAGCCGATGCCGCCCACCGCGCAGAAACGCAGGAACTGGGCTGGCGCGCCCGACGTCAACGTGCCAATGACGTCACCGCGTGTCCGTGCCATGTCCCGTTCCACCCCCGCGTGCCGTACGACCGGCTGCCGGCCCGCCGGCCGATCGCGCGTCCCGTTGCGTGGACGCCGCCGCGCATCCGCTAGAATCCGCCGCCCCGGCGTGGTCGGGGTATCGTTCGGAGCGGGTCCAGCATAGAGATCCACCGCACGCGGTGGGCGATCCGGGTCTCATGGCAGCCATGCCCAGTTAGCTCAGTTGGTAGAGCACCTCCATGGTAAGGAGGGGGTCAGCGGTTCGAGTCCGCTACTGGGCTTCACCCTCGCGACGACCGCCCGGCCACCGCCACGCGCGCCTCGGCCGGGCCCTGCGCTGATGCCGGCAGCCCACTGCCGGACCTGCCGGACGGAGCGCCCCATGAGGTAACATTCCCGGCGCCGACGCGACGCTCGTCGCGGTCGCCGCCTGGGTGCACCACGGCGGAGTAGCTCAGTCGGTTAGAGCAGCGGAATCATAATCCGCGTGTCGGGGGTTCGAGTCCCTCCTCCGCTACTCCTGGAAGGTCCCGCATTTGCGGGGCTTTCCTTATGTCCCGGCCACGCACGCCGAATCGGGACAGTCGGTCTGAATCGGTCCGAACACCATGCGGGAAGGTCCGGGACCATGCGGGAGACCATGCGGGGGACCTCGCAGCGATTAGGGACGCGCCGCGCGTGGCGACCCTATACCGCTGACGCGCGATACCGGGCAACCCAGCCTTCCACGACGGTCGGCAGGCGGGTCTCGACCTCCCTCCCGAAGATGACCTCGGTGACGAGGCCCATGTGGAGCATGTCGATGATGCGGCACAGATAGGAGCGGCCACACTCCCACCACGTGTAGTGCGCATCAACGAAAAGGCGGTGCTCAACGCGGTGAGCGTCCGTCTCGCCCTTTGCCCGAAGTCCCTGCCAAAGTTCCGCAAGCTCGAGGCCGTCGAGCAGAGTCTCGTATACGCCATCAGCGACTCGGCTTCCGAACGTCGTCGTGTAGTAGTACTCCTTGACTTCCCAGAGGGCGACCGGATTGTGGCCGGCAGGAAAGCCGCCGTCCATTCGCCGCGCGAGCGTCCGATATGGGCTGCCGTCCCGAGTGACGACTGTGAGGCCGCGCGGGTCGTAGTCCACAGCGATGCCGTCGGCGTGAGCCTCAACCAGTAGATTGACGATCGCGGTCAAGTACGCAGGCGCGTACTTGTCGCCCTTCTGCTTGTTCATAGGGATGGGCGCGGCGCCTGCGGCGAACTGGGCACGAATCTTCGCGTAGAGTACGGCGGCATCGGCGGCATTCATCAGCGCGTACTGGACTTGGTTGTCGAGAACGTCTGCCCGGTGCACGAAGTAGTCGGCGAGGGTCTGACCGAGTGTCGAGGGCGATGATGGCGATCCCACGATGTCCGGATCGAGGTCCAGCTCCGTCAGCGCCTCGCGCATGTCGGTGATAGTTGGAATTCGGATTCGCGCTTCACCGCGCACGGTGTATCCGGTCGTTTGCAGAGCGGGCTGAACTCTGGGCGCAGCGGACGGCCGGGACGGAATTTGTGCATGGCGACTTCGAAATGACCATGGATCGGGCTGCTGAAGGAGACCTGGTGTACTGCGACCCCCCCTACGCCCACACCCAGGCGATTTTGTATGGGGCGCAGTCGTTCTCGCTTGTGCGGCTTCTTGAAGCAATTGCTCGCGCTAAGTCCCGAGGCGTTCGTGTCGCCCTCTCAATAGACGGGACGAAGAAGTCCGGTGGAGTCAAGACCGCGCTCCCGATTCCTCCAGGCCTCTTTGAACGAGAGGCCTATGTCAATTGCGGCAGGTCGATGCTCAGGCGGTTTCAGCTCGAGGGACAGACGCTGGAGCATGAGGTCGTGACCGATCGCCTCCTGCTGACCTACCGACAGCAGCCTGCGTTCAGCGGGAAGGCCGGTCGAGAAGTAGACGGCGCGAACGGGGCCGTGACCCGGTTCCGTTTCCACGAGTGAAGGCCAACGTCCCCGGGCCGCTGGCCGTGGGATATTGGCGAGGTCCTGACGCCTTCGACAAGGGCGAACCGCTCCCCATGATGTCCTGCCCCGACTGCCAGACGAACCTCGACGAAGTCCCGGTCGGAGCGCCCTGCCCCGGATGTGGTGGGCGCAGACGAGATGCGAACGCCACGGCCGAGGTGGCAGAGGTAACTGTGGCGGCCCTTCGGCCCGGCCTGTCAACCCGCGACGGCGACCCATCGTGGCCGCAGCAGTGGAAGCAGGTCCTGGCTTGCCTCGAAACTCTGCGCGCCGCCTACGAAGCCGACGCCGTGGTTTCGGGCACCGACGGGGTCAAGGGTCTCGCCCGGTCGTTCTTCACCGAGTGCCACCATTTCGGCGATGACTGGCTCAAGAAGGACGTGGGCAACCTGCCCACCATTGTCGGGGCCAACGGCGTCGAAGAATACCTCGAGAACTCGCCCGTGCTCAACACGTGCGAGGCGATCTGCAACACGTCCAAGCACTTCCGGCGCGATCGCGGTAAGACCGCCCGCATCGGAGAGGTGGCCGTGGATCCAAGCGGCGCCTGGAACGTGACCATCGAGGTCGATCCGGCGTCTGAGTGCACCAAGGAAATCGATGCGCTCGAGCTTGCCGACGAATGCGTGAAGGCGTGGCGCGACTTCTTCACGCGCTTCGGTATCACTGAGCCCTGACCGCTGTGCGAGCACGCGTCCGGCGACTAGCGTGCGCCGCCGCGACGGCGTTCATGGCCGGCGCCATCGTCGCCCGCGCCGGGTACCAGCTCTTCGGCCGACATTCGTAATCCCCCGACGCTCTTTTCGGGAAGAGCCCGACGGCTACGTCCGGGGCCGCGAGGCGTCAGCTTGAGTTCCCTGGCGCGGCTTCGAACGTGACGGTTGTTCCCACCGCGGACTGCACGAAGGCCTCGGGCATGGCACGGGCGATCGCGTGGACCGCCCTCCAGCCCGAGCAGTGCGCGGGCAGGATGCGACCAACTCGGGCGGCGCGCAACGCCTCGACCGTTGGTTTGATGCGCGCTTCGAACAGTCCACCGGTGAGATGCAGGCCGCCGAGAAGGCCAGCGATGCGGGCCTCCCCGGTCAGACGCTGAGCGTGAAACAAGACGTTGATCACGCCCGCGTGCGAACACCCCGAGATGATCACCAAGCCGCGGTCGCGCACGTTGAGGACGAGTGCTTGGTCGTCCCAAATCATCGGATCGGGCCGCCAACCATCTCTCTCGCGCGCCTCGTGGATCGGAAAGCCACTCTCGAACTCAGTGACCCGCTCGACCTGCCCGGAGACCAGAACCGCGCCGTCGAGCAGCAGGCTGTGCGCGCGCTCCTCGACCACCTCAAGGCCCTCGGCCTCAAGGTCGTGACGGCTCGGCGGCGGCAGTCGCAGCTCACCGCCCGAGGGAAAGGCGATTCTCCGTTCGCGCCATGCGTCGGGGTGGATCACCAGCGGCAACCGCGAGCGCCCCCGACGACGGACCAGGCCCTCGAGGCCGCCGTGATGATCGGCGTGGCCGTGCGAGATGACGATCGCACGCAAGTCACCCACCGGCACCTCAAGCACGTCGAGGTTGCGGGCCACCGCGTGCGGCGTGAGGCCGGCGTCGTAGAGCACAGTGCGCCGGTCGCCGTCCCGCTCGACGCTGACCAGCGCGGAGAAACCATGCTCAGCAACCAACTGCTCCGCCGCGCCGAAGTCCCGCGCCTGGTAGCGAGCCACGCCCTCCTCGCCGGCCATCAGCACGTCGAGGAAGTTGTCGATCACGACCGTCACCTCGACACGATCAACCGGGGCGAGCACACGCCGATCCTACGCCAGCGACCCGCCCGCGCCAACGAAGCTCAGAACCGAGACGCCGCCACGGATTCAGATGCCTGCTCCCCGCGTTTGCGGAAGGGCAGGCATGGCCATGCCGGGTACTGCTCTGGAACGATCTGGGCAGCCTTGCCGCGGTCGTCGCGGAGTACCGCCACGACAACGAACGCGCGGCCGGTGAACCACGCCTGCAGGGAGGTAGCGAGCGCGAGCAGCGTGCGGACAGCAAAGCTGTGGCGGATGTCGTGCAGCCTCGGCCGGCACGCAGCCGAGCGCGGCAGGATCCCCGCGCGAGCTCGTAACCTCCGGAAGGTGCTCTGCACGTCGCCGACCAACAGCCTGGTGCCGGCGCCGGAGAGGAGCAGCGCGTCAGTCGGGCCCGCTGGCTGGGGGCGGCCCCGGCGACGGAGGTAGCGCGTCACCGCGCTGGTTGTGCTCGGGTGCAGCGGCAGCTCTCTGGATTTCCCGAACTTCCCATGGCGGATGATGAGCACTCCGAAGTCGGCGTCGAAGTCCGAGCGGTCCAGCGCGAGCGCTTCCCCGATCCGCATCCCGGTGACGACCAACAGGCCGAACAGGGTCCGAAACGTCGCCGCCCTGTGCGATGCGCGCAGCGTGCTCGCCGCCCCCATCAGGCCCAGGATTGCTACTCGGTGCTACAACGGTGCTACAACGGGGCCAGGTGGTCGTGCTCGCAGACTGGTCGGGACACGACAAAGGCCCCGCGCTAGCAGGGCTTTCTGTAGAGCAGGAGACGGGACTCGAACCCGCGACCCTCAGCTTGGAAGGCTAAATCGGGTGCGTACGGGTGGGTAATGGCGCGAACCGAAATCCCGTAACGATGCTGGATCTCGGGGTCTGGCCGTCGCGCCGTTACCTACCGTTGCGCAATCCGGTGCTACATCGGTGCTACAAGGCACCCCACGGTTTCACGGGCCGGTGCGCGTGTGTGCGCCCAAACTCGCAATCGCTAGCCATTGCCGCGCTCCCGGGCACGCTTGGTGCTCTGCTCTGCTGAACCCGAAGCGATCCTCGACCGATCGATCGCCACAAGCGACATACCTGAACCTCTTCGTACACTCGGGCGTGAGGTCATCGGTGGTGCCAGTGCTGATCAGGACCTTGACGAGGGGCTGAGATGGAGTTCGGTGTACACCTTCCGCTGATCTCGTTCGCAGGCGAGGAACGCTCGCTCGCCGAGCTGGTCGCGTTCACGGAAGCTGCACGTGATCTCGGTTACACGTACCTCTGCGCGAATGACCATCTCGTGTTCTCGCGCCCGTGGCTCGATGGGCCGACGGCGCTGGCCGCCGTGCTCGCGCACAGCGGTCAGATGACGCTCGCGACGACCGTCGCCGTGCCGGTGCTCCGCGGACCGGCAGCTACGGCGAAGATCCTCGCGGCGATCGACCTGTTGTCTGGCGGCCGTCTGGTGGTTGGGCTCGGTCCCGGTTCGTCTGCTCGCGACTACGAGCTGGTCGGAGTGCGATTCGAGGAGCGCTGGAAGCGGCTGGACGAGGCTGTGCAGACGCTGCGCGCGTACTGGCGAGCCGACGACGTCGCGTTCGAGGGTGCGTTCTACTCCACTGGCGGCTTCACGCTGGCACCGACGCCGACGCAGCGCCCCGGTCCACCGATCTGGATCGGGAGCTGGGGATCGCCGGCGGGGCTGCGGCGCGTGGCGCGCCTTGCCGATGGTTGGCTCGCCTCTGGCTACAACACGACCCCGGAGCTGTTCGCTCAGGCCTGGTTGGACGTCCAGGCAGAGGTGGCGGCACACGGGCGCGACGTTGCGCGGTTCCCGAACGGCATCGCAACGATGTGGTGCTACGTCACCGAGGACCGGGCCCGAGCCGACGCCGTGCTCGCGGACGTGCTGGCGCCGATGCTCAATCGTCCGGCGGAGCAACTCCGCTCGATACTGCCGATCGGTTCGGCCCAGGAGTGCGCGGAGAGGTTGCTGGCCTACGCGCGTGCAGGTGCACAACGCATCTTCCTCTGGCCGCTCGCCGACGAGCGCACTCAGCTGGAGGTGTTCCGCGAGCGCGTCGTACCACTGCTCGATGCCTCGTGACGATCCCGGCGGCGATCGGCCACAGCGCGCTGGCGACCACCGGGCGCTACCTGCACGCGCGCCCCGCATCTGAACAGGCGGCGGTGTTCACGCGGGCGTTTGAGTCCTCAGCGGACGCCGCGAGTTCGAGGACGGCGACCGGCGTGTTGAACTCGGTCTGATCTTGTAGCGGCGAGGTTGTGGGTTGGGACTAAGCTGACAGGATTCACACCTGCGACCCTTGGCTCCGGAGGCTAAAGTCCGGGGCCATTGGCGCATAAGTGCGCGACCCGACAGCGCCGGAAACTGGCGCGATCTCGGGCTCCGGCCCCCGCATGATGACGCACCGTTGCGCGACCCTCGTGCTGCATCGGCGCTGCACCGTGCGCTGAGGCAGCTCGGGGACGTCTACCATGGGGCCATCCTGGCGAGCGGCTTGCTGCCGCGCTCGAGGCCGGAAGGACACCCATCAGTCGCTCGAAACAGACACCCGTGGGACGTATCGCTCTGGCGCCCCACATGACGCCCCGGCTCGGCTCGGCGATGTTCGACCTGGCCACGTCCATCGTCGCCTATCTTGCACTCACGGCGGTGATGTTCGTTGCTACGGGAGTCTCGTACCTCCTCGTGCTCGTTCTCGCGCTTCCGGCGGCCGGTTTCCTCGTCCGCACCTTCATCGTCTTCCACGACTGTGCCCACGGCTCGTTCACCCGCTGGAAGCGAGCGAACGCGCTGCTGGGAGGGGTCATCGGAGTCTTTCTCTTCACCCCCTTCGCGTGGTGGCGCCACAAGCACGCCGTCCACCACGCGACCACCGGCGACCTCGACCGCAGAGGCGTGGGCGATGTCCAGACCCTGACGGTCGAGGAGTACCGGGCCCGCCCGTGGTGGGGCCGCCTCGGCTACCGGCTCTTCCGCAACCCGTTGGTGATGTTCGGGCTCGGGCCGGTGTGGGTCGTGCTGATCGGCCCGCGGCTCGTCAGACCGGGAATGCGTCCGAGGCTCCGGCGCAGCGTGCTCACCACGGACCTCGCGCTCGTCGTGCTCATCGGGGGGCTCGCTTGGCTCGTCGGCTGGCAGACGCTCCTGCTCGTCGTCGTTCCGCCGGTCCTCATCACAGGAGCGGCAGGGATCTGGCTCTTCTACGTCCAGCATCAGTTCGAGGACGTTTACTGGCAGCGACACGAGGAGTGGAGCTACGACGAGGCGGCGCTCCGGGGCAGCTCCTACCTGAAGCTCCCGAGGATCCTCCAGTTCTTCACCGGGAACATCGGATTCCACCACGTCCACCACCTGAGCGTGCGGATCCCCAACTACAACCTCCAGGCGGCGCACGACGCAGGCGGCCTTGGACCGATTCCGACCCTGTCGCTCCTGGACGGACTGCGAGCGGTTCGCCTCAAGCTCTGGGACCCCGGTGAGCGGCGGCTCATGACCTTCCGCGAAGCCCTGCGGAAGCCGTCGCACTCCAGCGCCTGACGGATTCAGAAGGTCGTCGGGCGCGCGACGGGGCATATGAGCGTGGCCTCCACGGTTCGGTCGGGATCGTCGTGCGTTCCGCGTCCTGCGTAATGCATCCGTCAGCATCGCCGGGCGCTCGGGTTTGAGGCGACAGAGGCCATACATGGCCCGCTGGCGTGACTACATGCCTGGTGCGTTTTCGCCCTCGTCTTCGACCCCCATATGGGCGGCAAGCCCGGCAAGGGTGATCGGCGCACTCGGACCCGTATCCGTTGCATCGGTCTTCGCGGCGCACCGCGAGCCCTGATGCTCCTGCCATCCCCGCTCAAGCGCCCAGTTCGTCAGTTCAAAACAACGAAGCTGACCGGGCGTGCCTGGACGAGGGATCGACCAGCGCTAGCGCGCGCGGTGATGGTGTAGCGCCCGGGACGGAGCAGACCGCCCGGCCTAGTCAGCCATTGCGGGAAGATCGACGCGGAGTCCGGATAGATCCCGCCGGTGAGTTCCTCCCACGTCGTGCCAGCCAAGAGCCGTTGCGCGGTGTGGGTTACCTGGTGACCGTCGCTGGCGCGCCGCACCGTAAACAGGACGGTCGCGGGGCTGCGGAGGGTGAAGCTCACCAGGCTGCCAAGCGAGGTCGTCGGGCTGCAGGGGCGGCTGGGGGTCGGGCAGGTAACGGCCGCCCCATGGGTCCGGAATCGCACGGTCATGTTCAACGGGGAGATGAGGTGGTTCAGCCTGGCCGGGTTCGGCACCACGCCGCCGTTGCGTCCCGAGGGACTGGCGGGCTCACCCTTCCTTCTGGCCTCGCGCGGGTCGAGACGGCCTGCCGGTCGATGGACGCGGGCCTTCTTGTCATCGACACGGGGCCGGCCTTCATGGACGCGCTCCTGCGCTCCAATTCGGAGGAGCACATCCGCCAGGTGTTGGTGCCGCTGGCGAGGCTCGCCGAGCGGCTCGACCTGATCGCGCTGGTGATCGCCCACCTGAACAAAGCGGTCGGGGCGGGAGCCGGCCAGCGCATCATGGGCGGCGCGGCCTGGCGCAACGCCCCTCGTCTGGTCCTCTTGGTCGGCGCGCCTCCCGGGCAGGACATACACGAGACCGGGGATCGCGTCGTCGTCGTCGAGAAGACAAATCTCGGCGTCTACCCGCCGGCCCACGCATTCCAGATCTCATCGTCGGCCGAGGACCCAACCCGCGCGATCATCGAATGGGCTCAGGAGATCGACGGCGTCCGCGCTGACGACTTGGTGCGGCCGGCTCTGTCAGACGATGAAGCCCCCGACCGCGAGGCGGCGCGTGATCTGTTGCACGAAGCCCTGGCCGACGGCCCTCGCATCGGCAAGGAGGTCGAGGGCGAGGGGGTCAAGCGAGGGGTCAGAGCACGGACGCTCAGGCGCGCACGGGAAGACCTGGGCATCACCCGGAAAGCTGGCACCGTCTACCTGGACGCTGCTCGTGGCCCTTGGCTGTGGCGGTCGAGCGCCAAAACCCCTTGGCGTAGCAGTTCCTTGACGGTTAGAGCAGCGGAATCATAATCCGCGTGTCGGGGGTTCGAGTCCCTCCTCCGCTATGTGGCGACGAGTCCCGCGTCCGCGGGGCTCGTCGCAGGGTCCGGCTAGGGTCGCTGCGGCGGTCCGATCAGCGGCGTTCGCACGGGCGGGGCCAACCCGACGAACTCCACCAGCCCGTTGCCGCCCGTCGGCGGAGACAGTGTCGTCCAGTTGTTGGCAACCCACGCGTTGCCCGACTCGTCGATCTGCACCGCCGTCAGGTGCTCGAGCCCGCCGTTGCTGAACCCTCGGGCGGGCGGGGAGAGCGCCGCCCCGGTGAGGACGCCGGGCGGGCAGGCGGACCGGTTGGCGCCGCACAGCTCGGTGAGCGTCTCACCGATGAAGCTGGCGATCCAGAGATTGCCGTTGCCGTCGACCGCGACGCTCCACGGCCCGATGAGGCTCCTGGCCTTGATCGGCGAGCGTGCATTGATCGTGCCGCTCGGGTTGATCTCCGTGAGGCTGTTGCTGCCGAGGTTCGCGACCCAGACGTTGCCGCGCTGGTCGACCGCCATCCCCTGGGGCGACCGCAGCCCGCCGCCGGTGATCCACGGATGGACGGTGCCGCTGGCGTCGATGCGCGTGACCCCGCCGGACTGGGCGGAGATCGCGTTGTCGTCGATCCACTTGTTGCCGCGCTGGTCGATGGCGATCGCGAACGGCAATGTCAGCGTCGGCCCGGTGAACACTCTCGCGGCTGCCGGGTTGCCGTGTGGGTACTCGGTGACCGAGTTGCCGACATGATTGGCGATCCAGATATTTCCCTGGCGATCGACCGCTACGCCCTGCGGTGCCCGGAGACCGCCATTGGTATACCCCGTCGTGGAGAGGGGCACGCCGGAGTCGTTGAACTCGGACACCGTGTCCCCGCCGACGAAGCTCGGGTCGTAGAAGTCGGCCGTGTCGGCACCCGTGTAGTTCGCCGTCCAGATCCGGTTGTGCTGGTCGATGGCGATGCCCCACCAGACCCCCTCGAGGCCGCCCCCGCTGACCGGACTCCCGTTGATCGGTGCGCCGGTGGGGCTCAGCGAGATCAGGCCGAGACCGGCCTTCGTGGACGGATACGGCGGTTCGAAGTTGTTGGTCACCCAGACGTTGCCGCGTGAATCGAACGCCATCCGTCCGGGCCCGTTGAATCCGCCCGCCGTATAGATCAGCGAGAGCACCCACGCCGTCGGCGGCGCCGACAGCCGCGGCCCATAGTCACCGGTCTTGGGCAGGGCGAAGATGCGCGCGGCGTTGTGCACCGGGTTGCGCGCGATGTCCAGGACCGCCTGGAGCGTCGTGGTCGGGGCTCGCCGGGCCGGTGGGCGCGCCGCCGCGAACAGGCGCGCGCACGCAGCTGGGCCGCCCTGGGTGCAGCCGCCGAGGATGTCCGCCAGGTCTCGCGAACGTCCTGAGGGTGCGTGTGTCGCTGCCGTTCGGGGCGTTCGCCACGACGGCGCCGAACGCTGCCGGTACGCGGATTGACCAGGTTCGTGGACGTCGCCGCGGCGTTCTCGAGCCCCGGTGACGTGCCACCGATGCGGGCCCCGTCGGCGAATTGGTCGAGCGCGTACGCCGCGCCGACGGTCGTCAGCTCGTTGAGCGTGACCGCGCCGAGCGGTCGCTGCGGTGTGCCGGCCATCCCGAGCAGCTGCACCGCAGGTCCGGCCGCCCGACTCGTCCCGGTCGCGATCGCATACAGGATCCCGATCCCGTGGGGACGCGGGTAACGCATCCGGAACGCTGCCGTCGATGCTCGTCCACGCGGCCCCGAGCCGCACCGGCCCTCCGCTGCCGGAGCTGTACAGCACGACGCGCGCGGCGGGCAGCGGCGAGCGACCCAGCTGAGCGACCCCTGAGACAACCTGCTGCGGCGCGCCGGCGGCGCGTCCGGGAACACCGGCGCCGACCACCGCTCCGGCCGCGAGCAGGGCGAGCCCTGCGGTCGCCCAGCCGAGCCGGCGTCGCCGGCGCCGACGCGAGGCGACTGCTGACGTGGCGGCCATCTGCGCTCCAATCACTGAGGTCAGCCCGGCGGTGCACCGGCCGGCGGTCCGCGCCGCGGGCGCGAGCCTAACCGGCCCCATCGCCTCGGACAACGCGCCGACGGACAGGTTCGGGTCCATGCCGCGTGCCACCGGGCCGCGCCGCCCACCCCCTCATCCGAGGCGGCCGACCCATTCTGACGCCAGGGAGCACACGTCTCCCCGCGCCGTGCCGCCGCGGCCGTCGCGATCCGCCATCCCACCAGGAGCGTCGTCGATGTCCCCAGAACTGCTCACCGTCGGTGAGGTCGCTGCGATCTTTCGCTGCCACCACGAGACCGTCCGCAAGATGATCGCCGCGCATCAGATCGCCGCGATCAAGTTCGGCAACCGCTGGCTGATCGATGCCCATCAGCTGCCGCGCCCATCGGTCCTCGGGGCGGACGCGGCAGCCGAGACCTGATGTCCAGTGGGCCGGCGCGGGCGGCGCTCGTGCGGAATGTCTGGTGCGCCGGCCCGCCGCTGTCGTAGGCTGGCCCCGTGGCGTCGCCCGGGCCCGACGGCCGGCGTCGGCCACTGCCCGTATGTCGCGACCCCCGGAGGAGGCCATGGAGGCCCTGGACGCCATCACCAAGCGCCGCGCGGTGCGCAGCTATACCGACCAGCCCGTCGACGATGCGACGGTCGACGCCCTGTTGCGCGTGGCACTCGCGGCCCCGACGGGATCGGGCGCACAGGCCTGGAGCCTGCTGGTCGTGCGCGACCCCGCGCGGCGCCTGGCGATCGCCGAGTTGATCATCGCCGGCGCAGCCCGCTATTTCACCCAGATGCGCCCGCCCGCCGAGGGCGCCACGCCCGAGGACCACGCCCGCTGGGCGGGCGAGTACGCCGAGACGACCCTCGGCAGCTACCGCGACGTGCCGGTGTGGATCCTGGGGCTGATCGTCCCGCGACACCGGTACCCGGATTCGCTCGCGGATCTCGAGCGGATCGACGAAACGGTCTCTCTGGCGTTTGCCATGGAGAACTTGTTCGTCGCCGCCCGCTCGCTGGGCCTGGGCACCGTTCCGACGACCGCCTTCCAGTTCTTCGAGAAGGACCGCCTGCGCACGATCGTCGGTCTCCCCGACGAGATCGACCCGTTGATCGTGACACCGCTCGGGGTCCCACCGGTGTTCCCGGAGGGCCTGCCGCCGGCCATCAAGAAGATCCGCCGCCCCTGGCGCTCACTGGTCCACGACGAGACCTGGGGCAACGTGCGCGGCTCATGATCCACCGGGCCGCGGCCCTGAACCGCGGCGCACCCGATCGATTCGCCGGCGGTCCCGCTTGGTCGGGCGGGCCCCGAGATCGGCGCCGGGCACAGGTGTCACGCGCCGCTCGGCGCGCTGGCGCTCGCGCCGGGCGATACTCTCGGGCGTTTCGTCGTAGAGCTCACGAGCGCGCGTCGCGGTGCCCCGGCGCTCCTCGACGTCACGGACCACGACGGTGAAGCGCTGCTCGCCCACCGTGAGCTCGACCACGTCGCCAGGCCCCACCTCCTTGGCGGATTTGGCGCGCACGTGGTTGATCTGCACGTGCCCGGCCTGGATGGCCTCGGCGGCCAGCGAGCGCGTCTTGAAAAAGCGCGCGGCCCAGAGCCAGCGGTCGATCCGCACGCGCAGAGGTGAGGCGCTCACACACGCCATGATCCCACACCATCGAATCGGCGCGCGTCGCACCGCGCGACAGCCACCGCGCGGCGCCCGCCCTCAGGGCGGCGGTCAAGGGACGGGCGCGAGACTCCGATAACTACGCCGTGAGACGCTTTCGCGCAGCACTCCTCGGCGTGGCCGCCGCCGCAGCGGTCGTCACGCCGGCGGTCGCCCAGACCCTCGGTGCGGCGCCCAACAGCCCCGGCTACCGCTGGGCCACCAGAGCGGCCAAGGATCTGGTCGCCCACCACGGCTGGCCGGGGGGCGACACGGCCAACCTCGGCCGTCCCGCGACACGGCGCGAATTGGCCCGCGGGCTCGCCGAGCTGATGGGCGCACGCGGCCAGGTCCCGCCCGCCAACCTCGTCCTGCCATCGGACATCTCCCCGGCCGACCCGGATGCGGCGGCCATCTCGTGGGTCTCCACGACCCGCCTGCTGGGGGCCCAGGGCGCGGCGTTTGGCCCAAACGGGCAGGTCTCGACGCGCGCGGCCGAAGTGGCGATCGTGCGGATCTTCGGGCTCGGCGCCGAGGTCCACGCGCTCGACACTCTGCATACGGAGAACGGCACGCGACTGAGCGTCCCGCCGGCCTTCGGCCAGGAGGTCCTGGCTGCCGAGCTGGGGCTGCGGTACAACTACCCGTCCCGGTACGACAACCTCGAAGTCGGCCCTGGTGCGCCGATGCCGCTGGCAAACCTCACCGGGATGATCGACGCGGCGGTCAACCTCTCGTCGTGGCGCCTGGGATCGGTCACGGACTTCACCACCATCGTGCTGCCGAACATGACCGCGCACCAGCGGACGGTCGTCGAGGCCGCCCTGGCCGAGGTCGGCATGCCCTACGTCTGGGGCGGAACGTCACCGAACCCGCAGACCCTGTTCGGGGCCCGCGTGGCTGGCGGATTCGACTGCTCGGGCTTGGTGTGGTGGTCCTACAAGCTCAGCGGCGCGGCGGCATCGATCGGCCTTGGACGCGACCTCCGCGGGCGGACCGCGGACGCCATGGCCTGGGAGAACCCGTCCGAGAAGGTCGCTGTGGCGAAGCTCAAGGTCGGCGACCTCGTGTTCTTCGGGCCTGCCGGCCCCCACAGCCCGCGGGGGTCGATCTCGCACATGGCGATCTCACTCGGTAACGGCTGGGTCGTCCAGTCGACCGGCTCGCGCGGCGGCGTGTCGCTCACACACCTGATCGGCTACTGGGACTCCGCCGTCGCCTGGGGACGGCGACCCGCCGCGATGCGCGCCGGAGCGACCCTCGTCGGCGCCAAGACGACGTCGTCCACGCCCGCGAAGACACCGACCCCGTCGGGAGGCACCACCCCTGCTGCAGCGACGCCGAGCCTGGTCCCGGGTCAGTCCGGGTCGGGCACCGCACCGGCGCCCGCACCCTGACCCGCGCCGTCGGCCTGACCGGGTCGCCCGCCGCGCCGCGCCGCGCCGGCTACAGGCGCCACTCCCGTGCCTGCACCGCGGCGATGACTTCCTCGGGCGAGTACTGCACCAGATACCGGCGGGCGCTGCCGCTGACCGCGACCCCCAGGTGCGTCTCGATCAGAGCGGTCGAGAGTCCTTCGGCCGACATTTCTGCCGCGCAGGCGTACCGCAGCGCCAACGGGTGCACACGCTTGGAGATCCCCGCGCGCCGGGCCAGCCGCGGCAGCAACTCGCGCACGTAGGCCGCCTTGAGCTCCTCTCCGGCGAGCGTGCACAACAGGTAATCCTCGCTGGTGATCCCGAGGCGCTCGCGACGCGTCAGCCACCGCTGCACGAGGTCGAGCGTCTGCGCATCGACGCCGGTCACCCGGCCCGTGCCGCCCTTGCGCGCAGGAATCCGCACGATGCCCTGCGAGATATCGAGGTCGGCGGGACTCAGCCCCAACGCTTCGCCGGGACGCAAGCCGACCCGGTACATCATCGCGATCAGCGCGCGGTTGCGGATGCCGGTGGGCGCGCGATTGGACGCGCTGCGGATCAGCTGCCGGGCCTCGTCGTGGGTCAGCAGCTCATCGGACACGGCGGCACTCTCGGAGGGTTCAGTTGCCCGGCTCGTCGTCTGTGCGGTGATGGTGAGACTCCCTGTGCCCGGCTCGCGGCACCGTTCCCGGCCGGTCCGGTCGCGGCGTGAACCGACATTCGCCCCGCAAATCATGCGCACCGAGACGGTGGCAGCCGTCGCCGAGGGCTACACGGGTACGGACCGTCCGGGCCACGCGCACCCCGCGCACATTCCCGACTCTAGTCTCGGGGATGTGCGATCCCGCGCCCGCGGTGGACGATTTTCTTTACTATCGCCACCGGGTTATCCGCCTTAGTGCACCCCGCGGCGCGGCGCTGGCATCAGGGCGAGGCGGTGGCGTCGGCGATCCGCGGCCGGGGGCCCTCTGCCGTGGCTAGTCGGGCAGCTCGGTGACCTCGATGAGCACCTGCGCGACGCCGGAGACGTCCAACAGCCGGCGCACGGCATCCGACGGCGCGAAGATCCGGATCGGGGCCGCGCCCTCACGGCTGCGCTCGTTGGCGGCCAACAGCGAACCCAGGCCGCGACTGTCCATGAAGGTCACGCCCGCCAGGTGCACGTACACCGTGCCGGACCCGCGCTGGGCGTCCGTGAGCTCGCGCGAGACGATCGGCAGCGACAGCGCGTCGACGATTCCTGCGACCCGCACCAAGACCCCGTCGCCGCACTCCGAAACTTCGACCTGAACTTGATCCTCGCTCATCGGGCGGGCAGTTTACACGCTGTCACCCTTGACTCCGAATCGGTGTACATTTCCGTTGCCGTTACCGTGTCGAAGGAGCATGCATGCGCGGACTTCCCGCACTCATGATTCTGGCCCTGATCGTGCTGAGCGTGCTCATGATCTCGGTCGGGTGGTGGAAGCACAACGACGCCGGGTATCTCCCGTTCATCCTCGGGATCCTCTGGGGAGTGTTCGCACTGGCCGCGATCATCGGCCGCCTGCGGCCCGCCGCGCGCTAGGTCGCACGGTCCCCGGCCACCGGCTGCGCTGACCGCGCGTCGCGCTGGAGACCGCCGACACCGGTCGGGTAGGCTCCCGCGCATGCCAGAGAATCCGTACGCACGCCCGACCGACCCGGCCAAGCGACACAGCGCCGCAATCACCGACGGACCCGACCGCGCCCCGGCGCGCGCCATGCTCAAGGGCACGGGATTCACCGACGAGGACCTCGCGCGGCCCATCGTCGGGGTGGCCACCACCTGGATTGAGACGATGCCGTGCAACCTCAACCAGCGCGAGTTGGCCCAGCACGTCAAGCGCGGCATTCGCGACGCCGGCGGGACGCCGATGGAGTTCAACACCATCGCCGTCTCCGATGGCGTGTCGATGGGCACCGAAGGCATGCGGGCATCGCTGGTCTCGCGCGAGGTGATCGCCGACTCGATCGAGCTCGTCGCCCGCGGCCATCTGTTCGACGGGCTGGTGTGCCTGGTGGGCTGCGACAAGACGATTCCGGGTGCCGCCATGGCCCTGGCACGGCTCGATATCCCTGGGCTGGTGCTCTACAACGGCTCCATCGCCCCGGGCCGGTTCCGCGGCCGCGACGTGACCATCCAGGACGTGTTCGAGGTCGTTGGCGCGCACGCCGCCGGCAAGGTCGGTCCCGACGAGGTCCACGCGCTCGAGAACGTCGCCTGTCCCGGCGCGGGTGCCTGCGGCGGTCAGTTCACCGCCAACACCATGTCCATGGCCATGGAGCTGCTGGGCATCAGCCCCGCCGGGCTCAACGGCATCCCGGCCAACCACCCGCTCAAGGCGGAGGCCGCGGCGGCGGCGGGGCGCCTGGCGATGCAGCTCGTGCGCAACGACACGCGTCCCACCCAGATCCTGACCCGCGGCGCGATCGACAACGCCATCGCCGGCGTCGCCGCGAGCGGCGGCTCCACCAACGCGGTGCTGCACCTGCTGGCGATCGCCCGCGAGCTCGGGATCCCGCTGGAGATCGACGAGTTCGACCAAATCGCCGAGCGGACCCCGATCATCGCGGACCTCACCCCCGGCGGACGCTATGTCGCCACGGACCTGCATGCCGCTGGCGGCGTCGCGGTGATGACGGGCGAACTCGTCGCGGCCGGCCTGCTGCACGGCGAGACGCGCAACGTCGACGGGCGCACGACCGCCGAGATCGGCGCCGGCGCCATCGCGACCGAAGGCCAGAAGGTCATCGTGCCGATCGACGCGCCCCTCAAGCCGACCGGTGGCCTGGGCATCTTGCGCGGCAATCTCGCACCCGAGGGCAGCGTGGTGAAGCTGGCCGGACACGAGCGCCGGCGCCACGTCGGCCCCGCGCGCGTGTTCGACAGCGAGGAGGAGTGCTTCACGGCGGTGAAGGCGCAATCGATCACCGCCGGTGACGTCGTCGTGATTCGCTATGAAGGCCCCGTGGGCGGACCCGGCATGCGCGAAATGCTCCACGTCACGGCGGCCATCGTCGGCGAAGGGCTCGGTGAGGATGTTGCGCTGGTCACCGACGGGCGCTTCTCCGGTGCGACCCACGGCCTGATGGTGGGACACGTCGCCCCCGAAGCGGCGCGGGGTGGGCTGCTGGCCGCGCTGCGCGACGGCGATACGATCACGCTCGACGTCGACGCGCGGCGCCTGGATGTCGACCTCAGCGACGACGAGATCGCCAGCCGGATGGCCGACTGGTCGCCGCCGGCGCCCCGGTACGCGACCGGGGTGCTGGCCAAGTACGCATCACTGGTGTCCTCTGCCTCCGAGGGCGCGATCACCCGCCCGGCCTGATTCAGCGGTTGCCGCGGCGGAGCGGCCGCGCCGGCGTCCGTGTCCGCCAACAGCGTCCCGGGCACCCGCCCCCGCTCGCGTCGCGCATCCTCGCCGGCGCACGGCTGGGCGCCATCCTGCTCCTGCATGACGCGGACGGGGCGCCTGGAGCAACCGGACGGACGCTCGCCGCGCTCCCGGAGATCCACGCCGGGCTGGACGCCCGCGCTCTGCGGCGGGTCACGCTGTCGGAGTTCGTCCGCGCCGACCCGCCGACTGCCTAGGCCGATGACTCCGAGGGTGACGCGGCGACCCGGGCCTGCGGACGCAGCCATTGGAAGTACACGAACGCCGTGCCGCCGCCGATGACGCCGGCGAGCCCCACCCAGAAGTTCAGCCGCTCGCCGAGGATGATCGCGGCGGGGTCGACGCGCAACAGCTCCATCAATACCCGCATCACGCAGTACAGACACACATAGAGCGAAAACAGCGCCGGCGGCCTGATGCGATAGCGGCGGTCGAGCCACAACAGCAAACCCGCCAGGGCGAGATCCCAGATCAGCTCGTAGAGGAACGTCGGTTGGAATGTCGTCGCGTTCGCGTAGCGAGCGGGACGGTACTGGGGGTCGATGCGCAGGCCCCACGGCAACGAGGTCGGGCCACCGAACAGCTCCTGGTTGAACCAGTTCCCCAGGCGGCCGATTCCCGAAGCGAGCGGGAGGCCCGGGGCGGCCGCATCCATGAATTGGGTGACGCTCGCCCCGCGACGGTGCACCACGAACGCGCCGGTCAGGACGCCGACGAGCACCGCTCCCCAGATGCCCAGCCCGCCCTGCCAGACGGCCAACGGCGCGTACCACTGGTGGCCCATCTGCCCCGGGGTGGTGATGTCGAAGTACAGCCGGCCACCGATGAGCCCCGCAATCACCGACCAGAGCGCCACCTCGTACACCAGGTCGCCGTTGCCGCCGCGGGCGGTCCACCGCCGATAGGTCAGCCAGATCGCCGCGGCGACGCCGAGGATGATGAACAGCGCGTAGAAGTGGACCTGGAGCGGGCCGACGTCGAACCAGCGGTTCGGCGGGGACGGGATGGATGCCGCGACGATCGGGATGTGGCTCAGCGGTCCGGTCACGTGGCGGCTACATCAGCGCCGGGCTCAGGCTCGCGAGCTCGACGTTCAGACGCGTCATCAGCCCGGTCACCATCAGCACCCCGAACACGATCAACAGCACGGCCCCGATCTGGCTGATCAGGCGGATGTGGCCCTTGAGGATGCCCATCGCCGACGTCGCCTGGTGGATGAAGAGCCCCGCGAGCAGGAACGGGATGCCCAACCCGAGCCCGTAGGCCAGCAACAGGCTCCCGCCCAGCAGCCAGCTGCCGGAACCGGCCGCAAGGGTTAGCGCGGCGCCGAGGGTCGGTCCGATGCAGGGCGTCCACCCGAATGCGAACGCCGCGCCGGCGATCCCCGCGCCGACGAGCGTTGCGGGCCGCAGCTTGCGGTGAAAGCGCCGGTCGCGCATCAGGAACGCGGGCACGCCTCGCCCGAGCAGCACGAGGCCCATCGCGATGACGAACAGCCCTCCGGCGATCTCAATCGTATGGCGGTGCTCGAGCAGTCCGGTACCGGCGAACCCGACGCTCGCGCCAAGGGCCATGAAGACCAGCGAGAATCCCGCGACGAACGCCGCCGTCGGGAAGAACACCGCCCAGCGGCGCTCCTCGAACTCGTCGAAGCCGACGCCGGAGACGACCCCGAGATAGGCCGGCACGAGCGGCAGCACGCAGGGCGAGGCGAACGAGACGAAGCCCGCCGCGAATGCCACCGAGTAGGAGACCGGATCTGCGCTCAACATCTACGGCTCCGAGGATGCCAGATCGGACGCCGCGCGTGCTGCCGGCCGACCAACGGGTGACCGTCGGCCCCGGCGCGGGCCGACGGCTGGCAACGATTAGCGGCGGCCGCCGCCGCCGAGCAGCTGCAGGATGATGAGAAACACGTTGAACACGTTGAGGAAGATGCTCAGCGCCAGCATCACCACGTCGTTCTCGCCGGCGCGATGCAGACGCTGGAAGTCGAACATCGTGAAGACCGTGAACGCCCCGAGCACCAGGAACAGCCAGACGGTGTAG
This sequence comes from uncultured Thermoleophilia bacterium, assembly GCA_963773325.1. GTDB lineage: Bacteria > Actinomycetota > Thermoleophilia > Miltoncostaeales > Miltoncostaeaceae > CAITWD01. The sequence goes on along the minus strand of CAVZAI010000002.1, from coordinate 1,449,522 downwards.
ATGCCGGAGAACGCGGACGAAAACACGAGCATGCCGATGATGGCGACGATCAGCAGCCCGAACAGCGCGAACATCGCGATGCGCGCGTACGGCGCGAGATCGCGCTTGGTGGCATATCCGACGGTCCCGAAGCAGGCGATGAACAGGCCGGTCAACAGCACGGCCTGCCAGATGATGGTCGCACCGTTGGGCTGCTTGGCGTAGATCGCGATCGTCGGCCCGACAAAGATACCGAGCAACAACCCGAACCCGAACAGGAGCCCCATCCCGAGCGACCCGTTCTGGGCCTTGCGGGCGAAGCTCATGCCGAACATGACGCCAAACGCGCCGATCAGCGCCAGGAACGCAACGCCCCCGGATGCGTCACGAGCGATGTACGCGCCGGCCGCCGCGAAGCACGTCGTGATCGCGACCAGGAACATGGTCTGGCCGAAGATCGCGCGCGTATCGACGGCGCCGACAGGGCGTGCGGTCGGGGCCCCGGGAGTGCCCCAGGCTTCTTGGTCCAGTGGCGGTCGGCTGCTCATGTTCCCCTCACGATTGGTGGTGCTCAGACATAAGGGTAGCTGGAACACGAATTTTCGTCATGTCGAACCGTCGCAGGCAGCCCGGACGCTCAGTGCAGCATGAGCCCGTCGAGTGCAGACCGCAGATCCTCGATCAGCTCGCGATCCGGCGGACCGGCCGCCTGCCACCGGACGATGCCGTCGGCGATGAGCACCGCCGCCACCTGGCCGCTGCCGACGATACCCAACGCGTTGCCCACCGCACCGACGCCGGTGTAGGCGGCCAGCGTGTGTGTGCACAGATCCGGACGCGGCATCGCCCCGGCCATGCCGCCGTCGATCCAGCCGCGCAGCGGACTCCGGGCGCGCTCGATCACCGGGCCCTCCCAGAACCCCAACCCCTCGCGCCATTCGGCCTCGATGGCCGCGCGCCACGCGTCGACGTCGGGCTGCCGACCGCGTCGGAATGCGGGTCGCGCCGGCGGACCGGCGGGGCACGCCCGGGCGCACAATGGCCCTGGACTAGAATCCGTGCGGTGTCACGCCCAGCTCACGGCCCCGGGGGTCGCCCGTTCAACGTCCTGATCGGTTCGGCCGGGCGGCGCGTAGTGCTCGCACGGCTGTTCCGTGACGCGCTGGCGCACCTCGGGCTGCCGGGCGAGGTCGCCGCCTGCGAGGCGAGCCCGCTCTCGGCGGCGTACACCGAGGCCACCACGCGGGTGCTGGTCCCGCGCTGCGACGACCCGGAGTTCGTTCCGGCCCTGCTCGCGGCGTGCGTCGACCATGAGATTCATCTGCTGGTGCCCACGATCGACACCGAGCTTCCGCTCCTCGCCGACGTGCGCGAGCAGTTCGCGAGCGTCGGCACCACCCTCGCGGTGTCCGGCCCGCACACGGTGGCTATCGCGCGGGACAAGTCCCTGACCCACCGCTGGCTTGTCGGCGCGGGGCTGCCGACCGTCGAGCAATGGGCCGTCACCGATGCGCCCGACGATCCACGCCGATACCCGCTCATCGCCAAGCCGCGCAGGGGGAGTTCGTCGGTCGGCGTGCAGCGTGTCGCTACGCCGGACGCGCTCGCCACCCTGCGCGATCTCGACTACGTCGTCGAGGAGACCGCCCCGGGCAACGAACACACCGTCGACATCTACGTCGACCGGCTCGGCACCCTGGTGTCGGCCGTGCCGCGGCGGCGCCTCGAGACCCGCGGCGGGGAGGTCAGCAAGGGCCTGACCGTACGGCACGACAGGCTGATCGCCCTCGCGGCCCGTGTCGCCGCGTCGCTCGAGGACGCCTTCGGCGCGCTCAACTTCCAGTGCTTCGTCGACCCGCTCACGGGGCGCCTGTCGATCATCGAACTCAACGCGCGCTTCGGCGGCGGGTTCCCCTTGAGCGACGCCGCCGGCGCGCACGTCCCGCGCTGGATGATCGAGGATCTCGCCGGGCTGCCCTCCTCGGCCAGCGCAGATTTCCAGGACGGCCTCGTCATGCTGCGCTACGACGACGCGATCTTCACCACCCTGGACGCGCTCGGACCTGGAGTGCTCTAGGTGCTGACCCCCGGCGTGATCCTCGACCTCGACGACACGCTGTTCCTCGAGCGCGACTACGTGATCAGCGGGCTCACCGCCATCGGGGAGCACGTCGCCGCGACCCGCGGCGTGCCGGGCTTCGGCGACGTCGCGATCTCACTGTTTGAGGCCGGCGTCCGCGGGACGACCTTTGACCAGGCCTTGACGCGGATTGGCATCGAGCCGACTGGGCCCGTGGTCGCCGAGCTCGTCGGTGTGTACCGGCGCCACGCCCCGGCGATCGGTCTGCTGCCCGACGCCGCGCGGCTGATCGCAGCGGCTGGGCGATCGCTATCTTGGCGTCGTCACCGACGGGCCGCTCGACAGCCAACGCGCCAAGGCCCTGGCCGTCGGCGCGCCGGGTTGGGCGGAACTGATCGTCTACACCGCCGAGCTCGGGCCCGGGTTCGGCAAGCCGCACGAGCTGGCGTTCTCGATGCACGAAGCCCGCACGGGCCTGACCGGCGACCAGTTCACGTACATCGCCGACAACCCCACCAAGGACTTCGGCGGTCCGAAGGCACGCGGCTGGAAGACGATCCGGATCCGACGCCCGGCGTCGCTGCATGCCGGGCTCGCCAGCGGCGAGGACGTCGACACCGAGATCAGCTCGCTCGACGAACTCCGGGCCTAGCCCAACTCACCGGCGGGACCCGATGGCCCCGCCGGTGATGTGCGATACGTCAGTCCGCCCCACGATCCGCGATCGCCCGCACCGATCGGGCCCACGCATCGGGATTCGCGGCATCGTAGTCGACGGCCCGGTCGGCACCGCACCCACGGCGAACCGCGCCCAGCTACCGGCCGGGGCCCGGCCCGGAGATGGGCGCTGCTGCAAAATGCGGGTTCTCGATGACGCCGATCAGCAGGCCACCGGTCGTCACTGCGGTCGCGAGCCTGATGCCGTCGCCGACGTCCCGCACCGCGCCGCGCGGCAGCGCGCCCGCGTCGGTCAGCGTCGCCAGCGCCGCCGCGGCGTCGGCGACGCCCCAGTAGGGCAGCGCCCCGTCGTCGGGATCCGCATCGGGATCGAGTCCGAGCTCGTAGCCCCCGACGTCAAACCCGACGTAGAACGGCTGATCGAAATACGGGGTCGTGCCGAGCACACCCACGAAGAACTCGCGCGCCGCGGCGAGGTTGGCAGCGGGGTAGATGACGGTACGCAATCCGAGGAACATGGATGGCTGCCTCCCGGCTCGCCGACGCCCGTGGATGGTCGCGTGTGCGCCGCAGGCGAGGGGCGACCCGCGGGCCTCCCCTCGCCCCTGCGCGCGGCGCGTCGCTCAGGAACAGCCGGAGGTGCTCCCGCAGTTCTCGCACTTGTAGCACGTGCCCGAGCGGATCATCGTCCACCCGCAGCTTCCGCAGATGACGCCGTCATCCTGACGGAATGTGTACTTGCCGCCGCGATTGGGCGGCAGCGCGAGCGCGGTCTGGCCCTGGCCCCCGGTGGACGACACCGGCAGCTCGATCACCTGGCCGCCCGCATCGGTCTCGTCGCCGCTGTCGAGCTCGGCCCGGGCCTCGTCGCGCATGTCTTGCGTGATGATGCCGACTTCGCGCTTTTCCTCCTCCGTGAGGAACTGCGAGGACAGCCACCGGACGACGTAGTCGACGATCGACTTCGCCATCGGGATCTCCGGGTTGGCCGTGAATCCCGACGGGTCGAAGCGCATGTGCGAGAGCTTGTCGGCCATGATCTCCAGCGGCACGCCGTGCTGAAGCGCGATCGACATGCAGATCGCCAACGAGTCCATGAGCCCGGAGACGGTCGAGCCCTGCTTGGCCATCTTCATGAAGACCTCGCCCGGGCTGCCGTCCTCGTACTTGCCAACGGTGATGTACCCGTCGTGTCCGGCGATCGAGAAGTGGTGCGTGGTGGCCTCGCGGGTATCCGGCAGACGCCGGCGCGTGGGGTGGGCGCTCGCCACGACCGCCTGGCCCGCTTCCGACTTGCCGGTTGACAGCGGCTGGGTGCGCTTGGACCCGTCACGGTAGATCGCCAGCGCCTTGACCCCGCTCTTCCAGGCGACGATGTACGCGCTCATGATCTCCTCGGGCGTCGCCTCGGTAGGCATGTTCACCGTCTTTGAGATCGCGCCGGAGATGAACGGCTGGACTGCGCCCATCATCAGGATGTGGCCGCGGTAGTGGATCGACCGCGTCCCGTTGATCGGTGTGAACGCACAGTCGAACACCGCGAGGTGCTGGTCCTTGAGGCCAGGCGCACCCTCGATGGTCTCGTGCTCGTCGATGAAGGCGACGATCGACTCGATCTCATCGTCGCTGTAGCCGAGGTGGTGCAGCGCGGACGGGACCGTGTTGTTGACGATCTTCATGACGCCGCCGCCGACGAGCTTCTTGTACTTGACCAGCGCGATGTCCGGCTCCACCCCGGTCGTGTCGCAGTCCATCATGAAGCCGATGGTCCCCGTCGGCGCCAGCACCGATGCCTGCGCGTTGCGGAATCCGTGCACGGCGCCGCGGTCGGCCGCAGCAGCCCACGCCTCGCGCGCGGCCTCAAGCAGCCCCGGGTCGGCCACAAGGGTCGGGTTGATGTCCTCGACCGCTCGCTGGTGCATTCGGATCACGCCCTGCATCGGGGCCGCGTTGTCCGCGTAGCCGGCAAACGGTCCCATGCGCTCCGACAGGCGGGTGGACTGCTCGTAGGCCCGACCGGTCATCAGCGCGGTGATCGCGGCGGCGTAGGCCCGGCCGCCGTCCGAGTCGTAGGGCAGCCCCCGGCTCATCACCAGCGCGCCGAGGTTGGCGTATCCCAGGCCAAGCTGGCGGAAGTTGCGGGCGTTGCGAGCGATCTCCTCGGTGGGGTAGCCGGAGCGGGCGACGATGATGTCCATCGCGCTGATGGTCACGTCCACGGCCTGACGGAAGTCGTCGACCAGGAAGGTGCCCCCGTCGTCGACGAACTTCATCAGGTTCAGTGACGCCAGATTGCAAGCCGAGTCGTCGATGTGCATGTACTCCGAGCACGGGTTCGACGCGTTGATGCGGCCGGTGTTCGGGCAGGTGTGCCAGCGGTTGATCGTCGTGTCGTACTGCATGCCGGGATCGCCGCAGAGCCAGGTGGCCTCCGAGATCTCCCGCAGCAGCTCGCGGGCCTTGAGGGACTCGAGGGTCTCGCCGGTAGTGACCGCCCGCAGATGCCAGTCGCCGTTGGCCTCGGAGGCGAACATGAACTCGTCGGTCACGCGGACCGAGTTGTTGGCGTTCTGGAACTGGATCGACTGCCAGGCCTCGCCGTTCATGCCCATGTCGTAGCCCATCTCACCGAGTGCCCAGGCCTTCTTCTCTTCCTCGGCCTTGCAGTTGACGAACTCGTGGATGTCCGGGTGATCGCAATTGAGCACGACCATCTTCGCCGCGCGCCGCGTCGTGCCGCCGCTCTTGATGGCGCCCGCGCAGGCGTCGGCGCCGCGCATGAACGACACGGGCCCCGAGGCGGTGCCGCCACCGGAGAGCAGTTCCTTGCTCGAGCGGACGTTGGACAGGTTCAGCCCGGAGCCCGAGCCGCCCTTGAAGATCATCCCCTCCTTGCTGATCCACGACAGGATGGACTCCATCTCGTCCTGCACCGACAGGATGAAACAGGCCGAGCACTGGGGGTTCTCACGCGTGCCGACGTTGAACCACACCGGCGAGTTGAACGCCATCTTCTGCTCGATCAACAGGTGCATGAGCTCCGCCTCGAAGCTGTCGGCTTCGGCGGCGTCGGCGAAGTAGCCCTCCTCCTCGCCCCAGCTACGCAGCGTCAGCACGACCCGGTTGATGATCTGCCGGACGCTCTTCTCGCGCTCTGGGGAGCCCATCGCGCCCCGGAAGTACTTGGAGGCGACCACGTTCGTGGCAAGCTGGCTCCAGGCCTTGGGGACCTCGACGTCGTCCTGGTCGAAGAAGCTCTGGCCGCCTTCGCCGGTGATGGAGGCGCTCCGGCGCTCCCAGGTCACCTCGTCATACGGGTGAACGCCCGGGGTCGTGAAGTAGCGCCTGATGCCGAGGCGGGCGCCCTGCGGGCGCTCGGCGGCGGTGCGCTGGTCAAGCGCCTCAGTCGCCATCCGGAACCTCCAGTGTCGTGGATGTGGTGTTTGTTGTCACGGTCTCAATCGTCTCATCGGTCGGGATGTCGTCGCGCCCGCCGCGCAGCGCGCGCAGCCGCACCCGGCTACCACTGCGGCTGGTGGGATCGACATTGCCAAACAGGTGCTCGTCCATGGTCACCTGGCCGCGCGCCAGCAGGGGTTCACGCTCAAGGCGTGCCAGCTCTTCCTCGAACTCCTCGACGTCGGCGAACTGCCGGTAGACCGACGCGAACCGCACGTATGCCACCTGGTCGATCTCCTTGAGCCGGCGCAGCGCGAGCTCGCCGATCAGCGACGTCCGGACCTCCTGGCGCAGGCGATTGCGCAGCTCGACCTCGATGTCGCGGACGGCGACCTCCAACAGTCCGGTCGGCACCGGTCGCTTGTGGCAGGCCCGCTGCAGGCCCGCCAGCAGCTTGGCACGCTCGAAGAACTCCCGCTCACCGGAGCTCTTGACCACGACGACGGGCATGTCCTCGACGCGCTCATAGGTCGTGAAGCGACGTCCGCAGCCCAGGCATTCACGCCGGCGACGGATCGCATCCTTGCTGTCGGGAACCCGCGACTCCACGACGCGGTGATCCGGGTGTTCACAATACGGACAGATCATGGCTCGGAACTAGATGTGGGGTGTCGGGGCCGTGGCACACACTACATTCAGTGTGTTGGCGGTTGATCCTTCCACGAGACCGCCCCCCGTTTCCAGACCTTCGTAACGTTTGTTGCGCTGGCCTTGCCGCAATTAGCACGCAAGACGTTGGCGACCGCGCGCCGCCGCCCGGCGGCGGCGAGGGCACGGCGAGGTGGCCGGCGGGTCTGGAGGGCTAGTTGAGGAACCCGAGTCGGCTGAGCGGCCAGTAGATGATCTCGGCTTGGCCGATGACGTTCTTTTCGGGGACGAACGGATCGACGGCGGGATCCGGCGGGGAGTTCACCCACTGGTGCGAGTCGCAGGAGTTTGGGCGGTTATCACCCAGCACCAGCAGGTCGCCCTTCGGGACCGGCGGGAAGGTCATGCTGTACTCGGGCGCCACCTGGCCGGGCACACGGTAGACCTTGCCGTCGACCCGGGTCACGCCGTCCTCCACGGTCACCACGTCCCCGGGCAGCCCGATGACCCGTTTGACGAACGGGACACCCTTCTCGGGTGCGCACGTCGCGATCGCCGCCGGCGGCGGCGAGAAGACGATGATGTCCCCCCGCTCGATCGAACGGAGCCGGTAGACCACACGGTTGGCGATCACCCGGTCGTTGGGCTGGATCGTCGGCACCATCGAGTCGGTCGGGATCTCGTAGGGCTTGGCGATGAGCGCCTGGATGATGAACGCCAAGACGATCGCGACCATCACCGGCAGAAGGACGTCTCGGACGACCCGACGCAACTAGATCCTGTCTCCTTGGGCGTTCGGCGCGCCGTGGTACCGGCATCGCCGCATCGGGGGTAGCGCTTGGTCGGGGACGCGGTCCCGGCGCGGCGTGGCCGGGCGCCGGACCCGCACCGCATGCTCGGGTGCCCACCGCGAGCCGCATGGTATCCCGGCCATCAGTGGCCCACAACCGGGCTCGGTACCCGGGTCCGCGCACGATCCGCGGCGCGCGGGCGGCCCGTGGCGTAGCGGTGCATCAGACGGCCGCGGGCTGCTGCTTGTGGGCGTGGCGCAGGCGCCGGCGCAGCCCCGGCACGAGCGTCGCCGCCTCCAATACGATCCCCCCGCTCATCTTCGACTGCCCCAGTTCGCGGTCCGTGAAGATGATCGGGATCTCCTTGACCCGGAACCCCAGCAGCAGCGCCCGGTAGGTCATCTCGATCTGGAACCCGTACCCGGCCGCATGGACCTCCTCAAGCGGAATCGCCTCGAGGACCGCACGCCGGAAGCACTTGAACCCGCCGGTCAGGTCATTGATCGGGACGTTGAGGATCGTCTTGGCGTACAGGCAGCCGCCGCGGCTGATCACCCGGCGCGTCCAGCCCCACCTGCGGGTGCCACCACCCGGCACATAGCGGCTGCCGAGCACCAGGTCGGCATCTTGGGCGGCGTCGATGAGGGTCGGCAGCGCGTGCGGGTCGTGCGAGAAATCGCAGTCCATCTCCACGAACAGCTGCGCGCCGGCGTCCAGCGCGTACCGGAACCCGGCCAGATACGCCGGCCCGATGCCGGCCTTGGTCGTCCGGTGCAGTACGTGGATGCGCGCGTGTGTGGCGGCCATGCGGTCGGCCAGCTCGCCGGTACCGTCGGGCGAGCTGTCGTCGACGACCAGCACGTGCCCGTCGATGTCCGAGGTCTCGAAGACGTCCATGAGGGTCTCGAGCATCCGAGTGATGTTCTCGGCCTCGTTGTAGGTCGGGAGCGTGACCCAAACCCCGCCGTGGTGTGTCACCGCCGGCCACCTCGGGCGTCGCGATTGTCCATGCACACTCCATCCGCGCGCTGCGCGGTCGGTCTCGGTCGGCGCGCGTCGGGGCCGCGCGACGGCACAGCATACGGAAATGAGCCGCACGCCGGGCGTTTCCAGGTCACGTTCACCGCCCGCGCCCGCAGCCCTGCCCGTGGGTCGGCGGGCGGGAACTGCACGGTCCGGCCCCGATTGACGGCTGTGCGAGGCTGGAGCGGTGCGCCCCACGACCCCGCTTGTCCTGCTGCACCCGTACCCGGCGGACGCGACGTTCTGGGCCCGCTTCCGGGACGCCCTGGGCGATGCCCGGACCATCATCGCCCCCGACGCACCGGGCTTCGGCACGGCCGCACCGCGGGCCGGTTGGTCGATCGCCGGTGCCGCCGACGATGTCGCTGCGCTGATCGGGCAGGCGTCACCCGACGGCGTCGCCGACGTCATGGGGCTCTCAATGGGCGGCTACACCGCGCTGGCGCTGGCGGTCCGGCACCCGGAGCGCGTCGCGCGGCTCGTCCTCGCCGACACCCGCGCGGGGGCCGACGAGCCCGCAGCGCTGCAGGGCCGTTTCGCGGCGATCGATGCGCTGCGGTCAGGCGGTCGTGCCGAGTACCTTGCAGGGCTCCTGCCACGCCTGATGGCGCACGCGGCGGCGCCGGACGTCCGCGCGGAGCTGGTCGCATGCGCTGCCCGCCAGGCGGACGCTGCACTGGTAGACGCGCTCGGCGCGCTCGCGGGTCGGCCGGACCGCCGGGCGGAACTTGCGCGCATCGGGCAACCGACCCTGGTCATCGTCGGGGCCGAGGACGGGGTGACCCCGCCCGCCGCGGCCCGTGAACTTGCGGCCGGCATCGTCGGCGCACGGCTGATCGAGATTCCGGGTGCCGGTCACCTGTCCGCGCTGGAGCGCCCGAACCCCGTCGCCCGGGCCGTCGAGGACTTCCTTGGCCACTCCGCGGACCCCCGCTGACCGCCATATACCGTGGGGGGTTTGACAGAACATTCCGGGCATATTAGATTAACCGGTGAAACATCTTTCCTTTCGCCTGCTATTAGTGAGGTTTGGCACGAATGCCGTCCCTTCCTCCCGCAATTGACCTCAACCTGCGTCACCGTGGGCGCGGTCAGCTCGTTGTCGGGCTGCACGACCTCAACCACGACGGGCGCCAGATGCTGGACGCGCTCTCGCTGCTGCCGCAGCGCGGATACCGGGTCATCGCGCCCGACCTGCGCGGGCACGGCAAGTCGCCGTCGCCGTCGGGTCCGTGGAGCATCGACGACTTTGCCTCCGACGTTGCCCGCATCATCTCCGCCGAAGGCGCACCGGCGGTCGTCGTCGGCCAGGGCGTCGGCGCGGCGGCGGCGCTCGCGCTCGCGCTGGGCCACCCCGGCCTGGTCAACGGCCTCGTCGTGACGGGCATCAGCCCGCGCAGCGAGGACGCCAAGGCGCAGGACCGCTGGACGAAGGTCGCACGCATCCTGCGCGAACGCGATCGCGAGGGCATCGCGCTCACCGCCGAGGCGATGGCCAACCGCCCCGACTGGCGCGGCGCGCTCCCGCAGCTGGACGTCCCGACCGTCGTGCTCGCGACCACGGGCGACCGAAGCGTGCCCGTCGAGCTGCAGCGCGAGCTCGGCACCTGGGTGCGCGGGGCGCACGTCCACACGCTGAAGGCAGGCCACGACATCGCCGCGGAATTCCCCGAGGCGCTGTCGGAGGCCATCGGCGAGGTGCTGCACGGCGAAGCCCAGGCCGTCGCGGCCTAGTCCGTCACATCCCCGCCCGGGATCGGGCGGGGATCGGCGCCCCCGGGCGTGCGCGCCCGCTCAGGCGGTCGCTGCGGTGTCGACGAGTTCGTAGAGCGTCGTGCGCTGGACCGGGACGCGATCCATGCGCCGGATCGCCTGCTCGAGCTCCTCTGGCGTCGCCAGCTGACCGTGCGCAGCCCCGGAGGCCCGGGAGATGCTCTCGTTCATCAAAGTGCCGCCGAGATCGTTGCAGCCGGCCTCCAGCAGGCGGGCGCCAGCCTCGAGCCCCAGCTTGACCCAGCTGGCCTGAATGTTCGGGATGAGACCGTCGAACGCGATGCGGGCCACCGCGTGGATCAGGACGACCTCGTCCCAGGTCGGGCCCGGCCGCGACTTGCCCTGCAGATACATCGGTGCGCCCATGTGGACGAACGGCAGCGGCACGAACTCGGTGAAGCCCGCCGGTCCGGCGCTGGATCTCCCGGAGCACCTCGTAGTGGCGAGCGATCGCCTCGGGGGAGTCGATGTGCCCGTGCATGATGGTGCTCGTGGCGCGCAGACCGAGCTCATGCGCGCTGATCATGACGTCGGCCCACTCGGCGGTGCGCAGCTTGTCGGGGCACAGGTACTCGCGCACCCGGTCGTCGAGGATCTCCGCGGCGGTCCCCGGCAGGGTGCCGAGCCCCGCGTCCTTGAGCAGCTCCAGGAACACGGGGACGTCGATGTCGAGTGTCGCGGCGCCCTGCCAGATCTCCAACGGCGTGAACCCGTGGATGTGCATGTCCGGCAGCTCCGCCTTGACCGACTTGACGATGTCGAGGTAGAAGTTGCCGTCGAAGCTCGGGTGGATCCCGCCGACCAGGCAGACCTCGGTCGCCCCGTACGCCCACGCCTCCTTCGAACGCTCGACGATGTTGTCGATCGACAGCAGGTACGGGTCGTCCCGGAACTCGAGGCTCTTCGGGCCTCGCGAGAACCCGCAGAACCCGCAGCGGAAGTAGCACTGGTTGGTGTAGTTGATGTTGCGGTTGATGACGTAGCTGACCGTCTCGCCGCACTGGCGTTCGCGCAGCTCGTCCGCGACCGCCGCGATCGCGTCGACCTCCGCCCCGCGCGCGGTGAATAGCAGGGCGACCTCGGCCTCGCTCGGTGGCCGTCCGTCGAGGGCACGGCTGAGCACCGCGGCGATCTCGGGCCGGCTGCGGCCGGTGTCGGCGGCGCCCGCGCGCCCGGTCCATGCGTCGTCGGCCCATTCGGCCGAGAAGCGCGCGGCGGGAACCGGCGCCGACATGTCCCGGCCCGGCGCCCACTCGTACCGCGGGCGTGCGGCCCCCGAGCCGTCGGTCTGATTGCACCACGTACGGAACTCCGTCGCCGACAGCATGTCGCGCATGGCGTCGATGCCCGTATGCAGGGGCAGCGCTGTCCGCTCCACCAGCAGGTGCCCCGTCAGGGCATCGCGCAGCCGGCCGATCTCCTCGTCGGACCAGCTGTGCGGGATCACCAGATCGCCGGCGCCGTCGGCGACCGCACCCAGCGCCTCCTCGAGGTTCTCGACCGGCGCCGAGATCGTGACCGACACTGCCGGGCAGATCCAGCCAGCGCCACGACGGCCGCCACGTCGGCGGACTCGGCGCGCACCCACGCGGCGGCGGCGCGGACGACCGCGTCGAGCACGTCGCGCTTTGGGCCCCGTGTTGCGCACGGTGATCCGGCTGCCGGCGATGCCGGCGTCATGCAATCGAATCGCGTCCTCGGGGTCGACCAGCCAGGCCGTCGCGTGGTGGGCCGCCGAGTCGGCGACCCCAAGCAGGCCCGCGGCCAGCACGGCCGGGCCGACGGATCCCGGGTCGCCGCAGATCTGTGCCGTCGTCGCACCCGCGCGCGCGCGCGCGGCGCAGTTGGTCATCGCCGACCCCGGCGTCGATCTGCAAGGTACGGCTGAAGGTGACGATCACGATGGCACCTGCACCAGTCCGGGCTCGGAGTCCAGCTGCGCGTGGACGAACGGGTTGCACGGCGGGCGCGACGAAGCCCGGCCGGTCGATGTACTCGGGATAGATCGTCAGTCGTTCGGTGAGCGCGTACCCGGCTTCCGCACAGAGCGACCCGAGCGTGCCGATGTTGGGCCACGGCGCCTCGGGGTTGATGAAGTCCGGGGTCAGCGGGGAGATCCCGCCCCAGTCGTCGATGCCCGCGAGCAGGAGCGGCCCGTAGTCGGCCGACAGGTTCGGCGGGGCCTGGATATGGGCCTCGGGCCCCATGATCAGGCGCGCGATCGCGCAGGTCGTCATCAGCTCGATCAGCCCGGGCTCGCCCGCGGCCGCCATCGGGGTGTGCTCCTTGGCGCGGAAGTTCTGGACGATGATCTCCTGGATGTGTCCGAACTCGTCCTGGAGGTCGCGGAGCGCCAGCAGCGCCTCGATGCGCTCGCGCACGGTCTCCCCGATCCCGATGAGGATCCCGCTCGTGAAGGGGATCTGCAGCTGGCCGGCTTTGCGGATCACCGCCAGCCGCATCGACGGGCGCTTGTCGGGCGCGTGTTCGTGCGGCCCGCCGGGACCGCACAGGCGGTCGGCGACGGTCTCGAGCATGAGGCCCTGGCTCGCCGAGACCTCCTTGAGCTCGGCCAGCTCGCGCAGCGACATCACACCGGCGTTGGGGTGCGGCAGCAGCCCAGTCTCCTCGATCACCCGCTTGCACATCGCGACCAGGTACCCGTGGGTCGAGGTCTGCCCGTAGCGCTTGAGCAGTTCGAGGTGCCCCGGCCAGCGGGTCTCGGGCCGATCCCCGAGGCAGAACAGGGCCTCCTTGCAGCCCATGCGCGCACCGGCGCGCGCGACGGCCATGACCTCGTCCGGACTCATCGTGTGCGCACGCGGGTCGTCGGGATCCTTGGCGAAGGTGCAGTACGAGCAGACGTCGCGGCACAGGTTGGTCAGCGGGATGAAGACCTTGCGCGAGTACGTGACGACTGGGTCGCGGCCGAGATCGCGCATCTGGGCGGCGGCCGCCCACAGGGCCGGGTGCTGGCTGCGGGCGACGTCGGCCAGCGAGAGCGCAAGCTCCCGGGGGACGCGCCGGCCCTGCTGGGCGTAGTCGATCGCGTCCCAGAGCACGGTGCGCGCAGCGTGCGTCGGCGGGGGATGCAGGGAGGTCATGGCCGGCTCGTGTCCGTCGCCGCTCAGCCCGGTTCGGGCCCGGCGCCCTCGCGGAACCGGCGCCAGTCCGGCTTGCGCTTCTCCTGGAAGGACGCGATGCCCTCCTGGGGTTCTGGGCCGTAGATGTGGTTGAGGGCCACCAGCTCGAGGCCGTGTTGGACCGAGCCGTGCAGCAGGTCGGTCGCCGCGTTCATTGCGAGCTTTGCGAGCCGCAGTCCCTGCGGCGAGCGCTGGAGGATCTGGGTGCACCACGCGTCGACTTCGGCGTCGAGCTCGTCGTCGGGCACCACCTTGTTGACGAGCCCCATCTGCAGTGCTTCATCTGCGGTGTACTGGCGGGTCAGGTAGAGGATCTCGCGGGCCTTCTTCTCGCCCACGACCGCCGGCATCAGCTGGCAGCCCCACCACAGCGGCGCACTGCCGATCTTCGGACCCGCCTGGCCGAACTTGCCCGATGCGCCCGAGATCGTCAGATCGCACATCACGTTGAGCTCGTTGCCTCCACCGATGCAGTAGCCGCGCACCTTGACGATCACGGGCTTGCCGTTGTTGCGGATGGCCGCTGCGAGCCGGTCGCTGACATGGTGGACGTGGCGCTTCTGGCTGATCGTCCGCGTCGGATCGGCGACGTCCCCGCCGACGCAGAAGGCGCGTTCGCCGGCACCGGTGAGAACGATCACCCCGACGCGCTCGTCGTCGGCCGCGCTCTCGAATGCGACGCAGAGTTCCTCGAGCGTCTGCGTCCTGAACGCGTTGAGCTTCTCCGGTCGGTTCAGCGTGATGGTGGCGCGCGCCCCATCGACCTCGTACAGGATGTCTTCGAACTCCATCGCGGAATAGCCCTCCCTCGGGGTCTCGGTCTCGGCGTCGCTCCCCGGAGTTTAGCCGTCCCGCGTCGGCCGGCCACCGGGATGTGACGAACGCCACGAACTCATGCATGAGGCGCCCCACATGTTCGCGCACAACCGGTCCGGTCCGGGAAATACCCTTGTGCGCAACATGTGACAGGTGTAAACACAGTTTGTTCCATCCGTTACGAGACGCGATCTCACGATGCAAGAAACCGCCCCAATCACCAGGCAACCACCAGCACGCGCAGCGCAGACCCCGGATCCGTTCCAGCCGCAATACCGGATCCAGGCCCTCGAGCGGGCTGCCGCCATCCTCGGCGCATTCACCGCAGACGAGCCCGAACTGCGCCTGAGCGATGTGGCCGAGCGCCTGGGCCTGCACAAGGCGACCACCCACCGCTTCCTGGTGAACCTCGAGCATCTGGGCTTCGTCGAGCGCGCGCCGCGCTCGGGAAAGTACCGCCTGGGGTGGCGCCTGTTCGAGCTCGGCGGGCTGGTCTCACAGCGGCTCGACCTGTGGGACGAGGCCCTGCCGTTCCTCGAGGGACTCGTCCGTGACACCGGCGAGACCGGCCATCTGGCCGTCCTGGAGGGTGGGCAGGTCGTGTACATCGAGCGCGTCGAAACTCGCCGGGCACTGCGGCTCCCGGCGGCAGCGCGGCGCGGGCATCCCGCGCACGCGACGAACCTCGGCAAGGTGCTGCTCGCCCACGCAAGCCCCGAGGTCGTCGACGACATCCTGCTCTCCGGCGAGTTGACGGCGTATACGCCGAACACCATCACCGATATCGACCAGCTGAGAATCGAGCTCGCGTCCATCAAGGAGCGCGGCTACTCGGTCGACAACGAGGAGTACGACGAGGGTCTGAGATGCATCGGCGCCCCCGTCCGCGACAGTTCCGGCCGAGTGGTTGCCGCCATTGGCATCGGCGGACCCGTCACCCGCATCACCCCGGCACGCATCGAAGACCTGGCTCGCGTCGTCATCGCCGCCGCACATGGGCTCTCGCTGCGACTGGGCGCTGGGCACGCGCCAGCCTGGGCTTCACCCGACGCCCATCCCCGCGACACATCGCAGTTTGCTTCACGGGCTCCATTCACGAGTCGCTAGTCTTCGGCCGCGACTCGGGCCCCGATCCTGTTCCGACTAGACAAGTACTAAGGAGATACGCCTCATGGCGACGACCGCAGGCAGTTCTCGGCTCCGTCTCTCGAGCCGCACCTCGCACTTTGTGTTGCCCAAGCAATGGGCGTCCATGCGCAAGGCGGAGGCACTCGAGCGGGAGACCGGCAAGCGGGTCATTCACTTCGAGAAGGGCGACTTCCAGGGCGACGAGTTCTACCCTGCGCCGCACATCTACGAGGCGGCTGCCCGCGCGGTACATGAAGGACACGTGCGCTATGTTCCGGGGCCCGGTCTTCCCGAGCTGCGTGATGCGATCGCCGAGGAGGCCACCAAGCGCGGCCGCCCGACCCAGCGTGACGAGGTCCTGGTCACGATGGGCGCCAAGCACGCCCTCACCCAGTCCCTGCTGACCATGATCGACGTCGGCGATGAGGTCGTCTTCCCGAACCCCGGCTACCCTCCGGACGAGTTCTGGATCACCTACGCCGGCGGCAAGGTCGTCTACGCACCGCTGGTCGAGCCGGACTTCCACTTCGACCTGGACAGTCTGCGCAACCTCATCACGCCGAAGACCAAGATGCTGATCATCAACTCGCCCCAGCGGCCCAACGGCATGGCCGTCGGCCACTTGGACGAGATCGCCGAGATCTGCCTCGAGCGCAACGTGATGGTGCTGACCGACGAGATCTTCAGCCACATGGTCTACGCGCCGTCCGTCCACAAGACGATCGCCGCGGTGCCCGGCATGGCCGATCAGTCCATCCTGGTCGACACCTTCAGCAAGACCTACATCATGACCGGGTTCCGAATCGGCTGGTGTGTGGCCAACAAAGAGCTCATCACCGCGATGGACATCTTCCAGCAGAACTCGGTCACCAACGTGCCGGCGTTCGTGCAGATTGCCGCCTTGGCCGCGATCACCGGGCCGCAGGACCACGTGCTCACGCAGACCGCGCGCCTGCAGGCCAAGCGCGACAAGACCGTCGCCACCCTGAACACGATCGACGGCATCGAGTGCCTGAGCCCCGACGGGTCGTTCTACGTGTTCCCGGACATCCGCGGCACGGGCATGACCGCCCAGCAGTTCGCGGATTACCTGATCGAGAACTACCAGGTCGGCGTGGTCGCGGGCACCTCGTTCGGCGACCGGGGTGAGGGACACGTCCGCCTCACGTACGCTTGCCCGGACGACGTTCTCGAAGAGGGTCTGGACCGGATCCGCCGCGGGGTCGAGAACCTCTAAGCACCACTCCACACGTACACCGAACCAAGGAGCCGGAGCGTGGCTGAAACTCGCTTGCTGTGGGAAGACCTGAACACTGGTGACGTTGCGATCTCCGCCGGTCGCACCATCACCGAAACCGACGTCGTGAACTTCTGCGGCCTGTCTGGTGATTTCAACTGGTTTCACACCGACAAGGTCGCGGCCGAGCAGTCGGTGTTCGGCCAGCGCGTTGCCCACGGCATGCTTGTCGCATCCATCGCGACCGGCCTGCAGGTCGGACAGCTGGAGCCCAAGATCGCCACCGCCGCGTTCATGGGCCTGGAGGACTGGCAGTTCCGGGGCGCGGTCTTCTTCGGCGACACGATCCGCGTCAAGCGGACGATCGGCGAAAAGACCGAGCATCCCAAGAACGCCACGCAGGGCTTCGTGACCTACGAGTGCGAGGTGCTCAACCAGGACGACAAGGTCGTCCAGAAGGGCAATTGGAAGATGCTCGTCCGGCGTCGGACCGACGCCTGACCGAGGCGCACGGTGCATCCGGCGGGCACAGATCGTGCCCGCCGGATCCCTGCGGGGCGGAGCGATCGCACGTCGTGCACCGCCCAAGCGGCCCGACTCAGCAGATCGGCCCGCGCGACGCTGCGGTCATGGCAAGCATTGCGCCGATACGCGTCGCATCGATCTGCTCCGCACGGCGGTAGCGCACGCAGCCCTTGCCGAGGCTGAGCCCGGCCAGCGCGTCGCGGTGCGCGCCCATGACGTCGATGCGCAGGATGTACAGCGAGACGTACTGCTTGTGGTTGGCGAACCCGACCTCGACCTCGCCGTCGCGTACATACGACGGCATCCCGTGGCGCACGTCCTCGGCGAACCCCGGCAGTCCGGAGCGGCACAACCTGCGGAGGGTCTCCAACATCTGCCGGCGCTGCTGCGGCGCGGCCGCGACGTAGTCCGTCACCCGTTGGTCTGCTGCGATCACTACGCCTCCCGGGGTGGAGGATGACGGGCATCCGGGCGGTCCGGCGACCGCGGGCGCGGAGCCCCGCCGAGGGGCCCCGCAGCGGGTCGGTCCTAGAGGCCGATCTCGCGGCTGATGATCAGCTGCTGGATCTCGCTCGTGCCCTCGGTGATGGAGGCCAGCTTGGCGTCGCGGTAGTACCGCTCGACCGGGTACTCGACGATGTACCCGTACCCGCCGTGGATCTGGACGGCCTCCCGACAGACGTAGTCGGCGACCTCGGCCGAGAAGTACTTGGCCATCGAGGCTTCCTTGACGCACGGCTTGCCGCTCGCGTAGAGCCACGCGGCTTTGTAGGCGAGGCTCTTGGCGGCCTCGATCCGGGTCGCCATGTCCGCCAGCTTGAAGCGGATTGCCTGGAACTTCGAGAGCGTTCGCCCGAAGGCCTCGCGCTCGAGGGAGTACTTGACCGCCGCGTCGAAGGCGGCCTCGGCGATGGCGGCCGACTTCACCCCGTGCGAGACGCGGCCGGTGATCAGCGCCTCCATGAGGGCGCCGAAGGCGCCCTCCTTGCCGCCCAGCAGCGCCTCCTCCGGAACCTCGCAGTCCTCGAAGACGAGTTCGGCGGTGTCGGACGAGCGATGGCCCATCTTCTCGAGCTTGCGCGTCACCTCGAACCCGGGGGTGGTGCGGTCGACGATGAACACGCTGATCCCATCACCGCGCTGGCTCTTGTCGGTGTACGCCGCGACCAGGCAAAAATCACAGATGGTGCCGTTGGTGATGAAGTTCTTCCGACCGTTGATGACGTAGCCGCCGCCGTTCGTCTTGTCGGCGCGCGTTGCCAGGCCGGCGGCGTCGGAGCCGGTGTTCGGCTCGGTGATGGCGTAGGCGCCGATGATCTCGCCGGCGATCGAACGCGGCAGGTAGGCCTCGCGCTGGGCGTCGGTGCCGAACTTGTAGATCGGGAACGCGGCGAGGTCGGCATGCGCGTTTACCGACGCCGTGATGCCCGCGCAGACCTTGGCCATCTCCTCGACGAAGACGCACTCGGTGATCTTGTCCGCGCCGATCCCGCCGTACTCCTCCGGGAACACGATCCCCAACAGGCCGAGTTCACCGAGCTTGGGGAGGAGATCGACCGGGAATTTCTCGGTGCGTTCCGCCTCCTCGACGAGGGGCAGAATCTCGGCGTTCGCGAACTCGCGAACCATCTCGCGGAGGTCGTTCTGCTCCTCCGTAAACTCATAACTCAGCGCCATCGTGTGTTGCCCCCCTGGGCTGGACTCCGGCCGGAACCGTCGCGGTCGTTTGCTGGAGGAGTTTACCGCGAGCGGACCGGTAGACTTGGGTCGTGCTGGAGAATCCGTACCGCCTCGACGATCGCACGATCATTGTCACCGGTGCCTCCCGCGGGATCGGTGCCGCCGTCGCTCAATCCGCCGCCCGCCAGGGCGCGAACCTGGTGCTCGTCGCCCGGACCGAACCCGATTTGGAGCGCCTCGCCGCCGAGCTGACGACGAAGGTCCGGATCGTCGCCGGGGACGTCGCCGACACCGAGACCGCCGAACGGGCCCTCGATGCCGCCGACCAGATCGGTACCGGGGTCTGGGGCCTGGTCAACAACGCGGGCATCAACCCCTATTACCGCCAGATCCTCGAGACGCCGCTGCACGAATGGGACGACGTCCTGCGGGTCAACCTGCTCGGCGCCGCCGTGTTCGCCCGCGCCGCCGGGCGCGTGATGGCCGACCAGGGCGGCGGGCGCATCGTGAACCTCGGATCCATCGCCGGGTTGACGGGCCTGCCCAACATCGGGCCCTACAACGCGTCGAAGGCCGCGATCGATGCCATGACGCGCACCCTGGCCGTCGAGCTCGGCCCGAACGGGGTGCTGGTGAACTCCGTGGCACCCGGCACGATCCGGTCCGAGATGGTCGACGGGCTGCTGAACGCCAACCCCGCACTGGCCGAACGCCTGGTCGCCAAGGCGCCGCTCGGCCGAGTCGGCGAATGTGAGGAGGCCGCCGAGCCGATCGTGTTCCTGCTCAGCGACGCCGCCAGCTTCATCACCGGTCACGTGCTGGTGGTCGACGGCGGTCGGCTGGCAGCGGGCTAGACACCTCATCGACGGAGGCGGCGAATGCGGGTCGTGATCTGTGGCGCGGGAACGGCGGGGTGCGTTGCGGCGGCGCGCCTGAGCGAGGACCCCGGCACCGAGGTCGTCCTGCTCGAGGCCGGTCCCCACTACACGCCCGGTACCTGGCCGAGCGAGCTCTCGCACGCGTTCCGGATCATCAAAGACAGCCACGACTGGGAGTACTTCGCCCAGGCCGGCGCCTCGCCACGGCTGGTTCACGTGCCACGCGGCCGGGTCGTCGGCGGGTCCTCGGTCACCAACGCGACGATCGCCCTGCGCGGCCTGCCCGAGCACTACGACGAGTGGGCCGCCTACGTCGACGGGTACGACTGGGATTCGTGGCTGCCGTGGTTCTGCGCGATCGAACGCGATCTGCAGTTCGGCGATCGCGAGTACCACGGCACAGCGGGGCCGATACCGATCAACCGCTACCCGCGCGAGGACTGGTACCCGCTCTTCGAGCGGTTCGCCGACGCCGCCCTCGCCGCGGGTCACCCGTGGGTCGACGACCACAACGCGCCCGACGCCGCCGGCGTCGGGCCGACGCCATTCAACATGCTCGACGGTCTGCGCCAGACCCCTGCCGACCACTACCTCGATCCGGCGCTGACCCGCCCGAACCTGACGCTCGTCACCGGCCTGACCTGCGACCGGATCCGGTTCGCGCAGCAGACCGCGGTGGCAGTTGAGGCGGTGGCCGTCGACGGAACCCACGTCGCCATCGACGCCGACCAGGTGATCGTCTGCCTGGGCACCTACGCGAGCCCGGCGCTGCTGTTGCGCTCCGGCGTCGGACCTGCGGCGGCGCTCGCCCCGCACGGCATTCCGAGCGTCCACGAACTCGACGGCGTGGGCGCCGGCATGCAGGACCACCCCAAGGTCTCCTACCGGTTCTGGGTCGACACACCCATCCCGACCTGGCCGCACCCCTGGATCCAGGTGCTGCTGACCGCCTACGGCGACGTCGACGGCGACCCGCGGCTGTTCCAGGTCATGCCCTACGTGGGCCAGGACACCGCTGGGCATCGGTTCACCGAGTTCAACCTGCAGGTCGCCGACGCGCGCGGCCGCACCGGATCGGTCCGCCTGCAGGGCCGCGACCCGCGCCTGCAGCCGGTGCTCAGGATGGGTTGGCTGGAGGACGCCGGCGACCGGGCCCTCTCGGTGGTCGGCGGCGCGGAGCTCATGCGCGTCGCCCGCACCCGTCCGCTGGCCGACGTGATGACCCCCTGGCCGAATCAGGACGATCCGGATCATGCGCTGCGGACCGTCGAGACCTTCCACCACGTCGTCGGCTCGTTGCGCATGGGTCGCCCCACCGACCCGGCCGCGGTCACCGACGCCGCCGGACGCGTCCTCGGACTCGACGGGGTGTCCTGCTTCGACGCCTCGGTGATCCCGCGCGTGCCATCGGCCAACACGCACCTTGCGGTGATCGCCCTGGCCGAACGCCTGTCGGCCGACTTTCGCAACCGACTCGGTACCGGCACGGCCTGACCCGGCGGTGTCGCCGGCGTCGGGTTGTCCCGCAGCGGTGCGGTTTTTGCCCGCAACGCGAACCTGAGGTACTAGTCTGTGCTCCACACTCCGCCGCCACCTCCCAGGAGACGATCTCTTGCCTAGCCTGCCGCCGCCAGCGGACCCGTCCGCGAAGTACGTCGCCTCGATCGACACCGATGCCGGAACGATCGAGATCGAGCTCTGGCCGGATCTCGCTCCGCAGACGGTGGGCAACTTCGTCGGGCTCGCCGAGTCCGGGTTCTACGACGGCACGATCTTCCACCGCGTGATCGGCGGGTTCATGATCCAGGGCGGCTGCCCGCGCGGCGACGGCCGCGGCGGTCCGGGCTACCAGTTCCAGGACGAGTTCAACGCGCGCAAGCTGGTGCGCGGCGTGCTGGCCATGGCCAATGCCGGTCCCAACACCAACGGCAGCCAGTTCTTCATCGTCACGGCGCCCGCGACGCCGCACCTCGACGGGGCGCACACGGGGTTCGGCGAGGTGATCGCGGGGATGGACGTGGTGGACGCGATCGAGGGCACACCCACCGGCCGCGGCGACCGGCCGGCCGCCGATCAGCACGTACGGGGCGTCACGATCGCGAAGTCCGACAACGCGTAGTCACATCGCCGCCGTGATCGCACCGACACCGACGGACCGGTAGGGACGAACCGATGGCCACGGCGTCCGCACCAGCTTGGGAGGTCACATTCTTGCGTCGCGCCCTCGGGTCCTCCCGGGCGCGGATCGTGGGTCGGCTCGTGCTCGAGGCCCCCGATCTCGATCATGCGCGCCGCGCCGCCGAGCAGGCGCTCACCGAACGCCGCGAACAAACGCGGCTGAGCGGCGAGAGCTCCGTGTGGTCGCTGGGGCTGTTGCGCCCGCTGACCCCGCGCGCGCCCGGCACGAAGCGATACCGGGTCACGTTCGCCCAATGGGAGGCGTTCGAGGATCACTTCGAGCGGATCGATGTCCACGAGCTCGAGCTGTGGGCCGCCAACGCCGCCGGCGCACGCCGGCTGGCCCAGCAGGAGATCCAGCTGCTGCGCGTCTACCGGCCGTCGTGGCGCATTCGCAGCGTCGAGGTCTGCCATGACGACCAGACCGAGGACGAACACGGCGGCGGCGGCTAGGCGGTGTGCACCCGCCGCGCGTAGACCAGTTGCTCGAGCTTCGGTCGCGCGCCGCCATAGCCGCTGTCGCCCACGCCACCCACGACCAGGTGCGGGTCCTGGTAGAGCGGGCTCTCGTTGATCAGCAGCCGTGCGACGCGCACCGCGTCGCCGATGCGCCGGTGATCCTCGCCCTGCCCCCCGAAGACCGACACGCCGATCCCGAACGGTGTGTCGTTGGCGAGGGCGACGGCGTCGGCGGCATCCTCGACGAGCGCGATCCCCCGGATCGGCGCGAAGATCTCGCGGCGCCAGAGGTCCAGCTGCCCGAGTGCCGAGCGCGGCAGCAGCACCAGGCGCGGCACCGTCTCACCAGGTGCCGGGATGCCTCCCACGACCAGCCGACCACCGGCCGCGAGCGCCGCTGTGAACGCGGCCTCGGCGACCGCCTGGTCCCCGTCGATCCGGCCGGCCAGGTCGGTGGCGGGGTCAGACGGGTCCCCGATCACCAGGGCCGCCACGGCGTCGACGAGGGCGGGTTCGAGCTCGCGCCACAGTGTCCGGTGCACAAGGATGCGCTTGGCCGAGAAGCACAGCTGTCCGGCGTTCGCGAACGCGCCGAGTGCGATCGCCGCTGCCGCCGCGCGAATGTCGGCACCGGGCAGCACCAGCAGTGCATCGTTACCGGAGGCCTCGGGGATGTAGGGCCGCAGCACGGCGCCGTCGGCATAGCCGGCGGCGAGCGTTGCCAGGTGCGCCTTGCACGTACCGGTCGAGGCGTGGGCGACGATCGCGTCGATCCCCGCCGCCACCAGCAGCGACCGCACCGCGGCGCGGTCGCAGGCGGCGATCGCCAGGGCACCCGCGGGCCACGCGGCACCGAGCGCGGTCAGTACCTGCGTGCTGGTGCGGGCGACGCGATTCGAGGGTCGGCAGACCGCGGCGTTGCCGGCCACCAGCGCCGACATGCTCACCACGGTCGGGACCCAGATCGGCGAGTTCGCCGAATGCAGGCCCAGGACGACCCCGTAAGGCCGCCATTCCAGCACGGTCGTCCCTGAAGTCGCGGGCAGCCGGCGCGGACGCAGCGCCTCGGCGAACTCCGGCAGCGCATCCATGAGCAGCAGCGCGGATTCCAGCTCGCGCTCGACGAACTTGCGGGGCATCCGCGCCTCGCGGACCGCCGCCTCGACGATGCGGGGACCCGCCTCGGCGAGCCGCACTCGGCTACGGTGTGCGCGATCCAGCCGCTCGTCGAGCGAGAGCGCCGCGACCGCAGGTTGCTGCCGGGACGCCTCCGCAACACGCCGTGCCAGCCACTCTTCCATCGCATGGACTCTAACGATCTACTGCCCGCCGGACTCATGGTGCACGGCAGCCCAGACGAGATCGCGGCGCACTTCGCCGTCGTCGCCCTGCTGCAGCCGGTCCGCGTGACGCCGGCCGGGGTCGTGTGCGCGCCCCGGGCAGCGCCCGAGCTGGCGGGCGATGCCCGCGGGCGGTGCCCGCTGCGGGTGACACCGCTGAGGACCCCGCCCGCCTGGCCCGACCCGCCCTCGCGCACCACGGGCCGGTGGTTCATCCGCAGCCCGCACCACGTCGCGCCGCCCGCGGGGTTCGACGGGCTGGTGCAGGTCCCGGGCGAGGGGTTCGGCGCGTGGCCGCACCCGACCACGCTCCTGTGCCTGGATGCCCTCGACGGCCTCGGCGCCGGGGCGGCGATCGATCTCGGGTGCGGATCCGGGTTGCTGAGCCAGGCCTGGGCGACCCGGCATGGCCGGGTCTTGGCGGTCGATCTCGATCCCCGGGCGATCGCCCATGCGCGGGCATCGCTCGCCCACGCGCGTCCGGCGCACGCGATCACGCTGCGGCATGCACCAATCGCGCGCGTCCTGCCCGACGCGACGGCGCAGGTGCTGCTCGCCAACGTCCCGCCGAGCGTCCACCGGGAGATCGCCCATGCCGTCCCGGCGATCACCCGGCGGATATTGGTCTCCGGGGCGCGCACCGGCGAGGCGGCACCGCTGCTCGGCGACTACCGGGGTCTCGGGTTCGACGTGATCGCGGCCTCGGAGGCAGCGGGGTGGGGCTGTTGGGTCCTCGAGCGGCGGTGACCATCGGAGGGCCCCACGGTCGGCGCGGGCGGCGCGCCGACCGTGGGGTGGTCGGGGATCGCCGCCAACAATCCCCGCTAGGCTCACCGGATGGACTTCGCCCCCGACATCGAGCGACTCCAGCAGCTGATCGATGGCGCGCGACCGACCGGTCGTCCTGGTGGGGCTCGGGTTCGGCCAGGCGGGGGACCTCGAGCTCAACGCCGGGCAGAGCGACTGGGCCGACAACGCGAGCCTCGAGACGTTGCTGGTCGATCCGGACCGCTTCTGGTCCTTCTACTACGCAGCGGCCACCGAGGTCGCGCAACGCGAACCCACGGCGGCGCACATCGCGCTCGCGCGCATGCAGGCGGCCGGGTTGATCTCGACGATCATCGCCCAGTCGGCCGACCATCTCGCGGCGAAGGCGGGCGCCACGGACGTCATCGAGATGCACGGCAATGTCCTGACCGCCAAGTGCGCGCGCTGCAACGAGCGCTACGGGCTGCCGGAGGTCGGCGCGTTCCTGGAGCAGGCCGACGACGGCGTTCCGCGCTGCACGAGCCCCGACTGCGGATATCCGCTGCGCCCGTCGGGGACGCTGTGGGGCGAGCCGCTCGACGAGGACGCGGTCAAGCGGGCATGGGAGCTTGCGGCGAACTCCGATGCGTTCGTCTCGGTCGACTCCGCGCTGCGGACGATCCCGCTGTCGCTGTTGCCGTCGGTGCCGCTCACCCGCGGTGTCCCGCTGGCGCTGATCGGCCGCACCCCAACCCAGTACGACCGCTACGCGCAGGTCGTGATCCGTTCTGCGGGCGCCCCGATCATCGAGGCGCTCGCCGAACGCATGCTTCCGGCCGCCGGCGCGGACCGCCGCGCCGGCTAGTCGACCTTAGCCCACCGCCTCGGGGTCGAGCACGAACTTCTGGCTGTAGTAGATGTCGCCCTCGTGCCCCAGCTTCATCCGCCGCAAGGTCGCCTTGACGCGGGTCCCCACCTGGACGTCCTCGAGGGCGGTGTCGACGACCGGCGCCGGCATGAGCACGTCCTCATCCATGGTGATGTGGCCGACGACGTACGGCTCCTGACCGAGGAAGTCGCGCGGCGGGTAGTAGACCACCGTGTAGTTGGTCAGGGTGCCGCGGCCATCGAGGAACACCTCGGTGAGCTTGTCGTTGCCGCACTTGTAGCAGTGGAACTTCTCCCACCACGGACTGATGCCGCCACAGGAGCTGCAGCGCATGCCATAGAGGCGCAGCTTCGGGGGACCGAGTCGCGAGAACTCGATTGCGGAGACGGTCACCCTTACTCTCCTTCGAGGCGCTGATAAATGTGGATGGCGCCGACCGCGCCCGGGCCGCCGCGGCACGCGGTGATCCCGATCTCGGGGTCCTGCGCCTGGATGCCCTCCGGGGCCGTACCGCGCAGCTGCTCGATGATGTCGACCGCCTGGGTCGCACCGGTCGCGCCGAGCGGATGTCCCTTGCACAACAAGCCGCCGGACAGGTTGACCGCGACCTTGCCGTCGATCCAGGTCGAGCCATCGGCCGCGCCCTTCCACCCCTCGCCCGGTTCGGCGAAGCCGAGCCCCTCGATGCCGAGCGGCTCCTGTATGGCGAACGAGTTGTAGATCTCGGCGACGTCGATGTCGTCGGCGGTGACCCCGGCCATCGCGTAGGCGCGCGTGGCCGGCTCGTTGAAGAGGCGGTACGCGTCCTCGAGCGTGTCGGTCGACGCGTACCAGGTCCCGGTCGCCATCTGACTGGCGGTGATGTAGACCTGCGGCTTGTCGGGCTGGTCGCGGAGGATCTCCTCGCGGCAGAGCACGAGCGCCGAGCCCGCGTCGGTCATCGGGCAGACTTCGAACAGCTTGAGCGGGTCGGCCACCTTGGCCGATTTCATGACCTCTTCCACCGTGCACTCGAAGCGCAGGTGGGCGAAGGGATTGCGGGCACCGTAGTGGTGGTTCTTGACCGAGGTGTGCGCCAGGTCCTCCTCGGTGAGACCGTAGATCTGCATGTACTTGCGTGCGGTCAAGGCGACGCCCGAGGGGAACGTCAGGCCCGAGAAGTACTCCTCCTTGGAGTCGGCCGCCTGGGCGATGATCGAGGTGGCCTCGACCGTGGCCAAGTCGTTCATCTTCTCGGCACCGACGGCCATCACGGTGTCGTAGAGGCCCGAGGCGATGGCCACGACGCCGAGGTGCAATGCCCAGGCGCCGGTGCCGCACGCAGCCTCGACGCGGACCGCGCCGGCCGGCACGACACCGAGGTGGTGGGCCGCCATCAGCCCAGTCGAGTTCTCGTAGTTGAAGCCGACGGACCCGACGTTGCCCACGTAGAGCATCTGGATGTCCGCCGGTGAAACGCCCGCGTCGGCGATCGCACCGCGGCCCGCCTCGACGATGAGGTCGCGCAGGCTCTTGGAGTGCTGGATCTTGTGCGGGGTCTTGCCGATTCCCAAAACACCAACGCGCATGAGAATTCTCCTAGTGCGGTTCTGCTTGTCGGCCGCGAGTCCAACGGTAGTACGTCCCGAGATCGATCGCCTCACCGGGGAGCTTGTCGGCGATGCCGACCGCCGGGGGCGTGGCGATGATCTCGATCCCGCGCGCGACCGACTCACCCGCGCCGTAGCTGAGCGCGAGCACCATGTCGCCGGTGGCCGCGGCGTCGAAGGCGAGCGCCAGCGCGATGCCCAGGGACGCCACGCCGAGGTTGCCGATGTCGGCGACGAAGCTGGTCCGGGCGAGCTGATCGTTGCCGACCCCGGCCTTGCCCAGGCTGCGCAGCACCTGCGGGTGCGGCTGGCTGGCGGCGACGTGGCGGTAGTCGGCCGTCGCAAACCCCGAGGCCTGCTCCAGCTCGCGCGCGGCGGCGCCCATGACCGTGGTGGTCGTTTCGAAGAGCACTTCCAGGCGGTATCGTGGCTCGCGCTCGCGGGCCAGGAACCAGACGTCGTAGACGTCTACGGACGACTTGGCCGTCGCACCAAGACGCGCGAACCCACCGGACTCGGTAACGAGGAACGCCGCGGCAGCGCCGCCCGCGAGCGTATCGCACACCTTCTCCTCGAAACTGACGACGTAGTCGGAGGCGACCACAAGCACCGATCCCGCCGTCGTCACCAGCGCCTCGGCCAGCGCGAGCGCGTCACTCAGGCTGCCGGGATGGCCGCCGACGTCGAACGTCGCGGTCTGCGACGAGAGCCCGAGGGCCTCGGCCAGCGTCGACGACACCTTGCGCAACCCGAACGGCGGCGACAGCGTGACGGCGATCAGCGCGCCGGGCGGGCGGGCATCGCCGAGCGCCTGATCGGCGGCCTCGTAGGCCATCGTCAGGGAGTCCTCGTCGAGCGCCGGTGTGGAGAGGGCCTTTGAGCGCGGCCGCCCGGGGCGGCCAAAGAACTTCTGGATCTCCCCGAGCGGTGCGCGGTACTTCGGAAGATAAGCGCCGTAGCGCGAGATCTCGGCCACTGCCGCTCCCCCTAGCGCTTGACCACGATGCCCGCGGCCTCGCGGTCGAAGGTATCGGCGGTGATGCCCTCATCGCGCAGCTTGACCTTCTGGACGCGCTCGGTCGGGGTCTTGGGGAGAGCCTGGACGAAACGGATGTAGCGGGGCACCATGAAATAGGGCATCCGCTCGGCCATCCAGTGGGTGAACTCGGCCGGGTCGGGTGCGGCGCCCTCGGGGATGCACACCACCATGATCTCGTCCTCGGAGGAGGCGCCCTCGCCGGCTTTGACCCCGATCACCGCCGCCTCTTTGATCTGGGGGTGATCGGCGACCTGGCGCTCGACCTCCATCGAGGACACGTTCTCCCCGCGCCGGCGGATGTAGTCCTTGACGCGGTCCATGAAATAGACGTAGCCCTCGTCGTCCATGCGCCCCAGGTCGCCGGTGTGCAGTTTCAAGTTCCGGAAATCCTCGGCGGTCTTCTCGGGCATGCCGTAGTAGGCGCGCATGACGATGTTGGGGATCTTCATGTCGACCACGATCTCCCCGGGGGTGTTGGGCGCCAGGGGTCGGTCGGTGCCCGGCTCGACGATGGTGACCTCATAGCCCGGGTTGGCCTTGCCGCACGAGCCGGGGATCGGGTCGCGGGTGGGGTCCATGTAGGTGGCCATGCCGGTCTCGGTCAGCCCGTAGCCCTCGATGAACCGGACCCCGAAGCGCTCCTCGAACTCGTGGTAGATGTCCTTGGGCGCCGGTGCGGCAAACACGGTGTGCACGCTGTGGGCCCGGTCGAGTTCCGAGGCCGGGATGTTGTAGATGAAATAGCTGACCGCCCCGATCGAGTTGAAGATCGTGGCCTGGGCGTCACCCACCTGGCGCCAGAACTGCGAGCTTGAAAAGCGCTCGACAAACGCGATCCGCCCGCCGGCCACCAGGGCCGGATAGGCCGACAGGACCTGGGCGTTGGAGTGAAACAGCGGCAGGCAGCTAAAGAAGGTCTCTTTGTGCAGGTCTTCCACGGCGGTGCC
This sequence comes from uncultured Thermoleophilia bacterium, assembly GCA_963773325.1. Taxonomy (GTDB): domain Bacteria; phylum Actinomycetota; class Thermoleophilia; order Miltoncostaeales; family Miltoncostaeaceae; genus CAITWD01. The sequence continues at coordinate 1,420,556 of CAVZAI010000002.1, read as the reverse complement.
GTTCAAGCTGCGGATGACCTCCAGCAGGCCACGCGCCGAGAAGTAGTCGGCCGCGTTTTGCTTGATCACGCCCTTGGAGCGCCCGGTGGTGCCGGAGGTAAACATGATCCGGGCATCGTCGGTCCAGGAGTAGCTGATCTCGGGCTCGGCGTCGGAGCCGGCCAGCAACTCGGCAAGCGGCTCCCAGGTCAGTGCCGGGTCCGGGCCCTCCTGGGCGCCGGTGGCAAGCACGATCACGTGCTCGAGTTTGGGCAGCTCGGCCTTGATCAGATCCAGCCGGTCCAGGTAGACATCGGCGATGATCAGCTTCTTGGCCTCGACCAGGTTGATCGTCCAGGACAAAAAGTCGCCCTTGTAGGCGGTGTTGATCGAGCTCATCACCGCGCCGGCTTTCAAGATCCCGAACCACACCGGCAAGAACTCCGCGCAGTTGGGCAGCATCACCGAGACCGACTCGCCCCGCTCGACCCCGCGGGCAACAAGCGCGTTTGCGACCCGGTTGGCCTGGGAGTTGACGGTGCCGTAGCTGACCCACGGGTCGTCGGCGAACTTTAGAAACTGCTGATCGGGGGCGCGCTCGGCCCGCCCGCGCAAGATCTCCGCCAGGACCCAGGTGGTGGGATCTTCCTTGGTGTACCAGTCACTCCAGTCGGCCATATCCTCGCGTCCTCACTCGAGAATCTGCAGAGACACACACCCTCCCCCCAACGGCGCGGAGGGAGGGCTCGGGCATACCCTCGACTAGTCGATGGGCGTGAAGCGCGGAAGCGTGTAGTCCTCCGACAACTCATCAAACACCACCCGGACACGCTGGCCAATCCGCACCTGATCCGGATCGATGTCGGGGAAGTTCTCCTCGTCCTTGACCAGGTTCGTCATGACGCGCACGCCTTCGTCGAGATCGACCAGCGCGATGATGTGCGGCGGGTCGCCCTTCTTGGAGAACCCGGCCGGACCGATGTAGTGAATCGAGTAGGTGTAGACGGTGCCCTCACCCTTCGATTCGGTCCAGCTCACCTCGCCCAGGGAACCCTTGGCGTACGCGCGGGGGTACCAGAACGGCGTGCCGTCGGGCCCCGTCGGAAGGAGGAACGTGCCCCCCTTGGTGCCCTCCCAGAAGGGGCGGCCCTCGGGTCGCGCGCCTTCCTTGATCTGGGCGGCCTGCCAGTTGGTGCGGGCCTCGTTTCGTTCAGCCATTGCGATCGTTCTCCTTGCTCAGGCCGATGGCGGTTCGCTGGACAGCACGATGGCGCTCGTCGCGGCCAGGATTCCCCCGGAGCCGTTCGTGATCGCCAGCTTGGCGTCCGGGACCTGGTGGTTGCCACCGCCCCGGCCGGTGTCGTCGGCCTCGCCGCGCAACTGCAGCGCGGCCTCGACGATGTGGTGCATCGCACCGAGATGCGCCTGACGGATCAGGCCACCGGCGGTGTTCATCGGGAGCTTGCCACCAAGCTTGGCGTTGCCCTCGAGCACCCAGTCGCCAGCTTCGCCCTTTCCGCAGATGCCAAAGCCCTCGAGGGCGATCAGCGGGGTGAACGAGAAGCTGTCGTAGATCTCGGCGACGTCGAGATCCGTCGGCTTGATGCCGGCGACCTCCATCGCGCGACGACCCGCGCGGCCGAGGCCCTCACGCACCGAATCGACTGACTGCGCCTGGGAGATGTACTGGTGCGAGTAGCCCTCACCGATGCCGGTGATGTAGACGGGCTTGGTCTTCATGCTCTTGGCGCGGTCGGCGGTCGTGACCAGGAAGGCCGCGGCGCCGTCGTTGACCAGTGAGCAGTCCAGCACGTGAAACGGGGTCGCGATCAGCCGGGAGGCCAGCACGTCCTCGATGGTCACCGGGTCGCGCAGCATGGCGTTCCATTTGAGCGCGCCGTGCTCGGACTGGGTCGCCACGACCGCGGCGAGCGCCTCCTGCGGCACGTTGTACTCGTGCATGTAGCGCTGGGCCAGCAGGCCGTACCCACCAATCGTGGTCACCCCGTAGGGCCACTCGAACTCGCCCTGCGTCATCTCGCGGGCCTGGGCGATCATGCCCGAGCTGGAGATCCCTGAGCGGGTGTTGTCACCGCGCACGCAGAGGACGACCTCGGCCAGACCGGCGTCGATCGCCAGCGCCGCCTGGACGGCCATGAGCGGCGCGGTGGCGCCACCCACTGCGACCGAGGCGAAGTAGCCCGGGTGGAATCCGAGGTAGTCACAGAACGTCGTGGCGTGCATCAGCGTGTGCTCCACAAAGCTGAATGCGGTCACCATCCCGTCGACGTCGTCGAGCGTAATGCCCGCGTCGTCCAGGGTGAGCTTGGTTGCTTCGGACAAGAGGTCGAACGACCCGCGGTCCTTGAGGATGCCCTGCTCCGTCTCACCGACACCGGCGATGACGATGCCCTTGTTCAGCATTCGTCGGGCTTCCGCGACGTCGGGCGTGGCCTCGCGCACGCTCATCGAATCTCCTTTGGTCAGCGACGATCAGGCGGGGTTGCGGTGCGTTTCGCAAACGAAAACCTGCACTGCCGGCGCGCACAGACCAATTAGCCCATCGCGGACCCCAGAGCCCCGCAGGAACGTACAGCGCGCCGGATGCCGAATCAAGTTCGTCCCACGGCCAGAATCCCCCGCTAAAGCGGGATTTCATCCGATCCCGGGCCCCGCCCACCGTACCGCTGTCCCGATCTCCCGGCCGCTGTTAGCATCATTACCACAAAGGAACCACCGCCGAGGAAAGGGACTGCACTGAGTCCGGAACCGCAGTACGACCAAAGCAACGACACGTATCGCCACATCTACAAGAGCCACCCCAACGCGACCGCGGTCACCAACTCCGAGGGCACGACCGTCTTCTTCGACCCGGACACACATGAGGTCCTGGGGTTCCAGATCGCGAACTTCAGCGAGTACTACAAGAACCACCAGACCCCGGACGGTGAGTTCGAGATCGTGCTCCCGGCACGGGTACCGGTGAACCTCGAAGAAGAGATGGACTTCGACGTCGAGTCGCTGACCAGCGGCGTGCGGATCGCCGAGATCTACTAGCTCGCCGGGGTTCGGTCGGCGCCGACCGTGCCCGAGCCGCCGCGCTGTGCGGCCGCCCGGCCGGTGATGGTGGTGATGGGACGTCCGGCCGTGCTCGACGCCGGCCGGACGTCAGCGCGCTACCCTTTGACGATCACGGCGCCCGGCCCCTGGCCCTGGGGCACCATCGGGAACACCTTGGCGATCGGGTCGACGTTGACGTTGATCAATGCCGGGCCGTCGAAGTTCAGCGTCGCCAGCAGCGCTTCCTCGAGATCCTCGAGGCGATCGACCGAGCGTCCCGGCATGCCGTACGCGCCGGCGACCTTCACGAAGTCGGGCTGGAACGGCTCGAAGCTGGTGCCCGAGTAGCGGGAGTCATAGAAGAGCTCCTGCCACTGGCGCACCATGCCCAGGTAGCCGTTGTTGAGGATGATCACCTTGACCGGTAGGCCGTACATCTGGGCCGTCGACAGCTCCTGGAGGGTCATCTCGAACGACCCGTCACCGGCGATGTCGATGACCAGCTGGTCGGGGAGCGCGACCTGCGCCCCGATCGCCGACGGCAGCCCAAAGCCCATTGTGCCCAGCCCACCCGAGGTGATCCACTTGCGCGGTGCGTCGAAGATGTAGTGCTGCGCAGCCCACATCTGGTGCTGCCCGACGTCGGTGCAGACGATCGCGTTCCCGCCGGTGAGCCGGTAGACCGCCTGGATCACGTGCTGTGGCTGGATGAACTCCCGATTCGTGTCGATGTGGTACGGGTGCTCGGCCTTCCAGGCATTGATCTTGGCCATCCATGCCCGGCGCGAGGCCGCGTCGTGTTTGACCGGCAGGCGCTCGTATGCCGCGGCGAGGTTGTCCAGCGCCGCCGCGGACTCCGCCGCGATCCCGATGTGGGCCGCCCGGTTCTTGGAGATCTCGGCCGGGTCGACGTCGATGTGGATGATCTTCGCGTGCGGCGCCCACTCGCTCATCATGGTCGACAGCACGCGCTCGTCGAACCGCACGCCGACCGCGAGGATCAGGTCGGCCTCCTGGAAGGCGTATGTCGAGGCCGCCAGCCCGTGCATGCCCGGCATGCCGACCCACAGCGGGTGCGAGCCCGGAAATCCGCCGAGCCCCATGAGCGTCGTGTTGACGGGGATCTCGGCGACCTCGGCCAAGTGCCGCAGGGCATCGGCGGCGTTGCCGGCGATGATCCCGCCACCGGCGTAGACCACCGGCTGCTTGGCCGTCGCGATCGCCTCCGCGGCCGCGGCGATCTGCCGCGGGTGGCCGCCGGAGGTCGGCGGCACGTACCCGGGGATGACCGGCGGGTTCGGGCCGCTGTACGGCTCGACGTCCTTGCCCCAGACATCCACGCAGACATCGACCAACACCGGGCCGGGGCGGCCGCTCTCAGCGATGTAGACGGCCTCGGCCAGGGCCTGCGGGAGGTCGACCGGGTCCTTGATCAGGTAGGAGTGCTTGACGATCGGCAGGGTGATGCCGACGATGTCGGCCTCCTGGAACGCGTCCGTCCCGACGCGGGTCGATCCGACCTGCCCGGTGATCGCCACCATCGGCACCGAGTCCATATACGCGTCGGCGATCGGCGTGACCAGGTTGGTCGCGCCGGGGCCAGACGTCGCGGTACATACCCCGGCCCGTCCGGTGACCTTGGCGTAACCTTCTGCCATGTGGCCCGCGCCCTGCTCGTGGCGTACGAGATAGAGCCGGATGTCCGGGTCGTCGTGCAACGCATCGAACAAGGGGATCAGGGGGCCCCCCGGCAGCCCGAAGATCGCATTCACCCCCGACCGTTTCAGGCTCGCCAGAGTCTCGTCAACCGCTCTCATGCCGTCAGGCCTTTCCTCGGTAGAGGCACGTTCCGAAAGTCTACCGACCATCGCCAGCAAGACCTAGCCCGCCTCCCGCAAGGAGATCCGATGTCCACAACGCCGCAGGGACCCGAGAATGACCCGTCGTTCGTCAACGAGAACGCACTGCGCGTCGCGTCCGAATCGCTGACCCGCTACGACCAGGCCAGCGACACCTACCACTGCTCCTACGGCCCGCCGATTCCGGGCATCACGGTCCACGACGCCGAGCGCAATCTGCTCGTGCGCGTCGACCCCAGTACACATCAGGTGATCGGGTTCACCATCCCGAACTTCAGGGCGTGGTACGCCGAGCACGCCGACGCGGATGGGTCGTTCGATGTCGAGCTGCCCGCGACTTGGGGCGCGGAGCCGGACGAGCAGTAGCGGGGCCTGGACGTCGCGATCGTCGCTACACTTTCCTGTCCAATCGGCCATGAACGGTTAAGGAGTCGGGTCTATGGGGGTCAAGAGCCAGCGCGTCGAGGAGTTCCGACTGACGAAGGAGCCGTACTACCTTCCCCTCGGGGACGAGGTCGAGCTCTTCGAGGCGGCGTACAACACCCGTCTGCCCGTGATGCTCAAGGGACCCACTGGCTGCGGCAAGACCCGCTTCGTCGAACACATGAGCTGGCGGCTCGGCCGGACGCTGATCACCGTTGCCTGCCACGAGGACCTGACCGCGTCGGACCTTGTGGGCAAGTACACCCTCCAGAACGACGCGACCGTCTGGCAGGACGGGCCGCTGACGACGGCCGTCAAGTCGGGTGGCATCGCCTACCTGGACGAGGTGGTCGAGGCCCGCAAGGACACGACGGTCGTGATCCACCCCCTGACCGACGACCGGCGCGTGCTGTCGATCGAGAAGAAGGGCGAGATCCTCAAGGCACCCGACGACTTCATGCTGGTCATCTCGTACAACCCGGGGTACCAGTCGGTGCTCAAGGACCTCAAGCACTCCACCAAGCAGCGCTTCGTGGCGATCGAGTTCGACTATCCCAAGCCGGACCTCGAGGAGACGATCCTGCAGGAGGAGTCCGGGGTCGACCCCGAGATCGCGGCCAAGTTGGTCAAGATCGCGGAAAAGGTCCGCAATCTGCGCACCCATGGGCTTGAGGAGGGCGTCTCGACGCGGCTGTTGGTGTACGCCGGCCAGCTGATCGCCGCCGGGGTCGAGCCGCTCGCCGCCTGCGAGAGCACGATCTGCAAGCCGATTACCGACGACGTCGAGATGCAGCGCTCGATCGTCGAGATCATCGCGACGCAGTTCTAGACGCCCGACGCACCCCGAGGAGACGCCAGGATGACCTTCGGACCGAGTGTCGGCAATGTCGGGATGTACGTCGCCCGCGAGATGCTCGCGGCCGTCCCGGAAGAGCAGCGCGATGAGTACCTGCGGATGGTCGAGGGGATCTCCGACCTCAAGTACCAGCTTGGTGTCGAGGTCGCCCGCCAGCTGCCGCGCCTGCTCGCCCAGTCCGACCCGGACCTGGTCGCCCGCTACCTGAGCCAGGTCACCGCCGTCGCCAAGCTCGGCTGGAAGAGCGGCGTCGAGGTCGCCAAGCAGCTGCCGGACCTCTACGAGGCCCCGGACAGGGAACTGGCCGACAACTACGTCGAGATCATCGAACACGCGACGACCGGCACCGCCGAAGATGCCGAGTCCGTACAGCTGGCCTCCGAGCTTGCCCGCCTGGAGCGTGAGATCCAGGAGATGGAACCGAAGGTCAAGCGCGCCCAGGAACTGCGGACCCAGCTCGCCGCCCAGGACCGGCGCGACGAGAAGCGCAAGAAGCACGCCGTCGAGCTCGCCACCGCGCTGCCGCCGCTGCTGGCCCGGCTGCGCCCCAAGCACCGGGCGGTGTACCTCGAACAGGTCCAGAAGGTCGCCGGCGAGGATCCCGAGGCAGCCCTGGAAGCCGCCGACACCCTGTTGGACCTGCTCAACGGCGAGCGCGTCTCGCACGACGGGGCCACGGAGTGGGTCAGCCGGGGCCTGGACGTGCTCGAGCGCAACAAGGAAGTCGGGCGCGGGTACTTTCGCCTCGGTTCGAAGTACAGCCTCGAGGTGCTGGAGGAACTGCGCGAGGGCCTCGCGCTCAAGAGCATCGCTCGCGTCCTGAAGCTGTACGCGACCGCCCTGTCGGGGCGCGACATCGCGATTCGCTCGAGCGAGGACTCCAACTCCCTGGAGATCTACACGGCCGACCACATCGTCCTGCCACCCGACATGCGGGTCTTCGAGGAAGAGCGCCAGAACTTCGCCGCCTACAAGGTCGCGACCGCCCAGGGGGCCGGGCGCATCGAGTTTGGCACCTACCTGTTCAGCCTCGATGACATCAGCGACACCGTCGACGACATCCGCGTCAAGTACTGGAGCTGATCGTGGCGACCCGCGAAGCCGAGAACAGCACACTCACCGCCTTCTACGAGCTGTTCCCATGGCCCGCCCTCGCCAGGGACCTGTTCAACCTGGCCGAGAGCTACCGGGTCGATGCCCGGATCCGCGCCGCCTACCCCGGCATCAAGCGCGACATGGACGCCGTCTACGCGGCCTCCGGCGACGACCGGCCCGAGCTCAGCATGCTCTCGGACCCCCAGGCGGTGGTCGAGGCGCTGCTGCAGACGGTCATGGGACACGAGCCGGATCTCTCCGACGTGGCGGCACACACCCAGACGCTCATCGATGCGTCCTGCGACGCACTGGCACCGTTGACCGCGGTGTCGGCGACGGTCGCCGACACCGCGCGCTGCGTGGCCACGATCTTCGCGCTGATCGCCGACAACGAGGCCCAGGCCCGGACCGAGGTTCCGAACCCGGACCTGCCCGACCAGCCGGGGATGCCCGACCAGGCCCAGCCGCCGCAACAACCCGAGATGGGCGACCAGGGCGACGGGGAGTACCAGCCGCTCGAGCTGCCGCAGTTCATGACCCCGGTCATGGAAGAGCTTGTGCGCCCGCCCCAGAACGCGCCGGCACAGCGCGAGGCCAACACCGAGGAACGTGACCCGGAGCGGCCCGGCGACGCCGAGGCTCCCGAGGATGCCGACCAGGCGCTGTCGTCGGCGCAGCCCGAACTCGGCGAGGGCTCGCCGGACGAGGTCGCCCAGAAGACCGAATCCAGCGGCGCCGACGATGAAGAGGGCACGGCCAGCTCCGACCAGAAGGCCGACGAGGAGAGCACCGGCAGCGGAACGACCCCGGAGCAGTCGGCCGACGCCGTCGCGCACGTCGAGTCCGACGCCGAGGAAGACCTCGGCGAGCAGACGTTCATGTACGACGAGTGGGACTACCGCATCGAGGACTACCGGCCGGCCTGGTGCACGCTGCGCGAGACGCGCTCGACCCGGACCCAAGAGTCGTTCGTTGCCGCGACCTTCCACGAGTTCGGCGGCATCGTCAGCCAGATCCGACGCAACTTCCAGCTGATGCGGCCCGAGCGCCTGCGCAAGATGCGCTACCAGACCGAAGGAGACGATCTCGACACCGACGGCCTGGTCGAGTACGTCGTCGAGAAGCGCGCCAAGATCTCGCCGTCCGGGCGCGTCTACATCAAGCGCGACAAGAAGGACCGCGACGTGGCGACGGCGTTCCTGGTGGACATGTCCAGCTCCACCGACCGCAAGATCGACGGCCGCAAGCGGATCATCGACATCGAGAAGGAGGGCCTCCTGTTGATGTGCGAGGCCCTCGAGGCCATCCGCGACGATTACGCGATCTACGGGTTCTCCGGATCCGGACGTGAGGATTGCCAGTTCTACGTCGTCAAGGAGCTGGGCGAGAAGTACGACGACCGCGTCAAGGGACGCATCGGCGGCATCTACGCGCGGCAGAAGACGCGCATGGGTCCGGCGATCCGCCACGCCACGCGGCGCCTGGTGGCCGCCGACGCCGCGGTGAAGCTGATGATCCTGCTGACCGACGGCAAGCCGTACGACTCGGACACCTATCAGGACAACAAGTACGCCCAGGAGGACACCCAGATCGCCCTTCGCGAGGCGCGCCGCGAGAAGATCCACCTGTTCTGCGTCACCGTCGACCAGGAGGCCGCCGAGTACCTGCCGCACATGTACTCGGACGCCAACTTCGTCATCATCGACGACATCCGCACGCTGCCGCACAAGCTGCCGCAGCTGTACCGGCGCCTGACGACCTAGACACCGCCGGTCGCGGCGCGTCGCCCGACCGGGCGGATGCTAGGACGCCAGCAGCGACATCGCCGCCTGCTGGCACACCGTCAGCAGGGGGCCGGCGAAGACCGCGAAGCCCAGGATTGCGACCCCGCAGGCCGCGGTCGTGAGGATCACCGGCGAGCTGACCTCCAGCGTCTTGCGCGGCGCCTTCTCGCCGGCAGCGCCGAACCAGAGCACCCCGACCACGCGCAGGTAATACCCGAGGCTGACGACACTGCCCAGCGCCCCGACGACCGCCAACCACCACAGGTGCTGCTCGGCGGCGGCCCCGAACAGCAGGAACTTGCCGATGAACCCGGACAGCGGCGGGAAGCCCGCCAGCGAGAGCATGGCCAGCGTCATGACCCCGCCCAGGAAGGGCCGGGCGCGCCCATAGCCCGACAGCGCCACGAGCTGCTCGCCGTCCTCGACCTCTCGCTCGCGGATGATCACCACGGCGAATGCCGCCATCGTCATGACCGCGTAGGCCAGCAGGTAGAACAGGACCGCCTGCGCGCCCTGGATCGTGCCGGCCGCGACGCCGATCAGCAGGTAGCCCGCCTGCGCGATGCTCGAATATGCCAACAGGCGCTTCATATTGGTCTGCACGAGCGCCGCGAAGTTGCCGACGACGATGCTCACGACGGCGACCACGCCGATGGCGATCTGCCACGTGTGGACGAGGTCAATCAATGGTGCCGCGAAGATGCGCAGGAACGCCACGAAGGCGGCCGCCTTCGTGGCGGTCGCCATGAATGCGGTGATCGGCGTCGGGGCGCCCTCATAGACGTCGGGCGTCCACATGTGGAACGGCGCCGAGGACGACTTGAACCCGAGGCCGACGATGATGAGCGTGATCGCGACCCAGAGCAGCGGCTCGGTGTTGAACGAGGCCTGGGTGAGGCTGCGGCCGATCGCCGACAGGTTCACCGAGCCGGTCGTGCCGAACAGGAACGCCAGGCCGTACAGCAGAAACGACGAGCCGACCGCGCCGACGATCAGGTACTTGAGCCCGCTCTCGAGCGAGCGCTCGCGCCAGAGCTCCAGGGCACAGAGCACGTAGAGGGCGACCGACAGGATCTCGATCCCGAGGAAGATCGTGATCAGATCGCCCGCGCCGGCGACCAGGACCATGCCCGCCGTCGCCGTGACGACCAGGGCCGCGTACTCACCCCGCCGGTCGACACCGGCCGATTCCTGCACCGACAACAGGAGTGTCGCGATCGCGCAGCCGATGAAGATGAGGTTGAACAGGACCCCAAGACGGTCGATCCGGTAGCCCCCGCCCAGGGCGACGATGCGGTTGCCCCACAGCAGGATCGACATGACCGCGGCGGCGAGCAGGCCGACGATGGCGATCACCGTCGGGCCCTCGCGCCGGGCCCAGCGGTACGGCAACAGGCCCGCGAGCACCACGATGACGGCCGTCGCCGCGACGATCAGCGGCGGGGTGGCGGCGTACGTGTTCATTGCGCGGACCCCCCGCTGGAGGTGGTCGAGGACGGCAGTTGGGTCACCGGCAGCGGGTTGGGCAGTACGACCCCGTGGATCTCATTGGCAGGACGTCCGACGGCGACCTGGGCGGGTGCCACCGCGCTGTCGACCGAGGCGCTCGAGGCGCCGACGAGCACCTGCGGCCAGAGGGCGATGAACAGCATCACGGCGATCAGCGGGACCAGCACGACGACATCGCGCACCTTGAGCTCGACCCGGCGCGGATCGGCGCCGCGGGTCGGGCCGTTCATGCTCGACTGGTACAGGCGCAGCATGTAGACCGCCGCGTAGATCACGCCGATCATCGCGATGCTCGCCGCCCACCAGTCGTGGCGGAACACGCCCGCCAGGATGAAGAACTCGCCGGCGAAGCTGTTGGAGCCGGGGATCGCCAGGGAGGCCATCGCCACGACCAGGAACAGCCCCGCCAACCAGGGCGCACCCGATGCCAGGCCGCCGATATCGTCGATATCCTCCTTGCCCGTGCGCGCGGAGATGATCCCGACGATCGCGAAGGCGGCAACGACGACGACACCGTGGTTCACCATCTGGAGCACCGCACCCTGGGCGGCCTGCGCGTCGATGGCGGCGATCCCTAGCGCGATGAACCCCAGGTGGGCCAGGCTCGAATAACCGACCAGCATCCGCATCGTCGGCTGTCGCCAGGCCACCAGCGAGCCGTAGACGATGCTCACCAGGGCGAGCAGCATGATCGGGTACTGGAAGTACTCCATCCCGCGCGGGAACAACGGCAGACCGATCCGCAGCAAACCGTAGACGCCCGCCTTGCTGACGACCGCGGCCAGCAGTCCGACGACCACGATCGGCGATTCCCGATAGGCGTTGGGCAGCCAACCGTGGAACGGCCAGAGCGGCAGCTTGATCAGGAAGGCCAGCAGGAAGCCGCTCAGCAGCCAGATGCTCTCGGGCCGGGTATAGGCCACGTTGCGCAGGGCGACGATGTCGAACGTGTAGACGCCCGTGATGCCCTGGGCGATGACCGCGGTGGACACGATCGAGATCAGCATGAGCAGGCTGCCGAACATCGTGTAGATGACGAACTTGATCGATGCCAGCTGCCGCCCGGCGCCGCCCCACATCCCGATCAGGAAGTAGAACGGGACGAGCATCAGCTCCCAGAAGACGTAGAACAGGATCAGGTTGCCGGCGCTGAACAGCCCGATGAGCCCGACCTCGGCCAGCAGGATCAGCGCCAGGAACGCGCGCGGGCGCTCGGGGGTGCGGAAGCACAGGTAGGCGATCGCGACCGCGAACAGGCCCGTGGTCAGGATGATCAGCCAGATCGAGATGCCGTCGACCCAGACGGTCCAGTCGAGCCCGACCTGAGTCGCCCAGCCGGCGTGCTCAACGAACTGGGGTCCGGGGAAGTCGCGGTGGAAGTTGCCGAGCATGATCAGCGACATGACCAGCGTCAGGCCCCCGGCGAGCGCCGCCTGCAGGCGGGCCTGGAACACGCCGCCGACCGGCACGATGCACATCGACAGTGCGCCGAAAAGGGGGATCAGGATCAGGATCGTCAGCCAGGGCACGTGGTCACCTCGCCAGTACGACGATCAGGCCGAGGACCGCGGCGCCCACGATCACGGCGAAGGCATACGTGCGTACCAACCCGCCCTGCACGCGATGCAACTCGCGTGCGGTGGCCATGGAGGCGCCCGTGGCCACGGCGACGATCCCCTGGGTCAGGTCGGGTTCGGCCGTCCGGATCGCAGCGTCGCCGAGGTCGCGGCCCGGTTGGACCAGCACGTCCTCGTAGACCTCGTCGAAGCCCCACTGGGCCAGCAACAGCCCGCGCACCCCGCGCAGCTTGTTGGCGTAGGTCAGGCGCCGCTCGGGGCCCGCGCCGAACAGCCACCAGGCGACCCCGATGCCGATCGCCGCGAGCGTCACCGAGACGATGCTCGTGACGGCCTGCACCCAGCCCGCGGGATCGATGCTCGGCTGTGCGGGCAGCGAGGGGGCCAGCCAGGTGGTCACCAGCTGCCAACCGCCGGGGACCTGGATGAACCCGCCGACGGTCGAGAGCACCGCGAGGATCCCGACGGGAATGGCCATCGCCAGACCGCACATGTGCGGATGCGGGTGATAGCCGCCCTCGCGCTCAGGGCCCCCGAAGGCGCGGAAGTAGAGCCGGAACATGTAGAACGCCGTCATGCCGGCGCCGATCAGGCCCGCGATCCCGCAGACGATGCCGAGTGGACCCGCCGCCATCGCCGATGAGAGGATCTCGTCCTTGGAGAAGAAGCCCGAGAACGGCGGGATGCCGGAAATCGACAGACAGCCGATCAGCATCGCGAAGGAGGCGAACTTCAACAGCCGGTGCAGCCCGCCCATCCGGTTCAGGCCCTGCTCGCCCGAGAGCGCGTGGATCACCACACCGGCGGTCAGGAACAGCAGGGCCTTGAAGAACGCGTGCATCAGCAGGTGGAACATCGCCGCGCTGTAGAGCCCGAGGCCCGCGGCCACCATCATGTAGCCGATCTGGCTGACGGTCGACCAGGCCAGCACCCGCTTGATGTCCTCCTGGACCATTGCGATGCTCGCCGCGATCAGGAGTGTCACCGCGCCGGTCACCGCGATGTAGTCCGAGACATAGTGCGCGAGCTGGAAGAGCACGTTGCAGCGCACGATCAGATAGACGCCGGCGGTCACCATGGTGGCGGCGTGGATGAGCGCCGAGACCGGGGTCGGGCCCTCCATCGCGTCCGGCAGCCAGCTGTGCAGCGGGATCTGCGCGCTCTTGGCGGCGCAGCCGACGAACAGCAGCAGGCAGATCATCTCGGCGGTGAACGACCCGCCGCCGATGCGCGACGGCGCCGCGTGGAAGACCTGGACGTAGTCGAGCGTGCCGAAGGTCTTGGCGATCAGGAACGCGCCCAGCACCAGGCCGACATCGCCGATCACGTTGATGACGAAGGCCTTCTTGGCCGCGGCCACCGCACTCGGCTTGTCGTAGTAGTAGCCGATGAGCAGGTAGCTGGCGAGACCGACGAACGCCCAGCCGACGATCAGAAAGAAGAAGTTGGCGGCGAGCACCAGCAGCAGCATCGAGAAAACGAAGAAGTTCATCTCGGCAAAGAAGCGCCGGTAATCGCGGTCCTCGGCCATGTACTCGGTCGAGTACCAGACGATCAGCGCGCCGACCCCGGTGATGATCAGCATCATCATGGTCGAGAGCGGATCGACCAAGATCTGCAGGTTGATGCGCAGCCCGTCGACATTGGCCCACTGCCACAGCGTCTGCTCCGCGAAGCGGTGCGAGGGCGTCCGGCTGAGCAGGTCGATGAAGACGATCACGGTCAGCACGAATCCCGTCGCGACCGTGCCCACCCCGACGACACGGCTGAGCGCGCGGTCGGGCTCGCTCGGCCACAACGCCAGCAGCAGGGCGCCCGCGAGCGGCAGGCCGATCACGAGCCATGCGAGCGTTGTGATCAGCATTGGGCGGGCCTCGGTTCGGGCATGCTCACTCCGGTCATCCCTTCAGACGCGAGAGCGCGTCGACGTCGAGCGCCAGACGCTGGCGATACACGGCCACGACCAACCCGAGCCCGATCACTACTTCGGCGGCGGCGACCACCATGACCACCAGGGCAAAGATTTGTCCGTCGCTGACGTTCCAGTAGCGGGAGAACCCGACCAGGGCGATGTTGGCCGAGTTGAGCATCAGCTCGACCGCAAGCAGCAACAGCAACGGGTTCCGCCGTGTCATCACGCCCAACAGCCCGATCAGAAACAGCACGCCCGACAGCGCCAGGTACCACGACAGCGGTACGCCGGTCGCCTGGTGATGCGCAACGGCCGCCGAGAGGCCCGGAGTCATCGGCCGCGCTCCCCGAGCACGGCCCGGCGCGCGAGCAGGACGGCGCCGATCGCCGCGACCAAGAGCACCAGCGAGGTGCCCTCGAAGGCCGCGATGAAGTGATCGAGGAACGCATGCCCGATGGCCTGCGGGCTGCCAATGTCCGACACTTGGGTGGGATTGGACCGGATCCCGGGAAGTTCGCTGTTGCCGAGGGCGAGGAATCCCTCGATGCCCAGGCCGATGATCGCCAGCCACGCAAGGACCTGGTACCGGGCCAAGGGGTCGACACCGATCGCCGGCGGCTTGTCGCCCAGGTAGGCGATCACGAACAGGAACAGCACCACGATCGCACCCGCGTAGACGATGATCTGGATCATCGCCACGAACGGGGCGCGCTGGAGCAGGAAGATCAGCGCGACCGACAGCAGGGAGACGATCAGCGCCACCGCCGCCCGGAAGGGGTTGCGCAGGGTGATCACCGCGACTGCCGAAGAGATGATGCCAACGGCGGCAATCGCGAAGAAGATGCGTTCACCCACGGCGGCTTACCTTACGCCTTGGGTGTCGGGCTCTGAGTGGCGGCTCATGCAGCGATTCCCCCTAGATCCGCTGGCCTTCGGTCCGCAGCGGCGGTTGTTTGGGTGCGGGGGTCAACAGCATGTCCTTCGTGTAGACCATCAGATCGCGGTCGCGTTCCGAGAGCTCGTAGGAGTGCTCGAGCGTGATCGCATCGAATGGGCATGCCAGCTCGCAATAGCCGCAGAAGATGCAGCGCGACATGTTGATCTCGTAGATGCGCGCATATCGCTCGCCAGCCGAGACGCGGTGCTCGGGCGTGTTCTCCTCGGCCACGACGCGGATGCAGTCCGCCGGGCAGGCGGCCACGCACAGCGAGCAGCCCACGCACTTCTCGAGCCCGTCGTCGAAGCGCCAGAGCTGGTGACGCCCCCGGAACCGCGGGAAGACCGGCGTCTTGACCTCGGGGTAGCCGAGGGTGAGGGGGTGGCTGAGCATCGTCCGGAAGGTGATCCCGAAACCCTTGATCTGGTCTTGGACGCTCATGGGGCGACCTCCTGGGACACGGCCATCGGCATCAGGTCTGGAAGAACACGGCGATGATGATCGCCGTGACCACGAGATTGGCGGTGGCGACCGGCAGTAGGACCTTCCAGCCGAAGCGCATCAGCTGGTCGTACCGCAGGCGCGGCAGCGTCGCGCGCAGCCAGATGAACCCGAACAGCAGCAGGATGATCTTGATCAGCAGCCAGATGAACCCGAGCGAGCTCGGCAGCCAGGGGCCCGCGTAGCCGCCCAGAAAGAGGGTCGCCCCGAGCGCCGAGATGACGATCATGCTCACGTACTCGCCCATCTGGAACATCGCGAACTTCATGCCGGCGTACTCGGTGTGGTAACCGGCGACCAGCTCGGATTCAGCCTCGGGCAAGTCGAACGGCGCACGGTTGGTCTCGGCCACCGCCGCGACCAGGAAGATGATGAAGCCGACCGGTTGGAAGAGGATGTACCAGGTGCTCGCCTGCTGGCCGTGGACGATGTCCACCAGCGAGAGGCTGCGGCTGATCATCAGCACGCCGACGACCGACAGGCCCATCGCCACCTCGTACGAGACAAGCTGCGCGGCCGAACGCGCGGCGCCGAGCAGGCTGTACTTGTTGCCGGAGGCCCAGCCACCAAGGATCAGGGCGTAGGAGGCAAGTCCCGAGAGCGCAAACAGCACCAGGACGGCGACCGACACGTTGGCGCCCACCAGCTGGATCCGGTACCCGTCGACGTGGATCGGGTCACCGAACGGGATCAGGGCGATCGCGGTGACGGCGGTGACCACCGAGACCAGCGGCGCCAGCTGGAACAACAGCCGGTTCGCACCCTCGGGGACGAAGTCTTCCTTGAAGATGAGCTTGAGCAGGTCGGCCAGCGGCTGCATGTACCCGTTCGGACCGGAGCGGTTCGGGCCGTAGCGGGCCTGGAAGCGCCCGAGCAGCTTGCGTTCCCATACCGTGGCGAAGGCGAACCCGTTGAGCACGATCACGACCGTCAGCAGGGCCTCGACCAGGATGATCAGAAACGGCTCGGTCACTTAGCTGCGTTCCAATCGGACGCGAAGTCGGCGGTTGTCGCGGTGCAGCGCGCCCTCGGTGGGTGCCCCCGGTGCCGCCAGCGGCGCCAGGACGACCCCCTCGGGCACGCGCCGATCGGCGACGAGCGGCAGGGGCGCGGAGCGGCCGGCCGCACTCACCAGGACGACCTGGGACCCCGGCCGGACCGACTCGGCGGCGGCGGTCTCGGGGTGGATGCGCACCGAAGAAGGCTGAAATGCGGTCCGCAGCGCGTGGGACGCGGCCGTCGCCGCGTCACCGAACTGGTCGTGCACGAGCACCAGATCGACGCCGTCACCGGCGGCTGGCGGAGACACGCGGTCGTCGTCGGCAACAGGGCCCGCGCCGATCCGCGCACCATGGATGCCGATCGCTTCCAGGCTGAGCCCGGCGAACGCCGGATGCGTGGCGACTGTCTGGGCAAACGCCGAGGCGGCGGTGTGGTAGGGCGGGGCCGCGCCCAGATAGTGGGCGATGGCCAGCAGCAGCTCCCAGCCGGCGCCCGCGCCGGCGGGACCGGCCGCGCCGGGCCGGAGGCGCTGGGCGCGCCCGGTCATGGAGACCAGCGTGCCCTCCTGCTCCCACATGGTCAGCCCCGGCAGCACGAGATCCGCCCGATGCGGTCGTAGGCGAGGCATGCGTGGCGATGGCGATCACCGGCCCGGCGAAGCCCTCGAGGGCGGCCGCCCACTCGGCCCGGCCGGGGGCGCTCAGCGGGTCCGCGTGGACACACACCAACACGTCGATCGCGCCGTCGCGCACGGCCTCGAATATGCCGTTGGTCGGGATGCCAAGGGCCTCGAGCCCGGCGCCGTTGACATCCGCGCCGAGCGCGAGCTGACGGGCGTGGGCGTGGTTGCCGAGCAGCTCGCCGAGCGCCTGCGCGGCGGTCGGATCCGCGGCGAGGTCCGCCTCGTCCCAGAGCACGATCGGGGTGCTCGCCTCGGCGACCTGCGGGCCGAGCGCGCGGATCGCCGCGGCGAACTCGGCCGGAGCCGTGCGCCGGAACTCACCGAGAACCTCGAGGCTGTGCGGCCGGCTCCCGCACCCGATCACGTTCGCCCCGAAGCGCTTGGCCTTGCGGACGCGCAGCTCGGTCACCGGCTGCTGGCTGCCCGGGTCGCCGCCGATGACGACCACGAGGTCCGCATCGTCAATGTCGCCGAGCTCGGCGCCCGGCGCGTTGCGCAGGCTCCGTAGCCCCGCGCCCGGCAGGCCCAGCCGGGCAACGACGGCCCCCGGCAGCGTGCCCGCCGCAGCCAGATCGAGGGCGATGCCCGCTTCCTCGAGGGTGGCTGTGCCACCGAGCAGGATCCCCACGCGACGCCCGCGCAGCAGGCTCGCGGCGGCGGGCAGCGCGTCGTCGAGCTTCGCGGTGCGGTCGCCCGCAGCCTCGCGCACGAACGACACGGTGAGTCGGTCGTCGCTGTGTGCGATGTCATATCCCCAGCGGCCCTTGTCGCACAGCCAGCCTTCCTCGACGACGTAGTTGGGCTCGTCGCGACCGCTCACGCGCTTGAGCTCGCCCTCGCGCGTCGTCAGCTCCGTATTGCAGCCGACGGGGCACAGCCCGCAGACCGACGGGGTGTTGGTGACGTCCCAGGGCCGCGCCACGAAACGGTACGGGATGCTCGTCAGCGCCCCGACCGGGCAGATGTCGACGATGTTGCCGGTGAAGTGCGCCTCGTAGGCGTCGCCAGTGAACGTGGTGATCTCGCTGAGCGCGCCGCGCTCCTGCATGGTCAGCTGACCGTCCTGGGCGACCTCCTGGCTGAACCGCACGCAGCGGAAGCAGCGGATGCAGCGCTCGCGATCGAGGGCGATCCGGCTCGAGAGCTCGAGCGGCTTCGGCCAATGACGCTTGGGCTCGATGAATCGCGTCTTGCCAGGGCCGAACTTGAAGGTGCGATCCTGCAGGGGGCACTCCCCGCCCTTGTCGCAGACCGGGCAGTCCAGCGGGTGATGGATCAGCAGCTGCTCGAGGATCCCGTCCTGGGCGTCCTTGACGACCGGCGAATCGGTGCGCACGACCATGTCCTGGGCCACGGGCGTGTTGCAGGCCGTCTGCAGCCCGCGCATACCCTCGATCTCGACCAGGCACATCCGGCACGCGCCGATCGGCGGCCCCAGGCGGGGTTCGTAGCAGAAGATCGGAACCTCGACGCCGGCCGCGTAGGCAGCATCGACGAGCATGGTGCCGGCAGGCGCGCGCAGGGTACGGCCGTTGAGCTCGAAGGTGACTTGGTTCTCGACCGACGTGTCGACGGGCGCATAATCAGCCATCGTCCTACCTCGCCTCGGCGGGGGAAGCGGGCCACATCGGCTCGGGCCGCGGGGCGCCGCCGTGCTCGATCGCGGCGACGAAGTCGGCGCGGAACAGCTTGAGGGCGCTTGAGATCGGCGCGACGGCGCCCTCGGCCAGCGCGCACAGGACTTTGCCCGAGATGCGGCCGAAGATCGACTCCAGCAGTTCGAGGTCCTCTATGCGGCCCTCGCCGTCGACGATGCGCTGCAGGATGCGCTCGATCCAGCCGGTGCCCTCCCGGCAGGGCGTGCACTTGCCGCAGCTCTCGTGCCGATAGAAGCTGGCCAGCCTGAGGGTCGCGCGCACGATGCTGCCCGAGTCGTCCATGACGATGCAGCCGCCGGACCCCAGGAACGTGCCGACCGCGTTGAGCGATTCGTAGTCCAGGGGTGTGTCCAGGTGCTGCTCGCCGAGCACGGGCACCGAGGATCCGCCGACCCAGATCGCCTTGACGCGGTGTCCGTCGCGCACGCCACCCGCGTGCTCGAAAATGAGTTCACGCAGGGTCGTCTCGCCGAGGATGACCTCGTAGTTGCCCGGACGCAGGACGTGCCCGGAGACCGAGAAGATCTTCGAACCCGGGCTCTTCTCGGGCCCGAGGGCCGCATACCAGTCCGCGCCGCGGGTCACGATCGGCGGCAGCGCTGAGAGCGTTTCGACGTTGTTGATCAGCGTGGGCGAGCTGTACAGGCCGGCGATCGCCGGAAACGGCGGCTTGAGCCGCGGCTGGCCGCGTTTGCCCTCGAGACTCTCCAGGAGCCCCGTCTCCTCGCCGCAGATGTACGCGCCGGCGCCGCGATAGAGGGTGATGTCGAAGCTGAAGTTCGAGCGCACGATGTCGCTGCCGAGGAACCCGCCCTCCCGCGCCGCGCGGATCGCTTGGGCGAGAATGCACGCCTGGTACTCGTACTCGCCGCGGATGTAGATGTAGCCGCGCTCGGCCCCGATCGCGTACCCGGCGAGGGCGACCCCCTCGATGAGCTGGAACGGGTTCATCTCCATGATCTCGCGATCCTTGAACGTCCCCGGCTCGCTCTCGTCCGCGTTGCACACGACGTACTTGGCCAGCTTGGCGTCCTTGGGCAAGAAGCTCGCCTTGCGCCCCATCGGGAAGCCGGCACCGCCGCGGCCGCGCAGGCCGGAGCGATGGAACACGTACAGCAGGTCGTCCGGTTCCATGTCACCAAGCGCCTGCTTGAGCGCGGCGAACCCGCCAGCGGCCTGGTACTCGGCGATGTCGGTCAGCTCGTGACCGGCCACGCGGTGGCGATAGACGCTGTTGAGGATCGGCACCGGTCTACCTCGAGTACTCGTGGGGCGCCGGTGCGCCACGCAGTTCGTCGACGACCTGGGCTGCCGATTCCGGGGTCATCGGGCCGATGGTCTGTTCGGCGTCGACCTGGATGCATGGGGCGTGGTCGCAGTAGCCGAGGCACTGCGCCTCCTGGACGGTGATGGCGCCGTCCTCGCTGGTGCCGCCGTGACCGGAGACCCCTTCGCGATCGCACAGGTGCTCCCAGACCTCGTCTGCGCCGCGCAGCTGGCAGGAGAGGGTCACGCAGACGCTCACCACGCGCGTGCCCGTGGGCTGCAGGTAGAGCCGATCGTAGAACGACGCGACACTCTCGACGTAGGCCGGGGTGAGCTCGGTGGCCTCGGCGACCGCTTCGAGGTCCTCGCGGGTCAGGTGCCCCTTTTCGGTCTGGGCGAACTTGAGCGCCGGCAGCACGAGCGACCGCGACTCGGCGAACTCGTGCCGGATCGGATCGATGTGGGCGCGGATCTGGTCTGCGGTCATCGGGTGCGACTCACGTTCTCGGCGCGGCATGGGCGGAGCGCCATCAGCGGTCGACCCCGCCCATGACGTTGTCCATCGAGCCGATCATCACGATGAGATCGGCGAGGTACGCGTTCTTGGACATCGGGCGAAGGGCCTGCAGGTTCACGAAGCTCGGGTCGCGCATGTGGACGCGAACCGGCTTGGGGCCGCCGTCGGCCACCACGTAGCAGCCGAGCTCGCCCCGCGGACACTCGACCGCGCTATAGGCCTCGCCCTCGGGCACCGTGAAGCCCTCGGTGACCAGCTTGAAGTGGTGGATCAGCGCCTCCATCGAGGTCGCCAGCTCGCCGCGCGGCGGCAGCACGACCTTGCGGTTGTCGGCGATGTGCGAGCCCTCTGGCATCCCGTCCAGGCACTGCTCGATGATGCGCACCGACTCGCGCATCTCCCGCAGGCGGACCAGATAGCGGTCGTAGGCGTCCCCGTTGGTGCCGACGGGGACGTTGAAATCGAAGTGCTCGTAGCCCGAGTACGGCCGGGCCTTGCGCAGATCGAGGTCGACTCCGGCGGCGCGCAGTGCCGGACCGGTGATCCCGAGGTCGATGAGCTGGTCGGGGGGCAGTGTGCCGACGCCGCGGGTGCGCTCGAGCCAGATCGGGTTCTGCGAGAGCAGACCCTCGTACTCGTCGATGCGCGAGGGCATCTCGGTGACGAACTGGCGCAGCAGCTTCTCGAAGCCGGGCGGCATGTCGTCCGCGCACCCGCCGACCTGGAAGTAGCGGTGGTTCATCCGCTCGCCCGAGATCATCTCGAACAGATCCAGCGCGCGATCACGCTCGCGATAGGCATAGAAGAAGATGCTGATCGCCCCGAGCTCCAGACCGCTGGTCCCAAGCCAGACCAGGTGACTGGCGATCCGATTGAGCTCGGAGATCATGACCCGCAGCCACTGTGCCCGGGCCGGTACTTCCATGTCGAGCAGCTTCTCCACGCTCATCGTGTAGGCGTGGATGTTGAAGAACGGCGACAGGTAGTCCATCCGCGTCACGAGCGTGATGCCCTGCCAGTACGTCTTGTTCTCGCACTGCTTCTCGATGCCGGTGTGCAGGTACCCGATGACCGGATGGATATCGCGCACGACCTCGCCGTCGAGCTCGGCGACCAGACGCAGCACGCCGTGGGTCGATGGATGTTGCGGGCCCAGGTTGATGATCATCGGCGCGCGGGCGCCGGTGGCCAGCTCGGTGGACAGTCGCTCGTTCTCCTGGGTGCGGGCGATGGCCTCCTGGGCCGTCGTCGCCTCGACCATCGCTACCACGCGCTCGGTCTCGGCGAGCGGGCGCCCCTCGCGGCGCTCGATCTCCCGGGCCTCGCGGGCCTCGAGCGCGAACAGGTCGCTGGGGTCGATACTCATCTGCGCACCCCGGCCCTAGACCGCGTCACTGAACGTGACCTCCTCGCCGCCGATCGGGTAGTCACGCCGTAACGGGTGCCCCTCCCAGTCGAACGGCATCAGGATCCTCGACAGATCCGGGTGATCGGCGAAGCGCACGCCGAACATGTCCCAGACCTCGCGCTCGTGCCAGTTGGCGGTGGCCCACACGGGGGTAACCGAGTCGACTTCGGGCTGCTCGGCATCGGCCCACACCCGCAGGCGCAGACGGTCGCCGCTGTCCATGGAGAACAGGTGGTACGCCAGGCGGAAGCGTCCGCCGCGGCCGTCGCCGGCTAGCACGTCGACGCAGGTGAGGTCCGCGAGTTGGCGGAATGCGCCCGGCTCACCTTTGAGGAACCGGCAGACCTCCTGGATGCCCGCGCGCGCGATCTCGATCGTCAGCTCATCGCCAGGGCCCTCGAACTCGTCAACGACGGCCCCCGGGCAGGCGACCTCGATGAGATTGCGGTACTCGCTCAACGGCCCGCCGCCCAGGCGCGCTGCTCGGCGGCAACGCGCGCCGCGTCCTCCGGCACCGGCAAGCCCCGCTCATGCATGAGGTCCAGCGAGCTGGGCTCGCCCTTTGAGCCAATGGTGCGCTGCAACACGAGGATTCCCTCGATCAGGCTCTCCGGCCGCGGCGGACAGCCCGGCACGTACACGTCGACGGGGACCACCTTGTCGACGCCCTGGACGATCGCGTAGTTGTTGAACACGCCCCCCGAGGTTGCGCAGGCGCCCATCGAAATCACCCACTTGGGTTCCATCATCTGGTCGTAGATTCGGCGCAGTACTGGGGCCATCTTCTGCGACACGCGCCCGGAGACGATCAGCAGATCCGACTGGCGCGGCGAGGCCCGGAAGACCTCCGCGCCGAAGCGGGCGATGTCGTAGCGCGGGGTGGCGGTGTGCATCATCTCGATCGCGCAGCACGCCAGGCCGAAGGTCGCCGGCCAGATCGACGACGAACGGGCCCAGTTGAGCGCGCGGTCGACGGTGGTCGTCAGCAGCCGCTGGACGAAGGCCTCCTCTTCGGCGGTCTCGACCAGATCGCGCAAGTCGCGGTCGATGGCGGGATCGGTCCGCGGCGCCCGCTCGACGGGCGCCCCGGCGGGCGGAATCAGCGCCATTCCAGCGCCCCCTTTCGCCAGATGTACACCAGCGCCACCACGACGGTCGCGACGAACGACAGCAACACGATCAGCGCCGCGGTGCCGCGGTCCCGGAGCGTCACGGCGATCGGATAGATGAACGCCAACTCGATGTCGAACACGATGAACAGCATCGCGGTCAGATAGAAGCTGATCGAGAAGCGCTGACGGACCGGTGTCGTGGCGAGGATGCCGCTCTCGTACGGCAGGTCCTTGACCGGATTGTGCTTCGGCCGGACGATCTTGGACAGGGCAAGAATGGCGCCGCCGATGAGGAGGCCCAACCCGGCGAACACCAGTATCGGTAAGTAGTCCCAGAGAGTCACGTCGACCCTTGCTTACGCGCCAGAACGCACGTCGGTATCGTCCCCTACCCACAGCACGCTACCAACGCCATTCCCTATGTGCACCTTTGTAACGAACGGCGCTTGGTGGTTGTCACAATTGGTGCAAACTTCCCCGCTCCGAGCGGCACTTCGGTCGTCGAACGAGGGAATGTTGTGCATCTGGCGGAACTCTATGCGAACCGTGCCGGACGTCGGCGCTGACGACTGACCCACGATACGCCGATTCCCGCCCGGAATCGGCCAAGCCCGTCCGTGGCGGGGCCGTCGCCGCCCCCGGTCGGGCGGGCCCCAGGCCCGCCACGCGGCCGCCGCGGTAGGTTCCCCCCATGGACCGCATCGACTACTTTGCCCGCGCCGTCGAGGAGGCCCCCCAGGTGGCGCGGGCGCGCTTCGGGTACGGCGTCGAGCTCCAGCGGGCCGGCCGCTACCGCGAGGCGATCGCGCAGTACCGGGCCTACCTGGAGTTGCAGGAGGACGAGGGGAACGCGTGGGGGCGCCTGGCGGAGTCGCTGGCGGCCGCCGGGGATCGCGACGCCGCCGCAGACGCGTACCTGGCCGGAATCGACCAGGCGATCAAGTTCGGCCATCACAGCATGGCCGACGACCTGCGGGCCGCGCTCGAGGGCCTGTAGGTGCCCGTCCTGGCCGCGGCCGAGTTCTCGCCGCGCGCGGCCGGCCGGTTCTGGTGGCGCAACCTGACCGTCGGACGCAAGACCCTCGTGGTGACGCTGATCCCGCGATTCCTCGAGGCGATCGCGTACCTGGCCGTCATGGGCCTCGGGCTCGGCGCGTACGTCACCACGCTCAATGGAGTCGATTACGTGCAGTTCATCGCACCGGGCATCGCCGGGGCGACGGTCATGTTCGGCGCGATCCTCGAGACGACCTATAACGCGTTCGTGCGGATCCACGTGCGGCGGGTCTACGAGGCCGCGATCACCACGCCGCTGTCGGTGCAGGACGTCGTCGTCGGCGAGTACCTGTGGGCGACGACCCGCGCACTGGCCTACGGGACGATCTTCTTGATCGTCATGGCCGTGTTCGGCCTGATCTCCTCGCCGTGGGCATGGCTCTGCCTGCCGGTGATGCTGCTGGGCGCGATGACCTTCGCGGTGTTCGGCATGCTCTACACGGCCTTCGTGACGAGCATCGAGAGCTACAACATCCTGTTCACGGCGGTGCTCACGCCAATGTTCCTGTTCGGCGGTGTGTTCTTTCCGTTCGACCGGTTACCGGAGTGGGCGCAGGCCATCGCGTGGTGCCTGCCGCTCGCCAACCTCGTGGAGGTGCTGCGCGCGCTGACGCTCGGTCAGACCTCGGCATCCACCGCGCTGCACGTCCTGGTGCTGTGCGCGATGACCGTGACCATGTTTCCGATCCCGCTGATCCGGATGTCGCGGACGTTGCGTCGATAGGCGTCCGGTGACGGCCACGGCCGCCGCACCCGGACCGTGGAGACTCAGTTGCTCGCGGCGACGCGCGCCACGCCGGTCGCCTCCGCGGCGGCCTGCACGGCAGCCGCGACGTCGCGCACGACGTGCGCGCTGATGACCGACGGCACCACCAGATCCGCCGACACCCCGCCGGACTCGTCGCGGCAGACGGCGGCAATCGCCTCCGCGGCGGCGAGCAGCATCGCGTCGTTGATCCGGGTCGCCCGGACCGCCAGCGCCCCCTTCCAGATGCCCGGGAACGCGACGGCCGAGTTCATCTGGTTGGGCGCACTCGGGAGCGAGCTGGCATAGACGGTGGCGCGTTCGAAGGCATCGTCGCTGGTGCCGTTGAGGTTGAACACGATCGGATCGGGGCCGAGCGCGTCGAGGCACGCGGAGGTCGCGGGCCGGTCGAAGCGCACGAGCGCGTCCGCGCCGGATGGCGTGTCGGTGATCGCGCCGACACCCGCGGCCGTCAGCAGCGCGACCGTCCCGCGACCCGCCGGGGTGTCCTGGCCGGTGACCGCCACGGTCGCCGTCGACAGGGGCTTGCCCACGACGGTCATCGCGTTGATCAGCCCGGCGAGCACGGCCACCGCGGTGCCCTGCTGGTCGTCGTGGAAGACTGGGATGTCCAACCGCGCGTCGAGGGCGTCGCGGATCTCGAAGCAGCGCGGGGCCGAGATGTCGGACAGGTGGATGCCGGCGAACACCGAGCTGCAGAGCGCCACCGCATCGATGATCTTGGCGGGCTCGCGGGCATCGACCGGCATCGGAAACGCGTCGATCCCGGCCAGATTGCGCAGGAACAGGCTTTTCGCCTCACACGCGGGCAGCGATGCCTCCGCACCGATGTCGCCGAGCCCGAGCACGTCGCTGCCGTCGGAGACCACCATCACGCTGTTGGCCTTGATCGTGTAGTCCCAGGCCTGGTCGAAGTCGTGGTGGATCGCCATGCAGACTCGGGCGACCCCCGGGGTATAGGCCATTGACAGGTCGTCGCGGGTGGCGATCGGGGCACGCGTCTTCATCCCGATCGCGCCGCCCTCGTGCACGGTGAGCACGTTCGAGGTGACCGAGGCGACCGTGACACCCTCCAGCGCCGCCACCGCGGCCGCCACCGCCTCGCCGTGGGCGGCGTCGCGGACATAGACCTGGTAGTCCCGCGTGACCTCATGCGCCGTCGAACGGACGATGTCGGCGGCGCCCACCCGGGCCCCGGCTTCGCTGATGGCAACGACGACCTTGCCGAACGTGCCCGGCGTGGCGGGAACGTTGACGCGGAGGATGAGGCTTGAGTTGATGTCCGTCATGCGGGCCCCGGGATCGGTCGGGCGAAATGAACAGCGGCAATGCTAGCCGACCGCCACCGATCTGCATCGTTGACCGATTCTGCGGGTGCTTCTCGCACCGGCGCCCTCCCGCCGGGTCATGGGGCGGTTGACCGGACTAGGTGCCAGCCTTGGGTGACGACCTCCGGACCCAGCCCCCGCGCGCCACCAGGGGCACGCCTTCGCAGCGCCACGGGCACCGCCTCGTGTGGCGACATCTGCAGCGGGATCCGGATCCGGACAAAGGCGCCCGGCACCAGCGCGTAGGTGACGGCCGGCCCTCGGCCGACGGCGACCGTCATGGCGCCCGGCCTCAGCCGGCTTGCCGCGGAGAACTCCACCGCGAACGCACCGCCTGCCGGTGCATACGCGGTCGCCGTACCCGACCGTCCCACGACCACCCAGGCGTCTGTCGTCGGCGTCGGCTCGAACCCCTGGTCGAAGACGACGATCCCCGGCTGAGCCGGGGCGGTTACGCGCCAGATCGCCGTGCCGTCCGAATAGCTGCGCACCATGGCGTAGCCCGGTGGCGGGCTCAACGTGTCAGGTGGCACGAGCCCCGCCTCGCGGAACGCCCACGGGTTGACGACGACGGTGGTCACGCCTGCGGTCGCAAGGTTCTCAGCAGACCCGGACACGCGGGGATCGCCGACCAGGCGCCCGAACTGGTCGCCCAGCGACCACTCGCCCAGGCCACCATTCGCCAGGGGCCAGTGATGCAGCGTCTGGCCGTACATGTAGATGCGATCGAGATAGCCGCGGAAGGGATACCGTTCGATCGACGATGTCGGCTGTTCGATCAGAACGCCGTTGGGCGTCCGCGCCGCGAGCCAGCGCCACGCCGCGAACTGGCTCGCGGGCGCGCTGTGGGCTCCGTTGGCGACCAGGGGCGGCGCGCTTGCGATCGACACCGGAAGCTCAAGCGCCGAAATCGCAATGAGCGCACCACCGGCCAGGATCGCATCGCGGCGCGAGAACCGCGCCAATAGTGCATCAACGCCCAGCGCAGCCAGGGCCACCACCACGACCATCACCGCGCCGCCGAAGCGCCCGTAGGAGCGGACGAACGGAACGATCTTCCAAACGAAGTAGCTCGGCGCGTCGACGGAGACCCCCGCGATCCGGTAGGGGCTCGCGAAGCTCATCAGTGCCAGGACGGCGATCAGCGGACCAGCGACGGCGCTCAGGTGCCGCATACGCGGCGGGACGGAGTCCCATCTGCGCCACGCGACGATCGCCCAGGCAATCGCCAGAACGATGGTCGACCATCCGAGAAAGACCGTGGTCTCGCCGCCCGGGGCCCCGCGCCACGCGGCGCCGAACAGCCACCCCATCAGGCGGCTGGCGTGCGAGGGCCAAATGTAGTTGGTGACGTGCGCGCCGAAGAGGCTGAGATCGTTCACGCGCCGGGTCAGTGTGGCCTGGACCGCCGAACCGCCGGTCACGAGCAGGACCAGCAGCGGCACAACCACGAGTCCGCCGACCCACGCTACCAACGCGGCCAGCCCCTGCAACGCGGTGCCGAAGCCGTGCCGTCGCCACTCCTCCCCCAGCCCGATCGCACAGATCACGACGGTGATGACCAAACACATAAACCCGTAGTAGGGGTTGGTGAGCCACGCGAATACCAGCGCCAGCGCGACCCAGAGTGCGCGCCGTGGCGAGCGGCGCTCCATCCACGCCAGGCACGCCAGCACCGTCACCGGCATACACGCGATGTTCACCAGGGGGATGTGCACGCCGACGCGGTATGTCAGGTACGGGCTGAACATCAGGGCGACGCCGGCCCACGCCGCGGCAATCCTGCCCGCGCCGAGCCAGCGCACCAGGACGTACATCGCCCCGCCCGACCCGGCGAGCGAGGCCAGCGCCACGATGCTGAGACCCGCGGCGGGCGACCACAGGACGCTGACCGCAATGCCCGGGCCGTATGAGACGAACTGCTCAAGGATCGCCGACGGCACGGTCGGCCGGCCGAACGGCAGATCGAGGATCGTCATCGTGCCGGACCCGAACAACTGCAGGCCATGGTTGGCGAAGTACCAGAAGTCGTAGTAGTAGCCGGTGGGGTCATAGAACGTGCCGCCGCCGGGGATTCGCGTACCCAGGTGCAGAACGAGCGGCCACGTCATCGCGACAGCGACAGCGATGAAGCCAAGCCCCGCCACGACCGACTCGCGCAGCCAGGCCGGACCGCGCCACGACGGTGCGAATGCGATTCTCGACCGGTCTGCGGGCACGCGATCCCTTACGCCACGTCGACAGCAGAAGCCTGCACGGTCCCCGTCCGAGGCCCCTGACGGGTCCGACCCGGCGACGCCAGGCCGAAGGCTAGGGAATATTGCGCCGCCCGGAGGCCGACCACCGGCATGCGCGGGCCACCGCGACCGTTAGGATCCTCCAGCGATTGTGACTTATCGGCGACCACGACCCGGCGGCAACTCGGACGGTGCACGGTGACCCGGCGCCGGGGATGGGTAGGCCCCGGCCTGCTGGTCGCCACCGGCATCGGCGTCTGGAGCGCCGGTAACTGGGTCTTCTTCATTCTCGTCGGGCGCCTACTGGGCCCGCGCGACTACGGCCTGGTCGCCGCCGTGTTGTCGGTGTGCCTGGTCCTCTACGTCCTGTGCAGCGCCTTGCAGCCGACACTCGCCGCGTCCAACCGTGGCGAGGCCCCGGACGCGATTTTCGCGCGGGCGCTGCGCGTGACGATCGCCGCGACCGTCGCGGTCATGGTCCTCGCCGCCATCGTCGTAGTGATCGCCAGCGTCGTCGTCGCGAACGTTCCGACCTCCGTCATGCTCGGGGCCGTCACCGTCCTGGCGGGGATCGCGGTCTTCCCGCTCACGCTAGGTCAACTGCAAGGCGAGCGCAGGTTTGGCGCATATTCGCTCGGGTTCATCACCGTCGGGATCATGCGCCCGCTCGCGTTCTTGGCGCTGTGGGTCGCCGGGGTTCGCGTGCTCGCGCCGATCCTCGGCACCGCAGCGTCGTGGATCCTCGGCTCCGTCGTGGTGATCGTGCTGGCTCGCCGGGCGCTGCACACACCGCCGATCGATCGCACATCGACCCAATGGCGGGGGTTCCGCAGCTCGATCGTGCCCAACGCCGCGGGCGTGACGGCGATCGCCATCCTCACCAATGCCGACGTCATCACGGCCAAGCTCGTGCTCGACGGACGCGACGCCGGATTGTTTGCCGCGGCATCAGCGATTTCCCAGGGCTTGTTTCTCGTCCCGCAGGTGTTCACGACCCTGGCGCTCACACGCATGGCGGCCCGCCGCGCACGCGGGCGCTCATCAGCTGCCCTGGTGGCCGCAGGTGTCGGCGTGACGCTCGCCGCCGGAGCGGCGTTCGTCCTGTTCGCGATCCCGCTCGGGCGCGCGTTCATGCGTCTGACCTACGGGTCGGCATTCCGCCAGGCCGGCGACCTCTTGCCGTACTACGGGGCGTCCATGGCGTGCATGGGGTGCGCGATCGTGCTGCTGTTTCACCAGATTGGGCGTCGCGATTTCCGGTATTCCTGGTGGCTGCTGGGCATCGCCGGCGTGCAGGTGATCGCGCTTGCGACCGTCGCGCGCAGCGCGACTGCCATCATCACGGTTGACCTCGTTTGCGCCCTGGGGGCCTTTGCCGCGCACGAGTTCGTTACCCGCCACGATGGCGAGCGCGTACTCGACGGGCTGCGTCGCCGGCCGCGCATGGCCGGCGACGGATCGAGGCCGCGTTCGGACTAGCCGCGCAGGCGGGCAATCGCATCGCCCAGGTCCGCGCGTTCACGTTCGCGCGAAAAGACCTCCACGGCGCGACGCCTGGCGGCTCGGGCAAGCTCGTCCGACACGGCGATGCCATCAAGAACATCGCTGATCGCCCGCGCCAGGCGCGGAACGTCCCCTGGCGGGACCGCAATCCCCGCGTCCGAACCGATGACGCCGCGCATGCCGGGCAGCGCTGACGCCACCACCGGGGTGCCGCAAGCCATTGATTCGATAAGCACGATCCCGAATGCCTCCTCCGAGGTTACCGACGGCAGGACCGTCACGGCCGCCGCGCGATAGAGATCGCGCAGATCGTCGTCCGACACGCCGCCCGTGAACCGATACGACCCCTCCGGGAGCGACTCGGCGGCCATCCGCATGTACCCGGGGCGCCGGTTGCCTTCCCCGGCGAGCACGACCTGCGCCCGCTCGCCGAGGCCGCCCTGGGCCATCGCCGAGAGGAGCCGATCGACTCCCTTGAACGTCCCCGCGTCATTCATCGTGCCGACAAACAACACGACGGGACGTTCCAGGTCGATGCCCAATTCGCGACGTCGTTCGGCGCTGACTGCGGCCGGTGTGAACGCGTGCGTGTCAACCGAATACGGCAGCTCGCACAGATTGGGCAAGTTGAGGTGGGCAATCGAGGAATGCCGCGCGTAGTCGAATGAGCTCACCAGCACCTGTCGGGCCCCGCGCAGCACCCACGGGGCGCCGATGTGGCGGTGCACCGCGAGGAATGCGCCGCGGACGCCCCCCCAGATGACGTCCATGTGGAAGTACACGAGATACGGGATCTTGCTCAGGCGTGCGCCAAGGACGGCCGGCTCGGCGCCACCGAAGAACGGGTACTCCAGGAGCAGCCCGTCGTAGTCGCCGACCCGCCGGGCAAGTCCCGGCAGGAACGCCGATAGGCCGTGGCTCACGACGGGACGCAGGCGACGGACCGTGACCCCGTCGACGGCACTGGTACCTGGTGCCGAGTCATGGGCAGGGCACAGAACGTCGACCTCATGGCCGAGTTCGACCAGCGCACCGGCGTGACCCGCGGCAGCGTTGCCGATACCGCCTTTGAAGGGCGGATATGCACAGACAAGAATCGCGATCCGCACCGCCGCTATGCCACCTCGGGCTGCGCGCCGTGCACGAATTCGCCCATTACGAGGACAGCCGCTTGAGGTCGGCGTCGACCATCATCGCCACCAGCTCCTCGAAACCAACCCGCGGCTCCCACCCGAGCACCCTGCGGGCCTTGCTCGCATCGCCGACCAGCACGTCAACCTCGGCGGGGCGCACGAGACTCGGATCGATCGTGATGTGCTCATCGGGGTCGAGCCCGACGTGAGCGAAGGCGAGCTCGACGAGGCGCCGCACGCTGTGGGTTGCCCCCGTCGCGACCACGAAGTCCTCGGGCTCGTCCTGCTGCAGCATCAGCCACATCGCGTGCACGTAGTCGCCCGCGAAGCCCCAGTCCCGCTGCGCATCGAGATTGCCCAGCGACAGCCGATGCTGAAGGCCGAGCCGAATGCGCGCCACGCCGTCGGTGACCTTGCGGGTCACGAACTCGAGCCCACGGCGCGGCGACTCGTGATTGAACAAGATCCCCGACGAGCAGAACATCTCGTAGCTCTCGCGGTAGTTGACGGTGATGTAGTGGCCGTAGCACTTGGCGACCCCGTAGGGGCTGCGCGGGTGCAGCGGCGTGAGCTCGTTCTGGGGCGTTTCCCGAACCTTGCCGAACATCTCGCTCGAGCTCGCCTGATAGAAGCGGATCGACGGGTTCACCTGCCTGATCGCCTCCAGCAGGCGGGTGACGCCGACCGCGGTGAACTCGGCCGTCAGCACGGGCTGACTCCAGGAGGTCGGCACGAACGACTGCGCGGCCAGGTTGTAGACCTCCTCGGGCTGGGCCTGCTCAAGGGCGGCGGTCAGCGAGGGCTGGTCGAGCAGATCGCCCTGCACAAGGTTGAGCCGGTCCAGGATGTGGTCAATCCGCTCGTGAGAGTCCGTCGACGCACGCCGAGCGAGCCCCCAAACCTCGTACCCCTTCTCCAGCAGGAACTCCGCGAGATACGAGCCGTCTTGCCCGGTGATCCCCGTGATGAGCGCTCTCGGCATGTCGATCCTTCTACGCGGCCACCCGGACGCGCCACCAGTCCAGGGTGTCGGCAATGGTTTGTTCGATGTCGATGACCGGATTCCAGCCGGTCTCTGTCCGCAGCCTGCGGGAGTCCCCGTACAGATCAGGCTGCTCGCCGGCCCTCACCAACAACGGATCCACGACGATCCGCACGTCCAGCCGCGCCGCGGCGACCAAGCGGTCGATAAGTTCGGCGATGGCAATCGAGCGCCCAGTGCACACCAGATAGGGCGCATCGGGCTGTCCGGAGACGAGCAGGCGCGCGTACGCACGCACGACGTCCCGGACATCGGTGAAGTCTCGCCGCGTCGACAGGTTACCGACCGTGATCTCCATGCGGTCCCGTCCCTCATGCTCGGCTCTGGCGATCTGACGCGCGACACTCGGCAGCACAAATCGCGCATCTTGCCCGGGGCCGATGTGATTGAGGGGTCGCACCCTGACGACCGGCAACCCGTAGCCACGGTGATACTGGGCGGCGGCAAGATCCGCAGCCGCCTTCGATGCACCATAGGGTGACACAGGGCACAGGGGTGTCGTCTCGTCAACGGGGAGCGCGTCGGGCGGCACTAGCCCGTAGATCTCGCCGCTGGTGATCATGAGCGTACGCGGCGCAGCTGCTGCGGTTCGGACAGCCTCGAGCACAGCGATCGCGCCGCCCAGATTGACATCCCATGTGCCGCGTGGATCTCCAAACGACGCACCGACCGATGCTGCCCCCGCGAGATGGATGATGGCCTCGGGACGGTCCGCGTGGACGACCTGGGCCACAGCATCCATGTCGCTGATGTCCGCCTCGCGCACGACGATCCCACCCGGCACCGGGCCCGGCGCTGACGGGCGGACGATGCCGGTCACCTGGTGCCCGTCGGCAAGGAGCGCCGCCGCCAGGTGGTGGCCGACGAACCCGGTAATGCCTGTCACGAGTACGTGCACACCGGGCAGCTTAGAGATCGCGACCCGCCGTGCCAGACGCAATTCCGGGAATCATCGCGACCCCGGCGGAGCCGGCTGCTTCGATGCCGGGACGTCCGTCGTCCCGGACGGCACCCGCGACCCCCTCGGGGTCCCGCGCAGGCCGACCACAAGCCGCGAGGTGAGTAACAGTAGCTCGCTGGTGACCGCCACGCAGGCCGCCAGAAGGTGGCCCCGCCAGCCCGGCCGGTGCTTTGCGATAAACGGGGCCATCGTCCGGAAATACGCCGCGTTGGCGATCGGCGGTCGCGTGCCGTCAACGTTCGACCCCGCGCCGACGTGGACGACGTCAACGCCCGGCCAGTAGTAGACGCGCCATCCTCGGTCGAGAAACCGCAAGCTCAGATCGATGTCCTCGGCGTACATGAAGAACTGCGCGTCGAAGCCGCCGACCTCGTGGAGCGCATCCCGACGCGCCAGCATGAACGCGCCGCTGACGCTCTCGACATCCCCCGACTCGGTATCGGCAAGCCACCCGACCGTGTATCGCTGGGAGCGCCGCCCATGGAACACCTGGTCGAGGCCGGTGAAGTAGCACACCGACGACCAGAGGGTCGGGAAGCCGCGCTTGCAGCGCCGGTCGAGACGGCCTTCGGGATCGACCAGACGGGCGGTCATCAGGCCGACGTCTGGACGGGCCCACAGCTCGTCAAGGCAGCGGCGCAGTCCATGCCTGGGCACCACCGTGTCCGGGTTCAGTACGAGGATCGCGCGCCCGCGCGCGCGGGCGAGTCCGAGGTTGTTGGCACGCGCAAACCCGACGTTGTCATCGAGCGCAGTCGCAGTGACCCATTCCATGGCGCGCGCAGCGCCGATGGTGTCGTCGTTCGAGGCGTTGTCGATCACCTCGACCTCCATCTCGACATCCTCACGGTTGACGTCGAGGCTCTCCAGACAGTCGCGCAATAGATCGCAACAGCGATACGAGACGATGACGACGCTAAGTTCCGGCGCGGCGCCCGTACTCACCGTTTGGCATCCTCGGGCTGCGAGCGGGTGGCGGACGGGCCGTTGGCGGCGCGGCGCGGGAGACGGGAGACGTCGACGGCAGAGGCACCTGTACCGATGCGCTCCGACACGATGAACGACGGCCGGGCACGCACTTCGTCGTAGACCTTTCCGACATACTCGCCGACGATGCCGAGCGTCACAAGCTGTACGCCCGCAATCAGCAGTACTACGGTCATCAGCGACACCCAACCTGGCGCGCCGGCCCCGCTGACGACGCTTGCGATGATGACCCACGTCGCACCGACGACCGCGATGATCGCGGCGACAAACCCCAGCAGCGACACCAACCGCAGCGGGAGCTTCGAGAACGACATGATGGCGTGGACGGCGCCAGATGTGCGGCCCCTGAACGAGTACTTGGTCGTGCCCGCAAACCGGGGCGCGCGCTCGACGTCCACCGGGGCCTGGTGAAAGCCGACGAACGCACGCAGACCCGGGAAGTACCGGCCGTGCTCGGACATGGAATTGATCGCCTCGACCACCGGGCGGGCCATCAAGCTGAACGGCCCGGCGTCCACGGGAAGCTCGACGTCGACGACGCGCGCGGCGATGCGGTAGTAGGCGGAGAAGGCCGCCCGCTGGACGCGGCCCTCTTTTCGGTCGTGCCGCACGGCGTACACGACATCTGCTCCGCGCTCCCACGCCTGGATCAGCTCCGGCAGCGCTTCGGGCGAATCCTGGAGGTCGGCGTCCATCACGATCACTGCATCGCCCCACGCCTCATGCAGACCGGCGTGAATCGCGGCCTCGTGACCGAAATTGCGCGAGAAGAACGCACCTCGGACACGCGGGTCCGCTGCCGCCAGCGCTCGGATGATGTCGCGGGACCGGTCACGCGAGCCATCGTCGACAAAGACGATTTCGATGTCGTGGCCGAGGGCGCCAAGGGCGGCGGCGACGCGGCGGTACAGTTCATCGAGGACCTCTTCCTCGTTGAACACCGGGACGACGATCGAGATCAGCGGCGTGGCGGCCTCCTTGAATCTTGAGGCGAAGTTCGCAGCGACTATAGCGATCGCGCCCTCAGCCGCATGGCGATGGCACGGATGAGCTCGCCGCCGGCCTCAGGCGACCGACAGCACGTTCGCGGCGCGGCGCGGCGCCAGTCGATGCGCGGCTAGGAGAGCGCCTGAGGCGGGCCGTCCGGGCGCGTGACGCGCCAGACGAACAACAGGTTGTTGCGCCGCGGCGGCGTGTGCGTGTCCAACACGAGCTCGGCGTGGTCCGGCGCGTCCCGCCCCACGAGCCCGAGCAGCTCATCCCGCGCGAAATACCTGATCCGGTCACCGGTGATGAACCGGTCAGAGGCATACGCCGCTGCGGTCGCCAGATCACGTCGCCGTTCCCAATCCTTGATGGCCAGCAGACCGTTGTCGGCGACCAGCCGTCGGGCTGCGGCGACGATGCCGGCGCGCATCGGCGGAGGTACGTGGTGCAGCACATCGCACAGCAGCACCAGATCAAATGCCGCGGGATCCGTCGTGGCGAGGTCGTCGGCCGAGCAGGAGCGAAACGTGGCCGCCGCCGGGTCGCCGCGATACAGTCGCCCCGGGTGTGGGGTGATGTCGATTCCCACGATCTGGGCCTCGGGCCAGGCGCGGTTCAGCTCGGCAGCGAGGACGCCCTCCCCGCAGCCGATCTCGGCGATCCGCACCGGCGTACAGATGCTCGCCAGTGTCCGCGCGACGCTTGTCAGGTCGATGAACGGCCTGCGGTAAACGTCGACGGCCATTGGCTCGAGCGGCCCAAGCATCTTGCGCCCCATCTTGCCGATCGACACCTGACCCCCCTCCCACCCGTGCGCACCCTGTCCGGGCGCGAATGCTACCTCACCGGAACCCACGTTCTGTCGGCTCGCTAATGTCTGCGGCAGAGTCGGCGAGAGCTGGCTACCGTTGTCGCCAATCGTGAACCATGACCGGGCACAGCTTGCCGTGAGACTCCGCCGTCCCCAGCAGCACGACCGCTCCATCGGTCCCGCCTGCACCGGGATTGCCGGCGCCTGGCGCAGGCAGGAGACCAACGCACGATGATGAATCGCCTCCTGCGCGTGGGTTTCGACATGACGCCATCCGGCGCGAGCTCGGCGGGGATCAGCCGCTACACCAAGGACCTGTCCGCCGCCCTGGGCCGGACTCCGGGCGTGCACATTGAGCGGCTGATCGACCAGGAGACCCCCGGACGGACGCGCGCCCCGCGCATGGTGCGGCGGGCGGGGCGGCGCCTCGCGTACTACCCGGCCGTGCTGGACCGGTCCGCCGCCCATCGTGACGTCGACGTCCTGCACTGCCCTAGTCCGATGGTGCCCCTGCACACGACGATCCCGCTGGTCGTGACGGTGCACGACGTGCTCGCCTGGCGGTCGCCCGAGCTGTTCTCGCGCGCCGGTGCCGCCCAGCAGCGGCTGCTGGTCGCGCGGGCGGCCAAGGTGGCAGAGCGGATCGTCGTCGCATCCGAGTACACCCGCAACGAACTCGTCGAACTGGTGGGCATCTCGCCGGATCGGGTCATCGCGGTGCCCCTCGGCGTCGATCGCCGCTTTCAGCCGATCCAACCCGCACTGATGCAGCTCGCACATCGCTTCGGCATCCCGCCCGCCCCGTTCGTGCTGTGGGTCGGGACGCCGGAGCCCCGCAAGAACCTCGGCACGTTGCTGCGCGCGTTCGGTTTGGTCCGCCGGCGCGCCCCGGAGTGCGTGCTGGTCGTCGTCGGCATGGATCGCGTCACCGACCGCGAATTAGAGCGGGAACTCGAGCATCTGGGCTCGAGCGTCATCCGTCCGGGCTTCGTCACCGATGACGATCTGGTCGCGCTCTACTCGGCCACCGCATGCCTGGTATTCCCCTCGCTCAACGAGGGCTTCGGCTTGCCGCCGCTCGAGGCCATGGCGTGCGGGGCACCGGTGGTCGCCTCGAACCGGAGCTCGATCCCGGAAGTCGTCGGAGACGCCGGCATCCTCGTCGACGCGACCGACCCAGACGATATCGCCGACGGCATCGAGCGCGTCGTGCTCTCGGATGACGTGGCAGCGGACCTGCGCAGGCGCGGGCTCGAGCGCGCGCGCCAGTTCACCTGGGACCGCTGCGCGCAGCTCACCGTTGCCGCCTACCACGAAGCGATCGCCCACCACTGATCTTGCCGAGGCCGAATGCGCGTGCTTGACACCGAGATCCCGGGTGCGCTGATCATCGAGCCGGACGTGTTCCGCGACGAGCGCGGCTTCTTCGTGGAGACCTCGCGGGCCGAGTGGTTCCGCAATCTCGGCATCAGCCACGACTGGGCCCAGGACAACCAGTCCCGCTCGCGGCGCGGCGTCCTGCGCGGCCTGCACTTCCAAACGCGCCCGGGCCAGGCCAAGCTCGTGCGCTGCGCACGCGGGCGCATTCTCGACGTGATCGTCGACCTGCGCCGAGGGTCGCCGGCCTATGGCCGTTCGGTCGCCGTCGAGCTCGACGACGAGACCGCCCGTCTGCTCTACGTGCCGATCGGGCTCGCCCACGGGTTCGTCGTGCTCAGCGACGTGGCCGACGTCATCTACCGTTGCTCGGCGTACTTCGACGCGGCCACCGAGGCGGGCATCGCCTGGGACGACCCCGACATCGGAGCGCCGTGGCCGGACATGCCGGTCACCGTGTCGGCCCGCGACCAGGCCGCGCCGCGGCTGGCCGAGGTCGCCGACGAGTTGCCGTTCGTCTACACCGCGGCCTGACCGGACCGGATCAGCGCCCGGCGTCCACGACGCCGCGGATCGCCGCCCAGACCGCAACCCCCAGGCGCGCCGGCGCGTAGACGCCGGCCCGCGGCGGACCCGCACCCCTCAGGCGGTCGGCGACGTCCGGCTCGAGCACCGCACGCAGGCCCTCGGCGATCGCGTTGACGCTCGGCGGCACCACCACCGCGGCGTCGGCGACGACCTCACCGAGGGCGCCCCGGTCGCTGACGAGCAGGGGTGTCCCGCACGCCATGGCCTCGAGCGCCCCGATCCCGCACCCGTCGTAGAACGACACGGCTGCGGCGGCCTGTGCGCCGGCGAGCAGATCCGCGCGGTCGGCATCGCCGAGCGGTCCGAGAAACCTGACGCCGGGCACCTCGTGGCGGCGGCGCGGCGGGCGCTGGGCCGAGACCAGTGCGAGACCGGGCTCGCCCAGGCGGGCGACCGCCTCGGCGAGATGCGTGAGATTGCCACGCGCGCCTGTGTCGCCGATCGCGACGCAGTACCGGACGAGCCCGTAGCGTGCCGCGACCCGTGCGCCGGCCGCCGGGGCCGGGAGGAAGACTGGGTCCGGCGCCGGCGGGATGACCACGAGCGGCCCCGGCGGCGGACCGAGCACCGACAGGACATCGATCCTGGCGGCCTCCGAGACGGCGATGACCAGGCGCGCCTCGGCGACCGCCTGCACCGTGCGCGCCACGGTCCGCGCCCCATCGTCCGGTCCGCGCCATTCGGGATGCGTCGCAAACAGGGCGTCGTGCATGACCAGCCCATAGGGCACCGGCAGACCCGGCGGTGCCAGCTGGCCGAACACCGCCAGGTCAGGATGGAGTCTGGCGAGCATCTCGCGGACGTCAGACCCGCCGCGGCGCGTCACGCGATGCCCGATGCCGGCATGTCCGATCCCTGGTCCGAGCGCATCGACGGCCGCCGGCCACGCGACGAGCGCCCACACCTCGTCCCTCGGCGCGGCCTGCGCAGCGAGGGCCGCGGCGATCGCCCGCTGATACCGCGCGACGTCGGTCTCGTCGTGGTGCGGTCGACCGACCTGGTGCCAGTCGACCGCGACGCGGCACCCGGCTCGGGTGCCATCACCCATCGCTCGCCACCACACCGCACGCGCACGTCACAGCGGCGCCCTCGCACCGAGTCAGCGCCCGCGCGTGGCCCTCAGGAGCGAGCGGCAACCGGGGCCGTCCCCGCTCGGCTCGGCTGCGAAGCCCACCGATCAGCGCACGCGCATCGGCGATGTCCGCGCGCCCACATCCCGGGCCGCGAAGCGGCGTCGCATCAAGCAGCACCATGGGCGGCATCGGGCTCCAACCCTACTGCACGTCCACCGGCGTCCCGGCCGGCGGCACGGCCGTGCGCGCGGCGGCCCCGGTAGGCTCCGGTGACCATGGGGCCGTATGTCCACACGCACCGGTTCAGGATCGTGATGTCCGAGGTGGACGTCGCCCAGATCCACTTCACGGCGCTGTTCCGTTGGATGGATCGCGGGCTGAGCGAATGGCTCTGGAACACGGGCCATCCGTTTACCGATCTGCTGGCCGACGGACCGGGGATCCCCGTCGTGGACGCCCACGCGCAGTTCCGCAAACGGATCTTGCTCGACGACGAGATCGAGCTCGTGACCTGGATGGCGGCCGTCGGCACCTCGTCGTTCCGGAGCCGGCACTGGTTCATCCGCCACGGCGAACTCGTCGCCGACGGCGAGCTCATCCACGTCTGCCTGGACCGGACGAACCGCACGAGCGTCGATGCGCCCGCGTGGCTGCGTGAGCTCGCGACCAGCGACGAGTGGCGTCCGATCGACATCGAGCACTAGCGGGTCCCGCCGGGACGCCCGCTGTCAGCTGTGGACGAAGCCCAGCGTGAATGCTTCGCCGCCGTGCGAGAGCCCGCCGGGACGAATCTCGACGATCGGATGCGTCTTGCTGCCGCGGTAGCGTTCGATTGCGACAGGCTTCCAGCGGCTGAGGGCCTTGCCTTGGACCACGACGTTGGCGAAGGTCACCGGCGTGAACCTGTCGACCCCGACCCGCACGCTCCCGATCAGAATCGCGGCCGTTCCGATCGAGACGTACCTCGATCGAGCGCCGGCCCCGGCGCGACGCCCGACGACGTTGGTCCGCATGTCCCTGATGGTGATCACCGTCGCTGTGCCGGTCATCTGGATCTGCGCCGCCAGGACATCCTTGGGCCTGACCGATAGGGGCATGACCCGCTGGACGTTGTTGATGACGGTGATCAGCTCGTAGCTCGGCGTGAAGCTCTGGCATGCCACCGCGATGCCCGCCCCGGTCAGCGCGCGCTTGGTCGTGACCAGGAACAGCCCCGGCCCGACGCCGCTATTGCCGCCGGCGCACGTCACGGTCGGGATGGAGAAGTGGGCGCTCGCGCTGGTGACCTTCGTCGCGTAGAAGGCGTACCCCGCGAAATCGGTGGTCTTCTGGTACGCGATCCCGGTCGCGGCCGCCGCGACCGCGACGCCCGCCGCCACCGCGCCGACTGCGAGTCCGCGTCGGATCACGTGCACCATGCCGTTCCCCCACGTCCGAAGGTTTCGTGCGGCCACCGCGCGGCGGACCGCATGCGCGCGCAGCGATCATCGCGCGGGGCGACGATGACCGCAACCGCGCGCTGGTCCGAGCGCCGCTGCCAGCGCGACCGCACGGGCGTGCGCGCCGGGGGGCCGCCGGGGTGTGGCGGATCAGGCGTGGACGTCGCTCAGCGTGAAGGACTCGCCGCCGTGCGCGATCGCCGACGGGCGGATCTCGATGACCTGCTTGTGCGATTCGACCCGATACCGCTCGACGGCAAACGGTTTCCACCTGGCGAGCGTGCGCCCGTTGATGACGACGTCGGTGAACTTCACCCTCGAGAACGCGTCGACCCCGAACTGCGCACCGCTCTGCCGGATCGCCGCGGTGCCGATCGACACGTAGCTCGGCTTGGAGCCCGCGCCGGCCTGGGTCGCGGTCTGATGCGAGGTCAGGTCCGTGACGACCACACTGGACTTCCTGCTCCCGACGTGGACGAGCACGTAGATGACGTCGCCCGGCGTGACGATCGCCGTGTTGTTCTCGCTGCCGGCGACCTCGGTCGCGAGCCGGTATGTCGCGACGTTGTGCTGGCACGCGACGATGAGCCCAGCGCCGTCGAGATAACTGAAGTAGCCCGTCGGGGTATGCGCGGTCGCGATCACAAACGCGCCGGGCCCGACGCCGCTTCTCGGCTCCGGGGCGGACGCACGGGCCGCAGGAGATCCCGTCAATACTCCCCCAGATGCCTCACGGCGGGAGGTGCGCACAGCGCGGGCCTAGAGCAGCGGCAGGTAGCGCTCCAGCTCATATGGGGTGACCTGCGCGCGGTATTCGTCCCATTCGGCGCGCTTGATCTCGATGAGGCGGCTGTAGATGTGCTCGCCGAAGGCGGTCAGCAGAAGCTCCGAGGCCGCGGCGATCTCCACGGCGTCGCCGAGGGTCGACGGCAGCTGTTCGACTCCCGCCCGCAGCCGCTCCGCGTGGGAGAGGTGGTAGAGGTTCATCGCCATCGCGTCCGGGAGCTCGTAGCCATGGGCGATGCCCTCCAAGCCCGCGTGGAGGATCGCCGCAAAGGTGAGGTACGGGTTGCAGGCGGGATCCGGACCGCGCAGCTCGGGCCGCCCGGCCGTGTTGTCCGGCACCGCGCCCTGCTGGGGAACGCGCACCACCGCGGAGCGGTTGCGCTCGCTCCAGGCGACATACACCGGGGCCTCGAAGCCGGGCACGAGCCGCTTGTAGGAGTTCACCCACTGGGCGAAGACGAAGCAGAGCTCGCGGGCGTGGCGCAGAATACCGGCGACGAAGCCGCGGCCGACCGCCGACAACTGGCTGGGCTCGTCCGGGTCGAAGAATGCGTTCTGGCCACCGGCGATGAGGGCGACATGGGTGTGCATCCCGCTGCCGTTGGCGTCCATCAGGGGCTTGGGCATGAAGGTTGCGTACCAGCCGTGCTGGTGCGCGATCTCCTTGACGATGGTGCGGTAGGTCATCACGTTGTCGGCCATCTGCAGCGCGTCGGCCTGGCGCATATCGATCTCGTGCTGGGACGGGCCGCTCTCGTGGTGGGAGAACTCCACGTCGATGCCGATCTGCTCCAGCGCGAGCACCGTGGCGCGGCGCACGTCGCTCGCCACGTCGAGGGTGGTCAGGTCGAAGTACCCGCCCCGATCGAGCGGCTCGGGCGTCGTGGAGTCCCGGAAGTAGAAGAACTCGAGCTCCGTGGCCACCTCGAAGCCGTCGAAGCCCATGTCGCGCGCCCGGTCCATCGCGCGACGCAGGACGAAGCGCGGATCACCCTCGTAGGCGCCACCGGCCAGGGTGTGGACGTCGCAGATCAGGCGGGCGACCGCCTGCTCCTGCGGCCGGTACGGCAGGATCGCGAAGGTCGCCGGGTCGGGCACGGCGACCATGTCGGATTCCTCGATCGGGTTGAAGCCGGTGATCGACGACCCGTCGAAGCGCACGCCGTGCGCGAGCGCCTGCGGCAGCTGCTCCACGGGCAGGGCGAAACTCTTGAGCCGCCCGAGCACATCGGTGAACCACAGCCGGATGAACTTGACGTCGCGCTCTTGCACCGCACGCATCACGTCGTCATGGGTCACGCTGGGTGCTCCTGACTCGCCGGTCTCCGGTGCGCCCCGCGGGCGCACCGGAGACCAAGCACGTCGGTCCTACTTGACGAAGAGGATCTCCGCGTACTTTGGCAGCGGCCACAGGTCGTCCGCCACGACGCGCTCGAGCGCGTCGGCGCACTCCCGGACCTCGACCATCGCCGCCAGCACCGAGTCGCGCATGTAGACGGCCTCGACCTCCGTACCTTCCGGGTGTTCCTTGTTGACATCCCTGAGCTTGTCGATCGCCGCCACGAAGTCCTCGACCTGGCGGTGCACCGGGCCCTCGAGCGCCTCGACGCCGGCGTCCTGCACCAACTTCAGGTAGCGCAGCGCCGCCGGCAGGAGCATCGTGCCCGCGATGTCGGCGGCCGTCTCGGCCTCGATGTTGATGTTGGTGATGTACTGCTCGAGGAAGACGTCGAATCGGGAATGCAGCTCGCGCTCGGTGAGCACCCCGTAGTTGTCGAACGTCGCGACCGTGGCTTCGGAGATCAGCTCGGGCAGCGCGTCCGGGGTGGTCCGGAGGTTGAGCAGGCCGCGTGCCTCGGCCTCGGCGTACCACTCCTCGGCGTAGTTGTCACCGCCGAACACGATCCGGCTGTGCGCCCGATAGACGGCGCCGACGACGACCGGGATGGCCTCGTTGACGCCCGCGCCGGCCGAGATGGCGCGCTCGAGGTCCTCGGACATGTCGTCGATCGCC
The DNA here is from genome assembly GCA_963773325.1 of uncultured Thermoleophilia bacterium. GTDB lineage: Bacteria > Actinomycetota > Thermoleophilia > Miltoncostaeales > Miltoncostaeaceae > CAITWD01. Next base: position 1,377,331 of record CAVZAI010000002.1, on the reverse strand, counting down.
TCCGCGACGATCGTGTTCAGGACCGTGTTCGGGAGGCTCGGCGACATGCTGGAGCCGAGTGTCCGGAACTCGAACTTGTTGCCGGTGAACGCGAACGGGCTGGTCCGGTTGCGGTCACCCGCGTGCTTGGGGAGCGCGGGCAGCACGGGCGAGCCGAGCCCCATCAGCTCACCGGCGGGCGAAACGTAGACCTCGCCCCTCCCCAGTGCGTCGAAGACGTTCTCCAACTCGGAACCGAGGAAGATCGAGATGATGGCCGGCGGCGCCTCGTTCGCGCCGAGGCGGTGGTCCTGCCCGGCGGTGGCCACCGAGGCACGCAGCAGGCCCTGGTGGGTGTCGACGGCCTTGATCACCGCGGCGGTGAAGAACAGGAACTGCAGGTTGTCCTCGGGCGTGTCGCCGGGCTCCAGGAGGTTCTCACCGGTGTCGGTGCCCATCGACCAGTTGTTGTGCTTGCCCGACCCGTTTACGCCGGCGAACGGCTTCTCATGCAGCAGCGCGACGAGGTCGTACTTCGGCGCGACCGCCTTGAGCACGGTCATCAGTAACTGCTGGTGGTCGCAGCCGACATTCGAGTTCTCGAATACCGGCGCGATTTCGTACTGGGCCGGCGCGACCTCGTTGTGCCGCGTCTTGATCGGGACGCCCAGCTTGGTCAGCTCGCGCTCGGTGTCGAGCATGCACGCCAGGATCCGCTCCGGGATGCTGCCGAAGTAATGGTCGTCGAGCTCATGTCCCTTGGGGGGCTTTGCGCCGAAGAGGGTGCGGCCGGTGTTGATCAGGTCGGGGCGCTGGTAGTAGTAGGTCTTGTCGATCAGGAAGTACTCCTGCTCCGGCCCCATCGTGGTGAACACGCGCGTCGCGCCGTGGTCGCCCAGCAGCCCCAGCGCGCGCATTGCGGCCTTGTTGAGCGCCTCGACCGAACGCAGCAGCGGGATCTTGTGATCGAGGGCCTCGCCCGTCCAGGAGGTGAACGCCGTCGGAATGCACAGCACGCTGCCGTTGGGGTTCTCCAACAGGAACGCCGGGCTGGTCGGGTCCCAGGCGGTGTAACCGCGAGCCTCAAAGGTGGCGCGCACGCCGCCGGTCGGGAAGCTCGACGCGTCGGGCTCACCTTGGATCAGCTCGCTCCCGGAGAACGCTGCGATGGCCGTGCCGTCGCCGATCGGGCCGTAGAACGAGTCGTGCTTCTCGGCGGTGAGACCGGTCAGCGGCTGGAACCAGTGCGTGTAGTGCGTGGCCCCGCGCTCGAGCGCCCAGTCCTTCATCGCCGAAGCGACGACGTCGGCGATCGACGGGTCTAGTTCTTCGTTGCGCTCGATCGTGCGCTGCAGCGCACGATAGACATGCTTCGGGAGCCGCTTGCGCTGCTCGGTCGGTCCGAAGACGTTGGCACCAAATACGTTTGCGGGCTCGTCCTGGCCGATCGAAGCACTTGCGCTCCATTGGGCGGCGTTGACGTTCGCGAGTCGCATCTTGGTCATCAGGGTCGCGGTCCCTCCTGGCGAAATGGCTTACCGCTAAGACGCGGGTGGGATGCCGAACGGCATCCTCGGGCGGCTCGCGGGCGTCGGACGATTCGTAGAGCCTATCCATCGGCAGCTTCAATTGAGAACGCGCGCAAGTGATGAGCATGGCGAGTCGGCGGTCCTTGCTCGCGCCGATGGAGAATACGGAGCGTCCCGGGACCAGGGATTTCGACGCGCGGACAAGCTTGCCCGATCGAGTTTGGCCGCGCGGCCAAATCGCCGGTCCGGGCCATCCGCGCGCGGCAATCGGACGCCTTCCCGTTCGTGACGTGCAGATCCGCGTGGCTGCGGGGATCTGGTCCTCCGGAAGCACGGGCGTCCGCCGAAAGCGGTTGAATATGCGCTTCCTGCTGCCATTCTTTGCGCATGAGCACACGCAACCTGACCTCGGATGCGCTGCTGGTCGGACCGACGACCCGGCACCCGACGCTCGCTGACATCCACGACTTGCCGTCCTGCGCCGGCGGCCAGGTCGTGCCAGTCGGCGCGGATCTCTCGGTCGAACTGCGGGCGGTGCGCCCCGCGGGCGGCGACGCGGCCGGCGACGCCGAGGTGCTCATCTGCGACGGCCCGCTCCCGGACCCCGCACCCGCGGGCATCTGCGCGGCGATCTCCCGGATGGCACCGCCGAAGGGATACCCGGTCCCGGTGATCGTCCTTGGCCGCGACGCCGCCTGGAACGCCGTCATCGACGACCTGGCTGACCTGTTCGGTGCGCACCGCGGACGCCGTGCGGCCGACCGCGCGCGGTCGGCCTTCCGCGTGCCGCTGTCCGACGGGCGCGGCTTCGCCGGCCTCGTCGCCGCATGCCGTGACATGCTCGGCGCGCCCGTCGCGGTCCTCGACGACTACCTGGACGTGCTCGCGGAGATCGGCGTCGACGACGCCCAGACCCAGCAGCTCGACGGCACGGTGCGCGACGCCCGGGCCCGCGGTGGGGCGACGCCACTCGATGCGTTCGTCGCCGATGCCGCGCCCAGCATCACCCGCATGCTCGTCCTCGGACCCGCCGAACGGACGGTACTGGTCGTCGTCGCCTGGCTCCCGGCGCCCCTGACGATCGCGCAGACGGCCGTGCTGCGGGAGATGGCCGAGGCCTGCGGGATCGAGTGGGGCCGCCAGGAAGTGCGCACCCAGACCGAATCGCAGCTGCGCGGGGATCTGATCCGCGAGCTGATGGCCGGCGAGGCGATCAGCCGGGAGTCGCTGATCCGTCGGGCCAGGCACCTCGGCGCCGACCTGGCCGGCGGCGCGGTCGCGATGCTCGGCAAGCTGGAGGACCCGCATCAGCGCGGCCGAGCGGAGACCGACGAGCGGGTGGCGCGCCGCTTCGTCCAGCAGGCGCGGGCCGTGCTCGATCTGCACTGGCCGCGTGGGCTGGTCGACTGGAACGGCGACCGGTTGTTGGTCCTGCTGCCGGGCCCGCGCGAACACGAGGTCGCCGACCGCACCGAGATCGAGCAGCGCGCCCACACGCTCTCCGGGCGCCTCATCACCGCCACCAAGGAGACCGTCCCAGGCCTTTTGCTGACGCTGGCGATCTCTCGCTACACGCCCGAGCCCGAGCGGCTGGGCGCTGCGCTCGAGGAGGCCAACCTCGCGCTGTCGATCGGCGAGCGCATCGGCAGCGCCGGCGATGTGGTGACGTTCGAAGAGACCGGCACCTACAAGCTGCTGTTCCAGATCTTTGCCGATCGGCCCGAGGAGCTAGCCGCCTTCTACGAGCAGACCCTTGGCCCGCTGGTGCGCTACGACGAGCAGTATCAGACCGAGCTCGTCGCGACTCTGGCGACGTACCTGGAATTCGACTGCAACCTCGCGGCGACCGCCGCCAGTCTGTTCACCCACCGGCACACGATCCGTTATCGGCTTGATCGCATCGCCGAGCTGTGCGGCCTCGACATCGGGCGCACAGACGACCGTGAGAAGCTCTCGCTCGGGCTCAAGTCGATGCGGCTCCTCGGGCGCCGGGTCCCGACGCCGATCGCCAAAGAGAACGCCACACGGCCCAGCGCCCCGTAGCCCCGGCGGGTTACAGGTGCGCTCGCCGCCGGTGTGTGAGAATGCAGCACCGCGCGCGTAGGTCGGACACACCGCGCCGCGCGCCACCGTATCCGCACGCTCAGGGAGCTCCATGCGTCAGACGATTGCGTTCCAGGCCACGGCGTTCGAAGCCCAGCCCGTCCAGGTCGAGGTCGATCCGAACGACGGCAACGTCGATCCCGATGCGACGCCCGTGGTCGTGCTGGTGTTCCAGTCGGGCCCCAACGTCGTCCTGACGGTTCCGATGTCGGTAACCGACGCGTCCAACACGATGAACGCCTTCGGCGAGGCCGAGCCGCACCGGGGGCAGCTGCCGGACGTGCAGTGGGAACCGCAGCCCGCCGGACTCTCAGAGGGCATGTTCTGGATGCTTGCCCCGGCGGTCGTCGGCATCTCGGTGACGCCGCCCCAGGCAACGCCGGACGGCGTGATTCCCCACTGGACGTTGACCTTCGAGGACGCCGACGGCAGTCAGGTCCAGGTCGCGGTCAGCGACGCGATCACCGTGCAGTTGATTCGCGGGCTGTCGGACGCGGTCAACGCCGACGATGAGGACGAGGCCGAGGACGAGTAGCGCGCCACCCGGCGCCGCCCGCAGGCTGGCCGGGTGGACAATTAGCGCTCGAGCGTGGGTTCGTCGGCCGTGACGCGGCGCTTGTTCTCGGCCAGCTTTGCGAGCATCTCCTCGACCTGACTGAACTTCACCCGGGGGCGCTCGCCCGCTTCGCGACCGCGTTCCTGCTCGAGCATGTCGATCAGCTGCCAGTCGTCATAGCTGACGAAGTCGGCGCGCCGCTCCCCCAGCAACCGCTCAAGCACAGACCGAGCGGGGACGTCGTGGTCGTCGAATGCCCCGGTGCGGAAGTCCTCCAGCAGCGCGTCGACGGTCTCCTGGGAGTCCGGCTTGTTGGTCCCGATGATGCCTGTCGGCCCCCGCTTGATCCAGCCGACGACGTACTCGGCCGGCACGGGTTCGCCCGTGGCGGGATCGACCACCCGCCCACGTTCGTTGGGGATCACCCCGCGGGCAGAGTCGAACGGGAGACCGAACACCGGCATTCCCTGGTAACCGATCGCCCGGAACACCAGGTCGGCGTCCATCAGCTCGGTGTTGCCGGTCATCCGTGCGCGCAGCGTTCCGCTGTCGGTCGGGACCAACTCGTTTTCGGCGAGTACGAGGCCGCGGACCCGCTCGTCGCCGACGATCTCGATCGGCGAGCGCAGGAACCGCAGCACGATTCGGCGGCGCGCCCCCGTGGGCTTCCGCTCGGAAAACTCCCGCAGCACGTCCAGGTTCCCTTGGATCGCCTTGGCGTACACGTCGCCGTGATGTGCGAACTCGAGGTCCTCCGGCGCGACGATGACGTCACAATCCGGGAGCTCGCCGAGCTCGCGCAGTTCCTTGGTCGTGAACGCCGCCTCGGCCGGGCCGCGTCGGCCGAGCACCGTGACCTCACGGACTTGCGAGTGGGCGAGTGCCTCCAGCGCATGCTCTGCGATGTCGGTCCGATGCAGGTCCTCCACCGGGACCAGCAGGATGCGTGCGACATCCATGGCGACGTTGCCGTTCCCGACGACCACCGCGCGCGTGCCCGAGAAGTCGAAGGTCATCGAGCGATAGTCGGGATGCGCGTTGTACCAGCCGACGAAATCCGTGGCCGAGTGGGCCCCGGGCAGATGCTCCTTAGGGATCCCGAGCCGCCGGTCAGTCCGCGCGCCGACCGCGTAGATGACGGCATGGTAGTAGGCCTGCAGGTCCTCATGGGTCAGCTCCCGGCCGATCTCGACGTTGCCGTAGAAGCGGAACTCCGGGTGCGCGGCGATCTTGTCGTAGACGCGGGTGACCGACTTGATCTTCGGGTGATCGGGTGCGACACCACCGCGCACGAGGCCGAACGGCGTTGGCAGTCGGTCGAACATGTCGACCTGCACGACCAGGTCGTCCTCGCGCTGCAAGAAGTCCGCGGCATAGAAACCGGAGGGGCCCGAGCCGACTATGGCGACCCGCAGCGGACGGGCGTCGCTGCCCAGCCTGTTGTCCGTCAAGTCCGCGTTCTCCTTCGTGGCGTTCGACCGTGCCGCTGACATTCGATGTTAGCCGCACCCATAGGCCAAGGCCGCGCCCAGCTCAGCGAAAGAGGTCGTGTTCGGGCCTGCGCAGCAGCCCCGCAACTGTCCCGGGCGCCGGCGTCGTCGCCGCACCGGAGATGACCACGACCGGGGTCCCGGCGGCCTTGCCCATCAGGATCCCGGCGGCGGCCGCGAGCTCGTCGGCGACGGCAAGCTCGGTGGCCACCAATACGCGCCCGTCGCGGTCCACGCCGCCACGGCAATCGTTGATCGCCTCGAATCCGGCGACGCCAAGGGCGACGTCCACGAGCCCGCGCCGAAATGCCCGCCCGTGGGTATCGGTCACGATCACGCCAACGCGCCCGCCGACTGCGGCGCTCACGGCGGTCTGGATCCGGCGCGCCGACCGGTCCGCGTCCCTGGGCAGGAGCACCGCGGTACCGGCATCGGTGTTCGAGGTGTCGATCCCGGCGTTGGCGCAAACAAAGCCGTGGTGTGTCTCACAGATCAGCGTCGCGCCGCGGCGTCGCACGATCCGCGCCGACTCCGCCAGGATCAGCTCGCACAGCTGGGGCTCCTTGCCTGTCAGGTCCGCGAGCCCGCGGGCACGCCGCGTCGGGATGACCTCGGCAAGGACGACCACGCGGTCCTCGTCCTTGCTCACGATCTTCTGGGCGACCGCGAGCACGTCCCCCGGACGGACCCCCTGGGCAGACGCCGCGTCCGCGATCACCTGTGCGAGACGCCCGGTGGGCCGGATCTCAGGCAGGCCCTCGAGGGCGAACAATCTCAGCGGACGACCCCCGCCCCGAGGCGGTCGGCCAGGCCCCACGCGGCGCAGCACAGCGCCGCCCTGCCGTGGTGATCGCAGAGCGCGAGCGCCAGGAGGTCGTCCGGCGTGTCGACGTCGAGGGCAAGCGACTGGATCTCGAGCCGGCACAGCTCGATGCCCGCGTTCGACAGCGCGTATTCGTGCAGCGCGCGCGAATTGGCACCGAGCCGAGTGGCGATGCCGAACGGCGGGGCGATCGCCAGCGCGTTCGTCCCGGTCCCGTCGCGCGACGGGACCAAGACCGCGCCGCGGCCGGGCCGCAGCGCGGCGAGGATGGCGTCCAGGTCCTGCGCACCGACCAGCGGCAGGTCGGCCGTGAGGATCAGGGCGGCATCGATCAGCCGGTCTTCGACCTCCGCCTGACCGATCGCGACGGCAGGATTCATGCCGCGCGGTGGGACATGGTCCCAGAGGACGCGTGCGCCGGCCCCGCGGCTGAGCTCCGCCGCGGCCGCATCGGCGGTCACCACGAACGTCGCAGCCACCGCCCTGCTTTGGCGGCAGGCGTCGAGCAGATCCAACAGCATCGCTGACTGCAACTCCCGTCGTTCGCCGGGACTCAGTACCGATGCCAGGCGCCCGAGCGCGCGGTCAATCGGCTTGACGGGAATGACGGCGGCCGCGGTCATGGCACGCCGACCGCCTGGAGCACCTCGTCGGCCAGCCGCTGCCGCTGGGGACGGTCTGGCATCAGGATGTCGGTGGCGACGGCACGGACCCCGAGCGCCTCGATCGCCGGGATCTCCTCCGCGTCGGTGGAATCGAGCACGAAGCTCGCCACGACATCCGCGTACAAGCGGGCCATTTGGGTCGCCGAGCACTCCGTGTAGCCGGCCCCGGCCAAGAACTTGTGCGCGGGACCCTCGATGGGCCTGCGCCCGACGATCGGGCTGACGGCGATGCAGCGCTCGCGGCGTGCCGCAACGGCCGCACGGACACCGGGAACGGCGAGGATCGTTCCGATCGAGACCACCGGGCTCGACGGGGCGAGCACGATCGCCTCCGCCCCAGCGATCGCCTCGAGGACGCCCGGCGCCGGGCGGGCATGCTCCATGCCGTCGAACGCGATGTCGGTGATGTCGTCGCGGGCGCCGCCCTTGACCAGGTACTCCTGAAACGACACCACGCCTGCGTCCGTCGTGATCCGCGTGCGGATCGGGTCGTCGGACATCGGCAGGATCCGCGCCTCGACACCGAGGGCGGTGCAGATCTCCCCGGTGATCTCATGCAGCCGCGCCCCCTGGCCGAGCCGCAGCGTACGGAAGATGTGCGTTGCCAGGTCACGGTCGCCCAGGCCGAACCAGGACTCCAGGCCGTATGTGGCGAGCCCCTCGAGGCATCGAAACGAGTCGTGCTCGAATCCCCAGCCACGAGAATCGATCGTCCCGGCGAGGACGTACGTGCAGATGTCGAGGTCAGGGCACACCCGCAGCCCGTAGAAGTCGGCGTCGTCGCCGGTGTTGACGATGGCCGCAAGATTGACGTCGCCGACGACGCGGGCCACACCATCGACCATTTTCGAACCTCCGGTTCCCCCTGAGAGGACGAGAATCACGGCAGCTCGGGCGGGTGGCTGTTCGTCATCACTGTGCGGGATGCTACCAAGCGCTCGCGAGGCCGAAGCACCAACCAAAGCCCTGCCGAGACGCCCAAAAGTCCGATGCCCAAGGGCACCGTGATCGCCTCGCCGAGCAGCGGCCAGGCGGTCGCCACGCCGATGATCGGCACCAGGAAGAACCACGCCGAGAGCTCGCTCGCCACGCCGATCCGCAGGGCGAAGTAAAAGAGCGCCGTCGGGAGCGCCGAGCAGACGATCGCCAGGAACAACACCAGGCCGATGTCCTTCGCGCTCGACGGGACCGGCGTGTGGCCGCCGATCGGGCTCAGGAGCGCCAGCATGAGGGCGCCGATGGTCATCTGCCACGCGGCGAGACTCGCCGGATGGGAATCCTTGCGCACCGCCCCCGCCGCCACGATCGTGCCCACCGCCCAGCTCAGCGCGCCGAGCACCACGATGCCGGCGGCGAGCGTCGGGTGCGGGGGCCAGAGCCCCTGGCTGCAGACCGCGCACGCGACCCCCATGAACCCGAACACCAGCCCGAGGCGCTGGCGGGAGGTCAGATGCTCGCCGAGGAACATCGCCGCCAGCACCGCCACGAACAACGGGTCGCTGTTGGCGAGCACGGACGCCAGCCCGGCGCCACCGTGCACGATGCCCCAGAAGGTGGCCCCGTAGAAGATCGCGGTCTGGGTGACCGCGAGCCAGATCACGGTCGGGATCGACACCCCGGGACTGAGCGGCTGGCGGCGGATCGCCAGGTAGCCGAACAGCGCGAGCCCACCGATGCCGAGTCGCCACGACGCCGCCCCGAACGGGCCTAGCGAGTCCGCGAGCCACTGGGAGGGGACATAGGCGATGCCCCAGCACAGGATCGCCGCGAGCGCCAAGAGGTTGGGTGATCGCACAGACCCCTTTTACAGATCCGGCCGCCGCACCCCGGCGCGGCCGGCGCGGCTCGGCCGTCCGAACCAAGCAGCCATGTGCTGCACCTCCGGTCGCTGTGAGCGGGCACGGCTTGCCCGCCGGCGCCTGGGTTCCGAGGGTTCCGATGCCGCCCGCCGCAACTTTGTAAGAATCGGCACTAAGTGCGACCGGCCATTTCGTGAATACCGTGCAAAGCGCCGGTTTTGAGTCGATGTTGCAGGAGATCACAGCGCACCCGTTGCGGTTGACCCCGCGCGCGCATGTGACATATGCTGCTAACGGATTTGAGGAGGTCGTCACCGACACTCTCCGATTCCGTGCGATTCGTTTGTAACTGCCCTTCACCGAGCTAGGGGGACGCCAGCCCATGGCCGACCAGTTCGCCGTGACCCAGATCCCGGGCATGGAAACGGGCGAGATTCCGCCCGTTCCCGTGGACCGCGACGAGAAGACAGTCATCATCTACTCGCTCGTCGACCCGGTGTGGGACATCGATGTTCTCCCGCTGACCTACACCAACTCGCGTTGGTCAGCATTCTTCTACCGCGCTGACGAAAAGCACCTCCGTCGCGTGCTTCCCGACTGCCTGGAGCTCGAAGACGACATCGTCGAGTACTGGTACGTCGACCACAACAACACCATGCTCGGCCCGTACGGCGAGATGGGTGTCACCGTTGCCGCTTCCTACAAGGGTGGCGATGGCAAGACCTACTACGCCGGGTACTACCCCTACATGTACCTGACGCAAGACGCCGCTATTGACGCCGGTCGCGTGCTTGGTTTCCCGAAGAAGGAAGCCTTCATCCGCGTGCTCGAGCACGGTGGCGCCCCTGACGACGGTTACGGGGTGATGGACGGTAAGAACTACCAGTTCGACTACTTCTCGTTCCTCATGATCCGGAACGGGTACGTGTTGAACTCTGTGACCGGTAAGTACGACGACGCTGACCTGTCGGCGAAGCCCGCGTTCTACGGCAACACCGAGTACGGCCGTATGAACATGAAGGTCATCACCGCTCCGGACATCTCCAACTCCGAGTGGCAGCTGGTGTACCTGCCCTCGCTGGTCACCAAGGACCTCGCGACCGCGATGGGCCGCCCGGACACCGAGGGTTCGCACCGCTTCCAGGTGAAGCCGGAGTCGATCCGCACCGCATCGCCGGAGAGCTACAACTGGTTTGCCCAGGCCACTCCGTTCGACAACCTCGGTCACGAGCTGCCGCCGAAGGAGCACATCGGCCTCATGACCTTCAGCTTCGACCTGATCATTCCCGCAGGCGAGGTGCTGTGGACGGAGACCTACACCCGCGACGCAACGTGGGCCGGCGCTGCCAAGCCGTACCGCTTTGGCCTGCGTCACCGCTTCCCGAAGCCGATCGGCCTCGGCGCGTAGACAGCTCACAATCACTGGTCACTGCGACGAGGGCGCGGCTGGTGCCGCCGCCTCGTCGCTGAGGCTCTCTTGAAGGAGGAAAGGCGCATATGGCGCAGAACGTGAACGTCACGAGCGTGCCGTGGATCGACTCCGGCGACGCCCCGCCGTTGGCCCTCGACCGCGACAAGCGTGACATCATCTCGCAGGGTGTCGCGGATCCGCTGGTCGACTACGACATCGTCCCGCTGACCTACACCAACTCGCGTTGGTCGGCATTCTTCTACCGGGCTGACGAGAAGGACCTGAAGCACATCCTTCCCAAGTGCCTGACGCTTGAGGACGACGTTGTCGAGTTCTGGTACGTCGACCACTTGCACACTGGCCTCGGCCCGTACGGTGAGTTCGGTGTGACCGTTTCGGCTTCCTGTAAGGGCAGCGACGGCAACACCTACTACGCCGGGTACTACCCGTACATGTACCTGACGCAGGACGCAGCCGTGTTCGCCGGCCGTGAGCCCTTCGGTTTCCCGAAGAAGATCGCCTACATCGTCACCCAGGAGCACGGTGGCAAGGAAGACGACGGCTACGGTGGTTTCGGTAACGACTACTTCAACTTCACGATGGAGCGTCGTGGCTACCTGATCCACACCGCAACCGGCAAGTACGACGACGCAGAACTCGCGGCGAAGCCCGCGTTCTACGGCGACCCGCGTTACGGTCGCATGAACCTGCGTATCCTCACCCGTCCCACGCTCACCGAGACGAAGTGGGAAGTCACCTACCTGCCGTCCGAGGTCACCAAGGCGACCGCCGCGGCGATGGGCCGGCCCGAGACCGAGGGTCAGCACCGGTTCCAGCTCAAGCCCGAATCGATTCGTACCGCTTCGCCGGGCGCGATTCGCAGCTGGGCCCTGCAGGCCACCCCGTTCGACAACATGGGCGCAATGCTGCCCGTCAAGGAGCTCATCGGTCTCATGAGCTTCAACTTTGACCTCATCATCCCGGGCGCGCAGACCATCTGGTCGCAGACGATCGAGCGCACGGCTGAGGACATCGGGGACCTGCTCTTCGCAACCCCCTACCAGTACACGATGCGTCACCGGTTCCCGAAGCCTCCGGGCGTCTGAGCCGACTCGCATTCGCTGGACCCTCTGCGGGGTGGGTCTTCTTCGGAAGGCCCACCCCGCAGTGCTGTTCCACACGGCACCGCCGACGCTAGTCGTCGCCGCTCGCCGAGACCGGTGCGACCTCGCGATCATCGCGCCGCACACCGCGCAAGATACGCCACGCCGTCCAGAGCAGCACCAGCGCGAACCCGATTCGCAGCACGCGTTCAGGGGCGACATCGGCCAGCAGCGAGCCGATGATGGCTGTCGCGATCGACGCGACGCCGATCACGGCCACATCACGGAAATCTGACGCGACCCGACGAACGCTCGCGCCAGGTCCCGAGCACCGCCACCGGAATGATCGCCAGCAGGGACGTGGCCTGGGCGTGCAGCTCGCTCATGCCGACGATCAGCGTGAGCGTGGGGACGAACAGGACCCCGCCGCCCACCCCGAACAGCCCCGACACGGCCCCGGCGAACACGCCGAGCACCATGACCGCCACGTCGGCGCCCATCAGGTCGCGACCAACACGACAGCGACGACGACCATGAGGACGGCGAACCCGATCTCAAGTCGCGCCGTGCTGATGCGCTGTTTGATCGCGACCCCGACCGTGACGCCGAGCATCGCGGGAATGCCGACCAGTGCCGCCGCGGCCCAGTCCACGTTGCCGAGCGCCCCTTGGGCGATCGTGCCCCAGATCGCGATGAGGATGATCGCCGCCAGGGACGTCGAGGTCGCGCGTTTCGCGTCGTAGCCGGCGAACCCGACGAGGATCGGAACGATCACGATCCCGCCCCCGACGCCGAAGAGCGCGGACACGAGCCCGGCCAGCGCGCCGGCGACAATCAGGACCGACAGCGGGCGGGGTGCACTGGTAGCCTCGGTCACGGTGTCTGTCTCCTTCGCTGCCGACGCATGCGCGCCGCTCGTCGCGCATCCTGCAGACTCGGCCCTGTTCCTGGACCTCGACGGAACGCTTGCCCCTATTGTGGCCCACCCGCGAGACGCCCGGATGATCGCCGGAGCGGCCGAGCCGATCGGGCAGCTGCGCGACGCGCTCGGGCTGGTCGGCTTCATCAGCGGGCGAGGCCTGGAGGATCTGCGACGCATCGTCGACATCCCCGGATGCGCGTACGCCGGAAATCACGGCTTCGAGCTGCAGGTCCCGGGCGGTCCGGTGCGCACCGCGCAGGCCGCGCTGCCGTGGCAGGGTCCGATCGACCGCTTCGCCGCCAGCTGGGATGATCGCGAGCTCGCCGACGCCGGACTGCACATCGAGCACAAGGGCGCCACCTTGTCGGTGCATTGGCGCACCGCAGCCGACCCGGTGGCCGCCGCAGCGCTGCTGCGCGAGCGGCTTGCTCCGGCAGCCTGCGCGGAAGGACTCGCGGTCACCTGGGGTCGCATGGTGATGGAGGTGCGTCCGCCGGTACCGATCGACAAGGGCACCGCGGTCGTCGAGCTGATCGCCGACGGTGGCTGGCGACACGCCGTCTACATCGGCGATGACCAAACCGATGCCGATGCATGGCGCGCGCTGCACGCACTGCGCGACGCGGGCACGCTCGCGACGGCAATCGCGGTCGTGGCCACGAGCCCCGAGACGCCGCCCGAGCTACGCGAGGCCGCCGACGCGGACGTCGCCGGTCCACCGGGAGTGCTCGCACTGCTCACCGCCCTGCGGGATCGCGTCGCAGGGCTGGGCTGACCCCGGCGACGCGCGACCGGCCGACATACGACTGGACCCGCAAAGCCTCTAGGATTCGCGGCGTCGGTGATGTCGTCATGCGGGTCGGCAGCGCAGCGGTCCCGCCGTGTTCGTGGAGGTGCGAACCATGCCTATTTACTTGTCCGTCGGGGCCGTTCAGCCATTTGCTGACATCACCACCGAGACCGTCGAGGACGAGCCGGGCGTGATGCTGGTCAGGGGCGACGGCAAGATCGTCGGCGTCCGCCTCGATGAGACCTCGGATGTCGTGCGACTGCCGGGCCTGATCACCAAGTTCGGGCTCGACCCCGAGCGGGTCTGGAGCCGGGTGCACGGCGACGACGATCTCACGCTGCTGCGCGGAGGCGCCCGGCGCGGCTAGTCCGCCGGTGTCCCGTCCCCGTCTGAGCGGTCGATGCGAATCGCAACCGGTTCACCGTCGAGAACGAGCTCCTCACGGTACACGCCCGCAAACGGGGACCCGTGGCCGACGCTGAGCCGCTCGACGAGGGTCTCGACTGAGATGTGCGACCCGAAGGCGTCGATCGCCTCCCGCACGGGGCCGGATCCGTCCAGGTGCAGCATGATGCGCTCCTCGACCCGCAGGCCCGCCGCGCGCCGGGCGTTCTGGACGGCGTGCACAATCTCCCGCGCGAGGCCCTCGCGGCGCAGATCCGGGGTGATCACGGTAGTCAGCCCGACCGCCATACCTGACTCCTGACCGACGGCATAGCCCTCGGTCGGTCGGGCAGTGATTAGCAGCGCGTCCGGACCGAGCTCGTGTGCTTCGCCGTCGATGGTGAGGGTGACCGGCTCGCCCGCCTCGAGCAGGCGCGCGCTCTGGGCGCCCGGCAGCTCGGCGACCGCCGCCGCCAGCGCGGGCATCGCCTTCCCAAACCGCGGGCCGAGCGTGCGGTAATTCGGCTTGATCGTCACCGCCACGAGTTCGCCCGGGTCGGTCACAAAGCGCACCTCATGGACGTTCAGCTCGCGCGCGATGAGCTCGCGCATCCCCTCGAGCACGGTCGCCGTCGCCGGCGGGCAGGCGACGACGGCCTGTGCGAGCGGTTGCCGGATCTTGATCTTCGCCTCCGAGCGCGCCCCACGCCCGAGCGTCACCGCCACGCGTGCCGCCTCGATCGCCGCGTCGAGCGCGGGGTCTTCCCGCCCCCCAGACGTCGGCCAGATGGCCAGATGCACACTCGGGGGTGCGGCGGGGTCGTGGGCCGCCACCAGGTTGCCGTACAACTCCTCGGCGACGAACGGGCAGAACGGCGCGATCAGCAGCGCCAAGCGGGAGAGGCACTCGTGCAGCGTGGCGAAGGCCGCCCGGTGATCGGCGTCGGCGACCGTGTCGCCCTGGCGGCCACTCCAGAAGCGCGCCCGCGAGACCCGGACGTACCAATTCGACAGGTCGTCGACGAGCGTCTCCAGCAGGCGTCCCGCGCCGGTCGCGTCGTACGCGTCCAGGCACGCGGTGACCCCGGCCGTCACCGCGTCGCAGCGTGACAGGATCCAGCGGTCGAGCAACGGCCGCGTGGCCGGCTCCGGATCGTCGCCACCCGGCGCCCAGCCGTCCGGCAGCGCGGCATAGGTCACCAGGAACACATACGTGTTCCAGAGGGTCAACAGGAACCGCATCGATTCGTCGACGGCGTCGAGGCTGAAACGGAAGGAATCCCACGGGCTCTGGGCGGTGAGCAGATACCACCGGAAGGCGTCGGCGCCCTGCCGGTCGAGCACGCTCCACGGCTCGATGACGTTGCCCCGGCTCTTGCTCATCTTCTGACCCTGGGCGTCGAGGATCAGTCCCAGGCAGATGACGTTCCGATAGGCAGCCTGGTCGAACAGCAGCGTCGATTCGGCCAGCAGCGAGTAGAACCAGCCACGGGTCTGATCGATCGCCTCGCAGATGAAATCCGCAGGGAACACGCCGGTCAGATCGCCGCCGGTCGCGAACGGATGATGCTGCTGTGCAAACGGCATCGCGCCGCTGTCGTACCAGACGTCGAGCACCTCGGGCACGCGGTGGGCGACGCCGCCGCAAGCCGGGCAGCCGATGACGATGTCGTCGACGTAGGGGCGATGGGGATCGAGGTCCTCGGGGACGGGGGCCGTCGCCAGCTCGCGCAAGCGCGCGAACGACCCGATCACCTCGACGTGCTCGCACGCCTCGCAGCGCCAGAACGGCAGCGGGGTGCCCCAGTACCGCTCCCGGGAGATGGCCCAGTCGACGTTGCCTTCGAGCCACTTGCCGAAGCGCCCGTCGCGGACGCGCTCGGGGTGCCATCCGATGCCGCTATTGAGCTCGAGCATTCTGTCGCGCACCGCGGTGGTCCGGATATACCAGGACGGCTTGGCGTAGTAGAGCAGCGGCGTCTGGCATCGCCAGCAGTGCGGATACGCATGCACGTATGCCAGTTCCCGAAACAGCCGCCCGCGGCTGCGCAGGTCCTCGATCAGCGTCCGGTCGGCGTCCTTGACGAACAGCCCCTCGACGATCGGCACGGCGTCCGTGAACCGACCCTGACGATCGACGGGATTCGGGGCGTCGAGCCCGTGGGCTCGCGCCACGCTCATGTCGTCCTCGCCGAACGCCGGGGCGATGTGGACGATGCCCGTGCCGTCCTCGGTGGTGACGAAGCTTGCCGGCAGGACCCGGTGTGCGCCGGGAACGTCGGGGAAGGGCGGCTCGTACGCCCAGCCGACGAGGTCGGCGGCCCCCAGGCGCTCGAGCACAGATACGTCCTCGCCGAGCACCTTCGCGACCAGCGGCTCGGCGACCACCAAGCGCTCTCCGCCGACGTCGGCGACGGCGTAGGTGACCGCCGGGTTTACCGCGACGGCCTGATTGGCGGGCAACGTCCACGGCGTCGTGGTCCACACCAACAGGGAGGTGCCCGGTCGGTCGACCAGCCGGAACCGCACGTACACCGATGGGTCTTCGACGTCCTTGTAGCCGAGCGCCACCTCGTGACTCGACAACGCCGTGCCGCACCGCGGACAGTAGGGCACCACCTTGTCGCTCTCGTAGATCAGGTTCCGAGCGTCGAGCTCAGCGAGGCTCCACCAGACGCTCTCGATGAACGGCGTATCCATCGTGCGATAGGCGCGGTCGGTATCGATCCAGAATCCGATCCGCTCGGTCAGGCGCTCCCACTCGTCGAGATAGGTGAGCACCGATTCGCGGCATTGCTGGTTGAACTCGGCGATCCCGTACGCCTCGATCTCGGGTTTGCCCGAGATCCCGAGGCGCTTCTCGACCTCGAGCTCGACGGGCAGCCCGTGGCAGTCCCAGCCGCCGCGCCGCTCGACATAGCGGCCGCGCATCGTGTGGAACCGCGGAAAGACGTCCTTGAACACCCGGGACAGGACGTGGTGGGACCCGGGGCGTCCGTTGGCCGTCGGGGGGCCCTCGTAGAAGACGTACGGCTCGGCACCGCGACGTGCGTCGACACTGCGCGCGAAGATCTGCTCGTCTCGCCAGAACGCCAGCACGCGAGCTTCCATCTCGCGCCATTCCGCGCTCGACCCAGGGATCCGCCAGCCGCGCGGCGCTACCGAGGACTCGCTCACCGGTGGCCCCCTGCCAGCCGTTCGAGGCGGTCGCGCACGTGGCCGAAGTCCTCAAAGGGCGTGAACGGTCGGTCGGCCTCGCGCAGCCACTCGGCCAGCTCCGCCCGTGCGAACACGATGTCGGCGGCCCCGCACACGCAGCGATCCGACACACCGTCGCCGACATAGGCCACCGCCAGGTCGCTCCGCACGGCGGCGAGGTCGTGCCGCTTGCAGGGCCGATCGCACAGCGCGCAGCGCTCGCCGCGGCCCGTCCAGATCAGCCGGGTCCCGGCGACCGAGAACTCCGCGTCATGAGAATCGAACGGCAGGTCGCCAAGCCCGAGGCGCCCGAGAGTATCGGCGATGACCACGCGAAATCCGTTCGAGAGCACCCGCACGTGGTGGCCGGCGGTGCGCGCCCAGCCGACGAACTCGACGAAGCCGTCGCGCACACCCGCGCGTGCGCGCACCAACTCCAGCACCTGGTCCGGGGTGGCACGAACGGTTGCAAACTCCGCCTGCATGGCCTCCTCAACGCTCACCCGGCCCGCGATGACGTCGGGGGTTAGGCGATCCCAGACGGAACGGTCGCCAAACCGGTCGACGATCAGATGCAGCGTGTCGTGCTGCGTGATCGTGCCGTCGAAATCGATGGCGATTAGGAAACGCCTCACGGACGCCGGATGGTACCAAAGGCCTGGCCATCGCCCCCCGACTAACATCCCGGGAACCAACGAGGCGGCGCCGTTCGGGGCGTTCGACCCTGAGGCACCGTCCACCACGACACCCGGGACCATGACCGCACCTCGGCCGATCTTCATCCATGGCGCCATCGCGGGGTCCTCGGTGTGGGGCGCGCTGTCCGACCGGTTCGACGGGGCGGCCGTGCTCGGGCTGCCCGGCCACCCCAACGGGACACCGATCGCCGACGAGAGCGAGCTGGTCGCCTGGATCGCTCACGCCATCACGCAGCTGGACGGATCTCGGGTGCTCGTCGGGCACGGCCTGGGCGCGCTCTTGGCCCTCGAGGTCGCCCGGCGTCATCCGGAGGTCCTCGACGGCGTCGTCATGCTCGGGGGCGGTCCCCGCTTGCACGTGCCGGACCTCGCCGGCACGGACCACAAGGACACCGTGTCGCGGCTGCTCGCCACGAGCATGCGCGAGCCCGACGGCGAGGTCGGCGACGCATTCGCCACGGCGATGGACACAATCGCGCCCCGGACCCTTGCGGCGGACCTCGCCATGTCGGCGCGCCTCACGGTCGATGCGACCGCGGAGGAGGTCCGCTGCCCAGTGCTCATCGTGGTCGGCGAGAAGGACGCCTGGGCGCCGCCGCCGGAGGCGGCGGACCTCGCGGCCGCGTTGCCGGCCAGCCACATGATCGTCGTCGCGCAAGCCGGACACCTGGTCCAGGCCGACGCCCCCGCCACCACCGCGCTGTTGATCGCCGCGTTTCTCGCGCGGCTCGAGCTCACGCTCGCAGACCAATGAGCGCGACGGCGCCCATCGCCCTCGTGGTCAACCCGCTGGCGACGCGCACGACCCCGCAGCTGCGCAGCCGCATCGAGGCCGAGCTCGCGCCGCTCGGGTTGATGGATGTCGCCGCGCCCAACGGCGCCCACAACATCAAGCAGGCCGTGCAGCAGGCCCTCGCCGCCGGTGCGCGCAGCATCGCCGTGCTCGGCGGTGATGGCACGATCCGGATCGCCGCCGATGTCCTCGCCGATACGGGCATTCCGCTGATTCCGCTGCCGGGAGGATCCACCAACGTGCTTGCCCGGGGGCTCGGCTGGCCGGCCAACCCCGAACGCGCGATCGAGCGAGTCGTCTCGGCACTCGGGCACCCGTACCGCGAGCTGGCCATCGGCCGACTGGAGTCGGATGGACGGCAGGGCGTGTTCTGCGTCAACGCGGGCATCGGTCTCGACGCGGCGACGGTCGCCTGGGTCGAGCGACACCCCAACCTCAAGCGGCGTCTGCGCCAGGCCGCCTTCGTAATCGCGAGCGCCGGCGCCGGGACTCGCGCGCTGCGCCGGGGGCCGGGGCTCACCGTGCACCAGGGCGCCGGGACCGAGGGCATCCGTGTCCACTCGCTGATCGCCGCGTGTGGCGCCCCGTACGCCTACTTTGGCCCGCAGCCGCTCAACCTGCTCCCGCACGTCGCCTGGGACGGACGCCTGGAATGGATCGGTCTCACCGACCGGTCAGTGGTGCGCGTGCTGCGGTTGATCGTGCTCGGGCTGACCAACGCCGAGCATCTGGCGGGCCCCGGAATAGTCGGCGGCACGACCGTCGCCCCGCTCCGCGTGACGGCCGATCGCCCCTTCCCGGTGCAGGTCGATGGCGACCCATTCGGCGAGGTTTCGGACATCACGTTGTCTCCCGGCGGGTGTCTGCGCGTGTACGCACCCGGTTCCTAAAGTCCATCCTGGGCAGGACCGATGAATGGGCGTACGGCCGACAAAGCGGTGGCCGAGCCCTGACCCGAGGAGGCGTGCGAAATGACGGTCAATGGACCAGACCCACGCGCGGCAGCTCGCGGCGTCGTCGCGATCGCGCTGGACATGGCCCGTGTGGACCCCGATCGTCGGCCGACCGCGGAGATGTGCCGCTGGTGCCGCAAGCTCGCCGAGGACCTCGGCGTCGCGCCCCGCGACGAGATCGCAACCAACCGCGAGTTGGTCTTCGAGGCCCTGCGGCTCGAGTTGATCGCACACCACAAGATCGACGCGACGTCCGCGCCGCCCTCACGCGAGCTCACCGAGCTCGCCAACTGACCGCGGCCGGCGCTAGAGGCTGCTGACTTCGCGGACGGCGCCCAGGCGTCGGAACCGCTCCCGCCGCTGACGGCGGCGCTCGGACTGCGGCAGCGCCTGAAGCTCGCGAATCGTGCGGGACAGATAGCCATCGAGAAGCCGCGCGGCCTCATCGTGCGCAAGATGCGCCCCACCCTCGGGTTCGGGAACGACCGCATCCGCCACGCCCCAGCGGTAGCAGTTGGCCGCCGTCGGCTTGAACGCCGCGGCCGCAAGTTTGGCCTTGCCCGCGTCGCGCCAGAGAATCGCCGACGCCCCTTCGGGCGAGATCACCGAGTAGGTAGCGTTTTCGAGCATCACCACGCGGTCGGCCACCCCGAGGGCCAGCGCGCCGCCCGAGGATCCCTCGCCGATGACCACCGCGACGCTGGGCACCCGTAGGCGCAGCATCATCATCATGCTGTTGGCGATCGCGCCGCCCTGCCCGCGCTCCTCGGCGTCGGCGCCCGGGAACGCGCCCGGCGTGTCGATGAGCGTGATCAGCGGAATGTTCAGGCGCTCGCACATCTCCATTAGCCGCATGCCCTTGCGATAGCCCTCCGGGCTCGGCATGCCGAAGTTGCGGTACGCGCGATCCTGGGCGTCACGTCCCTTCTGTTGTCCGATGACCGCCAGCGGGGCGTCGTGATAGCGGCCGATGCCGGCCACGATCGCCGGGTCGTCGCCTTTGAGGCGATCGCCGTGCAGTTCCTCGAACTCGGGCATCAGGCGTGCGATGTAATCGAGCGGGTAGGGGCGGTCCTGATGGCGCGCGAGTTGGATGGCATCCCAGATGTCTCCGCTGGCGGTCTCGCCGTGGTGCAGGCGGTCGGCGATCCGCCGCACGAACCGGCCGCCGCGGCCGCTCGGGCTCGTGGACGTGCTCATCGCTCGCTCGCCCCGTTGGTGTCGATCTCATCGTGGCCGCCGAGGCCGCGCAGCCGCCGCGACAGCGTCGGCAGGGCCTGCGCCATCCGAGCCGCCCGCTCCGAGCCGTTCTGGGCTAGCTGGCTCGCCAGGGACAGGTTCTCATCCTGCGCGGGCCGCTCCAGGATCGCCAGCAGGCGCCCCAGGCGGGCCGCCAGTTCGCGGCGATCGACGACCGCGTCGACGTGGCCGTGCTCCAGCTGGCGTTCGGCCAGACCGAAATCGGCCGGCAGCTTCTCGCGCGTGGTCTGCTCGATCACGCGCGGGCCCGAAAACGCGATCAGCGCGCCCGGCTCGGCGTAGGTCACATCGCCCAGCGAGGCGAACGAGGCCCACACGCCGCCGGTCGTCGGATGGGCCAACACCATCACGAAGGGCAACCCGGCATCGCCAAGCTCGTCGAGTGCGACGATCGTCTTGGCCATCTGCATCAATGCGAGCACGCCCTCCTGCATCCGGGCGCCTCCGGAGGAGGTAATGCCGAGCAGCGGCACCCCTTGTGCGATCGCGACCTCGGCGGCGCGCGCGAAGCGCTCACCGACGACCGATCCCATCGAGCCGCCCAAGAACCCGAAGTCCATCGCGGCGACCACGCACGGCTGGCCCTGCACCCGCAGAGACGCCGCGATGATCGCCTCAGTCGCGCCCTTCGCCTCCGCCGCGCGCACGCGCTCGGTGTAGGGCTGCAGGTCGACGAAGCGCAGCGGATCCGATGCGCGCAGCTCGCCACCGATCTCGGTCCACGCGCCCTCATCGGCCAGATGATCCAGACGCTGGCGCGCGGTCATCGGGAAGTGATGCCCGCACACGGCGCAGACGTAGCAGTTGCGCTCCATCTCGTCGGCACGGAAGTGACTCTGGCAGCGCGGGCACGAACGCTCGTCCCCTGGCAGGCGGCGCGCCGGACCGGCCTCCGGGCGCTTCCCGCGCAGGCGGTCGATCGAAACGGAGATCGGGCGTCGGGACATCGGACTCCGGATTATCGCAGGCCCGGCGGGGTTTGCAGATCGGCCGATGACCGCGGCGCGCTGGGCGAGCCAGCGCTCGACACTGTGCCGGTAGGCCGGCACGAGACGGCCCATCGGCCGCGCCTCGAGCACGCCGCGCGCGGCCTCGGCCTCGGACAGCCCGAGCAGACGCAGCGTCGCGTATGCCACCATCACCGACCGGCGGCGCCCCTGCTGGCAGTGCACGAGCACTCGGGCCTCGGGGTTCGCCTGGAGAGCCTCGGCGGCGAACAGCGCCGCTTGCGACCAATGCTCCGGATCCTTCGGTCGCCCGGTATCCCACATGCTGGCGTGCGCGACGTTCGCCTTGCCGAGGACTCTCTGGGCCGCCCAGAGGTCCTGGCTGAACACGGTCTGCGGCGTCGCCCTGCAGACAACCAAGTGGGTGATGCCCTGGTCGGGGAGCCGCATGACCTCACCGGCGACCGGCATCGCGCCGATCGCGACACGCTCACCCGGAACGAACGACAACCCGTTCAGGCCGTGCCGCGGTCCGTACACGCGGGTGACCACGCTGTGCCAGAGCCCGCGGGCTCCTGGAAGACGGTCCGTACTTACGATGGCTCCACTCGTCCGAAGACCAGCGCCGCATTGTGGCCACCGAAGCCGAACGCGTTCGAGACGGCGAAATCGACACTGGCGGTGCGCGCGACGTTGGCGACGTGGTCGACCCCGACACACTCGGGATCCAACTTGTCAAGGTTGATAGTGGGGGGAATCTGGCCGTTGTCAAGCGCCAGCGAGGTCAGTGCCGCCTCCATACCGCCGGCCGCCCCCAGGCAGTGGCCGTGCATTGACTTGGTCGAGCTGACCAGACAGCGCGCTGCGTTCGCCTCGCCCAGGGCAAGCTTGATCGCGCGGATCTCGTTCGGATCTCCCACCGGAGTCGAGGTCGCGTGCGCGTTGACGTAACCGACTTGGTCCGGGGCGACCCCTGCGTCGCCGAGCGCCATGCGCACGGCGCCCGCAGGTGCCGTGCCGGTCGGGTCGGGCTCGGTCACGTGGTGGGCGTCGGCCGTCAGTCCGTACCCGAGCAGTTCCGCGTAGATGTGCGCGCCGCGCGCCCGCGCGTGCGCGAGCTCCTCGAGCACGAGCACCGCGCCCGCCTCGCCCATCACGAACCCGTCGCGGTCGATGGCGAACGGCCGACTGGCGCGCGCGGGCGCATCGTTGCGGACCGACAGGGCACGCATCGCGTTGAACGCGCCGATGCCCATCTCGACGATTGCCGCCTCAGTCCCGCCCGCCACGATGATGTCGGCGCGCCCTAGCCGGATCGCGTCAAGGGCCTCACCGATGGCGTGGTTCGAGGTCGCGCACGCGCTCACCGTCGACAGGACCGGGCCGCGCAGCCCCAGCTGCATCGAGATCTGCGCCGCGCCCATGTTGGCGATCATCATCGGGATGAACAGTGGCGAGAGCCGGTCCGGGCCGCGCTCGAAGCACACCAGCGTCTGATCGACGAAGGTGGCGAGACCGCCGATGCCGCTGCCAACGTAGACCCCGGCGTCCGGTATCTTGGCCGGGTCAAGCCCGGCGTCGTCGAGCCCGAGGCGCGCGGCGGCGACGGCCATTTGCGCAAACCGGTCCATGCGGCGCGCGGCGCGCCGATCCATGAAGTCCTCGGGAACGAAGTCGTTGACCTCGCAGGCGATCTGCGTGGCCAGACGGTCCGGATCGAAGCTGGTGATCGGCCCGGCGCCACTCACGCCGGCCAGCGCGTTGCGCCAGACGTCCTCCCACCCGATCCCGATCGAGCTGACCAGGCCGAGCCCGGTGATCGCGACGCGGCGGCGTTCAGCGGTCAAGTGCCCAGCCCCCCATCGACCCGGATGACACTGCCGGTGATGAATGCGGCGTCCGGCGAACACAGGAACGCGACAACCCCGGACACGTCCCCGGGGGTACCGAGCCGCCCGAGCGGCGTGCTCGCCTGGACCTGCGCGCGCTGGTCGTCCGACAGCGCCGCGGTCATGTCGGTCGCGATGTAGCCCGGGGCGACGGCGTTGACGCGGATGCCGCGCGCGCCCACTTCCTTGGCAAGCGATTTCACCATTCCGATCAGCCCCGCTTTCGCCGCCGCGTAGTTGGCCTGACCGGCGTTGCCGGTGAGGCCAACGATCGAGGAGACCGCCACGATGGACCCGGAGCGGCGACGCAGCATTCCGCGCACGGCGGCCCGCGAGACGAAGAACGCGCCGGTGAGGTTGGTGTCGATCACCGCCCGCCAGTCCTCGGCGGACATGCGCATGAACAGGCCGTCGCGGGTGATCCCCGCGTTCAGGATGACCGCGTCGAGCGGGCCGAGCTGCTCCTCGGCCGCTTCGACCAGGCCGGCGGCCTGGGCCTCGTCGGCGACGTCGGCCTGGAGCGCGATCGCGGTGCGCCCGTGCGCGTTGACCGCGGCGACCGTTCGCTCGGCGCCAGCGAGATCCGACCCGTAGCCGACGGCGACGTCGAACCCGTCACGCGCCAGTGTCTCGGCGATGGCGGCGCCGATGCCGCGACTTGCACCGGTGACGAGCGCGACCGGCATCAGCTGACCACCCCGGCCAGCGCCACGAGATCGGCAGACGTCGCGACCTGCAGGGTGGCCGCATCTCGCTGGACGCGTCGGACAAGCCCCGACAGCACGCGACCGACGCCGAGCTCGATAAATTGGGTGGTCCCGGCCTCGAGGGCGACCCCGACGGCCGCGGCGAACCGGACCGGGGAGACCAGCTGCTCGGCCAAGAGCTCGCGCAGGCCCTCGGCGGACTCGAACCGGCAGGTCGTCGTCGACAGGAACGGGACCTCGACGGTGCCCGGAGTCCACGCCGCCAGGGCACGCGACAGGCGCTCGGCGGCAGCGGCGACCAACGGCGAGTGGAAGGCACCCGAGACCTGCAGCCGGGCGGCTTTGCCACCCGTGCCGGCGATGTGGTCGAGCAGGCGGTCGATGCCGTCGCGTGTACCGCTGACCACCACCTGCCCGGGGCAGTTGTAGTTGGCCGGCCAGACCTCACCGACTTCACTGCACAGCGCTTCGACGACGTCGTCGCTCTCGCCCAGCACCGCGGCCATCGCGCCAGGGCGTGCCTCGGCCGCCGCTTGCATAGCCGCGCCGCGCTCGGCGACCAGGCGCAGGGCATCGGGGTAGGAGATCGCCCCGGCCACGACGAGCGCCGAGTACTCGCCCAGGGAGTGCCCCATTACGAGGTCGCCGCGCAGCCCGAGCTCCGCGGCGGCGCGCCAGGCGGCCACGCAGGTGGCGACCAGCGCGGGCTGGCAGACGTCGGTCTGCATGAGCCGTTCGGCGGGTCCGGAGAAGCACACCTCCGACAGGGGGTACCCCAGCACAGCGTCTGCTTCGTCGAATGCCGCCTGCGCCGCGAGCGAGCTGAGCGCGAGCTGTTGGCCCATGCCCACGACCTGGGCGCCTTGGCCCGGAAACATCAGTGCAATCACGAAGGTTCAAACCTCACAAGACAGGACGCCCATGTCAGTCCGGCTCCGAATCCCACCATCATGACCAGCATGCCGGGCTGCAGCACCCCGGCGTCCTGTGCCTCGGCGAGCGCGAGCGGAATCGACGCGGCCGAGGTGTTGCCGTAGCGATCGAGGTTGCCGACGACCCGCACGGGGTCGATGCCCAGCCGCGCGACGGCGTGGTCGATGATCCGCTGATTGGCCTGATGCGGGACGAACAGGTCCACCTCGTCGATCGACATCCCGAGGCGGTCGAGCAGCCGCACTGACGAGTCCTCCATGACGCGCGTGGCGAACTTGAACACTTCGCGGCCGTTCATCTGCAGATACGCGTCAGCGGCATCGAAGGCCCGCGACGCCGGGTGCCGGGTGCCCCCGACCGGAATAACCAGCTGGTGCCCCTTGCCCCCGTCGGCGCCGAGCTCGAACCCGACAAAGCCGGACGGTCCACCGTCATCGTCCGCAATGACCAGGGCCCCCGCTGCGGCATCGCCAAACAGCACATACGTGCTGCGGTCGTCGGGGTTGATTATCCGCGAGAACACCTCGGCGCCGACCACCAGGACCCGTTCCGCCAGGCCCGACTCCACGAACGCGACCGCCTGGGCGAGCCCGTAGATGAACCCGCTGCAGGCCGCCTGAATGTCGAACGCCGCCGCATCGTGGGCGCCGATCGCATCCGCGGTCAGCGCGGCGACCGACGGGAACAGGTAATCCGGCGTGCAGGTCGGGACGATGAGGACGTCGATCGCATCCGCGCTGAGCGCTGCCGACTCGAGAATGTTGATCGCCGCCCGGATCGCCAGGTCGCTCGTCGCTTGGTCCGGCGCGACGACACGGCGCTCGCGGATACCGGTCCGCGACACGATCCAGTCATCGGTGGTGTCGACAATGTCTTCGAGGTCCGCGTTGGTGAGCGTGTGTTCGGGCGCGTAGTGGCCGAGCGCCGCGAGCCGTGCGCGTCGGGGGCCGGGGGCTCGGGGAATGCCGATCATCCGGGCGCCAGGCCGGCGTCGACGAGGGCAAACGAGAGACTTGCGCTGCACGCGAGCTCGCCGTCGACGCGTGCGTCGCCGTCAGCCCACCCAATCGGTCCCCGTTGACGAGTCATCTGCATGGACAGTTCGAGGGTCTCACCGGGACGCACGGGGCGGCGGAACCGCACCTTCTCGATGCCGGCGAACAACGCCAGCCGGCCCGTGTTCTCAGGCACGCTCATCGCCGCGAGCCCGGCCGTCTGGGCGAGCGACTCGACGATCAGTACCCCGGGCGTGATCGGATTGCCTGGAAAATGTCCTGCAAAGAATGGCATCTCGGCCCGGAGCGTCCAACGGGCGCGCGCCGACAGGCCCGGCACCAACTCGAGGATCTCGTCCACGAGCAGAAATGGCTCCCGATGCGGAAGCAGGTCTTTGGGGTCGGGCAGGCTCACGACGGAGTCTGATCCTAGCGAACGGTTTGACCGGCGGCGGCGCGCCTCCGGCGTGACGACGCGGGCTGCGATACGTTCCGCCAATGCGGACCGCGACCCCGTCTGGGCAGGAGCTTTCGCGATGACGCCGGTGCGCTGGGACCCGCTGACGGGGACCCCCCTGCTGGTGGCGCCGGCGCGCGTGGCGCGCCCGCACGACACCGGCCCGGTCGCCCCCGGCGACCCGACGCCTGCGAGCGGCCCCGGGCACGCCGACTGTCCGTTCTGTCCGGGCTCGGAGGCCGAGACGCCGCCGGAGGTCTGGGCCGAGCGCTCGCCCGGCGGTACGCCCGACACCCCGGGTTGGTCCGTGCGGGCCGTCCCGAACCGTTTCCCGGTGCTGCCTCCCGAGGAAGGGATCCACGAGGTCGTCGTCAACTCACCGCGCCACGTCGTCGAGCTGTGGGAGCTCTCCGCCGCCGAGCTGGCCACCGCGGTCGACGCGTGGGCCCTCCGCGAGCGGGCCGTGCGCGACGACCCACGCGGCCTCTGGCCGTTCGTGTTCCTCAATCAGGGTGCCGCGGCGGGCGCGTCCCTGCAGCACTCCCACGCCCAGCTGATCGGGTTGCCCTTCGCGCCGCCGCTCCTTGCCGCGCGCGAAGAGGCGTTCGAACGCGCACCGGCGTGCCCGATCTGCACCGAGCTGGCGGACCCGGCGATCGCGCGAATCGCCGACGCCGGACCGCTCACGGCGTGGTGCCCGCAGGCGCCGCCCCTCTCGGGAGCGATCCGCATCGCGCCACGCCGGCACGCGCCCGAGTGGCCCGCGCGGCCGGGCCGGGCGCTCGCCGACCTGCTCGGACCGGTCATGCGCACCCTCGCGGCGCTGGTCGGCACCACGGCCATGAACCTCTGGGTCAATCAGCGGCATCCGGGGGGGCCTGACGCGTTCCACTGGCACGTGGACATCATCCCCCGCCGCGCCACGCTCGCGGGGCTGGAGCTCGGTGCCGGCGTGTTTTCCCTGCTCAACGACCCGACTGCCCTCGCCGCCGCCCTCCGTGCCAAGGTGTCGGCGGTAGCGGTCGCCGCCGGCTAGTCGAGCTCTGCGGCCGGGCCCGCGTCCGCCCCGGGGGCATCGGGGGACGGCTCGGTCGACTCGGGCGGCGCGTCGTCCTCGTCGTCGTGGTCGAGTACCGCGGCGACCGTTGCGATCTGGTCGTCGTCGCCCATCACCATGAGGCGCACGCCTTCGGTCGAGCGGCCCGTCCGGCGCACCGACCCGACGTCGATCCGAATGACCTGACCGCCCAGCGACACCAGCAGGAGCTGGTGGCCCTCGCGCACCGGACGTGCGGTCACCAGCTCGCCCTTGCGATCGGTGACCTTGATCGTCCGCACGCCCTTGGTCGGCCGGCCCTTGCGTGGGTAGTCGGACATCGGCGTCCGCTTGCCGAAGCCATTGCCCGTCACGACCAGCAGATCCTCGTCGTCGCGGGCGACGCACAGCGCCAGGACACGATCACCGGGGTCGAGGTTCATAGCCTTCACCCCGCGGGTCTGTCGACCCATGGGCCGAACCGCAGATTCGGCGAAGCGCGCCGCCTGGCCTCGCGCGGAGACGATCAGGATGTCATCGTCGCCGTCGGTCATCTGGACGCCGACCAGCTCGTCGTCGTCCGTGAGATTGATCGCGAAGAGCCCGGCTTCCCTGAGCACGGTGTCGTACGCCTTGAGCTCGGTCTTCTTGACCATCCCGTCGCGGGTCGCGAGCACCAGGTACTCGGCCTCGTTGTAGTCGCGGGTCGCGAACACCGCCCGCACCTCTTCGCCGTCCACCAGTGCGAGCACGTTGCTGATGTGCCGCCCGCGCGCGTCGCGGGCCCCCTGGGGGAGCTCGTACACCTTCTGGCGGTAGACGCGCCCCCGGTTGGTGAAGAACAGCAGGTACGCGTGGGTCGAGGCGATGAACAGGTGCTCGATGTAGTCGTCGTCCTTGAGCTTCGCGCCGCGCAGCCCCTTGCCCCCGCGCCGCTGGGCGCGGTAGGTCGACACCGGCAAGCGCTTGATGTACCCGCCCCGCGAGATCGAGACGACCATCTCCTCTTCGGCGATGAGGTCCTCGAGGTCGATCTCGCCCTCGCCGGGGATGATCTCCGAGCGGCGCTCGTCGGCGAAGCGCTCGCGCAGGGCGAGGATCTCCTCCCGGATGACTGCCATCACCCGGGATTCGTCGCCGAGGATCGCCCGCAGACCCGCGATCTCGGCCTGGAGCTGCTCGTGCTCGTTACGGATGGTGGTGCCTTCGAGCTGGGTCAGTCGCTGCAGACGCAGATCGAGGATGGCCCGCGCCTGCACCTCGGTGAGCGAGAACCGGCTCATCAGTCCGCTGCGCGCCTCGTCCGGGTCGGCGGCCGCCCGGATCAGCGCGATGACCTCGTCGATGTTGCCGAGCGCGATCAGCAGACCCTCGAGGATGTGCGCGCGGGCTTCGGCGCGTGCAAGCCGGAACCGCGAGCGGCGCACCACGACCTGGCGCTGGTGTTCGAGGTAATGGCCGAGGATCTCCCGCAGGCCGAGCGTACGCGGCACGCCGTCGACGAGCGCGATCGCATTGACCCCGAACGTGCTCTGCGCCGACGTGTGCTTGAACAGCTTGTTGAGGACCACCAGCGGGACCGCACCGCGGCGCAGCACCACGACCACGCGCGTGCCGTCGCGCCCGCTTTCGTCGTTGACGTCGCTGACTTCCGGGACAACCTTCTCCTCGGCCAGCTCGGCGATGCGCCGGACCAGATCGGACTTGTTGACCTGGTACGGGAGCTCGGTGAACACGATCGCGTTGCGCCCGTTGCGCAGCTGCTCGTTGTGCGCGCGTCCCCGCACCACCACGCGCCCGCGACCCGTCCGGTACGCGTCGACGATCCCCTGGCGCCCCACGATCAGGCCGCCCGTCGGGAAGTCCGGCCCCTGGACGTGGCGCATGAGCTCCTCGACCGTGAGCTCGGGGTTGTCGATCAGGGCAACGACCGCGTCGATGACCTCGCGAATGTTGTGGGGCGGGATGTTCGTCGCCATCCCCACCGCGATCCCGGACGAGCCGTTGATGAGCAGGTTCGGCAGCCGCGCAGGGAGGACGACGGGCTCGGTCCGCCGGTCGTCATAGGTCGGGATGACGTCGACGGTGTCCTCGTCGATGCCGCGCAGCATCTCGACGGCGATCCGCGAGAGCTTGGCCTCCGTGTAGCGCATCGCGGCCGCCGGGAACTCGGTCGAGCCGAAGTTGCCCTGCCCGTCGATGAGCGGGTACCGGGAGGCGAAGTCCTGGGCGAGCCGTACGAGTGCGTCGTAGATGGCCTGGTCGCCGTGGGGGTGGAACTCACCCATGACGCGCCCGACGATGTTCGCGCTCTTGACGTGCGGGCGCTCCGGTTGGAGTCCCATGTCGTCCATCGTGAACAGCACGCGCCGATGGACCGGCTTCAGGCCGTCGCGGACATCCGGAAGGGCGCGACCGACGATGACGCTCATCGCGTAGTCGAGGTAGCTCGAGCGCATCTCGAGCTCGAGCTCACGCAGCTCAATGCGTCCGTTGCGATCCAGCGTCGACATCTAGTTCCTTCCTGCCCGGCGTCCGGCGGTCACTGCGGCTACACGTCCAGGAAGCGAACGTTCTGGGCGTTCTGCTCGATGAACTGGCGGCGCGGCTCGACCTTGTCGCCCATGAGGGTCGCGAACAGGTCGCCGGCCGACGCCTCGTCCTCCATGGTCACCCGCTGAAGGATGCGTCGCTCAGGATCCATCGTGGTCTCCCAGAGCTGATCGCTGTTCATCTCGCCGAGGCCCTTGAAGCGGCTGAGGGTGATGCCCTCCCGGCACAGCTCGAGGACCGCAGTGCGCAGCGCATCGTAGTTGACTGCCTCACGCGTCCGGGACCCGCGCGTGACGATGAACGGCGGCTGACCGACGAGCTCGTTGAGCCGCGACCGCGCGGCCGCGAGCTGGGTCATGCCCCGGGAGGCAAACATCTCGAGGCTCAGTCGCGCCGAGCTGACCTCGCCGGTTCGTACGCGCACGGCCTGTGCGGCGACCTGCTGGGACGACACGTCGACGACGGCCTCCAGCTGGTACCGGTCGTTCGACGCGGCCCGAATCGAGTCGGCGAGTTCGGCGAGACTGGTTGGGACAAGTCCGACCAGGTCGTGGGCCTGCACGAAGTCCCCGGCCGCGAGCCCGTAGTTGCTACGGACGACCGCCGCCCACGCCTCGTGTTCGCGCAGGACCCGCTGTAGGCGCTGGAACCGGGTCTTGGTCAGGCCGGCCGGCTCGCCGCCCCGCGGGGTGATGCGAACGGCCTCGAGATGGCGATCGAGCAGCCACTCCTCGAGATCCGACTCTTTTTCCATGTACTGCTCGTTGCTGCCGAGCTTTACCTTGTACAGCGGCGGGCACGCGATGTAGACGTACCCGGCGTCGATGAGCCCGCGCAGGTGCTGGAACAAGAACGTGAGGATCAGCGTCCGGATGTGGGCACCGTCCACGTCGGCGTCGGTCATCACCACCAGCTTCTTGTAGCGGGCCTTGGTGATGTCGAAGTCATCGTCGATGCCGGTGCCGATCGCGGTGATCATGGCCTGGATCTCGATGTTGGAGAGCACCTTGTCGATGCGGGCCTTCTCGACGTTGATGATCTTGCCCCGGAGCGGGAGGATCGCCTGGAATGTCGACTGGCGCGCGCGCACGGCGGAGCCCCCGGCCGAGTCCCCCTCGACCAGGAACAGCTCGGTGTTCTCGGGATCGCGGTCGCTGCAGTCCGCGAGTTTGCCCGGCAGCCCCCCCGAGTCCAGTGCACCCTTGCGTCGCGCGAGGTCACGCGCCTTGCGGGCAGCCATGCGGGCCTGGGACGCATTGACCGCCTTGGCGCAGATCGTGCGGGCGGTCGTCGGGTTCTCCTCGAAGTACTCCGCGAGCCCCTGATTGACCGCCTGGTTGACGAACCCGGCGATCTCCGAGTTGCCCAGTTTGGTCTTGGTCTGGCCCTCGAACTGCGGCTCGCGCAACTTGACCGAGACGATCGCCGTCAGGCCCTCGCGGGTGTCGGTGCCTTCGAGGTTGTCGTCCTTCTCTTTGAGCAGGCCCTTGTCGCGGGCATAGCCGTTGATCATGCGCGTGAGCGCCGTGCGCACCCCGGCGAGATGGGTTCCGCCCTCGTGGGTATTGATGTTGTTGGCGAAGGTGTAGACGGCCTCGTTGAACGAGGCGGTCCACTGGAACGCTGCCTCGAGCGAGCCCTCCGGTCCTTCGGCCTCGATCATGATCACGTCACGGTGGAGCACTTCGCGACCCTCGTTGAGGTGGGTCACGAAGTCCACGAGCCCACCCTGATAGCAATGGGTCTCCTCGCGACCCTCGCCCCGCTCGTCGACCAAGTGGATCGTCAGACCCTTGGTGAGGAACGCCGTCTCGCGAAAGCGCTTGGCCAGCACGTCGAAGTCGAAGTCCGGCTCCTCGAAGATGTCGCGGTCGGGCAGGAAGCTGATCGTCGTCCCGGTGCGGTCGGTGGCGGCACCGCGCTCGATCGGGGTCATGGGCTCGCCGATGGCGTAGGTTTGCGTCCACAGGTATCCATCGCGGGCGACTTCGGCGGTCAGTGACTCCGACAGCGCATTGACCACACTGATACCGACGCCGTGCAGGCCGCCGGAGACCTTGTAGCCCTCACCGCCAAACTTGCCGCCGGCATGCAGCACCGTCAGCACGACCTCGAGCGCGCTGCGGCCGCCCTGCTCGGCCATCGCGGCCACGGGGATACCGCGCCCGTTATCGACAACGGTGCACGAGCCGTCCGGGTGCAAGGTGATCTCGACCCGATCGCAATAGCCCGCGAGGGCCTCGTCAACCGAATTGTCGACAGCCTCGTACACCAGGTGGTGGAGTCCTCTCGGCCCGGTGGAGCCGATGTACATGCCGGGTCGCCGACGAACCGCCTCGAGCCCCTCGAGCACGGTAATGTCGGCTGCGTCGTACCCAGGTCGCCCCTGCTGGTCGGTTGTCACGCGTCCTTTCCGCCGCAGTACTGCATCCCCTACATACTAGCAACCATGGTCGGCGCCCCGATCCTGCGAGGTCCGGAAATTGCAGGGGAAACCTACGGTTTCGCCGACCCCTGTTGATCCCATGAACGCGCGATCGCGGCGGCGGCGGCCCGGGTGATCGCGTCACGAAGCGCCGTGTCGTCGATTCCGGCGGTCATCCCCTCCGCAGCCTGCTCGGCAGCCTTCAACGCGGCGGGCGACACGGGAGCTGCCAGGGTCCGGTCGAACTCCGGGAGCTTGAGGGCATGGTCGGCGATCACGGTGTCGATTCGGGTAATGGAAACACCTGCAATACGTGAGAGTTCTGCCTGTAGATAGTCGGCATCGGCCTGGATCTGCTGGGCCCGCATCGCGTCGGCGCATGCCAGCGTCACGACGCCGTTGCGAGACGCCCGGATCGGGATGGCCCCTGCTGCCCGTGGGCCGATCGCACACCAGGCCGCGCCAAGATCGGCGGGTCCCGTCCGTATCGAGGCGGGAATGCGTGGCAGCAACCGCGCCGCCGGCGCGGGGTCACGGCGGCGGCGGCGGCCCCTATGTGATGCAGACACCGTCGCGCACCTGAAAGATCGTGACCTCCCGTGAGGTTCCGGCCAGCGAGGCCGCTGGATCCGCGGATGTGAGCACAACCTGCTCCTCGCCGTCGAGCGCGGCCAGAAGGGCAGCGCGTCGGTCTGGATCGAGCTCGGACAGGACGTCGTCGAGCAGGAGTATGGGCCCTGACCCGGCGTCGCGCATGTGATCGCGGTGCGCGAGCAGTATCGCGAGCGCCGCCGTGCGCTGCTCACCTTGGCTGCCAATGCGGCGCAGATCGCGCGCGCCCAAACCGATCCACAGGTCGTCCCGATGGGGACCGGATGTCGTCATGCCCGCCGCAAGATCCCGGGGGCGCTGCAGCTCGAGCCGCTCGCGCAACCGGCCCTCAAGTTCGACGTCCGGAACCTCGACGAGCTCCGCCGGGGAGGGCTCCCACCGCAGTGTCCCGCCAGGCCCGCCGCCGAGGCCCTCGAGCCAGAACGCGAACCGGGGCGCGAGCGTCGCGGTCACCGCCCGCCGCGCGACCGTCATCCGCGCGCCGTGCGCGGCCATACGCGCCTCCCACGGAAACGCGGTACGGATGTCCGCCGACCCCGCACGCGCACGCCGCAGCAAGGCGTTGCGCTGGCTGAGCGCTTCCTGGAAGCTCGCCAAGTCCTCAGAGAACCCCGCGATGGTGGCCTCGAGCAGCCGATCGACGCTGCGGCGGCGGGCGGCCGGTGGCCCCTTGACCGCGCGTAGCTCCTCCGGGACAAACACCAGGACGGCGCTCGGCCGGCGCCAGGCCATCAACTGTCGCACCCCGACACCATCCATGGAAAGTCGCCGGCCGATCCCGACCGCGTACCCGATCTCGCGACGCACAGGCGACCCTGGGCTGCCGGGATCGTCGAAGTCCCCGGCGACGCGCACCGCCGGGGCGCCTGCGCGCACCAACTCGGCCAGTTGCGACGTCCGGGGCGAGACCCCGAGGGTCGCCAGCACGATTGCCTCGATGATCGAGGTCTTGCCGGCGCCGTTGGGCCCAGTGATCACGCTCAGGCCCTCCGGCAGCTCAAGCGCCAAGCGCTCCCAGCAGCGCAGGTCGCTGACCGCGAGCGATCGGACCCGCCACGGCCGACCGTCCGGCACGCGCGTCGCCTCGGCTCAGCCGCTCAGGCGAATTGGCATCAGCAGGTACCGGAAATCGTCGCTCTCGCCGCGCAACAGGCCCGGCCGAAGCGGGCTGATGATGCCGAGGCGGACGGTCTCGCCCTCGATGCTGTCGACCCCCGCGCGGAGGAACTCCACGTTGAACCCGATCTCCACCGGCTCGCCGGAGAACGCCACCGGGAGTGACTCGCGCCCCTCACCCAGTTGGTCGCTGACGGCCGACACCGTGAGCTCGCCATCCTTGAAGGCCATCCGCACCGGGGTATTGCGCTGCGCCAAGACGCCGATGCGGGTCAGCACGCCCAGCAGTTCGGCCCGGTTGAGCGCGAGTTCGTGCTCGAAGCGCTCCGGGATCAGCTGACGATAATCCGGGAACTGGCCGTCGATCAAGCGTGTGGTCAGGCGCACATCACCTGCACGCAGTGTGGCCTGGGTCTCGGTGAGCACCAGCTCCGCCTCGTCGACGCCGGCCAACGCGAGCACCCGCTGGGCCTCGGCGAGCGCACGCGCCGGGATCAACGCTTCGACGGGTTCGGCCGGTCCATTGGTGATCGGGCCGATTCGTACCGCCAGGCGGTACGAATCGGTCGCGACCATGGTCAACGAGTCCGATTCGAGGCGGACCAGCACACCGGTCAACACCGGCCGCGTGTCGTCGCGTGAGGCGGCCTTGGTCACGCGCTCGGTCGCGGCCAGGATGGCTGCCGCGGGCAGCACGATCCCTTCGCCGACATCTGGCGGCAGCTCCGGGAACTCCGACGCCTGATGGCAGTTGAGCGCAAACGACGAGGCTCCGCTCGAGAGCGAGACGATGCCTTCGCCCGGACGGTGTTCGATCACGACCGAACCCGGAGACATCGAGCGCACGATGTCCGCCGCCAGCCGCGGCAAGACGACACTGCCAGGTTCCTCGATGGTCGCGATCAAGGGCGCCCGCAGCGACAACTCCATGTCGGTCGCCGCGACGATGACGGTTCCGTCTTTGGCATCGACCAGGATGTTGCCCAGAACGGGCACCGTGCTCTTGGTCGAAGTCGCCCGTCCCACCGCCGACAGCACGCCGGCGAGATCTTCCTTCGCACACGTCAGTCGCATGACGACGACCCTACCGGGCAGCGGCTCGGTTTGTCGTCCCACGTCGTTGATGTAAGAAGATCTAAGAGAGAATTCTCGTGGTAGTGATAGGCGCTGTGGATATGGGGAGACGCCCGCGAGATCGCCGTAGCCGTCATGGGACTCGGGGTGTCTGGTGGTGTGGAGCAAGCTGTTGGCTGCTCCCCAGTTTCCCCGCCGCTACGCCGACGGTTGCCGCGGCCCGGGGATTTGTGGACTCAGGCGCACCCAATCGGCGTGGTTTCGGCGAGCCATCCCCAGGGGTCGCGAGCGACCGGGCACCACCACCAGGCGCTCGCCGATTGGCCGATCGAGGGACGCACGCCACCCGATGAACGATGTGCAGGCCCTGGTCGCAGGGGAGCTGCCGAGACGACCCCGGGCGGGCGCTCGGACCAGCCATGCAACCGGCCGGACGCGGATCCTACCTGGCGGGCGTGCCGGTGAGCCGGGTGGTGAGTGTTCGCACGGCCGAGTAGACCTCGCCCTCATCACTCATCTGCTGGGCGACCTTCTGGACGGCGTACATGACGGTCGTGTGGTCGCGGTTCCCGAAGGCCTTACCGATGTTCGGCAGCGATCCGTCGGTCAGTTCGCGGCTGAGGTACATCGCGACCTGGCGGGGTGTGACCAGCCGGCGGGTCCGCTTGTGGCCGATGAGCTCGTCGAACCCGATATCAAAGTACCGGCAGGTCTCGCGCTGGATGTTCTGGATGGTCACGATGCCGTCGTCGGGCGGATAGAGGTCCTGAAGCACCTCGCGCGCCAACTCCACACTGACCGGCCGACCAGAGATCGACGCGTGGGCCATGACGCGCGTCAGCGCACCCTCGAGCGCACGGACGTTGGTGGACACCCGCGAGGCGATGAACGAGAGCACCTCGCTGTCGTGCACCTGGTAGGCGTCGTATTGGACGCGCTTGCGCAGGATGGCGATACGCGTCTCGAGATCCGGGGGCTGGATGTCGGTGATCAGGCCCATCTCGAACCGCGAGCGCAACCGGTCTTCGAGTGTCGCGATCGCCTTTGGCGGCCGATCGGAGCAGATCACGATCTGCTTGCCGCTGTCATGCAGGGCGTTGAATGTGTGAAAGAACTCTTCCTGGGTCTGCTCGCGGCCCTGGAGTGACTGAATGTCGTCGATCAGCAAGACGTCGACACTCCGATAACGGTCCTTGAACGTGCGGATGTTCCCGTCACGCAGGGCGTTGATGAACTCGTTCGTGAAGGTCTCCACAGAGACATACAGGTAGGCGAGTTCGGGATAGTTGCTGTCGACAAAATGCCCGATCGCGTGCAGCAAGTGGGTCTTGCCCAGACCGACTCCGCCGTAGATGAAAAATGGGTTGTACGCCCGGGCCGGCGTCTCGGCGACGGCGAGGGCTGCAGCGTGTGCAAACCGATTCGACGGCCCGGTGACGAAGGCGTCGAACGTGAAGCGGGGCTGCAGACGTCCCTGGTGGCGCCGCGGCATCTCCACGGTCGGCGCGGCGGGTGCGGCCGGTTCCTCGTCGGGTGATGTGGGAGCCGCCGGCTGATCGTCGGACGGGGCGATCACGACCTCGACCTCGAGATCGGCCCCGGTCACCTCGAACAGCGCATCCTTCAGGAGGGTGATGTACCGCTGCTGCACCCAGTTGCGGGCGAACTCGGTGTCCACGCCGATCGTCAGGGCGTCGTCGTTCAGGGTGAGTGCACGCGCGTGTCCGAAGGCGAACGTGAACGTTGAGGGGTTGAGTGTTGACTGCAGCCGCTCACAGACATCGGACCACACTGCGGCGACATCGATCCCGGGCGTAGAGGTGAGAGACGTCTCGTTCACGCAGTGACCCTAGAACAGCGTGGACAACAGGCGCGACCCGTTCGTGGTCAACGCGCGCAGGCCCTCGGAATCCCGCGAGACCAGTCCCCGGCTCTCGAGCACGACGAGCTCGCGGCCGCAGCGACCGACGGTCCAGGAGAGCTCCGTCGCCAGATGCTCCGGAAGCGAGGGCCCCATCTCCAGCAGGAGCGCCATGACGAGCCGGTCATCTTCGGCGGGCATGACCGAACTCTCGGAATCATCCTCGATCGGATGGTTCGGCGTTGTTAGCGTGACGACCGTGCCGCCGCGAAGATTCCGCGAGAACTCGATCGTGCCGCCTTCGGCGTCCATGACGCTCGCGGCGAGCGGCAGGCCGCAGCCCACCCCGCGGATCATGGACCGCTCGCGGGCGCCCGCGGTCGTGAAGCCGGGCAGCATCGCCAGATCCGGCTCCCCGATGCCGGGTCCCGAATCGGACACGCGGACGACGTGCCCGTTGGACAGGACGCTCACGAGGGCGTCGTGGAAGTCGGCGTGGACCAAGTTCTCGATGATCTCCCGCACGGCGACGATCGGCAGGTGCGCCCAGCGGGCAACCGCTTCGAAGAGTCGTTCGATGAGGGTTCCTGGGTCATCGCCTGCGATCTCGGCGACCGTCGGAGGCTCGGTCGGCTCGCGGTAAATAGCGATACGTGCGCACCGCGTGGACGACATCGCAGGGCTGGGATGTGTGAGGGCGAGTGTGCTCATATCGGACGGGTACGGCAGTGGCACTGGCCACCGCGGAGACTCTAATCCCGGCCACGCCGCGATAGGAACCCCTCAGATCCCCTGTGGACAACGTTCGATGGGTGCAAGCGGCAAAAACCGTTACGTGATGTCACATCGACAACGACTGTTCCATGGACGATCCCCATCGCAAGCGCGATCTGAACGCTGTCCACAGGTCTGTCCCCACATGGGGAAAACTACTTGGACGCCCCGTGGCGCGTTTGCCTGGTATGATTCTGGACCCGTAAAACCGGGGCGCGCTGTGGGCCGCCCTCAGACGGCCGCGGCTGAGGCCAAGGAGCAGAACGGCCCGTGAAGCGCACATACCAGCCAAACACACGCAAGCGCAAGAAGACTCATGGCTTTCGTAAGCGTATGAGCTCCCGCGCGGGTCGGGCCATCCTGAAGCGCCGGCGCGCAAAAGGCCGCGCTCGGATCTCGGCCTGACCGACACCTCGATGTCGTCGGCCGAGCGACCCGTACGGGGTCGTCGCGGACGCATCAGTCGTTCGCGCGACTTCGACGCCGTCTACCGGCGCGGTCGGTCGGCGGCAGGACGCCATCTGGTGGTGTATGCCTTTTCGCGTGAGGACCTCGGTGTCACAGAGTCCGCCCGCCTCGGCCTGTCGGTCTCGCGTAAGGTCGGGGATGCGGTGACCCGCAATCGCGTCAAGCGCGTGCTGCGCGAGGAGTTTGCGCGGGCCGCCGCCGCGGTGCCGGCCGAGCTCGACGTCGTCGTCATCGCCCGGCCCGGGTGCGCGGAATACCTGGACGAGCAGGGCTCCGCGGCGCTGGGTGCCCGCTTGGGTGAGCTGCTGGCCCGCGCCATCGGCGCCGACACGTCCGGCGCCCGTCAGCCCGACGCGGCATGAAGACGACCGATCGCTCCGCACAGCGGATGGCAATCGCGCCGATTCGGGCCTACCAGCATGTGGTCTCCCCGATGTTCGGCCGCCGCTGCAAGTACCACCCGACGTGCTCGGAATACGCGGTCGGAGCCGTCCGCGAGTTCGGCGTGGCCCGCGGCGTCAGCGTTGGCCGGGTGGCGGCTGCTGCGGTGCAACCCGTGGAGCACGGGTGGCGTCGACTATCCGTCTGAGCAGCGGATTTTCAGGGGTCACGCATGATCAACCCGCTGAACCCGCTCGAGAATGCGGTCATTTGGGTCCTCAACCACCTCCACGACACGCTGCACCTCTCCTACGGGTGGTCGATCGTCGTGTTGACGTTGATCGTGCGTGCCGCGCTGCTGCCGCTCGTCGTCCGGCAGTACCACTCGATGCGGCAAATGCAGCTCCTCGCCCCGCAGATCAAGGAAATGCAACGCAAGTACAAGGGCGACAAGAAAAAGCAGCAAGAAGAGCTGATGCGGCTCTACCAGGAGAACAACGCGAACCCGTTCGCGTCGTGCCTGCCTCTGGTGGCACAGATCCCCGTCTTCCTGGGTTTGTACTACGGCCTGAAGCGATTCTCGGACCACGTGCCACAGGGTTCGGACCTGTCGTTTCTGCACATCATTCCGAACATCACCGAGCATGTGAGCGACCTGCCGGTGTGGTCGGCGGCGGTGCTGGCGGCGATCTACGCCGGGTCCCAGCTGCTGTCGACCGAGCTGTCGTTCGAACCGAACACGCCGGACATGCAGCGCAAGATCATGCGGTTCATCCCGATTCCGATCGTGCTGGTCGCCTTCACCTACCCGTTCCCCGCGGGTGTCGCGATCTACTGGGTCACCACCAACCTGTGGACGGCGGGCCAGATGCTCATCATCAAGCACCGCATCGGCCTGCACCTCCAGGAAGACGATCGGCCGCGCGGCGTGCGGTCGTCGCGAACCGCTCCCAAGGCCGAGCAGCTGGTGCTCGACGCGCCGGTCGACGACGTGACGCCCGCCGTGGATGGGGCGACCGAGGCCGACGCGGGGGTCGCACTCGAGGACGAGGACACCGCCGCTGCGGCCCTGACCGACGGGTCGGACGAGGCCGACGGTGGCGAACCCCAAACCCCTGCCGCCGCCGCGCCGAAGCCCCAGGGTGGGCAGACCCGGCGCAAGCCGCGTTCCCGCGGCGGTCAGGGCGGCCAGAACAAGCAACGTCGACAGCCCAAGAAGCGCAGGTAAGCCTCGATGGGAAACGATCAGGAGTTGACGGCGGGCGGCAAGGCCCTGGCGGATGTGCTCGAGAAGGTGGCGGCCGGATTCGGCCTGAGCTGCGAGGTTCGTGTCGTCGGCGGCGTTGACGGCGAGGTTGTGGCCTCCGTTGACGGCGCCGGCGCCGACGCGCTGATCGGCCGTGGCGGCGCGGTGATCGACGCGCTGCAGTATCTGGGTTCGCAGATCGTCAGCCGCGCCGAAGGGGGCGGGCGCTATCGCGTGTCGCTCGACGCCGACGGCTATCGCGCCCGTCGTGAGGAGGCGCTGATCGCCTTGGCGAACCGCGCGGCCTCGGAGGCGCTCGAGTTCGGCGAGGAAATCGAGCTGGACCCGATGACGCCGCACGACCGGCGTATCGTGCACATGGCCTTGAAGGATCGCACCGACATCGTCACGCGCAGCGAAGGCGACGAGCCGCGTCGGCGCATCGTCGTCGAGCCCGCCGACTAGCCCGGACGTTTCACGTGAAACATGGGCCGGCGCGTGAGCTTGCCGCCCGGGCAGCGGCGATGGGCATCGACCTGTCGCCAGCGCAGGCCGGACTGCTCGTCGCGCTCGTCGACCGCGTACTGCTCGAACCGCAGAACCTGACCGCCATCGACGACATCGCCGACGCGGTCGATCGTCACCTTGCCGATTCGCTCGCCGGCTTGACCCGCCCCGAGCTCGCCGGCCCCGCGCTCGCGGACCTCGGCAGCGGCGGCGGGTTCCCGGGGCTCGTCATCGCGACGCTCCGACCGGACATCTCGGTCACGCTGCTGGAAAGCGAAGCGCGCAAGTCCGAGTGGCTCGCGAGGGCGTCCGCCGATCTCCCTAACGTTCGGGTCGTGGCCGATCGATCTGAGTCGTTCGCTGCGCGCGAGCGCGAGACGTACACCACGGTGACCGCCCGGGCGGTCGCGCCAGCCGTGCCGACCATCGAATTGGCTGCGCCGCTCGTCGCGGTGGGGGGGCATCTCGTGCTCTGGACCTCCGCCTCGCCGGCGCAGGACGCCGAGGCAGCCGCCGCCGCGGAGATCCTGGGCTTTGACGCCCCGATCCCGCACCGTGTCGAGCCGTTCGCCGGAGCGCGCCGGCGTCTCGTGACGCTGCGCAAGCGCGCTCCGACGCCTCCGCGGTTCCCGCGGCGGCCGGGCCGCGCGACGTCGCGACCGCTGATCGCACCGGGGCAGCCGTGATCTACGCGGTCGCGAATCAAAAGGGGGGTGTCGGGAAGACCACGACGACGGTCAGCCTCGCCGCATGCCTCGCCGATGGTGGCGCCCGGGTCCTGCTTGTTGACCTCGATCCGCAGGCGAATGCCTCGAGCGGACTGGGGTTTCGTGGCGGCGACGGAACGACGATCGCCGACGTGGTCCTCGACGGCGCGCCCGTGCAGGACGCGATCCGCCCGACCAAGATCACGAACCTCGACATCGTGACGTCGCATCCGGATCTCTCCAGCGCCGCGATCGAGCTTCCCGGCCGTGAGGGTCGTGAGCGCATCCTTGCTCAGGCGCTGGCCGCGGTCCGCGACGACTACGAGTTCATCTTCATCGACTGCCCCCCCTCGCTCGACCTGCTCGCCGTGAACGCGCTGACAGCGGCCGATCGGCTGATCATCCCGGTCCAATGCGAGTACTACGCGCTGGAGGGCCTGTCACGGCTGATGGAGACGATCCTGGGCGTGCGGACGCACCTCAACCCCCACCTGGGCCTCGGCGGGCTCCTGCTGACGATGCACGATAGCCGCACCCGGGTCAGCGGCGACGTGGTCGCCGAAGTCCGGCGGCATTTTCCGGACGCCGTGTTCGCGACGGTCGTGCCGCGCAACGTGCGCATCACCGAAGCGCCGTCGTATGGTGAACCGGTGACCCACTATGACCCGAATTGTGCCGGTGCGCAGGCATATCTTGCCGTTGCCAAGGAGGTTGTTGCTCGTGGCTGAATCTGCCGAACGCCGTCGTCTGGGCCGTGGACTGGCCGCGCTGCTCGGGGAGCAGGCGTCCGTGGTGGTCGCCGAGGAATCCCTGCGCGCGCTCGCCACCGACGACGTGCATCCGAATCCGCACCAGCCGCGCCAGCGCGTCGATGAGAGTGCCCTCGGTGCCCTCGCTGAGTCCATTCGGCGCCACGGCGTTGTACAGCCGGTCGTGGTGCGGCCCCGGGAGGCCGGGGGCTACGAGCTGATCGCGGGCGAGCGGCGCTGGCGGGCCGCCGGCCTCGCCGGGCTCGACCAGATCCCTGCGATCGTGCGTGACGCAGACCTTGGCACACGGCTCGAGCTGGCGCTCGTCGAGAACCTGCTGCGAGAAGACCTCTCGCCGATCGAGGTCGCCCAGGCCTGCGCGACGCTCGTCGAGGACTTCGGGCAGACCCAGCAGGACGTTGCGGCGCGCCTTGGCAGGTCGCGCCCCGCGGTGTCCAACCTGCTGCGCCTGCTCGAGTTGCCCGAGGAAATCCAGGACATGATCGACCGCGGTGAGCTCTCAGAAGGCCATGGGCGGGCGATACTCATGGCCGATGGCCCGCGCGCGCAGCGCCTGCTGGCCGAGCGCGTGGTCCGCGAGTGCCTCTCGGTGCGTCAGACCGAACAATTGGCGCGCCAGGTGGCGCGACGCCCGCGGCCAGGCACACAGCGGGAGCGGCTGACCGTCGCCGACGATGCGATCGACGCGTTCACGGCGGTGTTCGAGGCGCCCGTGCGCGTGCGCGCCTCGACGCGCGGCGACGTGGTCGTCGAGCTGCGGTTCGCCAACGAGCAGGCGCTGCGCGAGGCGCTCCGCCGGCTCACGTTCGCGACGGTCTGACGGGGCGGACGGCCTCAGCGGATGAGGCCGTCCCGCAGCCCGATCGCCACGGCCTGCGAGCGATGTGCGGCCTTGAGCTTGGTCAGGATATGGGCGACGTGGGTCTTGACGGTCTCGCTCCCGAGGACCAGGCGCTCGCCCACCTCGCGGTTGGTGCAGCCCTCCGCCAACAGCTGGAGGATCTGCTGCTCGCGGGTGCTCAGGACGCGCTGCGCGGGGGTGACCCGGCTGGCCGCGACGTCCGGGTCGACGCGCGGATCGGCATACACCCGACCCGTTGAGACCTGCAGGATGGCGGTCGCGACCTCGCCGGCCGCCGCGTCCTTACCGACGACGCCGGCCGCACCGTTGGCGCGCGCACTTCGGTAAACGTCGTCGTCGATGCGCTCGACGAACATGACGACCCGCACCCCCGGATGGGCGGCGCAGATCCTGCGGGTGGCCTCGAACCCGTCGAGTCCCGGCATCGCCGCGTCCATCACGACGACGTCGGGGCGCCGCCTGCTGACCAGTTCAAGGGCCTCGTCGCCGTTGGCCGCCTCACCCACGATCACCATGTCGCGATGGTGGGACAGGATGCGACGCAGTCCCTCGCGGACGACGGCGTGATCGTCGACCAGCAACACGCTGGCGCGCCGCCGTACAGGCTCGCGGCGGCCGTCGTCTCGGGAAGGCAGCGGCTCCGCCGCGTGGATCATGCGGCCTCCGAGGTGACCTGGGAACCGCGGGGAGTGGGCGATCCTGGATTCGAACCAGGGACCTCATCCTTATCAGAGATGCGCTCTAACCGACTGAGCTAATCGCCCACGCGCGCGGCGTTGGCGATCCTAGCAACCGGCGGCAGGAAGGGCCATGCCAGCAGCCCCTTCCCGTCATGACCGATGTGGCATGCACCGTGCGGCGGTG
Organism: uncultured Thermoleophilia bacterium; assembly: GCA_963773325.1. Lineage (GTDB taxonomy): Bacteria > Actinomycetota > Thermoleophilia > Miltoncostaeales > Miltoncostaeaceae > CAITWD01. The sequence goes on along the minus strand of CAVZAI010000002.1, from coordinate 1,333,691 downwards.
GGATTATCATGGGTCTGGCGGGAGTGTCGCGGCCGACCGAAGCGAGGCTGTTGTGCAGGAGATGAGTATCTACGGCGTGAGTTTCGACATGGTCGGCAAGCAGCCGATCGTGCTCCTGAAGACGCAATCCGGGAACAAGTTCCTGCCCATCTGGATCGGCAGCACCGAGGCGACGGCGATCCTGATGAAGCTGCAGGGCGTCGAAACGCCCCGGCCGATGACCCACGATCTGCTGTCGGACATGGTGCGCCAACTCAACGCGGAGGTCTCGCGTGTCACGGTCACCGAGCTGCGCGACAACACCTTCATGGCGCTCATCACGCTGCGCGCGGAATCGGGCGAGATCGAGATCGACTCACGCCCCTCCGATGCCCTGGCACTGGCGGTGCGGGCCGACGCCCCCATCTTTGTGGACGACAAGGTCATCGAGGACAGTGCGCTCGAGTTCGAGGAAGACGTCGACGACACCGACGACGTCGTCGAGCGGTTCAAGGAGTTCCTCGACGACGTCACGCCGGATGACTTCGCCGCCTAGTCGTCGGCGGTCTCCTGCTTGGTCAGCGCCAAGAGCTCGTCATAGATCGCGTCCAGACCGCCCGCCGACAGCGGGCCCCGATTGGCACCTTGCAGGTACTGGTGCATCCATCGCTCGCGCTCGGGATCGACGAACGGGATGCCCTGCTGCTCCTTGTAGGTGCGCAGGCGCCGCACGAGGGTCAGCCGTTGGTTGATGAGTTGCATGATTTTCAAATCCGTATCCAGAATGGCATCCCGCATCTGGCGGATCACGTAACCCGACTGTGGATCAGCAGACATCGTCCCTCGCCGGTTTGACCGTCGTAACGGTGATCGACAGTACCAGCCGATTCCCGCGTTGGTCTGCGGCGTCCACACGGGCTACCCTATGCTGCGTTGCCGCCAAGCTGCGTCGTCGCAGCGGCCGGCGGCCCGGGCCAGACCCGATCGCTGCACCGGATGGGCGGCGCAGGTGCGCGCGAGGAGCTTCGGCACCCAGCTGATGAGCACACGATGAAGACTCGGTTCCGCCTGCCGCTCGGGCTGCGCACGGTCGCGCCCGACGAACGGCTGTCGATCGTCGATCACCTGAGCGAGCTCCGCCGCCGGTTGATCGTCGCGATCGCGGCGCTGATCGTCGCGTTCATCGTCGCCTACATCTACCGGGACTGGGTCCTGCAGCTGCTGATCCGGCCGCTACCGCCGCGCCAGCGCAGCTTCGGCATCGTGACGCTGGCGCCGACCGAGCCGTTCATCACCATCATGGAGGTCTGTCTGTGGACCTCGATCCTGCTCACGTTGCCGGTGTGGCTCTATCAGGCGTATGCGTTTGTGATTCCCGCGGTGGGCAGGCACACGCGCCGCCGCATGATGGCGGTCGTCGCGGCCGTCTCGGCGCTCTTCTTGGCGGGTGTGCTCTTCGGCTACTACATCGTCCTGCCGATCGCACTGCGATTCTTCTTGGGCTTCGGCGGCAGCCAGTTCATCAGCCAGGTCAGGGCCGAGGACTACTTTGGTTTCGTCGCGACGCTGCTGTTGATGACCGGCTTGACCTTCGAGGTGCCGCTGGCGATGGCGGCGTTCGCGCGGATGGGTCTGGTCACACCGGCCATGTACCGCAAGCAATGGCGCCTCGCGATCGTCGGAATTGCTGCAATTGCAGCATTTTTGCCGACGGGCGATCCGTTCAGCATGCTGCTGATCATGGTCCCGATGATCGGTTTGTACGTGATCGGCATCTGGCTGGCGGCGCTCGTCGGTCGCCCGCTTGTGTGGACGCGCGGCGCGTGGCTCGAGGGTTCCGCAAGCCAATCCGACGATTCGCTTGCGCCCCCGGCCTAGTCGTCGTCCCGTAGGTGTCGGCCGGTGATCCGCAGGAACACATCCTCGAGTGTCGCGCGCCGCGCCGCCTGCAGATCGCCGGCGAGGCCGTGTCGGCGCACCTCATCGTGGAGGGCCTCGGCGTCGTCGCCGGCGATCTGCACAAGATCCCCGTCGACCTGCACTGTCGCGCCGGGGAGCCGGACCCCCTCCAGGCGTGCCCGGTCCTCGGGGGACATCCGTAACTCGAGCACCTCGCGGCCGACGTCGCTGAGCACGAGCGCGCCCGGCGGCCCGTCGCGGATGATTCGGCCGTTGTCCATGATCACCACGCGATCGCAGAGCTGCTCCGCCTCGTCCATGTAGTGGGTCGTGAGCAGCAGCGTCGTGCCGCGGCTGCCGCAGCTCACGCAATCGGTCCCAGACGGCGTGGCGTGCCTGCGGATCGAGACCCGTGGTGGGTTCGTCCAGCAGGATCAGTTCCGGCTCGTTGACGAGGGCCCGGGCGATCTGCAGTCGCCGCTGCATCCCGCCCGAGAGGCGCTCGACAGGCTCGTCGCTGCGCTCGCTGAGCCGGACGAACTCAAGCAGTTCGCTCGCGCGGCGCTGCTGCCTCGGGGCGCGACAGCGCAAAGTACCGCGCGTAGACGAGCAGGTTCTCCCGGACAGTCAGTTCGAGGTCGAGGTTGATGTCCTGCGCGACCACGCCGAGTCGTTGCTTGAGCGCGCGCGGCGCGCGGTCGGGATCCCGGCCGAGCACCCGCAGCTCGCCGGCGTCTCGGGAGGTCAGGCAGCACATCATGCGCATGGTGGTCGACTTCCCGGCGCCATTGGGGCCAAGCAGCCCGAAGCACTGGCCCGGCGCGATGTCGAAGCTGACGTGGTCGACCGCGGTGCGGGCGCCGTACCGCTTGACCAGATCACGGGCCGACGCGGCGAACACCGCAGGGCGCTCGAGCGTCATGACGCGGGGATCGACGGCCGCTGGCGGTGGAATAGCGCCTTGGTGATGCGCACGACGTCATCGAGCTCGGGGCGCGCGAGGAACAGGGCTGCGATCACGTAGGCGACCAGGGCGAGGAACACCTTGATTAGCAGCGGCACGAGCAGCGCGAACGACTTGAGCCCGTCGGTCGGCAAGACCTGATTGGCCGCGACCGCGACGACCACGCAGATCACGCCGCACAGGATGATACGGCCCTGTTGTCGCGCCAGACGCATGAGGTCATACGCGGGAAAGCGACGGCGCAGGTACCACAGGTACAGCGCGACGTTCAGGTAGATGCCGATCAGCGACGCGAGTGCGATGCCGCCCTGGGCGAGCGGCCCGAGAAAGATCAGGTCGAACACGATCGTGACCACGACCACGGTCACGGTCGCGACGAGGATCTCGCGCTGTAGGTTCGCGGCGGCAAGCGCGCGGTTGAGGAACATCGTCAGGAACGCGCCGAGGGTAGCGAGCGCGTACCACGCCAACGGCGTCGCGGTCTGGTGGACGCACGACTCGCCGCACTGCCCACGCCCCAACAGGAGCTGGGCGGTCTCGGTCGCGTAGAGGGCGATGAGGAATCCGGCGGGGATGGCGGTGAGCGCGAGCAGGCCGTTGATGCGGTCGATCCCCCGCAGCGCCTCGGTGTCTCGGCCTTCGGCGATCAGCTTCGCGACGAACGGAAACAGCGGCATCAGGACCGGCATGAGCAGGGCGGCACGCGGCGCCGCGCCAAGGCTGTTGGCGTACTGCAGCGCGGTGACCCGGCCGGCCTCGAGCGACGAGGCGAACAGCTTGTCGGTGTAGCTGTTGATCTGCTGAAGGATGGACGCCACCGCGACGGGGATCGAGGTGATCAACACGGCGGTGAGGAGCGGATGGCGAAACACCGGCCTGAGGTGTACCCGGCGCCGCAGGCGCAAGAACTGCGGCATTTGCAGGGCCACCTGCAACAGTGCGCCGATGGTGACACCCCAGGCCGCCGCCTCGATGCCGATACTGCCACGGCCCACGAGAATGCCCACGATGATCCCGAGGTTGAAGGCGATGCCAACCGCAGCCGGCACGGCGAACTTGTCGTAGATCTGCAGGAGGGCCGTCAGCAGCGCAGCGATGCCCTGCAACAGGAGCGCCGGCGCCATGATCCGCAACAGCTGTTCGGTGATCGCGGCGCGCGTGGGGTCCAGGTGGAACAGCGCCGTCGGGACCTGCGGGAAGAGTGCGAAGAACGCCGAGATGACGATCAACCCCAGCGAGACCCACGCCGAATACGCCCACACCAATTGCCATGCCGACTGCTCGTTGGTGCGCTCGCGCTCGGCCGAGAACGCGGGGATGACAACGGTGATCACCGCGTACAGCACGACCGCCGCGACGAGGTTCACCAGCAACAGGGCGTTGACGAAGCTGTCGGTCGAGGCCGTCGTGCCGTACGAACCCGCCAGGACGATCTCGCGGGCGAGCCCCAACAGGCGGGAGATCATGGTGAACGCGGCGACCGCCGTGGCGGCGCGGGCGAGCCGGGTCGTGGTCATCTGGGGCTGTGCGGGGTCAGCGCGGCGATCGTGTCCACCCCTGTCGCGACGATGGTCCCGTCGATCCCGACCGCGGCTGCGTAGCGCCCGAGCGGGCGCAACAGGGCCAGTCGGCCGGTGTGGAGGTCAAACGCGTATGTGTGGCCCGCGCTGACCGGCACGCCGAGGGTGGCAACCCACACCAGGTCGCCGGTGACCGACGGCGATCCGGAAACCCGCTGGCCAAGGTACTGGTGCCAGACCACCGCGCCGGTCACGGCATCGAGCGCATACAGCGTGCGGTCGTAGCTGCCGACGAACACCATCCGGTCGGCGACCGCGGCGCTCGAGTACACGTAGTCACCGACCACCCGGACCCAGTTGATCGCGCCCGTCGTCGCGTTGATTCCGAGGATCCGTCCGTTGACGTTGCCGATGAAGACTCGTCCGTAGGCGACGGCCGGCCCGGCGTAGAAGCGTCCGGGCCCCTGGAAGGTCTTGCCCGGGCTCGTGGTCCGCCAGATCACCCGTCCGGTGGACTGCGAGAGCGCGCTGACGTGACCGCCGTAGTCGCCGACGATCACGTTCGACCCCGAGCGGGCGATCGCCCCCTTCACCGACCCCGAGACCGAATCCGTCCAGACGCGGCGGTGTGTGGCGAGCGAGATGCGCACGACCTCGCCCCGGCGGGTCCCGACGTAGACGCCATCGCCGAGGACCAACGGCGAGGTCTCGATCGAGGACCCGAGCGCCAGGCTCCAGATCCGGCGGCCTGTGGCCGGGTCAAGGGCGACCAGCTCACCTGTGATCGTGGCGAACAGGTCGACCCGCGGCTCGCCGGCGCTTGGTGTCCCGGGCAGACCGATCAGGGCCGGCGACGCGGCGACTGCCCCGCCGACCCGCTGGCGCCAGTCGACGGCCCCGGTGCGCAGATCGAGCGCGATGGCCAGCCCGTGGTTGGTCCCGGCGACAACGCGGCCGTCGCCGATGACCGGCGGGAGCTCCACCAGCGAGCCCGTATTGACGTCCCAGCGCGTCGTGTAGGGCAGCGTGGCGTTCAGGGCGGTGTTCGCGCGCGTGGACTCCGGGGAGTAGCCGAAGGTCGGCCACGTCGTGGCGGCCGCGTTGGCGTCCGGCGCGGCGCTGGGGACGAACCCGGTGGCGTTGCCACGCACCGATCCCTGGTCGAACCAGCCCGCCACGACACCCCACGCGCCCACGGCCAGGGCGAGGACGATCAGCCCCGCGACCCCCAGGAGGATGTTGCGGCGCCTGCGTGTCCGGCGCGGATGGTCAGAACGTCGGGTAGCAGCCATTGCGTAGGGGTCGGTTCGCGATCGAGGTACTGCCCTGGTGTCCTGGGGTGCGGATCGGCGCGGCGACCGGGCATCGCGTGGCTCGCGATCCGCGCGGTGTCCCTAGGACGAGTCGCCGTTGGCCTCGGCCTCGGGCTCGGCCGCGCGGGCAGCCGGGCTTCCGCGCCAGATGAACGTTGCGATGACGCCCAGCAAGAATCCGATCAGCCCGGCGAGCGCGATCGATTGGAGGCGCCTGGGTGCCGTATTCGACGAGCTCGCGCTATATGCCTGCGCGAGCAGTTGCGGCGCTTCGGTCGCCCGGGCCCGGGCGAGCGCCAGTTGGGCGTTTGCGGCGGTGGTCTGAGCCGAACTCAGCAGTTGCGTGTCAGTGGCGAGCGCCACCGCATCGCCGGGGCTCGATGCGCCGCCTGCCTGGAGTGCGTTGATCCGGGCTGACAGCTGGCGCTGCTGGGCGAGGGCCTGCGCGGCCTGGATTGTCAGCGTCTGCTCGATCTGCGCAACCTGGGCGCCGGTGGTCTGAATGAGCTGGTTCGCGAATGTATTGGCGATGGTGATCGCCGTGGTGGGATGCGCGTTCGATGCGCCGATGATCACGACCGGCGGGGCGACGATCGTCGGGCTCACGCCGATCGGTGTCGAGACGTGGACGTGGCCGCGCACCTCGGACCGCGGCAACCCGAGGACCTGCGCGGTCTGGTCAGCGAGACCGGTGACGTCGATGGCGCTGGCGACGGTCTGGGAGCTCGTATAGCGGGGATTGGAGCGGCACCCCCTGGACGCTGGTCGGCTGTCCGAGTCCCACACGGGCGGTTGCGGTGTACGCCGTGTGATGGGCGATCGACACGATCGCGCCGATGATGAGCCCGAGCACCGTCGTGGCGAGGATGAGCCAGCGTCCGCTCCACGCGACTTTGAGGTAGTCGCGAATGGTGATTTCCCGATCCACGTCGGAGCGATGCTACCCATTTTGGGCTGCGCGTGTGGGGTTACGCGGCATCGGCCTGGCCGCCTGGCGCGCTCGCCTAGCGGTCCCCGAGAACCTCCGCGTACAGGCTCGTTAGGCGATCCGCCTGACGTTCGTAGGAGAGCCCCGCATCGAATGCGCGGCGCCCTGCAGCACCCATGCGCGCCGCCAGGTCCGGGTCGCCGAAGAGGCGGTCGATGGCCGCGGCGTGCGCCGCCGGATCGTTGGGAGGGACGAGGATCCCGCACCCGCTTTGGCGCACGATCGACGCCATCCGTCCGAAGTCGCTGGCGACCACCGGGCGGGCTGCCGCCATCGCCTCCACCAGTTTGGTCGGCACGGCGCGCGCGTAGTTCTCGTGCACCTGCAGGGGAATCCACGCCACCGCGGCGTGGGCGAGCAGATCGGGCACCTCCGAGTGGTCGACGATGCCGAGATACGAGACCGACGCGGGCAGCTCGCCGGGCTCGCCCGGTCCGGCCAGGACGACGCGCGCGCCGGGGGTACGGAGCAGGCCCGCGGCGGCCCGCATGACCTCGAGGCCGCGCAGGGGCGCAAGCCCGCCGACGTAGAGCACTACCGGCTCCAGATAGGGCTTGGGCGCTGGGAAATCGTGCCCCCAGGGCGCGTTTGTGACCGCGCGCACCTTGGGCGCGCCGGCCAGCGCGAAACGCGCGGCGAGATCCTCGTTGACCCCGACCACCGCGTCGCAGTGCGCCCCGGCCGTGCGTTCGAGCCGGCTCACGACGATCGCCAGCGGACGGCGAATCGGCGCCGGGAGCCACTGCTTGGTGCGGACCGTCTCGCCGAGGTACTCGTGGACGTCGTACACCACTGGCGTGCGCGATGTCAGGCGCAGCCACAGGGCGGCAGGCAGCAGCTCCGGGTCGTGCACGTGATAGAGGTCGGCGCGCTCCTTGCGGGCGCGGCGGATGAGCCGCCATCCCGCGCCGAGGCGGCCTGCGCGGCGCGCGGGTTCGCGCAGGCCGAGCACCTCCGCCTGGGCGCCGGCCCGGACGGCCGCGCTGGCGTGCTTGTGCAGAATCCGCACATCGCGCGGGCGGTGGACGCTGGTCAGGTGCAGGATGCGCCGTCCGCGAAGATCCGCTCCGGCCGGCGTCGCAGGGGGCCGGATCGGACCCAGACGTGCGCCGTCGGCGACCAGCGAATCCAGGAGGTCTTCCCAGACCCTGCCGTAGCCGGGCGCCCGGGGATCCGCGAGGGCGCTGTTGTGCCACAGAATCGCCGCGGCTCCCCCGTGCCGGCGAATGACCTCGGTCGCCCGTTTCGCGGCCTCCAGGCCCGCCTCGGCGTTCGAGCCCCTGGGCGGCCCACAGGTTCCAGTCCGACAGCGCCAGGGGTACCAGATCGACCCGCGCGGGGCGCTCGTCCCCGAGGATCCACGGTGCGAACGGGCGCGCGATGCCGCACGCGAATCCCGGGCGCTCAGGCCATCCCGACGAGGCCTCGTACGAGAGCCCCGCGGCCTCGATCCAGGCCGGCGTCGCGTGGTAGCGGAACCGCAGGAAGTGCGCGCGGGCGCCGAGAATCGGCTGCCCGACGTCCGCGTCGAATGCCGCGAGCTCGGCGGCGAACGCGTCGCGGGAGTCGGCACCCCCGAACGACGTGTGCAGCGCGACCTCGCCGCCGGCGCCGCGTACGGCCCGGGCGATGCGCGCCCGCTGGGCGGCGTAGGTCCGTGCCGGGCTACCGTCGTGCGGATCGGTGTGGCTGCCGATGAGAAAGACCGTTGAGGCGAGCCCGCGACGCGACATGCTCCACAGCAGGTCGCCGACGTTGTTCCATGGGTCGGTGCCCACGAGCGCCGACGCCCCGCCCGGGGCGAGTGAGTGGGTCTGCTTGCCCAGTCTGGTCAGTGTCTGCGGCGTGCGCATCCGCAGATCGTCGATGTCATTGGTCAGGTAGACCTGCCACCCGGCCGGCCGGTCGATGCCCAGCGCGTCGGCAATCAGCCCGATATAGCGCTCGACGGGCGGATCGAGGGGGTCGAGCCCGGCCACCTGGCCGAACGTGGACGCGTCGAAGGGGAGGCGCCCGAAGCGGTCCCGGGCGCTGACGCAGTGCTCGTCCCATCGCACCAACAGGTGGAACGCGCTTGCGACAAGGTCGGCGACGATCGGCGCCGACGGCGCGCATGGGCCGAACAAGGTTGGTGCTCCGTGCACAAAAAAGGCCCGTTTTGTGGAAAACGCTGTGGATTGCGAAAAAAACTCCTGGGCACGACCGTCGGCCGGGATCCAGAGCCCTGCGTCCGGCGGATCGGGCGCGTAGACCAGGTCCGCGGGTCCGTCGGTCAGCTGCATGGTGCGCCCGAGCGCATCGATCATGATGCCGAGCACCCACTCCGCGCGCGGACGAAAGCCCGCCCGACAGGCGCCGATGCGGACCCGCACGACGGGGCCGCTCATGGCAGGCGGCCTCCGTGCCGGCGGGCGCGGTCGGCGATCGCGATCGCCGTCATCGAGATGCCGAACATCACCCACATGGGGGAAAACGCAATCATTGTCGAGGGCGCCAGGCTGCCGACGACGAAGCCGATCAGCGCCGCCGCGCCGGAGAGGCACAGATAGCGCACCAGCGGGTCGGCGGCGTGCCGGGCGCCCCGCAGCTGGCGTGTGAGCAGGAGCAGGTAGTAGGTCACGTAGAGCGCCAGGCCGATCAGGCCGAGGTCGACGGCCACCTCGAGCCACCAGTCATGCAGGTTGCTGACACCCGGGAAGTCGGCGAGTTCAAGGACGTGCGTCTCGGCGTTGCCCGCCCCGACGCCGAACCCGCCGGTCTGGCCGATGAAGTTGACCCCGTCGGTGAGCAGGCTCGCCCGGGCGGCGCCGGAGCCCTGGCCGCTGGCGATTTCCTTTTCGAGCAGCGAGAAGCTGAATTTGTTAACGGCGCGCTGCGGCAAGGGGATTAGGCCCGAGCCGTTCAACGACGGCACGACGACGGCGATCGCCACGACGACGATCACGACCGCTCCGACGAACTTCGAGCGCTGACGGGGGTCCGTGGCGAGAAACAGTAGTAGCGTCAGGATCACCAGACCCGCCGCGAGCAGGTTGTCCTTGCTCCCGGTCAGTAGCAGCGCGGCCAGATCGACCAGGGTGCCGACGATCCCGATCAGGCGCAGTCTGCCGCTCGCGGAACAGGAGCGGCAGCGTCACCAGATAGGGCAACGCGAGGGTGAGGAACGTCGCGAAGTTGTTCTGGTTGCCGAAGACCGACGTCGCCGCGAACGCTGTGCCGCCGACCATCTGGGTCAGCCGGGAGGTCGGCAAGTGATACCCGGTCGCAATCTCGATGAACGCGAACGCGGTTACCGCGGCGAACGTCCAGCCCAGGACCTTGAGCATCGTGATCACACGGCGGCGCGTCGTGAAGACCATCGGCATCGCCACCGCCAGACCGATCATCATCGCCAGGAACGCGGTCCAGCGGATCGCGGCGCTGGTGTTCTGCGACCAGGCGATCGACATCGTCGCCCACGCGGCCATCGACCCCAGCAGCCCGACGGGAATGCCGATGGCCGCGGGAAACCGGATGCGGCCGCCCATCAGCAGGTAGCCCAGCGCTCCCACGCCGAGCGCGACGATCATGACCCTGAACAGGAAGGCGGCCGGCGCCTGCGGGATCGCGAGGTTCGGCCCGAGAATGGCGGCGACGACCGTGATCCCGAGGAATGGGACCACGAAGCGGTCGATCGGACGGTCGCTCACCCGCACGAACAAGGCCGCGAGCGCGACGACGACGACCAGGCCGACCGCGGCGGCGGGACTGAGGATCGCCAGGATCGCCCCAATCACCGTCAGCGCCGCGGCACCGGCCAGCAGCGGCCACCGGGGCAGTCTGGGCGCGAGGCTGCCGGACTGAGCGGTCATGCCCGGTTGGCGTCGGGGAGCTCGCCGCTGACGGCGCCCGCCAGGATGTCCTCCACGATTGCGGCCTGTCGCGTGAGCGCGTAACGGTCGGCCGCCTGGCGGCAGTGCGCCGGCGCGGGACGCCTGGCGATCACCGTGCGCAGCGTCTCTGCGATGGCGACGGGATTGCCCGGCGGCACGAGCGCGCCGCACTCGGGCGGAACGACCTCGCGCGCGCCGCCCTCCTCGGTCGCGACGACCGGACGCCCGCAGGCGAGGGCCTCGAGTGCTACGAGCCCGAGCGGTTCGACCCGGCTGACCAGGGCGAGCACGTCGCCAGCGGCCATCCAGTCCGCGACGTCCTCATGCGGGATCGCACCTGTCAGGGTCAGGGCCTCGCTGAGCCCGAGGCGGGCGGCGCCCTGCAGGATGCTGCGGCGCAACGGCCCGTCGCCCACGAACACCAGCTGTGCCGCCGGAAGGATGCTCCGTACGCGCGCGAACGCGAGCAGGAGCGTCAGCGGATCCTTGCGCTCGGTGAGGCCGCCAACGGCGACGATGACCGGACCGTCCAGGGGGAGCCCGCGGCGCGCGCGCGCCTCGGCGCGGTCGCGGATCGTGAACACCGACATGTCGACGCCCATGTTGGCGACGAACACCGGCGGCAGCTGCAGCCCGGACAGGACCAGGCGGTCGGCCAGGTAGCGACTGACGGAGATCACCGCCGCGGCGCCGGCGAGGCCCGCCGCGGTTGCCGTGCGGATGCTGGTGCGGTCGAGGTTCGCGACATCGCCGCCGTGGGCGGTCATCACCCACGGCCGGCGCGCCGTACGCCCGGCCGCCGCGACGACGGCTCCGGTCGGGAACAGGTAGTGGCCGTAGACAACATCCGCCCATCGGGCGCCCGCGAACGCGCCCGCGGTGAGGCGTCCGTACTTGCGCGGGGTCTTGACCGGGCCCCGGGCGCGGGTGTCGATGACGGCCGGACGGATCTCGTGGCCGCGATCCTCCAAGGCGTCGCACATGTCGCGTACGAAGGCGCCGTAGTCCGGTGCGCCTGGTCCGGGGTACATGTTCGTCACACAGAGAATGCGCATGGCGGGCGACCTAGTTGGCGTGGTCGACGGACACCGACATGTCGGCCACCGGCTGGGCGCGCCGCGAGAGCAGTCCGATCGCTAACGCGGCCGCGAGCGCGGTCCACAGCATTGGGTCCTCGAACAGGTCGGCATAGAGCTGGGAGTGCACGAAGATCCCCGTGATGATCGCCAGGAGGCTCCACTCTATCCAGGCATTCGCCCCGCCGACCTGGCGGGAGAGCCGCGCGATCACGCGCCAGGCGGCGACACACAACCAGATGAACAGTGCGGCGCCGATCACACCGAGTTCCGCCAGCACCGTGATCGGGGTGTTGTGGCTGATCGACACCTTCTTGTGGGAGATCTGGTACGCGGTCTCGGTCTGGGTGAAGCGGGTCTGGAAACTGCCGACGCCCGAACCGCCGACCGGCTCCTTGCGCCAGATGTCGATGCCCCCGCTCATGAGGTTGAAGCGCCCTTCGCTCACCGCCGACAGCCGGTGCGTGCTCGTCAGGGCGTGGCGGATGTTGTGGCTGGTGGCGATGGCGCCACCGGCCAGGATGACGAATGCGATGCCGCCGACGGCAAGCGTGCGACGGGGGCCGAACGCCCGCCAGGCCAGCAGGACGATGCCGACCATCAGCATCAGGCAGCTCGAGCGCGAGAAGCTGACCAGGATGCCGCCGGACATCACCACGATTGCCGTCGCGCCGACGATGAGCTCGCGCTTGCCCGGACGGAGCCAGATCCAGGCGAGCGCCGCGAGGATCCCGATCGCCAGGTACCGGCCCATAATGTTCGGATCGAAGAAGATCCCGTTGACCCGGAAGAACTGGCTGTAGATATCGTCTTGTTGCAGCTTGGCGTTCCAGAAGATCCAGTGGGTCTCGTATTGCACCAGCGCGAGCGCGGCGATCGCCGTCGCGAAGGCGACCGTGACGCCGGCCAGGGTCGGCAGTGCCTGCCGGATCGACGACCACCACGCGACCACCGCCAGCATGAGCAGCGGGAACGGCAGATAGAAGAACACGATCTGGATCGCCGCATCCTTGGTGTCGATCGTCCACAGCATCGAGATGACGGTGAAGCAGATGAACGCGGCGATTGGGATGTCGAGCGCGGTCTGCGGCTCGGCATCCGGCCCGAAGCGGCCGCGCACGCGTCCCCAGACAAAGCCGAGGACCCCGCACGCACCCACGATGTACAGGGGCAGCAGCAGATCGCGCGCCGCGCCGCCGATCGGCACGGGGATACGGACAGGCAGCGCAATCGCCAGCGCGATCAGCCACGCGCGCGGCCAGCGCATGGTTGCCCAGGTGCCGATGATCAACAGCACGAGCACGAGGACGATCACGAGGATGCCGCCGACGGCGACCTCGGCGGCACCGACCGCCGTGTGCGCATGATGTCGCAGGCGCGTGACCGACGAGCTCGGCGCAAGCGACGCGGCGAGGATGAGCCAGCCGACAGTGATCAAGACGAGCCCGGCCAGCCGGCGAGTCGTCGGCAGTATCCGCGGAATCGGGACCATTACCGTGGCGATGCCCGCCGCACCGAGCACCGCGCCCACGTCGCGGGTCAGGTGCAGCGCGCTCACGGGCGAGCCCCGGCGGCCACAAGCGCGGCTCCGGCCGCCGTACGGGCCTCGATCCAGACGTCGGCGACCGGGATGTGCGCCGGCAACGTGACCTGCGCGGCGCCTGCGGTCGTCGGTACCGGCGCGCCGAGTGCGCCGCCGACGATTGGGCCTGGGACACCGGGCGTGCCCGTGCGTCGGTACAGGCGCACGGCCACCGGAGTCGAGGCCGGCAGGGCGACGCCGGTCGGCGTGGTCAGCCTGAGCCCGGCGACGTCACCCGGGGCGAGGTTCGCGGGCGTTGCCGTCCCGAGCAGATTGCCGATCCAGCACTCGCGCGCGGCCGTGAAGGTGAACCCGTTGACGGAGATCTCGGTGACCGTCACCGTGTACAAGCCCGGCGCGAGCACCCTGCCATTCGCGCCCCGCCCGTTCCAGCCCCAGATGAACGCGGTGCCCTGGTCCACGAAGTGCGGACCGCTGACCAGCGGTCCGCCCGGAAGACTCGGCGCCGCGAAGGTGAACCGCGCGTAAGTGCTCGGGGTGACGGTGATCGCGCACTGGGCACCCCGGGTGAGCTGGGACGGATCCGCGGAGGTCGCCGCGATTGCCGGTGCCGGTGGGCGCGTGCGGTCGATCGTTGCCCTGCGGCTCGCGTTGTAGCCCTTCTTACCGGAACTCGCGGTCAGGTGGAGCGTGTAGACGCCATCTGGCATCGCACTGCCCTGCTGGTTGGTGCCGTCCCAGGCAGTGATGATCCAGCCCTTGCGCACGGAGCGTGTCGGGATGAGCGTGCGGATGACCTGCGAGCCCTGCATCACCGTGAGCGTCAGGCGCCCCGGATCCCGCATTTGGATCGCCACGCCGGCCGTCGCCCGGCCGCCGGGCGCGTTCGGGCTGAACTGGGCCGTCGACGCGAACCGGGCGACGATCGCCCCTTCGGTCGGGAATGCGAACGGCAACAGGAAGACGCCGAGCGCGAACAGGAACAGCACGAGGAAGCCGATACCGATCCCGGCCCGCCGCCACCGCGCCGCGCCGACCGGCATCCCGGTCACCGGCTACCGTCGGGCGTGGCGGCGGACCGCGGCGCCGTGCGGGCCGGCACGGATCGCGCGCGATCACGCGGCATCAGCGGCGCGTGCTGGTCGGGGCGGATCGGATGCACGGCGTGCAGCTTAACCCGCCCTCCGTCGGATGCGGGCGCCGGCGTCGGCACCTTTGGGTCGGTCCGAGCGGGCGCCCGGGACGCGCATTCTGGCGCAGGTCGTGGCGTCGCGCGGTGCAGGCCTGACCGATCCGCAGGCTCAGACGTCCGCAGCGGCTCGCCGCAGGTCCGTGAGGGCCTCCGCCAGCAGGCGTTCGCTCGCGGCGGCCTGCGTCGGATCCGCGAGGGGGGTCATGTTGACGATCTGCAGGTGGCGCGCCCCGGCATGGACGATCGCCGCGAGCCGTCCGGCGATCGTGGCCGGGCTCCCCGCGATGAGCGTGTCGAGGACCACGGCGTCCGGCACCGCGGCTGCGAGACGCAGCGACTCCTGCCGCCCGAGTCCCGTGGGCACGAAGCTCGTCAGCCCGACGACGCCCGCGCCCAGCGGGTGCTCGCGGCCGTGGCGCATGAACGCCTCGGCGGAGCCGGTGAGGGCGATGAACCGCAACAGCAGCGAGCCGAGCGCGATCCGCTCGGCGGTCGCGTCATCCTCGGCGACCACGATGCGTGTGTAGCACCCCGGAATCACCGCATCGGCCGCCCGCCCGGCCGCCCGCGACGCGTCCTGCACGACGGCCCACATCGCCGCATACGCGCCCGCGTCGGGGCATAACGGCAGCCACCCGTCGCCAAGACGCCCCGCGGCCCCAAGGCCACGGGGGCCGTGCGCGGCGACCCAGATCGGGGGCGGTGCCGCGCCGAAGGGGCGCAGCCCGAGCGCCACGCCGCGCAGCGTGATGTGCGCACCGTCGAAGTCGACCTCGTCGGGCGTCGCGAACAACAGCCGCATCGCCTCCAAGCCCTCCTCGAGTCGCGCGACCGGATGGGCGTTGGCCATCCCGAGTGGGCTCAGATTCAGCGCCTCGCCCGTCCCGACGCCGAGGATGAACCGCCCCTTGGTGACGTGGTCGAGGGTCATCGCGGTCTGGGCGAGCGCGGCCGGGTGGCGGCGCACCAGATCGGTGACCCCGACGCCGAATCTCAGGCGCTCAGCGGCCGCGGCGCTTGCGGCCACGAGCGTGAACGGGTCCATCCAGACGTGCGGGCTCGTCTGGGTCGCGGCCTGTGGGACGAGGTCCGGCACCCAGATCGAGGTCGGGAACCAGTGCAGCAGGTGGTCTGCCCACCAGACCGCGTCGAAGCCCTGCTCCTGGCGCCGGGCGACGGCGGCGAGGATGCCCTCCATTGGGGGGCGGGCGGGTGCGGCGGCGGAGATCTCGAGCTTGCGTGGACTCATTGGGGCTCGACATCCGTCGCCGGGGCCTTGTGCTTCGACAGCACCCGCACGGATTCGATGGCCGGTCCCGGATCGATGCCCTTGA
Source organism: uncultured Thermoleophilia bacterium (assembly GCA_963773325.1). Classification (GTDB taxonomy): domain Bacteria; phylum Actinomycetota; class Thermoleophilia; order Miltoncostaeales; family Miltoncostaeaceae; genus CAITWD01. Next base: position 1,318,011 of record CAVZAI010000002.1, on the reverse strand, counting down.
CCATGTCGTAGACGTTGAGCGCGGCGACCGCTGCGGCCGTGAGCGCCTCCATCTCGACGCCGGTCCGCGCGGTCGTGGCAACCGTTGCGGTGATCGTCACGACGCCCGCCGGGTCGACCGCGACATCGACATCGACGCCGTCGATCGGCAGCGGATGGCAGAGCAGCACCAGTTCGGGGGTGCGCTTGCTGGCGGCGATTCCGCCCAGGCGCGCGACCGCGCCCACGTCCCCCTTGGGAACTGTGCCGTCGAGGATGGCGGTGATGGTCGCGGGCTGGACGCGCACCGATGCCTGGGCCACGGCCGTTCGGGCGACGGACGGCTTGTGGCCCACCCCGACCATACGCGCCTCGCCGCGTGGGTTGAGGTGCGGAAGATCACCCATCGTCCCCGCCGGTGTCGTGGCTGCGCTTTGCGGCGATGTCGGCCTGTTGGGCGCTCAGCCACTTCTCGATGTCATTCTCGCGGACGATGGCCTTGATGTGCTCGAGGCGCTCGCGGCGCTCGTCGATCGGCATCGTCAGCGCGCGGTGGATCGCCTGGGCCTGGTTCTCGATGTCGAAGGGATTCACCGACAGCGCGAACGATCCGAGCTCCTCGTGGGCACCGGTGTTCTCGCTGAGGATCATCACGCCGTCACGCTCGTTGATGAGCGGACCCTCTTTGGCGACAAGGTTCATGCCGTCGTAGATGGCGTTGACCATCAGCAGGTCGTAGTGCTTGTAGGCCGCCACGGCGCGGGCCATGTTCGACTCGACACGCAGGTCGATCGGCATCCAGTCGGTGTTGCCGTGCTTGGTGTTGATGCGCGAGACGACGTCCCGGATTACCTCCAGGTACTCGACGTACTCGGGAACGTCCTGCCGGGTCGGCTGCAGCAGTGCGAGGAACGTGATTTCCTCGGCGAACTCCGGATACCGCTCCAGGAACACATCGAAGGCGATGAAGCCGCGGATCGCGTTCTTGGACAGATCCGCCCGGTCGACTCGGACGATCAGGTGCGCGCGCCGGCGGCGCATGATCGGCCCTTCCTCTTCGAGGACCTCAGGGGAGGCGGCGATCGTCTCGAACGCCGGGGCATTCACCGAGATCGGGTAGGACCGGACCCAGACATCGCGGCCCTGCCACTGGACCTGGCGCTGCTCATAATCCACCCGCAGACCCAGCAGGTCCTCGCAGCACAGCAGGAAGTTGCGGGCGTAGCGGGCCGTGTGGAACGCGATGATGTCGTTGGCGAGCAGGCCTTCGAGGACCGCTTCGCGGATGTGGTTGGGGACGACGCGCCAGTAGTCGGGCTGGCTCCACGGGATATGGACGAAAAAGTGCAGGAACGCATCCGGGTGCGCCTGCCGAATGACTCCGGGAGCCGTATAGAGGTGGTAGTCGTGAAGCATCACCGTCGCATTGGGGCGCCGCGAGAGTTCCTGCGCGACCACCTCTGCGAACCGCTGATTGGCGACCAGGTACCCGAGCTCCCACGCATCGAGTTCGTTCTGGCGGATGTCCGGCGCGCGGGAGAGGTTCCAGAGGTAGTGCTGGATGAACCACAGCATCGGGTTGGCGATGACGTTGTAGTAGCGGTCGTAGACCTCGGGCTCGATGAGCACGAACCGGCCGGAGGTCCGCATGCCGATGTCCGGCAGGCGGATCGTCGTCTCGCCCGCGTCCTGCTGCAGGCGGACGTCCTCGTCGGAGATCGCCGCCGAGATCCAGACCACCGGGGTCAGGTCGACGAGCCCCGACAGCGCCGTCACCAGTCCGCCCCCGCCGGCGATCACCGTCTGGTCGCCATGCTCATCGGTATCGAACGTCACCGGCCCCCGGTTCGAGACCAGGATCACCTGTTCGTCGGGGGTGTTGACCTCGGGTGCGCTCACATCAGCCCCGCGTGAGTTCGGCAAACAGCCGCAGCCAGTCCCGGAGCAGCCGCGGCGTCAGGAATTCGGCGCGTACGTGTTCTTTCCCACGGCGCGCCATCTCACGCGCGTGCTTCGGATCGCGCAGGATATCGAGCGCACGTTGCGCGCATTCGGCCGGCGAGTCGACGAGATACCCGGTGTCCCCGTCGGCGATCTGCAGGGGGATCCCGCCGGTGTTGCCGCCGATGGTCGGTCGGGCCTTCCACAGCGCCTCGGTGACGGTCAGGCCGAACCCCTCGCGCACCGACTTCTGGATGACGGTGTTCGCTTGCGTCTGGAACGCGTTGACCTCGATGCCGCCGACGTTGTTGAGATTGGACAAGATGTAGATGTTCGAATCGCCGTCGGCGTAGTCGACGGTGCGGTTGTAGTACTCCCAACCTTCCGGATCGTCGGTCGCCATCGAACCTACCAGCGCAAGTTGTACCCCCGGAACCTGCTCGGCGACGACGCGGTACGCGTCGATGACGCCCAGCGGGTCCTTCCACGGGTCGAAACGGGACACCTGCAGCAGCAGCGGGCGCTCGATATCGAGGCCAAACTGATGGACGATGTACGCTGCGTCCTCGGCCGAGAGCGCCATGTTCTTAGGCGTAAGTGGATCGATCGCCGGCGGGATGATCACCGGGTGCGGGATCGTGCCCCGGGGGACGTACTGGGGCATATGAAAAACCGTCGCGTCGTAGCCGGCCATCATCGGGCGCAGGTACTCCAGCACCTGGGGGTTCGGATCCGACAGGTCGATGTGGCAGCGCCAGATCCACTTCGCCGTGTCCAGGCCCGAGGTGTTGCCGCGGATGCCGATCGGCTGCGGATCGTGGATGATCACCACGTCGTAATCCTCGTCAAGGCCCCCGGCGTTGACCAGGTTGTAGCGCTCGAACGTTCGTTGCTCCTCGGCGGTGATGGTTCGCGGGGAGCCCTGCAGCGCATTGTGCATCGCTTTGGTGACGTTGAAGAACTCCTCACGGCCGAACATGACCCGCCAGTCCGCGTGCAGGCCGACGTCGTTCATCAGCGGCACGAGGCTGTAGAGGATCTCGGCCACGCCACCGCCGAAGCTCGTCGCGTTGACATGGCAGACCCGCACGTCGCGCAGATCGTGTGCCAGGTCGCGAATCTCGGTCATCAGATCGTGCGAGACGATCGACTGGTAGTCCGCCAACGACTTGACGCCGACGTTGATCTGGCGAAGCACGAACGTCACCCCTTATCGGGTACGGGCGCGACGGGATCCGGACGACGCCTGGCCCGACGCTGGGAAGATCCTAACCGGCGCAGCACCCGGTACCGGCGTGCGCCCGCGGAGGGCGGCTGGTGCTGAACGTTCGCATGTACCGGATCGCGTGGCTCCTGGCGGTCGCCGGGATCCTGCTGGTGCTGCTGACCCTCAAGAGTCCGGGAACGGTGCCGCCGCCCGCAGTGCCGCCAGCGATCAATGCCGCCGCGATCGTCAACGCCACGGACGCGGTGCAATCGCTGGCCCCGACGCGGGCGCCGGGATCCGCCGGCGACCAGGCCGTTGCCGCCTGGGTCCAGCAGCAGTTCATCGCCAGCTCGGGCGCGCAGAGCTCGGTGTCGGGCGGGGCGGCGCGGGTCGGCCAGCAGCAGTTCGTCGCGCGCTGGCGTGGCCGGCTGATCCACGGCGTCAATGTGTATCTGAGCCTGCCAGGGACCGTGACGGGCGCATCGCAGCAGTCGGCGATCGTGATCGCGGCGCACCGGGACACCCCGCCCGGCGTGACGGCCGACGCGAGCGCCACCGGGATGCTCGTCGCCCTGGCACAGCTGTCGGCCAACACCGCCCATCAGCGCTCGCTGATCTTCGTCTCGACCGACGCCAGCATCGTCGGCAACGCGGGCATGCGGTGGTTCCTGCCGAAGGTGCACGGCGTGCGGATCGGCGCCGTGATCAACGTCGACGCGCCGGATGAATCGCCGCCGTCGGGGGCGGTGTGGGTGTGGGCGGGTGGCCGCGACAACCGGCAAGCGCTCGATTTGGAGCAGGTCGCACGGACCGCGCTCGCCCGGGCGGGCGGCACCGCCGCACCCGAACCCGGGGTCGGGACCCAGTTGCTCCGGCTGGCAGTGCCCCAGACCTTCGGCGACCAGGCACCGGCCATCGCGGAAGGCATCCCGTCCGTGACGGTGGCCGGACGTCCCGACACGCCGGTCTACGGGCCCGCGCTAGCCGGCGAGACCCAGCTGGCGGTATTCGGGAACGCGGTCCTCGGACTCGCCGGTTCGCTGGACGTCATGACCGGCATCCCGGGCCCGACGGCTGCCGTGTTCGTCGTCGGCCGGCAGCTCGACGCCACAGCGCTGATGGTGATCCTGTTCCTGTTGATCATGCCCGTGCTGGCCGTGGCGGTCGACGCCTCCCTGCGTCTGCGGCGCGCGCGGATCCCCTGGCGCCCGGGCATCGTCGCTCTCTGCTGGCGCGTGTTGCCGTGGGTGGTGGCCGCCTGCGTGGGCACGGCGCTGGCCCGCTCCGGCCTGATGCCCGGCATGTCCGCGGGCCAGGTGCCCCAGCCGGGCGACGCCCCGGTGCTCGCGCGCAGTCTGGTCGCCCTTGCGGCGATCGTGGCGGTGGGGCTCGTGCTGAGCGTGTGGAGCGTGTCGCACATCGCGCGGCTTACCTTGATCCCCGCCTCGGACGTCGCGGCGAGCCTCGCCGGGCTCGGCGTCATGCTGGTCGTGGCGTTCGTCTTCCGCCCGTTCATGATCGTCCTCGTCGATCGTCGCCGCGCACGCGGCCGTGCTGTCCCTGACCGCCTCGCGGCGGTGGCAGCTGGCGCTGGCGGGGCTGCTCGCGCTCGTGCCTCCGCGCGGCGCTCTGCTGGTCGGTCGCCGACCAGCTGCACCGCGGAATCCCGTACAGCGCGTGGTATCTGCTGGTCACGACCATCCAGGGCGGCCGCGGGGTGGTCGGCCCGCTGGTGTCCGTGGTCCTCGTGGTGTGCGCGGGTTCGGTGGTGGCGGTGGCCGATCGCCGCCTGCGCAACGTCCCGCAAATCCCTCGTCCCCCAGTCTGGGACGTGGTCACTGCGCGTGCCCGCGATGTATGGGCAGACCGGTAGCATCCGCCTACGGATGCTCCAACCTGACCAGCTCATCTCCGTCGTCGTGCCCGTCTGCAACGAGCGCGACAATGTCGGTCCCCTGACCGACGAGCTGTTACCCGTCCTCAGGGAGCTCCCCCAGCGGTCCGAGGTGATCTTCGTCGACGACGGCTCCCGTGACGGCACCGCCGCGGTCCTCGACCGACTCGCGGTCGAAGTCCCCGAGATCAGCGTCGTGCGCCTGCGGCGCAACTTTGGCAAGGCCGAGGCGCTGATGGCGGGCTTCACTGTCGCCGAGGGCGACATTCTGATCACCATCGACGGCGACCTGCAGGACGACCCGCGAGAGATCCCGCGGATGCTCGCCGAGCTCGACAAGGGATTCGACCTCGTATCCGGATGGAAGTACAACCGCCAGGACCCGGCGTCCAAGCGCCTGCCGTCGAAGATCTTCAACGGGGTCACCCGCAAAGTCAGTGGGGTACCGCTGCACGACCTGAACTGCGGGTTCAAGGTGTACCGGTCCGAGGTCGTCGATGCCCTGGCGATCGCGGGGGACCAATACCGGTATATCCCCGTGCTGGCGGTCCACGAGGGCTTCAGCGTCGGCGAGCTGCCGGTCAATCACCGCCCGCGGGAGCACGGCTCGAGCAAGTACGGGTTCGAGCGCTACCTGCGCGGCTTCCTGGACCTGCTGACCATCACCTTCCTCGGCCGCTACCGGCACCGCCCGATGCACCTGTTTGGCGGTCTCGGCGTCGCTGCGGTCTTGCTCGGCCTGCTGATCTCCGCCTACCTGACCGTGCTCAAGCTGCTCGGGCACAGCATCGGCAACCGGCCGCTCCTGTTGCTCGGGGTGCTGCTGATTCTCGTCGGGATGCAGTTCCTGACGATCGGGCTCGTCAGCGAGATGATCCAGCGATATCACCTGCGTCCCCGCTCCGAGGAAGCCGCCTCCCGCGTCAAGGAGATCATCGGGCGACCGACGGATCGGGTTGCGTGAGGCTGCTGCTCGCCGGGACCTACGAGCGGTCCTATCCCCGGGTCCAGGTGCTGCGCGCCGGACTGGCCGAGCGGGGCCAGACCGTCATCGAGTGCCACGTCCCCGTCTGGGAGCGCACTCAGCACAAAGCGGGGAACTACCTCCGGTCGTTCGCCCTGCTCGCCAGCCTGGTCCGAGCCGCGGGCGCGTGGATCCAGATCCTGGCGCGTGAACGCCGCATCGGGCCCGTCGACGCGGTGATCGCCGGCTACCCGGCTCAGCTCGATGCGCCGCTCGCGCGGGCGATCGCGCGCCGTCGTCGTGTCCCCCTGATCGTGGACATGATGATCTCGTTCAGCGACACCCTCGGTGGCGACCGCGCCAGGGCCGGCGCGCGGACGACCAGGTTGCTGTCATGGCTGGACGCGCAACTCGTGCGCCGCGCGGACGTGATCGTCGCCGATACCCAAGCCAACGCCGACTGGATCGCGGCGGCATTCCCGCGCGCACGTGGCCGCGTGATCGTCGTAAGCGTCGGCGCCGACCCCGGGCGTTTTCCGCCGCGCCCGCAGCCGGATCCACCCGTCCGGGCGGTGTTCGTGGGCAAGCTCGCGCCGTTGCACGGGCTGGGCGTGGTGCTCGAGGCGGCCCGATTCCCGGGGGTGCCGCCGATCCGGATCATCGGCGACGGGCAGCTGCGCGAGTGGCTTGACGGCGAGCTTGCCCGCGGACGCCCGCCCGGGCTCGAATACGTTCCATGGGTCCCGTACCAGCGTCTGGGCGACGAGATTGCGGCCGCCCACATCTGTCTTGGGATCTTCGGCGGCAGCGCGAAGGCCGGGCGCGTCATCCCGAACAAGGTGTGGCAGGCAATGTCGGTGGGCCGACCAATCATTACCGCGGACACACCCGGTGCCCGTGAGGTCCTCCGCGATGGGCATGACGCATTGCTGGTGCCGGTCGGCGACGCGCGCGCGCTTGCCGGCGCGCTTGCCCGCCTGGCCGACGACCCCGACCTGCGAGCCGTGCTCGGCGCCCGGGCTCGGGAGCGCTTCGAGCAGTGCGGAGCGCCGGGACGGGTCGCCGACCAGTTCATCGCCGGCATCGGAGCACGTCTGCCGGATTTGGCGCGCGCATCTGCGCAATGATCATCCCGATCGCCTCGGCGCGGGAGCGGAACGCAGTTCGATCGGAGATGCGGATGACGCGGGACGGTGATCACAGGCGGCACATGCCCCGGACGTCGATGACCAGGTGACCGCGGAGCTCGACAGACCGCGCCCCCGCAATCGACGGCGCAACCTCGGGATCGCCGTGGCCCTGCTGGCGGTCGGGTTCCTCGCCTACGCGCTGGTCAGTGGCTGGTCGGAGGTCGCCAACTACGCCTGGCGCCCCAACTGGGGCCTGCTCGTGGTCTCCGCGCTGGTCATCCTCGGGTCGTACTTCGTCACCGGCGGGGCGTACGTCGCCGTCGTCGACTCGCTGGTCGATCCGGCTCCGCGCCACCGGCGCATGCTCGCCATCTGGGGTGTGTCGCTGATCGGACGCTACGTGCCGGGCTCGGTGGTGATGGTCGCCGGGCGAATGGAGATGGCGCGTAACCACGGGGTCCCGCGCCGAGCCACGGCAGCCGCGATCATCTACGAGCAGGTGCTCTCTGTTGGGGTCGCGGCCGCGGTCGGTGCGGCGTTCGTTCTGGCCTACGGTGACATCGGTCCTCGTTGGCTGACCTGGCTGATCGCGTTCCTGCCGCTGGGGCTCGTCATCCTGCACCCGCGGATCATCGGGCCGACCCTCGGACACACCCTCCGCCGCCTCGGCCGCGAGCCGCTGCCCGACGTGATCCCGCTCCGCCGGGTTGCGGTGTTGGCCGGCTGGTACCTGGCGGCGGAGCTGGTGCTCGGCGTCGGCGTGTGGCTCGGGATCCGCGCGCTGGGCGGTCCGGCGGTCGGGTCGGTGGCGTTCGTGACCGGGGCCTTCCTGTTCTCGTTCGCCGTGTCCATGCTGGCGGTGATCGTCCCGTCCGGGCTCGGCATCCGCGAGGGCGTCATGGCGCTGGCGCTCGCACAACATGTCCCGGGCAGCGTCGCCGTCGCGCTCGCAGTGGCGTCGCGGCTCGAGATCACCCTCGTGGAGCTCGTGGCGGTGGGTGCGTTCACGCTGATCGCGAGGCGCGTGTGACCGCCACTCGCACCTCGCCCACGGCCGCCGTCAAGCGGCGCCTGCGGACTTCCGAGTGGGATCCGGGAATGGTCGTTGTTTCAGTCGCGGCGGCGGTCTTCGCGGGCGTGTTCATCTTCCTGGCGCTCCGGCGCTACGACGCCTTCGCGACGGCGCGCTACGACCTGGGCAACATGGTCCAGGCGGTCTGGAGCACCGCGCACGGCCACCTGCTCCAGGTCACCGACAGCGCCGGGCGCCAGATCAGCCGGCTGGGAAGCCACGTCGATCCGATCCTCGTCGCATTCGTCCCCTTCTGGTGGGTCTTCCCGACACCGAAGCTGCTGCTTGTCGCCCAGCCGCTGATCGTGGCGAGCGGGGCGTTTCCGGCCTACGGGATCGCCCGACGGTGGATTGGCGATTGGCGGACGTCCGCGGCGTGCGCGGTGGCATATCTGCTGTACACGCCGCTGCAGTGGTCGGTGCTTTTCGACTTCCATCCGGTCACCCTCGCGGCACCGCTGTTGCTGTGGTGCGTCTGGGCGATCGAGGCCGATCGCCCAGTGCTGGTCGGCGTGTTCGCCACCCTGAGCGCCCTCACCAAGGAGGAAGTGGGGATCGCTGTCGCGGGGCTCGGGGTGTGGGTGTTGATTCGCCACGGTCGGCGGTGGATGGGCGTCGCCATGATCCTCGGCGGCCTGGTGTGGGCGCTGATTGCGGTCGGAATTATCCTGCCCCTGTACTCCCCGGCCGGTGTGAGCCCCTTCATCAAGCGCTACGGCGCGTCCGGGTCGACGACGGGCGACGTCGTCAAGTCGATGCTGCGCCACCCCGGGCATGAGCTGGGACTCCTGGTCGACCGGGGTCGGTTGACCTATCTGTGGGACCTGCTGGCGCCGCTGGTGTTCCTTCCGGTGCTCGCCCCGCTGATCCTGATCGCGATCGTGCCCGAGCTGCTGCTGAACATGCTCTCCAACGACCCCAGCCAGTACTCGATCTACTACCAGTACACGGCGGTGATCACCCCGCTGCTGATCGTGGCCATGATCGGTGGCATCGCCCGGGCACGGCGGTTGTCGGGCGCGTGGGGACGGACGTTCCGGCGGGAGTGGGTTGTAATCACCGCGCTGATGGTCGCGACGTTGGTGACCGGCTTCCGGCATGGCCCGATCCCGATCGGCAAAGCGATTCCCGGCGGCTCCACCCGCGCATCGGACCAGTACACGATCACTGCCCACGACGAGGCGCTCGCCCAGGTGATCGCGATGATCCCGCCCGGGGTGCCGGTCTCGGCGACCAACCCGGCCGGGGCACGGCTCTCCGACCGGCTGCGCGTCTACACCTGGCCGGTCATCGGTGATGCGCGATGGGTGCTTGTCGACATGGCCAGGCCCTGGCTGCTCGACCGGCGCGTCAAACCATGGATCAACGTGCCCTATGTGGAGGCCCTCGAACGCACCGGCCAGTTCGATCTGGTCTACCACGCTCACGGGATCGACCTCTTCCGCCGCAAATCCGCCAAATAGTGCGTTCGACTTCCCCGCAATCGGCCACGCGGCATGCCCGATCACGGATAATCGCCGGTACGACCCGACGTGACACGGGTCCGGGCTCGAGGAGGCGGTGATCGGCAGCGTTCCGGCCAGCGGCACGGGCACACCGGCGGTCACGCCGGAGGTACCGGCACAGTCAGTCGCTCGCGACGCCTGGTGGCCCAGCTGGCGCGCACCAGTGCTCGCCTGGGCCGCGTCGCGCCTGCTGGTGATCGGGCTTGCCGTGCTCACGGAACTTTGGCTCGGGCCGACATCCCTCAGCAATGATCGTTCGGTGCCCGCCCCGCTGACCCTGCTTGGCTCGTGGGACACAAGCTGGTACATCGACATCGCCCGGCACGGCTACGATCACAACACCGGGCTGGTCGGCGTCGTTATGACCAATCTGGCCTTCTTCCCGCTGCTGCCCGCGGTAATGTGGCTGGGCCTCAAGACGGCGACGAATCCCTTCCTCTGGGGGTTTGTGGTGAGCAACCTCGCCTTCTTCGGCGCGGTGCTCGGCCTGCACCGGCTCACCTGGGACCGTCGGGGCCTGGCGTTCGCGAATCGCGCCGCGTGGGTCTTCGCCCTCGCGCCGCCGGCGATCTACGCGTCGTTGGCATATACCGACGGGATCCTCGTGGCGCTGGCGGTCGGCGCCGCCCTGGCCGCGTCGCGTGGTCGCTGGTATCTGGCGGCACTCGCCGCCGCCCTTGCGTCGTTGACGCGCCCGCAGGGCATCTTAATCGCGGCGCTGGTCGTGCTGATCGCCCTGCTCGAGACCGATGCATCCTGGAGGCTGCGCATCCGCCACGCCCTCGTCGGATCGATTCCCGCGATCCTGACGCTGGGTGCCTTCCTCGGCTGGATGCAGGCCGAACGCGGCTCGTGGCAGCTGCCGCTTAACGCGCAGGGCGCGTGGCATCGGGGCCCCCTCGGCGTCAGCTTCGTCACCGGTCTTCCGCAGGCGACCTGGCACGTCATCAACTACGTGATCCCGCCGTTCCAGCATGGGCTGCTGCATCACCTGGTATGGACCGGCAGCGAGCGCGATTTCCTGTTCACGATCGTGATGGCGGTCCTGGTCGTGGCCCTGTGGCACCAGGAGGGCGGGTGGCGCAGCCCGTGGGTGCTGTTCACGATCCTGTCGCTGGGCGTCCCACTGCTGAGCGGCAGCTACTCCTCGATGATGCGGTTTGGCCTCGTCGCCTTCCCGCTGGTGTGGCCGGTCGCGGCTTGGCTGCAGGAAGGATCGCGCCGACGGGTGGGGTGGGTGCTCGCGGCCACCATCTTGGTCGACGTCGTGCTGGTCATGCAACTGCAGGTCACCAGCCCCTAGTGGCCATGCGCGCCTAGGGGGTCAGCACCGGCGGGCAAGACGTCCGTGAGCCGAGCAACGCCCGCATGAGGCTGCCGGGCCGGATCGCGAAGCGCAGTTCGACGGCGCCGGCGTGTCGCACCGCTACCGTCGTCATTGATCCGGTGCCCGCCGCGACGCAGGCCGACCCGTCGGCACTCTGGACGGTCCAGTACGGGGTATCGTGGACACGGACGGTGAGCGTAGCCGGGCGGGTGGCCTGGATGGCGATCGTCGTCGGGGTGATGCGGGTGACCCGCGCGGCGCCGGCCGGAGTGACGATCGGCGTCGGAGCGGGGAGCGCATACACGGACCAGGAGCCGGTCTGGGCGACGAGCTCGAGTCCCGACGCCCCGCTGCGCAGGAGGGCGGCCTCGGCGTCGGCGGTGAAGTCGAGCGTCCCGGACTGCAGCAGGACATACCGGACGCCGACCGATCGCAGCCACGCTTGGTAGGTCGTGGCGGTGGGGCTGTTGTAGAGCACTGCGTTGGTCGGATAGTCGTCCTGCCGGTACCAGCCACGCGCCATCGCGTACCCGTGACCGGCGATGTAGTACGCCTCCCAATAGCGCTTGGACTGGACCACCTCAACCCGGTAGTTTGGATCGGCGTGGGCGTTCAGGAACGCGAGCGCCGGCGTCCAGAAAGCCGCGTCCTGACCGGGTGAGGCCGCCGAGGCCTGCCATTCGGTGATGGGCGAGATTCCCTGCCACACCGCGATGACCACGATGCAGGCTGTCGCCACCCAACGCGGTCGGTAGGCACGCGCGCCGAGCGGGATCAGCAGCAGCGGCACTCCGGCGAGCGCGACCAGCCGGACCATGTTGCCGCCGATCGCGTTGGGCACCGCGAAGTCGACCAGCGCGACCGCCGCATACAGCCAGAAGAAGATCCACATCGCGCGCATCCCCGGCTGCCGAAATGAGAGCGCGGCACCGACGGCGCAGAAGAACAGGATGGCGGCCAGGTCCTTTGGGTCGAACAGATAGCGCCCGCCGGGCAGCGAGAACGCGCGCAGCAGCAGGACCTGGACGACGGCGACCACGACGAGCACGACGGCGAAGACCCGGTAGCCGCGGTCGCGCAGCCAGGTGCGGTCGGCGAGCGCCCACGCGAGCAGGAACAGTCCCACGAAGCCGAAGGCAAGGACATGGGCGGCGACGGCGAGCAGGGCCAGAAGCGATGCGAGCCAGATCCGATGGGCTTGGACCGCGGCGAGCATGAGCAGACCCAACGCCAGACCGAGCAGGAACGGGTACACGCCCGCGATCACCGCTAACGGGAAGACGAGGGTCGCGGCGACCACTGGGGCAGTTGCCAGCCGTGGCCACTCGGTCCGCACCAGCCGCGCAAAGGCCGCGGTCGCGGCGCCGACCGACGCGACGACGACCAGCGCCTGCCCGACCGCGACCGCCAGCGGGTAATACAGCAACGTGTAGTTGATCAGGCTGTAACGGCCCGAATACCAGAGATTGTCCCAAAATTGCAGGCCGTTTCTGCTGACCAGCTGGGCCTGGTACAGGTGCGTGGCCGCATCGCCCCCGGGCGGCCCGAACGCAAACACGAGCCACGCGAGCACCGCGGCGACGGCTCCGGCGACGAGCGGACGGGTGACCCGTTCGGCCCGCAGATCCCATTCCCGCACGGGCTGCAGGCTCACGGCACGAGTCATCCGCGATCAGCCGTGCGGCTTGGTCCCCGCCGTCGTGGTGGGGCTCGTGGTGGGGGGCGTCGGCGTCGGGGTGGGCGTCGGGGTCGGCGTCGGTTTGGCGGGAGGCTTCTTGGTCCGGGGCGTCGTGGTGGCCGGCGCCGTGCCGGTCGTCGAGGTCGACGTGTTCGTCGTGGTCGGCGGCGGTGCGTATCGGGTGAACGCGCTCGAGAACGGCTTCCACGCGACCGGGTTGTTCGGCAGCGGGTAGTCCGAGAGCGGGCAGGCGTACTCGGGGTTGCTCAGCACGTTGCGCATGAACGACGCCCAGATGTGGGCCGGGAAGGTGGCACCGGCGACCGCGATGCCGTGGACGTCGGTCATGTACTTGGGCGTCCCGCTGGCATTCGGGTAGCCGACCCAGACCGCGGTCACGTAGCAGGGCGTGTAGCCCATGAACCAGGCGTCAACGAAGTTGTTGGTCGTGCCGGTCTTGCCGGCGATGTTCGGGGCGATGTTGGCAGCGGTGCCCGTCCCGGCCAGCACGTTCTCGTGCAGCACCTTGGTCACCTCATAGGCGACGCCGTCTGGAAGGACGCGCCGCAGCGAGGCGTGGTTCCCGACGGCGGGCCCGTTGGGCGGGACGACCTTGGTGATCGAGAGCGGAGCGACCCGGTCGCCCTGGTTGGACAGCGCGCTGTAGGCGGAGGCCATGTCCAGTGGCGTGACAACGCCGGAGCCGAGGCCGACCGACGGGTAGACCGGCAGGGCACGGGACCGCGGAATGCCCATCGCATAGGCGGTGTTGACGACGGCCTGCGGCCCGAGGTCAAGGGTCATCTGGGTGTAGACCGAGTTGTCGGACTGCAGTGTCGCGTTGAGGATACTGATGCGCCCCGCGTAGGTGTTGCTGTAGGTCTGGACGTTGATCTGGCCCCAGGTGGGATCGAAGAAGTTCAGCGGTCGCGAGACGTAGTCGGTCGTGTACGGGTTGATGCCGCGGTTGACCGCGGTCGTCAGCACGAAGGCCTTGAAGGTCGACCCGGGCTGCCGAAGGGCCTGCGTCGCGAAGTTGAACTGGTTGTTCTGGCTGAAACTCTGAGTCGACTGCATCGCCCGGATCGCACCCGTGCGGGAATCCATCATCACGATGGCCGCCTCCGGATCGCCCGGCTGGCCGAGGTTCTGTTTGATCGCGGCCTGGGCCTGGGTGTTCAGCTGCGGGTCGATCGTCGTGTAGACCTTCAGGCCCTGGTCGGCGAGCCGGGCCTGGCCATAGGTCCGCTCTAGGTTCTGCTTGACGTACTGGAAGAAGTAGCCGTCCTTCGGCACGGCGCTGTAGGCGTTGCCCGGGTGCAGCCCCAGCCCGGCCTTCTGCTCCTGTGTGGCGGTCTGTTGGGAGATGAATCCCTGGCTTGCCATCTGCTGGAGCACGAGGTTGCGGCGGTCCCGTGCGGCCGCCGGGTGCCGGAATGGGTCGTACTGGGTCGGCGCCTGCGGCAGGCCGGCGAGCAGCGCGGCCTGCGTAAGGGAGATGTCCTTGACGTGCTTGTTGAAGTACGTGAGCGAGGCGGCCTCGACCCCGACCGCGTTGTTGCCGTAGAAGACGCTGTTGAGGTAGTTGCTGAGGATCTGGTCCTTGGTGTGTGTCTTCTCGTACTGGACGGCCAGGTAGGCCTCCTTGATCTTCCCGTCCACCGACTGGTCGTTGCCGCCGAGCGCAAGCACCTTCATCAGCTGCATGGTGATCGTCGAGGCGCCCTGGAGTCCTCCGGTACCGACGACATCGTGCAGGGCCGCACCCGCCAGGCGCACGTAGTCGATCCCGTGGTGCTGGTAGAAGCGCTTGTCTTCGATCGCGAGCGTCGCGTGCTTGAGCTGGGTCGGGATCTGTGCGCTGGAAACCAGGGTGCGGTTCTGCTCGCCGGCCACGATCCCCAGCAGGTGCCCGTTGCGGTCGTAGATCGCGGTGTTCTGGCCGAGCGTCTTGATGTTGAGATGCGCGGTCTCCTGCGCGACCTTCTTGATTTCGTGGTTGAGCGCGAGCCCGGCCAGGACGACCATCGCGCCAATGAGTCCCAGAAACGCCAGCAGGACGACGCGCAGCCGCGCCCGCCGTCGCTGTTTGCGCCGGCGGGCCTTGCGGATGCGCCGTGCCTGGAGGTAGCTCACGACGGGACGCTCACACGGTTGCGGATGTCCCAGACCAGGCGGCCGTGCGTGTAGTCGAGCATGCCGATCATCTGGGTCGGGCCGCCGCCGACGTGGCCGTCGACGATCCACTCCAGCGCCGACGACGGATGCGCCCGCACGTTATCGCTGGCTGGGCGGCTCCCGCCGGCCGGCACCGGCACGCGGAACGGTCCGTCGGTCCACGTGAGGGTGACGCGCACTGCGCTTGCCGGAGGTCCCGCCCAGAGTTCCTGGGCGCGCTGCAGCGCAGCCTGCGAGGTGCCCAACTGCGCGTTTCGCGACTCGGTGATTGCGTCAAAGATGAAGTCCCAGCCTTGATCGGGTCGCGCCCAGACATCTTGTACTCCGCCGGGTCCCCGCGTGTACGGGATCGCGATCAGCGCCGGCGCCCAGAAGAGGCACACGGCGCCGAGGAGAACTGCCCCGAGGAGCCACTTGCGGCGTAGGCGTCGTGGTGTCATCGACCTTCTTCCTCGCGCGCGGCAGTATAGTCCGGGATGTCAGCCGCCCCTAATCCCGTAGGCACGCCCGGGCTGCTGCTCGACGCGATGGGTACCACAGTGCGCCTGATCCCGCCGGCGCCCGCCTTAACGCGCGCACTCGCCGCAGCCGGATACCCAAATCCCGAGGACCGGGTGGCGGCCGCGCTTGGCGTCGAGATCGACTACTACCGGCGTCATCATCTCGTCGGTCGGACACCCGCAGCCGTCGCGAGCCTGCGGAGGGCGTGCGCGGAGGTGCTCGCAGGTCAGCTGGAGGCGGCGCCACCGGTCGACCAGCTGGCCGAGCTGCTCGTCGGTGCGCTGCGCTTCGAGGCCTATCCGGAGGTGCTGGCGGTGCTTCGCGCGCTGAGGGCACGCGGAGTCCGCGTCGCCGTCGTCAGCGACTGGGACTGCACGCTCGCCGAGCATCTGTCCCGGCTCGGGCTGGGCGAGTGCGTCGACGCGGTCGTCGTGAGCGCCGTCGTCGGGGTCGCCAAGCCCGACCGCCGCCTGTTTACTGCCGCCCTCACCTCGCTCGGCGTGACACCGGGCGCCGCGCTCGCGTGTGGCGATGATCCCGCCAGGGATCTGGCGGGGGCCCGGGCCGCGGGCATTCGCGCCGTGCTCATCGATCGCCATGGCCGCCATCCCGACATCGTGCCGCGCATACGCACGCTCAGCGAGATTGCGGAGTGGATCTAGCGCGCCAGCGTGGCGAACCGCAGGAAGGTCGCGACGGCGTCCTCGAACTGCTGGACGCAATCACCCTCGCCGGCCGCGACGCAGGTGCGCATCTGGTCGGTGATCAGGTGCAGCCCCACCTGATCGAGGGCCGCCTTGACCGCCGACAGCTGCGTGAGCACCTCGCGGCAGTCCGCGCCCTCTTCGAGCATGCGCTGGACGCCGCGCAGCTGGCCCTCAGCACGCCGGAGCCGCACCAGCAGTTGTTCCCGGGTGGTCGGCGCAGGAGCTGTCGCCATCAGTGCCCGCCGCAGCCGCAGGAGCCGCCACAGCATCCGCCGCCGAAGCCGGTCACCGTCGGTGCCGCGTCGGCCCGTGCCGGGCGCGTGGTCACGAATCCGGTGAACCGCTGCGTAACCTCATGAGAGCCGCAGTCGGGACAGACGCGGTCCTCGTCACGCAGGAAGCCTTGGCGGAAGCGCTCGAAGTGCGTGTCACACGTGCTGCACGCAAGGTCATAGGTGGGCATTTGCTGGTCCTTTGGGTTCGTGCCTAGAGTCCGAGCTGCTTCTCGAGCTGCGCCTTGGGCATCGCGCCGACCGCTTGCCGGGTCAGCTGGCCATGCTCGAACAGGCCCAGGAAGGGAATGCCCTGAACCCCGTAGCGGGCCGCGATCGGGCCGTCTTTGTCAACATCGAGCTTGCCCACGACGAGTGAGTCGGCACGCTCGCTGGCGATCTGCTCGACGACCGGGGCGATGATCCGGCACGGACCGCACCACTCGGCCCAGAAGTCGATGAGTACGGGGCGTTCGCTCTCCAGGACCACTGCCTGGAAGTTGTCCGCGGTGATTTCAAGCACGTCGGCCATTTGGGATCGGTCCTTTCGTTGTGACGGCGGCGCTGGGTGACGCGTGGTGTCCGGATGCGGACGATTCGTGTAGGGCAGCCTCGAGCCAGCGCTCCGCGTCGATCGCGGCCATGCAGCCGCTGGCAGCGGCGGTGACTGCTTGACGGTAGACGGTGTCCTGCACGTCCCCGCAGGCAAACACGCCCTCGACGCTGGTGCCGGTCCCATCGGTGAGGACGTAGCCGGCCGGATCGAGGTCGAGTTGGCCGACGAACAGCTGCGTGTTGGGATCGTGCCCGATCGCCACGAACACCGCCGCGGCGGGAATGGTCTCGACGGCACCGGTCACGGTGTCGCGCACCTGCACGCCGTCGACAATCCCGTCGCCGAGGACCTGCTGCACCTCGGCGTTCCAGCGGACGGCGACCTTGGGGTGGTTGATCACCCGCTCGGCCATGATCCGCGAGGCGCGGAACTCGTCGCGCCGGTGCACGACCGTGACCTTCGAGGCGAGCCGTGCGAGGAACAGCGCCTCCTCCATGGCCGAATCTCCGCCGCCGACGACGACCAACTCGCGATCGCGGAAGAAGAAGCCGTCACAGGTGGCGCAGGAACTGACGCCGAAGCCCCGCAGCCGCGTCTCGCTCTCCAGGCCAAGCCAACGCGCAGAGGCGCCGGTCGAGATGATCAGCGCGTGGGCGCGCAGCTCCTCGCCGTCGGTCCAAACGCCGAACGGGCGCGCGGACAGGTCGACCCGGGTCGCATCGGCCGTGATCAGACGGGCGCCGAAGCGCTCGGCCTGGCCGCGGAACATCTGCATCAGCTCGGGCCCCTGGATTCCCTCGGGGAACCCGGGGTAGTTCTCGACCTCCGTGGTCATCATCAGCTGGCCGCCCGCCGCGTAGCCCTCGACGATCACTGGGGCCAGGTTCGCGCGCGCGGCGTAGATTGCCGCTGTCAGGCCGGCCGGGCCGCCCCCGACGATCACCACGTTGTGCACACCTGCCACGCTGCCCCCGATGTGATGGTCCGTTCAATACCCTGCGGGGTATTCTAGCAGTCGCACGGCGGCGTCGGACGCCGGCGCGCTCACCTTCCGGGCCCGGCCGCCGTACTCGTGCGCCAGACCAGGACCGACCCGACGCTGACCGGGCGCCGGCACGCGGCGAAGTAGGCGCGCTGCTGCTCGGCCTCGATGCGCTCGACGCGCCGCACGTCCCGTGTGGTCACCAGGCCCCAGGCGATCAGCACGCCCGCCACGACCCCTTCGGCGACGCCGCCGCCGCCGAGCACCCCGATCAAGAAGCCCATGATCAGCACGCTCGAGACGAACAGCGCCGCTCCCAGCGTGAGCGTCCAGGTCAGCCAGTTGCGCGAGGTTGGCTCGCTGCGCCGCGGCACGCCGGAGTCCGCGGCCGCGTCGGGCAGCCGGGCGCTCGGCAGCCCGCCGTTGCCCATCCAGCCGCGCAGGAGGAAGAAGAACACGAGCGTGCTCGGGACGACCGTCGCCACGGCGGTGATGACCCAGCTGGCGAAGGCACTCGAGCTGTCGCCGATCTGCATCAACAGGCCCACTGCGAAGACGAGGACCCCGACGACGATGAGCGTTCGGGCCCAGATGCGCGAGAGCCGCGTGTAGCGCCAGAGTTTCTCGGTAGTCACAGAGGGCGAGGCTAGCGCGTGAGGACCGGGGATGCGCCAGCAAGCGTCGCAGGCGTGCTGACAGGACACGTGGTTTGATGCGGGGTCGGACCGGGTGTCACCCAAGGAGTGCAATGACCCGCTCGTCATGGACGGCGACGATCGCGCTGCTGATCTTCACGATGGGCACGAGCATCGTGACGCCGTTGCTGCCGCTCTACCAGAGCGAGTTCCACCTGACCAACGGGCAAGTCACGCTGTTGTTCGCGACCTACACGCTGACGGTGGTCCCGACGATGCTCGTGATGGGCGGCGTCTCCGACCGGGTCGGGCGCAAGAAGGTCATGGCACCGGCGATGGTGAGCATTGCGCTGGCGGCGATCGTGCTCGGCTGGGCCAGCAACGTCGAGATGCTATTCGCCGGACGTGTGCTCCAGGGGCTTGCGATCGGCAGCTTCCTCGGGGTCGGGACGGCGTTCATCGTCGACCACGCGCGCCCCGGCGAGAAGGCGTGGTCGGCAGTCGTCGCCGGGCTGGCGTTCCGGCTCGGGTTCGGCCTGGGCCCCGGCATGGCCGGCATCATCGCCCAGAACTCGAGCCAGCCCATTCGTGCCCCGTTCGAGGTGTACCTGGTGCTGATGGTGGTCGCCTTCGCGGCGTTCGCGATGACCCCGGAGACGATCCGGCGCGACGAAGGCCTCCCGCGGGCCGTGGCGGATCCAGGTCGGCGTCCCGGCCGGACAGATGGCCGGGTTTGCCACCTTCCTCGCGCCGGCGGCATTCACGCTCGGGTTCCTCGACGCGACGCTGCTGTCGGTGGTGCCGTTGTACATGGTGTCCGTGCTGGGCGTCACCAACCTGGCGATCGTGGGCCTGGTCGGGTTCCTCGAGCTGGGGCTCGGTGGCGTGACGCCGCTGTTTGCGCGCGGCGTCACGCCGCGCCCTGCGGTGATGTGGGGCGTGGGCGGCGGCGCGGCCGCCTCGCTGCTGGTCGTCTCGGCCTCGCAGGTCAATTCCGTGGCGCTGGTGCTCGTCGCCGCAGCGGTGATCGGCCTGCTCAACGGGCTGACCCTGCAGGGCGCGACGGCGATCTGCGGGGTGTCGGTGCCGATCCTCGAGCGCGGCAAGCTGCTCTCGGCGCTCTACATGTGCGCCTATGCCGGGACGATCCCCACCATCGGGCTCGGATACCTGTCGCAGGCGATCGGCATCACGGCGGCGCTCGGGATCTTCTCGGCCGCGTCCCTGGTGCTTGCCGCCGTCGTGATCGTCCTCGGCGGCCGGGTCTACCCGGAGGTCGTGCCGTACCGGGAGATCCAGGAGATCCGCGCCGACGACCTCGTCGGGGAGGGGGCCTGATGGCGGTACGGCTGTCGGCGTTCTTCGCGCCAACGCGCCAGACCCCGGAGCACATCCAGCTCGCCGAAGCGCTCGGCTTCTCCCGCGCGTGGTGCTACGACTCGCCACTGCTCTACGACGACGTCTTCGTGACGCTGGCGCGCGCGGCCGAGCGGACCTCGCGCATCGGCCTGGGCGTCGGTGTGCTGGTGCCGGGGCTGCGGGCCCCCATCGTGACCGCCAGCGCGCTGACGACGGTGGCCGCCCTGGCGCCCGGGCGCGTGGCGGTGGCCGTCGGGGCCGGGTTCACCGGGCGGTTCACGCTCGGACTGCCCCCGGTGCGGATGGCCCGCCTCGAGGCCGAGGTCACCGAGCTGCGCACGCTGCTGGCCGGAGGTGAGGTGCCCCACTCCGAGGGCGATGCCCCGGTGCGCCTGATCCGGGTCCCGGGTGCGGATGGACCCTGGCCGATCCCGATCTACGTCTCCTGCCGCGGCCCGCGGGCCCAGGCGCTGGCGCGTGCCGCCGGCGATGGCGCGATGACGGGGATCTTCTACCCGGGGGGCCTCGGGCTCGTGCGTGCGGGCGTCGGGGACCGCATTCCCCTGGTCGTGCACGCGGTCGGGGCGGTTCGTGAGGATCGCGAGCCGTGGGACTCTGCCCGCCTGACGGCGACCGTCGGCCCGGTCGTCGCCGTCGCGTTCCACCAATTCGCCGAGCAGCCGTGGCGCCTTGAGGGCCTCGAGCCGGAGCTACGTGCCCGCGCGGAGGCCTATCTCGAGCGGATCCGCCGTGATCTGGACGCCGCCCGGCGCCACCAGGACCTGCATCGCGGGCACCTCGTGGAGATCGTTCTCGACGCGGATCGGGAGCTGGTCACGCCCGAGCACATCCGGCGCTTCTCGGTGACCGGTACGGCCGCCGAACTGGCCGACCGCGTGCGCGCACTGGATGCCGACGGGGTCACCGAGCTCGCGATCCAGCCCGGCGGCGACGTCGCCGACGAGTTGCGGCGTCTGGCCTCGGCGTTCGGCTCGGCCGGACTGCTACGGTCGCCCGATGGATCGTGACGCAGTCGCAGGTCTGCTCGGCGAGCTCGGGCAGCCACGCTATCGGATGGATCAGATCGTCCGTGCCCAACGCGCGGGCGCACGCTCGTGGGATGAGGTCACCACGCTCGGCAAGGGGCTGCGGGCCGAGCTCGCCGGGCACGGGCCACTCTGGTCGGTGGAGCCCGAGGAGCGCGTCGTGTCGGTGGACGGCACCGTCAAGTGGTGTCTCGGCCTCGTCGACGGGCGTCAGATCGAAGCGGTCCTGATCGCCCACGCCCGCGGCCGGCGCACCCTCTGCGTCTCGAGCCAGGTGGGCTGCGCGCTCGGGTGCCAGTTCTGTTCGACGGGCGCGATGGGCTTCGGGCGTGACCTCGGCATCTGGGAGATCGTGGAGCAGGCACTCATCGCCGCCTGCGAGGCCGACAGCCATGGCGCGCGCCTGTCCAACGTGGTGTTCATGGGCATGGGCGAGCCGATGCAGAATCTGCCGGCCGTCTTGGGCGCGATCGAGGAGCTGCACCGGCCCGCGCCCGGTCTCGGCATCTCCGCGCGCCAGATCGCGGTGTCAACGGTCGGCTGGGTTCCCGGAATCGCTGCCCTCCAAGAGTTCCCGTTGCCGGTGCGGCTGGCGGTCTCGTTGCATGCGGCCGACGATGAGACGCGCAGCCGGATGATGCCGATCAATCAGCGCTACCCGATCGCCAGTCTGTTGTCCGCCTGCCGACGGTATTGCGACCAGACCGGCCGGCGCGTGTTCATCGAGTACCTGCTCCTGGACGGGATCAACGACGGCCTCGAGGACGCCAAGCGGTTGGCGCAGCTGCTGCGCGATGGCCGCTTTCACGTAAATCTCATCGAGTACAACGCGACCGGCGGCGAGTACCGGGCCTCCCGGCCCGAGCGCCGTGAACGGTTCCTGGCGGCGCTCGAGCGCGCCGGGCTCGAGGCGTCGGTGCGTCGCTCGCGTGGGGCGGACATCGCGGCGGCGTGCGGCCAGCTCGCCGTCCGGGCCACGCCGGCAGGCGTCTGATCCTCGTTCGTCCGGCTCGGATGCGGGGCGATCCGCGAGAGGACTGCGCCAGCCGGGGTCGGATAGGTTAGGGCCATGGATGAACCCTCCAACGACATGCCGCCGGACCCGGGATCGGGCTGGACCCTCGGGGCCGGCGGGCTGCCGAAGGCCGCCTGGCTGGTGCTGGCGGTGTTCACGATTGGCCTGGGCGGAGTCCTGCTGGGCGTGGGCTACCTGGGGTACGGGATCCTGATCGTGATCGTCGGGCTGGCCGCCGGCGTGAACGTGTTCTGAGGATGCTCCCTCCCGATCCGGAGCTCATCGCCGACGCGCTGCTGTCGGCCCACCCGGATGCGGAGCCGTACGAGGTCCCGGGGCCGGAGCTCGAGCGCTGGCTGGCCGATGTGGGAGTGACCGATCACGGCGATGCGCTGATCGCGGCGACTCTCGCGGCCTGGGAGCTGCGTCGAAACTAGACGGTGGCGGTCGCGGTCGCCGGGGCGACGATGCCCGCCCGCTCGCAGAGTTCCTCGAGGGTGAGCTCGGTCGTCGTGAGGCGCAAGCGGTCGGTCAGCGCGGCCGCCAGCGCCTGCTCGACGCGCGTCCGGTCCGGGTCGCCGCCCTCGGCCGCGATCGACGACGCCGGCACGCCCGGGCGCGCCGCAGGCGGTCATCAGTGCGAACCAGTCCAGGTCGGGGTCGCGATTGAGCCCGACCCCGTGCGTGGTGATTCCGTGCTGGACACGGATGCCGACGCTGCCGAGTTTGCGTCCCGCGCGATAGACGCCGACCGTCGCACCATCGGCCCGGGCATCGCGGACCCCTGCGGCAGCACAGGCGGTCGGCCATGGCGCCGATGAGGTGCTCGACGACGCGCTTGATCCGGCGCGCGGGTCGCAGGCTCAGGATCGCGTAGGCCGTCGTCTGGCCGGGGCCGTGCCAGGTCATCTGGCCGCCACGGTCGACGTTGTGCACGCTGGCCCCCATCAGCGCGACCTGCTCGTCGGACAGGAACAGGTCCGCCCGGGTCCCGTGGCGGCCGATCGTGTACACGGGCGGGTGCTCGAGGAGCCAGAGCACGTCGGGGATCACCGCCGTCCGGCGCGCACGGGCGAGCTCGCGCTGGATCCGCCACGCCTCCGGCGTAGCCGATGCGTTCCGTGCGCACCAGCAGTGCCGGCCCGGCTGCCGCCATCAGGCCGCCACCAGGCTGTAGGGCATCTCCACGAGCTGGGCGATCCGGGCGAGGAAGGTCGCGCCCTCGGCGCCGTAGAGGCTGCGGTGGTCGACCGACAGCGTGAAGGTCATCATGTCGCGCACGACGACCGCGCCCTCGCGCACGACCGGCTGGGGCCGGGCGGCACCGACGGCGAGGATCGCGGCCTCGGGCGGGTTGATGACCGCCGTGAAGCGGTCGATGCCGTACATCCCGAGGTTGCTGACGGTGATCGTGCTGCCCTCGAGCTCGGCGGCGGTGATGCTGCCGTCGCGGCAGCGCGCGGCGAGGTCGCGCACCTGCGCGGCGATCTCGGTGACCGGATTTGGTGTTCGCGTCGCGGATCACCGGTACCAGCAGGCCGCGCTCGACGGCGACGGCGACCCCGACGTGCACGCCGTCGGGGATGACGAACGCGTCGGTGTCCCAGCGCGCCAGGACGTCGGGCCGTTCGGCGGCCGCGATGGCGAGCGCGCGAATGACCAGGTCGGTGACGCTCGGCGTCGGGGTGTCGGGTCGGGCGGCGGCCAGCTGGCGCCGGACGGCGATCAGCTCGGATGCATCGACATCGCGCTGCAGTGCGAAGTGCGGCGCGGCGGTCGCGGACTCGTGCATCCGGCGTGCGATCGTGCGCTGCAGGCGCGTGGCCGGGATGCGCTGGCCGAAGCCGATCGCACCGGCGTGACGGGCCGGGGACGGCGGGGGCGCGACGGCGGCGGGCGGCGCGGCCGGGACCTCCGCAGCGGGCGCGCCGGCCGCGGTGGCGAGGGCGGCGTCGAGATCGGCCCGTACGATGCGCCCGCCGGGCCCCGTGCCACGGATCCCGGCCAGGTCGATGCCCGCCTCGCGCGCGAGCTGGCGCGCGAGCGGCGAGGCGATGATTCGCGAACCGTCCGGATGCGTCCCGGCCGCAGGCGCCGGTGGCGGCGACGCGGGCGCGATGCCGTCCGGCGACGCCGCGACGACGGTCATGCCGATCTCCGACGGGGTCCCGTCGTCGCCGACGGGGATGTTCGTTGCGGGCTCCTCGGCCGACGGCGGCCGCGACGACGGCGCCCGACGACTCGGGAGCCACGATCGTGTCGGGTGCGTCGGCGCCGATCCATGCGATCGGCGCGCCGACCGGATGGACCGATCCCTCGGCGGCCATGATGCGCAGCGGGCCGTCTTCGGGGGCATCGACGGTCATGTCGGCCTTGTCGGTCTCGATCTCGACGATCGGCTGCCCGCGCGTCACGACCGCCCCGTCGGGAACGAGCCAGCCGAGGACCGTGCCCTCTTCCATGGTGTCGCTGAGCTTGGGCATCAGCAGCTCGCTCATGCGGCACCCCCACGTGCCAGGGTGGCGTGCACCGCGGCGGCGACGTCCTCGGCGCGCGGCAGCGCGCTCTGCTCCAGGTTGCGGGCGTAGGGCATCGGGACGTCGGCGGCGGTGACGCGCTGCACCGGCGCGTCGAGCCAGTCGAAGCACTCCTCGTACACGCGCGCGGCGAGGTTGGCCGCCAGGCCGCACTCGGGCCAGCCCTTCGTCGACGACCACGCAGCGGTTGGTCCGCCGGACCGAGTCGGCGATCGTGTCCATGTCGAGCGGGCGCGTGGTGCGCGGATCGATGACCTCGCACTCGATGCCCTCGGCGGCCAGCAGGTCCGCGGCCGCGAGCGCGATCCAGACCATGCGCGAGACGGCGACGATCGTGCAGTGCCCGCCGCCGCGGCGGATCACGGCCTGGCCGAAGGGCACCAGCTCGTCGGGCCCGCCGACCGGGCCCTTCTTGGCGTAGAGCCCCTCGCTTTCCAGGAAGATCACCGGATCGTCGTCGCGGATCGCGGTCTTGAGCAGCCCCTTGGCGTCGTACGGCGTGGACGGGCAGGCGACCTTCAGCCCGGGCACGTGGGTGAACCACGCCTCCAGCGAGTGCGAGTGCTGCGCCGCCAGTTGGTGGCCGGCGCCGCCCGGCATCCGGATCACGAGCGGGACCGAGACCTGGCCGCCGAACATGTACCGGATCTTGGCGGCGTTGTTGACGATCTGATCCATCGCGACGATCGCGAAGTTGACCGTCATCAGCTCGACGACCGGCCGCAGGCCGGCCATCGCGGCGCCGATGCCGATCCCGACAAAGCCGGCCTCGGAGATCGGCGTGTCGACGACCCGGCGTGGACCGAACTCGTTGAGCAATCCGCGCGTGACCTTGAACGAGCCCTCGAACAGCCCGATGTCCTCGCCGATCAAGAACACGTCCGGGTCGCGCTCGAGCTCCTCGCGCAGCGCCTGGGTGAGCGCCTCGCGGTACGAGACCGTCGGGACCGAGGCCTCGGTGCTCACGCGGTCCTCCGGGGCATCCGCGCGTCGCCGCGCGGGTCGTCGTTCCAGGGGTGCGCGTAGACGTCGTCGGCGAGGGCCGCCTCCGACGGCGACGGCGAATCGATGGCGAAGGCGACGGCGTCGTCGACGGTCGCCTGGTTGGCCGCGCGGACCCCGGCGAGTTCCTCGGCGGTGACCAGCCCCTCGCCGAGCAGCACCCGCTCGAAGGTGATCAGGGGGTCGCGGGCCCGCCAGCGCGCCTTCTCGTCCTCGGGGCGGGTCCGATCGGGGTCGCTCATCGAATGGCCCCGGTAGCGGTAGGCGATCGCCTCGATCATCACCGGCTCCTGGTGGGTGCGGGCGTGGTGGGCCGCGTCGTTGACGGCCTGGTGGACCTCCAACACATTCATGCCGTCGATGCGATGCGAGGGGATGTCGAACGCGTCGGCGCGCTTGAGCAGCTGGATCTCCGCCGAGGCGCGGTCGACGGAGGTTCCCATGCCGTACTGGTTGTTCAGGCAGAAGAACACGACCGGCAGGTTCCACAGCTTGGCCATGTTCATCGACTCGGCCAGCACGCCCTGGTTGGTCGCGCCGTCGCCGAACATCGCCAGCGCCACGCGCGTCCTCCTGGCGGTAGGAGATGGCGAACCCCAGACCGACCGCCAGCGGAATCGAGCCGCCGACGATGCCGTAGCCGCCGAAGAAGTGGCGCTCGCGGTCCATCAGGTGCATCGAGCCACCGTGGCCGTGGCACAGGCCGGTCTCGCGGCCGAACAGCTCGGCCATGACCGCGCGCGGTGCGCTGCCGCGGGCGAGCGCCTGGCCGTGCTCGCGGTAGGTGGAGGTGATCGGATCGGTCGGGCGCAGGGCCAGCACCGACCCGACGACCGCCGCCTCCTCGCCGATGGCCAGGTGCAGGAAGCCGCCGATGTTGCCGCGCATGTACTCCTCGGCCGCCCGCTCCTCGAACGTACGGATCAGGTGCATCGTCGCGAACATCCGCTGCATCAGCTCGGGGTCGGCGCCCGGGGGCGCGGCCGTGACGTCCTGGCCTGCCGATACTTCTTCAGCCATCGAACCCTCCGCAGCGCGGTGCGTGTGCCGGGATTCTCGCACCTTCCGGCGCGCCCCATCATTGCGGGTCGGGGAACCCCGCTGTAACGGTGGGCTCGTCCGGCACCGCGAGGTGGCGCTCGACCAGCGTCACGTCGCGCCACCGGCCACTGAGGGTCGCGTGCGCGCGGTGGGTGCCGACGGTGCGGAACCCGTGCGCGTGGGCCAGGCGCAGCCCGGCATCGTTGTCGGTGAGGATCAAGCCGACCAGCTTCCAGTACCCGTACTCGGGAGCGGTCGCCAGCAGATGGGCCAGCAGTTGCCCGCCGACGCCCCGACCGCGGGCCTCGCGTGCGACGTAGACGGTGTACTCGGCCACCCCCGCGTACCAGGGCCGGTGCGAGAACGGTGCCAGCGCCGACCATCCGATCGGTGCGCCGGCGAGGTGCGCGCAGAACACCGGGGCGTTGGACGGACGGGCCGCGAGCCACCGCTGGCGCTCCTCGCCGGGATGCGGACCGGTCGCGAACGTCGCGTTGCCGTCGGCGATGCCTTCGTCGTAGATGCGCCCGATGAACGCGGCCTCATCGGGGCGGGCGATATGGATCTCGAGCGGTTCGGACACGTCGTTTCGCTAGTGTGGCATAGTCGAACCAGCGCAAGCGCAGGCCCATCGCGGGCCGTCGGGGCGCCGGACGCCGGGCGCGCGCCTGATGCGCGGCGGACACGCGCCGGCCCGGCGTCGCCACGCCGCGCTGCGGACGTCTTGCGCCCCGCAGACCCCGCCGATACCAGGAGCTGGCATGCCCGCACCGCTCGACACCGACCCGAAGCTGGCCCGCTATGCCCATCCCGAGCGACTGGTGACCACCCAGTGGCTCGCCGACCATGCAGGCGACCCCGAGCTCGTGATTGCCGAGTCCGACGAGGACGTCCTGCTGTACGACACCGGCCACATCCCCGGCGCGGTCAAGATCGACTGGCACGCGGACCTGAACGACCAGCATCACGCGGGACTACGTCGACGCCGACGGGCTTCGCGCGGCTGATGTCCTCAAAGGGCGTCACGCCGCGATACGACGATCGTCTTCTACGGCGACAACTTCAACTGGTGGGCGGCGTACGCCCTGTGGGTGTGCAGCCTGTTCGGCCACCCCGACGTGCGGCTGCTCGACGGCGGCCGCCAGCGCTGGATCGCCGAGGGGCGGCCGATGACGACCGACGTCCCGACGCCCGCGCCGACCGTGTATCCGGTCGTGGCGCGCGACGACACGACGATCCGCGCGTTCAAGGACGACGTCCTCGCCCACATCGGGACGGGACCGCTGGTCGACGTGCGGTCGCCGGGCGAGTACAGCGGCGAGCTCACCCACATGGTCGACTACCCGCAGGAGGGTGCGCTGCGCGCCGGGCACATCCCGACCGCCCAGAACGTGCCGTGGCGCCGCGCCGCCAACGAGGACGGGACGTTCCGCCCGGTCGAGGAGCTCGCGGCGATCTACCTCGGGGAGCTGGGCATCCGCCCCGAGGACGACGTGGTCGCCTACTGCCGCATCGGGGAGCGTTCGAGCCACACCTGGTTCGTGCTGACCCACCTGCTGGGCCTCCCGCATGTCCGCAACTACGACGGGTCATGGGTCGAGTGGGGCAACGCGGTGCGTGTGCCGATCGAGCGCCCGGCCGGCACGGCGGCCTGAGCATGCTGCCGCCGGCCCTCGAGGAGATCGTCGAGGACTTCCGCCTGTCGCCGAAGCAGCTACGCCTGCAGATGCTGCTCGACTACTCGCGCGGGCTGCCCGCCCTCCCGGACCGGTACGCGAGCTCGCACGAGCTGCTCGAGCGGGTCGAGGAGTGCCAGACGCCGTTCTTCGTCGCCGTCGAGGTCGACGGCGAGCGCGTGCACCTGTTCTTCGATGCGCCGCCGGAGGCGCCCACCACCCGCGGCTATGCGGGCATCCTGGCTGCGGGCCTCGACGGGGCGTCGGTCGACGAGGTCCTCGAGACCTCGCCCGATTTCGCGCTGTCGATGGGGCTCGGTGAGCTGGTCTCGCCGCTGCGCCTGCGCGGGATGGGCGCGATCATGGCGCGTATCAAGCGGCAGGTCGTCGCGCAGACCCAGCAGGGCGCGGGTGCCTGAGCCGCCGCGGATCGGGATCCTGACGGTCTCCGACCGCGCCAGCCGCGGCGACTACCCGGACGACAGCGGGCCGGCCGTGCGGGCGGCGCTCGACGAACTGCTGATCTCGTCGTGGACATCGGTCGGGCAGCTCGTGCCCGACGAGGCCGCGCAGATCGAGGCCGCCCTAGTCAACCTCGTCGACGTCCACGGGTGCGTGCTGGTGCTGACGACCGGCGGGACGGGCCCGGCGATGCGCGACGTCACCCCGGACGCGACGCGGGCTGTCTGCGGACGTGAACTGCCCGGCCTCGGCGAGGCGATGCGGGCCGCCTCGGGCGGCCGCGTGCCGACGGCGATGCTCTCGCGCCAGACAGCGGCCATCCGGGGTACCAGCCTGATCGTCAACCTGCCCGGCACGCCCGCGGGTGCAACCGAGTGCCTGAGCGCCGTGCTGCCGGCGCTCGTGCACTGCATCGCGCTGCTGACCAGCGAACAGCTGACGCCGGCCGGCGGGCCGCCGGACCCGCACCACTAGCGCCGAACCCGCCGCGCATGGGCGGAATATGAAGGTTCTGCGGGGCAAGTGAAGGCGGGATGAAAGAAAGCCGCAAGGTCCGCGCTAGGCGCTACGTTTCAGGGCATGGCTGAGCGAATCATGGTGGTCGAGGACGAGCAGGCGATCCGGGCGGTGATCGAGTACGCCCTCAAGGACGCCGGCTTCGACGTCGTGTCGGTCGCACGCGGTGACGACGCGCTGCGCGTCATCGCCGAGGAGCAAATCGACCTGGTGGTCCTCGATCTCATGTTGCCGGGGGTGGACGGCCTGGAGGTCTGCAAGCAGATCCGTGCCGATCGGGTGACGCCGATCATCATCCTGTCGGCCCGCAGCGAGGAACTCGACAAGGTGCTCGGGCTCGAGCTGGGCGCCGACGACTACGTGACCAAGCCGTTCTCCCCACGGGAGCTCGTCTCGCGGGTGCGGGCCAACCTGCGCCGGGCGCGCAGCGAGCCCGAACGGGGGCAGCTGCTGCGGGCCGGCGATCTGGAGATCGACCCGGTCGCCAGGACGGTCATGCGCGACGGCGGGGAGATCTACCTCACCTTCAGCGAATTCGAGATCCTGCACAAGCTGGCCTCCGCCCCGCGCCGGGTGTTCACCCGTGAGGAGCTGATGAACCACCTCTGGCAGGGGTCGTTCTTCGGCGATCTGCGCAGCGTCGATGTCCACGTGCGCCACCTGCGCCAGAAGGTGGAAGCCGACGCCGCGAACCCGACGGTCATCCGCACCGTGCGCGGTGTGGGGTACGCCTTCGGAGCCGACGTCACCCGCACGTGAGGCGCGCGTTGCGACGGGGGCCCGGACTTCAGGTCTGGCTGGTCGCGATCCTCATCGCGGTCGGGGCCCTCGCCAGCCTGGCGGTCGTGCTCTCGATCGTGCCGACGTTCCAATCAAGCCTGCGCGATGCGCGCGCCACCGCTACCGCACGCGAGCTCAGTGCCGAGCTCCAGACCAGCGCGAACCAGCTCGATGCCAACGACCTGGCCAGCCGCGCTCAGCTGAATCAGGCCGCCAACCAGATCGCGGGCTATGTCCAGGCCCAGGTCCGGATCACCGATAGCGGGACGTCGGTCGTCTCGGGTCGCTCGAGCGGCTGCTGCGCCGTCCTGGACGCCCTGCAGAACGAGTTCGGGGTGCGCCCGCCGGTCAGCGGATCGAAGGTCGGTGTCGCCGACGACAACCGCGTGGTCTACGTATTGGACGTCCTGCCGACGAACCCCCTCGCGCCGAGCCTCACCGTCGAGGCGGCCTCGAAGGTGTCCGGGCTCTCGGGAGACCAGCTCGCCACGATCCAGGCGCGCCTGGTGCTCGCGGTCGCCGCCGTGCTCGCGCTCGCCGCCCTCGCCGGCTACAGCCTGAGCCTGCTCGTCGGGCGCCGCATCTCGGTGCTCGCCTCGACCGCGGCGTCGCTCGCGCGCGGGGACCTGCATGCGCGCGCCCCGCGCCAGCGCATCCGGGAGTTCGCGGTCCTCGGTGACAGCCTGAACCGCATGGCCGGGCGCATCGAGGAACAGGTCGATGAGATCACCAGCGAGCGCGACCGTGCCCGTGTCCTGATCTCCTCGCTGGTGGAGGGGGTCGTGTCGGTCAGCGACCGCGGCGAGGTCACGCTCATCAACCCGGCCGCGCGGCGCCTGCTCCGCCTCGACTACCCGGTCGCGGTGGAGTCGATCTCCGACCTGCCGGCGCCGATCGGGGCCGCGATTGCGGCCGCGACCCCGATGGAGATCTACGACGTCCGCGAGAGCGAGATCACCCTCGACGGCGGCACCGAGCTGCAGCTGGCGATCGCGCGCGTCGCCGATCCCGGCGCCGGGGTCGTGGTGACGCTGCGCGACATCACCGAGCAGCGCCGTCTCGAGCGTGCCCGCCGGGATCTGGTCGCCAACGTCTCCCATGAACTCAAGACCCCCCTGGCCGCGATCAAGGGCCTGTTGGAATTGCTGCAGGGCGGCGGCGTCGACCGCGCCCACCAGGAGGAGTTCCTCGGGCTGATGGAGGTCGAGAGCGCCCGGCTCGAGCGCCTCGTCGAAGAGCAGCTGCAGCTGGCGCGCCTTGACAGCGGCGCGGTCCCGCTCGAACGCGAGCACTTCGATCTCGACGCGCTCGTCGACGGCGTTGTCGCCTCGCGCCTGCCGTTGGCCGAGGCCGCGGGGGTGACGCTGCGGGCCCGCAACGACGGCATCGCACCCGTTGATGCGGACCCGGCGCGCGTCGAGCAGATCCTGCTGATCCTGCTCGACAACGCCCTGCGTCACACACCCGCGGGCGGGTCGATCACGGTCAGCTCGCGTCGCGTCGCCAACGAGGCCCTCCTCGAGGTCGCCGACACCGGCGAGGGCATACCGGCCGAGGACCAGCCGTTTGTGTTCGATCGGTTCTACCGTGGCGATCCCAGCCGTGAAGGGCGCAGCGCCGGTCTTGGGCTGGCGATCGCCCGTGGGCTCGCCGAGGCCCACGGCGGCCGGATCGGCCTGGTCTCCGCACCCGGGGTGGGCAGCACGTTCATCCTGCACATCCCCAAGACCAACGGTGTGGGCCCCGATGTGGCGCCACCGGCGCCGTGAGCGCGGGCCGGGCACACGGTAGCCTAGGCGCGTGAGCGCGCCGACCGTACTGGTGACGGGCGCCGGCCGTGGCATCGGCCGGGCCACCGTGGAGGGCTTCCTGGCGGCCGGCTGGCAGGCGGTTGCGGGGGTGCGGGACATCGACGCCGCGCGCGTAGCCTTCGCGGCGCATCCCTGCCTGACGATCGTCGAGCTGGACGTCGGTGACGGCGCGAGCATCGCCGCCGGCGCCGACGCGGCCCAGCGTGTCGCGGGCGGTGCGCTGGCGTGTGTGGTGCCCAACGCCGGCTATGCGGTGATGGGCGCGGCCGAGGACGTCGATCTCGACCTGGTGCGGCGCATGTTCGAGACCAACCTCTTCGGCAACGTCGCCGTCGTCCAGCACGTGCTGCCCGCCATGCGTGAGGCGCGCCGCGGGGCCGTGATCTGCACGTCGTCGATCGGTGCCCGCCTGGCCAACCCGCTGTTGGGCATGTATCACGCCAGCAAGTACGGGATGACCGCGTGGGCCGAGGCGATGCGCCTCGAGATGCTCCCGTTCGGCGTCCGCGTGCACGTCGTCGAGCCGGGGATGGTCAACACGGACTTTCCCGCGGCCACGATCGCGACCGGTGCGATCGCCCGCGGGGAGGGACCGTACGTGCCGTTGTTGGCCGAGCTACGCACCGGCTTCCGCTCATGGCGAGAGCGCCTCGGGGTCGGCGCGGAGGACGTCGCCGCCGCCATCGTCGCGACGGCGCTGGACGACGACGCGCGCTTCCGGATCCCGGTCGGGCCCGATGCGATCCAGATGTCGGCCGCCCGGGACGAACTCGGGGACGAGGATTTCCACGCCTGGCAGATGCGCTTCCTGGGGTTGACCTGGGACCGGAAGCACCCGTCGCGGTGATCGGCCCAGTCGTCGTGGCGCCGGCCGCCTTCAAAGGGGCGCTGTCGGCCGCAGGGGCCGCGCGCGCGATCGCCGCCGGGATCCAGCTGGCCGCGACGGGCACGGAGGTCCGCGTCGTGCCGGTCGCCGACGGCGGCGAGGGGACGCTCGACGCGCTGGTCGCCGCGCGGGAGGGGCGGCGGCGGGCCACGGCGGTGGCGGACCCGCTGGGCCGGCCGACTGACGCGGCCATCGGCGAGCTCCCGGGTCACACGTGCGTGGTCGAGCTCGCCCAGGCGTCCGGCTTCGAGCGGCTGTCGCCGGCTGAGCGCGACCCCGAACGGACCTCCACGTACGGGACCGGTGAGCAGTTGCGCATGGCGCTCGATCTCGGTGCCGAGCGAATCATCATCGGTCTGGGCGGCAGCGCGACCAACGACGGCGGCATGGGCCTCGCCCGGGCCCTGGGGGTGCGCTTCCTGGCGGCCGACGGCAGCGAGCTCGCCGGGACTGGCGCGGACCTGGGGCGGGTGTGCGCGATCGATATCTCGGGCCGTGATCCTCGCATCGAGGCCGTCGAGATCCTGGTCGCTTGTGACGTGACCAACCCGTTCTGCGGTCCGGCGGGCGCGGCGGTCGTGTTCGGCCCGCAGAAGGGCGCCGATTCCGCCGCGGTGGCCCGCCTGGACGCCGGCCTTGCCAACCTGGCCGAGGTGATCGCCGACGCGACAGGCGTCGATGTCATCGCGACACCGGGCGCCGGGGCCGCGGGCGGGGCCGCGGGCGGCATCCTGGCGCTGCTTGGTGGGACGCTGACGCCAGGGGCGCCGCTGGTGCTCGCGGCGGCGGGCCTCGGCGAGCGGCTCGTCGGCGCCGAGCTGTGCATCACCGGCGAGGGGCGCCTGGACGCGCAATCGATGCAGGGCAAGGCGGTGAGCGCCGTCGCCGTGGCCGCGCGGGACGCCGGAGTGCCGTGCGTGGCGGTGACGGGGTCGTTGGCGCTCCTACCCGGCATGGTGCGGCGCATGGGCCTGACGGCGGCGTTCCCGATCAATCGCGAGCTCGCGCCCGAGCCAGACGCGCTGGCGGCGACGGAGACCAATCTCGCGGCGATGGGCGCCGAACTGGCCGGCGTCTGGGCCCGTGCGCGCGGCGCCAGCGGAGCCGCGTGACGGGGCATCAGCCCGCCCGGCCGCCCGGCGGCGCGGCCCCCTCGAGCCACGCCGTCACGGCCTCGAGCACTCCGGGCCCGTTTCGCGCCTGCGTGATCCAGCTCGCCCGCGCCGCCAGCTGGGGATCGGCGTCGGCGCCGTTGCGCACCAGGGCGAACGCCCCGACGTAGGCGCCGATTGCCAAGTCCTCCGCGGAGTCGCCGACGGCCAGGCACGCCGCCGGATCGAACCCGTAGCTGGACAGGTGCGCCTGCACGGCCGCCGCTTTGCTCGCGCCGGCCGGCAGGACGTGGAACACGTGGGTATCTCCCGGGCCGATGCGTCCGTTGTCGGCGAAGCGCAAGGCGCCGCCGCTGTAGTCGGTCACCCATCGCGCGGTATTCGCGCTGGCGATGCCGCGGAGGCAGTGGCTGCCCTCGCGGCCCCAGCTGGCGCCCGGATGGATCTCGAGCAGCGGCTCGCGGGCCAGAAGCTCCTCGATGATCCCGGTCGCCGACACGGCCTCGAGCACGGTTTGGCTCGGTGCGGTCGGATAGCCGGCCTCCAGGGCCCCGAGTTCGGCCAGCACGGAATGCGCGCCGACCAGGCGGCCGATGGTCTCGAGGCGCAGGCGGCTACGCCCGCTGACGAACACAAACGGCACCCCGGCGGCGTGCAGGGCCTCCAGCGCCCGGATGCCGGCGTCGGTCGGCGCGTTGTCGCCCGTGCGCAGAATCGACCCGCCGTACCCCAAGAGCGTGCTGTCCAGGTCGATGTAGCAGCAGCGGCCGTCAGCGGGCACGGCGCTCCCGATACCCGTCGAACTCACGGATCGGGGCGCGCTCGGTCGGGGCGATCGGCGTGGTCGTCAGCACCCAGCCGCCGTTGCGCCGCTCGGGGCGCACGTAGCCACCCGCGTCGGCCAGCGTGTCCGGAACGCGCCCGTCGCGCGCGAGGCGCCGCAGCACCGCGTGCTGGATCGCGAACGCCATCTCGCCGAGCGCGTGCGTCGGCTGATTGACGTGGGTCCGCGCGCCCAGGTCGACCTGGGCGAGTGCACCGAGCCCGGCGGTCTCCAGGATGTCGATGAGCAGGCCGATCTCGACGGCATACCCGGTGAAGAACGGCACCCGCTCGAGCAGGCTGCGCCGGCCGGCCTGTTCGCCTGCCAGCGGTTGTGCGATCCCGGCCAGCTCGGGATAAAACAGATTGATCAGCGGCCGCGCGCAGATCTCGGTGACGCGCCCACCGTCGTTGGTCTCACCCAGCCGACGTGTATAGATCGCTTTCACGAACCCGATGTCATCGACGCTCAGCAGCGGTCCCAAGAGCCCCGGGATGTAGGTCGGCGAGAAGTCCACAAGATCGGAATCCAGCCAGACGATGAGATCCCCGCGGGTGGCCGCGAGGCTCTTCCAGAGCGCCTCGCCCTTGCCGCGGGCACTGCCGGACTCCGGCAGGATCGCATCGTCCTGGTAGACGCTCGCCCCGGACTCCCGGGCGATCGCAACGGTGGCGTCGCGGGAGTGCGAATCGATCACGACCAG
Organism: uncultured Thermoleophilia bacterium; assembly: GCA_963773325.1. GTDB lineage: Bacteria > Actinomycetota > Thermoleophilia > Miltoncostaeales > Miltoncostaeaceae > CAITWD01. The sequence continues at coordinate 1,282,715 of CAVZAI010000002.1, read as the reverse complement.
TTCGTCGACCAGGGGCAGGCCATCCATCCAACGGTCCCGGACCGCGGCGAGGATCGGTCCGATCGTCTCGGCGACGTTGAGGGCCGGCAGGCAGACGCTGACGGTCGTGCCGGCGGCGCGCTTGGCGGCGACGAGCCGTTCGGGGTCGAAATCGGCGCCCACGAACGTGCGCGCGCTGAGCCACTGGTCGCCGGTCACGACCGCAAACGATAGTGACCGTCGACTCGTGTAGCGTCCGGAACCGTCATGGCCAAGGAACTCAAAGGGCTGGTCCTGTCCGGGGGGGCCGGCACCCGGCTGCGCCCGATCACGCACACCAGCGCCAAGCAGCTCGTGCCGGTCGCCAACAAGCCCGTGCTGTTCTACGGGCTCGAGTCGCTGCGGGACGCCGGCGTGCGCGAGGTGGGCATCGTCGTGGGTGACACGCACGCCGAGATCGAGGCCGCGGTCGGCGATGGAACGCGGTTTGGGCTTCGCGTGACCTACATCCGGCAGGAGGCCCCGCTGGGGCTGGCGCACGCCGTCCTGACCGCGGAGGAATTCCTCGGCGACGCGTCCTTCGTGATGTACCTCGGCGACAACTTGCTGCGCGACGGCATCCGGGAACTGGTCGCCGAGTTTCGCGACAGCGACGCCGACGCGATGATCCTGCTCCAGCGCGTGCCCAACCCGCAGTCCTACGGGGTTGCCGAGCTGTCTGCGGGGCGTGTCGTGCGGCTGGTCGAGAAGCCGGTCGAGCCGCAGTCCGATCTGGCGCTCGTGGGGGTCTACATGTTCACGCCAGCGATTCTGGCCGCCGCCAAGGCGATCAGTCCGTCCGCGCGGGGTGAGCTCGAGATCACCGACGCGATCCAGTATCTGATCGACCAGGGCCTCCGCGTCGAGCCGTCGGTGGTCACGGGCTGGTGGAAGGACACCGGGAAGCTCGAGGACATGCTCGAGGCCAACCGGCTCATCCTGGATGTGCTCGAGCCGCGTCTCGACGGCACCCTCGAGGACTCGACCATCGAGGGACGGGTCGTCGTCGAGGCCGGCGCGAGGCTGATCAACTCGTCGGTGCGCGGGCCGGCGATCATCGGTGCCGGTGCCCTGATCGAGGATGCCTACGTCGGGCCGTACTCGGCGATCTCCAGCGGTGTGGTGATCCGGCGTGCCGAGGTCGAGCACAGCATCTTCCTCGAGGACAGTCGGGTCGAGGACATCGACGCGCGCATCGAGAGCAGCCTCGTCGGGCGCGGCGTCGTGATCGCCCGCTCCGAGGCCAAGCCGCGCGCGTACCGGTTCATGGTCGGGGACTCGTCTTCGATCGGTTTGCTCTAGTCCCGTGCGCGTGCTCGTCACCGGCGCCGCCGGCATGCTCGGTTCCGACCTGATCCCGTATCTGCGCGGACGCGGGCACGACGTCGTCGGCGTCGATCTGGAGGTCGACGTCCGCGATCCCGCACAGGTCGACGCCTGTCTGGCCGAGGTCGCCCCGGAGGCCGTGATCCATGCCGCAGCGTGGACCAACGTCGACGCCGCCGAGGCGGACGAGCCTGCGGCCTACGCGGTCAACGCCGAGGGTGCGGGCAACGTCGCCCGGGCCGCGGCCCGCGAAGCCGCATCGCTGGTCTACATCTCGACCGACTACGTCTTCGACGGGACGGCCGGCCGCGACTATCTCGAGGACGACCCGACCGCACCGATCGGTGCCTACGGACGCACCAAGCGTGCGGGCGAGCTCGCGGTGCTCGAGGCCCACCCGACCGGCACCCGAATCGCGCGGACGGCCTGGCTCTACGGGGCCCACGGACGCAACTTCGTCGACACGATGCGCGCGCTGGGCGTCGAGCGCGAGGCCGTGCAGGTCGTCGCCGACCAGGTTGGCTCGCCGACCTGGACCCGGGACCTGGCGCCGGCCCTCGAGGCGGTCCTCGGCCTGCCCGCCGGGATCTACCACACCGCCGCCGCCGGTTCGGTCAGCTGGGCGGGCTTCGCGGAGGCGATCTTCGCCGACGCGGGTATCGCCTGCCGTGTCGAGCCGATCACGACCGCGCAGCTGGCTCGGCCCGCCCCCCGCCCGCCGCGCTCGGTCCTCGCGGTGACCCGCCCCGGCGCGCCGCGGCTGCGCGAGTGGCGCGCTGCACTGCGCGCGTACCTCCAGGAGGGGTCATGAGGATCTTGCTCACCGGTGGTTGCGGGTTCATCGGCTCGGCGTTCGTGCGCATGGCCCTGGCGCGCGGCTACGCGGTCACCAACCTCGACAAGCTCACCTATGCGGGCAACCCCGCCAACGTCGCCGAGGTCGCCGACCTGCCGGGGTACCGATTCGTGCACGCCGACATCGCCGATTCGGACGCGGTGGAGGGTGCGCTCGAGGGCGTCGACGTGGTCGTCAATATGGCGGCCGAGAGTCATGTCGATCGCAGCATTCTCGATCCGACCGCCTTCCCGCTGACCGACGTGGTCGGCACCGCCGTCTTGCTGGACCGCTCCCAGCGGGCCGGCGTGGCCCGCTTCGTGCAGGTCTCGACCGACGAGGTCTACGGGTCGATTCCGGTCGGGGCGTTTCGCGAGACCGATCCGCTCGCCCCGTCGAGTCCCTATTCGGCCAGCAAGGCGGGCGGGGACCTGCAAGCGCTGGCCTGGCATCGCACCTATGGCATGGATGTCGTCGTCACACGCGGGTCGAACACCTACGGCCCGCGCCAGTACCCCGAGAAGTTGATCCCGCTGTTCGTGACCAATGCCCTGGATGGCGAGTCGTTGCCGGTCTACGGCGATGGCCAGCAGGTCCGGGATTGGATCCACGTCGACGACCACTGCTCCGGCATCTTTGCGGCGCTCGAACACGGCACCGCAGGCGAGGTCTACAACGTCGGCGGTGGCAACGAGCGGACCAACCTCGAGATCACCGAGCGCATCCTGGAGCTCACCGGTCGTGACGCACGCCTGATCCGGCAGGTCGCGGACCGCCCGGGTCACGACCGGCGCTATGCCCTGGCGACCGAGAAGCTGCGCGCGGTCGGCTGGGTCCCTGAGGTGGGGTTTCCGCAGGGTCTGGCCGATACGGTCGCCTGGTTCCGGGCCAACCGCGACTGGTGGGAGCCGATCAAGTCGGGCGCGTATCGGGCCTACTACGAGGCCCAATACGGCGGGCGTTCGGGGGCAGGCGGCTCGCCGGCCTGAGGACGGCTACTCGGCGACGAACTCCTCGGGTGGGACGTCGCGCCACACCTTGGCCGGCAACCCGGCCACCAGGCGTTTGGCCGGGACGTCGCGGGTGACCAGGGCGCCGGCCGCGACGAACGCCTCCTCGCCGATCTCGATGCCGGGCAGGATGACCACGCCGCCGCCCACGCGGGCGCCACGGCGGATGATCGCGCCACGGATGCGCTCGTGCCGCGCCTCGGTGCGCCCCATCAGGTTGTCGTTGGTCGTCGTCACGCACGGGGCGATGAACACGTGGTCCTCGAGCGTCGAGTACGCCGTGATGTAGCTGTTGGACTGGATCTTGGAGAAGGCGCCGATTGCGGTGTCGTTCTCGACGCACACCCCGCGCCCGACGACGACGCCCTCGCCGATCGCGCACCGTTCGCGCACCGAGGCGAGGTCGCCGATGATCGTCTTCGGGCCGATCGTCGTGCCGGCGTAGACGATCGCGCCGGAGCACACCGCCGCGCCGGCCCCGAGCTCGAGGCCCGGCAGCGGATCCCGACGGGCCGTGGACCGGGCCGACAGGCGCGGCGCCTTGCCAAGGACGACGTTGTCTTGGATGACACACCCGTCGCCGATGACCGTATCGTCGTGGATGACCACGTTGGCGCCGATCTCGACGTCGCTGCCGATGGTCACGTTGGCGCCGAGCACCAGGTTCTCTCTCACTGAATTGCCTCCGCGAGTGGGATGCCGGCCCCGCTGGATTGCAGGCTCGTGGTCATGGCCTCCAAGACCTCGACGACCGTCGCGCCGGCGCGACCGTCGGCGAGCGGCTGCTGGCCGCCGGCCACGCACCGGACGAACTCCTCGCAGACGACGCGCAGGGGCTCGACGGCCGGAATCTTGGGGATGTAGATGTCCCCGCTGCGCACCTGAATGTACTCGCCGTAGGTCTCCGTGCGCGGAATCGGGCCCTTGTCGTACAGCGTCACCTTGCGCTCGGTCTCCATGTCGTCGAAGACGACCATCTTCTCGGAGCCGATGACGGTCATCTTGCGCATCTTGTGCGGGTCGAGCCACGACAGGTGCAGGTGCCCGAGGATGCCCGACGGAAAGCGGATGTGCCCGAACACGACGTCCTCGACGCCCGGCTGCAGGTAGCTCTCGCCCCGCGCTGAGACCTCGATCGGCCGTTCACCGACCAGCCAGAGCAGCACCGAGATGTCGTGCGGGCCGAGGCTCCAGAGCGCGTTCTCGTCAGGGCGGACGATGCCGAGGTTCTGGCGGTTGCCGTACAGATAGAACACCTGCCCGAGGTCGCCCGCGTCGATCATCTGCTTTACCCGCTGCAGACCGGGGTGGTACACCAGCAGGTGGTCGACCATCAGGACCAGGCCCGCCGAGTCGGCGAGGTTCGCCAGTTCGCGCGCATCGGTGGCAGCCAGCGCGAGTGGTTTCTCGACGAAGGTGTGCTTGCCGGCGCTCAGCGACCGCTGGGCGAGCGCCGCGTGGGTCGGCACCGGGGTCGCGATCACGACCCCGTCGAGCGCGGCGTCCTCGAGGAGGTCGTCGAACCGGGTCGTGAACTGCGCGGTCGGGTATGCGTCGCGATGCCGGTCGAGGACCTCGGGGTCGAGGTCGCAGCACCAGGCGAGCTCCGCGTCGGACATGCGGGCGAAGTTGCGGGCGAGATTCGGGCCCCAATAGTTCATCCCGACGACGCCGAGGCGTACGCGGCTCATAGGCGCCACACATTCGGCGCGTCGGGCACGACCCGGCGCAGGTCGACGACCAGCGGCGCGCGGTCGACCACCATGTCCCAGTCGACCCCGTCGTGGTCCGTGACGACCACGACCACGTCATGGGCCGCGAGTGTCGCCGGGGTCAGCGGCACGCTCTCGAGCGCGCGGGTGGCCAGCGTTGCCACGTACGCGTCGTGATAGCTGACCATTCCGCCCTCGGCGGCGAGGAGGTCGATGATCCGGAGCGCCGGGCTCTCGCGGGTGTCGTTGACGTTCTTCTTGTAGGCGACACCGAGCACCAGCACCTTGCTGCCGTTGAGCGCCTGCCGGCGGCTGTTGAGGGCCCGGATCACCTTGGACACACAGAACGCGGGCATCTGCGAGTTGACCTTCCCGGCGAGCTCGATGAACTCCGTGTGGAAGTCGAACTCGCGCGCCTTCCAGGTCAGGTAGAACGGGTCGATCGGGATGCAGTGCCCGCCGAGGCCGGGGCCCGGGCGGAAGGGCATGTAGCCGAACGGCTTCGTGGCGGCGGCGTCGATGACGTCCCAGACATCGATCGACATCCGGTCGCACAGCACCGCAAGCTCGTTGACCAGCGCGATGTTGACGCTGCGGAAGATGTTCTCGAGCAGCTTGGTCATCTCGGCGACCTCTGGCGTGGACACCTCGACGATCGTGTCCATGGCTAGCCCGTAGATCTCGGCCGCACGGCGTGTGCACTCGGGCGTCAGCCCGCCGACGACCTTCGGCGTGGTGCGGGTGGTCCAATCGACGCGGCCGGGGTCGACGCGCTCCGGCGAGAAGGCCAGCGAGAAGTCGCGGCCCGCCCGCAGTCCCGAGCGCTCGAGGATCGGGGCCAGCTCGTCGCGCGTCGTACCGGGGTAGGTCGTGCTCTCGAGGACCACCAGCTGGCCCTGGCGCAGCCGCTGGGCGAGGCTCTCGGCGGCGCCGAGTACCGCGGACAGGTCGGGTTCGCGGTGCTCGTCCAACGGCGTCGGCAGGCAGATCAACACCGCGTCGACCTGCCGGATCTCATCCCAGTTGGTCGTCGCGCGGATCAGGCCGGCGCCGGTCAGGGGCCCCAGGCGTTCGCTCGGGACGTCCTCGATGTACGACCGGCCGGCGTTGATCTGGTCGACCTTGGACTGGATCGCATCGAGGCCCAGGACCGGGACTCCCGCCTCGGCGAACGCCGCCGCCAGCGGAAGCCCGACGTAGCCCAGACCGATGACCCCGACCCGGGGCGCAGGCGCGCTCAATAAGACCTTCTTGGACTCGAGGGGAACGGGAACAACAGCAACGGCGCGATATCGTAGCCAGTGGCGCAACCGACCGAAAGGACCGCACCAGGTGGCCGACAGCGTACTCGCCGGTCTGCCGCGCCTCGTGCGCGTGCGCGACGAGGTTCGCATGCGCGGGATCGCGGCCCTTGGGATCGGTGCGGCGACGGTCGGCTGGTGGATGTTGGCGTGGCTGCTCAACGAAGGCGTCGACGGGCTGCGGTTCGTCATCGCCGTCGCTGTCATCGGCGCCCCGTCGCTGGTCGCCGCGTGGCTCATCAGCCGTCGGCGCCTGCGGGTCGCCGGCGAGTTCCAGGCGCCGCCGCGCAATGCGGTCTACGAGACGATCGCGGCCGCGCGGGAACGCCGCACGCGCCTGGCCGGCGTCGTGATGTTCGCGGTCATCATCCTGATGATCTTCGACCATTTCAGTCATGGGGCCGGCGAGATGGCGGGCCTCGTGGCGGGGCTGTTCATCCCGTTCGGCATCTTCGACATCCGCGAGTCGCACCACTGGACGGCCCTCGAGCGCGAGCACCACGACACCCGCCTGTATGTGCTGATGCGGGCCCACGCGATGATGGTGCCGCTTAGTCCGGACGCGGTCTACGAGCGCCCGCGCAGCGACGCCGAGGTCGTGCGCCTGGGGTACCCCGGGATCGAGGACTAGCGCGCTGCGGCGAACTCGGCGACGAGGTCCGCGATGCGCTCCGAGGCGTGGCCGTCACCGTAGAGATCCGGTGCCGCGGCCGGGATCGCGGCGCTGGCGAGCGCCGCGGCCACGCGGGCGGCATCCATCCCGGTCAGGGTGTTGAACCCGTGCGTGACGGTCTCGGTCCACTCGGTCGTGTCGCGGAGCGTGACGCACGGGACCCGGTGCAGGCAGGCCTCTTTCTGCACACCGCCCGAGTCCGTGACGACGGCCCCGGCCTGGGTCAGCAGGCGCGTGAAGTCCAGGTACCCGACCGGGGCGACCAGCTGCACGTCGGGGATGCGCGTCGCTGCCTCCCACAATCCCGCCGCCTCGAGCTTGGCGCGGGTCCGGGGGTGGACCGGAAACAGCGCCGGCCCCGGCAGCGCGCTGAGGACCTGCACGAGCGATGCGAGCGCCTCGGTCGTGTCGGTCGCCGCCGCGCGGTGGACGGTGACCAGGATGTAGGCGCCCGGCGTGAGCCCGTACGCCTCCGGTCCCGGCCTGTCTGCGGCCGCATCGGCGAACAGGAGCGCCGCGTCGAGCATCACGTCGCCCACCATGTGGACGCCGGCCGTGATCCCCTCCCTGGCCAGGTTGTCGACTGCGACCGGCGTCGGGCAGAACAGCAGGTCCGACAGATGGTCGGTCGTGACGCGGTTCTGTTCTTCGGGCATCGCGCGATCGAATGAGCGCAGACCGGCCTCGACGTGGGCGAGCGGGACACCCGACTTGGCGGCCGAGATTGCCCCCGCGAGGGTCGTGGTCGTGTCGCCGTAGACCAGCAGCAGATCGGGCGCCGTCGCCGTGAGCAGGCCTTCGAGGCCGGTCAGAATCGCCGCGAGCTGGCCCAGCGGGGTGCCCTTGCCCACCCCGAGCGCGTAGTCGGGGGACGGGATGGCGAGCTCATCGAAAAACAGGTCGGCGAGCTCGGGGTCATAGTGCTGCCCGCTGTGGACCAGGATCTCGGTGCCGCGGGCGCGCAATGCCCGCGAGAGCGGGGCGGCCTTGACGAACTGTGGGCGGTTGCCGACAAGCGACATGACGCGCAATCAGGGTTTCCTTTCACGTGCCGGCCCGCCGCCCGCACCCGCGGGATCGACGTGGATGCGCGTCGCTGCGTCGCACGGCCGCGGCCAGGCGTTCATGGCTGCGGCCGGTCGATGCGGGCGATTGCCTGGGCCCGGCCGTCGCGTGTGGCGGTGATCACGACGCCCTGCACCCTGACGCCGCCCTCGGCCGGTTCGAAGCGTCCGGGAGCGCCGGTGAGAAAGCGGTTGATGATCGTGGCGGTCTTGACGCCGATCACCGAGTCGTGGGGCCCGGTCATGCCGAGGTCGGTGATATAGGCGGATCCGCCCGCCAGCACGCGCTCGTCGGCGGTCTGGACGTGTGTGTGCGTGCCGACGATCGCCGTCACCCGGCCATCGAGGTACTGCCCCATCGCGACCTTCTCGCTGGTCGCCTCGGCGTGGAAGTCGACGAGTATCCGCGGGGTGTGACGGGCGGCGTCCGCGACGAGGTCGTCGACGATCGCGAAGGGGTTGGCCGAGGCATCCATGAACACGGCCCCCTGCAGGTTGATGACGGCTGCGTCGCCGGCGTGCGTTTCCACGATCGCGAGCCCGGCGCCGGGCGCGTCGGGCTGCGGCAGGTTCGCCGGGCGCAGGGCCCGCGGGTTCGTGCGCAGGATCTCGTGGTATGGGGTGCGCCGCAGGGTGTGATTGCCGCCGGTCAGGACATCGGCGCCGGCGGCGAACAGGTCATCGGCCTGGCGCGGCGAGGTCCCGCTTCCGTCGGCGGCGTTCTCGGCGTTGACCACGACCAGATCGGGACGGTGGGTGGCGATCAGCTTCGGGAGTTGGGCGACGAGCGCCCGCAGCCCCACGCCGCCGACCACGTCGCCGATCATCAGGGCGGTGAACCCCTCGCTCACGAGGAATTGGCCATCCGTTGGAGCTCGATGGCCACATGGTTGCCCGCGTCGCCGGAGAACTGGGCGATGTTCTGGCCCTCGACTCCGTTCAGGTCGATGACCTGGCCGAGTGGCGTGACGCCGGAGATCACCGCCTGGCCGACCTGAGGCGACGGGGTGCCGGGATGCGCGACCAGGTGGGTCACGCTCACCGCGACCCCGGGCGCACCCTGTGGGGCGATCAGCAACCGGTAGCCCTGGACCTGACCTTGGACGATGTTGTTGTACACACCGATGATTTGGCCGTCGACCGGCGAATAGACCACTGTTCCCGCGGGGGCGCCCACGTCCAGCTCGAGATCGGGCAGCGCACTACCGCTGGCGCCTTCGTCGTGTCGATGCAGCGGACCGGTCGGGGTGAGCTCGATCGCGGCCGGATCCGGAATGGAGCGGAAGACAATCGCGGTGATCGCATTCGCGTTGATCGGCAAGGCGATCGAGACCAGCGGCGCCTGGGCCAGCAACTCCCGTTGGGGCGGCGTGGTGAGCGGTACCGGGCTGCCCGGGCTCGAGTTCGCGACCGGGCTCGACGAGGACGCGCCGCCGGTTGCCCAGAACAGCACCACCACGACCACCGCCACGACGACTGCCGCCAGCCCGGCGGTCACGAGCGCGCGCCGATTGCGCTGGCGGTGCTGGTGGTTGCGCCCGACCCGGTCGGCGGACCGCCGCTGTCGCTGCTGCGTTGACATCCCGTCTGACACTACCTCAGCCGGTCCGCGGGGGAACCGCGGTGGTCGGTCAGGGAACTCCTGGCGTACGATGGCCCTGGGACGCGATGACTAACCGACCGCCCACACCTCCTTGGGCCATGTTCCTCGTGGTCGTGGCCCTCGTGGTCGCGATCTGGATCATCGGGCAGACAATCGGGCAGGTCCTGATCGTCTTCCTGTTCTCGGTGGTCCTGGCGCTGCTGCTCAACCCGGCCGTCCGCTTCCTGCGCCGCTTCCGCATCCCGCGTGGGCTCGCGGTCGCGATGGTCTTCCTGGCGCTGCTCGCGCTCGTTGCCGGCGTCATCGCGCTCGTCGTGACGCCGGTGCGCTCGCAGATCCAGACGATCCACACCCAGCTGCCGACCTATCACGCCGAGGCGAGCAGCCAGATCTCCGGGCTGCAGAGCTTTCTGCACCGGCACGGCATCCACGCGAACGTCGAGAAGGGACTGAACTCCTTCTCCAACGACGTCCAGAATCGCCTGACCCAGGGCACCTCGAACGTCCTCTCGTACAGCCTGGGCGTGCTGAGCGTGATCGTGACCATCGTGATCACGCTGGTGGCCTCGATCTACATGGTGCTCGACGCCCCGCGGATCCTGCGCTTGGCCGGGCGGATCGGGGGGGCTCCGGCCGCCGAGTTCCTGCGCCGCACCGAGCAGACCCTGATGCGGTACCTGCGCGCCCAGGTGCTCGTGTCGCTGCTCATCAGCCTCTCGGTCGGGCTGGTGCTGTGGCTGTTGGGGGTCACCGGCATCTTCCCGCTCGGCGCGACGTTCGCGGTGACGTTCATGACGCTCGTGTTCCTGTTCGATTTCGTGCCGTACGTCGGGCCGATTCTCGGGGCGATTCCGCCTGTCACGCTGGCGCTCCTGACGTCACTGACAGCCGCGGTGTGCGTGGTGGTGGCGTTCGTGGTGATCCACGAGACCGTGCGGCGCCTGGTGCCCAAGGCGATGGCCGATGCCGCGGGCGTGCAGCCGCTGGTCGTGATCTTCGGCCTGTTGATCGGGGCGCAGTTGGCCGGGGTGGTGGGCGTCGTGCTGGCCATCCCGCTGGTCGTGATCGCCAAGGAGGCCGCGGCGGTGTTGGCCGACTACGCCGTTGCGCGTCGTGCGGTTGCGGGTGGCGCAACGACCGACGTGGCGGAGGTCGCGCCCGCCGAACCGGCCGACCCGCCCGCGCCGCCTGGCGGCGCGTCACGTCCGACGGCGACCCGGCGCGATGAGACTGCGCTTGAGCCGTAGGGCGTCCCTGAGACGCAGGCGGTACTCCTCCCGTGGGATGAGTTCCGTGCCGAAACGCATCGTGTGCTCGGTCGCCATCTGGATGTCCCAGAGCACATAGCCGCGCTCGGCCAGGCGCCGTGCCGTGGCGACGAGCACCGCGTTGCCGGCGTCGTTTGCCGTGTGGAACATGCTCTCGGAGGTGAACAGCCCGCCGAGCGCCACGCCGAAGAGCCCGCCGACCAGGCGCGGGCCATCCCAGGCCTCGATGCTGTGGGCGTAGCCGATCGCGTGCAGGCGGCAGTAGCCCTCGATGAGCCGGGGGCTGAGCCAGGTCCCCTCCGGCCGGTCGGCGCACGCGCGGCAGACCTCCGCGAACACGCTGTCGAGGCGGATGACGTAGTCGGCCCGCGCGATGCCGCGCGCCGCTGAGCGAGGGATGCGGAACGCCTCGAGCGGGATCACCGCGCGCGGGTCGGCCTCGTAGTAGGGCACCGGATCGGCCGCGTGCTCGGGGGCATCCATGGGAAACGCCCCGTAGGCGTACGCGTTCAGCAGTTCCTGCGGGTCGGGCCCGGCGGGCCGGCTGTGGTGCGGCTCGCTCACGGGCTGGGCGGGCGCTGGTTGCTCGGGTGGACAGGCATTTGGCCCGGATCTTGCCAGCGGGACGCCGGGACGGCCGGATCGCGCCGGTTGGGGATACACTCGGGGACGAACGATGCCTCCGACGTCCCACGACAGCCAGGCGGGGTTTCCGGTCGTGCGTCCCCGACGGCTGCGGCGCACCGCGACCGTGCGGCGGATGGTGCGCGAGCAGCGGCTCTCGGCCGATCAGCTCATCCTGCCGATGTTCGCCGTCGACGGAGCCGGGCGCGAGGAGCCGATCGGTGCGATGCCAGGACATGCGCGGATGTCCGCGGATGTCCTGGCGGTACGGGCGGCTCGCGCGTACGAGGCCGGCGTGCCGGCCGTCCTGCTGTTCGGGGTGACCGACAACAAGGACGAGTCGGGCAGCGCCAGCTGCGATCCGGAGGGCGAGGTCCAGGAGGCGATCGCCGCCATCAAGCTGCTGGTGCCGGAGATGGTCGTGATCACCGACGTATGCCTGTGCGAGTACACCTCCCACGGACACTGCGGGATCCTGCGCGACGGCGAGGTCGACAATGACCTGTCGATCGAGGCGCTCGCCCGGGCGGCGCTGAGCCACGCCGACGCGGGGGCCGACATCGTCGCGCCGAGCGACATGATGGACGGCCGGGTGGCGGCGATCCGGCACACGCTCGATGCGCACGGCTACCAGGATGTCGCGATCCTGAGCTACGCGGCCAAGTACGCGTCAGCGTTCTATGGTCCATTCCGGGAGGCGGCCGGATCCGCACCGAGCTTCGGCGACCGGCGCGGGTACCAGATGGATCCCGCCAACGGGCGCGAGGCGCTTCGAGAGGTGGCGCTCGATATCGGCGAGGGCGCCGACATGGTGATGGTCAAACCGGCCGTTGTCTACCTGGATGTGATCTCTGCCGTGCGCCAGCTGACGACGCTGCCGGTCGCCGCGTATCACGTCAGCGGCGAGTTCTCGATGATCAAGGCTGCTGCCGAGCGGGGCTGGTTGGATGAACGCACCGCGGCGCTCGAGGTGCTGACCGCGATCATCCGGGCCGGGGCCGACCTGGTGATCACCTACTTCGCCGAGGACGCGGCGGCATGGTTGAAGGAGACCGAGTGACGACGACCGCATCCGCGCGGATCCACCACAAGCCCGACGATGCCGATCGCGCGCTGCTGAACGCCCTGCAGGCCGGCCTGCCGCTGGTCCGCGACCCGTTCCGGGAAGTCGGCGTGGGCATCGGGATGTCCGAGGACGAGGTCCTGTCGCGGGTGCGGGTGCTGCGCCAGGCCGGGATCGTGCGACAGCTGTCGGCGATCTTCGACACGCGAGCGCTCGGCTACGAGAGCAGCCTCGTCGCGGCCAAGTACCCGGACGAGCGCCTGTTCGAGGCGGCCGCCATCGTCGGCGGCCACCCGGGGGTCAGCCACAACTACCGGCGCAGCCACGCCTTCAACCTGTGGTTCACGCTCGCCGTCGAGCCCGGCGCGCGCCTCGGGCTCCAGGAGACGATCGACATCCTGGCCGAGGCGACCGGGGCCGAGTCGATGCGCCCGCTGCCGACCCTCAAGCTGTTCAAGATCAACGTCCAGCTCGACATGACCGGCACCCAGGACGCCGCGGCCAAGTCCGCGCCGGCGGCGCCACCGGTGCGCGGCGACGGCGTGCTGCCGACCGCCGCTGATAAGCGGTTCATCTGCATCCTGCAGCAGGATCTGCCCGCCGAGCCGGCGCCGTTCGATCGCTGGGCCGCGGAGGCCGGCATCGATCCGGACGAGCTGCTCGAGTCTGCGCGGACCTTCGTGGCGCGGTCATACATGCGGCGCTTCGCGGCCGTCCTCAACCATCGGCGCGCCGGCTTCGGCGCCAACGGCATGGCGGTCTGGCGGGTACCCGAGGACGAGCTCGAGCGCATCGGCCCGCAGATGGCAGCGTTCCGGTCGGTCTCGCACTGCTACCGGCGCCCGACGTATCCGGACTGGCCCTATTCGATCTTCACGATGGTCCATGCGCGTTCGCAGGAGCTCTGCGAGGAGGTCATCGGGGCGATCGCCGAGGAGACCGGCATCACCGATCCCGACGCGCGGGCCGTGCTGTATTCGACCTACGAGTTCAAGAAGATCCGACTCGTCTACTACACGCCCGAGTACCGGCAGTGGGAGGACATCGCCCTGGCCGGTGGGCCGTTTCCCAAGTGGGAGCCCGCTGCGGCATGAGGACGCGCGACGCGCGCAGCGCGGAGCTGTTTGATCGAGCACGGCACGTTCTCGTCGGCGGGGTGAACTCGCCCGTGCGGGCGATGCGCTCGATCGGGCGCGATCCCATCTTCATCGACCGGGCGGCGGGCGCCTACGTCTGGGATGTCGACGGTAACGACTACGTCGACTATCTCGCGAGCTGGGGCCCGGCGATCCTCGGCCACACGCCCCCCGCGGTGGTCGCGGCGCTGACCGCGGCGCTGCCGCGCGGGACCTCCTACGGAGCCCCGACCGAACGCGAGGTGCGCTTCGCCGAGGCCGTCCGTGACGCGGTGCCGTCAATCGAGCGGCTGCGGATGACCTCCTCAGGCAGCGAGGCGGTGATGGGCGCGCTGCGCGTTGCCCGCGCGGCCACCGGACGCGACATCATCGTCAAGACGATCGGTGGCTACCACGGCGCCATCGACGGATTGCTCGCCGACGCCGGCAGCGGCGCGACCACCCTCGGGGTGCCGACCAGCCCGGGCGTGCCGGCAGGGGCGACCGCCGCGACCCGTCTGGTGCCCTACAACGATCTCGCCGCCGCCGAGACGGCCCTCGCGGGCGCCGCGGCGATCATCGTCGAGCCCGTCGCGGGGAACATGGGCGTCGTGCCCCCGGCCGCCGGCTACCTGGCCGGGCTCCGGACCGCCTGCGATCGGACCGGAGCGCTGTTGATTCTGGACGAGGTCATCACCGGGTTCCGGATCGCACGCGGTGGCGCGCAGGAGCGCTTTGGCGTGACGGCGGACCTGGTCTGTTACGGCAAGATCATCGGCGGCGGCCTGCCGGTCGGCGCATTCGGCGGCCGGGCGGCGATCATGTCCGAGCTGGCGCCCGAGGGCCCGTGCTACCAGGCCGGGACGCTCTCCGGCAACCCGCTGGCGACCGCCGCGGGTCTCGCCGTGCTGGATGCCGTCGCGGCACCGGGCCTGTACGAGCAACTCGAAGCCCGCGGCGCGGCTCTCGAGGCGGCCTTTACCGCGGCCCAGGTGCCGGTGGTTGTCAACCGGGTCGGATCGATGCTGACCCCGTTCTTTGCCGCCGTGCCGGTCACCGACTACGCGTCGGCGACTACATCGGACACCAGCCACTACGGGGCGTTTGCCCGCGCGCTGCTGGCCCGTGGGGTCTACCCGCCGCCGTCGCAGTTCGAGGCGTGGTTCGTCAGCGCAGCGCATTCGGACGAGGACCTCGCCCGAACCGGCGCTGCGTTCGCCGAGGCCGCGCAGGTGGCCGCCGCGTGAGGACGGACCTGATCACCGAGCCGGCCCTCGCCGAGGGCCTCGGCGCGGCCGCCGCGGAACCGCTGCTGGCTCGGCTCGTCTCGCCGCCGCTGGCGGCCGAGCACGCGCTCGGCCTCGACCTGATCCTGGAGGGCTTTCTCGCCCATCATGGGCGTCCGCGCGAACTGGTGCGCGCCGACGCCTCGGGGCTCGTCCTGGCAGGCGACTACTGCTTCGCGGCCGGCCTGGTGCGCGTCGCCGGCGCACAGGACGTGTTCGTCGTCGACGCCCTGGCTCGTCTGGTGGCGCTTTCGGCGGGCGTCGTCGCGACCGGGCGCTCCGCCGAGCTGCCCGCCCTGTGGCTGGGCACGGCGGCCGCGATCGCCGGTGCCGGCCAGCCGGCCGTGCGTGCCCGCTTCGCCGCGGCGGTGCGCAGGTCGACCGAGGAGGCCGATCCGTCGGGGTTCGACGAGCTGGCGGCCGCGTTGGATGATCCGCCCGACCTGGCCGCGGTGTTCGCGTGATCCGGGACCTGCGTGATTGGATCGAGCGGCTGCGCGACGCGGGGGAACTCGTGGAGATCACCGCGCCGGTCGACCCGTACCTGGAGATCACCGAGATCACTGACCGCGTCTCCAAGCGGTTCGGGCCGGCGCTGCTGTTTCGGAACGTGATCGGTAGTGAGTTCCCGGTCCTGATCAATCAGTTCGGCAGCGATGCCCGCATGCGCATGGCCCTCGAGGTCGACTCGCTCGACGAGCCCGGTGCGCGCATCCAGGTGCTGATGGACCTGCAGCCGCCGCAGGGGCTGGTCGCAAAGGTGAAGGCGCTCGGCAAGCTGCGCGAGCTCGCGTCGTTCTCGCCGCGGATGGTCAAGAGCGCGCCGTGCCAGGACGTCTGGATGGATGCGCCCGACCTGACCAAGCTGCCGATCCTCACGTGCTGGCCCGACGACGGGGGGCCGTACATCACGCTCCCGCTGGTCTTCAGCAAGGACCCGACCACCGGCGTGCGGAACTGCGGCATGTACCGCGTGCAGGTCATCGACGAACGCACGGCGATGATGCACTGGCAGATCCACAAAGACGGCGCGGCCCACCTGCGCGATTCGGCCGGCCGCGTCGAGGTCGCCATCGCGATCGGCACCGATCCGGCCGTGACCTACAGCGCGACGGCGCCGCTGCCCCCCAACATCGACGAAATGCTGTTCGCGGGCTTCCTGCGCGGGGACAACGTCGACATGGTGCCATGCCGCACCGTGGACGTGGAGGTGCCGGCGAACGCCGAATTCGTCATCGAGGGCTACGTCGATGCCACCGACGTCGGCCCGGAGGGGCCGTTCGGGGATCACACCGGCTTCTACACCCCGATCGACGACTATCCGACGCTGCACATCACCGCGATCTCGCACCGACGGGATCCGATCTACGCGACGACGATCGTCGGGCCGCCACCGATGGAGGACTTCTTCCTCGGCAAGGCCACCGAGCGCATGTTTCTGCCGCTGATCCGGATGACGGTGCCGGACCTCTACGACATGAACCTGCCGCTGGAGGGCGTGTTCCACAATTGCGCGATCGTGTCGGTCAAGAAGCGCTACCCGGGGCACGCGAAGAAGCTCATGAACGCCGTCTGGGGCCTCGGGCTGCTCTCGCTGACACGCTGCGTGATCGTCGTCGACCACGATGTCGACGTCCACAACATCTCGCAGGTCGCCTTCACGGCGTTCAGCAACGTCGACCCCGCCCGCGACCATCTGATGGTCGACGGACCGGTCGACGCCCTCGACCACGCGGCGCCCTACTTCGCCTACGGGTCCAAGATCGGCTTCGACGCCACGCGCAAGTGGCCCGGGGAGGGCCCGGTGCGGCCGTGGCCGGATGCGATCGTGATGTCGCCCGAGATCCGGCGGCGCGTCGACGAGCGCTGGTCGGAGCTCGGGATCACGCTGCCGGAGCCCTGAGTCGGTAAGTGACCCCGCCACGGCGGGGCACATGCCCCTAAAGCGGCCGCATACAGCGAAGATTGACGAACCGGGGGGGCTCCGATCGTTATGATCGCGTTGATCCGGGGACCGGGGGTCGCCTGCAGGACGTCGCGCGGTCGAACCCGAACCGTCGATAGGGGGAATCGCCCGCGGTGATCGGATCCGAGTCCAAGCGCCCCGACCGACGGGACACTTGGCCCGTGGGTTGGGGCGTGTCTGAGGTCGGCGGTCTGGTTGAATCCCCATTCCGGCGCGAGGTCGTCATGCGTATTGCTCGAGGAGGTTGAACCAGGTGGCAGATAGCCAGGGGAACGACGCCCAGAACGGGCAGCCCAAGGGCCGGTACGCTGGTCCCCGGGCGATCGATCCCGTTGTGGATGACTCCCATGATGACGATCCGGACTACGTCACCCGCACCCGCTTCTTGAGCAGCGTGGCCATCGCCGGTGGTGCGGTGCTGACCGCCGCCATCCTGGTGCCGATCGTCGGTTTCGCGGTCTCGGACTCGGTGAAGTCTCCGCAGCAACAGTGGGTCGACATCGGCCCGATGACCAGCTTCCCCGATGGCCAGACCACCTCGATCGCGGTCTCCGGCCTGTCGCAGTGGTCGGACGCCCGCGTGTTCATGCGCAACAAGGGCGGTCAGCTCACCGCCATCTGGAATCGTTGCTCCCACCTGGGGTGCCCGGTGGAGTACTCCAAGGGCGGCGACAACTACGCCTGCCCGTGCCACGGCAGCGCGTTCGACTCCATCGGCCTGGTGATCGCCGGGCCCGCGCCGCGCCCGCTGGATCGGTTCAGCGTGAAGGTCGTCAACAGCGCTGGCCAACCCAGTGGCAAAGCGGGCACCGAATACGGATCGTGGTCGACGGCGGGCACCAGCCCGACCGACCACGTCCTGGTAGGGAGCGCGTTCTCGATCAACAGCTCGCAGCAGCCGTATTCGCTGCGCGATCCGGGCGAGCCGGTGACCGGCACGTTGTCCAACCTCTACCCGTTCTCGTAGGGAGGCGCGATGAGCACCACCGATATCGGGCCGAAGGGTTCCATGGCGAAGGCGGCCGACGCGACCGTCGAGTACATCGACGATCGCACCGCAGCGTCGATGGGCATCGGGAGGTTCCTCAAGCGCAACATTCCCGGCGAGACGAGCTGGTTCCAGACCCTCGGATTCGCGGTGATGGCCGTCTTCGGCCTGCAGGCCGTGACCGGCATCGTCCTGGCGATGTACTACAAGCCGGAACCGACGACCGCCTACGCGAGCATCCAGAACATCACCAACCACGTGACCTGGGGCTGGTTGGTGCGCGGCATGCACAAGTGGGGCGCCAGCGCGATGATCATCCTGGTGTTCCTGCATATGGCCCGCGTGTTCATCTTCGGGTCGTACAAGTATCCGCGCGAGCTGACCTGGGTGACCGGCGCGCTCCTGCTGATCATGACCATGTTCATGGGGCTGACCGGATACCTGCTGGTCTGGGACCAGAAGGCCTACTGGGCGACGGTGGTCGCCATGAACATCACCGCCAGCGCACCCATCATCGGTCCCTACATCGCCGACATCCTGCGCGGCGGCACGCAGTTTGGCCCAAGTACACTCTCGCGCTTCTACGCCATCCATATGCTCGTGATACCAGGGGGGATCGCGACATTCATCGGACTGCATCTGTTCCTGGTGAGCAAGCTCGGCATCTCTGAGCCGCCGTGGTCCAAGCGGTCGATGCGCGCCCGCCGGGCCGAAGAGGCCGCCGCCCGCGCCGCCGCGCGCGAGCGCGAGTCGCGAGGCCGCCGTGAGGTGACGGTCGAACCCGTGCCGCAGACGCTGACGGCGGAGGCGGGCGAGTGAATCACGCAGACCAAGAGGCGTACAAGCGCGATTACGCGCAGGCGAAAAAAGAAGGCAAGCCGTTCTACCCCTACGCGATCTACAAGGACCACATCGTCGCGGTCGTAGTCTTCGCGGCCATCATCGGGATGGCGATCTGGCAGCGGGTCGGGGTGGGCCCACCGGTCTACTCGGCGACGTCGACGTTCGAGCCGCGGCCCGAGTGGTACTTCTTCTTCCTGTTCCAGCTACTCAAGATTTTCAAGAACCAGAACACCCTGATGCCGGTCATCATGGCCACGTTCGTCATTCCCAACGTCTTGATGGTCTTGCTGCTGGCGACACCGTTTATCGACCGTCGTGCCGAGCGCCGTATCTCCAAGCGTCCGTTCGCACTGTCGACCGCGATCCTCGTGTTCATCGGGCTGGCGTGGCTCACCTATCAGGGCGAGACCGGCACGGCGTCGACCTCCAGCGCCACGTCGATCACGTTCACGGGCATCACCCCGGGCTCCGCGGCCGCGGCCGGCGAGACGCTGTTCCTCACCCAGGGATGTACCAGTTGCCATATGGTCAAGGGCGTCGGTGGCCAGGTGGGCCCGAACCTCACCACCACCGGGACGAAGAGCAAGTCGAGTACGTATCCCGGCAAGCTCCCGGTCGCGGTCCCGGGAGTGAGCGGGCCGACCTACACCGGCGAGAACTGGTACATCCTGCATACCCAGTGTCCGACATGCGCCACGCCGGGGTCGACCATGCCGGCGTTCGCGAACTTCACCGCGGCGGAGTATCAGCAGCTGGCGACGTTCCTCGCCGGGTTGGGCACGACCTATAAGTAGATACGGCCGCGTTACCGACCGTCGCGATGAGGCCCGGTTGGCTCCGGGCCTCCCGTGTCTTGCGCCCGGCGTCGCGCCGTGGCACCGACCGGTCGGAACCGGGGCGGGTCGAAGGTCCGGGCGGCGACAGGCGGGCTAGGATTGGCGTCGGTGAAGCGGATCTTCCTCGGAGTGACCGGCGCCAGCGGCGCGGCGTACGCCATGACCGCCCTGCGGGCGCTGACCGATGCCGGATGCGAGGTGGGCCTGTGCGTGAGTCGCAACGGTGCCCACGTGATCAGCCACGAGCTTCTCGACGCCGGTCGCCACGCGCCGCGGGACCCGGATGCCGTGGTCCGCGAGTTCGTCGCGCGTTCGGCAGCCGCGCCTGGCAAGGTCACGATCCTCGGGCTCGACGACCTGACCGCGCCCTTTGCCTCCGGGTCGTCGCTGGCGCCCGCGGCGCTCATCTGCCCGTGCTCGGGCTCGACGCTGGCGACGATCGCGCATGGCATCGCGCGCAACCTCATCCACCGTTGCGCGGACGTCATGCTCAAGGAGCGCCGCACGCTGGTGTTGATGACCCGGGAGACACCGCTCTCGCTTGTCCACATCGAGAACATGGCCGCCGTCACGCGGGCTGGGGCCATCGTGATGCCCGCGTCGCCGGGCTTTTACAATCACCCCACTGACGTCAGCCAGCTGGTCGACTTCATGGTCGGCAAGGCGCTCGATCACCTGGGTGTGCCGCACGGGCTGCTGGCGCGCTGGGGTGAGGACGTGGCCATGGCGGGACCGACGGATCCCACGCAGGTGACCCCGTGAGCGAGCCGGCGGCGGGCCAAGAGACCCCCGGGAGGCTCCCCGCGGCGGAAGTTCGGGCGATGTTCGACCGCATCGCGCCACGCTACGACCTGCTCAATCGCGTGATGACTGCGGGCCTGGACCGGCGCTGGCGCGAGGCCGCGGCTGCCGCCGCGGACGTCGCGGCGGGGGAGTCGGCGCTCGACGTGTGCACCGGCACCGGCGATCTCGCGTTCGCGCTGTACCGGCGAGTCACCGCGAGCGGGCGGGCGGTCGGCGTCGATTTCGCGGAAAACATGCTGGACCATGCCCGAGCGAAGGCGGCGGAGCGGGGCGAGCCTGTCGAGTTCGTGCAGGCCGACGCGCTTGCGCTGCCGTTCGCCGACGACGAGTTCGACGGTGCCACGGTTGCCTTCGGCATCCGCAACGTCAGCGATCTGGACGGCGGAATCGTCGAGATGGTGCGCGTGGTGCGCCCGGGTGGGCGCGTCGTCATCTTGGAGATCACGACGCCCCGGCACCTGCGCCGCTTCTACCAGCTCTGGTTCGATCGCGTCGTGCCGCTCCTGGGCACGCTGCTCGGTCGCGACGGTGCCGCGTACGGGTACCTGCCGGCGTCGGTCAAGCGGTTTCCGGAGCCACCGCAGCTCGCGGGTGCGATGGCCCACGCGGGGTTGGGCGACGTGCGCTGGCAGCTGTTTGCCGGGGGCATCGTCGCCCTGCACTATGGGAGAGTACGCGTGTGAGTGCGACCGCCCACCCCACCGCGCATGTGGTGACCGCCGGACTCAGGGATGCGCTGCGCGCCTGTGAGGCGCGGCTGGGTGCGGTGGTGGCCGACGGCATCACGGAGGTGGCCATGCCGGGCGCGGCGACGCTCGCGGCAGGGGGCAAGCGACTGCGGCCGCTGCTGGTGTTCGCCTGTGCGGGTGCGGCCGGCGCGCCGGCCGACGCCGTGGTTCGGGCGGCGGTCGCGGTGGAGCTCATCCACATGGCCACCCTCGTCCACGATGACCTCTTGGACGGGGCGACGATGCGCCGCGGTCGTGAGACGGTCGCGTCCTCGCACGGTGCCGACGCCGCGGTCCAGGTTGGCGATTACCTGTTCGCCCAAGCCTTCGCCGAGCTGGCCGGCGCCGACGAGCCGGCGGCCATCGAGGTGCTGGCCCTCTCGGCGCTCGATCTGTCGCAGGGTGAACTGGCGCAAGGGCGCGCCGCGTTCGACGTGGCGCTCTCCGAGCGCGCGTACCTCGACCGCGTCCGCCGCAAGACTGCGTCCCTGTTTGCCGCCGCGTGCCGACTGGGTGCGATGCTCGGCGGCGGCTCGGCCGAGGCCCAGCAGTCGCTGACGGACTACGGCGAGGCCGTGGGGATGGCCTTCCAGATCTTCGACGACATCCTGGATGTCACCGGCGCGTCGGCCGTGACGGGCAAGCGCCGTGGGGCCGATCTCCGCGATGGCACCGTGACCCTGCCGATGATCTACGCCATCCAGGATGAGCCCGCGCTGGCCGGAGCGATCCGGGGCATCGGCGACGACGACGCGGCGATCGAGCGCCTGTGCGATCGCCTTGGCGCGCATCCCGGGGTCGTGCGGGCCCGTGAGCGGGCGCTTGCATACGTCAACGACGCCCGGGGCGTGCTCACGGGCGTGCTGGACGGCGCCGATCGACGCTCGCTGCAGTTGGTCGCCGACGGCGTTGTGGATCGGTACGCGTGAACCGGGACGCGCTGGTCGCGCTGCTTGCGACCCCGGATCCGTTGCGCGCCGCCGAGCTCGCGGGCGTCGCTCCAGGCGGCGTCGTCACCTATTCGCGCACGCCCGTCCCGGCCGACTGGCTCGTCGACACCGGCGCCGAGCAGCCCGTCCCGGCGCACCGGGCCGCCCATGCGGCGGGCCGGGCGAGCGTCGCCGTCGTCGCGTACGGGGCGGGCGTGCCGGCCGAGCAGACCGTCGATCGGCTGATCGCCCTCGGCGCGTTGGCGCGCGCGACCGGCCTGCTGCGTGCGGTGTCTCCGACGCCCGGCGAGGGCGACGCCAGCCGCCCCGGCTCCTGGGGCGTCGAGGACCTGGCGGTCATCGCGCTGGCACGCTACCTGCTGCCGGACGACACGCAGGTGCGGCCGGATTGGATCCACCTCGGGCCCGCCGCATCCCAGATCGCCGTCGCGTTCGGCGCCACCGACTGGCAGATCCCGCCCGACGACACGACCGACGCGCAGTGGCTGGCCGGCGCGGTGGGCTACCGGGCGGTGGCGCGATGAGCCCGGCACCGGCCGAGGTCTTGCGTGTCGGCCGGATCTCGGCACTGAACATGTACCCGGTCTATCACCACCTTGAGCTCGCCGGCGGCCCGGAGTTCGTCTATACCGACGGCCTGCCGACGACGCTCAATCGGGCGGTCACCAACGGCGACCTGGACGTCTCGGCGATGTCCTCGATCGCCTATGCCCGGCATGCCGAGGACCTCGAGCTCGTCCCGGTGGCATGCATTTCGGCCGCGGGCACCGTCGATTCGATCCTGGTGTTCTCGCGCGTCCCCCTGCAGGAGATCCGCTCGGTGGCGGTCACGCCCCACAGCGCTACGTCGGTGGCGCTCCTGCGCGTGCTGCTCGGCCCGGCGCCGGTGTTCCGCCTGCTGGAGACCTCGCCCCAGGACGCCCTCACGGAGGGCGACGCGGTGCTGTTGATCGCCGATGAGGCCCTGTCTGGTGGCCGCGATCCGTTTGCGCGGTACGTGTTCGACCTGGGTGAGCTGTGGCGCACCCGGACCGGCCTGCCGATGGTGTTTGCCGTCTGGGCGGCGCGCGCTGACCTGGCGCCGGCCCAGCACGCGATCCTCGGCGACTTGCGCCAACTGCTGACCGATGCCCAGGAGCACTACGCGCGCGACCCGGACGCGGTGGTGCGCGCGGCGGCGGCGCGGTTCCCGTTTCCCGAGGACTTCATCGCGGCGTACTTCCGCCGTCTCGGCTACGGTTTCGGTGCCGAGGAGCGTGCCGGGCTCAACGAGTTCTTGCGTCTGGCGAGCGAGGCGGGACAATTGGCACACGTTCCGGAGTTGCTCGCCGCGTAGCGGGCTCCCCGGGGATCCCACATCAAGGACGACCGCGTCGCAATGACCACCGTTGCACCCGATAGCGCCACCACGATCGCCCTCGAGCGGGCGCTGGCTGGGGAGCGCCTGACCGACGAGGACGCCCTGGCGCTGTTGCGCAGCAACGACCTGGTGCGTGTCGGGGCCGCCGCACGCGCGGCGCGGGAACGCGTCACGGACCCGGACGTGGTGACCTTCATCATCGATCGGAACGTGAACTACACGAACTTCTGCGTGACCGACTGCGATTTCTGCGCGTTCTACCGTCACCCGCGCGACCCCGAAGGCTACGTCCTGCCCAAGGCCGTCATCTTCCGCAAGATCGAGGAGACCCTGGCGCTCGGCGGCACGGCCTTGCTGCTGCAAGGCGGCCATCATCCGGGCCTGCGCATCGACTACTACGAGGACCTGTTCCGCTCGATCAAGGCCCGCTACCCGATCCATCTGCACGCGCTCTCACCGTCCGAGGTCATGCACATCGCGCAGTACTCCAGGCTCTCGCTGCCGGAGACGATCAGCCGTCTGCGCCGCGCCGGCCTGGATTCGATTCCGGGCGGTGGCGCGGAGATCCTGGTCGACCGCGTGCGCGAGATCATCGCGCCGCGCAAGACGACGACGTCCGAATGGCTCGGGGTCATGCGCGAGGCCCACCGCCAGGGCATGTCGACCTCGGCCACGATGATGTACGGGACCGTGGACACGCTCGAGGATCGGGTCGAGCACCTGCACCGTCTGCGCGAGCTCCAGGACGAACAGCCGGGCTTCCGCGCGTTCGTCTGCTGGAGCTACCAGTCCGGCGGCGGCTCCAAGCGCGGCGAGGACCATCAGCACACCACCGCGGCCGACTACCTGATGATGGTCGCCGTCAGCCGGCTGTACCTCGACAACGTCGCCCATCTGCAGTCGTCGTGGGTCACCCAGGGGCTGCGCGTCGGCCAGCTCGCCCTCGAGTTCGGCTGCGATGATATGGGTTCGATCATGATCGAGGAAAACGTCGTGCGCGCGGCGGGCACGGCCTTCCGGCTGGACACGCCCCGGATGGTGTCGGCGATCGCCGCGACCGGCCGCACCGCGGTGCAGCGCGACACCGGCTACCGGGTGGTCAAGCGCTTCGCGGGCTAGACGGGGTCGCTGCCCTCGTAGGGGAGGCCTTCCTCGGCCCAGGCGATGATCCCGCCGTCGAGGTTTGCCACCTCGCCGTAGGTGCCGAGGCTCGTCAGGTACTCGGCCACGCGTGCGCTCCGGGCGCCGGAGCGGCACAGCAACACCAGCGGCCCATCGGGCAGTTCGTGCACCCGGTCGGCCAGGGTGCTCATCGGGATCAGCGGGACCCCCGGGACGCGCGTCCGCTCGTGCTCGCCCTCTTCGCGGACGTCGACGATCGTCAGATCGCCGGCCTGCCAGGCGTCATAGGCCTCGGACGGACTCAGCTCCCACATACGGCCGGACTCTAGTCGAGCACCGACCGATCATGCCCGCGCGCCGGTCGCGGACGGCCCGCCGAAATCAGAAGTCGATCGGCAGGATCAGGTCCCGATCGAGCGCGTGGATCAGCAGCTCGACGTCATCGTTCATGTTCGAGTACGTCCACGTGCGCAGCTCGGTGAGCAGGATCTCCATGCCGACCTCGATCGCGTCGTCGAACGGCTCGATCTCGCCCTGCTCGAATGTGTCTGTGTCGTGCCATTCGCAGTTCGGACAACGGCGCTGGATCGTCCAGATGCCGTCGCCGGTTTCCTGCCAGGCCAGCGGGTAGACCAGGTCGCTGCCGCACCCAGGGCAGTGGTGCAGCGGCAGGGCGTCGAGATGGGCAGCATCGACAGGGTCGTGGTCGGCGGGGTCGGTCGCCGCATCCGGATCGATCAGATAGATGATCTCGATCATCTGCCCGCTCGGCAAGGCGATCTTCTTGGTGCGGTAGTCGTGCATTACGCGTGTCCTTGTCCTGCCGTGTCTCCGCCGGCGCCCCGGTTGCGGCCATCGCAACCGGCACTCCACGTATCGGCGTCCGCGGTGACGACTTAAGGACCCCGACGCGGGTTCCGGGCGCGGTGGGAACACGCAGGGCGGTGTCCGTACGCCCGCGTCCGGAGCGCGGGCGGCTAGGCCGCGACTGCTCCGTGTTCGGCGACGCGATCGGCCTCGAACGACGACCGCACGAGGGGCCCGGCCTCCACGTGTGCGAGCCCGAGCTCGCGGCCCCGTTCAGCCAGCGCCGGATACTCGGACGGTGCGTAGAAGCGCTCGACGGGCAGGTGCACGGCCGTCGGGCGCAGATACTGGCCGACGGTGACGAGCTCGCAGCCGACCGAGACCAGATCCGAGAAGACCGTCGTGATCTCGGGAAGCCGCTCGCCCAGGCCGACCATCAGGCCGGTCTTGGTGCGCAGCCCGGCGGAGGCCGAGTGCGCCAGGAGTTCCAACGTGCGCTCGTAGCGGGCCCCCGGCCGTACCCGCGCGTAGAGTCGCGGGACGGTCTCGGTGTTGTGGTTCAGCACGTCCGGAGCGGCGTCGAGCACGATGTCGAGCGCGTCGCGGGAGCCGCGCAGGTCGGGGATCAGGACCTCGACCTTGATGCCCGGATTGCGCTCCCGCAGGGCACGAATCGTGTTGGCGAAGTGCGCGGCACCGCCGTCGGCGAGGTCATCGCGCGCGACGGCGGTCACGACGACAAAGCGCAGGTTCATCCGGACGGCGGCCTCGGCGACCCGGGCCGGTTCATCGGGGTCCGGCGGGCCGATGGGGCGCGCCGTGGCGATGTTGCAGAACCGGCAGCCGCGGGTGCAGTTGCTGCCGGCGATCATGAACGTCGCGGTCAGGCGCGACCAGCAGCGGCCAATGTTCGGGCAGGCGGCCTCCTCGCACACGGTGGCGAGGCGGTTGTTGCGCATCAGCGCCTTGGTCTCGACGTACCCGCCCGAGAGCGGATTCTTGGCGATAACCCAGCGCGGCAGGCGTACGGCCCGCACGAGTTGCCGGAGTTCGGCGACCGAGACGTCGACGAGGTCGAGGCGGTCGATCGGACCGCTGCCGATGAGCAGATCACCGGCGACGAAATCGGGGATGCGGCCCGCGGTGTGTGCGTCGCGTGCCGCGGCTCCCAGCGGGGCGTCGAGCAGGCCGTCGATGCGGAACCCACGATCAAAGTCCACGTTCCTGAGGGTAGCGGATGGCGGCTTCCGGTGGGTACGCTCAAGCGCACATGGTTCTCTCCGACCGCACGATCCGCGAATACCTGGCCTCGGGGCGGCTGGTGATCGATCCGTACGACCCGTCGCTGGTGCAGCCGTCCTCGGTCGACGTCCGCGTGTCCTCGCAGTTCCGGGTGTTCCACAACAACCGGCAGCCCTACATCGACGTCCGCCGGCCCCTTGAGGACCTGACCGACCTGGTGGTCATGTCCGGCGACGAGCCGTTCATCCTCCATCCGGGTGAGTTCGTGCTGGGCTCGACGCTTGAGCGGGTCGCCATCCCGGACGACCTGGTGGCACGGCTGGAGGGCAAGTCGAGCCTCGGGCGGCTTGGCCTGTTGATCCACTCGACCGCCGGCTACATCGACCCGGGCTGGGACGGGCAGATCACGCTCGAGCTCTCCAACGTGGCGCGCCTGCCGGTCACGATCTACCCGGGGATGCCGATCGGCCAGATCTCGTTCCTGACGCTGACGACGCCCGTCGATCAGCCGTACCGCGGCAAGTATCAGGGTCAGTCGGGACCGACCGCCTCCGAGTACCACAAGAACTTCTCCGCTCAGGAGTAGTTCGATCTTCGGCTGGCGGGTCGCAGCAGCGAGTTGGCGATCACGCCGCCGATGAGCGTTGCCACCAGGCTGATCAGGGTGATCGCCAGCCAGCGCCTGATGCCACCGGGGAAGAAGGCCGGTGCGTGCTGGCGCCCCGTGATCCAGTGGACGATGCTCGCGGCGACGACGAAGGCCGCATAGAACAGGTTGGCCACGATCCACGCGGCCGCAGCGTTGGCGACGCGGTGGCGGATCGCACGCATGCCGGTGAGGAACCCGGACAGTACGCCGGCGATCAGGACGATCACGATGCGGATGGCGAGTTCGCGGGGCCCGGCGATCACCAGGCCGATCCCCCCGACGAGCCCGCCCCACGCGGCCGCGATGGGGTCGATGCGACGCGGGCGGGTGCTGCGGTTCAGGGCGGTCACAGCGGTCATGCTACCCTGAGAACGTTTGCTGTCCGGTCCGCTGTGACACGCGTACGAACGAGGCGTCGTTGGACATCCAGCCATGGCACATCATCGTGCTGCTCATCATTGTCCTGCTGTTGTTCGGGGCGAAGCGACTGCCGGAGATCGGGCGCAGTCTCGGAAGCAGCGCGCGCGAATTCAAGAAGGGCATCTCGGGCGACGAGCCCCCCACGGCCGCGGTCCCGCCGCCGGACGTGCCCAAGGAGCCCGTCGACAGCCCCCAAGACGTCGAGCACCACTGACGTCCTTCTGAGCGCCGACTGGATCGTCCGCGGCGACGGTCCGGTCATCAGTCCCGGTGCCATCCTCGTTCGCGACGGCCGGATCGAGGGGGTCGGACCGCCTGCGACCCTGCGGCGGAGGTATCCCGAGGCCCCGGAAGACGCACTCGGCGCGTCGATTCTCATGCCGGGGCTCGTCGATGCGCACTGCCACCTGGAGTGGGCCCTGACCGGCGGACTCGCGCCGGGCGGTGAATTCGGCCGTTGGCTCGGCGCATTCCTGACGGCGGTGGCAGCCGCGGCGCCGGGGTTCACGGAGGCGGGCGCCGCGGCGGGCGCCGTGGCGGCACTCCGGGCCGGCACGACGACCCTGTGTGACTCGGGACCGACGGGCGCGGGCGGGGCGGCGATGTCCCGCCTGGGGCTCCAGGGGTTCAGCTGCGTGGAGGCCTTCGGCAACGGGCCGGTCGCCGCACTCGGACCGGCGCTGACCCGGGTGCGCGACGCGTACAGCCGCGCCGGGATCGCCGCCAAATCCGGCGTCACGATCGGCATCTCGCCGCACGCTCCGTATTCGGTCGGACCGGAATTCTGGACGCTCCTGGGGCAGGATCCCGAATTGGCGTCACGACCGTGGAGCACGCACTTCGCGGAGTCCCCGGCCGAATTGGAGGCGATCAGCACCGGCGGGGGCACGATTGCCCAGGCGCTGTCATCGCGGGGGGTGGCCCCCGCGATGTGGCCCGGGGAACCCGGGGAGGGCGTCATCTCGCGCCTGGCGCGCGCGGGTGCCCTGCGCCGAGGGCTGGTCGCCGCGCACTGCGTTCAGCTCAGTGCGCACGAGCCGCGCCTGCTCGCTGCCGCCGGGGTGGGCGTCGCGCACTGCCCGATCTCGAACAGTCAGCTCGGCTGCGGGGTCGCGCCGCTGGTAGCCTTGCGCGACGCGGCGGTGTCGGTGGGCCTCGGGACGGATAGCCCCGCGAGCGCCGGCAACTACGACGTCCGCGCCGAGGCGCGCACCTGTGCGCTGATCCAGGCCGATGCCGGCGTTGAGCTGACCCCGCGTGAGCTCGTGCGCATGGCCACGCTCGGCGGCGCGGAGGCGCTTGGCCTCGATCACGAGATCGGATCCATCGTGCGTGGGAAGCGCGCCAACATCATCGCCTTGGTCCCAGCGTCGCGCGCGCGCGGGGTCGATCCCCACGTCGTCGCGCTTGATCCCGGGTCGCGCGTGACCCGCGTCTGGACCGACGGGCTACTGCGATTGGTGGACGGCGACGTGCCGGGCATCGACGTTGTGGAGATCGCAACGCGCGCGGCGGAGGCGCGCAAGTCCGTGTGTTAGCGTGACCCCCAGTGCTCCTCGACGAAAAGCGCACGAAGCGCCTCGCCCGCATCATGGCCGTGTTCACCGCCCTCGCGTTCGTCGGTGGCGGCATCGTGCTGATCCTCGTGTCGGCGTTCGGCGGCCCGTCGTCGTCGACGAGCCAGCTCATCGGCGACGCGCAGGCCTCGGTCAAGGCGCAGCCCAACAGCGTCCAGGCGTGGGACAACCTTGCAACCGCGTATCAGGCGGCCAACAAGAACACCCAGGCGATCAGCGCCGCACAGCATGCACTCACGATCGATCCGGCCGACAAGACCTCGGCCTTCACGTTGGCGACCTTGTACTCGGGCGCCGGCCAGTACACCCAGGGCGTCGACGTCATGAAGTCGTACACCGCGAAGGCGCCGACCGACCCCGACGGCTGGGTGCAGCTCGGCCAGCTGGCCGATGACGCCGGTGAGTCGGCGCTGGCGTATTCGGCGTACGAAAAATACCTCAAGATCGCGCCGCCCGGCGCGACCCCGGCGGCGGTGAAGGCCCATCTCCCGTCGCTCGCAAAGGTGGTGAGCGCGCAGACCCACACGACCGCGCACCCCAAGGATGCTGCGGCGTGGGACGCGCTGGCCGCCGCGTACCTGACCGAACAAAATCTCACCGGCGCGCTGACCGCCGCGGTCAAGGCAACCGATCTGGCGCCGACCAACGCGGTCTTCATGGACCGCCTTGCGTCCGTGTACACCGCTGCCAGCCAGGCGGCCGCGGCCGTCGGACTCGCGACCCAGTTCACCAAGCGTAATCCCAAGGTGCCGCTTGGGTACTACTACCTGGGGACGCTCGCCGTGCAGGCGGGTCAGAAGCCGGTCGCGAAGGCCGCGTTCGAGAAGTACCTGCAGCTCGCGCCAAATGGTCCAAAGGCCGCGCAGGTTCGGTCCAGCCTGGCGAAGCTGGGCTGAGTTCGTCCGGGCCCGCGGACCTCGGCGGCGGGTTGGTAGGATGTCCGACCTCGGGCCGTTAGCTCAGCTGGTAGAGCAGGGGACTCTTAATCCCAAGGTCGTAGGTTCGATCCCTACACGGCCCATAAGGACTCGCATGGTTGCGCGATTCCCCTGCTATCGGGCATGTCAGACGTGGCAGAGATGCCCGGGAATGCTCGCGGCATGCGTGCCTCGGTGGTGCCTCTGAATTCGACCTCCGCGACGCCGCCCACGTCGCGGGGCTCGCGCTCGCGTCGTCTTCGCAATAGGGCGTCTGGCACTCTGGCGTAGCACCCCGCCAGTCCCACCGGATGGCCGTGAGTTCCGGGGACCCTGTTCGCCAGGTCTTCGCGCGTCCGGAGTTCACCCGGTGGCTCGCGCACGAGCGCGCGACCACGCACGTGGCTTGCTGGCAGGGGGAGGGTCTGCGAGGCTGGCCGCATGGAGCGCGCGACCAACGGGCGCAACGTCGTGATCGGACTGGTCGTGACGACCGGCCGAGTGGGAGCAAGAGCCGGCCGGCTGGTGCTCGTTCCCGCGCGCGCGGTCGGGCGCGCGCCGCTCGTCCGACCGCTGCGAAGTCGAGCCGATCATCTCGCAGAAATCGGCCGGAGCGCCGAGGTCGACGCGCGCCGGCGCCTCGAGACTGTCGCGGCAGACGTGCTCGCGGCTCCCGAGACGGAGCAGGTCGTCGACGGTGTCCTCGCGGGGCCGCTGCCGAAAGCGGTCGCCGGGTCTGTCGTCGAGCATCAGGTCGTCGAGCGGGTGGTGGCCGAGGTGCTCGCACGGTCCGATCACAAGCCAGACGTCGCCTCGACAGTCGAGACCGAGCGGACGGAACAGGTCGTTGCGCAGGTTCTGGCAAGCCCCGCGCTGGAGCGGATGCTGGTCGAGGCACTGGAGAGCCGGCTCACGCTCGAGCTCGCCGACCGGATGGTACGTAGCCCAGCGTTCGACCGTGTGCTCGCACACGTCGCCTCGAGTCCCGAGCTGCGCACGGCGCTCGTCGGGCAATCGAGCTCGCTGGCCGAGGAGATGGCAGCCGGCCTCCGCCGCCGCGTGCGCCGGCTCGACGATGCCGCCGAGCGCGGGCCCCGTCGCTGGTTTCGCCGACCGCCGCGCCCACATGTCGCGCCGGATGCGGCGCCCTCGGTCCCGTATGGGGGAATCGCTACCCGTGGGATCGGGCTCGCCGTCGACGCTGCGCTCGTGGCGATCATCCTCCTCACCGGTACCGCCGTCGTCGACCTGGTCGCATCGCTCTTCTGGCATCCGCGGCCGGCGTGGCTTGTCGGAACGCTCATCGGCATCGCTGGGCTGCTGGTTGACGTCGTCTACTTCGTCGGGTTCTGGTCGACAGCTGGACAGACACCCGGGATGCGGCTCATGAGCCTCCGTGTCGTCGACAGCACCGGCTCCGCCCCCAGCCTAGGGCCCTCATTTGTGCGCTTGGTGGGGCTCGCCCTGGCAATCCTCCTCCTGTTTACGGGCTTCCTGCCGGTGCTGGTCGACGACCGGCGGCGCGCCCTCCAGGACTTCATGGCTCACACCGTCGTCCTCTACGACGAGCCCGCGCCGATCCCGCCTGGGAGCACGATTGAGGAGGATGCATCGCCGGCGGGCCCGCTAGCGGTGGGGGGAACGCCGAGGTCGCCGGAGCAGCCTGGCTAGACAACCGACCGCGCTGCCCGGAGGATCTCAGCGCTTAAGGACGCGAGGCCCGTCATCCCGGGCACGACTCCAGGCGAGGGAGACCTGGAGGACGCGCGAGGGGCTCGGTCGGTCGGAATGTCGCATCGAGTCGACACAGCAGCGTTCGGTTCGAGGTCCGCGCGGTTGAGTCTGTGCGGTTGCTCGCACTCCCTGTGCCACTTGACGTCCGCGGCCACCGCCCGACGCCTGGGCCCGCGGGCCCGTTTGCTTAGTGAGTTCCTCCCGGCCGTCCTAGTCGAGGAGCTGGCCGGAGAAAGCACGCGTCTCGCGATCAGCGGCTAGTCTTGCTCGAACCCGGGACCCCTGACCTCCGCCGGCGACCATTTGTCTTGGCAACCGGCGTACTGGATTATGCAGACCCGACATTTCGCCAACCTGTCGCAACGGGTTGCGCGCGGCGCCGATGCCGCGCGAAACCTGACCAACCCCGCGAGGGTCGGTCCGGCACCCGCCTGAGCCCTCGCGATGCTCCCAGACGAGTCTCGGGCGCCTGCTGATCTCGCCGACGGGCGAGACAAGCTCTCACGGCCGGCGCTGGCCTTCCGCATTGCGCACGCCGCCGTCGCCGGTGCGTTCCTGCTCGCGATCGCGTATGTCTGGTGGTGCGCATTCACCGGCCGTCGCGGACGGCTCTTGCGTGCGGTGGTCGCGGCGCTCACCGTCGAAGGAGTGCTCGTTCTCGCCAACGGCGGGAAGTGTCCTCTCAGCGGTCTCCAAGATCGTGTGGGCGATCCCGTCCCACTGTTCGATCTGGTGCTCTCGCCGCGGGCGGCGCGCTGCGTCGTGCCGGTTCTTGGCGCCGTCACGGCTGTCGGCGCCGCCGAGCTCGCTCGAAAAAGTAGACCGCCTGGCTGGTCGTCGCCTTCGCGCCGATCGGCTTCTTGAGCAACTCGATAATCCTGCGCTCCGGCATGGCGATCGCCGTGGTTGGGCCGGTCATCGCCGAACTCGCCATCGTCGCGCGATACTCAGGGAATCCAAATCGCACCGACGTCCCTGGACCGCATGCGTACGTAGACGACCTCACCGCCGACAGCCTGACGCCGCCGGATGCTGCCTGACGGACGGCGGTCCGTCCAAGTGTGTTGTTGTGTGGCCCGCATGAGAGGCAGGACCACAGCGGGAAGGGGGTGTGACGCCTCGAACGACGCGAGCACAAGCAGCGCGACCGTGACGATCAGCACGCCGCCGAGCGCGCCATCAGCGTGGGCGACGACCGCAACCGCGAGCACCGCGGCAGTGGTCACGCCGGCGATGAGCAACCCGACTCGCGCGCGAGCCCGGCGACCGGCTCGTGATGCCTGGCCAGCCGCGCAAACTCCTGATCTGCCTGCTGCACCGCCGCGAGCCGATTGGCCTCCCGCCCGTAGACCGCCCGATCGCCCGGCCCGCCGGTTTGGCACTGGCTGCGGCAGGTAGTTGCCGCGCTCGAGCAGCTGGCGCCGGTCGCCCGGGTCGATGACCTTCGGAGTCAGCTAGTCCGGACACATCGGGGGTACGAACGGCCGTGCGGAGGCTGGTCGCAGCGTCAGGGTGGCTACGGCCTCCGACAAGCCTCCGTGGCAAGCTCCGAGGAGCCGGTGGCACCGCCGTCACGTCCGAGCGGGGCCCCGGAGCCACGTCTGAGTCCCGATCGAGACGTGCCCGCGCTCCAGGCCGTCGAGATCGGCCCCCCCCGGACGTCGGCGCTCGGCACGATCGTCGCTGCATGTCACACCGGATCCGGCTCGAAAGCACTCAGCCGATCCGGTCACACGACGGCGACGACCGAACGTCAGCCCCCGCCAGGCTGCGCGTCGATGGCAGCCGCGCCACGCCAGGAGCGTGGCCAGATAGTCTTGTCAGCTTTTAGCCGCATCATGCGTAAACTGCGGCATTGCCGAAGGGCTCGTAGGGGGATCCCCCCGGATGCCACGGGACGCCCGCTCCCACGAGAGTGCATGCGGGATGCCGCGTCCAGAACCCTCGGGGACCGATCGCGTTTGGTCGACCGGGGAGTGCGGCTCCTGACACGAATCGTCCGGCCGCTCCAAGCGTCCGGCGATTCCCCGAGAAGGAGCAACGTGATGTCCACAGACCCCTACCAAGACGGCTCCGGGTGGACCGGATGGGTCATGTTCGCCGGATTCGTCTCTTGTTGTCGTGGGCTGCATCAACGCCATTCAAGAGGAGACGGTTGATGGCTGACTCACCAACGGACGTGTTCGTCGGCGGATACCAGGACATCGGTAGCGCAAGCACTGACTTCGACGCACTCGTTGCGCTGGTCAAGGCCAAGACGGTCAAGATTGAGGGCGCGATCCTGGTCACCCATGCCGACGACGGCAGCGTCACCGTTCAGCAGACCGGGGACCACTTGGGTCGCAAAGGCATGGGTTGGGGCGGTGGGGTCGGGGTGGCCGTGGGCCTGTTCGCCCCGCCGCTGCTCGCCTCGGCGGCAATCGGTGCCGCCGCGGGCGGCATCACCGGCAAATTTGCCAAGCACCGCGTCGAGACCGGGATCCACGACAAGATCGGCGAGAACCTGCCGCCGGGCTCTGCGGGCATCATCGTGGTGTTCGATGACGAGCTACGTCTCGCGGTCGAGCAGGCGCTTCCCGGCGCGCTTCTGCGGTCGGTCGTCCAGGGCGACACGAAGGGAATGGGTGCGCTCAAGGAGTCGCTGGCAGAGGCGATGGGCAAGTTCAGCCCGGATCGGACGGTGCTGCCAATTCCTGACCGGAACTTCGGCGGGACCGCCGGACGGACGCTGAAGGACTCGGTGGGTGACTGGACGATGATCCCCGGTCCGAAGGCTCCCGACGGTGCGCCGAACGTCCTGGTCGTCCTGATCGACGACGCCGGGTTCGGGGGTCCCGACACGTTCGGGGGTGCGATCAAGACGCCGAACCTCACGCGCGTCCAGGAGATGGGGGTCACCTACAACCGGTTCCACGTGACGGCGGTGTGTTCGCCAACCCGTGCCGCGCTGCTGACGGGGCGGAATCACCATCGGGTCGGCATGGGCGGGGTCGCCGAGTTCCCGGGGCCGTTCCCCGGCTACACCGGCTCGCGGCCGCGGAGTTGCACAGCCCTCCCGCGGATCCTGAAGGAGAACGGCTACGCTACGGGCGGGTTCGGCAAGTGGCACCTCACACCGGGTCGGGAGATGGGGGCCGCCGCGCAGTTCGACCACTGGCCTACGGGCTGGGGCTTCGACCACTGGTGGGGCTTCCTGACCGGCGCCGCGGGTCAGTACGACCCGGTCGTCACGCAGGACAACTCGACTCCGGGCGTGCCCGAGGGTAAGGACGGGGAGCGGTACTACTTCCCGGACGACATCACCGATAAGGCGGTCGAGTGGGTCCACGCGGTGCGCGCGCACGACGCGCAGAAGCCGTGGTTCATGTACTACTCGACGGGATGCAGCCATGCGCCGCACCATGTTGCAAAGGACTGGGCCGACAAGTACAAGGGCAAGTTCGACGACGGCTGGGATGCATACCGCGAAGCGACCCTCGAGCGGCAGAAGCAACTCGGGGTGGTCCCGCAGGACACCGATCTGACAGAACGCCCCGAGCTGTACCCGGCATGGGACTCACTCAACGACGCCGAGAAGAAGCTTTACGCACGCCAGATGGAGGTCTTCGCGGGCTACTCTGAGAATGCCGACTGGAACGTTGGCCGCCTCCTTGATGCCATCCAGGAGATGGGCGACCTCGAGAACACCCTGATCATCTACATCTGGGGTGACAACGGCGCGAGCATGGAAGGCACCGTCACGGGCTCATTCAACGAGACGACCTTCTTCAACGGCGTCGTTCTCGACGCAGAGCAGCAGCTCAAGGTGATCGAGAAGTTCGGCGGCGTCGGGGAGCTCGGCGGCTTCCACACCGCACCGCACTTCGCCGCGGCCTGGGCGCACGCCAACAACACGCCGTTCCAGTGGGGCAAGCAGATGGCGAGCCATTTGGGCGGCACACGCAACCCGATGGTCGTCGCATGGCCGAGCGACATTACGCCAAGTCGCGACCTGCGCTCGCAGTTCACGCACTGCATCGACATCGCACCGACGATACTCGAGGCGGTGGGCGTCCCCGAGCCGAAGGTCGTCGACGGAATCGAGCAGGAGCCGATGGACGGAACGAGTCTCGTCTACACGCTCGCGGATGCAGGTGCACCCGAGCGTCACACCACCCAGTACTTCGAGAACTACGGCAGCCGTGCGATCTACAAGGACGGCTGGTGGGCGTGCACCAAGCTCGACAAGATCCCGTGGGACCTCACGCCCACGACGCTGGCTCGATTCGCTCCTGACGTATACGACGCCGAGCAGGACGTTTGGGAGCTCTATTACCTGCCGAGCGACTTCAGTCAGGCAAGGGACCTGGCCGCCGACAACCCCGCGAAGCTCGAGGAGCTCAAGGACCTCTTCTGGGAGGAGGCAGAACGGAACCGGGTGCTTCCGCTGCTCGGCGGCTTCGCGCCGTTCTTCGGGATCCTGCCGCCGCTCCCCACCGTCACCCGGTACACGTTTGCCGGCGACGTCCAGAACGTGGCAGTCACACTGATGCCTCGCATTCAGGGGCGGTCCTACGCGATCGAGGCGGAACTGGTCGTTCCGGACGGCGGCGCCGAAGGCGTGATCGTGGCCAACGCCGACTTCATCGGCGGCTTCGCGCTGTGGGTCGACGAAAAGGGCCTGCTCAACCACACGTATCAGTTCCTCGGCGTCGAGACCTACAAGCAGGTCTCGACGGCGCCCATCCCGATCGGCGAAGTCACCGTGAAGATGCTGTTCGAGGCCGACGAGCCGAAGCCGGGTACCGGGGGCCACGTGACGCTTTGGGCGAACGACAAGCAGATCGGTGAAGGGACAATGCCGCGCACGATCGCGATGCTGTACACGACCTACGCCGGCATGGACATGGGCCGCGACAACGGCGGCGTCGTTGACCTTGCCTACGAGGACAGGGCCCCGTACGCCTTCACGGGTACCGTGAAGGCGGTCGTGTTCGACCTCAAACCGAGCACCCATGAGGACGAGCGCGCGCTCCACCAGCACGCGAGCCATCACGGCGTCGCGGCGGGCATCAGCGGCTGACTAGCAAGTCGTCTATTCCACCCAGTTGAAGCGTTCTTGAACGACCCAATAGCGTGCCACAGAAGGGGTCGGGATCTCGAGCGGAACTCGACCCTGAGGCCTCGGCTTCCGGACTTCAGCTGTGCCTGGGTAAGCGAAACCAGTCCTCCGCCATTCTTCGAGAAGTCGCGCCCGCACCAATAAAGGTGACTCGGGATGGCCTGCCCTGGCCAGAGCGCGAACGACTCGTAGTGCCAGCCTGTCGCGCCAACGAGCGCTACCGCGCTGAGGAAAACAAGACAGACGATCGCGAAGCCGCGCCAAGTCTGAACCCTGCGGCGACCCTACACCGGCCCCAGGAGCCGACTCGTGAGAACTTTCTCTACTCCCTCAAGCTCCAGCGCGCCAACCCCGGCGGCGGCTTTTGCACGCGCAACGCGCCGACGCAGCGCTGAGGTATCACGGCGCCAGGAGACCCCAGCGTCGATCTCAATCGTCTTCCGCCGCGCAGAGCGCATCGGAGGTCTTCGGGTCTTGTACCGAGGCCCCATCCCCTAAGACCCTCATCCCCGAACTACAGAAGCGGCCTATCCTCGATGTATGCGACGAAGCCTGGGACTTGTCGGTGTGGCAGCAGCGCTTGCGCTCGTCGGAACGACGGCGCAGGCCGCCGCGCCTGAGCGAACATGGCACGGCGGGGTCATCGTCGCGCCCCAAGCCCTGCTCCTTGGCGGCGCGCTTGCGGCAAACGGCGATGCGCTGACCTCAGGCACCATCTACGTGGCCGGTCGGCCCCGGGTTGAAGTCGCGACACGGTACGGATTTGCGGGCGGGTGGAGCGTGCGACAACTCACCGGCGGTCTGAACGGCGGAACGTCGCCGGTGAGTGCGATCAACGACGCCGATGCCGCGGTGGTGCTCTGGCGCGCCCCGGCACACTCGGTGTACTCGTCGGTTCGGGCCACTCGCACCGGCGCCTGGCGGACGCTTGTTGTCCCGTCTGGGGCAGTGGCGCGCGGCAACGACGGGTTCTTCACCCCGAGCGCCGCCATGAACGCGAAGGGCCAGGCCACG
Organism: uncultured Thermoleophilia bacterium; assembly: GCA_963773325.1. GTDB lineage: Bacteria > Actinomycetota > Thermoleophilia > Miltoncostaeales > Miltoncostaeaceae > CAITWD01. The sequence continues at coordinate 1,244,759 of CAVZAI010000002.1, read as the reverse complement.
GTCGTGTGGGCGGCCCACGAGCAGCAGGGCTGGGCCGTGCGCAGCGCGTTTCGATCCGGCACGAACGCCATCTGGCGGGCGACGCCGGCACTCGCGCTGACCCCAGCGCCGGGATCGGTCATGGTGCGCACCAACGCCGAAGGCGATGCGATCGCCGCATGGAGCGCCGCGGGGAGCGGGTCGACCGTCTACGTCGCGCTGCGGGCCGCCCACAAGGCGTGGGGTCCGGCAACCGCCATGGGCACGACCGCATTTGAAGGATCGGCGTTGGGTGCGCCCCCGTCGGTGTCGATTGCCCCGAACGGACGGGTCGCGGTCGCCTGGGCCTTCGATCCGACCTCGGACGTGACCCAGAGTCAGGTGAAGGTCGCAACCGGCAGTGCCCTCACCGGACTGATCTCTGCGCCGACGACGATTGCCACCGGCATCGCACCGAGCATCGCGATCAGCAGCTCCGGGGCGCTGGCGGCGGCGTGGGCCGTATCGGACTCGGGCTTCAACAACGTCACCCAGTATGCCGCCGTGGCGCCCAACGGCGGGACGTGGACGACGCCGCAGGTCCTCGAGGCCGTGGGCTCAGGCAGCGAGTTGGGCTTCGGCACCGTCGTGCTGTCCGAATCCGGTCGCGCGTTCGCCTCGTGGTCCGTTCACATCGGCCCGGGCGCGTACACGGCGACGGGGGCATCGGCCGGCGCCGACGGCGCGTGGACGAGATTCCTGAACACGACGGCGGGATCGCCGACGGTGATCACGCTGGCGCTCAACCGTCCGGGTGACGCACTGGCGCTCACCAATTACGAAAACCAGAACGTCAACCCGATCGCGTTCGGTACGAAGGCCTACAGCTACGACGGGGCGCAGCCGGTCACCCATGCCCAGTGGGTGTGGCTGCATAGCGTCTTTATCCCTGCCCACTTCGCGCCAGCGCTGCGGGCGGCGGTGTGGACGCGGCTGACCGGAAACCCCAGCGCGGCGCTCGCGCTGGTGCGTCGCTACGCACCAGCAAGCATTCGCTAGTCAGTCGGTCGCGCCCCGCAGTCCCAGATCGACGCCGCGCGGCAACTCGAAGGCTGAATCCGCCACCGCCCCGCTGGTGGTCGCGCGAGTCTCGTGCGGCCCTCGTCCACGGGAAGATGAATCAGAGGCCATTCAGGCCCGAGGCTGCTCTGACCGCCAACGGTGGGGTGGGAACAAAGTGGGAACACCGGCACGACGTCGGACAGGGCGCCGACGCCATCGTGATCCCACAAACGTCCTGGAAATTAGGAAGAACGGGCAATCGCTCTAGTTCTCAGAGACGCGGTGAATGCGCCTTCCTCGACAAGTACGGGATGCGCTGCGTCGGCGAGATCGACATCACGAGGCCGCGTTGGAGCCAACGCCCCACCACGCTCGTGCCCGTGATCCTCGGCAACATCAAGAACTTCGAGCCGGGCGCCGGCGAGCGGCGCTTTGAGCAAGGGCGGCACGAGGCGTGGACGAAGGAACAGGAGCTGCTGGAGCGCTTGCGGGCCTTGCCGGACGGGGAGCGGAAGGCCGAAGAGGCCAAGCGGATGATCGACCGGGTCCGGACCTTCATCGGGTATCGGGAGTATCCGAAGTACGGCATGGTCAGCCGCTACTTCGTGTACAAGCAGGCCGTGCTGGAAGAGGCCGAGCGCCTCGTGCAGACCCACGTCCTTCGTGAACAGGAAGACATCTTCCACCTCACCTTCCAGGAGCTCCACGACGTCGTGCGCACGAACCACGTGGATGACCAGCTCATCCATCAGCGCAAGGACGCGTTCAGGTCGTATCAAGCGCTCACGCCGCCCCGGGTGCTCACGTCGGATGGCGAGGTCATCGCCGGGACGTACCGACGCGACGATTCGCCCTCCGGCGCGCTGGTCGGCCTACCGGTCTCGGCCGGCACCATCGAGGGGCGGGCCCGCGTCATCCTGGACATGGCGGAGGCCGATCTCGAAGCGGGCGACATCCTGGTCACCGCCTACACCGACCCCAGCTGGACGCCCCTGTTCGTCGCGATCAACGGCCTGGTGACCGAGGTGGGCGGCCTGATGACCCATGGCGCGGTGATCGCACGGGAGTACGGCCTGCCGGCCGTCGTGGGGGTGGAGCACGCCACCCGGCTGATCCAGGACGGGCAGCAGATCCGCGTGCATGGAACGGACGGGTACGTCGAGATCCTGCCCTAGCGGGCCAGCCCGACAGATAGCCGGGCGGCACGTGGTCGGTCTGCCAGACGCCGCTGGCGGCCTGGTAGAAGTCGTGGCCGGCCACGTGCATGGCCTCGGCGTCCACCGTCACGATCGGGCGCGAAGTCGATCTTCATCACACAGAACGGGTGCGCCGCGTCGGATACGGCGCTCGTCTGCTCGCACACGTCGGACCGTCTTCGCCGCGGCCGGCACCGTCCGCATGACGCCGCCTGTGGGCGTCGGCCGTCCCGAGCTCCGGCAACCGCGGTCCTCACATCGGGGCCTCCTCGCGGGAGGACGACACGGTGAGGCCCGCCAGATACGTCGCGGTGTCCGTGGCATTGACGAGCTCGTCAAGATGCAGCGCAATCGACCCTGGCATCGCGATCCCGTCGACGGACTGCTCCATCGCCCGGTAGAGCAGCCGGAGATCGGGGAGTGGACGCGGCGGGCGATTGGCGAGGGACTCGGCGAGCGCAGCGAGCGCATCGAGCAGGCCTCCGCGAAGGGCATCGAGTTCGGTGAACGAGCGGGTCGTCGTCCCCTGCTCGGCCTCGATGCGCAACGCATGGGTGGCGCGCACGATCCGCAGCGCGGCCGCGATGAGACTCCGGCCCTGCGACGGGTCGATCCTGGTCGAGGACGGCTCCTGGATCGCCCGACCGACGGCTGCTTCGGCCGTAGTCCACGCCACGCGATTTGCGCGGGAGCCCGACGCGATCACGCCGCTCTCGACCGGCCTGGCCTCGACCACGTCGAAGACCAGGCCGAGATAGCTACCGAGCGCGGCGAACAGCTCAGACTGTGCGGCGCCGACGGCAGCCCGCGGCGATGTCGGCCAAATGAGGTACGCCGCGGCCGCGATCGCCCCGCCGAGCAAGACGTCAATGAGACGGTCGGCCGCCGTGCTGACCGGATTCGGCAGCGCCGTGCTGAGCAGGATGAGCGCCAGCGCGGTCACGAAGCCGACGCCGACCGGGAAACTCGCCATCCAGGTGGAGTAGGCGGCCCAGGCGGTGAGCGCCACCAGCACGGTGGTCAGGGGCAGCCCCGGATGAAGCCCGCTGATGAGTATTGCTGCCAACGTGACGCCGAGCAGCGTCCCGACGATGCGCCCGATCCCACGCCCAAAGAGGGTGCTGTAGTCCGGCTTGAGGATCACCGCGACGGCATACGGGACCCAGAAGCCACGCGGGAGCGAGAGCCACGCGGCGAGTACTGCCGAGGCAGGGACCGCGACGGCGAGTCGAATGGCGTGACGAAACGCCGGGGAATCGCGATGGAGGCTCTCAAGCACGACGTCCGCGTCTCGTCGCAGCCGCCCGGGTTCCCGGATCGTGGGGATCGCGATGCTCGGTCGCCATGCCTTGCGGACGCCGACGGACCCAGCGGCCTCGACGAGATTGCCCGCCGCGCGCATCTGGCCGCCGATCGCGCTAAGTGCCGCAACGCAATGTTCCGCGCCGAGATCGCGTGACGAATCATCGCGGTCGAATGCCCGCTCGAGCTGGGCCAGGCGCTCTCGATACGCGGCCGCGGCCGCCTGCCAGGTTGTCGCCTGGCCAGGGTGGCGCAGTGCGGACGCGATCGCGCGGAGCACCTGCGCCGCGTCCGCGAGGCATTCGTCAATGGTCGTCGCTGCGCCGATATTGCCCGCGGCGGACAGGCGCGCCCGCAATCCGGCAATGGTCGACAGTTCGAGCCGGATTCGCCGCGCCTGGTCGAGTACTGACCGCAGCTCGCGCGCGTCGGTACGACCGAACAGCGACGGCGACGAGAGCGTTCGCCCGGCGTCGTCCAGGCTTGCCGCCACGTCGATCGTTGAGCGGTGTGGCTCACGCAGGGTGACCTCGGCGAGCGCATCGAAGGTATCGGCCAGCCGGCTGCGCTGATGGTGAAGGCTTGGCGGCAGTCGCAACGTGATGAGGGCGAGCACTTCGACGAGCGACCCGCCGATGACCAACAGCGCCGTGTGGACCGACGCGGGCGGCGCCTCCGGAAACCGCCCGATGACGAGGAAGGCGATGATTGCCTGAGTTCCCACGGTTGCCTGCGTCTGCCCGAACACGACAAGCATCCCGGTTGCGAAACACCACGGGACGAGTACGAGCGCGTGCAACCACGGGTACGGCCCGGTCACCGATCCGACGAATACCGACAGCCCCATCGCCACGGCGTCGATGAGGGCGAGCCGCAGTGACAGGCGGGGCGCACCCACGAGCGACACGACGGCGATCAGGTTCGCACCGAGCGCCATGGCGATCGCGGCGCGAGGGCTGCCGAGGGCGAGGCCGAGGGCGAAGACGACGACCACCGGCAGGGCAGTGACCGCACCCACGACGGGACGAACGAGCGTCTCGTCAACGCGCAGCGCGCTGCGAAGCGTGCCGCGCGCAGCGTTCACTGAAAGCACCTCGGCCGGCGCCGCGCCCGACCGCAGGGCCGTTGTGTCGGCTCGGCCCTCACGCGACGACCCTACCGAATCACCGGTCTCGGCCGTCGCCGCCCAGCCCCGGTATCAATCAACTGCTCGGGCTTGCGACGCGGGCACACCGCACGAGTGTCGATGCGCGCACGAGGCGGGTTGCACGAGCGTCGGTGCGCGCTTGGCGGTAATTGCATCGCCACTGCACGCCGAGGGTCCGGCGCCGGCCCCCGGATCAGGGGATCAGGGGATCAGCACGACCTTTCCGTGGCCGTGCTTGGTATCCATGAATCGGTAGGCCTCGCGCACTTGGTCGAGCGGGAATGTCCTGCCGATCGGCAACTCGAGCCGGCCATCCGCAAGCAACTCGAGCAGCTCGGCGAGCGTGTCTGCGGTGGCCGCTGCCCCGCTGCCGTCGGTCTTGACGCCGAATTGTGCGGCGGCGGCGAAGTCGATGACCGTGTCGATGCGGTCCCGTGCGACGCCGAGATCCAGTGCGAGGGCGACGTTGCCGTGTCCGGCGGCGTCGATGAACGCGTCGACATGGTCGGTCGACGCTCGGATCGCGGCGGTGACGTTGCCTGCGTAGTTGATGGGCTCGATGCCGTGTTCGCGCAGCCACGGGCCGTCGCCAGCCCCGGCGATGCCGAGCACGCGCGCCCCGGCAAGGCGCGCCAGTTGGGCAGCGAGGGAGCCCACGCCGCCGCCGGCTCCCGCCACCACGACGACGTCACCGGGTCCGGCACCAACCGAGCGAACCGCCGCGATCGCCGTCGTGCCGACCACGAACACCGCGCCGGCGACTTCCCACGAGACCCCGAGGGGCTTCGCCACGAGGTTGGTCGCGTCCACGAGCGCGTAGTCGGCGTGGCTCGAACGGGTGTCGGTGAACCCGACGACCTCGTCGCCGGGCGCGCATCCGTCGACACCGTCGCCGGTCTCGACGACGACCCCGGCCAAGTCGCTGCCCTCGCCCGACGGAAAGGTCGCCGGGAACATCTCGTGCATCGCGCCGTCGCGGATCTTAGCCTCGCCCGGATTGATTCCGGTGGCGAGCACCTGGACCAGAACCTGCCCGGGACCCGGGACTGGACGCGGTACCTCGACGACCTGCAAGACGTCCTCGTCACCGTACTCGTTGAACCGCACCGCCCGCATGGTCGCTCCGTCATCGAGGTTCGTCGCGCGCTCGCGCCGGATTCTCCCGAGACCGAGCGTAGCAAGCGCCCCATGCGGGGAGCCGTGCGGTCCGCGCGACCGATGGCCGCATCCGTCCGCCGCTGTGCCGGCGCCGCCCAGCCACGCCGGTTGCTGACGCCGAGCGCCCTTTGAGCGCCGGCGGTTATGGCGAGGTGACAACGCCCGCGCGCGCATGCGTCCCGGTGCGCCTATCGTGGGATGTGCGAGGACTGACGCCCGTCCGGTTCCCGGCGTGCGGCGGCCTTTGTAGCTGACGACGCGAAGGTACGCTCCTGATGTCCAAACCCGACGCCACACCGGTCAAGCACGACGTCCTGGAGGCGCTCGGCGAAGCCTCCCTCGTGCTTCCGGCGTTGCTCAATGACGGCCTCGACGCGAACAACCGTGCCAAGTACCTGCTGAGTCTGCTCCAGGCCGCGCGGGCGCGTGCCGACGCACCCGACCAGGGGTTCGCGTCCCTGCGCGATGAACGGCTCGCGGCCGCCGTGCCCGAGCCGGAGTACGACGACGTCATCGAGCGGGCTCGGCGCATCGATTCCGACGTCTACTTCGTCCCGAACGCCGAGCGCATCCACGAGACGCTGCTGGCAGCGGTCGGGCAGATGCTGACACCGCTGGCCGCCGCGCAGGCTGTCGAAGCCCCCGACCGGACGCGGCTGGACGCCCTCGCCCCTGATCCGTCCGATCTTAGCGGCGATCGCGTGCGCGGAAGCTACATTGACCGGATCACCTCGGCCGACAGGACCCTCGGAGATTCGCTGCATCTGGTCGTGATGGACGCGCACCGCGCGCTCAACCGGCTCCAGACCCGCGTAGCGACGACCAGCTTGGACGGCGCCGCCGTGTACGGGCTGGACGACGACGACGGACCGCAGGTGGCCGCGTTCATGGCGGGCGTCCACGACACGCAGGCCCTGAAGTTCGACCACCCGGGCCTGGCCACCACTGCCACCCGCGCCGGCGCCCGCCTGCTGATTCAGAACGACCTCGGTACGACGAACGCGCACGTCGTGGTCATCGCCATCGAAGACCTGCAGGCGACCGTGACGTACACGGACGTGCATCGCCGCCGCCTGGAGTTCTTCCAGTCGATGCTGGACGCCTTTCCCGTACGCTGGACCGGCACCGAGCAGCGCCACGGCGAGCCGGCCATCGGCGCCCATCACCTCACCACGGGGCGCTTCGACGCCCGCGATCGCACCGAGCTGCGTGCCTACCTTCGTCACCTCGGGTCGCGGCTGGTCTTCGTCCTTGACTGGAATCGCGCGCGCAAGCGGCTCAACAGCTTCCTGTCGCGCGCAGACGCCATTGCGATCCTGCGCTGGGCCGCGGACGCCAATGTCGGGCACATGGGCTTCTTGATGCTCGGCGGGGAGCGCCTGGTCTACGACGCGGTCGAACTCGCCGAGCGGGTGCCCGCGCGGTACGGCGAGCCGCTCGTGGAGATCCTCGGCCGCGACGCGGTCCTCGACATCACCCGCTTCGCGTTGCGGGCGGCGACCGAGGGCATGTTGGCCGGCAAATCGCCGCTGCTGATCCGCGACGAGATCCGCGTGGAGATGCTGCGTCACATCGACGCATCCCACCGTCGACTGCTCGATGCGAGCGCCGACCATGCCAGCCTGCTGGTCGAATGCGCGCAGGTACTGCAGGCCGTGGTGGTCCGGCTCGGCACCGGAGAGAGCTCGGAGTTCGCCGCGCGGGCGGCCGTGCGCGCGGCCGGCTGCGAGCACCGCGCCGACGAGATCCTCAACTGGCAGCGGGAGGCGGCACGCCGCGTCGACGCCGGCGACAAGATCACCGCGCTGACCACGCTCGCCGACGACGCGGTGGATGATCTGGAAGAGGCCATCTTTCTGCTCACGCTGCTGCCCGCCGACGCGGCGGCGCTCGTGCGCCCGCGGCTCGAGCCGCTCGCGTCGATCGCGGTCATGGCCGCCCGCGAGCACCTCAAGGCGCTCGAGATCGCGCGCGAGGTGGTCAACCGGCCGGCGCCCGAGGACCTCGAGGACTTCCTGGTCGCGGTCGACCGCGTGGCCGCACTTGAACACGAGGCCGACACGACCGACCGGACGGCGCGTGCGGGCTTCGTCGTCGAGGCCCCCGACTTCCGCAGCCTCTATCTCGCCGACAGCGTCTGCAGGTGCGCCGAGGGTGCGACCGACGCGCTGCTGCTGTCTGCGCTCGGATTGCGTGATCGCATCCTCGAACAGCTCTCGGTGTCATGAGCGCCACCGGCAGCGCGTCGGCGGATGGGCGCCTGTACTTCCTGGACGGCGACGACCACGGCGATCCGGACCCGCGGCGGGTCGGGATCAAGGCGGCCAACCTCATGCGCATGGCCGACGCCGGCCTGGCGGTTCCGTCGGGCTTCGTGCTCGGTGTCGACGTCTGCGCGGACTACTACGCCCGCGGCGAGCGGCTGGACGAGGACGTGACCGACCTGATCGGCGTTGGGCTGGCGCACATCGAGCAGCGGACGGGGCGCCGCTTCGCCGCCCGACGCCGCCCGCTCCTGGTCTCGGTGCGCTCCGGCGCGGCCGCCTCGATGCCGGGGATGCTGGACACGGTCCTCAATGTCGGGCTGAGTGAGGTCACCGTGCCCGCCCTGTTGCGGTCGACCGGCGACCCGATCTTCGTCTGGGATTCATATCGCCGGCTGATCGAGACCTACGCGGAGGTCGTCGAGGGGTGCCCGGTGGCGCCGTTCTCCGCTGTGACCACCCGCGCCCTGGGCCGGGCAGGTGTGCCGGTCGCCTCCGAGTTGGGTCTGGCCGCGCTGCAGGAGATCGTCGAGGAGCTTCTGGCGACCTTCCGCGACGAGGCTCGGCGGGAGTTCCCACGGGATCCGATGCAGCAGCTGCTCGGCGCCGTCGAGGCAGTGCTGCGGTCCTGGGACGCCCCGCGCGCCGTTGCCTACCGTCGCCTCGAGGGCCTGGCCGAACTGGAAGGTACCGCCGTCACCGTCCAGGCGATGGTGTTCGGCAACCTCGGCCCCACCTCGGGATCGGGAGTCGGGTTCACGCGCGATCCCGCGACGGGCGAGGACCGGCTGTACGTCGACTTCCTGCTCGACGCACAGGGTGAGGATGTCGTCGGGGGCCGCCACGGTGCGCATGACCCAGACGCCCAGATCGCCGCGATCCCCGGGCTTGCGGACCGATTGCAGGCGGTCCGGCGCACACTCGAGTCGGTCTTCGGCGACGCCCAGGATTTCGAGTTCACCGTCGAAGACGGCGCGCTGTGGCTGTTGCAGACACGCGCCGCCAAGCGCACCCCGTGGGCGGCGCTGCGCATCGCCTGCGATCTCGTGGATGACGGCGTGATCGACCCTACGACGGCGCTCGCGCGCCTGCAGGCCTACGACATCGACGCGATCAGCCGGTCGCGGCTCGCGTCGAATCAGGAGCCGCAGCCGGCCGCGCAGGCGGTGCCGGCGAGCGCGGGGGTGGCGTGCGGGCGAATCGCGCTCGACGTCGCGACGGCGACACGGTTCGCCGAGGCTGGCCAACGGGTGATCCTCGTCCGAGAGCAGCTCTCCACCGATGATATCGCCGGCTTGTCGGTCTGCCGGGGGCTCGTCACCGCGGCGGGCGCCCGCACTTCGCATGCCGCCGTCGTCGCCCGTCACCTGGGGATCGCGTGCCTGGTCGGTTGCAGTCAGCTGTCGATCGATCTCGGCGGCCAGGTGGTGCGCATCGGCAGCATCGAGCTGCACCCGGGCGACACCATCACCGTCGACGGCACCGACGGCCGGATCTACGTGGGTGAGCTGAACCTCATCGACGAGCGGCCGCTCGAGCTGATCGCGCGCGTCCGCGACTGGCAACAGACGCTGGCCTAAGCGAGGCCCGCAGGCGGTCCGGCGCCGCCCGCGGGCTCAGGCGCCGCCCGCGCGCCGGCCGGTCAGGCCCAGCAGGCGATCAAGCAGTGGGGCATCATCGGCGACGGGAATCGCCGGCGGGAAGATCCCGATGAGGCGCCACTCCTCCGCGCGCGGGCTGATCTCCTCCCAGAGCCCCTCAATCAGCGCATCGGGCAGGGCCGGCTCGACACCGATGATCCGGGCGATGTCGTGGGCTCGCAGGCCGCGGAACATCGTGATCTGCCAGAAGTACTCCTGGGTCGTGTAGTTGCCGAACGAGCAGTGGACCGTCTGGTTGGGGTCGGTGACCGCGACGGCCGCCGCGCAGGCCTTGTCGACCAGGGCCGCGAAGCTCGCCTGCGGGTCGTCACCCAGCAGATCTCCGGAGTAGGCTTCGGTGCCGACCTCCTCCATCGTCCACCCCGCCAGCATCGCGGGTACCCAGGCGTCGTCGTAGGCGTGGTAGTTGACGATGTCCCGCAGCGTCGGCGTGTGATCGCTGTTGCGCCGCTGAAACTCCGGCGGCATCGGCATGTCCCACTGCTCGGGCCGGATTTGCGCAACGACGTCGTTCAGGGCACGGTCGGCAAGGACGAATACCTGGGGCTCGGTCATCGATATTCGTCTCCCCGATTCGTACGCGGCGGTCGAATCGTCGATCGCTAGAGTGGTCGATGCCCGATGCTAATCGAGCCCACGCATGCCAGTTGATCGCCAACCGCAGCGGCACCGGTGCGGTCAGGACGGTGTAGATGAGAATAGTCGACCACGGACGTGATGCGCTGCAACGCGCGCAGCTGGGGCTGCGGTGGCGGGCATTTCGCGGCGCGACGGCGCTCGTGCGCACGCCGGTGCGATTCGTTGTCCGCGAGAGCCTGTTCTATCCGATGCGTCCCCTGGTCGCGGCGATCGCGCGACGTCGCGGAGGCGATATGGGCGATGCGTGGCGCGTGCTCTTGCGCGGATTGGGCAATGCGTACACCTACGATCTCCGCGGGTACGGGTGCACGGTGGTCGTGCGCCACGGGACCGTCGACGTCTTCTCGCTATGGGAGATCTTCGGTGTGCCTGCGTATGCCGTTCCCGAGGCGATTCGGGATGCACTTGCCCGCGACGGGCGACCGATCCGTCTCGTCGACCTGGGGGCGAACGTCGGCTTTGCCGCGCGGTTCCTGTCGACCCAGCTACCCGTGGAGACAATCGTCGCCTACGAGCCGGTCGCGGCGAACCTCGCGGCGCTCTCACACAATCGCGATGTTGAGACCCGCGCAGGGAGCCCGACCTGGGAGGTCGTCCCCGCGGCGGCGACGACCCGAAGTGAAGGGGTGCGCTTCGCCCATGGACATTCGACGGCAGGGCGGATCGTGACGGACGCGCGAGACGCCGCCGTTGTCCCCGGTCGCGACGTGATGCCCGACCTGACCGACGCCGTCCTGCTCAAGATGGATATCGAGGGCGGCGAATGGCCCATCATGGCCGACGAACGGTTTGCGCGCACCGGCGTTCGTGCGCTCGTGATGGAGTTCCATCCCTGGGGGTGCCCCGCGTCGGATCCGGAGGTATACGCCCGTGATCTGCTCCAGAGCGCCGGCTTTACGGTCCACGAGGTATCAGCGACCAGTGACGGCATCGGCACCCTCTGGGCGTACCGGATGTGACCGCCTGAAACCGGCAGCGGATCGCGGTTGACCCTCTTGCGCACGCTGTGGGAGGATCGGGATGTTCCCCCAAACACCGCATCCGCCGTGCGTTGTCGCGGATGCCGCCCACTCGCACCACACGTCGCGACAGGCCCGCCCCGGCGCGTCGTCCGTGCGAACCCAAAGGAGCACCATGGCGGTTCATCGGGTCAAGAGCTCAGCCGACGCGGACTCGGCCGACGACGTCTACGTCAGCACGGATCCGTCGTGGAGCCTGCCCAAGTACCAGATGCCCGACGACGAGTGGGACGCCAGGCACGCCTATGAGCTCGTTCGGGACGAGCTGATGGTGGAAGGCAACGCCCGGCTCAACCTCGCGACGTTCTGCCAGACCTGGGCCGAGCCGGAACTGCTCCTGCTGATGGCCCAGAGCTTCGACAAGAACATGATCGACAAGGACGAGTACCCGCAGACCGCCGAGCTGGAGCTGCGCTGCGTGAACATGCTCGGCGACCTCTGGAACGCGCCCGACTCGCAGGAGGTGATCGGCACCTCGACGACGGGTTCGAGCGAGGCCTGCATGCTGGGCGGCATGGCGCTCCTCCGCCGCTGGCAACAGCGCCAGCGCGCGGCGGGGCGCCCGACGGACCGACCGAACATCGTGACCGGGTCCAACGTGCAGGTGTGCTGGCACAAGTTCGCCCGCTACTGGGACGTCGAGGAGCGGCTCGTCCCGATGGAAGGCAACCGATTCATCCTCAGCGCGGACGAAGCGGTCAAGCGCTGCGACGAGAACACGATCGCCGTCGTCGCCGTGCTCGGGTCCACGTTCACGGGCGAATACGAGCCGATCGCCGAGATCAACACGGCGCTCGACGACCTGCAAGAGCGCACCGGACTCGACATCCCGATCCACGTCGACGGTGCCAGCGGCGGGTTCGTCGCGCCCTTCCTGCAGCCCGACCTCGAATGGGACTTCCGGGTACCCCGGGTCAAGTCCATCAACGCGTCCGGGCACAAGTACGGGCTCGCCCCGCTGGGGGTGGGGTGGGTGCTCTGGCGTGATGCGGCGGAACTGCCCGAAGAGCTGATCTTCCGGGTGAACTATCTGGGCGGCAACATGCCGACCTTCGGCATCAACTTCTCACGGCCCGGCGGTCAGATCATCGCCCAGTACTACAACTTCGTCCGCCTCGGCCGGAGCGGCTACGCCAAGATCCAGCAGACGGCGCAGGACGTCGCGAAGTTCCTGGCCGGCGAGATCGGCAAGATGGGGCCGTTCGAGATCATCACCGATGGGTCGGACCTGCCGGTGCTGTCCTGGTCGCTGCGCCCGGACCAGAACTTCACGCTGTTTGAGCTGTCCGCGCGACTGCGCGAGTACGGCTGGCAGGTGCCCGCCTACTCGATGGAGGACAACCGCAGCGACCTGGTGATCTGCCGCATCGTGGTGCGGCACGGGTTCAGCCACGACCTCGCCCGGCTGCTGGTCGCGCACATGCACGACGTGCTCGAGGCCTTCGCCACGGAACCCGAACGCACGCCGTCGGCGATCCACAAGGAAGGCTTCCGACACTAAGCGGCCGTCGGGGTGCGGCGACGGTCGCCCGCAGCGGCGCCCATGCGGCGCGCAGACACGCGGCGAACGCGGGGCGCGCGCTGATGCGCCTGCGCCCGCGGCGCCTCAACGCCGCGATCGCGGCGCTGTTCATGATCGGATCGGCGTGCTTTGCGCTGGGCACGATCCCCTGGTACGTCAACGCCGTCGGAACCGTCGCGGATGCGATTACGTTCTTCATCGGCTCGATCTTCTTCACGAGCGCGTCGTTCTCGCAGCTGGTGCAATCCCAGAGCCCGCAGATGGCGCCCGACGGCGACGACCTGCGGCGCCGGCCGGCCGTCCTGCGGGCCTGGCTGCCGCACGACCGCGGCTGGCTGGCGGCGGCCACGCAGTTCCCGGGCACGCTCGCCTTCAACGCGAGCACCGCGTTCGCCATCGCCACGAACCTGACCACCACCCAGACGCACCACCTGGTCTGGGTCCCCGACTTCGTCGGCTCGGTGTTGTTCCTGGTCTCGAGCGCGTTTGCCATCCTTGCGCTCGGGCCGGTGTTCGAGCTCGAGCCCGGGTCGCTCGCTTGGGAGATCGCATGGCTGAACATGATCGGGTCGATCTTCTTCATGGTCTCGGCGATCGCCAGCTACGTTCTGCCCGACAGCAGTCAGGCGATCGATCCGCGCTGGGCCAACCTCGGTACGCTGCTCGGGGCGCTCTGCTTCTTCGCTGGGGCCGCGCTGATGCTGCCCGAGTGGGCGCACGCGGTACGCCGCGCCGGTGGGCAGGCGGTGACCAACGTGGTGAGTGGTTACACCTAGGCGCCCGGCGGTCCGCCGAGACGGAACAGGATGATCTCGCCCGGGACGAACCCGCGGCGCTCGTAGAGCCGCTGCGCGGCCGCGTTGCCGGCCATCACGGCGATCACTTGGTCGCGGATCCCCCGCTGGGCCAGTTCCGCGTCAACGGCATCGAGCAGCAGGCCCCCAACGCCTCCGCCGCGCTCGTCGCGCGAGACCACCAGCGTCAGCACCTCGGCGAAGGGACCGGCGAACGGGTAGGTGTCATCCGGACCGCTGCGCAGCAGTACCATCGCGTACCCGACCGGGCCCGCCGGTCGGTCGGCGACGACCAGAAATCCCTCGTCCGCATCGATGTGGCGCCGGTAGTTGGCGCGGCACAGCTCCCACGAGAGCCGGTCGTCGGGCTGCACCGGCACGGCGGCGACCGCTCGATGGTGGCGGTGCAGGGCCAGCCAGAGGGATTCGAGTCCGTCGATGCGGCCGGAGCCCGGCGACGCCGATCACAAGGTCGTCGTCCGGTGGTGCGGTGTCCATGCCGAGAATCTAACCGGCCGCCGGACGGACGGTCGCCTTCCGACCAAACCCCGCAGGGCGCGGCGGGGGTTAGCGCGCGGTGCCGACGCCCAAGGTGACCACGACGGGCGTGGTGGGCACGTTCGGGCCGGTGACCGTGACGGCGACCTCGACGCCCGGGTGCAGGTGAGCGAGCAGGGCGGTCAGCTGCCCGGTGGTCGCGATCGGGCGTGTCGGGATCGCGGGAGAGGCGGTCGGGTTGATGTTGAGCGCCGTGATCGTCTCGCCGGCGTGCAGCCCGGCATGATCGGCGGGCGACCCGTGTTCGACCTGCACGATCCGGGCGCCGCGCGGCGTGCCGCCGACAACTTGGACACCGAGGAATCCCGTATATGCGTCCGATCCGAGCGCGAGCCCCGGGCGCGGCACCCCGGCGAGGATCGCTTGGGCGGTCGCCAGCGCGGGAGTGAACGGGATGGCGAAGCCCGTCGGATTCGACGTCCCGTCACCCGCCCTGGCGGTGTCGATACCGACGACCGAACCGGCCGTGTCGACCAGCGGACCGCCGGAGTCACCGGGCCGCAGGAGGACGTTGGTCTGGAGCAGTCCGGTGAGGTGCTCGACCGTGTTGGCGACGCCGCCGGTCGCGACGATCGAGCGGTTGATGGCGGTGATGATCCCGGTGGTGATCGTCGGCGCCCCGCCGCGCCCCCCGACGTTGCCGACCGCGCTGACGCCGCTGCCGCGTACGGCAAACGCCGAGTTGCCGAACGGCGCACGCCGCAGCCCGTGTGCGCCCTCCAACTGCAGGACCGCGAGGTCGGCGGAGATCGCGATGCCGACGAGCCGGGCCCGGTAGTGGTGGCGGTTCCCGAGGTCGATGGCGGCGATGCCCGTGCTGCCGGCGACCACATGGTTGTTGGTCAGCACGAGGCCGGAGGCGGCGATCACGATGCCGGTGCCCGCCGCGTAGCTGCCAGACTGATACCCCAAGGGCGCGGTGATGTCGACGATGTCCGGTGTTACCTCCGAGGCCGGGACCGGGGCGAGCACGACGCGCCGCTGGGCGGCCACGCGAACCTGCCCGGGCGCGAAGGTGTTGGGTGATGGCCCGCAGGTGACCGTCACGGTCCAGTGGCGGACCCGGGTCGCGCGCGGGACGAGCCATCCCGAGCGCAGCAGGCCGTTCGGCGTCGCGACGACGCCGGTGATCGCGCTCGAGTGCCGGCCATCGCTTGCCCGGACCCGGCAGAACCAGCCCATCGGGTCGGTTGCCGATAGGGGCACGAACTGCCCGCGGTGGACCGCCGTGCCCGCGCGACGTGATCGCCACCGATCCGACCGGGGCGGTTGCGGCGCCGGTCGCGGCGAGCACCAGTCCGGCCAGGCCGGCAGCCACGAGCCCCGAGCCCGCCGTGCACACGAGCCGGCGCCGTGGCGAGTCGGCGTGGTCATCGCGGCGCTGCGGGCGACCGGGTGGAATCTGGGGCATGCGGTGTCCGGACACTTGAGGTACGCGGCGGCCCGGGACGGCGCCGTTGCGAGCGCCGATCTGAGCGTAGTCGATGCCGGGCCGAGCCCTCGGGGCAGGACCGCGCCGACCGGATCCCATCAGGTTCCGTCGGGGCGCGCACGATCCCCGGGTGCGGCGCGGCCGATCGCGGCGCTCAGGCCAGGTCGATCTCCGGGCAGAGGTACACGTCCTGGATCGCGTTGAGCAGCGCCACCCCGTCGGCCATGGGCTTCTGGAATGCCTTGCGTCCGGAGATCAGGCCCGACCCGCCGGCGCGCTTGTTGATGACCGCGGTCGCGACCGCGTCGTGCAGGTCGTTGTCGCCGGACGCCCCACCTGAGTTGATCAGCGGGATGCGGCCCATGTAGC
Source organism: uncultured Thermoleophilia bacterium (assembly GCA_963773325.1). GTDB lineage: Bacteria > Actinomycetota > Thermoleophilia > Miltoncostaeales > Miltoncostaeaceae > CAITWD01. Next base: position 1,228,678 of record CAVZAI010000002.1, on the reverse strand, counting down.
AGTTTGCGACCTGGTACCTGGTCATGTCGATCGGGTGGTCGGACATGAGCTCGCTGTACATGCGGGGGTCGGACTTGCCGAAGTTCAGCTCGACGAACCCGGGCGCGGCCGTCTCGGGCAGCTTCTGCTTGATGATGTCGGCCTCGATCGTGACGCCGATGTGGTTGGCCTGGCCGGTGAGGTCCGTGGCGACGTGAAAGTCGGGGCCGCCGGATTTGGTCGTGTTGAAGGCGGAGTTGCGCAGATAGCACCACAGGACGGTGGCCATGCCATGCTCGTGCGCGGCGGCGAACGCGGCGGAGACCTCCTGGATCTGCCGCTTGCTTTCGTTCGAGCCGAAGTAGATCGTCGCGCCGACGGCCACACAGCCCATCTCACGTGCCTGCTTGACCGAGGCGAAGATGATCTGGTCGTAGCTGTTGGGGTACGACAGGAACTCGTTGTGGTTGAGCTTGAGTAGGAATGGGATCCGATGGGCGTATTTGCGCGCGGCCATCCCGAGGGCGCCGAGCGTCGTCGCCACGGCATTGCAGCCGCCCTCGATCGCCAGCTCGACGATCCTGAGCGGATCGAAGTAGTCGGGGTTCTTGGCGAACGAGGCACCGCCGGAGTGCTCGATCCCCTGATCGACCGGGAGGATCGACACATAGCCGGTGCGGCCGAGGCGACCCGTCCCGAACAGCGTTTGGATCGACCGCAGCACCGGGATGGAGCGATCGGAGTCGACCAGGACGCGGTCGACGAAATCGGGCCCGGGAGTCGTCAGGCGGCTGGCGGGGATGGTGGTGCAGCGATGGTCCAGCAGCCGCGGCGCGTCCTCACCGAGCAGCTCAACGATCGCATCAATCCCGCCTCGAACCTGTGTCGCCATCCAGATGCCTCCCGAGTTGTGCGGTTCACAAATGCCAACTTGACCATAGCCCAGCCCGGGCGGAGATCTGGGTGCGGCGGCGGATTTTGCGCGAATCAGTCGACGATGTGTCGGGCGGGCACCGCGGTTGGCGGCCCGTTGACCTGTGCCGCGTGCGGGCCGCCGCCGATGACCCGTCCGGCGATCGGGAGGGATCCGAGCGAGGCGCGGGGCCAGCACAGCACCAACAGACCGACCAGCGTCAGGTTCCGCACCGCCAGCAGCGCGATCTCGTAGGGGTGCAAATCAATGAGATCCCAGTAGTTGAGGGGGAAGAAGGCCTGGGTGAGCAACATCGCGGCCACCATCGTCGCGAGTGCCGCGCGCCCGTAGCGTCCGGGGACCAACACCGCGACGGGCAGCAGCCAGATCATGTACTGCGGCGAGAGCACCTTGCCCGTCACCGTCAGGGCGACCATCGTGGCGGCCGCGCCGGCGATCAGGATCTCGACGTCACGACTCGGATGGGACCGCGCCAACAGGCGCGCGCACCAGACCGCGCAGGCGACCACGAGCACGGCCAGCACGATCGCGAGCGCGACCCCGAGCGCGGCGGGACCGCGGCCGCCGAGCCCTAGGCTGCCGTAATTGTGGACGACGTGCACGTAGGTGCCCGCGGCCGTATGCATGGCCAGAAACACGCTCGCGGCCATTGATTCGATCTGCGGCGGCCGGCGCAGGTTGTAGGCCATGAAGTACCAGGTCCCCGACGGCGTGATGATCGCGAACGGCACGAAGACCAGCGCGGCGATCGCGGTCGCCGCGACTGCCCCCCGGACGGCCGGCCGAAGGCCGACGCGATGGGCCTGCCAGATCACCAGCAGCGGCAGCAGCGCGATCGGCACGAGCTTGATGACGACTCCAATGGCGAGCAGCGCCCACATCAGCTTCCAGCGCTCGGTCACGGCGGCGAACATCATCCAGGCGATCACCGCCGCAACGGCCAGGTCGAAGCGCGCCTGGATGAGCGAGCCGAGCAGCAGCGGCGAGATCGCGATAACCCCCCCGGCGACCGCCTGGCGGGCCGGCGAGTACCCGAGCGCCCGGGCGGTGGCGACGACGCCGACCAGGCACATGCACAGGCAGACGAGCATGAGGCCGCTGAACGTGTTGACGTAGCTGCCGGGCAGCCACCAGGTCAGATAGAAGATGCCGGTCGCACCCGGTGGGTACTCGATATGGATGTCGCGGTACGGCACTGCGCCGTGGGCCATGGCGCGGGCATAGTCCAAGTACAGGTTCACGTCGGGGTTGATCTGGTGATGGGTCCAGATGCCGACGCGCTGCAGCGGGATCGTCCACACGATGATCGCCAGCCCGACCAGGCTGGCGGGCAGCGCGTAGCGGCGCGCGCCGGTCATTGGGCGACCCCGGCGGCAACGCTGGCGGTGCGCAACGGGTCGGTCGACGGCGCGCGCACTCAGGCCACCGGTTCGGGGGTTGCGGCGGCCGTCCGGTCGGTGTCGGCGGCAGCCGCCGCCCGTGCGGACGACGCCCGCGGCCAGCAGACGACCAGCAAGGCCACGAGGAGCAGGTTTCGCAGCGTGAGTAGGCAGATCACGTAGAGCTGCACCTTCGAGATCTCGGCGAAATGGGTCGGGAAGTAGGCGAGTGTGACGAGCAGGGCCGCGACCGTCAGCGGGATGGCGGCGCGCCCCCAGCGTCCCTGCAGGACCAGGGTCACCGGGAGCAGCCACATCATGTACTGCGGGGAGAGCACCTTGCCGAACACGGTCAGGGCGACGACGGTCGCCGCCGCCCCGGCGACGAGGATCCCGCGGTCCGCCGGGGCCGTGCTGTTGCCGAGCAGCCTCCAGGACCACCACGCGCAGGCGATCACGATCACTACCAGCGCGAGCATGGAGATCGTCGCCACCACGGACGGCGGCGTGCCCTCGACGCCGTTGCTGTGGAACGTCTCGACGACCCGGAAGCGGTAGTGGCCGTACTTGGACAGCAGCAGGAACAGGTTGGAGGTCAGCGATTCCAGTTGCGGCGGCCGGCGGAAGTTGTAGTCGATGAAGTACCAGGTACCCGTCGGCGAGATGATCAGGACCGGCACGGCGGCGAGGACCACCACCCCGATCGACACGAGCGCCCCGCGAATCGCCGGGGTCCAGCCCCGGCGGTGGGCCTGCCAGATGACCAGGAGCGGTAGGAGCGCAATCGGGATGAGCTTGATGAGCACCCCGGCCGCGAGCAGCCCCCACATCAGCTTCCAGCGCTCGGTGATCGCGGCGTAGACCAGCCAGGCGGTCACCGCGGCCACGACCATGTCGAAGCGCTCGACGACGATCGGCCCGAGCAGCAGCGGCGAGAGCGCGACGATCCCGCCGGCGATCGCCTGGCGGGCCGGCGTGAGTCCGAGGGCCCGCGCGGTCGCCACGACGCCGAGCAGGCACACGCACAGGCACACCAGCATCAGGGCACTCAGCGCACTGCGGTACTGGCCGGGCAACTGCCAGACAAGCCAGAAGATGAACGTCGCACCCGGCGGATACTCGACCTGAAAGTCGCGATAGGGCACGAGTCCATGGGACATCCAGCGTGCGTAGCGCAGGTAGACACCCACGTCGCCCAGGGCGTCGCGCGCCGTCCAGAGCGCGACGTGCTGGAGCGGCCACGCCCACGCGAGGGCCGCCAGCGCGACGAGACCGCCCGGGAGTGCGAGGTCGCGGCGGGTCATCCGGCGGCCGCTTCGGCCATCACGACCCCGTCACCCGCGTCGCTCGCGGGTGACGGGGCGATCGGCAGCGGTCTGGGCCAGTGCGGTACGGTGGCGACCAGCACGAACGGCAGAAACCAGGGGATGTACAAGTAGAACCAGTAGTTGAGGGTCAGTTGCAGGCCGATCATGAGCGTGCCCGAGAGGGCGGTCAGGGTCAGGAGATCGCGTTCGCGCGGCCAGCGCACCAGGGCCAGCGCCGCGACCGCGACGATCGCGATGAGCGCGAGCTGCACGGGGCGCAGGCCCGGGTATTGCCCCCAGATCGAGAACGGTGTTTGGCGTCCAAGTTGATAACCGACCGTGCGTGTCCAGAAGGTGTGAATGCCGGTGGGTCCACCAAGCAGGATCACCCAGCCGGTCAGCAGTATCGCAAGCGCGAGCCCGGCGGCGAACCAGAGCCACCCGTGACGCCGTTGCCCGCGCGGGTATGGATGGCGCCACCACAGCGGGATCAGGATCGCGGGCGACAACTTCGCGGCGATCGCAAGGCCGAGCAGCAGTCCGCGGCCGAGCGGACGCGCGGCGACGACTAGGCCCCAGATGAGCATGGCCGCGACCAGGGCATCGTTGGTATTGCTCTCGAGGGCGTAGGCGGTGAACGGGAACGCCGCCCACGCGGTCGCCAGCGCCACGCCGAGCCGGAACCCGCCCAGTCGCCACCCGAGGGTCAGCAGCCCGACCACGCAGAGCACGTCGAACGCCGTGGCGGCGGCGTGGGCCGCCGGCAGGGAATCCCAGGTGCCGTGCCAGGGCGCGATCACCTGGAAGGGCACGACGGCCATGTACGTCAGGGGGCCGTAGGTATCGCAGTGCCCGCAGGCCGCCGGGAACGTGCCGTACGGGATCACCCCATGGACGATCTGGTGCGCGCCGATGACCCCCGCGTAGCCGACGTCGATCACGTTGGAATCGAACGCGTTCAGCGAGTAGCGCAAGCCGAGCGAGAGCATCAGCACCCCGATGAGCAGCCACGTGGGCGCCCAGCCGCGAAACGACGGGGCGTGCGACGCGTCCCGAGCGGGCGCCGACCCGCCGGGTCCGCCTGCATGCTGCGCGCGCACCCGGCGGGTGCCGATCAGCGCCATGCGCACCGCCAGGTAGGCCAGCGGCGGGTAGACCAGTGGCACCGAGGTGAGCACCTCGCCGGCGTTGAACCAGATCAGCGACAGCGAGAAGCTCAGCAGCACCAGCAGATCGAGCGTGCGCCAACTGAGGATGCGTCGGATCTCCACGAGCGGGATGAAGAACAGCGCGCACAGTCCCGACCAGATCCAGGGGTCATTGATGTGCCGGCCGAAGGCCCCCCAATAGCCACGCGCCATCATCCAGGCGACCTGCGGTCCGGTGCGGGTCTCCTGGATTTCGGCGGTGTTGTCGTCGATCAGCACTTCGGCCTGCGTTGTGTCGAGGCCGTGCTTGTTGCGCGACACGTAGTAGACCGTCCACTGGTGGCTGGTGGGGTCGTACTGGGGCGTCGTGCGGGAGACGGGGTGGCTGGCGATCCAGTCCTTGACGGCCCGCGAGCGGCCGGCGAGTTCGAGCACGGTGTGGGTGGAGAGTGTGGGCAGCTCGTGTGCGTGGCCCGGGGTCCCGCGTGGGGTTGTCGCGATCGTCGCGGTCGTCGGCGATTGGCTGGCGCGCACGGCGCCAACGGCCGTCCCGCACGCCACGAGCAGCCCCACCATCACCAGCACGGCAATTGCGGCCGGTCGGCCCCACCCGCCTGTGCCTAGCGGAACGCCCAACTCCGGGTCAACACGAACGTCAGTGGCGTCACGGCGGCGATCGCGATCGCCTGCGCCAGCAACGTGTCGGTCCCGGCGTGCACGAGCGCCCAGAGGATCCCGAGGTTCACAGCCAGGCCGAGAACGCTCACGATCAGGTACTTGACTGCCTGTCTGACCGGTGACGTGCCGACTTTAGGGAAGGTCCATTGGCGGTTGAGGACGAAGTTGTTCAACCAGGCGACCAGGAACGCGACGACGGATGCGACCAGATACTGCGCGCCGGCCCCGTGGATCAGCGCGTAGTAGACGACGAGGTTGACGACGTAGCCCGAGGCTCCGACGATGCAGAACTTCAGGAGTTGGATCCACGCCGAGCGATCGGCGTGGCGGATACGTGAGATCCTCAGCGCATACGGGCGGGGACTCGTCGGTTGCGCAAGAGTCTCCGGGGCTTGGCCGCTGACCATGGTCATGCAAACTTATCAGGCACTCACTGCAGGCATGCGACCAGGCCGCCGGGCAGACCTTCCCTGCACCGCGTACGGTTGTAGGACGCCTATGGGGCCGCGATGAACGACATCAAGGGAGCATCCACGGCCGATCGCACCGTCCCGCGGGACCCGTCGCGCTTCGAGGAGCGTTTCGCTGCGCGCGCGATGGGGATCAAGTCGTCCGCGATGCGCGATCTCATGTCGCTCTCCGAGCGGCCCGAGATTATCTCGCTGGCCGGCGGCTTCCCGGACACCGACTCCTTCCCGGCCGAGGTCTACGACGAGGTCTGGCGCGCGGTCGCCAACGACCACCGGGCATCCTCGCTGCAGTACGGGCCGACCGAGGGGCTGCTCGAGCTGCGCCAGGCGATCTGCCGGCTCATGGCCGAGGACCGCATGCCCGCCCAGCCGGACGGCGTCCTGGTCACGGCGGGCGGACAGCAGGCGATCGCGCTCGCGCTGCGGACCTTCATCGATCCCGGCGACATCGTGATCGCCGAAGGCCCCACCTACCCCGGGGCCGTGCCGACGCTGACGACCTACCAGGCGCGGGTGATCCACATCCCGCTCGACGCCCACGGGATGTCGATCGACCTGCTCGAGGAGCAGCTGGATCGCCTGGCGGCCCAGGGGCAGAAGCCGAAGCTGATCTACACGATCCCGAACTTCCACAACCCCGGCGGCGTGACCATGGCCCGCCACCGGCGTGAGCGCCTGGTCGCGCTCGCCGCCGATCGCGACGTGCTGATCGTCGAGGACAACCCGTACGGGCCGGTGCGCTACGAGGGCGAGTCCCTGCCGAGTCTGTGGGAGCTCGACGGCGGCGCGGGCGGAGTGATCTATTTGTCGACGTTCTCCAAGATCCTCGCGCCGGGCATGCGGATCGGGTGGGTCGCTGCGCCCGCGCCGATCCTGCGCAAGATGAACCTCGGCAAGCAGGCCGTCGACCTGTGCAGTTCGACCATGAGCCAGCGGTTCATCGTTGAGTACCTGCGCCGGGTCGACTGGCGTGATCACGTCGCACGGCTGAACGGGATCTACCGCAGCCGGCGGGATGCGATGCTCGCGGCGCTCGACCAGCACTTCCCGCAGGAGGCGACCTGGACGCGACCCGAGGGCGGATTGTTCGTGTGGGCCACGCTGCCGGAGTACATCCACACCGGCGAGCTCCTCGCGCGTGCCATCGAGCGCCACCAGGTCGCATTCGTGCCCGGCGAAGCGGCCTTCCTCGATGGGCAGGGACGCAACAGCATGCGCTTGAACTTCTCGGGAGCACGCGAGGACGTCCTTGCCGAGGGCGTTGCGCGGATCGGCGCGGCAATCGAGGCGATGATCGACCTGCAGCGGGCGCTCGGCGGGGGCCGGTGAGCGGCCAACGGCGCGTTGCGGTCCTCAAGGGCGGCCGCTCGATGGAGCGGGAGGTCAGCCTGCGCTCCGGTGCCAACGTCGAGGCCGCCCTACGGCGTCTCGGGCACGAGGTGATCCCCGTCGATGCGGGCCCGAGCCTGGTCCGCACCTTGCGTGCCGAGCGCCCCGATGTGGTGTTCGTGGCCATGCACGGCAAGGGCGGCGAAGACGGCACTGTCCAGGAGCTCCTGGAGATCCTCGACATCCCCTACACCGGCTCGGGCGTGCAGGCGTGCGCGCGGGCGATGGACAAGGTGATCGCCAAGGCGGTGTTCGCCAACGCCGGGATTGCGACACCGCCGGCGTTCGCCTTCGGCGAGAGTGCGTTCAGGGAACTCGGCGCGGCCGATGCCCTGATGGAGATCGAGGCACGGCTCGGGCTGCCGCTGGTCGTCAAGCCCGCCAAGCAGGGATCTGCGCTCGGCATCTCGGTCGCGCGCGAACCGAACGACGTCCCGCGCGCGCTGATGACGGCCCTCAGTTTCGACGATCACGTGCTGATCGAGCGGTTCGTGCGCGGCCGGGAGATCGCGGTCTCGGTGCTCGGCACCGAGGAGCCCGAGGCCCTGCCGGCCGTCGAGGCCATGCTCAGTGGGGAGTTCTACGATTTCGAGGCACGGTACACGCCCGGGATGACCGAGCTCGTCGCGCCGGCCGACCTCGGCTCGGAGCTGGCCGGCGAGGTCGCGCGCACGGCGCTGGCCTGCTACGCGGCGATGGGCTGCCGTGGCTTTGGTCGGGTCGACATGCTCATCGACGACGACGAGCGCATCTGGGTGCTCGAGATCAACCCGATCCCGGGGATGACCGACACGAGCCTGTTGCCCAGGGCGGCGCTGGCGGCGGGGCTTTCGCTTGACGACGTCGTCGAGCGGGTGCTCACCGACGCGTCGCTCGGCGGCTGATCGGCGCCGCCTCACGTCGGGACCCGACGGCGCCGGCGCCGAATGTCGCCCCGGCAGGGCACCGCGCACCGGGGCCGGTTCGCCGCGCGGGGGCGCCTGTAGGCTGGTGCCACCTGGTCGTGACGATGACGAGGTCACACGCGCCCCGTCACGAGGACTGATGCCACCCCAGATCCCTTCCGTGCCCGGGCTCCTCGTCGAGGAGGATGCCCGGGCGATCGTCATCCGGATCCACAATCCGGAGCGCGCCAACGCGGTCACCGACGAGATGCTCGCCGCGATCGTCCGGCACACGCAGCGGCCGCGTCCCGAACTGCGCGTGATCGTGCTCACGGGGTCGGGTGAGCGCCACTTCTCGGCCGGGCTCGATCTGGCGGACCTCGAGGGTCCGGTGCTCGCCGAACGTCTTGTCCGGGGCGAGGAGCTGCTGCGCGCCGCGACGGCTGCCATCGCCGTCTGCCCGTGTCCGGTCGTCGCCGCCGTCAACGGGGCCGCGTTCGGCGGTGCGCTGGAGCTCGCGGTCGCCTGCGACTGGCGGATCGCGGCCGACAGCGCCACGCTCGGGATGCCGGCCGCCCGCCTCGGCGTCGTCTACTCGCCGGAGGGGCTCGCGCGCTTCCTGGCGATCATGGGGCCGGCGCGGACCCGCGAACTGTTTCTGACCGGACGGCCCGTCGCGGCCGCGCGGGCGCAGCAGATCGGCCTTGTGGATCGCGTCGTCCCCGCCGCCGACCTTGCCGCGGCGATCGGCGAGACCGTCTCCGACATCGTGCAGGCGGCGCCAACCGCCGTCGCGGGCACCCGGGCGGCGATCAGCCTGCTGGCCGGCGCGCCGGCACGGCAGGATGCCGCGACGATCGAGCGGATCCGCCTAGAGGCGTACGCCTCCGAGCAGTTCACCGAGGGGCTGGCGGCGTTCCGGGAGCACCGCGTGCCGCGCTGGGCGGAGCCACCGGACCCCGTGGGCCCGCCTCCGGCAGATTGAACGGCTGATCGGCCGGGGAGCGCGTGCGCGGACCCCGGCCGATCGGTACGGGTACTACTTGCCGGCCGTCTCGGCGTGGGACACGATGTCGGCGGCGAGCTGCGTGGCCGTTTCGTCGTAGGCGGCCGGGTCCGGCCAGGTGCTCTTGGGGTCCAGCAGCGACGGATCGACGCCCTCGACGGTGACCGGCACCTCGAATCCGAAGATCGGGTCGGTGCGGGTCTCGGCGCCGGCAAGCTCGCCTGACACCGCGCCGCGCACGACGGCGCGGCTGACCTTAATCGGCATGCGGCTGCCAACGCCGGCGCCCCCACCGGTCCAGCCGGTGTTGATCAGCCAGACGTTGACCCCGTACCGCTCGATGCGGTCCTTGAGCAGCGCGGCGTAGACCTTCGGCGGTTGCGGCAGGAAGGGGGCACCGAAGCACGAGCTGAAGGTGGCCTGCGGCTCGGTGACGCCGATCTCGGTGCCGGCGACCTTGGCGGTGTAGCCGGCCAGGAACATCTGCATCGCCTGCGTGGGCGACAGTTTGGCGATCGGCGGCAGCACGCCGAACGCGTCACAGGTCAGCATGACGATGTTCGTCGGCTGGCCGGCGCGCTTCTCGGGCACCGCGTTCGGCACGGACTCCAGCGGGTAGGCGCCGCGGGTGTTCTCGGTCAGTGAGTCGTCGTCGAGGTCGATGATCCGGGTGTCCGGGTCCAGGACGACGTTCTCGAGCACGGTGCCGAACATGCGCGTGGTCGCGTAGATCTCCGGCTCGGCCTCGGCCGACAGCCCGATCACCTTCGCGTAGCAGCCGCCTTCGAAGTTGAAGACGCCTTCGTCCGACCAGCCGTGCTCGTCGTCGCCGATCAGCGGGCGGGTCGCGTCGGTCGAGAGCGTCGTCTTGCCGGTCCCCGACAGGCCGAAGAACACCGCGACGTCGCCCTTGGCGCCGACGTTGGCCGAGCAGTGCATCGGCAGGACGCCCTCCAACGGCAGGCGGTCGTTCATCAGCGTGAACGCCGACTTCTTGATCTCGCCGGCGTACTGCGTGCCGCCGATCAGGATCTCGCTTTCGGAGAGGTTCATCACCACGAAGTTGCCCTGGCGCGTCTTGTGGACGGCCGGGTCGGCGTTGAAGCTCGGCGCGTGGAGAATGATCCCGTCCGGCGTCGAGAGGCTGGCGCGCTCCTCGTCGGTGAGGTCGATGAACAGGCTCTTGGTGAACAGGGCGTGCCAGGCGCTCTCGGTCACCAGCCGGAGGATGATGCCGTGCGTCGGGTCCGATCCCACACGGGCGTTGAGCACGTACAGCCGCGCCGCGGCGTTGAGATGCGCGCGCAGGTCCGCGCCGAGTTTGGCGGCGGGCTCCGGGTCGATGGACTGGTTGATCGCCCCCCATCCCACGCGGGCCTCGCTCCCGGGCTCCTTGACAATGAACTTGTCCTTGGGCGCCCGGCCGGTGTGCACACCGGTGGTCACGGCGAGCGCACCGCCATGCGCCAGACGGGCCGACCCGTTCGTGATCGCGTGTTCGTACAGGACCTCAGTCGACAGGTCCCAGAACACCGTTCCCGTTGGGGCCAGACCATTCGCCTCGAGCAACGCGACTGCGCGTTCACCGACCTCAGTTGCCATGTGCCCTCCGTGATAGGTGTCAGAACACGACAGTTTGCCTGATTACGGAATCGGCCCGCAACCGGTAGGGCGTGAGGATACCGCTCGCAGCCGTCGATTTCGGCCGGACTTGGCCCCGTTCGGTATCCGGTACGCCCCGGGGGTCCGCGCGCACCGCCCGCGCCGGCCCGTCGGGACGCGCAGGCGCCCCGGATCTGGCAGCATGCCTGCCGATGCGGCGCCACGAACTCGAACGCCTCCACGTCCAGCTCCCGGCGCTTGCGACCATCGCCCTCGGCGGGTTGCCCGGGCCGCCCGACTGGTCGCCGAGGCTGGTGGCGATCGGCGTCGATGTCGTCGCGTCCGGCGCGCTCCACGACACGCCCGCGACGTACGCAGCCGCCGTTGCGGCCGCCCCATACCGCACCGTCAAGGCCACCGATCCCGCCGACCCGCAGGCGCTCGCCGCCGCCGGGGCGCGCATCATCGAAACGGCCGGCCCGGCGCCCGCCGGCGTCTACCGCTTCGGACCGGACGAGGCGATGGTCGTCGTCGTCGACGGGACCGATCCCGAGGTCGAGGATCCCAACGTGGCCGCCCGGGTGATCGTCGAGGCGGCGCGCGACGTGCCCCCGTCCGGGTTGTGGGTCGTCGCCAGCCCCGGGCTCGAGCTGCTGTCGGTCGCACGCGCCGAGCGGAAGCTCCGGGCGCTGTACGAGTGCGCCTATCGCGCGCGGCTCGTGTTCGCCAAGGAGCAGTTCACGACCGACTAGGTGCCGGCCGGTTCCGCGGCCGCCGGGCGCGACGGGTCATAGCCGAGGTTGGGCGCCAGCGCGCGCTCAACCTCGTCGAGCTCTCGTCCCTGGCGCGCGGCGTAGTCGGCGACCTGGTCGGCGCCGACCGGGCCCACGGCGAAGTAGCGCGCCGCCGGGTGGGAGAGAAAGATGCCACTGACCGACGCCGCCGGCAGCATCGCCAGGGAGTCGGTGAGCGACATGCCGATCGCCTCGGCGTCGAGGATCCGGAATAGTTCGCGCTTGGGGGTGTGGTCTGGGCAGGCTGGGTAGCCGAAGGCCGGGCGGATGCCGCGGTAGCGCTCGGCGAGCAGGTCCTGGCTGGAGAGTTCGCCCGGGGACTCGTAGCCCCACTCGTGGCGGGCGCGGGCATGCAGCAATTCGGCGCAGGCCTCGGCAAGTCGGTCGGCGATCGCCTTGACCATAATCGACGAGTAGTCGTCATGGGCCGCGGCGTACTCGGCTGCGATCTCGTCGGCGCCGAGTCCGGCGGTCACCGCGAACGCACCGATCCAGTCATCGACGCCGGCGTCGGCGGGTGCCACGAAGTCGGCCAGACAGTGCATCGGCCGCTCGTCGCCCCAGTCGCGCTGCTGGCGCAGCATCGGGAACCGGGCCAGCGTCGCGGTACGCCGGCGATCGGTGAACAGGACGATGTCGTCGCCCTCGGCGGCGGCCGGCCAGAACCCGTAGGCGCCGCGCGCGCGCAGACGTCCCTCACCGACAAGGCCCTCGAGCAGGGCTGTGGCGTGTTCGTAGAGCTCCCGGGCGGCGGCGCCGAAGTCGGGGTGCTCGAGGATGGCCGGGAAGCGCCCGCGCAGCTCCCAGGCGTGGAAGAAGAACGTCCAGTCGATGTACGGCACGAGCTCGCCGAGCGGGATCTCGAGATGACGCAACCCGGTGAACGCCGGCGCGGCGGGTGGCGGGCTCCACGCAACGGCGGGGCGCCGGGCGCGGGCGGTCGCGAGCGGCAGCAGCGTGCGCGCGGCACGGCCCGCATGGACCTCGCGCAGGCGCTCCTGGTCCGCCCGGACGTCGGCCAGGAAGCCGTCACGCCGATCCGTGTCGAGCAGCGCCGAGACGACCCCGACCGCCCGCGAGGCGTCGAGGACGTGCACGACGGGTCCGTCGTAGCGCGGGGCGATCTTGACCGCGGTGTGTTGCTTGGAGGTCGTCGCGCCGCCGATCAACAGCGGCAGTTCGAGCCCCCGCCGATCGAGTTCCGCCGCAACGCCCGCCATCTCCTCGAGCGACGGCGTGATAAGCCCCGACAGGCCGATCATGTCCGCACCCTCGGCGACGGCCGTCTCGATGATCGTCTGTGCCGGGACCATGACGCCGAGGTCGATGACGTCGTAGTTGTTGCAGCCGAGCACGACGCCCACGATGTTCTTGCCGATGTCGTGGACGTCGCCCTTGACCGTCGCCATCACGACGCGCCCGTTGTTGGCGACGCCGCCCACGGCGGCCCGCTCGGCCTCCATAAACGGCTCGAGATGGGCGACGGCCCGCTTCATTACCCTGGCGCTCTTGACCACCTGCGGGAGGAACATCTTGCCCGCGCCGAACAGGTCACCGACCGTGCCCATGCCCGCCATCAACGGCCCTTCGATGACCGCGATGGGGCGCCCGTAGGCGAGGCGTGCCTCCTCGGTGTCGTGCTCGATGAAATCGACGATGCCGTTGACCAGCGCGTACTCGAGGCGCCCCTCCACGGGCTGCTCGCGCCAGGCGAGGTCGGGGCCGCGCCGGGCGCTCTCGCCGCTGATCGTCTGGGCGAAGGCCAGCAGGCGCTCGGTGGCATCGATGCGTCGATCGAAGATCACGTCCTCGGCGAGCTCACGCAGCTGCGGGTCCAGCTTGTCGTAGACCCCGAGCTGGCCCGCGTTGACGATGCCCATGTCCATGCCGGCGGCGATGGCGTGGTACAGGAACGCCGTGTGCATGGCCTCGCGGACGACGTCGTTGCCGCGGAAGCTGAAGCTCAAGTTCGAGACCCCGCCGGAGATCTTGACGCCCGGGCAGGCGGCCTTGATCTGGCGGATCGCCTCGAGGAAGTCGATCGCGTAGCGCGCGTGCTCCTCGATGCCCGTCCCGATGGCGAAGATGTTGGGGTCGAAGATGATGTCCTCGGGCGGCGCACCAACCTGGCCGGTCAACAGCCGGAAGGCGCGCGTGCAGACCGCCACCCGGCGCGCGAGGGTCCCGGCCTGGCCGTCCTCGTCGAAGGCCATCACCACGAGCGCCGCGCCGTAGCGCCGGGCGCGCCGGGCCAGCCGCAGGAACTCCGCCTCGCCCTCCTTGAGGCTGATCGAGTTCACGACGCACTTGCCCTGGCAGCACTTGAGGCCGGCCTCGATCACGTCCCAGCGGGACGAGTCGATCATGATCGGCACGCGGGCGATCTCCGGCTCGGCGGCGATCAGGTGCAAGAACGTCGTCATGGCCGCGGGCGAGTCGAGCATGCCCTCGTCCATGTTGACGTCGATCAGGTTGGCGCCGTTGCGAACCTGATCCACCGCGACCTCGAGAGCCGTGGTGAAATCCCCGCGGGTGATCAGGGTCGCGAAGCGGCGCGACCCGGTCACGTTGGTGCGCTCGCCGACCACCGTGAACGTGCTCCCCGGTCCGAACGCGAAGGCCTCGAGCCCGGCCAGGTGGGTCATCCCGGATGCTGCGGTTCGTGCTCGCGGCCGGGGGGCGCTGCCGGCGACCGCGCGCCCGATCGCCGCGATGTGATCGGGGGTCGTCCCACAGCAGCCGCCGACGATGTTGACCAGGCCGTCCGCGACCATCTCGCGCAGCACCCGCGCGGTGTCCTCGGGCAGCTCGTCATACTCGCCGAAGGCATTGGGCAAGCCCGCGTTCGGGTAGCAGCTGATCCAGCAGTCGCTGATCCGCGCGAGCGCCTCGACGTGGGGCCGCATCGCCGCGGCGCCCAAGGCGCAGTTGACCCCGACCGACCACGGTCGGGCGTGGGCGATGCTCGTCCAGAATGCCTCGACGGTCTGGCCGGACAGCGTGCGCCCCGAGGCATCGGTGATCGTGACCGAGATCATCACCGGCAGCGCGGAGCCGCGCTCCTCGGCGACGTCGGCGATCGCCGCGAGTGCGGCCTTGGCGTTCAGGGTGTCGAAGATCGTCTCGACCAGCAGCAGATCGACGCCGCCGTCGATCAGGCCCCGGACCTGCTCGGCGTAGGCGTCGCGCACCTCGTCGAAGCTGACGGCGCGGAACCCCGGATCGTTGACGTCGGGCGACATCGACAACGTCCGGTTGGTCGGGTCCGATGGCGCCCGCCACGAAGCGCGGTCGATCCGGGGTGCGCTCGGTCCAGGCGTCGGCCGCCCGGCGCGCCAGCGCGGCCGCGCCGCGGTTCAGCTCCCCGACCGCCTCCTGCAGCCGGTAGTCCGCCTGGGCGATGGCCGTCGAGCTGAACGTGTTGGTCTCAATGATGTCGGCGCCGGCAGCGAGGAACTGCTCGTGGATCTCCGTGATGACGTCCGGCCGCGTCAGCGCGAGCAGGTCATTGTTGCCGTTGAGCAGCGTGTCGTGGCCGTCAAACCGCGCGCCGCGGAAATCGGCCTCCCCGAGCGAGTGCCGCTGGATCATCGTGCCCATCGCGCCGTCGAGCAGGATCACGCGCTGCTCGAGCGCGCGATCGAGGACGGCGCGGGCATCAGGACGTTGCGCCATAGTGTCCTAGCGTATCCTGCGCGACCTCTGGGAGGGCCGACAGGTGACAATGCGGCCGGCCGGCGTCCGGCGATGAGCGCGTACTGCTCGATCGCGCCCGGGCATCCGGTGCACCACGACTACCACGAGTTCGAGTACGGCGTGCCGAGCCGCGACGACGAGGTGCTGTGCGAGCGGCTCGCGCTCGAGATCTTTCAGGCCGGGCTCTCGTGGGAGATCGTCTTGCGCCGGCGCGACGGCATTCGTGAGGCCTTCGGGGGCTTCGCGCCGGCGCACGTGGCCGCCCTCGGCGAGTCGGGGTGCGCACGCCTGGTGACCGACCCCCGGGTCATCCGCAACCGCCGCAAGATCGAGGCCATCATCACGAACGCGGGCGTCATGTGCGAGATGATCGCCAGCCACGGCAGCGTCGCCGCGTGGCTGGACGCCCAGCACCCGCTGACCCAAGACGAATGGGTGCGGCTGTTCCGACGGACGTTCCGGTTCACCGGGCCCGAGATCACCAGGGAGTTCCTGATGTCGCTCGGCTACCTGCCGGGTGCGCACGCCCCCGACTGCCCCGCCTACGCCCGCATCGACGCGCTCGGGCCGCCCTGGCGCCATGGGGCGCCGCAACCGACCGCGAAGGACCTGGCATGACCGCCACTGCCGACCCGTTCGCCGACGCCCTTGCCGCGCCGGCGGTGACGCGCATGACCGACATCGTGCTGCCCGAGCAGCTCAACCATCGCGGTACGCTGTTCGGCGGGGTGGCACTGAGCATGATGGACCGGGCCGCGTTCGTCGCCGCGACGCGCCATTCGCGTCAGACGGTGGTCACCGTTGGCGTCGACGAGGTCGACTACGTCGCCCCGGTCCACATCGGCGAGATCGTCGAGGTGCAGGCGGTCGTGACCGCGACTGGGCGGACGTCGATGTCGATCGAGGTCACCATGGTCGCCGAGGTCCTGCTGACCGGCGAGCGGCGCCTGTGCGGGACCGGACGCTTCGTGTTCGTGGCGATCGGCCCGGATGAGCGGCCGGTGCCGGTGCCGCAGGTCGCCGCCGGGGAGGCCTAGCGGGTGAAGTGACGCTCCGAGGCGGGGCCGAGCAGGATCGCGGCGACGATGATGGCGAAGGCGACATAGCCGAGCCAGACCGTGCCCGTGGCGATGCCCAACAGGCCGGGGATCGCACTCAGGGCGCTGGCGAGCGTCAGCCGGATCGACTTCTCGGCGCGCGGGGTCAGCTTGCGTTCCGGACTGCGGCTCATCGGCCCTCCCACGGCACGAACACCAACGCGGCGTTGTGGCCGCCCAGCCCGTTGTTGGTGGACAGCGCCGCGCTCGAGGCACGCCTCGCGCGCCGCGTCGACGACGTGGTCGACCCCCGCACACTCGGGATCGAGATCGCGCAAATTGATCGTCGGCGGGATGCGACCCTCGGAGACCGTCAGCGCGGTGAGGGCCGCCTCGAGCGCGCCGGTCGCGCCCATGCAGTGCCCGTGCATGGCCTTGGTCGCCGACACGGCGGTACGTGCCGCGTGCGCATCGCCGAGGACGTGGCGCATCGCGGCGATTTCGGACGGGTCACCGGGTCGGCTGGCGCCGCCGTGCGCGTTGACGTACCCGATGTCCCCGGGCTCGACGCCAGCGTCGGCGATCGCGGCCCGCATGGCCCGCGCCTGGCTCTGGCCGGTCGGATCGGGGTCGGTGATGTGGTGCGCGTCCGCGCTGGCGCCATATCCCGCGATCTCGCAGATGATCGTCGCTCCGCGAGCCGTCGCGTGCCCGAGTTCCTCGAGCACCAGGATCGCCGCGCCCTCGCCGATCAGGAAGCCGTCACGCGCGACGTCGAAGGGCCGCGCGGCGCCGGCGGGGTCGTCCTCGTTGCGGGAGAGCACCCGCATCGCGTCGAAGCCGGCGATCCACAGCCGGGTGATCATGGCATCGGTCCCGCCGGCGAGCATCGCCTCGGCGTCCCCGCGCCGGATCACCGCCGTGGACGTCCCGATGGCGTCGGCTCCCGCCGCGCACGCCGTAACCATCGCCATGGTCGGGCCGCGTAGGCCCAACTGCATCGCGACTTCCGCCGGGCGGGTGATTGCACATGCTGTACGGGATGGCGAACGGCGAGATCCGGTCCACGCCACGTTCGAGCATGACCGTGTGGTTCTCGTCGCGAACGTGGTTGCCGCCGGTACCCGTGCCGAGGATGCAGCCGGTGTTGCGACCGTCGTCGGAGATCGCCAGGCGGGCGTCGGCGAGCGCGAGTCGGCCGGCGGCGAGCGCGAAGTGGGTCGCGCGGTCGGCGCGGCGCGCGAGCCGTCGCTCGACAAAGTCCTCGACGACGAAGTCGCGTGCCTGGCAGGCCATGCGGATCGGCGCGTCGCCGATCTCGATGCCGCTGATCGGCGCTCCGCCCGGTGTCCCGGCGATCGCGTTGCGCCAGACGTCCTCGCCGGCCGACCCCGAGTGCGCAGACGACGCCGACGCCCGTGACCACCACGCGCCGTCGCGGGCTCATGCATCCACCTTGCAGATCGCCAGCACCGCGTTGTGCCCGCCGAACCCGAACCCGGAGCAGAGCGCCGTGCGGATGACCTGGTTGCGCGCCGTGCGCACGTGGTCGACGCCGACGCAGGCCGGGTCGAGATAGTCGAGATTGATCGTGGGTGGCACGGCCTGATCGGCCACCGCGAGCGCGGTCAGCGCCGCCTCGAGGGCGCCGGTGGCGCCGAGGCAGTGGCCGTGCATGGACTTGGTCGCGCTGACGGCGATGCGTTCCGCATGCGGCGCGCCGAACGCCGTGATGATGCCCTGCACCTCCGAGACGTCGCCGGCGAGGGTGGACGTCGCATGCGCGTTGACGTGGTCGACCGAGCCGGGATCGATGTCGCCCGAGGCCAGCGCCCGGCGGATCGCCTGCGCCTGCTCGCAGCCGTCGGGGTGTGGCTCGGTGATGTGGTGGGCGTCGGAGGTCGCCCCGTAGCCGGCGAGCTCGGCGACGATCGTCGCACCCCGCTCCAGCGCGAGGTCCATGCGCTCGAGCACGAGGATCGCCCCGGCTTCGCCGAGCACGAAGCCGTCGCGTTCGGCATCGAAGGGCCGGCTGGCGCCGACCGGATCGTCGTTGCGATGCGACATCGCCCGGGATGCGTCGAGTGCCGCCATCGCGTATGGCGTGATCGCGGCCTCCGACCCGCCGGCAAGCATCACGTCCGCCGCGCCGCGCCGGATGATGTCCGCAGCCTCGCCGAGTGCGTGCAGGCTGCTCGCACACGCCGTGAGCACGCACGCCAACGGGCCCTTGAGCCCATAGGCGATCGACACGTGCCCGGCCGCCATGTTGCAGATGATCATCGGCAGGGCCACCGGCGAGATCCGGTCCGAGCCGCGCTCGAGCAGCGTGCGGTGGGCGTCCTCGTAGGTCGCATTCCCACCGTTGCCCGTCGAGATCACCGCGCCGTAGCGCTCGGCGTCGGGCGGGATCATCAGGCCCGCGTCCTCGATCGCCAGCGCGGCCGCCGCGACGGCCAAGTGCGAGGAGCGATCCATCCGGCGCGCGGCGCGGCGGTCGATGTAGGTCAGCGGGTCGAAGCCCCTCGACCTCGAACGCGATCTGCGCCCCGTGGTCGGATGCGTCGAAATGCGTGACCAGTCCGGCCCCGGAGCGTCCGGCCAGCGCCGCCGCCCAAGCGTCGGCGCGCCCGATCCCGAGCGGTGAGACCAGACCGATGCCGGTGATGACCACCCGCTCTCGCAATTCACGCGGGGTCACAGGGACAGGCCGCCGTCCACGCTGACGAGGGTGCCGGTGACGAACCGTGCCGCGGGCGAGACCAGGAACGCGACCGGGCCGGCGATGTCCTCGGGCTCGCCGAGGCGCCCGAGCGCCGTGCGGGTTCGCAGCTGGTCGACCTGCTCGTCGGACAGGACGTCGGTCAGCCGTGTCCTGATGAACCCCGGCGCGACGGCGTTGACCCGGATGCCCTCGGGCCCGAACTCCTTGGCCAGGGTACGCACGAGCCCCACGATGCCCGCCTTGGAGGCAGCGTAGTTGGCCTGACCAGGATTGCCGTGCTCGCCCACGATAGAGGTCACGGCGACGATGCTGCCCTCGCCGCGCGGCAGCATCCGGCTGGCGACCGCGCGGATCGTGTTCGCGGTGCCCTCGAGGTTGACCTCGATCGGCTCCCGCCAATCATCTGCGCTCATCCGCACCGCCAAGGCGTCGCGGGTCGTGCCCGCGTTCACGACGACCGCGGTCAGCGGTCCAAGCTCCCGCTCGATCTCGGCGACCGCCGTCTCGATCGAGGTGGCATCGCGGGCTTCGACTCCGCAGGGCGATCGCGCGTCGTCCCGTCCGGCGCACGGCCTCGGCGGTGTCCTCGCATGACGCGCGGTCGTGCGCGTAGGTCAGTCCGAGGTCCCAGCCATCTGCGGCAAGCCGCTGTGCGCAGGCGGCGCCGATCCCGCGGCTAGCGCCGGTCACCAAGGCGACGGGCATCGGCGCGCGCTTGTGCAAGTGCAACGATTGCGGGCAGGTCGTCGGGGGAACCGACGTGCAGCACCTCGACGTCCGTGCGGATGCGGCGAACGAGTCCGACGAGGACGCGCCGGGGGCCGCACTCGACGAACTGGTCCACCCCGAGGTCCAGCGCGGTGCGTACCGACTGCGTGAACTTGACGGGCGCGGTGAGCTGCTGGGCGAGCAGGCCGCGCACGCGCTCGGCCTTGGCTTCGATCGCCGTGGTCGTCGCCGACAGGAACGGCATCGAGGGTGTCGAGAACCGAACGCCTGCCAAGGCGTCGCGCAGGCGGTCGGCGGCGGGCAGCATCACCGAGGAGTGGAACGCACCTTCGATGTCGAGCACGCGGGTCTTGAACCCGTGCGCACGGGCGATCTCCACCAGGCGGTCGATCCCGCGACGCCCACCCGAGGCGACGATCTGGCCCGGGCAGTTGTAGTTGGCCGGCCAGACGTCGCCGGCCTCGCGGCACAGCGCCTCGGCCTCCTCGTCGGTGGCGCCCAACAGTGCCGCCATCTGACCCGGCACCCGCGCCGCAACCTCCTCGGTCGCCAGGCCGCGCTCGACCACTAGCCGCAGGGCGGCCTCGAAGCCGATCGTCTCGGACGCGACCAGTGCGGCATACTCGCCCAGCGAGTGGCCCATGGCCAGGTCGGCCTCCAGGCCATGCTCATGCGCGACACGCCAAGCGGCGACCGACGTCGTCAACACGGCCGGCTGGCAGAAGTCAGTGCGCATCAGCTGGTCGTGGGGGCCCTCGAAGCACAGCCGCGCGATGTCGTAGCCGAGCACATCGTTGGCCTCGTCGAAGGTCGCCCGCGCGATGGCGTACTCACGGTGCAACCCGGCGCCCATGCCGACCTGCTGCGAGCCCTGGCCCGGAAACATCAGCGCGATCTTGCCGCCCGATGAACTCGTTGGTCCCACACCGGCTCCCACTGTCTAGCGCCTGGACTCCGCCCGAGCCCGCGAGTGGCGATCCCGTAATCTAGGGATCGACACCTCGCGGCGTCAACTATTGCCGGTCGGAGTCTCACAGGTTTCGCGTCGGTTTGCCGGGTCGGGACCCGGGAGTGGCTGCGGCCCCCCGCGCTGCGCCCGTTCGCACGGCCCGCGGCCCGATAGACCTCTAGCATTATCCGCCGATGAGCCCCGCACCCCTGCTTCCGCTCGAGCACTTCTTCGACAACCCCGAGCGCGCCGCCGCGCGCTTGTCGCCCGACGGCCAGACGATTTCGTTCCTGGCGCCCCGCGACGGCGTGCTCAACGTGTGGGTGCGCGCGCGCGCCGGCGGGCCGGAACAGCCGATCACCGACGATCGCAACCGCGGTGTACAAAGCTACTTCTGGTCGCGCGACGGCCGCTACGTCCTGTTCGTCCAGGACTCCGGCGGCGACGAGAACTACCACGTGTACGCCGTCGACCCACGCGTTCCGGACCGGGTGCGCGACCTGACGCCCTTCCCGGGCATCCGGGCCGGCATCGTGGCGGCCCCGCGGGCGACACCCCGCCAGATCCTCGTGTCGATGAACCGGCGGGATCCAAGCGTCTTTGATGTCTACGGCCTCACCCTGGCCTCGGGTCGGCTCGTCCTCGTCGCCGAGAACCCGGGCAACGTCATCGGCTGGACCGCCGATCGCGACGGGGCGGTGCGCGCGGCGCGCGCCCAGACCCCGGCGGGCGATTTCGCGATCCTGGTGCGCGATTCCGCCGACGGGCCCATTCCGGCAGGTGGCCGAGTTCGCCAACGAGGACGGCGGGTACATCGCCGGCTTCGTGCCCGACGGCACGGCGCTGTGGGTCGGCAGCGCCCGCGACGCCGACCTGATGCGGCTCGTGGAGCTCGACCTCGGCACTGGTGCCGAGCGCGTGATCGATGCCGACGACGAGGCCGATCTTGCCGCGCCGGTGATCTCCGACAAGACCGGCGAACTGCTGGCGGCGGCGTACCTGCGCGATCGCCTGGTCGTCCACAGCTTCGATGCCCGCTTTCGAGTGGACTGGGAGGCGATCGGGCGGCTGCATCACGGCGACGCCGGGGTCAGTGGCCAGGACGCCGAGGAGACGGCGTGGATCGTCAGCTTCGACGACGACCGCGACCCGGGTGCGACATTTCTGTTCGACCGCACGAGGGGCACCTCGCAGTTCCTGCATCGGTCGCGTCCCTGGCTGGACCCCGACACGCTCGCGCCGATGACCCCTGTCGCGATCCCCTCGCGCGACGGCCTGGTGCTGCACAGCTACCTCACGCTTCCGGTGGGATCTTCGGGAAGCGGACTGCCGATGGTGCTCTTCGTGCACGGTGGCCCCTGGGCGCGCGACGCCTGGGGCTTTGACCCGACCGTCCAGTTCCTCGCCAACCGGGGCTACGCCGTGCTGCAGGTCAACTATCGGGGCTCGACGGGGTTCGGGAAGCGGTTCATGCACGCGGCCGAGCACGAGTTTGCCGGCAAGATGCACGACGATCTCATCGACGGCGTCGACTGGGCGATCGCCCAGGGGGTCGCCGACCCGGAGCGCGTCGGTATCTACGGGGGGTCGTACGGCGGCTATGCGGCGCTCGTCGGGGTCACGTTCACCCCTGACGTGTTCGCGGCGGCGGTCAGCTACGTCGGCCCGTCAAGCCTGGTCACGCTGACGCGTTCGTTCCCGGCCTACTGGCGCCCGCTTCTGGCGAGCACCTGGTTCCGCTACGTCGGCGACCCGGACGACCCCGAGGACCTGGCGGACATGGAACGGCGCTCACCCCTCAACCGGGTCGACCGCATCACGACGCCGCTGCTGGTGATCCAGGGCGCCAACGATCCGCGGGTGACCAAGCAGGAGAGCGACCAGATCGTGGCGGCGCTGCGTGCCCGCGGCGTGCCGGTCGACTACATCTGCAAGGACGATGAGGGTCACGGGTTCGTCAAGCCCGAGAACCGGATGGACGCCTTTGGTGCGATCGAACGCTTCTTCGCTCGCCACCTCGGCGGGCGCCAGACGGCAACCGTGGCCGCCTCAGGGGACGGGATCGCCCGCTGACGGCCGGTCCGCGCGACGGGCCGCGCCGGTCGGCGCCGAACGCGCGCACCACGCCCAGTGGGTAAGCTCGGGCGCCCCGCGCGCCGATGTTGTGTGACGCCCCCGATGACCATTCTCCGTGCAAGGGCTGTCATTGTGTTGGCGGGCACGGGGCGCCGACCGGCGCGTATGGGGCGTGCCAGGTCCCATGTTGAGATCTCCAGGAGGGTGCGTTGTCGAAGAAGGTGATCATCGCCGTGGTCATCGCCGCCATCGTTGTTGCCGGCGCAGTCATCGGCATCCAGCAGGCGACCAAGAGCAGCGCGAGCGATTCGACGTACGCCAAGAAGTTCGCGGCCGACTACCCGAACGTCGCACAGATGCTCAGCGGGATCGCGCAGCACGGCCAGGTGCTCGGGTCCGCGACGGCGCCGGTCAGCATCGCCGAGTACATGGACTACAAATGCCCGGTCTGCGGCGCGGCGAGCCGGAATCTCGTACCGCCACTGATCAAGGACTACGTTCGCACCGGAAAGGCGACGATCGAGCTGCGTCCGGTCCATGTCATCGCCGGCAACCAGTCCGAGACGGCGGCGCTCGCGGGGCTGGCGACCGCCCCGCAGAACCGGATGTGGAACTTCACCGAGCTGATCCTGCGCAATCAGGGCAACGAGCTCGACCCGTGGCTCACCCAGGGGGTGCTCAACGACGCGGCGGCGACCTCCGGGGTCGATAGCTCCCAGTGGAACCAGGTCAACCAGGGCCAGGGCGTCGTCACCCAATTCCTGGACACCGCCAACAGCTTCGCCGCTGACACCACCGCGGCGAATGACCAACAGGCCACCCCGACGTTCGTCATTCACGGTCCCAAGGGCACGGTCGTGGTGCAGGGTGATGTGTCCGAAGCGCAGATCACCCAGGCCATCCAACAGGTCAACGGCGGCAAGGTCTGACCTTGGGGTTCGACCGCAGTGCGAGCGACTTCTGGATTCGCATCGCCGCCGCGGTCCTGGCGGTGATCGGTATCGGGGTCACCGCCTACCTGGTGTGGGAGCGCTACCACGGCAACGCCCCGTTCTGCGCGGTGGGCGGGGGGTGCCTGACGGTGCAGCGCAGCGAGTTCTCGACCGTCGCGGGCGTTCCGGTGGCGTTTCTCGGCCTGTTTGCCTATGTCGGCCTGCTGTGCTGCGCACTCGTACCGCGGCAATGGGCGGCCCTCACCGCGCTGTTCATCACCATCCTCGGGGTGATGCTGAGCGCCTATCTCACGTACCTGGAGCTCTTCCAGATCAACGCGGTCTGCGAGTATTGCGTCACCAGCGCGATCGTCGTGACCCTCTCGCTGATCGCGAGCGTCGTCCGACTGAGCCTGCTGGGGCGTGACGCGAACGCCGGGCCGCCGGTGGCCGCCTGACCCGACGGGGTTGCCCTAGTCGGGCCCCAGCAGCCCGGCCCCGAGCGCGTGCTGGACCAGCGCCGCCCGCGAGTCGGCCTTGAGCTTGCTCATGATGTGGGCGCGGTGGGTCTCGATGGTCTTGACGCTGACCACGAGCGCGTCGGCGATTTCGTGGTTCGTGTTGCCGAGCGCCAGCAGGCGCAGCACCTCGAGTTCCCGCGGTGAGAGGGCGTCGATCGGGCTCCGGACCGGGTGCGGGCCGTTGGGGCTCGGCAGGCTCGCATCGCGGTAAGCCCCACCCGCCGCGACCGTCCGGATCGCCTCGAGCAGTGCGTCTTGGGTCGAGGACTTGACGACATAGCCGTCGGCGCCCTCGGCGAAGGCCCGCCGGACGTGCTCGAAATCGTCGTACATCGTCAGCACGACGATCCTGGGCGTCGGCGTGAGCTCCCGGAGCGGAGCGATCGCGGCAATGCCACTGCCGTCGGGAAGGTGGATGTCGAGGATGATGACATCCGGCGCGGTCTGAGCGGCGACCGCGAGCGCTTCAGCGATCGTCCCGGCCTCACCGGCGAGCTCCAGGTCCGGCTCGCGAGCGATCATCAGGCTCAGGCCGCGCCGCAGGATGGCGTGATCGTCGACCACGAGGATACGCACGCACGCGTTCATCGGCGTTCGCGGCGCCCGCCAGCGGGTAGGGCCCGGCGCCGACGTCCCCGGTGCGGGCGAACCTCCCGGACCGGTGCGTCGCATCGGTGCTCACGGCGTGCCACGCGCAACGAGGTCTTCTCCAGTAGACGAGGTGGGTCCCGGTAGACCTAGCGTAGCCGCGATGACCTGTCGATCCGGCGCCGCCGCGGCGCGGCTATCGGGCCTCGAGCGCCTCGACCACCGCGGCGTTCACGATCTTGCCGTCGCGGATGTTCACGCCGGGCCGCAGGCCCGGATCCTCCCGCAGCGCGCCCTGAAGCCCGTGATCGGCCAGCTGCAGCACGTACGGCAGGGTTGCGTTGCACAGCGCGGGCGTCGCGGTCACGGGCACGGCCGCCGGCATGTTGGCCACGCAGTAGTGTACGACCCCGTCGACCGTGTACACCGGGTCGGCGTGCGTCGTCGGCCGGGTCGTCTCCATGCACCCGCCCTGGTCGACGGCGACGTCGACGACCACGGACCCCGGCGGCATCGAGCGGATCATCTCCCGCGTTACCAGGTGCGGCGCCCGCGCCCCGGGCCGGAGGACCGCCCCGATCACCAGGTCCGACCGGGCGACCTGCTCGGCGATCGCCAAGCGGGTCGCGTAGATGAGCGTGAGACGCCCGTCGAGCACCAGCTCAAGGTCCCGCAGGCGTCCGAGATCGGCGTCGAGGACGGTCACGTGGGCCTGCATCCCGATGGCGACGACGGCCGCGTTCGTTCCGACGATGCCGCCGCCGATGATGGTGACGTTGCCCGCCGCGACCCCGGCGACGCCGCCGAGCAGGACACCGCGGCCACCGCGCGGCTGCTCGAGGAACCGCGCGCCGGCCTGGACGGCGAGGCGTCCGGCGACCTCACTCATCGGCGCCAGCAGGGGCAGTCGCCCGCTCCTGTCCTCGACGGTCTCGTAGCCGATTGCCGTGCCGCCCGCGCGGCACAGCGCATCGGCGACGCGGGGATTGGCGGCCAGGTGCAGGTAGGTAAACAGCGTCTGCTCATCGGAGAGGAAGCCGAACTCGGCCGGCTGCGGGTTCCTTGACCTTGAGGACCAGCTCCGCTGCCCAGCAGTCACCGGCCTCCCCGATGATCGCTCCGACCCGCGTGTACGCATCGTCGGGATGCCCGGCCCCGACCCCGGCGTCGTGTTCGACCCAGACCTCGTGGCCGCGGGCGATCAGCGCGTCGGCGCCCCCGGGGGTCAGGGCGACGCGGTGTTCGTCTGGCTTGGTCTCGCGGGGAACGCCGATGCGCACGGGCGCCTCTCGATGGCCGGTGTCCGTGACGCTGGAGTCTAGATCGGCGCCGGCCTAGTGCGCCGGCGGGACTTGGGCCGCCGCGTCGTCGTGCCCGTGGCGCAGGCGGCCCAGGCGTCGCAGCCGCCAGACGCACAACAGCGCCGCCACCGCCGCGACGACGCCGATCCCGGCGAACAGCACCCGCCACCACGCCGGCCGTCCCGGCGCCGGTTTCGCAGTTGCGAGCTGGGCGGCGAGCCGCTGCTCCTGGGCAGCGAGGGGATGGGTGGGATCGGCCGCGAGCGTGTTCGTGAACGCTGCCTGCGCGCCCACGTAGTTGCCGGACCACATGTCCTTCATGCCGGTCGCGAACTCGTCGTAGACCGGGCCGCCGGAGGTGGGCGCCGGGATGTGCGCGCGTTGCAACAGATCAAAGATCGCCTGCGCCGGCTCGATGAGTCCGCCGCCGCCGTCCTGGAAGCGCACCAGGCCGTGCGCCTGGGTGTTCGGGTATGGGTCGACGACGGGGGCCCCGGAGTCACCGTGGGAGATCGGCGCGGAGATGTAGGTCAGCAGCTGGCCCGGCGCCGCCGTGGCGGCGCTGCCGGTCGGGCCGAGCTGGCCAGTCTTGACCGACGGCACCAGCGTCGTCGGCACGCCGAGCGTCGTGGGGGTACCCGTCCCGTAGCCGATGGTCACGATGGGCGTACCCAGCGTCTCGCCCTCATTGAACGTGATCGCCGGCAGGTTGTGGTCGGCGTCGAGCTGGAGCAGGGCGAGGTCCGGGTTGGCCTCGGCGCTGTTCGGGACCAGGTGGGCCGGGACGGGTGCTGCCTTGACGGCGGGGTTCGCGGTTGCGCGCCAGACCCGGAGCGCGACCACCTTTGCGTGTACCGGTACGACGTTGTTGGTGTTCACCCACTTCTCGTAGGCGGCCTCGCTGCCGAACTCGCCCATCTGCGCGAGCGCCAGGGGCGCCGCTGCGACCGCCAGCGACGCGCCGAACGGCGCCGCGACGTGCGCTTCGGTCACGAGCACGCCGGTCGGGACCACGACGAACGCCGTGCCGAGCAGCGTCACACGGTGGATGTGGCCGAGGGGGTAGGTCCGGCCGGCGCCGTGGTCGGCGCGCAGGGCACCGATCGACACCGTGGTCTCGACCCGGTAGATCGATCCCAGCGACAGCAGTGCGCTGCGCTGCAGCGGGTCCGTGGTGTTCCCCGCGGGGACCGAGGCGAGCGCCTGCGCGGGCCACAGGCACGCTGCCGCGAGCACGATCCAGGGCTTGAGACGACCGGCCACCTGCCCAGGGTAGCCCAGATGACGCGCCCGGCGACCGTCTAGTGCCGGAAGTGCCGCCGCCCGGTGAACACCATCGCCACGCCGGCAGCGTCGGCGGCGGCGATGACCTCCTCGTCGCGGATCGAGCCGCCCGGCTGGACGATCGCCCGCACCCCGGCCGTGACCGCGGCCTCCGGCCCATCGGCGAAGGGGAAGAACGCGTCGCTGGCAAGCACCGCGCCCGGGATGGGCACGTTGGCCTTCTCGATCGCCAGACGCACCGAGTCGACCCGGCTCATCTGGCCGGCACCGATCCCGACGGTCACCAGATCCCGTGCGAGCACGATCGCGTTGGACTTGACGTGCTTGGCGATGCGCCAGGCGAACAGCAGATCGCCCCATTCGGCCTCGGTTGGATGGCGGGAGCTGACGACCCGCATCGCGGAGCGCTCCTCGGACTCGGTGTCGCGGTCTTGGATCAACACGCCCCCGGTCACCCGCCGCAGATCACGCTCGCCGGGGTTGACCCGGCGGCGCTCCTGGTTCTGCATGATGCGGGTGTTCGGCTTGCGTGTGAGCGCCTCGAACGCCGCCGGGTCATAGCCGGGGGCGAGCAGCACCTCGACGAACGTCGACGCCAACATCTCGCCGAGTTCCGGGTCGACCGGCCGGTTGAGGACGATTACCCCGCCGTAGGCCGAGAGCGGGTCGCAGTCGCGCGCGCTGATGTAGGCGCGACGCACATCGGGCCCGACCGCGACGCCGCACGGATTGTTGTGCTTGATGATCACGCAGGCCGGCAGCTCGAACTCCGTCAGCAGGTTGCGCCCGCCTTCGAGGTCGAGCAGGTTGTTGAACGACAGGTCCTTGCCGTGCAGCTTGTCGACCATCGACAGCAGGTGCGATCGTGCACCCCGCTCGATGTAGTAGGCCCCGCGTTGGTGTGGGTTCTCGCCGTAGCTCACCACGAACGACCTGTTGAAGGTCATCACGATCTGCTCGGGGAACTCGCTGTCGGATTCGGCCAGCCAGTTGGCGATGGCCGCGTCGTAGGAGGCCGTCAACTGGAAGGCGCGCCCGGCCAGGCGGCGCCGCGTCAAGGGCGCGACCTCGCCGCCCGACGCGGCGAGCTCGGCCAGGACGCCCGCGTACTGATCGGGTGCGGTCACGATCGTCACGCGGTGGTGGTTCTTGGCCGCGGCGCGCACCATCGCCGGGCCCCCGATATCGATCTGCTCGACGAGCTCGTCGTCGGTGATGCCGCGGCGCCCGACGTACGATTCGAACGGGTAGAGGTTGACGCAGACCAGGTCGATGCCCTCGATGCCCGCCGCCGCCATGTCGGCTTGGTCCTCGGCCAGGTGCTCGCGCGCGAGGATCCCGCCGTGGATCTTGGGATGCAGGGTCTTGACCCGACCGCCGAGGATCTCGGGCTGACCGGTGACCTGTTCGACGCGGGTGACCGGGACGCCAAAGCCCTCGATGGCCGTGGCCGTGCCGCCGGTCGACAGGATCTCGACGCCCAGCTCGGTCAGGCCACGCGCCAGCGCGTCCAGTCCGGTCTTGTCGGAGACGGAGATAAGCGCCCGGCGGATCTTCACGATTGCCCCTCCTCGAGAATCTGGACCTTACGCGGTGCGTCAGGATCGCGGAGCACGCGCCCCGCGGCAAACAATCGCACGGCGTCCGGCAGCAACCGGTGCTCGACGGCGTGGACGCGGGCCGCCAGTGACTCGGGCGTGTCGCCGAAGTGCACCGGCACCGGCTCCTGGAGGATGGGCGGGCCGCCGTCGACCTCCTCGTCGGCGAAGTGCACCGTGACACCCGTCCAGCGCACCCCCCAGGCGAGCGCATGCTCGATCGCATGCATGCCCGGGAAAGCCGGCAACAGCGACGGGTGCAGGTTGATCACCCGGTCCGGAAAGCGGTCGAGGAATGCGCCGGTGAGGATGCTCATCCAGCCAGCCAGCACGATCAGATCCGGGCGGGCCACCGCCACGACGTCGGCGAGCTGGTGGTCGCGCGCGGTCCGGTCCGCCTGCGGGTCCCGGCTCACGATCCGGGTCGGGATGCCGGCGCGTTCGGCGCGGGCGACGCCGCGCGCCTCGGCGCGCGAGCTCACGACGAGCACGATCTCGGCGGCGCCGCCCGGCTCGTGCACCGTCTCGATCAGGCGCTGCAGGTTCGTGCCCGAGCCCGACACCAGGACCACGATCCGATACGCGCTAGACACGTCGGACTCCGCCACGGCCTGGCGCCACCGTGCCAATGATCCGCGCGTCTGCGATCCCGGCAACGATCTCGGCCTCGGCCTCGGCGGGGGCGATCAGGCACAGCCCGATGCCCATGTTGAACGTCGCCCATGCGTCCTGTGGGTCGACGCGGCCGCAGTCGAGGATCGCGACGAGCGCCGGGGGCAACCGCCAAGTCGCCGGGTCGAGGACGGCCTCGAGCCCGTCGGGAAGCGCCCTCGGCAGGTTCTCCGGCAGCCCGCCCCCCGTGATGTGGGCGATCGCCCGCACTGGAACGCCTGCGTCCAGCAGCCCGAGGACCTCGCGCACGTACAGTCGTGTCGGGGTCAGCAGCACCTCGGTCGGGCAGTCGAGGACCCCGTCGGCCAGCAACGCCCGCACGAGCGAGAAGCCGTTGGCGTGCACGCCCGACGACGGGATCCCGAACACCAGATCACCCGCGCGCACCCGCTCCGGGCCGAGCAGCTGGTCGCGTTCGACCACGCCGACCGCGAAGCCGGCCAGATCGAAGTGCCCCGGCAGATAGAGCCCGGGGAGCTCGGCGGTCTCGCCCCCCAACAGCGCGCAGCCGACCTCCGCGCAGGCCGCGGCGATCGCGCCGACGATGACGCGGGCTTCCGCGGGGTCGAGCTTGCCGACGGCAAGGTAGTCCAGGAAGCCGAGTGGCCGCGCGCCCGCGCAGATCAGGTCGTTGACGCACATCGCCACGAGGTCCTGACCGAGTCCCTCGAGCAGCCCGGCCTCGCGCGCGAGCAGCAGTTTGGTACCGACCCCGTCCGTGCACGCCAACAGCAGGCCCGCGCGCATCGGCGGCAGCTCCAGTCCGCCGGCGAAGCCGGTGACCCCGCCGCGGACGAAGCCGGCGATGTTGGCCGTGTGGGTGCGGGCCGCCGCGAGGTCGACGCCGGCGTCTCGGTACGAGATGCCCCGGTCGGTCACGCCCGCGGCGCTCCCGCCGGTTGGGTCCGGGCGGCTTCGAAGCGCAGCTTGGTGGTCGAGTCGGGGACGGCGATGGGGTACTCACCAGTGAAGCAGGCCCGGCAGAAGCGGTCGGCCGGGGACCCGATCGCGCGCTGGAGGCCGTCCAGCGACAGGTGCGCGAGCGAGGTCGCGCCGGTCTGGCGCGCCACGTCGTCGATCGAATGGTTCGAGGCGATGAGTTCCTGGCGGGAGGGCATGTCGATCCCGTAGAAGCATGGCCAGGCGATCGGCGGGCTCGAGATGCGCATGTGGACCTCCAGCGCACCGGCCTCCCGCAGCATCGCGACGACCTGCCCGGTCGTGGTGCCGCGCACGATCGAGTCATCGACGACGATTAGCCGCTTGCCGTCGATGATCTCGCGCAGCGGGTTGAACTTGAGCTTGACACCGCTCTTGCGCAGTTCCTGGTCGGGCTGGATGAAGCTGCGGCCCACGTAGCGATTGCGCACGACCGCCTCGGAGTAGGGGATGCCGGATGCGAACGCGTAGCCGATGGCCGCCGGCGTACCGGAGTCCGGCAGCCCGACCACCATGTCCGCCTCGACCGGCGCCTCGTTGGCGAGTTCGATGCCCATGGCGCGGCGCTGCTCCCAGACGTTGCGGCCGTCGAGCAAGCTGTCCGGGCGCGCGAAGTAGATGTGCTCGAAGACGCACATCCGCGAGACCGACGGCGTCAGCGCCTGCCGGCTCTCGACGCCGGCGGCGGTCAGGCGGACGGCCTCACCGGGCCGGACCTCGCGCACCAGGTTCGCGCCGATCTGATCCAGCGCGCACGTCTCGGAGGCGACGCAGTAGCCGCCCTCGAGCTTGCCGATCACCAGCGGGCGCACGCCGTGCGCGTCGCGGAAGGCGACCAACTCGTCCTCCGAGAGCGCGACGGCCGAGAACGCGCCGACGAGGCGTCCGACGACCGCCACGACCGCATCCAGCAGCGAGCCGGGCTCGCGCGCCAACAGCGCGGCGATCAGCTCGGAGTCGGTCGTCGCCTGCAGCGGCTGGGGATCGTTGGCGATCTGCTCGCGCAGTGCGTCTGTGTTGGTCAGGTTGCCGTTGTGGCCGAGCGCGACCAGGCCGGCGCCGCGGTTGCGGGTGACCGGCTGCGCGTTCTCCCACTTGTTCGAACCGGTCGTCGAGTAGCGCACGTGCCCGATGGCCGAATGCCCCGACAGGCTGCGCAGCGACGGCTCGTCGAACACCGTGCCGACCAGTCCGAGATCCCGCTGCACCATGACGTGCCCGTCGTCGGTGACCGCGATGCCGGCGCTCTCCTGGCCACGATGCTGGAGCGCGTGGAGGGCGAAGAACGCCAGCCGGGAGACGTCCCGGCCCGGGGCGACGATCCCGACGACCCCGCACTCGTCATGGGGTGAGTCGTCGTCCCAAAAGTCGCTCATGCGACCGCCTCGGTCAGCGTGGCTTCGTAGGCGCTGCGCGCCGCCTCGAGATCGAGGCTGACACGCGCGCCGCCCACCTGCACCTCCACAGTATCGCCACCAACGGTTCCGATGACCGCGATGGGGACCGATCCGGCAATCCGGCGCACCTCGGGGAGCCTGTCGAGCGTGCAGGTGACGACGATGCGTCCACCCGATTCACCGAACAGCGCTTCGTCGGCGCGCCGGTCCGCATCGAGCCTGACGTCGCAACCGACACCGCCCGCAAGGGCAGATTCGGCCAGCGTCACGGCGATGCCGCCGCTCGAGACGTCATGTGCCGAACACACCAGGCCCGCGTCGGCCAGTGCGACCATGGCGCGGATCAGTGCGGCCTCCGCGACCAGATCGGGCCGATCCGGCGCACCGGTCGCAGCGCCGACCCATTCGCTGGCGTCCAGGCGCGCGACGCCGCCCCCCAGCACCAGCACCCGATCGCCGGCGTGTGCGAACCCGTGCCCGACGCTGCGCGCGGCGTCCTCGAGCAGGCCGATCATGCCGATGACCGGAGTCGGGTAGATCGCGCGCTCCGGGCTCTCGTTGTACAGGGACACGTTTCCCGAGACGACCGGTACCGCAAGCGCCTCGAGCGCCTCGCTCATGCCCTCGATCGCCTCGGCCAGTCGCCAGCCGGTGCTGCCCTTCTCGGGGTTCGCGAAATTCAGGCAGTCGCTCGCGGCGTAGGGCACCGCACCGGTGCAGGCGATGTTCCGGGCGGCCTCGAAGACGCTGGCGCGCCCCCCACCGCGGGGATCCAGCTCGCAGTGACGCTCGGCGCAGTCGGTCGTGATGGCCAGCGCCCGGTCCATGCCCGGGATCCGGATGACGGCCGCGTCACCGCCCGGCCGGCGGATCGTGTTGGCGCCGACCAGGTGGTCGTACTGCTGGTAGATCCAGCGCTTGCTGGCGATGTTCGGACGGGCGAGCAGCTCGAGCCAGGCGACGCCGAGATCGTCGGGGATCGCCACGGCGTCGAGTGCGAGCGGCGTGGCCGGCGGCGCCGGCGTGCGCGGCACCGCATACGACGGCGCGTCGTCGGTGAGCGCTGAGGCCGGGATGTCGACCACGATCTCGCCGTGGTGGCGGGCCGTGAAGTTCCCGGTCGTCGTCACGGCGCCGATCACGTTTGCATCGAGCTCCCAGCGCAGACAGGTGGCCAGCACCTCCTCGAGCTTGGCGGGCGCCACCAGGCCGAGCATGCGTTCCTGGCTCTCGGAGACCAGGATCTCGGCCGGTGCCATCCCCTCCTCGCGCAGATGGACGCGGTCGAGGTCGATGTCGAGCCCGACCCCGCCCTTGGCAGCCATCTCGCTGGCGGCGCTGGTCAGGCCGGCCGCGCCGAGATCCTGGAGGGCCAGCAGCAGGCCGCCCGCCGCGAGCTCCAGACAGCAGTCCATCAGCTTGCGCTCGGTAAACGGGTCGCTGACCTGCACCGACGGACGCTTGTCCGCGTCGTCGTCGCTGAGCTCGGCGGAGGCAAGCACGCTCGCCCCGCCGATGCCGTCGCGGCCGGTGCGGTTCCCGATCAGCACCAGCAGGTTGCCCGCGCCGAACGCGGCGGCCCGCAGCATGCCCTCGGCTCTCACGAGCCCGACGCACATGGCGTTGACCAGGCACGAGTCCTCGTAGCGGTCGTCGAAGACGACCTCTCCGCCGACGGTCGGCACGCCGATACAGTTCCCGTAGTGGCCGATGCCGGCCACCGCGCGCGTGAACAGGTGGCGGCTGCGGGCGCTGGCAAGCGTGCCGAAGCGCAGCGAGTCCAACAGGGCGATCGGGCGTGCGCCGAGGGCGAGGATGTCGCGCACGATGCCGCCGACGCCGGTGGCGGCGCCCTCGAACGGCTCGACGGCCGAGGGATGGTTGTGCGACTCGACCTTGAGCGCGATCGCCCAGCCGTCGCCGACGTCGACCGCGCCCGCGTTCTCGCCCGGCCCCTGCAGCACGTGCGGTCCGGCGGTCGGAAAGCGGCGCAGCAGGCGCCGCGAGTGCTTGTAGGAGCAGTGTTCGCTCCACATGAGGCTGAACATGACCAGTTCGGGGTCCGTCGGCGCGCGCCCGATCAGGGCGGGAATCAGGGCGAATTCGTCGTCGGTCAGCCCGAGCGTCCGGTGCAGGGCCATGCTCATGCGCCAACCAGCGCGTCGAACATCGCCAGCCCGTCCGTCGAGCCCAGCAGGCGGTCGACGGCCTCCTCGGGATGGGGCATCAGCCCGAGCACGTTGCCGGACGCGTTGGCCACGCCGGCGGCCGACGCGACCGAGCCGAGCGGGTTCTCGGCCCCGTAGGACAGGACGATTCGCGCGGTCGCGGGATCGCCGAACCAGGCCCCGTCGTGGTTCTTGACCGGGATCGAGAGCCGGTCGCCGAGCCCGCGCGTGAACGGCGTGTCGTGGTCGAGCACCTCGAGCTCGACCTGGCGGCACACGAACGAGGTCGTCGCGTTGGTCCGCAGCACGCCGGGCAGCAGGCCCGCCTCGCACAGGACCTGGAAGCCGTTGCAGATGCCGAGCACCAGGCCCCCGGCGTCGGCGTGCCGCCGCACGGCCGCCATGATCGGCGAGCGCGAGGCGATCGCGCCCGGGCGTAGATGGTCCCCGTAGCTGAACCCGCCCGGCAGTACGACCGCGGCGGTGCCCGGGGGCAGCTCGTGGTCGGCGTGCCAGGCGTAAGCCGCCGTGCCCCCGGCGGCCGTGACGGCCCGCACGGCGCTGTCGTGATCGAGCGAACCGGGGAAGCGCACGACGGCGACCATGCTCAGTCCTCGATCGTAACGGTGAAGTCTTCGATGAGCGGATTGGCAAGCAGGCGCTCGCACATCTCCTTCGCGGCGCCCTTGGGGTCCGGGCCGTCGAGTTCGAGCTCGATGCGCCTGCCGAGCCGGACGTCGTGGATCCCCGCGAAGCCGAGCCGCCCCAGCGCGCCCTGGACCGCCTGGCCCTGCGGATCGAGCACGCCCTCGCGCGGCATGACCGTGACGACGATGCGGGTCATTGGTGGGCCCTCACACGTGCCTCCTCGAGGTAGTCGCCGAATCGGTGCCCGGAGATGCGTTCATAGGCCTGGATGTAGCGGGAGCGTGTGCCGTCGATGACCTCCGAGGGCAGCTCGGGCCCCGGCGGGGTGTGGTCCCAGCCCGACGCGTCGAGCCAGTCGCGCACGTATTGCTTATCGAACGACGCCGGGTTCGTGCCGGGGTGCCACTGGTCGGCGGGCCACAGGCGCGAGCTGTCGGGCGTCAGGACCTCGTCGGCGAGGATCAGCTGGCCGTCGGGGTCGCGGCCGAATTCGAACTTGGTGTCCGCCAGGACGATGCCCGCCTCGGCGCAGCGCGCGTGGGCCCGCTCGTAGAGCGCGAGCGTCAGAGCCTCGAGCGCGACGACCAAGCCGATCCCGAAGCGCTCAGCGGCCGTCTCGCGGCTGATGTTCTCGTCGTGCCCGCTGGCCGCCTTCGTGGCCGGCGTGAAGATCGGCGCGGGCAGGCGGTCGCCGAGCCGCAGGCCCGTCGGAAGCCGGTGCCCGACGACGGTGCCGGTGGCCTGGTACTCGCGCCAGCCGGAGCCGGCCAGGTAGCCCCGGGCGACACATTCGAGCTCGACCATCTCCAGGCGCTGGACCAGCATGGAGCGCCCCGCGAAATCCCCGGTACGGAAGCCCTCCGGCAGACCCTCAAGCCGGGCGCCGACCAGGTGGTTCGGCACGAGCTCCGCGGTCACACCGAACCAGAACAGCGACATTGCCGTCAGGACGCGCCCCTTGTCGGGGATCGGGGTGGGCATGATGACGTCGTAGGCGGAGATGCGGTCGCTCGCGACCAGGATCAGCTGATCGTCGCCGTG
Organism: uncultured Thermoleophilia bacterium; assembly: GCA_963773325.1. Classification (GTDB taxonomy): domain Bacteria; phylum Actinomycetota; class Thermoleophilia; order Miltoncostaeales; family Miltoncostaeaceae; genus CAITWD01. Next base: position 1,192,807 of record CAVZAI010000002.1, on the reverse strand, counting down.
GGCGTAGATCTCGCGGACCTTGCCGCGTGCGATCGGCTCGGGAATCACAGCGCCGCGACCCGGTCCATGACCTCATCGACGTGCCGCAGGTACCAGCGCGGATCGAACAGCTCGTCCAGGGTGGTGGCGTCGAGGCGGCCCGCGATCTCGGGGTCGCCCGCCAGCAGGTCGCGCAGGGGGACCTTGGTGTTCCAGCATTCCATCGCGTTGCGTTGGACGATCGCGTACGCATCCTCCCGCGTCAGCCCGGCGCCCACGAGCGCCAGCAGGATCCGCTGGGAGAACACCAGGCCACCGGAGCTCTCGAGGATCTCTTGCATACGGTCGCTGTAGACCACGAGCCCGTCGACGAGCTGGCGTGCCTTGGCGAGCATGTAGTCGAGTGCGAGGAACGCGTCCGGCAGGATCACCCGCTCCACGGATGAGTGCGAGATGTCGCGCTCGTGCCAGAGCGCCACGTCCTCCAGCGCGGCGACCGACGTACCGCGCACGACGCGGGCCAGCCCCGAGATGCGCTCGGCCGTGATCGGGTTGCGCTTGTGGGGCATCGCCGAGCTACCCTTTTGGCCGACCGTGAAGGCCTCTTCGGCCTCGCGGACCTCGGTGCGCTGCAGATGGCGCAGCTCGGTCGCCAGCCGATCGAGCGAGCTTGCGGCGACGGCCATCGCGGTTACCAGCTCGGCGTGCCGATCGCGCGCCACGACCTGTGTCGAGACGGGCTCCGCGCCAAGACCGAGTTCGGTGAGCACCTCGGCTTCGAGGTCGGGCGGAAGGGTCGCGTAGGTGCCGACCGCGCCGGAGAGCTTGCCGACGGCGCATTGGGCGACGCCCCGCGTCAGGCGCTCCTCGTTGCGCCGGCTCTCGAAGGCATACCCGGCGATCTTGAGCCCGAAGCTCGTCGGCTCGGCGTGGACCCCGTGGGTGCGGCCGACGGCAACCGTGTCGCGATGCGCGAGCGCCAATCGGCGCAGGGATTGGGTGAGGGCGGCCTGTTCGGCCACCAGCAGCTCGCCCGCACGGGCGACCGCCAGCCCGAGACCGGTGTCGAGCACGTCCGAGGAGGTCATGCCGTAGTGGATCCAGCGCGCGGCGGGCCCGACGTGCTCGGCGACGTCGGTCAGAAAGGCGACGACGTCGTGGTTGGTCGTCTGCTCGAGCTCCTGGGAGCGTTCGACCGTGAACGCGGCGTTGGCCTCGATTGCGGCGAGATCGTCGGGCGGGATCACCCCGCGTCGCGCCCAGGCCCGGCACACCGCCAGCTCGATCGCCAACCAGCGGCCGAACTTGGCCTCCTCGACCCAGATGGCGGCCATGGCCGGCCGTGAGTAGCGCGGGATCACAGGCCCAGCGCGATGTCGCGTCGCATTTGCATGCCCTCCCAGGTGATGAGATCGGCTGCCGCATAGGCCTTTTCGCGAGCCTCCGCGACGCTGGTGCCGCGCTGGGCGACCGCGAGCACCCGGCCGCCGCCGGTGACGATCTGGCCGGCGCCGTTGGTCCGGGTGCCGGCGTGGTACACCTCGGCACCGGTCGCGGCTGCGGCCTCGAGCCCGCTGATCGGGTCGCCCTGGCGCGGAGTCCCCGGATAGCCCGCTGCCGCGAGCACGACCGCCACGCAGGGATCGGGGTCGATCGCCACGGGCCGGTCGGACACCGTCCCGCGCGCGGCGCCGCCGAGGAACCAGAGCGCATCTTCGGCCAGGCGCGGCAGGAGCGCCTGGGTCTCCGGATCGCCGAAGCGCACGTTGAACTCGAGGACCCGGGGGCCATCGAGGGTCATCATCAGCCCGGCGTAGAGCACCCCGCAGAACGGCATCCCGCGTCGCGCCATCTCTGCGATGACCGGGCGGTGCACCAGGTCGACCAGGCGATCCGCCTCGGCGTCTCCGAGATCCGGGATCGGTGAGACTGAGCCCATCCCGCCCGTGTTCGGGCCGGTATTGCCGTCGCCGATCGGCTTGTAGTCGCGGGCGGCCGGGAAGCGGGCCACGTGCTCGCCGGCGCAGATCGCCAGGAGCGAGACTTCCGGACCGACCAGACCCTGCTCGATCACGACGACCTCGCCGGCGGTGCCGAAGACCCCCCGCTCGAGGGCGTCGGTGAGCGCGTCGCGCGCCTCGGCGCGCGTCTGGGCGATCACGACGCCCTTGCCCGCGGCCAGACCGTCGGCCTTGATGGCGACCGGCAGCCCGAAGGCGTCGATCGCCGCGAGCCCCGAGGCCACGTCGCTGACGGTCGCGGCCGCGGCGGTCGGGACCCCGGCGGCGAGCATGATCTCCTTGGCGAACGCCTTGCTGCCCTCGAGGCGTGCCGCCGCCCCGGATGGGCCGAGTACGGGAATGCTGGCCGCCCGCAGCGCGTCGGCGGCGCCGCCGACCAGGGGGGCCTCGGGCCCGAGCACGACGAAGTCGGCGCCGACGGATGCGGCCAGTGCGGCGACCGCGCGCGCATCGTGGATGTCCAGGGGCCGGACCTGCGCGTCGCGTGCGATACCCGCGTTGCCCGGGGCACAGAAGATATTCGGGTTGCCGTCAGCGCGCGCGAGCGCCCGAACCAGGGCGTGCTCGCGACCGCCGCCGCCAACCACCAGCACCGTCTGCCGCACCTGCGCATGCTCGCATATACCGCTCGTTGAGGTCCGGCTCGGCCGGCGGGTTTTTCCCGCGGGGAGCGGGGTCGCGGCCCACCGGGGCCGCGGGGGCTAGATCTCGACGGTGTCGATGACCTGGTGGCGGCCCTGCCCGGTGCCGATCAGGGTGATCGGCACCTCGACCGCGTCCGCGATGGTCTCGACGTAGCCGCGGGCTGCGGCCGGCAGGTGCTTGAGCCCCCGGCACTCGGAGATGTCCTCGTCCCACCCCTCGAGATCCCGGTAGACCGGGGTGCACCCGTGGAACACGGTCTGGTGGTACGGGAACTCGGTCAGCAGCTCGCCCTCGCGGGTTCGGTATGCCTCGCAGATCCGCACGCGCGCGAACCCGGACAGGACATCGAGCTTGGTCAGCGCCAATTCGGTGAACCCGGACAGCCGCGCGGCGTAGCGCAGCGCCACGAGATCGATCCAGCCGCAGCGGCGCTGGCGGCCCGTGGTCGTCCCGAACTCGTTGCCGCGCTGGAGCATGAGGGCGCCGTCGGCATCGTCGAGCTCGGTCGGGAAGGGCCCCTCGCCGACACGCGTGGTGTACGCCTTGCTGACGCCGACCACGCGCGAGATGCGGGTGGGGCCGATACCGATGCCGGCGCATGCGGCGCCGGCGATCGGGTTGGAGGACGTCACGAACGGGTAGGTGCCGTGGTCGACGTCGAGCATCGTGCCCTGTGCGCCCTCGAGCAGCACGTTCTTTTCGTCGCGCAGCGCCTGGTCGACCAGCAGCGACGTGTCGGCGATATAGGGCGCCAGGCGCGCGGCGATCGGCGCGAGCGTGGCGGCGATCGCCCGTGCGTCCATGCGGGGCAGGCCGTAGATCCGCTCCATGATCTCGTTCTTCAGCTCGAGCGCGATCTCGAGCTTGCGGACCAGGATCTTCGGGTCGAGCAGGTCCTGCGCGCGGATCCCGATCCGCGCCGCCTTGTCCTGGTAGCACGGGCCGATGCCGCGCCGGGTCGTGCCGATCGAAAAGCGGCCGAGCCGCATCTCCGATGCACCGTCGAGGGCCACGTGGTAGGGCATGATCAGGTGTGCGCTGCCGGACAGCCGCAGCCCGGCGAGGTCGATCCCCCGTGATTCGAGGGTGTCGAGTTCGGCGACCAGGGCGCTCGGGTCGACGACGGTGCCGGTGCCGATCACGCACAGCGTGCCCGGGTAGAGGATGCCGGACGGCACCAGGTGCAGCTTGTAGGTCTCCGCGCCGGCCACGATGGTGTGGCCGGCGTTGTTGCCGCCCTGATAGCGCGCGACGAGGTCGCTCTTCTCGGCCAGCAGGTCGACGACCTTGCCCTTGCCCTCATCGCCCCATTGGGCGCCTACGATCACGGTTGCTGGCATCGGTTAGCTTGTCCCGCCTGAGGTTGCCGAACTTAGCGTACGTGCCCATGAACGTGAGCTCTCACGCGATCGGTGGGCCCACTGCGGTGCTTGGCAAGGTTCACCTCGGCGATCCCCTTCTCCTCGGACTCCGGGTTGTAGTAGTCGTCGCGGTAGATGAGCATGACGAGGTCGGCGTCCTGCTCGATGGCGCCCGATTCGCGCAGGTCCGAGAGCAAGGGACGCTTGTCCGGGCGGCTGTCGGGGGAGCGGTTGAGCTGCGAGATGCAGATCAGCGGCACGTCCAGGTCGCGCGCCAGCATCTTGAGTCCCCGCGAGATCGTCGACAATTCCTGCACGCGGTTCTCGTCGCGGCGTCCGGTGCGGGACTCCATCAGCTGGATGTAATCGACGATCACCAGCGACAGCCCCTCGCGGCTCTTCAGACGGCGCGCCTTCGTGCGCATCTCGCCGACGGTGATGCCTTCCGAGTCGTCGATGAACAGCCTCGCCTGGGCGATCTGGTCGGCCGCCCGTGTGACCCGCGGCCAGTCCTCGGGTGCGAGCCGGCCGCTGCGCATGCGGGTCATGTCGACCATCGCCGCCGAGCCGAGCATGCGCTGAACGAGTTCCTCGCCGGACATCTCGAGCGAGAACACCGCGACCGTGCCGTCGGCGTGCAGCGCCACATGCTCGGCGATGCAGAGCGCGAGTGCGGTCTTGCCCATGCTCGGCCGTGCGGCGACGACGACGAGATTGGCCGGGCGCAGGCCGCCGGTCAGGCGGTCGAGGTCGGTGAAGCCTGTCGGCCAGGCCCGTGACCTCCGACCCGACGGCGCTCGCCGCCGTGAGGCGCTCGAAGCTCTGGGTCACGAGCTCCTTCGAGGACGTGAAATCGCCGCGCACCCGCTTCTGGCTGAGCTCGAAGATGAGGTCCTCGGCGGACTGGACCATGTCGCTGGTCTCGCCCTCGCGCTCGGCCACCATCTGCTCGATCCGCTGGGCGACCTGCAGGAGACGCCGTTGGGTGGCCGTCTGACGCACGATCTCGGCGTAGCTGCGGAAGCTGGCGGCGATGAACGGGGTCGCCATGATGTCCAGCACCGCGGTGCGGCCCCCGACGACGTCGAGATCGCCGCGCTTGGTGAGCTGCTCGACCACCAGCAAGGGCTCGATCGGCTCGCCGATCATGAACAGGTCGTTGACCGCCATGAAGATTCGCCGATGGCCTTCCTTGTAGAAGTCATCGGGCCCGATCATCGCGAGCGTCTCCGCGACGTTGCCGGGGTTCTCCATGAGTGAGGCGAGAAGTAGCTCCTCGGCCTCGAGGTTTTGGGGCGGTGGAACGCTCTCGGGCACGTGAGTTGGCCGTAGGCCGTGCGGCCGCCCGACGCCGCTGCGCCGGTGGGTCGCCGCGGGACTAGTCCAGCACGGGGCTGACGATCGTCTTGACCTCGGCGATGAGGTCCGGCCCGAGCTCGATCGGCACGTTGTAGGTGCCGACGGCCCGGATCGGCGGATCAACGGTGATCCGGCGGCGGTCGATCACGATTCCGCGCGCCTCCTGGATGGCGTCGGCGACGTCACCCGAGGTGATCGATCCGAACAGGCGGCCGTCATCGCCGGCCTTTGCCTTGAGCGTGAGGATCGTGCGCCCGAGCAGGTCGGTCTGCTCCACCGCCAGCGCCCGCGCCCGCTCTTCGGCGGCCTTGCGCTTCGCCTCGTTGCGCTGGACCTCCGCGATCCGCGCCGGCGTCGCCACCTCGGCGAGTCCGCGCGGCTGCAGGTAGTTGCGCATGTAGCCGCGCGCGACCGAGACGACCGTCCCGGCTTCGCCCAGCCCGTTGATGTCCTGAAGAAGGATCGCGTCCATTCGCGCTCGCGCCTCCGCTTGCGGTAGTCGTGCTTAGAAAGGAATGTCGTCGTCGTCGGCCGGTGCCGCGGGCCGAAGATCGGACGTGTCGACCGGCAGATCGGTGGCGGGTGGCGCCGCGGTACCCCAGCCACGCTCGGCGCCACCGCCACCGCCGTAGCCGCCGCCCTCGCCGCTGTCACCGCGACTGTCGAGGAAGAAGATGTCGTTGGCGATCACTTCGACCGCCTGGCGCTTTCCGCCGTCCTGGGCCTCCCACTCGCGCCAGGACAGCCGCCCGTCGACGCCGATGCGCCGACCCTTGGATAGGTAGTTCGAGGCGGTCTCGGCCGTCCGGCCGAAGACGGTCACGTCGAAGTAGTTCGCGCGGTCCGACCAGTTGCCGCTCTCGTCGCGCCCGCGGCTCGAGACCGCCAGGCGTAGCGAGCACACCGACTGGCCCCCGGCGGTGTGCCGGAGCTCCGGGTCGCGGGTCAGGCGACCGACGAGCGTGACGCGGTTGAGATCGGCGGGCATCGGTTACCTGGGCCGGCGTCGCGGGCCGCCGCGGCCCGCGCGCGCGGGTCGGGCATCGCCTTCGGGACGGTCGTCGACCGGCAGCGGTGCGCCGTTGGCCTTCGCGCGCTCGGCCTGGGCGGTGTTGAGCAGGATCACCATGTGGCGGATGACGACTTCCTTGTTGATGGTCATCACGCGCTCGGCCTCGCCGAGGCCCTCGACGGTCGCCGAGCAGGTGATGATCACGTACCGGCCGTCGGCCTTCTTGTCCATCACATACCCGAGCTTGCGGCGCCCCCAGTCATTGACGTGGTCCACGACCCCGCCCGCGTCCCGGATGATCTGTTGGACGCGCTCCAGCATCTCCTGCTGGCGCTCCTCGTCCACGTCGGGGTCGAGGATGATCATGATTTCGTAGGGGCTAATCTCGGTCTCCGTTCAGGTCACACACATCCGGGCCGTGCGCGGCGCGGCCCGTTCTGGCAAGCATGGCACTATAGCGATTGCGCGCCGGTGCGCGCGAGTTCCGGGCGAGACCGGACGCGCGGTCGCTCGCCGGGCGTTCAGTCGGTCGCACCCCGCCCGGTGACCGCGGCATGCTGCGCACGCCGGGCGGCCAGCCGGGCCAGTTCATCCTGCTCGTCGGCGAGCCACTCCTCAGACAGGCGCGTCGGGGCCAGCCCCGCTCGTGCGGCCAGCCAGGTGTCGATGGCATAGGCCGAGGCGCCCCCGCGCCGGGTCGCGATGGCGGACCCGTCGCGCAGGATGACGAGGATCGGGACCACCGAGCGGCTGATTCGGATCCCGCGGGGCCAGAGGACGGCCTCCCGGGCCGCCCAGTCCGCCGCGCTGGCCAGGATGCCCAGGGCGATCGGCAACTCGGGCCGTGCGTTGGCGACGCCGGAGAGGCTCGCCGGGAGCAGTTGCGTCGCCGGGCAGCGCGGGATACCGAGTCCCAGCAGCGCCAGCGGCGCGGCCTCAACCGCCGCGAGCGCCGATGCGAGCGGGGTGGGCAGGATCGCGCGCCGCGCTCTGTCGTGGGGTCCCATGGCCCACATCTCAGCACACCGCCGCCCGATGTTGTCGGCTCGGCGACACCCGGCGCGACGCCCGCGGCATCCGTCCGCCTGCCCGCGCGCGCATCCCCGCTCGGCCGTGCGGCCCCCGGGGCAGCGTGTCGGTGTCGGGCGGGACCGGCGACGTTGTCGGTTCGCCGGAGAGCGCTGGTAATGTGGCCGCATGGGCCGCATCGCGGAGGCCGCGCTCGCGCGACTGGGAGACGCACCGGCGACGCTCGACGACCTCGCCGCGGATCTCGCGCGCGCCGGTGTCACCCGCGCGAGGAACCCGGCGGCCGCCGTGCGGGGCGCCCTGCGCGCGGACCCGCGTGTCGTCGTGTTGGGCGACGGCCGCCTGGCCAGCATCGCGCAGGCCCTCGAAGGTGTCGTGTTGACCTCGCTGGTCTCCGTGAGCGAGCACATGCGCGGGGCAATCGACACCGACGGCGATCTGGCGCCGTTTGCGTCGGTCGGCGCGACGCGCGCGGTGCTGCCGGTCGAGGTCCGTCCGGGCGACCTGATCCAGGCGCGGTTGGCCGAGCCTGTGGCCGGGCGGCTCGAGGCTGCGCCGGCGCCATCGCACCTGGAGCACGCGGACGCCGAACCCGCGCTTGTCGCCGCGGTCCGCAGCCGGCTGGCGCACGTGCGGATCGGCCGCCCCTGAGGCGGGCCGTATCCGCTTGGCCGATGCGCTGTGCGACGTGACCGCCGCCGATCCGGCCGCGTTCCGACGCCCTGGCCGACCGCTGTCGGACGTGCTGCGGGATGCGGGCTTCGAGGTGCATCTCGGCTGGGTCGCACCGGTCGGTACGCGCTGGGGCGCGTTGACCGAGCTCGAGATCGATGCCCTCGAGCGGGGGATGGCGGACCATCTGGCCGCCGACCGGCCGGTCGAGGCCGCCGAGCTCCAGGATCGGGTCGTCTCGCTGTTGCGGCGGCACCTGCCCGAGCGTGTTCCCGAGGCCCGCCGGCGCCTTGCGCGCGTGCTCGCGCGGGCGGGGCGGGCCCGCGACGGGCTGTCGGTGCTGACCGGGGCGTTCGGCTTCGGCGATCCCGAAGACCGCTACGAGGCATGCCTGCTGGCGATCCGGCTGGGCGATGTCGTCGCCGCGCGCCGCTGGGCCGAAGAGGGTCTCGCCTGCGTCGACGCGCCCGAGCAGGCCGAGGTCGCCGCGTGTCTAGACGATCTGGCGGGGGATCTGGATGCGCAGGCGACCTACCGCCAAGTCCAGGAGTGGCTCCCACAGCCGCTCGACCGTGTGCTGGCGGCATCGCGGTTGGCGACCCGCCTGGTTGCGCCCCACCGCTCCTACCTGGTCGGGGCCCTCGTCGAGCAGACTTTCGCCGATCTCGACGAGGCCAATGCGCTGATGGTAATCGCCGAACTGAACCGTCTTGGGCCCTCCGGCCGTGACGCCTGCCTGGCGTGCGCGTCGGTGCTCGAGGGTCCGGCCGGGGACGCCGCCCGGCGCGCGGTCTCAGGGACGCGGTACGCACGTCGGCCGTGGGTCCAGGGGCTCGTCGCGGCGGCGCCCGTCGAGGCCTGGATGACCTCACCGGCATCGGACTCCGCCGAGCACCACCTGATCATCGCGATCGCCAAGGAAGAGGGGCGGTGGGCACCGCTGATCGTCGTCATCGACCGGCGTGAGCTCGGCGGCGCGGCCCGCGACGCGTTCTTTCTCAACGACCTCGCCGAGCCGCGCTTCCGGCGCGAGCTGCTGCGACCGATCTCCGAGTTGGGGTTGCCGCTGCGGCCGCTCGTCGTCGACCAGGCGGTCGTGGTCCTCTCGGACGCCCTCGAGCGCACCGAGGACAGCGGTCGGTCCCTCCCGGCGATCGAATACCAGCCGGTGGTCGCGCGCCTGCGCAGGTTCGTGCTCCTGCGCGGCGAGGATCGGGTGTCCGCCGACCCCGAACGCTGACCTGCGCCGCCCGGCGCGGACGCCGTCGGAGGCCATCGCGAATGTTCCAAAAAGACGCATGCAGGTTCGCGTTGTGCGATAATCCCGGGGATGGCGGAAATTCCCCAGAAGCTCATCGATTCGCTGCAAGTCCTGGATCCGGAGCTTCGAAACAGCATCCTCGAGGCGCTCGCGCCGGTGGCCCCCGAACTCGGTGATCGCGAACAGGCGGTGCTCGAGCGGCTGGCCAACGGCATTGTCGGCGGCGCCAGCGCGGCCGAGCTCAACGCGTTCGTGCGCCTGCTGCCGGTGACCGTCAGCCGCGCAGTGCAGCCCGCGCTTGAGCACATCCTCGAGGGATAGTCCCGCGCCGCCGCGGCGCGGCCGTGCACGTCGGCGACGGGCCCGCGTCCGGTAGCCTCCAGGGCATGGCACAGGCCACCGCCGGGACGATCGTGGGAGAGGGCTGGGGGGTTGTCCACCTGATGCTGCGGGCCCGCCGCGGCGGCTCCGGCGAGGACATTCGCGCGGCGATCGCGCAGTTCACCGCGTCCGATCCGAACCAGGCGGTCGTGTTCAGCATCCTGGGTGGCCGCGCGGACTTCGGGGTCATGCTGCTCGGACCGGACCTGGACGCGCTCGATCGCTGCACCAAGCGCATCCGCTCCGGCCCGGTGCGCTGCGTCGCATCGTTCTTCTCCGTGACCGAGCTGTCCGAATACACGACCACCGAGGACGAGGAGCGCGAGCGGCTGAGCTCCGAGGGCACCGCCGACATCGAGGCGTCCCTCGCGGCGTGGCGCGAACGCATGGGCCGGTACCGCCAGGACCGGCTCTTTCCGCGGCTGCCGCCGCGGCGGGTCATCGCCTTCTACCCGATGTCCAAGACGCGCAACGTGGGCGCCAACTGGTACGCCCTCGACGTCGTCACCCGCAAGCGCCTGATGCTCGGTCACGGACGGGTTGGGCGCAAATATGCCGGCCGGGTCCTGCAGTTGATCACCGGTGCGACCGGGCTCGATGATTGGGAGTGGGGCGTGACCCTGTTCGCCGACGAGCCGACGGTCATCAAGGACATCGTCTACGAGATGCGCTTCGACGAGGTCAGCGCGGTGTACGGGGAATTCGGCCCGTTTTGGACCGGCCTGATCACCGATGTCGACGAGGCGCTGTCACGCAGTGGCTTGAGTTGATCCCCGGCAACGACGGATTCTGGAGGCGCGGGTGCGCGGACTGACTTTTCAAGGCAACGGCAACGTCGCGGTGGCGGACGTCCCCGAGCCGACCATGCTGGCCCCGACCGACGCCATCGTGCGGATCACCATGGCCGGCATCTGCGGGTCCGATCTGCACATCCTCAACGCCGGCGAGGCCTTCGGCTTCGCACCGGGCGCGCGTCTGGGCCACGAGTTCCTCGGCACGGTGGTCGAGGTTGGCGCGGACGTGCGCGGCTTCTCGCCCGGCGACCGGGTCATGGTGGCCGTCGGGGTCAGCTGCGGGCACTGCGTCTGGTGCCAGGAGGGCATCCGTGCCAGCTGCGACCAGGCGTCGATCTTCGGCTGGGCGCCCCGCCTGTGGCGGCATGGCGGGCCGGTCGAAGGCGGCCAGTCGGAGTACGCGCGCGTGCCCCTCGCCGAGACGACGATGATCAAGATCCCCGCCGCGGTCACCGGACCCGAGCACGAGACCAAGCTCTTGCCGATCATTGACGTCATGGCCACCGCCATGCACGGCCTGGTCACCGGACGCCTGCGCCCCGGCGACGACGTCGTGGTCATCGGTGACGGCGCGGTGGCCCTGTCGGCCGTGCACTGCGCGCGGGCGCTCGGCGCCGAGAACATCATCTGCTTCGGCCATCACGCCGACCGGCTGGCGCTCGCCCGCGCGCTGGGCGCCACCGCGACCAGCGACGCCCGCGAGGTCGAGCCGCTCACCGAATTCGCCCGTAACGGGACGCGCGACCAGGGTGCGCGCGTAGTCATCGACTCGGTCTCGAACACCGAATCGATGCAGGCCGCCCACGGCGCGGTCCGGCCGGGCGGCACCATTTCGTGCCTGGGCATGGACCACTTCATGGGCAAGACGCCGACCCTCAACTGGTACGACCAGTTCGTCCGCAACATCACCATCTCGGGCGGCCTCTTGCCGATGGGCCTGTACATCCCGCGCTTGCTCGAGCTGCTGGCCGAGGGCGAGATCGACCCGAGCCCCATGCTGACCAACATGCTCTCCCTCGAGGAGGCGCCCGACGGCTACCGCATGATGGCCGAGCGCCGTGCGGGCACGGTCAAGGTCGCGCTGAAGATCGGCTGACGGATGGGCGGCGCGCAGCTCACCGAGCGCCTGGCGGCCGCGGGCCAGCAGCACCTGGCCCAGGTGCTCAGCGAGGCGTCCCCGACGGACGCCGAGGCACTGCGGCAGCAGCTCGCCGAACTCGATCTCGAGTTGATCGCACGTCTGGTGCGACAGTTCGTCGGACACAACGACGAGGTCCCTGCCGTGGCGGGTGCACTGACGCCGCCCGACGCGATCCCGCTCGCGCGGACCCCCGCGGACGAGGCGCGCGACCGGGCGGCACGCGCGGCGGGCGCCGCCGCGCTGCGCGCGGGTCGGGTCGGGCTGGTGCTCCTCGCCGGCGGCCAGGGGACGCGCCTGGGGTTCGACGGACCGAAGGGGAACTTTCCGTTCGGCCCGGTCAGGGGCACAACGCTGTTCGCCCATCATGCCGCCAAGGTCGCCGCCCTGCGTGCGCGCCACGGGGCGGCACTGCCGTGGTGCATCCTGACCTCGCCCGCCAACGACGCCGACACTCGCGCGGCGTTCGCTGCGGCAGACGGGTTCGGGCTCGACCCCGCGTCGGTGCGATTCGTCGTCCAGGGCACGCTGCCGGCCGTCGACAGCCGTACGGGCGAGATCCTGCTGGAGGCCCCGGATCGTCTGGCGCTCTCACCGGATGGGCACGGGGGCCTGCTACTGGCCCTGCGGCGCTCCGGGACGCTCGACTGGCTCGCCGAGCGCGGGATCGCGACGCTGTTCACCTTTCAGGTCGACAACCCGTTGACGAGTATCGCCGACACGCGCTTTCTCGGGCACCACTTGGCCGCCGGCGCCGAGATGTCGAATCTCGCGGTCCGAAAGCGCGAGCCCGGCGAACGCGTCGGGGTCATCGCGCGCCGCGGGGACCGGACGGTGGTGGTCGAGTACTCGGACCTGGACGACCGGAGCGCCGGGGCCCGCGACGGGGCGGGCGAGCTGCTGCTGTGGGCGGGCAACGTCGCCACCCATTTCATCGAGCTGGCGTTTGCGCGGCGCCTGACCGACGGCGGTCTGCAGCTGCCCTACCACCGCGCCCTCAAGAAGGTCCCCTACCTGGACGGCTCCGGCCAGATCGTCGCGCCCGAGGAGCCGAACGCGCTCAAGTTCGAGACGTTCATCTTCGACGCGCTGCCGATGGCCGGTGCGACGATGACCGTCGAGATCGCCCGCGACGAGCAGTTCAGCCCGATCAAGAACGCCGACGGTGCCGATTCGCCGGCGACCTGCCGACGCGACATGAACCGTCTGTACGCGCGCTGGCTCGCGGGCGCCGGCGTCGCGGTCGCCCGCGGGGCGGGCGGCGAGCCGGTCGACCTCGAGATCGATCCGCGGCTGGCGCTCGACGCGGACGAGGCCCGCGAGCGCCTGGCCGGGCACGCGCCGATCGCGGCCCCGACCGCGCTCGGATACCGCTGAGCGCCCGGTGCCGGCCTAGGGGCCGTGGACGCCGCGGGGAACGGCGAAGTAGACGCCCTCCCGGCTGGGGGTCTCCGACCCGGTGCGGTCGAAGCCTCGTGCCTGCAGCAGCGCGGCCACCTCGCGCACCAACTCCTCCGGGGCGGATGCGCCCGCGGTCAGCGCGACGTGGTGCTTGCCGACGAGCCAGGCCTGATCCACCGCGTCCGCGTTCTCGATCAGGTGCGCCTCGGCGCCGGCCGTGCGTCCCACCTCGACCATGCGGTTCGAGTTGGAGGAGTTGCGCGATCCGACCACGAGCACGAGGTCCGCGCCGTCGGCCACGGCGACCTTGACGGCGTCCTGGCGGTTCTGGGTGGCGTAGCAGATGTCGGCGGTCGACGGGGTCTGCAGCGCCGGGAAGCGCTCCTTGAGCACCGCCACGATCTCGGCGGTGTCGTCGAGCGAGAGGGTCGTCTGCGTCGTGATCGCGACGTTGGTCGGATCCGGGACCTCGACGGTCCGCGCGTGCTCGGCGTCCTCGACGATGATGATCTGGTCGGGTGCCTCGCCTGAGGTGCCGATGACCTCTTCGTGGTCGGCGTGGCCGACCAAGAGCACTGTCGCCCCGCGCTTGGCGTAGCGACGGACCTCGGCGTGCACCTTCATGACGAGCGGGCACGTGGCGTCGATGACGCGCAGGTTGCGGGTTGCGCAATTCTCGCGAACCTCGGGCGACACGCCGTGCGCCGACAGGACGATGGTCGCGCCCTCGGGCACCTCGAGCTCCGATGCCACGAACACCGCCCCCTGGGCGGCAAGTGTGTCGACGACGTGCCGGTTGTGCACGATTTCGCCGCGCACGTAGACGGGCGAGCCGAGACGCTCGAGCGTCTGCTCAACGGTGGTGATGGCGCGATCGACACCGGCGCAGTAGCTGCGCGGGCTGATGACGTCGACCTGCGCGAGGCCGGTCCCGGACATTGGGAACGATCTTAGCGAAGACGCGCACTTGGCGGCCATGCGGCCCGCGTTGTGTAGCAATCCGTCAGGATGTGGGGTGTGGCCGCGCCGCAGGAACTCGTTGAGACCGCGCTCCGCGCAGCAGACGCCGCGGCGCACCAGCTGCTGTTGCGGGCCGATCATCCCTGGAGCGGGGTCGGGTCCAAGAGCAGCGCGACGGACCTCGTCGGCGACGCCGACCGCGCCGCTGAGCGCGCGATCCACGAGATCCTCGATCGTGAGCGGCCCCAGGACGGTAGGATCGCCGAGGAGGGCGGGGCGCGTGTGGGCTCATCGGGGCTCGAGTGGGTTGTGGACCCACTCGACGGAACCACGAACTACCTGTGGGGCATCCCGAGCTGGGCCGTCAGCATCGCGGTGTGCGACACCGACGGGCCGGTCGCCGCGGTCGTCTCGCAGCCGCGCTCGGGTGAGGTCTTCGTGGCGCTGCGCGACGCCGGAGCGTGGCTCGGCGGGCGTCGGCTCGCGATGACCGCGCCGCCGGCACTCGCGCACGCGCTCGTCGGGACGGGGTTCAACTACTCCGCCGACGAGCGGCATCGCCAGGCCGCGGCGCTGATCCGGGTGCTTCCGCGGGTCCGCGATATCCGGCGCTTCGGGGCCGCGGCGCTCGATCTCGCCTGGGTCGCTGCAGGGCGCCTGGATGCGTTCTTCGAGCGCGGCGTGCAGGAGTGGGACTGGATGGCCGGTCGCCTGCTGGTGACCGAAGCCGGGGGCGCCGTGCGGGTGCTCGCGCCCACCGACGTGCGACCCGGCGGCGTCGTCGCGGCCCACCCAGACCTGATCGACGCGGTGGAGGAGCTGTTCGAGGACGGATCGCCGCAGGGCTGAGCCCGTACGGACTCCCCCCGGCGGGCGCTAGCCCTCGCGGATCGCGCGCAGGCTCTGCTTCATCGAGCCCATTGTCGCCATGACGGCGGTGGGCTCGTAGCCACAGTGCGCCATGCAGTTGTTGCAACGCGGGTCCTTGCCCCGCCCGTACTTGTCCCAGTCCGTCGTCTCGATGAGTTCCTTGTAGGTCTTCACGTACCCATCGGCCATCAGGTAGCACGGACGCTGCCAGCCGAGCAGCGAATAGGACGGGATGCCCCACGCCGTGCAGCCGAAGTCAACCTTGCCCTCGAGGAAATCGAGGAACAGCGGCGAGTGGTTGAGTCGCCACCGTTCGCGGTTGCCGTTGGCGAAGGCCTTCGAGAACAGCGCTCGGGTCTGCGTGACCCCGAGGAAGTGGTCTTGGTCGGGCGCCTTCTCGTAGGCGTAGGCCGGCGAAATCATCATCTCGTCGACCTGGACCTCATCGTTGAGGAAGTTCAGGACGTCGATGACCGTCTGCGGGGTATCGGTCGTGAAGAAGGTCGAGTTCGTCGTGACGCGGAAACCCTGTTCCTTCAGGAACTTGATCGCGTCGATCGCCTTGTCGAACACTCCGTCCCGGGCGACCGAGGCGTCGTGGCGCTCGCGCAGGCCGTCGATATGCACCGCAAACGAGAAGTACCGCGACGGCGTGAACGAGAACTTCTCCCAGCGTCGCTGGAGGGGCTCGGCGTTGGTGCACAGGTACACGTACTTCTTGCGCTTGACCAACTCGTCGACGATGACGTCGATCTGCGGGTGCAGGAGCGGCTCGCCGCCGGCGATCGAGACCATCGGTGCACCCGACTCCTCGATGGCGCCGATGGCCTGGCTGACGGGCATGCGCTGCTGGAGCACCTCGATCGGCTGCTGGATCTTCCCGCAGCCGTTGCATGTGAGGTTGCAGGCGAACAGCGGCTCGAGCTCCACGATGAGCGGAAACTTCTTCCGCCCGCGGAGCTTTTGGCTGAACAGGTACCAGCCGATGCGCGTACTTTGGCGAATAGGCACCGCCATCAGGCGACGATCCTCCCTGGGCGGACCGGTACGGGCCCGCGTCCGGCGAACTCGATGCGAACGGTCACCATACGACCGCGTAGCCGCATGCTAGCGGGCCACGCGCCCGTGGTGCCTGGTCACCTGCGATCGCCGGGCAATCTGTAATCAGCCGGAGCCGGCGCCGGGCCCGTCCCAGGCGCCGATGATCGGGCCGATCGCCCGTAATCGCCGCAGCGCGGCGATTCCTGCGGGGATCGTCGCCAGACGCAACAGGGCCGTCGTGGGTGTGTCGACGATGATCCGCACCACGGCGACCGGCACCCGGGCGCCGAGAGTCCGGGCCAACGGCGCGGATTCCATGTCCACGGCGATCGCCCCGGCGCCCGCCAGCGCGGCACGTTCGGCCGCGCCGCCGACCAGTCGCGACGTCGTGACGATCGGGCCGAGCCGGACCGGGTGTCCCGACTCCGCGAGCTGCTCGGCGAGGGCCGCGGCGCCCGGCAGGGCCAGGCTCCCCGCGTCGTCGCGGACCTCGGTGGCCACGATAACCTCGCCGGGTCGCGCATCGGGTGCCAGGCCACCGGCCAGCCCGGCGATGACCGCGGCCTGCACTGTGGCCAGGTCCGTCCCGGGGCGCCACCGGCCCGCCCGGTCCGGGCCCATGCCGGTGCGCGCGAGCGCGGCGCCGGCGACGTGGCGGTGCAGCGCGGCGCGCTCGACCCGCAGCGCCGTCACCACGAGGGTGCGGCTCACGCCGGCTGCGGGTACGTCTGGCGGTAGCGTCCGAGTGCGCTGATCGGGAACACGAGCCGGTACATCTCGTAGTTGATGTAGAAGTCCCCGGGAAACCCGGTGCCCGTGTACAGGTCCTCGTCCCAACCCCCGTCCGGGCGCTGGGCGGCGATCAGCCAGGCGGCGCCCCGCGCGAGTGCCGTGCGTTCGCCGGCCGCAAGCAGCGCGAGCAGCGCCCACGCCGTCTGGGAGGCGGTCGAGGTGCCCCGTCCGCGCCACGCGTCATCGACGTACGAGCGCAAGTCCTCGCCCCAGCCGCCGTCGGCGTTCTGGTGTGCGACAAGCCATTGGACTGCCCGCCGGATCGGCGGGTGCGTCGGCGTCGACGCCGGCCGCGATCAATGCGGGCACGGCCGCCCCGGTGCCGTAGACGTAGTTGGCGCCCCAGCGGCCGAACCACGAGCCGTCCGGCTCCTGGGCGTCGAGCAGCCACGCGACGCCGCGCCGGGCCGCCGCGGTGCCCGCCATCCCGCGGTGGGCGAGCATCTCGAGCACGTGTGCGGTGACGTCGGCCGACGGTGGGTCGATGACCGCCCCGAAATCGCAGAACGGCAGCTTCTCGACCAGGCGACGGGTGTTGTCCGCGTCGAAGGCCCCCCAACCGCCGTCCCGGGACTGCATCCCGACCGTCCACGCCGCCGCACGCTCGAGCGCATCCGCACAACCGGGCAGTCCGAACTCCAGGTGGCGCAGCGCCAGGATGACCTCCGCCGTGTCGTCGATGTCCGGGTAGATGTCGTTGGCGAACTCGAACGCCCACCCGGACGGGTGCAGGTTCGGGCGCCGGACCGCCCAGTCGCCGGGCACGGTGATCTCCTCCTCGAGCAGCCACTGCCCCGCCCGCAACAGGGCGGCATCGTCGGGTGCGACGCCGCTATCGACCAGCCCGATGACCGCCAGGCAGGTGTCCCAGACCGGCGACTGGCAGGCCTCCAGTCGGCGGATCGGCCCGTCGGGCGTGTCCAGCCGCACCAGGAACCCCTCCAGGCCGTCGATCGCGGCCGCGAGGACCGGGTGCTCGAGCGGATAGCCCAACAGGTGCAGCGCCATGATCGAGTAGACCCACGGCGGCTGGATCCCGCCCCAGCCTCCGTCGGCCTCCTGGCGGGCGACGATCCACTCGGCGCCGCGGCGCATGGCCGCCGCGCGCCCGGGGGTGAACCCGAGCCGGTGATAGGCCTTGAGGGCGGCATCGAGCCGGTTGAGCGCCCACGTGACGGCGCTGGATCGCGGTGCCGGTGGAGTCGTCCCCGTGCGCAGCTCTGTCAGGTGGAACGGCAGCGGCCGCACCGGCCGCAGGGTCGACACGATGGTCAGCGGCACGATCGTCTGGCGAGCCCAGCAGCCCCAGTCGTAGATGTTCAACGGGATCCAGGGCGGCAGCATGACGAGCTCGGGCGGCATCGCGGGGAGCTGCTCCCACGGCCATTCGCCGAACAGCGCCAGCCAGATCCGGGTGAACACGCGGCTGGCCTCGATGCCCCCGCCGGCGTGGACGAACTCACTGGCGCGGCGCATATGGGCCGCCTCGGGCGCGTCGCCGGCCAGGCGCAGCGCCGCATACGCCTCGACGGTGGTCGACAGGTCGCCCGGGCCGCCGAAGAAGGTCGCCCACGTTCCGTCCTCGCGCTGCTGGGAGCGGATCCAGCGGGCCGCAGGCTCCAGCTGATCCGGCCGCAGGATGCCGAGGAACTGGCGCAGCAGGAGGTCCTCTGCGTCCATCGTCACGTTCGTCGCCAGCTCCCCCTTCCACCAACCCGCGGGCGCCTGCAGGCTGCGCAGATGCACCTGGGCCCGGCGCAGCGCGTCATCGAGCGCGGGGCCCGGCGAGACCGCGGCTGGATCGGGAGTGGGATCGGCCGTGCTCATCGGGTGCGATTGACGATGTAGTCGGCGACGGCCGCCAGGTCGGCGACGGCAGCGGCGTCCGGCAGGGTCAGGCGGTCCAGCTCCGCGAGGGCCTGCGCGAAGCGGGCATCGGCCTCCCCGGAGGCCCAGCTGACCCCGCCGGCCTCGTGAATTAGCGCCGTGGCCGTGGCCACGTCCTCGTCGCTGGCCGGCGGCGCGGCGGCGAACATCGCCGCCAATCGGACCGCGGAGTCCGTGCCCCCGCGCATGGCGGCCACGATCGGCGCGCTGCGCTTGCCCGAGCGCACGTCCGAGGACGCCGATTTCCCGGTCACGCTCGGATCGCCGGCGACCCCGAGCACGTCGTCCACGAGCTGGAACGCGATCCCGGCATGGCGCCCGAATGCCGCAAGCCCGGCCACGACATCGGCCGAGGCGCCGGTCGCGATCGCACCGATCGAGGCCGCGCAGGACAGGAGCGCGGCCGTCTTGCCGGCCTCCATCTCGAGTACCTCGTCGAGCGTGACGTCCGAGCGGCCCTCGAGCTCCAGGTCGTGCGATTGTCCGCCGATCATGCGCTGGGTCGCGGCCAGCAGCGTCGGCAGGCAGCGCTGCCCGACGGGGCCGGCGCTCACGAGGACCTCGATCGCCAACGTCAGCATGGCGGTGCCCGCCAGGATGGCCTGCCCGGTGCCGAAGACGACCCAGCCGGTGGGGCGGTGGCGGCGTTCGACGTCGTTGTCGACGACGTCGTCGTGCAGCAGCGAGAAGTTGTGGATCAGCTCCAGCGCGACGGCCGCGGGGACGGCATCGGCCGCGCGTCCGCCCGCCGCCTGGGCCGAGAGGATCGCCAGGGTCGGCCGGATCGCCTTGCCGCCCCCCGGGGTGCGGGCCCCGTCGGCGTCGTGCCAGCCCATTTGGTAGGCGGCCACGCGGCGCATGCGGGGGTCCTCGAGCGTGTCGACCGCCTCGCGCAGCGCCGGCTCGACGAGCTCGCGCGTCCGTGCGATCGCGTCGGCGGCGCGCAGGCGTTGCCGCGACACGCTCAACGGATCGCCCCGACGCCGGCGGGCGTCCGGGCCGCGAGCGCGGCCTCGGCGGCGACGGTGCCGCTGCGCACGGCGCTCTCCATCGTGTCCGGCCACCCCGTGTCGGTCCACGCGCCCGCCAGCCAGATGCCGGGCAGGCCCGTCGTGCAGGAGGGTCGGCGGGCCGCGGATCCGGCCTCCTGCCGGAACGTCGCCCGGTGCTCGCGGGTCACGAACACCTCGAGCGGGCGAGTGCCGCGGGCGCCCGGCAACAGGCGCGCCAGCTCGGCGACGAACCGTTCGGACAGCTCGTCGGACCCCGCTTGGGCAATCGCGTCCGCGGCCGAGACCGTAATCGCCAGATACTGGCCTCCGGGCAGCGCGCGATTCAGCCCGGACGCCTCAGTGCGGTCGAAGAACCACTGGACCGGCGACCCGACGGCGGCCGCGAAGTGCAGGTCCGTGACGCGCTGTTCGTAGACGACGTGCACGTTGACGATCGGTGCCACACCGAGTCCGGCGGCCGGTGCCGCGGGCGTGTGCGCCAGCTCGGGCAGTGCGGCGAACGCCTCGCGGTGGGCCGTGGCGAGGATCGCGGTGTCCGTGGTCCACGTCCGCGAACTGCCCGCGCCGCGGGCGGTCACCGTCGCGCCGGGTACGATCGCCTCGACGCGGTGACCGAGCAGCACCTCGACGCCGGCGGCCTGCAAGGCGCGCAGGGCCGCGGTCGAATGCAGGTCGCCGAGCGGGACGCGTGCATAGCCCAGATCCGCCGCCGGCGCGTGGTCGAGCAGTCCGGTCCGGAAGACCTTCGCGGCGAGTGCCAGCGAGGCCTCGTCGGGGGGCAGGTTGAGGGTGGCGGTCGCGACGACCCCCCACAGCGCCCCGATGGTCGCGTCGTTCTGCCCGTGCGCGCGCAGGAACGCACCCAGCGTTCGGGCATCGAGCGAACGGTCGGCCGGGTCGAGCGTCCGCAGCGCGAGCGCCCCGCGGACGGCGCGCGCGCGATCGCTTGGGCGCAGCAGGCGGTAGGCCGCCAAGGCGGCGCCCAGGTGCGCCGGCGCGGGCACGCCCGGAACACGTGCAAGCCGGGCCTGGCGCCCGTCGGGGCCCAGCACCGGAATGTCGAGGTGGTCCTGCAGCGTGACCAGGTGTGTGACGTCGAGCCGCCGCAGCAGGGCGCGGTACGCCTCGCAGCAGCGCAGGTACACGTGCTGGCCGTTGTCGATCGTCAGGGGGCCGCGCTCGAACGAGAACGCCCGGCCTCCCAGACGCCGGCGCCGCTCCACCAGGACGACGTCGCGACCCGCATCCGCCAGGCGCAGCGCGGCCGAGATCCCGGCCAGCCCTCCGCCGATGACGACCGCGGTGTCCCTATCCACCGGTCGATCCCGGGGACAAGATCGAGCGTCCCGCGATCCAGAGCTTGCGTCGCGTCGGCAGCGCGTGCCGCCCGCGCATGACCAGCGACGGGTCGGCGGCGATCCGCCCCAGCAGGTCGTGGTAGATCCCGGCCATGGCCGCGCAGCACGCCGCGCTCCGCCGGTCCAGGACCCCGATCAAGCGCAACCCGTGGTCGTACCACCCCCATGCGCGGGCCGCTTCGAAGCGGATGACCTCGGCGAGTGCCCCGTCGCACGGGTCCAGCGACCCGTCCGGCATGAACCGCAGCTCGCAGCCGAACACCTCGAGGTCGCGGGCGGGCAGGTACACGCGGCCGATGCCCAGGTCTTCGCGGAGGTCGCGCAGGATGTTGGTCAGCTGCAGTGCGATGCCCAGCGCGTCGGCCTGTGCGGAGGCCGAATGGAGCGCCGTTCGATCCAGCTGCGGGTCGAAGACGCCGAGCGACAGCCGCCCGATTGATCCGGCGACGCACCGGCAGTAGTCGACGAGATCGTCGATCGTGTCGTAGCTGCGGCCCGCGATGTCCATCTCGCAGCCATCGATGAGCTCACCGAAGGCCGTCAGCGGGATCGGCAGTCGCCGGGCGGCGTCGTCGAGTGCGCGCAGGACCGGATCGTCGTGATGGGGGCCGGGGTCCTCCAGCGCGGCGCGCTCGATGCCGAGCAGACGCAGCTTCTCGTCGGCCGAACGCTCCCCGTCGCCGATGTCGTCGATGCGCCGGGCCATCGCGTACACGGCCGACAGCGCGGTGCGTTTGGGACGCGGCAGCAGCCGGATGCCCCAGGCGAAGTTGCGTGCCTGCTCGCGGGTGATGCGCTCGCACTCGCGGTAGGCCTGGGTGACCGAATCCGTCGCCGTGGCCACTCAGGGCCTCACGGTCAGGCGGGCTGCGTATGCGACGGTGCGCAGGCGGTTCGGGCGGACGGTCCGCTCGAGCACGCGGAAGCGGGCGGCGCGCAGCGCATCGGCGGTGGCGAGCCCGCCGCCCAGGTACCCACTGACGGCGACGCGCGGCCACCCCGACAGCCGCCCGATGAGATCGCGCCCCGCGCCGAGCAGCTCGTCGCAGCGCCCGACCTGCACCGCGACCGCGCGGCGCAGCCCCGGGGATGTCGTCCGGGCAAGCAGGTCCGCATCGCCGACATGGGCAGCGGCCAGATCCGCGGCGGGCAGGTAGACGCGTCCGGCGCGCGCGTCCTCGCCGACGTCCTGGCAGTGCTCCAGGACTTGCAGGGCGGCGCAGACCGCGTCGGAGTCGGCGATGTTGGCCGGCGTCGCGGCGGCGGCGATATACAGCACGACCCGCCCGACCGGTGCCGCCGAGAGCCGGCAGTAGCCGAGCAGGTCGTCGAAGGACGCGTAGCGTGAGGTCCCCTGGTCGACCCGGTTGGCCGCGATGAGGTCGAGGAAGGGGTCAGCGGGCACCCCGCAGGCGTCGATGAGCGGCCAGAGCCCCGCCACGGCCGGGATCCGCACCGCCGCGGGGGCCTCCCAGAGCGCACGGACCTCGGCCTCCACGCGGTCCAGGAGCGCGCGCCGGTCACCGGCGGCCGTGTCGCCGACATCGTCCACGAAGCGCGCGTAGGCGTAGAGCCGCATCAGCCGGTCACGCGGTCCCGACGGGCAGTACGCGAAGGGCCACCGGGAAGTTCTCCGCACGGATCTTCGACGCCGACGTCGCGGCGATCTCCTCGAGCGCCGCCGCGCCGCCATTGGCGGTCGAAACTGCCCCGCCCGCCCGTTCGGTGTCCGGCACGCTCCTGCGGGCGTTAGATTTCAGCGAGTAATGCGGCAGAATCACACCGGTGGTTGCGGGCGAAGCGTGGTGCGCTCGACTAACTTCACAGTCTGTGAAGTCCGGACGCCCAGACGATACACGACCGCTTTTCCGGGCTGCCCGAGTCGTTTGCTGCCGAGGAGCCGTCTCACGTGAGCACTAGCGGGCCGTTCGACGTTGCGGGTCTGCTCGCCAAGCGGGGCGGCGAGCGCTATGAGCTGGCCCGCGAGTACCTGAATCCGCAGCTCGCGCGCACCCTCCATGCGATCGGCTTCGACAAGGTCTATTCGCGCGGCGAGGGTTGCTACTTCGTCGACGAGGACGATCAGCAGTACCTGGACATGCTGGCGGGCTTCGGCGTCTTCGCGGTCGGGCGCAATCACCCGGTCATCCGGCAGGCCCTGCACGACGTCCTCGACCTCTGCTTGGCGGACCTGACCCAGTTCGATGCCCCGCCGCTGGCGGGCCTGCTGGGCGAGCAACTGCTGGCGCGGGCGCCGCACCTGGATCGCGTCTACTTCAGCAACAGCGGCACCGAGTCGGTCGAGGCGGCGCTCAAGTTCGCCCGCTGCGCGACTGGGCGGCCGCGGATCGTCTACTGCGAGCACGCCTTCCACGGCCTGACCGTCGGGAGCCTGTCGGTCAACGGCGCCGACGAGTTCCGGGCGGGATTCGATCCCCTGTTGCCGGACACGTGCATCGCCTTCGGCGACCTGGATGCCCTCGCGCGCGAACTGCGCCGCGGCGACGTCGCAGGCTTCGTCATCGAGCCGATCCAGGGCAAGCGGGTGGCCGTGGCGCCGCCGGGCTTCCTCGCCGACGCGCAGGCATTGCTGGCCCAGCACGGGGCGCTGTTGATCCTCGACGAGGTCCAGACCGGCGTGGGTCGCACGGGGGAGTTCTTCGCCTACCAGCACGACGGCCTCGAGCCCGACATCGTCGCGACCGCGAAGGGTCTGTCGGGCGGGTACATCCCGATCGGCGCAACCATGGCCCGGGACTGGATCTTCCAGAAGGTCTACTCCTCGATGGACCGCGTCCTGGTGCATGACTCGACGTTCGGGTCGAACGCGCAGGCGATGACCGCGGGTCTGGCGACCCTCCACGTGGTCACCCAGGAGGACCTGATCCACAACGCGCGGGTCACCGGCGAGCTGCTCAAGACGCGGCTGGCCGCGCTCATGGAGCGCTTCGACATGGTCTATGACGTGCGCGGCCAAGGCTTGATGGTGGGGATCGAGTTCGGGCGCCCGTCTTCATGGAAGCTGCGGGGCGCCTGGGCGGCCCTCAGCGCCGCGCGCAAGGGGCTCTTCGCCCAGACCGTCGTCCACGCGCTGTTCCAGCGCCACCGCATCCTCACCCAGGTCTCGGCGGACCACATGGAAGTGATCAAGCTGATCCCGCCCCTGACCTTCGGCACGGCCGAGGTCGACTACTTCGTCGACGCGTTCGAGGACGTCATGCAGGAGGCGCACCGCGGATCGGGCCTCATGTGGGACTTCGGCAAGACACTGATCAAGCAGGCACGCTCGGCGTAGGCGATCGTCCCGCGGCCCGCCGCCCGCTCGGGACGGCGGGCGACCGCAATCAGGAGGCGGTCGCGGCCTTCTTCTTTGCGGGCGGCCAGTGCAGGGGGCGGTCGAGCCCCATGAGCGCAGCTTCCTTAAGCGCTTCGGCGAGCGTCGGATGCGCGGTGATCGAGTCGCCGATGGTGTCGACCCGGGCCTCGGAATCGATCCCGACGACGCCGGCATTGACGATCTCGGTCGCCGACATCCCCACGACTACGACCCCGAGCAGCTCGTCGAGGGTGGTCTCGTGGATGGTCTTCACGAAGCCGGTCCGGTCAGCGAACATCGCCGCGCGGGCCAGCGCCGAGAACGGGAATTTGCCGACACGGATGTGCTCCTTGCCGTACTCGGCGATCGCTTCCGCCTCGGTCAGCCCGACGCCCGCGATCTCCGGATCCGTGTAGATGCACCGCGGCACGGCGCCGGAGACCGGGATGTTGTGTCCGGCGATGTTGTCGGCGGCGAGCTCGCCCTCGCGGAAGGCCGTGTGCGCAAGCTGCCAGTAGCCGGCCACGTCCCCGACCGCGTAGATGTGCGGGACGTTCGTGCGCCGGTACTCGTCGGTCGGGATGCGGGTCGCCTCGAACTGGACGCCGGCCGCCTCGAGACCGTTGCCCTCGACGTTGGCGCGACGGCCGGTCGCGACCAGGATGAGGTCGCCCTCGACCTGCTGTTCGGCGCCCTTGGCGTCGGTGAAGTACAGGACCACCCCGTCCTTGGTGTCCTCGACACGCGAGGCCCGTGCGCCCAGATGCTGGGTGATCTTGCGCTTCTTGAAGGCCCGCTCGAGCTCGCTGCGCGCCTCGGCGTCCTCGGTCGCGATCAGGTTGTCGAGCATCTCGACGATCGTGACCTCGCTGCCGAAGTGGTCGAACACCGACGCGAACTCCACCCCGATCACGCCGCCGCCGAGCACGATCAGCCGCGGGGGCACGGCGTCAATCGCCAGCAGGCCGGTCGAGTCGACGCAGCGCGGCCCGTCGATGCCGTCCACCGGCGGTCGCGTCGGGCTCGAGCCGGTCGCGATTACGGCGTGTGTGAACACGACGGTCTCGCCGCCCTCGACGCCGATCGTATTGGCGTCGGTGAACTGGCCGCGACCCTCAACGACCGTGACCCCGT
The DNA here is from genome assembly GCA_963773325.1 of uncultured Thermoleophilia bacterium. Lineage (GTDB taxonomy): Bacteria > Actinomycetota > Thermoleophilia > Miltoncostaeales > Miltoncostaeaceae > CAITWD01. The sequence goes on along the minus strand of CAVZAI010000002.1, from coordinate 1,167,383 downwards.
TGGCCTTCAGCAGGCCCCCGACGCCGCTGACCGAGCGGTCGACGATCTCGTCTTTGTTCTTCTGGACTTGGGCGAAGTCCAGCGCCACCGACGGGACGTTGATCCCGAGTTTGGCGAAGGTCTCGTGGGCGTCCTTCATGGCATGGGCGCTCTGCACCCACGCCTTGGTCGGGATGCAGCCCACGTTCAGGCAGCAGCCGCCCAGGCGACCCTGCTCGACGACGGCCACGCTCAGCCCGAGCTGGGCCGCGCGGATGGCGGCCGGATAGCCGCCGGGTCCGCCGCCGAGTACCGCGACGTCGACCTCGATCACGTGTGATCTCCTCAGATCGAAACGAATGAAACCCCGGCGCCTGCGGGGCGGAGACGGCGGGTCCTGTCCGCCGCACAGGCTATCGCGGCGTGGGCCGTAGGTGCCCACGCCGCGATGCCGTCGGCCCTACGCGCTCGCGGACTCCTGGTGCAGCCGCCGCAGCACGGCCGGCAGGATGCCGCCGTTCTTGAGGTACGACAGCTCGGTCGGACCGTCGATGCGCGCCAGGACCCGGAACGACCCGCTCGAGCCGTCCTCGCGGGTGTACTGCACGGTGAGCTTCTGCCGCGGGGCCAGGGAGCTCAGCCCCGAGATCGCGAACACCTCGCGCCCGGTGAGCCCCAGCTCCTGGACACCCTCGCCGGGCAGGAACTCGAGCGGAAGCACGCCCATGCCCACCAGATTGCCGCGGTGGATGCGCTCGAACGACTTGGCGATGACCGCCTTGACCCCGAGCAGGAGGGTGCCCTTCGCGGCCCAGTCACGCGAGGACCCGGTGCCGTATTCGGCGCCGGCCAACACGATGAGCGGCGTGCCCGCGGCCTGGTACTGCATCGCGGCGTCGTAGATGCTGATGATCTCGCTGTCGGGCAGGAAGTTGGTCCAGTTGCCTTCCTTGCCGTCGGCGAGGGTGTTGCGCAGGCGGATGTTCCCGAAGGTGCCGCGCATCATGACCTCGTGGTTGCCGCGGCGCGAGCCGAAGCTGTTGAAGTCCTTGGGGTGGACCGCGTGCTCCTGCAGGTACTTGCCGGCGGGCGAGGTCGCCGGGATGACGCCGGCGGGCGAGATGTGGTCGGTCGTGACCGAGTCACCGAGCACCGCCAGCGCTCGGGCGCCGCTGATGTCGTCGAGTTCGCCGACGGCGTCGCCGAGGTTCTCGAAGAACGGCGGGCGCTGGACGTAGGTGGAGTCCGCGTCCCACACGTACGTGTCTCCGGCCGGCACCGGCAGCGACTGCCAGCGCTCGTCGCCGTCGAACACGGTGCTGTAGCTCGTGGCGAACAGCTCTGGTGTAATCGAGGCGGCCATGGCCTCCTTGACCTCCTCCGGGCTCGGCCAGATGTCGCGCAGGTAGACCGGGTCGCCGTCGGAGCCGGTGCCGATCGGCTCGTGTTCGAGGTCGATGTCGACGCGGCCGGCGAGGGCGTAGGCGACCACCAGCGGCGGTGAGGCGAGGTAGCTGGCGCGCACCAGCGGGTGGATGCGGCCCTCGAAGTTGCGGTTGCCCGAGAGCACGGCGGCCGCCACCAGGCCGTTCTCCTCGATCGCCTTGTTGATCGGCTCGGCGAGCGGGCCCGAGTTGCCGATGCAGGTCGTGCAGCCGTAGCCGACCAGATCGAATCGCAGCTCGTCCAGGTACTCCTGCAGACCGGCTTTCTCGAGGTAGCCGGTGACCGCGCGGGAGCCCGGCGCAAGCGAGGTCTTGACGTGCGGAGGCGTCGTCAGGCCACGTTCGACGGCCTTCTTGGCGAGTAGGCCGGCGCCGAGCATCACCGAGGGGTTCGAGGTGTTGGTGCAGCTGGTGATCGCGGCGATGGCGACCGAGCCGCTCGCCATCTCGAACGTCGCGCCGTCGCTGTTGACCGTCACGGCCGGGTAGTGGGCCGGGGTGCCGTTGGCCGGGACGAGCCCGTCCGGGAAGGCCTCGCGGAAGGCGTCGCCGACGTTGCCCAGCACGACCCGGTCCTGCGGGCGGCGCGGACCGGCGAGGCTCGGCACGACCGTGGACAGGTCCAGCTCCACGTGCTCGTCGTACTGCGGGTCTGGCGTGTCGTCGGTGCGGAACAGGTGCTGCAGCTTGGTGTAGGCCTCCGTCCGGGCGATGACCTCGGCCGAGCGGCCGGTGATCGTCATGTAGCGCAGCGTCTCGGCGTCCACCGGGAACAGGGTGCCGGTGGCGCCGAACTCCGGGGACATGTTGGCGATCGTCGCGCGGTCGGCCAGCGACAGCGACGACAGTCCGGCGCCGTACGCCTCGACGAACTTGCCGACCACCCCGTGCTTGCGCAGCAACTCGGTCACCGTGAGCACCAGGTCGGTCGCGGTCGCGCCGGCCGGCAGCGCGCCGGAGAGCTTAAGGCCGACCACGACCGGCATCGGCAGCGACAGCGGCTGGCCGAGCATCACGGCCTCGGCCTCGATGCCGCCGACGCCGAACCCGATCACCCCGATGCCGTTGATCATGGTGGTGTGCGAGTCGGTGCCGACCAGCGTGTCGGGGAACGCGACGAGCTCGCCGTCGATCTCGCGTGCGTCGACGACCGGGGCGAGGTGCTCGAGGTTGACCTGGTGGACGATGCCCATGCCCGGCGGCACGACACGGAAGTTGTCGAAGGCCTGCTGGGCCCAGCGCAGCAGGGCGTAGCGCTCGCCGTTGCGCGCGTATTCGATGGCGACGTTGTCCGCGAAGGCCTCGTGGTCACCGAAGTGGTCGACCTGCACCGAGTGGTCGATGACCATGTCGGCGGGCACCAGCGGGTTGATGCGCGACGGGTCGCCGCCCATCTCGGTCATCGCGTCGCGCATGGCGGCGAGGTCGACGACGCACGGGACGCCGGTGAAATCCTGCAACACGACGCGGCCCGGCATGAACGGGACCTCGATGGCCTGGCCGGAGTTCGGCGTCCATGAGATCAGGGCCTTGACGTCAGCCTCGGTGACAAAGCCGCGGCCCACGCCCCGCAGCACGTTCTCCAGCAGGACCTTGATGGTGACCGGCAGCCGTTCCAGGTCGGTGCCCAATGCGTCGAGGCGGTACACGGCATAGCTTGCGTCACCAACGGTCAGCGTGTCGCGGGCGGCAAACGGGTCGGGAATCGCGGTCAACGGCGTCACTCCTCAGGCTGGGTTGGTTCGGTTCTGCGCATCTCAGGGTACCGGAGCGGCCGCCCCGACCGCGCGCCGCAGCCGGGACGCAGCCGCGTCGGGGATGCATGTTGGGCAAATCGGACCCGCCGCGGCGCGCGGGGCGCCCTCGGGCTCACGGCGGGAGGCCGCCTAGTGGGTCAGACGCCGATAGGTGATGCGGTGCGGCCGGGCGGCTTCGGGGCCGAGCTCGCGCCTGCGGAACTGTTCGTACTCCTGGTAGTTGCCCTCGAACCACCGCACTTGGCTGTCGCCCTCGAAGGCCAGGATATGGGTCGCCAGGCGGTCGATGAACCAGCGGTCGTGGCTCGTGACCATCACGCAGCCCGCGAACGAGGCCAGGGCATCCTCGAGTGCCCGCAGCGTGTCGACGTCGAGGTCGTTGGTGGGCTCGTCGAGCAGCAGCAGATTGCCTCCGCCGGCCAGCAACTTGGCGAGGTGCAGCCGGTTGCGCTCACCGCCAGAGAGCTGGCCGACAAGCTTCTGTTGGTCGGTGCCCCGGAAGTTGAATTGGGCCAGGTAGGCGCGCGAGTTGATCTCCTCGCGGCCGCCGAGCTGAATCACGTCCTGCTTGCCCGAGGCCTCCGCCCAGACGGTGAGCTCGGGGTCGAGCGCCTCACGCGACTGGTCGACGTAGGCGATCTGCACCGTCTCGCCGACACGCAGCTCGCCCACATCCGGCGTGTCCAGGCCGGCGATCATCCGAAACAGGGTGGTCTTCCCGGCGCCGTTGGCGCCGATGACCCCGACGATGCCGCCCTGCGGGAGCGAGAACGACAGATCGTCGATCAGGAGGCGATCGCCGAAGCCCTTGCTGACGTCGGTGGCGACGATGACCTGCTCACTCAGGCGCGGCGCGGCGGGGATCCGGATCTCGGCAGTGCGCACGGCCTCCGAACCGGCCTCATCGACCAGGCGCTGGTAGTTGGCCAGGCGCGCCTTGCTCTTGGCCTGGCGCGCCCGCGGGGAGGACCGTACCCACTCGAGCTCCCGCGCAAGCGTGCGCTGGCGCGCGCTCTCCGTCTTGTCCTCCTGCGCCAAGCGCTGGCCCTTCTGTTCGAGCCAGCCGGTGTAGTTGCCCTTGTACGGCAGTCCCCGGGTGCGGTCGAGCTCGAGGATCCACTCGGCCACGTTGTCGAGGAAGTACCGGTCGTGGGTCACCGCAACGACGGTGCCCGGGTACTCCTCGAGGTGCCGCTCCAGCCAGGCGACCGACTCGGCGTCCAGGTGGTTCGTCGGCTCGTCCAGCAGCAGCAGGTCCGGAGCCGACAACAACAGCCGCGCGAGGGCCACGCGTCGTCGCTCGCCGCCCGAGAGCGTGGCGACGTCGGCGTCGCCGGGCGGTACCCGCAAGGCGTCCATCGCGACCTCGACCTTGCGGTCGATGTCCCAGGCGTTCACGCGTTCGATTTCGTCCTGGACGCGCTGGAACTCGTCCAGCAGGTCCTGCATCTGGTCGGGCGCCATCGGCTCGGCAAGCTTGGCACCGATCTCCGCGTAGCGGGCGGTCAGGGCGAGCTGATCGGCCAGGCCCTGCTCGATGTTCCCCCGAACGTCCAGGTCCGGATCGAGCGTCGGCTCCTGTTCGAACAAGCCGACCCGCGCACCCGGCGCGAGCTGGGCGACGCCGGAGGAAGTCTGCTCCTTGCCGGCCATGATGCGCAGCAGCGTGCTCTTGCCGGACCCGTTGACCCCCAAGACGCCGATCTTGGCGCCGTACAGGAAGGACAGTGAGACGTCCTTGAGAATCACCTTGTCCGGGGGGTGCACCTTGTCGAGCCGGTGCATGGTGAAGATGTATTGGGGCTCACTCATGACACCGCAGAGTAACTAACCACCCGAACGGGCGACAGCTCAAGTTACGTGCGCTACGGTCGATTCGCAAAGGGAACGCAACATGAGCACGGCAGGTGCGGACCGAGACGCCTGCGAGCCCCGAAGGAGGGGTGACATGACCACGATCAGTTTTGAGCCGCGCTCGCGTGACGCCGCGCTCGAAGGAGTTGTCGCCCGGATGAGCGACGACGGGTGGGGCCACTACCACCGCCTCGACTGCGCGTTTGCACCCCGGCGCGGCACGACGGGCGTACGGGCCGTCGTGCACGGACCGTGGCGCTATCTGTCGCGCCACTGGGACCCGTGCCCGCTGTGTAACCCACCGAAGGTCTAACGTTTGATTTGGCACTCCGCTACCGTGAGTGCCAAGGACATCGTTGAAAGGGGTTGAGGTGGACACGACGGACGCGACGTTCGAACACGACGTCATCGAGGCCTCCCGCGAGGTGGCCGTGGTCGTGGACTTCTGGGCGCCCTGGTGCGCGCCCTGCCGCCAGCTCACTCCGCTGCTCGAGAGCGCCGTGACCCGGCACGCGGATGAGGTCGTGCTCGCGAAGGTCAACATCGACGAGAACCCGGTACTCGCCCAGCACTACCGGGTGATGAGCATTCCGCTGGTCAAGGTCTTCCGGGACGGCAAGGTCGTCGACGAGTTCACCGGCCTGCAGTCCGCACACACCATCGACGCCTTCATCAACCGGCTAGTGCCGACGAAGGCCGACCGCCTCGTGGAGATCGGCGACGAGCCCTCGTTGCGGGAGGCGCTCGAGCTCGATCCCGCCAACACCGGCGCCCGGCTGGCCCTTGCGCGGATGCTGATCGCCCAGGGCGAGACTGACGAGGTCACCCCGCTGTTGGCCCCGATCTCCTACGACAGCCAAGCGGCCGGCATGCTCGCGCGCATCGCGTTGGCGGCCGTCGACAACCCCGACATCCAGGCTGGCCTGGCCGGATGGGACGCGGGCCTTCCCGAACAGGCGCTCGCGCACCTGCTCGACGCGGTCCGCGGCACCAACGACCAGGAGCGACGCGACGTGCTGCGTGCCGCGATCGTGGGCATGTTCGGGGAACTTGGTGAGCACCATCCGCTGACGGCGCGCTTCCGCAAGCGCCTGGCCCAGGCGCTCTATTAGACCCGCGGTGGCACTGGGTGGCGTGGCCGGAGCTGCTCGGCCGCGCCCGCCTTACTTCTCCCGGTAGACGATCCGCCCGCGGGTGAGGTCGTAGGGCGAGAGCTCGACGCGTACCCGGTCGCCCGGGTTGATGCGAATGCGGAACCGGCGCATGCGTCCTGCCATGTGGGCCAGCACCTCGTGGTCGTTGTCCAGGACGACACGGAACATCGTGTTCGGCAGGGCCTCGGTGACCTCGCCTTCGACCTCGATTGCCTCTTCTTTATTGCTCGACGTAGGAACCTCGCTTATCGGATCGCCAATGCGGGTGCCGCGTCCGAGCGGCAGTCCGCCCGCAAGGGTATAGCGCCACGCCGAAGCGCGCATCCCCCCGGTACGTCGTGTGACGCGGCACGCGGGCCCGGGACCGTGCGGCCCGGCGCCCGCGTGCGCCCGCGGGCCGATCAGGCGGCGGGCATGATGCGGTCGCCCAAGCCGTGGGGCATGACCTGGCTGTGCAGCCCGTACAATTCCTCGGGGTACGGGCTGGCACCGACCGAGGCCGTCATGCCGCCGTCGACGAAGATCGTCTGGCCGGTGATGTAGCTCCCGGCGTCCGAGGCCAGCAGCAGCAGCGTCCCGAGCAGCTCGTGCGGCGCTCCGATGCGTGCCATCGGGGTCTGGTGCTCGATGCGGTCTCGGAATGCGGGGACGGCGAGCACCTGATCGGTCATCTCGCTCGGGAACCACCCGGGGCCGATCGCGTTGACGCGGACGCCGCGGTCGGCCCAGTGCGTGCCGAGGTACTTCGCCAGGTGGATCGTCGCGGCCTTGGCGGTCGCGTACCCGACGGGGATGTTGAAGTGGCCGCCCGACCCGGCCACCGAGGCGAGCATGATGATCGACCCGCCGCCATGGGCCAGCATGTGGCGCGCCGCGCCGGTCGCGGTCACGAACGTGCCGGTCAGGTTGACGTCGATCGACTGCCGGAACAGATCTGCCGGCATCTTCTCGGGCATCGCTGCGCCCTCGGGCACCGCGCCGGCGTTGGCGACGGCGATGTGCAGCCCCCCGAACGTCTCGACGGCCGCGGCGACCGCTGCGGCGACCTGCGCTTCGTCGGTGACATCGCAGGTGACGGCGAGGGCGTTGCCGCCGCCCGCCGAGATGTCGGCTGCCAGCGCCTGGAGGCGATCGAGCCGGCGGGCGGCCAGGACGACGTTGGCGCCGGCGGCCGCAAGCGCGTGGGCGAAGTCCACACCCAGGCCCGACGAGGCGCCGGTGACCAGTGCGGTCCTGCCCGAGAGATCGAATTGGGACGCGAGGGACGACATCGACACCCTCCATGTTGGTGACCGGTCCGGCGCCGCGCCGGGTTGCCCACAATCTGGCGGGTGCGGCGGTGACATGCCAATAGGGGCGGTCGTCGCCACGATAGGATGCTCCTATGGAGAATGTCGACGCCACGCGCCTGCGGTACTTCCTGGTCGTGGCCGAGGAGGGCCACGTCGGGCGCGCCGCCGCCCGGCTCGGGATTGCCCAGCCGAGCCTGAGCCAACAGCTGCGCCGGCTGGAGACGGAGATCGGCACACCACTGCTGCGCCGACATCCCAAAGGGGTCGACCTGACGGCGGCGGGCGTGGTCCTCGAGCGCGAGGCCCGACCGGCCTGCGCGGCTCTGGAGGCGGCGGTGCGCGCCGCGCGCGCGGCGGCCGGCGGCCCGGTCGTGCGCATCGGCGTCAGCAACGCCGCGTTCGCCGGGCATCCCGCCGTGGTCGCCGCGGCCGACGCGGCCACCCGGGCGTACGGCGGCGCGCAGATCGAGTTCGTGTCCGCGCTCACCGCCGAGGCGGTTCGGCTGGTGCGGGCGGGGAGCGTCGATGTGGCATTCGTCTATGACCCGCTCGAGGACACCGAGGTCGACGCCCGGCCCGTGTTCATCGACGCGCCGGTCGTCGTGCTGCCGGCGGGCCATGTCCTGGCCGAGCAGGACGAGCTCGCCATCGAGGCGCTGGCGCCCTACCCGATCCTCTGGTGGGAACGTGACGCGCTGCCGGGCACCTACGACGCGCTGGTCTCGGCCTGCCGGCGGGCGGGCTTCGAACCGCGGTTGATCGACGTGCCCGACGTGCCCGGCGTGCTCGGCAAGATGCTCGCCGACGGCGTCGGAGTCTCGGTGATCTCCGAGTTCGTCGCCAAGGCATCCACCGATCAGGGGCTGGTGTGGCGGCCCTTGATCCGTCCCCGGGTCGTCCTCAACGGGCTGATGATCTGGTCGCGCTCCGCGCCGACACCCGCCGCACGGGCGCTGCTCGCGGCACTGCCGCCACCGACGCTGAGCTAGAGGGCACGCGCGCGCCGCATGAGCGCGTCCTGACTGTTGAACGGCGCCTGTCCGTCGTTCGGGTGCCGGTGGACCCAGCGGCCGTCGGGATACAGGTCCCAGGCGAGCGTGGTGTCGGACAACTCGAGTTCCAGCGCACCCAGCAGTTCCCGCTGGCAGGCCGCATCCTCGACGGGCGTCATGACCTCGACTCGGTGGTCGAGGTTGCGCACCATCATGTCCGACGAGCCCGTGAACATCCGCGTCGTCGCGCCCGAGTGGAACGCGAAGATGCGCGCGTGTTCGAGGAAGCGCCCGACGATCGAGATCACCCGCACGTTGTCGCTGACGTCCGCGACTCCGGGGCGGACGCCGCAGATACTGCGCACGATCAAGTCAACCTTGACGCCCGCCTGCGAGGCGCGGTAAATCGCCTCGATGATCGGCCCGTCGATGAGCGCGTTGAGCTTCATCACGACACGACCGGGGATGCCGGCGCGGTGCGCCTCGACGACGCGGTCGAACTCGGCGATGAGCCCGTCACGCAGGTGCACCGGCGCGACCAGGATCTTGCGGTACTCCGGCGGCCGCCCGAACCCCGTCAGATAGTTGAACAGGTCTGCCACGTCCTGCGTGATGTCGGTGTCGCAGGTGAACAGCCCGACGTCGGTGTACAGGCTGGCCGTGGCGGGGTTGTAGTTGCCGGTACCGATGTGCACGTAGCGTACGACGGCGTCGCCTTCCTGGCGCACCACCAGGCACAGCTTGCCGTGGGTCTTGAGCGCGGGAATGCCATAGACGACATGGACGCCGGCGCGCTCCATCGCGCGTGCCCAGCGGATGTTGCGCTCCTCGTCGAAGCGGGCCTTGACCTCCACCAGGCACACGGTCTGGATGCCGCGCTCGGCCGCACGGATCAGCGCGGGCACGATCGGCGAGTCGCCGCTGGTGCGGTACACGGTCTGCTTGATCGCCAGCACCGCGGGGTCGTCGACCGCGTTGACGACGAAGCGCTCGACGCTCGCGTGGAAGTCGTCGTAGGGATGGTGGACGATCAGATCACGGTGGCGGATCACGCCGAAGATGTCCACGGGCTCGTCGTCGAGCGAGCGCAGCCGACGCGGGATGACCGGTTCCCACGGCTCGTACTTGAGCTCGGGGCGGTCGAGGTTGGCGACCCTGCCGAGGCAGGTCATGTCGAGCATGCCCGGCACGGTGTAGATGTCCCCGGGTGCGACCTCGAGGGCGTGCGCGAGCTCCTCCAGAATCAGCGGCGAGGCGCCTTCCTGGATCTCGAGGCGCACCACGTGCCCGAAGCGGCGCTGGCGCAACTGGTCCTGGACTGCGCCCAGCAGGTCATCGGCGTCCTCGGAGATGTCGAAGTCCGCATCGCGTGTGACGCGGAATTGCGCGCACTCGACGACGTCCATTCCCGGGAACAGGCGGTCGATATGCGCCGCCATCAGCTGTTCGAGCGGCACCAGATGCCCGTCGAGCGGCATCAGGCGCGGCAGCCCCGGCGGGACCTTGACCCGTGCGAAGCGCTGCTCGCGGGTCTCGGGGTTGCGGACGATCAGGCCGAGGTTGAGCGAGAGGCCCGAGATATACGGAAACGGCAACCCGGGCCCGACGGCGAGCGGGGTCAACGTCGGGGCGATCTGGTGGTCGTAGAGCTGGTCGGCCTTGGCGCGCAGCGTCTCGTCGAGATCCGCGACGTCCGTGACGCGGATGTCCTCGGCGGACAGGGCCGGGCGCACGTGCTCGGTCCAGATGCGCACCTGTTCGACGATGAGCTCGCGGATGCGGGCGCCGACCGCCGCGACGACCGCATCGCGAGGCATCGCGTCCGGGGTCGACGGCCGCCGACCGGCCGAGGCGGCCTCTTGCATCGCCGCGACCCGCACCATGAAGAACTCATCGAGGATGCTGGCGCAGATCGACAGGAACCGGGCGCGCTCAAGCAGCGGAGCGGTCGGGTCCTCGGCTTGGGCGAGCACCCGCGCGAAGAAGTCCAACCAGCTCAGCTCGCGGTTGGTGTAGAGCGCGGGATCGCGCAGATCGATGGGCGTGCCGGTGACGTCGGAGGTGTTGAGCATCGCCCCTAGTGTGACGCGGATCGGCGGATCCGGGAAGTGGACCGCTGATTTGCAGGTGCAGCACCGGCGCCGACGGGCGCCGCGGGGCCCGGGCTAGGCGCCGAGGCGGAAGGCGAAGATCGCGACACCGATGATCACCAGCACCGCCAGGATCAGCCCGAGGGCGAATGAGGCCGTAATGGCGATCGGGATGGCGAGCACCATCCCCTGCGAGATCGCCACGATCATGAGCCCGTCGCGCAGGATGCCCGACCGCAGGTGGCGGATGCCGAGCACCGCCAGCACCAGCACGAGCAGCGCCACGAGCGACGCGAGGAACCAGGTCGGGCGCCCGACGATGACGTAGAGCATCTCCACCAGCGCGATCACCGCGGCGATCGACCAGCGGCGCCGACGAAGGACGTTCGTTGGCCCTCCGCCCATGCCCGGACCCGTGCCACGGCCGCGGTGTTCGATGATAATGGGCTGCTGATTCTCCACGGTGAGCTGAGTGTACCGCGCGGGTGAATCCGCGCCTGGTCAGTCGGGTCGACCTGCGCGCGGCCAAGTCACCGCGATGGCCGACGGCAGTCGCGACGCCGCCGCGTCCGCTGCAGGGCGGCTGGTCCACAGGCCTGCCAGCGCGCCGCCGCTGCCACACAACAGCACTGCGTGAGCGCCTAGGCGCGCCAGGTCGTCGGCCGCCGCCGCGAGTTCCGGGGCGAGTCCGCGCGCCGCGGGCCACAGGTCGTTGGCGACCCACCCGCCGCGGGCCCAGGGTCCGATTGGCGGGTTGGGATCGAGCGGGGGGGCGCCCCCGAGTTGGTCGAACGCGCCGTAGACCGCCGCGGTCGACAGGGGGGCCACCGGCCCGCAGATCACCGCCCACAAGTCCGCGGGCAGCGGTTGCGGGGTGAGCCGCTCGCCGCGCCCGGTCGCCCACTGGGCGCCGCCGCGGACGAAGAACGGCACGTCGGAGCCGAGGCCCGCCGCCAGCTGCTCGAGCTCGGCCAGCGACAGGCCAAGCCGATAGAGCGCGTCGAGCCCCACGAGTACCGCGGCCGCGTCGCTGGATCCGCCACCGAGGCCGGCCTGCATCGGGACGCGCTTGACGATCTCGATCCGCGCCGGCAGGGCGCGCCCGCAGGCGTCCTCGAGCACGTCGATGGCGCGCCAGGCCAGGTTCGCCGGGCCGCCAGGGCCGCCGGGGCACACCAGCGTCCGCTCGTCGCCGACGGCGATCCGGACCTCGTCCTCGAGGCCCGTCAGCGCGACCATCAGGCTTGCCAGTGGGTGGTACCCGTCGGCCGCCGCCGCCCCGACCCGCAGCACCAGGTTGAGCTTCGCCGGCGCGGCGATTACGAGTCGGTCGGCCACGGCAGTCGCTCGGCGAGGGCGCGGTAGTGGTCCGGCGCGAGATGCTCGGGTCGGGCGGAGGCGGGCAGCCCGAGCTCACCGAGCACGGCGGCGATGTCGGCGCGGGCGAGCCCGTGGCCGGCCAGGTTGTTGGCGAGGGTCTTGCGCCGTTGGCCGAACGCCGCCCGGACCAGACCACGCAGGGCAGCCCCGGCCCCCGGGCCCGTGCGCCGGAAGACGACCAGCGCCGAGTCGACCCGGGGGCGCGGGATGAACACCTCGCGGCCGACGTTGCGGCGGAACACGGGCTCGGCGGCGAGCTGGACGAGCACCGACGGGCCGCCGTAGGCGGGGTCGCCCGGACGCGCCGTCCAGCGGTCGGCGACCTCGCGCTGGACCATCACCGACCAGACCCGGAGCTTCGGCAGCCGCCAGGTGCTCTCGACGACCAATGGCGTGGCGATCGCGTAGGGCAGGTTGCTCACCAGGGCGGTCGGCGCCGGACGCAGGGCGCCCAGATCTACCCGCAGCGCGTCCTGCCAGTAGACGTCCACGTTGGCCAGGCCATGCAGCACGTCGGCCAACAGCGGCTCCAGGCGCGTGTCGATCTCGACGGCGTGCACGCGACGCACGGCACCCGCCAGGGCGCGGGTCAGCACGCCGACGCCGGCACCGACCTCGAGCACGACGTCATCCGGCTCCAGGTGCGCCTGGCGGAGCGATAGATCGACGAGATTCTCGTCGGCGAGGAAGTGCTGCCCGAGGTCGGTGTTGGGCGAGAGCCCGTGGGCCGCCAGCAGTCGGATGACCCGGACGCGGGCACCCGGCGCGGGGCTACCAGCCGAAGACGCGGGCGGCGTTGGCGGTGGTGAGTTCATCGGCGGTGGCGATGTCGATCCCGCGAACCTCGGCCAGCTTGGCCAGCGTGTGCGCGACATAGGCCGGTTGGTTGGGCTTGCCGCGCACCGGCACCGGGGCCAGATACGGGCTATCGGTCTCCACGAGGATGCGCTCGGCGGGAATGCGGGCCGCCGCCTGGCGCAGCGCATCGTTGGACTTGTAGGTGAGCGGTCCGGCGAAGCTCGCGTACCAGCCGGCGTCGATCACCTCATCGACGTTGTCGACCATCGAGAAGCAGTGCAGGATCACTTCGAGATCACCGGCATCCTCGCGCAGGACCGCGAGCGTGGCCGCACTGGCCTCGCGGGTGTGGACGACCAGCGGCAGTCCGGCGTTCCGGGCGATCGCGATCTGGGCGCGGAAGGCACGCTCCTGCTGGGCCGGCGTCGCGGCGTCGCGGTAGAAGTCCAGGCCGCATTCCCCGATGGCGACCACGCGCGGATGCCCTGCCAGCTCGGCGAGCCACACCGCATCGTCATCGGTCCACTCGGCGGCGCTGTTGGGGTGCACGCCGACGGCGGCCCAGATCGGCTCGTGCGCCTGCGCGAGCGCGAGCGTGCGCAGGCTCGAAGTGCGCCCCATGCCGATGCCGACGATGCGCGCGACCCCCTGATCGGCCGCCGCGGCGAGGACCGCCTCGATCCCGATCCCAAGGGATTCCAGGTGCGCATGGGTGTCGACTACTCGGGGCGTCCTTCCACGCGCGGGAACAGCGGCGGGATCGCCGTCACGCGGGCCCCGGCGATCCCGTGGCCCCAGGCGGCGTCGCCGAGCCCGACCCCGCCCGGGTCCTGCCCGAGGGATCCCAGTGCCAGCTCGGCACTGGCCGGGATGACCGGCCACAGCAGGATCACGACCGCCTTGAGGCCGGCCGCGAGCGAGAACAGCACCTGGTCGAGCTGGGCACCGGCGTCCGGATCCTTGGCGAGGACCCAGGGCGCGCGCTGCTCGACCAGGCGGTTGAGCGCCCGCACCAGTGCCCAGGCCGCCTCGACGGCCCGAGTGATGTCGGTGTTGTCGAACGCCGCCATGGTCTCGGCGCGTTGGGCGGCGACGGCCGCGGCGAGCTCGCCGTCAAGACCCTGGTCTGCCGGCACGACGCCGTCGCGGTAGCGGTTGATCATGTTCACCGTGCGGTTGAGCAGGTTGCCGAGCTCGTTCGCGAGCTCGCCCGTGTAACGGGCGTCGAAGCCCTCGGCACTGAAGGTGCCGTCCTCGCCGAACCGGATCTCGCGGCTCAGGTAGTACCGCAGCGCGTCGATGCCGTAGTCCTCGATGAACGGAAACGGGTCGACCAGGTTGCCCGTGGTCTTGCTCATCTTCTCGCCGCCCTTGAGCACGTACCCGTGGATGGCCAGGCGCCGGGGTAGGTCGATGCCGGCGGCCATCAGCAGCGCCGGCCAGATCACCGCGTGGAACTTGAGGATGTCCTTGGCCATCAGCTGCAGGTCCGGCGGCCAAAAGCGCACACCGTCGGGACCGGCGCCGTAGCCGAGCGCGGTCCAGTAGTTGAACAATGCGTCGACCCAGACGTAGATCACCTGCTCGGGGTCCCAGGGCACGGGGACGCCCCAGGAGATCTGGGACCGCGAGATCGACAGGTCTTCGAGGCCCGCCTCGATCATCCGCCGCGCCTCGTTGAAGCGCGGTGCCGGCACGACCCAGCCCGGATGGGCGTCGAAGTGGGCCAGCAACGGCTCCCGGTAGGCCGACAGCCGGAAGAACCAATTGTCCTCCTCGAGCCACTCCACCGGCGTGCCGTGGATCGGGCAGGTGTGGTCTGCGCCGAGCTCGCCCTCGACGTAGAAGGCCTCGCACGGCGTGCAGTACCAGCCCCCGTAGCTCCCTTTGTAGATGTCTCCACGCTCGTGGAGGATGCTCAGCACGCGCTGGACCTCGGCGATGTGCTCCGGGTCCGTGGTGCGGATGAAGAAATCGTTGCTCGCCTCGAGGACGCGGCCGAGGTCGCGGAACTTGGCCGACAACGCATCCGCGTGCGCGGACGGTGTGTGGCCGGCGGCCTCAGCGGCGCGCGCGATCTTGGCGCCGTGCTCGTCGGTGCCGGTCAGGAAGAAGACCTCGTCGCCCCGTTGGCGGTGATGGCGCGCGACGATGTCCGCCATGATCGTCGTGTACGCGTGGCCGACATGGGGGTCCGCGTTGACGTAATAGATCGGCGTGGTGACGTAGAAGCGATCGTGGCTCACGAGTCCAACAGTCTAGACGCGCGGCTTGACCCGCGACTTGCGGCCGCGCTCGCCGAGGTCGCCCGGCGCCTCGGGTCTGCGGGGGTCCAGTGGATGCTGTCCGGGTCGGCGGCACGGGTGCTTGCGGGCGCGGCCGCAGAACCGCGCGATCTCGACGTCGAGATCGCCGCCGCGGACGCCGCGCAGGCGGCCGCGGCCCTCGGCTGTGCGCTTGCGGCCGACGAGGGTCGCGGCTGGATGTCGCAGCGCGGGCAGTGCGTCGTGGAGGGGATCGAGGTCGATGTCAGCGCCGCGATCACGGTGGTCGGCGCCGAATGGGGACTGGAGGCCGATGAGCAGACCGCTCGCGCGTGGTCCCGCTCGGTGACGGTCGGTGGTTACCCGATCGTGCTTGCCCCCGTCGAGGAGCAGCTGGTGCGGGCGCTGGTGGCCGGCGACTGGGCGGGGGTCGCCAAGATCGCCGGCGGTGGCGGGCCGCCGCCGCGGGCGGCCTACGTGTTCCGGCGCTTGGCCTCCGCCAGGGCCGTGCGGTAGGCGGTATTGCGGGCGCCCGCCCCGACCCGGGCCGCGATGTCGGCGGTCTGCCCGGGCGAGAGGCCCGCATCCAGGAGGGCCGCCACGACCTCCTGCAGGCGTTCGGTGTCGGCGGCCGCGCGTCCGCCGTCGCCTGGCGGCCACAGGACGAACGTGATCTCGCCGCGCGGCGGAGCTCCCGCGAATCGCGCCGCCAGCTCGGACGCGGGGCCGACGAGGGTCTGCTCGTAGAGCTTGCTCAGTTCGCGGCAGACCGCAACCCGGCGCTGCGGGTCGTCAGCGGCCACGTCGGCGAGGGCCCCGGCCAACCGCTGGGGGCTCTCGAACGCCACGACCGGCCAGCCCAGTCGGTCGAGATCCGCGAGCAGCGCGGCGCGTTCGCCCGCCTTGCGCGGCCAGAACCCCGCGAACGCGAAGCGGTCCGCCGGGGCGCCCGACGCCGCGATGGCCGCGGTGACGGCGCTCGGCCCGGGGATGACCTCGACAGGAAATCCGGCGGCGTGCGCGGCGTCGACCAGGCGAGCGCCGGGGTCGCTGACCCCTGGCATACCGGCATCGCTGACGATGGCCACGCGCGCACCGTCGCCCAGCCGCGCCAGTAGCTCCGGGAGGCGGGCGGACTCGTTGTGGGCGTGCAGGCTGACGAGCGGCACCTTGAGGTCGAGCGCCTTCAGGAGCAGGCCGGTGCGTCGCGTGTCCTCGCACGCGATGACGTCGGCGTCGCGCAGGGTCGCGCGTGCGCGCGGCGAAATGTCGCTCAAGTTCCCGATGGGAGTTGCGACGACCGTCAGGTGGCCATCTGCCGCTGAGCCGCTCACGTCGTCCCCCGCCCGCGGTTTACCGATCAGAATCTGCAGGTCGCTACCATCATCCACGCATGACGACAAATACCACGAAGCCCTACCGGCGTTTCCGCGTCCACGCGGGGTCGGCGTCCGGCGGGATCGAGGAATTGCGGCGCATGACCGATGGCGAGGTCGCGCGCGCCGGTGGACCCGCCCGGTCCACCGTGGCGACGCCCCCGCCCCCGTCGGGTCGGGATTCCGCGCCGCCTCCGCCTCCGCCCGCCGGGCGCCCGACGCGCACCTCAGGATCGGGGGACCGGCCGCCCGGCTCGCCGACGCGCCGTTGGTACTCCCTGCGCGGCCTCGGCTGGCTGGGGTGGACGTGGCGCATCGCGGTCGTCCTCGTGGCCGTCATCCTCGTCTGGGGCATCGTGGGGTACATCACCCTCAACAACGCGGTGTCAGCATCGAACGCGCGCATCACGTCGTCGGCCAAGAAGGCCCTGACGCCCAGCAACGGATCGATGCTGACCACCCCCACCAACATCCTGTTCATCGGATCCGATGCGCGGCCGGGCCAGGGTGCCTCGCGCTCGGACACCATGATGCTCATGCGGGTGGACCCGAACGCCGGGGTCATCAAGTACCTGTCGATCCCGCGGGACACGCTGATCGACAGCCAGAGCTGCCCGTCCTGTGGCGCGTACGTGCAGAACCAGAAGATCAACGCAGCGTATTTCTTCGCCGGCGACACCGGCGCCATCAAGACCGTCGAGGCCTTCACCGGACTGCCGGTCAACCACATCGTGATCGTCAGTTTCGACGGCCTGACCCAGGTGGTCAACGACCTGGGCGGGGTGACCGTCGACAATCCGACCTCGCTCGTCAACTGCGGATATACGGGCGGGATCAAGGTCAGCTTCGCGAAAGGCCCGATCACCCTTAGCGGCACACGGGCGCTGCAGTTCGTGCGCGTGCGCGACTGCGATACCGACTTCGCGCGCGAGCGGCGCCAGCAGGTGTTCCTGTCGGCGCTCAAGTCCAAGATCGTCTCGCCGACTTTGATCTGGGAGGCACCGTGGAACGGCGCGTCGCTGGTCAGCGCCCTGTCGACCGACATGAGCACCAATGACATCATCGAGCTCGGATGGCTCGAGATGACCCTGACCCAGCCCTCCAAGGGCCGCCACCTGCTGCCGGGGACGCCCCAGAACATCAACGGCATCAACTACGTCGTCAATGACGCGGCCCAGAGTGCGGCAGCCAAGCGGGCCTTCATGGGCAAGGGCTGAGGCGGGGCGACGCGTCCTGGGGGCGCCGGCGCGCTAAACCTTGTCGAGGCCGACCGTCGTGCCCGAGCTGGCGCCTGCGCCGTTGCCGGAGGACGCGCCGGCACCGTTTGCGGTCCCGTTGGCCGCCCCCTCTGCGGCTTTGGCGGGTACGCCGTCGGTGCTCCCGTCGCCCCCGACTGGCCGCCGCTTGGTGCCGTAGTCGGTGTTGTGGAAGCCCGATCCCTTGAAGTGGATCGCGGGCGCGAACAGCACGCGTGTGACCTCGCCCCCGCACGCCTCGCAGACGGTCACGGGGTCGTCGCTCATGCTCTGTACGACCTCGAAGTGGTGGTCGCAGTCACAGCAACGGTAAACGTAAGTCGGCACGCGGCACCTCGTCCGGCGTTCGGTGGCTCGTCGGCGGAGCGCCGGCCACACCCAATTTTGGCACTCCTGCTTAGAGTGTGCCAAATACGAAGCCGTTCGTCAGCCCGGACCCCGTTGGTACGATGGACGCATCGAGGCCGATGGGACGGCGCGGCGTGCCACGGACGGACGCGCGGCGACTCCTTCGACCGATCCGCGATTTAGGGTTCCGACGTTGGCCGATCCGATGCGAAAGAACCAGGCGGTGGGCCGGGCGGCCGTGCTCGGGGCCGCCGCCGGGGTGGTCGCGCTGCGACTGGCCGCACGTGGACGGCGCACGGCGGCGGCCGGCGTGGTCGCCGGCGCCGGCGCACTCGGCGCGGCGGCGTTCGTGCCGCGGGCGCCGTTGTTCGGCCCGACCGTCAGCCGCGGACCCGGCGACGGGGCGCGCGCGACGCTGACCTTCGACGACGGCCCGGGCCCGTCGACCGGCGAACTGCTCGATGCGCTGGCCGACGCGGACGTGCGGGCGACGTTCTTCGTGCTCGGGCGCCAGGCGCGGGCCTATCCCGGCCTGATCGCGCGAATGCACCGCGAGGGCCATCAGATCGCCAGCCACGGGTACGACCACGGCATCCTCGTGTTTCGCGGTCCGAGATACGTCGCGGCACAGCTGCGCGCGACCGAAGCGGCCGTGCGGGATGCGGCCGGTCCGGAGGCGATGACCCGCTACTTCCGGGCGCCGCACGGTTTCCGCGGGCCGGCGACGTGGCTCGCCGCCCACCGCGACGGCTACCGCATGGCCGCCTGGACGACCGGCGTGTGGGACAGCGCCGACCCCGGCGTCGAGACGATTGTGGCGCGTACCGAGCGCGCGCTTGCTCCCGGCGTGGTGATCCTGCTACACGACGCCGACGGCTGGGACGCGCTGCGGGCGCGGCCCCAGACGGTCGAGGCCATCCCGGCGATCTGCGCCGCGGCGCGTGAGCGCGGCCTCGAGCTGGTGCGCTTCGACGATCTGGTGGGCCGGTGACCACGCGCGTCGTCGAGCGGATGGGCGGGCGTCGCTGGATGGTGCACGTGATTCGCGTCCTGATCGTCGCAGCCGTCGCGCTGATCGTGATCTGGCGGGTCAACTGGTCGAGCGCGCGACTGTTCGTCCATCCATCCTCATGGGGCTACCTGCTGCTCGCCATCATGGCGAACTTCATCTCGGTCGGCTTCAAGGGCGTGGTCTGGAAGGAGATCATCGACGGTCTGCCCGGCCTGCGGCACCGCACGCGCTACCGAGACCTCATGCCGCCGGTGTTCATCGGGTTCCTGTTCAACACGGTGCTCGCCGCGCGCCTCGGCGAGCTGGTCAAGGTAGCGCTTGCCCGCCGCCGCCTGGTCGCGCGCGGTGAGGACATCTCGGCGACGGCGCTGCTCGGCACGATCGTCGCCGAGAACCTGATCGGCACGCTGATGTGGGTCGTGCTGGTGATCGGCATCGGCATGTTCCTGCCCCTGCCGCTCTACGCCTGGATCGCGAGCCTCGCGATCGGCGCGGTCGCGGCGCTGATCGTCGGCTATGCGATGCTCACGGCGACAGGACACCAGCCGCTGCCCTGGCTCTCGCACGGGTCGTGGCTCGCGAAGGCGATGCGCGCGGGCTCGCGGCTGTGGGGCGCGGTGCGCGAGAGCCATCTGGTGCTCCGGAGCCCCAGCCGCTTCGCGATGGTCGGGGGCGCGAGCCTGTTCACCTGGTTCGCGCAGTGGGCCGGCATCTACTGCACCCTGCAGGCCTTCGGGCTCGGTTACGTCGGCTGGGGTGGGGCGGGCCTGCTGCTGGTGACGATCACCCTGGCCCAGGCCTTCCCGCTCCTGCCGGGCAACCTGGTCATCTTTCAGGCCGCGGCGGTCGTGCCGTTGACGGCCACCTACGGCGTCCCCGCCTCACAGGCGATCGCCTTCTCGATCGTCCTGCAGTTCACCGAGATCATCGTCGGTGTGGTCACCGGCTTCATCTTCCTGCTGTTCGAGGGCGTCAGCTTCGGACAGCTGCGCCGGGAAGCAGAAGCGGAGGCCGTCGAGCTGGAGAGCGAGGACCGCGAGGCCGCAGCCGCGACCGACTAGCGGGCCGCTGCGCGCGGCCCGCCGACGCGATCAGCCGAAGCGGCCCGACACGTAGGCCTCGGTCTGCTCTTCCTTGGGGCTCGAGAACATCTCTTCGGTCGGGCCGACCTCGATCAGCCGGCCGGGCTCGCCCTCGTTGATGATCGTGAAGAACGCGGTCTTGTCCGACACACGCGCGGCCTGCTGCATGTTGTGGGTGACGATCACGATCGTGACCCTGGACTTGAGCTCTTGGATCAGGTCCTCGATCCGTAGGGTCGACTGGGGGTCGAGCGCCGAGCACGGCTCGTCCATCAGGAGCACCTCGGGTTCCACCGCCAGCGCACGCGCGATACACAGCCGCTGCTGCTGGCCACCGGACAGGCCGCCGGCCGGCGAGTTGAGCCGGTTCTTGACCTCGTTCCAGAGACCGGCGCCCCGCAGCGTCCGCTCGACCAGATCGCCGCGGTCCGACCGCGACAGCTTGACACGGTTGAACTTGGGTCCGGCCATGACATTGTCCGCGATGGATTTGGTGGGGAACGGATTCGGCCGCTGGAACACCATGCCGATCGCCCGCCGGATCGCCACCGGATCCGAACCGCGCTCGAAGATGTTCGTCCCGCGCAGGATGGCTTCGCCCGTGTTGTAGGCGTTCGGGATCAGCTCGTGCATGCGGTTGAGCGAGCGCAGGTAGGTGCTCTTGCCGCAGCCCGAGGGCCCGATGAGCGCCGTAACCATGTTCTCATGAAATTCGAGCGAGACCGTCTCGACCGCGTGGTGTTTGCCGTAGTAGCAATTCAACTCGCGGGTCAGCAGCGGGATGTCGGTGGCCGCCGGAGCGGGGACCGGCTTGGCCTGCTCGGTGTGCTCCGAGGAGGGTGTGGGATCTGACTCGGCCGCCATGGCCTGCTCCAAGGGTGTTCGGTCGGTCACTGACGCTCCGTTCCGCGCGCGAGGTGCCCGAAGAATCGCGCGATCAGATTTAACACCAGAATCATCGCCACCAACACCAGCGTCGCCCCCCACGCAAACTGCGTGGATTGCGGCGTGCGCGCGTTGATGACGAGGTTGTAGATCACTACGGGCATGGACGCCATCGGCTGGAGGATGTTGGTCGAGAAGAAGTTGCTGTAGCCGGCCGTGAACAGCAGCGGCGCCGTTTCGCCGGCGGCGCGGGCAACGGCCAACACGACTCCGGTGAGGATGCCGGGTAGCGCCGCGGGAATCACGATCCGGAGGGCGGTGCGCCACCTGGGCGCCCCGAGGGCGAGGGCAGCCTCGCTCAGCCCTGCCGGGACCAGTCGGATCACCTCATCGGCGGTGCGCACGATGATCGGGAACATGATGATCGACAGCGCGATGCCCCCGGTGAGCGCATCGAATTGCTGCCGCGCAACGACGATCGCCAGGTAGCACATCATCCCGACGACGATCGACGGGATGCCGAGCATGATGTCGACGAACAGCCCCATGACCCAGGCGAGGCGCGAGCCCGCGCGCCCCGACGCGGTGGACTCGTACATCAGCATCGCCGTCAGGATGCCGAGTGGCGCCGCGATCGCCAGGCCGATCCCGACCATGATTAGGGTCCCGACCAGGGCGTTGCTGATGCCCGCCCCCGAGGTGTTCGACGGATCGATCGGCGGCAGCCCCGTGAAGAAGGTGGGCGAGATCTCCTGGATCCCCTGGACGAGGGTCTCGCCGATCACCAGGCCGAGCGGAATGAGCGCGATCACGACGGCCGCGTAGATCCCCACGGTGGCGAGGATCGACGATCGACGCCGCTTGCCGGAGACCTCCACGATGCCGGCGCTCGCCCGGATGAGATCGGGCTCCGGCGGCGCCGGCGGTTCCGCGTCGTCGGGGAAGTCGCCGTCATTGTCGTCGACGGCGATGTTCGGCATGACCTCGCCGGTTGCGCGCCGCAGGAACACCCGATCCACGAGCTTGAGCCGCCCCGTGCTCGGGCTGCGGCGGGTGACCAGGCGCGCGCCGAGGTTGGTCAGCAGCGCGAGGCCGAAGAGCACCACCGCCAGCGCGGTGAGCGCGCTGAGCTGCAGGCCGCTCGCTTCGCCGGTCTGGAGGGCGATCCACCCGGCGAGCGTCGAGCCGGCTCCGAAGATCGAGTTGCCGATGTTCGGCTGGTCGCCGATCAGGATGGCGATCGCGATCGTCTCACCGACCGCGCGGCCGAGACCGAGCGTCGACGCGCCGACGATGCCCGAGCGCGACCACGGCAGGACCGCGTCGCGCACCATCTCCCAGCGCGTCGCCCCGAGGGCGTAGGCGGCCTCCTCCTGCTCGCGCGGGACGGTGACGAATACCTCGCGGGTGATCGCCGTGATGATCGGCAGGACCATGACCGCCAGCACGAGGCCGGCCGACATATACGAGCCGCTCAACACGGGACCGCTGAGCAGCTTGAACGAGCGCCCGATGACCCCGATCAGTGCGAGGAACCAGCTCATGAAGAAGAACGCCGAGATCAGGATCCCGACGATCTTGATCGGACCGCGCGGAAGCACGAGCGCGACGAGCCCCGAGAGAACGAACAGCGCGAACACCGCGATCATTTGGTGCTCGGTGACCCAGGTGAACTTCGGATTCACGAACGGCACCATGACCACGATGCCCCACAGACCGTAGACGACCGACGGCACCGCGGCGAGCAGATCGATCAGGCCGGCGAGCGGCGTCCGGATCCGACGGGGCAGAAAGAACGTCGTGGCGAGCGCGACGCCGATCGCCACCGGCACCGCGATCGCCATCGCGATCGCCGAGGTGATGACCGTGCCGTAGATCATCGGCAGGGCGCCGAACACGGGCGGTCCCGTGACCGGCGACGCGTCCCAGACCCGGCCGGTGATGAAGCCCCAGACCCCAAAGGTCGTCCAGGTCTCGCCCGTCTGCTGGAAGGTCTTCCAGAGGAAGTAGCCGACCGCGATGAGGGCGATCAGGGCGGCGAGGATGGCCAGGATGAAGTAGGTACGCTCGGCGATCGTCGCGCTCAGGGTGCGCTTGAGCGAACGGCGCTGCTTCGGGGCGATGGGGCCCTCGGGGAGGGCGGCGGCGCTGGCGTCTGGCGGCGCGGGACTCAAGGGTCAAGAACCTCTGCGGACAGCGGCGAGGACGGTGCGACGAGGACGCTACAAGCGCCGGCCCGGCGAATGGTGAAACTCGTGTGAATCCGAATCGTCAGAACGGCCGATGGCCGGCTCCCCGCGGTGGGGGGCCGGCCATCGGTTCATGCAGCGGGGGTGCGACGCGTCGGCGTGCACGAATCCGGTTTATGGCTTGACGGTCTTCTCCTGGGCCTGGTCGAGCTTGACCCAGGCGGCGGGGAGCTTGGCGAAGTGGATGCCAGGTAGGAGGTTCTGGCCCTTGGAGCTGATCGCGAAGTTGATGAACTTCTTGACGGCCGCCCACTGTCCGGCGCCACCACCGTGGGCGGAGAGGTTCGAGTAATTCCCGTACGCCAGCAGGAAGGTCGTCGCCGCGATCGGATACGACGTCGCCGAGGGCGTGTTGAGCAGGCCGTTCTGGATGGCAGAGCCGTTCGTCAGCGAGACCCCGTGCTCCTTGGACGCCACGGTCGCAGCGGATGTCAGCGCGGCGGACGACGGGGCGGTCCAGTAGATCTTGCCCTTGTACTTGTGGCCGATCAATGACAGGTACTTGTTCGAGCCGACAGCTGTGGCCAGCTCGACGTACCCGATGGAGTTCTTGGTCCCTGCGACGCAGGCCGACTCGAGGCCGTTTCCGGTGCCGAAGCTCGTGATGGTGCCCTTCCACGCCGGACGCTTGGACGCCGGTCCAACGATGTGGGCGAACGTCCCGTTCACGCGGGCGAGGTAGTTGGAGAACACATAGGACGTTCCGGACGAGTCGCCGCGCACGCACTCGACGATCGTGGCGTTGGGGAACTTGACGCCCGGGTTGAGTGCGGTGATTTGCTTGGCGTTCCACTTGGTGATCCGACCATCGAAGATCGACGCGATCGTGCCGCCGTCGAGCTTGATGGCCTTCTTCTCGCCGCTGAAGTTCGTCGGCACGCTGACGCCGCCGATCGCGGTCACGAAGTAGCGGAATCCATGGCTCTTCACGTAGCCGGTGATGTCGGTCGGCGCGAGTGGTGCGTCTGTGGCTTCCCAGTCCGCGGTGTCATTCTTGAACGCCGTGATGCCGGCGCCGGAGCCGCCGCCGGAGTCGGTGCAGAAGCTGTGGCCGATATGCGTGCACCACGTATTGAATGCCGGTTGAATGAAGGTGCTGCCGACGATGAGGTTATTGCTCGTCGCGGCAAACGCGCCGCCCGCTGCCAGGAGGCCAAGCCCGCCGACCGCACTAGCGGCAACCACACGGTTGCGCATTGTTCGCTTCACGCTGAGTGTCCTTGTCTCGTTGGGTCGTCCGCGCGGTCCGCGTCGCAGCGTGGGGCCTCCGGGGTGACGGGATGCCGCCGCCGCGCGGTGAGATGTCGTGCCGCGGTGAAGAGGTTCAACCCGCGCGGGCTAAGTGGAACAGATGTCCCGACACCAGTGGTGGCAGCGATGTGACCTCGATGTCACGAACCCGTGTCCGAGTTTGGCCAGTTGTGAGATGCGTGTAGCACGAGCGGCACCGGGGTGTGCTAGCGCGCCGCCCGGCGGCGCCAATGCGCACCGATCGGCGCGTCGTCGCGCGCAACGGCCGTACCTGCAGCGACGTTCCCGGTCTTTCCGGCGCGCGCGGAGCATGCGTTCACAGCCTGTTCACCAGATCGTCACAAGACCGCCCATTCCCGGCGATCCGCAGGTCCTAATCTTCGTTTCCGAGATGACAGAAACCGAGCACCCCTACATCCTCATCATCGAGGACGACGAGAGCACGGGCGAGGCGGTGGCGTTCCATCTCCAGCGGGCCGGTTTCGCGCCGCGTCTGGAGACCGATGGCTTGGCGGGGCTGCAGGCGCTCAAGAGCGGGCTGCCTGCGGTGCTGGTCCTCGACCTGATGCTGCCGCACATCGACGGGTGGCACCTCATTCGCGAGGTCCGCGAGTGGGCAGCGAACTTGCCGATCATCGTCATGACCGCCCGCACCAACGAGCACGACCGCGTCGAGGTCCTGGGCCTCGGTGCCGACGATGTGGTCTCGAAGCCATTCTCCATGCGCGAACTGGTCGCGCGCGTCACGGCCGCGGTGCGGCGGGCGTCCGTCGCCCAGCTCGAGTCGGAGCGCCAGGAGATCGCCGCCGGCGACCTGGTGATCGATGCCGATCGCCTCGCCGTGACGATCTCCGGGCAGCCCATCGATCTGACCCCGCTGGAGTTCAAGCTGCTCTGGGTTCTGACCGAGCACCGCGGACGGGCACTCTCGCGGGACGTGATCTACCAACGCGTCTGGCGGGCCGAGCGTGGTCACGGCGACCGGTCGGTGGACGTCTTGGTGCGGCGCCTGCGGCGCAAGGTCGACGAGATCGGTGGCGCCTACACCTACATCCAGACCCAGCACGGAGTCGGCTACCGCTTCGACGCCATGTTGCGCCAGATGCCCTCGGACGCCCGCGCCGCGGTCCACGACTCCCGGGCGGCGCTGCACCCCTCGCTGGCGCGCTAGGCCGACTCGGTCAGGCGCTGCGCCTCGGGCAGCGCTTTCAGTTTGCGCAGGGTGTTGTTCTCGATCTGGCGGATGCGCTCGCGGGTGACCCCGAATTCGCGCCCCACCTCTTCGAGTGTGCGCGGCTGGTCCCCCGTGAGGCCGAAGCGCAGCTCAAGCACCTGCCGCTCGCGCTCGGGCAGCGTATCGAGGGCGCGCCGGATGTCGGTCTCGCGCAGTGTCCGCGAGGCCTCGTCGAACGGCGAGGGCGCCGCCTCGTCTTCGACGAAATCTCCCAACGAGGAATCTTCGTCCTCTCCGACCGGGCGCTCGAGGCTGATCGGCTGCTGGGCCAGCCGCAGCAGTTCCCGGACCTCGCCGATGTCCATCCGCAGCTCGGTCGCCAGTTCCTCGGGCTTCGGCTCCCGGCCGAGGTTCTGGGTCATCTGGCGCTCCATCTGGACCACGCGGTTGAGCTTCTCGACCATGTGGACGGGGATGCGGATGGTGCGGGCCTTGTCGGCGATCGCCCGCGTCACGGCCTGGCGGATCCACCAGGTCGCATACGTGGAGAACTTGTAGCCGCGCCGGTAGTCGAATTTCTCGACGGCTCGGATCAATCCGAGGCTGCCCTCCTGGATGAGATCCAGGAACGACAGGCCCCGGCCGAGGTAGCCCTTGGCGATGCTGACGACCAAGCGCAGGTTGGCCTCGATCATCTCGTCCTTGGCCCGCAGGTCTCCGCGTTCGATGCGCTTGGCAAGCGAGACCTCCTGACCGGCGGTCAGCAGGGGCACACGGCCGATCTCACGCAGGTACATCCGCAGCGAGTCGAGGCTGGGGTCGATCGTGAGGTCGACGTTTGCCGACTCGGACTCGGCGGGGCCGCCGTCGGTCTCGACGACCTCGATGCCGCGTTCGGCCAGGTCGGTGAGGAAGCGCTCGAGCTGATCCGGCGCCAGCTCGTGGTCCTCAAACGCTGCGACGATGTCGTCGTAGGTGAGCGATCCCTTGTCGCGTCCCTCCCGGATCAGAGCCCGCATGATTGCCGTCACGGCGGTATCTGCTTGGGAAGGGCGTGGCATGCAATCGTCCTTAGGCGAGACCCGGAGACCGGTACTCCGGGAAGTGTAGAGGGTCGCACAAGGGGAGCCGTACCCCCGCCCTCTCGGCGAAAATGGTGCCATCCTTAACCGCGACGTGCGGCCGGGCGCCCCCCGGCCTGCCGAACCCCCCCGTACGGACCGAGCGAAAGGCCCAACGAATGACCACCAGGTCGGTCCTCCCCGCGGAGGATCTTCAGCAGAGCGAGCCGCCGGCGTCGATCAGCCTCACTAAGGCCGGGGTCACCCGGTCCGCCAAGGCGATCCGCATCAGCTACGACGGCGTCGAGCAGCTGTTCCAGGCCGAGATCGCGTGCGATGCCGACCTCAACCCCCAGCAGAAGGGCGTGCACATGTCGCGCTTCGAGGAGGGGATCAACGAGGCGATCGACCAGGTGATCCTCGGCGAGGCGCTGTCGGTCGAGTCGCTGGCCCAGCGGATCGCCGCGCGGGTCGTGAGCGCCCAAGGGGCCCTGCGCAGCGAGGTCACCATTCGGGCGAGCTATCCGAAGATCCGCCTGACGCCGGTCTCCGGGATCCAGAGCCAGGAGATGTACGAGCTGATCGGCGTCGCAGCCGCAACGCCGATGCACGCGCGGCGCATCGTCGGCGTGTCCGCGCAGGGCATGAACGCCTGCCCGTGCGCGCAGGGGCTGATCCGCGCACAGGCCGAGGCGGCGCTCGCCAACGACGGGTTCACCCGCGAGCAGATCGACCGCATTGTCACCCACGTGCCGATCGCCACCCACAACCAGCGCGCCCGCGGAACGCTCTATGTCGGGACGACCGATCTGGACACCCAGATCCCCGCCGATGTGCTGATCGACATCGTCGAAGAGGGCATGTCCTCGGAGATCTACGAGCTGCTCAAGCGCACCGACGAGCAGTACGTGGTCGACCGCGCCCACCGCCGGCCGCGCTTCGTCGAGGACAGCGTGCGCGAGATGGTCCGGGGCGTGGCCGAGCAGTTCCCGAGTCTGCCCGACGACGCGTTCATCCTCGCCCACCAGTCCAACTTCGAGACCATCCATACCCACGACGTGGAGGCCGAACGGTCGGGCACCTTGGGGGAGATTCGCCAGGAACTGGCCGGCGGCGCGCACTCCACACACCACACCGGTCTGCGGGAGTGGCTGCACGGCCGCGCCATCGGCGACTGATGCGCCGCCCGGTCGGCCCGCGCTGCGCCGTCGGGTGCGGTGCGCGCGGGTTCGCCGCCGTGGTGGGGCGAGCCGGTCCCCGGTGCGGCTATCCGCCCACGCGGTGACGTCTGCGCAACCGCTCGAGATGACCAACCGCGCGGGCGGCCGTCATCACCGGCCCGCGCCTGGCTCGGGGGCGCGGCGCGTGCGGCGGAACTCCACGCGGTGCTCCTGCCCGTGCATCAGCCGTTGGATGTTGGTGCGGTGGCGCACGATCACCATGATCGAGGCCAGGAATGCGAACACGACGGTCGGCCACGGTGCGCCGAATCCCAAGACCAGGAACGGGAAGCAGGCCGCCGCGATGATGCTCCCCACCGAGACGTAGCGCGTGACGCCGACGATGACCGCCCACAGGACCAGCACGATGATCGCCGGCAGCGGCGCGAGCCCGATCATGGCGCCGCCGGCGACCGCGACGCCCTTGCCGCCTTTGAACCGCAGCCACACGGGAAACACGTGGCCGAGGATGGCCGCCGCCGCGGCGACCAGCGGCCACGGGCTCGCGGTCTGCGCGTTGGCGATCAACACCGCGACGAGCCCCTTGGCGATGTCCAGGGCCATCACCGTGATGCCGATGCCCTTGCCCAGCTCGCGGAAGACGTTGCTCGCACCGACGTTCTTGCTGCCGACGGTGCGGATATCGATCCCGCGCGTGCGTCCGGCCAGGTAGGCGAACGGGATCGACCCCAGCAGGTACGCGATGACGACGACCAGAACCTGGGTCACGGGTCGACCCCGGCGTGGACGCCCGGCGCGCGCAGCCGGAACAGGCGCCGACGGGCCATGATGAAGTAGTACGCGCCCGAGAGCACGGTCAGCACCAGCGCCAGGTACAGCAGCGGCTCATTGATCCAGGACCAGCGGTGCGGGGCGATAAACGCCAGCAGCGCGATGTTCTGGCTGACGGTCTTGGCCTTGCCGAGCCGACCGGCCGGGATGATCAGCCGTTCGTTGACGGCCACCAGGCGCAGCCCGGTGACCGCGAACTCGCGAGTGATGATGATCATCGCCGCCCAGGCGCCGACGGACCCGAGCTGGACCAGGCAGACCAGCGCCGCGCTGACCAGCAGCTTGTCGGCGAGCGGATCCAGGAACGCACCGGCGACGGTGACCTGACCGCGCGAGCGCGCCAGCCAGCCGTCCACCGAGTCGGTAGCAGCTGCGAACGCGTACAGTCCCGCCGCCCACCACCGGGTCTGGTCGGTGTCGACGAGCACCAGCGCCATCACCACCGGGATGGTGGAAATACGCACGGCGGTCACCCACAAGGCAGCGTTCACAGGCGCAATGCTACGTCGCTGTGTGGCCGTCGGCCTGTAGCGTCTCGTGTATGAACGAAATCGCCGTCACCGCAGTCGGCGCCGACCGACCGGGGATCGTGGCCGCGCTCACGCGCGCGCTCCTGGAGCTCGGGGGCAACCTCGAGGACTGCCGGGCGGCCCTGCTGCGCGGCTCGTTTGCGATCGCGCTGCTGGTGAGCGTGCCGGATGCCGTCGACGCCGCAGACGTCGATGCGGCGCTGCGTCCGGTGGCGGACGAACTCGGCCTCGGGCTCTGGACCGGCCCGGCTGCACTCGCCGCCGACCCACATGCCACGGCCGAGCGCTGCATGGTGTCGGTCTACGGGGTCGATCGGCCGGGCATCGTCCACGCGATCACCGCGGCGCTCGCCGCGGACGGGGCGAACATCCTCGATCTGTCCTCGCGCGCGGCCGGCACCCCGGCGATCTACATCCTGGGCATCGAGGTCGAACTGCCCGAGGGCCTCGACGCGCACGCGCTCGAGGTGCGCCTGCGGCCCGTCGCGAGTGCCCACCAGGTCGAGCTGGCGGTTGTCCCGGTCGCCGACGAGGTGCTCTAGGCCCCGGTGCGCACGCCCCGAGGTACTCATGCGTGAGGTGGTCGTCTACCCGGACCGGCGGCTGAAATCGCCCGCGGTTCCGGTGCGCACGGTCGGCCCGGAGGCACGTCGTCTGGCGGCCGAGCTCGAGGCGACGGCCCGCGCGTATCCGCGCACGGTCGGCCTGGCCGCCCCGCAGATCGGCGCGATGTGGCGCATGATCTTCGTCGACTGCACCGGGCACAAGCAGGTTCCGGACCCGCGCAGCCCACGGATCCTGATCAATCCGGCCGTCACCGTCGCCGAGGGCAGCGAGGTCGGACGCGAGGGCTGCCTGTCGCTGCCGGACATCACCGCCAACGTGCGGCGCGCGACCCGCATCGAGGTCGCCGCGCTTGGGTTGGACGGCCAGCCGCTGCGGCTCGCGCTCGAGGGCTTCGAGGCGCGCGTCGCGCTGCATGAGATCGACCACCTCGACGGGGTGCTGATCCTCGACCGGGTTGCGTCGCTGGCGAGCGACGTGTTCCCGCGCAAGCTGCGCTCCGTGGCCGGCGCGCCGGCCGGCGGCTAGCGGCCGGCCGAGTAGACGTCGTCACCGTCGCTCTTGCGAACCCCGTGGACCGGGTTGCCCGCGGCGTCCCACTGGTAGTACGAGCACGCCGGCCCCATCGCGGGCTCGTAGGTCTCGACCTTCGGGTTGCGCCCGATATCCCGAGCGGCCGCCGAATGGCGCAGCAGGCTCGGGTCGTCGATCTCCGGCCACACGATGATCAGGTGTGCCGCGGTCAGGTGCGTGGCCACGAAGGTGCACTCGGCGGCCGGGCACGGCCAAGGGTCGGTGCGCACGCAGTACCAGCCGGCGTAGTCCTCGCCCGAATCGTCGGTCCAAAGCTCCTCGTCAATGTCGACGTCGGGCTCGGCGATCATCGGGTCCTGGATGGTGATCGGGCTGGGGGCGGTGCCGGGTGATCCGGGGAGCTCGGGCATGTCAGGTCCCTGGTGGGTCGTGGGCGATCTCGGTGGTCCCGTGTGCATCGAACCACGCGGTGGTGCCGTCGGCAAAGTGGGCCCGTTTCCAGATGGGGACGCGGACCTTGACCTCGTCGATCGCGTACCGGCAGGCCGCGAACGCCTCGGCACGATGGGGCGCCGCCGCGGCGATCCCGACCGATGCCTCGCCGACCCCAACCAGGCCGGTCCGGTGCTGGATACACACCGCCGCTCCGAAGCGCCCGCGGGCCTCCTCGACGATGGCCGCGATCTCGGACTCGGCGAGCTCCGGGTAGGCCGAGTACTCGATCGCCCGGAACTCGCGGGCCGCGGCCTCGCGTCGGGTCGTACCGAGAAAGGTCGCGATCCCGCCGTGCTCGGCGTCGGCCACGGCGACGATCAGTGCGTCCAGGCGCACCGGCGACGCGGTGAGGGCGGGCACCGTCATCCGCCGGACACCGGCAGGATGATCGCGACACGATCGCCGTCGGCGAGCGGCCTCGCGTCGGTCGCCCAGGCGTCGTTGACCGCGTAGCGCACCCCCCGGGGCGCAGCGCTCCGGCGGATCGGCGCGGGCAGGAGCGGCCACAGCTGCGCCGGCCGCGCACCGCCCGGCGCACGGACGACGCACCGGTCGGCACCGAGCCGCTCGCGCAGCGCGGCGAATACCAAGACCGTCAGCGTGATGTCGTCGGGCACGGTCTGATCATATGCCCGGGACGCGCGCTCCCGCCGAGTGCGGCGAGTGCGCCCACTGCCCGGCGGCGGTCGACGTTTTGGTAGCCTGCGTGACCGCTGTGACGTTCCGCACATGGGGTCGCGGCAGACCTGATCTATGCCGAGATGGCGCGTCAGATCGCGCGCGGAGGTTCGATGTCGGTCGAGGAGAAGCGCCAGCGGCTACGGGAGCTGCGCGAACAGGCCCTCGGCGCGGGACGCGAGGACGCGATCGCGCGCCAGCACGCCCGCGGCAAGCTGACCGCTCGCGAGCGGCTCGAGCTGCTGCTCGACCCGGGATCGTTCACCGAGCTGGACATGTTCACCCGGCACCGGGCGCACGGCTTCGGCCTCGAGGACAACCGCCCTTGGGGCGACGGTGTCGTCACCGGGCACGGCACGATCGACGGCCGGCGGGTGTGCGTGTTCAGCCAGGACTTCACCGTCTTTGGCGGGAGCCTGGGCGAGGTCTTCGCCGACAAGATCATCAAGGTGATGGATCTGGCCGTGCGCATGGGCTGCCCGGTGATCGGGCTCAACGATTCGGGCGGCGCCCGCATCCAGGAGGGCGTGGTCTCGCTCGGCGGCTATGCCGACATCTTCCTGCGCAACGTCCGCGCCAGCGGGGTCGTCCCGCAGATCTCCGTCGTGCTGGGCCCCTGCGCCGGCGGCGCGGTCTACAGCCCGGCGATCACCGACTTTATCTTCATGGTGCGGGAGACCAGCCACATGTTCATCACCGGCCCCGACGTGATCAAGACGGTCACCGGCGAGGACGTGACGATGGAGGAGCTGGGCGGTGCGCAGTCGCACGCGACGCGCTCGGGCGTGTGCCATTTCGCCACCGATTCCGAGCAGGAGTGCCTCGAGCTCGTCCGGGACCTCTTGTCATTCCTGCCCTTGAACAACCTCGAGCTCGCGCCGGACGCCCCGACGGCCGACCCGCCCGACCGCATGGCGCCCGAGCTGGCGACGATCATCCCCGACCAGCCGGCCAAGCCGTACGACATGAAGCACGTCATCGAGCTGGTCGTCGACGACGAGGATTTCTTCGAGATCGCGCCGCTGTACGCGCAGAACCTCGTCATCGGCTTCGCTCGTCTCAACGGGCACGTCGTCGGCGTCGTCGGCAACCAGCCCAAGGCGCTGGCCGGCGTGCTGGACATCGACGCGTCCATCAAGGGCGCCCGGTTCGTGCGCTTCTGCGACGCCTTCAACATCCCGCTGGTCAGCTTCGTGGACGTGCCCGGCTTTCTGCCGGGCACGTCCCAGGAATTCGGCGGCATCATTCTGCACGGCGCCAAGCTGTTGTACGCCTACGCCGAGGCCACGGTCCCCAAGCTCACGGTCATCACCCGTAAGGCGTACGGGGGCGCCTACGACGTCATGAGCTCCAAGCACATCGGCGCGGACTTCAACGCCGCCTGGCCGACCGCGGAGATCGGCGTGATGGGTCCCGACGGCGCGGTGAACATCGTGTTCCGGCGTGAGCTCGAGGCGGCCGTCGCGGCCGGCATCGACCCGGCGGTCCGCAGGGCCGAGCTGACCAAGGAATACAAGGAGCGCTTCGCCAACCCCTATGTCGCCGCCGAACGCGGTTTCGTCGACGACGTCATCGAGCCCGAGGAGACCCGCCCCTGGCTGATCCGGGCCCTGGAGGCGTCGTTGACCAAGCGGGTGCAGGGCCCCGCACGCAAACACGGGAACATCCCGCTGTGACCTACCGATTCACGGGGTCACCGGACCCGGAGACCGCCGCGGCGATCATCGCCTGCGTTGAGGCGGCGCTCGGTGCCGCCGCCGCGCCGGAACCGGCCCGAATACCCGCGTGGCGTCAGGCGGCGATCCGCGAGAACCTCGCAGCCTTCCGCCGGGCCGAGCCGGGCGTCGGTTGGCGCGTGGCGATCGCGCGCCCGTAGCCGTCCGACCGAGACCTGGAGACGTCGTCAGCGTGTTTGACAAAGTACTGGTTGCCAACCGTGGCGAGATCGCGATCCGCGTGTTCCGCACGCTGCGCGAGCTCGGGCTCGGATCGGTGGGCGTCTACAGCGAGGTCGATCGCGACGCCCCGTTCGTGGCGTACGCCGACGAGGCGTACCTCATCGGCCCGGGCCCGGCGGCCCTGAGCTACCTCAACTACGAGCTCATCATCGAGACCGCGCTGCGTGCCGGTGCCCAGGCCGTCCATCCCGGCTACGGCTTCCTCGCCGAGAACGCCACGTTCGCGCGCGCCTGTGCGGAGGCGGGGCTCGTGTTCGTCGGGCCCTCGCCCGACGCGATCGACGCCATGGGCTCGAAGATCCAGGCGCGTGCGCTGATGGACGCCGCCGGGGTCCCGATCGTCCCCGGCGTGACCGAGCCGGTCGACACGATCGAGGATGCCCGCACCGTCGCGGAGGGGATCGGGTACCCGATCGCCGTCAAGGCCGCGGCCGGGGGCGGCGGCAAGGGGTTTCGGGTCGCCCTGACCGCCGACGACCTCGCCGAGGCCTTCGACGGCGCCCGGCGCGAGGCCGAGAAGTTCTTTGCCGACACGGTCGTCTACCTCGAGCGCTACCTGCCCAACCCACGGCACGTGGAGATCCAGATCCTCGCCGACGCACACGGCAACTGCGTCTGGCTC
Organism: uncultured Thermoleophilia bacterium; assembly: GCA_963773325.1. Taxonomy (GTDB): domain Bacteria; phylum Actinomycetota; class Thermoleophilia; order Miltoncostaeales; family Miltoncostaeaceae; genus CAITWD01. The sequence goes on along the minus strand of CAVZAI010000002.1, from coordinate 1,133,291 downwards.
GGCGAGCGCGACTGCTCGGTCCAGCGCCGCCACCAGAAGCTCGTCGAGGAGACGCCGAGCCCCGTGGTCTCGGATGCGCTGCGGGTCAGGATGGGCGAGGCCTCGGTGCGGGCCGCGCGTGCGGTCGACTACGTGTCGGCCGGGACGCTGGAGTACCTGGTCGCCGGCGACGAGTTCTTCTTCTTGGAGATGAACACCCGCATCCAGGTCGAGCACACCATCACCGAGATGGTGGTCGGCATCGACCTGGTGCGCGAGCAGATCCGCGTCGCCGCCGGAGAGTCGCTGTCGGTCTCCCAAGCCGATGTCGTCCCGCGTGGGCACGCGTTCGAGTGCCGCATCAACGCCGAGGACGCCACCAAGCGCTTCCTGCCCTCACCGGCGCTCATCACCGCCTATCGCGAGCCGACGGGCCCCGGGGTCCGGGTGGACTCCGGCGTGCGCGCCGGCACGCAGATCGCCGAGATCTACGACCCGATGGTCGCCAAGCTGATCGTCTGGGACGTCGACCGCGAGGCCGCGCGCCGTCGCATGCTCCGCGCCCTCGACGAGTACGTGGTCGAGGGTCCGGCGACGCTGATCCCGTTCCACAAGTGGCTGTTCGGCCTGGATGAGTTCATCGCCGGCGGCGCCTGCCATGACGAACTGGCACGCCTGGCCGACGTCCCGACCCCGCTGCCGACGCCCGAGCGCGAACCGCTCGGCGGCCTGGGCGACACCGCGGTGGCGGCCGAACCCCAGGTCGTCCGGGAGTTTGTCGCCGAGGTGGACGGACGGCGGTTCGGGGTGCGGCTGAGGTTGCCCGCCAGCCAGGCGGGTGCCGGCGCGCCGGCACCCGCGCCGCGCACCCGCAGCCGGGGCACCCACAGCGCCGGCAGCGGCAAGGCGGGCCAGCCCTCCGAAGCGGTTACGACGCCGATGCAGGGCACCGTGTTGCGCGTCCTGGTCGCCGAAGGTCAGGCCGTCGCCGAGGGCGACGTGATCTGCGTCGTCGAGGCGATGAAGATGGAGAACGAGGTGGCCGCGCACCGTGCGGGCGTCGTCAAGCAGCTGTCGGTCGCCGAAGGTCAGTCCGTCGACGCCGACCAGGTGATCGCCATCGTCGACTAGGCGGCGTCTTCGAAGTTGGCGAGCTCGGCGTCGTTGGCCAGCGTCCGTAGCGCGCGGGCCTCGGTGCGGCGCACCGCGTCGGGTGAGATCTCCATGGCACGGGCGGTGTCGGCGCCCGAATGGGGCACCTCGCCGGAAATCCCGTAGCGCAGCTGCATGACGCGCTTGTCGCGTTCGGGCAGCCGGTCCAATGCGCGGGCGATCGCTTCGGCGCGCTGGGCGAGGGCGAGATCGTCGAACGGCGTCAGGGTGTCATCGGCGATCTCGACGACGTCGCCGAGGGTCGTGTCGCGGTCGTCGCCGATCGGGCGGTCGAGGCTGGCCACGACTCGGGCGCTCTCGCGGACGGACGCGACCCAGGACGGTCGCAGGCTCGTCTGCTCGGCGACCTGCTCATCGGTCGGTCGTCGGCCCAGGCGTTGCTCGAGCTCGCGTTCGACGCGCATCACCGCGCGCTCCCGCTCGACGGCGTGGATCGGCAGGCGAATCGTCCGGCCGGCGTCGGCCAAGCCGCGCTGGACGGCCTGGCGGATCCACCAGGTCGCGTAGGTCGAGAACTTGTGACCCCGGCGCCAATCGAAGCGTTCCACGGCGCGGATGAGGCCGAGTACGCCGTCCTGGATGAGATCCAGCAGACTGAGGCCCTGCCCCTGATAGGGCTTGGCGATCGAGACGACCAGGCGCAGGTTGCTCTGCACCATCCGCTCCTTGGCACGCCCGTCCCCGGCCTCGATGCGTTTGGCCAGGGCGATCTCTTCGCTGGCCGTCAGCAAGGGGATCGCGCGCATCTGGCTGAGAAACAGTTGCAGCGCGTCGATGCCGGGGCTGTCGGCGTCGACGCCCCAGTCGACGTCCTCGTCGATGGGCGCCGACGGCTCCGGCGCGGTCGCAGCGGACCTGCGACGGGCCGGGGTGAAGGTGTCGCGGCGGGGCTCGCGCAGCGCGATCTCGGCTGCCCAGAGAGCGTCGAGATCGGTGGGGGCAGGTGCCGCATCGACCCGTGGAGGAAGGGCGGTCGTGCTCATAAACGAAAGTCTGCGAGCACGGGACCGGTTCGACATCGGGGACACCCCCTACCCGCGGTGCGCGTGATCACGGGAACGCGTCCAGCCGGGGGTACGGGGCGCCGATGCGCCTGAACGACGTGTCTACACCGCGTCGTCGTCGGCGGCCATCTCCGGGCGTACAAGATGGACGTCGCACGGCGAGTGGTACGCGACATAGGTCGCGAACGACCCCAAGAGCGCGCGGTCGAAGTGGCCCCGGTGCGAGGCGGCCACGACCAGGTCGACGTTGGAATCCCTGGCCCAGCTGACCACCGAGATCCCGGGATGGCCTTCGAGCAGGACCCCGTCGACCTTCGACGTCGAGCCGGCGGCGTGCAGCGCGGCCTGGGTCTCGTTGACGGTGTCCTTGAGCCAGTGCTCGGCGCTGTCGAACAGTCCGGAGATGTCCGGTGCCGGGGTGGCCATCATCGCGATCGGCTGCGTGACCACGTGGAGCAGTGTGAGGGTTGCGTCCGTGTCGGCAAGCATGCGCATGCCGGCCGCGACGACGGCCTTGTGCGCAAGCGAGCCCTCGACGCAACAGGCGACATGCCTGTAGCCAGGTCCCATGGAGATCCTTTCATCGGGGTCAACTAGAGGGTCCCGCGCGGGGCCCGGAGGTGCATCGGTGATGCGCCGCGTTGTCTGCTCCGGAGTATCCCTGATCGGCCGCGGGTGCCGCGTGATTCCGTCCCTGGAGCGTCCACGGACGCCGACGGCCGCCCGCCGCGGTGCGTGGGCGGCCGTCGGCGAGGTTGCCGGTGGTGGTGCGTCGGCCTACCGGGCGGCGAGCGCCTCCTGCACGAGCTCTGCGACCTCGGTCGGGTTGGTGCCGACGCGCACGCCCTTGGCTTCGAGCGCCTCCTTCTTGCCCTGCGCAGTCCCCGAGGAACCGGTGATGATCGCGCCGGCGTGCCCCATCTGCTTCCCCGGAGGTGCCTGGAAGCCGGCGATGTAGCCGACCACGGGCGTCGAGACGTGCTCGGCGATGAACGCCGCGGCCTTCTCCTCCTCGTTGCCGCCGATCTCGCCCACCATGACGATCAGGTCCGTCTCGGGGTCCGTGTCGAAGCGTCCCACGATGTCGATAAACGACGACCCGACGACCGCGTCGCCGCCGATCCCCACGACCGTGCTCTGCCCGATCCCGAGCGCGGCGAGCTCCTTGGAGATCTGGTAGGTCAGCGTGCCGGAGCGCGAGACCAGGCCCACGCGCCCAGCGTTGAAGACCTGCGTCGGCATGATGCCCACCGACGCGCGGCCCGGGCTGATGACTCCCGGGCAGTTCGGCCCGATCAGCGTCTGGTTCCCGCGCCGCAGGTGCGTGTAGACACGCAGCATGTCGTGGGCCGGGATGCCCTCGGTGATGCAGATGATCAGATCGACGCCGCTCTCGATGGCCTCGTAGAGCGCATCGGTGGCGAACCGCGGCGGCACGAACACCATCGCGGTGTTGGCGCCGCTCTCCTCGACCGCATCGCGCACCGTGTTGAAGACCGGGATGCCCTCGACGTCCTGTCCGGCCTTCCCCGGCGTCACGCCGGCGACCACGTTGGTGCCGTAGGCCTTGTTGCGTGCCGCGTGGAAGGCACCCTCACGGCCGGTGATCCCCTGCACGACCAGCTTGGTGTTCTTGTCGACCAGGATGCTCATGCCGTGACCCCCTTCGCCAGCTCGACGGCGCGCTGCGCGGCGGAGAGCATGGTTGCTTCGACGACGACGTTGGACGGTGCCTGCTCGGCGATGATCCTGCGGCCCTCGTCCTCGTTGGTGCCGTCCAGGCGCACGACGATCGGGAGCGTGGCGCCGAGCTTGTCGAGCGCCGTCAGCAGACCCTTGGCGACCTCATCGCAGCGGGTGATGCCGCCGAAGATGTTGATCAGCAGCACCTTGACCTTCGGGTCCGACAGGAGCACCTCCAGGGCGGCCACGACCTCATCGGCCTTGGATCCGCCGCCGGCGTCGAGGAAGTTGGCGGGGCGCCCGCCCGCCAGGGCCACGACGTCGAGGGTGCTCATCACGAGCCCTGCGCCGTTGCCCAGGATGCCGACGTCGCCGTCTAGCTTGACGTAGGTGACGCCCTTCTCCTGGGCCAAGCGCTCCTGCGGGTCCGCGGTCACCGACTGCTGGAGCTCGAGCAGATCGGGGTGCCGGAACAGCGAGTTGTTGTCGATCGTCACCTTGGCGTCCAGGGCGACGACGTCGCCGGCCGCGGTCCAGATCAGCGGGTTGATCTCCACGAGCATGGTGTCGAGCTCGGTGAACGCCCGATAGAGCTGCTGCAGGATCTTGACGACGCCCGCCTGGGCGCCCGCGTCGATCCCGGCGTGGTACACGAGCCAGCGGGCGTGGTGTGCCTGGAACCCGGTGAGGGGGTCGATGTGGAGCGTGGCCAGCTTCTCCGGCTGGGTGGCCGCCACCTCCTCGATATCCATGCCGCCGGCGGCCGACAGCATGACCAGCGGCTTCTTCTCGCTGCGGTCGAACGTGACGGAGGCGTAGTACTCCTTGACGATCTCGGATGCCGCCTCGACCCACACCGTGTGCACGATGTGACCGCGGATGTCCATGCCGAGGATGTTGCGCGCGTGCGCTTCGGCGTCCTCGGGCGTCTTGGCCAGCTGGATACCGCCGGCTTTGCCGCGCCCACCGATCTGCACCTGTGCCTTGACGACAACCGTGCCCCCGATCCGCTCGGCGGCCGCACGCGCGGCCGCTGGGGTCTCGGCGACTTCGCCGCTCGGGACGGGGATCCCGTGGCGTGCGAACAGCTGCTTGCCCTGATACTCAAAAAGGTCCAAGCGATGCCCCTGTAACGTGGTGACCGAGCAATTTCGCACCGCGCCATCGCAGTGCCATCGGCCATCCTACCCATATCGGCCGTGGCTCCGGCTGCCCCGGGTGGGCGCCGCGGTACGTTGCGATTCCGACAAGCGCGGCGCTCGCGCGGTGCTGCGACCCGGCCGCTAGAGTGCGGGGTCGTGTCTGCCGCCATTTCATTCGCCCGGGGTGCCCCATGCCCCGAAGCCCTGTCCGGCGACCTGATTGCGAACTGCACCGCCGCGGCCCTTGCCGCGGACGCGACCCGCGTGCTCTCGTACGGGACCGGTCAGGGGTATCCGCCGCTGCGGGAGCTGCTCGCACACGACCATGGGGTGAACCCGGACCAGGTGTTCGTGACCAACGGCTCGCTGCAGGGCTACGTGTTCATGCTCGAGACGCTGCTGTCCCCGGGCGACCTGGTCGCCGTCGAGGCGCCGACCTACGACCGCGCGCTGCTGCAGCTGCGGCTGCACGGCATGGACGTCCTGCCGATCCCGGTCGAGGCGGACGGGTTGGACGTCGACGCGCTCGCGGCCGCCTGTGCGGCAGGCCGCGTGCCGAAGCTGCTCTACACGATCCCGAACTTCCAGAACCCCTCAGGCGCGACGATCTCGGCGGCGAAGCGCGCGGCGCTCCTGGAGCTCGTGGACCGGTACGGGTTCTGGGTGCTCGAGGACGATCCGTACGGCAAGCTGCGCTTCGAGGGCGAGCCGCTGACCGGACTGTTCGCCGCGCACGACGGCGGCAAGGTCATGTTCACCTCCTCGTTCTCCAAGACGGTCGCCCCCGGGCTGCGGGTCGGCTACATCGTCGCCCCCAAGGAGATCTCGGCCACCCTGGCCGCCGCCGCCTCGCGCACCTACATCTCGCCGTCGCTGTTGGCCGAGGCCGCGATCGCGCAACTGGTGTCCGGCGGTCACCTGCCGGGCAACATCGCGCGCGTGACCGACCTGATGCGCGAGCGTCGCGACGCGATGGCCGCCGGGCTCGTGCACATGCCCGAGGGCACCGTCTGCACGCCGCCCCAGGGCGGGTTCTTCATGTGGCTCGAGCTGCCCGAGGGCCTGTCGGCGGACGCGCTGTTTGCGCCGGCCGCCGAGGCGGGGATCGCCTACGTCAAGGGCAGCGACTGCTACCTGGACGGCGGCGAGCGCACGCTGCGGCTCGCCTACAGCGGCGTCAGCCCCGCCGAGATCTCCGAGGGCATGGAGCGCCTGGGCGCGGTCTTCCGCGCGGCACAGCGGTAGGCCGAGCCGGACCGGACCGGTCCCAGCGGACAGGCGGGGCGCACCGCGCGAGCGCGGCCGCCAGCGATGTTCGGCCGGTACGGCACCGCGTGCGCGCCTGGCCAGGTCGGTGACCCACTGCACCGCGGCGTCGACCGCGTCGAGCTCGTGCCCGTCGAAGGTGTGGTTGGCGCCCTCGACGTACTCCAGGTGGACCTCGGGGCAGCCGCCATCCTGCGCGAGGCGTCGCCAGCAGCGCGCCTTCGGACTGCGAGATCAGCGGGTCGTCGGCGGCCTGGATGAGCGCCAACGGGACGCGCAGCAGGCCGACCCAACGTCGCGACTCGGCCGATAGGGCCTCGGGGCCGCGCGAGTGCCACCAGGTGCGGTAGGTCCAGATCTCCGCATCCTCGGGGCGGTCGGTCGGGCCCGTCGCGCGCCGCACGATGATGATGCGGTCGCGTGTCCGGATCGTCGCCGCCTTCCATCTGGCGGCTGATGATCGCGCACATCTCGTTGTAGCTCGGGATGCTCCCGAACCGCTCCCAGCGCCGCCGGAGCGACTGCGGCAGCGACAATGGGTGGGCGATGGTGCACACGCCGACCACCTCGGGCGGCTCGTGGACGGCCTGGTAGTGGGTGACCATCGTCGAACCCATGCTGTACCCCAGCAGGATGATGCGTCCGAAGCCCACGTTCGCGCAGCGCGCGGACCGCCGCCGCGATGTCGAGCTGGGCCCGGTCGATCAGGCCGGTCCCGAAGAACACGCCGTAGTTGGCCATCCGGGTGTTGGCCGTCAGCGCGGCATAGCCCTCCTGGGCGAGATGGAACGCCAGGCGGCGCGGCATGCCGGTCAGGTAGTTGCCGACCGAGCCGTGGATGACCAGCACCGCCAGCCGCGGGTCGACCGCGCCGTGGCGCGGGCGGAAGATCATACCGTCCCAGCTGTGTCCATCCTCGGTCGGGATGACGATCAGATCCGTCTCGATGTGCGCGTCGTCCCTGCCGAAGGACGGCGGCTCGCCGCACGATCGGTGCCGGGTTCGTCAGGCGCGGGTGAAACGCGTCGCGATGGGTGGTCACGCGTGCTCCCGCAGCCAGCGCACCAGCGCCTGGATCGTGACGAACTCGCGCTCCGCGAAGAAGTGGTCGGCACCCTCGATGACCGACACCTGCACCTGGTCGGTTGCCGCCGGCGCGCGCGACCTCCGCGAGCCGCTCGGCCTCCTCGAGCGAGACGATGATGTCGGTCGTGCCCTGGATCAGCAGGATCGGCGCCCGGACCTGGGCGATCTGCAGGTGTGTCTTGGCCGCCGTTGCCCGCGGACCGCGCGAATGCCACCAGGTGCGGTACGTGTAGACCTCGGAGTCCTGCGGGCGGGCGGAAGGCCCGCGACTGTGCTCGATGACGAACAGACGGTCGGCGTCCACGCCGGCGGGGTCGTGGACGACCCGCTCGGCGCGGGTGTAGATCTCGTCGTAGGTCGGCTGGGCACCCCACGAGGCCGCCCGAGCCTCCATCGCCTCGGGCAGCCCCCACGGCGCGCCCAGCAGTGCCAGCCCGCGCAGCCACGGTACGTGTTGGGTCGCCGCCCAGCGCGTCGACAGCGAGGCACCGCTCGAGTAACCCATCGAGATCAGGTGGTCCCAGCCGTTGGCCCGCAACCACTCGGCGCCGGCGGTCAGGTCCTGCCGGGCGAGATCGAAGATACCGGGGCCGACCAGCTGGCCGATGTTCCCCATCCGGGTCTCCACGATCAGGACCGGGAAGCCCTCGCGCGCCAGCGGTGCGGGGAGGAACCGCAGCGTTCCGACGAGGAAGTTGCCCATGATCCCGTGCACGTGCATGCATGCCGTGCGGCGGCCGGTCATGCGCATCCGTCGACGGGCCGCACGCTCGTCGATGACGAACAGGGCGTCGTGCTCGTGACCGTCGGCGCCGGTCAGCGTGACGAGCTGATAGTCAACCGGCACCGGGGCTTACCTTTGCCTGCGGAGCACGCGTGGCCGAGGCGGATTCGAGGGATCGGCGGCGGCGTGCTCGGGATGCCGATGCTGCTCGCGATGCGGATCTCCGGATGTCTCTTACATACGGCTCAGGAATTGTGGCTTTCCCCCAGGCGAGTCCGTGAAATCCACGATGTGAGACAGGCTAGTGGCTGGCGAGGATTCGCGCGTGTCACAGCCGGCTCACAGGTTCGCGTGCCCGCGGGATGTCGTCATCGAGGACCCCCCTCAGGCATCGGAGCGATGCCGCGACCGCGGTGCCGACCGTCCCGGATGGTCGACCCGCGCCGCTGCCGGGCTGTTCGGGTGCGCCCCGAGGATGCGGGACGACACGGCCGGAATCAGTCGCTCCGGCCGGCCGCGCGACCGCGCGCGTGCCGTGCACCGCCTGTCAAGCAAGGAGGGGGATTCATGCCCGTCGCCACGTCGGGATCGACGCGCAGGGCGGACGTATGTCGCGACATGTCTCTATGGGCAGGATCGGGTGATCGCCATCCCGCTCCGAGGAAGGTGCCACAGTGAGTAGCGTCGTCGAACTTTCGCGATGGCAATTCGCCATCACCACGGTCTACCACTTCCTGTTCGTGCCGATCAGCATTGGCATGGCGGGCATCGTGGCGTGCTTCCAGACCGCCTGGTACCGCACGCGCAACCCGCAATGGATGCGCCTGACACGGTTCTTCGGGAAGATCATGCTGCTGAGTTTCGCAGTGGGCGTCGTCACCGGCATCGTGCAGGAGTTCCAGTTCGGCATGAACTGGGCCGGGTACTCGCGGTACGTGGGCTCCGTCTTCGGCGCACCGCTCGCGGTTGAGGCCCTCGCCGCCTTCTTCATCGAATCCACGTTCCTCGGGATTTGGATCTTCGGCTACAAGCGCATCTCGGAGGGCTGGCACCTCGCGACGATCTGGCTCGCTGCGTTTGGGTCGGCGCTGTCGGCGTACTTCATTCTCGCCGCCAACTCGTGGATGCAGCACCCGGTCGGGTATCGGGTCGTCAACGGCCGGGCGGAGATGACGAGCTTTTGGAAGCTCCTGACCAACCCCACCGTCTTCTTCGCGTTTCCGCACACCGTGATCGGCGCATACGCCAACGCCGCGTTCATCATCCTCGGTATCTCGGCCTGGTACCTGATCCGCAATCGCGACACCGAGATGTTCAAGAAGGCTGCCAAGGCGATGGTCGTCGTCGGCGTGATCGCGACTGCGGCAACCATGATCATCGGACACTTCAACGGGCAGCTGATGACCCGGGAGCAGCCCATGAAGATGGCTGCGGCAGAGGCGCTCTACAACACTGCAAAGCCAGCCGGCTTCTCCCTGTTTGCCGTCGCCCCCCTCGAAGAGCACCCCTCGCGGACGTCGTTCGACATCACCGTTCCGCACACGCTCTCGCTGCTGGCGACCAACAGCTGGAGTGGCGAAGTGAAGGGCATCAATCAGCTCCAGGCTGCCGACGTGGCCAAGTACGGATCGGGCAACTACGAGCCCATCATCGGTGTGACCTACTGGACCTTCCGACTGATGGTCGGCGCCGGAACGCTCATGGTGCTCTTCCTGTTGTGGGGCCTCTATGTCGTCTGGCGAGGGACGATCGAGAAGTCGAAGTGGTTCCTCAAGCTTGCTCTGCCGGCAATGGCGTTGCCCACCATCGCGATCATCACCGGGTGGCTGTTTACCGAACTGGGCCGCCAGCCCTGGGTCGTGTACGGCCTCATGCTCACCAAGAACGGCATCTCGACCAGTATCACGGCCTTTGATGTATGGGTGTCGATCATTCTGTTCACCATCATCTACGGCGTTATGGGCGCCGTCGCCGTGTGGCTGACCGTGCGGATCGTCAAGAAGGGACCTGATCCCGAAGTCGACGAGGCAGGCGCGCCGGTTGAGCCCAACCTGCACGTGGCCTACTAGGAGGCGGCATGAGCGGATTATGGAATCTTCAAACGCTGTGGTTCGTGCTCGTGTGCGTGCTGTGGATCGGGTTCATGTTCCTTGAGGGCTTCGATTTCGGGGTCGGCATGCTCCTCCGATTCGTCGGCAAGTCCCCCGTGGAGCGGCGCGCGGTGATCCACACGATTGGCCCGGTCTGGGACGGCAACGAGGTGTGGCTGCTGACGGCGGGTGGCGCGACGTTTGCCGCCTTCCCAAACTGGTATGCCTCGATGTTCTCCGGCTTTTACCTGGCCCTGTTCCTGGTGCTGTTCGGGCTCATCATCCGCGGGGTGTCGTTCGAGTTCTGGGGCAAGGTCGACAGCCACCGCTGGCGCTCGGTCTGGGAGTGGGCGATGGCGGTCGGCAGCTTCCTGCCGGCGCTCCTGGTGGGCGTCGCCTTCGCCAACCTCATCCGCGGCATTTCGCTTGATCCGGCCGGCAACTACACCGGCAGCTTCTGGGATCTGCTGAACCCTTACGCGCTCCTGGGCGGGGTGGTGACACTGCTGCTGTGCCTTGCACACGGGGCGACGTTCCTGCAGCTGCGCACCGTCGATCCGGTCAAGCCGCGTGCGGCGGCACTCGGGCGCATCCTGATGCCCTTGGCTGCGGTTGCGGTGATCGGGTTCGTGCTCTGGACGTTTGACGAGGTCTCGCACCACAGCCCGAGCTTCTGGATCACGGCTATCGTCGCCATCGTGGCGATGCTCGTCGCGGCCGGCCTGGCCGTCAGCGCGCGGCCGGGGCTCGCGTTCGTCGCCGGCGGTGTCGGGATCGCGATGACCGTCGCGACCTGGTTCACCGCGCTGTACCCGAATGTGATCGTCGACAGCAACAACCACGCCTACAATCTGACCGTCTTCAACTCGGCATCCAACCACTACACCCTGGTGGTGATGTCGATCACGGCCTTGATTCTGGTGCCCATCGTGCTGATCTACCAGGTCTGGACGTACTACGTGTTCCGGCAACGTGTCGGTCTGGGCGGAACCTCGTCCAAGGCCGGCCCTGACGCCCCGGCTCCCCCGCCGGAGGCAAGCGCCCGGGTGTGAAACCCACTCAGCGCCGACTGATGCGCGAGAGCAGGGTGGCGCGCCGCGCGCTTGGCGCCGCCGCCCTGCTGGCGCTCATCCAAGCGGTGTTGACCGTGGTGTGGGCCGTCGCCCTGGCGGCGGCCATCGCCCCGGTGGCGATGAACGGCGCGGGCCTCAGCCAGGTCCGGACGGCCATCATTGTGGCGGCATGTGCCGCCGTCGGACGCGCCGCGGTCGCCTGGGGATTTGAGGCGACGGGCCGCGTCGGCGCGCAGCAGGTCATGTCCGAGCTGCGCCTGCGCCTGGCCGCCCACGTGCTGGAGTCGCGGCCGCTGTCCCAGGGCGCCGACACCACCGGCGCGCTCGCGACGACCGCGGTCCAGGGCGTCGACGGGCTCGAGCTCGTCTTCGCCCGCTACTTCCCCCAGCTGATGCTGGCGGTCGTCGTGCCGATCGCGGCGATCGGCTGGATCATCCCGACCGACTGGATCTCGGCCGCGATCCTGATCGTCACGATCCCGGTCCTGGTGATCTTCATGATCCTGATCGGGCTCGGCTCCGAGCGCCGCGCGAAGGCGCGCTGGGCGGCGATGCAGGTGCTGGGCGGCCGGTTCTTCGAGGTCGTGCGTGGCCTGACCACGCTGCGCGTCCACGATCGCGCCGAGGCGCAGGTCGGCGTGCTCGAGACGGTCGGCGAGGCCTACCGGCGCGAGACGATGTCCACCCTGCGGCTCGCGTTCCTCTCGGCGCTCGTGCTCGAGCTCGCCGCCGCGCTTGGCACGGCGATGGTCGCAGTGGCCCTCGGCATCCGGCTGGTCGACGGCGGGATCGGCCTGCAGGCGGCGCTGGCGGTCCTGATCCTGGCGCCGGAGATCTACCAGCCGATCCGCCAGCTGGGTGCGCAGTTCCACGCCAGCGCCGACGGCATGATCGCCGCCGAGGAGATCTTCGCCGTGCTGGATACGCCCGCCGTCCTCGAGCCGACACCGGGCGAGGCCGCGCCGTCGCCGTCGCCGGGACGCGCCACGATCGAGTTCGACGACGTGGGGGTCGAGTACCCGGGCCGTGTCGTGCCGGCCCTGCGCTCGGTGCGGCTGGCGCTCGCCCCCGGCGAGTTCGTGGCGCTCGTCGGTCCGAGCGGAGCCGGCAAGTCGACCATCGCCAACCTGCTGGTCCGGCTGATCGACCCGACCTCCGGCGCGGTTCGGATCGGCGGGCGCGACCTGCGCGAGATCGACGCCGACGACTGGCGCCGGCGCGTCGCGTGGGTCCCGCAGCGCCCGCGGATCTTCGCGGCATCCGTTGCCGACAACGTGCGGGTCGCGGACCCCGACGCCTCCGACGATGCGGTCTACGAGGCGTTGCGCCAGGCCGGCGCGGACGAACTGGTCGCGGGGCTGCCGGACGGCATCCAGATGCGTCTCGGTGAGGGTGGGCGACGGCTGTCGGCCGGCGAGGCCCAGCGGATCTCGCTCGCGCGGGCGTTCCTGCGCCGCGCTGAGCTGTTCGTGCTCGACGAACCGACTGCGCACCTGGACGGCGTCCTGGCCGCCGAGCTCGCGCAGGTCATCCGGCGCCTCACCGCCGGTGCGACCACGCTAGCGGTCACGCACCGGCTCGAGCTCGTGCATGCGGCCGACCGCGTCGTGCAGATCGACCAGGGCCGCGTCCTGACTGCCGGGCCGGTGGGGGCAGCGGCATGAGCCAGACGACGCGGGCATTGGCCTCGGCGGTACGGCAGGCGCGAGTCGGGGTCTGGTTGCCGCTCGCCGCGCTGGGCACCAGCGTCGCGACGGTCGCGCTCGGCGCCGCGCTGCTGGGCACCTCCGGATACCTGATCAGCCGCGCGGCGGAGCGCCCGCCGATCCTGGCACTCGGCGTCGCCATGGTGCTCGTGCGCGCCTTCTCGGTCGCGCGGGCGATCATGCGGTACTTGGAGCGCCTGGCCTCGCACGAGCTCGCGCTGGGCGCCCTCGCGCGCCTGCGGGCGAGCTTCGTCGGCCGGCTGATCCCGCTCGTGCCGGCCGGCCTGCCACGCCTTCGCGCCGCCGACCTGATGAGCAGATTCACCGCCGATGTCGACCAGCTGCAGGAACTGTTCCTGCGCGGGCTCTTGCCGCCCATCGCCGCGGTGGTGTTGATCTGCCTGGCGGGCGTCGCGGCCGCGCTGATGCTGCCGGCGGCCGGGGTGGTGCTGGTCGTCGTGCTGGCCGCGTTCGCGGTCGTCGTGCCGACGCTGACCGGCGCCGTGGCGCGGGCGGCGGGCAAGCGCCAGGCGCGGGCCCGCGCAGAGCTGTCGAGCCGCGTCGTCGACGTGCTCGAGGGCGCGCCCGACATCGTCGCGTGGGGCGTCCGCGACGCGCACATCGCCGGCGTGACCGAGGCGAACGACACCCTCATGCAGCTCGGGCGGCGGGACGCCTACGCCGGCGGGATCGCCGCAGGGCTCGGCGGCCTCGGTGCGCAGGCGGCGGCGCTCGCCGTGCTGATCGTCGCGGTGCCGGCGGTCCGCGACGGGCGCCTCGGGGGCGTGCTGCTGGCCGCGCTCGTGTTGATGACACTGGCGGTGTTCGAGGCGATTGCGCCGCTGCCGGTGGCCGCCCAGAACCTGACCGCCTGCGGCCGGGCCGCGCTGCGCCTGGAGGAATGCGTCGACCGACCGGTCCCGATCGTCGACCCGGACGCGCCGGCGGCGCCCGGCCCAGGACGGACGCTCGTGCTCCGGGACGCCTGCGTGCGGTTCGGGCCCGGGGCGCCGCTGGCGCTCGAGGGGATCAACCTCGAGCTGCGCTGGGGTCGGGCGGTCGCGATCGTCGGGCCGAGCGGATCGGGCAAGACCACCCTGTGCGAGGTGCTGGCGCGGCTGCGCGATGTGGACTCCGGTCAGGCCCTGCTCGACGGCATTCCGCTGGAGGACCTGCGCCAATCCGACGTCCGGCACGCCGTCACCCTCGTCCCGCAGGATGCCTATCTGTTCCCGACGACGATCGCCGCCAACCTGCGGATCGCGCGTCCCGACGCCACCGACGTCGAGCTCGACGCGGCGCTGACGCGCGCCGGCCTGGCCGGGTGGGTCGCCGACCTGCCCGACGGGCTCGAGACCGAGGTCGGCCAGGACGGCGCGCTGTTGTCCGGCGGCCAACGCCAACGGCTGACATTGGCGCGTGGCCTGCTGGCGCCCGGGGGGCTGCTGGTCCTCGATGAGCCGACCTCGCACCTGGACGCCGAGTCCGAGGCGGCCTTCCTTGACGATGCGCATCGGGCCGGGGTCACGGCGCGCACGGGGCTGTGCGTCGTGACCCACCGACTGGTCGGGATGGACCGCTTCGACGAGATCGTGGTGATCGCCGACGGCGGCGTGCGGGAACGCGGCACGCACGCCGAGCTGCTCGAGGCCGGTGGCTGGTACGCGTCAATGGTGAGCGCGTCGGCCGTCTAGGTCGCCTGCCGACCCGGTCGCCGCGTCGACGCGGCTGGGTAGGCTAGGGCCCCGTACTGCGCGGAAGGAGGCCCATCGTGGAGCGCGCCACGGTCCTGCAGTCCGTGTTCCCGCACGATACGAACTCGCAGGGCAATCTGTTCGCCGGCACACTCGTCGGCTGGATGGACCGTTGCGCCGCCTATGCCGCGATGCGGCAGGCGCGCGGCAACGTGGTCACCGCCTCGATGGACGAGATCAGCTTCCGGACCCCCATCGTCCAGGGGGACCTGGTCGAGATCGAGGCCGTCGTCGAGAGCATCGGTCGCACCTCGATGCGGGTCAAGCTCGATGTCTGGCGCGAGCGGATCGAGGACGGTACGCGCGAGCTGTGCGTGGTGGGCCACTTCACGCTGGTTGCCGTGGGGCGCGACGGGCGCCCCGTCGTCGTGCCGACGCCCGCGACCTAGCGCTGCATCGACCGGGCACGCGCCGACGCGCGCCCGGTCGATGCGCGTTCCGGGCTAGAGCAGCTCGGCGACCGTCTCGCGCTCGCCGACGAGCTCGTCGTTCGAGGCGGCGATCTTCGCCTGGGCGAACTCGTCGTGCTCGACGCCGGTGATGATCTCGTACTTGCCCGAGGCGACGGTCCGGACCGGCACCGACGCCCAGACGCCGTCGGCGAAGCCGTAGGAGCCATCGGACTGGCACACGGCTGAGTAGATCGTGTCGCTCGGCGTGTAGAGCGACTTCACGTGGTCGATCAGGGCGTTGGCCGCCGATGCCGCACTCGACAGGCCGCGTGCGGCGATGACCTCGGCGCCGCGCTTGCCGACCTTCGGCAGGAACTCCTCACGCAGCCAGGCGTGATCGCTGATCACGTCGGTCGCCGGCTTGCCGCCGATCGTGGCGTGGAAGAAGTCGGCGAACATCGTCGGGGAGTGGTTCCCATAGATGATGATGTTCTCGACGTCGGTGACCGGGACGCCGGCCTTCTGCGCCAGCTGGGTCGAGGCCCGGTTCTGGTCGAGGCGGGTCATCGCGGTGATGCTCGTCGGTGAGATCCGCTTGAAACGGCTCGCGGCGATCATCGCGTTGGTGTTGCACGGGTTTCCGACCACGCAGATGGTCGCGTTGGCGGCGGCCACCTCGTCGATCGCGTCGCCCTGCGCGACGAAGATGCGCCCGTTGTCCTTGAGCAGGTCGGCGCGCTCCATGCCCGGGCCACGCGGCTTCGAGCCGACGAGCACGATCCAGTCGGCGTCGCCGAACGCGACCCGGGCGTCGCCGGTCGGGGTGACGTTGGTCAGCAGCGGGAAGGCGCAGTCGTCGAGCTCCATGACGACACCCTGCAGGGCCTTCTGGATCTGCTCGACCGGGATCTCCAGCAGCCGCAGATCCAGCTGCTGGTCCTTGCCGAACATTTCGCCGGCGGCGATGCGCGGCAGCAGCGCGTAACCGATCTGGCCCGCCGCGCCGGTGACGGCAACCTTGAGCACCCCCATCAGGCGCCCAGCGCTTTCATGCGCTCGACGACGGCGGTGGCTACCTCCGCGGTGCCCAGTGCCGTCGGATCATTACGGTCGGGCTTCATATCGTAGGTCACAGACTTCCCTTCACGAATGATGTCGGCGATGGCGCCCTCCATCAGGTCGGCCGCCTCGGTCTCCTTGAGGTGCTTGAGCATCATGACTCCGGAGAGCATCATCGCCATCGGGTTGACCTTGTTCAGGCCGGCATACTTCGGGGCCGAACCGTGGGTCGGCTCGAACAGCGCGGCTTCGGTACCGATGTTTGCGCCGGGGGCGACACCCAACCCACCGACCAGGCCCGCGCCGAGGTCGCTGAGGACGTCGCCGTAGAGGTTCGGCAGCACGATCACGTCGTACAGCTCGGGCTTTTGGACGAGCTGCATGCACATGTTGTCGACGATGCGCTCCTCGAACTCGATGTCCGGGTAGTCCTTGGCGACGTCGATCGCCACGGCGAGAAACAGACCGTCGGTGAACTTCATGATGTTGGCCTTGTGGACGGCCGTCACCTTCTTGCGGTCGTTGTCCCGGGCGTACTCGAATGCGTAGCGCACGATGCGCTCGCTGGATTCGACGGAGATCGGCTTGATCGAGATGCCCGTGTGCGTGCCAAGGTGCGCGTCGGGGTGGGTGCCCTTGATGAACTCGATGAGGCGGAGGTTGTCGGGGGTGTCCGCCTCGTACTCGATACCCGCGTACAGGTCCTCGGTGTTCTCCCGCACATAGACGAGGTCAACATCCTTGTACTTGGTGCGGACGCCCTCGTAGTACTTGCAGGGCCGGACGCAGGCGTACAGGTTGCAGACCTT
Source organism: uncultured Thermoleophilia bacterium (assembly GCA_963773325.1). GTDB lineage: Bacteria > Actinomycetota > Thermoleophilia > Miltoncostaeales > Miltoncostaeaceae > CAITWD01. Next base: position 1,116,351 of record CAVZAI010000002.1, on the reverse strand, counting down.
TCGAAGCGCCACGTTGACGCTGCGAAAACCGGTTCCGACGGGCGTGGTGATCGGGCCCTTGATGCCGACCTTGTTGGCGAGGATCGACTCGATCGTGGACTCGGGAAGCGGGGTCCCGACTTCCTTCATGATGTCGACGCCGGCTTGCTGCACGTCCCAGTCGAAGTCGACGCCGGTCGCGTCCAGAACGCGCTTGGTCGCAGCGGCGATTTCCGGACCGGTACCGTCGCCGGGAATGAACGTGACGCGGTATGCCACTGACACCTGCTCCTTGTGTGGCGGGGTGTGGGGGCGAATAGACGCGTGTGCACCTGTGCACAGGACCGAATCGCCGCGCAAAACAGCGGGAGTATACGCTTGTGACTCGAACACGGAGACAGGTGCGGTGCGCGCCCCGCTCGCATGCATGGTGCTTGTCCGCAAACCGTCTGTCGGACCAGGGAAGTTCGGCCGACCGACAAGGTCGGATGTCACAAGTGCACATCGCGGCAGGTTCGGTAGATTCCGTGATCGGAATCACGATCACGCTGTCCAGAACGAGAGCACCCGAGGGGGGGCCGAAGTTTGCACACCCATGACGTTGTGGTCGTCGGGGCCGGCCTGGCGGGAATGCGCGCGGCGATCGCCGCCCACGAGGCCGGAGTCGATGTCGCGCTAGTGACCAAGGTCCACCCGGTGCGCAGCCACTCCGGGGCGGCCCAGGGCGGCATCAACGCCGCGCTCGGCAACGCGACCGAGGACTCGACTGAGAACCACACCTTCGACACGGTCAAGGGCTCGGACTACCTGGGCGACCAGGACGCGATCGAGATTCTCTGCGGCGACGCGCCGGACGAGATCATTCAGCTCGAGCACTGGGGCGCGGTGTTCTCCCGTCACGAGACGACCGGCCAGATCGCCCAGCGTCCGTTCGGCGGCGCCGGCTTCCCGCGCACCTGTTACGCGGCCGACCTGACCGGCCTGGTGATCCTCCACACCCTGTACACGGTGTGCGTCAAGTACGACATCCCCTGCTACGAGGAGTACTTCGTCACCGAGCTGATCACCGACGACCATGGCGCCTGCGCCGGGGTCGTCGCCTACGACATGGTGCACGGCACCATCGAGGCGATCGGCGCGAAGTCCGTCGTGCTGGCGACCGGCGGCGCCGGACGGGCGTACGCGCCCTCCACGAACTCGCACAGCTCGACCGGCGACGGGATGAGCCTGGCGCTGCGCGCCGGTGTGCCGCTCAAGGACATGGAGTTCATGCAGTTCCACCCCACGACGCTGAACCCCAGCGGCGTGCTGGTGACCGAAGGCGCCCGCGGCGAGGGCGGCATCTTGCTCAACAAGGACGGCGAGCGGTTCATGAGCAAATACGCGCCCAACAAGCTCGAGCTCGCGTCGCGTGACGTCGTGTCCCGCGCGGAGGCCACCGAGATCATGGAGGGCCGCGGCATCGACGGCTCGGTGCTCCTGGACCTGCGCCACCTGGGCCGCGACAAGATCATGGAGCGCCTGCCGCAGATCCGTGAGCTGGCGATGGCGTTCGCGGGCGTCGATCCGATCGATGCGCCGATCCCGATCCGTCCGGGTGCGCACTACCACATGGGTGGCGTGCATGTGGACTCTTGGGGGGCCGCCCCGCACATGCCCGGCCTGTTCGCGGCCGGCGAGTGCGCCTGCGTCTCCGTGCACGGGGCCAACCGCCTCGGTGGGAACTCGCTCCTTGAGACCGTCGTGTTCGGTGCCCGCACCGGCGAGGCCGCTGCCCGCACGGCCCAGGACTTCAACGGCCGCGGCATCCAGGCCCGCCCGGAGGACGGCTACGCCTACGAGGCCAAGCTGCGCGAGCTGCTGGACCGCGCCGACGGTCCGCGCCAGTACGAGATCCGCGACGAGCTCGCCAACACCATGCAGGAGAAGGCCGGCATCTTCCGCACCGGCGCCGAGCTCGACGAGGCCAAGGCGACCATCGACCGGCTCCGCGAGCAGTTCAAGGGCGTCGTCGTCGACGACAAGGGCAAGACCTTCAACCAGTCGCTCATCCATGTCATCGAGACCGGCTTCCTGCTGGATCTCGCCGACACCATGGTCACCGGGGCGGTCGCCCGCACCGAGAGCCGTGGCGCCCACTCCCGCACGGACTTCCCTGAGCGCGACGACGCCAACTGGATGAAGCACACGCTCGCCTACCTCGAGGACGACGCTGTCCGCCTCGATTACAGCGAGGTCACCTTCACGAAGTACGAACCGCAGGTGAGGACCTACTGATGCCCCAGACGACGTTCGATGTCTTCCGCTACCAGCCGGACACCAGCGACGAGGCCTACCGCCAGAAGTACGACCTGGAACACGGCGAGGACCTGACGCTGCTGGACGCGATCCTGCGCCTGCAGAACGAGCAGGACGGCACCCTCGCGGTCCGCTATTCATGCCGTTCGGCGATCTGCGGGTCCTGCGCCTGTCGCGCCGACGGCAAGACAGTGCTCGCCTGCATGAGCCAGGTCGAGGACCTCAAGGAGCAGAACGGCGGCCAGCCCGTGCGCGTGGACCCGATCGGCAACTTCACGCCGATCAAGGACCTCGTGGTCGACTTGGAGCCGTTCTGGAGCAAGTTCAAGTCGGTCAAGCCATACCTGATCCCCGACCGCGGGGCGCCGCCGGAGCGCGAGCGCATCGTCTCCAAGGAGGCGATGCAGAAGATCTACAACGAGAGCAAGTGCATCCTGTGCGCCGCCTGCTACTCGGAGTGCAACTCGCTCGCGGCCGACGCGGAGTTCGTCGGCCCGGCGGCGTTCGCCTGGGGTTTCCGCTTCGCCGCCGACGAGCGCGACAGCCAGCGCAGCCAGCGGGCCAAGCTCTACTCGGGTGAACACGGCATCTGGGACTGCACCCGCTGCATGTACTGCAACGAGCGCTGCCCGAAGGGCGTCGACCCGCGCGACGCGATCGAGAAGCTCGGCGGGATCGCCTTCCAGGAGGGCCTCGGCATGAAGGACCCCGGAGCCCGCCACGCGAAGGCGTTCCTGTATTCGCTGCGGCACGGCGGTAAGCTCAACGAGACACTCCTCGTGCCGATGACCCAGCCGCTCAAGGCGCCATTCGATCTCCCGTTTGCCGTCAAGATGATCTCGAAGGGCAAGGCCCCGTCGCCGCTGCCCCACAAGATCCGCAGGCTGGACGAAGTCAAGCAGCTCATGAAGAACGTGAAGGAGACGATCTAGGTGGCGCGCAAGTTCGCGTATTACCCCGGATGCGTGGCGGAGTTCAGCTCCAAGGAGCTCAACTCGACCACCAAGGCACTCGCCCCGTTGCTCGACATCGATCTTCAGCCGATGCCCGCGGCGACCTGTTGCGGCGCCGGCGACGTGGCCGAGGCCAAGCCCAATCTCTACCTGACGCTCAACGTGCGGATCCTGTCGCAGGCCGAGGAGATGGGCCACGACATCATGACCATCTGCAACGTCTGCACGCTGAACCTGCGGCGGGCCAACAAACTGGTCAAGGAAGACCCGCGCCTGCTCGAGGCGGTCAACGAGGAGCTGGTCAAGGCCGGCGCACGGCCCTACGAGGGCACGCGCGAGGTCACGCATCTGCTCTGGTACATCGCCACCGAGGAAGGCCTGTCGCTGCTTGAGCGGCAGGGCCCGAAGGGCCTCAACGGCCTGCGCGTGGCGCCGTACTACGGCTGCCAGTTGCTGCGCCCCTCGTCGGTGATGGGCTTCGAGGATCCGGACCAGCCGCAGTCGCTGGAGCGGTTGATCGTGGCCCTCGGCGGCGAGGTCGCCGACTACGACGCCAAGTCGAAGTGCTGCGGCTTCCCGATCCTGCTGGCCCGGGAGAACACCGCGCTCAAGGAGTCCCACGTCGCGCTCTCGCAGGCCCGTGACGCCGGCGCGGAGTGCATGGTCACCCCGTGCCCGCTGTGCCACCTGGCCATGGACGCCTACCAGCGCAAGGCGGAGGCGGTCAACGATGAGACCTACAACATGCCGGTGCTGCACCTGCCCCAGCTGTTGGGTCTGGCCCTCGGCCTGGACCAGCAGGTCATGGACTTCAAGCGCCACATGGTGCCGGTCGACCCGGTCCTGTCGGTCGTCGCTGGCTGACCACGGCGCGCGGCACGCGCGCGTGCGGCGGGGCGGTGGCGCGGCGCGCCACTGCCGGAGTGCCCGCTCGGCGGGCACTCCGTCTGACGTCGTCCGCCGATTGACACGCTGGGAGCGCGGTGACCTGGGAACCTGCCATGATCGCTCTGTGAGTCGGATCCTGGCCGTCACCGATGCGGTCGCCGGGCAGCTGCCCGAGTGCTGCGGCGACTGTGTGTTCTGGCAGCGAACCCGCGCGCCGACCAAGGCGTCGGCCAAGCGCCGCTGGGCCCGGATGGCCGCGCGACGGTTCGGCCCGTGGGGGCGCGTGCTGCACGAACACGGCGTGTTCCGCGGGATGATCCAGTACGGGCCGCGCTCGCTCTTTCCGCGGACCCGCATCATGCCGGCGGGCCCGGCGTCGGCTGACGCCGCGGTGGTGACCTGCGTGTATCTGGGCGAAGTCGAGCGCGCCGGGATGTGCGAGCGCCTGTTCCTCGAGGCTCTCGCTGACCTTCAGGGCCGGGGGCTGGCCGCCGTCGAGGCGTTCGCCATCAACTACCCCGACGACGTGCCGAGCGAGGACCGGTTCGGGGCGCACCACACGCTCTTCGACCGGACCTTCCTCGAGCGCCTGGGCTTCGCGCCGGTCCGCGGTGCGGGTCAGGTGGCACTGATGCGGCTGGACCTGGTCGAGCCCGGCACCGCTGCGCGGCGCCGCGTCGCGCGGGTCGCCGCGCGTCTGCGGCGCCAGCGGGTCGCGTTGGGCGCGCCGGGCGGGTGAGCAGCGTGGCGGGCGACCCCCGGGCGTCGCACCGGTCGGGTTGGCTGGTACTGGCGGCGGTGCTCGTGCTGCTGGTCCCGGTCGGTGCGATCGGCGCGCCGGCCCTCCACGACGCGCCCGTGGTCCGTGCGCTGCAGCGCGGCAACACGTACGTGGTGCCGGTGCTCTACGACGCCACCGTGGCCGCGCAGGTCCGCGCGGATGCCGCCCAGCTCGCCGGCCGCGGCGAGAACGTCAAGCTCGCCGCCGTGCCGTTCGTGCCGGGCGGCGACCTCTCTGCCTATGCCGAGGCGCTGCGCGCGACGCTCAAGTACGCGGGCACGCTGGTGGTGACGACGCCCAACGGTGACGTCGCGGCCGCCGGACCCCGCACCCCGCTCTCGATCCAGACGGCCCTCACTGCGGTTGGTGCGAGCAGCGTCCCCGACCCGGCCGCGCGCTTGCTGGTCGCCGCCGAGGTCAGCACGCCCCCACCGGCCGACAGCTCCAACGGGGTCCGCGACCTGATCATCCTCGGGGGACTTGCCCTCTTGGGCGGGGCCTTCGCGATCGGCTGGGGCCTGCGGCGCGAGCAGCGCCGGGCACACGAGCGCACCATGGAGGCCCGCGGCATCCTCAAGGTCTACGCCGACGCCCTCGGCGCGCGCGCGCGCCTGCTGGCGCAGTCGCACGGCGGCGGGACGGAGTCGCGGGCGCTTGTCGAGGCGGTCGAGGCCTACCACATCGCCGCGGACACGCTCGTCTCGCACGCCACCACCGAGCGCGAGCTCCGGGACGGCGCGGCGTCGTTGCGCAACGGCTTCGGCGATGCGGAGCGGGCGGGTGAGCTAGCGGGCCTCGCGCTGCCGGCCGCCGATCCGTTCACCGATCTGTGTAGCGTCGACCCGGCCCACGGCCAAATCAGCCATCCGTCCGACGACGGACCGCTGTGCACGCCCTGCGCCGAGCGGCTCAAGGCCGGCCATGAGCTCGTGCCGCGTCGGGTCCTGGTCGGCGGCCTGCCGACGTCCTTCCGGGACGCCCCGGTGCCGTACGAGGTCACGACCCCGTTGCGCGTGCCGGTGGCCTAGCAGCCGGTGACCCGCGACGGGACTACAGCCAGCCGCGCGTCACGAGCGATTCGGCGATCTGCACGGCGTTGGTGGCCGCACCCTTGCGCAGGTTGTCGCTCGAGAGCCACAGCGCCAGTCCGCGCGGGTGCGAGAGATCGTTGCGGATCCGGCCGACCATGACCTCGTCGCGCCCGGAAGCGAGGCGCGGCAACGGGTAAATGGCCAGCTCGGGCTCGTCGGCGAGGATCAGTCCCGGCGCACCCATCAGCAGGCCCCGAGCCGCGTTCGCGTCCAATGGCTCGGTCGTCTCGATCTGGACCGACAGCGAGTGTCCGTTGAACACCGGCACCCGCACGCACGTCGCGCTGACGCGCAGGGTGGGCAACCCGAGCATCTTCTGGGTCTCGGCGATGACCTTGCGCTCCTCGCCGGTGTAGCCGGTCTCGTCGAAGGTGTCGATGTGCGGCAGGACGTTGAAGGCGATCGGATGCGGGTAGACCTGGGGCGCCGGCTCATCGCCTGCCAGATAGCCCTCGGCCTCGCGGCGCAACTCGGCGATCCCGCCCGCGCCGGTGCCCGAGACCGCCTGATAGCTCGAGATGATGACGCGCTCGAGGCCGACCGCGTCGGCGAGCGGCTTGAGTACCACCACCAGCGGCGCAGCCACGCAGTTCGGGTTGGCGATGATCCCCTCGTGGGTCTGGATCGCCGCCTCGTTGACCTCCGGGACGACCAGCGGCACGTTGGGGGCCATCCGGAACGCCGAGGAGTTGTCGATGACCACCGCTCCCGCCTCGACGGCCGCCGGGGCGAACTCGCGCGAACGCTGCCCGCCCGCCGAGAACAGCGCGATGTCGACGCCCGCGAAGCTGTCCTGGGTGAGCGTGCGTACCGTGAACGGTTTGCCCAGGTACTCGACGATGCGTCCCTCGCTGCGGGCGCTCGCCAGCGGGTGCAGCTCCGACACGGGAAACCCGCGTTCCTCGAGCACGCGCAGCATCATCGAGCCGACCGCTCCGGTCGCGCCGACCACCGCGACATTAAACACCGGCTCTCCGGGCGGCCTCGGCCTCGAGATCGAAGGCGTCGTGGAGGGCACGCACGGCCCGCTCGACGTCGCGCCGGTTGATCACGACGGTGATGCGGATCGTGGAGGTGTCGATCATCAGGATGTTGATGTCCTTGTCGGCGAGCACGCGGAACATCTTGGCGGCGATGCCGGGGTTCGACTTCATCCCGGCCCCGACGAGGGTCACCTTGCCGATCTGGTCGTCGGCGGTCAGCGAGGTGTACTCCAGCGGGCCCTTGATGCCGCCGAGGGTCTCCAGGGCCCGACTCAGCTCGTCGAGCGGCACGCGTAAACGACAGGTCGGCACGTCCGTCGGTGCCCATGTTCTGGATGATGGTGTCGACGTTGATCAACGCGTCGGCCAGCGCCGTGAAGATCGAGGCTGCGACACCGGGTTGGTCGTGGACCCCGGTGATCGTGATCTTGGCCTCGTCGCTCTTGTGCGCGATACCGGACACGATCGCGTGCTCCATGTCGGGCGTCTCCTTGGTGATCCAGGTCCCCTCGTCGGGCGCAAACGACGAGCGCACGTGCAGAGGGACGTCGTAGTTGCGTGCGAACTCGACTGATCGTAGCGCCAGGACCCGAGAGCCCATGGCGGCCATCTCGAGCATCTCCTCGTGGCTGATGCGCGGCAATTTGACCGCCTCGGGCACGATCCGCGGGTCGGCGGTGAACACCCCGGTCACGTCGGTGTAGATCTCGCACACGTCCGCACCGATCGCCGCCGCCAGGGCAACGGCGGTCGTGTCGCTGCCGCCGCGTCCGAGCGTCGTGACGTTCTTGTCGTTGAGCGACATGCCCTGAAAGCCCGCGACCAGCGCGATGTGGCCGTCGCCGAGCGCGGCCCGGATCCGGTCGGCCCGGATCTCGACGATGCGCGCCTTGGTATGGGCGCTGTCGGTGAAGATCCCGGCCTGCGACCCGGTGAACGAGACGGCCTGGTGGCCCAGGTCGTGCAGTGCCATCGCCATGAGCGCGCACGAGATGCGCTCCCCGGTCGACAGCAGCATGTCCAGCTCCCGCGGGGACGGCCGGTCGCTGATCTCGTTGGCCAGCTGGACCAGTCCATCGGTCGTCTTGCCGCGCGCCGAGACGACCGCCAGGACGCTGTCGCCGGACTCCGCCGCCGCGGCGATCCGGCCCGCCACATTGCGGATCTGGTCCGCGTCGGCGACCGAACTGCCGCCGAATTTCATCACCCTCAGGCCGATCGGAGCTCTCCTTGTGGATCGTGGTGCACCACCAGCGGGCGATTCTAGCGATCACCGGCCGCGCGGCCCGGCTGCCGGGTGCCCGCGGTGCTACTCCAAGTCGCGCCGGCCGAGCAGGGCCCGGCCGAGCGTCAGCTCGTCCGCGTGCTCGAGGTCGGCGCCGACCGGCAGGCCGCTCGCCAACCGTGTCAGGCGCACCTGCCCGCGCAGAAGGTCAGCCAGGTACAGCGCCGTGGCCTCGCCGGTCATGGTCGGGTTGGTCGCCACGACGACCTCCTGCACGCCCTCGTCGGCGATCCGCCGGGCGAGCTCGTCGATGCGCAGGTCGTCCGGGTCGACGCCGTCGATCGGCGACAGCGCGCCGCCCAGCACGTGGTAGTAGCCACGGAACTCGTGCGTGCGCTCGATCGGAAGGATCGCCGACGGCTCCTCGACCACGCAGAGCATGGACGCGTCGCGCCGGGCGTCCTGGCAGATCGGGCACAGCTCGTCTTCGGCGAACGATCCGCAGCGGGCGCACGGGTGGATCCGTTCGGCCAGCTCGGTCAACGCGCCCGCCAGGGCCAGCGTGCGCTCCGGCGGCGATTTGAGCAGGTGGAACGCCAGTCGCTGCGCGCTGCGGGGGCCGATGCCCGGCAGGCGTGACAGTTCGGCGATCAGCCGTTCGAGGGAGGGGGTGAGAATCGGGTGCCCTGCGGCCTACATGCCGGGGATGCCGAGACCCGACAGCCCGCCGGTGATCTCGCCGATGCGTCGCTGGGCATGCTGCTGGGCGCCGCGCATCGCCTCGTTGACGGCGGCCACGATCGTGTCGGCAAGCAGCTCGAGGTCCTCCGGATCGACGATCTCGGGCTTGATGATGATCGATTTGACCTCGAGACCGCCGCTCACCGTTGCCGTGACGACCCCGCCGCCGGCCGATGCGCTGATGTACTCGTCCTGAAGCTCAAGCTGCACGCGCTCCATGTCGGCCTGCATCTTCTGCATCTGCTTGAGCATCTTCTGGGGATTCATGCCTGAGGACACCGCGGCGGCTCCTTGGTTGCGGTCGATACCGGGAGGGTCAGTGGGGCTCTTCGGTCGCGTCGAAGGTGGCGATCAGCTCTTGGCGCAGCGACTCGAGGGTCGCCGGCGCGGCCGGCGCCGGCGCCGCGGCCGGCGCCGCGGACGCATCGACGACGATCTCCACGCGGACCCGCTGCCCGAACACGCTCAACAGGACGGTCTCGAACTCAGCGCGCTGGTCGGGCTTGGAGAGCATGCTCGCGCCCACCGAGCTTGCCAGCGCGATCTCGAGCACGCCGTCCGCGGCCGCGGTCGGACGCCCGTCCTCGATGAAGGTGTAGAGCGGCGGATGCGAGGTCTGCAGCTCCGTCAGGACCTGCGGCCACATCCGCTCGACGTGCGGCAGGTCAAAGACGATCAGATCCGGCACCGGTGCCGGCGCCGTGACCGGAATGGGGGGCGCGGACGCCGTCGGGGTCTGCGGCGCCTGCTCGGCGGCCGGCGTGGCCGCCTCCGGATGCGGCGCTGCCTGGACGCGGGCGGCGGGCGGGCCCGGCTCGGTCGCGTGTGCGGTCGCCGCCGCGGGTGCGGCCGGCGTCGCGCTGGGGAGCCCGGCTCGGTGCGGCCGCACCGGTGCGCTCCAGGACCTCGAGACGCGGAACGAGCGCGGCCACATCGGCGTCGAGGGCGGGGCGAGCGAGCTTGGCGGCGATCAGCTCGAGCTGCAGCCGCGGATCGGCACCCCCGCTGCGGATGCGCACCTGCGCATCGGCCAGCAGGTCGAGGGCCCGGACGACCTGGGCGGGGGCGAGCTGATTGGCCTGCGCGGACAGGCGCTCGACCTCGTCGGGCGCGAAGGCCCAATCATCACGGGCGCCGGCGCCCTGCTGGAGCAGGCACACGCAGCGCAGCTGGGTCGTCAGTCCCCGGAGCAGCTGTTCGGCGTCGCTGCCGGAGTCAAGGACGTCCTCCAACAGCGAGAACGCGCCCGCCGCATCGCCGGTCGACAGGAGGTCCACCAGCTCGAACAGGGTCTCTCGGGCCACGGCACCCATCAGCTCGAGCACCTCGGCGAGTTCGACCCGGCCGCCCGAGTAGGCGACGATCTGCTCCAACAGCCCGAGGGCGTCCCGGTAGGAGCCGTCGGCCGCGCGCGCGAGCGTGTCGAGCGCCGTCTCGGAGGTCTCGATGTTCTCGGCCTGTGCGACGCGCTCGAGCACGCGCACGAGCGCGGGGATCCCGGGCTTGCGCAGGACGTACTGCTGGACGCGCGACCGGATCGTCGGGAGGATGTCCCAGGGGTGGGTGGTGCAGAGGATGACCACCAGGTGCGGCGGCGGCTCTTCGAGGGTCTTGAGCAGGGCGCTCGCGGCGCCTTCCTGGATCTGGTGGGCCTCGTCCATGATCGTCACCCGGTAGCGGGCGACGACCGGCGCATAGCGCACCGTCTCGAGCCAGTCGCGCATCTCGTCGATCCGCCGGGCGCTCGAGGCCGCGTCGACCTCGACGACGTCCAGCCAGTCATCGTGACCGGTGCGCAGGCACGAATCGCAGGTCATGCACGGCGTGGCGGTCGGGCCCGGCGACGACTGGCAGTTGAGGCAACGCGCGAGGATGCGGGCCGTCGTGGTCTTGCCGGTGCCCCGCGGACCGGAGAACAGGTAGCCGCGCGCGGGCCGGCCGGCGCTCAGCGCATTTGCCAGCGCCCGCGCCACATGCTCCTGCCCGACCATCTCTTCGAACGTCGTCGGGCGATAGCGGTTATAGAGGCTTCCTCCGGAGTCGCCGCTCACGCAGTCCCTTCGATTGTCAACGTCAGCTGCGGCGCCCCTGCGAAGCAGGGGGCGCCGGCGCTGAGGTGACCGTGCACCCACCGTCGAAACACGCCACGAAAGCGGTACCCATGCCGCCAACTCCGGCGAGGTAACCCCACTGCGCGTACGCGGATCCGCTTAAGGCTGCTTCCTTCCGGACCTGACCTGGTTCGCGGTCGCCCACCGAATGGGACCTCACCATCAACGTCGCATTGCACGGACCCGACCCTTTCAGACATGCGCCTCGGGTGGGAATTGTGCCCCGCTGAAGCGGATTTCGGGTACAGGGCACCGCTAGCTCCCCGCCTAGCACGGTCACTCCGTGAGGATAGAGGACCCCCGGCGTGTCCGCGAGGTGCGGCGGCCGGCGTCCCGGCCTGGCGCGGGAGGCGCTACTTGCTGCGACGGCGAAAGCGCGGTCCGACGCTCTCCCCGCCGCGCCTGATGCCGACGGCGCCGAAGAACGCCGCGACGCCGCCGCCGATCATGGCCATCGTCAGCACGAGATACACGAACACCACCCCGTTCGAGGAGTTGTGGATGGCGGCGTTAATCCCCCACATGACCACGCCCCAGAGGGCGCCGAGCACGACGCCGGTCATGACGATGCGCCAGCGGCTGGGCGGCGCGGGTGGGGCCGGGGCTTTGGGTGGTTTCTTGGCCATGGTGATCGCGTTCGCCGACAAGCCTAACGGACCGGCAGGACCCCACCGGCCGCCGGCCGTTGTGTCCGTCGACCGGGACACTTGCCCTGCCCGCTGTGCGCCGGTTGTGCGTACATTTGGGTAACATAGATTTCCGAAATGAGGGTCACCGAACATCTGTCCTTCAGGCACCCGACGACGCGCGGGTTCGCGCCTGTCGCCGCACTCCTGCTCACCGCCGCGGCGCTCGCCGGGTGCGGGTCCTCCGGGTCGGCGAACTCGCTGACGCTCTATAGCGGCCAGCACGTCCAGACGACCGCCGCGCTGGTGCAGGCATTCGAAAAGTCGACCGGGATCACGGTCGATACCCGCAGCGACGACGAGGCCACCCTCGCCGCGCAGATCAGCACCGAGGGCTCGAACTCGCCGGCGGACGTCTTCTACACCGAGAACTCGCCCGCGCTCGAGTACCTGCAGGGCAAGGGCCAACTCAGCCCGGTGCTGCCGAGCACGCTCGCCAAGGTGCCCGCCAAGTACAGCTCGCCGCAGGGCGACTGGGTCGGGGTCTCGGCGCGCGCGGGCGTCATCATCTACAACCCGAGCCTGATCCCGGCGACTGCGCTCCCGACCAGCGTGATGCAGCTCGCGGGGGCGGCGTACAAGGGCAAGCTGGCCCTCGCGCCCGCGGAGACCGATTTCCAGCCCGTGGTGACCTCGGTGGCGACGACCTACGGCGATACCGCGGCGGTCAGCTGGCTCAAGGGGCTCGCCGCAAACGCCGGCAGCCGCGTCTACCCCAGTAACGAGTCCGTCGTCGACGAGATCAACCGCGGCAGCGCCGCCCTCGGGATCATCAACCAGTACTACTGGTACCGGATCAGGGACGAGATCGGTGCGTCCAACATGCACGCCAAGATCGCGTTCCTGGCGCCGCACGACGCCGGCTACGTCATCGACGTCTCCGGCGCCGGGATCCTCAAGTCGAGCAGCCACCAGGCCAACGCCCAACGCTTCTTGGCGTTCCTGGTGTCTCCGCAGGCCCAGCAGATCATCGCGCACTCGGCGAGTTACGAGTACCCGCTCACACCGGGCGTCGCAGCCTCGTCCAAGGAGGTGCCGCTCGCGCAGCTGCAGCCGACTTCGGTGACGATCGCCGACCTGGGCGACGGCGCGAGCGCGGTGTCCTTGCTGCGGCAGGCGGGTCTGCTGTGAGTCCTTGGGCCGCCGCGACCCCCGCATCTCCCCGCCTTCGCCCATGGCGACCGTAGCCGCAGGTCCCGGCGCGCCGGACCGGACGACGGCGGGACAGGGCGCCGTCGTCGGGCCGCGTCGCCGGGTCCCGTCGCTGATTCTGTTGGCGCTCAGCCTGGCCGTCGCCGTCGTGCTGGCGGCACCGCTGGTCTTCCTGCTCCTCGAGGCGCGCGATTCGAGCTGGTCGACGGTCTGGAGTCTCATCTGGAGACCGCTGACCTGGACGTTGTTGTGGAACACGATCCGCCTGACGGTCGTCGTGACCGTCCTTTGCGCGATCATCGGCACCCTCGCGGCGTGGTGCGTCGAGTGCACGGATCTGCCGCTGCGGCGCATGTGGGCGGTGCTGGTGGTGATCCCGTTCGCGATCCCCGACTTCGTCGTGAGCTTCGGCTGGGCGTCACTGTCCCCGGCCGTGCAGGGCTTCCGCGGGGCCGTGCTGGTGATGACCCTGGCGGTCTACCCGCTGGTGTACCTGCCGGTCGCCGCGGCGTTTCGGAGCGCCGACCCCGGGCAGGAAGAGGCAGCCCGCAGCCTCGGGCTGGGCCGGATCCAAACGTTCCTGCGCGTCACGCTGCGTCAGGCCCGCGGCGCGATCCTGGGGGGCGCGCTGTTGGTGACGCTCATGATCCTCGCCGAGTACGGCGCCTTCGAGATTCTGCACTACTACACGCTGACGACCGAGATCTTCACCGAGTTGCAGGTCGCCTTCAGCGTCGCGACGGCCTGTGCGCTGTCGCTCGTGCTGGTCGGGGTCAGCATCGTCGTCCTGGCCGGCGATCTGGTGGTCCAGGGACGCGGGCGGCTGGTGCGCACGGGGTCGTTCGCCCAGCGGGCGACCCGGCGCCACGCCCTCGGGGCGTTCACGATCCCGGTGCTCATCGCCTTCACGGTGCTGGTCGGCCTTGCGCTCGGGGTGCCGATCGGCTCCAGCATCTACTGGATGTTCGCCCGCCAGAGCGCCGCGGTCGCCGGCACCTCGCTGGTCAGCGCCGGGATCAGCACCGTCGTCTACAGCACCTCGGCGGCGCTCTTGGCGACGATCATGGCCTTGCCCGTCGCGCTCTACGCGCTGCGCTACGGCACGCGGCTCGCGCGTCTGCTCGAGCGCAGCACCTACATCGTCCTAGCGATGCCCGGGGTCGTGATCGCGTTGGCGCTCAGCTACTTCGCCGAACGGTACGCAGGCGGATTGGGCTACCAGAGCGCGGCACTGCTGATCGTCGCCTACGCGATCCTGTTCTTCCCGCTGGCGCTGGTCGGGGTGCGGGCATCGGTGGCCTACGCGCCGACCAGCCTGGAGGAGGCTGCGCGGTCGCTCGGATCCGGCCGCCTGGCCGTCTTCCGCCGCGTAACCCTCCCGTTGGTGGGACCGGGCCTCGCCGCCGCGTTCTGCCTGGTGTTCCTGGCGGCCCTGACGGAGCTCACGGCGACGCTGCTGCTCATCCCGACCGGCGCCCAGACGCTCTCGACCCAGTTCTGGGCCTATGAGCAGAACCTGTCATATGGGCAGGCCGCCCCGTTCGCGCTGGTGATCATCGCGGTGGCGGCGGTCCCCAGCTACGTGATCGCACGCTATTTTGATCGACTGCCCGCCCGCGCCGCGAGGTCCAAGTGACGAACCCGCCCGCCGATCTGCGCATCGCCGACCTGCACAAGTCGTTCGGCTCCCACCCCGTGCTGCGGGGTGTCGATCTCACCGTGCCGGCAGGCACGTTCGCGGCGGTCGTCGGGCAGAGCGGCAGCGGCAAGACGACGCTGCTGCGCATCCTGGCGGGCTTCGACCGCCCCGATCGGGGCTCGGTGGCGATCGGCGGGGCGACGCTCGATGACGGCCACACCCACGTGCGTGCCGAGCAGCGCCGGATCGGCTACGTCCCGCAGGAGGGAAGCCTGTTCCCGCACCTGAGTGTCGCGGCCAACGTCGGCTTCGGGCTGTCGCGCCGCGACCGGCGCGGGTCTCGCGTGCACGAGCTGCTGGCGATGGTCGGCCTCGAGGGCCTCGGGCACCGCTATCCGCACCAGCTCTCGGGTGGCCAGCAGCAGCGGGTGGCGCTCGCCCGGGCGCTCGCGGTGCAGCCGCGGCTGGTGCTGCTCGACGAGCCATTCGCCGCCCTCGACGCGAGCTTGCGGGCCAGCGTGCGCGAGGACGTCCAGGCGATCCTCGCGCGGGCGGGGACGACCGCGATCCTCGTGACCCATGACCAGGACGAGGCGCTCTCGATCGCCGATCTGGTGGCGGTGATCCGCGACGGGCGCATCGCCCAGGCGGACGATCCGCAGCGACTGTATGCATCGCCGGTAGACGTCGAGCTGGGCGGATTCATCGGCGAGGCCAACGTCATGCACGGCATCGCACGCGGGGATCGCGTCGAGACGCCGCTGGGCATGCTCGAGGTGCGCGGCGGGCTCAACGCGCGCTTCGGCGAGCGCATGACCGTGCTCGTCCGGCCAGAGCAGGTCTGGGTGTTCCCCTACGAGGACGGGCCCGGCGTGGCGGGCAGAGTCGTGCACACCGGCTTTCACGGTCACGATTCGATCATCGGAATCGCCATCGAGTCCGACGCGCTGCCCACCCCGATCACCTCGCGGGTGTTGGGCGCGCTCGCGCTGCGCCCTGGCGCGGCGGTCCGGATCAACATCCGCGGGCCGGTCAACGCCTGGCCGCAGGGCGCCCGACCGCGGGACGCCGCAGATCCCGTGGTCGCTCAGCCGGGCTGACGTGAATCGTCGGGCCGGCGCCCGAGCGCTCAGGCCGCGGCGCGCACCGGGGTGCCACAGCCGGTGAGGTCGTAGCCCCCGACCCGGGCGATGCGCTGGGCGAAGGCAGTGCTGGCGAGGACCTCGCCCAGGGCCTCGACGCCTGGCAGCGCAGCCCACGGCTCGGCGATCCAGATCTCCACCGTGTGATCTTCGAGCGCCGTGAACGCGAGTCCGAACGCGCGCGCGGCGGCCTCGGTCGTCACGGCTGCGGATCCGGTGAGCGCCGCGATCCGCGCGGCGTCGATGTGCCCGCGGGCGATCGGTCCCGGAGGTGGGGCGACCCCCGCGTTGACCGCGGCCCGCAGGAACGCCTGCTGGCTCGTCGCCGCCGGCTCGCGTTGGACGATCGCGGTGCCGCGCGCGGTCAGCGCCGCGAGGCCCGACCCCCGCAGGCCGGCCGGCACGCCCAGACCGACCTGCCACCGCGCCATGTGCCAGCGCACGACGGGTCCCGGAAACGCCGGCAGGTGCGTCTCGCGGTTGTGCACGACGGCTGCGTGCACGCCGCCTGCGGCGAGGGCGGCGAGGGCGGTGCCCGTCGCGGCCGGGATGGCCAACAGGCTGCGGGGACCGTCGCGATCCAGCAGCGCCTCGGCGAGCCCCAAGGCGGGATCGCAGCCGGCGATCACGGTCGCGGCGGGGCGCGCACCGGGGAACACGCGTACGACCTCCCCGGTCATCAGCCCGTCGGGTCTCGCCCAGCCGCCGCCGGACACCCCGTGGTCGGCGAGCTCGCTGGCGACCAACCGCGCGCCGACGCACCCGATGCGCACGGGTGCCCCGTCCGGCGGGTGCCCGCCGAGCGCCGGCGTGGCGTGTTGGGGCGGTTCGCCGCCGAACAGCGCCTCGACGCTCGTGCCGAGTGCCCGGGCGAGTGAGAGTGCCGCATCCACCGCCGGGGTGTTGCGCCCGGACTCGACGGCGGCGATCAGCTGGCGGCTCACGCCCGCCCGTGCGGCGAGCTCCGCCTGCGTGAGGCCTTGCTCGAGGCGGCGGGTGCGCAGTGACCGGGGGAACATGGTTGCCAGAATACTGGCAACGCTCTTGTATTTGGTCAGCGCGCGGCCAACGACCATCGTTGTTCGGACTCGAAACCGGGCGCGGGGGCGCACACGTGCCCCCGCCCCAACGCCAAGGGAGATTGTGCAATGAGACGAACCCCGCCGCGGGCAGCCGCTGTCGGCATCGCCGCGATCGGGATCACGTTCGGCGTGGCGGCCTGCGGGAGCAGCAGCACCAACTCCCCATCGACCGGTTCCGGATCGGTGTCAGCGCCCACGGTCCTCGCCGCCGCCTCGCTGTTGAAGGTCTTTCCGAAGATCGACCCCACGCCGGAGTACACCTTCGGCGGATCCGGGGAGCTCGCGACGCAGATCGAGCAGGGGGCGCCGGCCGACGTGTTCGCGGCCGCCAGCGCCAAGCAGCCGGCGGCGCTGCTGGGCAAGGGAGTGATCGGTGCCCCGGTCAAGTTCGCCACCAACCGGCTGGTGCTCGTCGTCCCAACGGGCAACCCAGCGCACATCACCACGGTGAGCGACATCACCAAGCCGGGCGTCAAGCTCGTGATCTGCGCCGCGCCCGTCCCATGCGGCGACTATGCGCGCAGCGTGTTCACGAACCTCGGGATCACGAGCGCGGCCATGCGGAATGTCGTCAGTGAGGCGAGCGACGTCACGCAGGTCGTCGCCCAAGTCGCCCTCGGACAGGCCGACGCGGGCTTCGTCTACATCACCGATGCGGACGCGGCCGACGGCAGACTCACCGTCATCGGGCTACCTCCGGCCGCCAAGCCGGCGACCTCGGACTACATCGCGGTGGTCAAGGCCGGGGCGCACCAGGCTGGTGCCGCCGACTTCGTCCAGGCGGTCATGTCCCCTCGCGGCCAGGCGATTCTGCGCGCCGCCGGCTTCGGTGCGCCGTGAGTCGCCGAGCAGCGGCGCAGCCGGCCGCGGTCGGGTGGCGACCCTTTTCCCCGGCCCGGCGAACCGCCCTCGCTCGCGCCGGGCTGATCACCGCCGGGGCACTTGTCATCGCGGTCGTGCTGGCGTTCCTGCTCTTGCCGATCATCGCACTGCTGACCTACCAACCGCTGGGTGAGCTGCTCAACGGCCTGGATGCCAAGGTCACCCTCGAGGCGATCGGGGTCTCGCTCAAGACGAACGGGATCGCGTTCGGCATCACGGTGCTGTTCGGGACGCCGTTTGCCTACATCCTCGCCCGCCACCGCTTTCCCGGCCGCAGCGTCGTGATCACCCTGGTCGAACTGCCGCTGGTGATGCCGCCGGCGGTCGCCGGGCTGGGCCTGCTGGCCGCCTTCGGGCGGCTCGGCCTGCTCGGGTCCGAGCTGCAGGTGCTCGGTATCGACCTCGCCTTCACCCAGGCGGCGGTCGTCCTGGCGATCATGTTCGTGGCGGGGCCCTTCTATCTGCGGGGGTCGATCGCCGCGTTCGAGGCCCTTGACACAAACGTCCTCGACGTCGCCGGGACCCTCGGGGCGGGCCCGCTGCGGCGGATGCTGCGCGTGGGCGTCCCGCTGGCGAGCGGCGGGCTCGGTGCGGCGGCAGGGGCGAGCTTTGCGCGGGGCATGGGTGAGTTCGGCGCTACGATCCTGTTCGCCGGCAGCTTCCAGGGAGTTACCCAGACGCTTCCGTTGGCCGTGTACGACCTGTTTGACGCCAATCTCGACCAGGCCGTCGCCATCGGCGTGCTCCTGCTGTTCGTCAGTGCCGCAATCCTGCTCGCCTCGAAGCTGATCCTGCGTTCATGGACCACCTGGACATCGACGTCACCCTCGCGCGGCGCGCGTTCGATCTCCGCGCCGAGCTGAGCGTGGGCGCGGAGACGGTCGCCCTCGTCGGGGCCTCCGGTTCAGGCAAGACGTCGTTGTTGCGCACCGTGGCCGGCCTCGACCGACCGGAGGCCGGGCGGATCGCGTTCGGCGGGGAGACCTGGTTCGATGCCGCCGCGCGCATCGATCGCAAGCCCGAGCACCGGCGGGTGGGGTACGTGCCGCAGGACTACGCGTTGTTTCCCCACCTGAGCGTGGCCGGCAACGTGCGCTTCGCCGGCCGGCGCGACCGTCCCGACCTGCTGGCGCGGCTTGGGATCGCCCATCTGGCGGACGCCCGGCCAGCGCAGCTGTCCGGTGGTGAGCGCCAGCGCGTCGCCCTGGCACGCGCGCTCGCCAGAGAGCCTGGCGTGCTGCTGCTCGACGAGCCGTTCGGGGCGCTCGATGCGGTTACCCGGCAGCGTGTGCGCGACGAGCTCGCCGACATGCTCGCGACCCTGCGGCTGCCGACCCTGTTGGTCACGCACGCCTTCGACGACGCGACCGCGCTGGCCGCCCGCGTCGGGGTGCTCGACGCGGGCCGTCTCGTGCAGCTCGACGCGCCCCAGGTGGTGCTGGCCGCGCCGGCGTCGGCGGCGGTCGCCGCCGTGACCGGCGCGAATCTGCTGACCGGCGTGGCGCGCATCGCGCCGACTGGTGCACACGTGCACCTGGATGGGGGCGGGATGCTGCACAGCGCGACGCGGGTCGGGGGCCCGGTGCGGGTCGCCATCTATCCGTGGGAGATCGCGCTGGTCGCACCGGAGACGGCGACGCTCACCGATCGCGTCATCAGCCTTCGCGACGAGCGGGGCGCGCGGCTCGTGCGCCTGCAGCGGCTCGTCGTGCGGATCGCCGGCGGCGACGGCGGGGACCCTGCGGTCAGCGAGGGCGCGCTCGTCGGTCTGCGCGTCGCCGCCGAGCACGTCCGCCTGCTCGACGCCTGAGCCGACGCCGCGTTCGTGGGATTGCAGCGGGACCGGTCGCCTGAACTTGCGCTAGCACATAAAGAGGTGCTAATACTTGTGTACACAAGCAACTGACGGTGTTGCCACACGAGGAGGGCCGCGCGTTGGGAAGTCCCATGAACTGGTCGACGGCGCCGGAGGTCCGCATCTCGGGTCGGGATCGCATCACCTATGGGGCGGTGCACCTGCAGGTGACCGATCCGCACCGGTCGCTGGAGTTCTGGCGCG
This sequence comes from uncultured Thermoleophilia bacterium, assembly GCA_963773325.1. Lineage (GTDB taxonomy): Bacteria > Actinomycetota > Thermoleophilia > Miltoncostaeales > Miltoncostaeaceae > CAITWD01. The sequence goes on along the minus strand of CAVZAI010000002.1, from coordinate 1,096,659 downwards.
ACCTCATCGGCATGCAGGCAATTGACACCGACGACGACGGCATCGCACTCGGGGCGGGCGGCCAGGCCCTCCTGGTGCTGCACCCGGGCGCCGAGCCCGGTGTCGGCAGGGGTGACGCGGGCCTCTACCACCTGGCGATCCACCTGCCGGACGCGGGGGAGTTCGCGCGCGTGCTTGCCCGGCTTGTCGCGGCGCCCGTGCCGCAGTCGCCGACCGATCACGTCTTCTCGCAGGCGACCTATCTGCATGACCCGGACGGCATCATGCTCGAGCTGACCCTCGAGACGCCCGAGCGGTTCCGGTCGCTCGAGATCAGGCGGGATGAGGTCGTGATGTTCGACAGCGAGGGGCGTCGGCGTGGGCCCACCGAGGCGCTCGATGTCGAGGCCGCGCTCTCGCACCTCGGTGATCGGGATCCGTTCGCCGCGCTTCCCGCTGGTGCCGTCGTCGGGCACGTGCACCTGCATGTCCCCGACCTGCCCGCCGCGGTCGCGTTCTATCGCGACGTCATCGGCTTCGACGAGCACGCGTACATGGTCCCGTACGGGATGGCGGACCTGAGCGCCGGCGGCGCATTCCCGCATCGCATCGCGTTGAACAACTGGCACGGGCCGGGCGCTCGTCAGCCCCGGCGCGCGACGGCCGGTCTGCGCCATTTCGAGCTGGTCCTGCATGAGGCCGGGGCCGAGCTCGGGCTGGCGGCTCGGGCACGCGCCGCACGGACGCCGACCGAGCGTGACGAGAGCGGGCGGCTGGTCGTCCGCGATCCGGCGGGCAACCGGGTCGTCATCTGGTCGGCGGTGCTACCGTCGGAATCGTGAATGACGTAGACCAACCCGGGCGGCACGCCCTCGCCGACACGCCGATCCCGCCGGACGATCCCGAGCGCGTTGCGGCGCGGGCCGTGCTGATGATGGGGCGCGACGCCGAACAGTCGTGGACCGAGGACGACGCCCTCGCCTGGGAGGGCATGCTGGAGATCTCGCGACGGCTGCGCCGGCGGGCCGAAGACATGCTCACCCGTGACGACGACCTGAGCGTGAGCATGCTCGGGATCATGGGTCGGCTCGTGCGGGCCGAGGACATGACCCTTCGCCAAACGGCGCTGGCCGAGGCGACCGGGCTCAGCGTCAGCCGGGTGTCGCGGATCATCGACATGCTTGCCGAGCGGGGACTGGTCGCCCGCTGCGCGTGCCCGACCGACGCGCGGGCGACCGACATCGCAGTGACGGCCCTGGGCAGGGCACGAACCGTGCGGGCGCAGCGGCGCCTGTTCGGGTTCGTCGAAGGATCGTTCGCCGGACGCCTGACCCCGGATGAGCGGGCGACGCTGGCACGAGTCTTCGCGCGGCTACTCGCGGACCAGTAGCGGCAGCCGGGCCATCCGGCGACCCGCGACATGCGGGGCATCCGGGCGTCGCCACGATCGTGCCCACCGCCCTTCGCGCCCGCTGACCGGAGTGCGGCCGGCTATCCGGCCAGGACGACGCCCAACAACAACGCCACAAGCGCCGTGAGCCCCGTCGTCGCGCCCCACAGCGCTCGGGCGCGGGCGGACGTCACGCGCATGTGGATCCAGGCGGCCAGGCCCGAGACAGCGACCGCGGCGAGCTTGACGTACAGGGTCGTCCGGTAGGCATGCGACTGCGATCCGACATCGACCGCGACGACGTTCCAAATGCCGGTCGCGATCAGCAGCGCGAACCCGACCCAGAGGATCCGCGTCAGCCGGCGCGCGACCGGCTTGAGCACGTCGTTGCCCATGCGCCGCAGCACGGGGACGAGCGCCACGAAGACGATCTGGCCGCCGACCCACACCGTCGCACCCAGCACGTGGAGAAACAAACGGATGTCGCCGGTGGTGATCGACAGCATCAGGCCTCCTCAGCGGGTGCACGACGGGCGGGCGACGTTCGGTCCGAACCGCCGGCGCGGCGGACACTCGGGGATCCGGATGTGTCCTGCGATGGCAGCGGATCGGCGCGGCGCCGGTTCACCGGCGATGACAAGCTCGCCGGTCAGCGCTCCGGCGACCTCACTGCCCGTGCCCGGCCCACGCGGGGGCGCCCGTCGGCACCGGCGCGATGCCCTCAAAGCGCACGATGCAGCCGGCGTCGTGGGGGTGGCGCACCTCGAATGCGGTGATCGTGACCGGGGACTGGGCGGGCGTGGCCGCACCATCCAACAGGCCGCGATGCAGCGCACAGACGATCGTTCCGCCCGGGGCAAGCACCGCGTCGGCGAAGGGGCAGTGGTCGAGACGGAGTTCGAGCACGCCCTTGGCGGCGTCCTTAACCGAGGTCGTCTCGTGCGGCGCGAAGCCGTAGCGCGCCAGCGAGCCGATCAGTTGCTCGCGCCGGGCGCCGGACACGATCAGCGACGCATGTGTCTCGCCGAAGGCGCGGGCGCGGTCGTGGTCGACGCCTGCGTCGACGAGCATCGTGACCAGCAGCTGGACGAGGGCTTGCTGGGCGGTGATGCGGGACACCTCGGGATCAACGAGCACGAAGCGCTCGGTGGGACGCCCGCGACCGCTCGGCGGGTTGCGCTCGACGGCCACCAACCCCGCCTGCGCGAGGATCCGCAGGTGGTTGCGGATGGCGTTGTGGTGCAGGTCCCCGACCCGCGCGACGAGTTCGGTGACCGTAAGTCCGCCCGGCGCGCCGCCGAGCTCCTCTGCGACTCGGCGCCGGGCGGGATGGGCCAGCACGCTGGCCGCAGCCAGGGCGGCCGGCTGGGGCACGCCAGTCCGCGTGCGGGGCGTCGTGGAGTCCGCTGTGACCCGTCCGTCGGCGCGGTGCTCGTGGGCGGCAAAGTCGGTCATCTCCCCAGTGTCACGATAGCGGAGAACGCGCATTGCCCAGCGATTGCGCCTCGTCGCGCTCGCGTGCCATGAGCCGTTTCCGCTCGGCGCGCGTCGCCGGGTCGCCAGGTCCTTCGGCCACGACCGGGTCGCAGCGGTCGCGGCGCTCCGCCGATCGCCCGCACGACCGGCGCACTGCCGCCGAGCTTCCGCAGCGCCGGGCCGTCGCCGGGACGACGTCCGGCGCCCCGGCGAGCACCAGCGCGACGACGCGAGCGCGGTTTTTTGCAACCATGGTGGAAATATGTTCGTACGAGTGACGAGCGCCCCGTCCGGGGACGAGTCGGGGCCGCGTCGTCGTGACGACCGCCCAAGGAGCCGAACGATGACTGACCGCGAGTGCCGTTCCGCATTTGCGTCGGCGCTCGGCGTGCTGCCCGCCGCGGCCGCACACGGTGCAGAACTGACTGTCGGGCCGGTCGGCGTCGGATGGGCATGCGCCGGCGCGCGTTGGATCGCGACGGATCTCAGGGCGGGGCCCGCAGGATGAGCGCACCGCGTCCATCGGCCAGGGAGGCCCGGGAGCTCTCGCGCGACCTGCGTGTGCGGGCGCCACGCGAGTGGGTTCCGCTTGAGCGCCTCGCCGGTCGGCGTCTTTCCGAGCCGGTGCGGACGCGGATCGCCCAGCCGCACGCGACCTCGGCAGCGATGGACGGCTGGGCGCTGCGCAGCGCCGCGACGCCCGGGACGCTGCGGGTCATCGCCGAGAGCGCCGCGGGGCGCCCCTATCGCGGACCGCTCCGGCTCCGAGAGGCCGTCCGTATCGCGACCGGCGCGCTCGCCCCCGAGGCGGCCGATGCGGTCCTGCGGCGCGAGCATGGCAGCGAGCGCGACGGTGTGCTGGAGGCTGCGCATGTGCGTGCCGGGCGCGACCTACGCCTCGCGGGGGACGAGTATCCGCGCGCTGGCGAAGTCTTGCCCGACGGCCACCGGATCCGGGCCCACGATCTTGGGGTGATCGCCACCTGCGGCTGGGACGGCGCGTTCTGCGAGCAGCGTCCACGGGTCGCCGTCGTGGCGAGCGGCGACGAGCTCGTCCCGCCAGGGCAGTTGCCCGGCGATTCCGCGGTCGTCGATGCCAACCGATTCGCGATCGCGGCCGCGGCTGCAGCCGCCGGAGCGGAGGTGGCGTGGACCCGCTGCGTGCCGGACACCGACCAGGACGTCGCCGCGGCGATCACCGACGCGGTCAGTGGCGGCCCGGACACCGTGGACCTGCTGATCACTACCGGACACGCGTCGGTCGGTGACCACGACCACGTGCGGCCCGCGCTCGTGGAGATGGGCGCGCAGATCGTCTTCGACGGGATCTCGATGCGGCCCGGCCGCCGGACCGCCCTCGTGCTGGTCGGCGAGACGCGCGTGCTGGTGTTACCCGGGACTCCCGGCGCGGCGATGATCGCGTTCCACCTCATCGGGCGGGAACTGCTCGGCGGCGGGACGTGGGCCCCCGCGGTCCTCGCCGGGTCGTGCCGCGCGGACGGGCCGTATGACGAGTTCGTGTGGTGCCGCGTCAGCGATGGCGGCCTCGTCCCCGCCCAGCGGCAGGGGAGTGCATCGCTGTCCGGGCTGGCGGCCGGGGACGTCCTGGCCTGGATCACCCCCGGGGACCCACTGCGCGCAGCGGGGACGCCCGTGCTTGCGAGCGCACTGCCATAGCGCCCGAGTGCTGCTGGCACGGTGTGCTGTTGGACGGGGTTCCGCGTGCGCCCCCCGCGCTCGCGGTGTGGACGCACTGGGGCCAGCGTGCGTTGGGCGGCCCGCGAGCGGGTACATGACCACCGTGGCCGCATGGACCCGTGCTCGGTCGGGTCCATGCGGGCTGCTGCATCCGGATCGAGGCCCGCCGCATGGCGCTCGGTCCCTGGCCGTGCCGCGATCGGTGGGGGCCGGTCTCGGCACGCTCCCCAATCGTGCGCAGCGTGCCGCTTCGCGGTCGCGCCGGCACGGTGACGACGCGCGGACGAACGACGCGCACGGTTAATTCCCGTGTTACCGTGAGAAACGGTGACGCACGCGGCGCGTCGACGCCGAGTGCCCCTCGAATCGAAGGATGTTGCTTGGATGGCGTCGGTGCGCGAACCTAGATCCGTGGACACCCCTCCGCTGACCGACGGCTTCGGGCGAGCGCATTGCTCGATGCGCCTCTCGGTGACCGATCGCTGCAATCTGCGCTGCCGCTACTGCATGCCGCCCGAGGGCATGAGCTGGCTCGGGCGGGCCGAGGTGGCGACCGACGACGAGCTGATACGGCTGGCCGGCGTACTGGTGGCGCTCGGGGTCACCGATATCCGGGTGACCGGCGGCGAGCCGCTGATCCGCCCCGGCATCGCCGGGATTGTCGCGACGTCTGCGGCGACTTCCAGGGCTCCGGGAGATCAGCATGACCACCAACGGCGTGCTGCTGGCCGAGCACATCGATGCGCTTGTGGCCGCCGGGCTCGACCGGCTGAACGTCAGCGTCGACAGCCTGGATTCGGGACGGTTCGCCACGATCACGCGCCGGGACGATCTGGCTCGCGTCCTCGACGGTCTGGCCGCCTGCGAACGCCACCGCACCCTGGGCCCGATCAAGGTCAACGCGGTCGTACTCCGCGGCCTGAGCGAACCGGACGTGCTCCCGCTGGCGCGCCTGGCGCGCGAGCGTCCCTACGTGGTGCGCTTCATCGAGACGATGCCGATCGACGCCGGGCACACCTGGTCCGCCGAGCAGGTCATCCCCGGCGAGGAACTGCGCGCCATGATCGGTGCCGTCTGGCCCCTCAGGGAGTTGCCCCGCACACGCCCGTCGGCGCCGGGACGCCGCTGGCGCTTTGCCGACGGCCGCGGTGAGCTCGAGTTCGTCAGTTCGGTCTCGGAGCCGTTTTGCGCTAGCTGCGACCGGCTGCGCCTCACCGCGGATGGGCGGCTGCGCGCGTGCCTGTTCGCGACGTCGGAGACCGATCTGCTGACGCCGCTGCGCGCCGGTGCCACCGATGCCGACCTCACCGCGCTCGTTGCGGACACCGTGGCCGCGAAGGGGCCGGGGCACGGCATCGGCACGCCGGGGTGGAGCTATGCGGGGCGCCCGATGAGCATGATCGGCGGCTGACGCGATCGCGCGCGGGGGCGGCGGCGTGGCGCTACCTGCCGGGCTCCGGCATGCGCTGTCACCACGCCGCCGGGTCGGGGATCGACGCTCCGCCCCAGCGCTCGGGCTCGACATCGTCGAGCGTCTCCGAGAACGTCCATCGGTGCCCGGCGAGGTCTTCGGCGGTGTATTGCCGCTCGCCGAAGGGGAAGTCGGTCGGTTCGTCGACGATCCGCGCCCCGTGACGTCGCGCGTGGTCGCAGTGGGCCCGGGCGTCGTCGACGCGCACCAGCACCGCGTGCGTGACCTGGCCCGGCTGCGGCGCGCACCGCTCACCCCGGACGTCGGCGATGATGACCGCGCCCCCGCCGGCGCGCAGTTGGGACCGGTGCGCCTCCCCGATCCGGACGCGTTCTGAGAACCCGAAGGCCGCCGTCAGCCAGTCGACCGCGGCACGGACGTCCGGGTAGGTCAGGACGGGGACCACGGGCGCCGCGGGGATGGAGCGATTAGGTCGCACGCCCGTGATGCTACGACGCACGTGCCGCCACGGGTACCGCGGTGAGGCCCAGCCGGATGGCGCGCCCGAGCTGTTGTACACGTGACTTGCGCGCCCTGCGGAGGGAGTCAAGAGCTCGCACACTCATCACGACGCGCGACTGGCATGGCGGTCCAGATCCGTTCCCCGCGACGGCAGTAGCGAGTCCAGGCGCAACCGAGGCACGCACGCGGTGTGCAGCCGGCCCCCCCGGGGGGGGTGACCGCCGGCCCTCGGGCGAGAACCACGGCGCATGGGGGGTCTGCCGAGTCCGCGCGTTGTCGACTGTCCCGTGGGCCTGGTGGGTACGGTTACTCGGTCCGGCCGAACCAACGGGCGCGGCGGCTCGCGCCGAAGCGCTGCTTTTCGGCCCGCAAGTCCGCCGATGGCGCCTGAAAGGTGCCCGTGGGTTCCGGGCCGGAGAGGAAGTCCACGTCGACGCGGGCGATGCGGCCTGCGCCGAACTCGATGTAGCACGACCCTTGCCCCGTATGGCGCTGCACGTCGCCGGTACCGGTGAGTTCGGCGATCAGCGCCGAGGCCACCGTGCGGGCCGCAGCTTCGGCGAATGTGCCCGCCTTGGGCGTCCCTTGCGTGGCGACGTCGCCGACGGCGTAGACGCCGGGATACCGGGTCGCGAGCGTTTGCGGATCGACAGGGATGTACCCGTTCACGGTCATACCGGCCGCGACGACGGCGTCGGGTGCGCGCTGAGCCGGGACGCCCATGAACACATCGAAGTGGACCTCGGTGCCGTCGTCGAGCACCGCGGCCCGCGCGGACGTGTTGATCGCCGACACCTTCCGCTGGGGGATGAAGGTGATCCCCCGCTCGGCGAAGGCGGCCACCAGCGCGTCCGAGGTCTCGGGCGACGGCGGTACTGGCCGGCGGAACGGCAGGATGATGGTGATCTCGGAGATGTCACGGATGCCGCGCGTCGTGAGCATGTCATGGAGCATGAGGGCGGCCTCGCTCGGTGCCGGCGGGCACTTGAAGGGCGCGGTGCTCACGCCGATGACCACGTGTCCGCCGGAGAAGCGGGCCAGGACCTCCCGAAGCCGAATCGCCCCGGGTACCGAGTAGAACTCGTTGCCGCCCTCGGCGAGGCCCGGCGTGGCGTCGAAGTCGTAGTCGGACCCGAGCGCGATCACCAGGACATCCGCCTCATATGTGCCGCCGCCGGTGGTCACGACCCGTCGTCCCGGATCGATCGCCGTGACAACCTCCTGGCGAAACTGGACGCCGGGTTTGATGAACTCTCGGTACGGGAGCCGCACGGCGTCGGGTGGCGCGTTGTGGAAGATCACATCGAGCTTAGAGAAGCCGAACACGAACCCGTCGTTCTTGTCGATGAGGGTGACATCGACATCATCGCCAAGGGCCTCCGAGAGCATGGTGGTCAGCTCGAGGCCGCCGAAGCCGGCGCCGAGAACGACGATGCGAGGTGTCAATGGAGTGCCTCCGATTCGTGTGGTCGCGCCGCCGCGGATGCTACCGGGGTTGGTTCCGTCGGCTGGAGTTCATCGACGTACCGCAGCACCCGCGCCATGTATTCCCGCAACTCAGGGGTCGCGTTCTGCAAGCGGACGTCTGGCGCCGGCGCGCCAGCCGCCAGTCGATCAGATCCCCGGCGACAGACCGTTTCTCGACTTCGATACGCACAAGTCAGGAACGGGTTGCCCCAACCCGGTGGCGCTGGTGTTTCAATCGTGGTTCGTCGTACGTCGGGTCAGACGCGGGGTGTGGCCTGAGCTCCGACGCATCCAGCGCGGCGACCGGGCACTCCGGCGCCGAACTCAGGACTGTCGGCAGCGGATTGCCCAGATCCACGGAAAGCGCGGGCGTCGTATTCCTCGTGCCGCACTTGAGCGGTGGATCGAGACCCGGACGACGGGGGAAGCAGCCCCGCTCGCGGTCGGCGCGTAACGGGAGTTCGGGCGTCCCTACTTCGTGCCGAAGATGCAGCGGGCCACACCCGGAATCCTTACCTTGCCGTCTTCTTCGTAGGTGCTGACCTTGGCGATGACGGCTTTCGCGATCCGCTCCCGCGCCGGTTCGTCGACCTGCTGCAGCGCCGCAACTGCGAGCGAGACGTGCTCGCTGATCATCTCCCAATACTGCGCGGGCGATCGCGTCACGAGTTCAACGTCGACGTCCCACTCGGCGACGTCGCGCAGCCCCGCCGCCTCGTACAGGGCACTGACATATCCCGGGGCAGCGCACCGGAACATATTCGGCCCGCCCGGGTCGGGTGGCGCCAGCACCGCCTCCGTCGCGATTGCCTGCATGGCGATCGTCGTCCACGGGTTTTCCTCGGGCTTGACCCATACCGACGAGCAGAGACGTCCGCCCGGCTTGAGCACGCGCGCGAACTCGGCGGTCGCTCTGGCGACGTCGGGAAAGAACATGTATCCGAACCGTACCGAGATACTGTCGAATGTCGCGTCACCGAATGGCAGGGCGTCGGCGCTGCATACCTTGGTCTCAAAATTGGTGATCCCTTGCGCGTTCGCTCGTCGCGTCGCGATGTCGAGCATCTCAACCGCAAGGTCGGTCAGAACGACGTGTCCCCTCGGCGCGAGCTTGGCAACGGTCAGCCCCGGCTCACCAGTGCCCGCGGCGATGTCGAGATGCTGCTGATCATCGGCGATGTCGAGACGCTCAATAATCGCTGCGCTGACCGGGCGCAACTGATCCATGATGACCGCGTCCCACCTCTCCCAGCCCGCGGAAAGCCCGGCCCACGTCGCTCGCTGACCGTCTCGGATCTCATCGCCGCTCGGCACCGGCCCTCCCGCTATCGGATGCACCCACCAAACACGAAGGCACTCCTTTGCGGGAGTGCATCGTGCCCGATCTGGAGCGGTTATACACGCCAGCCGATAGGGCGGGAAGGAGGTGGAAGCCGCTCCACGGAGCGACGCCGTCAAATGTCATCCCGCGTTGACCTGAGCCGATGTGTTGGCGGGCATAGATTCCTGTTGGTTCGCAATCGCGGGGTTGCGCATCGCCCAATGCGATAGCGGGTTCGGAACATTACGGCCGTCCACTGAGCTCGTCTTTGGCGCGGGGCGCGGTCGACGGCAGGCGTGGAGGCCCCCGCGGCCGCCTACTAGTCGTTCCGGTTGTGTTTGGCGACTTCCCGCGTCTGTCGTTCTCGCGCCTGTTCCAGGCGGGTGGCGAGCTTGGGCGGTAGTGCGTCTGGCGCGTGCTTCTGGCTGGCGAATCGCTCGAGGATCTCGATTTCACACTTCCTCAACGCCATTCGACGGGTTCACGTTCCACCACTTGCGGCATACAGCGGCAGCTCTCATGGCATCCGCCGGCATGCCGCCTGTGCGGACATCGTCTGGCGCATGGAACACAGCGACGGCGGCGCGATCCTGCACAAGACGTATCTGCACCTCTCTGAAGGGCAGAAGCGACTTCAGGCTCAGCGCGTCGCTGACTTCATCGCGGCGGAGTCGGACAACGAAGGGACAGCGGCGGGGGCCAAGCCCCGGATCATCGTTCTCCAAGGGAACGTTGAAAGTGGGCAGTACTGGGATCGAACGCCCCTGCAAAATGGGCAACTTTGCCCTCTAAGGCACCACCGGGGCACGTACGCCGCGATCGTCCCTGACACGTATGAGCAGCGTCGAGCGGTCGATCTCACGTGCGTCGATCAGTGCGTGGGTGTAGGTGTTGGCGGTCGTCAGCAAGTTCCGCTGCCCGACGCGCTCGCCGATCTCGGCCCAGTTGACGCCCTGGCGGTGCCATAGGCTGATGCGCCTGTGGCGGAGGTCGTGCGGGCTGAAGTGCGGCGTACCGGTGTCCCGGCATCCCCTGCTGATCGCCATGCGCAGCCGGTCCGCGGTGACGTCGCCGAAGAGCGGCATGGATGGATCTCGATCTTCACGAGCTGGCAGGCGATCGAGAACCACGTGGTAGAGATCGTCGGGGAGTTCTACCCAGCGTGCTCGCCTGGTCTTTGAGATCGCGGCCCTGACTAGCCACGCACGGCGGCTCTCGTCCAGATCACCGACCGTCGCCGCCTCAAGCAGCGCGATCAGGTAGGGCACCGTCACAACCCACCCGACAGCCTCGACGTGCTCCGCGCGGGGGGGAACCATCGCGTCGGGCTCTTCACGGGGGAGCCGGATCTGCGTCCGGTGCCTTGCCGGGTTGGGCGTGACCCCCATGAAGTCGAGCACCATCGCGACCGCGGTCACCGACTTCTGAATCGTCGCACGAGCCTTCCCCGCATCCGCCAACGCGAGGAGCACGCGCGGGGTGAGCGACCAAGAGTCAATCTATTTCCGCGCGCCTGCCTTTTGACCCGCCCAAGCGCGCGCGGCATGGCCGCGACGTGGACCCCGTGATCGTTATCGGCTCCGATCGCTTGGGTTTGTCGTTTCTCTGGGTTCTGGTGGCTGTGCAGGTGGCGGCGATCTTTCGTGGTGTGCGGTAGGCCAGCCCGGAGTGGAGCCGCTGGTGGCAGTGATGGATGTAGGTACCGATCTCCGCGCGGGCGCGGTCGATGTCTCCCATGCCGCGCGCCAGCGGCGCAGCGCTTCTGGAACTGGCCGAGCCACGACTCGACCATCCCCTGGGAAGTAGACCAGGCGCGAGCGGCGGTCCACACCTTCGTCATATCGATATGCCACGGCTCGTCGGGCCGGGTAGGCCGGAAACACCTGGGCCGCCGACGTCGTCCGTCGGCGGTGTTCTCCTGCAGCAGCTTGTGGGCCTGCATCACCCGCTCCACCCGCTGACGTCTCGGGAAGCTGCTGGCGCTGCGCTGGCGGGACATCGACTTCCAAGCCCAGGTCATCACGATCGGTCGCGCCCTGAGCGCCGGAGTCGAGACCTCGGCACGACCTGCGCCACACCTACGGCTCGCTGCTGGGCGCCGCGGGCGTCGACCTCGTGACGATCCAGGCGGTCATGGGCCACAGGGTGCCGGCGACCACCGGGCGCGACCTCCATGCGCGGCGCGGCGGTGACTCTTTAGACGTGCACCTCGGCGGGGCGGAGCCCGATGTAGATCAGCACACCGATCAGCGGCAACACGAACACCAAGATGAGCCAGCCCGCCTTCGCCCATCCCGAAATATCATGACGGCCAAACACATCGACGACGACCGCAATGAACAGGACCAGGAACATCACGAACACGAAGGCGACGGCCACCGTCCACAGGAAGTGCAAGAAACTCATTTCGACCATCCCGTTGTGGGTGCACGAATCGCGGCGCAGACGCAACCGCGAAGAGCAAAAGGCCCTGCCGTGACCCTACCCGCGATCGTCAGCAAACGGGCGGGGTGCCATTCGCTTTGCGTGCACGTCGCTCACGCGGGCTTTAGCGTGGTCTTCGCCGAGTGCTTCTGCATCCGATCCGCGATGACCATGACCACCAGACCGATGCACACGCCGGCGAACGTGAAGAGCATGCGCTTTCCCTCCGCCGTGTCGTTGGCCGGACGGGGCAGGTCCACGGCGATGAGCGCGGCCGCACCAATTGCAGGAAGCGACACCGCGCCGAATCGAACTGCGGTCCTGGCAGCCGTAACCACCTGCGTGGACCTGGAGGCCCTCGAACCGTGGCCGGGTCTGGGAGAGCGCGATGCGGGTTGATGTCGTTCGTGTCTTCGAACGCGCCGAATGCCATCTGGGGCAGTCGAAGGCCCGGGAGGGGACGTCTTTGATGAAGGCGATCGCGTCGGAGGCCGCAGCTTCGCTGGGCCGCAGGGTCCCCGTGAAGCCTTCCCTGGCTGGCAGGTCATCGCGTCAGCGCTCCGGACCCGCCCACAAGGTGGTGTGGCGTCTGCGCGTGTGAATGGGAGCGGCTGTCCAGCGAGCGCGACCGGTGGGGTAATGTTCACCGTCAATTTGCTGCTCGTGGGCGTCCGCTCGCAGGCGAGGTCGCCCACCGACCCGTCGTCAGATGATCGGGAGGGTGAGCACGGCAGCACACGTGTACGCAGCGAGCACGAACGCGATGATGATCGTGGCGATGCGCAGCTCGCGCTTGTCAAAGCGCTGGGCGACCGCGACCAGAAAGAGCACCGAGGCGAACAGCACGGTGTCGCGGATATAGCGCTCGGCGGTGTCGCGCGCCGAGGTGCCGTTGTCGAAGGTCGCCGAGGCCTGGGCATTGAGGCTGGCGGCGCTCGCAAAGTAGGGATTGTGGTACTGCGGCATGACACCTGGTCCGGCCGGTGCGCTGGGGTTCGTGAAGGGATCGGTGCGCAACCAGGCAACAAAGGCAGTCTTGTAGTCCGGCGTGAAGCGCCGGATGTACAGCTGCTCGAGCTGGGCATCCCCGGCCGCGTGCGCCTGAAGGTAGGCGGTGAAGATCGAGGAATCGCCCGCCAGGAGCTGACCCCCGTAGGTGGACGCCGCGTCGGCCTTGAACCGGTAGGTGGTGGCGTGCCCGTAGAACTCGGACTGCTGCCCGTCCCACTTGGCTGCCTGGTACCCGCTCCAGGCAGTCGTGATCGCCACGAGGGCAAGCAGGGCCACCTCGATGATTCCGATGGCCCCTTGCCAGCGGGCGTTACGTCGCTCGGTGCGCTGCTCGGTAAGCTTGTGTGCGACCTCGACGTTCATCCCCTCTGCCATGGCCCACCTCCAAGACGGTCGGTCTGGGTGGACGCTGAGTCGCTGAGTAACTGCCGGTTGATCCAGATCGCCAGGATCGCCAGCAGCCCAGCGAGCGACGCGAGGACGATGAGCGACCAGACGGCCGCGTGGCGGCGGCCGCTGAAGGTCGCGAGTCCGGCGGATTCGACGGTCTGCGCGGATGGCGTGGCGGCGGTCATCCGGACCGAGTCACGCCGATCTCCTCGAAGCGTCCGGGCAATCCGCCCCGTCGGCGGCGGTGTGCCGTCATCACCTCGCGTCCGCTCAGTCACGATGAATGCCAACCGTTGAGTTGGCGGCGATCGCCACGACACCATCGATATGTGCGCATGCCGTCGAACCCGCGGGCGCTCCCGGTCACTTGGTCAGCGGCGTGCACGCGCTGGACTGAGTGAACGCGGACTTGAGTTCCCCCTTGGTGTCGCCCTTGAGGCTCTGGAGATTGCTGACCGTCGATGTGACCTGCGTGCCCATGGTCGTGAGCGTGCTCCCGACGACCGCTGCGGCGGTGACCACACCCGTGGTACCGGACGCACCGCTCACCGCCGTCTGGATCGTGTCCACGTCCTTGCTCAGGTTCGTTGACAACTGGTTGAGCGAGGTCTGCGCCTGCTGTCCGGCCGCAGTATCCGGTTTGCCGAGGCCCTTCAGGTCGGTGGCAAGCGTTTGGGTGGCGGCCTTCGCATCGTTCGCGGCGCTGGTGATGCCAGCCTTAGACGGGTTGCTCGCGACCGAGCTGGCGGCAGTCGTGATTGATCCCTTCCACGTCGTGATCGCAGAGCAGACACCGGTCGCCCACGTCTCGGTCGCCGACGCGCCCGTGGCGGGTGTGGTGGTGGTCGCGGTCGTGGTCGTCGCTGTTGTCGTGGTGCTGCTACTCGAGGAGCCGCAGCCGGCAGCGGACACCGCGATCAGGGCAACGGCCGCGGCGATCGCTGCTCGGCGTCCCATGCGCCCCGACCCAAAGCGCAGGTCACCCATTTCGAACCCCCCGTGACGTCATGGCCGGACGTGAGCCCCCGGCTCGGCGGCGATCGGACGCTGGCAGTTCCCGTCGGACCGTTCTCCGATCATGATCCTAGACTTTCCGGGACCCTCCCACGCATCTGATTCCTGGAGCTACCGGGCATCCACGGTCCCGTGCCGTGTCGGCCCGTCCCGGGTGCGGCGGGCGCGGTTCAGCGCCGCGACGCGGTGTCCCGCGACGACGCTCAGAATGCGCAGCCCGGGTTGTCCGCCCGTGGCACCGGCGCGGATTCGTGCCGTTTGGGATGATGTGGCGGTCCTGGCGACCGGCGGTGCTGGGATGCAGGTGCCGAGCCTCGCGCGCCGGGACCACGACCGTTGTAACCGAACGCTGCCGACGTCGGCGGGCAGTGGACCGGCTGGGTTATGTCCGCGACAATCGTCCTGACGCACGAACTACTCTGCCGACAGTGAGGACAACATGGCTATTGGACCCGTACAACTGCTCGTCCTGGGGTTCGAGCACCCCGATTTCCACGGTGCGGTCATCGAGGAATTGGAGCGCCTGCGCGAGAGCGACACGGTCCGCGTGATCGACGCGCTGGCGGTCTACAAGGATGACGCCGGTGACATCGAGGTGATGCACTTGAGCAACCTCACGAAGGACGAAGCCAAGGAACTCGGCAGCAAGGTGGCCGCCCTGATCGGCTTGGGGATCGACGGCGACGCGGGCATGGAGGCCGGCGCGATTGCCGGAGCCGAGGCGGCCGAGGACGGCGTCGAGGTGTTCGATGAGGACGACGCGTGGGATGTGATCGAGGAGATTCCCAACGACTCCGCCGCCGCACTAATCTTGCTCGAACACCACTGGGCGGTGCCGTTGCGCGACGCGATCGCGCGCGCCGGGGGCTTCAGGATCTCAGACGGCTTCATCAGCCCGCTTGACCTGGTCGCCATCGGCCTGCTGGCGCGCGAAGACATCGATGCGCACGCGCTCGACAAGACCAGCTAGCGCATCGCAGCACCCACTCATGACGGCAAACACGAGGAGGACACCATGATGGGATCCCGGAGAGTCGCCCGCCGCACGTCGCGCCGGGTCGCGCGGCGCCGCTAGGCAGGCGCACTGCGGCGGCCCTGATCACGCGCGAATCCGGCCGCCCGAACCGACACGCGCATCCGACGCCGCGACCTCACGCATCGCACCGTTGTCGACACCGCGCGCGCCGACACCCGCGAATCGGCGTCCGCCGGGTCACGGCGCAACCGAATCGTCACATGGACCGCCGACCGACCCCAACATCTGCACGTGATCGGGCAGCAGGGACTCTCGTCGCGGCATGCGCCCTAAGGGCCTCGGGAGCCCCCGGCCGGTGGCTCCCGGGGCTCGGGGCCCGGGCCTGGTGGGCCGCGCCGGGGAACACGGTCGCTGCTCGGGCGGTCACAGGGAACGGACGAGTGAACCCTCGCGACGTGCGACTGAACGTCGTAAGTGACGCTGGGCGTTCACCGGAGCCTAACGTGCCGGCGAACGCCGTACCGCGGCGCGAGTTGGTCACCGGACTCACTGGCACGGCGGGCTGCCGTCTGGTGATGGTCGGCGCACCGGCGGGCTACGGGAAGTCACAGGTGTGTGCCCAGTGGTCCCGCACCGACGGGCGCGCGGCGGCGTGGATCAACGTCGAGGCCCGCCAGCGGGACGCCAACGTGCTCGTCCGCGCCCTGGACCGCGAGCCCGCCCGCCGCGCGGTACCGCGCGAGCGGCAGCCCAGGTCCGTTCGGGTCGCCACCGCCTGGCTCGATCCGGGCGCGCAGCCGGTGACGATCCGCTCCAGGAGCGCGCAGGCAGGCGACCCAGCCAGCGTTTATGCTGCGCACCTCGATCCTGGATCGATTCGACGGGCGAGCTTTGTGACGTGGCCGAAAGATCCGGGCGCCGGAGCAGTGCGCGACCCCGGACATCGCGCTTCGTCGCGGTCCACGGCAGCGGCGGCACGCACCCTCGCGATCGGAGTGACGGAAGGCACACTGCGGTGACGGCCCATCGACTCTCGGACCTCAGCAAGCGCGCCCGGCGCCGCGCGGTGACCCGCGCCGTCGCCGAGGTCATCGTGGCGTGGGTGGTGCTCCTCGGCGTCTTTTACGCGATTCCGACGGGTGTGGGTTCAAACGCGGGCGACCTCGTGCGGGTGCTCATTGCGGTCGTGGTGCTCGGGGCCGTCCTGGCCTGGCAGACGTCTCGGATCACGCGGGCAGAGTTCCCTGAGCTTCGCGCAGCCGTCGCCCTCGGTGTCGTCATCCCGTTGTTCTTCGTCTTGTTCGCGACCATCTACCTGTCGATGTCCGATGCGTCTGCCACGACGTTCAACCAGGGGCTCGACCATACGCGCGCGCTGTATTTCACCATCACGATCTTCTCGACGGTCGGCTTTGGCGACATCACCCCGGCGACCGACACGGCGCGTCTGGTGGTGTCTGCGCAGATGATCCTGGGCCTGATCCTGATCGGCGGGGTCGTACGTATCCTATTTGGCGCGGCCAAGCATGCCGTTGCGCGAGCGGGCGCAACCGACTCCGAGGACACCTAGCCCGCCGCGGGAGCGTCCGGCAACCCCGCCGCGTCGCCTGCTGCCGGCGCCGGTGACGTGCCCGACGCCTGGGCGGGCTCATCCGCGGGGACGAGCGACGTGAGGAGATTGGTGACCAAGAAGGCCGTGACGGTCCCGACGATCACCAAGGGGCTGATCCCGGTAAAGCCGGCACTCGCGGTGAGAAATGCCGACAACACGATCGCCGACAGCGGCAATCCCAGCATCGATACGAACATCGCGGCCATGCCGACGGCGACGGCGGGCGCGAGGCTGAATCCGGGGAGGTGCGAGGCCGCGATCCCCCCGGCCGCGCCGATGAACAGGGCGGGAAACGCCGGGCCGCCGCGGAAGCTGGCCATGGACACGCTCCAGGCGAGTCCCTTGACGATGACCAGCAGCACCAGCGCGCCGACCGACCACCCGGCGGCGCTTGCGACCAGCGGTCCGAGCTCGCTCTGACCGGAGAACAGCACGTTGTTCTCACCCTTGCCGGTCCACTCGAAAAAGATGATCGCCAGGCCCGCAACCGCCAGGCCCGCCACTGGCGTGGCGATGAGGGCGCGGCGTATGACCAGCGGGTAGGCGCGACGCGCCAGCTGCACGATCAGGAACGTCACCGCGGCCGCGGCGATCCCCATCGCGATCGCCCAGACAAAGTCGCCAATCGTGGGACTCCCGAAGTGGGGAAGCGCGATCGGGGTGATCGCGTAGTTAGCGGTGCTGAGCCCCGTCCAGGATTTGACCCCGGTGTAGGTCAGCGCGCCGATCCCGGCCGCCGTGAGCCCCGGCAACAGGATGAGTGGCGCCTGGCGCCGGCCGAGCCCGGCCGCCTCAACCAGCAGTACCCCCGCGATGACCGGCGAGCCGAAGACGAACGATAGTGCCGCAAAGCCCCCGGCGGCAGTGAGGACCATCAGCATCTGCTGCGGGGCGTCCTTGCGCACCTGGTGCACCGCGAAGATCGCCAGCCCACCACCGATCGCAAGAAGCGGCATCTCAGGACCGAGCACGGCACCGAGGGCAAGGGTCGCGAAGCCCGCGAGCGCCACGCCAGGGACGGCGATCGGCTGGGTCGCCCCTGCCTGGAAGCCCTTAAAGGGAAGATGACCGCCGTGCCCGGGGAGGTACACGATCGCAACCGCAACGATGATGCCCGCGATACCGAGCACCGGCAACGGCCACCACGTGGGTTGACTGCTAAACCCGATCTCGCCCGGCAGTTCGGTGAACACCCACTTCTGGACCCCGTAGATCAGTTCGAGATAGCCCCAGGCGACCAGCGAGACCACCACGCCGATGATCGCCGCAAACACCAAGACGACGACGAATGCCTTGCTCCGCAGCATCGCGCCGGGATTCGGTGGCGGGGTCTCGGTCACGGGGCCCTCCTTGCGCGTATCACGTCTGGCACAAACACACCGAGGCAGACGCCAACCCTGCGACCGTCCGGTGCGGGGCCTTCGCGACGACTTGCTTCGTCCGGGAATTCTAGTGGCGTGCGGTGGCCGACTGGCGCCGCTCAGCCGGGTGGGGGGTCCGGTAATCCGTGTTGCGAGCATCCCGCGGGGCGCGGCCATGCGGGGTGGAGCGACCGACGACGCGGCCGACTCGGACCCATGATGAATCAGTGACGAGGCACGTAAGTATCGGCGCACCAATCCGCCGTGTACGGGATCGTGACGCCCGGCGTGCGTGATTCCGCGGAGTGGCTCTCAGGCGCGCCGCCGTTGACGCGGTGCGGTGGCAGTGACAGCGTCGCCCGTGGTGGCTGTTGCGCGCGGAGTTGACCTCGTGAACATGCCTCGGCACATCGTCGGGGCGGTTGGTTGGGCGGGTGCCGCCGTCACGGTTGCGAAACGCAGGATCACCGACAAAGGCGGAAAAATGGCAGACGATAATTTGGTCATGGTGGTCGGCTCGTACGCCGATGCCAGCACCGCACAGGGCGACTTCAAGACGCTCAAAGCCGGGCAGGATGCCGGTGAGTACCAGGTGGTCGCGGCCGTCGTGATGAGTCGCGACGCCAAAGGCGACGTCCAAGTGGACGAGCACGGCGACGGGCACGTCGCCCGTGGCGCCACCATCGGCGGTGCCGCCGGGCTGGTCGTCGGTCTGTTCGCCCCGCCGTTGCTGGCTGCCACTGCGATCGGCGCCGGGATCGGTGCCGTGATTGGCAAGTTGAGCAAGCACCACCAGGAGAAGAAGCTCGGCTTCGATGTCGAGGAGTACCTGCCACCGGGCAGTTCTGCGGTCGTGGCGGTTGTCGATGACCGCTGGGCCGACCAGGTCGAGAACGCCCTCGTCAAGTCGGACAAGCGGATCAACAAGGCGATTGACCAGGGCGACTACGACGACCTGCAGAAGGCCATCGCACAGTCCTCTGGCGAGGTATCGGACGCCATCAGGTCCTAGGTGGCAGGCTGGGGAGGGCCGGAGTCGGCTCCGTCCCTCCCATCGGGTTTGCCGCGACGCGTGGAAGGAGACGGCGATGAGCACTCTCTTGGCACCGAACGTGAGCACCGTGAACGCCCGGGTCGGCGCACGATCTACAGTATGTGCGGCATGTGCGCGGTCCGGTGCCGGATCGAGGTGACCGTCGAGGCCAGCCTGGATGAGGCGATGGTCATGCGGCAGGGCCTTGGCCTCGTCGACCCTGAGCGATTCGACGACATTGCGGCCGTAGAGGACGAGGTGCTTCGCGTGGCTCAGGTCCGGTAGGAGGCTCTCGTTGCCGAACCCGTAGATGGAACGCGCTGCGTTGTGGACGTTGCCGCCGCAGGCGGCGTCGTGGTTGAAGTAGTTGGGAGAGCCCAGCGCCTGCACGAAGGTCCGCGTCAGATCGTCGAACGGGCCGCCTCGGTCCGAGAGCGCGATGCCGCGCCGGCCGAAGGTCCTCCGGGCTTGCCTGCTGCAACTGCTCGTAATTGCGTTCCTGCCGAGCCCGACTTCGCGGGAGCCGCCCGGTCAGCCGCGCGGCCGAGCCACGGTGCGCCGATCGTAATGAAGCTGACGACACACGTGAGGTAGAACGGCCAGGCGTTCGGTACTCGTGTGGGTGGTGGGCCTGTAGGTTCACCCTGCAGGCACGGCCGACATCCATCTGCGGAGCCCCCGACACACACGATCACGTTCTCGAGGAGCATGGACGCCGTGAATTGGGGCCTCGCCACAGTCGGACTCACGCTGCTGCTCGTTGCGGCGTTCTCGCGGCGGCTGTCGGGCACATCGATCACCCCGGCGATGGTCGTGGTCGCGGTCGGCGTACTGGTCGGCCCGCTGGTGTTTGACGACCTCACCGTGGGACCAACCAGCTCGACCGTGCGCACGCTGGCCGAAGCGACGCTCGCCGTGGTGCTGTTCTCGGATTCTTCGCGCATCGACCTGAGGGCCCTGCGGCGGGAAGCCTCCATGCCGACGCGGTTGCTGGGAGTAGGTCTGCCTCTGACGATCGTGCTTGGAGCACTCATCGCACGCGTCCTGTTCGGATCATTCTCCGTGAGCGAGGCATTGATCCTGGGCGTGATCCTCGCCCCGACCGACGCGGGCCTCGGTAGCGCCGTCGTCACGGACAAGAGCCTTCCGCAAAAGGTTCGCCAGTCGCTCAACGTCGAGAGCGGCCTCAACGACGGAATCTGCGTACCGCTCTTGTTGATCGTGCTCGCGACTGCCTCCGCGGGCGGCGTGCACGACCCGCTAAAAGTCATCGTCGAAGAGATCGGCTACGGACTGGTTGGTGGTGTTGTCGCCGGCGTGCTCGCCGCGTCGGTCGTGGTCCTCGCCGGCGGAAGGCACCTCATTGACGGCGCCTGGCGGCAGATCATCCCTGTGGCCGCGGCGGCGCTCGCGTATGGGATCGCCGACGCGCTCGGCGGGTCGGGGTTCATCGCGGCATTTGTCGCGGGCGCGCTGTTCGGCCTGCTGGCCCCCGCGGACTCCGCTTCAGCAATGGGCTTCACCGAGGAGCTGGGGTCGCTTCTTGACAGCACGACCTTGCTGGTCTTCGGGGCCGTACTCCTCGGCCCCGCCCTCGAGCACGTGAGCTGGCAGATTGCGCTCTACGCGGTGCTGAGCCTGACGATCGTGCGGATGCTGCCCGTGGCAATCGCGCTGTGGGGCACCCACGCGCGGGGCCCGACCGTGGCGTTCATCGGCTGGTTCGGCCCACGCGGGCTCGCATCGATCGTCTTTGCGGTGATCGTTGAGGACACACACCAGGCTCACGCCGGGACGATCCTCACGGCCTGCTACCTGACAGTGGGCTTGTCGGTCCTCGTCCACGGGCTCTCGGCAGCGCCGCTCGTGAGTCGCTACGCCGCGTGGTATCGAGCCGCATCGGACCTGCGTCCCCCCGCGATGGAGAGCCAGCCGGCGCACGAGCACCGGGTGCGAGGCCCGGCCGCGGTGCCGAGCACCCGGGAACCCGACGCATCGCAGCCGTGACGTCTGCGACGCGGGTCGGGACGTCTCCGATGGTTCTTTCGGGACCTTCGGGGGCGGGGAGGCGATCCAAGGGAGCCATGCGCCGGCCATCTTGCAACGACAGAAGGTGAGCGTTGTTGCAAAGGTAGCTACGCAAGCCTGCGAATTGGCTGCCCCGACGCGCGCGCGTTGGGGCAGAAGCAGCCGTCTGGTAGCGACCACCCCTCATGCTCGGTCTCGCCCAACGCGACCGTGAGTACAACTGCTGCTGGGACGCTCGCTCGACCGGCGAAAGCCGCTGTCAAAGCGCCCGGCACGGTCGACCACGGGGAACGACTTCCGACTCGGTCTTCGCCGGCGTCCTCGCCTGAGAGATAGCGATCTTCGTGCAGGCAACTGGCCTCCTCGCCGCGCGCAACGTTGACTCCCCTAGCTAGACAGTCACGTGACCCCCGCTCGTGCGCAGGAGTCAGGTGAGCGAGCCTGAGCCGAGGTATGCACTCGATCACGCGGTGCCCGCGCGAGAGGAGCGGCCCCGATCCGTCCTACGTCCCCGATCCGGGCACGTTCGGGCATAACGACACGGGGTGGGCCTACACGGGCTAAGCGGCGCAGCTCGCCAGCGCCGGGCTCGGGCGGTCCTTCCAGTCCGATTCCGAGGTGCGGAATGGTCGGGATCGAACTGCTGGCCGAGCGCGTGGCTGCGGACGATCTCGCAGCGGATCCGCGGCCAATCGCCGAGGCGATCGTCGAGGCCGTCCAGATACGCCACGCGCGCCGCAAGGGCTAATCACGCCGTGGGGTTGGCGGACTCCCAGGCACCACCGAGGCACGCACGGCGCGAGCATTTCCGGGCATGCCTGACACATCCGACATTTCGGATAGCAGGGGAATTCCGTAGCAATGCGTATGCCGATGGGCAGTACTGGGATCGAACCAGTGACCCCTCGCGTGTGAAGCGAGTGCTCTCCCGCTGAGCTAACTGCCCGGGATGGGGCGCGGCGGAGGCGCACCGCGCGCCCCGATACTGCCATAAACGCGCGCCCTTCGGCATGCGATCGCCGGGTCGCGGACCTAGCCCAAATCGACCTCCTGAATGCCGCCTGGGTAGTTCTCGTGCTTGCGCAGCAGCGCCGGGATCGTCCGGAGCATGATCGCCAGATCCAGCCGCAGGCTCCAGTTGTCCACGTAGTGCACGTCGATGACGATGCGCTGCGACCACGGCAGCGTCGATCGGCCGCTGATCTGGGCGAGCCCCGTGATGCCCGGGCGCGCGCGCAGACGTCGGCGCTGCTCGGGCGTGTAGCGCTCGACCTGGTCGCGCAGGGTCGGGCGCGGCCCGACGACGCTCATGTCGCCGACGAGGACGTTGATGAGCTGCGGCAGCTCGTCGATCGACAGCGCGCGCAGGCGCGCGCCGACCGAGGTGATGCGGGGATCGCCGGCGTCGTTGTCGAGCCCGGCACCCACGAACTCGGCGCCGTCGATCATCGTCCGGAACTTGATCAGCCGGAACTCGCGCCCGTCGAGCCCCACCCGCGTCTGGCGGTAGAAGGCCGGCCCGGACGAGTCGCGACGGATCAGGATCGCGATGACCGCGAACACTGGGGCGAGCACCACGAGCACCGGCACGGCGATCACGAGGTCGAGAATCCGCTTGGCGCGTCCGCCAACAGGTTCAGGGAAGGAGCGACTCAACGACCTGAACGAAGCGTGTGGACAGCTCGCGTCGGTTGTGGTGGCTCTGCACGTACGCGAATCCCGCCGCCCCGAGCCGCCGCGCCCGCTTACGGTGGCGGGCGAGCTCGGTGATGACGTCGGCCAGCGCCGCAGGGTCCTCCGCGGGCGTCACCCTGCCGCAGCCGGCCTCGCGCACGACGCGCGCGGCCTCGCCCTCGGGTATCGCTGCGATGATCGGCCGGCCGGCACCCATGTAGTCGAAGAGTTTGTTGGGCAAGGCCCCGCCGAAGAGCGGGGCGTCCTGGTACGTGAGCAGGCAGGCGTCGGCGCGGTCGAGCCACGACGGCACGTCGCGCTTGGGAATCGGGCCCGCGAAGCTCACGTTGGCCAGGCCGAGCTCGGCCGCGCGAGCGACCAGATCGGCCTTGCGGTCGCCGTCGCCGACGAGCGCCAGGTGGATGTGCTCATCCGACCGCAAGCGGGCCGCCGCCTCGAGCACCGTAAACAGCGAGCTGTAGGTCCCGTGCTGGCCGACGAACATTGCCACGAACACCTCAGGGCCGACCGGCAGATCGACGACGCCCGGGTCGATGGGACCGTCCGGCGGGTCGACCCCGTTCGTGATCAGCGTCACGGCACTGGCCGGGACCCCCGCGTCGACGACCCCGTCGCGGATCCCTTCGGTCAGGGCGATCACCCGGTCCGCTCGCGCATAGCAGTAGCCGGCCATCCGGTCCATGACCGCGACGGCCTTGGGATCGGTCAGCAGGCCGGTCGCCAGCGCGGATTCGGGCCAGAGATCGCGGACCTCGAGGATGAACCGCGAGCGCCGCAGGCGCGAGACGACGCCGCCCAGGACCCCGACGGTGAGGGGCGGCGACGAGGCGAGGACGATATCCGGGCGGGCGGCGCGCATCGCCGCCGGGAAGGCGTAGGACGAGAAGCTGATGTGGTTGGCCGCGCGGGAGCGCGCGTCGTTGCCGTATCCCGTTGAGGAATAGGCCCGCAGGACCTCGATGCCGTCCTCGGTGCGGCGGACGGTGCGGCGTCCCGCGAACTCCTCGGGTGCTTCGCGCGTCGTATGCAGGACCTTCGATGTGATGACGGTGACGTCGTGGCCGGCGTCGACGAGGGCTCGGACGTGTCGCCAATGACGCACTCCGCCCGGCTGATCGGGCGTGACGACGTATTGCGAGATATAGAGAATCCTCCCCATGCAGTCCTAGGGAACGGCGATATGGGGGATGTTGTCGCCGGCGGAATCCGTATCCGGCAGCGTCGTGTGCTGGCGGACAAGCACCTCGCGGTAGACCGCCTCGATCTGGCGTGCGACGGCCGACCAGGTGAGGGTCTGCTGCGCGCGCAACGCAGCGAGCTCACCCATCGCGTCGGCACGGCCCGGGGTGGCGAGGAGTCCGCCGAGCGCGTCGGCGAGGGCGGTGACGTTGCCCGGCGCGACCAGGATGCCCGTCGCACCGTCCTCGACGAGTTCTGGGGTGCCGCCGACCGGCGTCGCGATCACCGCGCGCCCGGCGAGCATCGCCTCGCAGATCACTGTGGGCAGTCCCTCGCTGAGGGACGGCAGCACCAGCACGTCACACGCACCCATCCATGTTCCCACATCGTCGTGGGGTATTCGGCCCGCGAACCGTACCGAGTCGCCCAGCCCGAGTTCGGCGACCCGTGCCTCCAGCGAGGGCCGCAGCGGGCCGTCGCCGACGATCGCCAGGAATGGCCGGTCCGCCGGGCCCGTGGCGCCGACCCCAGCGACCAGGTCCGCGATGCCCTTGAGCTCGGTCAGGTGACCGACAAACAGCGCGACGGGGCGGTCCCCGGGAAGTCCGAGCGTCCGACGCGCGTCGGCGCGGTTCACGCTCCCGAATCGCGCCGGGTCGGCGCCGTTGGGGATGACGCGCACGCCGTGGCGCGGCCGGGCCAGCTCACAAATGCCGTCGGCCACCGCGTGGCTGACGGCGATGATCTGATCGAGCTCCGTGATCGACTCGATGACCGTGCGCCGCCAGGCGGGACTGCGTCCGGGTGTCTGGAGTACATCCGCGGATCCGTGGGCGGTCGCCACGACCGGAACGCCGACCGCATGACCGGCCGAGGCCGCCGCCCATCCGTCCGGGACGAGCATGTGGGCGTGGACGAGATCGAACGGCCAATCCCGGTAGGTGCGGCGCACGTGACCGATGATCGCGCGCAACGCCGAGTGCACGATGCCGGGACCGAGCCTGGCACCGGGCAGGACGAACATTCGCGGGTGCAGCACCGGCACCTCGTCGACGCGCGTGCAGCGGGACACGCTGCGGTGCGCGGCGTAGCGCGGAACGCCGGGCGGCGCCCAGGCCACCGGCGAGATCACGCGCACGTCGTGACCACGCTCGCGCAGCGCGCACACCTGCCGGTGGACGAACGTACCCGCGGTGTCGTCGACCTCGCTCGGGTACAGGTGGCTGATAGTCAGAATGCGCACTGATGGCCCGCCTTCCGGGGCTCGCAACCCCGTCCTGAGTGGAATCTTGACATGTCGTCGGGCAGTCCACGCGCATGCGGGCGCACGACATCCGCGCAATGTCCGTTCGCGGTCGTGCGCGCGCCGATCCAGGTCGGAAGCGGGATTCCCCCGGCTCGGATGCGCGGGACGGACCGCGCGGCATCCGGAGCCGGACCGACCCAGCTGGGCGCGTCGGGATTGCGCTCGAGCGCCCTGACCGGCGCAGGCGCGAGCATCCCGGCGCGGGAGCACCCGATGCGGCTCATCGGGCCGACGGACCCGTCACCCGGCGAGCCGACCCCGACCGGCACCGCACCATGCCCACATCCGGCCGCCGGGTCGGCTTTCAGCGGCAGGATGCGTGGCGGTACATCGCCGGACGTGCAGGGCGGACATCGGCGCGCTGCCTAGCGCTCGACCGGTACGCCGACGAGGCTGCCGTACTCGGTCCAGGAGCCGTCGTAGTTGCGGACGTTCGGGTACTCGAGCAGCTCGTGCAGCACGAACCAGGTGTGCGAGCTGCGCTCGCCGATCCGGCAGTAGGCGGTGACCTGCTTGTCGGCGGTCACGCCGACGTCCCCGTAGAGCTCGCGCAGCTCGTCGTCGCTCTTGAACGAGCCGTCCTCGCGGGCCGCCAGCGCCCACGGCACGTTGGCCGCCCCCGGAATGTGGCCGGGCACCTGCGCCTGCTCCTGCGGCAGGTGTGGCGGGGCGACAAGCTCCCCGGTGTACTCGGCGGGGCTGCGGACGTCGACGCGGGCATGCGCACCGTCGTTGATCGTCGACAGCACGTCATCGCGGAAGGCGCGCAGCTCGGGACGCTCGGGACCGAGCGTCCCGGGGTCGGCGGGCGCGACATTGGGAATCTCGGTGGTCTGCGGCCGATTCTCGGCCTCCCACTTCTTGCGCCCACCGTCGACCAGCTTGACCCGGTCAAAGCCCCGGTACTTGAGCGTCCAGTAGGCGTAGGCGGCAAACCAATTGTTGTTGCCGCCGTAGAGCACGACGGTCGTCTCGGGGCCCACTCCGGACTTCGCCAGGAGGGCGGCCACCTGGTTCTGAGAGATCAGCTCACGGCGGGGGCGGTCATGCAGGTCGTCGCTCCAGTGCCAGGCGATCGACCCAGGAATGTGGCTGACGCCGTAGGCGTCGGTGTCTTCGTCCACCTCGATGATGCGGATGTCGGCGGTGTCAGCGTTCTCGGCCAGCCAATCGGTGCTGACAAGCGATTCGGAACGGCTCATGTGCTCCTCCGGAACGGGTGCGGGTGCGGGTGGATGTCAGGTCCGCCGGCGGAACCGCGGAATAGATAATCACTTAATTACCACAATGATTATGTTGTTTCCACTCGCGAGGCGGTGGCAGGCTCGCATTCAGCACACACACCTAGCGCCTCCCGCCGGCAGTGGCCGGGAGGCGCTAGGTGTGGCGTGCGTCGCACGGAGAGGGAGGGATTTGAACCCTCGAGGCAGGGAATACCTACCTACGCGATTTCCAGTCGCGCTCCTTCGGCCGCTCGGACACCTCTCCCGTGGAGCGGGCCGATATTAGCGCCGCGGCGCGGTGACCGTCCGGGCACGCGAGGGCCCCGTGCGGGGCGCCGTGCCGCGGAACGGCTTTGGTACCGTCGGCGCATGACCGGCGGGATCCGCACACACTTCAGGGAGCTCGACGACCAGCAGCGGATGCTGCAGTACATCCAGCCGGGGCTCGTCGGACTAATCGACGGCACGCTGTCGACGCTCGCGCCGATCTTCGCCGCCGCCGTGCTGGCGGGCTCGCATGCCGCCCTGTTCGTCGGTCTGGCAACTGCCGTCGGGGCGGGCATCAGCATGGGGCTCTCGGAGGGGCTCTCCGATACCGGAGCGCAGACCGGGCGTGGGTCGGGCGTCATCCGCGGGATCGTGACCGGAGCCATGACCACCCTCGGCGGGTGCGTGCACTCGCTCCCGTTCCTGATCGAGGACGTCCACACCGCGCTGATCGTCGCGGTCATCGTCGTGGCCATCGAGCTGCTCGTGATCTCGTGGATCCGCAAGCGGTACCTGTACGTCTCGCTCCGGACGTCGTTCCTCCAGGTCGCCCTCGGCGGGGTCGTGATCGTGGCCGTCGGGATCCTTCTCGGCAGCGCCTGACCGGCGCGTCTGGCGTCCGCTGACGCCCTCCACGCCTGCGAGGGCGGCATGGTAGCGTCCCGCGCGGAGGGGTGGCAGAGCGGTCGAATGCGGCGGTCTCGAAAACCGTTTCGGGCTTCAGGGTCCGACGGGGGTTCAAATCCCCCCTCCTCCGCTGGTTGGCCGCCGGCCCGCACCCGCCGCCGATGGCGCCGTGCGGGCTGCACCGGCGTAGCGGGCTCGCGCAGCGGCGTCAGCGCCGCTCGTCGAAGAAGCGCTGCAGCACCGCGAGCGACTCCGCGGCGAGGACGCCGCCCTGGACTTCGACGCGATGCAAGAGCCGCGGATCGCCGAGGATGTTGATGACGCTCCCGGCCGCACCGAGCTTCTGGTCCGGCGCACCGAACACCGTGCGCGCGATCCGCGCCTGCTGGATGGCGCCGGCACACATCGGACACGGCTCGAGCGTCACGTAGACGACCGCTCCGGGCAGCCGCCAGCCGCCGAGGGTGAGCGCCGCCGCGCGCAGCGCGAGCAGCTCGGCATGCGCGGTCGGATCGCCGCGCAGCTCGCGCTCGTTGCGGCCGGTGCCGATCACCTCGCCGTCACGCACCACGACCGCCCCCACCGGCACGTCGCCGTGCGCTCCTGCGGCGACGGCCTCGCGCAATGCCAGCCGCATGAACTGCTCGTCTTTGGGGAAGATCGCGGTGCGGGACATCGGTCTGCATTCTGCTGGTCAGGGCGGCGTATCGCCGGGAGCACGGGTCGGTCGATGTGATGGACTGTGCGGGCGCCCACGTCAACTGACCCGGAGGAACCATGGCGAATCCTGGCCCCAAGTCCAAGAACGGTCGCCGCGGTCGCCTGACCGTGCGGGGCAAGGCGTCCGAGCAGATCGGCACTGCCGACGAGCGCCTGCTGCAGCATGAGCGCGACAGCGAGTTCGTCCACACCGATCCCTGGCGGGCCCTGCGCATCCTGGGCGAGTTCGTCGACGGCTTCGACGCCCTGGCGCGCGTCGGGCATTGCGTGAGCGTGTTCGGATCGGCCCGCGTCGGCGCGGACGATCCGGACTACGCCGCCGCGCAGGCGGTGGGGCGCGGTCTGGCCGAGGCCGGCCTGGGGGTGATTACCGGTGGCGGACCCGGGATCATGGAGGCCGCCAACCGTGGGGCATTCGAGGCCGGCGGCATGTCGATTGGTTGCAACATCGAACTGCCCCACGAGCAGCACGTCAACGAGTACGTGAACCTGCAGATCGACTTCCGCTACTTCTTCGTCCGCAAGACGATGTTCGTCAAGTACTCCGAAGGGTTCGTGGTGTTCCCCGGCGGCTTTGGGACGATGGACGAGCTGTTCGAGGCACTCACCCTGATCCAGACCGGCAAGACGCGCGGCTTCCCACTGGTGCTCTACGGGAGCGACTTCTGGAACGACCTCATCGGCTGGATGCGCCGGCGGCTGGTCGGCGACGACATGATCGAACCCGGGGACCTTGCCCTGATGCACATCCTTGACTCGCCCGAGGAGGTCTGCGAGGTGTTCGCCAAGCTGCACGTCGCGCACGACGCCCCGGGCGGCCGGCGATGACCGGCGCGGACCAGGGCGCGCCCGAACCGCCGCAGTTCCGGCTCCTGATCGGCGATACGGATGCGCCGGAACCGCTCGCGGGCTTTGTTGGCGCCAGGCGGACCTCCCCCGGGGAACGTCCCTGGGTCATGATCAACGTCGTTGAGAGCGTCGACGGCGCGACCGCGGTGTCCGGCGAATCCCGGGGCCTCTCCGGGCCGGCTGACCGCGAGGTCTTCCATGCACTGCGCGGCATCGCCGATGCCATCATGGTCGGCGCCGGGACGGTCCGGTCCGACAACTACGGGCCAATGCGGCCGCGGCCCGGTGTCCGCGAGGCCCGGACGGCCCGCGGGCAGTCGCCGGTGGCTCCGATCGTGGTGATCTCGCGCTCGCTGGATCTCGACTGGGCCAGCGCGCTGTTTACCGAGGCCGAGGTCCCGACCGTCGTGGCCGTGCCGACCGATGCACCCGAGTCGGCGCGGGCGGCAGCGCGCGACGCCGGGCCGCTGATCGTCGCGGGCACGGGCCACGTGGCACTTGACGGAGGTACTGGCCGAGCTCGGGCGGGCGGGCCACGACAGCGTGCTGTGCGAGGGCGGCCCGGGGCTCTTTGTCCAGCTCGCGCAGGCTGACCTGCTCGATGAGGTCTGCGTTGCGATCTCGCCGCTGCTGGTGGCCGGCGGCGCCCAGCGGGTGCTGCCGGGTGCGCTGCTGGTACCGCCTCGCCGGCTCATGGTCGTCGCCCTGCTGGAGGCCGACGGCTTCCTGTTCGTCCGCTACGAGGTCCAGGGGTGACCGAGCCGGATCCCGCGGTCGTCGCGGCACATCGTGCCGCGCTGGCAGGGCTGCAGGCGCTGGCGCGCGAGCTGACTCCGGACAGCTCGCCCGCGTCGGTCGCGGGCCGCCTGGCGGCCCATGTCGCCGCGACGGATCCGGCGCCGCAGGCGCTCGAGTTCGCCCGGACGTACGTCTTCGCCGCCCGGGTCGGCGGGGACGCGGCGGACCCTCTGCGCGCGCAGCGCTGGCTCGAGGGCTGGCTGGCCGCTCCCCGCCGGACGCCGGCCGAGGCGCAGGCGGCGGTCGTCGACGGCATCCGGTTCGCCCAGCGTCTGCACCGGGCGCTTGGCATCGACGACATGACGGACTCCCCGTGAGCGGGACCGCAGCGCGGCGTCCGCGCACCCCCGGCGGACGGGCCCGCACAGTCGTCGAAGGGTTGCGCGCAGCGTATCCGGACATCGACGTGCCGCTCGACCACGCCACGCCATTCCAGCTGCTGGTGGCGATCATCCTGTCGGCCCAGTGCACTGACGCCCGGGTCAATCAGGTCACGCCCGCGCTGTTTGCCGCTGTCCCCGACGCCGCCGCGATGGCGGCCGCCGATCCGCAGGAGATCGAACGGCTGATCTACTCGACCGGGTTCTTCCGGTCCAAGGCGCGGAACCTGATCGCGATGGCCCAGGCAGTCGTCACGCGCTTCGGCGGCGAGGTGCCCTCGCGAATGGAGGACCTGGTGAGCCTGCCGGGGGTCGGTCGCAAGACCGCCAACGTGATCATCGGGCACGGGTTCCGGACGCCCGGGATCGCGGTCGATACGCACGTGTTGCGCCTCTCGCGGCGGCTTGGGCTCACCGACGCGACCGACCCGGTGCGCGTCGAGCGCGACTTGGCCGCGCTGTGGCCGCGCCGCGAATGGAGCGATACGTCGATGCGGTTGATCTACCACGGCCGCCAGGTGTGTACGGCCCGCACGCCGCACTGCGAGGCCTGCATCTTCGCCGGTTGGTGCCCGTCGTCGCGGTTCAGTCCGCCGGCG
Source organism: uncultured Thermoleophilia bacterium (assembly GCA_963773325.1). Taxonomy (GTDB): domain Bacteria; phylum Actinomycetota; class Thermoleophilia; order Miltoncostaeales; family Miltoncostaeaceae; genus CAITWD01. The sequence goes on along the minus strand of CAVZAI010000002.1, from coordinate 1,065,903 downwards.
CCGCCGCGAGCTGCGCGATAACGGGCGCGACGCGGGCCCAGGTGGTCCGGTGGCTGTCCCACAGCAGCCGGCCCGCGACCGCGTCGGCCGGCACCCATTCGTGGCCATCGTGCTCCCGGACGTCGATACGGATCTCGCCCTCCGGGGCGATCGCGGCGAACACGGTCTTGTCGAGCGTCAGGCCCGGACGTGCGTCGATCGTGATCTGATCGATCACGCAGACCAGGGCGTCGGGCGGGAGGTCCAGTCCGGCCTCCTCGCGGACCTCCCGGCGGCACGCGGCGCGCGCGTCCTCGCCCGGCTCGATCCCGCCGGAGACCGGTTGCCAGAGCGGCGGGTGCTTGCCGGGTGCGTCCGGCGCGTGCAGCAGCAGGACGCGGGCCCCGGCGGGTGCGCGCCGGACGAGCCAGCATTCGATCGATGGTCGGATCATCCGGTCAACGGAGGTGTGGCGCTCGCGGCACGGCCGTCGGGCCGCCCCGCGAGCGGCGGGTCACGGGTTGAGCGAGCGGAGTTGGAAGGCCGTCAGGATCAGCGCAACACCGCGAAGCATGGCGGTTGCGCCGACGAAGATCAGCACGAACAGCGCCTTCTTGTTGAGGTCCCCGGAGACCAGGAATGCCAGTGCGAGCTCGATGAAGCCGAGCACCAGGCGGACCCACCACACGTCCAGGTCGCGGTTGGAGAGGGCGAGCACGATGTCGAACACGCCTTTGATCAGCAGTAGCCAGCCGACGATCTCGGCGAGGGCAAGGAACGTGCCGCCGGGGTTGACAAACGACAGGATCGCGCCGACGAACAGCGCAACGCCGATGATCGCGTGGAGCCAGCGCCACCCGCCGCGGACGGCGCCTGCGGTGAGCAGTTCTTCGATGCCCGCGACGAGGAACACGACCCCGACCAGGATGCCGACGGCGTTGACCGAGTGGACGTCGAAGCGGAAGACCACCAACGAGAAGATGACCCAGAAGATCCCGAAGATCAGCGGAACCCACCAGAGGCGGCGCAACCCCGCGACGAACTCATAGGCCAGCACGTCGTCGGAGGCGGGCATGGGGCGTGCGGTAGTCACGGGTCGAGACTCCTTGCGGTCGGGCGATGGGGATGTTCCTGGGAGGATTCCCGCTGGCAGGGCCAATTTCCTTGTTGCCGGCGGCGGCGACGGTCGCGTCCCGGTCGGGGGTTGACCTTTCGCGCCAACCTGCCGATGCACCCCTCGCGCGGGCGGAGCCCGCGGGGGTGTCAAGTGTCAGGGGGAACAACGGTGAAGGCACAGCTGGTGCGGGTGAGCACGGCCGCGGTACTTGTTCTCGGGGTCGCCGGCGTCCCAGCCGCGATGGCCTGCGGTTCAGGCGGCGGGCATGGCGGTCACCACTCCTACGGCTCTCGTGGCGGTCAACAGTGGCGCAACGGGGGCGAATCAGGCTGGCAGAGCGGGCGGCGGCCTGCTGTCGTCGTACGGGCCGACGGGCTCGGACCACCATTGCGGCGGATCGTCCGGCAACACGGGCCCGACCGGTGCGACCGGCGGCCCCCCCGGTGGCGGAAGCAGCGGGAGTACCGGCCCCTTACTGTAACGGGAGCCGTTGGGTTGGCGGGCAGCCTAGGCGCCGTCCGCCAGCTCGCGCCGCGCGTCGGCCATCAGCGCGCGCGCGGCGGCATCGAGCTGCGGGTACTGCGGGTCGATGGCGTGGAGCGCATTGACCAGGATGGCCGCCGTCGCCGTGCGGGCGAACCACTTGTGATTGGCCGGCACGATATGCCAGGGCGCCCACTCGGTGCTGGTGTTGCTGAGCATCTCCGAGAAGGCATGCTGGTAGTCGCCCCAGTGCTCGCGCTCGGTGAGGTCGGAGGGCGAGAACTTCCAGTTGCGCGTCGGGTCGTCGATCCGTGCAAGTAGGCGCTTGCGCTGCTCGTCGCGGGAGATGTGCAGGAAGACCTTGACGATGTGGATGCCGTTGTTGGTGAGGTAGCGCTCCCAGGCGTTGAAGTCCCGGAAGCGGCGCTCCCAACGATCGTTCCCCGGGCGCGCGTCGGGCAGTTGCTGGTTGGCGAGCAGCTCCGGGTGCACGCGAACCACCGCGACCTCCTCGTAGTGGGACCGGTTGAAGATCCCGATGCGGCCGCGGGCGGGCAGCTGGCGCTGGTAGCGCCAGAGGTAGTCGTGGCTCAGATCCTCTGCCGACGGCACCTTGAACGCGTGGACGGCAACCCCCTGGGGGTTGACCCCGCTCATACGTGCTTGATGGTGCCGTCTTTGCCGGCGGCGTCGATGCCCTGGATGATCAGCAGCACCGCGTAGGTGTTCTGGGCGGCCAGTCGTTGCTGGTAGTCCGCAAGCAGCTCCACGCCTTCCGCCAGGCGCACCTCGGCCGACTCCCTGGTCAGCGTGCCGAAGGTCTCCGAGGGATCCCACTCCTCGTCCAGGCGCACCCGGCGACCGGGATGCACGCGCAGCGGCGCGATGATCGTACGAACGAATGCGTGCCGATTGCTCACGGGACGCCTCGTCTGTTCGGTGGCCGGCGGCGCCGCGGCGCGCGCGGGGCGGGCAACGGCCCTGCGCGGAGGATACCCGCGCCGGTTCGCGCGCGCGACCGCCGTGATCATCGACCGCGCCGCGGCGACGATCAGACACCAGCGCAGTACCCACAGAGGCCAGCCGCGTCGGCGGCGTCAGCGTGGGCCGTCCGCGCAGTGCGCGCCCGGGCAGCATCAGTGATTCGCGCGGGCGCTCGGGTCGCTGGGTGTCGCAGCCACCGACTGACGCCGGCTGACCACGATCGCGATCGCGCAGGCGGCGGGTCGCGGCCGCGCGCGCGGACCGGGGTCCGGATCCCGCGCCGCGCCAGCCCTACTTCGTGCCGAGCTCGACCGCCTTGATGATCAGCAGCAGCACGGCGACGATCAGGTACACGCGCAGCACCCACATGGCCAGCCGCACCGGCAGCGTCAGCGTGGGTCGTCCGAGCAGTGCGCTCTGGGGCATCGTCCACGACTCACGCGGCGGCTGCGGACCCCCGGGGTGGCCCCGTCCAGGCGGCGCTGGCTGACGACGATCGCGATCGCGAACCCGATCAGGCCGATGGAGAGCACGATCGCCAACTCCAAGGTCAGGCGCGGGACGTCGACGTCCGGGAACAGGGTCGTGACGATCAGGATGCTCGAGAGCATCAGCAACACGCCGAGGATGACGATTGCCAGCGCGTTCAGCCACGCGCGATTCACCCACGGTCCGAGGACGTCGCGGTCGTTGCAGAGGATCAGCAGGAACACGCTGGCGCTCGGCAGAAGCACGCCCGCCAGGGCCTGGACGGCCGTCGTGATGACACCGAGCGGCGCGCCTGGGATCAGCACGATGCCCGCGGCCAGGGCGACCATGACGATGAACGACGCGTAGAACCCCTTGGCGTCGCGCATCCCGCGGTGCAGCGAGTGTCGGATCCCGAAGGTGTCGCCGACCGCGTACGAGGTCGCGAGCGTCACCGCGGCGGCGCCGATCAGCGATGCGTTGAGCAGGATGATGGCGTACATCGCCCCCGCGCCGCTGCCGACGTAGGTGCGCAGCCCCGCGGCGACGCCGCCCGCATCGGTGAAATTTCCCGCCAGCGGCGTGCCGGCGAAGGCCGCCGCGCAGATCGCGACCAGGGCACCCGCGCCGAGCACGGTGATGAACGACCCGAGGACGGTGTCAAGGCGCTCGTAGTTGATCCAGCGGGTGGTGATGCGCTTGTCGATGATGTTCGACTGCTGGAAGAACAGCTGCCAGGGCGCGACCGTCGTGCCGACAATGGCGATGATCAGCAGGACCGAGGTTGAGTTCGCCCCGCCCGCGATGCTCGGCGCCACGGTGTGGTGCACCACCGAGCCGCCCGACGGGTGGCTCAGGATCAGCAGTGGGATCACCAGCAGGTTGGCGAACACAAACATGAACATGAACCGCTCCCAGCGACGGAAGCTCCCGCTCGCGGTGACCGCGATCAGCAATAGGGCGGCGATCGGCACCGAGACGTAGCGGCTGACCCCGAAGTACCCGAGCGCCAGGTCGACCCCGATGAACTCGGTCACGATCGTCAGGAAGTTGAGGATGAACAGGTCGAAGACCGAAAAGGCCCCCCAGAACTTCCCGAAGCGCTCGAAGATCAGCTTGCCGTGGCCGACGCCGGTCACCGCGCCGAGCCGGATGACCATCTCCTGGTTGACGATCAGCACCGGGATCAGCAGCACCAGCACCCACAGCAGGCTCGTGCCGTAGTCCTGGCCCGCCTGGCTGTAGGTCGCGACGCCGCCCGCGTCGTTGTCGCCGACCATGACGATGATCCCGGGGCCCAGCACCGCGAGCATCGCCAGCATGCGTCCGCGCAGCCCACTGCGCCCGTGCTCGTGCTGGCCGATCGTGCCGAACGCGCCCTTGATGTCCCCGACGTGCGCCGAATCCAGGACAGCCGGCGTCGTAACGGGCGCGCCGTCTGGTGCACGCTGAGTCTGATCGCTCATCGCGGACCTCCCGGAAGTACAGCAGTCGAACGCGGGCAGGTACGTCCGCGGAAGCCGTATTAACCGGGGGGAGCCGCGGGCGCGTTACGCGCTCGGTGCGACCTCCGGGAACCCGGCACGGCGCGGACGCTCGGTACTGTGGGGTGTGTCGGTATCCGTCACTTCGTTGCCAGGGTCGGGTGTGCGCGCCCGGCACGGGCGCTCAAAGACGGTACCACGCGGGTCGGGTCGGTCAACCTTCGGTATTCGCTTCGGCGCGCCATTTCCACTCGTCGGGGATAAGTGTTTCAAGCAGGTCGTCGACGGTGATGACCCCCAGCACGCGGTCCTCGTGGTCGACGACCGGGACGATCGTCAAGTTGTAGTCGGACATCACCACGGCGATGTCTGCGAGCTCGCGGTCGGTCGACAGGTGCGGGGATGCCTCGGCGATCTCCGACAGCAACGTGTCGTCGTCGGCGCGCAGCAGCAGGACCAGCCGCACGGCACCGCTCAGATGCCCCTCCCCGTCGTGGGTGAAGATCGCGGCAAGCGCCTCGGGCGACAGGTCGGAGTCGCGCACGGCGGCCCGGGCCGCCGCGACTGCCGTGCGCCCGTCCAGGCACAGGAAGTCCAGGCCCATCATCCCGCCGGCCGTCGACGGGTGGAAGCCGAGCAGGGTGCGTACCTTGCGCTGATGGGTCACCGGCAGCAGCTCCAGCACCGGCAGCCGGCGGTCCTGGTCGAGTTCCATGATCAGGTCGGCCGCGTCGTCGGGTGCCATCCGGGCGATCAGGTTCGCCGTGTCCGCATCGGAGCGATCCTCGAGGAACTCCAACTGGTGCTCGACATCCATCTCCTCGAACACGTCCGCCTCGAGCTCCGAGTCGTGGCGGACTGCGTCGATGATCTCCTGGCCCTCCTCGTGGGATGCGGCCTCGACCAGGTCGGCGAGCTGCGCCGGATGCAGGCGAGTCAGCTCGGTGGCCGGCAGGCCGTCACCGGCGCCGGGCACGTGGCTGAGGAACGGACGCACGCTCGTCCAGTCCAGGAACGGGCGGTTTGGGGGGTGGCGGCGCGAGCGCGGCAGCAGTCGGCGCAGCAGCGCCCCGAAGGAGCTGTCGATGCCCACGACGCACCAGGTGTTGCCGATCTGGGCGAGCTCGATCTCGTTCGCGCGCACCAGACGGGCACCCTTGAGGTTGATCAGGCGGCGCCCGAGCACGTCCTTACGCAGCAGCACCTCGCCGGGTCGCCGCTCGAAGCGGCGCATGTCGAACTTCTCCCGTACGAGTCGCATCCGCCCCGGTTCGACGGCCGCGATGAGCTCGGCCGGCAGGAACACGTCGCGTCCGCTGACACGGGCCGTGATCCCCACCATCGGGGCGTACGCGCCGTCGGAGATGCGAACCAGGACGTCCTCGACGCGGCCGAGCCGTTCGCCGGTGCGATCGAGCAGGGGGACCTTGGTCACCTGCGTGAGGTGAAGGATCCGCGTGGTCATTAGCCGTACGATACGCGTGGCGGCTGCCGATGGCCATCGGCAGCCGCCGCAGGCCGTTGCAACATCGCCGGCGCCGGTGTCTGGCGCCGGCGGGGGCGGTGGTGAGGTGCCGCCCCTGATCGGTAGTCTCGGGCTAGCCGCGACCCAGGTCGGGCACACCGCGACCCTTGAGGACGACGACCGTTGAGCGATCCGACCCCCGCAGACCCGATCCCCGGTCCCAGGGGCCCCAACGACGCCGAGGAACTGTTCCAGCGCGGCCTCGTGCTGCTCTACGAGGATGGCGATGTCGCCGGCGCCGAGGCCCTCTGGGTGACGGCTGACGCCAAGGGGCATCCCGGCGCGGCCACGCACCTGGGGCTCATCGCCCTCCACGAGCGCCAGGACATCGCCGCCGCCGAGATCGCCTACCTGCGTGGCGCCGAGCGTGGCGACAGCAACGGCGCGTTCCACCTCGGCCTGATCCGCGAGGCCCGCGGCGACGCCGAGGGGGCCGAGCAGGCCTTCGCGCAGGCAGATGCGCTCGGCCATGGCGCCGCCGCCGCCAACCTCGGCGTCGCGCTGTATGAGCGGGGCGACTTCGACGCGGCCCAGGCGGCCTTCGTACGGGCCGACGAGCGCGGCCATGGCGGGGGCGCGTTCAACCTCGGATTGATGCTCGAGGCCCAGGGCGACCGCGCCGGGGCGCGGGCGGCGTACCGGCGCGCGCACGATCGCGGTGAGGCCGGTGCCGATCAGGCGCTCAGCCGGCTGCGCGCGGACGCATAGCCGACGGCGATGCGCCGCCGGGCCCGGGCTGATCGGGGACGTCCGGCCTGCGTCGGGGTCGTTCGCCCGCGGGCTCAAGTTTGGCCGCCGTTCGCCGAAGTAGTCGGTGAGTCCAATCATGGGTCTCCTGTTCCACCGACTGCTCGGGGTCGCCACGGATCGGCAACGCCCCGAGCGGCGGGGGAAACACCCGCTGCGGTACAGTGAGTCGCGACGCAGCCGGAATCGATCGTTCGTCCAAGTGCCGCGACGTCCGCCGCCCGCGCACCCGGGGCTGAGCGCAGCGTGCACCGCGCCTGACGGTCCTCCTCGCACGCGTCGACCCCGGCGTGCCACCCCCGTGTGACGTGAGGAGATCGTGAGCGATTCCGCGGCTGTTGCGACCGAGGCCCCGCCCGCCGGGCCAGCCGTCAACCCGTGGTTGGTCTTGGTGCTCGTGTGCATGGCGCAGTTCATGGTCGTGCTCGACTCGACGATCGTGAACGTCGCCCTGCCGGCGATTCAGCGCAACCTGCACTTCACCGTCGACAACCTCCAGTGGGTCGTCAACGCCTACACGCTCGTGCTGGGCGGATTCCTGCTGTTGGGCGGACGGGCCGGCGACCTGTTCGGGCGCAAGCGGCTGTTTCTGCTGGGTGTGTCGCTGTTCACGTTCGCCTCGTTGATGAACGCCATCGGGACCTCGGCCGGCATGCTCATCTTCTTCCGCGCGGTGCAGGGCTTCGGCGCGGCCTTCATTTCGCCGATCGCGTTGTCGATCGTGACGACGACGTTCACCGACGGCCGCCAGCGGGCCAAGGCGCTCGCGGTCTGGGCGGCGATCGCCGTCGGCGGTGCCTCGATCGGGTTGGTCCTCGGCGGCGCGCTGACAGAGTATCTGTCCTGGCGCTGGAACTTCCTCATCAATATTCCCGTCGGCATCGGCGTGGTCGCGGCGGCCTGGCGGTTCCTGCCGGCGATGGCGCCCGAGCGGATTCAGGGCATGCGCGGATTCGACATTTGGGGCGCGGTGACGGCCACCGCGGGCCTCATGTCCATCGTCTACGGCATCGTCGGTGCCAACCAGTACGGCTGGTTCGCCGTGCGCACGGTCGGGTTCATCGCGGCCGGACTGGCGTTGCTGGTCGTCTTCGTGCTGATCGAGGCGCGGGTGGCGAACCCGCTGGTGCGCCTGAGCATCTTCAGGACGCGCACGCTGCGCGCCGCCGACATCACCATGCTGATCGTCGCCGGCGGCATGTTCTCGGTGTTCTTTTTCGCATCGCTCTACGTCCAGGAAGTCCTGGGGTTCAGCCCGCTGCGCGCCGGTCTGGGCTTTCTGCCCCTGACGGCGGCGATCATCATCTCGGCCAACGCCGCGCAACGACTGGTCGGCCCGCTCGGCATCAAGCTGACCGGCGTCATCGGCATGCTCATCGCGGCCGCGGGTCTCGCGCTGATGACGATGATCTCCGTCGGCGGCAGCTACTGGACCGAGGTCCTGCCGGGGCTCGTGGTGATGGGACTCGGACTCGGCCTGACGTTCATGCCGCTGACGATGCTGGCGACCTACGGGTCCGACGCCGAGGATGCCGGACTCGCCTCGGGGCTGCTGAACGCCTCGCAGCAGGTCGGCGGTTCGCTCGGGCTGGCCGTGCTGTCCACGCTCGCGGCCCACCAGGTCACCTCGCACCTGGCCGGCCTCGGGCACGCGCCGACCCCGCTCGAGGCGGCCACGGCGGCGGTCAGCGGCTATCGGGCCGCGTTCATTGCCGCCGCGGTGTTGATGCTCGTCGGTGCGATCCTGCTGTCGGTGCTGATCAGCTCGCGTGAGGCTCGGCTCGACAACATTGCGGTGCCGGCGATGGGCATCGATGCCTGACAAACGCAGCTCGCTCCGCGGCATCCAGGTGTGGTTTGAACGGCTCACCATTGAGCCGTTCAAGGTCGCATGGCTGCTGCTGACCATCGTCACGGCCACCCTGACGGTCGCCGCCGGCCTGCTGATCCGGTTGACCGATCCGAAGGACATCCACAGTCTGGGTGAGGGGTTGTGGTGGGCGGTGCAGACGGTGACCACCGTCGGCTACGGCGACGTCGTGCCCGGGTCGCCGTTGGGACGGGTCGTCGGCGTGGTAGTCATGATCACCGTCATCGCGTTCCTCACGGTGACCACCGCCGCGATCACCAACCTGTTCATCGAGCAGGCCCGCCGCCGCAATTTCAGCGGCGAGGCGGGCGAGGCGATCGCCTCGCTGAGCGAGCGCATCGACGCGCGCGTGGCAGAGGTGCGTGCGCTGCGCGAGTCCCAGGACGACCGCGGGCACTAGTCGGCGTGCGGCGCGCGGGGCGCTAGACGACGACGGAGCGTCGCCGGAACGCGACCATCGCCATCGCAAGCAGCGCGACGGTCAGGACACCCAAGACGACGAGCGGCACGGCGTCGACGCTCCCGCCCGGCAGGCGCGGGACGTGGGTGAACGCCGATAGGTCAAGCACCGCCCGCGGCAGTTTGAGCAGGGGTCCGAAGAAACTGAGCACGAACATCGCCGCGACGATCGACCAACCCACCACGCTCAGCCGCGGGACCGCGCCGACCAGCACGGCCGTCAACGCCACCACGAGCCAAACGGCCGGGACCTGCGCGAGCGCGCCGGCGACCGCGGCGCCGATCGTGGTGGGGGCCCCATCCAGGACCGCCGTCACCCCCGCGCCGAGGCCGCCCAGGATCACGAGGATCGCCGATCCGGCGAGTGCGAAGAATACGTGGCTCGAGAACCAGCGTTGCCGGGTCAGCGGCGTCGAGAGCAACAACTCCAGACGCCCTTCGGACTCCTCGGCACGGGCGGTCAGCAGGGCCTGGATGCCGTACACCGCGCCGACGATGCCCATGAGATTGATGATCTCGGCCAGGTAGAGGTCGACGAAGTTGTGCCCGCTGCCGAGGAACCGCTGCCCGATCGCGCTGTGGGAGATCACCGAGGCGATCGACTGGGCGACCGACCCGACCAGCGCCCCGTACGCCGCCAGGCCCACGGCCCATCCGGCCAGGCGCGCGCGGTGCAGGCGCCAGGCCAACCCGAACGGCCCGGACAGCGAGCCGGCGGCATCGGCGGGACCGTGGTGGGCGGCGACCAGGCCGCGGCCGAAATCGCGCCGTGCCACCAGGCTGACGGCGATGGCAACGAGCACGACCGCCGCCAGCAGCGACAGGATCAGCGTCCACCACCGGTTGTCGGCGAACGCCGAGATCTTCTCCGTCCAGCCCAGCGGCGACAGCCAGGTGATCCAGTGGTAGGTCGATGCGTCACCCCAGGCGCGGATCAGGTAGGCGGCCGCCAACACCCCGACCGACATGCTGATCGCCGTGCGGCCGAAGCTCCCGACCTGCGCGGCGATGGCCGCCACCCCCGCGAACAGCACGCCGGCGAGCGTCGTGGCCAGGCCATAGGCCAGGGCCCCCTCGACGTTCCCGCCCGCGGCGATCAGCCCGATGGTGATCGCCGCCCCGGTGAGTGCGCACGCGATGACCGCCGTCGTGACGCCTGCCGCGAGGAAGGCGAACCGACCGACGCACCCGGCCGCCAGCAACTCGGTCCGCCCAGTCTCCTCGTCGGTGCGTGTGTGGCGCACGACGGTCAGGATGCTCATCACCGCGACGAAGATCGCGCAGATGCCGATCGTCCGCCACGCGGTGTAGCCGCCGGCGTCGCCGAGGTTGGTGGCGGGTCCGAGCAGCAGCGAGAACGACGGGTTCGACTGCAGTGCGGTCGAGAGCGAGATCCGGTCGGCGAGCGTCGGGTACAGCGAGGCGTAGCTCGCGTAGGTCACGATCGGGATGAAGGTGATGCCGACGACCCACACCACCAGGCGCAGGCGATCGAGCCGCAGCGCGTGGCGCACGAGGATCCCGAACCCGGTCAGGGGATCGCTCACGACCGGTCGTCCGAGTACTCGCGCAGGAAGAGCTCTTCGAGGGTTGGCGGCTGGGTCACGAGCGACACGATCCCGCACGCGGTCAGGCGGCCCATGAACTCGGTCAACGCCGGCGTCTCCACGTCGCAGCGCAGCCGCTTGTCGTGCACGAGCGGATCGTGGATGCCCGGCCACTGGCCGAGGTCCGCCGGCATGCGCTCGAGCGTCGCCACGACGTTCGTGCGCGTCACGCGGCGCAAGTCCTCGAGGGTGCCGCGCTGCACCACGCGACCCAGCCGCAGGATGCTGACGCGGTCACACAGCGCCTCGACCTCGGACAGGATGTGGCTCGACAGGAGCACGGTTCGCCCGTCCGCGTTGGCCTCCTCGATGCACTGCTGAAAGACCGACTCCATCAGCGGGTCCAGCCCCGAGGTGGGCTCATCGAGGATCAGGAGCTCGACGTCGGACACCAGCGCCGCAACCAGCGCGACCTTTTGCCGGTTGCCCTTCGAGTAGCTGCGGCCGGTCTTGGTCGGGTCGAGCTCGAACCGCTCCAGCAGCTCCGCCTTGCGGGCCCGGTCAAAGCCGCCCCGCAGGCGTCCGAGCAGGTCGATGGCCTCACCGCCGCTCAGCTGTGGCCAGAGGCTGACCTCACCAGGGACGTACGCGAGGCGGCGATGCAGGGCCACCGTATCGCGCCACGGATCACCGCCCAGGAGCACGGCCTCACCGGCGTCGGCGCGCAGCAGGCCCAACAGGACGCGGATCGTGGTTGACTTGCCCGAGCCGTTTGGCCCCACGAACCCGTGGACTTCGCCGGTGGTGACCTCAAGGTCGAGTTGGTCGAGGGCGACCGTCTGGCCGAAGGTCTTGCGCAGTCCGCGAATCGTGATGGCGCTGTCCAGGGGGCCCTCCCAGCCGCGTGCGCGATGGCACGTCATAACGATAGGTGGCCGCACCGGACGTCCGAACGGTTCGCAGTGCGGGCGAACCACCGGGTAGCATCCGGCCCATGCCCGAGGGCCCGTTGATTTGCCTGAACATGATCGTCCGCAACGAGGCGCACATCGTGCACGAGGTCCTCGACGCCGTGTCGCCCTACGTCTCCTCGTGGGTGATCGTCGACACCGGGTCCGACGACGGGACCCAGGAGACGATCCGCGCACACATGCGCGCGCTCGGAATCCCGGGCGAGTTGCATGAACGCGAGTGGCGCAACTTCGGGCATAACCGCACCGAGGCGCTGGAGCTGGCGCGCGGCCACGGCGACTACATCTGGGTCATGGATGCCGACGACATGGTCGTGGGCACGCTGGATTTCCGCGGCCTGACGGCCGACTGCTACGCGCTGCGGTACGGGTCCGACTTCAGCTACTGGCGCAAGCAGGTCTTTCGCAGCGGGCTGCCGTGGCGGTATGAAGGTGTCGTCCACGAGTACGCGGTCTGCGACGCGCCGGCCACCGATGCACGCCTGGAGGGCGACTACTACATCGACTCCCGACGGCTGGGCGGGCGCAACCTGGACCCCAAGAAGTACGAGCGCGATCGCGACCTGCTGCTGGCCGAGGTCGCGCGCAATCCCGACGACGCGCGCTCGGTCTTCTACCTGGCCCAGAGCTACTACGACGCCGGTGATCCTGAGAACGCGCTCGAGTGGTACCGGCGCCGGGCCGAGATGGGTGGGTGGGACGAAGAGGTTTACTACTCGCTGTTTCGCTGCGGCGAATGCCAGGTGTTGCTCGGCGCGTCGTGGCCCGAGGTCCAGGATGCCTTCCTACGTGCCTGGGAGCACCGGCCGGTGCGTGCCGAGCCGCTGCACGGCCTCGCCCGCCAGTACCGCATCGAGGGGCGCTACCAGCTCGGGTACCTCTTCGCCGAGCGCGCCGCGAGCATCGCGTTGCCCGCTGACGATGCGCTGTTCGTCGGCGCCGACGTCTATGCCTGGCGGGCGCGCGACGAGCAGGCCATCTGCGCCTTCTGGATCGGCAAGCCGATGGAGAGCTTCGCCCTCTGCCGGCTGGCGCTTGCCAATCCCGACCTGCCCGACGACGAGCGCGAGCGCGTCGCCGAGAACCGGGATTTCGCGGTCCCGGCGCTGCTCGATGCGGCCACCACGTATCCCGAGGTCCTGGTGCGGACACTGGGTCTCGGACGCCGCGAGGCGGTGTCCGACGCCGCCGACCCCGCCGGGGTGACGCTCACCATCGAGACGGGCGCGGACCGCGCGCTGTTCGCACGGGCGCTCAACTCGATCCTGCGCTGCTGTGTGGACGTGCGGCGCGTCGATCGCTTCGTCGCGATCGATACCGGCTTGAACGACGGCGACCGGGCCTGGCTTGCCGCGCAGTACCCCTTCGTGGAGTTGGCGGGCGGCTCGACGTCCCTGGTGCGCGTCGAGTTCACGGAGCCCTACTGGCTGCGAATTCCCGCAGGTTGGGAGTTCTTTGCCCCGGAACGCTACGTCGGTCGCGCCCTTGAGGTCTTCGCCGCCGAGCCGGAGATCGGACAGGTCGGCATCAACGTCAACGATGCCGACGCCCTCGCGGGCCGCACCCCCGCCCCGCCGGAGATCCGGCGGACCGCCGCCGGGAGCCGCTACGTGCGCCTGGCCGGCCCGACACAGCTCCGCGGGCCCGTCGTGCTCCGCACCGAGGCCTTCGACCGTGCGGTCGATGCCGCATCCGGCCTGCCGACGGCGAGCTTCGACGAGGTCCTGTGCGTGCGCACGGGGTCGGCCGCAACAGGCGCGTGATAGGGCGGCCGCCCGGCACTTCGGGCGGGCGACGGTCGGCTAGTCTCTGACCAGACCGCGCGGCCGGCCACGGATCGGGAGTGCGGTGTGCGTTTTCAATCCGCGCCTTCATGTGCCGGCCGCCGAACCCAGGAGAAGCTATGGAAGAGATCGGACCAGTCGACTTCGCGATCATCGCGTTCCCGGGAAGTGAGTTCACGGGCGAGATTGCGCCGGCGCTTGCGGAGTTGGTGGCGGCGGGGACCGTCCGCATCATCGACACCGTGTTCGTGCAGAAGACGCTGGAGGGCGATGTGATCGGCGTGGAGCTGGCCGAGCTTGACCCGGACGTGGCGGCGGCATTCGATCGCGCTGGGTTCCAGGTCAGCGGGCTCTTCAGCGAGGAGGATCTGCTGGCGACCGGTGAGGAGCTCGAGCCGGGCTCGTCGGCCGTGCTGTTGGTCTGGGAGAACGTCTGGGCGCGCAAGGTCGCCGAGGCGGTCCGCAACGCCAACGGCGAGCTCATCGACTTCGGGCGGCTCCCGCATGAGATCGTGCAGGGCGCGCGCGAATGGGCGCTCGAGAACTTCGGCGACGACGCGTAGCGACGACTCGGCCGCAGTTGCGCGGCATCTCGGGTGATGACCCGGGTCGCCGTCTGCTCGGCGCTTCAGGAACGCCGCGGGGCCGCCGATACTGAATCCACTCGACCCCCGGGCGCAGGACGGCCCGGGGGTTGCTAGTTCCGGGCCCGCGGTCCCCGCCGGTGCCCCCGCGCGCGGCGGCGGACCACCATCCGGCAGGCGGCGAACCCGGTTGACCGCGCGCCCCGGGGCCCGTCAAGATCGTCTCCGGGCGCGCTGGGCGCGCGCAGACGACCTCGTCAGGGAGGGGCATGCCGTGGCGGACACCTGCACGCACCTGGACACGATCCGCCACCGCGAGGATGGGACCGGGGTCGAAGGATGCCCGGCGTGCATCGCCATGGGCTCCCGCTGGCTGCACCTGCGCCGGTGCACCGAGTGCGGGCAGATCGGCTGCTGCGACAACAGCCCGAATCGCCACGCCACCGCTCACTTCCACGCGACCGGCCACCCGATCATCCGGTCGGTCGAACCTGGCGAGGACTGGTACTGGTGCTACGCCGACGAGCTCGTCTTCCTGCTCGCGGGCGGCGATTGAGCCACCGGGGACCCGGGGATCAGGCGACCGGCGGCGGCGAGCCCTCGGCGCTGGCCGAGAGCGCGCGGTCCCATTCGCACACTACGCAGGCGTGCCGGAAGACCGAGAGCGCGAAGTCCATGAACGCGCCGGCCGGGTCCGGCGCGGCACGTACCTCCGTCCAGTCCAGAAGGTACTCACCGAGCCCCGCGTCCCAGCGACCCGGCGCCGGTGCGGGCGAGATCGGGACGTACCCGGGGGGGGTCGGGAAGGCGTACGCGTAGAACGCCGGCTCACCGTAGCGTCCGTCGCCGGGCCACCACCCGAAGGCGACCTCCTGGGCGGTCATGGCGTTGCGCATGATGAAGTCGTCGGACGGCGGCGCGGCGGGTGCGCCGGAGAACAAGCTGACGGCGATGTCGAACGAGCCCCACCAGGCATTGACCGGCGTCGCCCGGCCGCGGTACGGCGCACGCAGACGCGCCAGCACCAGCGCCGCGCGCGTGGCCGCGTCGAAGTACGCGGTGACCTGGCCTGGGTCGTAGGTGGCGTGCTCGTCGTCGGCGTCGAGCGGCACCGTCCAGGGGACCTCCTGCGGGGTCGGGTTGATCGCGATGTCGTCGCCGGTGAGCGCGCGCACCGCCTCGAGGATGTCCCGCGTCACCTCGCCGACGGCGCGGTGCGGCGTCAGCGAGATCTGGCGTGCGCGCCCGTCGCTGTGTTCGACGACCGCTTCATGGGTGTGCAGATCGAGCGCGACGACGATCGCGCCTGAGCCGTCCGGCACCGGCAGCAGCGGGGTCTCCCAACCGCGCGCGGTCAGCCGCAGCGCCGCGTGCTGGAGCTGAGGTTCCGGCGGGGCGAGCGCGACCGACAGTTTCCCGAGGACCTGCGTGTGCGCGTGCAGCGTGTCGCAGGTGGCCTGCCAGTCGGCGTAGGTGGGCAGGGATGGCCACGCGGAGGTCATGGGCCATCCTAGAACGTCGCGCTTGCGGCGCTCAACGGGCATCCGTCGAGGCGTGCCGGGTTCGGTCCGGGCCGCTCGCCGCGGCGCCCGGCGGGCTCAGCGCGCGCCCGGGGCCCCTTCGGACAGGTACGCCAGCAGCGCCCGGTCGGTGAGCAGTTCGATGGGCGCCTGATCGTCGGTGAGGGGCGTCCCGCCGGCCGCGACCGGCGTGAGCTCGCGTGCCAGCCGCAGCGCCGGGACGCGCGCCGGGCCGCGCGTCCCGGCGAGCGCCCGTCGCACCTCGGCGGGGTCGGTGGCGCGCGTGAAGCCCAGCACGATCGAGTTGAAGCTGGTGTACCGGGCCGCCAAGACGGTCGGGAATACCGAGCGCATCGTCGTCGCGATGCGACCGACGAGCGCGGTCTGGTCCGGCGGGGTGCCGACGTTGATCGCGGCCACCCCGTCGGCGGCGAGATGCGCCGCGACCAGCCCGAAGAACTCGCGCGTGGCGAGGTAGAACGGGATGTACGGTTGCGTGTACGCGTCGATCGCGATCGCGTCGTAGCGCGGTCGGTTCCCCTCCAGCCAGAACCGCGCGTCGGCGGTGTAGACCTGCAGGCGCGGGTTGGACATGCCCAGGTAGCGACGTCCCGCCGATGTGACCAGCGGGTCGATCTCGACCCCGTCAATGCGTTCGCGGGGCCAGATCCGCGCGTAGAGCGTGGAGACCGTGCCGCCCGCGTTGCCGAGCACGAGGAGACGTCCCGACGCGCCGCCGGCGACCGAGGGGAGCGCGGTGAACGCGTCCCAGTAGTTGCTGGTGAGAATGCCGCGCCCCGGCAGCAGTGAGTGGGCCGCCCAGCCCTCATTGAGGTGCAGGACGCGGTCGCCGTTGGACTCCTGGACGACCTGGACGAACTGGTACGGCGACTCGCCCTCGAACAGCAGGCGCTCGCCCGACCCCGCGGGCTTGATCGGCCCGAGCGGGACGACGAGGAGGGCAAGGGCCACGAGCGGCGCCCACAGCAGGCGGCGGTCGAGTGCGGGCGCGGCAGTGAGCGCCAGCACCAGCGCCGTACACAGCAGCGTGCGGCGGGTGCCGATCAGCGGGATCAGCACGAGCACCGGCAGAAACGTCCCGATGATCGCGCCGACCGTCGACAGCGCGTAGAGGCGACCGGCGACCGATCCGGTCTGGCCGACGGACTCGACGCTGAGTCGGACCGACCACGGTGCGACCGCGCCGAGCGCGGTGACGGGGATGATGAACATCGCCAGCGCCCCGAAGAAGCTCGCGATGAACGCCCCGGCCGACACGTTGGCGAAGGCGTTGGCCGAGGCGAGAAACAGCGGCCGGGCCGCGAACGGAATCGCGGCCAGTGCGAGCGCGGCCACGAGGACCACGGTGGCCAGCGCCCGGTAGGTGGGGAAGCGGTCGGCCATCCGGCCCCCGATCCAGTACCCGACCGCGAGCGACAGGAGGATCAGGCCGATCACATTCGACCACACCAGATCGGAGGCCCCGAAGTAGGGCGCCAGCAGTCGCGCACCGGTCATCTCGGTCGACAGCGACGCGGCACCGGCCACCAGGACCAGCGCCGCAAGCCACCAGCGCGCAAGCATGGGCCGCACCGGGGGGCCGGCGCCGGACTCGTCCGGGGCGCTGCGCTGCTCGCGATCGGTGTCGATCATCGACACATAGTGTCGCCGTCCGGCCGCCACAGGCAAACGCGGGCCGGTCTGCCGCCCCGCGGCCGTCGGTGGCGGCGGGCGCCGGGACGTGCGGCCCGGCGCGTCGACGGTACCGCGATCGCGCCCCGCGGCGACCCCCGCGGGCCCTGCCGGACCCGGGGGCGATTCCGAGTGGACGCTACCTATCCGGAGGTCTAGGGTCCGGCACACGAACGCCAGACGCAAGGAGTTCCGCCCATGTCTCAGCGGGCCACGCGAATGTTGCGCGCGCCACGACGCGGCACGTTGGTGCTCGCCGCGGCCGGGCTCGCGGTCATTGGCATCGGCGGCGGCATCGCCGTCGCCACCAACGCCGCATCGCCGGTGCTGACCTCGCTGTCGGTACGCCCCGGGTCCCTCCCCGCCACGGGCGGTCGCGTGGACGTGTCGGTCACCGCCGCGCATGCGACCCTCTGCGTCGTCGCGTCGAGTCCGGCGATCAAAGGCCTTCCGACGACGCTCGGCTGTGGGACGGGCACGGCGTCCGACTTCGTGCGGGTGGGTGCGAACCTGACGTTTGCGACGCGCCGGTTCGAGATCTTGGCCCGCGCCATGAACGGCGCCGAATCCTCGGGCGTCTTGCACCGGTGGGTGACGCAACCGGCGGTGCGCCGGACCCCGGTCGTCGTGACCTGTACCGGGGCCGCTGCCGTCAAGCCGGCCTATTACCTGTTGGCCTGCGCCGACACGAACGCCTACTGGAAGGGCGTGACCTGGACCAGGTGGGCCCACACCGCGGTCGGGCACGGGATGCTGGTGATCAACGACTGCAAGCCGGCCTGCTTTGACGGTCACCTGCACTCGCACGCCATGTCGGTGCTGCTCGACCGGTACATGATCGTGGCGCCGTTCGGTCCGCTCTACCGCCTGGCCACCATCAGGTACTCGGTCAACGGCAAGCGAGAGACCTATACGGTCACGCTGCCGACCTGAGCGGCGCGCGCGCGGCCACCGATCGTGATCAGCGGGGGTCGAGGAAGGTGCCCTCCTCGGGGGAGCAGAAGCCGGACAGTCCGAAGTTGGCCACGACGTCGACAACGCGCTCGGCGCGCGACTCGAGCGGGACGTTCGGATCGAGGACATGACTCGTGTCCACGCCGGGACGCAACACGATTCGCCGGGCGTTGACGTCAACGAACTGGACCGCACCTGCCGGCAGATAGCCGATCGGCTCGGCGTCGGCCGCGGAGCCGGCGAGCAGCAGCCAGCCGTCTCTGAGCTCCTCGAGGCGTCCGACCGGGGCACTGGATGTGGGATCCCAGACGTCAAACCCGGTGTGGGCGGTGCGTACTCGCCGGCGTCGGAACATCCCCGTACCCTTCCGTCGGAGCGGCCGATGGGTGCTGGCGTCGTTCCCGGTGCGGCAAGAGCCAAACCCGGGCGTCTGTCTGGGGTCGGAGGTCGAGCTCCCGTGCGCCGGCGTGCCGCCGTGCCGTCAGCTCAACGATCTCGCGGTGCCCCGCGAGTTGGGAGGGGCACCAGTCCGGCACGGCATGCCGATGAGCGCCGCGCGCACCGCACGGTCCGACGTCGTCGGCTCGCTCGCCGGGTGGGGCGTGCGCGGTCGAGCTGCCGGCGCCTAGTTGACATCCCGCCGCGCACTTAGCGCGAGCCCAGCACCGCACAGCACGGCGGCCCAGGCGATCAGGATCGCACCGCCCGCGCCGGGCGCCAGCAGGTGGCGCGTCGTGGCCCCGACCATGGCGTTCCCGGCGTGCACGGGGCCGAACCGGCCGACCGACGGCACGAACGCGAACAGTAGATTCTCGGCCACGAACCCCCAGGCGAGCAAGGTGATCACGGCCGCGATTTGATTCTGCAGGATCGCCCCGAGTCCGACACCGATCGCCCCCCAGAGGGCGACCCCGACGAGCGCGCCGACCAGCAGGACCGTGAAGTCGCCGCCACCGAGTGCGATCGGGATGCCGCGGCCGTTGAGGATGATGTACCCGATGCCGAATCCGAGCCCCTCGCCGAGGATCCCGAATGCGAGCCCCGCCAGGACGCCGGCGGCGACCTTGGCGCCAATCACCCGCCCGCGTCGGGGGGTGAACAGGAACGTGGGTCGGATCGTGCCGAAGCGGTATTCGCTCGTGACGAGCAAGATCCCCGCGAGCGCCGCGAAGATGCCGGCGAGGCTGCCGTCGCCGAGCAGACCGAGCTGGTTCTGCTTGTCCGTGAGGGTTGCGGCAGTGCTCAGGAGCCCGGTCAGGAGCACGGTCAACAGCACCAGGCCGACCATGCCGAGCAGGAGTCCGACCGTCGTGCGGGTCGAGCGGATCTTCAGGAGCTCTGCCTGGAGCTGCGCCATCACGGCGAGGACTCTGCGGTCAGATTGAGGAAGACCTCTTCGAGCGACGAGGATTCGGCGATCAGCTCATGCACTGGGATTCCGGCGGCGAACGCGATGTCGCCGACTCGCTCGCTCGTGGTCCCGTGGGCGAGCAACGCATGGTCGTTGGTCAGCGTCGTCGGGACGTCCTGTCGCTCCAGCGCCGCGGCGAGCCCGGGGAGGTCGGGACTGCGCACGCGCACGGCGCCGCCGACGCGGGCGGTGAGTTGGTCGAGTGATGACTCGACGACGAGCCGACCGTGGCTGATGATGATGACCTGGTCGACCGTCTGGGCCACCTCCGCCAGGACGTGGCTGGAGACGAGCACCGAGCGTCCGTTGGCCGAGAAGGCGCGCAGGAAGTCGCGCAGCCAGCGAACCCCCTCAGGGTCGAGTCCGTTCGCCGGCTCATCGAGCACCAAGAGTTCGGGGTCGCCGAGCAGCGCCGCCGCGAGTCCGAGGCGCTGGCGCATTCCGAGCGAGTAGCCCTTCACGCGCCGGTTCGCCGCGCCGGTCAACTCGACCAATGCGAGGACCTCATCGACGCGCGCGTCCGGGAGCGCGACGGCGCGGCTGAGCGTACGCAGATGGTCGCGACCGGAGCGACCCGGATGGAAGTCGGTCGCCTCGAGCACAGCACCGACGCGACGTGCCGGTTCGTCCAGCTGCTCGTACGGCCGACCGAAGATCAGTGCACTGCCACGTGTGGGTGCCGCCAAACCGAGCAAGACCCGCAACGTGGTCGTCTTGCCCGCCCCGTTGGGCCCGAGGAACCCGGTGATCGTGCCCGGCTCGAGGGCAAAGGACAGATCGTCGACCGCCGTCACCGTGCCGAAGCGCTTGGTCAATGACTCGCACACCACAACCGGGGCCACGGTCATCTCCGTTCGCAGCTGGGCAACACGCCTGCACCTTCAGACCTACCCGACCGTGGGCATCGTACGCGCCGTCGCGGGCCGACGCGCGCCGCGGCGTCGTCCCGGCCGAGCGTCCTCAGATATGGCGGCACGTGGCATCAACCCAGACCCGCGCGCCGCGCCTGGGTCGTTGTCCACGTCGATTCGCCGGGAACGATCAGACCGCGGCGCCACGCCGCGCGGTCACCGTCCTGAGGTGCCGGTTGCACGGCGCACGCACAGCCACCGATATCGACCACCGCGGGCAGCGCCAGGCCTCGGATTCATCGCGGCGCAGCGAGTCGGTCATCGCCCAGACCGGTGTTCAGCTCCTGACGGGGTTCCCGATGACGCTGCCCTTCCAGAAGCGCTTCGCGCGGCTGGACGGTCTCCAACTCGATATCCACCCTGGCGACCGTTGGCGCTGTCGGTCGGCGCCACGACGCTGCTGATCGCGCCGGTCATGGTCCACCGCGTGCTGTCTCGCGGCAACCAGCGCGAGGTGCTCATCGCCAGGCGCATCGCTGCGCGATTGCCGGTCCTCCGTGGCTCGGGCTCGCGCCGGCCGGCGTTACCTGCGTGATCTGCTCGTTTGCTGGCAACCCCGCGGCCCGGCGGGTCGCGGCCACGGTCGTCTTCGCGATCACCACCACGGCCTGTGTGATCATCCCGCTCGGGCTGCGACAGCGCGGCCCGCAGCGGTAGGCCGTCCGGCCGGGACACATCTCGGGCCGGGCGCGACGGGCGATGCGACCCGGCGGCGCTATCCTTGGCCCGGTGCGCGCTTCCGGCGCCCCGCGCGAGCGGTCGACAACAAGCGGGCGACGCTACGACCCGGCGGGTGATTGAGCGGCATGTGAAAGGACGGGTGTGGGCGCAACGTTCGCGTTTCTCGCGGCGTATCTGGCAAGCGCGGTAGAGCTTGTCGAGGCGTTCACCATCGTGCTCGCGGTCGCGGTCGTACGGGGCTGGCGCGGCCCGGCCCGAGGCGTGCTCGCAGGGCTCGCCATCCTCGCGCTCGTCGTCGCGGTGCTCGGACCCGCGCTGCGTCGCGTGCCGATCGACGACCTGCGAATCGCGGTCGGGACGGCGATCGCCATCTTCGGCATTCACTGGCTGCGCAAAGCCATCTTGCGCGCGAGCGGTTACCGGGCGCTGCGCGATGAGCAGGAGGTCTTCCGACAGGTCAGGGCGTCGGCGACCGCCGAGGAATCCGCTGGAGCTCGCTTCGATTGGTATGCGTTCACGATCGCGTTCAAGGCCATCCTGCTCGAGGGCTTCGAGGTCGTGCTCATCGTGGTGAGTTTCGGCGGCGCCCGGGGGCACCTCGACGTGGCGGTGATCGCGGCCGTCGCGGCGACGATCACCGTCCTGACCATCGGCGCGGTCGTCCGCGCGCCGCTGACGCGGGTGCCGGAGAACTCCATCAAGTTCGGGGTCGGCATCCTGTTAACCAGTGTCGGGACGTTCTGGGCGGCCGAGGGCCTCGGCGTGCAGTGGCCCGGGTCCGAAGCGGCACTGCTCGTGATTGCCGCGGGCGTGACCGGGGTCTCGCTGCTGCTGGTCGCACGCCTGCGCACCCGTCACGATCTGGCCACGGGACGCATCTCGGGCGGATGACCGTCATGCACTCGGTTGGCGCGGCGGTGTCGACGGCGGGCGGCCATCGGCGCTCGCTCGCCGAGCCAGCGATGGTGCTGGCCATGAGTTCGAGACCGACCGCCACGACGAGGCTGACCATGGCCTGGTCGACGTGACCGTCGATCTCGGTCCTGACGCGCTGGATGACGGCCTCGGCGGCGCCGGTCGGAAGGCGGGCAGGTCGAGCCTGACGACCGTCGAACTCGCAAGGAACGCGAACAGGACGATCGCCACGTCGTGCTGACGGGAGTCGAGGTTCGCACCAACATCACCGTGACCCCGGCAGCGCGACGATGAAACGGCTGGTTCATCCCGTTTGGGGGATGGTGACCCACCCGGACGGTCGTAGCCTCAGCCTGATCCGACGCGAGGGAGGCGAGCGATGAGCGAGCA
Source organism: uncultured Thermoleophilia bacterium (assembly GCA_963773325.1). Classification (GTDB taxonomy): domain Bacteria; phylum Actinomycetota; class Thermoleophilia; order Miltoncostaeales; family Miltoncostaeaceae; genus CAITWD01. Next base: position 1,043,427 of record CAVZAI010000002.1, on the reverse strand, counting down.
CAAGGACGCGTTGCAGGGGCCGCTGGTGCTGCACAAGGAGCAGGAGCTCCTCGATGATTTCCGGAACTTCGAGGATCCCAAGCAGGAGTGGCGGCGGCTGGTCTCGGAGCTTTATGGCACCTTCTTCTTGGTCATCGTCGCGGCCGGCGGCGGCATGATGAGCCAGGCCTTCCCGGACACCATCAGCCGCACGGCGGCGGTCGTCGCACCGGGGTTGATGGTCATGGGCATCATCATGTTCATGGGCAAGGTGTCGGGTGCGCATCTGAACCCGGCCGTGAGTATCGCGTTCTGGCTGCGCGGCGACTTCCCATGGCGTCGCGTGCCCGGGTACATCGTGGTGCAGCTCGTCGGGGCGACGCTTGCCTGCCTGTTCTTGCGCGAGGTGATCAACGTCTCGGCCAAGTACGGCTCCAACTACCCCGCCCACGGCTATTCGGCCGGTGCGGCGTTTTGGATGGAGGCGCTGCTGACGCTCGGGTTGGTCAGCGTCATCCTCGGTACCGCCTCCGGTGCGCAGAACATCGGGATCTTCGGGGCGATCGGCGTCGGGTCCTATATCGCACTGGCAGGGCTGTGGGGCAGCCCGATCTCCGGGACCTCGATGAACCCGGCACGCACCTTTGGCCCCGACCTGGTGGGCAATGACTGGACCAGCTACTGGGTCTACGTGGCCGGACCGCTGGCCGGCGCCATCGTCGCGGTCGGTCTCGCGTACGTGCTGCGCGGACCCGGCGGCGGTCGTTCGGGCTCGCTTGCCGCCCAGGGGGTGCTTGCGCCGGAGATCCAGAAGCCGGCCGACGAGTGACGGGTCCCGCCATGGCCCCGGACCGGCGGCGCGCCGTTGCGCATCGCCGGTGGCGCGCGCGCCGCGTCGTGCCGCCGGCCCGGATGTCGGGCTGAGCATGCCAGGAGGACCACATCGCGCAGACCCCGACCGGGTGGTGGTCGAGAAGCGCAAGTGGGACGGGACGGTCTCCGCGCGCTGGGTGTCGCGGCTCGTGTCGCGGCAGCCGTCGATCTGGTGCTGGCGCACCGACATCGGGACGATCCGCGAGCGGCCACGGCTGGGTGCGCTCGAGACCGTCACGCAGGAGGAGCTCTCGGTCGCTGGCCAGGGCTGGTGGGTGCTGACGGCCTTCCTCGACGCAGGTGGCGGCATCGAGCGCGTGAAGGCCGATGCCGCGACGCCAGTGGCGGCGGAAACGGATCGCCTGCTGTCGTTCGTCGATCTCGACCTTGACCTGCAGATCGAGGGGTCGACGGTCATCGTGCGTGACGAGGATGTCCTCGTGCGGCGCGCCCGGGAGATGGGGTACCCGCCCGAAGTCTGCCGCCGGGCGCGCGCCGCCATCGACGATGTCGCCGCGCGTTGGGCGACGCAGCGGTGGCCGTTCGACGGCTCGTTGACGCAGCTCGGCGTGCGGGCAGGGCCGACGACGCGGTCGTAGACGGCGGCCCGCTGCCGCGTCATGTGCCGCACGCCGACCCCCAGTCGAGGTGGGTCATAGGTGTACCCACTCACCGCATCGGTGACAGCCTCTCGTTCCCGATCCGGCGGATGGGGTCGGGCGTTCGGCCTAGCGCGCAGGTCCCGCGTCGCCCGTGCCATCGGCTGGGGCTCGCGAAACCGCGGGGTGTGCCCCGACGACAGTCCCGACGGGCCATTCGCGCGCACGATTTGCGGTAGGTCGGCGGATCATGTGACGCTGCGGGTGCGTCGGGAGGCGTCGAAATGCGGTCGCTCTGCCGCCGATGCGAACGTCGGCGGGCTGCCGATCAGCGTGTGATCGGGGTCGCCGAACTGAGGCCACCTCGTCGGGCGCGCTGAGCGCCCGACGAGGTGGCCTCATGTGCCTGTCTAGCGGCGCCGTGCGACCCGACGCGAGGTGCGGCGGGCGACTCTCCGGGATCCCATCATGGCGTGCTCCTTGCGCTTGCGGTTATCTGCTTGCGGCTATCTGGAGGTGCTGCGCTGCGCTAGCTGGTCTTGTCGAGCGCGTGCGCGTCGATGTCTTCGCGCGCCAGCAGGCCGATGGCGACCAGGTCAAGCGGGCTGATGAAGCCGTCTGAGATCCTGAAGCCCCCGGCGCGCGCGATCGCGTCGCGCAACGGCACCGCCCAGTGGTGTTCGAGCAAGATTAGTGCGGCGGCCGGAGTCGTTGGGAATCTCCTCGATCACATCCCACGCGTCGTCCTCATCGAACACCTCGACGCCGTCCTCGGCCGCCTCGGCTCCGGCAATCGCGCCGGCCTCCATGCCCGCGTCGCCGTCGATCCCCAAGCCGATCAGGGCGGCCGACCTTGCTGCCGAGTTCCTTGGCTTCGTCCTTCGTGAGGTTGCTCAAGTGCATCACCTCGATGTCACCGGCGTCATCCTTGTAGACCGCCAGCGCGTCGATCACGCGGACCGTGTCGCTCTCGCGCAGGCGCTCCAATTCCTCGATGACCGCACCGTGGAAATCGGGGTGCTCGAACCCCAGGACGAGCAGTTGTACGGGTCCAATAGCCATGTTGTCCTCAGTCTCGGCGGTGTAGTTCGTGCGTCAGGACGATTGTCGCGGACAAGACCCAGCCGGTCCACTGTCCGCCGACGTGGGCGGCGTTCGGTTACCGCCGTCGTGGTGCTGGCGCTCGAGTCTCGGTACGGACATCGCGAATAGCGCCGGTCGCCAGGACCGGCACATCATCCCGACGGGACGAACCCGCGTCAGTGCGACGGGCGGACGAGCCCAGCCGCCTATCCTGAGCGTCGCGGGCTACCGCGTCGCGGCGGGTTGCACCGCGGCGATCGCACGCGGAGCGGGCCGACACCGCACGGGCGACTTTGGGTGGGGGCAGCGCCGGATGTAATGTGATTCATGCCCCTTGGCGGATGCTCGACGGGATCGTCCAGGGGTTGACTGCAGCGACCGAGCTTCGAAACGTCGAGATCGCCGAGGGCCGCAACCCGAACCGCCGTGCCGCGCGATGCGCGGTCCTCGCCGCTCCGGGCCACGAGAGGGGAAACCGATGACGACAGAACCACGCGCCGGCCGGCGAGTGGGGCCGAAGCTCAAGGTCGAGCACCTGACGATCGCGGAGCGCGCCGCGCAGGGCCGCGATGCCCGCGCCGAGGTGCCGCGATCCGCACACGCGGGCTTCGCCGCGACGTTCGAGCGGCCGGATCCGATCGGGCTGCTCGAGCGCCAAGCCGAGACCCGCGTGCCGGAGCTGGTGCCGATTCGCTACGGACGCATGCTGGTCTCGCCGTTCACGTTCTACCGCGGGGCGGCCCTGATCATGGCGACCGATCTTGCCGACCACCCCGACCACGAGCCTCCGGGTGCAGCTGTGCGGCGACGCGCATCTGTCGAACTTCGGCGCCTTCGGGACCCCGGAACGGCGCCTGGTCTTCGACATCAACGACTTCGACGAGACGCTGCCGGGGCCGTTCGAGTGGGACCTCAAGCGGCTCGCGGCGAGCTTCGAGGTCGCCGGGCGCGATCGGAACTTCACCGCGCCCGACCGCGACGCGGTCGTGCGCGAATGCGCCGGGACCTACCGCACGACAATCGCCGCATTTGCCGGACAGACCAACCTCGAGGTGTTCTACGCGAGCCTCGACATCGACGACGACGATCGCCAAGTACCAGGCGGCGGTCTCCAAGGCGGTCGTCAAGCGCGCCGAGAAGAGCATGGCCAAGGCCCGCACCCGCGACAGCATGAGTGCCCTCAACAAGCTGACGCACCTGGTCGACGGCGAACCGCGGATCACCCCCGACCCACCCTTGATCGTGCCGATCGCGGACCTCATGGACGACGAGCAAGCCGTGATCTTTTCCGAGCGGATCCACGGGCTGCTGCGCGAGTACCGGCGCACGCTCGACACCGATCGTCGGCGGCTGCTGGAGCGGTACCGCTTCGTGGAGCTGGCGCGCAAGGTCGTCGGGGTGGGGAGCGTCGGCACGCGCGCCTGGATCGCGCTGATGCTGGGGCGCGATGACCAGGATCCGTTGTTTCTGCAGATCAAGGAAGCCGAGGCGTCGGTGCTCGAGGAGTTCTGCGGGCGCAGCGATTACACCAACCACGGCCATCGCGTCGTGGCGGGCCAGCGTCTCATGCAAGCCGCCGGCGACATCTTCCTCGGATGGATCCATGTCACCGAGGGCCTCGACGGACGCGAGCGCGACTTCTACATCCGCCAGCTGCGCGACTGGAAGGGGTCGGCCGAGATCGAGCGGATGGCGCCCGAGGCGATGAAGATCTACGCCCGGATGTGCGGCTGGACGCTTGCACGCGCGCATGCGCGCTCGGGAGACCCGATCGCCATCGCGGCCTACCTTGGCAAGAGCGACGTCTTCGACCGCGCGATCGCGGCGTTCTCGGCGAGCTATGCCGATCAGAACGAGCGGGACTACGCCGCGCTCCAGCGCGCCGTCGCGAGCGGACGGATCGTGGCCGAGACCGGCTTGTAGTCAGGCACCCGACGGCGCGGCCCGGGATCGCCAGCGCGGCGTTCCCCGGGCGGCCCGTGAATCCGGCAGCGGCGATCGCGCGCGCCCGCAGGTCATCCGGCCGGCGGGCCCCCGTGGCAGCGCTTCCACTTCCTGCCGCTGGCGCACGTGCACAGATCGTTACGACCGCGCCGGGCGTCTGCCGCCGCGTAGTGGCCCATGATCTCCGCCGGCGCGCGCCCGCCGCGCAAGAGCGCGGCCATCGTGCCCATCGGTTCGCCGATGTGGTGGAAGAAGACCTTGAACCCGGGGCACAGATAATTGAGCCCGGGCTCCCCGTCGGGCGTGCGGACAAAGCGGTCCTTCGGGCAGCCGCCGTGGCAGGCAAAGCGCACATCGCACTCCCGACAGTACTGCGGCAGCGTGTCCCGCTTGGCCATAGCCGAACGCCTGCTGCTGTTCGGAGGCGACCAGGTCGATCATGCGGTGCTCGGTGATGTTGCCCGAGCCGGTAGCGCGGCTCGACGAAGTGGTCGCAGGAGTACAGGTCGCCGGTGTGCTCGAGCGCGAGGGCAAGCCCGCACGTCTCCGAATGCACGCAGAGCCCCGGCGGTTCGCCGACCCAGTTGGCAAGCGCGACGTCGAACATCTGCACGTAGACCGTCCCGACGTCACGGCGCACCCACTCCTCAAAGACATCGACGAGAAAGCGCCCGTACTGCTCACCGCCCACCGAGCGCGAGGTCGTGCGCTCGCCTTCTTGGACATACAGCGGTCGGTCCCGCCACGAGGTCCACGGGACGGCGCCGTCGGCGTTCGCCTCCGTGACGCGCTCGACGATCGGGATGAACTGGATAAACCGCGCACCGCACACATCGCGCAGGAAGCAGTAGACCTCGCGGCCGCGGTCGGCGTTGGCCGCATGTACGGTCGTCAGCGCGTTCCACTCGACCCCGGCGGCGGTCAGCTGCTCGAGTCCGCCGCATCACCTGGTCGAACGATCCCCTGCCGCCCTTGTTGACCCGGTAGGTGTCGTGGAGCTCGCGGGGGCCGTCGATCGAGATGCCGACCAGGAAATCGTGCTCCATGAAGAACGCCGCCCACTCGTCGTCGATGAGGGTGCCGTTGGTCTGGATCGAGTAGACAGCCCGCTGGCCGAGCCGCAGGTAGCGGTTGGCGATCTCCACCGAGCGTCGGAAGAACTCGAGGCCCATCAGGGTCGGCTCGCCACCCTGCCAGGCGACCTGGACCTCTGGGACGCCGCCGTGGGCGTCGATCAACTGCCGCAGGTAGGTCTCCAGCAGCTCGTCGGCCATGCGGAACCGCGAGCCCGGGTAGAGCATCTCCTTGGACAGGAAAAAGCAGTACGCGCAGTCGAGGTTGCAGACGGCGCCCGTCGGCTTGGCGAGGAGGTGGAACGCGGCCGGCGCCCTCGTGGCCGCGGCCTGATCACGGCTCGACGTGGTCACGGGCTGCGGACGGCACCCGAGGACGGCGTGGTCATCCTCGCTCCTTGTCGCGACGGCGTTGTGGCAGGAGGCGCACTGGTCGCGAACCAGCGCACCGACTGTAGCGGACCCCGCCGCGACGGCGATTCGGGCCCACGCTCGCGGCCTGACCCACGGCTCGCCACGGCCCGGTGCGTGTTGGGCCGGGTCTGCCGGCCAGGCGCGCCGGCACCGATCATCGGACGCGTGGCTGCCGCCGGAACAGCGGATCGAGGCGTCCGCTGCGCGCATCGGCCGCGCGTCCGAGCGCTGGGAGCGCGAGCGCGTGCTCGATCGTCGCAAGGACGCCGTAGTGGTCGACCGCCGCGCCCGTGCGGGACCCTGCGATGACGTCCGGACCTGCGACAACGGTCGCGATATGACCGCCCCGGGCGACGCCGCCGCAGCACCCGCGATTCGTCGTGCCTTCGTCCCAGGTCACGACGAGGAACCCGTGGGGTCCGATCTCCCGCAGCAGCGACGGCACGGTGCGGGCGAGGAATCGATCTCCGGTCGCGACGCCGCAGTCGTGGGTGTCGTCGCAGAGGTTCGGCGTGATCCAGGCGAAGGTCGGGAGCCGGCCCGCACGCAGGTCGGCCGTGAGCGCGCCGAAGCCGACGAGGTGCCTGCAGCGCGCCGGATTGCCGGCGATGTCGCGGTAGTAGATGAACGGGTTGTGCTTCTTCGCGTAGGCGCCGACGCCGGCGCCGGCAAAGCACCGCGCGGGATACCCCTCGAGGTAGGCCTTCCAGGAGATGCCGGCACCGCTGAGCTGATCGACGATGTTGGGCGCACGGACGCTGCAGCTGGTGCAGTCGCTGGTGATGCCGTGCGTTGACCCGCTCGTGAGTGCGAGGTAGTTCGGAAGCGACGGGTGCCCGATCGCGAAGCTCTGGGTGGCGACCCCGTAGTGCCGCGCGAGCCCGTTGAGATAGGGCGCGGCGGCACTCCCAGCACGTCGCCGGACTCCTTGTTCTCCATCACGATCACGACGATGTGCGAGGTCGTCGACGCCGCCACGACTCGTGTCGAGCCGGTTGCCTGCAGGACGCCCATCATTGCGAGGCCGCAACCGATGACCGCGAGCACAAGCACCACGACCGCGCGATCGCGCCGCCGTCGTGTCCGCACGGATGTCGACCCAATGTCCATGCCCACGACTTTGGCACAATCCCCTGCGGCCGGCGCCATGAGCTCGGTGGTCCGGTCTCAGCGGCGCCCCATGCGCGGTGTTCGGTCCGTTCTCGCCCGCTGGCAGTGGGTCTGGCGGCGGCCGGCCGAAATGCTCGGCAGCGGCACGGCCGGCGCTGGTGCCGCACGATCGGACGATGGTTGACTACACCTGTCCCCACGGCGCACATCGTGGTCGCACCCGGGGGCAACGGTGATCATCTGTCGAGATGCATTGACGAACCTCGGCGTGGAGTGTCGATTCGGGCACCCGTCGTTCGTTGAGAGATACGAGAGGTCCGGCACGGGGCCGGACCGCCGCGGGAGGAGACCCCCCATGACCCAGTACCTGCTGTCAGTACATTCCGTCGAAGGCGAGGAACCGCCGTCGGCCGACGAAATGCGGCGGATGTATGCCGATGTCGAGGTGTTCAACGCAGAGCTCCGGGCCACCGGCGCCTGGGTGTTTGCCGGTGGCCTTCACCCGGCGGACACGGCGACGGTGGTGCGGGTGAGCGCCGGCGAGGTGCTGACGACCGACGGCCCGTTCGCCGAAACAAAGGAGCAGCTCGGGGGTTTCTGGATCATCGATGCCCCCGACCTCGATGCCGCATTGGCCTTGGCGGCCAAGGGATCTGGCGCCTGCAAGGCGCCGGTCGAGGTGCGCCCCTTCCAGGAGATGCCCGACGGCGAGTAGCGGTATGGGCGCCTCAGCGAAGTTGGGAGTTGAGCAGACGTTCCGGCGGGAATCCGGTCGGGCCGTGGCAACCCTGGTCCGCCTCTTCGGTGACATCGAGCTCGCCGAGGAGGCGGTCCAGGACGCCTTCGTCGTGGCGCTTGAGCGCTGGCCGACCTCCGGCGTGCCACCGAACCCGGGTGGGTGGATCGTCACCACGGCCAGGAATCGGGCGATCGATCGGTTCCGGCGGGAAGCCTCGCGCCACGACCGCCACGTCGAGGCGTTCCGGCTTCAGCAGGGGACCGAGTCGGTGGAGGTGGGACCCGTGGACGATGATCAACTGCGCCTGATCTTCACCTGCTGCCACCCGTCGCTGGCGGCCGATGCCCAGGTCGCGCTGACGCTCCGACTGCTCGGGGGTCTTGAGACCACAGAGATCGCCCGGGCGTTCCTTGTCTCCAGCGATGCCATGGCACAGCGGCTCGTCCGAGCCAAGCGCAAGATCCGGGCGGCGCGCATTCCCTACCGGGTGCCGGAGGAGACAGAGCTGCCCGAGCGGCTGCCCCCGGTGCTGGCCGTCGTCTACCTGATCTTCAACGAGGGGTATCTCGCCAGCGCCGGCGACGACCTCATACGGGCCGACCTGAGCCGGGAGGCGATCCGCCTCGCTGGTCTCTTGGTCGACTTGATGCCCGATGAGCCCGAAGCGCAGGGGCTCTTCGCGCTGTTGCTGCTGATCGAAGCACGCCGCGCTGCCCGTGAGGCGCCCGACGGTTCGCTGGTGCTCCTCCCCGATCAGGACCGCGCGAAGTGGGACCCGACCCTGATCGCCAGGGGACAGGCGCTCGTGGCCGCATGCATCCGCCGCAACCAGCCGGGTCCGTATCAACTTCAAGCCGCGATCAACGCGGTGCACACAGACGCAGCTTCGGCGGCCGAGACCGATTGGCGGCAGATTCTCCAGCTCTACGAACAGCTGTACGCGATCTCGCCGACGCCGATCGTCGCCCTCAATCGCGCGGTTGCAGTCGCCGAGGTGCATGGCGCGGCTGCGGCGTTGGCCCAGATCGAGATGCTCGATCTGCCCGGGTACCACCTCCTGTATGCCACCAGGGCGGAGCTGTTGCGCCGCCTCGGGCGACATCGCGAAGCTGCCGACGACTACGACCACGCACTTGCCCTCACCGCGAACAGCGCCGAACGCCGGTTCCTCGAGCAGCAGCGCCAGTCGCTGGCTCATCCGTAGGCGCAGAGCGTCGCGATCCGGAGCGTCCGTCGGCCGTACGACGCCGCGGGCATTCTCGGGCTGATCGGCATCATTGGGGTGCTAACAGGCGCGAAGACCGGGCGCCACGCCGTCCGCGTACGCGCACCGTACGTCGGATCGGATGAGCACGTGGCGCACGCAATCATTGTCCAGGCCGGCCCGAACGCCACCATCGCACTGGTGTGCTGCGATGACGCTGATCTGCGGCACACCGTCGCTGCGCGTGCCAAGGAACGCGCGAGCTCGACCTGGGATGTTCACGCTCGGAGTTCCTTGCCAACCTTGACCCGGCAGCGCGCACGATTGGGTGCGCGCCGCACTCGGCGAGCCCGCCCGAGCAGCTCACGTCGGCAACCAGAGCGCAGGGGCTGAGACGGCGCTCGGCATCCGCACGGCATCCAGTGGCCCGTTTGCGGTTTGCTCGGCGGTTCTCGCCAGGCCCGGCAGGTGGCCGGACCGGAATGCTCAGCCCGGACAGCACCCGTCGTGGCAGCTCTGATCGTGAGGTCCGAACGCCACCGGTGCACAGTCGATGCACGCGTCACCGCGCCATGCGTCGCGGCCCGATTTCACCGCGACGCCCGCGATGAACAGTCCGGCAAGGGGATCGAGCCACCAGGCGCCGAACAGCGCCTGGCCCGCGAGTCCGATCACGACCGCGATGGCCATGGCCGCGCACAGCATGTTCTGTGCCCCCTCGCCCTGGGTGGCGGCGGATCCGAGGCGCGCTCCCAGTCGCCGCTTGGCGCGCCCAAGCAGGGGCATGATCACGATGCTGCTGGCCGCAACCGCGATACCCACCGGGCTCGGTCCGGCGTGATGTTGGGTCGCGAGGTCGTAGGTCGACTGAAGCGCGACGTACGGCGCAAGCACCCAGAACGAGACCGCGACTGCCTTGTGCGCACGGTGCTCGGCGGTGTCGGAATGCATGCGCGACCCCGTAAACCGCCAGATGACGATCACCGACGCCAGGCCCTCGACGCCGGACGACAATCCAAACCCCACCAGCGCGACGGATCCGGCAACGATGCCGGCGATCAGGCCGACGCCCCCCTCGATCCCCATCCATGCCAGCGAGAGCCACGACAACATGCGGGCCCGGTGCGCATCTCGCAGCCACGCTTCATCGCGACGCGCGGGCCGCCGCGCGCCGAGGTCCGGCAGGTCGGATCTGAGATTGCTCGACGTGCGCGCGCTCGACTGGTCGTCGTGGAACCTGACCTGAGTATAGGTCGGACGGAGGTGACGCTCAGCCGCCGCGCCGAACGCCCCGCACTCACCGGGCCGCTCGTCACGCGCCAGACGTCGGTCGAACCCGTGACCGACGGTGGCGTCGCCCGATTGGATCTCACCGATGCGAACAGACCAGGCCGTGATGATGGTCTGAGACTCCGGCGCCCACGGCGCCGCGAGCCATTCCTCGCATGCGTCGTGGCTGGCGCGCGTCCGACGCCTCCGTCAGTTCAAGATGACGAAGCTGACCGGGCGTGTCTGGACGACGGTGCGGCCGGCGCTCGCGCGTGCCGTGATGGTGTAGCGCCCAGGGCGCAGCGGACCGTTCTTTGCGGTCAGCGATTGTGGGAAGATCGACGCCGAGTCCGGGTAGATCCCGCTGGTGATCTCCTCCCACGTCGTGCCGGACAGAAGCCGCTGCGCGGTGTGCGTCACCGGGCGACCGTCCCTCGCGCGACGAACGGTAAAGAGAACGGTGGATGGGCTGCGGAGCGTGAAGCTCATCAAGCTGCCAAGCGACGACGTCGGGGCGCAGGGGCGGCCGGGGGCCGGACAGACGACGGCCGCACCATGGGTGCGGAACGATGTGGTCATGCTGAGCGGGGAAATCAGCGAGTGCATTGCGGCGGGGTTCGGCACCACGCTCCCCGCCCGTCCCGAGGGGCTGGCCAACGCAATGATTGGTGCACCGCTCCGCTGGTTACCTGCGTAAAGCGTCCCGTCGGTGCCGATGGCCTCGGGAATGAGGGGGGTTCCGGCGGTAAGCGCGAACAACTGCGTGCCATTCGGCCGCAATGCGACCATCGGCGCGCCCGGCAGGTAGACCGTGCCGTCACCGCCGATGACCGGATTCCCACCCAGGAACCTCCCGTTGACGCGCCACAGCGCGTGGCCGGTTGCGTCCACCGCCGTGACGCTGCCGATCCCCGGCTGGGGGCTGGGCCAGGTTGGGGGCGCACCGCTGACGTAGACGATCGTCGTGCCGTCGGCAGCGATGGCGATCCCAGCCCCCGCGGGCACGGGCGCGCTCCACAACACATGCCCATCGGCGGCGAGCGCTGACAGGTTGTTGTTGCGATCGAGCACCCGCAGCGAACCGTCCGGGGCGACCGCGATCGCGGCCACCCAGCCGGGCAGCGTGGTGGGGCTCGCCCAAGCGACGCTCCCATCCGGGTGCCGGGCGTTGAGCTGAGCGCTGCTGCCCGCCGGGGTCGAGGAAACGGCGAAGAACAGCGTCCCGTCCGGCGCGACCGCCATGGGGACTTGGCCTTCGGCCGTCTGATAATCGGTCCAACGGACATGTCCGGTGGGACCGACGGCGGTGATCCCATCTTGGCTGTCGACGTAGGTGTTGCCGTCGGGAGAGGGCAGGACCAGGATCGCCGACTCGGCGGCCGACGGTCCACCCAAGATCCCAGCCGTCCAGCGCCGCCGCCCCTGCGGTGTGTAGCTCGCAAGGGCCCCGTTGCCGAGCAAGCCCAACAGATTGCCGTCCCTGTCGATCGCGTGGATCTGGCCGACGGGGAGCACCTGCCGGATAGTGCCGTTCGGGTTGAGGAGGTCCGTGACGGGTCCGCCGGCGATCAGGAGCACTCCGTTCGTACCGACAAGCGGCTGCGGGCGTCCAATGGAACTTTGGTCGGAGGGCGCGGTGTAGGGCACGCCGGGGCGCGGCCATCCGGATACCAGTACGGGGTGCTGCGCTGATCGCGCCGTTGATCGTGAGCTCAGACCGGCATCGTGTCCCGCCATCGGCCAGCCGACGATCGCGGTCTGCCCAGCGGCGGTGCCGATCGTCAGTGCCGCGACCGCACCGCCGATTGTCAAGGTGGCAACGATCGCTCGCGGCGTGCGCCGGATCCTCATCCACCCAGGGTATGTCGCCTCGCCGAGGGGGCCATCAGGGGTTGACCCGCACCGGTTCAGGGCTGCGCCCGCACGCCGCTCCTCGGGTGAAGGCACGGGATACCAGAGGATGTCGTTTGATGGCGGTCACCGGTTTGCTGGGTGATGACGCACCGAGAGCGCTGGAAGCGCGGCCGAGTCATGCGTCCCAGCGATAGCCGCAATCGCGGGGTGCCCGGCGATGGTTCCCCCGCACCGTCTCCCGCACCGTATGACACGGCCACCCGATGACACGCCCCCGCACCGTGTCAGACCGATTCAGACCGATCTCGCATGGTTGGCGACGTTCCGACAAGAACGCTGAAAGCCCCGCGGTTATGGGGATGCTGATTACGCGCCAGACAGGATGCGAACCTGTGACCGTCGGTTCGTAGGCCGGTCTTGTAGGGAGTCTGAGTGACGATGGGTGAGGGGAAACCTCACCGCCACCGACGCAACTCCAGGCGGTTGCCTGATTCGTGCGCGGCCCGCGCGGTGGACGCATGGGCCGCGGGCGACTCGCTGCAGCGACCCGCCTGTCTGTCGCACACCCAATCGCGTTCCAACCAGAGACCGCTCTGAACAAGCCGTGGCTGTCCCTTGAACGAACTATCGGCAACCACACGAGCCGACCCCGGACTGCCCGGACTCACAGCATTCGGACTTCGCTTCCGGCTCGCAGCAAGCGGCCTGAGCGGCCGGAGAGCAGCACGACTCCGCGGAGCTGCGGCGTGCGTGGATAACCGCTGCGACGGCATGTTGGTGGACCCGATGGGTCGTGACGATTTCGACGTCATTGAACCCGACGGCGGGGAGGATCGCTTCGTACTCTTGGAGCGTGAGTGCTCCGGCAACACACCCCGTCCACTCCTGCATGTCTGTCCGTGTCGTGTTGTCCATGTCCAGGTCGGCGATCACGTCTGAAATGGCGAGCCGGCCCCCGGGCCGCAGCACGCGTGCCACCTCTGCGAGCACCTTGGTCTTGTCCGCCGCAAGGTTGATCACGCAGTTGGAGATCGCCACGTCTGCGGAGGCGTCAGGAAGCGGCAGCTCCTCGATGTAGCCCTTGACGAACCGCACGTTGGCCACGCCGGCATCGGCGGCGTTCCGCCGCGCCAGATCTAGCATCTCGTCAGTCATGTCGATGCCGATCACGAAACCGGTAGGTCCGACCCGTTGAGCGCTGATGAGGACATCCGCGCCTGCGCCGGACCCAAGATCGATGACTACTTCACCTGGACTGAGCTCCGCCACGGCCGTGGGCACCCCGCAACCGAGCGAGAGGATGTCGGAGTCGGCCACATCGGGCTCCGCGTCCGCGTATAGCGATGCGCCGAACACCTCACATCCAGCTTCGTCTGTGGTCCCGACGTCCTGGCGGCAGTCGCCGGTTCCGCATCCGCATTCGGCTGACAGCGCCGCGGCCGCATACCGCTGCCGTACGAGCTCGCGAAGCTCGCTCTCGTCTAGCCCAGCCATGCGCTGAACTCCTCAAGGGCGTTGGGGATGACGTAGTAGTACGCCCACAATCCAGGGCGCTCGCTCGCCACGATTCCTGCGTCGCGCAGTACCTTCAAGTGGTGCGAGACCGTCGGCTGGCCGACGTCAAAGAGCGGGGTCAACTCGCACACGCACACCTTGCCTGCGTGCTTGCGGAGCACATCCACGATCTGGATGCGGATGGGATCTCCAAGCGCCTTCGCGATCCTGGCCATCCGCTCGGCGTCCGCGCGCGCCACCTCCGGATAGACGACCGGGGCACAGCACGGCGCTCCGGGCGCGCGCTTCTGCTTGGGGCTGAGTTCCAAATCGACGTTCATCGATTCATTAGTAACACTTACATCGATTGCTTTCAATGCGACGCTCCGTCGGTCACACTTGAGTTACAAGCGGGTTCGACCGCCTCCCGCAACCAGGAGCTCGGAGATGCGCGTCGCGGTGATCACTGACATCCACGGCAACCTGCCCGCCCTCCAGGCGGCGCTGGCAGCGATCGAGCAGATCGGTGCGGACGAGATCTACTGCGGCGGGGATCTCGTCGGCTACGGCCCGCACCCGAACGAGGTCTGCGCCCTGATCGAGGATCGCGAGATCCCGACCATCTACGGCAACTACGACTACGCCATCGGCCGCGATCTGACCGACTGCGGGTGCGCCTACATCACCCCGCACGATCGCGAGCTGGGGCAGCAGTCGGTGGACTGGACGCTCGCCCACACCGACGAACGCTCCAAGGCATTCATGGGCCAACTCCCCTTTGAGCTGCGCTTTGTGATGGGCGATCAGCGCGTGCGCCTGGTGCACGGCTCGCCGCGCAAGGTGAACGAGTATCTGTTCGAGGACAAGCCAGAGTCGCTCTACAACCGCCTTGCGGCGTCGGCGGACTGCGACGTCCTGGTCTTCGGGCACACCCACAAGCCGTGGATCCACACCTACCGGGGCGTGCAGTTCGTCAACTGCGGCTCGGTCGGCAAGCCGAAGGACGGCGACCCGCGCGGCGCGTTTGCGATCCTCGAACTCGTCAACGGTCGTGTGGAAGCGTCGATCCAGCGGGTGCCGTACGACGCCGACGCCGTCGCGCGCGAGGTCGAGGCGGCCGGCCTGCCGGGTGAGTTCGCCGAAAAACTCGTCGCGGCGGTCTAGCAACCGTGGCGCTCCACCCGGACCTCGCGCGCCGCCTGTTCGCGGAGGCTCTTGGCACCTTCTGCCTGGTCTTCGCCGGCACCGGCGCGATCGTGATCAATGGCGTCTCAGGAGGGCAGCTCGGCCACGGCGGCGTCGCGGCCGCATTCGGCCTGGTCGTCGCCGTGATGATCTTCGCCGTGGGGCACATCTCCGGGGCGCACATGAACCCGGCCGTGACCGCCGGGTTCGCCGTTGGTCGTCATTTCCCGGTTGTTGAGGTCGTGCCGTACTGGATCGCGCAGATCGCGGGCGCGATTCTGGCGTCGGCGAGCCTGCGGGCACTCTTTGGTACGTCGCACGGGCTCGGGGTCACACAGCCAGACCACGTCAGCGTCCTGGCGGCTCTCATCCTGGAAGCCGGTCTGACTGCGGTGCTGATGATCGTCATCCTCGCGGTCGCGACCGACACCCGCGCGGCCGGATCGCTTGCAGCGATTGCAATCGGCGGGACGATCGGGTTGGAGGCCCTTGTCTTGGGTCCGATCACCGGCGCATCCATGAACCCGGCCCGGTCGCTCGCGCCGGCGCTGGTCGCCGGGGACTGGACGAACCTCTGGCTCTATCTGGTGGGCCCGATGGTCGGGGCACTGATCGGCGTGGCGATCTACGAGGCGCTCCGAGGGCCCGGCGGGCGCGAGGATCGGGCCGGCGGACGCGCAACTGCCAGTCATCGTCGAGGAGCTTCCCGAAGGGCAATAGGGCCAGGCTTGCCCACCCGTACGCCGCAGGCACGCTGACGGCCTGCGCCACCCGAACGGCGACATCGACGTGGATTGAGAGGGCACCATAACCAGTCCAGAGCACACCCCCATCGCGCTGACGGTAGAACAGCGGCTCCAGATCAAGCAGGCGGCCGAACGCCTCAAGCAGAAGTTCAGCGGCGTTCTCAACGCTGAGACCATCGAGCGGTTCATGAACGACTCGCTCGATCAACTCATCGAGAAGGCCCGCCTGCCGCAGTGGTTGCCGCTGCTCGCCGAGCGCTATGCAGGCGAGCGCTTGCGCGCACTGGTGCGCCTTGAGACCCTTGCCGACCTCGACGACGCCGGCGGTGCTGTTCCTGTGTGTCCACAACGCGGGTCGCTCGCAAATGGCAGCCGGGTGGATGCGTCGCCTCGCCGGCGACCGCATCGATGTCTTCTCAGGCGGCTCCGAGCCGGCCGAGTCGCTCAACCGCGGTGCCGTGGAGGCCATGGCCGAGGTTGGCATCGACATCACCGACGAGATGCCGATGCCCTGGTCCGACGAGGTCGTGCGCGCGGCGGATGTCGTCATCACGATGGGCTGCGGAGACGCCTGCCCGTTCTATCCCGGCAAGCGCTACATCGACTGGGACCTCGAGGACCCGTCTGGCAAGTCGGTCGCAGAGATCCGGCCGATTCGCGACGAGATCGCGCAGCGCGTCAGGGGGCTGATGACGGAGCTTGGGGTCGCGCCGGCGGCATAGGACTCCTGCGCGCGGTCCGTTCCATATCCGGCCCAGGTCGGGTCGCAGTTCATCGCGCGCGGTCACGCTGACGGTGCCGAAGGCCAAGGCCGACCGCTGTGCTTGTAATGACAAGGCCGGCGAGAAGCGCGGCGCGTGTCCGGCGTGGCAGCGGCGTCGTGCGCAGGGCGAGTGGGGCGAGCACAGGGCGGGCTGCTCTACCGATGGCCATGAGGACCATCGCGCCGGGAAAGCCGAGTTCGAGGTCGATCAGGGCTCGGCGTCCGCCGCGGATGGGGCCGCCCTGCCCGGCGACGATCGCGGCGGCCAGATGCGGTCGGCGGTCGGTGCCCTCGCCTGCCGGAGCTCCGGCGCCATCGCGGGCGAGAAGTTCGTCGATCGCTTGTCGGAGCGCTGGTGCCTGGCCCCAGGTTCCGCAGAAGGCGACGGTCCCTTGGTTGTCAATCAGGTAAACGCCGGCGGCGAGCCCACCGTAGGCGCGCTGCGCCGTGCCTGCCAGATCGTCGATCAACACCGGCCAGGGGATGCGTTCCTCGTGTTTGTATGCGCGGGCGTCGTCCAGCTTGTCCTGATACACGCGGTAGGCGCCACGCCGTTCGCCCGGATGCGCTTGGCGGACGAGCACCTCCACGATCTGCACCTGATCGCCGTAGAGCCGATGAAGTTCGCTCATCACGTGCACCCCGCCGCGCGTGACCGGGCACGTGTAGCTGACGAAGTGGAGCAGCACCGGCTGCCCGCGCAGATCGCCCAGCTTGACCCGCGTTCCGTCGGTGGACGGCAGCTCGAAGTCGGGCGCCTCGCAGCCGGGGAGCAGTCCGGTTCGGAGCAGTTCGGCCAGCATGTGCCGAATCCGGAAGTGTCGAAAGTTGTAGTCCCCAGCCGGATCGAGGCGGTCGATAACCCACCCGGATCCCCCGTCTGCGCGCTCGCCGGCAATCCGCGGCGGGACAGGCTGGGCCGCGGCCTCGGCGAACGGCGGTGCGTCACGCATCGCGACCGACCCCCTGCCCGGCGCCCAAGTTCCGATCGCTCGCAGCATCCGGCGCGAACTCGTTGCCCAGTTGATACGAGCGTGTGAGGTAGCGGCGGATCGTCTCTTCGTCGGCGACTGTGGCCCGGTAGAAGTAGACGTGCTCGACGTGCTTGACGCCGGGGTATCGAAGGCCCCAGTCGTCGATGATGCGCGTCATCGGCTCCTGCCAGTCAGCTTCGTAGTCCTCTTGACTGAATAGCGTCGGGGTGATCACGAGGGCCTTTTGGTGGTGCAGTAGGCCGATGCGTCCTCGCACGTGGCCCTCCCAGCCGATGCGGTCAAGGGCGAACGCGTTTCCGTAGCTGAACACACGCTCGAACCATCCCTTGAGGATGGCCGGGAAGCCGAGCCAAAAGACCGGCGCGATGAACGCCATCGCGTCGGCATCCGCCACGTGCTGCCAGTGCCGAGCGGCGTCCTTCGGACCATGCGCGCGAATCATCCGAGCGATTGTCTGATTGTCCTTGCCGCGCATCGCACGGCCCGCGAGAAATCGCTGGAGAGGCCCCCTCGCACCGTCGAGTACCGCCTGGCGCGGGTTCCACCGCTCAAGGATGTCGGCCGGCATGTCCGGGTGAAGCCACGTCGCCGCGTCTGCCAAGGTAAAGACCGGGTCGAACTTCATCGCGTAGAGATCGAGCACATCTGGAGTGTGCCCACCGTCCCGCAGACCTCTCGTGAACTCGTCGAGCACCGCATGGCAGAACGACTTCGGGTTGGGGTGGGCGTACACGACGAGGACTCTCACGGCATCACCGGTGGCCCCTGCGGGATTGGGTCATCTCGCGTTGGATGTCCGCCTCGGTGATCGGCTGGTTGAGGCTGACGGGCCAGCGGCCGAACGCGCGCCAGGCGTCGATTGCGAGCAGAAACCCCCAGATCACCGAAACCCACGCAGGCCACGGCATCCCGCCATCGCTCGACCGGTCACTCAGCACCCAGATCAGCCAGAGGACGCCGTTGACCGCGACGTAGGCGGCAACGTCCTGGACGAACTTGTGCTTCCGCTTGAGACTCGCGATCGCGGCCTCGCGCAGCTCCGCGTCGTCAAGTTCGGGGGCGACCGTCGATCCCGAAGTCGAGTCTTGCCCTCGCGTGCTCGGGACGTTCCCACTCACCACACGTCACCTCCACGAGCTGCCGTATCATCCAGGCTCCGTCGAATTGCGCGGCCCCGCATCAGGGCCCGCACTGATCGTCGCTGCCGCAATCTGCGTAACGCGCGCGACCCAGACATGGTGGTTCTTCGAGCGTAGCCCGCCTACCGCGGGCCAGACCCTGGTGGGGAGCCAGCCTCCGCGGGTCGCGCCGACAGCGTAGGACTTTCCGTGTCGGGCAAAGTCGCTAAGTGTCCTCGCCCGGCACCGGGTACTCAGCACCGCACCACTCGCAGTGGGTGGCCGGCTCACTCGCGATCTCCGGTGCTGCTTCCGCGGCGTGGCCACGGGGCTTCGGCGACGACGTGTCGGGCTCGAACTCCGCACCGCACCACTCACAGTGCGTCGCGTTCGGCATGTCGTCTGGCTTGGTGCTCATCCGTAACACCCCATTCGTCCGGAGGCAGGTCGTAGTCCAAGAGTAGGAGCACCTGGAGGTCCCTCCTCGTGCTGTCATTGTCTCTCCTGACGGATCCTCTTCTGCCGTCGGCGCCTTCGTCGACGGCTGAGATCGGCTGTGCGGCCGCATTCGAGGCTTGGCTTCCTCTTCGTTTCTGTTCACCCCTTCCTCGTGTCGCATCACGAACTCCCGCTCGCCACACGCCACCCTCTGCAACGATCCTCCCGCTCTTGGTCTGCGCCTTGGAGTGCCGATAGTCGCGCTGTTCTGGTCAGCGTAGACCGAGCGAACGTGCCGATGGCACGGTCGAACATGTCGCTCTTGCCGAGGTAGCTGCGATCGCGACACGACCGCCCGAGCGGGCGTGGGCGCGGGCGAGCGTCGACCCGGACCCGCCCGCACAGATGTCCATGCCCTTGGGCACCATCGCCGCGATCTCGACCGAGCCCTTCCAATCACGCAGCTGGCGCACGTAGAAGTCGCGCTCGACACCGTCCGGGCCCGCGACGCGGAACCACCCGAGAAAGACGTCACTTGCGGCCTGCACCTGATGCGCTGCCCGGCAACGACGCGGTGGCCGTGGTTGCGGTACGCGCTGCGCCCGCAGAGCTCCTCCAGCACCGAGGCCTCGGCCTCCTTGATCTGACAGGAACAGGGGGTCTGCATCGTCGCGACCGAGCATCAAGGCGATCCACGCCCGCGTGCCGACACTGCCGACGCCGACGACTTTACGCGCGGTTCGATGAACTCGTAGCCCTCAAGCAGCAGCCGCCGCTCGGTCTCGAGGGTCTTCCGGTACTCGCTCAGCCGGGCGTGCGCCCACTCATTGAACTCGTGCGCGGTCGCGTTCGGAAAGAGCTCGGTGACCGGCACGATCAAGGGCGGATCGCTGACGATGCGCGGCTGGCCATCGACCATCTGGGTGAGTTTGTTGAACGCCTGCATGCTGTCGCGGGTGCGGGCCTTGGCGATGGCTGTCTGCGCGCGCTTGCGCATCTTGCGGGTGGCGACCCCCTGGAGCTCGGCCATGGCGGTGGCGGTCTCCGAGTCGAGGCTCGCGTAGAAGACCTCGAGGTTGGTCTGGGCGGCAAACTCGGCCATGGCGTCCGGTAGCCGCGCGCGCTCGCCTCGAGATCGCCGTGCGATCGACCTGGGTGTAGCTGTTCTCCCGGGCAGCCACCTCGAGGTCCGCCGCCAGACGCTGACGTCCCACTCCGATGGCCCCGGTGCGGTCTTGTCGAACCGTCGATGCCGAAGATGATGCGGCGCTCGGGCGTCCCGAAGATCCCGAACGGACAGGCGCGCATCGCCGTACAGCTGGACCCGCAGGCCGCAGGTTGGCGTCGTTGTAGGTCGCTCGCCATGACAAGGGCCGCGCCGCGATAGAACCAACGTCGAGGCGAGCATCCGTCGTAGTGGATCGGCACCAATTCCGGGACCGTGTCTCCGCCTGGCGCTCGAGCAGAGCGATCGGATCGGGACGGCATGGTCGGTGAGAACTCGGCCTGACGCGTCGGGGGCGTCGCTCGCCGAGTGGCTCGGCCGAAATCCGTGCGCCGCGACGTGTGGGTGCCGAACCTCGCGCCGCGTCTGAGGGTGATCGGCGTGCCGACCTCGGTCTCCTCTCCGGGCGTCTGAGCGTGTGGACGGTCGCGACCCGACGCGATCCGGGGTAACTCACCGGCCGGTCACGGCGGGGGGGGCGATAGCCCGGTACCGCCCCGGCCGCGGGGTCGAGCCGAGCGCCCGGTCGGCGTCGGCGCCGGGTCGAGCGAGACTGGACATGCCTGGGACCAAGCAGACTACCGCCTCGAGCCGCGTTCGGACCGATGGATCTGGAACAGGAGGTGGGCGACGAGCAGCACCGCGAGCGACGAGGCCAATCGCCGCGAGAAGCGGGACACTATCGACGACCGAAGCCGCATGCGCCTGCCAGAGGATCGACGAGGCCAGGAGGAGGGCGGCCGCGACGATGCCCTGGACGAGTCGATCGGCAACCGGTCGGTGCCCGTGTGGGTGGACCCGCACGTTGAAGGTTCCCGTGCGGAGCTGCTCGCCGACGACCTCAATCGTGTCGACGAGCCTGGCGCTGGCGACGAAGCAGCTCCGGGCGGCGGACGTCAGGCGCGGCTCGATCGCCTGCGGCGACCAGACTTCCACACGGAGCTTCTGCCAGTAGCTTCGAGCAGCGGCACGACGTGGAAGTCGGAATCAAGAGTCGCGACGTGCCTTCGAGCTCGCTCATGATCTGCAGCAGCATGCTGATCTTGACCGGAAGTACGAGCCGGTGCTTGTGAACGACCGCGGCGAAATCCTGGATCGCCCGGTCGGCATCGATCGATCGGAGTGAGCGGTTCAAGTACGTCGCTGTCAGGCCGTCGAGGTCCTCCGCGAGGCCCGCGGTGTCCACGCCCGAAGGATGCTCGCACGTGTCGAGAAGCGCCTCGGCGAGGTCTGTCGAGCTCCCGCCCACAAGCGCGTCGAGCAACTCGACAAACTGCTCGCGCGTGCGGTCGTCGATGCGCACGACCATGCCGTGTCGATGATCCCGAGCCGGGAGCCTACATCACGACCAGGTTGCCCGGTCGCGGATCGGAATGGACAAAACCATCCCGGAAGACCATCTCGAGCCAGATCTCGGCACCCCGCTGGCCGAGCGCCTTGCCGTCGATGACGCTGCGCGCTGCTGGCGTCAACGATGCGAATGTCGTCCCCTCGATGAGGCTCAGCGTCAGCACGCGCCCGCTCGACAGTTCCGGGTAGACGTGGGGAAAGGCAACGTCGGGCTCATCTGCGAAGTTTGCCGCGAACCGCGCTGCGTTCTGGGCCTCGCGCTCGAAGTCCAGCTCCTCGAGCGTCCGCGACCGGAAGCGTGCGGCGAGCTCGCGCGGCCGGTAGAGGCGCAGTTCGTCCGAGTGATCCTCCAGTATGCCTGCGAGGTACGCGATCAGCTCGAGGTCGACGTGGACGCGCTGTGCAATCCCGTCGCGCTGCACCTTGACGGCGACCGCTGAGCCGTCGGCGAGCTCGGCCCGATAGACCTGCCCGAGCGACCCTGCGGCGAGCGGCGCGTCGCCGAACGTTGTGTACAGCTCATCCACCGTCCGGCCGAGCTCATCCTCGATCGTCTGGCGGGCGGTCGCCGTTGGCTCGGGTTCCACCTGCTCCTGCAGCTTGGCCAGCTCCTGGGCGTACTCCGCAGGCAGGAGACCCGGCGTGAGGCTGAGCATCTGGCCGAGCTTGACGAACGTCGGCCCCAACTCGGTCAGAGCGAGCCGAAGCCGCTCGGGCGCCGACCGACTCGAGACCGCCGCGTCGGGAGGGCCGAGACGGTGCCCCACCAGTCGAGACATCCGATCGCGAAACGGCTCGCCAAGCCCGTAGCGCGCGAAGACGGCGACGATCTCGGCCAGTCGCTTCTGCTCGCGCGCAACTTCCCGAGCGTGCGTCATGATCGCGGCCAAGGTCTCGGGAAAGCGCGGCCGGTCACGGCCGTGGCGCGGGGGGGCGGGCGCGTGAGGGCGGTGGGATGAGCGTCCACGAGTGCGCCGCTCAACGGGCCTCGCTCGGTCGACTGCTCGCGCGTGTGGATGCGCACCTCGCATCTTCGCCGACGACCATGGCCGCGTTTTGGGCGCCGACAATCCCGTCCGTCGTAGCCCTTGACGTCGCCCTTGGCAATCGAGGTTGGCCTCCGTCGCCTGGTCGTCGGAGGAGGCCAGGCAAACGAGCTGGGTTTGTCTGCCACATCATGTCCATGCGCGCTGTGCGATCCGCCGCCGCCCGAACGGGCACTTTAGCCCCTCCACGGTCTCATCGCAGCTACCCTAGAGCCCTCGGGCTATGCGCTGGATGTGCATTTGGCTTCGTTCGCGATCGCTCGGCGCTGGGAGCGCCACGACCCTAAACACCCGCGGGCTCACCCGTTCGGTGATGCGCTTGATGAGCCCACCCGTGCCGTCACCGTCGCGGCCTTCGAACACGATCTGGACCTTGATGCCCTCGCTGACCACCCACTCCTGGACACGGACCGACTCGGCCTGGAGGACCCCAGCTCTCGCTCGTATTCCTTGCGGCCCAGTTCCTTGGCGCCGGTGCCGCTACCTGGGGGTGGCATTCTGCGGCGTGCGGTCGCTCATGGGTTCCTCCGCTTTGCGTTGACACGTCCGGGAACCCCTTGGCGGCCAGAGCTCCCGCCCCCCACACCGATCGCCCCCGCTCCGGGCGCGCTCACGACCGCCCACCGGCGACCACGAGGAGCCTCCTGACGCCGTCGAGCAGCCCGTCGGGCAGGCCCGCAGCGGGCGACGCCCCCGGATGCTGCGGCGCGATCCGCACCCGCAGCGCACCCGCGCGCACCGCAAAGCGCAGCGGCGGCTCGAGCACGAGTGCCTCGCCGTCGACGCCCGCCGGAACCGGCGCCGTGGACTCCACTTCAAACCCCGGCGCGGACCATTGGCGCCAACGCCGGTGCGTGTCGTCGCTCGCACCCGGGGCCGCCCCGGTCGCGATGCCGAGCTCGCCGCCATCCATTCTCGGCCGCGCGCCTGAGGCAAGCACGTGTCCGAGGCGGTACACGTTGTTGGAGACGAGGATCACGGCGGCCGAGTCATTGGTCGCGCCGTCCGGAGCTGTCCAGCGCAGACTCGCTGACCGGGATCGATCAGGTCCCAACACGTCGGGCACGGTCTCGAGGATGGTGCGCAGCTTGGCGTCACGGTATCCCTCGCGCTGGACCGCTTCGGCATAGAGCCCCAGCGAGACGTTGTTGACGAACGTGCGGCCGTTGACCTCGGCGAGGTCGACCACGCGCTCACCACCAGAGACAAACGCATCAAGCGCACCGACCACATCCTTGCGATCAACGCCGAGATCGATCGCGAAATGGTTGCGCGTTCCCGCGGGGATGCAGGCAAACGGCAGATCGCGCTCGGCCGCGATCGACGCGACGAGCGCCTGTGTCCCGTCGCCCCCTGCGGCCGCGATCGCGTCCGCGCCACGTGTGATCGCATCGCGCGCCAGGCGGACGATGTCGTCGCCCGGGGTGAGCTCGATCGGCTCGATCCCGCGCGCACGCGCCTCGTCGGCAAGATTGGCCTTGAGTGCCTTACCGCCCCCGGAGCACGGGTTCCAGATGACGACCGGATGCTCCGGCCGCGGCGCGGTGGGAAGCTTGTTCTGGAGCGCAAGTACCCGCCTGGCCACGGCCAGGCTCGCGACCAGACAGCCCACCGGCAGTAGCGCGTCGAGCACAAGGCCGCTGGCGAACCCGAGGACGACCGCCGCGACCAGCAGTGCCGCACCGAGTGCGAGCAATCGGTTGCGGGCAGTGCCCCGACGCCGGATGCCCGACCACGTGGCCGCGGCCGCCGCGACCAGGACCGCCCCGATCAGCAGGCCGCGCGGGAACGAGGCGACCGCGTCCACCACCAGGGCAACCCCGGCAGCGGCGAGCAGGACGAGCGACGCCGTCGCCTGGAGGCGCCTCATGCCGCTTTGCCTCGCCGCGTATGGCCCATCGGGGATCGCTACCTGCGCCGGGCGACACGCCGAGACGTGCGCCTTCTCCGAGCTCCAAACATGGGTGTCCTGCTTGTGTCGTGGTGGGCTGGCCGGGGTCTCGCTCGCCGACTCGAGCGCGTGCAGGACCTCGGCCAAACTCGATCGAGTCGAGCGGGCCGATGCGTTGGGCCGGCCCGCTGTCCATTCACCTCCTCATCGATGAGATCCAAGGCTGCAAGTTGGGTTGTTGAGCGGCTGCGAGCACGGTGGCGGGCTGGGCGACGCGCGTGAGCAGGACTGTCCCGCTCGACTAGACAATGCCCACAATGAAGCATGCCCGGTCGGGCCTGCGCGACTCGACTCGTCCCGACGCATCTTGTGGGGCTCCACGACCCACGGAATGCCATACGAAGCGCTCGGATTCGCCGGGGCTCGATGGGCGCGTGCTTGCAATGCTCCATCCGCCGACCTGGCTCGTGACTCGGAGCCCGGAGCGTGGGCCGCGAGGTCCACACTCCGGCGGGCAGCGGTCTGACCGTTTAGCTCCGCTCCTGGCCCGGCTCGAGCTTGCTCGCTTCAGGCGCGCGCCGCAGTCCCCGCTGCCAGATCGTCTGCGTGCTTCCTGGCGACCTGCGCGTTGATCACCGCGTAATCGGCTTCGGCGATCGCCGAATACGCGAAGTCGATCGCAAACTGCGCGTCGGCTTCGGCGTTATCGGCGTGCCGCTGGGCCCTGGCGAGATCGACCTCCGCGATCTTGGTCTCGATGCTCGCTTGGAGCTGGGCGTTGTGCTCGTTCCAGTTTCTCTGGACGTCGTTCCACGAGTCGGAGATCTGCCCCCGGGCTGCCTCGGCAGCCTGGCGAAGCTGCTCAGCGTCTTGCCGAGCGTCTTCGCGAGATCTCTTGCGGTCTTCCTCGAGCTCGGCCTTCGCCATGTCCCTCGCGGCCGCAGCGTGCTTTTCTGCTTCCTGGGCCCGCTCCGCGAGCTTGCGTAGTTGGTCTGATAGAGCCATGTTCTCCTCCTTGGATTGGCTGGTCTGTTAGCGGTGTCGCTGGGTGGTTCCGTTTAGCCGTGCCTTGACGTGCACCGTCGCGGGCGGCCGGATCATCCCGGGCGGGCCGCTGCTCATGCCGAGCTGCCGCTGGTCGACGGTCGTGGTTGCCTCGACCTCGAGCACGTCGTCGACCTGCTTCACGGTCGCGTCGCACTCGAGCGGCACGACCTTGCCCGCCGCTTCGAGATCGCCCTCGACGTGTACCGTCCCGTCGCGCGCGTCGGTGACGCGGGTCGACGTGAACCGCACCTGCGGGTGCTCGGCGACACCGAAGAAGTCGGTCGACCGCAGGTGCTTGTCACGTGTTCGGTTACCGGTGTCGAGGCTGTCGGCGTCGATCGTCAGCTCGATCTTCGTCCCGTCCGGCCCGACCTCGTACGAGCCGCCGAAGCGGTCGAAGCGGCCGCGAACGGTCGTCAGGCCCCAGAACGTCTTGACGGCGAAGGCGACGGAGGTCTCGTCGCGGTCGACGCTCCAGCGCGTCGGCGCAGCCGCTCTCTCGTCGCTCTGGATGATGGTCATCGCACCTCCTCTCGTGGATCGTGAATCGTGGATCTGCGACGAAGGCTGGCGGAGAGCGATGCCAAGCCAATGCCAAGTCGTCGGCCCCTGCTGCCGCGGAGGTCATCCCGGACTAGGGCTGTTACCGGCCAAGCCGCTCGGCGCCGAGCAGAGGACCGCGAGCATTCCTTCGCCCGCGGCGAGCACGGTCGCTATGAGCCCGGGTCCCTTCCGCGCCCCGCCCCGCAGCGAATCCCCACGCGACGATCCGCCCGAGGGCTGCTGCGAGCGCCAGCCTCGCGCCGATCCCGCGAGACCAAGCTCCGGCCCATGCGAGCGCGAGGAGGATCGACGGGAGAGCAGCAGCTTCGACGAGCGGCCATTCCCGATGCGCGATGAACAGCGCGTCGCGAGGCTTGAACGCCTCGCCGAGGCGTATTCGCTCACCGACGGCGTCCGACCATGCGTGCGCGGCCGGGGGACCGGAGTGCTCACCTGACGGTGGCTCGGTAAATCAGCCTACACGGAGCTGATCCACCGCCATTAGGAAGGTCCCGAAGACGGCCGCGCCGAAGCGGACGGCTCTGTCAAGGCCAGGTAGCGGGTCGCCTCGACGCTTTCTGGCGCGTCCTCTGACTGGGTCTGCGACGCCTCGTGGAGAGCAGGCTCGACCTCGGCTGGTCGCGGGGTGGTGACTGCGTGACTTGCCTCGGTCAGTTCGAGGATCTGATGCGAGAGCTCGAGCAGCTTCTCGTTCAGTCTGTCCCCCTCCTTCACCGTCTGCCATTGCTGGCCGGCGATCGCCTGACGCTTCGCGTCGGTCCGGTTCTAGCTGATCATCACGAAGGTCGAGAGGAAGATCGCCTCGACCGAGACGATCTTCCTCAGCAGGCCGTACGGGTGGTTCTCGACGCCGAAACCGATCCAGCACCCGAACCAGAGCATGTGGATGTAGACGCACCACATTCGAGTTGGCGCTTGGCGACGCCCGCGTGGACCATCAGCGCCCCGACGCACATCGCGACGAGTGCGGTCAGCAAAGCCGAGTCGATCGATTGCATCTCGCCTCCTCCTTCTCAGCCGTACGTCACGGGCTCCGCGGTCGCGCGCGCCCGGACGCGCCGCTCCAGTTCGACGACGACGTGCCGCAGCTCGAGCGCGAATGCGATCTGCACGACACCGGCCACGAGCGCGAACGCCGCGACGAGCGCCAGCCGGGCAACCGCTCCCGCGCCTGGATGAGCGAACATGATCACCCCGAATGCGATCGAGAGCAGTCCGCCGAGCACCACAAGCAGCGACCGTCCGGCGCTGAGCGGGAGGACGAACGCGAGGGCGATCTCAAACACCCCCATGGCGATCGCCCACGCGGCGATCGCGTAGAGCAGCGCCAACGCCGAGAGGTCAGGCCAGACGAAGACGACTACGCCGACCACGATTCCGAGCAGGCCCTCGAAGACGAGCCGCGCGCGCTCAACACCCCGAATCGGCAGGTTGAACGCTCCGACGATCGTCGCGAGTCCCGAGACGAGCGCGAACGCGCCGAACAGCGCGATCAGCGCAGTGAGGCCGATGTTCGGCCAGATGAGGATGGCAACGGAAAGGCGATCGCCAGAGCGCCGCGCAACGCCGCGACCTTCCAGATGGGGGCGATCGCCCGTTCGCCTTCCTTCAGCTACGTTTCGAGGTTCATGTCTCTCGCTCCGTTCAGTTCACCTTCGCGGACAGTTCGGCAGCCTTCTGTTCGAGCTCGTCGCGGGCAGCCGTGATGTGAATTCTCGCTTTCTGCGCGACGGCACCGTCGGAGTCGCGCACCTGCGCGAGGCGCTCGCCGACGGCGATCCGGCGGCTGCGGACGTCGCCGATCGCCGCCTCGGCCTGCTCGCGCGTCCTCCAAGCCTTCGCCGCGACGCTGGTCTGGAGCCGCTCGAGGAAGGTGTCCCAGCTGTGGAGCTCAGACTCCACCGCCGCAGCGAAGGTCGCCCAGTCGTCGGAGGCGTCTGCCTCCAGCGAATGCTCGGCGACGTCGAGCCTCGTCTTCAGCTGCCCGAGCTTCTCCTCGACCTCGTCGGGAGCCTGGCGGACCGCGGCGCGGACGGCTGCCTCCCCCTGGTGCAGTGCGTCGAGGTGACGCCGGATCCGCGGTGCGCCGGCCTGCGAGCGCTCCTGCAGCCGGATTATCCGGCGGCGGATCTCGGCAACCTGGTCCTCGATCGTGGTTGTGCTCATGTCGAGCCTCCGTTTCGTCTGTCTTCCAACAGCGCGAAGGCTCATGGGTGCCGATGCCAACGCTCTGCCAGGCGCGGCGGCGGTTCTGCCAGCTCAGGTGGGTGCGAGGGCGACGCGACCCCGGAACTCGCCCGCTGCGGCGGTGTCGCCGCGAGCCTCGGCGAGCTCCGCGAGCCCAAGAAGCGCCGCCGTGGCCGGGCTCCCGGCGAGCGCGCGGAAGAGGCTCTCGCGCGCCTGACGCGGCCGTTCCAGTTGCGACCACTCGAGGACCTGACGGAACAGCCTCTCGGCGCCGTCGGCATCCCCGGACACGGTAGCGATGCGCCCAAGCTGGATGCATGCATGGGCCGCCACCCACGTCGCCTGTGCCGCCTCGGCAGTGAGAAGCGCCTGTCGCTGGAGCTCCTCGGCTTCGTGCAGATCGCCGTTCGCGAGCGCGTTCGCCCCGAGTCCGGCGAGGGCGAACGCCGCGTGGTCGCCGAACGCGACGCCGCCCGCGAGCTCTAGCGCTCGCCGGTACGCCTCCACCGCTGCTACGCCGTCCTGCCGTCGCTCCGCCACCCACGCCTCGAGCAGCAGCCCCGGGACGCGAAACGCGTCGTAGTCGATCGCGTCTGCGTGACGGCGGATTGCCGCAGCCATGGCGGCGACGGCAGCAACGTCGCCCGCGCGCGCCGCGCCGGCCGCGCGGATGAGGCTGCTCGCCGCGGCACCCCAGTCGTCCGCGGCCGCCACGAGCGTCGCGCACGCTTCTCGCGCCAGTGCGTCCGCCCGCCCCTCGTCCCCGGACTCCGCCAGGGCGTGCGCGAGAGTCAGCTGGGCGAGCCCGAGTTCCCTGGGCGCCGCCGCGCTCACGGCGAGCGCGAGCGCGCGTTCGCCCGCCGTGAGCGCGGCGTCGACATCAAGCTCCTCGGTCGCGAGGTAGCAGAGGGCGGCGAGCAGCTCGATCCGCAGCTCGACCGGTGCGTCATCGCCCGTGGCAGAAAGCGCCAGATCGAGAAAGCGCCGTCCCTCGGAGACGCGCTCGGCCAGCGCGAAGTACAACCCGAGCGTCCCGAGCCGACTCGCGACCGCTGGGTCGGGCGTCTCCTGAGCGTACTCGAGCGCAGCCCAGAGATTGTCGTTTTCTCGCTCCAGGCGGCTTCCCCAGCGCAGCCATTGCGGCCCGCGCAGCTTGACGCGCGCCTCGTCGGCCAGCGCCGCGAAGTACTCGGCGTGGGCGCCCCGGGCGGATGCGAGCCTGCCGCTCCCGGCGAGAAGCTCGATCACGTACGCGCGGACGGTATCGAGCATGTCGTACCGGGCGGCGGCGCCCGCGAACGAGGCCGAGACGATCGATTTGTCGATCAACGCGGACACGAGATACGCCACGGTCGCCTCGTTGAGGCCGCGCGTCGCTGCAACCGCCGCGAGCGACGAAAGCGAC
This sequence comes from uncultured Thermoleophilia bacterium, assembly GCA_963773325.1. Lineage (GTDB taxonomy): Bacteria > Actinomycetota > Thermoleophilia > Miltoncostaeales > Miltoncostaeaceae > CAITWD01. The sequence goes on along the minus strand of CAVZAI010000002.1, from coordinate 1,013,832 downwards.
GCCCCTCCGCGGTGAACGGCAAGCTCCTGGAGCAGCGTCTTCTCGTCCCCGTGCAAGAGGTCGTAGCTCCACTCCACGAGCTCCTGCAGGGCGGTGTGACTCGGGTCGGAGGCCGGGCTGTCGCGAAGGAGTGCGGCGCGGCGGTCGAGGATGGAGACGAGCTCCGCGAGCCCGAGCACGTTCACACGCGCGGCGGCAAGCTCGATCGCGAGCGGCAGGCCGTCCACCCGCCGGGCGACCTCCGCCGCTTGCGCGACGGCCTCGGCGTCCGGCTCGAAGCCGGGCCGCGCCGCGCGCGCACGCTCGAGGAAGAGCTCCACGGCGGCCGAGCGAAGCGGTGCGACCGGGATCCGCACTTCGCCGGCGACGTGGAGCGCCTCGCGACTCGTGCCCAGAATCCGGAGCTCGGGACACTCCGCAAGGAGCGTCGACGCGATCCGCGCTGCTTCCTCGAGGACGTGCTCGCACGCGTCGAGAACGACGAGCACGCTCGCATCTCGAAGCCGCGAACTGACGCCTGCGAGCGGGTCGGAGCCGCGCACGTCTACGACGTGTGCGAGCAGCCGGACCGCGTCCTGCGCGCCGCCCGCCCGTGCGAAATCGACGAGCCAGATGCCGTCCGGGAACTCGTGCTCGAGCGAGCGTGCCGTCTCGACCGCGAGCCGGCTCTTGCCCACGCCGGGCGGACCGGTGAGCGTCACGAGGCGGTGCTCGTGCAGAAGCGCCGTGACCTCGCCGAGCTCGTCCTCGCGGCCGACGAACGACGTCGAAGGCGCGGGGAGGTTGCCGCGGCGCCTGCGGGCGACCGGGACGGCGGCGATCGCCGGGTCATGCGCGAGGATCGCCTCCTGGAGTCGCCGAAGCTCGGGCCCCGGCTCGAGCCCCACCTCGTTGGCGAGCACGTGCCGCGCCTCCTGGAAGGTCTCCAGCGCATCCGCCTGGCGGCCGCTGCGGTAGAGCGCCAGCATCAGCTGCCCCCACAGCCGCTCCCGGAACGGGTTGTCCGCCAGCGCTGACCGGAGCGTCGGCATGAGCTCCCGATGCTCGCCGAGCGCGAGCCTGATCTCGAAGTCCTCCTCGAGCGCGTCGACGCGCAGCGTCTCGAGCCGGCGTGCCTCGGCGCTGAACCACGCCGTACCGGTCAGACCCTGCAACGCCGGTCCGCGCCAGAGGGGGAGCGCCGACGCGACCGCGTTCGCCGCGGCAAGGATGTCGCCCTCCCGCAACGCGGAGCGCGTCTCCGCGAGCAGCTCCTCGAACCGGACCGCATCCACATACGCGCAATTCAGCGCGTATCCGTCGGAGGAGCCGACGATCGACTCCTCTCCCAGCGCGGCGCGAAGGCGGGCGATGTGATGATGGAGCGCGTTACGCGGAGCAGCCGGGAGCTCCTCCCCCCAAACGCCGTCGACGAGTGCGTCGACGCCGACCACCCGGCCCTGCCGGAGTGCAAGCATCGCCAGAAGGGCTCGACGCTTCGAGCCGCCCGCGTCCGCGATCGTCCCGTGCGCGAGAACCTCGAACGGGCCGAGAAGCCGGATTTCGAGCAGCTCCTGCATACGCCGCTTGCCTCCTCGGACGAGTCTCGCACGCTCGAACGCGCCGGTGAAGGTCCGCGGGGTGCCGCGTCCGCCGGGCGATGTAAGCGACGGTCGGGCGTGCTCACGAGCCGATCAGGTGGGTCGTCAGCAGGAAGGAGTCGATGCCGTATGCGGCGGCGCAGAGTCTGACCACGGCGATCACCGCGATGCCGCTTGCCCCGTCAAACGCTTGTTGGACCACGGTCCCATCAATCCCTTGTCGTTGGCGAGCATGAGCAGGAACACCAGACTGACGGGGAAGTGCTCATCGGTGGCTGATCCCAGAGGTGCTTGCCTGGTACGCCGGCCGATAGTGAGTTAGTAGACCCGGACGCCGAGATCCGCAGCGTCGTCGCGGGCCGACCGCCCGAGCCGATTCGGCCTGAGACCCGCATGAGTACACGCAGCGGGTCCGTGCCCAGCGAGGTGCGGCTACACCCTTGGTCATGACCGGCGTTCCCCGCAGATGCATCCGATCACCGGCGCTGGCGGCATGGGGCCAGTGCAACCTGTCGGCGGGAGCCGCTTCCGCCAGTGCCCGCTCAGCCAGCCAGGGCGGCCAGCTCGCGCTGCCGGGTGATGATCGCGGAGCGGACGCTCGCTGCAGCCCACGTCCCGCCCTGTGCGGTCGGGACGTTCTCGCTCACGAGCACGGCCACGATTGCGCGGAGGCTCAGGCCCGCCTCGCGCAAGGCGATGATCTGATCGGCGACCTCGGTCGGGACCGCGGCACGGCCCCGCGGGCGACCCTGCTTGCGCAGGATCGTGAATTTCTCGGTCTGGCGCTCGCTGATGCGCCGGTGCTCGAAGCGCGCGGCCATCGCCAGCGCGGTAAGGACCATCTCACCGGCCGGGGTGCTCGTGTCGAGCCCGGCATCGAGCACGATCAGCCGCCAGCCCTCGCGCTGCGCGGCCTCACCGAGGGTCAGGACCTCAGCTGCCGAGCGGCCGAGCCGGTCGACCTTTGCGCAGATGAGCGCCCCAGCGTCACCGCCACGGATCGCACTGAGTGCGTCTTGGAGGCCGGGCCGGCCTCACGGTTTCGTCTCCCAGCTGCTCGGCGTCCCGTGCATCGAGCAGCACCGACCGATCGCCAGCCTGAACGACGAACGTCATCCGCTCTCCTGCCGCGAGCTCGAACTCCGCCGTGGCTCCGGCGGACGTTGCCTCGAGCGCGAGCCGCGAGCCGACTGCAAGAGCGTCGCCCTGAGCGCGAAAGACGGCGCCGGTTGGCCCGGTCGTGACCTCGGGCTCGTGCAGGCCGTAGCCGAAGCGCGGCTCGACCTGAAGGCGAAAACGCAATGCGCCGCGCACCCCAACCACGCTGCGGATGAGCCGCTGCGGGCCGCCGCCCACGGGCATGAAGTCCTGAATCTCGCTCACGCCCTGGGGCGACAGAATGCGCGTGATCAGCACGTTGGTGTCGGGGAGATAGAGCTGCTTCGTGCGCGCGGGCGCGTCCACGGGCGCGATCCGGTAGTAGCCGCCGCGCTCGCGGTCCAGCAGCGCTCCGAAGACGCTCGGCCCGTCGAACCGCTCCGGGCAGAACCAGTCGGTCGTGCCGTCGCTCCCGACCACGGCGACGGTGTGGAGGTCGCCGATGATCCAGTGCTCGGCGATCGGCAGGTACGCCATTGGCGGGCCCGGCCAGTGCGCGGGCGGCCCATCGGTTGCCATGCCGTCAGTATCACTCGCCGCCATCGCTACGCGCGTTTCTCGGCCCCCGCGCTACGAGGGAGAGCGAGACGATCGCCCACCACCTCTTCCCCGAAGACGGCAACCGCGAGATCATGATCGCCTCGCTCCGATACCTTGACGCGTTCGCCATGATTGACGGTAGTTGGTACTGCGCCGAGCGGCACCTCCTCCTCGATTGGAGCGAGACGCGACCGTCGACTCCTGGGACGTGATTCCCAGACGACAGGACTTGTCGGCTTCGGCACCACTCGCCGTCACGGAGAAACGAACGTGTCCACACCCGCGAGCCCGACTGCTCTCCCCGTCGCAACTCGCCGCTCTCGCCGAGATCGGCGAGGAGCGCTCGGCGCCGGCCGGTGAGCTGCTGTACCGGGTCGGCGATCGGACCTATCCGTTCGTGGCGATCCTCGAAGGAGAGGTCGCGATCATCGACGCGGCCGGAAACGAGCTCATCCGGCACGGCCCCTCCGGCTTCCTCGGCGAGCTGAACCTCCTGTCGGGGCAGACCGTCTTCGTCAACGCGCTCGTGACCGAGCCGCTTCGGTACATCGCAGTCGAGCGCGCCGCCCTGCGCTCGCTTCTCAACGAGGACGGCCCGCTCAGCGACCTCGCTCCTCTCCACGTTCATCTCCCGCCGCGAGGCGTTGCAGAGCGTGCGAGGGGATCGGCCTCGAGATCGTCGGCCCGCACGCGTCCGAGCCGACGATGCGAATCCTCGACTTCGCGCGCGCGAACCGGCTGCCGTACACCTGGCAGGACGCGGCGCCCGCCGGACGGCGGCGAGCTCCCGCTCGTGCGGCTCCCCGGCGGGGGAGAGCTGCACGGTCCAACTGCCGGCCAGGTGATGCGCGCGCTCGGGATCGGGCTCGAGCTCGCGCCTCGCGAGGAGGTCGACCTGCTGATCGTCGGCGGCGGCCCCGCAGGCCTCGCGGCCGCGGTCTACGGCGCCTCCGAAGGGCTCGACACGCTCGTCGTCGAGGGCACCGCGCTCGGCGGCCAGGCGGGGTCGTCCCGCCGGATCGAGAACTACCTCGGCTTCCCTGCCGGGATCAGCGGCACCGAGCTCACGAGCCGCGCGGTCACCCAGGCGCGCAAGTTCAACGCGCGCACCGCGACGCCGTACCGCGCGCTCTCCCTCGACCCGGGGAACGGCCGTCATCTCGTCCGCCTCGAGGACGACAGGGAGATCGCCGCGCGCGCCGTCCTGCTCGCGACTGGCGCGCAGTACCGCCGCCTCCCGGTCGACCGCCTTGCCGAGTTCGAGGGACTGACGGTCTTCTACGCCGCCGGGGCGCCCGAGGCCCAGCTCTGCGCCGGCTCGCGCGTCGCGGTCGTCGGCGGCGGCAACTCCGCCGGCCAGGCCGCCGTCTGGCTCGCCCGTGGCGGCGCGCTCGTCACCCTCCTCCACCGCCGCGCCGACCTCCGCGAGACGATGTCGGACTACCTCATCCACGAGCTCGAGCGGTACGGCGTCGTCGTTCGAGACCGAAGCGAGATCGCGGCGCTCCACGGCGAGGACGGACGCCTCGAAGCCGTCACGCTCAAGCAGCGGCGAGCGTCCTTCCCTACTCGTTCATGTTCCTCTTCCTCGGCGCGCTGCCGTGCACCGAATGGCTCGACGACACCGTCGGCCGCGACCGCAACGGCTTCATCCTCACCGGCGCAGCAGCGAACACGGACAACCTGCTCGAGACCGATGTCCCCGGTGTGTTCGCGGCCGGTGACGTCCGCTCCGGCTCGACCAAACGCTGCGCCACGGCAGTCGGCGAAGGTGCCATGGCTGTGCAGTTCGTCCATGCCCATCTTTCCCGAACTCCGGCCGGCGAAGGAGCGACGTGAGCAACGTCGATCTGCACCCACCTGGACGAGATCGCCGTCCGCGAGCTGCCGGCGTCCGTCGACGGCTGCGAGGATTGCCTGCGGACCGGCGGCAAGTGGCTGCACCTGCGGATCTGCCTGATCTGCGGTCATGTCGCCTGCTGCGACGACTCGCCCAACCGGCACGCGTCGGCGCACGCCCACGCCACGTCGCACCCGATCATCCGTTCACTCGAGCCGGGCGAAGACTGGAACTGGTGCTACGTCGACGAGGTGGCGTTCCTCGTCGACGGGATCCGCGGCAAGACCCGCATCCCGCCCTCGCCGCTCCTGCCTCGTGGGTGAACTCGTCGGTGGCCGAGAGGATCTTCAAGGTCCGGATGTCGCTGGTCTGGTCCAAGCAGGAATCCACCGCCCAGACCTCATCGGGGCGGCTCGCCCGCAATCGGTCGGCCGGCACGGCCGAGACGCCAATTGCGCGCGTGCTTCTTGCCCCGATGGGTGACCTGCAGGCCCTCATCGCGGCAGATGCGCTGGATGCGCTTGTGGTTGACACAGAAGACCTCGGTGCGATGACCTGCTCTCGTCGAGGAATGGTCCGCGCCGTCGATGAGCACGGTGGGGGAGCCGGCGAACTCGAGCTCCCGAGCGCGCTCCACGGTCTCAACGCGTTCGCGGTCAATGGTTACCTCGGGCGAGCCCAGGTCGCCGAGCACGGCGCGGATCCGCTCTTCAGCCACTCGCCAGCTGGGGAATCCGTCGAAATAGCGAATGATTGCGTTCTTAGCGAACGAGCGCAGGCGCGAGCGGGTTTAGTCCCGGACGGCTGGCGCAGGGTCGAGTGACCGTGTTCTTCGCCGAGCGCTACGAGCGTCTCAACTCCAGCACCGGGATGGTTCGGATGCCCGCTGTCTGTTGGGCGTAGTCCGCGAAGGCGGGGTAGCGGCGAGCCTGTTCGTCGTAGGCACGGTCGCGCTCGTTGGCGTTGAGCTCGCGAACCGTCACGCGGTAGGTGCCGGTTCCTCGTTCGATGGTCGCCTCGCCGGCTGCGGTGAGGTTGTAGTACCAATCCGGATGCGACGGCGCTCCCGCCTTAGAGGCGAACACGTAGATCGTGTCGTCGTCGCTATCGGCGGGCAGGTACATCATCGGGTTGACGTATTCGCGTCCGCTCTTGCGGCCGCGGTGATGAACCAGAACCATCGGTGCACCTTCGAAATAGCCACCGACTCGGCCCTCATTGGCACGAAACTCAGTGATGACTCCTTCGTTCCAGTCACTTGCCTCGGACATGCCAGCTCCTCACCACGCTCTTATTGGCTCCTTCATCCGACCGCACGGATGGTGCGAAGCGGCCATACGTCATGCTAGGGCCATCGTGCCGCGGACGAGTTCGGCGGCGACAAAGACGGGGCGCGGGCAACACGTGCCGATCGTGGCGCCAGACCCGTTTGGTGGCACGCATGTGTGGCCGCACTCGCCCGAAGGTGCTTGTCCGGCCGTTCACCCTGCTGCTGGGAGACCCGCTGCACTTCATCATGCAGGGCCGTCAGTTCCAGAACCTGTGCGCGCGGGTCAGCGCACTCGGCTGACGACAACCGCAGCCTCGCGTCACTTCAGCTCTCTGGTCACGATCCAGGCGGTCATGGGCCATGCCGCTTCAGCGACCACAGACGCTACCTGCACGCGCGCCCCGCCGCCGAGCAGGCCGAGCGGTTCACGCGCGCGTTCCTGGGACGGGCCCGTTCGCCGGTCGCTACCGGGGGTCTTCCCGATCTAGGTACCAATGCCGAACGACGGCGGGAAACCACTCATCGTCGCTGCCGGGGTAGCGAGTGATCGAGAAACGGCTGATCGTGCGCTGGCCACCCTCTTGGTCGCTGTAGGGCAAGTCGATGATCAGCGGGCATGACCCGGCGATGGCAGCTTCCACCCGCGGCCGATCGCGGTCGTCGGGCATCCTCATGGCCGCGTGCCAGAAACTGAGGTCGCCCGGTGGCGAATACAGATCTCGGGTCTGCGGGCGGAAGGTGGCCGGGTCGGGACGAACATTGAATGGGTTGGCCTGCATCTCTTCGAGAGAAACATTGGGGCTGAGGAGTTCTGCAACGTCAACCCGCCAGCCGTGCAGGACGGCGATGCCGGATCCCACGTTTTGCAATGACATGGCCATGTAGATGACGCCGTCCTGTTCTTCAAGAATGGCGCGGCCATTTGGCAACGCTGCCCAGTGGTCGTCTCCCCACCGGACCTGTTGGAGTGTCTCGTGAGATCGGGAGGCGAACAGGACGGGGCGCAGACCGACATTGATTGCGCGCTCAGCGTTACGCCCAGCCCGATTGGCGGAGCGGACCGCGGCGAAGGTGGCCGCCGCCAGGACCAAGGTGCCCCCTGCCGTCGCCGGGACTAGTTGGTGAACGCGCCAGACAGGATTCGAACCTGTGACCTTCGGTTTCGTAGACCGACGCTCTATCCGACTGAGCTACTGGCGCATGGACTTCTCCGCGAGGCCGGACGCGCAGGATACCAGGCAACGGGATTCTGCCATCGGCTCGTCCCCGCGACGCGACAGGCGCGCCGCGGGAGGGGGCGCAACGGAGAGGGCGGGATTCGAACCCGCGATCGAGGTTGACCCCCGATAACCGCTTAGCAGGCGGCTGCCTTCAGCCTCTCGGCCACCTCTCCACCGGACGCGCGTAATCGTAGCGGGCCGAGTGGCGCGAGGTCACCGTCCTGGCGACGGTGTTGCCCTGGCCTCGCGACCGGCCTGCCAGGTGGCCTCGGCGAGGCGCGTGGCAAGTGCGGCGTCAAGGGCTGCGGCATCCAGCCGCCACGTCCAGTTGCCGGCTTCGGTGCCGGGTCGGTTCATGCGCGCGGACGCCCCAAGGCCAAGCACGTCCTGCATCGGAAGGATCGCCAGACGGGCGCGGGATGCGAGCGCAAGCCGGACCAGCCGCCAGTTCGGCTCCGGATCGTCGATGCCTCGAGCCGCGGTCTGCCGGTCCGCGTCGGCGCGCTCGGCGGCGGTAGCGACCTCCTCCCACCACTGTGCAATCGTCGGCGTGTCGTGGGTTCCCGTGCAGGCGACCGCGTTGACCGGGTGGTTGTCCGGCGCGTAGGGGTTGGCCGCACCGCGCGCGAAGGCCCAGATCAGGACCACCATGCCTGGGAAGCCCAGTTCCTCCCGCAATCGGACGACCGCCGGAGTGATCCGCCCGAGATCCTCGGCGATCACCGGCAGCGGGCCAAGCGCCTCCCGGAGCGCGTCGAACAGGTCGTGCCGCGGCCCGCGATACCAGCGGCCGGCGCGCGCGTCGGTCGCGTCGGCGGGGATCTCCCAGCCGGCGACGAATCCCCGGAAGTGATCGATGCGCACCAGGTCGAACAGGCTGCAGGCCCGGCGCATCCGAGCGATCCACCACGCGTAGCCGTCCCGTCGCATCGCCCGCCAGTCATAGACCGGGTTGCCCCAGAACTGCCCGTCGGCGCTCAGCTTGTCGGGTGGGGCGCCGGCGACCAGCCCCTCGCGGAACAATTCCGGGTGTTCGGTGTGATCGGCGCTTGCCGGTGCGACGTAGATCGGCAGGTCGCCGATGATCCGCACCCCCCGTTCGGCCGCGTACGCGCGCAGCGCCGTCCATTCACGCGCGAAGCGGACCTGGTCGGCCAAGGCCCCCGGCCCCGCGAAGGCCTCCCAGCCCGGGGCCCACTCGGCATGTGCGGCACGGAAGTGGTCGATCTCGGCGCGGCCGACCGGCGCGTCGGGGTCGGCGAGCAGTCCGCCCCAGGCGGCAAACGCCGACGGGCTCGAGTATGGGGAGCCGTGCGTGTCCGGCGGCGTGATCGGGAGCACCTGCCACCACGACTGGCCGGCAGCCTGCAGCCAGTCGATGAATGCATAGGCGGGTTCACCGAGGCGCCCACCGGGCAGCGAGGTGACGTGCAGGAGCACGCCCGACGCACGGCCGTCGGTCACCTACGGTCCGCCGTCGGACCCAGGCACGAACACCAGCGCGCCGAGCGGCGGCACACTCACCACCAGTGAATGCGGGCGGCCGTGGCTGGGCACCGGCACGGTCGCGATCGCGCCGAGGTTGCCGTGCCCGCTGCCGCCGTAGATCGTCGCGTCGGAGTTGAACCGCTCGTCCCACCGCCCCGGGTAGTCGACGCCGATGCGGTGCTGGGTCCAGGGCACCGGGGTGAAGTTGATGACCACCAGCGCCATCTCGCCCGACGGTCCGCGGCGCAGGTAGGCGATGATGCTCTGGTCGGCGTTGTAGGCCTCCACCCACTCGAACCCACCGGGATCGCAATCCCGCGTATGCAGGGCCGGCAGTTCCCGGTAGAGGTGGGCGAGATCGGCGACGCAGCGCTCGAGGCCGCCGTGCAGCGGATCGCCGCGCAGGTGCCAGTCCAGGCTGCGCTCGTGATGCCATTCGCGCCACTGGCCGAACTCGTCGCCCATGAACAAGAGCTTCTTGCCGGGCAGCGTGAACTGGTAGGCATACAGGGCGCGCAGGTTCGCGCATTTCTGCCAGGCATCGCCGGGCATGCCGTGAATGAGCGACCCTTTGCCATGCACGACCTCGTCGTGTGAGAGCGGCAGCACGAAGTTCTCGTTAAAGGCGTAGATCGCCCGGAAGGTCAGCTCCCCGTGGTGGTGGCGCCGGTGGATCGGATCGCGGTGCATGTACTGCAGGGTGTCGTGCATCCAGCCCATGTCCCACTTGTATCCGAACCCCAGTCCTCCCAGGTACGTCGGCCGGGAGACCATCGGCCAGGCCGTCGATTCCTCGGCGTAGGTCTGCACGTCCGGGTGTAGGCGGTAGACGTCCTCGTTGAACTCGCGCAGGAAGCTGATCGCCTCGAGGTTCTCGCGACCGCCGTAGACATTCGGGATCCAGGTGTCGCCCTCACGCGAGTAGTCGCGGTAGAGCATCGAAGCGACGGCGTCGACGCGCAGTCCGTCGAGGTGGTACCGCTCGAGCCAGAACAGCGCCGACGAGAGCAGGAAGCTGCGGACTTCGTGGCGCCCGAAGTTGAAGATGAGCGAGCCCCAATCGGGGTGCTGGCCTTCGCGCGGGTCGGCGTGCTCGTACAGATGGGTTCCGTCGAAGTACCCGAGCCCGTGCTCGTCGGAGGGGAAGTGGGCCGGCACCCAGTCGAGGATGACCGCGATCCCGGCCTGGTGGAGGGTGTCGATCATCGCCATGAAGTCCTGCGGGGTGCCGTAGCGCGAGGTCGGCGCGAAATACCCGGTGGTCTGGTACCCCCACGAGCCGTAGAACGGGTGCTCGGTCACCGGCAGCAGTTCGATGTGCGTGAACCCGAGCCGCCGCACGTGCTCGACCAGCAGCGGCGCGATCTCGCGGTATCCAAGCGGTCGATCGCCGTCGTCGGGCACGCGGCGCCAGGATCCCAGGTGCACCTCGTAGATGGAGACCGGCGCATCGAGGGCGCTGCGTGCGCCCCGGGTGGCCATCCAGTCCGCGTCGCCCCACTGGTACTGGAGGTCCCACACCATCGAGGCGGTGCGCGGCGGCGTCTCGGCCCACAACGCAACCGGATCGGCCTTGTCGACCGCATAGCCGTCGTGGTGGCTGCGGATATGGAACTTGTACGCGGCGCCGGTGGTCATGCCCGGGATGATCCCCTCCCAAATTCCCGAGGAGCCACGTGGCGCGAGGCGGTCGGCCCCCGGGGTCCACCCGTTGCCGTCGGTCGTGACGCTGACCTCACGGGCGTTCGGAGCCCAGACGGCGAAGCGCGTGGCGCTCCCGTCGGGCACTGGATGCGCGCCGAGCATGTCGGCCACGCGCAAGTGCCGGCCCTCAGCGAACAGGTACAGGTCGGCATCGGAGATCGGCGACCGCGACGCAATGGCGGCCGCGAGGTCCTTGTCGTTTGCGTGTGCGCTCATCGCGGCCCGAGGATGTCGAGGACGCCCTGCAGCGGTACGCCGGCCCAGTCGGGACGGCTGCCCATCTCGTAGCCGAGCTCGTAGATCGCCTTCTCAAGCATGTAGATCTCCAGGAGCGTGGCGGTGTCCTCGGGCAGCGGCGGCAGGTGACTGGCCCCGGCGGACGTCGCCAGGTAGCTGCGGACGAAGCTGGCGGCCACCCAGGAATACCAGCATTGTCCCCATGTCTCGAGGATCTCACGCGCGTCACCGGTCTCGTCGGTCAACCCGCGTTCGATCGCGTCGCGGATGGCGACGTGGCGCGCGTAGTCGAACGAGCGCAGCAGCCCGGCCACGTCGCGCATCGGCGAGCGCTTGATGCGCCGGTCCGCCAGGGAGCGCATGGGCTCGCCTTCGAAGTCGATGATCACGAAGTCCGGTCCGGAGTGGAGCACCTGACCGAGGTGCAGGTCGCCGTGGTACCGCGTGCGCATGCCCGGCTTCTTGATGTCGGTCACGGCGCGCAGCCGAGCCGTGACCTCGCTCTGGCGCTCGAGCAGTTCCTCGGCGTTGGCACGGTCCTCGTCGGCGAGCGTCGCCAGCCGTCGGCGCACCAGCCCCAGCGTGCGCCGCTCGAGGTTGCGCATCGACTGGTAGCTCGAGCGCAGGTACAGCGTCGTCGTCGGCTTCGGGCGCGAAGCTCGGGTCCGGCGAGTGGTTGCCGAGCGCCAGGTGCAGTTCGGCGACGCGCTGGCCGAGCAGCTCGGCCGTGCGCAGGGAGCCCTCAGCCACATCGTGGGCAACGCGCGGAAGCTCGAACTCGGCCAGCACGATCGGCGCGGCGTGTGCGTCCCAGGCAGGGTCCTCGGGGCTGTCCTCGCTCGCCAGCGCCCGCTCGTACAGGCGCCCGAGTTCGTCGCGCGTGTACGACCAGGCGTCGCCCTCGTTTGGGACGACCTCGTGCAGGATCGCGAGCGTGCGGGCCTCGCCGCGCGGCGGCGCGTACTCGAGCGAGCCCAGCACCATGGGGGCAGTGGGCGAACCCGGCCGCGTTGAGGTGCAGCCCGAGTTCCAGATCGGGGTTGGTGCCCGCCTCGGGACGGCGGAAGACCTTGAGGATGATCTGGTGACCGAACACGACCGACGTGTTGGTCTGCTCGGCGCGGAACAGGTCCGGCTCGAGCGGTCCGTCGGCCTCGCGCACGATCGCCCGCATCGCCGGGGTCGGACGGCTCACCAGCGCCCCGTTGCGCCCGGTCGCCCGGCGGCGTTGCGCCGTCTCGAGCAGCAGCTCGCAGAAGCTCCGGTCGTGCAGCCCGTCGACCACCAGTCCGAAGCGGTCGCCGAAGGTCGACCTGGGCCACCACCGCGTTGGGCGCGTCCTGGGAGATCCGCTCGGCGGCCTCGTGCTCGGTGAACGCGAGCGGCACGACGTACGTCTCGGGCTCGCCTTCCAGGTAGCTGACCTCGCACCAACACGAACACCGCCAGGCCGGTGCCGGCTGGGCCGACCGGCAGCACGTCGATGACGTGCACCCGCGCGACCCGGCGCGCCTTGCCGGCGAACCAGCGCTGGAGCGGCAGGAACGCCGCGATCGCCGCCTCCAGGCGCGGGCGCAGCTCGGCGGCCAGCAGCGCGTCCGGGCGGTCGGACAGCCGGATCAGTGGGGCCTCGGGGCGGTGGTCGGTCGCCTCGCGGCGCACCGGCTCCTCGAGGCGCAGCCAGTAGAAGTCGTGCGGGCCGAGGGTGAGCAGGTACGGCAGCTCGCCGATGTGCGGGAACGTCGTCTGGCCGAACAGCTCGCGCGGCGCGCAGCCCGCGCCAGCGCGAGAGGTCCAGCTCGACGTGCTGGGCGAAGCGCGACAGGTTGGCCACGACGAGGATCTGCTCGTCCTCGTCGGCGCGCACGAACGCCAGCACCCGGTGGTTGTCCGGGGACAGGAACTCGATCTCGCCGCGACCGAACACCCGGTGGCGCCGCCGCAGGGCGATCGTGCGCCGCATCCACCACAGCAGCGACTCCGGGTTGGCGAGCTGCGTTTCCACGTTCACCGTCTCGAAGTGGAACTCGGGGTCGATGATGACCGGCAGCTGGAGCTGCTGGGGGTTGACGCGCCGAGAACCCGGCGTTGCGGTCCGGGCGACCACTGCATCGGCGTGCGCACGCCATCGCGGTCGCCGAGGTAGACGTTGTCGCCCATGCCGATTTCGTCGCCGTAGTAGATGACCGGCGTGCCGGGCAGCGACATCAGCAGGCCGTTGAGCAGCTCGATCTTGGCGCCGGTTGTTGCCGAGCAGCGGCGCGAGGCGGCGCCGGATGCCGAGGTTGATGCGCGCCCGCCGGTCGTTGGCGTACACGCGGTACATGTAGTCGCGCTCCTCGTCGGTGACCATCTCGAGCGTGAGCTCGTCGTGGTTGCGCAGGAACAGCGCCCACTGGCTGGTCGCCGGGATCTCCGGCGTCTGCTGGAGGATGTCGACGACCGGAAAGCGGTCCTCCATCTGCAGCGCCATGAACAGGCGCGGCATGACGGGGAAGTGAAACGCCATGTGGCACTCGTCGCCGTCGCCGAAGTAGGCCGCGGCGTCCTCGGGCCACTGGTTGGCCTCGGCCAGGAGCATGCGGGCGGGGAAGCGGGCGTCGACGTGGGTGCGCAGACTGCGCAGGAACTCGTGGGTCTCGGGCAGGTTCTCGCACATCGTGCCCTCGCGCTCGTACAGGTACGGGCACGGCGTCCAGTCGCATCCCGTCGACGCCCTGCTCGAGCCAGAAGTCGAGCGCGCGGAGCATGGCGCGCTGGACCTCCGGGTTGTCGAAGTTCAGATCGGGCTGGTGCGAGTAGAACCGGTGCCAGTAGTAGGCCCCGGCGACCGGGTCCCAGGTCCAGTTCGAGGTCTCGAAGTCCTGGAAGATGATGCGCGCGTCCTGGTACCGGTCGGCGGTGTCGCTCCAGACGTAGTACCGGCCCCAGCGGCTGTCCGGCCCGGCCGCCCGCGCGCGCTGGAACCAGGGGTGCTGGTCGGAGGTGTGGTTGAGCACCAGCTCGGTGATGACCCGCAGATCGCGGCGATGGGCCTCGCGCAGGAGCGTGCGGAAGTCGCGCATCGACCCGTAGGACGGGTTGATGCTCGCGAAATCGGCGATGTCGTAGCCGTCGTCGCGCAGCGGCGACGGGTAGAACGGCAGCAGCCACAGCGCCGGACACGCCGAGATCGTGCAGGTAGTCGAGCTTGTCGACCAGGCCCTTGAAATCGCCGATGCCGTCGCCGTCGGCGTCGAAGAACGAGCGCACGTGCAGCTGGTAGATGACCGCGTCCCGGTACCAGAGCGGGTCGTTGTCCGGGTGCGAGATGACTGGGTTCATACGAAGTAGTTGAAGTCGTGCTCGGTGCGCACCTCGCGTGCGGATCGCGAAGATGTGCGCCGGCAGGACTTGGGGGTCGAGCTGGACGAAGTTGTGGGCCCCGCGCCATTCGGTGTGCGTCGCGCCGATGAGGTCTTCGACGCCGAACGCCTCGTTCCCGAGCCCGAGATCCCACAGGCGCAGATCGGTCCAGCCCGATTGCGTGTAGCGCGGGTCGAGGTTGACCACGCACAGGACGCGGTCGCCGGCGCCCGCGTCGGTCTTCGAGTAGCACACCAACTGCGGGTTGTCGGTCGGATGGAACACCAGCGACTCGTTGCGCTGCAGCGCGGGATGCTCGCGCCGGATGCGATTGACCCGCGCGATCAGGTCATGCAGCGTCCAGGCGCCCTCGCGCTCCCAGTGTCGGATCTCGTACTTCTCCGAGTTCAGGTACTCCTCGCTGCCGGGCGTGGCCGGCACGTGCTCGCCCAGCTCGAAGGCCGGCCCGTAGATGCCGTAATTCGAGGACGAGGGTGGCCGCCAACACGAGCCGGGCGATGAATGCCGGGCGTCCGCCGGTCTGCAGGTAGCCGGTCAGGATGTCGGGCGTATTCGGCCAGAAGCTGGGCCGGAAGTACTCGCGCATCTCGGTCCGGGTCAGCTCGGTCAGGTAGTCGACCAGCTCGTCGCGCGAATTGCGCCAGGCGAAGTACGTGTACGACTGGGTGAAGCCGACCTTGGCCAGTCGCCGCATCACCTTGGGCCGCGTGAACGCCTCGGAGAGGAAGATCACGTCGGGGTGTCGCGCGTGGACGCCGGCGATGAGCCATTCCCAGAAGGCGAACGGCTTGGTGTGGGGGTTGTCGACGCGGAAGATGCGGATGCCCTGGTCGATCCAGTGGTCGACCACCGCGGCGATCGCGTCCCACAGCGCGGGCCAGTCGTCGGTCGTGAAATCGATCGGATAGATGTCCTGGTACCGCTTCGGCGGATTCTCGGCGTACTGGATCGACCCGTCCGGCCGCGCGCGGAACCACTCCGGGTGGGCGGAGACCCACGGGTGATCCGGCGCGCACTGCAGCGCCAGATCGAGCGCGATCTCGATGCCGCGCGCGGCGGCGGCGTCGACGAGCGCCCGCAGGTCGTCAAGCGTGCCGAGGTCCGGGTGGATCGCGTCATGGCCGCCCTCCGCGGCGCCGATGGCCCACGGGCTGCCGACGTCGCCGGGCGCGGCGGAGGTCGAGTTGTTGCGCCCCTTGCGCGCGACGCGGCCGATCGGGTGGATGGGCGGCATGTACAGGACGTCGAAGCCCATCTCGGCGATCTCGTCCAGGCGCGCCGCGACGTCGGCGAAGGTGCCGTGGCGCCCGGGCTCGGCAGCGGCCGAGCGCGGGAACAGCTCGTACCAGGTCGAATAACCGCGCCCGCTCGCGCTCGGTCCGGATGCGGTACGGGGGGTCCCAGACCGTCTGGTGGGAGCGGTCGGCGTGCGCCCGGCACAGATCGGTCAGCTCATCGTCGGTCGCGCGGGCGATTCGCTCGACGAGCGGGGTCGCCTCGTCGGCGAGTTCGGCCGCCCATGCGCGCAGGCGCTTGGCGTCGCTCCGGCCGGCGCGGCCGGCGGCCGCACGGACCAGGGCCGCGCCGATCAGGATGTCCACGCTGACGTCGTTGCCGGCGTCGGCATTGCGTTCGAGCCCGCGGCGCCACGTGCCGATCTCGTCGACCCAGCCCCGGGCGCCGTACTCGTAGACGCCAAGTCCGGTGACCGTGAACTCGCCCGCCCAGCGGTCGTTGCCGAGCTCGCGCATCGGGGTGGCCACCCAGTCGGCGTCGCCGGCGCGGCGGTGGCACAGCTCGACGGTCAGCAGGTCGTGGCCCTCGGCGAACGCGTCGAGCTCGACGGCGACCAGATCCCCGACGGTGCGGGCGATCGCAAAGCGCCCGCCGTCGATCCCGGGGGTCAGGTCCTCGAGCACGACCCGTCCCGCGGGCCGTCCGGTCATCGGGGTGTGCGTGCGGGGTCGTCATCGTGGATGTTCCGTGGTCGGTATGCGGATCGGGGCTCCCTGCCGATATCCCGAGAAACGCGGACTCACGCAACTCTGCCAGCCCGCGACGTCGTCACGGGTCACACATCGGTGACGACTGTCGACACGCCGCCGCGTACATGAGCGCCACAAAGCCCCGCATCATGCGAACGACCCGGGCAGCCTGCACCGATGGCGGGGGACTCGGGGTCCGCGATCGGGCAGAGTACCGGCAATGCCAATGACGAAACTGCTGCGACCGACCCGCCGGGTCCCGGCATGAACATCTGGCCAGGCGATCCGTTTCCCCTCGGTGCGACCTGGGACGGGGGCGGCACGAACTTCTCGCTGTTCTCCGAGAACGCCGAGGCGGTCGTGCTGTGCCTGTTCGATGAGGACGGGACGGAGACCCAGATCGAGCTGGGTCATCAGACCGCGTTCCAGTGGCATGGCTACGTCCCGGGTGTCGCTCCCGGCCAGCTCTACGGATACCGGGTGCGCGGGCCCTACGTCCCGGACCAGGGGCATCGCTTCAACCCCAACAAGCTGCTCATCGACCCGTACGCCAAGGCGATCGACGGCGACCTGCAGTGGCAGTCCGGCCACGTCCTGCCCTATGTCGCCAACGGCACACCCGACGACGACTTCGAGATCGATACCACCGACGATGCCGACGCGGTGCCCAAGTCGGTGGTGGTCGACTCCCATTTCGATTGGGAGGGTGATCAGCTGCTGCGCATCCCCTGGGCAGACACGATCATCTATGAGCTGCACGTCAAGGGGTTCACCAAGAACTTCCCCGGGCTGCCCGATCATCTGCGCGGGACCTATGCGGGGCTCGCGTCGGATGAGGCGATCGCCTACCTGACCGGACTCGGGGTGACGGCGGTCGAGCTGCTGCCGGTGCACCACTTCGTCCACGAGCGGCACCTGGCCGAGGCCGGACGCGTGAACTACTGGGGCTACAGCTCGATCGGCTACTTCGCCCCGTACGCCGGGCTACAGCGCCAGCGGCGTGCTCGGCCACCAGGTCTCCGAGTTCAAGGGCATGGTCAAAGCGCTGCACCGGGCCGGGATCGAGGTGATCCTGGACGTGGTCTACAACCACACCGCCGAGGGCAACCACCTCGGACCGCTGCTGTCGTTCCGCGGGATCGACAACCGGTCCTACTACCGCCTGATGCCTGACGATCCGCGCCTGTACATGGATTTCACCGGGACGGGCAACAGCCTCAACCCGATGCACCCGAGCGTCCTGCGACTCATCATGGATTCCCTGCGGTACTGGGTGACCGAATGTCATGTGGACGGGTTCCGCTTCGATCTCGCGTCGGCGCTGGCGCGCGAGTTCTTCGATGTCGACCGGCTGTCATCGTTCTTCGACGTCATCCATCAGGATCCGGTGCTGTCCCAGGTGAAATTGATCGCCGAGCCCTGGGACGTCGGTCCCGGCGGCTACCAAGTCGGCAACTTCCCGATCCTGTGGAGCGAGTGGAACGGCAAGTACCGCGACGAGGTCCGCGACTTCTGGCGCGGCTGCGGACGCGTCGGCGACTTCGCCGCGCGGCTGGCCGGCTCGAGCGACCTCTACCAGGCCGACGGGCGCCGGCCGTTCGCGTCGATCAACTTCGTCACCGCCCACGACGGGTTCACGCTCAACGATCTGGTGTCCTACCACCACAAGCACAACGAGGCCAACGGCGAAGACAATTGCGACGGCACCGACGACAACCGCAGCTGGAACTGCGGCGTCGAGGGTCCGACGAACGATCCCGCGGTGCGTGACCTGCGGGGGCGCCAGCGGCGCAACTTCATGACGACGCTCCTGCTGTCGATCGGGACGCCCATGATCACCGCCGGCGACGAGTTCGCCCGGACCCAACAGGGCAACAACAACGCCTACTGCCAGGACAACGAGATCTCCTGGGTGGACTGGGTGCTGTCCGACGAGCAGCGGGACCTGCTCGAATACACCCGGCAGCTGATCGCGTTGCGCAAGCATCATCGCGCCTTCCGGCGTCGGCGATTCCTCACCGGCCACCCGGTCGGCGAGGGCCAACTGCCGGACGTGTGGTGGTTCAGGGCCGACGGCGAGGAGATGACCGGCGACGACTGGACCAATCCGGAGTTCCGGAGTCTCGGGATGTACCTCAACGCCGAGGCGGTCCACTGGCGCGGCACGGAGGACGAATACGTCGACGACGAGGCGTTCATCGTCATCATGAACGCAGCCGATCAGATCGTTGATCACCGTCTCCCGGGCGAGCAGTTCGGCGGGAACTGGACGCTCGAGCTGAGCTCCGACGGGCTCTACGGCCGACAGCTCGGCGCAGCGATCCGCCACCACGAGCCGGTCCGTATCGCGCCGCACGCCGTGCTTGTGCTCCGCCGCCACACCGCCGACTGAGCGCCGCTGCGCGGCGGTCCGCGTGAGCACCCTCGGGAGGGCCGCCGACCGTGTGGGCGAACCGGAGTGTGAGCAAAATGTAAGTTGCTGATCGACGATGCCTCAAATGACCATCGGCTCCATGGCCTCGCCCGCGCCGAAGCGGCGCTGGAATCCCCTGGCGCGCGTGAGCCCCGCGTGGCGCGTGCCGCTGGTGGCCTGGCTGCTCTCGCGCCTGCTGGTGTTTGTGACGGCGGCCATCGGCTCGGTCTGGCTCGGATGGCCACCCATGGCCCCGAGCAACGGCATCCCACGCTCGTTGGCGCTGCTCGGCGGCTGGGACACCAACTGGTATTTGCGCATCGCCCGGCACGGCTATCAGCGGGCCACCACAGGGATCGCGACCCACCACAGCGACTTCGTCTTCTATCCGCTGCTGCCCGCGATCATGCACATCGGGATCCTGACCTCCTCCAGCCCGTTCCTCTGGGGCCTGATCGCCAGCAATGCGGCACTCCTGATTGGGCTGGTCGCCTTCCACGGGCTGACCGAGGACCGCAGGGGCCTGCAGTTCGCCGACCGGGCGACGTGGATCCTGGCGTTCTCGCCGGCCGCCGTCTACGCGAGCCTCGCCTACACCGACGGGATCTTGCTCGCGCTGGCGACGTCTGCCGCCTGGGCGGCCTGGCGCGGACGGTGGTGGCTGGCGGCGGGGGTCAGCGCGGCGTCGGTCCTGGCGCGCCCACAGGGATTCCTGGTCGCGCTCTTGGTCGTCATGATCGCCGCGACGGCCCCGTCGGTGCCCGGGCGGTTTCGGGCCACCCGCGCCGCGGTGGCTGCCGGGGCGGCGATCGCGGTGTTCCTTGCCTTCCTCGGATGGATGCAGGTCGCGCGCGGATCCTGGCAGTTGCCCTTCATCGGCCAGCAGGCCTGGTACCGGTATCCGCCGGGGCTGCGCGCCGTTCGGGAGTTCGGCTCCGAGCTCAAGTACGTCTTCACGTATCCGAACTCGACACCGCACCTGCCGTGGTTCCGCATCCTGTACTGGACCGGCCCGGTGCGCGATCTGATCATCACCATCGTCATGCTCGCACTGGTCGTGGCCCTGATCCGATTCGAGTGCTCGTGGCGGAGCATCTGGGTGATCTTCACCGTGCTCGCGCTGCTGGTGCCCCTGAGCTCCGGCAATTTCTCGAGCGATACGCGCTTCGGGTTGCTGGCCTTCCCGCTGATCTGGCCCATCGCGGCATGGAGCCAGCGCGGTTCGATCCGCCGCGTCTACGGGCTGTCGGTCGTGGGCGTGGTCCTGATCGCCGCACTCGTGCTGCAGATGAAGTACGCCTTCCCGTAGCGCCGTCTCCCTGTCGCGGCCAGACGGCTATCG
This sequence comes from uncultured Thermoleophilia bacterium, assembly GCA_963773325.1. Classification (GTDB taxonomy): domain Bacteria; phylum Actinomycetota; class Thermoleophilia; order Miltoncostaeales; family Miltoncostaeaceae; genus CAITWD01. The sequence goes on along the minus strand of CAVZAI010000002.1, from coordinate 993,689 downwards.
TTCGCGCCGGACGCGGCGCGGCCCGGAGGGGTGGCCGAGAGGTCGAAGGCAACGGTCTTGAAAACCGTCGAACGCTCACACGTTCCGTGGGTTCGAATCCCACCCCCTCCGCTGGGACTGCGCATTCTGCGCGGATTGCGTGCCGTGCCGGGCGCACGCTCGTAGAGCGGAAGGCATGACCAGCCGCTTCACTGGTGGGTCGGCAGGAAGATGACTGGCCGAGGGACGGCGCCGCGCACTGATGGGCCGGGGAGCGGCGGGCGCTCCGGGCTTCGCCACGTTCCGGGGGTAGCGGCAGGGCCTGCCGGGCCCCAAGCGTGCATTGGGACGTCCCATTGGATTGTCGATCCGGGCTGGACGCGGCGCGCGCCCGGGCGTCCCGCGCTGGAGCTCGCAGCGTGGGATCCGGGTCACGGAGATCCGTGGTACGGTCGGCCTCGTGAGCGGTGGCGCGATCGTTGACACCTCGGAGGGGCCCTCGCCCGACCCGTACGGCCCGGACATCTTCACCGAGCCGGACGGCGCCGCGGATACCCTGGCGAATCTCGGACCCCTGGCGCGCATGGCCGGGATCTGGCGCGGCGCGAAGGGCGCTGATCAACACCCTGTCGCCGAGGGCACTGGCAGCGAGACGTTCATCGAGCACTACGAGCTGCAGCCGATCGACCGACAGACCAACGGGCCACAGCTCTTTTACGGCCTGCGGTACCACACCCATATCGTCAAGCCGGGAGAGGTCGAGACCTTCCACGACCAGGTGGGCTACTGGCTGTGGGAACCCGCCACCGAGACCGTGACGCTGACCCTGGGCGTGCCGCGCGGACAGGTGCTGTTGGCCGCCGGGCCTGCAGGCGCCGAGGCGACCCGGTTCGAGGTGAGTGCCACAGTGGGTACCGAGGTGTACGGCATCCTGTCCAACCCGTTTCTGGAGCAGAACTTCAAGCTGCTCGACTACCGGATCCGTGTGTCGATCAACCCCGATGGGACATGGTCGTACGACGAGGAGGGGCTGATGGTGATTCCGGGTCGCGACGCGCCGTTCGCACACCGTGAGCGCAACACCCTGACGAGGATCGGTCCCCCAACGCCGAATCCGCTCGCGCAGGCCGCCCGCTACGACGGGAGCTTGGGGATCGGCGACCTTCGACACCAGGACCAGCGACTGCCATGAACCACCTGACCCGCGAGCTCGCCCCGATCTCCGACGCGGCCTGGGAGCAGATCGACGAAGAGGCGAGGCGCACCCTCACGCATTTTCTCGCCGCGCGGCGGCTGGTCGACTTCGATGGCCCGCACGGATGGAGCCACGGCGCGGTCGACCTCGGCCGGGTGCTTTCCACCGAACGGCCTGCCGTTCCGGGCGTCGAGGCCGCCCGCCGCCGGGTGCAGCCCCTCGTCGAGCTCCGCGCCCGGTTCGCGCTCGATCGCTCGGAGCTTGACGCGATTGCCCGCGGCGCCCCCGATCCCGACCTGCAGCCCGTCATCGACGCGGCGAGGGACGCCGCGCTCGCCGAGGACCACATCGTCTTCCACGGCGACCCGGCTGACGGCACGACGGGGATCATCGCGGCCTCCCCCCACCCGGCCGTGCCGATCGATGACGACTTCGCCCGTTACCCGGACTATGCCGCGGCCGCGGTCGCGGCATTACGGGCCGCAGGTATCGGCGGGCCGCTCGCAATCGCCCTCGGCACCCGCGCCTACGGGGGCGTGATGGTGGCGACCGAGCACGGCGGCTACCCGGTCGCCGAGCTTGTGCGCCAGATCGTCGGCGGGCCTGTCGTCTGGGCACCCGCCATCGATGGCGCGGTGGTGCTCGCCAAACGCGGCGGGGACTTCACACTCACCGTCGGCGAGGACCTGTCGGTCGGCTTCCGTTCGGCGAGCGAGGATGCGGTCGAGCTCTACATCGAGGAGAGCATCGCCTTTCGCGTCATCACGCCGGAGGCGGCGGTGCACTTGGCGCCCGCCTGACGCGTCGTGTTCGGCCGACGTGCACCGGGCGCCCCCGAGGGCCTGTGTCCGCGTCGACCCTTGACCGACGGGACTGCGAGCTTGGCCGGATCCGGTCCCCCGACGCGCGGGAGCACCGGCGGGCGTGATTGGGCCGGGCCGGTGTCGTGCGCGCACGCATGGGCGTTCAAGCTCGGCTGGCGCGCGGTCCGAGGACAGGTGGACGGCCAGCGCGGCGCGCGCGCAGCTCGAGTCCGAGCAGGACGATCGCCTGGATGATTACGAACGTGGTCGTCACCGCGGCGACGGTGCCGGTCCCACCGGTCGTGGCGGTCGTGAGGTTGTACACGCCGTGCCAGATCGCGCACGCGAGGATGCTGCCGCCGGTGCCGTTGTACAGCCAGGTCAGCACGATTGATCCGCAGGCGAGGCCGAACACGAAGCCGACGTAAGTGATCGGCGCCATCGCCCGGTAGGTGTTGATCGTGAAGAAGTAGGGCAGGTGCCAGAGGGCCCAGATCGGGGTAACCAGCAATGCAGCGGCCAGCGCGCCATAGCGTCGCTGTAGCAACGGGAGTGCGAAGCCTCGCCAGCCGGTCTCCTCGCCGAACCCGTTGACGAGAATCGCGAGCACGCCGACGGCGAGCACGCCGATTGCAGGCAACCCGCTGTAGCGGCCGAAGTCACTGAGCCTCGGCAGCGTGCCGGCGACGGCGTCGATGGCGAGTGCGATACCCAGGAATGCGAACGGGCTCAGCGTCCAGGCCCACCACCGCAGCGGCATGTGCCAGCGCCCCATCCGAGCGAGCAGATCCGCCACGCCCGTTCGCCCGGACAGCCAGCCAGTGACGATGAGCGCCGCGAGGGCGGGTCCGAGCAACGCGGGTGCGTGCGTCGGCCAGCCCCGGCCCTTGTCGATCGTGTCGCCGGCCACGGCCAGCGGGAACGTCCAGGCCCACGAGAACCCGTATGCGAGCACGACGAAGGCCGCCAGCGCGCCGAGGCTCCCAGCTGCGGGTCGCCGCAGAAGCGTCAGCGGAGCCTTTGAGCCGGTGCCGCGCGTCGGGAACGTGGGTGACCGCACAGCCATCCAAGGCCTCCTCGAAGCCCTCTGCAGCGAACCTCCCATGCCGTCAACGGAGATGCGACCGTGGCGCACCGGTCGCGCCTTGCCTGTTTCTACGGATCCGTGCAAGCGACCACTCGGGATCAATCCAACGCCCGGCCAGCGGTGATCACCACCGCGATTCTGCCATGCGACGACTCCTACCGCGGCAGGTGGTCCGCGAACCAGTCGGCCGCGCGGCGGGCAACGTCCTCGAGGGCGCCCGGTTCCTCGAACAAGTGGGTCGCTCCGGGGACGATCGCGAGCTCACTGGGCACGCGCAGGGCGCGCTGCGCATCACGGTTGAGGGCGAGGACGGCCTCGTCGCGCCCGCCGACGATCAAGAGCACATCCGCGCCCACCTCGCCGAGTCGCGGGCCGGCCAGATCCGGACGCCCGCCGCGCGAGACGACGGCGCGGACGCGGTCGCCGAGGTCGGCCGCGGCCCACAACGCGGCCGCGGCCCCGGTGCTCGCACCGAAGAACCCGACCGGGAGCGCGGCGACTTCCGGGTCGCCTGCCGCCCAGTTAGCTGCCCGAACGACGCGTCCGGCGAGCAGGGGGATGTCGAACACGTTCGCGCGGCTGGCCGCCTCGGTCGGTGTCAGCAAATCGATGAGCAGCGTCGCCAGACCGCGGTCGTTGAGCACGGCTGCGACGTCGCGATTGCGCGGGCTCAGGCGGCTGCTGCCGCTGCCGTGGGCGAAAATCACGAGCCCCGTCGCGTCGGGGGGCACCCGCAGATCCCCGACGATGGTGCCCGTCTCACCGATCGGGACGAGGATCTGCTCGTTCCGCCAGGCCCTCGCGGGGCCGGACGACCTCCGGGCCGCCAGCAGGTTGAGCACCTCGTCGTCGGTTGTCTGGCTGAAGTCTTCGTACCACGCGCCGACCGCGCGCATCTGCTCCGGCGCAGCCAGGCACACGACCTCGTCGGCCACTGCGGCGAGTTCCCGGAGGGTGGACGGAACGCCGACGGGGACCGCGAGCACCAGGCGCCGCGGCCCTTTCGCACGGACCGCGTGGAGCGCCGCGCGCGCCGTCCCGCCGGTGGCAATGCCGTCGTCGACGACGATCACGGTCCGACCCGTGACATCGAGCGGGCGATCACCGCGATAGCGCGCGACGCGCGCATCGACCTCTGCGCGCGCCCGCACCACGGCGCGCTGGAGGTCCGCGTCGCTGATCCTCAGCCACCGCAGGGTCTCGGTGTCGATCATCGGGGGCTCGCCTTCGGCGACTGCGCCGATGCCGAATTCCGGGTTCTCCGGGGCGCCGATCTTGCGTGCCACGAGCACGTCGAGCGGCGCATCGAGCGTCTGGGCGATCTCGAAGGCCACGGGGATCCCGCCCCGCGCGAGCCCGAGCACGAGCGGCTGCTCGGGCGCGAGTACCGCGAGCCGTGACGCGAGCTCGCGCCCGGCTGCGCGACGGTCGGCGAACCCATGAGGTGAGGATGAACGCATCGGTTGCTCCTTGGGCCGATTCCGTTGCCGTCTGCGGCCCGCGATCACGGCCGCCCCGATCGACTGACTCGCATGGTTGCCGCCCGGTGCGGGTCCGGAATCCGTTGTCGCACGGGGGTGCGGCGCGTGGAATCCCCGAAGGCAGCCCAGGGTTGCTGACCCCGAGTCGCGACGACCCGTGCCGCTGGGCCGCATGCGCCGCGTCCCGGGCGCGGTCGATTGACACCGCGTCGCCGGTGCGCGAGCCTGCCGCCCGACCGAGCAGGACGTACGCTGTCGCATCCGAGAAGGGGCGCCGTGGGCCATGGTGTCGCCGAGGTTCTGACGTTCGCGGTCGGTGTGGCGGTCAGCCCGCTCCCGATCATCGCCGTGATCCTGATCCTGTTCTCCCGCCAGGCGAACGTCAACGGTCGGGCGTTCCTGGCCGGCTGGATCGTGGCGCTGGCGGTCGTCAGCGGGGTCGTGTACGCCATCGCCGCCGGCGCGGACGCGAACTCCGACGCGACGGTATCGGACAGCGTCTCGTGGCTGAAGATCGTGCTGGGGATCGTGCTCCTGTGGTTGGCTGCGCGTCGCTGGCGTACGCGCCCGGCGCCTGGCGCGGCACCGGAGCGGCCGAAGTGGATGGCGCGCGTCGAGTCGTTGAGGCCCGGTCAGGCGGCTGGCCTGGGCGCGCTGCTGGTCATCGCCAACCCGAAAAATCTGATCCTCACGATCGGCGCCGCCATGGGCCTGGCCCAGCTCGACCTCTCGACCGGTGATGTCGTGGTGGCCCTGATCGTATTCATCGTGGTCGCCAGCGCGAGCGTCGCCGCGCCGGTCATCTACCATCGGCGGGGGGGCGCCCGGGCCGAGGCCGCGCTCGACGACGTCAAGGCCTGGCTCGGCGAGAACGACGCGACGTTCATGGCCGTGCTGTTCCTGGTGTTCGGCGTGGACCTGATCGCCAAGGGGATCGGGCTGCTGTCCTGAGCCCACCCCGCCGGGTGCGGGCATCGCGGTCATGACCAAAGGAGGCCACAGGTGGATCTGGCAGCCGTGATGCGCGAGCTCGCCGCGCGCGAGCCGATCTTGGATCAGGGTGCATCCGAGCTGACCCGCGCGGACTTCGAGACGGTCACCGCCGACGACTTCTGGGAGGTCGGGGCATCGGGGACCGTCGATGGCCGGGAGCGCGTGTGGGCGGTTTTCGCAGCGCGATCTGCGCGCCCCGAGGGCGAGTGGGAGGCGAACGACGTCCGTTGCCGGGCGCTGGGCGCCGACAGCTACCTGCTCACGTACCGCCTGCGCCAGGACGCGCGGATCACGCGCGGGCCGAGCGTCTGGGAGCGCGCGGCCGGGCGCTGGCGGCTCGTCTACCACCAAGGGACGATCGTGGGTGATCCCGCCGCCGGGAGCGGGTACCGACGGGATCGGCCCCGTTGACCGATCCGGTCGTCGTGCCGATAGCACCATGGGATGAGTGTCGGCGAGCGCATGCGGCGGTTGACGGCGTGGCGCAGGCGCACGGTTCGGGCGATCGCCGCCGAGCTTGGCGTCCTGGCGCGCTCGTGGCCGTCGTCTGCGCGGGCACGCTGGTCGCTCCGGCCACTGCGGCCGCGGCGACCTGCGACACCACCGTCGACATCTGCCTCACACTGACGACCAGCAACACGGCCTCGGCCCTGTCGCTGCCCCTCGGCGGCACGGTGGCCGTGACGGTTGACTGGGGCGACGGCAGCGCCCCCCAGTCGTTTACCTCGGCGGGCGACACGGCGGCGCACGCCTATCTGCCGGATGGGACCTACACCGTCGTCATCGCTCCAGATACGAGCGCATCGCCGTCGGGTCCGTGGCTCACGCATTTCGGCGATCCCGGCGGGTACACGGGCGCCGGCCTGATCACCGGGGTCTCCTCGCTTGGGAGTTTGGGCACGACGAACCTCGCGGGCGCCTTCGCCGGCGCGACCAGCCTGATGGCCGTGCCGCCCGCCCTTCCCGCCGGCGTGACCGACCTCCGCAGCGTCTTCCGGGGCGCGACGGCATTCAACCCATCCTCGTACGGACAGTCGATCGATGCCTGGGATACGTCGGCGGTCACGACCATGGCCGACATGTTCAACGGGGCGTCGGGCTTCGACTCCGACATCGCCGGCTGGGACACCGGCCGGGTCACCGACATGTCCCGCATGTTCAACAACGCGGTGGCGTTCGATCAGCCCGTGGGCACGTGGGACACCGGTGCGGTGACGACGATGAGCGGGATGTTCAGCGGCGCCGTCGGCTTCGATCAGCCGATCGGTACCTGGAATACCGCCCACGTGACCGATATGACCGACCTGTTCGCCGGGGCCAGCGCCTTCAACCAGCCGCTGGCCGGGTGGAACACCGGATCGGTCACCTCGACGCGCGACATGTTCAACGGCGACTTTGCCTTCGATCAGCCCCTCGGTGCGTGGGACACCGGCCGTGACGTGGACATGAGCGAGATGTTCGCGAATGCCACGTCGTTCGATCAGCCGATCGCCAGCTGGAACACGGCCGCGGTCACCACCATGAGCGCGATGTTCTCCGGCGCGGCGGCCTTCGATCGGCCGCTGGCCGGGTGGAACACCGGTCAGGTGACCGACATGTCGTCCATGTTCGCTCAGGCGGCGGTCTTTGATGCGCCGATTGGCGGCTGGGATACCGCCGCGGTGACGACCATGGCCAACATGTTCAACGGCGCCGTCGGCTTCGACCAGCCGATCGGCACGTGGAACGTCACCGGGGTCACCAGCCTCGCCGGCATGTTCGGCGGCTCGACCGGGCTGTCGCTCGGCAACTACGACGAACTGCTCGACGGCTGGGCGACCCAGGCCGTGCACCCGGGCGTCGCCTTCGACGCGGGCACGACCCCGTATAACGGGCTCGCGTCTGCTGCCCACGGGGTCCTCACGAACCCGGCGGGCGACGATTGGACCATCTCCGATGGCGGATTGACCGACGCCCGCATCCCGTCGGTCGTGGAGTTGGCTCCCGTCGCGAGCGGGATCACCTACGGGCAGCGTCTCGCGGCCTCCCGATTGATGGGTGGAGCGGCGAGTACGCCCGGGACCTTCAGCTTCGTCACGCCGACCGAGGCCCCGGGGGCGGGCACGCCGCAGGTGGCCGTCCGATTCGTCCCCGCCTCGCCGTTCTACGCGCCGGTCACAATCATGGTGGCGGTGGCGGTCGCCAAGGGTCACGCGACGCTCGAGCTCACAGGCCTCGCGAGTGTTCGGCATGGGCGCAACCTGATCGTGACGGTCGGGCACCTGGTCGGTGGGGCTCGCCTGAGCGTCGTCTGGCAGGCGGGCCACCACACCTACCGGCGCACGCTGACGGCACCGGCGAGCGTCGTACGCGTCGCCCTCGACCTGCACGTGCGGGGGATCTATCGGGTGACCGCGAGCGCCACCGATCCGAACGTGGTCTTCCGGTCCGGATCGGGCTCGGTCCGCGCCACCTGAGCCGCGGTGCCCTGCGCGCCGCACGCTTAAGTCCGGCCGGCCTTCGGCCGACCCCACACTGAGACCGCCATGAGCACGTCCCACGACCGCACTGCGCCCGCGATCCCGGCCGGCGAAACGCTGGACGCGCCGCGGCACGCGCCCGGAGACCGCACCGGCGGCCCGCGGATGCCGGGCTGGTCCGAGCTGTCGCGCCGGGCCGCCACGCATCGTGCGCTCGTGACGGTCGTGATCGTCGGACTGATCATCCTGGTCGCCGGCGCAGTGCTCGTGCGGGCGGCGATCGACGACAGCGTCACGACCGACGAGATCTTCTACGTGCACACCGGTGTCTGCGCGTTCAACACCGGCCTGGTCGACCTCGAACCCACCAATCCGGCCGGGCCGAAGCTGCTGGCCGGCATCGGTGCCGAGCTCTCGGGCGTCTCAACCGACACCGCCTGCACCACCGACAGCTATCAGACCCTGATGCAGCATCCGAGCGTCGGCGGCCTCGAGCGCCTGATCGTGTTCGCCCGCATGCCGGCGATCATCGTCACGCTCGCGCTGATCCTCGTGGCCGCGTGGTGGGCCTACCGGCTGGCGGGTCCGGTCGCCGCGGTGCTCGCGGCGGCCTTCGTCGGCTTCGACCCGACGATCATGGCGCACGGCCATCTGGCCACGCTCGACGTGCCGTTGGCATTCGGCATTGTCAGCTTCCTGGCATCCCTCTGGCAGTGGCACACCACCCAGCGCGGGCGCTGGCTGGCCGTCGCCGGGCTCGCGCTCGGCGTCGCGCTGCTCAGCAAGGCCGGCGCGATCATCCTGATCCCGCTGGCCGTCGTGCTCATCTTCGCCACGGGCCGCGGCGGGGTGCTCGCCCGGCTGCGGCGGGTGCCCGTGCCGACCGGCGTGCTGCTGGCGATCGCCTACGTCCTGGTGACCGCCGTCTACGCGCCGTTCGGTTTCTCGGAGCCTGCGCACGCCTGGCTGCCCACCGGCCTCAATTGGCTGGTGCCCGAACCCTGGCTGTGGGGCGCTCACTGGCAGCTGGTCGATCACATCTCCTCTGCCGGCAACTACGTCTCCTGGCTCAACGGACAGCAGCACCTGGCCAACTCGTGGCTGTACTTCCCTGAGGCCTTTGTGCTCAAATCGACCATCGCCGGCCTGGCCGCGACGCTCGTCGGCGTGGCCTGGCTGACGTGGCGGCGGCACCCCGCGCTGGTGTGGGTGTTCGCGCCGGGGGCCGTCTACTTCGCCGTGACCATGAAGTCGGGGATCAACATCGGGGTCCGCTACCTCGCGCCGTCGATCGCGCTGTTCGGGATCACCGCCGCGGTGGGCCTGGCGCTCCTGCCGCGCTCCTGGCCGGCGATCGGCGCGGTGCTTGCCGTTGCGGCGATCGCCGCCACCCTGATGGGGCCGGTGGGCAGTATCGGCTACTTCAACAGCTTCGCGACGGGCCGGCATTCGTACTACCTGGCCGACAGCAACATCGACTGGGGGCAGGACGGCTGGCGGTTGCGGGATTGGTGGGAGGCCCACGGCGAGCCGCCGCTGCAGGTCGATCTGTTCGGCGGCCTGCCGGCGAGCTACTACGTCCCGACCGCGATCGACGTTGGCGGTCCGCACAACGAGCGCTGGGACTACGACGTCGTGCAGCCGGTCCCCGACCGGCTGCTGATCACGAGCGTCAACGAGGGCACCCTCCGGTCGACGTTCACTCCGGAAGTGGCCGCCGCGCATTGCTACATCGGCACGAGCCTGGTCGTCGTCGGCGCCGTCTGCTGAACCCGACCGAACCGCGGGCCTTCGCCCTCGGGATCCCCCTCTAGCGGACCGTGAGCGTGCCGGTCATGCCCGCCTCGCGGTGGCCCGGAACGGTGCAGTAGAACGTGTAGGTGCCCGGCGCTAGGTTGGCGACAACCTCCGAAACGCCGCCATGGCCGACGACCGGGCCCGGGGGGATGCCCGTCACGGCCAGCGCGATCGAGTGCTGGAGCTGCGACGGGTTCGTCATGCGGATCATGATCCGCCCGGCGGGTGCGGAGAGTTCACTCGGGACGAAGGCCAACTCCGACGCCGAGGCCGTGATGTTGAACACGGTGGTTGCGCCGGAGTCCCCGGTCGTCATGGTCGTGCCTGTGGCGGCCCCGCCCGTGGTGGTCTGGGACTGTGTCACCGTCGAGCCGTGGCTGGCGGCGGCCGCGCCGGTGGTCGTGGCCGAACTGCCCGATCCCCCGCACCCTGCGACGACGGACGCCAGCGCCGCGATCGCGGCGACGCACAGCACCGCGTTGCGCCGGGGGGCGCCGCGTCCCTGCATGGGTCTCCTCTGCGGTCGTCCGATACGCCAAGGTGCCGCCGACGCGGCCGAATCTGCAGACGGACGATACCCGCGCCGGCCGCACCGCGCGCACCGGTCCGGTCCGGTGCTCGTTGCCCGGCCCCGCGGCTGTCGGGTACGGTCGCCATGTGTCCGAACGTGCCGAGTCCTCGCGCAAGACCCATGCGCGGGAGTTGTTCGCCGGCCTGCCGGCGGCGTACGACCGGGCCGGCGCGGCGCTCAGCTTCGGCCAGGATCCGCGCTGGCGGCGCGCCATGGTCGACCGCGCTCGAGCCCCGACGGCGCCCGGGTGCTCGACGTCGCCGCCGGCACCGGCCTGGTCACCGCTGCGCTGCGCGCGCGCTACGACTGCGAGGTCGTCGCGCTCGACCAGAGCCCGCAGATGCTCGCGCGGGCGACCGCGCGCTTTGCCGGCGACCCCCGCGTCCGCACCATGCTCGGGGAGGCCGAGCGGCTCCCGTTCGCCGACGGCGAGTTCGATGCGCTCACCTTCACCTACCTGCTGCGCTACGTCGACGACGTCCCGGCGACGCTACGGGAGCTGTTTCGCGTCGTGCGTCCGGGCGGCCGGGTGGCGTCGCTCGAGTTCGGGGTGCCGACCGCGCCCGTCTGGCGGGCCGGGCTGGTGGGCGGTCACCCGGACCGTGCTCCCGGTTGGCGGGCGGCTGATCTCCCCCGACTGGGGCGAGGTCGGGCGCTTTCTCGGGCCGAACATCGAGGAGTTCGCCCGCACGTGGCCGCCCGAGCGCCTCGGCCCCGCGTGGATCGACGCCGGGATGGCCCGCGTCGTCGTCCGGCCGATGAGCTTCGGCGCCGGCGTGGTGATGTCGGGAGCGCGGTCCGCTGTGCGCTGAGTCGCGCCCGGCGTTCTACGCGCTGCGCCCGGGCGGCTGGCGCGATCTCGTGACGCTGCTGCATCCGCCCTACACGGCCTGGCATCTGTCGTACGTCGCGCTGGGTGCCGCGGCCGCCCCGATCATCTACCACGGACGGCTCGTCTGGACGCTGATCGCCTTCTTCTCGCCGTCGGCATCGGGGCCCACGCGCTCGACGAACTGCACGGCCATCCGCTCGGCACCCGCCTCACCGACCGGACGCTGATCGGACTGGCGGTCGCGGGCATCGGCATCGCGGCGGTGATCGGAGTCGTCGGCGCCGTCGTCGTGTCGTGGTGGATCGCGATCCTCGTCGCCGTCGGCGTCGGGCTCGTGCGTGGCCTACAACCTCGAGCTCGCCGGCGGACGGTTCCACTCGGATCTGTGGTTCGCGCTCGCCTGGGGCGGCTTTCCCGCGCTGGTCGGGTACGTCGTCAACGCCGGCGAGCTCGCCTGGGCCGGGGTGTTCGTCGCGGCTGCGTGCGTCGCGGTCAGCGCGGCCCAGCGGGCCCTGAGCACGCCGGTGCGGCGCCTGCGGCGCCAGACCGCGTCGCTCGAGGGCGTCCAACGGCTCGACGACGGCACCGAGATCGAGCTGTCGGTCGCCATGGTTGCCGCCCCGCTGGACCGAGCGCTTGTGGCATTGTCCGGGGGCGTCGTGCTGCTGGCGATCGGCCTGGTGGCCGCCAGGTGGTAGGTGCATCGCGCGGCACCCGGCCGCGGAGAGCTGAGATGACGATGCCGGTGTCCGGACAGGCCGTGGAGCCGGAGCCCGGCGACGCCTGGATCGTCCTGCGCGAGCCCGACGACGTGCTCGTCGACGCGACCGATGACGCGACCGGCATCGTCTTCGGCGACCGACCCGTCGCAGCCGACCCGACGGCACTGCTGGTCGAGGCCGGCGGCGCGGGCCCACGTATCTGGGCGACGCAGGTGCCCGCGGGCACGCCGAACCCCGACGGCGCGCAGTTCGCCGGGGCGCGCACGCTCATCGGCGCGCTCGATGCGCGCGCGTTCGCGCGGTTCGCCCGCGCCCGGATGCTCGTGGAATGGCAGCGCACCCATCGCTACTGCGGGCGCTGTGGTGCGGCCACCGCGTCCGCCCCGACGAGCACGCGGCCCGGTGCCGGCGCTGCGGGCTGCGCAGCTACCCGCGGATCTCGCCTGTGGTCATCGTGCGCGTGACCCGCGGCGATGAGATCCTGCTGGCCAGCCCGCTCCGGGCGCCGCGAGCGATGCACACCGTGCTCGCCGGCTTCGTCGAGGCGGGGGAGTCGCTCGAGGACGCAGCGGCGCGCGAGATCGCCGAGGAGGTCGGGCTGACGGTCGACCGCCTGCGCCTACGCGGGCAGCCAATCCTGGCCGTTCCCGCACGCGCTCATGGTCGCGTTCACCGCCCGATACGCTGCAGGTGAGATCGCGCCGCCGACCCGGCCGAGCTTCGCGACGCCGGCTGGTACCGCGCCAACACGCTCCCGGAGCTGCCGCCGCTCGGATCGATCGCGCGGGCGCTGATCGAGGCCTTCCGGGCGGAGCACGGGACCCGCTAATCCCGCCCGTCCCGCGCGTTGGGATCAGTCGGATGCCTCGATGACCACCGCCTGCGGCTGGCGCGGCTTGATGCGGGCGGGGACGATAAACGAGCCGGCCGCGGCGACGAAGGCGAAGATGCCGCCGATCACGAACGCCAGCGTGTACCCGTCGGTGATCGCCTGCGGCACGGGCGTCGTGGCGAGCAGCGAGGTCGTGTACTGCTCGGCGATTGTCGCCAGGACGGCCAGCCCGATGGCGCCGCCCAGCTGCCGGTTCGCGTTCACCAGGCCCGAGGCCAACCCCGCGTTTTGGGGTGCGACCCCGGCGGTCGCGGCGAACGTCCCGGCGGGGAAGCTGAAGCCCAGCCCGAGGGCCGCGATCGTGATCGGGCCGAAGATGCCCGAAAGGTAGGTACTCGTCGCGGTCGTCTGGCCCATCCAGATGAGCGAGAGGCCCACGACGACGGTCGAGACCGCCATGATCATGCGAGGACCGAACTTGCCCACGATGCGGCCGGAGATCTGGGCGCCGATGACGACGGCGACTGCCGCCGGGAAGAAGCACAGCCCGGCCTGCATCGGGCTGTAGTGCAGCACTTCTTGCAGGTAGAGCGAGACGAAGTACCACATCGCGAACATGCTCGCGCCGATCATCAGCATCACGAAGTTGGCGCCGGACAGCGACCGCGACTTGAAGGTCGCGAACGGCACGAGCGGTGCCTTCGCCCGACGTTCGATGACGACGAAGGCGGCGATCAGGATGCCGGCCAGCACGAGCGGCACGATCGTCGCCGGCGAGCCCCACGCGTGGGAGTTGGTCTGGACCACCGCGTACACCAGCGAGGTCAGGCCCGCGGTGACGGTCACCGCGCCGGCGACGTCCAGGCTCCGGGCAGCGCCCTCGGCCCTGCTCTCGCGAAGGACGCGCTGGGCGAGGATGAACCCGACGATGCCGATCGGCACGTTGATCAGGAAGATCCAGCGCCAGTCGATGTAGTCGGTCAGGAAGCCGCCGGCGAGCGCGCCGGTGGCCCCCCCGCACGCGAGGGCCGCGCTCCAGATGCCGAGCGCGTGCGCGCGCTCGCGGGCATCGGTGAACGTCACGATCAGGATCGTCAGCGTGGCCGGCGAGAGGATCGCTCCGCCCAGGCCCTGGATCGCGCGCGCCGTGACCATTGCTGCCGGGGACCACGCCAGACCGCAGACGAGGCTCGCGACAGTGAACACGGTCAGGCCGACCAGGAAGATCTTGCGCCGGCCGTAGATGTCGGCGGTCCGCCCGCCGAGCAGCAGGAACCCCGCGTAGGTCAGCGTGTAGGCGTTGACGACCCACTGCAGGCCGGTCGCCGAGAAGTCGAGGCTGTGCTTCATCGCCGGCAGCGCGACGGTCACGATTGCGATGTCGAGGACCACCATGAACTGCCCCAGGCAGGTCAGCAGCAGGATCAGCTGCTTGCGACGGTCGGTGAGAGGCTCGGACGCCGGCGCGGTGAGGGTCGCCATAGGACCAACAGCGTAAACCGTGAGGGTGCGAATGGCCCCGGGTGCGAGCGCCCCGCCATGCTAGCGGCGCGGATTGTCGGGCGGATTCGATGCGGGCGTGACAGGTGCAGCCGCCCGTGGGAGCCGACCGGGCCGTGGGTGCGAAAGGCCGGGACGACCTCGCTGGTGACCAGGCCGCCGTGTCGGGTGAGTCGGTCGAGCACCGGCCACAGGCCCGCGATGGCGGCGGGCGTATCGATGACGACGCACGCGACCGGGATCGATCGCCGCAGCCGCCGCATCGAGTCGCCATGCGGGGCGGTCGCGCCGGAGTAGCCCCAGACGCCGGCGAGCACCGTGCCGCCGCGCGCCCCCGCGGCACGCAGTTCGCGCATCGCGGTGACATGCAGCGCCTGACCGTCGGCGACGGCGTCCTCGCGCGTGATGAGCGTCAGCATCTGCCAGATCGGGTGACCCTCGGCATCGGCGGGCGGCGGGTGCGCGACCGCGGCCAGCGCGCGACCGTCGCGCTTGAGCACGGAGATCTGCTCGACGGTGGTGAGCGCCGGCGCGCCGCGTGGGTACAGGCCGCCGATGGCCCGCGCGAGATGTCGGCGCGAACCGATCGCCACGACCTGGGCGGGCACCTACGTGTTCGTGCCGATCAGCCGCGCACGCTCGCGCACGCCGTGCAGGATCCCGTCGACGCCGAGCACCACGTATGCGCCGTCGACTCCGCAGTCCTGCAGGTGGTCCACCAGGCGCACGTACGCCAGGCGGCCGCCGCTGCGCTGGCCGCGGCCGATTGTGACCGTGAGCTTGAGCTCCTCGGTCGGGTCCGCGTCGGGGATGACCGCGGTGTCGACGATCCCGCAGCGCTCGAGGGTCACCAGGCCCTGCGGGATCAGCGCGCTCACGGTCTCGGCGAGCGCCACGATGCGATCGGGCGTATCGATCGCCGTCCACACCAGCGGCAGATCCTCGGAGAGTGTCAGCATCCGTTCGGTCTGGACCGCGCCGCGGCTCCCGAATCCCTCGACGGCGCGCGCAGGACGGCGGTGCGGATGCCCGCCGCCGAGCTGGCGCGGGCGATCGCCTCGGCGCTGGTGTGATCGCCGGCCCGATCGCGTTCGCCGAAATAGACGCTGAGCTTGAGCGCGTCTACCACTGCAGCCCCAGCGCGAATCCGAGCGCGGCGACGCGCGAGTCCCGACCACGAGCTGTCCGGCCGACGTTCACGACCGCGGCGTTCGATCGCCCCGACTCGCCCAGCAGGAGTGACTCGAGCATCCAGGTCGAGAACGTCGTGTATGCCCCCAGGAAGCCGGTCCCGACGATCAGCGCGAACGCGTGGCCCGGTGCCGCGCCGACGATGACCCCGAGCACGAACGCGCCGGAGAGATTGACCAGCGCGGTGCCCCATGGCAGGCGGCCGCCGGTCCGGGCCAGCACGTGGCCGTCGACGACGAACCGGGCACCGCCCCGGCGGCCCCGGCGAGTGCCACCCAGAACCAGATCCCGACGCCGTTCACGCGGTCCACCGGGCGCGGCGTGCCGCGCGCAGGACGTACGCGGTCGCCAGCAGGCCGCCGGCAACGCTGACCGGCAGGTAGGCGGCGGCCGTTGCGGCATGCCCGTGGTGCACCAGCCGCACTGCCTCGACCTGCATGGTCGAGAACGTGGTGAGCGCGCCGCAGAAGCCGGTGCCGAGCAGCGGCCGGATGTAGGTCGACGGCGGCAGCCGCTCGCCGACCCGGACAACGATCCAGGCCAGGACCGCCGCGCCGGCGAGGTTGATCACGAGCGTCGTCCACGGGAAGCCGCCCCCGACCGGGAAGCGGTCTTCGAGCCCGGCCCGCAGCAGGGCGCCGACGACACCGCCGACGGCGACCGCGGCGAGCACCCGCGGGTCGCGGTGCGGGCCGGGCCGCGGGGGGCGCTTGGCGGCGACCGGCTCGGCGGGGCCGCGGGCGCCGCGCCGGTGCTCACGCCCGGTCGCCGTGCCGGCCGCCGACGAGCGTGGCCGGGCGATGTCCGGTGCGGCGTCATGTGTCGGGCATCATATGATGCCGCGCCTGCCACGCGGTCGCGCGCGACGTCACGCGACGCCACCTGCGAGCCGGGTCCTTGTCTATCATCGCGCCTGTGTATGCGCTTGGGGCCGTGCGATGACCACGGTCCGGATCATCGCGGCACTCCTGCTGGTGCTGCTCAACGGTTTCTTCGTCGCCGCGGAGTTCGCACTCGCACGGGCGCGCTTGACCCGCCTGGATCAGATGTCCCAGGACGGCATCGCACACGGCCGAGCTCGCCGCCCACCAGGTCCGCCACATCGACCGCTACCTGGCCGCGTGCCAACTCGGCGTGACGCTGGCCAGCCTGGGGCTCGGCTGGCTGGGCGCGCCGGCCTTCGAGGCGATCGTGCGACCGCCGCTCGAGCAGCATCGGGCTCGGCTCGGCGACCACCGCGGTGATCGCGGCCGTGATCGCCTTCGCGATCATCACGGTGCTGCACGTGGTGATCGGGGAGCTCGCCCCGAAGAACCTGGCGATCCAGCGGGCCGAGGCGACCGCCCGCACGACGGCACGGCCGCTGGAAGCGTTCCGGATCGTCCTCGGGCCGCTGATCCACGTCCTCAACGGTGCGGCCAACGGCGTCGTGCGTCTGCTGGGGATCGATCCGGCGACGCCTCATGAGCTCGCGCTCGACCCCCGAGGACCTGCAGCGCCTGATCGCCGAGGGCGAGGTCGGCGGCACGATCGAGCCGGCCGAGGCGGACATGCTCGAGGGCGTGTTCTCGCTCGGGGAGCGGATCGCCCGCGATGTCATGACGCCTCGCCCCGAGGTCACGGACCTGTCCGGCCGACACGCCGATTCGCGACGCGCTGCACGAGGCGCTCGCCAGCCGCCACAGCCGCTTCCCGGTCATCGGCGGCGATGGCGTCGGCGTGATCGGGGTCGTGCACCTGTCCGAGCTCGCGCGCGGGATGCTCGAGCTCGACGAGACGCGCCGACGTCCGTGCGGTCACGGGGCCCGCGCTGTTCGTGCCGGAGACCCAGCTGCTCGACGACCTGCTGCGCGAGCTGCAGCACCGGCGCACCTCGATGGCGGTGGTGCTCGACGAGTACGGCGAGCTGGCCGGGGCTGGTGACCGTCGAGGACATCATCGAGGAGATCGTCGGTGAGATCGACGACGAGCGCGATCGCGGGCCGGCCATCGACACGCAGCCCGACGGGCGCTTCCTGGTGCGCGGGCACGTCTCGCTCGAGGATCTTGCCGACCACGGGGTCGACGTCGTCGACGAGACCGTCACGAGCGTCGGCGGGCTGGTGTTCACGCGCCTCGGGCGCCTTCCCCGCACCGGCGATACCGTGACCGTCGACGGCTGGCTGTTCACGGTCGAGGCGACCCAGGGCACGCGCGTCGTGCTGGTGGCGATCGAGCGGCGCCCGAGCCGCCCGAGCCCGCGCACGCCGCCCCCTGATCGCGCTTCGAGCCGCGGTCATGATCGCCTCGGTCAGCTGTCCGCGCAGGCCCGCCGCGAGCGGTGATCGTGTGCGCGCCGCAGCGCGCGCCGAGCGCGACCGCCTCGGCGCGGTTCACCCGGCGCCGAGCCCGACGGTGAGCCCGGCGGCGAACGCGTCGCCGCAGCCGTAGCTGTCGACAGACCGGGCCGGCCGGCGGCCGACGGCGTCCCAGGTGCGCGGGCGCTCGTGCTGCTCGATCCAGGTGCCGCCGCGCCGCGCCGTCGGTCATCACCCATGCGCTGCGGCGGGATACCGAGACGCACCCGCGGGACGTGCTCATCGGGGTCGTTGGCGCTGCGACCATCACGTCGCACTCGATGTCGGCCTGGGCGAGCACCGCCAGCGTCGGGCCGTGACGACCAGCGCCGGTGCGGTGCGGCAGGCGGTGAGCGTCAGCGGATCGCGGCCGGTGAAATACACGGCGTCCATGTCGGCGAGATCGTCCCAGTCGAGCGTGGTCGCTCGGCCGTCGGGGCCGAGCGGCGCTCCGATCAGCGCGATCGCACGATCGCCGGTCGGGCCGTCACCGAGATCGCGCGGGTCTGCGGCTCGGCGCGTGGCGCCGCCCGGATCGTGATGCCGAGTTCGGCCAGCATCATGTGCGCCGCGTCGCCGGCCGAATCGGCCCCGAGCGCCGTGAAGAAGTACGTCTCGGCGCCGAGCTTCGCCGCCTGCGCGGCGGCGACCGCCCCGCCGCCGGCGGGCTCGTCGAACGCGTCCTCGAGTGGCCGGATCTCGCCCGGCCACCGGGAACGTCCCACGCGCGTGAGTCGCCCATTCGACGTGGCCGACGATCGCCACGCGCGGGCGCCGCGTCATGCGCGGTGCGAGCTCCGCCGGGGCGCCGTGGCGTTGCGAGCACCGCGGGGACCGCGACCGAGCCATCGGCCCGTTGGTGGGTCTCGAGGATCGCGATCAGCGTGCGGCCGACCGCAACCGCGGTGCCGTTGAGCGTGTGGACGAAGCGCGTGCCCTGCGTCGGTCCGGATGCGGCAGTTCAGGCGACGGGCCTGGTAGTCGGTGCAGTTCGAGCACGAGGTCACCTCGCGAAACCGGCTCCTGGCCGGGCATCCAGGCCTCACAGTCGAACTTGCGCGCCGCCGAGGCGCCCAGGTCGCCGATCGCGATGTCCTGCACGCGGTAGTGGAGACCGAGCGCGACGAGGATCTCCTCCTGGACGCCCAGGATGCGCAGGTGCTCGGCCGACGAGTGCTCGGCATCGGCGAACGTGAACATCTCGACCTTGTCGAATTGGTGGACACGGAAGATGCCGCGGGTATCCCGGCCGGCGGCACCCGCCTCGCGGCGAAAGCACGTCGAGATGCCGGCGTACCGCATCGGCAACTCGCCGGCCTCGAGGATGCGGTCGTAGCCGAGCCCGGCCAGGGGCACCTCGGAGGTGCCGACCAGGAAGAGGTCGTCGTCGGCAAGGGCGTAGATCGAGGCGCGGTCGGTGGGAAAGAAACCGGTACCGAACATCGCCTCCTCGCGGACCAGCACCGGCGGGACGACCGGCGTGAACCCGCGCGCCTCGAGCAGGTCCACCGCGAAACTGCACGAGCGCGATCTGCAGCCGCACCAGCGGTCCGATCAGGTACGCGAAGCGTGCACCGGAGATCTTCGGCGGCCTGCTCGATGTCGATGCCGCCCAACAACTGGCCGATCTCGAGGTGATCCTTCGGCGCGAAGTCGAACTGCGGCCGGGTCGCCGACCACCCGCACGGTGACCGCGTCGTCCTCGCCGCCCGGCCGGCGCGTCGGGCTCGGCAAAGTTCGGCAGGCCCAGCAGGACCTCGTCGCGCGCGGCTTCGAGCTCGCGCAGCGCGTCCTCTTCGGCCACCAGCGCGTCGCCGAGCGCCCGCGCCTTGGCCTGAATCGCGTCGGCGTCGCGGCCGTCCCGCTTGGCCTGGCCGATCTCCTTGCTGATCCGCCCGCGCTCGGCACGAACCGACTCGACGCGCGTGCGCACCTCTCGCGCGCGTCGCGGTCGAGCTCGAGCACGCGGTCCAGGTCGTCGGCGCCGCCGCGCCGCATCAGTTCGGTACGGACGCGTTCGGGTTCGGCGCGCAGCAGGCGAAGATCAAGCACGTATGGGTCTCGACTTACTGGTTGAGGGGGCGGGGTGGCGTGCAGCCCGGTGCGCACCGCGTCGAGGTCGTCGCCGAACACGAATGCGTTGCGCAGCCCGGTGATCTCGAACACGCGGCGCAGCGGGGCGTGCGGGCAGATGACGCCCGACGCTGCCGCCGTCGGAACGTGCCTGGTTGAGCAGGCTCACCAGCGCGCCGATGCCCGACGAGTCCAGCAGCGTCACGCCGGTCAGGTCGACGATGATCGGGCGGTCGATCTGCCCGACCCGCTCGAGCTCGGTGCGGAACGCAGCCACGGTGTAGACGTCGAACTCGCCCGCGAGGGCGACGACAACGAGCTGTTCGTGCTCGGTCGTGGAGACGTCGAGGGCCACGACCAGAAGATACCCCAGCTGACCGGCCCGAATCCACCTCGCACGGGTCACGAAGTGCGGTGTCCGCGGCCCCGGACGGCGACCGCCCGGGGCCGCGCGATGCGAGGGCCGGCCTGTGCTAGCCGGTGACCGTCAGCGTGCCGACCATGCCGGCCGCCTCGTGGCCCGGCACGGTGCAGTAGTACTGGTACGACCCGGCCTTCAGCGTCGCCGTGGTGGTCGAGGTCTGGCCTTGGTTGACGATCTGGCCCGGCGACGTCACCGGGGGCCTTGATGGCCACCGAGTGCTGGATCGCCGAGTCGTTCTTCATGACGATCGTGATCTTGCCGGCCGGCGCGGTGAGGGCCGTCGGCACGAACGCGAGCTGGACCGGGTCGGTGTCGATGTTCAGCGTCGTTGGTGCCGCCCGGCTTGCGCACGACGCCGCGGTGCCGCTGCTGCGCCGGCGGCGGACGCCGTGGTGACGGGTCTCGGTCTGGCCCTGCGAGTTCGTCTGGATCGCCGAGTTCGTCACGGTCGGCGCGTTATACGAGGTGGGGAGGTGCCGCATCCCGCCGCGACGACCGCGACCGCCCCGATCGCCACTGCGCACGCTGCTGCTTTGGTCACTGTACGCACGTAATCTCGCTCCTCACCGTTGGCCAACGGGCCGAATCCTACGACCGCGGCGGGGATTCGCAAGGCGCGAATGCCCGCCGGAGGCCCCTGCGCCATGCGCGTTGCGTGGCGAATGACACCCCGGCGGGTAGCGTCCCGGTATGGCGACCCGCGACTTCGAAGGCATCGACCCGGACGCCGGCGATGCGGCTACGTGGATCCGACCGGCGATCCTCATCGGGCGGGTGCGGCTCGGGAACGATGTGTCGGTCTGGCCGCAGACGGTGCTGCGCGGCGATTCGGATCTGATCAGCGTCGGGGAGGCGCACCAACATCCAGGACGGATGCGTCGTCCACGTCGACGCGGGGCGTCCCTGCACGATCGGCGCGCGCGTCACGATCGGTCATCGCGCGATCATCCACGGCTGCCGGATCGACGACGACGTGCTCGTGGGGATGGGTGCGATCGTGATGAACCACTGCGCGGATCGGCGCCGGGCAGCGTCATCGGTGCCGGGGCGCTGGTGACCGAGCACACCGAGATCCCGCCGGGCTCGCTCGTCGTCGGTGCACCGGCCCGGGTCGTGCGGCCGACGACGCCCGACGAGCGGGACGGCATCCGCGCGTCGGCGGCGCACTACGTGGCGATGGGCGTGCGCCACCGCGTCCGGCACGCGCCCGGCACCTCAGAGGTTCTGGGCGAGTGCCTCGACCAGGAACTTGATGTGGCCCTGAAGCATCGTGGCCTGGCCGATCTGGTTGACGACCTCGGGGTCGGCGACGGCGTCCGGTCGGCCGCGATCGATCAGGGCCTGCTTGGCGCCGCGGTCGAGGCTCGAAGATCGTGTGCGCGAGCCGCCGCGCATTGGCCTTCCACCAGTCGAGCGTCGGCTGCCGGATCGGCGCGCGATCCGGCCGGGCGCGGTCGAGTGCCTCGAGGAAGGTCTGGACCGCGGCGTCGACGCGCAGGCGGCGCTCGAGCACGGCGACGAACGCCGTGTCGTCGGACAGACGTCGCCGAACTGCGACTCGGCCTCGAAGGCGGTCGCGTCCTCGAGCTGCTCGAGCACGTCGTCCATGACGCGTCGGCCGCACGGCATCCGGACGTCGAGATGCGTCGGCGAAGCCCTCGAGCTCGGCGGCCTGGCCGGGGCCGGCATTGGCGGCCAGTGCTTCGGCGACGAAGCGCAGGTGGGCTCGGATGGCCGGATCGCCCGCGGGTGAGGGGTCGTCGGTGCCGACCGCCTCCTCGTCGACCAGCTCCAGCAGGCGGCGTTGGTGAGCTGCATCCAGACCAGCAGGCCGCGCGCGGTGGGATGGGGGGCGGTCGACATCACACGGCGCGACCTAGGTGAGCGTGTACTCGGGGCCCGAGCCGCCCTCGGGCGGTGTCAGGCGTCCGCCCTTGGCGGTGATCGCGCCGCACTGCACGCAGTTGGACGGGTTCGTGTGGACGGTGACGGTGCCGTTGCGCGGCCCGTCCTCGGCGAGTCTCGTAGACCTTCGCCGGGCACATGTTCTCCCAGGCGATCGCGAGGGTGCCTTGGGGACCTGGTGCTGGATACGGATGTGGTCCGGCTGGTCGTCGCGTGTCTTGTTGCCGGAGGCGAACACGCTCGAGAGCTTGTCGAACGTCAGGCTGCCGTCGGCGGTGATCGGCTTGCGCTCGCCGATGAAGATGCTCTCGTCGGCGTCGTGCACCGGCCGGATCTCCTTCGGCATCCGTCCGCCGGACACCGTCGCCATCCCGTGGACCATCCCGCCGAAGGCGAACCCGCGCTGGAAGGCCGGGCGGATGTTGCGGACCTTCCAGAGGTTCTTCCAGACCTCGGAGTCCTTGATCCGCTTGTCGTAGCCCCACAGTCCCGCCGGCGTCTGCTCGCCGTGTCGGACTTGACCGCCTCGAAGATCGCCTCCGCGGCGAGCATGCCCGAGCGGATCGCGTACTGGACGCCCTTGAGCGCGGCGAGGTCGACGAACCCGGCGGCGTCGCCGACGAGGACGGCGCCCGGAACGTGCAGGCGGCTCGGCAGTCCGTAGATCCCGGACCCCGGGATCGTCTTGGCGCCCCAGGCGAGACGACGCCCGTCCTTGAGGATGCCCTTGATCAGGGGGTGGGTCTTGAACTCCTGGAGGATGTCGTGCACCGACAGCGTCGCGTCCGCGTAGTCGAGACCGACGACGAAGCCGAGCGAGATCTTGTCGTCGCCCATCGGGTAGAGCCACGAGCCGCCGTACTCTCGGTACTTCTTGCGCAGCCGCAGCGGCCAGCCGGTGGTGTGGACGAGGCGGTCGAGGGCGTTCGGGACTTCCCAGACCTCCTTGACGCCGAGCTCCCACGTCTGCACGGGTTGAAGTCGAGCTCGAAGTGGCGGCGGACGACCTGGCTGAGATGGCCGGGCGTTCCTTCCGCGAAGCACGGTCGTGGTGGCATGGACCTCCATGCCGGGCTCGAAGGTGCCGAGCTCCTCGCCCTGCTTGCCGCGGCCCTTGTCGCCGGTGATGACGCCCGCGACGCGGCCCTGATCGACGATGACCTTCTGGCAGTCCGTCTCGGGCAGCAGGTACACGCCCAGCTCCTCGGCCTGCTCACTCATCCACCGTGCCAACTGGCTGACCGAGATCACCCAGTTGTGGTGGTTGTTCAGCTGCGGCGGCGGCGGGATGCGGAAGCTCGAGGACTTGGTCAGGAAGTACACCGCCTCCTTGGAGACTTCCCAGTAGTGCGGGATGTCGGCCGGCTCGATGTCCGGCGAACAGTTCCTTGAGTGCGGTCGGGTCGATGACCGCACCCGAGAGCAGGTGCGACCCGGCGCCTTGCCCTTGTCGGCGAGCGCGACCGGCACCTCGCCGAGCTGCTCCGCCAGCTCGGGATCCTCGGCGATCAGCTGCCCGAGCCGGACCGCGGTCGCCAGGCCCGCCGGGCCGCCGCCCACGATCAGGACGCCGACCTCGATGCGCTCGTCTTCCGCGGCCGTCGGAAGCGCGACGTAGTCGGAAGGCTCGAACGGCGGTGGATACGCGGACGGGTGAATGCTGGCCATGGGCTGCCCTGGTGGTCGTGATCGATGGACCGCGCGGTGCGGCACGCGGGGGGCGTGGCGTGGTAGCGCGCGGGAGACGAAGTTTACCGTCCGTCGCGCGATCTGCAGCGTCCGGGCTCGCCACTGCCGGCGTACGATGCGACTGAGCATGTCGCAGCGAGCCGTTCCCCGAGCCCCAGCCGCGCCGCCGGCCGCCGCTGGACCCCGCGCGGCGGGGCCCGGTGAGCAGCGGGCTCGTGCTGCGGCCGCTGGGCGCGGCCGACTTCACCGAGGCGCGAGCCGTCGCCGACGCCTGGTTCGGGCGGCCGGTCGGCCTGACGATGCACCGGCTGTTCTTCGACCAGCTCGGGCCGAGCGGCCTGCGGGCCGCGGCCGTCGCGGATCCGGACCGGATGCTCGGCGTGCTGTTGGGCTTCGCCAGCCTGGCCGAGCCGGAGCTGGCCTACATCCACTTCGTGATGGTGGATCCCGAGGTCCGCGGGTCCGGTGTCGCGCGGGCGCTCTACCACGAGTTCGGACGGCGGATGTTCGCGTGTGGATGCCGCCGCGTGCGGACGCTGGCGGCGCCGACCAACGGGCGCTCGCTGCGCTTTCACGAGTCGCTCGGCTTCGTCGGGACCTTCGCCTCGGAGTACGTCGGGCCCGGCCAGGACCGGGTGGTCTTCGAGCGCGCGCTGCCGTTTGCCCCGGCGGCCCTGAGCGCGTCGTGTCATGGCGGAGCGTCGCTCAGGTTTTCGCGTGCGTACCGGTCCGTGCCGAGCCCGTTGACGGATGCCTCGGGTCGCGCGACGATGAGTTGAGCCCCGTCGATTTCTCAGCCGCAGGGACCGCGTTGAGCAGCGTCCACAAGCACTCTCAGGCCCGCGTCGTCATCGCGGGCGCCGGCTTCGCCGCGCTCGAGGCGGCCCTCGCGCTCCGCGCGTTCGCCGACGGCGCCGTGCACACCTATCTGCTGAGCTCGCAGACCGACTTCGTCTTCACGCCGGCGTCGCACGCGGCAGCTGTTCGCCAGCGTCCCGCGTACCCGCTGGCCGCTGCACGAACTGGCCGAGCGCGCCGGGGCGGCGCTGGTGCCCGGATCGCTCGAGCGGATCGAGCCGAACTCGCGGCGGATGATCACCCCGGAGGGGCACGCGATCGAGTACGACTACGCGATCGTCGCCATCGGGGGGTGCCCGGAGCCCTGGCTCGAGGCACCGGGGCTCACCTTTTCGGGCACCGACGACGTCCAGGCGATGGGCCGCGAGCTCGACGGCGCGATCGCCCGGGCGGCCGCCGGCGAGCAGGCGCGGGTCGTGTTCGTCGTCCCGCCCGGGGTCGGCTGGGTGATCCCGGCCTACGAGCTGGCGCTGATGGCCCGGCGGTACCTCAACGAGCACGACGCGGCCGTCGGCGCGCAGATCGCCGTGGTGACCTCCGAGGACGCGCCGCTCGGGGTGTTCGGGTCGGGCGCCTCACAGTCGGTCAGCACGGCGCTCGCCGACGCCGGGGTCGAACTGCACACCGGTGCGATCGTGCGGGGGTGGTCGGACGGGGCCCTCGAGATCGTGCCCGACCGACGCGTCCCCGCCGATGTCGTCATCTCGCTGCCGACGATCCGGGGACCGCGGGTGCGCGGGCTGCCGCGTACCCCGACGGGCTTCGTCGACGCGGACACCGACGGGCGGGTCCGCGGCGAACAGCGCGTGTTCGTGGCCGGCGATGCCGGGCCGTTCCCGGTCAAGCAGGCCGGCCTTGCCTGTCAGCAGGCCGACCGCGTGGCCGCCGCGATCTGTCGGGACCTCGGGCTGAGCGCGCCGACGCTACCCGAGTGGCCCGTGCTGCGGGGCCTGTTGTGGTCGGGCGACGGCGACCACTTCCTGCGACGCGATCTGCCCGGTGGCCGCGATGAGAGCCTGGGCACGGTCAGCGTGACCAATGCACTGTGGTGGCCGCCCGGCAAGGTGGCCGGGCGCTTCCTGACCCCGTTCCTGCACGAGATCGAGGCGCTCGAGCTCGTCGACGTGCCCGTCCACCACTAAGGCCGGCGCTCAGCCCGGCTTGCGGGCGATCGCGAAGAGCTTGGTGAAGGTGTACTCGAAGCCACGCGGTCCGGCGGCCCGCGTGGTCGCCGCGGTGACCTTCTCGTGCGAGGTCGGCCAGTTGCTCGGCGGTGTAGCCGGCGTTCAGGTGACTCGCCACGACCCGCATGCGCGTGAGGTACTCCTCGACGGGAACGCGCCGGATCCGGCGCTCCATCCAGATGTCGAGGATGTCCAGGCCCGGCGTCCTCCAGGTAGACCTCCATCTCGTCGATGTCGCGCTGGACGAGATCGAACGAGCCGATCCACTGCGGCACGGGCGGGTAGATCTCGGTGAGGATGCGCCGGAACTCATGCTCGGCGCCACGGCCCGAGCACAGGATCGCCAGGTCCCCGCCGGGCTTGAGCGGGCGCGCGAGCGCCACCGCCGCCTCGGCCTTCTTGGGGAACCAGTGAAAGGCCATGCTGCAGATCACGGCGTCGAAATGGTCCGCGGGCACGGGCATCTCGAGGACGTCCGCCGCGTGCAGGGTCACGTCGAGGGCCGGCTGCTCGGCGACCTTGGCGCGGAACTGCTCGAGCATGCCCTCGGCGGCGTCGACGCCGGTGATCGCGGTCGTGCCGAAGCGGTTCACGAACGCCATCGTCGCGAAGCCGGTGCCGCAGCCGACATCGAGCACGTTGCGCGTACGACGGGCCGGGCAGTGCGTCGATCAGCCGCGTGGCGCCGGCGATGTTGTGGCGAACGGCCTTGTCGTAGTCGCCGGCGTTGAGGCTGAAGCCGGCCGAGACCGACGGCGTATCCGAGATCGACATCGCTGGCGGGCCTCCCGGCGGCGTGAGGTGGGCGGTGCGCCCGCGGGCACGGGCTCGGCGGAGCATAGTCCACCGCGGCGGAGTCCGGGATCGGCATGCCCCCGCGGCGCCCGAGTCCGCGCCGCAGGACAAGCCGAGCCCTGTGGGCCCGGCGCGGATCGCTTGATCGCCACGGCGATTTCGTTAAGAACCGGTCCCAGGTATCGCAGGAGCGCAAAGCAAACTATTGCGGGATCTGTAAGGCCCGGTCTGCGCCGGCCGCTGGATCCAGCATCGCGCCCAGTCGGTCGATGACCGCGCGTCACCAGGGGATCAAATGGAGGCTGTCAGCACCTCATGAGGCGAGCACGACAGCTGGCACGCTGGCGATTGCTGCCGGTTTGCCTCGCAGTCGCGGCGGCGACTTGGCGGTCGCCAGGCACTCCGCACGCCGCCGCGCGGCCAGGTCGTCGACCTCGCGACCGGCGGTCCGCTACGACGTGAGCGGCACGTCGACGACAACGGCCCCGACGACCTCCCTCGCGCTGTCGGGGGTCAAGTACCACCCCGCCTCGCTCGGCACGAGCGCGACGCTGACCGTCACGGTTGGGCACCTCGACCAAGTACGCCAACCGGCACGGCAAGGCCATCGCCGAAGTCCTCGATCACGTCCGGTGACCGCATCGAGGTCGTCTGGGTCGAGCCGGCGACCACGACACCGTCGACCGGTCCTGGTCGCGACGAAGGTGATCGACCTGGGTCCGCCGCCGCCGGTGCACTTCTACGCGAGCGGCGTTGCCGACGCGGCCGCGAACTGCACCGTGAGCGTCACGCTTGACAACACGCACTTCCGGCCGACGTCGATCGGCACCAAGGGCGCGCAGACCGTCGTGCCCCTTGCGACCTCGACGAAAGTTCACCGGCCGCTGGGGCCGTCCCCTCGCGTGTGGCTCGATTCAGAAGGGCGACCACCTCAAGGTCACCTGGACCGAGCCTGCCGGAACGTCGTTCAGCTCCGGCCTGACCGCGACGCGTGTCACCGACACGAGCCGTGGCCACCACCACTAGCAGGACCGGGACAGCTGTCCGTGTGCCACGTGATCAGGATGATCCCGTGGCACACGGGCGCATTCTCACCCCGGGCCGACGCCGTGCCGGCCGCGCGTCGCAAGTTCCCCCGCAGGCGCGCGATCGCCCTGGCGCCGGCAGCGTCTTCCGGCACTGGTCGGCGCGCTGCCTGCCGAATCGGGTGCCAGCGGGCGCCTGAGGAGACGCGGGCAGGCCGAGCCGCGCCCCCGGGCGGCGAGCCACCGGGGGGCGCTGGGGATCTCGGCTAGGCGGCGCGCGCCAGCGAGCAGCTGGGGTCGGCGGCCCAGGGGTCGCCGGTGGCGAGCTCGGCTCGGGCGCGCATGCCGCCGCCGCAGAGGGCCTGATCGGGGCAGGCCTGGCACATCGGCGCCAGCGGGCGGTCCTCGGAGCGCATCTGCTGGAGCCACTCGGTGCGGCCGGTCTGCCAGATCTCCGAGAACGGCATCTCGCGGATGTTGCCGAGCGTGCGGTGCCGCGAGAACTGGTCTGGGTGGACATCGCCGCGCTCGTCGACGCACCCGATGCCCACGCCCGGGCCGCCGCGCGCGCCGGCGTTCCAGGCCAGCATCGCGCGCGCGCGCGCCGCGCGATGTGGGTCGCGCTCGTCGAGCCAGTGCGCCAGGGCCACCCCGTCGGAGGGGTTGTCGACGGTCAGGACCTCGACCTGGGGGAATGCCTCGGCGAACACGAACACGCGGTGCAGTACCTCGCGGCGCTGTGCGGGAGTGATGTCGTACAGATTGCCGCCGCGTCCCGACGGGACCAGGTGGTACAGGCAGAAGCGCTCGATGTTCTCGCGCAAGACCAGCGCCAGGACCTCCGACAGTCCGTCCACGTTCCCCGGGGTCACGGTGAACCGGACCCCGCGGCGCACGCCGGCCTCGGCCAGGTTGCGCAGTCCGTCGACGGCCGCATCGAACGACCCCGCCTCGCAGCGCTGCACGTCGTGGAGGGCCTTGGGACCGTCGATCGAGATCCCGGCGTAGATCAGGCCCGCCGCCTTGAGGCGTGCGGCCACCTCGCGATCGATCATGGTGCCGTTCGACGAGAGCGTGAACCGCAGTCCGTGGTCGACCCCGTAGGACATCAGGTCGAGCAGGTCCGGGCGCGCCAGCGGCTCACCGCCGGAGATCAGCACCGCGGGCACGGTCCAAGTCGCCAGATCGTCGAGGAACGTCCGGGCTTCATCGGTCGTGAGCTCGTCCGGGGCAGGCGTGCGCTTGGCGTTCGCGTAGCAGTGACGGCACGCCAGGTTGCAGGCACGGGTGACGTTCCACACGACCACCGGGTGGCGCTCGGTCGAGGAGCGCGGGGTGTGCTCCCCTTGGCGCTGCTGTCCGTACCGCAGCGCGTCGGATGCGGATTCGCGGACGCCGAGAAGCGAGCTGACGTTGATCATGACCGATGATTCTGGAGCGTTGCGCGCGCGATCGGATCGGGGGCGACGCCGAACTGGGCCTCGGGGTTTTCCACGATCGCTCGGGGTCGGCCACGGATGTCGACGGCCAGGCGTCCTGAAATCGTGGCGCCCATGACAACGACCGTGATGCCACCGGCAGCTCCCTTCGGCGCTCCGGGCGCCGTGAGCTGGGACATCAACCGGCAGCCGGTCGTGGTGGCCTGGGAGGTCACCCGCGCCTGCCAGTACCGCTGCACCCACTGTCGTGCGGACGCGCATCCGCATCCGGATCCGAACGAGCTCGACACGGCCGAGGCGCTGGGGCTGATCGACCAGCTTGAGCCGTTCGCCGGATCGATCCTCGTGCTGACCGGCGGCGACCCGCTGCAGCGCAAGGACCTGGAACTGCTCGTCGCGCACGCGCGCGGGCGGGGCCTGCGCGTGGCCCTGACCCCGAGCGCGACCCCGCGGGTGACCTCCGAGCGCCTCGCGGCGCTCAAGGAGGCCGGCCTGGCGCAGGTCGCGCTGTCGCTCGATTCCTCGACGGCCGCCGGCCATGACACGATGCGCGGGCTCAAGGGGTCGTTTGCCCGCACGCTCGCGATCATGGCGACCGCCCGGGAACTCGGCTATCCGCTGCAGGTCAACACGACCATCACACGCCACAACGTCGGCCAGATCGATGCGATGGCCGAGATCGTCGCCGACGCGGGTGCCGTGGTCTGGAGCGTGTTCTTCCTCGTGCCGACCGGGCGCGGCCAGCGCGCCAACACGCTGAACGCCCATCAGCAGGAGCAGGCCCTGCGCCGGCTCGCGGGCCTGTGGGGCAACACGCCGTTCCGGATCAAGGCCACCGCCGCGCCGAGCTTCCGACGCGTCATGGTCCAGACGGGGCACGCGCCGGGGCCGGCCGCCGGGTTCGCGAACGACGGCAAGGGATTCATGTTCATCTCGTGCGTCGGCGACGTGTGCCCGAGCGGGTTCCTGCCGCTGGTCGCGGGCAACGTGCGCGAGGCCTCTCCGGTCGACGTCTACCGGGAAGCGCCCCTGTTCGTGGCGCTGCGCGACCCGGACCGGCTCACCGGCCGCTGCGGGCGCTGCCGGTTCCGCGCGGCGTGCGGCGGCAGCCGCGCGCGCGCCTACGCGTTCAGCGGCGATCCGCTCGCCGAGGACCCGACGTGCATGTATCAGCCGGGAGCCGAGTAGCCCGCAGGGTTGGCGATTGGGCCGCCGGCGGCGCGGCGGCCATCACCGGCGCGGGCGACCCTGCCCTGGCTGCTCGGGGTTTTCCACGATCACGGGCCGGAGGTTCGCGGATGTCGGGCGGCCGGACCTCGCGCCAATGTTCGATCGTGGCAATCCAGCTCAATCGCACCGACGTGAACGCGGACGACCCGCTGTACCCGGGCTCGGCCGACCCCTCGGTGCGGCCGACGATGATTGTCTGGGAGGCGACGCGGGCGTTCCGGTTCCCGGGGACGCCCGATGCCGCCGCGGCCGAACTCCGGGCGCGCCCCGGCGAGCTGAGCACCCACGAGGCGGTCGCGATGATCGACCACCTGGCGCCGTTTGCCGGCGCGACGCTGGGGATCACCGGCGGCGATCCGCTGGAGCGCGAGGACCTCGAGGTCGTGGTGACGCGGGCCCGCAGCCGTGAGTTGCGCGTCGTGCTGGCGCTTGGTGCCACGCCGCGCGTGACGGTCCACCGCCTGCGCAAGCTCCACAACCTGGCCGGCGATGCCGAAATCGCCGTCCGCCTGGACGGCGCGACGCCCGAGGCCCACGACGCGCTGCGCGGCTTCCCCGGCGCGTACCGGCGCACGCTCGACATCATGCAGGCGGCGCGCAACGTCGGGTTCCCGGTCCGGATCATCACGACCCTCTCGCACAAGAACGTCGACGAGCTCGACGCGATGGCAGAGATCGTCGCGATGACCGGCGCGACGCTGTGGAGCGTGACATTCCTGGCGCCGTTTGGGCGCGGCAGCGCCGCCGAGGTCCTGGACGCCGCAGAGCACGAAGACGTCCTCATCCGCCTGGCCCACCTGCTGGGGCACGTGCCGTTCCGGATCTCGGTGGCCTCGTCGCCGGCATTCGCGCGGGTCATCGCACAGACCGGCCACCCCGCAGAGGCGCAGATCGACTCGGCCAGCGACGGGCGGGGGTTCATGTTCATCTCCTCGACCGGCGACGTCCGCCCAAGCCGGCTCCTGCCGAGCGTCGGCAACGTCCGTCAGAACCCGCCCGCGGAGCTCTACCGCACCGCACCGCTGTTCCGGGCGCTGCGTGATCCCGAGCAACTCGGCGGGCGCTGCGGGCGCTGCGAGTACCGCCAGGTCTGTGGCGGCAGTCGCTCGTGGGCCTACGTGTACGCGGGCGATCCCTTCGCCGAGGATCCGACCTGTACGCTGGCAGCCGGTCGCCGTCGCCTAGCGACCCTGCGGCCGGTGCGTTTGCGGCCCTCGGCCGGAGACCCCCTCCGGGTTCTTACCGATGCCGGTGAGTGTCGGTTTTCCGACGATACATGGGTGCCCTCGACCCGACCCGCCGGCGATCCCGCCCTGAACGACGCCCTGCGCGTCAACCTTGCCCGCACCGCGGTCGAGGTCGTGGTCCCCGAGCGGGACCAGGTCCTGCTGGAGGTCGTGGCCGGGTGGAAGGGCCTCGAGGCCCAGACCGCCCACATGCTGCACGAGGTCTATCACGAGTTCGTCGGCTGGCCGCAGGCGCTCGATGACCTACATGCGCGCGCGATGGGCGACTTCGCACACTACGAGGCCCATCCGCGGGGCCCCGACGGCGTGGCGGTGTTCTGCGAGCTCTATGCGAAGGCGCTCACCGAGACGGCGCCGCCGCTGCGTCCGGACGCTGCCCGGCGGTGGCTGTACTACCTGACCAAGGTCGCCAGCGACGGCCGGCCGGAGTCGTTTACCCGGATGGTGCCGGAGCTCGCCCAGGCGATGCGCCGGTTCGGCGAGATCACCGGGCCGATGCCGAACCTGCAGGTGGCGATGTCGCCGTACATCCGGCGTCTGGCGCGGGTCTTGGTGGCCCGGGAGGACGCCGGCGCGGCGCGCGAGTATGCGCTGGCGCTGCTCGTCGCGAGCCTCGTGCAGGTCGATCGTGCCTTCGCCCAAGGTGAGGACCCGGCGGCGTGGTGGGCGCGCAACGTCGGCGGGCCGCTGCCGGCAACCGTCGCCGGCATCAGCAACGCGCGCCTGGCCGAATGGGGGGCCAGCCTGCGAGCGATGTCGGCGGCCCGACCGCTGACTGCCTACGCGGCCGACCTGCTCGAGTTCCCGGATGCCGGCGAACTGGCACGGACGTTCCTGGACGCCTCGGACGTCGCCGGCGGCGACACCGCGCGTCCCCACGCGGCCCGCAACGCGCTGCGCTGGCTGCTGGAGATCCTGGGCCGGCCGGTGCTCGAACCGGTGCACGAGGTCGCGCTGCGCCAGGTGCGCAAGCTCGCGTCCGAGCTGGTCACCACGGGCCCCCTCGACGAGCGGATCGAGGTCGTGCGGGACGTGTGCGCGCTGTTGCGGCGGCAGGGGTTCGACTACCCGCAGACCGCTCACAGCGTGATCGAGCAGATCGGGCGGGACGCCATGGCGACCGGGGACGGGGCCCTGGCCGAGGCGGTCATCGAGGAGATCCTGGCGATCGATTTCGGCTATCCGGACTTCGCGGGCTTCACCGACGAGTGGCAGGTCCGGGTGAATCCGGGCCACATGCGCAGCATCCGCACGTACCTGCGCATCATCGAGGTGGATCCGGTGCTGGCGCGTACGCTGCTGGTCGCGCTCGTGGCCCATCTGCGCCTGGGCGGGGTGCTTGTCAGCGACACGGATCTGTTCCAGCGCGATATTTCGGCGCTGCTGGCCGCGGAGATCGCCCCGGTGTACCTCTACGTCAAGCAGCTCATGCGGCTGTTTCCCGTGTACCACAACGAGATCGGGGCCGAGGGGCCGCTGCGCGAGGCCTCCACGCGGCTGGATGAGCTCGAGGGCCGCCGCGACCACCTGTTTCACTTCGTGCGCAAGCAGTGCCACGTCGAGTCCAACTCGGAGATGGTGCGGTTCTGCGACGAGGTCATCCGCTTCTGCGCGACCGGCGATCCCGGACCGCTGGAGCGGTACCTGCCGCCGGAGCTCTTCGCGGAGATCGTCACGGACGTCAACCGCACGCAGATCCGGGCGGTCTTCGATGCGCTGATCTCCGGCGGCGCCGCGCTCGATCGGCTGGGCGACGCCGACCCCGACGAGCTCGAGGCGGGTATCACCGCCACGGGCGCCGGCACCGAGGTCGCCCGCGAGGAGGTCGGGCTGCTGTTCGCCGTGCGTCGAGAGATCGTGCGCAAGTACCGCCTCGACCCGGGCGACGCCGTGCCGCGGCTGCGGTCGATGCCGGGCATCTCGCCCGGGGACGTGCGGATCATCGAGGAGGATCTGGCTGCCGGCGACCACGAGGCCGCCCTGGACGGCATGCTCTCGGCGCTCGAGACCCTCAAGACGACCATCGAGACGTCCGGCCCGGTCGAGGCGGTCGAGGACATCTACCACAAGCGCCACATCGCCGCGGGCATCCCGAGCATGTACGGCTCGTACCGGGAGCCGCGCTTCGAGGCGATGGGCCTGACCTTCCGGCTCGAGGCATTGGCTGCGGCGCTCTGCGACCGCGCCATCGACGATCTCGACCTCACTCCGCTGGACTATCCGAAGCTGGTGCGGATCGGCAACTGGTTCCGGCTGCTGCTGCGGGCGGTGCGTTTGGAGGGCTTCCGGGCCCAGGGCCTGACGCACTGCGCGGCGATGCTCGACGAGGCCCTCGCGACACCGGGGACGACGCTCGACCAGTACCTGAACCTGTTCTGGCTGGCCTCACGCAACCTCGAGACGCTCGTCGATGCACGGATCCTGTCGGTGTACGACGAGGCGGCCAGCGGCGTGATCACCCGCATGCTCGAGGAGGGGCGGATCGATGGGCCGGCTGGCGTGACCACCGAGCAGGCCACCTTGGCGATCTCGGAAGGGCTCGAGCGCGACTTGATCGCCGAGAGCTTCGGCCTCCAGCGGCTGGACCTGCTGATCGGGCGGGTCGTGCGGGCGATCGAGGACCAGCGCACGCGTGGCAACGCGATCGCCGGGTCGCCACGCCACACCCCCGGCTGCATGGCCGAGATCGTCGCGATCGACGACCCCTCGGCGACCGCGGGCGGCGTGGTGCTGGGCAACAAGGGCGTCATGCTGCGGCGGATGCGCTCGCTCGGATTCCCGGTCCCGGACGGGTTCGTGCTGACGACCGCGTTCGTCCGGCGGCACTTCGCGGCGGGCTCGGGGGCCAACGAGGTCGGGCTGTTGGCGCGCATCAAGGCCGAGGTCGCCACCCTCGAAGGGCGCACGGGCGCGCGCTTCGGCGATCCCGCCAAGCCGCTGCTGCTGTCGGTGCGCGGTGGTGCGCCGATCAGCATGCCCGGCATGCTCGAGACGTATCTGAACGTCGGGCTCAACATCGAGGTCGCCGCCGGGCTCGCGCGCCAGCCCGGCCGCGACTGGGCCGCCTGGGACGCCTACCGGCGCCTGATGCAGTTCTGGGGCATGAGCTGCGGGCTGCACCGCGGGCAGTTCGGCGACCTGCTCGCCGAGGCCAAGCTGCGCTACGGGGTCGCCAAGAAGGCGCAGCTGTCGGGCCATGGCATGCGCGAGGTCGCGCTCGCCTACCGGCAGCTGCTGATCGACTCCGACGTGGACCTCGTCGACGACCCGTACCAGCAACTGATGGCGTGCATCGCGCATGTCGGCCGATCCTGGAATGACGACGCGGCCCGGACGTACCGGCACGAGCTCGGCATCGCCGACAACTGGGGCACCGCGGTCATCGTCCAGACGATGGTGTTCGGCAATCTCGGCCGGCGATCGGGCACGGGGGTCGTGTTGACCCGCCATCCCGTCTACGAGACCAGCGGCGTCCAGCTGTACGGGGACTACGTGGTGCAGGCCCAGGGCGACGACGTCGTCGCGGGTCTGGTGGAGACGTTCCCGGTGTCCGAGGCCCAGCGGCTCGCCGAGCCGACCCACGGCCAGCACTCGCTCGAGCGGGACTTCCCGGAGATCTACCGCGGTGTGCTCGATGTGGCCAAGGTCCTGGTCAACGAGCAGGGCATGAACCATCAGGAGATCGAGTTCACCTTCGAGGGCGACCGGCGCGAGGACCTGTTCGTGCTGCAGACGCGGGACGCGGTGACCACCCAGCGCGGGGTGCTGCCGGCGTTCATCCCGACACCGGAACTGGAGGAGTCGCTGATCGCCGGCGGGATCGGCGTCGGCGGCGGCGCCTTGTCCGGGCGCGTCGCCCACACCCAGGACGAACTCGATGTACTCGCCCGCGAGTATCCCGGGGACGCGCGCATTTTGCTCAGGCGCGATACCGTTCCGGACGATATTCCCCTCGTGGTCCAGGTTGACGGGCTCCTGACGGCGATCGGCGGCGCGACGAGCCACGCGGCGGTCGCGGCCAAGCGGCTGGGCAAGACCTGCGTGGTCGGGTGCCGTCCGTTTATCGTTGGGCCGACCGGGGCGCCCTCGCGATTGGGCGAGCAGCTGGTCAGGTGCGGCGACATGATCTCGATCTCGGGGGTCGACGGCTCGGTCCGGCTCGGGTCGCACCCGACGACCGAAGTGGTCGTGCGGGGCAGGGCTCAGCAGTAGCGGGCGACGCGACGAAGGATGGATTGATGGCCAAACACGGGCACGCGCAGCCACTCGGGATCAACGGTCTGGGGCGCATCGGCAAGCTGTGCGTCTGGCACCACGCCGCCCGGGAGTACTTTCCGAGCCTGGTCGTCAACATCGGCCGCGAGGTCGGCCGCGATCTCGAGGCGGTCTGCGGCGTCATCCAGAACGACTCGACCTACGGCAACATGGACCGCTTCCTGTTCGGCGTCGCGGCGCCCCCGAGCGTGCGGATCATCGATCGCGACCGGAACCTGCTCGAGGTCGCGGGCACGCCGGTGCGCATCCTGCAGGAGGCACGCAACCCCGCCGACATCAACTGGCGCAACGAGGGCGTGCGGATCGTGGTCGACACGACCGGTGCGTTCGACGATCCGACCGTGCCCGAGACCGCGCCCCGGGGATCGTTGCGCGGGCACCTGGTCGCGGGCGCCGAGCAGGTGATCTACAGCGCCGCGTTCAAGGTCAAGGGCGGGAGCGCCCCGGAGGACTGCGTCACCTTGATCAACGGCATCAACCACGCCGCGTTCGACCCCTCCCGCCACCACCTGATCTCGGCCGCGTCCTGCACGACGACGGCGCTCGCGCACATGGTCAAACCGATCCTGGAGAGCATGCAGGCGGCCAACGTGATGACCGCCTCGATGAGCACGGTGCATGCGGTCACCAACTCGCAGACGGTCCTCGACGCCGTGCCGGGCGCCGGGGCGAAGGACCTGCGCCGCACGCGCAGCGCGCTCAACAGCATGGTGCTGACCTCGACCAACGCCGCGCAGGCGCTCGAGGAGGTCATCCCGGAAATCCGCGAGATCGGCTTCATGGCCGACTCGGTGCGCATCCCGATCCCGACCGAGTCACTGATCATCCTGAACGTCACGTTCCAGACGCGCCTGGACGCCAATGGGGATTCGCTGATCAACCGCAAGGCGCTCAACAAGATCTTCCAGGCCGCCGGCAGCGGCGGGCAGGCCGGCCTGCTCGTCTACAGCGATGTGCAAAACGTCCCGCGCGACGTGATGGGCATGCGTGCCGCGGTCGTGATCGAAGGCATCGAGACCCACACCCGCACGGGCTTCGTCGAGGTCGACCTGGCCTCGCTGCCGGGAATCCCCGACTCCGCCTTGGCCGAACTCGCCCAACCGGTGGTGCGCGTGCCGGTGACCCACGCCAAGGTGTTCGGCTGGTACGACAACGAGTACGGCAGCTACACCAACATGCTTGGCGACCTGACCGTCCACATCGCCGAGAGCCTGCCATAGCGGCCGCGCCGCGGCGACACCCGGCGTTGGGCCGACCCGTCGGACCGACCAGGGGCACAAGTCGGGGCATGCTCGCGCGGTCGCCATCAGGCGGTCGCCTCCTCGAGGAACCGCTGTGCCGCCGGGGCGAGTTGCCCCCGGCGATGCGCGAGCACGACGTGTCGGGTGATCGCCGGCGCCGGTCTCGCGAGCGTGGCGCCCAAGCGGACGGCCTCCTGCGCAAGCGGTTCCGGGACGAGCGCGGCTCCCGCGCCGGCCAGGACAAGCGGAAGAATCGCGTCGCGCTGTGCCGTGACGACGGCGATCTGTGGCGTGACGCCCGCGGCCTCGAAGGCCTCGTCGAGCAGCCGGCGGGTGGACGTGCCCGCCGGTCCGGCGATGACGGGGATGTCCGCGAGCTCACGCATCGCGATGCGCGGTTGCCGGCGAGCCGTGCCGGGAGGCAGGATGATCAGGAGCCCTTGGGTGAGCAGATCGTGCGCCACGAGCTCAGCGGGCAGGGAGATGGACTCGGTGAGCCCGATCTCGGCGGCGCCGCTGCGGACGAGGCCGAGCAGATCGTCGGCGGTCTCGGGTGCCGCGAGATCGACCACGACCCCGGGGTGCCGGGTGCGGAACCGCCCCACCAAGTCGGCCAGCGGATTGGCGGCCAGCGTCGGCAGCGAGCACAGCGACAGCGATCCGGCGCGAAGTCCGGCGACGTCGGCCACCGCTGCGCGTGCGGTCTCGAGGTCCCGCTGAATCTGGCGTGCGGGTCCGACCAATGCCGCGCCGGCCGGCGTCAAGCGGACGTCGTGCCCGATCCGGTGGAAGAGCTCGACGCCCAGCTCCTGTTCGAGCTTCTTGACCGCCAGCGAGAGCGCCGGCTGCGAGGCGTACGCGGCCTCGGACGCGCGGGTGAATCCGCCATGCTCGGCAACGGCAAGGAAGTAGCGGAGCTTGCGGAGATCCATTACGAAATCGTATCAATACTACAAGAACTATTGATTCGACATCTTGCCGGACGTCCTCGATCATAGGGCCACGGGGACGACCGCAGGGGCCGCTCCGCGCACCGGCGGCGGCGGTTCGGGAACGGAGGCGCGGGTCTAGGTGGTGAATGCCGTGGGGCAAACGGAGGACACGAGCCCCGCGCGCGGCTGGCGGCGGGTGTTCGTGGAGCCGGCGCGCCCCGCGGCCATCGCGCGGTACCCGAAGGCGCATTGGCTGGTACTCGCCACGGTGTGCATGGGCGCGTTCATCGGCCAGCTCGATGCATCCATCGTCACTCTCGCGTTCCCGACGCTGCAGGAGGTCTTCCACGCCAGCGTCAGCGCGGTGACCTGGGTGGGCCTGACCTACCTGCTGGTGCTCGTCACGACGGTGACGGCCATCGGCCGGTTCGCCGACATGGTGGGCAGGAAGCTCCTGTACACCTACGGGTTCCTCGTGTTCGTCATCGGCTCCGCACTGTGCGGCCTGGCACCGAGCCTGGGTTCGCTCGACGCCTTCCGCGCGCTGCAGGCGGTCGGGGCGGCGATGCTCCAGGCCAACAGCGTCGCGATCATCTACCTGGCCATGCCGCGCGGTTCGCTGGGTCGCGGCATCGGGATCCAGGGCGCCGCCCAGGCGATGGGCCTCGCCCTCGGGCCCGCGGTCGGCGGGTTCCTGCTCGCGGCCGGCGGATGGCGTCTGATCTTCCTCATCAACGTCCCCATCGGCCTGGTCGGCATGGCCGCCGCCTGGGTGTTCGTTCCCCGCAGCCGCAACCTGCAGCCGCGGGTGCGCTTCGACTGGCTCGGGTTCGGGCTGTTTGTTCCCGCCGTGCTCGCCCTGCTCGGCGCCCTGTCGTTCGGAAACCGGGCCGGTTGGACGAGCGCGGTGATCATCGGCCTGTTCGCCGCGGCGATCGCCCTCGGCGTGGCGTTCACCGCCTGGGAGGGACGCTGCACGTCGCCGATGGTGGACCTGTCGCTGTTCCGGCGGATCTCCTTCTCGGCCGGGATCTCGAGCGGCCTGCTCTCGTACCTGGTCATGTTCGGGGTGCTGTTCGCGGTGCCGTTCTTCCTCGAGCGCGCCCAGCACCTGAGCGCAAGCCAGGTCGGGCTGCAGCTGACCGTCATGCCGCTGGCGCTTGGCATCACCGCCCCGTTCGCGGGCAGGCTCGCCGACCGGTTCGGCGCCCGGCCCCTGACGGTCGGCGGCATGGCGCTCACCGCGTGCGTCTTGGGGTCCATGGCGCTTTCGCGGGGTGCGTCCTGGGTGCTCATCGGCGAGCTGGCACTCATCGGCATCGGGCTGGGGCTGTTCACCCCGCCGAACAACGCGTCGATCATGGCGTCTGCCCCGCGGGAGCAGTCGGGTCTGGCCGGCGGCATCCTCAACATGACCCGGGGGCTGGGAACGGCGTTCGGGCTCGCGCTCACGGCTGCGGTGTATGAGGTGGCGGCGGGGGCCGGCGTGAGCCCGGCCGACGCCGCGGCGGGGTTTCGGGCATCGGCGGCGTTTCTCGCATGCGTCGCGGTCGCGGCGACCGCGCTGGCCGGCCTGCGCGGCGGCCGCGCGCTCGGGCTGGCGGCCGAACGGGGCCCGGCGCGGTGAGCTCGGCCGTCGTCGGGATCCGTCGGCGGCGGGCATCGATGACCGCGCCGCGCCGCCGGGTCACGCCGGCCGTCGAAGCTCAGCGGGCGCGCGGGAGCTCGGGCGCTTGGGGGGTCGCCGGTGCGGGTGGCGTCGAGGCCGTCGAGCAGGTATTGCGCGATCTCGGACGGTGTCGGCGGACAGCCGGGTATCCGAATCGCGACCGGCAGCGACCCCGCCAGCTGCGCCAGCTCGGCCTGCTGGCGGACTCAGACCCCGCCGAGCAGTACGCGGGCGGATTCCAACAGCACGAACACGGCGTCTTCGGCGGTCGCGGAACAGGTGCGCGGCGGCACGGAGCGTGTCGGTGCGCCGTTGGAAGGTCGACCAGCCGCGCGCTGCCCGCCGCGACCGGCGCCCCCGCCCGGGGGCAGGAGCGCCCGGCGCGTGTCCGAACACAGAGTCGTCGACCGCATCGTCGGCGGGAGGGCCCACATCGTGATGCACCCGATGCCGGAGGTGGCGTTGTGTCCGCATCCGGGCACGCACCAGCCGCGAGTCATACACGTGGTGGTCGGCGCGGCGCTCCGAGATCACGGCGCCGACCGACCGCGCAGGTGCGGCCGGTCTGGAGCGTCGCACGATCGGGCGGCGTCGGCCTGGCGGTCCGGGCGGCGCTGCGGGCCCGGGCCGGGGGGCACGTCCGATCGCGGTTGCCGAAGCGCGCCCGTCCCGGGCGGCGGTTGCGGTCCTCGCGAGTCCGCTTCGGCGCGCACAGTGGGTGCCGAGTGGAGCATGGCGGAATCGAACCGCCGACCTCCTGGGTGCGATCCAGGCGCTCTCCCATCTGAGCTAATGCCCCGTGCGACCGCAAAGATTAGCGCGAGGCGTGGGTGGTGTCATCCCATGGGTCGCCGCGACCCGGTGCCGGTCATCGTCCGATCGGCCCCGCTAACCTCGGGAGCGCCATGATCGATCTTCACAACCACTTGCTGCCCGGCCTTGATGACGGGCCCGCCGATCTGGCCGGGTCGCTCGAGATGGCGGCCGTCGCGGTTGCCGCCGGGATCACCACGATGGCCTGCACCCCGCACGTCGCCGGCAAGTACCCCAACCGGGCGAGCGAAATCCGCTCGGCGGTGGTGCGCCTGCGCACTGAACTCGCGGCCGCCGCGATCCCGCTGGACATCGTTTCCGGTGCCGAGATCTCCACGGACGTGATCGACGATCTCGACGACAACGAACTGCGCCGGTTGAGCCTCAACGACTCGGGCTGGCTCCTGCTCGAGGCGCCCTTCGCCGGCTGGCCGCTGCGGTTGCCGAAGCTGATCGGGGAACTCGAGATCCGCGGGTTCCGGGTGCTGTTCGCGCACCCCGAGCGCGCGCAGGCGATCCAGCACAACCCCGATCGCCTGCGCGACCTCGTCGGGCGCGGGGTCCTCGCGCAGAGCAACGCCTCGAGCGTGCTCGGCGACCACGGTCGTCCGGTGACGAAGACCGTCCAGTCGCTGCTGCGCAACGGGCTGATCCACATCCTCGCCTCGGATGCCCATTCGGCGACTTGGCGGCCGCCCGGGGTCGGCGAAGCGCGGGCACTGGCAGCGCGGATGCTCGGTGTCTGGCCGGAGGACCTGGACTGGATGGTCGACGATGGGCCACGGCAGATCCTCGACGGCGGGCCCGTGCGACCCCCGCGCCTGGTCCCGCAGGCGGCGGCCGCACCGGTCCGCGAACGCCGTCCCGCCGGGCCGCGGGCCTAGAGGGTCGCGGTCGACCCCGGGCGACCGCCGGCACGATGCGGGGCGCCCGTGGCGACGCGTGCGGGGTCCGCACGCGGTCGGCGACGTCCCCGCGGGGTGCGATCACCCTGGGGGCGGCGGCCGTCCGCAGGCAAGTCGGCCGCCGCTCCCGGGTGCTACCCGATGACTCGGGTGCGTTCGCTCGCGCCGGACGCTGCGCGGATCCGGTGTGTCGCGTCGGGCGACCGATCGGCAGTCACGGCCACCCGGTCCGGTGCGGGGCCGACGAGGGCCGGGCACGGGGTGCCGCGGCGGATCGGGGCGGGTCGGCGCAAGGTGCGTTCCTTGACGTGGTGCAGTGCCCTACCCTCGCGACGATAGTCCCCGCCGCCGTCCCGGGAAAGTGCGGGGGCCGGTGCCGCGCCGCGCCGAGCGCGGCGTTGTTGGCAGCGTGCGGGAAACGCGTCGGGGCGCGCCGACGGCGGGCGGGCGGGCATGGCCCGGGCGGTCTCCCTGGTAGCCTCAGGTGCGGACCACCCGACCGCTCCACGCCCCACGACGGACGCCCTCGCTGACATGACCGCATCCGACGAACGAACTCCTGCGGGCCGGCCCGCAGTCCTTGCACGCTTGGCCGCCGAGGCCGAGCAGCAGCAC
This sequence comes from uncultured Thermoleophilia bacterium, assembly GCA_963773325.1. Classification (GTDB taxonomy): domain Bacteria; phylum Actinomycetota; class Thermoleophilia; order Miltoncostaeales; family Miltoncostaeaceae; genus CAITWD01. The sequence continues at coordinate 951,592 of CAVZAI010000002.1, read as the reverse complement.
GTCCCGCATGCGCCACCGGCGTGGTCGCGCTGGGCGGGGCGGGTCTTGGTGGTCGCGATCATCCTGATGATCGCGTACACGGTGTCCACGGTACATCCGTGGTGAGTGACGCGGGTCGCGGTCGCTTCGTCGTGCTCGAGGGGATCGATGGCTCCGGCAAGAGCACCCAGGCCCGGCTCTTGGCGGCGGCACTGCGGGCGCGCGGCGAGACGGTCGTCGAGACGCGCGAACCGGGCGGGACCGCGCTCGGCGAGCGGCTGCGCGCCGTGCTGCTCGACAGCGCGCCGGGCGAGATCTCGCCGGCTGCCGAGGTCTACCTCTTCGCAGCGGCCCGCGCCCAACTGGTCAGCGCGATCGTGCGGCCGGCGCTGATGCGCGGCGAGTGGGTGGTCTGCGACCGGTTCCTTGAGTCGTCGCTCGTCTACCAGGGGATCGCGCGCGGGTTTGGGGTCGACGTGGTTGCGCAGGCCAATGAGCTTGCCGTCGCGCGCTGCATCCCCGACCTCGTGCTCATCATCGACGTGCCGCTGGGGGCAGCTGCGGCGCGGCGCGGCGCGGCGGACCGGATCGAGGCCGAAGACGGCGCGTTCCATCGGCAGGTCGCGGACGGATACCGGCAGCTTGCCGCGCGCTGGCCGTCGCGGGTGCACACCGTCGCCGGCGCGGGAACGCGGCAGGAGGTCCACGCCCGCGTGCTGGGCGAAGTGGACGCGCTGGCGTGATCGCGATCACGGATCAGCCGCTGGCCGAGAAGATCCTTGCCGGCGCGTTGGCGGGGCCGCGCGTCCCACAGCAGTTCTTGCTGTACGGGCCGCCGGGGACCGGCAAGCGCCGGGCGGCCCGCCGGATCGCCCAGCACCTGATCGGCGCGCCCGACGCGGCGGGGGACCGGGCCCAGCTCGACCTCTCGATCGTCCGGGCCTCCGGAGCCCAGATTCTGCTGGAGGACCTGGAGGATGCGCTGCGCGACCTCGCGACACGGCCGATGGTCGGCCGCTGCCGGGTCGCGGTCGTGGAGGGTGCCGAGCGGCTGCGCGAGGTCGCCGGCAACAGGATTCTCAAGCCCCTCGAGGAGCCCCCGGCCGGCTCGCACGTGATCCTCGTGACCGACCGGGTCGATGACGTGCTCGACACGATCCGGTCGCGCTGCGTGCCCGTCCCGTTTCGCAGCCCCGGGTGGCGGTCGATCGCGGCGCGGCTCGCGGCCCAGGGTGTCCCCGCCGATGCGGCCGAGGTGCGCGCACGCTCGGAGGGGCCGATGGCGCTCGCCGGGGGCGAGTTCTGGCGCTCGATGCGCTTGGTGGGCGTTGAGATGGGCCTGTCGATCCTGCGCGGCGACCGTGCCGGTGCCCAAGTGGTTGCCGACGTCCAGCGACGCATGGAAGCCGCCGCCGCCGAGCACCCATCCGAGGAGCTCGTCGAGCTGCGCCGCGCCGCCGCGGAGCTCGAGGGCAGGCGCGGCGGCCGGACCGCCGCCAAGAAGGCCGAGGACCAGGAGAAGCGCGAGCGCCGCCGCATGGTCTCCGATGGCTGGGCCACCGTGCTCGCGGGCGCCGCCGGCGTGGTGGCCGACGGGCTGGCCATCGCGCTCGGGGCCGACGCGGCCGTGCGCCATCGGGACCTGGCCGATGCCATTGTTGCCGCGGGCGCGGCGGCCACGCTCTGCGAGCGGGCGATCGAGGAGATCGAGTGCACGCGGGCGGATCTGCTGCTCAACCCCACCGTCGACCTCGCGATCGAGGCGCTCTTGGTGCGGATCGATCTCGCGCGGCGCGGTGAGCGCCACCCGCTGCGTGGCGCCGGACGCCTGGGCTGGTGACGGTGCCTGCGGACGACGGCCCTGGCGCCGGGCCGCGCCGCATCGAGCCGCTGGGCCGGCGCGGGCTGATCATCGGCGTGCTGGTCCTGGTCATCGCGGCCGCCGCCGGCGGCACCGCCCTGCTGCGCTCCGGCGGCAGGACCGCCGCCGGAGCCGCGACGGCCCTGGCCCCCTTCCCGGGGTTCCCACCGGCGACGCCGGCTCGCGAGGCCATCGGGGCGGCGTCCGCCGCAGGGGTGTCGTATGCGGCAATCGCCACGCAGGGCATCGCGGACTGGCGGGCGCAGTTCGCACGCGCCGGGGTGGGCTGGGAGGATCCACCCGCAGCGCAGCTCCCGCCGGCGCCCGCGGGCCCGGATCGACGGGCCCGGGAGGTCCTCGAGGTCGGGATGCGCCTGGGTGACTGGACGCAGCAGCTGATCGGGATCCCGGGGCTCCTGGAGGTCGCGCGTCGCCAGGGGCGGATGACCACCGTCACCGCGGGCGCCGTCCGCGCCGACCTCGTGGCATGCCTGGCCGGGGTCTGGGGGCGGTCGATGACCGCCGCCGGCTCGCTGGGCGCCGTGGCGCCCGCGGGCGTCGCCGCCTGGGTGGTGCGCGGGGCCGCAAGCGGCGTCCCGGCCACCTGTGCGGCGGCGGCCAGGGCCTAGGCGTCGTCGTCTGGAGCCGCGCCGACCGACGCGTCCGATCGCACCGGGATTGGGGCATCTCGGGGTCGGCCCGCTACCATGCCCTCTGGCCGAACGCGCGGAGCCGCCAGCCCCGCCGTCCGTTCGTGCCGCGATAAGGGAGATCTGTGGCTCACCGTGATGATCTGCGCAACGTCGCCATCGTGGCGCACGTTGACCATGGAAAGACGACGCTCGTCGACGCGATGCTCTGGCAGACCGGCGCCTTTCGGGCCAACCAAGAAGTCGCCACGCGCGTGATGGACTCCAACGATCTCGAGCGCGAGAAAGGCATCACGATCCTCGCCAAGAACACCGCGGTGCGGTACGGCGATGTCACGGTCAACATCCTCGACACTCCCGGCCACGCGGACTTCGGCGGCGAGGTCGAGCGCAGCCTGTTCATGGCCGACGGCGTCGCGCTGCTGGTCGATGCGAGCGAGGGCCCGCTGCCGCAGACACGGTTCGTGCTGTCGAAGGCGCTGGCGCACGGGCTGCCGGTCGTGCTGGTGGTCAACAAGATCGACCGTCCCGACGCCCGCGTGGCCGAGGTCGTCGACGAGGTCTACGCGCTGTTCATCGAGCTCGACGCCGACGAATCCCAGATCGAGTTCCCGATCGTCTACTGCAACGCCAAGGCCGGTCAGGCCTCTCTCGACCCCGAGATCCCCGGCATTGACCTGACGCCGCTGTTCGAGACGATCCTCGCGCACATCCCGGCCCCGGTGTACGACCCCGAGCACCCCCTGCAGGCCCTGGTGACGAACCTCGATGCCTCGCCGTACGTGGGGCGGCTCGCGTTGTGCCGTGTGCACCACGGCACGATCACCAAGGGCGAGCAGGTGGCCTGGTGCCGGGCGGACGGCACGATCGAGCGCGCACGGGTGACCGAGCTGCTGCTGACCGAGGCGCTCGACCGGGTCCCGGCCGAGCGGGCCGGCCCCGGCGATCTCATCGCGGTCGCCGGCCTGCCGGACGTCACGATCGGGGACACCCTGGCCGACGTGAACGACCCGCGCCCGCTGTCGGTGCTCTCGGTCGACGAACCCTCGATGTCGGTCACGATCGGTACGAACAGCTCGCCGCTGGCCGGGCGCGACGGGACCAAGCTGACCGCACGGATGCTGCTGTCGCGTCTGGAGCAGGAACTCGTCGGCAACGTGAGCCTGCGGGTGCTGCCGACCGAGCGCCCGGACACCTGGGAGGTGCAGGGGCGCGGGGAGCTGCAGCTGGCGGTGCTCGTGGAGACCATGCGCCGGGAGGGCTTCGAGCTGACGGTGGGCCGGCCCCAGGTCGTGATCCGCGAGATCGACGGCAGCCGCCATGAGCCCGTCGAGCGGGTGATGATCGACGTCCCCGAGGAGCACATCGGTGCGATCACCCAGCTCCTGGCCGCCCGCAAAGGCAGGCTCCAGGACGTGTCCAACCACGGGCACGGCTGGGCCCGGATGACCTACCTGGTGCCGACGCGCGGGCTGATCGGCATGCGCACGCAGCTGATGACCGAGACGCGCGGTACGGCGATCGTCCACCAGATCTTCGAGGGCTGGGAGCCGTGGCAGGGGACCATCAAGACCCGGACCAACGGGAGCCTTGTCGCCGACCGTTCCGGGATCACGACGACGTTCGCCTTGATGAGCCTGCAGGAGCGCGGTCAGCTGTTGGTCGGGCCGGGCGAGGACGTCTACGAGGGCGCGGTCATCGGCGAGCATCAGCGCGCCGATGATCTGGACGTGAATCCCACCAAAGAGAAGAAGCTCACCAACATGCGGTCCTCGACCGCCGACGAGCTCGTGCGGCTGGACGCCCACCGCGAGCTGTCGCTCGACGCGGCGCTCGAGCTCGTCAACGAGGACGAGTGCGTCGAGATCACCCCGACGCGAGTCCGGGTCCGCAAGGTCGAGCTCTCGCAAACCGGACGGGCCAAGCAGGTCCGCCGCCAACGCGTCACGGCCTGAGCATGCGCGGCCGTGCCACGCAGTCGAACCAAGGAGAACCCGAGTGAACCCCTGGCATGACGTCTACGTCGACGATCACCTTGTCGAGAACGAGTTTCCCGTGGTGATCGAGGTGCCGCAGGGCTCCAAGAACAAGTACGAGCTCGACAAGTCCTCGGGCCTGCTGCGGCTCGACCGCGTGCTCTACTCGGCGGTCCACTACCCGGCCAACTACGGGTTCATCCCGCGCACCTACTGCGACGACGGCGATCCCCTGGACGTCCTGGTGCTCGGTCAGGAGCCGGTCGTCCCGCTGGCCATCGTCGAGGCCCGCGCGATCGCCGTCATCCGGATGCGCGACGAGAAGGGCATCGACGACAAGATCATCGCCGTGTCCACGGAGGACCCGTCGGTCAACGAGTACACCAGCTACACCGAGCTGCCCAAGCACGTGTTGCGCGAGATGGGACGCTTCTTCCAGGACTACAAGGCTCTCGAGAACAAGGAAGTCATCGTCGACGATCCGCTCGGACCCGACGAGGCGCTGGCGCATCATCATGGAAGCGCTGGATCTCTACCGCCGCCTGCGGCGCGGGGATCTGGGCAAGGGCGGCTTGGCCTAGCGGCGCCCCGCGGCGATAGGCACTGGCTATCGCCGCCGCGGCACGGATCCTATTGGACCTCGCTCCCGCGAGCGTGTTAGCTAGAGCAGCGGTGGCCGTGAACGACCGGGTTCGCGCCACATTGAGTCTTCTGGAGCAGCCGTGGAACCTGTCGCACTCGTGCCGATTGCACGTCGGCGCCCAGGTGATCGAGCGCCCGACGGGCGGCGGGCCGCACGATGACCACGCACCGCGCGCGAGATCGAGCGCGCCACCAGCCACGTGATCCCGGCCGGTCCGTTCGCCCGGCTCGGGCGCTGGAGTGCCGCGCACCGGCGCTGGGTGATCGCGGTGTGGATCGTGGTGTTCCTCGCGATGGCGCCGCTCGCGACCCGGCTGTCGGGCCGGCTCTCCCAGGGGGGCTTCCAGATCTCGGGATCGACGTCGCAGAACGCCATCAACGTCGTCTCGGGCAAGTTCGCCAACCAGTTCCCGGCCAGCATGACGCTGGTGCTCACCAGCCCGACGCTGGCGCCGAGCGATCCGGCCTTCGCGGCCGTGATCGCCAAGACCGCAGCGGCCGCACGGCAGGCGGGCGGTCCGGTGATCGGCGGCATCGTCACCCCGGCCGAGAACCCGCAGCTGGCGTATCCGACGGCGCACACGGCGCTGATTCAGGTCGGCCTGACCGAGGGCATCGATCAGGTGCTCGCGCACGCCAAGCCGATCATCACCGCCGCCAACGCCCAATCGACACCGCAGGTGGACGTGTCGGCAACCGGCGGGCCCGCCATCTTCACCGACTTCAACTCGGTCAACACGCACGACCTGGCGCACTCGGAGACGGTGCAGATCCCGCTGATCCTGCTGGTCCTGGTGCTGTTCTTCGGGTCCGTCTGGGCCGCGGGTATCCCCGTCGTGGTGACGGGCATCGGCCTGGTGACCACTCTCGGGGCACTGTGGTTCGTCGCCGGCGCGATGAGCCTGTCGATCTACGTCCAGAACGTCGTTCCGCTGATCGGCATCGGCGTCGGCGTGGACTACTCGCTGTTTATCGCCAACCGCTACCGCGACGAGCTGCGCGCGGGCTTCGCACCGCTGGATGCGGCCGCGATCACCATCGGCCGTGCAGGGAAGGCGATCTTCTTCTCGGGGCTGACGGTCGCGATGGCGCTGGCGGGCATGCTGGCGGTCGGCGTCCCGATCTTCACCGGCTTCGCGGTCGGGACCATCGGCGTCGTCGCGGTGATGGTCACCGCCAGCCTGACGCTGACGCCCTCGATCCTGGTCGCACTCAACCAGCGCGTCTTGCGTGCCGACGTCGTCGCCTGGGGCCGGCGCGTGCTGCGGCGCCCGGCCCGGCACACGAGCAGCGATGACGGGGACTTCGGGTTCTGGGGCCGCTGGGCGGCCGCGGTCATGCGCCGGCCGTGGACGGTGGTCATCGTCGTCACGCTCATCCTGCTGACGCTCGCCGCACCGGTGCTGGTCATGCGAACCGGCTCGAGCGGTGTGACCGCGTTACCCCCGTCGCAGCCTTCGCGGGTCGCCGCCGGCAAGCTCGTCGCCGCCGCGGGGCCGGGCGCCCAAGACCCGATCAGCGTCGTCGTCGAGGGCACGGGTCCCGTGTCGCACGCCGTGATCGCCGACGTCGCCAAGCGCGTCGCCGCCGACCCGCAGGTCTCTGGCGTCAACCCGACGGTCGTCGTACAGCAGGGACGGCACCGCCGCGGTGGTCACGGTCTATCCGAAGTCCAACGAGGACACCACCGCCGCGCAGGGCCTGGCCGGCCGGATCGCGGACATCTACGGGCCGGCCGCGGCCCGGTCCGGTCCGGAGCACGTCTACGTCGGCGGCGCCGCCAGCGCAAACCGCGACTTTACCGACGCCGTGTCCGGACGGCTGCCGCTCGTGATCGGCCTGGTGATGTTCCTGACGTTCATCGTGCTGATGGTGCTGTTCCGGTCGCTCGTGCTCCCCGCCAAAGCGGTCGTCATGACACTGTTGTCGGTGCTCGCGTCCTACGGGGTGATGGTCGCCGTCTTCCAGTGGGGCTGGGCCGATAGCCTGCTCGGATTCCACCATCTCGGGCACGTCACCAACTGGGTCCCGCCGTTCCTGTTCTCGATCCTGTTCGGGCTCTCGATGGACTACGAGGTCTTCCTGCTCTCGCGGGTGCGCGAATATCGCGAGCGGGGTGGCAGCGACGCGGATGCGGTCGCGTTCGGGCTCGCGCGCACGGGGCGGATCATCAGCACCGCGGCGCTGATAATGATCATCGTGTTCCTGTCGTTCCTCACGAACCGGCTGATCCCGCTCAAGGAGCTCTCGCTGGGGCTCGCCGTGGCGATCTTCATCGACGCGACCCTCGTGCGGCTGCTGCTCGTGCCGGCGTTCATGCGGCTGGCCGGCAAGTGGAACTGGTGGCTGCCCGGTCCGCTGGAGCGGATCATCCCCGTCATCGAGGAGTAGCCGGCCGGCCACGGCTCGATCGGCGCGACGGCCCGCGACGGGGCAAAGCCCGTGCTGGTTGCGGGATTTCCGTCGCTCCGCGGGCGTATGATCGAGCCGTGTGGCTTCCCGCCCTGATCTGGACCAACCTCCTGCGACGGCGCGCACGCACGCTCTTGACGGCGGTCGGCGTCTCGCTCGGGGTCGGGCTGATCGTCGCCCTCCTGTCGATCAGTGCAGGCGTGCAGTCGGCGGTCAACAACGTCATCCACCTGGGCGGCGCGGACTTCGGCCTGTTCCAAGGCCAGGTGAGCCAGCTGACCAGCTCGCTGCTGCCCGATCAGCTGGCCGGGCAGGTCGCCGGTACCCCCGGCGTGCAGGCGGTGGCCCGCATCAAACTGCTCGTCACGACCGTCGACGGGCGCGGCTCCCAGCTGGTGTTCGGGCTCGATCCGAGCGAGTTCCCGGAGCGGCAGTTCATCATCGTCAAGGGCAAGCCGGCGCAGGGCAACCAGGTCCTCGTCGGTGACCACGCCGCGTCGTCGCTCGGGCTCGCCCCGGGCGACCCGATCACGATCGGCAACGCGAAGCTGCCGGTCGCCGGGATCTTCCACAGCGGCAACTCGTTCGAGGACGGCGCGGTCGTCGCGCCGCTGGCGCTCGTGCAGCAGTGGGCCGGACGGCCGGGGGAGGTCACCGCGATCGGGATCGTCGTGCGACCTGGCGTCGGCTCGGCGCAGCTGGCGAAGCAGCTCGAGCAGCGCTATCCGGGTCTTGTCGCGATCACCAATCCGGGGCAGGCCATGCAGGTCGACACCACCAGCAGGCTGCTGATCAGTGCCGGCTGGGTGTTCTCGGTCGTCGCGCTGCTGGTCGGCGGAATCGGCGTCACGAACACCATGGCGATGTCGGTGATGGAGCGCAGCCAGGAGATCGGCGTGCTGCGTGCGGTGGGCTGGCCGAACCGTCGGGTGGCCGGGCTGATCGCGAGCGAGGCCGTGACGATCTGCCTCGCCGCGCTCGGGATCGGGCTCCTGTTGGGCTGGTTCGCCGCCCAGGCCCTGGTCTCCCGGGGTGCGCTGTCGAACCTCGTGAGCCCGGAGTTCGGGTGGAGCGTGTTCGCCTGGGGGCTAGCGTTCTCGCTTGGGGTCGCGATGATTGGCGCCGCCTACCCGGTCTGGCGGGCGGTCCGGCTCAATCCGATCGAGGCACTTCGGCGGGAGTAGCCGAGACGATCTTCCCGTCGAGCATGCGCACGACGCGATCCGCGGTGTGCGAGACCTCGTCGTCGTTGGTGACCATCAGGATGCTCATCCCGTACTGCTCGCGCACGCGGGCGAGGAGCGCCAGCACCTCGGCACCGGTCGCCGTATCGAGCGCACCGGTCGGTTCGTCCGCGAGGAGCAGGGGCGGGTGATTCGCCAGAGCGCGGGCGATGGCGACCCGCTGGCGCTCGCCGCCCGACATCACCCCGGGCCGGTCGTCGGCCCGATCGCCGAGTCCGACCTCCTCCAGGAGCGCCCGGGCGCGCGCTTCCCGCTCCCGCGCCGAGCGCTCGATCCCGATCATCGGGATCTGCACGTTCCACAGCGCCGACAGGGTCGGGATCAGGTAGTGGAACTGGAAGACGAACCCGACCGTCCCGGCGCGGTAGGCGGCCAGGTCCTCGATCTCGTTCAGCGACTGCCCGCCGACGGTGATCGTCCCCGCGTCGGGGCGGTCGAGCGCCCCGATCAGGTTCAGCAGCGTGCTCTTGCCACAGCCCGAGCGCCCGGTCAAGGCAACAAACTCGCCCGCGCCGACGCGCAGGGAGATGTCCTCGAGGGCCCGGATCCGGCCCCCTTCGAACATCTTGCGCACGTGTTCGCAGTCGACCTCCGTGCCGCGGTGGGATGAGCTCACGCCGGCGCGACCTGAAGCGGGTAGTTGATGGTCACCGTCTGGCCGACCGCGGTCGCCAGCACCTGGAAGACCAGCGGCTGATTCACTGACGCCGGCGGCCATTCGATCGTCTCGGACCACACCCCGTTCTTGACCGTGTGGCGTCCGATCTGGCCGACGGGCGCCCCCTGGAAGAGCGCCTGCAGGTGCACGACCGCAGCCACCGGCTTGCCGCCCTCGGTCACGCGCACGACGTAGTGCCACGGCTTGTTGACCGTCGGCGTGTGGGTCGGCGCGGTCAGGGTCGCATGCACGGCCGGCGGGGGCGGCGCGGTGGAGGTCGGGGTACTCGTGGTATGGCTGCTCGATGAACCGCCGCAGGCGGTCAGGACGAGGCCGAGGACGGCCGCAAGGACGGGTGCGGCGAACGCGGCCGCGTGGCGGCCGGGCCGGTTCGATCGCCCCGGAGCATCGGTCATGTCCATGTCACACCGTCCCTGTCGCGAAGGGGACCATTACGATGCTAACAGCGTCGCTTGGCGGCCAACAGGTGACCGTGCCGCCGCGGGCACCGTCAGGTTTCGGCACCCGAGGCGCCGGAGCGTCGGGTGGCCTGGGCCGCGCCCGGTCATCGGCATCGGCGAGCGCGCAGACCAGCGCCGGGGCGCGGATGGCCCCGCCCGGCAACTCGAACGGGCGGACGGCGTGAGGTCGGGCGGGGATGGGTCCCCGGTGGGGCGGCGAATCGGCCTAATCTGGCCCAGAACGACGTAAGTCCCGGCACCCTCCGGCTCTGTTCACTGGCGGGTACCGGGACTCACTTGTTATTCGCCTTCAATGCACCTCAGTCGGTTGAGATCTCCTATCCGGGATCTCGATTCCGTAATCGCAATCCTGCATTTACTACCGGTGGTCGACTGTCGCCCCAGAGCGCAGGGACCGTAGCGCGCGTGTTGCGATGGGCTCCTAGCCCGGCCTGCCGCCACGCCTAACGGGTGGTGAGAGGCCCACATTTGCACACGTGGTTACCTTCGAGCGCTGGAAGCCGACGACGACTCGGCGATGGGAATGTCAAGGTCCGGTTAGTGGTGCACCACCAATGTATGCCCGGCCCTGTCCTTGGCATATCGGGGTTTTCCCCGATTGTCCTCAGTGACGCTGTCGACACCCGTTTGCCACCGGTAATTCCCCTGCTAAGTGGCGACATCTCGGCGTGAGAAGAGCGTCGCGGTGCCGACCGCGATGATGGCCCAGTACGCCACGAGGGTAAGCCCGGTGCGCGCCAGCGAGACGGATGAACTGCCACCGTCGACCAGGTTGCCCAGCAGCTGTCCCGGCAGCCAGTCCTGGCCGTTGGACCAGAGCGCGGACAGGATCGCCTCGGCGGGCAACAGCCACGCGACGCCGATCGCCAGCGCGACCACGGGCGAACGGAAGATGATCGCCAGTGCCGCCCCGACCGTCCCGAAGCCGAGCGCGGCGACCACCAGGTGCCAGATGGCGCGCCAGGTGTCGGCGAGCCCGGTCGAGCTCGTCCACGCGGACGTATCGATCCCCTTGCTCGGCGCCAGCGACAGCGCCAGGACGATGCTGACGGCGCTCGCCGCGAGGACTACCAGGACGCCGAACACCAACAGCGCCAGGTACTTGCCGGCCAGCAACCTCACCCGCCGCGGCTCGCGGACCAGCAGGTTGCGCAGCGCCCCGGTCGTGTACTCGGAGCCGAAGGCCGCGGCGAAGATGCCGAGCATCACGATGCCCATCAGCGTGCCCGCGCGGGTGATGCCGTGCACCAGGCCGTCGGGCTTGGAGAGCTCGGTGATCGAGACGTGGAAGCCCCGGCGGCCGGGCTGGTTGGTGGCATTCTCGATTCCGAGGATCGTGAACAGCGCGGTGAAGCCGAGCAGCAGGCCGCCGCCGCCGAGCAGCAGGCCGCGCCGGCGCAGTTTGAGCAGCTCGCTCACGAAGGCCCCGGTCATGCCTGCACCTCCGCTTCGGTCGCGTGCGCGAGGATCTGGTGCGCGTCGCTGTCGGTGATCGCGAAGAACGCGTCCTCGAGGGTCCCGCGGTTGATCGCCAGGCCGGCGAGCGTGATGTCGCGGCCCATCGCCAGGCGGTTGAGCTCTGGTGCCCACTCGGCAGGCGCCGCCGCATGCACCTTGCCGTCGACCACCAGCGCCGCGTGGCCGGCCTCGGTGCACAGCGCCGCCAGGCGCTCGAGGTCGGCGGCGTGCTCCGGCACGGCGATCACCTCGGCCGTCTGGGCGGACAGGAGCCCGTCAATCGCGCCCTGGTAGCGCAGCCGGCCCGCATCGATCACGACAAGGTGATCGCAAATGGTCTGGATCTCGCCCAGCAGGTGGCTCGAGACGACCACCGTGAGGCCGTCGTCGGCAAGCTCGCGCAACAAGGCGCGCACCTCGCGGATGCCCGCGGGGTCGAGCCCGTTGGTCGGCTCGTCGAGCACCAGCAGCTCGGGATCCGGCAGGAGCGCGGCCGCGATGCCCAGGCGCTGCTTCATGCCGAGCGAGTAGCTCTTGAAGGGGTCGCCGCCACGATCGCCCAGACCGACCTGATCGAGCAGGCGGTCGACCTTTGGGCGACCATGGCGCCCGAGCGCCGCGAGGATCTCGAGGTTGCGGCGTCCGGAGATCGTCGGATAGAAGGCGGGCGCCTCGATCAGGGCGCCGACCCGCTGCAGGTAGCTGGCCGGGTCGGTGATCGGCTGTCCGAGCACCTCGCCAGTGCCGGCGGAGGGCCGGATGAGCCCGAGCAGCATCCGCAGGGTTGTCGTCTTGCCGGCGCCGTTCGGCCCGACGAAGCCGCTGATCACCCCGCGGGGCAGCTCCAGGTCGATGGCGTCGACCACGGCCCGAGGGCCATAGCGCTTGGTGAGCCCGGTCGTCCTCACGGCCGGGTCGGTCGCCGCGGGTGCGGCGGTGCTCATCGAAGCGGCGCCGGCATCCGGCATGGGCAGGCGGGCGTCATCGGCGTGGCAGTCTCCGGTCCGGGGTGGTGACGGCAGGTCCGCCGCCCGGCGGGCGACGCCAGATTACCGCCCGAGCGTGGGCGTCCGGGTTAACACGCGCTTATGGTGCGGTGGACATTCGCGGGCGACCGGCCGGTCGCCCGGCGGGCCGTCTGCGGGCACGACGCGGACGACCGGTTCGGGTGGTGTGTGTGCCTGCACGAGCGCCGGCGGCCGGGCGGCTCGCGTGCGCAGGCTGACCGCGAGCTCGGCCAGCGGATCGCCGTCGGGGTCCTCGCCGAGGAACAGGCGGACCCCATCCCGTGCGCGGGAGAGCGCGACGTAGCCCCATTCGGCATGCGCACCGGGCCCCGGCGCAACGACGAACGCGCGCGCGACCGTGATGCCCTGGGCCGCATGGCCGGTCAGCGCCCACGCGTGCTCGATCCCCGCCGCCAGCCGGTAGTCGCGTGGGACGTCGACGCGGGTACCGTCGCCGGCCTCGAGCGTGAGGGTGCCGTGGTTGGCATCGACGGCGCAGATGACCCCGCGCGTCCCGTTCCGGAGCCCGGCGCGCGGATCGTTGATCCGGCAGCGGATGGTGTCACCGACGGCATAGGTCTCGCGCCCGGTCCCGAGGCGCGCACCGCGCAGGCCCGCCGCCTCGAACGCCGTGGCGGCGGCGGCGTTGAGTGCCCCCGCGTCGGCGCGTCGGTAGGCGAGCATGATCGTGTCCGCGGTGGGTGCCCCCGAGCGGTCACGCCACCACGCCGCCGCGCACGCGCGGACCGGATCGGCGGCGGTGTGGATGCGCTCATGGGACCGCCAGAGCGCGAGGGCCGCGTCGCTGCGGCCGTCTCGCAGGAGGGCGAGGGCGTCGCGTTCCCAGCCCGCCGCCTGCCGCCGGTTGGTCGCCAGCGTGGCGGCGCCCAGGCGCGCGACGAGCTCCGCGAAGAGCCCGCCCGGACCGACCGCCGGCAGCTGGCGGTCGTCGCCGACCAGCACGAGCCGCGCGCGCCCCTCGGTGAGCGCCGTCAGCCGCGCCAGCGTCCGCGTGTCCGCCATCGAGGCCTCGTCGACGATGACGCAGCCCGCGGGAGCGGCGATCCCGGCCTCCCAGCGGGCACAGAGCGCGTGCAGCGTCGCCGCGTGCATGCCCGTGGCCTGCTGGAGTACGTGGGCGGCCTGTGCGGAGGGCGCGCAGCCGGTCACCGGGATGCCACTCGCCCACAGCGCCCGGGCCGCCACGGCGAGGGCGGTCGTCTTGCCCGACCCGGCCGCGCCGATGATGCAGGCGATCCGGTCGTCTGGGGCGGCGGCGTGCTCGGCGGCGTGGAGCTGCTCGTCCGAGAGGGCGTGCGCCCCGAAGGCGAGGATGGCGGCGAGGTCCTCCGGCGCGGCGCGATCGTCGGCCAGCCCCCGGCCGGCCTCGGCAGCCCGGAGCACCTGCGCCTCGCAGTCCAGGATCTCGTCGGTGGTGTAGCGCGGCGGCCTGCCGGGACGGGCCGTGCCGATGCGCGTGACGACCGCGAGGGCGGCCGTCCGGGCGGCCCGGTCCCAGATGGCCGCGGACGTCGCCCCGTCGGGGGCCGCGTCGGCGACTGCGGCGACCAGCTCGGCATGCGTGAACGTCTGCGCGGTTGCGGTCAGGCCACGCTCCCCGAGCAGCTCGGGACCGGGCTCCGGGGGCGCCCACCCGGCCGGCCGGCGACCGCGTCCGAACAGCCGGTCCCGGAGGGCAGCGTCGAGTCCGAGCGCGGCGGCACGCTGCCGCCAGGCCAGCCGGCGCTCCGCGCATGCGAACGCGTCCCGCGGCGGGCGAGCGGCGACTCCGGCCACGCGTGCCCCGTGGGCGGTCCTGACGCCATGGGCCTCGGCATGCGCCCGGACGGCGGCCCCGCGCCGGCTGGTGGCGTCGATGGCGTGCCGGTCCACGAGGGCCAGCTCGCGCCCGCCGGCCGGGCCCCGCTGCCAGGCGACGCCGTAGCGCGTCGTCAGCTCGTACCGCAGCCGCGCCTCGTAGATCGCCCGGGCCGCGCGGCGCCAGCCGATCAGGAGCGGGATCGCGTCCAGGGCCCGCCAGCGCGACGGGTCGTCGATCGCGACGGTCTGGTTGGCGATCACCACGTGGGTGTGCAGGTGCGGGTCGCCGTCACGGTTGGCGTAATGCGCGTAGGCCGCGCCGACGTACCCGGACCCCGTAACGCCTGCGGCGCGCCGGCGCACTACACAGGCATGAGCCTCGAGGAATCCGAGCGCGTCCTGCCAGGCCACGCGGTGGGCCGCGGCGATACCGGCGGCCTCGCCGCCGGCGATCGCCAGCATCAGGCTGATCGACTTCGGGGCGCTGAAGACGAGGTCGAAGCCCGCCACCGGGCGGGCAGGCGGCGCCCCCTGCCCCGGTCCGGGGGCGGCCGGCCCGCGGCGCATCCGCGTCCGCGCGCGCACCGGCGCGGGCGGACGCAGGACGACGCCGGTCGCCGGGTCGGCGCCGAGCAGCAGGCGCGTCAGCTCCCCGGGGGCGACCGGACCCTCGCGCGCGAGCGCCGCCCGGGCGCGCCCGGTCCATTCGCTGACCGGGATTCCCGTCCAGTCGGCCCAGTCGGCATCCTGGTCGGCGGCGCGCTCGTAGTACCCGCGCGCGGCCGACGACGGCCGCAGCCGGGCCACGCTCAGCATTGCGCGGGCGCGCGGGGTTCGGTCGTGCCGGGCGATCGCATCCCAATCGGCCAGATGGGGCAACCGCCCCGCCGGAGGGGGTGGGCGGTCCCGGTCGCCCACCGCAGCTTGCAATGTCGGGCCGACGGGCCACACTTCGTGCATGGCTGACGGCGAGCCGACACCACCGGTTGCCCCCGACCCCCCGGACCCCGTGCAGCAGGATTTGCCCGATCATCCGCGCGAGTTCCGGATCGGACGCGCCGCGTTCCTGGCGACCGTTGCCGCGGGGATCGGCGGCATCTTTCTCGGACCGCGGCTGTCGCAGCTGGTCACCAACCCGATCTCGAGCGCGCTGCCGTCGAGTCTCGGCGACCTGATCCCGGGCAATGGCTGGCGGATCTACAACGTTCAGGATCCCTTCCCGACCTTTCATCCGGCGACGTACCGGCTCGTGGTCCAGGGGCTGGTCGAGCGGCCCGTCGCGCTCGACTGGGCACAGATCACCGCGCTGCCCGGCGAGTCCCAGGTCTCGACATTCCACTGCGTCACCGGCTGGACCGTGGACGGGGTGCATTGGGAGGGCTTCCGCGCCCAGACCCTGATGGACGTGGTGCGTCCGCTGCCGAGCGCCCAGTACGTGACCTTCCAATCCCTGGAGGGCCCCTACGTCGATCAGCTCTCGCTGGCAGAGTTCTCGCTCCCGGACGTGATGATCGCGCGCCAGATGGACGGCGGCCCGATCTCGCGGGCCCACGGCGCACCGCTGCGGCTCGTCATCCCGGACATGTACGGCTACAAGAACGTCAAGTGGCTCAGCTCGATCACGTTCAGCGCCAACCAGCAGCCCGGCTACTGGGAGCTGCGGGGGTACGACGTCGACGCCTGGGTAGGCAAGTCCAATGGCTACGGCTGAACCCGGTGCGCGCATCGCGCGCTTCACCCTCGCCGAGCGCCTCCTGCATTGGCTGCTGGCGGCCGCGTTCGCCGTGCTGCTGGGCACGGGCTTTTTGATGTCGGTCCCTGTGCTCGAGGGCATCGTCCCGCGACCGGTCGCCAAGGCCTGGCACATCGACGCGGCGATCGGCCTGGCGGCCGGCGTTCTGGTCATCACGCTCGCGCGGGCGCGGGTCATCGGCCGCACCCTCGGCGATCTCGAGCGCTTCGACCGAGATGACGGCCGGTGGCTCGCCCAGATTCCGCGGCGCATCGCCGTCAACGCGCCGGCCCCACCGCAGGGACGGTTCAACGCGGGTCAGAAACTCAACACCGCCGTCGTGGCGGGCCTGATGGTCATCAGCTACATCACCGGGTTCCTGCTGTGGTATGGCGAGCGCGACACCGCCTACCGCTTCGCGGGGACCATCGACGTGCACGACGACGTCATGTGGCTGCTGATGATCCTCGTCATCGGCCACCTGTACATGGCGCTCGTCAACCCGAACACGCGCGCGGCGATGGCCGGGATGGTGCGTGGGAGCGTCGATCGCGGCTGGGCGCTGCGCCATCACGCCAAGTGGGTGGCCGAGGTCGATCGAGCCGCGGCCACCGGCGGCGATCGGCCGTCGGGTGAGCTGCCCGCCGCCGCCCGGGGTGCCGGGCCTCAGGGACGCCTAGGTGGCGACGTCCCTGCGCACGAAGAGCACTGACGTGCCGACGACGACGACCACCCAATACACGGCAAGGGTGATGAGCGTGCGACCGATCGGGACGGACGCACTGCCTCCGGCCGCCAAGTTCTGCAGGAGCTGACCGGGCAGCCAGTACTGGCCGTCGGCCCAGGCGGCGGCGAGGATCGCCTCGGCGGGCAGGACCCAGACCACCCCGACCGCAACGGCTGCAACCGGCGAGCGGAGGATCACCGCGAGCGCCGCGCCGAGCGTGCCGAATCCGAGCGCCGCGAGGATCAGATGCCAGATCGCCGTCCAGACCGCGGCGACGCCGGCCGCACTCGTCCAGGCGCCCGTCGCGATCCCGCGCGAGGGGGCGACTGCGAACGCGACGGCGATGCTGACCATGGCGGCCGCCAGCACGACCGCCGCGCCGAACAACAGCAGCGCCAGGTACTTGCCCGCGAGGAACTCGAGCCTGCGCGGTTCGCGCACCAGCAAATTGCGCAGCATGCCCGTGCTGTACTCGGCCCCGAACGCGGCCGCGAAGATCCCGAGCACGACGATGCCCATCAGTGGGCCACCGCGCTGGAGCCCAAGCACGAGGCCGCCCGGCCGTGAGAGCTCCGCGAGCACGATGGGGCGCAGGAACTGCCCCAGCGACCCACCGGTCACCCGATCGAGGGCGAGCACCGTCACGAGCGCGATGAACCCGAACAGGACGGCGCCTCCGCCCACGAGCAGCACCGGCCGTCGCAGCTTCATCAGCTCGCTGATGAACACGCCCGGCATGCGGCCTCCACCGACGCGGTGCTCGCGCGGGACCGAGGCGGGCAGCACGATCGCCGCCGCCGGGGTCGGGTCGGCGCCGGCATCCTCCGGGTCGTCGTCGGTGAGTGCGAAGAACGCCTCCGCGAGGGTCATCTGGGCGGTCCAAATCCCGGCGAGGTTGATCCCCGCGGCCGTCGCGGCAGCGTTGAGGCGGGGCGCCCAGTCCGGCGGAGCCGCGATGCGGACCTGGCCGGCGTCGATGCGGGCCGTGTATCCGGCGGCGCGGGCGAGCCCGGCCACCCGGGTCAGGTCGGTGGCGAACTCGGGCACCGCGACCAGCTCGCCCGTCTGGGGCGCCAGCAGTTCGCCGATCGGGCCCTGGAAGCGGATGCGCCCCTCGCTGATGATCACCAGGTGGTCGCAAACCGTCTGGATCTCTTCCAGGCGATGGCTCGAGACGAGGATCGTCAGGCCGCCCGCGGCCAGCCCCCGCAACAGGACGTGGACCTCGCGGATTCCCGCGGGGTCGAGCCCGTTGGTGGGCTCGTCGAGGATGAGGAGCTCCGGGTCGGGCAGCAACGCGGCGGCGATCCCGAGGCGCTGCTTCATTCCCAGTGAATACGCGCGGAGGCGGTCGTCGGCCCGATCCGCAAGTCCCGCCTGGGCCAAGCGGACGTCCGTGCGGCCCGCGTCGTGGCCGCCGAGGGTGGCCAGGATCTCGAGGTTGCGCCGCCCAGAGAGCGCCGGGTAGAAGGCCGGCGCCTCGATCAGCGAACCGACCCATGGCAGGTACGACGACGGATCGGCGATCGAGCGGCCCAGCACCGCGCCCGTCCCGGACGTCGGATGCACGAGTCCGAGCAGCATGCGCAGGGTGGTCGTCTTGCCGGCGCCGTTCGGCCCGACGAAGCCGGTGATGCGGCCCGGGGGGACGGCGAGGTCGATGCCGTCGACGACCGCGCGCCCCGCATAGGTCTTGGTCAGTCCGGTCGTCTGGACCGCCAGGTGCGCCTCGCCGAGTGCGGCATCGGCCGCGGTCATCGCCGGACTCGCGGTCTGGCCATGGCGTCCCGTGCGGTCATCGTGCACCCTCGTCGGGAGTCGGACAACGTACCGGACAGCGCCAAACGCGCCGTACGACCGGCCACCGTGCAGGAGAATGCTAGTTGCTCGGGCCGGCGATCGGGCGCCAGGGCCACGGTGCGGGTGCCGGGATCCGGAGGCCGGTCTCGGCATCGCGCAGCGGCGGACGGCCCCCTGGCGCGCTCAGTCGATCCCCGGCCGGGTCACGGCACTGATGCCCGCGCGTGCGGCCAGCGCGCCGCCCTCGCCAATGCGGACGGCGTGCCGCACCTCATCGGGATCGAGGCCCGCCTCGATGAGGCGCTGCTGCAGGCCCTGCTCGCGGGCGTTGGCGAAGAACAGGACCCCGATCAGCCCGAACGACAGGATGCAGTGGGTCACCATCATGACCGTGCCCGCGTTGGCCTGGTCCTGGAGCGCGCCGACGCCCCAGGCGGCATCGAGGGCGGCGTGTCCGGGGTACAGCGGCGTCCCGGTGAACCAGAAGATGTTGGCGATGAACAGACCGGTGAACCAGACGGCGACCATGTAGCCGCACTTGGCGCCCGCTCCGAACCACGCGGGCGCGGGCGCGAAGCGCTCGAGCACGGGGCACCAGACCAGCACCCCGAAGATGAAGAACGACAGCTGCTGGGCGATCCAGAGCGCGTCCGAGCTCAGCAGCTGATCGTGCAGCGCCGGCGCCAGCCAGAACGCGGTGCTGATCACCCACAAGGGGAACCCGACGAACGGGTGCGCCACCCAGCGCACGATGCCGCTGACCGGTGCGGTGGCGCGCGGCAGGGCGGCCAGCACCAGGAGTGCCCCGAATCCGCCGATCAGCGTGTGCTGGAGCATGTGGAACTCGAGCAGCCCGTCACGGGCCAGGCCGGCGATCGGTGAGCAGACCGCGACCGCCAAGACGACGAGTCCCGCGACCCCGGAGATCCGGTGCCAGCCCGGTCGCGCGCGCGGCAGCACGTACAGCCCGACCAGCGCGATGCCGATGCACTCGACCGGCGGCACCGACCAGAGCGTCCACCAGTGTGGCGTCGTCGGCAGCGACCCGATCGCACCGGTGTGCACCGATTGGTCGCCGCTGAGCGCCGTCACGGCGATCGACGCCGCCAGCACGCACGCGATCACCAGGAATGCGAAGACCCGTGAGCGGTTCACCAGCCGATCATCGCACCAATCGCCGCGGCAGGTCGACGGGGACGCCGGCGCGCGGGCCGGCGGTGACCAGCACCGCGACGGCCCGCCCCCGCTGTACACGGACGGCGTCGTCGGTGTCTAGAGCTAGCCGGCGTTCGAGCAGGCGCTCGAGATCGTCGGCGCGCTCGAGGGTTGCTTGGTGAGCGTGATGCTCACCGTCCCGTGCGAGCCGTTGGCATGCACGAGTTCCGCCGGGACGGTGGTCCCGACCGTCTGCGACTGCAGGTAGCCCTGCAGGTCGCTCATCGACTTGATCGGGGTTCCGCCGATGCTGGTGATCACGTCACCCCCGACCGGGACGCAGGTGCCGTAGATCGTCTTCGGCCTGGTGCCGCCGACGATGCCCGCCGTCGCCGCGGGACTGTTCTGGGCGACGCCCGTCACCAGCACGCCTGCGGACACCGGGGATGCGCCATTTTGCTGCAGCTGCGCGGTCGCCGAGACGCCGGTGATGCCGAGCCAGGGGTGGCTGATGCTGCCCGAGGTGAGTAGGTCGTGGACGATCCTCAGCTCGGTCGGTGCCATCGGTATGGCGAACGCCACGCCGACGTTCGCGTCGACGCCGGAGTCGGCGATCTGGGCGTTGACACCGATGACCTGCCCGGCCTGGTTGAGCAGCGGGCCGCCCGAGTTGCCGTGGTTGACGGCGGCATCGGTCTGGATCGCGTTGGAGAGCGTGAACCCGTTCGGTGACTGGATCTCGCGCCCGAGCCCCGACACGATGCCGGTGCTGGCCGACTCGGTGTACCCGAACGGGGTGCCGATCGCCAGCACCGGCTGACCGATCCTGACGGTGCTCGCGTTGCCCAGCGGGAGCGGGTGCAGCTGCGAGGCGGGAACGTTGACGTGGATGACCGCAAGGTCGCTCGAGGGGTCCTGGCCAACGAGCTTCGCGCTGACGCTCGTGCCGTTCTGGAACTGGACGTTGATGCTCGACGAGCGGCCGACCACGTGCTGGTTGGTGAGGATGTCGCCCTTGTTGTCGATCACGAACCCGGTCCCCAGCGCCGCGCTCTGCGAGGAATTGCCGAGCTGGTCGGTCGTCGTCTGAATCGTGGAAATCTCGACGACACCGGGAATCGCGCGGGCGGCGACGTTGACCCAGTTCGGCGAGCTTCCGGTGATGACCGTGGTCGAGCCGGCGGGTGGCACCGCCGACGTCGCGGCGCTCCCCGCCGAGGTGGGCGTCGACGACGATGACGAGGACGAACTCGCGGCATCGTGGACGCCGAGGACGATCCCGCCGCCGATGAGACCCGCCACGAGACCCACGAGCGCGGTCTGCCAGAGCTTGCCGCGGGATCGCGGCGGCGGTGACGGTTCACGGGTGTCGGGTGTGCTCATCGGGTCCATGTCGGTCGGGGTGCTCCTTGGCGTGGTGCGTGGACTCGGGCGGCCGGTGCCCGCGACTCAGCGGGCAGCGGGCCCCGCAATTGTGGCGTGTGTATCCAATCGGGGGTCTCTGAAAACCAGATGAACGTCGTTAGGGCCAAACGATTAACGCCGGCGGCGGTGCCGACCGGACAGCAACGCTGCGCGGGCTAGACACAGCTGGTCAATCCGAGCGCCTTCATCTGGCCGTCGAGCGTGGTGGTGGCCCGGGTGAGCTTGGCGTCGATGCCGGGTGCGTCGTAGGCGATCGACTGGGCGCCGTGCAGCTTGAGCAGCGCTTGGACCCGCGCGACGACCGCGGCGAACTCGGCGTTCATCTTGTCCACCGCCGGCTTGATCGAGACGGGGGGCACGAGCGCCGCAAGGTCCTTCTGGAGCTTGGCCTGCTGGTTGTCGAGCGCGGTGATGTCCGACAGCGCAGGCAGTTGCTTGTTCTTCTCGAGCGGCACCATGCGTGCGTACAGCGGCTGCGCCGCAGCGGTCGCCTGCTTGCAGATCGCGTTCGCCTGAGTCTGGTAGGCGACTTCGGCGGCCGAGGTCGTCGTCGACGGAGAGGAGCTCCCGCATGCCGCGAGCCCGACGACGCCCGCGGCGACCACCGCCGCCGCCGTTGCCCGGAAGACGCCGGTTCGTGGAAAAGCGCCTCTTGCAGGGCGATACGGGATTGGTCTTAACATGAATGCAATCTCCTTAACGCGATCTCAACCTCTTTGTGCACATGTCTAGATCGCTGCCCTGAGCGTGGGCCACTTGGCCCAAGCGTTGGGAATGCCCTGACTCGTAACTTGCCATGACCGCGGCTTCCGTGGTGCGTGTCGATTGGACATTGTGCTGGTTTTCCCGTCACTTGGCTGATTCGACACCCACCGTTTGTGTCCCCGGGGGTCAGTTCACAAGGGGACAGCGGGGGCCGCGGGCACCCGAACCACCGAACGCCAAGAACGAAGGGAGATCTCGGGAGTGCTTCCGTATCCAGCATGGTTGAACGCCGGCGACAACGCCTGGCAGATGACCGCCGCCACCCTGGTCGGGCTGATGAGCGTCCCAGGCCTCGTGGTCTTGTACGGCGGCGTTGTGCAGAAGAAGTGGTCCATCAACACCATGCTGATGGCGTTTACCGCCTTCTGCATCGTCCTTTTTGTGTGGGTGCTTCTGGGGCTTCAACATGGGGTTCGGCCACCCCGCGTCCCTCGGTTCAGGCCAGTTCTTCAACAACCTGGTCGGGAAACCGAGCCCGGTGCTCTCGCCGAGCGATGAGCTCTCGCAGGCCAACATCCCGCTCCTGTCCGGCTGGATTGCCGCCACTCAGGTTCGGGCAGGCCTCGCTGATCTACTTCCAGTTCGTGTTTGCGGCCATCACGCCGCTGCTGTTCCTGGGTGCTGTGTTGACCCGCATGAACCTCAAGGCTTGGATGATCTTCATCGGTCATTTGGGCGTCGCATCGTCTACCCGATCAACGCCTTCCTGATCTGGGGTGGCGGCTACTTCGCGATGCAGGGCGCGGTTGACTACTCCGGTGGATACGTCATCCACTTGGCCGCGGGTGTGACCGCGTTCGTTGCCGCGTGGGTCGTCGGTCCACGCATCAAGGCCGACCGCGAGGCGGCGCCGAACAACATGATGATGGTCGCGCTCGGTGCCGGGCTTCCTGTGGCTCGGCTGGAACGGCTTCAACGGTGGTGACCCGTACTTCGCCGGCGCGGACGCCGCCGCCGCCGTGCTCAACACCAACCTGGCCGCAGCCTCGGCGATGTTCATCTGGGTGATCTGGGACATGCTGTCGCCGCGCAAGAGTGCGTCGCTCATCGGTGCGGTCAACGGCATGATCGTCGGCCTGGTCGGCATCACCCCGGCCGCCGGTTTTGTCAACGGCTACGGGGCGCTTGCGATCGGCGTGTGTCGGATCGAGCCATCGTGTGGCTCGTCATGAACGTCGTCGGCCCGAAGATCCCGCCGTTCAACCGTGTGGACGACGCCCTCGGGCGTGGTCTACACGCACGGCCTCGCCGGTTTGCTCGGCGGCCTGGCGGTCGGGTCTGCTGGCGGACCCGAAGATGATCGAGTACTCGCGCTGACGGGCGGAACTGCGCTTCTCGGTCGACGGCGTCGTTCTACGCGGGCGGCTGGCAGCAGTTCGTACCACCAGTTCCAGGCCGCCGTGTGGGTGATCTTGTTCACGGGGATCATGACCTTCATTATCCTGCGGGTGATGAAACTGTTCATGTCCCTGCGCTACACCGATCAGCAGTGCCTGGACGGTGACATCGCCATCCACGGCGAGCAGGTGACAGCGGACTTCATCGGTGAGCAGAGCCTCGAGTACCCGCTCGCTCCGCAGCCCAAACTGGGGGAGTAGAGACACGTCATGAAGAAGATTGAAGCCTTCATCCGTCACGAAGCATTCGACCCGATTCGTGACCGTCTCGCCAGCATGGGTCTGCCGTCGATGAGCGTCAGCGAAGTCAAGGGATCCGGTCGCCAGGCCGGCGCGCCCGACGACTACCGCGGACGCCGGGCCGGCATCTTCCTGCGGCCCAAGATCAAGCTGGAGGTCGTGCTGGACGACAAGGACCTGGAGCGCGCACTCGACGCGATCCTCGAGTTGGCGCAGACCGGGTACCCGGGCGACGGGAAGATCTTCGTCATCAACGTCGAAGAATCGATCCGTGTCCGCACCGGTGAGCGCGGCGACGTCGTCCTGGAGGCGCACCCCGAAGAGGGGTAGCACCAGCGGCACGGCGCGGAAGCACCACGGGGCCCCATCCCGACCGGACGTTCGGTCGGGATGGGGCCCCGTCTTGTGTGTTGCAGACCAGAACGGTCAGTGCTTCGGCAGCACCGTCGTGTGCGCCGACTTGACCGCGGTGAGGCTGGAGGGCGTCAGGCCGAGCCAGGCGAGGACCGTCGGGGCGACCTGGGTGGTCGTGACATGGTCCCAGACCGCGGCGGCCGTGGTGCAGGCCGCCGCCGTCGACCACCAGCAGGGCGACGTTGCGGTCGTCCATCGTGCCGCCGCCGTGCTCGGCGATCTTGGCCTCGCTGAGCGAGTACACGACGCCCCTGTTCGGCTGGATGATGACGTCCGGCACGCGGGTGCCCGGGTCGAGGTAGCTTGTGCTCGCCGTCGGCGTGCCGAACAGGTTGTTGAGCTCGGTGCCCGAGATCACGTGGTTGATCGACAGGATGTTGGCGGTGAGCGGGTCGAGGTTGAGCGCCTTGACCGCGTTCCCCGGACCGTTGGTCGGGTCCTGCCACCAGTCCAGCGAGACATCGTCGGAGGTCTCGGCCGCCAGCGGCTGGGCGCTGTTGCGTTGAGGAACCCGACGATGCTCTGGTCGCCCGTGGCGAGCGAGCCCGAGAACTTGCTGTTGTCCTCGGCGATGCGGTGGTACAGCGAGCGGTTCTTCGGCGACTGGCCGTGCTTGGCGGTGATGACGATCTGCGTCGAGTCCAACAGGCCGTTTGCCTTCAGCTGTGTGACCATCTGGCCGAGCGACTTGTCGACGAAGTCCAGCGCGAGGTAGAGGTTCGGGCTGAACGTCTGGCCGTTGTTGTAGTACCCGCCGTTGGTCACCTTCTGGCCGACGCTGACGGCCTGGAAGTTCATGCCGAGGATCGACGGGACCTTCTTGCCGCCCGCCGGCGTGCCGCCGCTCGAGGTCATGCCGTTGATCTCGTTGACCACGGCGCCGACCTTGGTGTTGTCGTAGGCCATCGCGGCGTCGACGCTCTGGGTGAAGTCCCCACCACCGTTGATCACGGTGCCCTTGTCGGGACCGAACGGCACGGTCAGCGTGTTGGTCGGCGAGGCCGTGCTGTTGATCTCCGGCGTGTAGAGATCGTTGATCGTGGGCGTCCCGGAGGGGTTCAGGGAGTCGGGACCCTCGAGGATCTGGTACGCGGGGTGCTTGTCCGACCACGCGGTGTAGAGGCCGGCGTTGTGGGCGACCTCGAAGATCGTGTTGGTCAGCAGGTAGTTGTTCGGGTACACCCCGGTGCAGGTCGCGGTGCCATTGACCAGCGGCAGGTTGGCCGGGTCGATCGCCGTGGCGTTGAAGCCCTTCGTGGGGTCGCTGGTCCCGGAGAGGTTGGCCGGTGCTGAAGTCGGCCGACTCGTCATAGGCCACGACCGTCCCCGGCGTGCCGGAGCAGCTGCTGCCCGGCGCATACAGGGCGCGGTTGTAGGAGACGTCGTAGTAGATCCCGGTCTGCTTGGGGGTGCCGCCGGTCGCGAGGGCGAGCATGCCCGGGAACGAGTCCGACGGGAACGTGGTCATGGCCTTGGGGTATGTGGTGCCGCGCCTGGAGAGCAAGGCCAGCCACGAGTTGGGGTTGTCGGCGACGTACTGGGCGAGATCCGAGGCGTGCAGCCCGTCGACGCTGATCAGCAGGGTGTGGCGTCCGGCGATCGGCGTGCCGTACGCGTGCGTCGTGACGTTGCTCGATAGCCGCGTGACGCGGGTGGACGGGGTGCTGGCCGAACCGGTGCCGAGTACACCGGCCGCGGCGACGCCACCCAGGGCAACCGCGCCCGCAGCGATGACCGCGGTCTTGGGGAAGCGGCGAATCATGAAGGTCCTTTGATCGGAAGGGGAATGACCGTTCGCGGACGCACGGGCACGCCGCTCTCCGAGGCGCTTCGGGGTGCCCGCGTGCCGCACGCCCACTCTCCCGGGACGGCGCTCCCCAGATGTTGTGCGGGTGTGTCCGCCGTGTTTCAGCGGGTTGACACGCATCCTTCGCCGGGGCGCGCGCGTTCGTCCGCGGCACCGCGTCGGCCTGGGCCTCGCCTGATCAGCGATTCAGGCTGGCGTCGACGACCGAGGCGGTCGGCGCCAGCCTGAAGCTGACGATCACCCTCCGGACGGACCCGGGAGCGTGTCGATGTAGGCGACCAGCTGGTTGAGCTGAGCGTCGGGGATGATGCCGCCCCAGTGCGGCATGCTGGTGATCGGGTTCTTGCCGATCACGCTGCCGGAGACGATGACGTCCTTGACGGCCTGCGGCGGGAACTCCTTCTTGAAGTCCGCGCCACCGAGCGGCGGGATCGTGCCGTCGGGCGACGGGTTGATCACGCCACCGAGGCCGTTGGCACCGTGGCAGTTCTCGCAGCCGTAGTTGATGAAGGCCACCGATCCCGCGACGACATCGCCCTGTCCGGTCGGGGTAGGCTGGTCGGTCGCGCCGGGGACGGCCGGGAGCCCGGCGCCGATGTACTGGGCCAGGTCGGAGATCTGTTGCTTGGAGAGGATGTTGCGCCACGTCGGCATGTACGGCGCCGATGTGCCGGACCCGCCCTTGACCACCTGGCCGGGGACGCCGTCGGCGATGATGGACTCGATCTGAGCCTGGCTCATCGTGCTGCCGACCGAGGTCAGCACCGGGACCGCCGGGTCCGGGCCGCCCTTGCCCTGCATGCCGTGGCATGCCGCACACGCGAAGTTGACGAAGTTGTGCCCGCCTTGGGCAAGCGTCGGGTTGACCGTGGCCGACAGGTTCGCCGTGCTGCTCGAGCTGCTGCTCGTGCTGTTGCCGATGATCCAGCCGACGGCGATCGCCACGATCGCGAGGATCACCAGACCGGCGATCATGGGCCCCCGACGCTTGGGCGGCTCCGGGTACCAGTGCCCACCCCCCTCCGGGGGCTCGCGATCCTTGGAATCCCCTAGGCCGAGGGCGGAGCGCCAGGTGGCAGGTGTGTCGCGCGTCCAACCGTGTGGGTTCTTCCCCTGGGATGCGGTGGCCTGGGGGTTGGCGCCAAACCACCGATTGGGGTGCGCAGATTCCGGCATGAGCGAAATCTACCGTGTGTGAGCGACCCGCAGCGTGGCGCAAATACCCCTACCGGCCTCCGGGGTTTAACTGATGACGTTTTCGCTGGAGTTCATGACATTCGCGCCAGCCAAGCGTCGCGCATATGCGGGGCTTACCCATCCCCGCGGTTGTCCGCGATCCCCAGCGGCACGGGCGATAGGGTCGGGAGCATGACCAGCGACCTGCGCCGCTGGGCGATCATGCCCGTGCTCGCGATGGGCGTCGCCCTGATCATCGTGGACTCCACGATCGTCAACGTCGCCCTGCCGCGCATCGTTCCGGCGCTGCACATGAACCTCGCCGGGGCCGAATGGATCAACTCGGCCTATTCGCTGGTGTTCGCGGCGCTGCTCGTGGCCGTCGGGGCCATCGCCGACCGCGTCGGGCGTCGGCGGATGTTCATGATCGGCGTGGTCGTGTTCGCCTGCGCCTCGCTGTTTGCCGGCGGCGCGACCAGCGGCGGCACGATGATCGCCGCGCGCATGCTCCAGGGGGTCGGCGGTGCGATGATCCTGCCGACCTCGTTGTCGTTGGTCAACGCGAACTTCCGTGGCCGGGAGCGGCCCATCGCGTTCGGCATCTGGGGGTCGGTGATCGCCGGCGCGGCGGCGCTGGGCCCGCTGCTCGGCGGCTACCTGACTACCTACTGGTCGTGGCGGGCCATCTTCCTGCTCAACCTGCCGGTCAGCATCGCGATCCTCATCTTCGGGTACCTGCTCATCCCGGAGTCCCGGGACGAGCAGGCGGTCGGGCTCAAGGACGTCCCGGGCGTGTTCCTGGTGTCGTTCGGGTTCGCGTCGCTGGTGTTCGGACTGATCGAGGGCCAACGCTACGGGTGGTGGGGCGTCAAGCACACCTTCAGCGTCGGCGGCTGGGACTGGCCGCTGCCCGGCTCACCGGTCCCGTGGGCCTTCGCGATTGCGGCCGTCCTGCTCGGGGGGTTCGTGTGGCGCCTGTTCTACCTGACCAAACGCGACCGGCCTGCGCTCATCGATCTCAGCCTGTTCGCGGTGCGCTCGTTCCGGTACGGCGGGCTGACGATCCTGATCGTCTCCCTGGGGGAGTTCGGCCTGGTGTTCGTGATCCCGCTGTTCCTGCAGAACGTGCTGGGGCTCTCGCCCCTGCAGACCGGCGCGTCGCTGCTGCCGCTGGCGCTCGGTGCGTTCGCCGCTGGTGGACTGGCGGCGCCCCTCTCGCTCAAGATCGGCGGCGTCTGGACGGTCCGGGTCGGCATGCTGCTCGAGACGATCGGCATCGCGGGGTTCGCGATCGTCGTCGAGGCGCCGATGTCGGTGTGGCGCTTCGTGCTCCCGCTGGCGATCTACGGGGTCGGCGTCGGCCTGGCAACCGCGCAGCTGACCAACGTGGCGCTGGCCCAGGTGCCCCGCAACCGGTCGGGCCAGGCGTCGGGGATCCAGTCCACGCTGCGCCAGGTCGGCTCGGCCCTCGGGACGGCGATCCTGGGCACCGCCCTGTCGATCGCGATCACCAGCCACACGACCAGTTCGCTCAAGGGCGCGGGCGTGCCGAGCGCGCAGGCCAGCAAGATCGCCGACTCGGTGCAGTCGTCGGCGGGCACGGTGCTGCCCGCCTTGCGCCGCGCCCCGACGACCGCACCGCTTTCGGGGGTCCTCGACTCGTCGTTCGCCGACGCGACGCGCACGGTCGGCATCATCGCGGCCGCGTTCGTCCTGATGGGTCTGGTGACCTCGCTGTTGATCCCCAGGTCGACCGACGCCGCCGCCGACGGCGAGCCCACCACGACGACGCGCGCCGGCGTCGCCGGGTAGGCGACACCGGACTGCATGTCGGGACTTCCTCGGACTGGTGGCCCAGGTCGATGACGCGGAGCCGCCTTCCAGACCCCGATCAGCCGGTCGCCGTGGGCGATGTCGGCGATGGTCGCGCTCGGGTTGCCCGGATCGACGAACGCCCTGCTGGCGTTGAACGGCACTGACAGGTTGGTCCCGAGCGGGAAGCTCGGCGCCGCGCCGGTGCGACCCGTGGCCGCCCTCGACGACGGCCGGGCTCACCAGCGCGCCCAGGGTGAAGACGGCGGTCGTCGTGGGGCCGGCGACAATCCTGACCGCGAGCGCTGCCGCGAGCGCCTTGCGCCGATCCATGATCTGCGCCACTCGGTTTGAGTGCGTACCGCTGCTCGGGTCAGTCATCGGCTGGGTCCGCGTCTGACTGAACCCCGCCCCGGGCGATGTGTCGCAGCGCGCGGTCGTCGAACCAGCACCGCAGGCGCACCCGGATCGGCGGACGCGCTCCGTACATGACGAGCCCCGTGGCGTCGCCGAGCTCCCGCAGGGCGTGCGGGGCAACGAGCGGCTCCCTGGACTCAGTGGTGCTCAGGCTCCTGCCGAGACGCCCCTGGGTGCGAGAGGTCCGAACCGTTCTCGTCGCTCCGAGCGAGCGGCTGATGCGCTCGAGCGTGTCGGCGTCACCGACGCCCGGGAGGATGATCCGTGCCCGGTGGTTGGCGATCACCGTGCCGGCCTGGGCGCCGTAGATGGCGTGGATCTGGGCGTGGTCGTGGAAGATCGTCACCAGCTGGATGCCCGGCTCCGGACCGGTGGCCGCGAGGGCGGCCAGCTCGCGGACCGGCGCGATGTGGGCCGCCTCGTCGAGCACGACCAACAAGGCCGGATCGAGCGGTGTCCCGGTGCGTGCGCGCCGCACGTACACCGCCCGGGTCATCTCCTCGACGATCGCGGTGTAGATGTTGCGCAGCCGCTCCTGCTCGTGGGTGGGTGCCACCAGATAGAGGCTCGCCGCGTCGCAGAGCAGCCGCTCCGGGGTCAGCTCCGGCCGTGCCGCGGCGAGCACTGCCGGGTCCCACCAACCGGCGAGGGCGGTGCGCGCGGTCGCGACGACGCCGGAGCGGGTGCGCGGGTCGAGGGCGATGATCGCCTGCCAGGCCGACCGGGCCAGGGGCTCGCCGAGGGTCTCGAGGATGCGTGCGACCTCCGCGTCCGCATCCTCGCCGCGGTCGAGCCAGTCGATCAGGCGGGTCATGTCGGCCTCGGCGGCGGCGGCGCGCAAGAGCGGCGCGAGCGCCGCCTCGGCGGCCGCCTGCCAGAAATCGTGTGCCGCGGGGCCGGAGGGCCGCACCGAGATCAGGGCCCGCGCGGCGACCAGGGCCCCGGTCCAATCGTGGGCGCCCGACAGGGGCGTCCAGCCGATCGTCCCGGCGCCGCCGGCCGGGTCGTAGACCATGATCTCCCCCCGCGCCGTGCGCGCGGCCCGCGTGACCTCGAGGATGTCGGGCTTGCTCGAGGTCACGAGCACCGGCCCCGGCCACTCGAGGATCGCGGGGATCGCGAGCCCCGCGGTCTTGCCGGTCTGGGGCGGCCCGATCACCAGCAGCGAATGACGCCGCTCGATCGCCACGAGCCGGCCGCGGCGGCGCCCGAGGCTGATGCGGCCGGGCTCGGGCCGTCGGAGCAGCAGCCCCCGCAGGTCCCGCGTCGTCGCAAAGCGCGCGCTCGTCGCGTCGGTGCGATGCCGCGCGGCGAGCGCGCCCCACACCAGCACGGCCAGCGCGGCGAGGACGAGTCCGCCGCCGGCCGGCAGGGGGCTCACCCGGCCGCAGCGCGCATGGCGCGGTCGGTGTCGATGAGGGCCCGCTCGGCCTCCGAGATGACGTGCGCCACCGCGAAGCTGCGTCTGCCGATGCGCCAGAGAGCGCACCCGCGCGGCAGGCGGGTCACCAATTCGGCCTCGGCGTCGCTCAGGCCCAGCCGCGTGCGGGTCGCCGCGAGGTCGGCATGGGCCTGGCGCAGCAGCACGCAGACCTCCGACTCCGAGACGAGTCCTTCGGCGATCCGGGCGATGCGCGAGCCCGCATCGCCCGCCGCCTGCAGATCGGAGATCCGGTGCACGACCAGGATGTGCTGGACGCCCGAGGCCCGCGCGAGCTTCCAGGACCGCTGGAAGAACTCGGCCGTCGCGGTGCTCGCAACGAGCGCCCACGCCTCGTCGACGACGAAGATCCGGGCCCGCGCCGCGCCCTCGGGGCGACCCTCATGCCACGCGGCGATGCACGCCATCACGACCCCGAGTGCGGCCGAGTCGCGCAGCGCCTGCAGGTCGAAGACCACGACCGGCGCATCCAGCTGGACATCGGCGGTGGTCGGGCCGTCGAGCATCCCTGCCAGCTCGCCCTCGCAGAGCCGGCGCAGTGCCAACGCGCAGGTGCGGGTCTCGTCCGCCAGGCGCGTCGGCGTCATCCCGAGCCGTCGTGCGTCCGCCGCGGCCGGACCGCGCAGCGTCGCGTGGATGCCCTCGAGCGTTGCCCGCGCGGTGCCGGCGACCGCGGCGCAGGCGCAATCGCACGCCGCCCGCTCCAGCGGGCTCAGGCGCCGCTCCAGGCCGAGCTCGAGCACGGCGGCGACGAGGGCGACGTGGGCGTCGCTGCCGATCGCGGGATCGAGCGGGTTGAGCCGCGTCGCACCACCTGGGCGCAGCCGGATCGCGGCCGACCCGAACCAGTCGGCAAGCGCGCCGTACTCGCCCTTGGGATCGATCACCACCGACCGGCGCCCGTGGATGGCCTGCCGGGCCAGATAGGTCTTGACGAGCGCGCTCTTGCCGAGGCCCACTTGGCCGGCGATCACGGTGCCGGGGCTGGTGATGTGGCCGTCGGCATACAGGCGCCAGGGATCGAGTGCGAACGGGCGACCCGCGGTGAGCTCCCGCCCGATGAGCGCGCCGCCGTGGTCGAGCACGCGCCCCGCATAAAACGGGTGGGCGGCCGAGATGTGCGCCGTGGTGAGGGTTCGGGCCGGAACGCGCGGTGCCCGCATCACAGTCCCCGGCACAGCGGCAGGCTCGCCGCGAGGCCGGCCGCTTGCTCACCCCAGAGTCGCCGGACCTCGCATCGGGCGAGCGGCGCGGCGGCGGCCAGCTCGCGGCAGCCGTCCTCGAGGGCCTCGAGCGTCGCCGCCGAGACGGTGACGTAACCGGCGAACCGGTATGCCCCGTGACCGTCGGCGAGCTCGCGCTCCTGGGCGGAGATCGCCGCCTGCTGGCGCCGCCGCCGGACCGTGCCGACAAACCCCGCGCGCTCGCGAAGCTCCTCGTCGGCGGCGTGGCGCACCCGTGAGTGTTCGGCGTCCCGGACGGCCCGGACCGGGTCGCGCGGCTCCATCACCACTGTCACCGTGCGCCCCGGTCGTCCGGCGAGCACCAGGGCGCCGAGCACCTCGGCGTCGACCTCGCCGCGCGGCCACTGGCTGATCCAGAAGCTGGCATGCCACGTCGCGTCGCAGCGCAGCGCAGCCCAGCCCTCCTCGCAGGCCATCGGTCCGGGATCCTGGGGGTCGAGGGGGGCCGCGCCGCCGTCGGGTGGTGTGTCCGGGAATCCGTCGGCCGCGGCGGGGTCGCCGCCGGCGCGCAGCGCCGCGTTCACCTCGCCGGGCGAGAGGGCACGCGCTGCTCCGAGGTCCGCCGCTGCCAGCTGCGCGCTGAGCTCGAACGCGGCGTCCAGCGCGGCCTGCGCTGCCAACGCGCTGGGGCGCCGCCGGGCGTCGACGCCCAGGGCGATGAACAGCACGTAGTCGTGGGCGGTGTCGCCGACGCGGTCGACCACCTCCAGGTAGCTCTGGACGGCGGGGTCCGGCAGCCGGTCGCGAAGCGACGGGTCCACGTGGCGGCTGCGGGCCCGTGGGCCGACGGCCGCGGTCCGCGCGACCCACTGCACGCGGGCCACCCCAGATCCGGGGCGGGCGAGACCGGCGAGGGTCGCGCCCCACGCCGCGCGGCGGCCGGCCATCTCCGCGGATCCCGCGAGCATCATGGGCTCAGGGGTCACTTCGAGGATCGCGACAAGCCGCGCGCCATCGCGCACGAGCCCGATCGACCCCCGGTCGGTCGCCACTGCGAGGATCCGGATGTCGGCGAGATGGGCCGGAAGCCGCGGCCCGGTCGCTGAGCGCCGGTGCCGGTACCGCGCACGCCCCCGGATCCGGCGCACCGTGAAGGCCATGCCGACCGCGCCCCAGTCGACCGGCAGACGCCCGCCGGTACGCGCCACCCCGGCGCTCGCGAGCCCGACCGCCCCCAGCGCACCGACGACCGCGCCTGCCGCCCCGGATGTGGCGCGAGTCCACAGGAGCGCCCAGACCGCGGCCGCGACGAACAGGCCGAGCTGGCGCCAGTGCAGCCCACCGAGCGCGGTACCGCCACGCGGGGTGCCGAAATCGACCCGGTCCCGGAGATCATCGCGGTGTCGGTCGTCGTTCATGCCTGCGGTTGCCGCGTCGGCGGTCGCGGGGGCGCCGTTGCGGTCGCGCGCGGTGGGACTTGGGGTGGCGTGCCAAGCGACAGCACACGGGGCCGCGGCGCGATCATGTGATCGGCCCGACGCGCCTGCCAGAGCACGGTCCGGGCGCCCGCGACGTCCCGGGCCGCGCTGCCGACCGACAGCGCTTGGCGGCGATGCTGGCTCAGGTGCCCGGCATCGATGGCGATCGGGATCAGGCTCAGCAACACGAACGGGGCGAACGCCGCCAGCCCGAGCATGGCGGTGCCGGCGAGCACGCCGGGGACGCTGGCGCTGGTCAACTCGGCCAGTGCGAGGCTCACGATGCCGATGATCACGAGCTTGCTGACGATCAACGCGCCGAGGATCTCCGCGAGGCGTCGCGCGTACCGTGCGGTCGCCGGCCAGACGATGCCCGCGAACACGAGCGGCAGGAACATCACCGCGACCTCGATCGCCGCCGCCCGCACAAGGAGCTCAACCCAGACCGCCAGGGCGGCGCACATCGCCGCCGCCCCGACCGCGAGCCCGATGAACACGGGCACGGGCGTGGCGCCGAGCGCCGCCGGGATGGCGCGGGTCAGTGCGGCCGCGTCCGGGGCCTGGCTGGCGAGCAACTGCGCCGAGACGGCATCGACGGCGCCGACGAGGGTCTGGGTAACCTGGATGCCGATCACCGTCAGGAGTGCCGCCGCGGGCAGCGCGCCGAAGACCGCGCGCACGATGGCGCCGACATCGGCGCGCAGCAGCGCCGAGAGCACCGCCAGTGCGATCAACGGCAGCATGCACACGACCGCGACGGTGGCCATGTACCGGTAGTGGGACGTCACGGCAGCGCTCGTGAGCGTGACCTGCGACGTCGCACCCAGTCCCGTCACGACCCGCACGACGGCCCAGACACAGGCGTTGATGATGGCCGTGCGCATCGCCCCCAGCACGCCGTCGGTGACGGCGCCAGCCGCGGCACCCACGGGCGCGGTCGCGGCGCCACAGACGTTGCCGACGCCCGGGAGCCGGCAGATCGCCGCCGCCGGGCTGGCGGCGGCGGGCACGGCGCCGACCGTGAGCAGCGCCAGGCTCGCCGAACTCGCCGCGAGCAGCATTCGGCGGGCCGGCGTCATGGTGCCGTGCGTGGTTGCGCCGCCACCGGCGCGGAGGGGCCGGGCACGTGCCGGTGCGTTGGGGGGGTTGGTCGGTATGTGCGCGCGGGGCGCGGGGTGTGGCTCGGGGCCGGACCCGCGATGGCGATCAGCAGTCCGGCGCCGAGGAACACCGCGAGGGTGGCCGCGGCGATCGCCGCGGGCGCGACCAGGACCAGGCCGAGGACGGTACCGGCGCGCATCAGCGCCCGAGTCCATAGAACCAGTTCACCAGGGTCGGTGCGGCACCGATCACCGCTGCCGCCAACAGCGCCACCGCGACCCCCCGCCGCCCGTCACTCGCGGCGCGCACATTGTTCGACTGGCTCCCCCAGGCCCAGATGCACGCGGCGACGATGAGGGCGGCAAGCGTCAGGATCAGTACCCAGAAGTAGGCGCCGTTGACCAGCTGCTGGAGCTTGCCGGTGTCCGGCAGACCGCCGGCGTCCGGGGAGACGCTGACGGGCCCTGCGGCGGCGGCCACCGCGGTGCCGACGGCCAGAATGACCGCCGCGACGATCGGCACGGACCAGCGGCTCACCAGCGATCTCCTTCGGTCGGCCCACCGGTGGTGGGATCACCCGACAGATGGCGCGACCGGCTGCGCGGAGGGGGTGCGGCCGGCAAGCCGGCCGAGCGTCTAGCGGATCGCGACCCGGAAGACGGGCGTCGCACCGGCGGCAAACGCCAGGCCGGGCTGCGACGGGAGCACCACGCGCATGCGCACGACGGCGGCCCCGGGACGGGCCACCGCATAACTCACCCGCCAGTGCCCGTTGCCGGCGACTGCCCCACGCGCACCGAGCGGCAGCCAGGTCCTGCCGAGCAGGTACTCGAGCTGCACCGGCTGTCGGGCGACGACTGGGGCGGGCCACGCGGTCCCGATGACGGTCAGGATGCGATGTGCGCCGAGCGACAGCGGGCGGCCGGCGATCGCGTGCCGCTCACGCGCCGCCAGCGCCATGAGCGGACGCATCCGAACGTCGATGCGCACAAGCGTCCCGCCGCCGTCCGCGCTGAGGCCCATCGTTCCCGAGCGCCGCACCGGCACGGCCAGCACAACCCGACCGGCCGCGTTGCTCGTGCCGCGCGCCAGCAGGCCCAGACCGTCGGCAACGGCCACATGCGCGCCGGCAGCGGGATGACCGAGCCCGTCGGCGACGGTCGCGGCGACCCGAACGTGCGCACCCCATGTGCGCGTGAGCGCCATTGCACCGCCGGCGCCGGGCGCGTGACCGTCGATGGTGACCGTCGACAGGTGCAGTACGGCGCCGCCCCCGCGCGAGCCCGCCCCGCCCGAGGTACCGGACCCGCTGGCCGGCACCACGACCCCGATCGGTGCGCCCCACGCGCTGACATTGCCGGCCACGTCAACCGCTCGCGCCGCCACGGTGTAGGAGCCTGGTCGCGTGAGCGTGCTCGTGGCGAGCACAGTCTGGCCGCCGTCATCGGTGAACTCGATGCGTGCCACCCCGCTGCCGCTGGCGCCGTCGGTCGACGGGGTCGTCGTCAGGGTGACCGGGTAGGCGCCGGCCGGCGGCGCGACCATCTGCGGGACGCTCGGTGGCGTGCGGTCGACGTTGATGCTGACCGACTCTTCCGCGGTGGGCCAGCCGCCGCCGGCCGTCCGATAGACGGTCACCGTGTGCGGGCCGTCGGCACCGGCATCCACCGAGGCAGACAGCTCCGTGTTGTCGGCGGCGTCGCCGAGGCTCACTGTCGCGCCGTCCGAGATCTGGGCGCCGGTCGACCCGCGAAGGAGCTGGTTGTCACGTGGCCTCCCAGAACACGGTAAGCGGCCCGGTGTACCAGCCGTTTGTCTCTGGACCCGACGACGCGGAGATTCGATACCGCGGGCCCCTGTTCATCGACGAGCGAGACATCCGACAGCGCCACCGTCCACTGTCGGGCCGCGCTCGTGCCCGCGGCCGACTGGGCGACCCGCGCCGCGACGCAGGGCGTGCCCAGCGGGTTGAGCACGAGGTTCGTGCCGACAGACCCGGTCGGGATCGCGCTGTCGGGCTCGCTGACCCCGCCCGAGC
Organism: uncultured Thermoleophilia bacterium; assembly: GCA_963773325.1. Lineage (GTDB taxonomy): Bacteria > Actinomycetota > Thermoleophilia > Miltoncostaeales > Miltoncostaeaceae > CAITWD01. The sequence continues at coordinate 915,293 of CAVZAI010000002.1, read as the reverse complement.
CGTCGGCATTCGGGCCTGCGTTGATCACGACCGGACTGGCCGCCTGGGCCCGCGCCACGTTGACGACGGCGCCCTGGATGGCGCTCGCGGCATACGGAGAGCACCACTCAACCGTCGCATTGCTGCCCGCGCTGTAGGTGCCGGCCGCCGCGACGACGGTCGTCGGCCCGGTCAACCCGAACCCTGCGCTAATGCCCTGTTGCCACGTTTGCGCGCCAAGGTCGACCAGTGCACTCGCCTGTGCCGACGCGGGCAGCGCGAGCGCGCCTCCGATGAGCACCGTTCCGAGGGCGATGCCGAGGTACCCGCGTCGTGTCGATCGGAGCTCGCTCACGGGCCGAAGAGGCAGGCGGCGCTCGCGCACTGCCCGGGCGTGGACCGGCTCGCGACCGATGCGCGGACCGCGGCGTGTGTGGTCGCGCGCGGCGCGGCTGCCACGGTCGTCGCAAACCGGGACAGCGTCACGCTGGCACGCGCGGTGGCCCGCGCGTGATGGACCGGGCGCGCGGCACTCGACGATCGAGGCCCCGTACCCCGGGACGGCGGCGGTGGGGCGACGTGCCGGGGAGCGAGCGACCCGGGAGACGCTTTGGTCGCCGCGTGGCCGGCGCCCCCGACGTGGCCGAGGGCGTTGCCGACGAGGGCCCAGCCGGTCAACGCGATGATCGCCGTGGTGGCCACGAGGCGCCAATGGGCCTCAACGTAGGCCACGATGCCATCGTGGCCGCCGAGCACGACGCGGGGCGGCCCGAGCACCTGGATGGCCTGACCGATGTGCTCCGGGGTCTCGGAGATCGCGCGCCGATCGATGCCCGCCACGGCGGCTGTGGTGGGCAGCACCGCCCCAAGGAATGCCGTCTGGGTCCGGATCTCCTCGAGGACCGCACGGCAGTGCGCGCAGTGCGCGAGGTGCGCCTCGAGCTGGGTGCGCTGTTTGCCGGGACCCAGCTCGCCGTCGGCGAAGGCGGACAGGTGGGACGCGAAGCCGTCGCAGATCGTGCCCTCGCCGAGCCGCTCGCCGAACACGCCGAGGGCCCGGCGCGCGTCGCGGCGCCATTCGCGCATCGTCCGCCGGCTGACGCCAGCGACCTCGGCCGCTTCGATCTCGCCAAACCCGCGTCCGAGCAGCACCATCGCAGTGCGGTGGCGCGGACCGAGCCGGGCGAGGCCCTCGTAGAGGACGGCGAGCTGCCAGTCGCGCAGGACCTGGTCCGGAATCGGCGGCGCCGAATCGATGAGCCGCTGCTCCATCTCGGCCGGCATCGGCGAGGTCTTCCCGAGGCCGCCGCGCTGGCGATCGCGCCACAGCCGGCGCATCACGATCCACAGCCAGGCGGTGGCTTCGGCATCGGTGCGGCCGTCGAAGACCTCCGGACGGGCGACGGCGCGCACGAACGCCTCCTGCAGCAGGTCCTCGGCATCGTGCCGGCTATGGGTCAGCGCGTGCGCCGCGCGCACCAGCGACGCACCGCGTGCCGCGAAGAGCTCATCGAGGCGCCGCAGCTGCGCGGGGTTCGCCGGATGGGGTGCGATCGTCGTCATCGGTCTGGTACCACGTCCTGGGGCTGTAGTTGCGCCAGCGGGGGTGGCATCGTCCGTCTGACGAGCATACGACGTGTCGGCCGGTTGGTCGACCTTTTTTATAGGATTGGATGTCGGCCGGGTCACGTGGCATGCGCTCCGGTGACCGGTCCGCAGGTGGACGCGGCGGCACGGCCGAAGACCGGACCGTCGGGGTTGCCGCCAAGGGCGGCATAGGCCGCCGAGACCCCGCCGACCCAGTTGGTGTTGAGCCCGCTGGGGTCGTTGGCGGCCCCGACCGGCGCCCAATGCACGGCGATCTCGGCGATGGTCCGGGCGCCGGCGGCGTGCATGGCCGCCAGCGTCCGTACCGCCAGGCCGATCCCGGCGCTCCAGTTCGCGAATGCCAGCCCGGGCCCGAGGCCGAACGGGTTGTGCACGGCCGGTCCGCCTCCAGCGGTGCCGAGGCTCGTCTCCTGCAGGGCGATCGCCGCGAGCAGCCGTGGATCCAGTCCGGACCCGGCCGCCCCGGTGACCATGGCGGTGCCGAGTCCCTCCAGCGGGCTGCCGGGCATCCGCCTGGCGATCCACGCGTCGATCGTCGCGGCGACCCCGTTACCCGACGACGCGTGAAGGGGGGTGGAACACGCGTCAGTCGTGCGTCCGGGCAACGCGCCGACGATCGTCACCGCGAGCGCGGTGGCCACGATCCCCCCGCACAGGACCGGGGTGATGCAGACCACGGCGCACGCCGCGACGATGGCCAGGGCCCCCCTCATCGGGGAACCCGGTCGGGCGCAGGTTGTTTGGCGTGACACCGCATCTGGGTGTCAGATGGCGCGCACGGCCCCTCTGAGGGGGTGCGCTCGCAACGGGCTCGGGGCGCCTACCCCAGGCCGTGGGTCAGTAGGCCCAGCCCCTTGGGCGCCGCGACCCGGTGACCGGCCGGCTGCAGGCTCGCCGCGATGCCGACCATCTCGGCCGGGCTCAGCGCCCCGGAGAACGTGTTGGAGATCCAGTACCAGGTGTGGTTCTGCCAGAAGCCGACGTACCGGAGCACCGATCCGTCCTGGAAGAGGTCGTAGGTGCGCGCTCCCGCGTAGATCTTGCTCGTCGGGGACTGCATGACCGGCGGGGAGGGCAGCCGGGTCTCCTGGACGTCGTAGTAGCTGCCGGCCTGCTGGCTGTTGGCGAACACCTCGACCACCGACGGCCAGCCGCCGCTCGGGCCGCCGGGGATCGTGTACGCGCGCACCGGCTTGACCGAGTCCAGCTGGGAGTTGCTGTCCTGGAGCGACGGTACCAGCAGCGGGAGCCCCGTCCGCCCGAGCCCGACGAGCGCGGCCGCCGGCGCAGAGCTGACCACGAGCCCGCTTGGGAGCCTGTTGGCCGCCGCGGCCGCCGCGGCAGCCTTCTGTTTGGCGGTCGCCGCGGCGGCGGTCGCCGTTGGGGCGGCGGTCGACGTCGGGGCGGCGGGCTTCGCCGGAGCCGCGGGGTGCGTGGTCACCGTGTGCGAGGCGATCCGCTTGCCGGCGACGGCGAGTGGGTTCATAAACGCGTACACCGACTGCGCGATCTGCTGCGGCGAGGCGAGGTCGTAGGCGGGCTGCCCCGGGGTCGTATCGAAGCTGACCTGCAAGGTGGTGTGGAAGATCCGGCCGTGGGGCAGGCCGATCAGGAACTGGCCGATGTTGATCAGCTCCGAGAGGCTGTGGACATCGGTCTCGATGCTGCCGGCGATCGTGTTCAGCAGCAGTGGGACGTCGGTGATGCCGAGCTTCTCGCTGGCCTGGCGCTTGAGATCGATGATGATCTGCTGCTGGCGCGCGGAGCGCACGATGTCGGTGTCGGTGTGCCGGAAGCGGGCGAACGCGAGCGCCTGGTTGCCGTTGAGGATCTGGTAGCCCGGCTGGAGGTCGATCGGCGAGTAGCCGGTGCCGAGGGGGTTGTAGTAGCGCCGGTCGACCTGGGTGTACAGGCCGCCCAGGTGCTGGACGATCTGGAAAAAGCCCTGGAAACCGACGTTGACGTAGTGGTTGATCGAGACGCCGAGATTCTGCTCGACGGTCTGGATCGAGAGCTTCGGGCCGCCCAGCGAGTAGGCGCCGTTGATCTTCTGGTAGCCGGCGTAGCCAGGAATCGTGACCTTCAGGTCGCGCGGGACCGACATGATCGAGATCAAGTTCTGCCGCGGCGACATCCGCACCAGGATCATCGAGTCGGACAGGCTCTCCGATCCTGCGACCCAGTTGCGGTGATCGCTGCCGAGGATGATGAACGTGGTGTCCGGCCCGGTCTGCTTGACCAGCACCTTGCGCGCGGCGATCACCGTCGAGTTGTTCGGGCTGATCTGGTCGAGCAGGTGCTGCGCGGCCCGGTCGACACCCCAAGCGACGGCGGCCACGACGCCGACCACCATCCACACCGAGTAGAAGATGATCCAGGGCCAGCGGCGCCGCTTGCGCGGGGTCTTGAAGTAGCGGATCTTCGGGGGCGCCGCGGGTTCGCCGTCGCCCGGTATTCCTGACACCGTCGTCACGACGACGCAGATTACTGCCTGCTGCGGCCGGTGGGCTGCCCGGCGGTGCGCGCGCGACCGGAATGATTGCGATCATCGGGGCGATCGGGCCCGTCGGCGGGCGCGGTGACGCCCAGGATCAGGTCGGCCGCGCGCTGGGCCAGACCCGCCGCCACGACCACCAGGCGCCGGTCGGCACGCAGCGCCGCCAGCCAGCCGGCGATGTACTCGGCGCTCGAGCCGAGCGTGGCGGGCGCGATGCCGCTCGCGCCGCACACGAACGCGCTGGCGATCTCGGCGACCAGCTCCTCCTGGGAGTAATCGGGGGAGCCGAACGGGGCGGGCGTGACGAGCGCCGAGCGGTGCAATCGCCGCGGATGCCCGGTGGCGTGGGCCAGCTCGTGAAACAGGGTGGCGTAGTAGGCCTCGGGCTGGGCGAAGTCGGCCCGACGCGGGACGTGCACCGTGTCGGTGACCGGCAGGTAGCACGCGACGTCGCTGCCGGTGACGATGTGTGGCGGATCGGGCATGGCGTCGATCACGCCCTCGCAGGAGCGGATCCCGGGCCCCGCCTCGGCGACGGGCGGCACCGCGCCCTCGGGAAGCTCGCACTGGCTCTCGTGGAAGACCGTGTACGTGCGCAGGACGACTCCGCGGCGTGTGCCGCCCGCCCCAGTGCCGTCGGCGTCCAGCACGCGCCAGAACACGACCTGCGTGCCGCGCTCGCCCTCGCGCACGCGCCCGCCGAGCGCGGCCGCCTGTCGGTAGGTCAGCCACCACGGCGACGGGCGCCCCTGGCAGGCCAGCACCAGCACGTTGATCCCGCGGTACGGACGCCGGCTGACCAGGTTGCACGGGCCGCGGGCGGTCCACGGACGGCGCCAGGGCACCACGCCCGCGTCGAGCAGGGCGATCAGGTCGTCGGTGATCCGCGCGTACGAGCTGCGCGCGATCCCGGCCGTGCGGGCGCGCGGGGCGGTCATGGGTCCTCCCGGATGGGTGGCCACCGGCGCCGCGGGCGGCGGCGCCGGTGGCCGGGGGGCCGACGTCAGCGTCGGGTCATCGGGAGGATGGGCCGAGCCCGGCCCGTGCGGGGGTGGCTAGGTGCGCCGTGCCTTGATCTGGCCCGGCAGCTTGGCGGCGGCGACCACCTGCCACGGGCGCGCGGCCGATCCGTCGACCAGCTCGAGCGTGAACTGCTCGGCGAATGCGCTCGGGCGCGTCTTGCTCCCCTCGACGACGGCGACAGTGTCGCGATCCTCGACATAGCGGAATCCGCCGAGCTCGGCGTCCACCCGCATTCGCGGCGGCTGGTGGGTCACGTCGAGCTGCGAGACCTTGACCTGGCGCACCATCGGCCCGCGGACGACTACGCGGGTCATGCGCCGAGCATCGCTGTCGTAGAGCAGCTGGTCGACCGCATCCCGGGTCGCGACCGCCTCGAGCGGCGTGTCGGCACCGTCGACCGCCTGCGCCCACGCTTCGATGACCTGCCGCACCGAGGTCTCCAGGACGTCCAGCGAGAAGCGGGGGTCGGCGAGCGACAGGTCGAGGGCCGCCGCACGCGCGTCGTCGGCGAACTCGACGTTGATCAGGTCGGCCGGCGTGAAGCCCTCAGGCAGCGTGTCGGCCGCGGCCATCGCCAGGAACGTGTCGTCGCGCAGGTGCTCGTCGTCTTCCGGCCGTGGGATCGGACGCTCATGGAGGTGGTACTCGCCCTCGGCCGGCTGCTCGATCGAGATCAGCATCCAGTGGTCCTCGCTCGGGGCGAGCGTCCAGTATTCGCCGACGCGTGTGCGCGGCGAGCTGCCGCTGTCGTGGGTGAGGATCATGCCGTTCTGCTCGACCTGGACGTAGTCGGTGACGACCGCCTCGATGAACACCACGATGCGGTCGGCGTTGCGCCCACCCAGGTTGGCGAGGCTGATGTATTGGACGCGCGGACCCTCGACGACCTGGACGATGTTGTGCCAGCCGCGCCGGTCGAAGTCGTCCAGCCGGCGCTCCCATTCGACCATCAGGTCCGGCCCGACGAGTTGGTGCAGCCGGCCCCGGTTGCGGTCCGTCCACGCCGCCTGGATCTCCACGAACAGGTCGGCCACCTGCTGGTGCACCGCGTCGGGATCGAACATCGGCTCGACCATGGCGGCGTCGAGCGCCACGCTGTGCATCTGCTGCTCGCGCTCGGCCCGCCGCCGCCGTGCCGCCCGCACCTGCTCGGCCATCCACGCCGCCCGCAGCGCCAGGACGCCGATCACCGCGAGCACGAGCAGCACGATGAGCCCCATCGCGATCGGCGAGAGCGCACCGATGTAGATGCCGTGACCGAACCCGCCGCCGCCCCCGCCGAACCCGCCACCGCCACCGCCGAAGCCGCCGCCACCGCCGAACCCGGAGCTGCCTCCGCCGGCGAGCGCCGCGGCGAAGGGCACCGGCACGAGCAGCGCGAGGGCGCTCGCGATCGCGATGAGCCAGCGGAAACGGGTGAGCTTGCGCATGCGGGTAACGGCCTTGGGTGCGACGCGGATGATGCGATGCCGGGGCGGTTCGCGCGGGTGCGCGGGCACGCCCGTATCAGACACAGGGTAGGGCACGCCGGGTGAATCGGCCGCACCTCCGGGTCGCATTCCCGCAGGTCCGCGCGGTGCCGCTATCCTGCGCCCGGGATGGGATTCGACTCCACCAGTTCGGGCCGTGCCGCCGGGCGCCTCGGCCGCAGGGTCGACGCGGGCCGCCTCCGGGCGGTCCTTTGCGCCGCGGCGCTCGTCGTCGGGCTCGGCCTCGCCGTCGGCGCGGGCTCGGCCCAGACGTCGTCGAGTTCAACCGTCTACAGCGCGCCGTCCTCGCCCCAGTTCCTGCCCTCGCCGCCCGCTGCGCCCGGGACCCGTCGCATTCCGGTCCTGATGTACCACGTCATCCAGACCCCGAGCGCTACCGCGGCCTTCCCGGGGCTCTGGGTCCCGCCGGCGGAGTTCGCCGGCCAGATGCACGCGCTCCAGCAGGCCGGCTTCAAGGCGATCAGCCTCGACCAGGCCTGGGCCTACTGGCGGTACGGCGCCCAACTGCCCGCCCATCCGATCATCGTCACGTTCGACAACGGCTACGCCTCCCAGTACACCGAGGCGCTGCCGGTCCTGCGGGCGATGGGCTGGATCGCGGTGATGAACCTGCAGTTGTCGTTGCACGCCCCAGAGGGGCTGAGCCCGGCCCAGGTGCGCGGCATGGTCGCCGCCGGTTGGGAACTCGATACCCAAGGATTTACGCACGCGGACCTGCCGTCGCTCGGTGCCACCCGTCTGGCCTACGAGGTCGCGCTCTCGCGTCAGCGCATCCAGCGCAACTACGGCGTCCCGGTCAACTGGTTCTGCTACCCGTCCGGGCACTACGACCAGCGCGTCGTCGACACCGTCAGGTCCGCCGGCTACCGCGGCTCGACGACGGTCATCTTCGGATGGGGCAGCCCGGTGGATCCCTACCGCCTCGCGCGCATGCGCGTGCTCGGTGGCACGAGCCCCCAGTCGCTGGTCGCCCAGGTGCTCGCCAACCGCACCGACCCGCTGCCCCCGCCGGCGTATCCCGCGGGGGCGTAGCGGGCCCGTACGATCAGCGGCAGGTCACCCGCACCGTGCCGTCGAGGTTGTTGGCAAACAGCACCGCGTTGGCGTTGTCCGCGTTGGCCTTCGGGCAGTAGCTCGCCGGGGTGTTCTGGCCCTGGTACTCGGCCTCAAACCAGGTGATCCCCGACAGGCCCAGCTGCGGGAACAGGGCCGGGTCGGCGCCGTACTGGAAGCTCTGCTCGGTGAGCGCGAAGTCGATCGTGTGCGCCGCGAGCAGGTCGCCGACGAACTTGGTGGAGTCGGCGGTGTTGTTGGCCTGGTCGCCGTCCTTGAGTCCCCAGCCGAGCCCGAGCGAGTGCGCGTAGGTGGAGAGGGTGTGCAGGTACGCCTCGGACTGGGCCATCGTGGTGCCAAAGCCGGTGGTGTCGTACCAGGAGTCGTCGATATCCGGCTCGACCGCGTCGAAGCCCTTGGCCGCGCACTGGTCGTGGATGATCGACTCGACGATCGCCACCGTCGCCGGCGAGGCGATGTTCAGGTAGTGCTCGTTGTAGCCGGGCATCTTGGCACCGAGCACACCGGCCGCCGAGAACTGGTTGTAGTAGGTCGTGTACTGGCCGCCGTAGGCGCCCGCGGCCCCGACCTCGATGTAACAGATCACGTGCTTGCCCTGGGCGTGCAACGCGGCCACGGTCGAGGCGGGATTCTCGATCCCGTCGATGTCGTAGACCGCCGGCGCGGGTGCCGCCCCGCCGGTGTACAGCGTGCCGGTGGTGCCCATGTCCGCTGCGCTGGTGAGGCTCAAGGCGTGACCGATCTCCCACTGCCACGGCTCCGGGACGCTTGGGTTCGGGACCCACCAGGACCCCGTGCCCGTCGAGCCGGTGGACCCGGTCGAGCCGGTTGGGCCGCTCGCGCCGGACGACCCGGTGGAACCGGTCGGTCCGCTCGGCCCGACCGGTCCGCTGGACCCGGTCGACCCCGTGGGCCCTGAGGAGCCCTTGCAGCCGCTTGCGGTTGGGTGCTTCTTGCAGTACGCGGTGGTCGTCGATGACCGTGTCGTGAGGTTGGCGGTGCCCGCCTTCTTGGCCGTGCTCGCCATCGCGGCGCCGGTCAACCCGGTTGTCGCCACGATCCCGACCGCGGCGACAAGGCCTGCGATGCGATGTCGACGGGAAAGTTTCGGACTACTTCTGCGAGGGGACATGGAGATGCTCCTTGTCGTTCTCGGGGCTTTGTAGATCCAATTCCGACATCGGCAGTGGTATTGAAAGCTCGACGCGAAAGGCGGGTGGTTTCGGGATTCCTCACATCCCGCTTACATTCCGTTAACAGGCTGCAACCGGCGTGTGGGGGTCATCGGCGCGGGCGGCCGGCCGCTTAACGGGTGCCCTCCGCACCAGTCGACCACGCCCGGCACGGGCCACCCGAATCGCGCTCCGCGACGGGCATCGAGCCCGTAGAGTCCACGGCCGAACACCCGACACAAGGAGGTGGCGCGATGGAGGACCGCTTTGCCCGCGGATCCGAGTTACTCGACCAGATCCACGCCGGCGGCGGCGCCAAACTCGTCGCGGCCCTCTCGGACGTCGCGCCGGACCTCGCGCGCTACATCGTCGAGTTCGGGTTCGGGGACGTCTATCGGCGGCCCGGGTTGTCGCTGCGGGACCGCCAGCTGGCGACCGTCGCCGCGCTCGCCGCGCTCGGTACGGCCCAGGCCCAGTTGGCGGCACACATCGAAGGCGCGCTGGCGGTCGGGGTCACCCGCGAGGAGGTCGTGGAGGTCATCATCCAGATGGCGCTCTACGGCGGATTCCCGGCGGCCATGAACGCCGTCGATGCCGCCCGCACTGCGTTCGCGGCCGCCGACCGGACGGCCTCCGCCGAGGCGTGAGCGGCGCAGGCCGCCGCCGGCGCCTGCTCAGCGGCAGGTCACGCGGACCTTGCCGTCGAGGCGCGTGTCGAACCAGGTGGTGTTGATGTTGTCGTGGTTGGCGATCGGGCAGTAGACGGCGGGCTTGGTCCGGACGCCCGCGTACTCGGCCTCGAACAGCGCCAGGCCGGCGCCGGCGAAGGCGGGGTAGATGGCGGGGACCGTCGCGTACTGGAAGCTCTGTTCGGTCAGGCCCCAGTCGACGGTGTGGGCGGCGATGAGATCGCCGATGAAGGTGGCCGAATCGGCGAGGGCATCGGCTTGGTCGCCGTCCTTGAGCCCCCACGACAGCCCGAGCGAGTGGGCGTAGCCCGACAGGGTGGCGAGGTACGCCTCCTCGTTGGCCATCGAGATTGTGAAGCCGGTCGGGTCGTACCAGGAGTCGTCGATGTCCGGCTCGACCGCGTCGAAGCCCTTCGCGTAGCACTGGTCGTGGATGACCTGCTCGACGATCGCCACCGTCGCCGGCGAGTTGATGTTCAGGTAGTTCTCGCTGTAGCCGGACATCGGCGCACCGAGAACGCCAGCTGCCTTGAACGCCGCAAAGTAGGTGCCGTATGCGCCCGGGTAGTTGCCCGCCGCCCCGACCTCGATGTAGCAGATCACGTGCTTGCCCCGGGCGTGGAGCGCTGCCACGGTCGACGCCGGATTCTCGATCCCGTCGATGTCATACACCTGCGGCGCCGGTGCCGGGGCGCCCGCGTAGGTCTTGGAGCTGGTGCCCATGTCCGAGGCGCTCGTGAGGCTCAAGGGATGGCCGAGCTCCCACTGCCAGGGGACCGGTGCCGCCGCGCCCGGGATCCAGCACGCCCCCGTGCATGCCGGCGTCTGGGCGGTCAGCCGGGCCGCGGTACCGAGACCCGCCGCCGCGCTCGCCGCGCCAGCGGCGAAGACCGCCGACAGCACGATCATCACCACGGTCACCGCGAGTGCCCGCAGGCCGATCCTGCCTGCGGGCGACCCACGGAGCCATGGTTGGAGACCCGTCATGACATCCCTCGACGCCGGGTACTCCGGATAGGCCGGTGCGTCGGCGCCGCGAGAATGGGCCATTCAGCCCCCGTATGACGTGCGGAGTTCATCGTGCGGGGTACCAGTGTTGGTACCGCGACGCTAAGTCTGGTCCGCGAAGCTGCCTATCGGGGTTTTCCGTGCCCCACGCGGCGATCGTGCGCTACGTGCTCGGATTCCGGGCGGGGACATGCCGTCCGCCGAATGCGGGTCGCGTGGACTACCCTTGTGGGGTGGCCGCGCGCGGGAGGCTGCGGGTCCGGTAGCCGACGACCCGGCGGAGGTGGGTGGATGAGCACGGCGGATCTCCGGGAGCAGATCGGCCAACTGGGCGCTGATGCACTCGCGATCGAGGTGCTGGGCCTGACCAAGTGCTACGGCGAGGTCGAGGCCGTCCGTGACGTGAGCTTTGCGGTGCGCACGGGCGAGGTGTTCGCGCTTCTGGGCCCCAACGGGGCCGGCAAGTCGACGACGATCAAGATGCTGTGCACCCTGGCGCGGCCGACCGCCGGCACCGCCCTGATCTCCGGGTACGACATCGTCGCCCAGCCAAAGGCGGTGCGCCGGCGCATCGGCCTCGTCTTTCAGGAACAGACCCTCGACCAGCAGTTGACCGCCGAGGAGAACTTGCGCTTTCATGCGGTGCTCTACCGCATGCCCGCCGCCGAGGTCGGCCCGCGCATCGACCGCGTCTTGGCGCTGGTCAACCTGAGCGACCGCCGCAAGGACCTGGTCTCGACCTACTCGGGTGGCATGGCGCGGCGTCTGGAGATCGCCCGCGGCATGCTGCACACCCCGTCGGTGCTGTTCCTCGACGAGCCGACCATCGGCCTGGATCCGCAGACCCGGGCGCTGATGTGGGAGGACGTCATGCGGCTGCGTGACGAGGAGGGCGTCACGGTGCTGCTGACGACCCACTACATGGAAGAGGCCGAGTACGCCGACCGGATCGCGATCATCGACGAGGGCCGCATCGTCGCGCTGGATACGCCGGCGGCCCTCAAGGCCACCATCGGCGCCGACACGGTCGAGCTGCACACCGCCGACGACGCCGGGGCCGCCGCGGCGCTCGAGCGCGCCGGGCTGGTGTTCCGCCGCGGCGAGGAGAGCATCGTGGTGTCCGTCGTCGACGGCGAGGCCCAGGTGCCGAGCCTGATCGAGGCCGTCGGGGTGCCGGTGCGCAGCGTGCACGTGCACCGGCCGACGCTCGACGATGTGTTCCTGCATTTCACCGGCCGCGAGATCCGCCAGGACTCGGGACCGGGCCACAGCCAGATGGTGCGCGCGTGGGCCGCGCGCCGGCGCTAGGGGGACCCGTGACCACGCTCGACCGACCGGCAAGCGCGGTCCGGGTCGTCGACGACCGCGACTCGCTGCGCAACGAGATCCGCACGGCGGCGATGGTCTGGCGCCGCGAGTTCATCCGCTTTTCGCGCACGCGCTCGCGCATCCTGTCCGGCTTCGTCCAGCCGGTCCTGTTCCTGTTCGTGCTCGGGTACGGCCTCTCGCCGCTGGTCGGCTCGACCGCCGGGTTCGACTTCACCAAGTTCGTGTTCCCGGGCATCGTCGCGATGAGCGTCGTCACCACGGCGATCTTCTCGGCGATGTCGATCGTCTGGGACCGCGAGTTCGGCTTCCTGCGCGAGATGCTGGTCGCGCCGGTCAGCCGCTCGGCGATCGTGATCGGCAAGACCGCAGGCGGTGCGAGCATCGCGACCGTCCAGGGCACGATCATGCTGGTCCTCGCCCCGCTGGTCGGCGTGCACCTGACCCCGCTGGTCGTCGTGCAGGTGATCCTCATCGAGCTCCTGATGGCGGTCTCGCTGACCGCGTTCGGCGTGTTCGTCGCCAGCCGTATCGAGAAGCTCGAGAGCTTCCAGGTCGTCATGCAGCTGGTGCTGTTCCCGATGCTGTTCCTGTCAGGGGCGATGTTCCCGCTGACCGGCCTCCCGCCGTGGCTGGCGTTCCTGACCCGCATCAACCCGCTGACCTACGCGATCGCCCCACTGCGCCAGGTCGTCTTCTCGGCGCAGTCGATGCCCATCGAAGCCCAGCGGCGGTTCCCGACCGACGTCACGATCTTCGGTCATACCCTCTCGATGGCCGCCGAGCTCGGGATCGTGATCGGGTTCGCGTTGGTGTTCCTGACGCTCGCGGTCCGGAACTTCGGCCGCCCCGAGTAGGGCGCGCCCGTTTCCGGGCCGTGCGCGTGATCAGGCGGTGGCCCAGCCGCCGTCGGCGGTCACGCACGCGCCGTTGACGTTCGAGGCCTCGCCGCTGGCGAGCCAGGAGATCAGGGTGGCGATCTCGTCCGGCTCGGCCGCATCGGGCATCGTCGCCATTGCCAACGCGGCGCGCTGCATCGCCCAGCCCGAGCGGGGATCGGCCGTGGCGCCGATGCCCGTGTTGACCGCGCCGGGCAGCACGGCGTTGGAGCGGATGCCCTTCGGACCGTAGAAGTACGCGATGTGCTTGACGAGCCCGATCACCGCGTGCTTGGAGGTCGTGTAGCTCGCACCGGCGCAGCCGGCGCCGATCGACGCCTCCGAGGCGACCGTGACGACCGCCCCGCCCCCGCCGGCTTCCATGATCGGGAGCACCGCGCGCGAGAGGCGCATGACGCCGGTGAGGTTGACGTCCAGCACGTGTGCCCAGGTCGCGTCGTCCAGCTCGCCGAGCGGGATGAAGTGGTCCATGATCCCGGCGACGTTGGCGAGAATGTCGATGCGCGGGCCGGCGGCGTGCACCAGGCGCTCAATCTCTTCCTGGCGGGTGACATCGGCGGTGACCAGGGAGAGGTGGACGCCCTCGGCGGCGAATTGGGCCCGGGCGCCTTCGAGCGCCGGGGCGCTCAGATCGCAGCCGATGACATGCGCCCCTTCCCGGGCGAGGCGCAGCGCGGTTGCACGGCCGATGCCGCTGCCCGCCCCGGTGACGATGGCGATCCGATCGGTGTGGCGTTGGCGGTCCATGGCAACTCCTCGGCGTGGGATGGCTCGGCGGCGCGCCGTGGTGGTCCGGACGCCCTACTGCTGGTTCTACTCCCGCGCGAGTCCGGAGCGGCGAGGCGGCGGCGAGATCTGGGGGTCCGCCCTACGGCGGGGCGTCCCGCGTGCGGAGCGCGCCTTGGGCGCGTGCGACATCGATGGGCGGTCCGCTCGGGTACGCCAGGCCGGTCCCCGCCAAATGGGGGATCTAGGCAGGAGCCGCCTCGGGCGACGCGAACCCGACGAGTGATCCCGTGCAACGTCCGCCGCGATGACCGCCCCGGACATCAGCGCGGTACCCGGCGTTGTGCGGGGTCCTTCGATTGGCGTCGTCGCGCCGGGCGCACCGGCACCGCCCCGGCGCGGCGGGCAGCACCACGAGCGAACGGTCAGGAGCACGTCATGGAGCCACCTGCGTACCCCGTCCAGTTCTCGGTCGACTACCCGGACCGGCACCTCGACCGGGCGACCACGTTCTTTCGCATCATCGTGGCGATCCCGATCCTCATCCTCCTCGCCACGGTCGATGGCGGCTCCGGCTCGTGGACCTCGAGCGGCCAGGTGACAAGCATCGCCGCCGGCACGGGCGGCGCGCTGGTCTTCGGACCGGCGCTGATGATCCTGTTCCGGGCCAAGTACCCGCGCTGGTGGTTCGACTGGAACCTCGAGCTGCAGCGCTTTGTCAACCGCGTCGGGATCTTCCTCGCACTGATGGACGACAACTACCCGTCGACCGATGAGCATCAGTCCGTCCACCTCGAGTACGTATACCCGGACGCCGCCCGTGATCTGACGCGCTGGATGCCGCTGGTCAAGTGGTTCCTGGCGATCCCGCACTACATCGTCCTGTTCTTTCTCGGGATCGGCGCGTTCGTGGCGATCGTCATCGCGTGGTTCGCGATCCTCTTTACGGGCCGGTACCCGCGGGGCCTGTTCACCTACGTCGAGGGCGTCGTGCGGTGGGCCAACCGGGTCGGCGCCTACGCGTTCCTCATGGTCACCGACGACTACCCGCCCTTCCGCCTCGAGCCATAGGGCATCGGCCGGCGCGCCGCCCGATGCGCGCCGGCATGCGGGTGCGGCGGGCATGCGGTCGCCGGGATTTCGCGCGGCGGCGACTACCCTGGGTGGGATGAGCTCGCTGTTTACCCCATCGCATCGCTCCGGGTCTGGCACGCCGCTGGTCCTGCTGCACGGGTTTACCGACACCTGGCGCACCTGGGAGTTGGTGCTGCCCACGCTCGCCCGCCGGCACGACGTGCTGGCACCGACGCTCGCCGGCCACACCGGCGGACCGCGCCTACAGGGCGCCGTCAGCCACGACGTCGTCGCCGACGAGATCGAGCGCGCGATGGATGCTGCGGGCTTCGCCAGGGCGCATGTCGTCGGGAACTCGCTGGGGGGCTACGTCGCCCTGACGCTTGCCGCCCGCGGGCGCGCCGAGTCGGTGGTCGCCTTCGCGCCGGCGGGCGGCTGGACCCCCGGGGATCGCGCGTTCGACGAGGTGATCCGCGCATTCGGGCCGATCCAGGACCAGCTCAAGCTCGCGGCCCCGCACGCGGAGCGGATCGTGGCGAGCGCCGAGGGGCGCCGCCGGGCGACACAGCTCATCGTCGTCAACAGCGACCACATCCCGCCGGAGCTCGTCGCGCACCAGATGGTCGGGATCGCCGGCTGCCCGGCGGTGCCGGAGATGATCGACTATGCGCTGCGTGCGGGGTATCCGCTCGAGCCCCAGCGGATCACCTGTCCGGTGCGGATGGTGTGGGGGTCTGCGGACCTCCTGCTTCCCTGGCCGTCGGCAGCCGTGCGCTATCGCGAGCTGCTCCCGCAGGCCGAGTGGGTCGTGCTCGACGGCGTCGGGCATTGTCCGCATCTCGACGTGCCCGTCGAAGCCGCACAGCTGATCATCGGGATGACCGCCGGCTGAACCCGCAGCCGAAAGCCCCCCTGACGTGTGCGCAGCGCACGCCAGGGGGGCTCGGTTACCGCGGTACTACCTGACGATCTTGAACTTCCTGACGGAGCTGGAGCCCGCGTAGGTGTTCGACGTCGCGCTCTGGACGATCACGACGCGGTAGTTGCCCTTCCCCAAGCGGCGGCGGTGCGCCCCGGTCAGCTTGATGTTGATCGTGAGCGTCGCGCCCTTGGCCACGAAGCGCACGACCGTCTGGGTCTTGCGGTGGCTGTTCTGGACGACGAGTTGTTCCCTGGCGCCCTTCTGCAGACCGGTCAGCAAGACCGACATCGCCTTGCCGCCGACGGGCTTGCGGGTCTTGACGGTGGCCGAGAGCTTCGGGTGCGCCTTGTTGACGGTCACCACGATAGTCTCGGTGACGCTGTTGAAATCCGCGCTGTCGGCGGGGATGTAGCTCACCGTCTCCGTCACCTTGCCGGCATTCGGCTTGAACTTCGAGTTCTGGATGACGATGCTGCCGCCGCGCAATTGCGCGCCGCCGCGGCGGACGAATGCATTGATGAGCAGCGGCGTGCTGCTGAGCGCCTGCCCGTAGGTCAGCGGCTTGGACAGCGTCGTGAGGTACGGCGTCGCCTTGTTGACCTGGACCGTGATGAAGTCATGCACGGGGTTGTACGAGCCGGTGTCGCTCGGCGTGAATGTGATCGGGACGTTCAGCAGAGTGCCAGCGCTCGGCGCCTGCGACGGGTTGTCGAATGACCACGTACCGGGAACGCTTGCCCCGCCCCCGCTCAAGGTCGAGCTCCCAAGCGTCTGTCCGAAGGTGATCGCCGAGGCGGTCGGCGCCGTCGCGGTCGGGTTGGTGTGATTCACGGCGAGCGTCGCCGGGTTGCTGGTCGCGCTGCCGAGGCCGTTGGTGAAGATCGCCTCGTATTGGGAGTTGTTCATCGAGCCGGTCACGCCCGTGCAGCGTGAGCGTCGTGCTGGTTGCGCCCGCGACCGGGTTCCAGGTGAGCCCGTTGTCGGTCGAGACGTACCACTGCACGCTCGCCGGCGGGTTGGACTGGCCGTTGGTGGCCGCCGCGGTGAACGTGGCGGTACCGCCGGCCGGAATGTTGCCGGTACTGACCGGCTGGGTCGTGACGTATGGGGCGGCCGGCGCCTGCAGGTTGTAGGTGCCACCTGCGGGGACCGTGACCCAGTCCGACACAGAGCCGGCGTAGGCGGAGCCGAACGGGGTGCCGCCGGGCTCGACGAGGGTGCCGGTCGGTGCGTTGATCGGGATGTCGATCTGCGCGCCGGTGTTCTTGATGACGATCGTGCCGCCCTGCTCGGTCGCGGTGACCGTGCCCGCGGCGACCGCCGCCGCCCAGGCCTGCTGGCGCTGGGCGACGACCCCGGCCTGGGGGAGCGTGGGCTGCACGTAGGGCTCGGCGGCGCTGAAGATGCTGTGGTACTGGGTCTCGAGCTGGGTGAGCACCGGGATGAGCACCGAGCTGCTGGCCGATGCGCCGACCAGGTTGGTCTGGTGCGCGTAGAACGGGTCGGAGTCGTTGCTGGTGATCGTGCTGAACATCCCCGATTCGACCTGGTTGGTGATGCTGGCCTGGGTCGAGTTGGTGCCGGGGTAGATCGTGTTGTACTCGTCGATCTGCTGCGCCCAGGTGGCGGTGTTGTAGTAGACGTTGATCGGGTGTCGCGGGACGACCCGCGCGGGCCCGTCGACGAACGACTGGCCGGCCGGGAATGTCCCGCCGGTGTACGGCGTGGTCGTGTTGATGCCGAACGCCGTCGTCGGCGGGTTGGGGTAGGGCTTTGAGGCGTCGCCGCCGACGGTCGTGATCTGGGCCTGGGTCAGCCCCTGGTTGAAGACCTGGTTCTGTTCGTACGGGTATTCCAGTGCGGTCGTCACCGTCAGCGACGGGACGAAGGTCCCCGCGCTGCTACCCGCGATTGAGCCGTTGTCGGTGAAGCTGACCGGCGCCATGCCGCCACCGGCAACGCTCTGCGTCGTGGTCGGGTCGAGCGTTTCCGGGCTGGGCGGGTTGACGGTGGTGACGTACGTCCAGGTCGCAGATCCCGGCGCCTGACGGTAGACGCGGTAGCTGGCGGCCTTGCAGGTGCCGGTCCAGTTGAGCGAGACCGTCTGGCCGGCCGCCACGGCGACCGAGGACGTCACTGACTGCGAATCGCCGGTGTTGTAGATGTACTGGGCGGTGACCGCGTAGTTGTAGGTCCCCGCCGGGAGCGTGCCGCCGCTGCCGCCGGCAGCAGCCGTCGCACTGACCGCGTCGATCGAGGCGGTGGCGCCGGGGATCAGGTTCGCAAGGCCGGCGTGCTCGCCCGGGATGAACGCGTGCACGTCGAATGTGCCGTAGCCGTTGGAGGTGCCGTTCGGGTCGGGCGTCAGCCCGAGGCCGCCCAGACCACCACTGCCGGCCGGCTTCGTCGCGAAGGCGGTGTTCTGGTTGAGCTCCGCTTGGATGTAGTTGGCCGTGGCGCAGCCCTGGTCGAGGGTGGCGTGATCCCAGGTGTGGTTCATCCAGCCGAAGTCGTCGGCGTAGGGCTTGCCGGTGGCCGGGTCGATGGCCTGGTATTGGGCCAGCAGGGGATCGGCACTCGCCGGGGTGGCGTTCGCGGGGCTCGCCCCCCCGTTTAAGGCCCAGTCGATGCGGAAGTTGTTCAGGCGCGACCACTGCGCTGCGGCCACGACGTCCGCGGCGCTCATCTGGGCCGCGGTGGTCAGCGAGGTCGTGTGGGTCGTGGTGTCCCAGGTGTTGTCGCTGTTGAACATGTCGTCCAGGTGCAGCGAGACGTAGTTGCGGAAGAGCCCCAGATGCGAGTTCTGGGTCACCCAGTCAATCGAGCCCGCGCGAGAGCACGTGCCACTGTGTCTGGTTCTGGTTGTAGGCGAAGAACAGGGCGGCTTCCTGGACGTTCTTCTGGGCGTCGGTGCTCGGGTGCTGGTAGACGCCGCCGAGACTCGTCGCGCCGCCGCTGTAGCTCAGCCACGAGGTGAATGGCGACCCGGCAGTGGACGGTCGCCGGGTAGGCGTAGCTGCCCGTGTCGAAGGGGACCGAGCCCGCCAGGCCCGGGAGGGCCGCCGTGCCCGCCGCGGTGAGCGACTCGGAGGTCGCGGTGATCGCAACGCCGGTGGTGTCGTTCGTAACGCCCAAGTTCGGCGGCGCGGACGGGAAGCCGCTCACCGACCCATCAAGCTGCCGGACGTTGTACTGGGCTTCGTAGGCATACAGGTTGCTCAGCTGGCCCGTGGCGAAGTCGGCCGGGTTGTCGGCAATGACCACGCCGTTGTAGTTCCCGATGCCCGTCGTGACGGACGCGCCATTCGTGAGGGCGGGCAGCGAGGCCGTCCATGAACCCAGGGTCCCGGTGTTCCCGGCCGTCACCTCGGTGTAGGGCACGCCCTCACTCGAGAGCGCCGATTCCCAGGCGGCAGTCGTGGGGTCGGCCGACCCGCTGCCGATCAGCAGCACCTTGAGGTTGACCGACGGTGGCGCCGGTGTGGGTGCCGCAAGGGCAGAGGCGGCCAGGAGGCCGCCGGTGACGCCCAGGGCAATGACCCCCAGGGCGCCGAAACGCGCCTTGCGACTTCGCAGCCGAGGCAGTCGTCGTTGTGCACTCACGCCGGGGGTACTCGCGGCACTCGTGCCGCGGGAGTCGGGTTGGGGCCTACGCATCCGAGGTACTCCTGATCATTTCGTTTGTCAATCCCGGGGCCGGGACACGACTTGGGTAGTCGCGGGGTCGTTCGCGGCCGACCAGATCAGCCGAGGCGGTAAAACGGATACTTCGAGGTGATACCCGGGAGGAGGTGCTCCCGACCGCAATCACTCTGCGGTAACACCGAATCTGACCCGCCTACCCCCTGGCGCCTACCCCCCGCAGGTTGAGCCTTTTCGGCATCGCCTATCCGTTTGGGGTGCCGCGAAGGGTCGAGGCTTCTTGGGGTTTCCCCGCGTCGGCCACGGCGCCGATGGGCGCCGTACCTGCACGGTGCGAGAACCGCCCGACCAGGCACGGCGCTGCATCCCGCAAACGGGTGAGCGCGCCGATCGTCGGGCGGCCGACGATCCCTTGGTGCCCGTGCACGTGCCGGGGCATGCAACGCGGATTTCACGGACCGCCCCGTCGTTAAGTCGGCCTGTCGGCGGGCCGATTGCCCTCGTGCGGGTCCGTGTGTCCCGCACCGGCCATGGGCATCTCCTCCCGACACCTCCGCATCGTTGGCGCCGCCGCTTCCGGCGCGCTGGTCCTCGGCGCGGGCGTCCTGCGGGACCGTCGCACTCGCCGCCCACGCGAAGGCGCATACCCGCCGTGCGTGTCGTACCGTGACGGAGCATGTGCGCGTCACGAGCCATCCGGCACCGCTGCTTGCGCGCGTCGTCCGCACCCGCGCCACCAGGACCATCCGCGTGCGGGTCTGCCGCACGGTCGTCGTGCGCACGCCGGCGAGGCGGCACACGGTCCGCGCGGCCCATCATCCGGCCCCCGGCGCCGCGGTGCGCATCTCGACGCAGGCACTGTCCGCGGTGCGCCTGAGCGTGCCCGCGTCCTCCGGAACCCCAATCTCGCTTGGCGTGTCGCTGAGCTCCTCGCCGTTTGACGGCATGACCGAGTTGCAGGCCTATGCGGGGATGGTCGGCACCGGCCCCCGGGAGCTGATGTGGTATCGCCAGTGGAGCGAGCCGCTGATCGCCGGCGGCGAGGTCCAGGCGACCGCCCAACGCGGGATCACTCCGATCATCACCTGGGAGCCGATGGACCCCAACGACCCCGCCGATTCGAGCTATTCGCTCGCGCAGATCGCGGGTGGTGCCTGGGACAGCTACATCACCCAGTCCGCCCGGGCCGCCGCTGCCACCGGCACGCCGTTCCTGGTCAACTTCGCGCCCGAGATGAACGGGTCGTGGGAGCCGTGGGGCCCTGGCCAGTTCGGCAACACCCCGGCCGAGTTCGTCGCGGCGTACCGCCACGTGGTCGACCTGTTCCGCGCGGCCGGGGCGACGAACGTCGGCTGGATCTGGGACCCGAATGCCGATTGGAACGCCAGCGGCATCTATGCGGGCTACTACCCCGGCGATGCGTACGTCGACTGGGTCGGCATGGACGGCTACAACTGGGGCACCACGACCTCCGACGGCTGGCTTGCCCCGGCCCAGGTCTTCGGGCGCAGCTATGCGGCGCTGCGGTCGCTGACCGCCAAGCCCATCGTCATCGAGGAGACCGGCTCGACCGAGCAGGGCGGCTCCAAGGCCGACTGGATCGATGCGCTTGCCTCCACGATCCCCGCTCAGTTCCCCGCGGTGCGGGCGGTGGTCTGGTTCCAGCGCAACAAGGAGACCGACTGGCGGGTTAACTCGTCGGCCAGCGCGCTCGCGGCATTCCAGGCGCTCGCCCAGAGCCCGCAGTGGGCCGGCGGACCGATGGCGGTGCACCCGGCCGGATAGGGCTGCGGGACGCGGCGAGATCCGTCGAGCGTCGCGCCGCGGTGTCACGGCACGCGACCCGCTGATCCGGCGGTCGCACGCCCGCATACCGGCCGATCGGGTATGTCCCGGTCCGGGCGGGCGGAGTAGGCTCGACGACCACGCAGACCGGTCCGCCGGCTGCGCGTCGGTATCGTCCCAGGAACCCATGCCGTCCGGATTCGCCTGCCGCCCCGTAGCCAGCGTGCCATCGTCGCGGCGGGACCGTGACGGGCGTGGGCGGTGCCGGCGCCGGGTGGCGGGACGGGGATGAGTATGCGACGCGGAGACGATGTCGGCCGCCGGGACACGGGGCCGGGCGCCGGGGGGCAGCCCCCGAGCCGTGGTGCCAACCTGGTCCGCCGACTGGCGATCGCCGTCTACGCGATCGCATTCATCGCCGCCGGCTGGTTCGTCTGGCACCAGGTGTTCCGCTCGGGTGGCGGACACGGGAGCACGGCGCCGTATGCGGCCGGGGGCGGCTCGAACAGCGGCGCGTTCAGCCTCCAGACGGCCAAGACCCCGGCCCAGACCGGGACCCCAACCGCCGCCGCGGCACAGCGCTTCGCCAACACCGCGGCACCCGAGTTCGCCGCATCCCCGACGTGGCTGCAGGACTTCACCGCGCAGCCCGATGGTCCGGTGACCGGGTGGCGGATCGACCTCGGACTCGGGATCAACGGCTGGTACAACCAGGAGGTCGCAAGCTACACCGATGACCCATCCAACCTGCGCGTCCAGGGTGGCCAGCTGGTCATCCAGGCCCGCCAGGCGCCGCCGACGTCGGAGGTCGCCTACACCTCGGGCCGCGTCAGCACCCGCGGGATCAAGGCGTTCCAATACGGCAAGTTCGACGTCGTGGCCAAGCTGCCCAACGGCGTCGGCACGTGGCCGGCGATCTGGATGATCGCCAACGCGGGCAAGTACCGCGGCCGGACGCCCCCCAGCGACCCGATCCGCTATCTCAACGACGGCGAGATCGACATGGTCGAGACCGTCTTTCCAGGCCAGGTCTACTCGGTCGCCCAGGCGCGGTTGTCGGTGTCGGGCCTGCCCAACGAGCACTACGTCAAGATTCCGGTGCCCGACGACGCGAAGGTCTTCCACGACTACGGCCTGGAATGGACGCCGACGCGGCTGACGTTCCTGCTCGACGGGCGGCCGTACTACCGGCTCGACAAGCAGCCCGGCTGGGACTGGCGGCTCTGGCCCTATGACCAGACCTACTACCTGGTCATCAACCTGGCGATGGGCGGCGCGTGGGGGGACTACGCCAAGTCCACATACCCGCCCTACGGCGTCGACAACGCGAAGTTGCCGCAGTCGCTGCGCGTCAAATCGGTCGCCTACTACCCCTACGTCGGCCCGGCCGGGGGTTAGCCGGCCCGCGCCCCGCGGACCGGCGGGGCGGCCGGTGTTAGCCTGCAGATGTGGGAGAGCCGTGGACCGACACGCCCATCCTGGGCCAGGATTTCATCGACGCGTTCGAGCTGGCGGCCGAGGTCCACGCCCACCAGCTGCGCAAGGGCTCCCACGTCCCGTATCTGGGGCACCTGATGGCAGTGAGTGCGCTGGTGCTCGACTTCGGCGGCGACGAGGCGTGCGCCATGGCCGCACTGCTGCACGACACGGTCGAGGATTGCGAGGACGGCCGGGCCATGGAAGCACGCATTCGTGCGCGCTTCGGCGACCGGGTGGCCGACATCGTCCTGCACTGCTCCGACGCGATCGCAGAGCCGGGCAAGCCGAAGCCGCCCTGGCATGCGCGCAAGCAGCAGTACATCGACGACCTCGAACACGCCGATCACGATGCCCTGTTGGTGTCCGCCTGCGACAAGCTCCACAACGCGCGATCGGTGCTCGGCGACCTGCGGGTCCAGAAGGACGCGCTCTGGCAGCGCTTCTCCACCAAGTCGGGGCCGGATCAGGTCTGGTACTACACGACCCTCGCCGACCTGTTCTCACGCCGGCTGCCGGGTCCGCTGGCCGACGAGCTCCAGCGCGTCGTGCGTGAGCTCAGCCAGCTCGAAGCCGAATACCGCATCGCCTGGTAGGGCGCCACCGCGCCGAGATCGATGCGGCACGCGCAGAGCCGATCCACCGGGGCGCCCTTGGCGTGTGCGCGGTGCGGGATCGCACCCGCCCACGTCGACGGGGCGCGGCGTGGTGGGCGTGGCGGCGCTCAGGCCCTCGCGCGCGCCGGGGCGCTGGTCAGGAACGTCGCGCTTAGGTCCTTGTTGCCGTGTTCGGGGACCGCCTGATCGAGGCGCTGGCGGATCGTCTCGATCAGCGGCAGGTCCAGGCCGTGGCGGGCGGCCGACTCGTCCACGAGGGCGGCGTCCTTGGCGGCAAGCGCGAGGCGAAACGACGGCGCGAAATCCCGCGCGAGCATCGCGGCGCCCTTCTGGCGCAGGTACGGCAGATCCAACGGGCCGCCCTGGATCGCCTCGAGCACCAGGTGCGGGTCGATGCCGAGCCCCTCGGCGAGTGCGAGGGTCTCCGCGCCGCCCTCGACCACGGCGAGGATCCAGCTGTTGATGGCGATCTTCAGCCGTGTGGCGGTGCCCGCCGCGCCCACCCACATCGTGCGCGAGCCGAGCACGGCGAAGATCGGCGCCAGTTGCTCATGGACGCGCTCGGGTCCGGACGCCATGATCACCAGCATCCCCTTCTCGGCGGGCTCCTTGGTGCCGAGCACGGGCGCGTCGACGAACACCATCCCGTGGTCGTCGGCCAACCGCATGCAGCGATCGGTGCCGCCCTCGCCGATGGTGCTCATCTGCACCCACACGGCGCCCTTGCCGTTGCCGTCGCCGGTGGCCGCCATGACGGTGCTGGTGACGGCGTCGGCGTCGGCCAGCATCGTGATGACCACGCCGGCGCCGTGGATCGCCTCGGCGGCGGTGTCGAGGACCGCGGCACCGTCGTCGGTCAGCGGTTCGGCCTTGTCGCGCGACCGGTTCCACGCTCGCACCGCGAACCCTGCACGCGCAAGGTTGCGGGCCATCGCCGCGCCCATCGTCCCGCCAGCTCCGAGTACCGCCACCGTGTCGTTCGTGCCCGCCACCTTGCGCCTCCGATCGCGTGCTGTCGGTGCCGCGCCGGTGCGGCACCGCAGACTACGCCGTACCCGACCAGGGTCGCCGAAAACGGCGCCTGGTGGCCCGACGCTGACCGCGGCGAGGCCACCCTGCGTCCCGGTGGACGGCCGGGGCCGCGGGTAACGTTCATTGCCGGTGTGGCGGAATGCAACGCCGCGTGCGGTGGCCCGCACGCCACGCGGGACCGGCACAAGGGGCACTGGTGACCAAGGCACGGCGGGATCCGAACCAGTGAGCATGCGGCCACGCCGTGTCGTGATCGCGCTGGCGGTCGTCGCCGCCGTGGTGGTCGGGGCGATGAGCATCGGAGCCTCCTCCTCGCACCGTGCTGCGGCGCGCACGCGTCCGGTCCGGCTGGTCACCCACCGGATCGCGCTCGCCCCGCCTCCGGTGCGGCTCAGCCTGCCGGCGCGTCCGACGATCCGGTCCCTGCGCATCCCGGTCCTGATCTATCACCGGGTGACCGGCGCCATCCCCGCCACCCCCAACGGGCGCGAGTTCAGCGTTCCGCCGGTGAAGTTCGACGCGCAGATGAACTGGCTTCAGCAGCACGGCTACCACCCGATCACCCAGACGACCCTGTTCCGGGCGCTCGCCGACGACGGCAGACTGCCCGACAAGCCGGTGGTCATCACGGTCGACGACGGCTACACGGACGGCGTGCACGCCATCCTGCACGGCCTGGTCACCGGGACGCGCCACTGGCCGGCGACCTTTTTCATCATCTCCGGTCGCATCGGCAAGGGATCCTTCCTGAGCTGGCCGGATCTGCAGCTGCTCGAGCGCGCCGGCATGGACATCGGCTCGCACACGGTCTTCCACACGCCGCTGGCGCGGCTGACTCCGGCCCAACTGCGGTTCGAGCTCACGCGGTCGCGGGCGACGCTGGCGGCCGGGCTCGGCCACCCGATCGACTGGTTCGCGTACCCTTACGGGAGCGTCGATGTCCGCGCACAGGCCGCCGTCCGGAGGGCCGGCTACCTGCTGGCCTACACCACGGTGCCGGGCAGGCGGCTCAGCATCTCCCAACGGGTCGCACTGCCACGGATCAACGTCCCCGGCACCGAGACGCTCGCGCAGTTTGCCGCCGGCCTGGGCGGCTAGCCCGCCGGGGTGGCCGGGGCGAGCGCCGCCACGGCATCGAGCCCCGGGTCGATGATCAGCCCCGGGATCGCCACCGGCGCGGCATACCGGCCCGCCGCGCGTGTGAGCTCGATCGCCCCGGTGTGCACGTTCATCGCGTAGGTGTGTCCCGAAGCGGCCGTCGCGCCGAGGGTGGCGATCCAGACCAGCCCCCCGATCACCGACGGCGAGCCGGAGATCGGCGCCCCCAGGTCCTGGCGCCACACCACGCGTCCGGAGGACGCGCTCAGCGCGTACAGGTGGTGGTCGTAGGACCCGACGAACACCAGGCCGTCGGCCACCGCGGGGCTCGAGTAGACATAGCCACCCGTCTGCTGGCTCCAGATCGTCCGCCCGTTGGCCGCGTTCAGGGCGATCACGCTGCCGTTGGTGTTGCCGATGAACAGCCGCCCTTCGGTGACGGCCGCCGCGCCGTAGAAGGTGCCCGATCCGCTCGGGTCGTAGACCCGCCAGACGACCGCCCCGGTGGCCGGGTTCAGCGCGGTGACCGCGCCGGCGTAGTTGCCGAACACGATGTCGTTGCCGTCCTGGGAGATCGCCCCCTTGACCGATCCGCCCGTCTGGTCATCCCAGACGATGTGGTGTGTGGTCAGTGAGATGCGCACGACATGGCCGGCCCGCGTGCCGACGAACACGCCGTCGCCCAGCACCAACGGCGAGGTCTCGACCGACGAGCCGAGGGCGACGGTCCAGATGGCCCGGCCCGTCGCCGGATCGAGCGCCAAGACGTGTCCGGCCATCGTCGCGAAGATGGCCCGCTGCGGCTCCCCGGCGCTCGGCGTGCCGGGCAGGCCGGTCAGTGCGGGAGAGGCGGCGATGTTGGCGCCGACCGCGTGCCGCCACAGGATCTTGCCGGTCTGCTGGTCAATGGCGACCCCGTAGCCGTAGTTGCCCACGACCACGCGCCCGCCGCCGATCACCGGCGGAAGCTCGATCAGCTTGCGGGTGTTGGTCGTCCAGAGCGTGTGCAGCGGCAGGCTCGCGTCGACGTTGGCCGCCGCGCGGGTATTGGCGGGCGTGTTCCCGAACGTCGGCCATGCTGCGCTCGAGACGACCGGGGCCGGCGGGGGCTTGGGCGGGACCACGGGCACCGAGGTGTGGGTCTGGGCCGTCGTCGTCGAGCTCGAGGGCGCAAACCAGCCGGCAAACAGTCCCACGGCACCGATCACCACGAGGGCCGCCACGACGGCGCCCACGAGCGCGCCGGCACGTCGGCGGCGGAGCTGGCGGGCGCGGCGCGCCCGGCCGTCGGATGGCGGTGGCGCCATGGGGCGGGTTCCTCGGGTCGGGTGGGGCGGAGCCGTCCTAGGTTAGCGAGCGCCGGCGTCGCGGTCCGGGAGGCACGGTCCGGGACCGGGCGCCGGGATCAGCCGGCGGCGGCCCGGTCGGCGATGATCAGCTGGCGCGCTGCGGTGACCCGCCCGGCCGGGATCTCGGCGTCGCCGGCGCGCAGGCGCGCCAGGGCGTCGCGCTTGTCGGCTCCGGTCACCAGCCACAGGATCCGCCCGGACCGGTTGAGCACCGGGTAGGTGAGGGTCATCCGCCGGTGTCCCTGATAGGCGCCGGTGAGCGCCACGTCACGATCGGTCACCGCGAGGACTGCGTCGCCGGGGACGAGCGAGGCCGTGTGTCCGTCGGGCCCGAGCCCGAGGTGGACCAGGTCGAATGCGGGCGGCAGGCCGCGCGCGTAGCCCGCGGCCGCCTGAGCCGGGTCCGCCGCGGTCACGGGCATGGGGCGGATGCCGTCCCGGGCGGCGGGCGGCAGGCTCTGTTGCAGGTGGGTGAGGTTGCGGTCGCGATCGTCGTCGGGTGCGATGCGCTCGTCGACCTGGAAGATCACCACCCGGTCCCAGGCGACGTCCATCCCGGCCAGGTGGGCGAACATCGCCCACGGCGTGCGGCCCCCGCTGACCGCGAACGCGAATCGCCCGTGCGCGGCGATCGCCTCGCGGGCGGCATTCGCGACGACGACGGCCGCGCGGGCGGCAACCGCATCGGCGTCCGGCAGGACCTCGAGCTCGGCAGCCATCGCCGCTAGGCCGACTTCTCGTCGTGGCCGCCGAAGCCCTTGCGCATCGCCGACAGGACCTTGTTGGCGAACTCGTCCTCGTTGCGGGAGGCAAATCGCGAATACAGCGCGGTGGTCAGCACCGGCGCCGGGACGCCGGTGTCGATGGCGGCGATCGAGGTCCAGCGCCCCTCGCCGGAGTCCGAGACGCGGCCGGCGAACTCCTCGAGCCCCGGTGAGGCGTGCAACGCCTCGGCGGTCAGGTCGAGCAGCCACGAGGCCACGACGCTCCCGCGCCGCCAGACCTCGGCGACCTCGGACGTGTCGATGTCGTAGCGGTAGTACTCGGGGTGCTCGAGCGGGGACGTCTCGGCGTCCGCGTCGCGCCGGCGAGTCCCGGCGTCGGCGTTCTGGATGATGTTCAGGCCCTCGGCATAGGCGGCCATCATGCCGTACTCGATGCCGTTGTGGACCATCTTCACGAAGTGCCCGGCGCCGTTGGGTCCGCAGTGCAGGTACCCCTGCTCGGCCGGGCTGGGGGGCCCGCTGCGACCGGGCGTGCGCGGTGCCGCGTCGGCGCCCGGCGCGATCGTGGCGAAGATCGGGCCGAGCCGGTCGACGACTTCGGTCTCGCCGCCGATCATCAGGCAGAACCCGCGCTCCAGGCCCCAGACGCCGCCGCTGGTGCCGACGTCCACGTGATGGATGCCCTTCTGCCTGAGCCCGGCCGCATGGCGCAGGTCGTCGTGGTAGTAGGTGTTTCCGCCGTCGATGATCACGTCGCCGGCCTGGAAGACCGCGCCGACCGCCGTGATCGTGTCGTCGGTGATCTGGCCTGCGGGAACCATGATCCAGGCGCTGCGCGGCGTCTCGAGCTTGGACGCGAATTCCTCGAGCGAGCTCGCGCCGACGGCGCCGTCGGCCACGAGCGCCGCGACCGCAGCCGGGGACACGTCGTAGACGACGCAGCGGTGCCCGTCGCGCATCAGCCGCCGGACGAGCCCGGCGCCCATGCGCCCGAGGCCCACCATCCCGAGTTGCATTGGCGTGGGTGTGGACATGATCAGGTCCTTTCCGCCGCGTCCGGCGTTGCCGTTTCTGGGGATGTGAGGATGAACTGCTCGACCGCGAGGGCGAAGCCCTCGTCGTCGTTGGACGCGGTGACATGCCGCGCCGCGCGATGCACCTCGGGGTCGGCCTGGCCCATCGCGATCGAGAGGCCCGAGCGCGCGAACATCAGCACGTCGTTGGGCATGTCGCCGATCGTGGCGATCTGCGCGGGCGGGATGTCGTAGTGGGCCGCCAGGAACGCGACCACGCTGCCCTTGTTGGCGTCCGGGTGGGTGATATCGAGGTAGTAGGGCTGCGACCGCGCCGCCGAGACGTGCGCCCCGAACTCGGCCTGCACGGCTGCCTGCGCTGCGGCGAGCGCCGCGTGGTCGTCCGAGACCCCGACGACCTTCGCGACCCCGGTGACAAGGGCCCCGACATCGCCGACGACCGACGGCGCGAACTCCACGGTGGCGGTCTCGCGCGCGACGTGCGGCCCGTCGCCGGTCCGCACGAACCAGTCGGCGCCCCGATAGATCCAGACATCGAGCCCCGCATCATCGAGCGCGGCCACGATCTCCGGCACGAGCCGGTCTGGGATGACGCGCTGGCTGATCACCGTCATGTCGGGATCGACGATCAGCCCACCGTTGAAGGCGGCGAGCGGGGTGTCCAGTTCGAGCGGCCGGATCAGCATCTGCATCCCGCGGGGCGGGCGGCCGCTGGTGAGCGCGAACAGGATGCCGGCCGTGCGCAAGGCGCCGACGGCGGCGATCGCCCGCCGGGTGAGCACCTTGTCACGGGTGACCAGGGTGCCGTCGACGTCGGCGACGAGCAGCCGGACCCCGGACCCGGCGGCGGTCATCGCTCGCCCCGCCGTTCCGCGCGCTCGGTGGTCATCCGCCGCCCCCGACCGCCGCACGCTGCGCGTCGATCCGCGCCATCAGGTCGTTCCAGGCATCGACGAAGCTCGACGCACCCTTGGTCTGGAGCTCGGCGGCCAGCGCATCGACGTCGAGGCCGGCGGCCGCGAACTCGACGAGCGTCGCCGCCGACGTGCCGCCGTCGACCGGCATCGGGCGCGGGACATGGCCATGGTCGTAGTAGGCGCGCAGCGTGGCCTCGGGCATGGTGTTGACCGTGAACGGGGCGCCGAGGCAGGCGACATACAGGTCATCCGGCGCCGCGGGGTCCTTGGTACTCGTCGAGGCCCACAGCAGCCGCTGCATGCGCGCGCCGGAGTTCTCCAGGCGCTGCCAGCGCGCGGAGTCCATGACCTCCCGATAGGCGCGGTAGATCTGCAGGCCGACCGCCAGGGCGAGCCGGTCGCGCAACTGGGCGGGGACCCGGTCGTTGACCGCGACGTCCCAGCGCGACATGAACACCGATGCGACCGAGCCCACGACCGGCGGCTCGCCCCGGGCGATACGCCGCTCGATGCCGCGCATGAACGCGTCGGCGGCGGCGCGGTATTGGTCGGCAGAGAACAGCAGCGTGACATTGACCGGCACGCCCGCGGCGATCGTTTCCTCGACGGCCGGGAGCCCGTCGGGGGTGCCGGGGATCTTGATCAGCAGGTTGGGCCGTTCGGCCGCCGCGTGCAGCTGTCGGGCGACGCGGGTGGTCGTCGCGGCGTCGTAGGCAAGCAGCGGGGAGACCTCGAGCGAGACCCAGCCGTCGAGGCCGGCGGTGCGCTCGTGGACGGGCCGGAACGCGTCGGCCGCGCGGCGCAGGTCCTCGATGGCGAGCTCGAAGAACAGCGACTCGTCGTCGATGCCCGTCGCCGCCTTCTCGCGGATCGCGTCGTCGTAGCCGCCCGAGGCGATCGCCTTGTCGAAGATCGATGGGTTCGAGGTGAGCCCGGTGACGGAGTACTCATCGATGTAGGTCGCCAGCTGCCCCGAATCGAGCATCCCGCGCGTGATGTTGTCGAGCCAGATGCTCTGGCCGAGGTCGTGCAGCTGCGCGGTCGCCCTCGCCGTCATCGCGCCTCCTTGCGTACCCGGCGCACCGCGCGGCGGAACGCGGCCCGGGTCGTCGTGTGATCGTCGGAACCACCTCCGCCACGGCACCCGGGTCCGGCCCCGCCCGGAGCACCGGTTGCGGGGGTGTGGGGCGCCGGCCGCATCACTCGGGCAGCCAGGGGTCGTGCCAGCCGCCGTACCCGGCCACCAGCCGGTCGGCCGAGGACGGCCCCCACGAGCCCTGCGAGTACTGCTCGACCGGCGGCGGCGCGTCGAGCAGCGGCTCGAGCACCCGCCAGGTCTCCTCGACCGAGTCTTGCCGGGCGAAGTGGCTGGCGTCACCGACGAGCGCCGCGTGCAGGAGCACCTCGTACGCGGTCGGGGCCTCGCCGCTCCAGGTCGCGAAGGTCATGTCGAGGTGGACCGGCTGGGACGCGAAGACCTCGGCCTTCTTGGCCTGCAGGCGCAGCCGCGCCCCGGGATTGGGCCCGATGCGCAAGACCAGCTGGTTGGGCTCGGGGCGCGGGGCGTGCTTGGGCGCAAACCCGAGCCACGGGGCGTCCTTGAACACCACCCGCACCTCGGTCACCGTCGTGGGGAGGGCCTTTCCGGCCCGGATGAAGAACGGCACCCCCGACCAGCGCCAGTTGTCGATCTCCAGGCGCAGCGCGCAGTAGGTTTCGGTCTGGGAATCCGGGGCGACCCCGCGCACGTCGCGGTAGCCGACGTACTGGCCGCGGACGTACCGGCGCGGATCGGCGTCGGCCATCGCCAGGAAGACGTCGCGCTTGCGGTCGTTGACCACGTGGAGCGAGTGCGCGGCGGGCGGTTCCATCGCCACGAGGCTCGCCACCTGCAAGAGATGGTTCTGGACCACGTCGCGCAGGGCCCCGACCGGCTCATAGAAGCGGCCGCGGTCGGCGATCCCGAAGCTCTCTGCCATCGTGATCTGCACCGAGCCGATGTAGTGCCGGTTCCAGATCGGCTCCAGGATGGTGTTGGCAAACCGCAAGAAGAAGATGTCTTCGACCGACATCTTCCCGAGGAAGTGGTCGATGCGATACAGCTGCGCCTCGGTGATGTGCTGGTGCAGGTCCGCGTTCAGGGCGCGCGCCGAGGACAGATCGTGTCCGAAGGGCTTCTCGACGACCACCCGGGCGCCGGCGGTCAGGCCCGCCTCGCCGAGGCCCGCCACGACGGTCGCGAACAGCGACGGCGGCACCTCGAGGTAGAACACCGGCAGCCGGACGCCGTCCAGCGCGGTGCCCAGTTCACGGTACGTCGCCGCGTCGGTGAAATCCCCGGCCACGTAGGTGATGCGTGCGGCCAGGCGGGCGAAGACCGCCTCGTCGAGCGTCTCGCCGGTGGCCGCGATCGACTCGCGGGCGTGGTCGATCAGCTGCACGAGGGTCCAGTCGTCGACCGCCACGCCGACGATCCGGCAGGTGAGCAGCCCGCGTTCCTCGAGTCGGTAGAGCGCCTGGAAGGTCATGACCCGGGCCAAATCGCCCGTGATCCCGAAGATCACCAGTACGTCGGCGACCGCCGCGTCCGCGTGCGTGTGCCCGGTCTGTGTCGCCACGTGCTCTCCTGGTCGAATCGTCGTGGGCACCCCGCGCGGCACGCCCCCCGGGGTGCGGGCGCCGCCCTCGCTCGGCGCGCCCGCGCCGGCGGCCGGATCACGCGGTGGGGGCCGGCCGGTCGAAGCGGGCGTGCGCCCATACGTTACCGGCGGCACATGCCCTCGGGAACGCGCGCGCGATGGTGTGACGCCCATCCGGCGGTGCGCGCCGCGCAGCCGCGCCCGGGATGTGTGATCCTTGGTGCATGCCGAGGACCATCATCGTCGGATACGACGACTCACCGCTGTCGGTGCGCGCCCTCGAGCGCGCCATCATCGAGACCTCGCCCGACGACGCGATCGTCGTGCTGGCGATCGCCGAAGAGGCCGTCGACGTGGTCGAGCC
This sequence comes from uncultured Thermoleophilia bacterium, assembly GCA_963773325.1. Classification (GTDB taxonomy): domain Bacteria; phylum Actinomycetota; class Thermoleophilia; order Miltoncostaeales; family Miltoncostaeaceae; genus CAITWD01. Next base: position 883,128 of record CAVZAI010000002.1, on the reverse strand, counting down.
GCGCGCGCGCGGGGTGCTGGCCGAGAGCACCGAGGTCCCGCCGCTGCCGCCCGAGCCGCCGCACATCACCGAGGCGCTCGCCAACGCCCGGACGGTCCTGGCGCGCGCCGGCCGGGAGGGGGCGCTCGAGTGGGCCTACGGCGACGTCGCCGGCGCGATCCTCGACGTCGCCCGTCAGACCGACGCCGACACCATCGTCGTCGGCGAGCACCACCACAGCCGACTCGCGCGGATGTTCAGCGGAGATCCGGCCGCCGAGATCAAGCGCTCGGCCGGCTGCGAGGTCATCGTCGTCCACGAGTAGCCGGCCCGCGCCGGCGCCGTCGGCTACTCGGCCAGCAGCGTAATCGCACCCGGCGCGGTCGGCGGGCCGCTGCCGAACCCGAACAACAGGGCCACGAGCCCGGTCCAGCCGGTCTGGTGGCCTGCGCCCAGGCCCGCGCCGTTGTCGCCGTGGAAGTACTCGTGGAAGGGCACCAGATCGTGCCAGAGCGGGTCGGTCTGGAACCGCTCGGTCCCGCCGAAGACCGGCCGTCGCCCGTCGGCGTCGTTGGTGAAGGTGGCCGCCAGTCGCCCGGCCAGCTCCACGGCAACCTCGCGCAGGTTGAGCTCACGTCCCGAGCGGGTCGGAAACTCGACCTTCAGCCGGTCGCCGTAGTAGTGGTGCAGCTGCAGGAGCGCGCGCAGGATCACGAGGTTCATGGGGAACCACACCGGCCCGCGCCAGTTCGAGTTGCCGCCGAACATGCCCGAGTCCGATTCGGCGGGCAGGTAGGCCACGGTATGGCGCTCGCCTTGCCAGTCGAACACGTACGGATGCTCCAGGTGCCAACGCGAGATCGAGCGGATGCCGTGCGGGCCGAGGAACTCGTCCTCGTCGAGCATCACCGCCAGGATGCGCCGCAGCCGTGGCTCGTCGACCAGGGCGAGCATGCGGTGCCCCTCGGGACTCGGGCCCGGCAGGTGCAGCGCCGGGATGTAGTCGGCGAAATCGCTCCGGAACTCGAGGATCCCGTTCATCATGTTCGGGTAGCGGGCGACGATCTCGGCGTCAAAGACCGTCGCCGCGCACAGCGGCAGCAGGCCGACCAGCGACCGGACCTTCAGGGGCGTCGTGGTGCCGTCGGGCATGCGCATCACGTCGTAAAAGAAGCCGTCCTCATCGTCCCAGAGCGAACCTTCGCCGCCGGGCGGGTTCATCGCGAGCGCAATCCACTCGAAGTGGGCGATGAACTTGACGGCCATGTCGGCGTAGACCGGGTCGTGCTTGGCCAGTTCGCCGGCGATCTGGAGCATCCACTGGCAGTACAGCGCCATCCAGGCGGTGCCGTCGGCCTGCTCGAGCGTGCCGCCCCCGGGCAGCGGCTTCGACCGGTCGAAGATGCCGATGTTGTCCAGCCCGAGAAAGCCGCCCTGGAAGAGGTTGCGGTCATCGGGGTCCTTGCGGTTGACCCACCAGGTGAAGTTGGTCAGCAGTCGCGCGAACACACGCGCGAGGAACTCGCGGTCGCCAGTGCCGCGGATCTCGGCCTCCCGCTCGTAGACGTACAGCGCGGCCCAGGCCGTTACCGGCGGGTTCACGTCCGAGAAGTTCCACTCGTAGGCCGGGATCTGGCCGTTGGGGTGCAGGTAGCGGGTCCCGATCAGCAGCTCGACTTGCTCCTTGGCGAAGTCGACGTCGACCAGCGACAGCGGGGCCGTGTGGAACGCCAGATCCCACGCCGCGAACCATGGATACTCCCAGGTGTCGGGCATCGAGATCACGTCGCGGGCGACCATGTGAAACCACGGCGCGTTGCGGACGCCGGCGGGGGCGGCCTGCGCGTTCCAGGGGTTGACCCCGTGATCGGCGAGCCAGCGGTGCACGTCGTACTCGTAGTACTGCTTGCCCCACAGCAACCCCGCCAGCGCCTGGCGCATCACCAGCGCCTGGTCGGCCGAGGCGCTCGGGGGCACGAGCGTCGCGTAGAACTCGTCGGCCTCACGCCGGCGCTCGTCGAGGACGTGGGCGAAGTCGTCACCGAGACCCGGGTGCTCGGCGCCGACCGGCCCAGGGGGCTCCACCGACAGCCGCAGGCGAATCGACGCGCTCGCGCCCGGGGCGAGCTCGAGGACGTGGTGCGCGGCGGCCTTGGTGCCGCGACGTTCCGGGTTGACCGCATCGTGGGCCCCGGCCACGACGTACGCGTTGATCGCATCCTTCGGGTACGGGGACGACGCGCCGGCGCCGGGGATGCGCGCGGCGTTGGTCTCGTTGTCGCAGAACAGGAGCGTGGCGCCGGCGTCGGCCTCGAGCCGCCACGTGCCGAGTTCGGGGTGCTCGGCACGGATCACGACGCCACGCCCCGACCCGGCCCGCAGGACCGGCGGCGTGGCGCCGGCGTGGTGCGCCCACGTGTTGCGGTACCAGAGGGTCGGCAGCAGGTGCAGCGTCGCCGTGTCGGGGCCGCGGTTGTGCGCGCGGACGAGCATCAGGATGTCGTCGTGCTCGGCCTTGGCGTACTCCACGACGACGTCGAAGTACCGGTCCTCGTCAAAGATGCCGGTGTCGAGCAGTTCGTATTCCATGTCGAGCCGGCTGCGCGCGGCGTTGGTCGCGACGAGGTCGCCATACGGGAAGGCGCGCTGGGGGTACTTGTACTGGCACTTGAGGTAGGAGTGAGTCGGCGTGCTGTCGAGGTAGAACCAGTACTCCTTGACGTCCTCGCCGTGATTGCCCTCGCTGTTAGAGAGCCCGAACATCCGCTCCTTGAGGATCGGGTCGGTGCCGTTCCAGAGCACGAGCGCCAGGCAGAGGCGCTGGCGGGCGTCGCAGATGCCGGCGATCCCGTCCTCGCCCCAACGGTAGGCGCGCGAGCGCGCCTGGTCGTGGGTGAACGTGTCCCACGCCTCGCCGCTGGCGCTGTCGTCCTCGCGGACCGTGCCCCACTGGCGTTCGCTCAGGTACGGCCCCCAGGCCTTCCACGGCACCGCGCCGACGCGGGCCTCCTCGAGGCGGATGTGCTCCGGGGTGCGATACGTCGGCGGGTGGGGACTCATCTGGGCGAGTATCGCGTTCCCTGGCGGCGTGGGCAATCGCTCAGGCGGCCGTGGCGACGGTGTGTCAGCGGGACCGGATCCCTCCACGGGCGGGCTCACGGGGCCGCCGGACCGACGCCCCCGCGGAATGCCTGGTGCCAGGCGGCGAAGTCCCGCGCGATGATGCGCTCACCGGTGAGCCCCGCCGCCTCGGCGGAGCACAGGAACACCACCGGCGGTCCCATGATCTCCGCCGGCAAGAGCATGGCCCGGACGGCGTCCGGGATCTCGTCCGGGATCATTCCGGACATCGTCGCCCCGCCGGGCAGCAGGATGTTCGAGGCGATCCCGTAGGGCGCGAGATCCTCGGCCATGATCAGCGCCAGCGACTCGGAGCCGGCCCGCGACGGGCCGTAGGGCACGAAGCCCTGGCGGCGCATCGTCTCGTGGTTGATCGCGATGTTGACAAAGCGCCCGTGGCCCGCGGCGATGAACACCCGTGCGAAGGCCCGGGCCACCAGGAAGTATCCGGTCAGGTTGGTGGCGATCAGATCGGCGAAGCCCTCCGGCGACACGTCGAAGAAGGGCTGCGGGCGGTCGAGGAACCCGGGGTTGACCGTGCGCATCCCGATGCCGGCGTTGTTGACGACGACGTCGACACCGCCGAGCGTGGCCACGGCGGTGTCGGCCGCGTCCTGCACGGATTGCGGGTCGCGGACGTCGAGCGCAACGGCATACGCATCGGCGCCGGCGGCGCGGTGGGCAGCGACCGCCGCCTCGAGGCGGCGGGTCGGCCGGCTGGCCAGCGCCACGGTCGCGCCCGCGTCGAGCAGTGCCGCGGCCATCGCCGCCCCGAGGCCACTGCTGGCCCCCGTCACCACCACCCGCACGCCCGCAAGGTCGGTCATGCCCGGGACACTAACGAGCCGCGCAGCGCGGTCGGGTGCGCCGGCCTAGGGGACCTTGGGCGCGTTGGCGCTCGCGGTCACCGCGGTCAGGCCGACGATGCCGTCGTTGATCAGCGGCGCCGCCGCGGCGAGCTTGCCCGTCGCGGCGTCGTGCCCGGCGCGGATCAGGCTGCCGAGGGCGGTGCGGTAGACGCCGGCATCGACGGGCGGCATCGGGCCGCGCAGCGCGGTGGTCGACGCGTCGACGAGGCGCATGCCGGCCACCGCCGCGGCATGCGCGTTGCCCTTGGTCCTCGCGTTGGTGAGCGCGATGAGGGCCGCGTTGACCGCGTTCAGGTTGGTGTTGGCGGTGCCGTCGACCCACCTGGAGCCCGCGGTGGCCGGTGCCTTGGGCGTGAGCTTGGCCGGGTGGCTGGCCGGTGCGCCCGAGCCCGAGCCCGCGGTGATCACGATCACGGCGACGAGGATCGCCGCAAGCGCGCCGGCGATGATCCCGGCGGTCAGCCGATTGCGCCGGATCCAGTCAACGCCGGGAACCTCGTCGAGCGCGGAGCGCGGTGCGCGGGGCCGGTGTGTGGTCATCGCCGAGTCCTTTCCTTGAGACACATCGCCGTCGTCGGCGCCGAACTTGAGCCGGCGACCCGGTCCCGCGCCGCGGCCGGGGTGGGTGGGGGCGCGGGACCGGAACCCGAACCGTGATCGGCACGCGGCGGATCCGCGCACCGATCACGGTTCGATCAGGTCACCGTCAGGACGAACGTCTGGGTCGCCGTGCCGACGGAGTTGGTCGCAGTGATCGTCAGGCTGTAGGTCCCCGCGGTCGTCGGCGTGCCCGACAGGGTCGCCGTGCCGTTCGCGCCGGCGGTGAAGGTCAGGCCGGCGACCGTGCCCGTGCGGGTCAGCGTCGCGGCCGGGTAGCCGGCGCTGGTGAACGTGAACGAGAACGCCTTGGCGTGGGTTGCCGTGGCCGCCGCCGCGCTCGTGATCGACGGGGCCTGCGAGACGGTCAGCGTGAACGTCTGCGAGGTCGATCCGAGGGTGTTGGTCGCCGTGATCGTGATCCGGTAGACGCCGCCCTGGGCGACGCCCGGCGTGCCGGCGAGCGTCGCCGTGCCGTTGTTGTTGTCGAGGAAGGTCACCCCCTGGGGTAGGGCTCCCGACTCGGTCAGGTTGGGCGTCGGCGCGCCGTTGGCGCGGACCGTGAAGTTGAACGTCGACCCGACGGTCGCCGCCGCGCTGGTCCCCGTGCTGATCGACGGGCGGGCGTTGACGGTCAGCACGAACGCCTGGGTCACCGTGCCGACCGAGTTCGTCGCGGTCAGCGTGATCGGGTACACCCCGCCGGCGGTCGTCGACGGGTTGCCGCTCAAGGTCGCGGTGCCGTTGATGTTGGTCCGGAAAGTGATCCCCGAGGGCAGCGTGCCGGACTCGCTGAGGATCGTCGGCAGCACGCCGAGGGTGGTCACGTTGAAGTTCAGTGTGGTGCCCGCCGTGGCGGTGGCCGCCGCGGCGCTGGTGAACGAGGGTACCTTTTGTCCCGTCGACGTTCCGGCGGCCTTGACCGTGAGGGTGAACGTCTGGGTCGTCGTGCCGCCGGCGTTGGTCGCCGTCAGCGTGATCCGGTAGGTGCCCGCGGTCGTCGCGGTGGTGCCCGAGAGCAGCCCGGTGCCCGTGCCGTTGTCGGAGAAGCTGACGCCCGCCGGCAGGGTACCCGCGGTGAGCGTTGGCCTCGGGGACCCGGACGCGGCCACCGTGAACCCGAACGCCGTGCCGGCCGTCTCGGTGGCCGTTGTCGCGCTGGTGAACGACGGCGCCTGGGCCACGGTCAGCACGAACGCCTGGCTGGCGCTGCCGGTCGAGTTAGTGGCCGTGATCGTCAGCGGGTAGGTGCCGCCGGAGGTCGACGCGGGTGTGCCGGACAGCGTGGCCGTCCCGTTGTTGTTGTTGCGGAACGTCACGCCCGAGGGCAGGGTCCCGGTCTCCCCGAGGGAGGCGGCGGGCGTGCCGGTCGTGGTGACGGTGAAGGTGAAGGCCTTGCCGGCGGTCGCGGATGCGGAGCCGGGGCTCGTAATCGACAGGCCGCTGTTGACCGTCAGCGCGAGGGTCATGGCCGCGGTGCCTTCGGAGTTCGCGGCCGTAATCGTGACCATGTAGACGCCCTGGCTGCCCGCCGGGGCGGTGCCGGCCAGCGTCGCCGTGCCGTTGTTGTTATTGGTGATCGACACGCCGCTCGGCAGGGCCGGGCTGCTGGCGAAGGTCAGGGTCGGCGTCGGGTTGCCGGTCGAGGTAATCGGGAACGTACCCGCCTTTCCCGCAGCGAAGGTCGTTGCGGCCGCATTCGAGAAGTCCGGCGGGGTGAGTTCGGCGTTGACGGTCAGCACGAGGTTCTGGGTGGCGTTGGTGCCGACGCCGTTGGCCGCGGTGATGGTGATCGGGTAGCTGCCAGCGGTTCCGGCGATCGGGGCCCCGGAGAGCGTCGCGGTGCCGTTGCCGTTGTCGGCGAACACGACGCCCGAGGGCAGGGAGCCGGTCTCGGTCAGCTTGGCCACCGGGGCGGCGGTCGAGGTGATCTCGAACGAGCTCCAGCGCCCGATGGTCGTGGAGGCGGCGGCGGGGCTGGTGATCGTCGGGGCCGTCGGTGTCTCGCTGACGGTGAGCAGGAAGCTCTGGGTGGCGATCGCGCCGACCCCGTTGGCAGCGGTGATCGTGATCGGGTAGCTGCCGCCGGCGCCGAGCGGCGGGGTGCCGGACAGGATCGCGGTGCCGTCGTGGTTGTCGACGAGCGTGACGCCGGCCGGCAGCGCGCCGGTCTCGGTGATCGTCGCGGCCGGGTTGCCGGTGGTCGTCACCGTAAAGGTCCCGACGGTGCGGGTAGCGAAGGTCGCGGCTTCGGGGCTGGTGATCGCCGGCGGCTTCACCACGCCGATCGTGAGTGTCTGCTGTGCGGTCCCGTAGGCGCTCGTGGCGGTCAGCGGCATCGTGTAGGTGCCGTCGGTCGTCGGCGTGCCCGAGATCGTCAGCGTGCCGTCGTGGTTGTCGGTGACGCTCAGCCCGGGCGGCACGTTGGACCAGCCGAAGGCCGGCGCGGGGTACCCGCTGGTGGTCACCGTGAAGCTGAACGGCGTGTTGATCTGTGCCGGGGCGGTCGACGCGCTGGTGAAGGCGGGCGGTTGGCCGACGATGATCGTCACTGTCTGGGTGGCATCCGTGCCGATACCGTTGTGGGCGGTGACGGTCAGCGTCGTCGTGCCCGTGGTCGTCGGGGTGCCCTGGATGAGCGCGGTCCCCTTGCCGCCGTCGGTGAACGTCAGGCCGGGCGGCATCGCACCGGTCTCGGTGATGGTCGGCGTCGGCGATCCGGTCGTCGTGATGGCGATGGCGCCGGCCTGGTTGAGGGTGAAGAAGCCGCTCGCTCCGGAGGTGATCGTCGGTGGGCTCGAGGCCACGACGGTGATGACCAGCGAGAGGGTCGCAGTGCTGCCGGAGGCGTTGGTCGCCGACAGGGTCACCGGGTAGGTTCCGGTCGCAGTCGCATCGGGGGTGCCGGAGATCGTCGCCGAGCCGTTGCCGTTGTCGATGAAGTTCATGCCGAGCGGCAGCGCGCCGGTCTCGGTCAGCGTCGGCGTCGGGTAGCCGGTCGTGGTCATCTGGTAGCTGCCCACGACGCCGGTGCTAAAGGTGGCGGTCGCGGCGCTGGTGATGGTCGGCGCCTCGGCGTTCGTGAGCACGAAGGACTGCGTGGTGGTCCCGGCCGAGTTGGTTGCGCTGATCGTGATCGGGTAGCTGCCGCCGGTTCCTGCGGCCGGCGTGCCCGCGATCGTGGCCGTGCCGTCACCGTTGTCGACGAGGCTCAGGCCGGTCGGCAGGGCGCCCGTCTCGGTGATCGCCGCGGTGGGGATCCCGGTGGTGTGCACGGTGGTGCTGAAGGCGGCGCCGACGATCGAGGTCGCCGTGGTGCTGCTGGTAAAGGCCGGGGCGACCGGTGCCAGGTTGAGGGTCTGCGATGCGCCGGAGGCGATCGGGGACCAGCCCGAGAGCATCCCGCCGTAGGCGCTGCCGAAGGCCGCGCCGTTGACGGTCGTGCCGGTCGGCACCGTGACGGGGACCCCGACGGCCAGACCGCCGTTGGTGACGGTCACGACCCCGTTGGTGTCGGTGGCGGTGACCTTCCCGCCGGCGAGCGCGGTCGTCCATGCGCCCTGCTGGGCGAGGGTCTGGGCCGAGCTGAAGTCGGTGATCTGACTCAGCGGGGCGCTAGCGTTGTAGTAGCTGTTGTACTGGCTGAGCATGTTGTTGATCAGCGTCAACAACGTATAGCCGTAGTCAACGCCGTTGACCTGCGCCGGACCGATCAGGTTCGACTGGTGGGCGTATCCCATCCGCGGGTTGTTGGCCAGGATGTGGCTGAGCATGATGTGCGACTCGGAGCCGAGCATCGTCGCTTCGGTCGCCGGTGTGGTGATGCACGTCGTTGCCGACGTACTCGTGCAGCGACCGGTCTCGTTCGGATACGTCGCGTCCCCGAGATTGACGCCCGGGGCCACGTACAAGGTGTTGTACTCGTTGAGCTGGTCGGGCCAGGTGGATGCGTTGTACGCGATGTTGCTCGGGTAGCGCGGCGCCCCCAGGGCGTTGCCGAGGGAGTACTGCTGTGGCTGGCGCGAGGCATCCTGGGCGAACGTGGTCACGCCGACCCCGGCGAGCGCGGCCGGCATGTTCGGGTTGTCGATCCCCGAGTGCTCGCCGGTCACGACGACGGCTGGGGAGTAGTTCGGAATCCCGTTGGCGGCCGCAAACGCCTGATCGAGGCCAATTTCCTGCTCGATCGAATTGTCGGGGCCGGCGGTGGAGGTCGCAGGCAGCCAACTGCCGGGGGCGCTCGAGCAATCGATGCCGGGGTTGGTCGCGGTCGGGAACTGGGGACCGGAGTTCGGGGCCGCGCCCGGGGCGGTCGCGCCGGTGTCGGTAAACGAATAGGTCGTGGCGGCCGTGGCGGCGGGGTTCTCGGCCACCTGGCCGACCAGGCCGTAGGCCGTCGAACCCGGGTTCTCGCGATAGACGTAGTAGCCCCAGAACCCCGAACCGCCGGTGTGGGTGGCCGCTTCCTGAGCAAGCGTCGGACCTGGGGTTCCATTGGTCCCGGTGCCGTTCGTCGCCTCGGGCCACGTCAGGTTGACAGAGCCGTTCGCGTTGACGGTCACGTTCTTTGCGACCGATGGCTCCGACTCGCCGTAGGCGGTCGCCGCGGTGATCTCGTAGCTGTAGGCGCCGGCGGTAAACGAGCCACCCGACCCGTTCGGGGTCACCGAGGTCAGCGCCTGCGGCTGGCCGACGGTACATCCGAGGAAGAGGTGCGACCAGGTGTGGGTCATCCAGTTGAAGTCGTTCTTGGCTGCGAGGAGGGCGTTGACGAACGCGGCGTCGTTGGGCGCGCTCGGGTCAATGACCTGGCCGGGATCGGTGTAGGTGGCCCCGTTTTCGGTGACGCTCCCGGTGCAGTTGGCGCTCGATTCGGCCGCAACCGATGGCGCGGTACAGGCACCGACCGCGTTGAACGCGAAGTTCAGCGTGATGCCGGTCTGCTTTTCCCAATTGACGACGTACGCGACGTCGGCCGCGCTCATCTGCACGTCCGGCGGCGCGCCGTTGGTCCCCGGCGCGACGCCCTGCTGGGCGACCGGGCAGGTGTAGTCGGGCGGATTGGTGGCGGCCGGGGTGCACTGGTATTGCGAGCTCCACTCGTTGTCGGCGATGAATAGGTCGTCGACGTCCTGACCGAAGTAGTTGCGGTACAGGCCGAGGTGGGTGTTCTGGGTGACCCAGTTGATCAGGCCCGGCGACAGGAGCAGCCACTGCATCTGGTTGCTGTTGTAGTCGAAATACAGCGAGAGCTCGGAGACTGCGCCCTGCGGGTCGCCGTTGTTCGTCGGGTGCACGAACACGCCGGCGAGCGCGTTCCCGGACGCATCGGTGAGCAGCGGTGTGTAGTTCGCCCCGGCGACGGCCGTGGCCCCGTAGCCGTACGTGCCGGTGTCGAAGGGGACGGTGCCCTTGAGCTGCGGGAACGCCGCGAGCCCTGCGGTGGTCAGCGTGCTCGTGGTCCCGTCGAGCACACCGGCGCTCGCCGGGTTCGCGCCCAGCGTGGCCGACGGGTACATGTAGCCGTCGACCTGGCGCACGCCGAACGCGGACTCGTAGCTAAACAGCGGAGTCAGCTGCCCTGCGGCGTAGTTGGTCGGTGAGTCGGCGATGATGACGCCGTTGTAGTTGCCGACCGAACCGCTCGAGAGGGTGGGGAGGGCGATCGATTCGCTCGGGGCCGTGCCGGTGGCATCGACCTCGGTGTACGGGACGCCCTCGCTCGTGAGGGCAGCGGCCCAGGCGGCGGTCGTCACGTCGGTGGGGCCTTGGCCGACGAGCAGCACCTTGAGGTTGAGCGTCTGCGGGGTCGCGGCGGCGGCGCCGGACGCGTGCACGGCGAGGACGCCGAATGCGAGAGCGACGAGGACCACGAGCCATGTGCGAAGCGAGCGGGGGGCGGTCACGCTGAAACTCACCGTCGATGTTCCTTCCGTGGAGACACTGCGTCCTGTGAGACCAAACTCGAGCGGCTACCCGGCACTGCGCGCGGCGTACCGGCAACCGCAGGTGTGTTGCGGCGCCCGTGTGGACGCGCGCTGGGCCCATGTCTATGGCGGCGATTTGAGTTCCGCATCAGCTGCGTTGCAGCGGCCGGTCAGTGCCGACTGAGCGAGCAAAACCACCAATTTGCAGGCCAATCAATTCGTCCAGGTCGGGCCTAGACGGGCGGCGGCAGGGACCCGGGCCGGGGTGGCGGGTCGACGCTGTCGGGAACCACGTCACCCCGTGCCGGCGGCCGGTCGCCGGGGGTGACCGGGTCCGCGCCGCCTGGTGAGGACGATGTCGGCGGTGCCGTCGGGTGTCTGGGGCCCGGCCGGCGCGCGGCAATCTGCCCCCCGCGCGCCCCCGGCCGCCCCGCGCCGGCGGGGCGCCGCGGGCCGGGGGGCGGCGCGGCTGCGGCGGCGCGGCCCCCCGTCGTTCGACCAGTTCCGTTCAGATCGTCGGTCATTCGGACGGTTCCGCCCGGCGCCGCCGGTCCGGAACCTCACCGCTGGTCGCCACCGGGGGTGCATCGCGGTGAGCGATTCGGGCGACATGCACGTGGAAGCCCGTCCTCGACGGGCGCGGTGCGCCGGGAGCGACTCCGGCATCGACGACGGGCGGCCGCGGCGACGCCAGGCACCTTTTCCCAGCTTCAGCGTCGCGACGGCCGCAATTGTTGCAAGTGTTAGCGGGATCCGCCGCACGCGTAAGAAGCTCGTAAAAGCAGGGGGTTTTTGGCAGACGCGCGACGCGGGGCGGTCTACGTTCGCCACAGACTGCGCGCCCGGATGGACCCCGCCATGACTGCCCGGTCGGTCCACACGTTGTCAGGGATGACTCGGCGCCCACTGCAACCGCTGGAATCAGGAGCACACATGAGACATCCCAAGCATCTCGCCGCCACGGCATCGCGTTCGGTGCGTTCGCACCGGGCACGCTCGCTGGTGGTCGCGGCCGGCCTGGCCGCGGTGCCGGCGCTGGCGCTCGTCCCGGTTGCCTCGGCGGGGCCCCCGCCGTGCACGGTGCGCGACGTCACTACGGGGCACCACGCGACCTACACCGGCACCGGTGCCCTCCAGATGGCGATCAACGGTGCGGTCGCGGGCAACACCCTGAAGGTCTGGAACACCTGCACCGGTGACTCGATCGTGACCAAGAACCTGACCATCGCCGCTGGAGGCGGCGGCGCGACCCTCGACGGCACCGGTACCGCCGGCAGCGTGGTCACCATCAAGCCCGGTGTGACCGCGACGATCAACGGCCTGGACATCACGGGCGGCACCGGCAACTTCGGTCTCTATGCCCCGATCACGTTTGGCGGCGGTATTGACAACGCCGGCCACCTGACCCTCAGCAACGTCAGCGTCGTCAAGAACACCGCCGGCGACGGCGGCGGCATCTTCAACGACTCCGGCGCCAAACTGATGCTCGGCGGCAAGCGCGGCACGAGCGTCAACCGGAACACCGCCAACGGCTACGGCGGCGGCGGGATCTACAACTACAAGGGCTCGGTCACCTCGACCAACGCCGAGATCAGCCACAACACCGCGGCCGGCAGCCTGATCATCGGCGGCGGCGGCATCTTCAACCACGACGGCAACCTGTGGCTCGGCAGCCGCCGGACCAGCGGGACCAGCGTCAACTGGAACACGGCGCCTGCGGGCGGCGGCATCTACCAGTACGGCACGGCCTCGCACCTGACCATCGACAACGGCCAGGTCAACCACAACACCGCGGCGGGATCCGGCGGCGGCATCAACAACCAGGGCCCGAACACGGTGAACCTCCTGGACACCAGCGTGAAGTGGAATGCGGCCACCTCGGGCGGCGGCATCTACAGCTCCGGCAAGGTTGTGCTGACCAATGACGCCATCAGCTGGAACAAGGCGTCGGTGTGGGGCGGCGGGATCCTGAGCGACTTCGGCGGCAAGCTCTCGGCCCACGGCCTCACGATCCGCGGCAACACCGCGGGCAACGTCGGCGGCGGGGTCGCCAGCAATGGCGCCGCGACCTTTACGAACTCACTGATCACCCGCAACTCGAGCAAGGTCGGCGGCGGCGGCCTGTACAGCTACAACGCCGCGCTGAAGCTCAACGACTCGGCGGTCACGTGGAACACGGCACCGAACGGCGGCGGGATCTACGCCTGGGGTGGTGGGAGCGTGGCGCTCGCGCACTTCTCGTTCGTCAACCACAACACCGCGACCATCACGAACGGCGGCGGTGGGATCTTCTACAAGGCGCCCACGACGCTGATCAACGTGCACCCGGGCCACAACGTGCGGTTCAACAAGAACGGCAACGTCGTCGTCTAGCGCGCGCCCCGGACGGGGGCGGGCCCGCCTCGGCGGCCCGTCCCCGGAGGCGTCCAGGCGTCTCGCTACGCCCGCACGCGCCCGGCCCGCGGCGGGGAGCGCAGGTATGTCAGCGGCGTGACACTCACGTATCCCCGCGCCGTGCGCCAGTTGTTAGCGTCATGCGACGCGCGCGATCCGTCGCCCCCGACCGGCGGATGGATCGCGCGTCGGGCTGGGGCGGGCCCGCCACGGACGCCGACGGGGATGGTGCGGGTGCGCCACACGCGCGGGAGGAGAGCGAAGCGGATGGCCGCCGTCGCTGCGACGACGGCTGGACTGCTCGGCGCGGCGGCGACGCCGACACTCGCCCAGACGGGGCGCATGAGCGTCATCTACGACGTCGCGACCAGCATCGCCACGATGGTCGACCATACCGGCGGCCCCGACCCTGTTCGCCTGAACCGCGGCTTCGACAACCTCTACCAGCAGGGATATGCCAACAGGACGGCCGTGCCTCGGGGCCTGGTCGCCAAGGTCACCACGGGGCCACCGTCGATCCGCACGCCGAACATTGTCGGCATGAGTGCGCCCGCCATCGCGGCGTTGCTCGAGCACATCATCGACGCACAGCGGACTAAACGGCTGCCGACCAACTGGTCCTGGAATGCGAGCCACCTGGTGTTCGTCGACGAGATCGGCGGTGCCGAGCGCGGTGCTCACGGCGCTGCGCTTGCGGCGGCGCTGGGCATCCTGAGCAAGAAACACGCGCGCTGGCTGTTGCCGGGTGGCGGCACCGGCACCTATGCACGTCACGTCCACGTCTACATCCGCGCGGTCCAGCCCATGATGGCGTCCCCGGGCGACTGGGCCCCGATCTGGAGGGCCCTGCCGCTGACCGGTGGGGTGTGGCTCGAGGCCTACAACGGCAACACGCTGCCCTTGCGCGCCTGGACGCCAGAGGAGTGGCTCGCCTGGCCACGGGGATTCGCGACACAGTTCGGCGCGGTCGGGGGCCAGATGACCAGGCTGCATTTCCTCGTGACCGGCTCGCGCGCCGCCGGACAGGACCAGGCGAGCCAGTGGGCGTGGGCCCGCACCGGCGCCAACCCGGCCGATCGCCAGTCCGACTGCACGATCCTCGCCAACGGCATCGGGGGCTACCGCCTGAGCGCCTCACCCCGCGAGGTCGAGGCCGGATCGCCGCCGGGCACCGTCGTGTCCGCCGCCGCGGCCTTCGTCGCCCAATTCCGCCGGACGTTTCCGCTCACCGGGGTGATGCCGGCCTCCGGGACCGCCGGAGGCTGCACGCCCACACCGGTGCTCTCGGAATCGGTCGCGGCGGCGCTCGGCGCACCCGATCCCCGCACCCCGGGCGTGCTTTGGCTCGCGCGGACCGGTATCGGGCTCGGGTCGGGCACGGTCTCCACCCAGCAGGTGACCTTCGACCAGACGACCGCGATCAGCTTGCGCCTGCCGGGCGGCACCGACCCGTTCGGGATCGCCGGCAGGCTGGCCGGCGCCGGCGCGTTGGGTGCGACCACTCCGACCGCGTTCTGGGCCGCGGCGCATCCCCGGCTCGTGGCCTCGGGGGCCGGGATCGGCGGGGTTTCGGCCGGCCTTGCGCGTGGCGCCGACGGGTCGTATTCGGCCATGCTGCCGGTGGCCCCCACGGCCTTCGGGCCGATCGCCTTCTCGCTGGTCGTCGACGGGCGGGCGATCCGCGCCGCGCTCGGGCCGCCCGCGGACCTCGCGTTGAGCCTGGCACCGTATGCGGGCGGCCTGGGTGCGATCCTGCGCGACATTATCGACTCCCCGACGTCGTGGCAGCTGTCGATTCCGGTCGGGCCGACGGGCCAGCCCCTCGGCGGGCTCGTGACGGCCATCTATCCGGTGCCGGCGATCAACCCGTCGCCGCCCGCCGTCGTGCCGTCGCACAACCCCGACACGTGGGTGCGCCTGACCGGGTACGGGTTCGCCCCGCAGACGTCGGTGACCTGGGACGGCGTGCGGCTGCGCACGGCGACCGACTCGCCCACCAGCGAGCGGGTCCTCGTGCCCGCGGCGCTGCTCGCCGCCGAGGGCACCGCCCAGATCGTTGCCTCCAACCCGTCGCCCGGCGGCGGCACCTCCGCACCCGTGACGGCAGTCATCGGCCCGCCGGCGCCGGCCGTGATCCGGGCACGTCCGCGGATCGCGGGCCCGGCGCGCCTGGGCGCGGTGCTCAACTGCACGCCCGGGACCTGGTCGCTGCCGGTCGCCGGATTCACGTTCGCCTGGCAGCGCGACGGCCGGCCGATCGCCGGCGCGACCGACCAGACCCACATGGTCGGGCGCGCGGATCTCGGCCACCGGCTGGCCTGCCTGGTGACGGCGACCCGCTTCGGCGCCGCCGGGAGCGCGGTCAGCCCGGGTGTGCGGCCGACCCCGGCCTTCAGCCTGCGCGTGGTGTCGAGCGCCGGGACGACCCGCACGATCGCCGTTGTCGATCGCCTGCCGTGGCGCCAGGCCGTCGTGCTGCTGGAGGTCGATCGTGGCCACGGGTTCCGTGCGATGCACAGCCAGGTCCTGCGGACCGGCCGCGACACGCTGCGCGTCCCGATCCCGCGTGGCCGGGTCGTGCTGGAATTGGTTGTCCGAGCGCACGGCCAGGCGCTGTCGAGCTTGCCGCTGGTGGTCCGCCTGCGCTGAGCCCGCGGCCCCGCCCGGGCTAGCGCCGTCGCCGCCAGACGCGCGCAGCGATCGTGACGAGCGCCACGACCGCGGCTGCGAGGGCGACCCAGACCCAGGCGGCAGGCCCCCCAGAACCGCCGGCCGCTCCGGTCGCCGGCGCCGGCGACGCCGGCGATGTCGCGCTGCCCGCGGACGCCGGCGTGGTGGTCGTCCGGAAGGCGACGACCTGCCGCGTGGCGGCGGCCAGCAGCAGGCCGGCGCCGACGCCCGGCGTCGGGAAGTGGTTAGCGATCGCGCCGATCGGCGCATGGGTCCGGACCGCTCCGGACGACGGGTCGAGCCCGTAGAGCACGCCGTCGTTACCGATCGTCCACACCAGCCCCGCCGCCGCAATGGGTGGCCCGCCCCCGACGGCGGCGCGCCACCGGACCGACACGCTCGCGGGCGCCGTGGAGACGCGCACGGCGACCGGTCCGCTCAGGCACGGCAGCACGACCGTGAGGCCGAGGACCACCGCGCCGCCGTCGATGTCGTCCCCGCAGGCGCCGGCACGGGTCGCCTGCTGTCCGCCGATGCCACCGGGCCGGGATCCGTCGAGCAGGTACGCGATACCCGCCTTTCCGGCCACGAGGACCCGACCGTCGGCAAGCAGGGCCGGTGCCATGGACATGTCGCGATCGTGGGCGTTGTCGTCCGGCCAGGAGGACGGCGCGAAGTAGCCCACCAGGCCCATCGTGGGCGTCAGCGCGAGCGCCGAGTCGCTGTCGTCGTAGCCCTGGGATGCCGAGGTCACCGAACCGTTGCCTGCGCTGACCCAGACGGTGCCGTGTGCGTCGATGACCGGTGCGGCCCCGCCCATCCAGACCGCCCCCTGGCTCTGGTCGGCCGCGGCGTCGACGGTGAAGTTCGCGGGCACCCCGCCGGTCTCGGCGACCGAGACCACCCGGCCGCGGTAGGTGGCGCAATCGGAGAAGTTGCCGCCCATCCCGAAGATCACTCGCCCCGCGTCGAGCGCAAGCCCGGTACGCTGCAGCAGCGCGGCAGGATCCGCGCCGGCCGGATCGACGGCCTGGGTCATCTCGATCGCCCCGGTCGCCGTCGAGAGGCCGACGAGCACGTGGCTCGGGTGGCCGGCGCGCAGTTCGTCGGCGACGACGAAGATCTCCTGCCGGACCGGGTCGATCACCGGCGTGCCGGTGATTCCCACCGTCGGCGTGATGTTCCCGCACGGCAGCGCCGCGGCCGGCACCGGCGTGCCGAGGTGCCGCGACCACACGACAACGCCCGTCGCGGCCTCGAGGGCGTCCACGGTGTCGTTCTCGGTGGCGACGAACACACGCCCGGAGGCGGCCACCGGCTGCCCGTAGATGTCCCCGTCGAGCGCCGGCGAGGTCCACGCGCGGGTCGAGGTGTCGACGGCCGCGAGACCCGCGGCGACGCCCGTGCCGCCGGGATCGCCGTGGTACCGGGTCCAGTCGCTCGAGTTGGCGGCGACGAGGGCCGGTGCGGCCACCATGGGGCCGACCAGCGCCGCGATCACTCCGGCGGCCAGGACGCGGGTGCCCCGGCGCACGCCCCGGCTGATCCGACTGCGTCCCATCGCGAGTCCCTCCGTGGGTCGTGGTCGAGCGGGCGCGGTGCCGCGGGCGTCCCGGGGCGGACGGTGAGGGCCGGCCTGCGGCGCCCTCACCATAGTGGCCGTCGGCGCACGCCGTCCATGTCACAGACCCGGGAGACCATTGCGCGAGCGGCGGTCCGGTCGGGCACGCGCGCTGTTGCGCATGGACCGTCGGGAACAGCACCACGCGCACAGGTCACCACGCGGGCAGCGGGTCCGCGACGACGGGACGGCTCAGCTGGCGGTCCGGAAGGCGACGACCCGGTTCGAGGCCGGGGCCAGCAGGAGTCCGTCGCCGACGCTCGGGGTCGGGAAGTGGTTGGCGACGGACCCGATCGACGCCTGCTGGCGGACCGCACCGCTCGAGGGATCCAGGCCGTAGAGCACCCCGTCCTGCCCGATCGTCCAGACGCGGTTGGCGGCAACGATCGGCGGGCCGCCGCCGGCGCCGGCACGCCAGCGGATCGACAGCCGCGGCGGCGAGCTCGTGACGTGGACCGCGACCGGCCCGGACAGGCACGGCAGGTACACCGTGTTGCCGACGACCGCCGGCCCGCCGGTGACGATCGAATCGCAGACGTTGTGGATCGTCGCCTGCTGGTGATTGATGCCGCCCAGATGGGCGCCGTTGAGCAGGTACGCGCTGCGCGACTTGCCCGAGGCGACGACCTTGCCGTTGGCCAGCAACGCCGGGGCCGTGGAGAGGTCCGCGTCGTTGGCGTTGTCGGTCGCCCACGTCCCCGGGGCGAAGTACTGGACCAGATGCAGCGCCGGCGTGAGTTCGAGGACGGCGTCGCTGTGGTCGTAGGCGCTGCCGCGTCGAGGTGACCGAGCCGTTGCCGACGCCGACCCAGATGCGGCCCTTGGCGTCCACCTCGGGGGCGGCGCCGCCCATCCAGATCGCGCCCTCGCGCTGTCCGGGCGCGGCATCGACGGTGAAGAACCGCGGCGGCCCGCCGCGCTCGCTGACGGCCACGACGCGCCCGCGGTAGTTCCCGCAGTCGCCGTCGTTGCCGCCGAACCCGAAGACCACCTCGCCGGCGGTGAGGTTGAGCCCGGTGCGTTGCAGCACGAGCTGCGCCGTCCTGACCGCGGCGGATCGACCGCCCGACGCATGCGCACCGCCCCGTTGACGGTGCTCAGGCCGACCAGCACGTGCACGGCGCGGTGATGGACCCACTCGTCGGCGACCGCGAAGATCTCGTGCCGTGCGACATCGACGACCGGCGTGCCGGTGATGCCGACAGTCGGCGCGATGTTGCCGCACGGCAGCGCGGACGCCGGGACCGGCGTGGCGATCCGCCGCGACCAGATGACCTTGCCGGTCGAGCCCGAGAGCTCGTAGATGCGGTTGGCCTCGGTCGCGACGAACACGCCGTTGCCGACCGTCAGTGGCGACCCGTAGATCTGGCCGTCGAGCACCGGTGAGGTCCACGCGCGGCCCGACGTGTCGACCGACGTCACGCCGGTGGCGGCGCCCGAACCCGCCGCCGTCCCGTGGTAGACGGACCAGTTGGCGGTCGTGGCCCCGCGCGCGCCGACGACGACCACCGTGCCGAGCGCGGCGACCGCGGCGAGCAGCGTGCCGGATCGGACCCAGCGGCGTCGGGCAGCGGCGGCGTGGGGGGGCGTGGTGGTGGTGCGACGTCGCACGTGGCCTCCGGGCTGGTTGCTGCCGGGCCGGGTCGTCGCCCCGACCGGCGGCGCGTTGGTGACGGACGACGCCACCGGGTCGAGCGGAATCGGACCCCCCCGACCGCGTCGGGTGAAGTGCCCTAAACCTAGCGCGCGGCCCGGTCGGGGGCGGCGCGGTGCCGCCCCCGAAGGTGCGAAGCGGCGGCCGTCCGGGTAAGAATGGTGTAAATGCCGTCGGCGGGCCGCCGACGGGTCCCCAAGTTGCGGCCTACGCTCGCAGCAGGTCGGGCGCCGGCCTGGACGCCCGCGGATTGCCCGACCCAGCCTCGGGAACGGTCGGGGATGACATGCCGTACACATCCCTCACGGACCAAGGAGCATTCATGAGATCACCCAAGACCGCCGCGCTTGCGGTCGCGGCCGGCCTCGCCGCGGTCCCTGCGCTCGCGCTCGTGTCATCCGCCGGCGCAGTGCCAGGGCCATGCACCGTGCACGACACGACCACCGGCCATCTGGCCATCTATACGGGTCCGGGCGCGCTGCAAGCGGCCGTCAACGCCGCGACGGCGGCCGACGCGCTGACCGTCACGGGCACCTGCACGGGCGACACGGCCGTCACGAAGAACCTGACGATCTCCGGGCCGGCCACGCTCTCGGGGACCGGTTCGGCCGGCAGTGTCGTGACGATCGCCCACGGGGTGCGCGCCACGCTGGCGGGGCTCGACATCACCGGCGGCATCGGCAACTTCGACGTCAACGGCTACGCCCCGATCACCTTCGGCGGCGGCATCGACAACGAGGGCCGGCTCACGCTGACCAACGTCTCCGTCGTCGGGAACACGGCCGGCAACGGCGGCGGCATCTTCAATGATGTCGGCGCGACCCTGTCACTCGGCGGCAAGCGCGGCACGAGCGTCAGCGCCGACGTCGCCACCGGCCGCGGCGGCGGCGGGATCTACAACTACAAGGGCACCGTCACCTCCACGCACGCCGGCATCACCCACGACACCGCCGCCGGGCCCGGCGTCATCGGCGGCGGCGGGATCTTCAACGACGACGGCAAGGTCGTCCTCGGCAGCCGCACGACGTCCGGGACGAGCGTCAACTGGAACCGCGCCCCCGACGGCGCGGGCATCGACAACTACGGCACCGGTTCGCGCCTGACGATCACCCACGGCCAGGTGAACCGCAATGCGGCCGTCTACATCGGCGGTGGCATCAAGAACTGGGCCGGCGACGCCGTGACGCTCATCGACACGAGCGTCGACGCCAACAGCGCCAGGTACGGTGCAGGGCTCTACAGCGCCGGCCCGCTCACCCTGCGCAGTGACGCCGTCAACGGCAACTCGGCGGGCGTGTGGGGCGGGGGCATCTTCAACGATGTCCACGGGTCGCTGTCGGTGGTCGCGACGACCATCCACGGCAATCACGCCGTCAGTGTCGGTGGCGGCATCGCCAGCGATGCGCCGGCCACCCTGATCGGCGACACCATCGGCGCGAACACGAGCCGCGCGGGCGGCGGCGGAATCTACTCCTCGCACACCACCCTGACGCTGACCGCCACGAGCGTCACGCGCAACACGGCGCCGCGTGGCGGGGGCATCTACGCCTGGGGTCTGGGCAAGCTCACGCTGCGCGTCGGCGCCACGGTCACCCGCAACCGCGCGACCGTCCACAAGGGCGGTGGCGGGATCTTCTACTTCGGTGGTACGACGCTCGTCGGCGTGACGGCCGGCCACAACGTGCGCCTCAACGTGAACGGCAACGTCGTCGCGTAGCGGTGCGCCCGGTCACCGGCGGTCCACAGCCGGCGCCGGTGAACGGGCGCGACGCCGGCGAGGGTCGTCAGGGTCTGGGCGCCATGAGCGACGGGTCCCCGGTGGCGATCTCGGCGGCGATCCGCCGGGCGGCAGCCTCCGGGGTCTCGAGCCCGCCCGCCCCGTCTGCGGCGAGCCGGTTGGCGACCCGACGGGCAAGGATGCCCACGGCCCGGCGGCCGATCTCGTGACGCAGGCGTTCGGTGCGCCGCCCCGCGAACGCACCCGTCTGCGTCAGCCAGTCGCGATGCGCGCCGGCGGCGGCCCACAGTTCGGGGATCCCGGTTCCCGCGGTGGCGACCGTGGTGCACACCGGCGCCCGCCACGCCGTCCGAGGGTCGTGCCGGGGCGCTCCCGCGTCGAGCATCTGCTCGAGGTCGCGGACCGCGTCGCGGGCCCCCGGCCGGTCGGCCTTGTTGACGACAAAGACGTCGGCGACCTCGAGCAGGCCGGCCTTGCTGGCCTGGATCGCGTCGCCCCAGCCGGTGCTCACGACGGCGATCACCGTGTCAGCCGCGTGGACGACCTCGAGTTCGATCTGCCCGACGCCGACGGTCTCGAGGATGACGACCTCGACGCCGACGGCACCGAGCAGGCGCACGCAGACCGGCACCGCGTCGGCGAGCCCTCCGGTCGCCCCGCGATGGGCCATCGACCGCACGAACACCTCGCGCCGGTCGCCGATGTCGAGCATGCGGATGCGGTCACCGAGGATCGCCCCGCCGGTGAGCGGTGAGGACGGGTCGACGGCGATGACCGCGACGTGCGGCGAGAGGCCCGCCTGCGTGTCCGCAGCGGCTGCCGCGAGACGTCCGGTCAGGGTGGATTTGCCGACGCCGGGCGCGCCGACGACGCCGATGATCCAGGCCGGAGGATCGGCACCGAGGATGGCCTGGTCGAGCGCCTCGCGCGGCGTCGCCGCCGGACTCGGCGATCGTCAGCAGGCGCCCGAGCGCCCGCCGGCTGCCCCCGCGGGCCTCGCCGAGCAGCGCCTCGAGCCGGGCCGCCGTCGTCACCCGGTGGTACCGGCAACCGACGCCGCTGCGTCGCGGACCGTGGCGACGACCGTCTCGAGCGGGGTGCCGGGGCCGAGCACGGCGAAGATGCCCGACTCGGCCAGGACCGGAACGTCCTGGGCCGGCACGATGCCGCCGATGATGACGGGGATCTCGAGCCCGGCGTCGGCGACCGCCTGAACCATCAGCGGCCCGAGGGTGAGATGGCCCGCGTTGTGCATCGAGATCCCGATGACCGCGACGTCCTCCTGCTCGGCGGCGAGGACCACCGACTCCGGCGTCTGCCGCAGGCCCAGATAGACGACCTCGCAGCCGGCATCGCGCAAGGTGCGGGCGATGACCTTGAGTCCGCGGTCGTGCCCGTCGAAGCCAAGCTTCGCGAGCAGTACGCGGATCGGCAGCGCGTCCGGCATCAGGCCACCGCCGCCTCGGTGTAGGTCCCGAACACCGACTCGAGCGCCGCGGTGACCTCGCCGAGCGTCGCGTCGGCATGCACGGCGTCGATGATCGCCGGCATGACGTTGCGGACCGGGTCCCGGGCGTGCGCCACGACCGCCTCGAGCGCGGACGCGACCCGCTCGGTCGAGCGGTCGCGCCGCACGGCGGCAAGGCGGGCGCGCTGGTCGGCTTCGATGGTCGGATCGATCGACTGCAGCGACGGCGCGCTGCCGCCGCCGTCGGTGAAGGCGTTGACGCCGACGATGATCCGCTCCCCCGCGGCGGCCTCCCGCTCGAACCGGTACGACGCGTCGGCGATCTCACCGGTGAAGTACCCGTTCTCGATTCCTGCGATCACCCCGTCGAGCATCGAGCCGTGCCCGAGTTCCTCGATGTGCGCGAAGATCGCCTCGGCCCGTCGCTCGAGCTCGTCGGTCATCCACTCGACGTACGCCGACCCGCCCAGCGGATCGGCCACCCGCGGTGCACCGGTCTCGTAGGCGATCACCTGCTGGGTTCGCAGCGCCAGGCGCGCCGCGTGCTCGGTCGGGAGCGCCAGCGCCTCGTCATAGGCGTCGGTGTGCAGGGACTGGGTGCCGCCGAGGACCGCGGCCAGCGCCTGCAGCGCGACGCGGGCGATGTTGACCTCCGGCTGCTGGGCGGTGAGCGATGCGCCCGAGGTCTGGGCGTGGAAACGCAGGCGCAAGGCGCGCTCGTCCCGGGCGCCCCAGCGATCGTGCAGCCAGCGCGCCCAGATCCGCCGCGCGGCGCGGTACTTGCCGACCTCCTCGAAGAAATCCGAGTGTGCGTTGAAGAAGAACGACATGCGCGGGGCGACCTCATCCGCGCTGAGCCCGGAGCGGATGGCGGCCTCCAGATACGCGAAGCCGTTGGCGAGGGTGAACGCGAGCTCCTGGGCTGCCGTGGAGCCCGCTTCGCGGATGTGGTACCCCGACACCGAGACCGGGTGCCAGCGCGGCAGCTCGGCGCGCGTGAAGCGCATCAGGTCGGTCACCAGCCGCACCGACGGGACCGGCGGGAAGATGTACTCCTTTTGGGCCTGGAACTCCTTGAGGATGTCGTTCTGGATCGTGCCGCCGAGCGCGGCGCGGGGGGTCCCGCGGCGGTCGGCGATCGCCACGTACATCGCCATCACGGTCACCGCGGGCCCGTTGATCGTCATCGAGGTCGTCACGCCGCCCAGATCGATCCCGGCAAACAGCTCATCCATGTCGGCGAGCGTGTCGACGGCGACGCCGGCGCGGCCGACCTCGCCGACTGCCCAGGGGTGGTCGGAGTCGCGGCCCATCAGGGTCGGCATGTCGAATGCCGTCGACAGGCCCGTGACGCCGGCGGCGAGCAGCTCGTGAAAGCGGCGGTTCGTGTCGGCGGCCAGGCCGAAGCCCGCGAACATGCGCATCGTCCAGAGCTTGTCGCGGTACATGCTCGCGTAGGGGCCGCGCGTGAACGGCGCCTGGCCCGGCGCGCCGAGCTCCCCCGTGCCGTAGACGCTTGCGACGGGGACGCCGCTCAGGGTGGTGTCACCCACGCCCGGCTCGCCGTCGGCCGGGACGAATGCGGTCTGGGCCGGTGCCTGAGACTCGGCGTCGATGCTCATAGGTCGATAGTTGCACGCACCACCCGCCACGGGAACCCCGCGGGCGGCCGCGCTAGCGCGTCGGGGTGGGCTCCGGCGACGGCGGCGCCGGGGCTTCGTCGGGAGCGACCGGACGGGACGCCGACCCCTCGATGTTGAAGTGCGGCATGCGCCGGTCGAGCCAATCCGGCAGCCACCAGGTCGCGCGGCCGAGCAGCTCGAGGCTCGCCGGCAACAGCAGGCAGCGCACGATAATCGCGTCGACGAACACCGCCACCGCGAGCCCGAACCCGAATTCCTTCAGCGTGCGCTCGTTGCCGAGGGTGAACGACAGGAACACGCAGATCATGATCGCCGCGGCTGCGCTGATCACGCGCCCGGTCACGGCGATCCCCTCGGCGACGGCCTCCGAGGGGTCGTTGCGGCGCACCCATTCCTCGCGGATGCGCGAGATCAGAAAGACCTCGTAGTCCATCGACAGGCCGAAGACCACGGCGAACATGATCACCGGAATCCAGGCCTCGATCGGGCCCTTCTGGACCCCGAAGACGCTCGCGAAGTGGCCCTCCTCGAAGACCGCGACCGTCGCACCGATCGCGGCGCCGATGGTCAGCAGGTTCAGGATGGCTGCCTGGATCGGGATCACGATCGACCGGAAGATCACGAACAGCAGCAGCGCCGAGAGCACGATCACAATGCCGATGAACAGCGGCAGCTTGTTGCCGAGCACATTCGAGAAGTCGATCGCGCCGGCCGTGAAGCCGCCGACGAGCACCGTCGTGCCGGTCTGGTGTTTGAAGGGCGGCAGGATGTCGCCCCGCAGGTGATTGACCAGGTCGGTCGTGGCCTGTGCCTGGGGTGCCGATTCCGGGAACGCCTGCATCACGGCGACCTTGCCCGAGGGCGCGATCCGCGGCGGGGTCACCGCGACGATGCCGGGCGTCGAGGCAACCAGCGCCCGCAGCGCGGGCAGGTCGGCCTGGCTGGCCTGGGTCGGCAATTGGGTGACGATCGACAGCGGCCCGTTGAAGCCCGCCCCGAATCCCTGGGCGAGCATGTCGAACGACTGGCGCGTGCTGGTGTTGGCGGGATCGTTGCCGGCGTCGCTGCTGTCGAGCCGCAGCGAGTTTAGGGGGACGAGCAGGAACAGCATGATCGCCAGCGAGACGACCGCCAGGGGCCACGGATGGTCGCGGACGACGTGGCTCCAGTTGCGCCAGAACCCGTGGGACAGCGCCGGCGCGGCCACGGCCCCGGCCTCGGCCGGAGCCGGTTCGGACGGGGTGCGGCCGAACCGCCGCCGGATCCAGCCCTTGCGGGCGAGCCGGGGCCCGAAGCGGGACAGCAGCGCCGGGAGCAGGGTGAGGGCGGCGATGACGGTCAGCAACACCACGATGACCGCCGCGATCGCCAGTCCGTACATGAACGCGACACCGGTCGCGAACATGCCCAGCAGCGCGATGATCACGGTGACCCCCGCAAGCAGCACGGAACGTCCGGAGGTATCCATCGCGTTCAGCACGGCGCTCTCGGTGTCACCCGAGGCCATGTACTCCTCGCGGAAGCGCGTGACGACGAACAGCGAGTAATCGATCCCGACCCCGAGACCGATCATCAGCGCCAGGTCGGTCGACACGTTTGGCATGTCGACGACGTACGTGGTGAACGCGATCATGGCAACGCCCGTAAACAGCGCCAGGCCGGCGGTCACCAGCGGCAGTCCGGCCGCGGTCAGCGAGCCGAAGGTCAACAGCAGGATAATCAGGGCGGCGACGACGCCGACCGCGGTCGCGGGACCGACGCTGAACCCCTCCGCGGCCTCGATGACCTGACCGCCGGCGGCCACCTGCAGGCCGGGGACGTGGATCGCCGTGATGGCCGCCAGGACCGGCTTGCCGGTCGCGGAGCTCATCTGGTTCGCCGGCTGGTTGTAGTTGATCGTCGCGAACGCCGTCCGGCGGTCACGCGAGACCTGGAGGGCGCCGCGCTGGGTGTAGGGGCTGATGACGGCCGCGACGTGCGGGAGCGAGCTGACGTGGGCGAGCAGCGGTTCGATCGCCGCCTGGACCGCCGGTGAATCGATCGTCCCCTGGGAGGTGTGGAACACGATCTGGTCGACGTCACCGCTTTGCGCCGGGAATTCCTTGGCGAGCAGATCGTGCGCGCGTTGTGTCTCGGTGCCGGGCAGGGTGTAGACGGTCGCGTAGCTCGGGCCGACCGACTGGGAGATGATGGTCGCGCCCACGGCGACAACCACCCAGATGATGGCGACCATGAGGCGGTGCGCCATGCACCAGCGGGCGAGCGCGCGCATCTGCCGCTACGCCCCGGCGCCGGCCGGCACTCGGACCGGCGGTTGGGTCATGACGACGCTCGCTGTGTCTGCGGCACACAACGCCACGGGGGACCTCGCTCACATCCGGGGGACACCGCGGCGACCATGCGATCCACCAGCCGAGGCTCGGGCGGACCATCCGCGGGACACCCGAAACGTTACCCGGTCGGCGCCCGGTGTAAAACCACCCGCGCAGCACGTGTCCGCTCGGAGCGATCAGCGACTGGCCGGGAGTCACGCCCCCGGCCAGCCTCGACCGTCCGATCAACGGCGCGGGTCGTGCCGCCGTCAGCGCCCCAGGCTTGCCTGCGCCTCGTCCCAGCGTGCCGTGAGGGCAAACAGCACCGCGACATCCAAGCCGATCACGATGAGACTCCACAGCGGATATGCCGGGAACCATGCGAACTGGCCGAGCAGGTTGACGGCCACGACGATCACTGCGAACCAGCGGGCGACCTCGCTGCCCGAGAACAGCCCATAGGCGGCGCAGGCCATGATGATGCCCCAAATGACCAGCAGCCATCCCCACGTGGTGTAGCTGGTGCTCACGAGCAGACCCGAGTTCGGCAGCACATAGACCGTGTGCTTAATCAGCGCCGCGAGACCTTGAATGATGTTGACGCAGCCCACGATGAACAAGACCACGCCGGCGAACGCGATCCAGCCGCTCCAGGGCGAGGGTTGGCTTCGTGTCGACATGTGTCGCTCCAATCCTGTGTGGCTGCAGGCGCGTCAGGGCCAAACAGGGCCCGGCGCGACCCAAGCCGTTGACCTAAAAAGGGGGTGTTCGGCGACCCACCAGCGCGGACGGGGGTGTGTCCGGTAGGCGGGTGCGCTTGGGGCGAACCGTAAGTGCAAAATGTCACATAGTCAACGCACCAATCCTGCCCATGTCCCGATGTGTGCGCTGTCCGGGGCCGCAGGAGGGCCCGGCGCGCGGGAGGACCACAGGATTCGCGGGCGCGCCGAGGACGGGTCATGCGCCGCTGCGCGGCCGGCCGGCCGCCGCCGCGGCGCATGCCGGGAAAGCCGCGCAATTTGCGGATCGTCTCGATGATTGGTGACAAATTGGTGTGGATGCCAGACACGGACGGTCCTAGATTGATTCGCATCTATTCGACCTACCGGAAGGCGTGGTTGGCCGATTGATGGAGATGCGCCGCAGATGAGGCCCGCCCGACGGCAGCTGCCGCCGAGCCGCGCCGCGGATTGGGTGCGGCGACGGGCCGCGGTCGCGCGCGCAACGGCGCCCGCAGCCGGGAGGTTGCCCAGTTTGCGTTCGCAGCCCGTTCCGGCGATGCGACCCGATGCGCATCGCGCAGGACTTTCCCGGTATTCTCCGGTCCAGGCATGATGACGACTGTCCCGCACACAAGTCGTCGCTGCGCCTGCTCGCCGCGTAGACGGGCCGCCCACGCAGGGGCAGTATCTCCGAGGACCCGCAGGTCAGTAGTTGGGCAGTGTGCTGCCCTGGCAATCCCCCGACAGCCGCGGCTCCCGGAACGTCACGGGATCTGGCGGTCCACCCCCGCGTGGCGCACGACCACACCCTCGGTCTCGAGGTCGGCGACCCGCACTGACGCGTAGGAGGAACGATGGAGCAGCGAGGGAACGCAACCGCCACCACGTCGCAGCTGCCGCCCACTGAGGAGCTGATCCGCGAGCGTCTCGAGCAGGAGCGGGCTCGTCTCGAGCAGGAGATGGGACTCGACTCACAGGAGCCCGAGCACTTCGCGCGCCCGGTCGAGCGCCCGTTCACCCGTGACCAGCGTCCGCACACCACCGTGCTGTTCGGTGGCCTGACCTGGAAGCATGAGCGGTTGATTGAGGGCGGGCTGGCCGGCCTCGGCTACCTGTGCGCGCCGATGCCGGTCCCCGATGTCGCGGCCTTCCAGCTCGGCAAGGAGTACGGCAACAACGGCCAGTGCAACCCGACGTACTTCACGGTCGGGAACCTCGTCAAGTACCTGCAGGAACTCGAGCGCAGCGGTCTCTCGCGACAGCAAATCCTCGACGAGTACATCTTCGTCACCGCAGGCGCATGCGGGCCGTGCCGGTTCGGCATGTACGAGGCCGAATACCGGCTCGCCCTACGGAACTCGGGGTTCGACGGGTTCCGCGTCATCCTGTTCCAACAGGCCGGCGGGATGGACCAGTCCGGGGCCGAGGCGGGCCTCGAGATGAACCTTGACTTTTTCCTCGCGATTCTCAACGCGATGAACATGGGCGACCTGCTCAACGATGTCGGGTACCAACTACGGCCGTTCGAAGCCGAGGAGGGCGCCGTCGACGTGGCGCTTGCCGAGGGCATGGAGCGCCTCTACGAAGTGCTGCGCGACAAGCGCACCTTCACCCTGGAGTCGTCCGTGGCCCGGCTGCTGTCGGACCGCAAGCTCGGGGACGTCACCAAGAAGGCCGGCCTGTTCGCGGACCAGCTGGTCGGCAAGACCTACACCGACGCGTTTGCCGACGTGGGCGAGATCCTGGGGCGGGTGCGACTCGATCGGACGCGCGTCCGGCCGATCGTCAAGATCACGGGCGAGTTCTGGGCGCAGACCACCGAGGGCGACGGCAACTACAACATGTTCGCCTTCCTAGAGCGCGAGGGCGCCCAGGTCGTCGTCGAGCCTGTCGGCACCTGGATCATGTACCTGATCCACCAGGGTAAGCAGATGATCCTGGACCGCCGCCACACCGACGAGGACGAGGCGATGCCGCCCGCCTGGCGGCTGGACCGGCGGATGGCCAACGAACTGCGAGCCCGGCGGAAGGTCGCCAAGCTGACGCTCGCCGAGGCCGTGTTCCGGCGCGAATGGCAGCGCCTGCGCGCGGCCCTCAACGAGATCCCGCACGACCTCACCGACCAGTACGAGCTCCAGCGCCTCGGGCATCCGTACTACAACTCGCGCTCGGGCGGTGGCGAGGGCCATCTCGAGGTCGCGAAGAACATCTACTACTCCAACCGTGACCTGTGTCACATGGTCCTGTCGCTCAAGCCGTTCGGCTGCATGCCCTCAACGCAATCCGACGGCGTCCAGTCGGCGGTGGTCAACCAGTTCAAGGACATGATCTTCCTGCCGATCGAGACCTCTGGCGAGGGCGAGGTCAATGCCCACAGCCGCGTGCAGATGGCGCTGGGCGAGGCCCGCGTCAAGGCGCGCCAGGAGATCGAACGGGTTCAGGACGAGACCGGGATGACGCTCGAGCAGGCGCGCGAATACGCGGCGGAGCATCCCCACCTCGAGTCGGCGATGTACCGCGTGCCGCACACCAAGGGCTGCATCGGGATGGCGGCGAACTTCCTCGTCCACGTGGCGGACCTCCACCAGGCGGAATCGCACGGAAAGATCGCAGTGTCGCGCGGGGTCGCCTGATGGCGGCCCCGGCAGGATTCCGTGACTACGAGCGCCTGTATGTCGGGCTCGACGTCGGCTCGACGACGGTCAAGGCCGTCGTCGTCGACCCGGCCACCGACGAGATCCTCTGGCGGGACTACCAGCGCCACGACACCAAGCAGCCCGAGAAGGTGCTCGAGTTCCTGACCCGGATCGAGACCGACTTCCCGCTCGCGCCTGATCGTTTCCGGATCTTTATCACCGGCTCGGGCGGGAGCGGCATCGCGCCGCGCATCGGCGCGAAGTTCGTCCAGGAAGTCAACGCGGTCTGTCTGGCGGTCGAGAAGCTCTATCCGCAGTGCGGGTCCGTCATCGAGCTCGGCGGCCAGGACGCGAAGATCATCGTGTTCAAGGAAGACCCCGAGACCGGCAAGAAGAAGAAGATCCCGTCGATGAACGACAAATGCGCCGGCGGCACCGGCGCGGTCATCGACAAGATCAACGCCAAGCTCCAGATCCCGGCCGACCAGCTCTCGGAGATGGGCTACGCCGGGATCAAGATCCATCCGGTGGCCGGCAAGTGCGGGGTGTTCGCCGAGACGGACGTGAACTCGCTGCAGAAGATGGGCGTACCGCCCGACCAGTTGATGGCATCGCTGTTCGACGCGATCATCGGCCAGAACCTGTCCGTGTTGACCCGCGGCAACACCCTGCTGCCCCACGTGCTGCTCCTCGGCGGTCCGAACACCTATATCCGCGGAATGGTCGAGGCCTGGAAGGAGAACATCCCCAAGATCTGGCAGGAGCGCAAGACGCCGCTGCCGGAGTGCGACGACCCCCGTGATCTGATCTGGGTGCCGGACAACGCCCAATACTTCGCCGCCCTCGGCGCGGTGGAATTCGGCACCGACGAAGAGGAGGGCATCGGGATCTACCGCGGCACCAAACTCTTGCGTCATTACATCGACGTCGGGCGTCTCGAAGAAAAGCAGGCCTCCGGCAGTCGCGGGCTCTGGGATTCGCGCGACGAGCTCGACGGCTTCGTGGAGCGCCACACGATCCCGAAGTTCATCCCGGCGACGTTCGAGCCGGGCGAGGTCGTGCGCGGGTTCGTCGGCTTGGACGGCGGATCGACGTCCACCAAAGCGGCGCTCCTCGACGAGGACCGCAACGTCTTGGTGAAGGCGTACCAGCTCTCCAAGGGCAATCCGATCGAAGACACCAAGGACATCCTCGGCGCCCTCAAGGAGCAGGTCGAGGACGCCGGTGCCACCCTCGAAGTGCTCGGGATCGGCACCACCGGCTACGCCAAGGACATCCTCAAAGACGTCCTGCGGGCCGATGTCGCCCTCGTGGAGACGGTGGCGCACACCGAGTCCGCGCTGCATTTCTTCTCCGACGTGGACGTGATCGTCGACGTCGGCGGCCAGGACATCAAGCTGATCGTCATCAAGAACCGCCAAGTCAAGGACTTCAAGCTCAACACCCAGTGCTCGGCCGGCAACGGCTACTTCCTGCAGAGCACGGCGGAGACCTTCGGCTACGACGTGCGGCAGTACGCCGACATCGCGTTCGGCGCCGAGGCGATGCCGACCTTCGGGTACGGCTGCGCCGTGTTCATGCAGTCGGACATCGTGGACTTCCAGCGGCAGGGTTGGAAGCCCGAGGAGATCATGGCGGGGCTCGCCGCGGTGCTGCCCAAGAACATCTGGCTCTACGTGGCCCAGATGCCGAACCTCGCGGCCCTGGGGACGAACTTCGTCCTGCAGGGCGGCACGCAGCACAACCTGGCGGCGGTCAAGTCGCAGGTCGACTTCATCGAGCAGCGCTTCGCCGGCAAGGACGTCGCGGCCAAGATCACCGTGCACCCGCACTGCGGGGAGTCCGGGGCGATCGGGGCGGCGATCGAGGCGGGCCGCCTCTACGGCCGCGGCCACCGGACCGAGTTCATCGGGATCGACCGCATCCAGGAAGTCACCTACACCTCGCACCGCAGCGAGGACACGCGCTGCTACTTCTGCAAGAACCGCTGCCTGCGCACGTTCATCGACGTGAACGTCGGCGAGGACCTCGCCGACGAGCCGCGCGAGAGCAAGATCGAGATCCTGCCCGGCGTCAAGCGCCTGATCGTCGGCAACTCGTGCGAGCGGGGGCTCGTCGAAGACGTCGACGCGATGCGGGTGATCAAGAAGGGCATGGACCAGAACCGGGAGCTCTACCCGAACTTCCCCGAGCTGTCCGCCGCCGCCGTGTTTCGCTCCCCGGGGGCCCCGGTCGTCGCCGACCCGCCGACCAAGCGCGCCCTCACGGCGGGCCAGCGCCGGCGCAACGAGGCGGCCGCGAAGCGCGACACGCTGCGGATCGGCATTCCCCGGGTGCTCAACGCGTACTCGACCAATCCGCTGTTCGCCGGCTGGCTCGAGGCGCTGGGGATCCCGCCCCTGAACATCGTCTACTCCGATTTCACCAGTGAAGAGCTCTACAAGGAAGGTGCCAAGCGGGGCGCGATCGATCCGTGCTTTCCGAGCAAGATCGGCATCCCGCACGTCCACAACCTGCTCTACAAGCACCACAACAAGAAGCCGCTCGACGTCATCTTCTTCCCGATGATGGACACGCTGAACTCGCATCTGAGCTGCACGCTCGGCCAGCGTGCCTGCCCGACCGTAACGGCGACCCCCGAGGCCGTGAAGGCGGCCTTCACGAAGGAGGGGGACGTCTTTGCGGAGATGGGCGTGATGTACAAGAACACCTTCGTCCACATCGACGATCCGCGCCTGTGCGAGAAGCAGCTCTACGACGATTGGGCGGAGCTGCTCGGGCTCACGCAGGCCGAGCACCGACGCGCGGTCGATGAGGGCTATCGCTGCCTGGAGGCCTACGAGAACAGCATTCGCCGGGCCTCACGCGAGGTGCTCGACCAGCTCGAGGCCGAGGATCGCCTCGGCATCGTGCTCCTGGGGCGCCCATACCACAATGACCCCGGCGTCAACCACGAGATCTTCGCCGAGTTCCAGCGGATCGGGTATCCGGTGTTCACCCAGGACTCGCTGCCGATCGACGACGACCTCATGGAGCGCCTGTTCGGCGCCGACGTGCGGGCCGGCCGGATCCAGGACGGCTTCGACATCAGCGATGTCTGGAAGAACTCCTACTCCGAGAACACCAGCCGTAAGGTCTGGGCCGCCAAGTACGTGTCGCGCCATCCGAATCTCGTAGCGCTCGAGCTCTCGTCGTTCAAGTGCGGCCACGACGCGCCGATCTACACGGTCGTCGAGGAGACGGTCCAGTCGTCCGGCACGCCGTACTTCTGCTTCAAGGACATCGACGAGAACAAGGCGACCGGCTCGATCAAGATCCGCGTGGAGACGATCGGGTACTTCCTGCAGCGCTACCGCGAAGATCTCGTCACCGAGCGCAGCTCGCGTCAGCAGATCGAGCTCCGTCTTGCGGAGCTCGAGGCGCAGCTGCGGGCAGAGCTGGCCGGCGCATCGGCCGGGGGAGGTCAATGAGGCCCGAAGACCGCGTGATGTTCGAGATCTACCGGGAGAGCAACTACAACCTCAAGTACCGCGTCGTGTACTTCACCGAGCTCGGCGACCACAACAAGGACGACGAGATCGGCCGCGCGCTGGCCGGGAACCACGTCTTCGACGGGTTCCTCGGCGGCGAGCAGAAGCGGGAAGCCAAGAGGGTGATTGCCGGCCTGGTGGAACGGCTCAACGATGGCGAGCCGCTGGGCCCGCCCGAGATCGAGCGCGAGCTGGAGCCGTTCCTGGCGTGAGCGTCCGGGCGGCGGGGGCAACCCGCCGCCCCGCGCGCGGTCTGGACGCGCACCGTCGGACGCCCGGCGGGGCCTACAGGCCGCCGGGCGGTCCGGGCAGCCCGAGCAGCTGGATGATGCTGAACACCAGGATCAGCGCGCCCACGCCGATCAGGGCGTAGCGCGCCTGCCGCAGGGGGAAGTGGCTGCTGATGCCGACCAGGAAGAGCACCGTCGCCAGGAACACGGTGTCGCGGACGTACTGGTCACCGGTGTCGCCGGCGGCCGCGCCCTTGGCGAAGGCGACATCGGCCTGTGCGTCGTATGCGGTGGCCGCGACCTGCTCGGGGATCACGTACTGCGGCATGTAGGCGGGGCCGGGCGGGGACTTCGGATTGTGCGCCGGGTCGGTTGCCAGCCACGCGTTGAAGGCGGGCCGGTAGCCGGGGCGCAGGCGCCGTACGGCCAGCTGCTGGGCGCTGGCGTTCCCGGCGACGTACGCGGAATACCAGGCGTTGAACGAGACCGAGTCAAGCGTCCGGACCTGCAGGGCCTCGAGATCGGCCCGGTTCGCCTTGGTCCGCAGCGCCGATGCCGTGGCAAGATGGACCGAGGAGGCCGTGCCCCACTTGGCCGCCGCGTATCCCGAGAAGGCGGCGAGCACGGCGACCAACGAGAGCAGCAGGGCTTCGACGATCGACAGCGTCCGTGACCGGCGATCGTGTTCGGCGTCGGCCGTATGGTGCGCCCGATGGGCGCTGAGTTCCTTGCCGACCTCGCTGGGCGAGAGCCCCTCGGGCATGCGTTCGACCTCGCGTGGGGTTGTCGCGACGGCCCCTGCGGGGGTCGCCTGCGCCGCAGGCTACCAACGGCACGCCCGCAACGCGTGGGGACGGCTCACCCGCTGCGCCCAGCGGCCACCGAGGCGCCGCACCGCGCAAGCTTGTACGCTCAGGGGCGAAGGTTGAGTCCGCAATGAATCTGCCCCGCGCACGCCGACCGGCGTGGCGCGGTGGCAGGCGGTGCGGCCCACCTGCCCGTCACAACGACGCCCCGGGGGTCCCTGACAGATGCTCCACGACGAATCACCCGCGCCACCGGTGGCCGAGCAGATCGCGCTCGACGAGGCCGCGCAGGCCCTGCTGTTCACGGCCGCCCGCAGCGCGAACACGTTCACCGACGAGCCGGTCACGAGCGACCAGCTGCGCGCCATCTGGGAGCTGGCCAAGTTCCCGCCGACCGCCGCAAACACCAACCCGTTGCGCGTGCTGTTCGTCAGTTCGCCCGACGCACGGGCGCGGCTGGTCGATCTCATGAGCGATGGCAACAAGGCCAAGACCGCGTCGGCCCCGGCGGTCGCGATCCTCGCCGCCGACCTCGACTTCCACGAGTACGTCCCGCAGCTGTTCCCGGCGCGCCCGGAACTGCGGGAGCACTTCGCGGCCGACGGCGCCGCACGCGCCGCACACGCGCGCTTCAACGCGACGCTCCAGATCGGTTACTTCCTGCTGGCGGTCAGGGCAGTGGGGCTCGCCGCCGGGCCGATGGGGGGCTTCGACGCCGCCGGGGTCGATGCCGAGTTCTTCCCGGACGGCCGTTGGCGCGCGCTGCTGGTGGTCAACATCGGCAGGCCGGGCGAGCACCCGTGGTTCGACCGGCTGCCGCGCCTGGAGTTCGAGCAGGCCGTGCGCTTCGTGTAGGCGCCACCGGCCATGCGCCCGGCGCCCGCGAGTGCGCGGTGGGCGCTGGGTGCCCGGGCGCCGACGGCGGTCACCGATAAAGTGTGCGCGAGCCGGGCCGGTGCGCGCCACCAGCCCGTCGCTTCCGGGCCGCGTACGGTGCGCGCGCCCATAGCGACCCGACGGGGATCCTCTCATCGCTGAAGTTCTCGCACTGCTCGCGGCACTCGCGTTCGCCCTCTCAACGGTGATGCAGCAGCGCGGGACCTACGAGGTCCCCGACGTGTCGCTGCGCAACCCGCGATCGTTGCTGCAGTTGGTCCGGCGACCGGTCTGGCTGATGGCGTTCGGAGTCATGGTGGTGGGGTGGGCATTCCAGGCCGCCGCACTTGACCGCGGGCGGGTCGCGATCGTCCAGGTCTTCCTCACGATGACGCTCGTGTTCGCGTTGCCGCTCGGGGTCTGGCTGACCAAACAGCACGTCACCCGGCGGGAGGTCATCGCGGCCATCGTGATCGTGGCCGGCCTGTCGGTGTTCACGCGGGTCGGCGACCCGGCCGACGGGCGCAGCAACGCGCCGAGCGCGGCATGGTTTGTCGCCACACTCGTCGTGACCGGGTTCTGCGCGGCGGTCGTGCTGATGGGCGACCGTGGCAGCCTGTCGTTCAAGGCCGCCGCCAACGGCACCGTGTCGGGCGCGACGGCCGGCCTGCTAGCGGTGATGGCGAAGCCGGTCCTGGCCGAGCTGCACACCGGCGGCATCAGCGCCGTGCTGAGCGATCCCAAGCTCTATCTCGTGGGCATCTACGCCGTCCTCGGCGTGGTGTTCCAGCAGTTCGGGCTGGCGACCGGCAAGCTCGCCCCGACCGTCGCGGCGGGGTCGGTCGCCAGCCCGCTGGTGGCGGTTGCCTTGGGCGCGGCGCTCCTGGAGGAGCGGCTCGCGCGGCCCGAATGGCACGTCGTGGTTGCCCTGGCCGCGCTCGGTATCGCCCTCGCCGCGGCGGTCGTGATCGCTACCGCACCGCATCCCGGCAGCGACGATGCGGCGCCGGAGGCGATGTCCGAGACGGCGTAGCCTGCCGGATCGGCGCGCCCTAGTCGTTCTCCCGCTCGCTCGAGTGCTCTTCGTCGGCTTCGCCGTAGACGCCCTTGTCCTCCTCATCCTCGGCCTCGCCGGCATCGCGCAGGATGCGGTTGGTGCCATCCCATTCGCTGGTGGCGTGGTCGATCAGCAGGGCCTCCGACTGCTCGAAGCCCTCGGCCACGCCGCCGCCCGCCTCGATCACCGGGGCCATCGCAGGATCGCTCGCCTCGTCTGAGTAGGCGTCGTCGACCGTGGGAAGCGGTTCAAAGTCGGGTTCGGCCTCGGGCGGCTCATCGTCGTAGTCGTCGTCGGGTCTGTCCGCGCGCGTGCTCATCGGTTCCTCCCTCGTCCGTACACCGAGAATAGCCCCGCGGCCGGGTCCGCGCTGCAATCGCCGCCGCGGTGGATCGGAAACGATCGCCGGGTCGGCTGGTCGGATGGGAGGACCCGCCCCCCGCGGACGCAGGCCCACGACCGATCCGCGGACTGGCGCCCTGAACGCCTACCGCGCGTGACGCGGCGGCTGCGGGCAGACCCGCTGGCCGTCGCAGACCGGGCAGGGATGGGGGATCAGCCCTTCGCCGTTGCGAGCAGCGCTCCAGATCCTTCCCTGACCCCAGCAGGTCGCGCAGAAGCAGGTCCCGGCCGGGGCGAGCGGCAGCGGCGGGGCGGTCGCGGTCTCGCGGCGCTCGACCCGCCAGTCAAGCCATCTCGGGTACGCAACGGGAATGCTGCCGGGCTCTGTAACGGCAAACACCGAAGGATCCTTTGTTGTGGCGATCTGACCACACGATCGGCCGTGCGTGCAGCGACTTGAGCGCCGTGGCCGGCAACCCGCTCAAGCCGCTCGGTGTCGGCCGAGTATTGCCCGGACCCGTGTCGGCTCACGTTGGCCCTGCGTCGAAGATTTCCGCCACCGACCTCGACGTTTTGCGAACTTCGGCATCCGGCCCCCGGCGCCCGGGTCGGATTGCGCGGCGGCGGCGCAGCGTGCGGTCAGTGCGCCGTGCCGGTGCCGCCGGTGGTGTCCAGCGCGTCGACCGCACGCATGTCGTTGGGGCTGAGCTCGAAGTCGAAGATCGCGGCGTTGGCCCGAATGCGCTCGCGGTGGGTCGACTTGGGGATCACGATGGCCCCGTGTTGGATCGCCCAGCGCAGGGTCACCTGGGCGGGATCGCGATCCAGCCGCCTCGCGATCTCGACGATGACCGGGTGCGTCACGGCACGACCGCGATCGAGCGGGCTGTAGGCCTCGAAGGCGATGCCCTGCCCGGTGCAGTACTCGAGCAGGCGCTGCCGAAAGTGCACCGGGCTGAACTGGACCTGGTTGACCGCCGGCGGACGCTTGGCGCCCGCCACCAGCCGTGCAAGCCGATCGATGCCGAAATTGCTCACCCCGATCGCGCGGGCGAGGCCCCGCTCGCGCAGCTCCTCGAAGGCACGCCAGCCGCGGCCCTCGGCGAAGGGCATGGGCCAGTGGATGAGGTAGAGGTCGACGTAGTCGAGTCCGAGCCGCTCGAGGCTATGGGCGAGCTCGCGCGCCGGGTTCGGTCTGACGGGCATCCACTTGGTGGTGACAAACACCTCTTCCCGCGGCAGGCCGCTGGTGCGCACCGCGATGCCGACGCTCCGCTCGTTGCGATACGCCGCCGCCGTATCGATGTGGCGATACCCGGCCTCGAGCGCCCACGCGACCGCCTGCTCGGTCGCGCGGCCGCTCGGCACCTGCCAGACCCCGAGGCCCAGCGACGGCATGCGCACGCCGTCGCCAAGGTCCCGCACCGGCTGGGACGCGGGGAAGGTCGGGGAGGGGGTCATGACGGCATCGTTGCACGCCGGCTCCGGCCGGCGTGGCGGTACGGCACCTGCGCGGCGCCGCGATCTCCGCGCCCGCGGGTCGCCCGGACGCCGGTCGCCGAACGCCGCGACTCCCGCCGGGCGAGTCACGGCGGATCGCGGCGCGCACGGGGCAGCGAACCCGAGCGTCCGATCATTTGGCCGTGCGGCCAACGCGCACGTGCCGCGCGGGATTTAGCGTGCGCAATGTGCACGATCAGCAACCCGATGACGCCGCTATCAGCGCGATTCCGCCCTTGGACCCGCAGGTGGTGCTGTTCGGCGCGACCGGGGATCTCGCGCGCCGCAAACTGCTCCCCGGACTGCTCCACCTGATCCGGGCAAGCGCATGGCCGAGGGCGCGCGCATCAACTCGATCGCCTTCAAGGAACCGCCGAGGACGATGTTCCCGACCGGGTCGGGGATCGGGAACTATGGCCCGGACCACCTCACCTTCGACCTCGCCGAGGCGTCACGGCTCTCGCTGTCGTTCTACGGCAAGCGGCCGGGTCGCGGGATGCGCTTGGCCAAGCAGAGCCTCCAGTTCTCGCTGTATGAGGATCAGGCGCACGTCGAGCTGCTCGAGGCGTACGAGCGGCTCATCTACGACGCGATGGTTGGCGACCGCAGCCTGTTCGCCACTGCCCAGGGGATCGAGCGCCTCTGGGAGGTCTCGGAGCAGCTGCTCGACCACCCGCCCGACGTGCACCGCTCTCCGCAGGAATCCTGGGGGCCCGAGGCCATCCACGAGCTCACCGCACCGCGCACGTGGCGGCTGCCCTTCCAGCGCAAGTGGTGGGGCCCGCACTAGCGCCATTCGGACCGCAGGCGCCGTGCTCGCGCGGCAGTCCGCGTCGAGATCACATGCCCGCCGAGCTGCCGAACCGGCATCGCGCCCATCGCACGGGGCGCCGGACGGCTGGTAGGTTGGCGGCCAAATGCTCGGACGCGTCGAAGTCATCGTGCCGGCGTCCGCGTCGGCCGCCGCGGTCGCCGACGCGGTGGCAGCCCGGTTCGCCCATGAGGCGGGCCTGTCGGACGCGGCAGCGGCGCGGCTCGTCGAGATCGTGCGGCGCCTGGTGGACTTCAGCGTCGAGCAGTCCTATGAGGGGCGTCCCGGCGGTGACATCGAGCTGCAGCTCGAGCTCGACCCGCACGGGGTCGGGATCAACCTGCACGACTGGGGCGCGCCGATGCGGCGCGCCGGCGGCCCGGATGGGCCGCTCCCCGCGGGCCTCGCACCGGTGGCGCGGCTCGCTGGCGACGTGCGGCTGATCAACCTCGCCGACGATGGCAAGCGGATCGCCGTCCATCTCGTCGCCACGCACGCCGACGCGATGGTCGGCGGGGGGGCCGACGGCGCCGCGGACACCGACCGCGGGCGGCGGGCGCAGACGCGCGATGACGTCGTCATCCGCGACGCGGAGCCCGCCGACGCCGAGGCCATCGCCAAGCTCCTCTGGCACGGCTATGTGTTGGGCTATCGCCATCGTGACTTCTACCGCCCCGTGTGGATCGAGCAGGCGATGGGCGACGGACGGGTGCTGAGCACCGTGGCCTGCGCGGACGGAGCGGTCATCGGCCACCACGCCGTGATGGTCACCTCGCCGGATGAGGCCGCCGAGAGCGGGGTCGCGCTGATCGACCGCGCCTGGCGCGGGCTCGGACTGTTCGATCCGATGTTCGACCACACCCTCGCGCGCGCTCGCACGGCGGGCCTGCCGGCGCTGTTCGGGCGCGCGACCTGCGCACATCCCTACAGCCAGCGTGCGGAGCTCAACCACGGCTATCGCGAGTCGGCGCTGATGCTGGGCGGGTCGCCCGCGGCGATGGCGCAAGCCCAGCGTGCCGCCGACCACGCCTCGCAGAAGCGTGGCGCCAACCTGGTCGCGAGTCGGTCGCTGCGTGAGGCCCCGGAACGGCCCCTGGCGTTCCCGACCCGGTATGCGGATGAGCTGCACGCGCTGGCCGCGCACGTCGGCATCGTGGTCCGTGAGGCGGACCCGCGTGCCCAGCCGCTCCCCGTCACGGCGGCGTTCGCACGTGACGAGGAGGACGACACCGCCTGCCTGCGCGTCTCCGGCGAGATGCTGGGCGACCGGCGGGAGCTGCAGCGCCTGCTGCGCAGCGAGGTCGCGCGCCAATCGGCCGTCCTGTACGCCGACGTGGACCTGACCACGCCGAGCGATGCGGCGGTGACTGCGCTCCGGGAGCAGGGCTTCTTCTTGAGCGGGCTGCTCCACGCCGGGCCTGGTGGGCGAGACTGGCTCCGGCTGCAGCGCCCCCAGGCGCCGGTCGAGGTGGAATCGCTCGCGCTCGCCGGCGAACGCGGCCAGTGGCTCCTGGAGCGCATCCTGGACGACCGTCGAGAGGTCGAGTGAGCCCGCGGCGCCCGATGCCCCCGCCGGAGGTGGCGCGCCGCGCGCCGCGGGGGGGCGAGGTCGCGACCTGTTAGCGTGCCCGCACGATGATGTTCTTCGACGATCCCCGCCACCGGCGGGCGACGCAGATTGTCGCGATCGCCACGGTGGTGGTGTTCCTCGTCGGTTTCCTGGCGCTGATCCTCGTCGCCGCGTTCGGTAGCCCCGTCTAGGCGCCGGCCGACGCGGTTCGCCGCGGCGCAGCACGATCCGGCAGACCACGTCCTCCACCGATCTTGCCGCTCCGGTGCAACCCTGACCGATAGAGTCGTCGGCTCGTGGACGGGACAATCGTTGGGGTGGGCATGGGTGCATGGCGTTCGCGGGCGCAGCGGTCGGTGCAGGCGGTAGCGCTTGCCGCCATGCTGGTGGTGCTCGCCAACGTCGCGCCGACCCAGGCGGCGACCCGGGTACGTACCGCGCGGCTGCCGATGGGGCTCAGGAGCGTCGCTGGTGCGAAGCAGGTGATCGTGGTGACATCGATATCGTCGCGGACCAGCGTGGCGACGCTTCGCGCGTTCGAGCAGGTCAACGGGGCGTGGCGGCAGGCACTCGGTCCCGTGCGCGCCCGCGTCGGCTACAACGGCTGGCGCCCGCCGCGCCGCCGGCGGGAGGGCGACGGAACGACGCCCGAGGGCATCTACGCGCTGGGGACGACAATCTTCGGCACGAAGCCGAACCCGGGGGTGGCGTACCGATATCACCGTCTCGTGCCCGGGGACTACTGGGATGAGAACCCGGCGACCGGCACGACGTACAACACGTTCCAGCATTCGGCGAACGCGGACTGCGCCAACAACCCCTACGGGGGAGCGACCGAATGCCTCTGGCTCGAGACGGCCCCGTATGCCTATTTCGCGGTCATCGACTTCAACGTGCCGGCCGCCGGTCCATTCGGCTCGGGCATCTTCCTGCACGTCGGCACCGCGTCGCCCACGGCGGGGTGTGTCGCGGTCGCGCGGAAGACGCTCGTGCGCATCCTTGCGTGGCTGCGGCCGTCGGATGCCCCGCGGATCGTGCTCGCGGGACCGTCGTCGCCGGGGCGCTACTAGGCCCGTGCGACGTCAATCCTCAGGCGCGGGTCTGCCAGCCGACCTGGTCCCGCCGCTGCGGGCCACGCGCACGTATCACCGCGTCGGCGCACCACGCGGCGGGTTCCCGCAACGGACCGCGTCGCGGATGGACCGGCGCGCCATGACCCTGGGACGCCCGTGAGCCCCGGGCGGCGCGTCTCGGGTTCCCGGGGCCTGGTCGGCCTCGGCGTGGTCGTGCTGGCGGCTGCGCTGGTCGCCCTGCTCGCGGGGTGCGGCGGTTCGGGCTCGCGTACGGAGACCACCGTGCGTACTACGGTCCCGGTCAGGGTGCCGTCGCCTGCGCCACCACGACCGACCCGGTTTGCGGTGGGTTTCCGGAAGGTGCGCTTGGTCGACCCGACCCGGTTCATACGGTTCCCGGACGGCACCATCAGGCGGCGGACGTTCGTGGTCGAGGTGCGCTATCCGGCCCTCGGCCGGATCGCGGCGACCGACGTCGTCGACGCGCCCGCCGCCCGGCGGTTCGGGCCGTTCCCGCTGATCGTGTTCGGCCACGGCTTCGACGTCACGCCGTCGCTGTATGCGCGGCTGCTGCAGGCGTGGACGCGCGCGGGCTACGTCGTGGCAGCACCGGTCTTCCCGCGCGAGAACCCCAATGCCCCGGGCGGTCCGGACGAGGCGGATCTGGTCAACCAACCGGCCGACATGCGGCTCGTCATCACGCGCATGCTGGCCGCATCGCGCGCGTCGGCGAATCCGATGCTCGGCATGGTCGACCCATCGCGTATCGCGGTCGCGGGTCAGTCCGATGGCGGGGACACGGCCCTCGCGGCGGCCTACGACCGCCCGTATCGCGATCCGCGCATACGCGCCGCGGTCATCCTGTCCGGGGCCGAGATCCCCTTTGCGTCGGGCTTTCGGGTGCCCCGGGGCGCCGCGCCGCTCCTCGCGACACAAGGGTCCGCCGACACCATCAACCCGCCGGCGGCCACCAACGCGTTCTTCGCCAGCGCGCCGGCCCCGAAATTCCTGCTTACCCTGTTCGGCGCCGGCCATCTTCCGCCCTATTCTTACCAGCAGCCCCAGCTCGGCATCGTCGAGCGTGTCACCATCGCCTTCCTCAACCACTACTTCCGGGGCGGGCCACTGCACGCGATGGTGGCGGCCGGAACGGTGCCGGGCGTGTCGCGGCTGGCGTCCCATCCGTGATCACGCGGGCCTCGGGCCCCGACCCGCGGAGGTCGTGTGCGTCGGGCGTGCCGCCGCGGTGAACTCGCCCCGACGACGGCCGGTTGCGCAGACGGGCGTCGCGCGTCCGGCGACCCACCCTCCGAGCGCCCGCGAGGTGCCAGGTCGTGGCCGCGACGGCCAGAGCGCGCCCCCGGTAGCTGCACCGTGCGCCGGTCGCGCCCGTCGCGCCTGGTCGTGAATGCGCATTATGCGGGCGCCGCAGGCGGGGAGCGAGGCGAACCTGGCCTTTTGGTTGGTTGCACCGACCATGGCTCCCGCGAAGATCGGGGGTATGAACCCTCCGTCTGGCCGGTCATGAACCATCCCACTGATCGGGGTCGGGGAGTGCGCATCTGG
Source organism: uncultured Thermoleophilia bacterium (assembly GCA_963773325.1). Taxonomy (GTDB): domain Bacteria; phylum Actinomycetota; class Thermoleophilia; order Miltoncostaeales; family Miltoncostaeaceae; genus CAITWD01. The sequence goes on along the minus strand of CAVZAI010000002.1, from coordinate 840,417 downwards.
GGCGTGGCCGCCATCCTTGCGATCGTTGCCGCGCAAGTCGCCACGCATCTGATCGACGTGGGCGCGTACGGGCTTCGCAACCGCGCATTCGATTCCGGCCTTGATTCGAGCGTCTTCGGCGTGGCGAGCACGCTGATCGTGGTCATCGCCGCGGTGGCGGGGATCGCCGCCGCCCGCGCCGGCCGTCCGCGCTGGCCCGGTATCTGCGGCGCGGCGCTCGCAGCCTATGCGCTGCTCAGCGTCCTCGAGGTGCCGCAGACGCGGGACGGGCTGCTGCTGGTCCTGCCGGTCCTGCTGCTGATCCTGGTCGGGTTGTGGCTGTCCGCGCGCGAACAGCCCGCGCCCGTCGTGCGTCTGCTGCGGATCGGCGCAGGGCTGCTGGTCCTGTCGTTCGTGCTGCACGTCGGGGTTCCGGTCGCGTTGCGGCACCTCGGGATCGCCGCCGGTTCATGGCCGTATGAGATCAAGGTCGCCGTCAAGATGGCGTCGGAGATCGCCGGGTTCGGCCTGGTCGCGGTCGCCTTTGCCGCGATCGTGTCCGACGACGCGGCACGTCGTGCACCGCGCATGTCGGCGACGCTCCGCGGCAGCTCGTCCGCGGGCTGAAGCGCATGGTTCCCGCCGCGGCTCCCGCGTCCCGCACCCCCGCCCACCCGCCAAGGACACCCGCGTCCCCGCGGCCGCCCTCGGTCGCCAGCATTCACGCCCTCACCGACTGGCCCGGGCGACCGCGCAACGCCGGCACCGGAGACCGGACATGACCGACACGGCCGCGTCGATCGGCGCAGGTGTCCTCGTCGCGACGCAGCCCGTCGCGGCGCTTGAGCGCCTTCGCGTCCCATACACGGTGCTCGGCACCGGGCCGCCACCGCCATTCGAGTGCACGGGCCTCGTTGTCGTCGCGCCGGCGGATTCGGGCGATGGGCCGACGTTGAGTTTCCCCCGCACGATCGCCAGCGAGTCCGCACGCACCGGTGCGTTCAGCTTCGGCCGGTTGCCGGTGTACGCGTCGATCATGCGCGACGAGGCGGCGCGGGCGTTGCTGCGCGACTCGGGGCGCGTCTGGAATCGCGACCTACCGGTCTGCGACGCCAGCGGCCGGGCCGTCGGCTCGTCGTGGAGTAGCGCCGACGGCAGCGTGTTCCTGCCGTTCGATCCTGACGATGCGGTGCGGAGCCTCGAGTCGGAGCGCTACCACGCCTACGCGGGCGGGGGCCGGCGACCCACGCTCCGGCGCGCGGCGAGGCGTGCCTACTACGCCGCGCGGCCGCTGATGCCGCGCGGGACGCAGCTCTGGCTGCGCCGCCGCCTCCGCCACTTCCAGGGGCGCTCGCGGTTTCCCGGATACCCGTTCGACGCCTCCGCGATGCGGCTCGACGCCCTCGTCGGGCAGCTCTGTGCACGCGTCGCCGGGCGGCCCTTGCCCGCGATCGCTCCCTGGCCGGCGCCACATGATTGGGCGCTGGTCCTGACGCACGACGTGGAGACGCAAACCGGCCACGACGCAGTGGCGATCCTCACCGATCTCGAGCGGCGACTCGGCCTGCGCTCGAGCTGGAACTTCGTACCCCAGCGGTACCGGGTCGATCACGGCGTGATCGAGCGTCTGACCAACGACGGCTTTGAGATCGGGGTCCACGGACTCCGTCACGACGGGCGCGACCTCGAATCGTTCGCGACGCTGACCAACCGACTGCCCGGGATGCGCGCCGCGGCGACGGCCTGGGGGGCGGTCGGCTTTCGCTCTCCCGCCACGCACCGTGTCTACGAGTGGATGCCGACGCTCGGGTTCACATACGACTCGTCCTACCCCGACACGGATCCCTACGAGCCGCAGCCTGGCGGGTGCTGCTCGATCCTGCCGTTCTTCAACCAGGACATGGTCGAGCTTCCCATCACGATGCCCCAGGACCACACGCTGTTCGAGATCCTTGGCCAGACCGACGAGACCGCGTGGCGCGAAAAGGCGGGCGCGCTGCGCAATGCGGGCGGGCTGTGCCTCATGATCACCCACCCCGACTACATGCTCGACCCGGTCCGTGTCGGCGCCTACGAGCGGTTCCTCGACGCCGCCCTGCGGGACGCCCCGTGGTGCGCGCTGCCACGCGATGCGGCGGCGTGGTGGCGGGCCCGCGCCGCGTCGCGGATCGTCGGGACGGCCGACGGTTGGCGGATTGAGGGCCCCGCGCAGGACACCGCGTCGATCCGGATGGTCGATCCGCAGTGACGTCCGGCCGTCACCACCTGCTGATCATCAGCGCCCAGATGCCCTATCCGGTGCGCAGTGGCTTCCAGGCTCGGGTGTGGAACCTCGCGCAGGCCGCCGCGGCCGAGCACGAGGTCACCGTCCTCGCCTACGCGCAGCCGAGTGCCGCGCCCCCCCCGCCGCCCCTGCCGCGGGGACTCCGGCTCGAGACGGTGCCGTTCGTCCCGCCCGCGCGCGCGGCGAAGCGCGTCGGACAGCTGCATTGCATCGTCACCGGGACGCCTTGGACGACGTCCAGCGTCACGACGCCGCAACTGGCCGAGGCCGCGCGGCGGATCGCCCGCGACGGGCACGTGAGCGTGGTCATGCTCGAGTCGAGCGCGCTGGCGAGCCTGCCCGTCCCCGACTCCTTGCCGGTGATTCTCGACGAGCACAACATCGAGTACGAGGTCGCGCAACGCCTCGCTCGAGGTGAGGCGTCTCCCGTGCGCCGGGTGTTTCACACCCGCGAGGCGCGGCGGCTGCGTGCCGTGGAGCAGGCCGCGTGGCGGTCCGCGCAGACCACCCTCGTGACGTCCAAACGCGAAGCCGCGCTGATCCGAGCCGAGCACCCCAGCGGGCGTGTGGTGGTCGTTCCGAACGGCGTCGACGTCGAGGCGTTCGCGCCAACGGCCGGCACCACGACCGAGCACGGGCTGGTGGTCTTCAACGGCGTCCTCGACTACCGACCGAACCTGGACGCCGCGCGGTGGCTGGTCGATGCGGTCTGGCCACGCGTGCGCTCGGCGGCGCCGGACGCGCGGCTGCTCATCGTGGGCCGCGGGTCGGCAGCCGATCGCCGGCGCCTGGAGCGCGACGGTGTGACGACCACCGGCGAGGTGGCGAGCGTCGCCGCGTTGCTTGGCCGCGCCGCGGTGATCGTCATCCCGGTCAGGATGGGCGGCGGCACGCGGCTGAAGGTCGTCGAGGCGCTCGCGATGGGCCGGCCGATCGTCGCCACCACGCTCGGCTGCGAGGGGCTCGACGTCATCGACGGCGAGCACCTGCTGATCGCCGACACGCCCGACGACCTCGCCGCGGCGACGGTACGGTTGCTGTGCGACGAGACCCTGGGCGCCCGGCTGGGCACGCGCGGGCGTGCGCTCGCCGTCGAGCGCTACGCGTGGGACGTCGCCGCACGCGGCCTGCTCGAGACGCTGCGCCGGATTCCGGCGGCCCCGGCCGCGCCCGCCCCGGCCGTCCTGCTCGCCCCCAAGGAGTAGCCGCCGCATGCTCGCGTTCTCTCGCCGTCAGCCCGCGCGCCCTCGCGTCCTGATCGTCCGCCAGACGGACCTGTACGAGATGCCGGTCCGCCGACAGGCCGAAGCGCTCATGGGTGCGGGCTACGAGGTCGAGGTGCTGTGTATGCGGCGCGGCGGGCGGCCGCGACACGTCACGGTCAACGGCGTGCGGGTGACGAGCCTGCCCGTCGGGATCACCAAATCCTCCAAGGCCGGATACGTCGTCGGCTACGGGGCATTCTTTGCGGCGGCCGCCCTGGCGGTGACCGGACGGTGTCTACGGCGGCGGTACCGCGTCGTGCAGGTCAACTCGATGCCGGACTTCCTGGTGTTCTGCGCGGCGTTCGCGAAGCTCACCGGTGCAAAGGTCGTCGCCTACATGAACGAGCCAACCCCGGAACTCGCCCAGACCATCTTCGCCTCGCCGCGGATCACCAGGCTCATGGTCCGATTCGAGCAGGCGGCGCTTCGGTTCGCCGACCACGCCGTGACCGTCACCCCGCAGCTGCGCGCCCGCTATGCCGAACGCGGCGCCGACGCGTCGCGGATCAGTGTCGTCCTCAATGGGACGGACCGGTCGACGCTGCTGGCCGGGTGGACACCCTCCGACGCGCCACCGCGCGGCGACCGGTTCAGCGTCATCTGCCACGGGACGATCGAGGACCGTTACGGACAGGACACGATCGTCGAGGCGGCGGCGCTGGTCCGGGACCGGATCCCGAACCTCGAGGTCGTGTTCACCGGTCGCGGATCGTATGTGGCCGAGGTGCTTGCGCTCGCGCGGCGACTCGGGGTCGGCGACATCACCCGGTTCGAAGGGTGGGTCGACAGCGCACGGATGAACGACCTGCTGCACGACGCGACCGTCGGCGTCATCGCCCAGAAATCCTCGCCGTACTCGAACCTCGTGACGACCAACAAGATGAGCGACTACTGGATCCATCGCTTGCCGGTGATCGCGAGCCGTCTGGATGCGCTCGAAGCGCTCTGCGACGGCACCGCCCTCGAGTACTACGAGGCGGGGAACGCGCGAAGCCTGGCGGACGCGCTGGTGCGGCTTGCCGACGATCCGGCCCGCGTGCGCGAGCTCGTCGCCAACGCCGATGCCGCCGCGGATCGCTATGGCTGGTCGACCCAGAAGGGCGAGTACCTGGCGGTGTACGACGCGTTGTTTGCGCCGTCGGCGCCGCGCATCGCGGCCGTCGGCGCGTAGCCGAGCGTCCGGGCACTGCGTTCGGCATGTCGACAGTCCGGATCGGTCGGCGCCGTACCCGGACCGGTGTTGCGGCTCGCGCCGGGCGACTCGGCGACGTGCTCGAGCCGCGACCCGACGGGCCGTGCGCCGACGTATCGGTGTGCGGTGCGTGCCGCGGGGCTCGCGCGGCGGCGGCCTAGGCCAACGTAGCGGCCGCCCCCCGCATTCGGGGGGGGGAACCTAAGTGGAGGCTCGCCGCGCGCGCGGACCGCGGACTCCGCCCGCCCGCCGGCAGGTTGCGCCGTTCGTCCGATGTCCCTGCACTGGTGCGTCTCCGCGGTCACGGGGGTCCAAAAAAGTGCCGGATATCATGTAAATATGACGTAAACTCACGCGGCCGGAGCGACGTCGTCGGGGCGGTCATCGGACGCGACCCGGCGCGGCCTCGGCGTGACGCGCTGCGCGGCCAGGCGCGGGCCGATCGCGCGAGATCCTGCCGGCCGGCCCCGCGCTGCGCAGGCCGTTCGTTTGGGGGGGCCCCGGGCGGTGCATCGGGACGCGATTCGTGCCGGCGCCAGGCGGAGTCGCCCGGCGTCGCTCGCTCGCCTGACCTCCCGGCCAGGATGCCTCGCGCGCCCCCGTCCAAATGGACAGTTCAAACGGTGACGACGTTTAGCCGCCTGGCCAGGCTCGGCGAGGATACCCGTCCCTATGGACAGTAGCCGGATGGGCGCGGCTGTAAGACGCTAGGCGCAATGCGCGTACCGTCGACCCTTCGTTGCAACACGGCTTCCCGGAGCGGCACAACGTCGGTTGACTGCGACGTCGCGATCGTCGGCGCCGGCCCGTACGGGCTCGCCGCCGCGGCACACCTCGCACCAACCGACGGCCTCGAGGTCCGGGTCTTCGGGCGTCCGATGAGCTTCTGGGACGAGCAGATGCCGCGTGGGATGCGGCTGCGCTCGCCGTACGTCGCCTCGACCATCGGCAACCCCGACGACACCCGAACCCTCGACGCCTACCAGCGCGCGACGGGCCGCCTGGTGACCCGGCCGGTGCCGCTGAGCGACTTCGTGGCCTACGGACGCTGGTTCGCGGCGGGGCTGGCGACGGCTCCCGACGAACGATTCGTGCAGGCGATCGAAACGAGCCCGGCGGGGTACGTGCTGCGGCTCCAGGACGGCGACACGACGACCGCGCGACGCGTCGTGGTTGCGGGCGGCATCGCGCCGTTCGCGGATCGTCCGCCGGTCTTCGACGGTCTCGACGCCGAACACGCGACGCACGCCAGCGAGCATCACGATCTTGGAGTGTTTGCCGGCAAGCGCGTGCTCGTCGTCGGTGGCGGCCAGTCGGCGCTGGAGTCCGCCGCGCTCCTGAAGGAGGGCGGGGCAAGCGTCGAGATGGTCGTCCGCGAGCAGCGGATCTTCTTCCTGCGCCGCGCGCCGATCATCCACAAGCTGGGGCCGATCACCAAGGCCGCGTTCGCGCCGGCGGAGGTCGGACCCGCGGGCGTCAGCCGCCTGGTCAGCGCGCCGCGGGTGTTCCGGTCGCTGCCACGCCGCACCCAGGATCGGTTCAGCGTCCGGTCGCTTCGTCCGGCCGGTGCCGCGTGGCTGACCGACCGGGTCCGAGACGTGCCGATCAACCTCGGCCGGACCATCGCCGCGGCGCAGGTCCGCACCGGCCGCGTCGAGGTCACCCTGGACGACGGGTCGCGCCGTGAGGCCGACCACGTGCTGATGGCCACCGGCTACCGCGTCGACATCGCGAAGTACCCCTTCCTGCCCGCCGCGATCCTCCGCCGCGTCCGGCAGGTCGACGGCTACCCGGTCCTGTCGACCGGGTTCGAGACGACGCTGCCGGGCCTCTACGTGATCGGCGCTCCCAGCGCGTGGAGCTACGGCCCGCTGATGCGGTTCGTCGCCGGATCCGAGTTCGCGGCGCCCACCCTGGCGCGCGCGATCAGGACCGCCGGCGCACGCAGCCGGGCGCGGTAACCGACCATGAGGGCGCACTCGGCCCCGTGGCGGCTGCCCGGCGCGGTGGTAATCGGCGCCGACTACCGGGGGCTGGCCGTTGTCCGGAGCCTCGGTCGTCGCGGCATCCCGGTCTGGGTGCTGCGTGACGGCGACGACACGCTCGCCTCGCGAAGCCGGTTCGCCACGGCGCGGGCCGACCTGACCGGCGCGACGGACCTCGAGCGCACCGCGTTCCTGCTCGATCTCGCCGCTGCACACGCGCTCGACGGGTGGACGCTGTTTCCCACGTCGAACCGCACCGCCCGGCTCGTCGCGATGCATCGGGCGGCGCTCAGCGCGCGGTTCACCTTCACGACGCCGCCGTGGCGCACCCTGCGCATCGCATACGACAAGCGGCGGATGGTCGCCCTCGCGGCGCGACTCGGCGTCGATCAGCCCCAGACCTGGATCGCCGAGACCGCCGTCGACGCCGCGCAGATGCCCGACCGCTACCCGGTGTGCGTCAAACCGGCGATCAGCCAGGTCACGTCCACGAAGGCGTGGCGGGCCGACTCGCCGTCCGACCTGCGCGATCGGTTCGCGCACCTGGCCACGCTGATCGACCCCAGCGAGCTGCTGATCCAGGAACTCGTGCCGGGCGGGGGCGACATGCAGTTCTCCTACGCGGCCCTCTGCGATGACGGCGAGCCGGTCGCGTGGGTCGTGGCGCGACGCACGCGCCAGCATCCGGCCGATTTCGGTCGTGCGTCGACGTTCGTCGAGACCGTCGCTGAGCCGGAAGTGCGCGCCATCGCCGAGCGGATCCTGCGCGATCTGCGCTTTGCCGGCCTGGTCGAGGTCGAGTTCAAGCGCGACCCGGACACGCGCAGCCTGAAGCTGCTGGACATCAACCCGCGCGTGTGGGGGTGGCACAGCCTCTGTCAGCGCGCCGGCGTCGACTTCCCGTACCTCGCCCGGTGCCTGGCCCTCGGCGAGCCGGTGCCGGCGACCGAGATGCGGACCGACGTCCGGTGGTCACGGCTGACCACCGATCTGCCGACCGCGCTGCGGGAGATCGGCGCGGGCAGGCTCGGCGTCGGCGAGTACCTGCACACCTGGCGGGGCCCACGCGAATCGGCCGTCTTCGTCCGGGACGACCCGTGGCCGGGTGTGACCGAGATCCCGATGCTGGTCGGCATCGTCGGGCGGCGGCGGCTGCGCTCGTGGCGTGGACCGTCCGGCGTGGCCCTGCCGCGGGACGAGGATTCCTGGGCGGACGAGACCGACGGACCGACGCCGGTCGCCGGCGGGCTGGTGCAGGATGTCGACGACATCTAGGCCATCCACCAACGCGGGTGTCGCGGCACCCATGCGCGTCCGCCGGTTGAGCGTGGGCGATCCGGCGTGGCAGCGGTTCGTCGACGAGCACCCGGGCGCGCTCGCGTACCACCATCCGGCGTGGGCGGCGATGATCGGGCGGGTGTACCGGTTCGACGCGTTCTGCCTGGTGCTCGTCGATCAGCACGATCGGATCCGCGGCGGCATCCCCGTCATCGCGACCGGCCGGCGGCAGCGCCGCTGGTCGAGCCTGCCGTTCACCGACATCTGCCCGCCGCTGGTCGCTGCCGACACGCCGCTCGGCGTGCTCTTCGACGCGCTCGAGGACGCGCGCCGCGCCGCCGGCATCGGCCGCTTTGCGATCCGCGACGCGCTGGCGCGCGGCCAGCAGCGCCCCGCGGGGGTGACGCACGCGCTGGCGCTGGCCGATCACGATACGCTGTGGGCCGGATTGCACCCGTCGCAGGTGCGGCGATCGATCCGCCGCGCGGAGCGCGACGGCGTGCGTGTGCGCGTGGCGACCCGCCTCGATGACATGCGCACGTACTTCGCGCTGCACGTCTCCACGCGGCGACGGCTGGGCGTGCCGTCCCAGCCGCGCCGGTTCTTCGACGCGATCTGGCTGGAACTGATCGCACCCGGTCACGGCGAGCTGCTGCTCGCCGAGCGCGACGATGCCGCCATCGCAGGGATGGTGCTGCTGCACGGATCGCGCAGCGTCACCTACAAGTACGGCGCGTCGCTCGCCGAGGCGTGGCAACACCGGCCGAACCACGCGCTGTTCTGGCATGCGATCCGCGACGCGGCCGACCGAGGGTACCGCACGTTCGACTTCGGTCGCAGCGACACGACCGACGCGGGCCTGCGCAGCTTCAAGGCGTCCTGGGGCGCCGTCGAGGCACCGCTTGTCTACACGCTGCTTGCCGACGTGCCGGCCACGCGCGGCGGCTCGGCCGCGCCAAACGTCGCCAGGGCCGTGATCCGGCGCTCACCTGACATCGTCTGTCGCGCGGCCGGCGAGATCCTCTACCGGTTCACCGCATGAGACGCCTGCTGGTCATCGCCGCGCTGGTCGTGGCCGCGTTCGCGGGGATCGGGGTCGCGCGCCTGCTGAGCGGCGGCGCCACGCACCACACCGGCGGGAGCACCACGGTCATCGCGCCCCCACCCGGACCGGCGGCGCGGGTGGTCGCGACCCGGGCTGCCGGGCTGCACGTCCAAGGCAACCGTCTCGAGAACGCCGCCGGGCAGCCCGTCGTGTTGCGCGGCGTCAACCGGTCGGGGACCGAATACACCTGCGTCCACGGCTACGGCATCTTCGACGGCCCGAGCACTGCCGCGTCGGTCCGCGCGATCCGCTCCTGGGGCGCAACGCTCGTGCGGGTCCCGATCAACGAGGACTGCTGGCTGGGCATCAACGGCGTCCCACGGGCCGATTCGGGCCCCGCCTACCGGGCGGCGATCGTCGCCTACGTCGCCAAGCTCCAGCGGGTCGGCATCACGCCCGAAGTGTCGTTGATGTGGGCCGCACCGGGCCGCTACCGCGCGACGTATCAGTCCGCGGCGCCAGACGCCGATCACTCGCCGGCGGTCTGGACCAGCCTCGCGCGCACCTTCCGAGGCAATCCCAACGTCATCCTCGGGGTGTGGGGGGAGCCGGCCGTCGGCGCGTCGTGCTTTGCCAATGGCGGGGTGTGCGGTGGGACCTACGGACCGGTCAACGCGCCGTACCGATCCGCCGGCTCCAAACAGGCCGTGCGCCTGATCCGTGCCGCGGGGTTCGGCGGGGTGATCGCGGTCCCCGGGGTCGCGTGGGCGAACGACCTGTCCGGCTGGCTCGCCAACGAGCCGCGCGACCCGCGCCACCAGCTCGTCGCCGAAGCGCACGTCTATGGCGGCCAGGTGTGCTCCACGACCGCCTGCTTCAACCGGACGATGCTGCCCGTGGCACGTCGTGTCCCGCTCCTGTTCGGCGAGCTCGGCGAGTCGGTCGACGGGCGCCAGTGCTCGTCAGGGGCGGTGCGGACCATCCTGGGCTGGGCCGCCAGCCACAACGTCTCCTGGGCCGCGTGGACATGGGACACCTGGGGCACCTGCGGCTCGCTGATCTCGTCCTACTCCGGAACGCCCGCGAACCCCTACGCGGCCTTTGTCCACCAGACCCTGAAGACCACGGCATGACCGACTCGCGAGGCCCAGCGTGAACTCGAACACGGCAGCCCACCCGGGGCTGAGCGTCCCGTTTCTGGACCTGTCGCCGCAGACGCGTGCGGTCCGCGACGCGGTGCTGTCCGACTTCGGTGCTCTGTGCGACGCGAACGCGTTCATCAACGGTTCCGTGTGCGGCACCTTCGAGGAAGCCTTCGGGGTCTGGGTCGGTGCGGCGTTCGCGGTCGGTGTCGCCAGCGGCACCGACGCGTTGCGGCTCGGGCTGCTGGCGCTCGGGCTCGAGCCCGGCGCAGAAGTCATCTGCCCCGCCAACACGTTCGTCGCGACCGTCGAGGCGATCCGCCAGGCCGGACTCACCCCGCGGCTGGTCGACGTGCACGCGGACGATTACACGATCGACCTCGACGCGGCGGAGAGCGTCGTCGGCGAGCGCACCGGCGCGCTGATGCTCGTGCACCTGTACGGGCAGATGGCGGACACCCGCACCGCCACGCGGATCGCGGCGCGGCACGGGCTGCGCGTCGTCGAGGACGCCTGCCAGGCGCATGGCGCGACCCGTGACGGGGTCCGCGCCGGGGCGGCACTCGACGGCGCGGCGTTCAGCTTCTATCCCGGCAAGAACCTCGGCGCGTTCGGCGACGGCGGCGCGTGGTGCACGAACGATCCCGACCAGGCGCGCGTCGTCAGGGCACTTCGCGAGCACGGCCAGTACGCGAAGTACCATCACGCCTTCGAGGGGTACACCGCGCGCCTCGACGCGTTCCAGGCCGTGGTGCTGCTCCACAAGCTCCGGTTCGTCGAGCAGTGGACGCACGAGCGGCGTGCCGCCGCCGCCTACTACCGCGAGGCGCTCGCCGACCTCGACGACATCGTCCTGCCGTTCGTGCCGGACGGATCGAATCCGGTCTGGCACCTGTACGTGGTCCGGGTCGCGGACCCCGAGGCGCTGTGCGCCGCGCTTGCCGAGCGGGGCATCGCGACCGGCCGTCACTACCCGATCCCCGTGCACCGGACCCAGGCGTACCGGCATCTCGGGCGCGACGGCGAGTTTCCGGTCACGGAGCGTTGTGCCCGCGAGATGGTCAGCCTGCCGATGTTCCCGGGCATCACGGCGGCCCAACTCGATGCGGTCTGCGACGCGGTGCGGGGTGCGCTCTGATGGGCCCGGCCAACGACGCCCCGTACCGGCTGATTCGCGACGTCGAGTTCGGCGACGGCGTGGTCGTCTACTCGTTCACAAACCTGTACGGGTGCGTGATCGGCGACCGGACCCAGGTCGGCACGTTCGTCGAGATCCAGCGGGGCGCGCGGATCGGCGCGTCCTGCAAGGTCCAGAGCCACGCATTCATCTGCGACGGCGTCACGATCGGCGACCGCGTCTTCGTCGGGCACGGGGCGATGTTCGTCAACGACAAGACCCCACGCGCCGCCTTGGTCGACGGCGAGCTGCTCGCCGAGTCCGACTGGGAGCTCCTGGCGACCGTCGTCGAGGATGACGCGAGCATCGGCACCGGTGCGGTGATCCTCGGCGGCGTCAGGATCGGGGCCGGCGCGCGGATCGGCGCAGGTGCGGTGGTCACGCGCGACGTGCCGGCCGGCGCCACCGTCGCCGGTGTCCCGGCCCGCCGGCTCGCCGCCCGCCCGGGCGCCCCCGACCCGAGCCTAATGACCTCGACCGGCCGCGGCGCCACGCCGCCGGGACGGTGATCGTGCCGCACAACGAACCGCACGCCGAGCACCGACCCGACCCCGCGCCGCAGCGCGCGGCCGACGCCCCGCCGGGCACGCCCGTCGGTGCCGGACCGCTGACCGCGGATCCGCGGACACTCGAGATCCTGGCGCACCGCCGAAACGCTGCCAAACTCCGGCATCGCGGCTGGCTCGTGCGCCGTGCACTGGTCATCGCGGACGTGACGGGCCTGCTGGCGGCGTTCCTGACGGCACAGCTGGTCATGTTCGTGGTCTTCAACCAATCGGTCCCCGGCCACACCGCGCTCGCCACCGTCGTCGTGTTCGCGTCGATCCCGGCCTGGATCCTGGTCGGCAAGCTGTACGGCCTGTACGACCAGGACGGCGAGCGCGCGTACCACGCGACCAGCGACGACATCGTCGGGGTGCTGCACGTGACCACGATCGGCACCTGGACGCTGTACGCGTTCGTGCAGCTGACCGGCGTCGCCGATCCGACCATCGCCCGCACCGTGACCGTGTGGCTGCTGGCGGCGCTGTTCATCATCACGCTGCGCGTCGTTGCGCGCCGCATCTGCCGCCACAGCCTGATCTACCAGCAGAACACGATCATCATCGGCGCGGGCGACATCGGCCAGCGCGTCGCACGCAAGCTGCTGATGCATCCCGAGTACGGCCTGAACCTCGTCGGATTCGTGGACAACGACCCCAAGCCCCGGCGCACTGGTCTCGAAGGGCTGCGGCTGCTCGGGACGCCGTCCGAACTCGCCCAGGTCGTCCGGGCGCTCGACATCGAACGGGTGATCGTCGCGTTCTCCAACGACACCCCGCAGCAGACCATGCAGGTCATCCGCAGCCTGGGCGACGAGCGCGTGCAGATCGACATCGTGCCGCGCCTGTTCGAGCTGCTCCCGGCCACGGTGCGGATCGACACGGTCGAAGGCCTGCCGATCCTCGCGCTGCCGCCGGTCAAGATGGCCCCCTCGTCGATGGTGATCAAGCGCGTGATCGACATCGTCGTGAGCGCCGCGGCGCTCGTCGTGCTGGCACCGCTCATGGCCGTGATCGCCTGGCGGGTGCGGCGTGACTCGCCCGGGCCGATCCTGTTCCGTCAGACGCGTCTCGGGCTGCACGGCGAGCCGTTCACCACGCTCAAGTTCCGCACGATGTACGTCAATACCAGCCCCGACGAGCACCGCGCGTACATCGCCCAAACGATGGACCCGGACAGGGCCCAGGACCGCAACGGGATCTTCAAGCTCGACCAGGCCGACGCGATCACGCCCAGCGGACACTGGCTGCGCAAGACGAGCCTCGACGAGCTACCGCAGCTGTGGAACGTCTTGCGCGGCGACATGAGCCTGGTCGGTCCGCGACCGTGCATCCCGTACGAGACCGAGAACTTCCTGCCGCACCATTTCGACCGGTTCCTGGTTCCGGCCGGCATCACCGGCCTGTGGCAAGTGACCGCCCGCGCCCACGCGACCTTCCGCGAAGCGCTCGACATGGACGTCGCGTATGCCCGGGGCTGGTCGCTCGGGCTCGATCTGAGACTGATGTGCCGCACGCCGGCGACCCTCCTCGTACGGAAAGGAACGACGTGAGCGTGTCCATACGCCCCACCGAGCCCTCCGAGGCCTTCGGCGACGAGTTCGCGGACGACCCCGTACGGGTCGCCGTCGTCGGACTCGGCTACTGGGGACCGAACCTCGTGCGGAACCTGCAGACCCTGCGCGGCGCCGACCTGCAGATGATCTGCGATCAGAACCCGCAGCGTCTCGACCAGATCATCCGCCGCTATCCGACCAGCCGGACGACGGTCGACTACGCGGATGTCCTCGAGGACGAGGCCATCGAAGCGGTCGTGATCGCCACGCCGATCGGGACGCACTTCCGGCTTGCCGACGCCGCACTGCGCGCCGGCAAGCACGTCTTCGTCGAGAAGCCGCTCGCGCCAAGCAGCGCGCAGGCCCGGGCGCTGGCGGCCAGCGCCGCCGCGAGCGGCCTGGTGCTGCTGCCCGGCCACACATTCCTGTACTCGCCGCCGGTGCTCAAGATCCGAGACCTGATCCGCGCTGGCACGCTCGGTGACATCTACTTCGTCTCGACAAGCCGCGTCAACCTCGGCCTGCACCAGACCGACGCGAGCGTCGTCTGGGATCTGGGCCCGCACGACTTCTCGATCCTGCAGTTCTGGCTCGAGGAGACGCCGACCATGGTGTCGGCGATCAGCCGCAACTGCATCATGCCCGGGACGCCCGACGTGACCTTCATCAACCTCGAGTACGCCTCGGAGACGATCGCGCAAGTCGAGTTGTCGTGGCTGGCGCCGTCGAAGCTGCGCCGCACCACCATCGTCGGCTCGGAGGCGATGGTGGTGTACGACGACACCTCCAACGAGCCGGTGCGGGTGTTCGATTCCGGCGTCTCGCTCCCGGATCCGTCATCGTTCGGCGAGTACCGGCTCTCGTACCGGACCGGCGACATCGTCTCGCCGCGGATCTCGGTCGCGGAGCCGCTGGCGCTCGAGCTCGCGGACTTCTGCACCGCGATCCGCACGGCGACCGCTCCGCACTGCACGGCGCAGTTGGGCGTGGAGGTCGTGCGGGTGATCGAGGCGGTCGACGCATCGCTGGCGACCGGTCAGCGCGTCGCGCTGTCGCCGGCTGGCGATCACCCGGCCGAGCCCACCGACCGCGACGACCTCGCCGACCCCGTGCCGCGTGCGGTCACGTCGCTGCGGCCGGTGAGCATCCCGGCACCCGAGCACCGCGCCGCCGGGCACCACGCCACCGCGCGTGCAGAGGACGCCGGTCACGAGGTTCCGCTGCGCGCCGACGCCGCGACGGGGCAGTCACATGCGTAGCTGGCAGACCTTGCTCAGGGACGGCCGGGACGTGTTTCGCCGGCACTGGAAGCTGCTGGTGCTGCCGATCCCGGTGGCGCTTGCGATCACGATCTGGGTCGTCGTCTCGACGCCCACCATGTACAAGTCCCAGGCAGCGATCTGGTCGAACATCACCTCGCCAGAGGCGGCCGCGTCCGCACAGGCCGCCAACGGGGCGACCCCGTTGACCCCGGCGGCCGACCAACAGTCGCTGTTGGACGAGCTGCTTGCCACCACCTCGTTCCGCACGACCGTCGCCACCGCCAGCCCCTTAGCCGCCTGGCTTCAGGCGAACCCGCCCTCCAAGCTCACGCCGTCCGGGCTCACCGGGCTCCTGCACGGCACCCCGGCGCTCACCGAACGCATCCGTACGGCCCTCCTTTCGGGCACCTCGACGACGCTCAACGGGCCGCAGGTGATGACGATCAACTTCAGCGCCCAGACGCCGAACCTCGCCCGCGACACCCTGCAGGCGATGCTCGCGACGCTCGCCGCCCAGCGCGCCGAACTCGTCGCCCAAGGCCAGGGCACCCTCAAGGTCCTGGATCCGGCGAGCACCCCGGCCGGACCGACCACCGGCGCCAGCAAGCGCGTGGCGACGATCCTCTACGGGCTGATCGCGGGTGTGATCGTCTCGCTGCTCGCAGTGGTCGTCCTGACGCTGGTCGGCCAGCGCGGCCGCCGGGCGCAGGTGGACCGCCGGCCAGCATCGACCGGCCGGGCTCCGGCGGCGCCTGGCGCGGCACCGTCCAACGGCCGCGCCGCAGCGCCGGCATCCGCCGCCCTGGCCGCCAACGGCGATCCGCACCCCGCCCAGACGGGGGACCGATGACGACGGCCGCCCACTTCCGCCCACTGCCCGGCCCGCCAGCTGGGCCGATCTACCCCCACCCGACTGGGGTCGAGCGGCGGCGCAATCGCGCCGGCTGCATGGTCGCGGTTCGCCCCGACCCTCGACCCGCCAGACGACGGCAGCCAGCGGTCCCGACACGCTTGGGCCCGGCTGCGAAGGAGCGACACTGATGCGCAACTGGCAGACCTTCCTTCGGGACGGCCGCGCCGTGCTTCGCCAGCACTGGAAGCTTCTGGTGCTGCCGATCCCGCTCGCGCTGTTGATCACCATCTGGGTTGTGGTGTCCACGCCCACGATGTACCAGTCCCAGGCCGCGATCTGGTCCGACATCACCTCGCCGCAGGCGGCCGCGTCCGCGCAGGCGGCCAACGGGGCGACCCTGCTGACCCCGGCCGCCCAACAGCAGTCGCTGCTCAACGAGCTGCTCGCGACCAATTCGTTCCGCACCACGGTCGCCACGACCAGCCCGCTCGCCGCATGGCTCCAGGCCAACCCGCCCTCGACGCTCACCCCGTCGGGGCTGACGGGGGTCTTGCACGGCACCCCGGCGCTGACCGAGCGGATCCGCTCAACCCTGCTGTCGGGCACCTCGACGACGGTCAATGGGCCGCAGGTCATGACGGTCAGCTTTGCTGCGCAGTCGGCGAGCCTCGCCCACGACACCCTCCAGGCGATGCTCAACACCTTCTCGGCCCAGCGCGCGCAGCTCGCCGCCCAGGCCCAGGGCGCGTTCCGGGTCCTTGACGCGCCGAGCACGCCCGCGGGTCCGACGAGCGGCGCCTCCAAGAGCCTCCAGACGGTCCTGATCGGCCTGTTGGCGGGCATCGCGACCACGATCGGCCTGGTCGCGATCATGGTGCTGCTGCGCCATCGCAAGCGGCGCGCGGGTCTGTCTGAGGGTCCCGAGCCGAGCCGCAACGGGGCCGGGGACATCGCCATCCCCGCGGCTGCGCCGACGGCGGTGACCGTCGCCGGCGCGCACGAGCACGGGGTCGCCGGCGAAGCGGCCCCCGGCTCGGTGCTCGCGCAGGGGCCGGAGGGCGTCGCCGACGCCAACGGGCACCTTGCACCCACCGAGCCGCCCGCCGCGGAGCTCGCGCAGGAGCCGGCGGACCTCGCCGACGCCAACGGGCACCTTGCACCCACCGAGCCGCCCGCCGCGGAGCAGGTCGCACCGCCGCTCGAGGCGTCACGCATCGACGGGGTCGTGCGCGACGTGCGCGTCGTGCGGAGCGACAGCACGCGCCGGGTCCTGTGGGTGGTCGCGACGGCATCCGGCGCCCCGGAGATCCCGCGACGGACCCGCGTAGTGCTCGAGGGCAGCCCGCACGGACCGGGGACCGTGCGCCGCAGCGAGCGGACCGCGAACGGCAACGACGTGTACCTGGAGCTGTCGGGCGTGCTCTCGAGCGCGCCGCGCGACGGCATGCCGGCTGCGGCCGACAAGGCCTGGATCGGGCACGAGCTCACCCTGGTCGCGATCCCGGCCGCCTCGGCGCCCCACGTCCCCCGCCGGTCGCGGGCGTAGGGGCTGGGAATGCGCTGCGACGCGACACCGGAGTCCTCGGTCCGCACGCACCAGGTCACGCCTCCAGCGGTGAGCGGGGCGTCGTGACCCGCTGGGGCGAACTCCTCCTGGTGCTGTTCATCGTGCTCGGGCTCATCGCGCTGCCGGCGGGCCGCGCGACCCGCATCGCGCTCTGGACGACGAGCCTGCTGTTGATCGGTGTGTGGGTGGTGGCATGGCGGTAGTGCCCGACACACGGCTGCCACGCGACCCGGGCGTGCCTGCGGTCGTCATTGGGGCGCTGATCACGAGCGTCGTGTTCGGCCTCGTCGCCGGGCAGGCGGTCAACGGCGGCAAGCCCGCCGACCTGCTGGTGATGGCGCTGGTGGCGTTCGTGCCCGTTGTGGTGATCTGGGCGCCGCGGATCGGGGTGCTCGGGCTGCTCGCCGGGGCGCTGTTGATCGAGCAGACCTCGGTGCAGGGCGTCAGCGGCCTCGTGACCGATCGCATCCCGCTCTTTTCGGGCGTGTCGCAAAGCGCCCACGGCAACGCGGTCGACATCCTGATCGTGCTGCTGTTGGTCGTGCTGATGATCCGCGGCGCCGACGGCACGACGCGCCTGCCACGGACGACGCTCGGCCGATCGATCGCGTGGCTCGCGGCGGCGGTGCTGGTGGGCCTGCTCGTCGGCCTTGCCCACCACGGCAGCACGCGGGTCGCGCTGATGGAAATCCGGCCATACCTCTACCTGGCGGCGACCTACGTGCTCGTTCAGGCCTTCCTCGGCACGCGCAAGCTGCTGCACACCGCGCTCTGGGTGATCGTGATCGCCAGCGGCGCCAAGGGCCTGCAGGCGGTCCTCGCATTTCTGTCGGTGCGCGACGAGAACCCACGTCCGGATGCGGTGCTGGGCCACGAAGAGGCATTCCTGTTTGCCGTGTTCATCATGATCGTCGCGGCCCTCTGGTTGTTGGACCGGCGGGGCCGGCTGCGGACCGTCGCCACATGGCTCCTGCCGCTGGTACTCGTCGGCGACATGGTCAACAGCCGCCGTACGGCGTGGCTGCTGTTGGCGGCGGGCCTGTTGGTGATCGGGATCGTTGGCGCTGTCGTGCTGCCCGAGCGTCGGCGCTTCCTGGTGCGTGTGGGCGTGTGCCTGACGGCATTCCTGGCCGTCTACCTGCCGGTGTACTGGAACCAGACCGGCACGCTCGGTCAGCCGGCGCGCGCGGTCCATTCATTCGTTAGCCCGGATCCGCGTGACGCGTCGAGCGATCTCTACCGCGCCCAGGAGAACGCGAACCTCACGCTCAACATCCATCAGGGCGGCATCCTCGGCAAGGGGTTCGGCGTTCCGATCGACTACGCCCTGCCCATCGCCAACATCTCCTCGATCGACCCGCTGATCGCCTACGTCCCGCATGACGGGGTGCTGTATGTCGTGATGCGGATGGGCCTGTTCGGCGTGATCACGTTTTGGTGTGTGATTGGCGTCGGGATCATCACCGCGTGTCGGCTTGCGCGCCGTGCCGACCGCGACGCCGCGCTGATCGGCCTGGTGACCGCCGCCATGATCGTCGGCTACACCCTGCAGGGCTATAACGACCAGGGCTTCTTCTTCTACCGGATCGCCATCTGCGTCGGGGTGCTGCTCGGCCTGACCGAGGTCGCGACGCGGCTCGCGGATGCCACCGACAAGGAGGCTGCCGCCTGATGCGCATCGACGCAGGCCAGCGCGCCACGACGCTTCGGGCCGTTGCACGCCGGCGATCCGGCGGCGCGGGGCTGGGCCTCGCGGCGATTCGGCTCCTGAATTACCTGACCAACTACCTCGTCGTCCACATCCCGAGCTTCACGCTGCGCCGCCTCTGGCTCTCTCGCGTCCTCGGGATCCGACTGGGCCCCGGCGCCGGCGTCCACCTGGGCTGCTACATCTGGTTCTACGGGCCGTCGCAGATCCGTCGGGACGGCATCGAAATCGGGGCGTACACCCGGGTCAACCGCGACTGCACGCTCGACACGCGCGGTGGACTCGTGATCGGCGACAACGTCTCGATCTCCCCCGAGGTGATGATCCTCACCGCCGAGCACCGCCTGAACGACGCGCGCTTTGTCGACGAGTCTCGCGCACCGGTGGTGATCGGCGATCACGTGTTCATCGGCTCGCGTGCCATCATCCTGCCGGGCGTGACCCTCGGGCGTGGAGCGGTGGTCGCCGCGGGCAGCGTCGTCACGCGTAGCGTCGAGGAGCTCGTGGTGGTCGGTGGTGTCCCGGCGAAGCCGATCGGCACACGGCCCGACCATGCCACCGCATACACCCTCGACGCGCCGTTCCCGATGTTGGAGTGAGCGTGGCCCTCGACACCGCCACCCAAGCCCTGGGCGACGCCGGGTCGCACTCGTCCGCGCCGCACAGGGCGGAGCCAAACACGCGGATCTATCGCAACCTCGGCGCCCTCGGCGGCGGGCAGGCCGCCACGTGGTTGGTCACCCTCGCCTGGACGCTCGTCGTCCCGCGGCTCCTGGGACCCGCCGGAATCGGTGTGATCGTTACCGCAATCAGTGTTGCGGGCATCTTCAGCGTCCTGCTCGGGCTCGGGACGCGCAACTACCTCGTGCGGGAAATCGTCGTCGCGCCCGACACCGCGCCGCGCCTGATCGGCACAGCGCTCGTCCTGCGGCTGGTGATGGTCCCGCTGTTCTGCATCGCGACGGTCGCGTACACCGTCGTCGTCCACACCCCGCGCGATCAGACGATCGTCATCTACCTGGCCTCGGCGGCAGCGCTGGTCCTGCTGATCTGCGAGCCATACCAGGCCGGGTTCCAGGCGGCGGAGCGGATGGAGTACCTCGCCTACGGCGACGTGATCAACAAGACCGGCCAGAGCGCCGTCGGGATCCTGCTCGCGGTCGTCGGCATCCGCGCGGTCGGGATCACCGCGAGCTGGGTCGCGGTCGCGCTGGTCGTGCTGGTCGCGACCCACGCCTGGTGGTCGCGGCTGTCACGCGTCGAGCTGCGTACCACACCCCGCGAGCTCGCCAGGATGCTGCGCGGATCGGCGGCGTATTGGGCGTTCGGGGTGTTCTTCCTGATCTACCTGTGGATCGACACCGTGATGCTGTCGCTGATGACCAACCCCCAGACCGTCGGGTACTACGGCGTTCCCACGCGCCTGTTCCAGACGATGATGTTCCTGCCGGTCATGATCTCCACGGCGTGGCTGCCCCGCCTCGTGCACGCCTTCGAGGAGGACCCCCGGAACCTGCGCCGTGCGGCGCGCCAACCCGTCGAGGTGGTCCTGGTCCTCGGCCTGCCGATCGGCGCGGCGACGATCATTTTCGCGGGGCCCGTGCTCGGCCTTCTCTATGGCCCCGCGTACCGCCCCGCGGTTGGCGTGATGATGCTGCTGGGGCTGTGCATCCCGCCGATGTTCCTGAACATCCTGCTCAATCAGGTGCTGATCGCGGCGAAGCGTCAATCGACGTGGACGTGGGTGATGCTCGTGGCGACGATCATCAACCCGCTGCTGAACCTCGCGCTGATCCCGTACACACAGACGAGGTACCACAACGGTGCGCTCGGCGCCGCGGTGAGCCTCGTCGCGACCGAGATCCTGATCGTCGCGGTCGGTCTCGTGCTGGTCGGGCATCACGTCATCACCCGCAGCGGCCTGCGCCGTGTGGCGGCAAGCGCGGTGGCCAGCACCGCGATGGTCGTCGCCGGCCTGGGCACGAGAAGCCTCGGCGTCGGTCTTGGCACCGGACGCGCTGGTGCCGGCGTCTCCATCGCGAGCGGCATCGCCGCGTTCGTCGTTGTCGGCGCCCTCGTCGGGGTCGTGACGCCAGCAAGGATCCGCGATGCACGCCGCGGGCTCGCGGCGCTCCGCGGACGCCCCGACGCGGAGCTCGCGGACGCCGACCTGGCGCACCCGCACCACGCGGCCGCGAGTGATGACCCGATTCCGGAGGACCCGGTGTGGGTGCTCGACGGCGTCGCCGGCAGCGGACAGCCCGTCCAGCCCGATCCCGTGTGGGCGATCGACCGCACTGCGGTCAGCGTGACGCAGAACGGGCACGACCCCGCGGCGGCGCCGGATGACGCGCCCGACAGCACCCGGCTCGTCCCACCGGGTCCCGTCCCCAAGATTGACCGCGCGGCGGACCGCACGGCGCCCAACGGGCACGTGGCATCGGTTGACCGTGATTACGGCACGTCGACGGTGGCGCCAGCTCCCGTGCTGGTGATCGACCACGCCGTGGCCGGCGTGGTGGCCAACGGGCACGATCCCGGGCCGGCGCCCGACGATCCCGCCGACGGTCTGCGACGCGCCGCGCCGGATCCCGCGCGGGTCCCGGCTCCGCGCGCGGTGAGCGTGCCGCCGATCCGGCCGGATGCTGCCCGGGCCCCGGATATGCGGGCGGTGAGCGTCCCGCCCATCCCACCCGATCTGGCGCAGGCGGATGCCGAAGCGGCCGCAGGCGCGTCGCCGACCCACCCCGATCCCGAACCGGCGCTGGCGCTGTACCGCGAAGCGGACGACCTGCTCCGGCGCGCCGGCGACTCGGTCGCCACCGGGGAGGACCGTGTCAACGCCGCCGACCGACACTGTCAGCTCGCCGAACGCGCCAGTGCCGCAGGACGTCGGCAAGATGCCGAGCTCGCCTTCGGTCGGGCATTGGCACTCGCCCGGGACGCGGCGGCGGCGCCGGGCGGCGCGGATCCCGCGCAGGGCGCCGCCGCCGCAGCCCTCGCCGGGCGCGCCCTGATCGGGCTCGACCAACCTGAGGCGGCACTGGACCAGCTCAAGATCGCGGTGCTCGCCGCCCGCGCTGCCGGCGATCGCCGGGCCGAAGGGGCATACCTCATCGACACCGCCCGGGCCCTCAGCACCGCAGGCCGCACGCGCGACGGCCGGAGCGCGATTCGACGTGCGGTGCGCCTCCTGGAGGCGACCGGGGACCGCGACAGCCTTGGCCGGGCGCTGGAGACCGCCAGCGCGCTGAGCGAGGACGCAGGGGACCTGGCCGCCGCCCTCGCCGAGCAGCGCCGGTCCCACGCGCTCCGTCTCGGGCTCGAGGGAGAACCCGCCCGCGCCGGCGGCACCGACGGCGCCCGGCGCGACGTTGGGCGCGAACCGCGCGTCGACCCCGCACGCCGACCGGCCGAAGCGATGATCGACCCGGTGACGGGCCTGCCGAACCGTCGATACCTCGATGCACGGCTCGCCGAGCTCGTGGCGGGCGGCAGTGGTCCGGTCGCGCTCGCCGTGTTCAACCTCGATCACTCACCGGGGACCGGCGGCGGCGGTGCACGTCCCGTCCGGGACGCGGTCATGCGGGCCGGCGCGCGCGTGCTGCGCGAATCGAGCCGCGATCCCGACCTGGTGGCACGCTTCGGGCCAGCCGAGCTCGCGATCGTGTTGCCCGGCACCGAACTGGCGAGCGCGTTGGCCATCTGCCAGCGCATGCGACGGGCGATTGCCGAGTTCGCGTGGGACACCGTTCAGCCCGGGCTCATGGTCACCGCGTCGGTCGGATGCGTCGTCGGGCGCACCGGCGCCCGGACCGACGACATCCTGGCCCGCGCCGACCGGCAGCTGGCCGCGGCGAAGGACGTCGGGTGAGTGGCGTCAACCTGGTCGTGACGATCCTGATTGCGATTCCCGGCGTGGTCATGCTCGCGATCACCGGATACCTGGTCGTGCTGGCTGTCGCGGCGTTGCGCTACCGGCCGCCGGCAGAGGCTGCCGACCCGCCGGGAGCGGCGCCCGTGATGGTCGTGATCCCGGCGCACAACGAGGAGCTGCTGATCGGGAGGTGCGTGGCGACGCTCCGCAACCAGACGTACCCGCCGGACCGCTACGGGATCCTCGTCGTCGCCGACAACTGCACCGACCAGACCGCGCGGGTCGCCGCGGGCGCCGGTGCGAGCGTCCTGGAACGCGCCGACACCTCGCGGCGCGGGAAGGGGTGGGCCCTCAAGTTCGGGATCGACACGCTCCTGGCACGTCCCGATCCCCCGCGCGCCATCATCATCGTCGACGCTGACGGCGAGTGCGACCCACGGCTGCTCGAGACGCTGATCGGGGTGATGAACGCCGGCGCGCCGGTCGTGCAGGCCGATGACGAGCTGGAGAGCGGCGGGTCCTCCCGGGCGACGCTCCGGGCCGCGGCATTCACGCTGGTCAACCGCGTGCGCCCCCAGGGCCGCGCGGTGCTGGGCCTGCCCTGCAGCCTGTGTGGCACTGGGATGCTGTTCTCCCGAGAGGTCCTGGAGGCGTTCCCGTGGGACGCGTTTACCGCAGCCGAGGACATGGAACATGCACTCCAGCTTCGTGAGGGTGGGGTCGGCGTGGTCTACACAAGCCGTACGCGGGTCGTGCACTCCGCCCCGCCGACGCCAGCGGCGGCAGACATGCAGCAGGAGCGCTGGGTCGGCGGCAAGTTCGCGCTCATCCGCTCCCAGGGACCGCGGCTGTTGCACCAGGCGATGCGCCAGCGGCGCCCGGCCCTCGTCGACGCGGTGATCGAGTTGGCGGTACCCCCGCTGGCGCTCGCGGCAGCGAGCATCGTCGCGGGCCTCGCCGTGGCCGCCCTCGGGGTTGCGACCGGCCTGACATCACTGGCGCCGCTGGTGATCTGGGGCGCCGCGGCATGCCTCCTGTGCTGCTTCGTGGTGGTCGGGTTCATCGCAGGGCACCTGCCCGGCGCGGCGTGGCGGGCACTCCTGGCGGCACCGATGCTCGTCGTCTCGCGGGTGCTGCGGCTCCACCGAGTCGTCGGCTACGACGCCGCGTCCTGGGTCAGGACGCCCCGACCAGACGAGGGCGCGGCGGACGAGGCGGCGGTCGACCCGCTCGAGACGCCCCACTCGTGAGCTGCCGTCGTGCCGGCGTCGCGGCCGCGGCTACGCCGGCGTGCTGTGGGGTTCCTGAGCCTTGAGGAGGATGCCGAACAGGCGATCCGTGTCGTCGTGCTGTGCGACGATCGATCGGGCGCCACCGGCCGCGAGGGCGAACGTGCCGAACGCACGATTGAAGTCGATGTCGTCGGCGATGACGACGCCGCCGGGGGTGAGCGCCGGCCACGCGTGCGAGAGCTCGAACCGCAGGTTCCGGGTCGTGTGCATGCTGTCGTGTACGAACAGGTCGATCGTTCCGAGCCCCGCAAGCAGCGGGCGCAGCCGCTGCCGGCTCGATCCGCGGATGAGCGTCCAGCGTCCCCGCACCCGCTGTGGGACGGCAACGCCGACGTCGGTCTGCAGGTGCCGCTCGATCAGCGGTGGCAGGTCGATGCTCCAGAGCCGCCCCGATCCGTTGGCCTCGAGCGCCTCGAGGATGAATCGGGTCGTCACCCCGTGGGCGACGCCCGTCTCCACGACCCGCTCGGGCCGCGTGTGACGCACCAGACAGTAGGCGGCGCCGACCAGCGATCGTCCGCCGTCGTCCCAGCCGGCGAACGTTCCCCGGCCCGGCATCAGGCCGCGGGCCGCAAGATCGTCGACCGTCGCCCGCCAGATCCCGTCAATCTCGTCATCACAGGCGCAGGGCCAGGGCAGATCGAGTGCCGAATGCAGGTCGTCGTGCCAGTCGCGCGTGGCGGCGTACGGGAACGGCGGGCGGCGTCGCTCGCGGCGCTCGGCGAGGCGTTCGAGAATGCGATCACAGCCGGCGTACGGATCCGCCAACACCGCGCGGCTGGCACGCGCCGCGTACACCGCGCGCGCGCTCAGCGCCGCGGCGTGATGACTGGTCGGCTCACTGCCCACGGTCACCGCCCGCCGGGCCCTCCCCGTCCGCGCGCGACCCAGCGATTCGTGTGAACGCGGTCCATGTCTCCACGCTTGTGCGCGCGCCGGCGCGTGTGATCTGGGACCCGCCCGGCATGACAACAGGCATCGTCGCGTCGGGCGCCTGGTCCTACGCTACCCGGTCCGCCCGCGGCCGTCGGCCGAGCCGGGTGTGTCGTCCCGGCACCATCGACGGGATCGCGCCCAGGGACAGGCGGGGCTGCGTCGGGAGCCGCCGGCGCACCGCCAGCGCGCGCCGGCCGGCCACCTCGGGTGTGCGGCGCGCATCGCCATCAGCCAGGGCCCCAGCCGCAGCGAGTGCTCCGGCAGCGTCGTACGGCCAGACGTCGTCCTCACCGCCGCGCACTGCGTCGTGAACCCCGCAACGGGCCGCACCCCTCGCGCCGCGGACTTCGTGGTCTACATCACCACGGTGCCCGTCGGCAGTCCGCGCCCTGGTGTTGCGGTGCGCAGACGGGTCCCCCGGGCCGTCCGCCGTCAGCGGGTGGGCCATCGCACCGTGGGTCCCGGTCGACACACACCCTGCGCGGTTAGGCGCCGTCGAGGCGGGCGGCTAGGTTTGCGGTACCGACAGCTCGACCTCTGCGGCCCGCGAGGCTGATCAGCCGCTGCGAGGAAAGGACCCTCAGCGTGAATTCGGGTATTTTGGCGGCAATTCTGGCCGTGGCCTATCTGGTGTTGTTCATCTGGCTCGGCATCCGCACGCTGCGCCACGGACATTGGGTGATGTTCATCATCGGCATCTTTATCCCGCTGTTCTGGATCATCGGCGCGCTCATTCCGCGACGGCGGTAGCGCGCCCCGGGATCACCCATGCCGGCCGCCGCAGACGAGTCCCAGTGGCTGTTCGCGTATGGCTCGCTGGTCGGCGACCGGCCGCCGGGGATCAGTCGCCGGCTGACCGGGTCGGGGGTGATCGCGGACCTACCGGGGTTCCGTCGCACCTGGGGCGTCGCGATGGACAACCGCATCAGCATCCCCGGCTACAAGTACTACGTCGACCCCGTCACGGGTACCCGGCCCGCGGCGGTTGTCGCGTTCCTGGACATCGAGCCGTGCGCGGGAAGCACGGTCAACGGGATCTGCGTCCCGGCGACCGCCGAGCGGTTGGACAGGCTCGATCGGCGCGAGCGGCAATACGTGCGTATCGATCTCCAGCAACGCTTCCCGATGCTGTCCGGTCCCGTGTGGGTCTATGTCGGCTGCGAGCCGGGCCGGGTCCGGCGTCGAGAGGGTGATCGCACCGGAACCACGGTCGTGGCCGAGGACTACGTCGCCGGCGTGGAGCGCGCATTCGACGCACTCGGCGCGCGTGAACGACGGGCCTACGACATCTCCACGGCATCGGCGGGCTGCCCGGTGATCGCGCTCTCGCGCCGCCGCGTCCCGGGCGAACTCGGCGAGGACGCCACGCGCGGGGCCGTCTGAGCGACGCCCTGCACCGCGGGCCGCCTGGCGTGCGGCGGGCCGGCGAACCCGACCCGCACGGCGGTGCCGCTGGGTGGCCTCGCGCGGAGGGTGCGCGCGCCGCGGTGCCGGCCGGTGATGCCGAGGAGCCATCGCGTACGATCCCGGCCATGCAGAGGACGTCGATTTCCGGGACGGTTCACGTCGACCTGGCCGGGCACACGGCGCTCGTCACCGGCGCCGCCAGCGGCATCGGGCGCGCGTGCGCCGAGCGCCTGGGCGCGGCGGGGGCGAGCCTGGTCATGGTCGACCGCGACCGTGCGCGGCTCGAGGCGGCTGCGGCCGGCATCGGCGCCGACTACGTCTGCATCGATCTCTCCGATGCGGCGGCGGTCGCGGCGCTCGAGGTGAGTGCCGACATCCTCGTCAACAATGCGGGTCTGCAGCACGTCGCCGCACTCGAGGACTTCCCCGCCGAGATGTTCGCGCACATCATGGACGTCATGGTGGAGGCACCCTTCCGCCTGGTTCGCGCGGCGCTTCCGGGCATGTACGAACGTGGCTGGGGTCGAGTGATCAACATCTCGTCGGTCCACGGGCTTGTGGCATCCCCGTTCAAGTCGGCCTACGTCACCGCCAAGCACGCGCTCGAGGGCCTGTCCAAGGTCGTGGCACTCGAAGGCGGCCCGCGCGGGGTCACCTCGAACTGCATCTGCCCGGCGTACGTCCGCACGCCCCTCGTGGAGCACCAGATCGCCGACCAGGCCAAGGTGCATGGGATTTCACCGGAGGATGTCGTGCGCGAGATCATGCTCGAACCGGCGGCGATCAAACGCCTGATCGACCCGGCCGAGGTCGCCGAGCTGGTTGCGTATCTTTGCTCACCGCCCGCGTCGTTCATCACGGGCGCGTCGATCGCGATCGACGGGGGCTGGACCGCCCGCTAGGTGTGCGACACGCCGACCGCTCGAGGTCGGCGGCGCGGTGGAGTAGCTAGGATCGGAGGCCATGGCGGCAGCGCTCTTTTCACCGCTCACGATCCGCGCGGTCACCCTCCGCAACCGGATCGGCGTGTCGCCCATGTGCCAGTACAGCAGCGTGGACGGGCATGCCAACAACTGGCATCTCGTGCACCTCGGATCTCGCGCGGTGGGTGGCGCGGCGCTCGTGTTCACCGAGGCGACCGCCGTCGAGGCACGCGGGCGCATCAGCCCGGGGGACCTGGGCATCTACTCCGACGCCCACTCCGCCATGCTCGAGCAGATCACCGCGTTCGTGCGCGCGCAGGGGGCGGTGCCCGGCATCCAGCTCGCGCACGCCGGTCGGAAGGCGAGCACGACCCGGCCGTGGGACGGCCACCGTGCGGCCGGTCGCGACGAGGGCGGCTGGGACGACGTGGTCGCGCCGAGCGCGATTCCCTTCAGCGACACCTATCCGTCGCCGCGCGAGTTGGATCAGGCCGGGATCGCGCGCGTCGTGGGGGCGTTTCGCGCCGCTGCCCGGCGTGCGCTGGAGGCGGGCTTCGAGGTCGCCGAGATCCACGCGGCGCACGGCTACCTGCTGCACGAGTTCCTCTCGCCGCTCAGCAATCATCGGACCGACCGGTACGGTGGCGGCTTCGACAACCGCATCCGCATGGTGTGCGAGACCGTCGCGGCGGTCCGGAGCGTCTGGCCAGACACGCTCCCGCTCGTGCTCCGCGTCTCGGCGACCGATTGGGTCGACGGGGGCTGGACGATCGACGAGACGGTGGAGCTCGCGCGCCATGTCGTCGAACTCGGCGTCGACATGGTGGATTGCTCGTCGGGCGGCAACACACCGACCGCGCCGATCCCAGTCGGCCCCGGGTATCAGGTGCCCTTCGCCGAACGTGTCCGCAACGAGGCGGGCGTGATGAGCGCGGCCGTCGGGCTCATCACCGACGCCGCCCAGGCGGACGAGGTCGTCGCGAGCGGTCAGGCGGACATCGTGCTCCTCGCGCGGCAGGAGCTGCGCGACCCCTACTGGCCGCTGCATGCCGCTCGGGAGCTCGGCGTCGAGGTCGCACGGCCGGTCCAGTACGAACGTGCGCGGTAGCCCCGACAGCGCCGCCGTCGACGGTCGCGGGCACCCCGAGGTCCTGGTGGGCCACAGACCGTCGTGCCGGGCTGGTGGCTAGGCGGTCCGGTGCACCCCGCGCCGGGCCGCCAGTCGGTCGATCTCGAGGGCGACGCCGACCGCGTCGGCCTTGAGGGTGCCGTCGGCCTGATCGGCCACGTGCCAGGCCTCGCGGGAGAGATAGGCAAGTCGCGCGCCGGCGTCCGAACGGCTCAGGCTCGCCTGGGCCTGTGCGGTGATGTAGTCGAGGATCTCCCGGACTTCGCGGTCGCTCCAGACCACCGGGACACCGGGGATCTCCTTGTTGCGGTAGATCAGCCACCCGCAGAAGCCGATCAGCGGAAGCTTGAGCAGCACGGCACACACCAGAATCAACGCGGGCGCGAGCGGCGGGTTGGGCCCAACCAGCGCCATCACCACGAACAGCAGCGAGCCCGACAGCGCCAGGACGACCATCGCGAGCACGGTAACCAGCATCCGCGGCCTGCGCGCGCGGCCGTGTTCGTCGAACAGATATCGGTTGAGGCGGTCTGCCATCGTCCCAATCACCCCGTCCCCGGCGCCGCCCGGCGCCCGGCGGTCCCCTGTCGTCCGTGGGCTCATGTTACTCCCGTCGCTTGCGTGGGCGCACGCCACGCCGACGTGCGCTGACGATTCGACCCCGTCGGCGGACGTCGCGGTCGTGACGGGCGCCTCGCCGTACCGGAGGCGCCCGCCTGGGCAAATCAGTGCAGGAGCTCGAGCGAGTTGGCGTCGGGACCGGTCCCGGCATCGTTGACGTAGTAGATGCCGCGTCCGGACGGCGCGAGCGCGAGCCCGAACAGGTCGCCGGCGCCGTCGGGGACGAGCGTCGTGGTGGCGAGCTGCCGGCCTCCCGGTGTCGTCTCGACGAGGTTCCCGTCGCCGGCGTTGGTGGTCACGATGTGCCCGTTCGGGGCGATCATCAGCCCGAGCGGGCTCATCAGGTTGTGCCCGCTCGATACGGTTCGCCCGCCGCTACCGAGCACCCGCATGCGGGTCACGGCGTCCGGTATGGCGGCGATGCGGTTCCCGGCCGTGTCGGCCACGTAGAGCACCCCATGCGCACCGAGTCCGACGCCGGTCGGCCCGACGACGAGGGCGTCGGGGTCGGTGTGCTCGACGAACCCGGTCGCGATCACGCGCTCGGAGGTCTTGTGCGGGATGCCGTACCGCGGCACGTGGAAGGTGATCCGCACGACCGTGCCGCGTGCCACGTTGCCGCCGCCGGCGGCGACGGTGCCGTTCAGGACGTTGGTCACGAACAGCACCACGTCCCGGCCGGAGTCGCGTGCCGTCGCGTCCCAGGGCCCGTTGATCGGGCCGCCGCTGATCCGCTCGACGACGTCGCCATGGGCGTCGAGCACGGTGAGCCCGCCGGCTTGGGCGTTCGCCGACATACCGCCGGCCGCCGGGAGGTTGCCGACGATCACGAACCCGCTGCGCAGCACCACCAGCGCGGTCGTCAGGCCGACGACGCCGCCGGGCGTCGAGGGCGCGATGCGCGCGAACTGGTGGACCGCGCCATGCGGCGAGACCTCCATGATGGTCGACCCGGTGCCCTGCTGGTTGGCCGCGTTGTTGAAGTTGCTGACGAGCACGTCGCCGCGGCGCAGGTCGCCGATGGTTGTCGGGACGACCGCCGTCCCGTACGGGTTGACATCACCCGCGGCCGGCCCGCTCGTGGGCACGGTCGAGGCGATCAGGCTGTTGGTACCAAAGCGGCCGATGAACGGCTTCGCGGGCGCGCCCGTGGCGACGGCCAACGACGCCGCGGTGAGCACCGCGACGCCGCCGGTAGCCGCGGCCAGCCGCAGGGTGCGCCGTCGGGGGACCGGGTTCACGAGTCTTCCTCCTGGGATTGAGTTGGCGGAACGCGGACTGCGCCGATCGCGCAGACCCGGCGGCCGAGCGCGGTCGAGGCCACCGGCCGCCGCAGGCGGTACCCCTAGGGCACGGGCGGGCGGCCAGATTGGTTCAGCCGGACCCCCCGGGGCCGGTGCCCGGACCCGCAGCGCGACCCGCGGCGGGGGTCGGCCGGAGTGGACAGCGGCCGCCCGCGTGGCCCAGAATGGTTGCGCCGCCGACGTTGGTGAGAACCATGCCTGGCTTGCCCACCGGGATCGTCACGTTTCTGTTCACCGACATCGAGGGGTCCACGCGGCTCGCCGATCGCCTCGGCGGCGCATGGGGTGCCGTCCTCGAGCGCCACGATGCGATCCTGCGCGAGGCCGTCACCACACATGACGGCGTCGTGGTGAGCACGGCGGGCGACAGCGTGTTTGCCGCGTTCCCGGTTCCCGAGCGCGCGCTTGCCGCGGCACTCGCCGCCCAGCGCGCGCTCGCCGACGCCCCGTGGCCCGAGGACAACCCGGTGCGGGTCAGGATGGGGCTGCACACCGGCGTCGCTGAGGTCGCCGGCGCCGACTACGCCGGCCTCGAGGTGCATCGCGCCGCCCGCATCGCCGACGCCGCCCACGGCGGCCAGCTGATTATCTCCGAGACCACGCGCGCGCTCATCGCGTCGGCGCTGCCCCCAGGGGTCTCGGTGCGCGACCTCGGGGCGCACCGGCTCAAGGACCTTCCCAGCCCGAGCGGCTGTTCCAGGTCTCCATCGACGGGCTTGGCGGCCGACTTCCCGCCCTTGCGCACGCGCGGGCGCCGCCTGATCGTGCTTCCCACCCGCACGACGAGCTTCATCGGTCGGGTTGCCGACATCGAACGCATCAGCGCACTCCTCGAGCGGGCACCGCTGGTCACGCTCACCGGGCCGGGGGGCACCGGCAAGACGAGCATCGCCGTCGAGGTCGCGGCCCGCACGGGCGACCGCCTATGCCGACGGGGCGGTATTCGTCGGGCTCGCGGCCCTGCGGGACCCGGCGCTGGTCGCTCCGGCGATCGCGCGGGCGCTCGAGCTGTCCGAGGAGCCCGGACGATCTCCCGAGGACGTCGTGCTCGCGCGGCTCGCCGCCGCCCACCTGCTGCTGGTGCTCGACAACCTGGAGCAGCTGCCCGACGCCGGGCCGTTGATCGCGAAGCTCGCCGCCGCGGGCCCGAGGTCCGCGTGCTCGCGACCAGCCGCGCGCCGCTGCGGGTCGGGGGCGAGGCCGAATACCGCCTCGGCCCGCTGGCGCTTCCGGATGCCGCGCCCGGCGCCGATCCCGCGACGCGGGGCGCCGGCGACGCCATCCAGCTGTTCGTCGAGCGCGCCCGGCGGGTCGACCCCGCGTTCACCCTGACCGCCGAGAACGTCGATGCGGTCGCCGAGATCTGCGCGACCCTCGACGGGCTGCCCCTGGCGATCGAGCTGGCGGCGGCCCGGCTGCGCGTGCTCACCCCGGAGGCGATCCGCCTGCGGCTCGATCAGCGCCTGCGCCTGCTGACAGGCGGTGCGCGGGACGCGCCCGAGCGTCAGCAGACGCTGCGCGCGACCATCGACTGGAGCCACGAGCTCCTCGACGCACCAACCGCGACGCTCTTTCGCCGTCAGGCGGTCTTCCGGGGCGGCTGGACGCTCGCGGCGGCCGAGGCCGTCACCGACACCCCGGATGCGCTGGACGGGCTGGAGACCCTCGTCAACCAGAGCCTGGTGGTCCGCGACGAGCCCGACGGGGCCGAGCCGCGGTTCCGCATGCTCGAGACGATTCGGGAATACGCGCTGGATCGGCTCGAGGCGTCCGGCGAGCGCACCCGCCTGCGCGATACCCACCTGGCCTGGTATCGCGCGCTGGCCGAGCGTGAGGGCGCGGCGCTCGAGCGCGAGCACGACAACCTGCGCGCGGCGCTCGGATGGTCGCTCGAGGCCGACCCTGAGAGCGGGCTGCGCATCGCCAACCGACTCGCGCGCTTCTGGCTGGCGCACGACGACGTCCGCGAGGGGGAGACCTGGTTCGTACGGCTGTTGGGCGCACCCGGCGGCACGCCCGCCAGCCGCGCGCGCGCCCTCGCCGAACTGGCGGGGCTGCGCTACTGGCAGGAGCGCTACCCGGAGGCCGAGGTCGACTACCGGGCGGCGCTCGAGGCCTACCGGGCGATCGGCGACGCGGTCGGTGCCGACGACGTGCTCTACAGCCTCGGGTGGGTGGCGGCGGCCAACGCGGACTGGCCTGCGGCACAGGCCATCTTTGCCGAGGTCCTCGGCGAGTGCCGCGTGCGCGACGACCGCCAACGGACCGGTCTGGCGCTCCAGGCCCTCGGGATGGCCCAGCACGGGGGCGGCGACCAACTTGCGGCGCGCGCCACGATCGAGGAGGCCATCACGGTGTTGCGCGAGGTGGGGGATACCTACGGTCTTGCCAACGCCCTCTATGACCTCGGGCGCATCCTGCGGGCGCAAGGAGAGCCGGACGCCGCCCGGGCGCACCTGCTCGAGGCCCTTGAACTTCATGCCGAGTCCGGGCACGTGCCGAGCACCGTGTTCGTGTTCGAGGCCCTCTCGCGCCTGGAGGTCGAGGCGGGTCGTCCGGAGCGGGCGGTGGCGTTGGCTGCCGGCGCCAACAAGCTGCGGGCGGCGCTGTCGGCGCATCCACCGGAGGCCATCGTGGAGCGCTGGGATGTCGATGCCGCGATCGGGACTCGACTGGCGCCAGACGTCCGCGACGCAGCCTGGGCCCAGGGTGCGGCCCTCGAGTTCTCCGAGCTGCTCGAGCTCGCAAAGGAGTGTGGCGATGTCGGATGAGCACGTGCACACAGTCGAACGGCTGATCGACGGGCTCAACGCCAAGAACGTCGGCGTCTTGGACGAGGTCTTCACGGAGGACGCGGTGATGGAATGGCCGCAATCCGGGGAGCGGATCCGGGGTGCCGAGGTGCGCCGGGCGGTCTACGCCCGCATCGAGATCCTGCCGACGATCACCCCGCGGCGGATGACCTCGGTCGCCGACCTGGTGATCGCCGAGGCGCACCTGGACTACGACGGCGTCGGCTACGACTGCATCTTCGTGTTCGAGATGCGGGGCGGCCGGATCGCGAAGGAGACCGCGTACTGGGCCACGCCCTACGAGCCGCCGGCCTGGCGCGCCGCGCTCGTCGAGCGCATCTGAGGCCTAGGCGCCGGTCGCCGCCTCGCGGGTGAGGTGCGCGTGCACCTGGGTGACCACGACGGCACCGTCGCCGACCGCCGACGCCACCCGCTTGACCGCACCGTGGCGGACGTCCCCTGCGGCGAAGCACCCCGGCAGGCTGGTCTCAAACGCCGCAGGGGGGCGCTCGAGCGGCCAGCCCGGGTCGGCCGCGCCGGTGGCAAGGTCGGCGCCGGTGAGCACGAAGCCCCACTGGTCGCGCGCCACCGCCGCCGGCAGCCACGTGGTGTGCGGCTCGGCGCCGACGAGCACAAACAGCGCCGCCGCCTCGACCGTCCGCTCGCCGCCGCTGCCACGGTCGGCGAGCACCAGCCGCTCGAGCCGGCCGTCACCGCCGCCGCCCACGACCTGGGTCGCATAGGCCACGTCCATGTTCGGCGCCGCGTCGATCTCGTCGATCAGATACCGCGACATGCTCTGCGCCAGCGAATCGCCGCGCACGAGGATCGTGACCTGCCGTGCGTACCGCGACAGGTAGCGGGCCGCCTGGCCGGCCGAGTTGCCCCCGCCGACCACGTAGACACGCTCACCGGCAAGGGCCGGCGCCTCGGCGATCGACGCGCCGTAGAACACGCCGGCGCCGCTGAGCGCTTCGAGCTCGGGGATGCCGAGTCGCCGGTAGGTGACACCGGTCGCCACCACGACGGCGCGTGCGGTGACCTCGTCACCGCCGGACAGCGTGACGCAAATGCCGTCCGCGGCTGCCCGCAGCGACGTGACCTCGCGCATCATCAGGAACTGGACGCCGAACAGCCAGGCCTGCTGGTAGGCGCGCATGGTGAGGTCGGCCCCGCTGATGCCGCGGGCGAAGCCCAGGTAGTTGCGGATCAGCGAGCTGCTGCCGGCCTGTCCGCCGATCGTCTCCCGCTCGACCACGAGGGTCCGGAGTCCTTCCGAGCCGGCGTAGACGGCCGCGGCGAGGCCCGCGGGGCCGGCGCCGACGATCAGGACGTCCACCTCGCGGTCGACCAGCCGGGTGGGCAGCCCGCACGCCTCGGCGACCTGCTCGTTGGTCGGGTCGCCGAGCGCCCGGCCGTCGAGGCCGACGATCACCGGGAGCCGGATCCCCGCCGGCAGGCCGGTGAGGACCGCGCGACCCTCGTCGGTGTCTGCGAGCCGGAACCTGTGCGGGACGCCGTTGCGGGTGAGCAGGCTCCGCACCTCGCTGGTGCGGGGGGAGTGGCGCTCGCCCGACGACCGTGATCGGTCCGCCGCCGGAGGGCCGGCCGCGTGACCATTCGTGCACGAGCTCCGCGACGGTCCGGTGGAACAGCTCGTCGGGGGAGCACCACGGCTTGAGCACGTAGCAGTCGATGCGACCCAGTGCCATCGCCCGGAGCACCGCATCGGCGGTCTCGCGGTGGGCCCAGTCGCCCCAGCGGATCAGGAGCCCGCGTTTCGCGTCGGGGTGGACCTCGCGCACGTGGGTCAGCAGTTCGGTGCCGGTCGTGTCGGGGAGCCACTGGTCGGCCAGGACGACCGCGACGTCGGCGTGCTCTGTCCGGAGGTCGTCGAGCGCGGTGACGGCCTGGTCGCCGGTGCCGACGCACAGGATGCGGTAATCGGACCCGAAGCGGCGGGCGAGCTCGCCGGTGATCCGGGCGAGCTCATCCTGTTCATCGTCGATTGCGAGGATGACGGGTCGGCGCGAAGCGGTGTCGTCCGGAGGGGGCACGGCCCAAGGTACTCTAGCCGACGAGGCCCGCCGGGCGGGAGCGTCGAGGGATCCGGGATCGCCGCGTTCCGGCGGCGTGTCGGGCGTCTTTCGCGCCGGCCCCGACGCGGCCGGCGGCCCGCCGCGTCGGGGCTCAGAGCCGCTCCCCGGCGCGCACCGACGCGGCGATCACGTTGCCCGCCGGGGCGAGCGGGCACTGCCAGGCCGGGTTGTAGCGACAGGACGGGTGGTAGAGGAAGTTCAGGTCCACGACGAGCGATCCGGAGGTGGTACCCAGGTCCGCGCCCTTCGCCGTGTCGAGCGCGTAGCGGCCGCCGCCATAGCTGGTGTCCGTGGCGGTGCCGTCCCGTAGCGGCAGGAAGAGCCCGCCGCCGTACTGTTCCAACCACCACACGTCGACAGATGCCCCGAGTGGCGCCGGCAGCGCGACACGTCCGAGGAGCCGCATCGACGTGGTGCCCTGGCCGTCGGTCGGGACGGCGAGTCGCGCCGGCTCCGACGGTGGCTCGAGCGGCAGCGCGAAGCGCAGCTCGGGGTCGTACGGCCAGTACGGGATCCCCGTAGACCGCATCCGATCATCCGGCGGCAGCGGGCTCTGGGGATGGCTCCGAAACAGGTCGTCGCGCCCGGCGCGCCACAGCGCATGTCCCTGCTCCGGATCGGCCTGCGCGCGTGCGGCCGCGTAGAGTTCCTGGACGCGGCGGCGCCAGTCCGCCAGGTCGACCTCCGGCACGCTCATCCCGGCTCCTCGCCGTCGCAGTGGACGGCACCGTCGGTAGTCGCAATGTCGTCAATATTGCCGTGTACTCGCCGACTGTGAAGTGTCCGGGCGGCTGCCGGTTGGACGCCGCGGGGCCGGAGTCATCCTCGGGACGCGCTTGAGCGCATGGTGGGCAGCTGGATCCGGCCCGCCGGCGGCAGCGCGCGACTGCTCGCGCGTGCTATTCGAGGAACGCCCGGCTCACGGTGAGGTCGTGGGTGTCGAACCCCTCCGAGAACCGCGCGTAGATCCCGCGCAGGAGGGCGACGCCCTCCGCCGAGCGTGCCGTTGACGACAGCAGCATCGCCAAGGACAGGCCCGCTCGCAGCGAGAAGGAGTGGGCACCTTGCGCGTCGGCAAGATCGAGCGCACGCCGGAGGCACGCTTCGGCCGCGTCGACGTCGGCGTCGATTCCGTGTCGGCGAGCGGCGAGCAACTCACCGCGGAGCCGATGGAGTTCCGGCTCATAGTTCCGCTCACCCTTGCGTTCGACGACCGCGAGGAGCTCGTCGATCAGCTCGAGTCCGTCAGCCGCCCGGCCGTCGACCACGTAGAGCTCCGCGAGCATCGCCAGGTATCCCGGGTCCCTCAACCCAAGTCGGTCGACCGCGGCCGTCATCTCGGTGATTCCGCCAGCCAGGTCGCCGCGCCGGCCGCGAACCCACGCTCCCAGGATGGCTGCCCAGTCGACGTACCCCAGCAGGCCGCGGTCGCGCGCTCGGGCCACGATCGCGTCGACCTCGTCGGCCACGTCATCGAGCTCACCACGTTGCCGGTGAACGAAGGCCACCGCCAGCATCGCGTTGAGCCTCGAGAAATCGTGGTCCTGCGCCAACCGGATGGCTTCCTGACCGGCCACCACGGCCTCGTCGACCTTGCCGGTCGCCCAGGCGCTCAGGGCAATCGCGCGTTGGGCGCACGAGCCGGGATCGTGTCCTCCGAACTCGGCACAGTGGCGCTCGTGCCATTCCGGTCGGTACAGCCGCAGGCCGGCATCGATGTGCCGACGCGCGCGCGGATAATCCGGGATCTGGATGAGACTTGTCCACAGCGCGTGATGGGCCTGGAGTCGGAACTCGTCGTCGTCTTCGCGCGTGGCGATCTGCATGAGCTCGTCGCCGAGCCCGACGGCGCGCTCGGCGGACACGAAATGCGTCGTGATCCAGAGGCCCCAGAGAATCGGAAACAGTTCCCGGTCCGTGACCCGGCCGCGGGCCAGCTCGAACGTCCGCTCGTAGATGCGGCGGGCGTCGGGCGATCCGAACCCCCGGATCGCAAACGTCGCGGTACCGAGGTGCCGCAGGATCTCCAGCTCGCTCGTCTGGGAGCGATCGCGTTCGGGAAGCCGCGCGTGGCAGGCGAGCGCCTGACCCAGGAAGTCCTCGGCCTCGACGAACGCCCCTTGGCGAAGGGCGGCGGCGCCGGCGCGGGCCAGGTAGAACTCCGCCTTGCCGAGCGCATCGACGTCGCCGCCCGCGTCACCGGCAGCGCGGAGCCAGTGATAGGCAAGCAGCGCGTCGAGCGCGTCCGGGTTTTCGGAGTGGTCCTCCAGCCAGGTGGCCGCGGCCCGATGCAGCTGGCGGCGCTGGGAGTAGACCAACGAGCCGTAGGCGACCTCACGCGTCATCCCGTGACGGAAGCTGTACGCGGAGCCGCCTGCTGCGCTGAGCAGTCCGCGCTCCGTGAGCGCGCGCAGCTCCTCGGCGACGTGGCCGCGCTCGCCCTCCGCCGGGAAGATGTCGCGTACCTGGTCGACCGCGAAGTCGCGCCCGAGCACGCTCGCAGTCTTGAGCACGAGCTGCTGGCGGCCCTCGAGATGATCGATGCGGCTCATGATGACGCCCTGAACCGTGTCCGGCACCGCGAGGCCTTCGAGGCCGCCGCCCGCGTCCGCGAGTCGGCTCGAACCCGCCTCGACGACGACGACACCCGCGTCCCGCAGCGAGAACGCCAATTCCTCGCTGAAGAACGGGTGGCCCTCGGCCCGCTCGAGAATGAGGTCGCGCACCTCATCCGGCAGGCGGTCGACTCCGAGGCTTCGGCAGATCAGTTGCAGCGTCTCGTCGGACGACAGCCGGTCGAGCAGCACGCGAACGGCCCCCTCGAGGACGTCGACAGCGACCGCCGGCGGCTCCGCGAGGGGCCGGGCGGCAAGCACCATGAGCGCTCCCGGCAGGTCGTGCCTGATCTGGAGTGCGAGCGCCCAGGATGACGCGTCCAGCCACTGCGCGTCGTCGATCGTGATCACGAGCGGTTCGCCGCCCGCGGCGGCCGATAGCACCCGCCCGAGGAGGAGCCTGGTCCGGTCGGCTCGCACTTCCGGCGCGTACGCTGACAGGGCCGGGTCATCGGGAAGCCGGAGGCCAATGACGCCGTTGAGCAGCGCGGCCTCCTCGAGGGGCAGCGAGCGCCCGCGCAGCCAGCGGAGCACGTGCCGTCGGCGAGCACCCGGGTTCTCTGCGACGCTGCCCAGCTCCAGCGCATCCCAAAGGATCGGGCGCCAGGCGAAGTAGGGGGTCGATACGTCGACCGCGCTGCCCCAACCGCTCGCCACCCGCAGTCCACGGGCCTCGGCCTGCTCGATGAGATCCTCAACGAGTCGCGACTTGCCGATCCCGGCCTCCCCTTCAATGACCACGACACCGCCGAGGCCGGCCGCAAGCCGATCGAGGGCATCGGCTGTCAGGCCCCGTTCGGCTGCCCGACCGACGACCGGCACGCGCTCCGACCGGCCGCGAATGACCTTCGGCATGTCCCCGTGTGGACGGAAGACCGGGACCGTCTCCGCCTTGCCCTTGAGCCGGAGCGGGGAGAGCTCGTCGTACTCGATGCTGTCGAACACCAGCGCGGTCGCTGCGTCGCAGAGGATGTCGTCGGTCGCGGCCTGCATGAGGCGCGCCGCCAGGTTGACGGTGTCACCGACGACGGCGAAGTCGCGCCGTTCCGGCCCGCCGATCGGCCCGCAGAACAGGGTCCCGGTGGTGACGCCGATGGCGCTGCGGAGGTCGTGATCGGCCACCACCTCGTCGATCTCGAGCGCGGCCCGAATTCCGCGGGCCGGATCGTCCTCGTGGGCACGCGGCGGCATGCCGAACGCTGCGAACACGACGGTGCCCTTGTCGCTCTCGACGAGTTTGGCGATTGACCCGTCGTAACGATGGACGACGCGCTGGATTGCCTGGATGACCGCGTTGAGCTGCTCGATCGCATCCTGGTCTGCGTAGCTCACCCCAAGGAGGTTGACGAACACACAGGTCGCGCGGCGAAACTCCGCCAACCATCCTTCCCCACCCGCGCTCAGTCGGGCCTCGAGCGCGGCCGGGACGTATTCGCGCAGGCCAACGAGGGCTTGATCGGGCATCTCGATCGGGATCGACACGACGCTTCGCGGGCGGTGAACGCAGTGCGTGGACCCACGCGGCACCCTCAGGGGCGGGGTCGCCGTCGTAGCGCCCGGCCACGAGCTGCGACAACCCGGGGGCCAGCAGCAGCCGACCGGGTGCGGCGCGCGGCTCGAGCAGCCCGAGCTCGACCACGGGCGGACCGGCCACGAGGCAGCGCTTGCGCCCGTCGACGCCCCCGACATGCACGACCTGCAGCACGCCGGCGGCCGCGGTCATCTTCATCGACAGGTGGACATCATGCGAGGCGTCGGCCTCGTCGAGGATCCCCTGCAGGGCGAGCCCGCACCCGATCGCCCTGACGGCGGCGTCGGCGAGCTCCTGTGCGCCGGCCCACCAGACGACCAGCATGGCATCGCCTTCGAAGTCGACGATCTCGCCGCCATGCGCCGAGCTCTCGGCAACCAACGGGCCAAAGTAGTCGCTCAGGAGCCCGGCCATCTCCTCGGCGCCGGCCGCGCCGTGGCGCGCCAAGCGTTCGGTCAACGGGGTGAAGCCGGCGATATCCAGCCGGAGGCACACCCCGGGCTCGGAGTCGAGCCGTGGAACGGCGATCGGCGTCGGGTCTGCCGCGAGGCGACGGGCCACGATCCGGGGGACGTAGCTGGCGAGCGCGTCCGCGAGCGGTGGAACCTGGGGGTCGGGCATCGGCGAGCCTCGATCGGGCAGCGAGAAGTATAGGCCCGACGATCGTTGCTCGGCGACACCGCTCAGCCGCCGACGGACGTACGCGGCCGATGTCCTCGGTCGACACCGGCCTCAACCGCGACTATCGCACCAAGGCCGCCGACGGGGAGCCGTTTGCGGCGGTGGGTCTGGCGCGGCCCACCGGCATCCCGGGAGACGCCTTGCGGCTAGCTGCCGGTCACCACAATCACGACGGAGTACGCTCCCCGTCCCGGGCTGCACCGCAGTGCCTCGCCGCAGGACGTGCGCGACGCGGACACCCTCGCCCGTCCGGGAGCGAGCGCTCGCAGCGTCTCGGTGACGGTGCCGTTGCCGCTCCCGGGAACACCGCCCGGACGCGACGAGTACGTCGGCGAGCCCGACACCTTCACCACCGAGGGCGC
Source organism: uncultured Thermoleophilia bacterium (assembly GCA_963773325.1). Classification (GTDB taxonomy): domain Bacteria; phylum Actinomycetota; class Thermoleophilia; order Miltoncostaeales; family Miltoncostaeaceae; genus CAITWD01. The sequence goes on along the minus strand of CAVZAI010000002.1, from coordinate 800,013 downwards.
GGTGTTGCCGGCGAACGTCCAGTAGGTCGAGTGCAGCACAACGCGGAGCGTCGCGCCGGCGCGCACCCTCACGGCGTGACCGTTGTCAATCTCGGACAGTTGCCGGTGGGCCGGCGTCGCCGACCCGCATGCCGCCAGGCACCCCGCCACGCAACAGCCGGCGAGCAGAGCGAGCACAATTCTCGCCGCCGCTCCTCGACGATCGCCCCGCGCAGAGATCACGAGACCCACGCCAGCTCACTGACACGACGGCCTCGGCGAGCGTCGGCGACGCGTGACCGCCGGCTGCGGTGTGGCGGACAGGGAACTCCGCCGCGCAGCCGCGACACTGGCCCCCCGGATCCGCGCGGGCGGGCCCGGGGCGGAGTCGCTCGTCGGTACCGTACGGCGCGCCGGCGGTGACCAGGCATCATGCTCGGGGCCGTCCTCATGATGTCGACGGCGGCCACGCTCCGTCGCCGCACGCGGCGATGGAGCCGCAGTGGCTGCGGCCCGTGACTGCCATGTGGGTCCTACGTGTCGTGCGACAACGTCGCTGGCGGGACATGGGAAGACCATAAGCCCGTTGCACCGGCCGTGCAGCATTGTCGGCGGGCTGCGTGTCAGCCGCACCGACAACGCGCCGGGGGTCACCACAGATCCCGATCAGGCAGCGTTGCTGAGCTCGTAGTACCGGTTTCGGGTGCCGGCAGGAACGGCGTCGCGCCGCTCGAGCTCGATGATCACGTGGGCACAAAGGTCGGGGCTCGCATAGCAGTAATGGCTGACGAGCGCGTACTTGAGGAGTTGTTCGACCGTGAGCAGCCCAAGCGAGAGCGGGTCACGAACGTAGGCGATGTCGGCCTCGAGCAGCTGACGAAATGGGGCCCGGGCGTCGCCGCCGTTGATGGTCGGGGCGATCGACCAGCACTTGATGTCCTCGAAGCAGTGCGGGGCGAACCCGTGAGCCCGCATCCAGACATCGACCTGACCGAATGTGGGTTGCCGCTCGTAGAGCGCGATAAACGAGACCTCAAGCTGAATCGCCACGCAATCCCTGAGCTTGTCGTGCCCGTGTTCCAGCACCATGAGCTCCGACCCCTGGACATCCATCTTCAGGAAGTCGATGAGGGGCACGGTGGCGATGTCGTCGAGTCGCGACGTTTCGATGTCCTCGGTGCCGATTCCCCGCCCGAAGTCGGGAAAGCCGTTGAAGAACTTCAGCGCGGCATCCGACGGCTCCAACAGGGAGGTCATGCCGGTCGCGCGCTCGGCGAGGTGGAGGGTCCTGGTCGTGCCATCGGCGATGAACTCGGGAATGACGGTGACGTCGTCGCCGTACGCGGCGGCGATGGCCGCGGTTTGCCGCTCATCGCCGTCGAATGCCGTCAGGTGGGCAAGACCCCGGTCGATGAGCCCGGTGTAGACGGGCCGTTCATTGATGTATGCCGCGCCGATGTCGGCGATCTGGATCCGACCCCGAAAGCCGAGGAGCTGTTCGAAGCTCACCTGCGAGCGCTCCGCCCCTCCGGCTGCCGGCCGGTGAGCGGGGCGGGGCAGCTGGCGATGCAGGGCACGTCCTGCGCGTGCACACTGCGCACGACTGCGCGGCGGGACGGCGCGCGCTGGCCTCGCGGATTTGGGTGGGCTCTCACGACGCTCGACACGGCGATCCCTTTCGCGGACCTACTGGCCAGCCTGATGCGACATCGCGTCACGATACTCCTGATCGGTCGGCGGGTCGGCGTCGTGCACCGCAGGCCCGCACGACGGGCGGCCGCGGTGCCGTGTGACCGCGGTCCGCTCCGCTCCAGACCTCGGTCGTCCTGGGGGCGAAATGGCGTTAGGGTCTCGTCGTGGACGCGCAAGGTTCTGCAGCGGGCGCACCGTGGCCCGCCTCCGGCGAGCGGCCGATCCGCGCGGCAGAGGTGGTCGGCGCCCTGTCGCTCGCGACCGACCTCGGCACCGGGCAGCCGCTCGAGCACGCGCTGCGCACCGCGGTGATCGCGGTCCGACTGGGCGAGCTCGCCGGAGCGTCGGTCCAGGAGCTCGTCGACGCGTACTACGTCGCGCTCCTGCACTCCTCGGGGTGCACGTCGGACGGGCACGAAGCCGCGCAGATCTACGGCGACGACATCGTGCCGCGGGCCGCGTTCGCGCTCGTCGACGCGGGGAATCCCGAGGAGGTCGTGGCGTTCCTCAGGTCGAACGTCGGACTCGGTCGCACGCCGGAGCTCCGCGCCGTCATGGTCGAGGAGGCCATTGCCCACGGCCTGCCGGCAGCCCGCCAGACATTGGCCATGCACTGCGAGGTAGCGCAGCGATTCGCCGGATGGCTCGGATTCAGTTCGGGCACCCAGGCGGCACTCGAACACGTCTTTGAGCGCTGGGACGGGCTGGGGTTCCCGGGTGTCGCCGGCGGCGAGGCGATCCAATTGCCGATGCGGCTGGTGCACGTCGCACGTGACATCTCGGTCTTCCTGTCCGCCGCCGGCCCGGAGGCGGCCCGCGCGGTGGTCGAGCGGCGGTCGGGCGGGGCATACGAGCCGCGACTGGCCGATCTTGCCGCGCGCAGCCTCGCCGACATCCTCGCCGAACTCGACGAGACACGGATGTGGGAGCAGGCGCTCGAGATCGAGCCGTCTCCGCAGATCTGGATCGCCGGTGAACGGGTCGACACCGCCTTCGCGGCGATTGCGGCATTTACCGATCTCAAGTCGCCGTGGTTTCGTGAGCACTCGACCGCCGTGGCCGAGCTCGCCGAGGCCGCCGCGTGGCGCATGGACCTCCCCGCAGCGTCCGTGACCCTCGTGCGCCGCGCCGCGCTCGCGCACGATATCGGCCGGGTCGGCGTGTCGAATGCGATCTGGGAGAAGCCGGGGCGCCTCGGATTTGGGGAGTGGGAGCGCGTGCGCCTGCATCCTCACTTCACCGAGCGCGCCTTCGCGCAGTCCGCGGCGCTCGCGCCGGTCGGGAAGCTGGCCGGGGCACACCACGAGCGGCTCGACGGCTCGGGTTATCACCGCGGTACGCGCGGGGACGCGCTCGATCGGGCGGTCCGCATCCTCGCCGCCGCCGACTGCTACGCGGCCATGCGCGAGGCGCGCCCGTACCGGCCGGCGCTCGATGCCCCTGCGGCAGCGGCGGAGCTGACGGGTGAGGTCGAGGCCGGACGGCTTGATCGGGATGCTGTCGACGCGGTGTTGGCAGCCGCCGGCCACCGCGTGCGCCAGCGACCCCGCGAGCTGCCAGCGGGCCTGACCGATCGTGAGCTCGAGGTGCTCCTGGTGCTCGTGCACGGCGGGTCGAACCAGGAGATCGCCGAGGATCTCGGCATCTCCGCCAAGACCGTCGGCCACCACGTCCAGCACGTGTATCAGAAGGCCGGCGTCCGCAGCAGGGCCGCGGCGACACTCTGGGCCTTCGAGCACGACCTGGTTCGCATCCGGTAGGGCGTTCGCCCGATGCGGCGTGGTGCCGCCGGACCGATGCTCCTGCGGTCACCACCGACCGACACGAGCGCGCCATGTCCGCAGAAGATGTGCACACCATCCGCACGGCCTCCGAGGAGTTCGCCACCCATGACGTCGCTGCGGTCCTCGCGAAGCTGGATGCACGCGTCGAGTGGGTCGAGGGCGGCGGCGGCGACGCGCCGTCCGGCACATTCGTCGGCCCGGACGCAGTTGCGGGCGGCGTCTTCGCCGTGGTCGGGGCCAACTTCGCCGAGTGCCACGCCGACCCGATCGAGTTCGTCGACAACGGCGATCGAGTCGCCGTCAGGGGCCGCTTCACGGGCACAAACAAGGGTGGCGCCGCGCTCGACACAGGCTTCACGCACACCTTCGACGAGCGCGATGGGAAGGTCATTCGCTTCGAGAACACGCCCGAGGACGCCGCGGTATGGGTCGCGGGCTGGACCAGCTAACGATCCGTCTCCGCCCGGGCGCACGGCCCCGGCGCCGAGCGCCGGAAGGAACACGCAGATGATCCTGGCAGCGACGACATTCGACGATTTCGACCGCTTCATGAAGATCCTTCTCGACCAAGGGCGCCGACACGCGGCGGCAGCACGGGTGCAAGGGTGCGCAGATCAACCGCGACCCCAATGCGGACGACCGGCTCTGGGTGCTCGTCGACTGGGATGCGCAGGGGTGGCAGCGCTTCGTGTCCGACCCCGCGATCCCCGCGATCATGCAAGAGGCCGGGCACAAGGCTCGGCCCCGGGTGGCCGCGCTCGGCGGCCACCTCGACGCCCAGGGCGTCCTGGCGTGCGGGCCGCTGCGCAGGACCGGCGCGGCCCGCACGCTGTGCCGCAGGCGGTTTCCGCTGTCGCCATCCCGGCGTCCGGGCCGTCGCGGGGACCGCGCGATCGCGACCTACTCGTCGCAGCGCTCGTCGTGAGTTGTCGTCCGTGACGCTGACCGCGTTGGACACCCGACCACGGGCGGTTCGCTGTCGTGGCATGTCGCGGCATCTGCAGGTTGGTCGGTTGCTGGCCGGTGCCAGTGCTGCGCGGTCGCCGATCGTCGGGTGCACGTTGACCGGGGGCGATCTGCGCGCAGACCCAGGGCGTCGTCGGTCGGGCGCGCGGGATGGTGGCGGACCGACTGCGCCGACCGCAGTCCACCTCGAGCGTCTGCGGGACCTGTCGGGCTGGCTGCGGTGCCGGTGGGGTGGTGGCCGCGGTTCGCCGGCGGCGGCTCGACGTCGGTGATCGTCCGTATGCGACGCCAGGGCTGCCCCGCATATCGGCCGGGGCGGGCCAGCCGTTAGTGTGCGTTACCATCCGACTCCGCGGTGACCAAACTCACAGATGCGGCGATGAAAGGCGGTGTTGGGCGATGCCAGACGGCGACGCACCGGTTCTCGACCCGATTCTCGCGCTCGCCGGCGCCCGCGATCCCGTGGGTGTCCTCACGGTGATGGTGGGCGTCGCGGTCGGCTCGCGCAGCGACGCGATCCCCGGGCATCGCGTCGTGCGAGACGCCCTGGCGGACCTCGAGGTGCCCACCGGTGGTGTCCCGGACCTCGAGATGCTTGCGGCCTACCACCGGCGGCGCGCGGAGATCTCCGCACTGGTCGAGGACCTGCTCGATCCGACGCGGTCGGGTCGCGGGCACGTCCTGGTGCTGCCATTGACCGGCGCTCCGCATCGGATCGATGTGTGGGAGACCGTTCCCGACGGGGTCACGCTTGGTCTGGACGCCCACGTGGCGCCGCTGCTTGGGCTGCGCGAGGACGGCCGACCGGCGGGGCTGGTTGCGGTCTCGGCGTCGCATCTGGTCGTTGCGGAGCGCATCAGCGGCACGACGGGCCTGGTGTGGTCGATCCCGGTCGCCGGCGGCGCGCTGGAGGCCGGCGAGACACGGCGTCCGCCCGGTCGCTCGGGAGATCTGCATTCGCCGCCGGGGGCGCTCGAACATCGCCAGGAGAGTCACCGCGTGGCAGCGCTTGCCGCCCATGCAGACGATCTGACCGAGCTCGCGATCACGCGGCGCTGGTGGGCGGTGGCGATCTGTGGAGAGCCCACCCTCGTGGCACCGTTGCGCGATCGGCTCTCGCACCGGGGTCTGACGATCGTCGACGGCGCGGCCACCCCCCGCAACGGATGGTCCCCCGATGACATCGAGCGCGCCCTGCACGCGGACCTCGACTTGGCGGCGCGTTCGCGGCGGTACGAGCTGGCGACCTCCGCGCTCGATGCTGCGCGGACGCCCGCGGGCACGGCGGCGGTCGGGGTCGACGACGTGTTGGCAGCGCTGGTCGAGGGACGCGTCCACCACCTGGTTGTCGTGCCGGCGGCGCTGCCGCCGAACTACGAGCAGATGCCCGACGGCCGTCTGGCGGCTGCCGGTGAGCTGCCCGCCGGCGTGCTCCATGGCCGGCTTCGCCGCCTCCCTGGCCTGTGCGACCGGATGGTCGCCGAGGCGGTGGGACACGATGGAGAGGTCACCGCCTTGGGCATCGACGAATCCCCGGAGCTCGCCGCCGCCGGCGGCGTGGTCGCGATCCTGCGCTGGTAAGCGCACCTGCGGACGGGCATCGCCGGGGCCCTGCGTCGCACCGCCCGGCCGACGACCATGCCGCCTGTCAGGCCGTGCGCCGCGGAGCTCTGTCCCGGGGCAGCAGGCCGTCGGCGCGCAGTCGCCGCTCGATATCCGTGATCGAGACGACGCCGACCGGGCGACCGGACCCGTCGACAACGACGGCCCGGCCGACGTGTCTGAAGACCGGCTCGGTCAGCAGCGCGGTCGCCCTGTGGGAATGGTCAAGACGCAGCTCCGGCTCCCGGTGGGCCAGGCTGTCGAGGGCCGTGGTGGCGCGCTCCGCTGCCGGAAGCCCCCGCACGTCGCGCTGCGTGACGATCCCGATCAGGCGTCCCTCGCCGTCGGTGACCGGGAATGCGGTGAACAGGTAGCGCGCGAAGCCGCGTTCGATCGCCTCGGCCACCGTCAGGGATCCGGGCAGGCAGACTGCCGGCGTACTCATCAGGTCTGCTGCCGTCCGATCACCGAGGGCATGGGCGATCCCGGCGGCCTGGGCCTCGGCGCCGGCCGCGACGATCACAAACGCACCGAGCAGCGAGAACCACAGCCCCGCGACTTGACCCGAGAACACGGCCAGGATGCCCACGGCCACCAGGCCCCAGCCGAGCCCACGGCCGAGGCGCGCCGCGCTGATGGTCGCGCGGTCGCGGTCACCGTGATGCCGCCACATGAGCGAGTGGGCGATCCGCCCGCCGTCGAGCGGGAAGGCCGGCAGCAGATTGAACACGAGGATGGCGGCATTGATGTAGAGCGCGTAGGCGAGCAGCGCGCGCCCCCAGGTCGGCAGCTCGCCCGCGATCGCGACCCAGACGATCGCCAGCACGACCACGATCACCGCGGTGGCCGCGGGACCTGCCGCCGCGAACCAGAGCTCGTCGCTGGGCGCTTCGGCATCGCGCTCGAGTCGCGAGACGCCACCGAGCAACCACAGATCGATCTCCTCGACCTCGATGCCGTGACGGCGTGCAACCACCGCGTGCGCGAGCTCGTGCAACAGGATGCCCGCGAATAGCCCGAGTGCGCTCAGCAGGCCGAGGGCGTACGCCGCCGTGGTGCTCAGCCCGGGATCCGCATCGGGGAAGTACGAGCTCCCGAGCGCCCAGGTGATCAGCCCGACGATGACCAGCCACAGCGGGTGGATGCCGATGGGAATACCGGCGATACGCCCGACGCGAAACGTGGAGCGGGGCATGATCTCCTTCGCCTGGAGCGCGTTGCCGGGCCGGCGTAGCGCGCGTGGCCGCTCCGCGGCCGGCGATGGGCCGCGCGGTCGATGACCGCCGCCAAATTCTAGACCCAGATCTGGCGCCCGCAGCGGCGCGAGCCGGCGGCCGGCCGCGATGGCGCCCGGTCTGGCAGGTCGGGGCGTTCGGATCCCGGGAGCCTCGGACGGCCGTTCTCGACTGACGGCGCGCTAGAGTTGGTGGTGCCCTCAGCCAACTCGATGAGGTGGTCGGCGATATGCACGCGGCGGCGCAGCACGGCACTCGTTGGCGTGCGACGCAGATCACTGGGTCTCCGCGGCGCGTCGCATGCAGGGTCGCAACGCGTGACGTCCGGCCGTGGCACACGGGGGCTGCGGTGACGACGCGGGCGATATGCTCGCCGACGTGCGGGCAACCGGCGTCGTGCAACGGCGCCCGCCGTCGACCGACCGCGCACGGGTGACCGGGACGCAATCGTGGCCATGCCGTTGGACTTCCTGCGCCGGTTCCGGGTTCACGTGGTCCCGGGCGCCCCGGCCGCGGTCCCGGCGCCCGCCGATCGTCGCGGGGAGCTCGCCGCTGAGGTGTCACCGGTCTTCGCTGCACTCGAGGAGGCCCAGCGCGATGCCGCGGCGATCATCAGCGCGGCCGAGCGCGATGCCGCCGCGGACCGGGCGAGCGCGACGGCGCAGGCCCAGCGCCTGGTCGCCGCCGCACGCGCGGGTGCCGCCGCCGCACGGGCAGACGCGGCCGGGCAGCGTCTTGCCGCCGCCGAGCGTCAGCGCGAGCGGGTGCTCGCCGAGGGGCGGGTGGAAGCGGACCGCATCGCGCGTGTCGCGCCGGAGCGGATGCCGGATCTGCTCGACGAGGTCGTCCGGCGGGTGCTGGCGCAGGCGCGGCCGGCGGGTGGGGGAACGCAGCGATGAGCGCGGGCTGGGTCGCCGCCACCGTGCGCGGACGGGGGCTCGTGCGTCGACGGCTCGGGGAAGACGGCGCGATCCACCTGGCGAGATCCGGCTCGCTGCCCGAGGCGCTCGCGGCTCTCGGGACGACGTCCTACGGTCCGGCGCTGCGGGCCGACATGGATCTTGCGACGGCCCAGCGCGCGGTCTCCGCGACGGTGCTCTGGCACCTGCGGGTGCTGGCCGGCTGGGGTCCGCCGCTCGGGGCCGGGCCGCTGCGGACCTTGGCCGCCGGCTTTGAGATCGCCAACGTGTCCGGCCACATGGCGCGGCTCGCCGGGCAGCCCGCCCCGGCCCCGTACCAGCTCGGATCCATGGCATCCGCCTGGCCGGCGGTCTCGCGCGCCGGCACGGTCGCCGAGGTCCGGACGGTGCTGCGCAGATCGGGTTGGGGCGATCCCGGCAGCGACGACCCCGCCGCGGTTCGCCTCGCCATGCAGCTCGGCTGGGCGCGCCGGGTGTACGACGAGGTCCCCGGGGCCGCCGATGCGGCCGTCGGCGGCGGCGCGCTGATCGTCGCGCGGGTCCTCGCCGCCGGTGCCCGGGCGACCCTCGGCCCGTCGGCCCGTCGTGATGCGACCCGCCTGCTCGGTCCGCAATGGGATGCGGCGGTCTCGCCCGAGGATCTTGCCCGGCACGTGCCACGGCACGCCGGCGCGGCGCTGCTGGGCATTGACAGCGCGGCGAACCTGTGGCAGGCCGAGCGGCGCTGGTGGGCCGCCGTGGAGTCGAGCGGGTCGACGCTGGCGACGCGCGTTGCGGCCGGCGCCGCCGCTGGGGTGGGAGTTGCCGCACTGCTCGCCGCCGATGCGTGGCGCGTGCGCGCCGCGTTGGCGATCGCGGCGGGCGGCGGTGGCGACCTTGCGGAGGTGCTCGATGGCGTGGCGTGACACGCTCGAGCCCACCCGCATGGCCCGCGTCGCGGTCGTGGCGCCCGCGGAGCGGCTGCGCGAGGTGCTCGTGGAGGTGGCCGACGCCGGTGTCACGCAGCTCGAGCGGATCGGCGACCCGCCGGCCGGTCCGGCGGAGGAGGCCCTGGAGCGGGCGCTGCGCCTGCAGGTCCCCGCGGCCGCTGCGACGGCGCCGTCCGCACCCCGGGTCCTCGCCGAGCCTCCCGACATCGCCGCCCTCGAGGCCGCTGGCCGTCTGGCGGAGTTGGCCGGCGAGGTCGAGCTCGAACGGGCCGCCACCAGGGCGCTGCGCGACGGGGGTGTCGTCGCGACCGTCGGCTGGAGTCCGACGACGGCGGTGGCCCGGCTGGCCGACCGCCTGGCGCCGCTCGGCGGGGCGGTGGTGCGGCTGCCGTTTCCGCGTTGGCCCGAGCCGCCGACACTGGTCAGCTCCGGCGGCGCGACGGGTGCGTTCCAACCGCTCATCGACACGTACGCGACGGTGCCGTATGCGGACCTCAACCCGTCGGCGTTGGCCGGCACCGCCTACGTGCTGATGTTCGGGATGATGTTCGGCGACGTCGGTCACGGGGCCCTGTTGCTGGTCCTCGGCCTGCTGCTCGCCGCCGGACGGCCGCGGATCCTGGCCCGCTTTCGCCGCCTGGCGCTGTTTGTCATTGGTGCCGGGCTGGCGAGCATGTGCTTCGGCTTGGCCTACGGTGAGTTCTTCGGTCCGACGCACGTCGTGCCGACGCTCTGGAAGGCCCCGCTTGACGATCCGACGACGCTGCTGGCCGTCGCGATCGTAATCGGGGCGGCGCTCATCGCGTTCGCGTACGCGTTGGGCACGATCAACCGCTGGCGCGAAGGGGGACTGGCCCGGGCCGCCCTTGCGACGGCGGGCCTTGCGGGCGCCGCGCTCTACCTCGGGCTCGCGGTGATGGTCTTCGGGTGGTACGAGCAGTCGACCGGCGCGTTGGTCGCCGGCGCGGTGCTGGCGGGGCTCGGGCTCGCGCTGGTGCTTGTCGGGTGCTACGCCGGCGCCGCACCGGGCTCGGGCAGGGCCGCCCAGGCCGGGGTCGAGTCGTTCGACACCGTCGTCCGGATCGGCACCAACACCGTGTCGTTCGCCCGCCTGGCGGCCTTCGGGCTGACCCATGCCGCCCTCTGCGCGGTCGTCTGGTCGGGCACGACGTGGCTCTGGGGCCACGGGCCGGCGTCCTGGCTCGGGGCCGTGCTGCTGTTTGTCGTGGGCAACGTCGTGGCCTTCGGCCTCGAGGGCCTGGTGGCCGGGGTGCAGGCCCTGCGCCTCGAGTACTACGAACTGTTCAGCCGGATCTTCGTCGACGAAGGTCGCCCGTTCCGGCCGTGGCATATCCCGACCATCTCCTCGAAGGAGGCTGCATGATCGCCTGGTTGATCGGCCTGCCCATCCTCGCCGTCACGGCGCTAGGGACCGGCGTCGGGCTCCGGTGGCGCCCACGCATGACGCTTCGCGCCCTGAAGATCCTGAACCTCATGCTGCTCGTCGGGGCGGCCGTGCTATTCGTGGTCGCGATCTCGACCAGTCCGAGCGACGCGGCGACGACCGTGGTCACGGGGACCGCCAAGAGCTACGCTGGCGACGCGCTGATCGGCGCCTCCATCGCGGTTGCCGGCTCCTCGATCGGGGCCGCCATCGGTGTCGCCTACACGGGGTCTGCGGCGCTGGCGGCCATGAGCGAACGGCCCGAGATGTTCGGCCGGGCCATGGTCATCGTCGGGCTCGCCGAAGGCATCGCCATCTACGGGCTGGTGGTCGCCATCATCCTCATCGGGAAGGCCTAGGCGTGGGGCGTGTCGTCGTACTGGGCGAGGCGGCGCGCGTGGAGGGCTTCGCGCTGGGCGGAGCCATGGTGATCGCCGCCGATGACCACGACGCGGTGTTCCGGGCCTGGGCGAGCCTCGGCGACGGGGTAGCGGTGGTCGTGCTGACCGCCAACGCATCGACGGCGCTCGACGGCGTGCCGGCCCCGCACGACGGGATCCTGACCGTGGTGATGCCGCCGTGACCGGGATCGCGACACTGCGCAGCCCGCCGCGCGGGACCCGGGCCGACCGGGAACGGGCCGTCATCTCAGCGTCGCTCGTGCCGGTGGTCGACGCCATCACGGACGAGGCGCGGGCGCGCGCGCAGTCGATCCGCGCCGCCGCCGCCGCGGATGCCCGCGCCGAGTTGGCACATGCGCGCCAGGAGGCGACGCGGATCCTCGCCGAGGCGCGGACCGCCGGCACCGAGGCCGCCGACGCCACGGCGGCGGCGCAGCTGACCATGGCCCGGCGCGAGGCCCGCGGGAGCGTCTTGGCCGCTCGCCGACAGGCGTACGAGACGCTCCGCGATGGGGCGGTCGCGGCGCTGGTGCGCCAGGCGGCGACACCGGACGCCCGGCGACTCGCCGAGCGGGTGCAGGCCCTGGTGCGCGAGCGGGTGGGCGCGTCGGCGTCGGTGCGCAGCGCGGGCCCGGGCAATCTCGGGGCGGTCGCCGAATCCGGTAACCGCAGGGCCGAGCTCGAGCCGCGCGAGCTGGTCGACCGGGCCGTGGAGTCGCTTGGTGCCGGGATCGAGGCGCTGTGGGCGTGACTCATCCGACAACGCCGCCGGCGCGTGCCGACGTGCCGATCGCCTCCGGCCAGGTGGTGCGGGTCAACGGGCCGCTGGTGGAGGTCGAGGGGCTGGCGCAGGTTGCCGTGGCGGACGTCATCGAGGTCGGGGGCGCCGGCCTGGCGGCCGAGGTCGTGTCGGTCAAGGACGGCCTGGTCACCGCCCAGGTGTACGAGTACACGGGCGGGCTGCGGGTCGGGGACTACGCGGCGGGCCTCGGCCGGCCGCTGTCGGCGCGGCTCGGACCGGGCCTGCTCGGTGGGGTCTTCGACGGCCTGCTGCGCCCGCTGAGCGGCCGCGCGCCGTGGCTGGCACCCGGCGCGCTCGGGCAGGACGGTGCCCCGGGGCGCTGGCGGTTCGTCCCGGCCGCGAGGGCCGGCGCACCCGCCGCTCCCGGAACGGTCCTCGGGACCGTCGCGACGGCCTCGGGCGTCGACCATCGCGTGCTGGTGCCCGTCGGGTTGGGTGGCGAAATCGAGTGGGTGGCCGACGCCGGCGAGGTCGGCGACGAGGACGCGATCGCGACGGTCGGGGGACAACCGGTCCGGGTCGGTGAGCTGTGGCCTGTGCGTACCCCGCGGCCGGTGGCGGCCCGGCTCGGCCTGTCGGTGCCGTTGGTCACCGGCCAGCGCGTGGTCGATGTGCTGTTCCCGATCGCCAAGGGTGCAAGCGCCGCGGTCCCGGGCGGGTTCGGTACCGGCAAGACGGTGCTGCTGCAGCAGATCGTCAAGTGGTGCGAGGCCGATGTGGTCGTGTTCGTCGGGTGCGGGGAGCGTGGCAACGAGCTGGCGGACTCGCTCGCCGAGCTTGCCGCGCTCGAGGATCCGCGGACCGGCGGCACGCTGCTCGAGCGGACCGTCGTGATCGCCAACACCTCGAACATGCCCGTGATGGCCCGCGAGGCGAGCATCTATACGGGCATGACCGTGGCCGAGTACTTCCGGGACATGGGCTACGACGCCGTGCTGGTCGCGGACTCGACCTCACGTTGGGCCGAGGCGCTGCGCGAGTTCTCCTCGCGCAGCGGCGAGCTGCCGGCCGAGGAGGGCTATCCGGCGGGCCTGGCCTCGGCGCTGGCCGCCTTCTACGAGCGGGCCAGCCGGGTGACGACCCTCGGCGGCACCGTGGGTTCGGTCACCGCCATCGGCGCCGTGTCGCCGCCGGGCGGGGACATGACCGAGCCGGTCACCGCCTACACCGAGCGGTTCGTGCGGTCCCTGTGGTCGCTGGATCGCGACCTCGCCTACGCACGCCACCAGCCCGCGGTCACCTGGCGCCGCTCGTTCTCGCGTGACGCGCCCGCGGCCGCGGCCTGGCACGCCCTGGAGGGGCGCACCGGCTGGGCGCGTGACCGGGACCGGGCCGTCGCCATCCTCGCCGACGCGGACCGCCTCGGGCCCATCGTGGAACTGGTCGGCCTCGGGGCCCTTCAGCCGCGGGAGCGGATGGCGCTCCTGGCCGCCCGGCTGCTGCGCGAGGGCTTCCTGCAGCAGAGCGCGCTCAGCGTCAACGACGCCACGTGCACCCCGGCCAAACAGGCCGCACTACTGGAGCTGGTGCTGACGATCTACGACGAGTGCCTGGCGCTGGTCGACCGGGGCGTGTCCGCCGCGGTGGTGGAGGAAATCGATCTGTCGGGCGTCAGCCGGGTACGCGACGAGCTCGGACCCGACGACGCGGCCGGCGTCGCGCGCCGCCGTGATGAGGTCCTGGCCGGGATGAGGGCGTCGGTATGAGCGCCCGGCCCGAGCGCCTCCCCGTCGCCGCCCTCGAGTACCACGGGGCACGTGACGCGGAGGGGCCGCTGTTGGTGATCGCTGGCGTCGACGGCGTCGGGTTCGACGAGCTGGCGACCGTGCGGCTGGCCTCGGGTGAGGTCCGCCGCGCCCTCGTGCTCGAGGTCGACCGCGATCTGGCCGTCGTCGAGGTGCTCGAAGGCACCGCCGGCATCGACCCGGCGACCGTGTCCGTCGCCTTCGACGGGCGCCCGATGGAGATCCCGGTGGGCGAGGGGTGGCTCGGACGGGTCTGGAACGGCATGGGCGAGCCGCTCGACGGCGGGCCGCCCATGCTCGGCGAGCTGACCCGCCCGGTGGCCGGCGCGCCGCTCAACCCGACCGTGCGCGACGTCCCGCGCGACCCCATCCTGACCGGGATCTCGGTCATCGACGCGCTGACCACGCTCGTGCGGGGCCAGAAGCTGCCGGTGTTCTCCTCGGCCGGGCTCCCGCATCTCGAGCTGGCCGCCCAGATCGCCGCCCAGGCCAACGTCGCCGGCGAGCCGCTCAAGGTCATCGTCGTGGCCATGGGGCTGACCCATGCCGACGCGGCGGCGCTGCGCGACGCGCTCGAGGCCCGGACGGCCGCCGGCAGCCTGGCGCTGTTCGTCGACACGGCCGACGACCCCGTGGTCCAGCGGCTGCTCGCCCCGCGGGTGGCCCTGACGGTGGCCGAGCACTTGGCCTTCGACCTCGGCGAGCACGTGCTGGTGGTGCTCGCCGACATGACGAGCTACTGCGAGGCGGTTCGCGAAGTCTCCGCCGCCCGCGGCGAGATTCCCGGCCGACGCGCGTATCCGGGCTACCTCTACAGCGACCTCGCCTCGATCTACGAACGCTGCGGCCGGATGCACGGCTGTGCCGGGTCGGTTACCCAGGTCCCGGTGCTCACGATGCCGGCGGGCGACATCACACACCCGGTCCCCGACCTGACCGGCTACATCACCGAAGGCCAGATCGTGCTGTCCCAGGACCTTGCTGGACGCGGGGTCCTGCCGCCGGTCGACGTGCTCGCGTCGCTGTCGCGGCTGATGCGTCGCGGCACCGGCGCCGAGCGCACCCGCGCCGACCATCCGGCCGTCGCCGCGCAACTTGTCGCGGCCGTCGCCCGCGCCCGCGAGGTCCGGGACCTGGCCGACTTGATCGGCGAGGGCGCCCTGACCGAGACCGAGCGCCGCTACCTCGCCTTCGCCGACGTGTTCACCTCGGTGCTGGTCGATCAGCACAGCGACGAAGCGCGCACCCTTGAGGACACCCTTGCGAGGATGTGGGAGGTCCTGTCGGTGCTGCCGCGACGGGAGCTCACAATGGTCGCCGCGGCCGATGTCGCGGCGTACTACTTCGGCGATGCGCCGACACAATCGGATGTGCCGCCAATGGACCGGTCCGCCGACGCGCGCGCCGCGACCGCGACGGTGCCCGCGGACGGACGCAGCGACGATGGCTGAGCGCGTTCCGCCCGGCCGCGCGGGCCGGCTGTGGCTGTTAGGGCGCCTCGCCTCGGCCCGCCGGAGCGTCGAGCTCCTGGACCGCAAGCGCAAGCTCCTGCAGCGCGAGGATGTGCGCCTGAGCGCGTTGTGCGACCAGACGCGAGCGCGCTGGGAGACCGCGTGCGCCGATGCGGAGCGGTGGGGCCTGCGGGCCACGGTCCTCGGGGGCGCATCCGATGTGGCGCGAGCGGCGGCGGCCGTGGCGGGCCGTGCGAGCGTCGACCTGACCTGGCGCAACACCATGGGTGTCCCGCATCCCGACGTGTCGCGGAGCGAGCCCGCCGTGCTCCCGTCCCAGGACGCGGCAGCCGCCAACGCCGCAGTCGCGCCCGCCGCCGCGGCGTACCGGCGGGCGCTGGAGGCTGCGGTCGCCCACGCCGCGGCGGACATGTCGCGTCGGGTCGTCAACGCGGAGCTGCGCGCGACCGAGCGACGCCAGCGCGCCATCGAACGCCACCGCCTGCCGGCGCTCGAGGAGGACCTCGCCCGTCTGGAGCTCCGCCTCGACGAGCTCGAGCGGGACGAGCGCGTGGTCGTGCGGTGGGCCCAGCAACGTCGCTTGGAGTCACGCCGGACCCGGGGACGCCCGTCCTCGGGCGTGCCCGCTCCGTGACGGGGCGTCGGTCTGCTCGGCCATCACCGAGAGATGGGCAATAGCCCCGATGGCACGAGCGCGAAGATCGCCGGAGACTGGCCTCACGGCGCCGGCTGGCAAACAGGCCGTGCGGGACGTGGTGCACCGGTCGGGCCAGGCGTCCACCGGCACGAAAGGACAGAGCGATGCAGGTACGCGATGCAATGGCGAAGAGGATCACGAGCGCGGAACCGTCGACGACCATCAAAGAGGTTGCGGTGATGATGCGCCGCGAGGACTGCGGCTTCATCCCGATCCTGCGGGGAGAGCATCTGGACGGGGTGGTGACCGACCGCGACATCGTCGTGCGATTCTGCGCGGACGGCCTCGCCGAGGGCAGCATGCTGACGACGCCGGTCGCGGACATCATGACCGCGCGGCCGATCAGCATTCAGGCCGACGCGAACCTCGAGGACGCCGGCCATCTGATGGCCGAGCACCAGATCCGCAGGCTTGTCGTCTTGGACGGCCTGCGGGTGGTCGGGGTGTTGAGTTTCGGCAACCTGGAGCAGGCGCTGCACGCGCACGGCGCGTGCGCCGAAGAGGTCGTCCTCGGCGTGACCAGCGGGTCGTAGACCACCGACGGGCGACGACCCGGGGGGTCGTCCCCGGATCGGCCTGCGATTGCGGCACGGCGGGCCCCGCACCGCCGCGCGGCCGGCGCGTGTGGGATTCCGGCCTGCGCGCGGTCGCGACCGCGCGGCGCATGGTCTGCCGCGGGGCGCACGGCTCAGCACAACCGATGCGGGGCGCATCGGTCTGCCATCGCCGATTGACCGCTCGCCGGCGGCCGTCGTCGATCGTGCGGGTCGCGGTGTCGCATCGGCTGCCCAGGCGCCGCACGTCCGCGTCAGGTGTGACGTTCCCGCACGTCGGTACCGGGAAGGGCGAATCGCTCAAGGAGTAGGCCGTGGCGCAGGCCCCGATCGCTCACGATGACGGCGTCGGTGCGGAGCTTCGCCATCACGGTCCGCACGATGCAGGCGCCCGCGAGGATCAGCTCCGCCCGCTGGGGCTGGAGCCCAACGATCCGGCGGCGGTCCTCGACGGTCGCCGTGCGGTAACGCTCAATCTGGCGGTCGATCTCGGCACGGTCGAGGACGGTGCCCTGAACGATCTCGGGATCGTAGGTGGTGAGCCCGTGCGTGACGGCCGCCAGGTTGGTCATCGCGCCGCCCATGCCGACGAGCACGTCCGGCGGGGGCCGACCATCGAGTCGGGCGAGATCGGTGGCGATCGCGGCGAGCGCGTCGGCGAGCACCCCGTCGGAGACGGGCCCGTCGAGGCCGAACCGCTCGGTGAATCGCGCTGCGCCGACGTTGACGCTGAATCGCTCATCGACCCGATCCCCGCGGCCGAAGGTGAACTGCGAGCTGCCGCCGCCCGAGTCGAACACGACCAGCGAGCCCTCCGCGAGACCGAGCGAGCGTGTCGTCGCCAGATAGGCAAGCCGGCCCTCGTCCTCACCCGAGATGACCTCGACGCGGACGCCACAACGCGCCGCGACCGCATCCACGAACGCCGCGCCGTTGCTCGCGATCCGCAGACCCGCGGTTCCGACGGCGACGATTCCGAGCGCCCCGCACCGCTGCGCCTCCTCGATCATCGCTGCGATTGCCGCCAAGGTTCGCGCCATCGGCGCCGGCTGCAGCCGGCCGGTCTGATCGAGACCTTCTCCGAGCCGAGTGACCTCGGCACGGTCGACCACCGTGCGCCACTGCCCGTCGGGGTCCCGCTCAGCGATATGGAACTTGACCGAGTTCGTGCCGACGTCGATCACCGCGAAGTGCGCCGGCATGAGGCCGACGAGCATTTTCAGCCAGCGCGTGTAGCTGAGGTTCGGGAGCGACCCAAGGCCGAGTTCGCGCACCGTCGCGATCACGAGCGTTGGGTCGTCAGATTCCACCGCGATCGTGCGGGTCGTACCCCGGTCAGTGCGCACCTCGGTCAGCTCCACCATGCAGCCACGGAGCGTGAAGTGGGCACGCCGCTTGCGCACCTCGATCGCCGCCGCCTCGCCCGTCGGATCCAGGAGTTCCTTGAGGAGCTCGTCGAGCGTGTAGCGGGCGCGCCGCCGCCGCCCGGCGCTCAGGTGCAGGTCTGCGAGCACGTGGTCGACCTTGTCAGCCGACAGCGGAAAGGATGCCTTCATCACCGGCCGCCACCGTTCGAGCCCGTCGTCGTCCACGGACTCGAGGTGCTTGACGTCCATCAGCCCGTCGCGGACCTTGACGGTATGCTCGCCACCGCGCGAGACCAGGTGGAGGTCGACGGTCTCCTGCACGCTGTCGGGAGTGATGTCGGCCAGTTGGCGCTCGGCGGCCATGAACTGGTGGGCGAAGCTCCGCCACTCCCAACGCGGGAGGATCCCGGTCTCGGGCGCTCGGGTCACCCCAACACTCTAGATCCGGCACGTGGCGAGGGGCGAGGGCGCCCGTTCACCGAGCGCCGGAGTCCGCGGGCACCGGCGTGTCGGCCACATGGCCCAGGGCGTCTGCGAGCTGCGCGTCTTCCGACAGGGTGGTGTCGATCGGATGCGCCTCCGGCCACGGTTCGCTGCGGCGACCGAGCGCGCGCGCGATGCCCGGACCCGCCTCGGACGCGTCGCTCCCGCGACGCTCCCGTTGCAGCACCCGCTCACGAATCACGTCTGCGGGTGCGTGGCACTCGAGCTCCACCACATCGGAGAAGGTCGTGTCCGCGACGATCCGCGCCTCGCGCCGATGTCCCACGGTCGCGAATGTGGCGTCGAGCACGACGGAGCAACCGCCGCGCAGCCACGACTCCGCGCGATCCATCAGGGCGGCGTACGTCCGGCTGGTGACCTCTGCCGCATAGAGCCCCTCGTCGAGGGCGTCGCGGTGCTCCCGTGGTCCCTGACCGACCGCGGAGATCTCGCGACGGATCTCATCGCTGCGAAGGTGCACCCACCCTCTGGCCTGCGCCAGCCGGGCCGCCAGCGTGGACTTGCCGGTGCCCGGCGCGCCGCCGACGACGATGACGAGTGGGCGGGCGCAGTCGAGGTGCCGACGGCAGAGCGTGAAGTGCCTGCGTGCGGACGCCACCGCACCGATGTCGCCTTGTGCAACCTGCAGACACGCGACCTTGGAGCGCACCATGGCGCGCTGCGCGATGTAGACGTGGAGCAGGCTCTCCGGGTGGTGGTCCCGGGCGATGCCTTGGTAGGTCTGGGCGAAGTACTCCGCCAGGTCGGGCCTCCCCAGTGATTCGAGATCCATGGCCAAGAACGCCACGTCGGCCAACTCGTCGCCGTACCGCAACCGCGGATCGAATTCGAGACAGTCGAGGATCCGCGGACCATCGGGCAGGCAGAAGATGTCCTTGGCCAGGAGGTCCCCGTGGCCGTCGACGATCCGGCCAGCCGCGACGCGCCCCGTCAGCAGCTCGGTACGACCGGCGATGTAGCGGTGGATCAGTGACCGCTCGCGATCGAGCGCCGGAGCGCCGAGCACCTCGCGGGCGAGGGGCTCCCATTCGTCGAGGTCGGCGTCCCAGCGCTCACGCAACCCAGCCGGGGTTCCCGAGCGATCGACTTCCGGCCCCCGCCCGGCTGTCGTGTGAAAATCGGCGAGCAGCTGCGCGATGCGCCTGAGGTCCTCGGTGACGTCGTGTCCGGATGCCACCAGGGTTGCCAGACACCGCTCGTCCGGAAGCCGCCGCATGACCACCTCGGCATCGACGAGCGCCCCGGCCGCATCGCGGATCTCGTCGACTCCGAGGTAGACGTCACGGGCGAGGCGGCGGTTGAGCTCCACCTCGTTGTGGCATGCGGCCAGTCGCAACTCCGGAGTGCTGAGGTCCATGAACGGGAACCGGACCGCCTTCTTGCGCTTGCGGACCACCCCGCCAGCGAGCGTCAGTACGGAGGCATGGGTTTCGATTCGCGTCGTGGCCATGCGCCCAGCATCGCAGCTCGGACCACTGTGCCAGCGCAGTTGCGGCGGCCCGAGGTGCCCGCGCCGCTGGCGATCAGACGGCGAACGTGGGAGCGCGCCTATTGACGCACCTTGACCGTCTGGCGTTTACTCGTGTGCAACGGCCGCGGTTCGATCTCCTCGGGTTGCGGCCATCATTCAATAAAGGAGGAGTCATGGCAGCCTCAGGCGACCCGCAGACGGTCGCTGCGCCGGTCTTTGTGATCGGCTCCATCGCGCTCGGCATCCAGCTCACGCAAGCCATCGACCCCATTGGGCTCGGGTCTCCGATCGCGATCCTGCTCGGGTGTACCGGCTTATTCTTGTTGTTGTCAACCTGGTGGGCTGCATCCGCCGGCCAGTCATTCGTTGCGTGTTTTGCCGGCACCTTCGGCGGCTTTTGGATCGGCTATTCGATCCTGGTGCTTGGTTTGCTGCACGGCTGGTTCATCGTCCCGCCCGCAGCCATCGCCAACACAGTTGTGATGTTCTCGTGTACGTTCGCGATCTTCTTCGTGTTCTTGACGCTCGCGAGCTTGCGTCTCCCGATCATCTACACCCTGATCTTCGCGCTCGTCGTGCTCGCGTTGTGCCTCGTCGCCGCGGCCTACTCGATGACGCCGATTAGTACCAATACGCTGAAGGCGGCCGGTTATGTCGTCTTTGTCTTCGCCGCGCTCGGGATGTCGCTGTCCTGGACAGTGATGAACCTCTCGCTCGGCGGGCCGGCCTTTCCCCCGTTGGGACCGCCGGTCATCAAGCCCCCGGCTGGCTGACAGCACGCCGCACGCTGGGGAGCCCCATGCGGGCTCCCCAGCGTGTGCCTGTCCAGACGACATGCCGCTGGCGTGTCGAGCCCCCTCGGACGGTGATAACGCCCAGCATCTCCGCGATTCCGTTCATCGGCGCTGGGCGCACGGTGCCGGTTTTTCGTGCGACCTCCGGCAATCGCCGGTCCCGGCAGGATTTATGAGGATCGGCGCGTGCCCATCTCGCACCACAGCGTTTTGCCCCGCTCTTGCGGCCATTTTTTGCCTGGCGGTGCAACGGATCCTCGCGAGCGAGCGGCGGTTGACCGCGTCGGCGCATGTGACATATGGTGCGAATGAAATCCGGGTGGACTCACTGCCGAAATCCCCCGGATTTCACGCGATTCGTTTGTAACTGCCCTTCACCGATCTAAGGGGACGCCAGCTCATGGCCGAGTTGTTTGCCGTGACACAGATCCCGGGCATGGAAACGGGCGAGATTCCGCCCTCTCCCGTGGACCGCGACGAGAAGACAGTGTTCATCTACTCGCTCGTCGATCCCATCTGGGATATCGATGTACTCCCGCTGACCTACACCAACTCGCGTTGGTCGGCGTTCTTCTACCGCGCTGACGAAAAGCACCTCCGTCGCGTGCTTCCCGACTGCCTGGAGCTCGAAGACGACATCGTCGAGTACTGGTACGTCGACCACAACAATACGATGATCGGCCCGTACGGCGAGATGGGTGTCACCGTTGCGGCGTCGTTCACCGGCGCAGACGGCAAGAAAATCAAAGGTGGGTACTACCCGTACATGTACCTGACGCAGGACGCTGGTATCGACGCCGGTCGCGTGTTCGGTTTCCCGAAGAAGGAAGCCTTCATCCGCGTGCTCGAGCACGGTGGCGCCCCTGACGACGGTTACGGGGTGATGGACGGTAAGAACTACAAGTTCAACTACTTCTCGTTCCTCATGATCCGGAACGGGTACGTGTTGAACTCTGTGACCGGCAAGTACGACGACGCTGACCTGTCGGCGAAGCCCGCGTTCTACGGCAACACCGAGTACGGCCGTATGAACATGAAGGTCGTCACCGCACCGGACATCTCGAAATCCGAGTGGCAGCTGACACACATGCCGTCCCAGATCACCAAGGATCTGGCGACCGCGATGGGCCGCCCGGACACCGAGGGTTCGCACCGCTTCCAGGTGAAGCCGGAGTCGATCCGCACCGCCTCGCCGGAGAGCTACAACTGGTTCAGCCAGGCCACTCCGTTCGACAACCTCGGTCACGAGCTGCCGCCGAAGGAGCACATCGGCCTCATGACCTTCAGCTTCGACCTGATCATTCCCGCAGGCGAGGTGCTGTGGACGGAGACCTACACCCGCGACGCAACGTGGGCCGGCGCTGCCAAGCCGTACCGCTTTGGCCTGCGTCACCGCTTCCCGAAGCCGATCGGCCTCGGCGCGTAAACAGCTCACAATCACTGGTCCCTGCGGCGCGGTCGCGGGCGAGTCGCCAACGCCTCGTCGCAGGGCCAGTCTGTCCGGTCTCGGACGAGATCGGGGCGCGCTGATGCTCCGACGCCGTGGGCAACCAGGGCCGTAGCGTCGTCGGCCGGTCCGCGAGCGAGTGCCGGTGTCGAGCCGCGTGTCCCCCAGGGTAGCGCGAGGCTGCCGCCGACCTCGGCCGCTGGCGCTGCGGCTGAGCCGGGATCACTGCAGGTGGGGCCACCGGCCATGGCCGACGAGCGGGCTCGCGGCGGGGGCTAGGGTTGGTCGCGATGCGGATCTGCTCATTTCTTCCCAGTGCGACAGAGATGATCGCCGAATTGGGGCTCGTCGATTCGCTGGTGGGCGTCTCGGAGGAGTGTCGCTGGCCGCCGGACGTGGTGGGGAAGCCGGTCGTGACCGCGGCAAGGATCGATCCGTCACGGATGTCGAGCTTGGCGATCGACGAGGCCGTGCGCGCCTCGATGCGGGATGGCCGCTCGCTTTACACCGTCGACGCGGACCTGATCGCGGCGCTCGCACCCGACCTGATCGTCACGCAGGATCTGTGTGCGGTGTGCGCGGTCTCGGGCGGTGAGCTCGCGTCCGCGTGCCCGGTCGGGGTGCCGGTGCTGTCGCTCGATCCGCGGACGCTTGGCGAGGTGGCAGCGTCCGTGCGAACGCTCGCGTTGCGTCTCGGAGTCGCCGCGCGCGGTGACGAGATCGCAAACAGGATGCTCGCCACCGTTGCGCGGGTGGCCGAGTCGGTTGGCGGGTTGCCGCGTCGGCGGGTGTTCTTTGCGGAGTGGATCGACCCGCCGTTCTGTGCCGGCCATTGGCTCCCGGAGATGATCATGCTGGCCGGCGGTCGGGACGTCTTCGGTCGCGCCGGTCAACCGTCGCGTTCGACGACCTGGGACGCGGTCCGCGCGTGCAAGCCGGAGCTGGTGATCGTCGGTCCGTGCGGCTTCGGGGCCGACGAGGCGGCGCTCCGGGGGGCTGACCTCGGGCTGGCGTGCCCTGTCGTTGCGGTCGACGGTGACGCCTACTACTCCCGGCCGGCCCCGCGCCTCGCCGATGGGGTCCGGCAACTCGCCCATTTGCTGCACCCCGACGTCGCCCCGGATCCAGGGTTGCCGGCCATCCGCCTGGCGGCGTGACGGGCGAGCCGTCCGACGGGGCTCGTCGCCAGCAGCCGCGACCCGGCACGCCACGACCATCCACCTGACGGACCGGGGTGCGCAGCCTCGCCTGAGGTGCTCCCCTACAATCGCGAACGTCATGCAGACGCCCGGGGATTCGCGAAGGGTTCGGGGGTCGGGGAGCCAGATGATTGCCGCATTCATCCGCAACGGCGCACACGTGAAGCTCGGCGCGCTGATCCTGTCAGCCGTGGCGGCGCTGGTCCTGTCGGTTCCGCTGGCCGGACTTGGCAGTCCTCGCCACTGCCGAATCGCCCCGCGGGCCGCCTGTCACGGGGCGAACCTCGCCCACCGTAACCTGCACGCCAAGAACCTTTCGCACGCGAACTTCTCCCGCGCGAATCTCGTGGGTGCGAACCTCTCTCGCGCCAATCTGTTCGACGCGAGTCTCGCTGGGGCCAATCTTGCGCGCGCGAACCTCTCGTGGGCAAACCTCGCACACGCCAATCTCGCGCATGCGAGCCTCACCCGAGCCAATCTGTCGCACGCGAACCTCCGCGCCGCGGGGCTGCGTGGCGCGAACCTCACCGGTGCGAACCTCAGCGGTGCACGATTGAAGGGGGCAAACCTCACCGGTGCGCGACTGACCGGCGCGCGGTTCTCCAACACGGAATGCCCGAACGGGACAAACAGCAACAGCAACGGCGGGTCCTGCACTCGGCATATCGCGTACAAGTGGTGGGTCCCGAGCCCGGCGACGCCCCTCGCGTGGCAGTGGGAGATCGGGCACGCGCTGTCGCTGTCCAGCCCATCCGACATGGGCACCAACGGCACGCTGTACACGGGGGGCACTGCGCCCGCGCCGAGCGTCTACGACATCGACGGGATCGAGAACCCGGCGTCCACGGTTGCTGGCCTGCACGCGCGGGGCAAGCGCGTCATCTGCTACATCGAGGTCGGGGCGGCGGGGCCGTACGGCGGGGCGTTTACCGCCTACTTCAACCAGTTCAGCGCCGCGGGTGTCGTGGGCAACGCGATGCCCGGGTACCCCGAGTACTACCTCAACATCAACTCGCCGGCCACGGTGTCGATTGTCGAGTCCATGATCCGGGACCAGTGCGCCGCCAAGCGGTTCGACGCCGTCGAACCCGACATCGATGATTCCTGGTACAACAACACGGGGTTCCCGATCAGCGCGGCCAACGAAGAGGCCTATCTCGGCACGCTCTCGTCCTACGCGCATTCACTGGGCCTGGGCTGGGGCCTGAAGGACGGCGACCAGGCCAGCAATCTGTCGCAATCGGCGGCGTTCATCAACGAGCTCATCGCGACGCACACGGTCGACTTCGCCCTCACCGAGCAGAGCTTCCAGGGTGGTTCGGTCTCGGCGATCTCCCCCGCATTCGCGCACGCCGGCCTCGCCGTCTTTGAGGCCGAGTACAACGACCAGGGCAGCTCGATTGGTCCCTCAAGCTACTGCCCGATCGCGAACAGCGACAACATCAACGCGGTCCAGCTCGACTCGAAGCTGGACGGCGCGGTGCGGGTGACCTGCCGGTAGGACTCCGTGCACGGCACGGCCCGTGCTGCGGTAGCCGCGCCGGCGACCGGGTCCGGCGGGTCACGGCGCGACGGTGAAACGGCGCGGGTTGCCCGGGAGGCCCGGACGCCCGCCTGCCTCGCGGCCGGACGGCACGACCGGGCCGCCGATCGCTCCCGCATGCGCGCCGTCGGTTGACTAGCCTCCGGTCGGCGCGACCGGCGGCCCGACGAGCTCCAGACCGCCGTACTCGAACGAGATGTCCTCGGCCGGATAACGACCGCCGCCGCCACCACCACCACCCCACGGCCGACGTGCTCACGCAGGGTGATCGGCGCAATCAGCCGGAACTTGGCGTCCAGACGCATCCTGCCGCCCGGACCCGGAACCATGAGCTCCGCCGAGGGAAACACCGAGCCGTCACCCATCGCGCGGTACAGCGCGACGGTCTGGGTGCCCGGCCTGGTCGAGACCGTGAATGGGTGGAAAGTGATCTTGCCGGCGCCCGCCCCCGAGGTCGCGCTGCCGATATTGAGTGTCTGCTCGATGTCGAACGAGTAGTCCTCGATCTCAAACGCAATCGGCGGCGTGCCGTGGTCGCGCGGCGAGAGGATCAACTGGGCCATGGGGTCGGGGACGGTGCCGCCGGTCGTGGCGGCCGAGGCGACGGCCGCACCGGCGCCGACGACCGCGATTCCACACGCGACCGCGGCCGCGTTGCGCGGCGTGAGACGGGAGCTGATCATGTGGGACCTCACTGTTGCTAGGTGACGGTGCCGTCCCAGGCGACGTCAGATCCGCGCCCGTCAGGTGCGTGGAGGCTGCATCTGCGAGACGGGCTCAGCGTCTGCATCGACGCGACGGCGGGATTGCTTGACGGCCCCAACGGGGCTGCCCGTGGCTCCCGGGGGGGCTCGGAGGAGCCGGCGGTACCAGGGCATCCCGACGGGCGGATTCGATCCGCTGACCCCACTATCTGCCCTGATCAGATCCGCGCCGAGTTGTGCGAAAGCGCATCGTGTCCGTTGGGCGTGTCGCGGCGGCACGGTCCTCGCCGACGTGTTGCCCGAAACCCGGGGTCGGTCCTCGTGTCGGCGTCCGTTGGTGTCGCCGGAGCCGACCTCGGCTCAGGGATCAGGGCAGGGATCCGGCGGCAGCGCCGTCGGAGACCGCCAGCTCAGCAATGCCTGCGCGCAGGCGACGCACAAGCTCGATAAGGACCACACGCTCGTTCGCGGTGAACGTCGTCTCGAGGACACGCGCCTCCAGTGCGAGCACGTGGGGCGACAGGACGCGCAGCCGTCCCCGGCCGGCACCGGTCAGGGCGACCTGTCGGCGGCGGCGATCGGCGGGGTCCACGCGGCGCTCGACGAGCCCTAAGCGGATGAGCTGGTCGAGGACTGAGGTCATGTGTGCGGAGCTCACCTGCACCGCCCGCGCGAGCTCCCACGGCTCCCGGGTCGTTGCCCCCCGAAGCGCGGCAAGTGTGCGGTACTGCGCCCAAGTGAGCCCGCCGCGGCGGCGCACCACCTCAGAAAAGACCTCACTGAGCTCGACCCCGGCGATCAGGAACTCGACGGCGGCCTCACCCGGGGCAGGACCGTCCGCGCGCGCCCGGCTCACGCAACGCCTGCCGGGCACACGTCGCCGATCGTCCGCCGGTTCGCGCCGGGTGCGCGTCGACGTGTAGGTCGTGCGTCTGCCACCGGCCGCGCCACGACCCGTCGGCTAGCGCCGCTTGCCCGTGATCACCCCGGTTGCGACCACCCCGAGCCCGACGACGACGAGCCCAAGCCAGAAGCTCGAGGCCAGCATCAGGATGACGCCAAGCAGGACGACGCCGGCACCGATCTTGAGGCGACGTTGTGAACCGCCGCGGCCTGAGAGTGCTCGAAGGGTCCGAACCTTGATCCCGTCCGGGTTGCCACTACTTGTCATAACTATTCCTTAGCTTGCGAGTAATCTCCAAGCGATTACGTCTCCCCACCCTAGCACGTGCAGACCGCTGTCGATCCCGCTCCCTGAGCGGGAAGCGATGCGTAGCGCGGTCCTGCCGCCACGGTCAGATCGGAGTGCGGCGTATCCACCGACTCACAAGTGTGGACGGTGCCCACGGGGGTCGACCGGGCGCGTCGACTGTCGTCAGGTGATTCCCGTGCACCGTGACGAGCGACTCGCGTGCTCCGGTCAGCCAGGTGTGATCCGGAAGACCGGGTGATCCGGTGCGATCCGGCGGAACTCCTCCTCCGGGGACGTCCGGACCCACCCCGTCGAAGAACATGCCGACCTCGAACTTCCAGCGCTTGAGGTAGGCGCGCAGGATCGGCGTCTTCTCGGCATCGGAGAGTTCGGCGGCGGCAAAGGGTTCGCGGTGCCGTCCGAGCAGCAGCCGACCCCTGCCGCTCGCGCGGAGGTTGCGGACCCACTGGGTGTGCCCGCGCGGGGCGACGAGGTAGCGTTGGCCGTCGACGATCAGGAGATTGACGGGGGTGCGTCGTGCCGTGCCCGATGCGCGGCCGGGCACCTCGAGCACGCGGGAGCCGGCCACGCTGATGCCGACGCGCGCCAGGCCGGCGACGATCCCATTGAGCACGTGGGTGGTGAACCAGCCGGGACGCTGGAAGTGTGCAGCGGCGCTCATTCGCATCCTCCGTCGTGGGAGCCGGGCACCGACGCGTCGCTGCGCCGGTGCACGGCCGTCGTGCCTAGTTGTGGTTTGTCCAGAAGATGCTGCCGTGGGCATACGTGGTGCCGCTGGACAGGCTGATCAGGTATGCGCACATCCCGTGCTTGCCGAGGTTCGCCGCGCCGAAGTGCGCGGTGATGGAGTACTTGCCGTGCACCCGCTGATCGATCCACAGCGTGAGACCGTAGGTGCCCGGCAGGAACGCGCGGGTGCTCTCGGCTGCGTACGTCGCGGCACAGCCCGAGCGGGGGTAGTACTGCTCCCACGCGACGACGAAGTTCGCGCCGCCCTTGGCATACCCCGCGATCTGCTCATTGAAGTTCTGCCCGATCTTGTTCGACGTGGGACCGCCGACGTGGAGCGAGTTGCTGATCGCGATGCCCATCGCGGGCACGAGCGCCAAACCGATCACCGCGCCGGCTGCCGCGAGCTGTGCACGCCGCGATCGGACCAACCGCGCCAGACCCCGCCGCCGGCGTGCATCGACGTCCGGACGCCCATCAACCGTGCTGTCGGACATAACCATCGCCTCCTCGTCCAGATGGGTGACTGCCTGTGCCGAAGATATCCGCGGCCGGGAGGCAGTCAACTCCGCGACGGCGCGGCTGGCCGTGACGCAGCCCCACCGGCTCGGCGTCGCCCAGGTTCGCGGTCAACGCTTTCGCAATCCTTACGAACCGCGTCTTGCGTGCCGTGGTGGGCCGACCTACGCTCGCTGGCGGGATGCCCCGCCGGGGCTGGGCATGCCTCGAGGCTGGGAAGGCGGCGCGCGGATGACGGCAGCGGTTCGGACGATGCTGGTTGCGGCGGTGATGATGCTGGCGGCCGCGGTCGGGCCGGCCGCCGCGATCGTCGGGGGAAACGCGGTCCCAGCCGGGCAGCTGCGATACGTCACACGGATCCTCATCACCAACGACGGCGCCACGACGCAGTGCACTGGCACCGTCGTGCGCCCGTACGTGATCCTGACCGCGGCGCACTGCGTCGTCGATCCCGCGACGCGGCGCACCTTGCCTGCGCGTGACTTCGTCGTCCTGACCACCGGCCCGAACGTGAACGCGGGTGTTACCTACGCGCACACCGTTCGGGCGATCATCCATGCCCCCGGCTACGCCGTCCCGACGCGTCGCGACGACGTCGCCCTGCTCCAGCTGGCATCTCCATCGACGGCGCACGTCGTGCGGGTCGCAGGGTCGGCCGACGCCTCCTGGCCCTACAGGGCGGGGCGCCCGATCCTGGTCGCGGGGTTCGGTGAGCAGCGCCCCTACTACCCGTACAGCCCGACGCTCAATGCCGTCCAGTTGGCGGTCATGAGCGACTCGGCGTGCACAACGAGCGACCGGCGTGGGTACCCGTACGCCGCCGCCATGTTCTGCGGGGCGCTGCCATCGTCGACGAAGGCCATCTGTTACGGCGATAGCGGAGGGCCGGTCCTGGAGACGGACGCGACCGGGGTCGTCACCGAGGTCGGGACGACAAGCTTCGTGAACACCAATACCGGGGCGTGCCCGCCGCCGAGTTACTTCGCGCGCCTGGCGACATTCGCCCCGTGGCTCTCGGGGCAGATCGTCCATCTGCAGCTCACCAGCAACTGCCCGACGCTCAAGGTGCTCAATGGCCGCGAACTCGCGCTCATCGCGCGGTACCGCAGCCGTCTTCGCCAGCGCCTCGCGGCCGCGACGCGTCGGCAGGTCCGCGCGGCGCTCGCGCACGCGCAGGCCCTCGAAGCTCGGTATAGCGCGTCGCTGCACTCGCACGAGTGCGTGTAGCGACCGTCTGCCGGCACGCTCATCGACGAGCCGACGAAGGGCCAGCCACTCTGGCGGAGCCGCCTCGTCCGCCAGGCGGGTCCGGCGCGATGCGGGCGTCCACTGCGACCTTGCCGGGATGGCGGGTGCATTCGTAAGGTCCCATCAGAGGTTCACGGTGGGTGGAGGCGCTCCGCCCGAATCGCGAAAGGGGATCCACATGATCTGCGCACTCACGGTCCGGACACTGAGGCCGGGGACCTTCGAGCAGTTCAAGGAGGCATTCCTCGCCGGAGAAGCACCGCCACCCGGGTTCGTCCGCTTCAACATGGTGCGAAGCACCGCGAATCCCAACGAGGTGATCTGCTTCGGGTTCTTCGACGGGTCGGTCGACGAACTGCGCCGCGCCGCGGCCGACTACGGATACGACCAGCAGCAAGCGAGGATCGCTTCCTTCGTTGAGCGCGTCGGAACGGACGGGCTGTTCGAGATCGTCGAGGACTGGACGGCCTCGGCGGCGTGAGGCAGATATCGCCCCAGCCCGATCTCGGTACGAGCCCAAATGACGCATCGGGCCGGGGCGTCGTCCATCTCGAACCGATCGGGTGCGGGGAGGAGGTTCCGCGTGGCCTCGCTGGGGCGGGTCCCGGGAGCGGCCGCGCGCGTGGACGTCGATCTGCGTCGCGACCCGTCGAGATCACCACATCGCGCTGATGAGGCGCCGATCTCGAGTAGTCAGCGCTGATTCGTACCCGGCGAGCCATTCAGGCTCGAGGACGCGGAAGTAGGCCACCATCAGCGACGCCTGCCTGCGCCACGACGTCAGCTCGCGGCCACGTGGACGCGCCTCGGACGGGCCTCGGCGCAGGGCCTCGACCAGCAGCTCACCCCGCACGGCAAGCGCTTCGACCTGCGAGACCCGGGTGGCCGGAGCCACGCCAGTGTGTGGCGTCAGCAGGCTGCCTCGGCGCACATGTCCCGGAACGGTCGGCGGCGCCACAGAACGCGCAATCAAGTGTTCCGCGAGCGCCTTCAGCGGCGGCACGACGATCTCGACGTCGTGCGCGCGCTGTTCGAGGCGACGTTGAAAGGGACCCATCGAGACCCCCGAGGCCCGGCGTCGTCATATTCCTCCGGGTGCGGAGGCGAGTCAATTCGATGTGACACGCGGGCGCGTCGCCACGGTCGCTGACCTGCCAGGTGGTCCAGCGGCAGGAGAGCCCGGCGAGCACGCGGTGGGCGTACCGGAGCTGGCCGCCGCGCCTGCCGGGGGGCGCCCAGGTCGGCGAGTACGGTGCGCGAGCCGTGGGGTCGCCGGGCTTGATTGTCAGCGCTGCGGCGCCGATACAACACTATGAGCGGGACGACCAGCAATGACGCGCGCGGTCCCCGTGCAGGACGCCTCGGCGCACCGCCCGACGATCCCGCGCCGCCGGTGCCCGGGGTCGCCCGCCTGGCGCACACCGGCATGCTGCGGATCTCGCCTGACGCGGGCGGGGCGGCGCCCGCCTCGATGACGCCCGAGGGTAAGGCGCCGCGGGTGAGTGCCGTGATCCCCACGATGAACGAGGCCGCGAACCTGCCGTACGTGCTCGCGCGGCTGCCCGAATGCGTCGACGAGGTGATCCTGGTCGACGGGCACTCGACTGATGACACCATCGATGTCGCGCGCGCCCTGCGGCCTGATGTCCGGGTGGTCCTCCAGACCAGTCGCGGCAAGGGCAACGCCCTTGCCTGCGGTTTTGCGATGTGCAGCGGCGAGGTAATCGTGATGCTCGATGCCGACGGCTCGACGGACCCGCTGGAGATCCCGCTGTTCGTTTCCCGTCTGCTCCACGGCGCCGACTTCGTCAAGGGCTCGCGCTACATGGCGCGCGGCGGCAGCGACGACCTTACCCCGACGCGCCGCTGGGGCAACCGGTTCCTGACCGGGACCGTCAACGCGCTGTTCGGCCAGCAATACACCGACCTGTGCTACGGCTATATGGCGTTCTGGCGGCGATGTCTGCCGCTGCTCGCCGTGGATTGCACAGGGTTTGAGGTCGAGACGCTGCTGACCCTGCGTGCCGCCCGTGCCGGGCTCATGGTTGTCGAGGTCCCCAGCGTCGAGCACGACCGGATGCACGGGCAGAGCCATCTGCATCCGATCCGCGACGGGTTGCGGGTGCTGCGGACGATCGTCAGCGAGCGCTTCCTGCGCGATCGGACCGCGGCCGAATCGCCGGCGTGGGCCGCGCTGACCGGTGAGATCGGCGACGGCGCGGCCCCGGTGCGCCGTGAGTGGCCGGCGCCCGAGCGCCGTCCTGCATTTGCGGAGGCGACCGGGCGGATCGCTGAGGACTGGTACGCGTTCGCTGCGGAGGCGGCCGCCACCCGGACCGGCGATGGCGGCGGCGAGGCGGGCGTCGTGGTGATCGCACCGACCCCCGAGGACGCCGACTGGATCGCCGAGCGGGTGCGCATGCGGGGCGTGCAGGTGATCGTCGTCCCCACCCTCTGACCGGCGGCGCCCGCGCGCGCTGCGCCCGATGCGGCATGCGAGCGAGGCGTGCGGGTCCGCCGCGACCCGGCGTCGCACCCCGCCAGCATCGCCCGCATGTCCGCGACCCTGTTCTCGCCGTTGCCGGTGCGCGGCGTGACCCTGCGTAACCGGATCGGCGTCTCGCCGATCTGCCAGTACTCGAGCCAGGACGGCAGCACGAACCATCCGACCCTGCGCGCGCGATCGGGCCGGGGTCGACCGCACCGGCGGCGTTCCGACAGGCTGCGGTACGGGCGGGGATGCGGGCCTTCTCGTCGCCGAGATCCATGCCGCGCACGGGTATCTGCTCCACGAGTTCCTGTCGCCGTTGAGCAACCACCGCACCGATGCGTACGACCCCAGCGTCGAGAACCGCATCCGCATCGTCTGCGAGACCGTCGCGGCGGTCCGCAGCGTGTGAGCCGAGGAGCTGCCGTTGTTCATGCGGGTCTCGGCCACCGACTGGGTCGGCGGGGGATGGACGGGCGATGACACCGTCGCGCTCGCACGACGGGTCGCGGCTCTCGGTGTCGATGTGATCGATTGCTCCTCGGCCGGCAACACGCCGAGTGCGCCGATCCCGCTCCAGCCGGGCTACCAGGTGGGCTTGCCGTGCGGGTCCGCCGCGAGACCAGCGTCGCGTCGGCCGCGGTCGGGCGTATCACCGAGCCCGTCCGGGCCGAGGAGATCGTTGCGACCGGCCAGGCGGAAATCGTGCTGTTGGCCCGGCAGGAGTTGCGCGATCCCGACTGGCCGTTGCATGCCGCCACGGCCCTGGGCACGGAGATCGCGTGGCCGGTGCAGTACCAGCGCGCCCGTTCGGCGATCCCACGTCCTGGCCGTGCCGGCGACCCGGTTCCTGGTCGGTGATAGGGGTCCGCCGCGCCGGCCGTTGAGCCGCCGGGCTGCGTGCGTGCGAGCCGCCGCGGCGTGACCGGTGGTGTCCAGGCGACGTCCCCGGCGCGCCGAGCCCGCGCGGCCCGCCACGGGCCGCGTCGGCAGGCACGCACACCAGGTCGGAGAGTTGTAAAGACTTTGTGAGGATCGCTGCGTTCGTGGCGGCGACGATGCCCCGCTGGGGTAAGCACTCGGCGACAGGACTCCTCGCCTGCTCGATGCAACGTTTGTTTCATGGCGGTCGGGCCGATCGCCCATCGTGCGCCGCGTCGGCCGCGCTCGCAGCCTGCGCCGCCGAGTCGACGAACTTAAGAGAAAGTATTGGTGGGGCGGGCGGGCAGATTCGCGCGACCGCTGGCCGGTTCGGGCGGGCTCATATAGTGAGAGCAATGCCCCGGGAACGTTCGGCTGTGCCAAAGGAGCGGCTCAGCATTCAGGTGGCTCAGCCGGCACGCGCCTTCCCCGGAGCAGCACGCGTCGACGGAACACCGAACGCGGTCATGGACGACCCACCTGATGAAAGGTCGTCTCGTGAAACGTTCTCTTTGGGCAGCCGTACCCATCGCTGTCGGGTGCGTGCTGCTTGCAATGTTCGCCAGCCTGGCGATGGCGGCGCATCATCACCATCGTCCGCCTCCGCCGAAGGGTCTTCCAACGACCACGACCGTGGTCTGTCCGACCTCGGTCGCCTATACCGGCCTCCCGAAACCGGTGTGTACCGCGAGCGTCACCGGTGCCGGGCTCAGCCAGGCCCTGAAGGTGCGGTACTCGTGGGACCACACCGATGCGGGGGTCGTGTGGGCCCGGGCGCACTTCGACGGTAACAGTACCTATGCGCCGTCGTCGGGATCCGACTCGTTTGTGATCACCAAGGCCCCGTCGACCACGACGGTCATCTGCCCGAAGACACCGACCTACACCGGGTTCCCGCTCACGCCGTGCTTCGCCAAGATCACCGGCGCCGGCGGCCTGCGGCTGATCCGCCACCCGGAGTATCGGAACAACATCAACGCGGGGCACCTGACCGCGCTGGCCTCCTACCGCTACCGGGGCGACCGGAACCACACCGGCTCGTCGGACAAGACCTATTTCACGATCCTCAAGGCAGATTCGAAGACGATCGTCGCCTGCGGGCTGCCGCCGACCTTCCCCGGTCCGCCGCTCGGACAGCTGGTTGGCCCACCCCGGCCGTTCTCGGTGACCTACACCGGCCACCCGCAGATCCCGTGTGCGGCATGGGTGTTCGGTCCTGGCGGGCTCCACAAGCAGCTGAAGGTCTTCTACAAGAACAACATCAACGCCGGGACCGCGTGGGCGAGCGCCTCGTACCGCGGCGACCGCAACCACAACCCGTCCTCGGACACCGAGAAGTTCCTGATCCTAAAGGCGGATTCGGTGACGACGGTCATTTGCGGGCCCTCGCCGACCTACACCGGCGGTCAACTGAAGCCGTGCACGGCCAGCGTCACTGGCGCAGGCGGGCTCAACAAGCCCCTGACGGTGATCTACAACCACAACGTCAACGCCGGCACGGCAACCGCGAGCGCCTTCTACCCGGGCGACAACAACCACAACAAGTCCTCGGACACGAAGCAATTCACCATCCAGAAGGCGGGTTCGGTGACGACGGTTAGCTGCCCGGCTGAAGTCGCCTACACCGGTTCTGCCGTAATCCCGCCGTGTACCGCCAAGGTCACCGGCGCCGGAATGCCCCCCGTGTCCGTCACGCTGTCGTTGCTTGCGGAATACAGCAACAACACCGCCGTCGGCACCGCCACCGCGAGTTACACGTACCCGGGTGATCAGAACCACGTGACCTCGTCCGGCTCGGCGAACTTTGCCATCAAGTACGTGCAAACGCCGGCGTTGGCAATCACCGACCCGGGCACCCTGACGACGCCCACCACGACCGGCACACAGCTGGTGGTGACCGGCGGCCAAACCCTCGGCGCCGTGACCTGGCTGAAGCTCGGTGGCACCGCGGCCCATTGCGCTGTCTCATCGGGCGGACTGCTGACCGACTCGCACGCCGAGTCCGGGACCTGCATCGTCCAGGCAACGATGGCGGGCGATACCACCCACCTTCCGGCCATCGCGACACGAACGATCACGCTGACCTGACCTGCAACCGCGACTGACGTGAACGTGCAACGGGGGCCCGCCGGGCCCCCGTTGTCGGTTGCAGGCCGGGATCCGAGTGCTGCGCCGGGGGGCGACGCCGGGCGGGCGGTCAGGCGTACTCGCGCCGTGAGCACGGGACGCTCGACGGTAGCGGTGATCGGCGCGCGTCGGGCCGTGTGACGCGCTCCGTGCCGGCGCGATCAGCGCAGCCTCGGTCCAGGGCGGATGGCGGATCGCGCAGACGGTCGCGGTGACAAACCTCCCACAATTGTAGGGTCGTTTGTCATGACTGAGTCCCCGGGGCTCAAGTTGCGTCCGTCGGCTGCCGATGGCCTGCTCGCGAGATCTGTCGGACGAGAAGGCCACCGTGGCACAGGCCGAGCACCGGATGGGACGACGCGCTGAGGGGATGGCGGGCGCCGCCGGCCGGAGCAGTAGCACCGACGTGAACGGCGCGCGACGGATCGGCACGGGGCATTCCGCAGCGGCGATCAGCACCGTTGAGTCGAGCTAGGCGGGCGGCCATGGATACGGGTGCTTTGACCGAAGATCTTCAGCGCTCCGGAGAGGCTGTCGCCGCCATATCCGGCGACGAGGACCGTTTTCGGGCCCTGTTTGATGCCTACTGGGCGCGGGATGCCGATTCGTTCCAGCGCCTGCTCCGCAAGCGCGACATGTTGGAGCGTTGCGAGCTCGTCTGCGAGTGGGTGCGCAGCAAGGACTGCGTGCTCGTGTGTTTGGAGCTGTGCGGTCCGCCCCCCAAGGAGGAGTTGCCCGACTCGCGCGAGTTTGCGCAAGTGGTCGAGAGGATCACCGGCGACGAGGAGCTGGTGGAGCGACTCGCCGCAGCGGTGTCCGAACGGGACGGTGCGGCGTTCCGCGCATTGGTGCGCGAACTTGAGATCGAGCGCTTCTGCCACCTGCTCTGCCACTGGGTCTGCACCATCCGCGGTCGACTGATCTGCACGGTGGTGTGCGCCCCAGCGCCCGTTCCCCGCATTTCGCTCGCGGATGAGCTGACGAGGGCCGGCCAGATACTCGGGCGCCTGGCAGCCAACCGGGAAGCGTTTTCGACCGCCTCCGATGCGGCCGCAGTCGGCGACTGCGAGGTGCTGCGGGCAGCGGTCGGCCAAGCCGGCCTACGTGATCATTGCGAGATCATCTGCGAGTGGTTCTGCACCTGGCGTTGCATCCGGGTCTGTCTGGTGCTGTGCCGGGCCGTCCCGTTCGAGCCCATCGGGCAGCCGCTCTCGGAGGCGTTCGCGTTCGCCCAGGTCACGGCCCGGTTGGCCACCCAGCCGGAGGTCCTGGCGCGACTGGCGGCGGCGGTTGCGGCGGGCGACGCCGACGCGTTCGGGGCCACGGTCAAGCAGTTGGAGCTCGAGCGCTATTGCATTCAGCTGTGCCACTGGGTCTGCACGCTCATCTGCCGACGGTTCTGCGTGTGCGTGTGCCCCAGCCCGGCACTCCAGCCGTGGTTCACGACAGTCGGGTACTTCGACATCTACTCCGACATCGATGCAAGCTCCGGTAAGACCAACAAGAGCCTGCCGTATGCGGGGTTGGGGTACGGCGGGGGCCCGGACTTTGCCTTCTTCGGGTGCCTGCAGCTGGGCGGGTTCTGCCCCGTGACCTCGCCGGCATTCCCGGGCGTGCCGATGCGCTATCGCTTCCTCTACGACGACGGCTCGGGACCCCTGCCGATCACCGGCAGCTCCGTGTGCCCGGTCGAGGCCGGGACCCGGCTCGTGAACTGGCCCCAGAATGTCGGCGGCGTGGCCGGCGTCGCCTTGGTCCCCACATTCCAGACCGTGACCATCGCCGGCGCCCCCCAACCGGATCCCATCCCGCCCGCGCCGGGCGCCCCATGGGTCGGACCCGCTGCTCACGTGATCGTTCCGGACCCGTCCGGGTGGGTCACCGTCGACCCGAATGCCATCGGCGGAGGCTTTCAGACCCTCCTCGGCTTCAACACCCCCGACATCGTCACGGGTGGCCCCCCGCTCCCCGGCGTGCCGGCGGGGAGCGCGGTCCCTGGCGCCAACCAGCGCGTCGGCACCAACCTGTCGATTACCTTCGAAGCCACCCGCGTGACGGTCAGCACCGTGGATTTCACGAACGGGCTGGCCAAGATTCACATCAACAACTGGGCCGAAGTCAACGAACTCTGGTTCGCCGAGTTCGGCCCCGGCTGCTGCACGCCGATCGACGCCACGGTCTCGGTCCAGTTCACCGTCGACCACGAAGAGATGGACTCCGGGGCGTGGTCGCTGGTCATCACCAGTTGCGCGTTCTCGTCACCGCTCGACATCACCCCGACCGCCTCAGGACCGGGAGTGACGCTGAGTGCTCGAGGCGGTTGGGGGACCATCGTCGAGGACACGAGCTCCTGGTCGCCCTGCTCCTACACGGCGACCCTGACCACACGACCTGGGCTCACCACGGGCCTGAGCGATCGGAGCCCGGAGTACGACTCGCTGACCTTCTGCATCTGCGGTCATTCGTCAACGTGACCCCGCGAGCGGATCGTTCCTGCCAACTACGCGGTTACGCCATCGAGGGAGGTAGACGCTCGTGACCAGTGACACATCCCCGGGACGTCCCGGTCACCGCCCACTCTTGCCGGACGAGATCGCCAGGCTGCCGGACCTGCCGGCGACCCACGAGGTGCCGCAGGACATCGCGACCCGGCTGGCCGAGACGCGGCTCCATATCGCCGGTACGTCGCGGGCCGACCTGGACAAGCTGCTGCGCCGGGCCGAAGAGCGTGAGAACGAATGGGAGCTGGCCCTTCCGGACGGAGCCTTCCTGGGACGACCGGGCCGCAGCGGTGAACGGCTCGACCGGGCAGCGCACGCATTGCCTGACCAGGGACACACCGATCCGATGAGGCCGACGTGGGCGCCCCAGTCGTTCCAACCCCACCTCGCCAGTCCGATCGCAGCGCGGCCCCCGATGCGGCGCATCCAGGGCCGGAGGGTGGAGCCCTACTATGGCGTGTACGGGCCGGATGACCGGCAGGTCTTCTTCCCCGGCGCCTATCCGTGGCGCTGCATTGGCCGGATCTTCACCTGGACGAACTGGGCTGGCGGCGGCGGCTGGAACTGGTGGGGGTCCGGTGTGCTCGTCGGTCCCCGTCACGTCGTGACCGCGGGCCACGTATGCCCGTGGAGCTCGCACAGCTGGGCAATGCTGTTCGTGCCCGCCTATTGGAATGGTACGTCCGCCTACGGGGCCGGCGCGCAGTCCTGGACGTCAGATTACCGGGGTTGGAATACCGACGACACCGTTGCTGCGCACGACATGGCGGTGCTCCGCCTGTATGACCCGCTGGGCCCGTGGCTCGGGTGGATGGGCACCAAGGTGTACGACTCGAGCTGGGAGGGTGGACCATATTGGACCCTGGCCGGGTACCCGGCCGCGATCGCGGGCGGGGAGCGGCCATCCAGTCAGTCCGGCATCCCGGTGCTCGACGACGACAGTGACGGGGACGCCAAGGAGCTCGAGCACCATGGCGATGCCAGCGGTGGCGACTCCGGTGGCCCCTTCTTCGGATTCTGGAACGACGGGCCGTACTCCGTCGGCACGACCAGCGGCGGTGAGGCCATCACTGGCACGCCGTTCGGGTGGTGGGACGAGGACAACAACATCGAGGCGGCGGGCCGCGCGCTCGTTGACCTCGTGTTGTGGGCCCAGGCGAACTGGCCGTGACGGCGGTGACGCCCTGATCGCGTCGGAGGCGGCCGCAGCGGTCCGCCGATACCCGTGGAGCAGCGACAAGGAGGACGACCAACGTGACTGACGCGCCCAATGTTCGAGGATACGGGTGGATACCGCAGAAACCGGACCTGCGCGACCAGCTGTTCGCACCGCGCCTGGTCCAACTGCCACCCGAGGCCGATCTGCGCGCCCACATGCCGCCGGTGTACGACCAGGGCCAACTCGGCTCGTGCACGGCCAACGCCATCGGCGGTGCGATGGAGTACGAGCGGACCAGGCAGGGTGAATCGGACTTCATGCCATCGCGGCTGTTCATCTACTACAACGAGCGTGTCGTCGAGGGGACCACCAGCTCAGACTCAGGCGCGCAGATCCGCGACGGGATCAAGGTGGTCAACACCCAAGGGGTCTGTGCGGAGTCCATCTGGCCCTACGACATCACCAAGTTCGCCGCCCGCCCGTCGCCCGACTGCTACACGTCAGCCCTCACCGATCTGGTGCTGCAGTACCAGGCGATCCAGACGCTGGCCGACCTCAAGGCTGCGCTTGCGTCGAGCCTGGCCGTCGTGTTCGGGTTCACGGTCTATGAGAGCTTCGAGTCCCAGCCGGTGGCGAGCTCCGGCATCGTGCCGCTCCCGCACCCCAAGGAGCGGGTCGTCGGAGGCCACGCGGTCTTGGCCGTGGGCTACTCGGATCCCAAGGGCCAGCTCACCGTGCGCAACTCATGGGGCAGCGGGTGGGGCGACCAAGGGTACTTCTACATGCCCTACGAGTACCTGACGGGCCCCGGCAAGGTGGCCGATGCATCCGTGGTCAACGGCGGGTATCTCGCAAGCGATTTCTGGGCGGTCCAGAAGACGGCATAACCTGTCGGGCAGCGCTCAGCGGAGACCGACGACCGGAGCGGTCCGGGTGCAGCATGACCGCGGATGACGCGTGCCAAACGGTGCGCCCCCGGTCATACTTCCCGTGAGAGCCCAGCTCATCCGGAGGTTCACCGGTGCGCAGGTTGGATCCCCTCCGGGATGCGTTCGCCGTCCCGCTCGCAGAGGCCGTGCTCACGCGTCGGTCTCGACGCGTCGGACTCGGAATGCAGATTCCCGACGGGCCGCTCGCCTACGTCTCGCCTCACGCACCCGTCCCGCTGTCGGAACTCGAGCAGGCGTTTCTGGTGTGGATCGGCACCGGCGTGACCGGGCTCGCACTCGCCGATCTCCCGACCGACGGCATCGCGTGGATGCACGGGTTCTCCGGGCGGTCGTGGCCGTGCTCCTGCAATTCCCACTCGACCGAGTTGTTGTTCACCGACGACCACGGGATCCATCTCGTCAAGCTCGGTGAGGAGACCCCGGACGATGTCGCGGTATTCGCCGGACGGTCTGACGATGCGGTCATCAGCGATCTCGTGAGTCGGTTCCGGGCGGCGACCAGCCGTCTGGAGGACGGGCGCGCAGACCTCCCCTCGGGCGAGCCGGGCCTGTTCGCATTCAACGCGTGGAACGTCAACCAGCCGGGCAGCACGCTGTTCGTTCCGGTCACGGACACGACGGTCGAGTACATGACCCTGCTGTTCATCTACTTCGACGAGATCAATCGGTTCAGTGTGATCGATGAACTGTCTGGCGGGCGCACATGTGGTCTGGATGACTGGGTTCAACGGGGACGGCTCGGGGCGGTGGAACTCTCGCTCATGGACCTGGAGCTTCGGGTCTTGACCTCCCTGAACGTCGAAGGTGCGTTCATCTGCCAGAACATGAGCCTCGCAGCCCAAGCCCTTGGGCTCGGCGGGTGGGCGTTCACCGGGTTCCTGCCGCACCACATACTCGGCGTCGATCCGGCACATCGCGGCCTTGGATTCCGGTTCGTCACCCCCGAGCACACGCCACGCCACGCCGTCAAGCCGGTGCCGGTGGGTCGCGACGGGGTAATGCAGGCACTCTGTCCTCCCTACGTGGCGAATATGAGCGACGCCGTCGACCGGTACCTCGAGCGGTGGTCGGCAGCATCGGAAAAGCCGTCGGCGTTCGCCCAGGCGTCGAACGTCATGCGCGCCCGACCGTGGCCGACGCCCGAGACGGTGGACATCGTCAAGGCGTTTTGCACAGATGTTCACCGCACCTACGGGAGGTTCCCGGCGTTCATCGATCCGATGTTCGTGCGGCTGGTGTTCCAAGCCCACCACCTCGATGTCGACTTCTACGACCGCTTCTATCGGGGCGAACCGGTGACGCAACGCCATCGCGAACACCTCGCCCGGTGGCATCCAGGCGACGACCGAGGGGTATGAGCGCCGGCCACGAGGCGTCTTCTTGGTCCTCCGATCGGGCGTCGGCGCGGGTCGATGGTCCGGGTTGGCCGCCGCCGGACGCAATCGCGGCGGTCTCGAGCCCTGCGGACGGGGCAGATCCCGGTACGGCCGCGCGTCGGCGGGCACCGCGCTCACGTCATGGCGAGTGGGAGCCTGCGCCCGACCGATCGGGCCCGGTCGAGTTGCTCGAGGAGCAGTCGCGCACGCGGCTGCCGGAGTTGACCCCGATTCGCCACCGGCGAATGCTGCTGTCCTGCCCGGCCGTCAGCGGATGCGCGGCGGGAGACGGGCACCCTGTGCGCCCGAAATGAACGTTTCCTACGTGCCCTCGCCGGCCGCGGGGTCGTGTCGCCACAGCACCGCGACGTGCAGGACCGAATCGGTAAACGCGATGTTCAGGTGTGGCTGGGTCGGGCGCTGGCCCGCATCGTTTCCGGCGTGCCACTGTCCGTCAACGAAGTCCTGTTCCTTGACCGTCAGGAACGCCCCCGTGTCGAGCAGGAACGCCTCGAGATCATCCTCGGGCGCGCGCCGCGCGGTCAGTCTCAGCTGACCGGATGGCGGACCGACGACCACACCCCGCGCGGCAAGGCGACAGGGGCCGTGGAGGTTCCCGACTCGCAGTTCGACGAGCACGTCCCGACCCACCAAGTCGGTCAGCTTGCCGAGCGCCCCGGCGTAGTCGAGCGGCTCGTAGCCGTTGGCTTTACTGCCGGTCATGCCCGCCTCCTCATCGCTTGTCGACATCAAAGCACCGGATTGCCCGACGCGCAGCAGCCGACGAGGGGGTCCTGCAGATCCCCTGGCGAGATCCACGACCCGGCCGACGGCACCAGTCGGTTCTCGGTCGTTCGCCGATTGGGCACGCCAGCGTCGACGGCTGGGCGAGCCTGCACAACACGTCCGCGCCTCCGGGTGTCGATCCCGACCCGGGCTCGCTCCTCCCCGACAGTTTCGGGCCCGGCACCGGCCCCGTGCACCATCACGTTCACCACGCCCCCCTGGCGCTCAGCACGGCACGCGGCCGACCAGCCAACCGCCGCTGTCTCAGGTTGCGACCGGGTGGCGGTGAAGCGCGTCACGTGAGCCGCAGCCACGGCGGAGGTGTACGCTCGACTTGACCGTAGAACCCGAATCCCCAAACCTCATATCCAGGAATCTGGGGACATGCCAATCCGGCGCAGCGCCACACGAATTGCAGTAGTAGTTCTCCTCACGGCAGCTGGCGGTCTCGCACTCAGCGCCGATCAGTTCAGCGCCCTGGCCCAACGTCTCGAGGACGCACTGCAGGGGGGGCTCCCCGACGCGGAGGCCGGCAAGGATCGCGAGGCCGAGGATGCCGAGGCCGCGGCAGCACGCGCCGAGGGTGAGGGGTACCCGCTCGGACGTGCAGGTGGGAACGACAGCCCCCAACGTCGGTGACCGTGGGCTGAGCAGCACGGGCCCGGACGGCCCCGCATCGCGTTCAGGCCGCGGTCGGCCGACGTCGCGAGGGCGGGAGCCGACAGCTCATGCGAACTGACCGCCTCGCCGTAGTCGCGATGGCCAACGGCGATGATGGCTGAGTGACCCGGCGAGGGTCCGACCGACAGGGGTTGTCAAAGGCCATGAGGACGTTCGACGCAGAAACGCTGCTCGCCGAGACGCGAGCGTTCAACGAGGAGCTTGAACGCCTGTTGGCCACGGAGCCCTCGGTCCATACGGTCGCGCCGGAGCAGACGCGCCGCGACCGCCGGGAGGGTCGTGGCATCTTCCCCCCGCCCGTGTTCCTGCCCAATGCTCGTGCGATCGAGATCGATGGCCCCGGCGGCCCCCTCCCGCTGCGCATCATCGCACCCGATCGGGAGTCCACGGGAGCGTTTCTTCACCTCCACGGCGGGGGATGGACCTTGGGCGGCAACGACCTGCAGGACCCGCGTCTGGACCGACTCGCTCGCGAGACCGGTCTCACGGTCGTGAGCGTGGGCTACCGCCTCGCCCCTGAGCATCCCTACCCGGCGGCGCCCGATGACTGCGAGGCCGCTGCGCTGTGGCTGGTGGGGGAGGAGGCGAAGGCCACATTGGGCTGCGTAGACGCGCTGGCCATCGGCGGCGATTCAGCCGGTGCGCACCTCGCTGCGGTGACCCTGCTGCGGCTGCGCGACCGCCATGGGATCACGGGCGCGTTCGGGGTGGCCGTGTTGCAATACGGCGACTTCGACCTGTCGATGACACCGAGCCAACGGCTGTGGGGTGAGCGCAACCTCGTGCTCTCAGAGCCCATCCTGAATTGGTTCGCAGACCAGTTTCTGCCCACGCGTGACCGCGAGCAGCGCCGTGACCCAGACATCTCGCCGCTGTTCGCCGAGCTCTCTGACATGCCCCCGGCGATCTTCACGGTCGGCACGCAAGATGCCCTGCTCGACGACACGCTGTTCATGGAGGCGCGCTGGCGCGCCGCGGGACGTGCGACCGAACTGCGGATCTGGCCCGAGGCGCCGCATGGGTTCATTTCGCTGCCGATGAGCGTCGCCGGCGTGGCGCAGTCCGCCGAGCACGACTTCCTACGCCGAATGCTGGGCGTCCGCCGGCGCTAGCCGCCGCGGCCCGCCTTGGGTTGCAGTCGCGCACGAACCGAGCCTGGAGGGCTGGTCCCGGGCATGGGTCTCCGTGCCTGATCGTCGGCGTCAGGATGCAGAACTGCTACGCACTCGTGCTGGGCCATGTCGGCAACTGCGATGCCGAGGCCCGGTGGCTCGCGGACGACGCCGCCCCTCGACGGAATTCAGGCGCGCGCAGCAGCCCGCCACCGCCCGCACAGTGGATCGTGCCGATCACCTCCCGCGGCGTGGATCTACCAGTCCACGAAGCCGATCCTGCTCAACGGCCAGTAGATGAACTGGACCTCACCGGCCACATTCTTCTGCGGCACAAAGGGGTCCACCGCGGGATTCGGCGGGTCGCTGACCCATTGGTGCGAATCGCAGGAGTTCGGGCGGTTGTCGCCGAGCACGAGTACATCGCCCTTGGGTACGGGCGGGAAGCGCATGCTGTACTCCGGTTTGGTCTCGCCGGGAACGCGGTAGACCGTGCCGTTGACGCGGGTCACACCGCCCTCAACGGTCACGACATCTCCGGGGAGACCGATGACGCGTTTGACGAACGGCACGTGCGGTTCCGGCGCGCACGTCTCGATGGCGGACCGCGGCGGCGAGAACAGGATGATGTCGCCGCGCGCAATCGACCGGAAATCATAGATCGCCCGGTTGACGAGCACCCGGTCGTTCGGCTGGATCGTCGGCACCATCGAGTCGGTCGGGATCTCGTAGGGCTTCGCCATGAACACTCGGGCCACCACGAGGAGGACGACCAAGACCGCGAGAACCAGCCCGACACCAATCAGCCATTTCTTCCGCTTGGACGAGCCCACCGCAGGTGTCGCCTCCGGCGCTTGAGGTTCGGGCTGCTCTGGATCTGTCAGAGATTTCCTCGCACCGCGAGGTGACAGAATCGCGAGGTTCTCTTGGCCGCAACTCGACTCGGCGAATCGTGCGCGATCACAGGCTTCTTCCTGGCCAGGGATCTTCCTGTGTTGGGCGCACCCCTTTCGGGGTGCTGCAGCGTCGCACGACCGCTTGAAGAAGGTGAGCCGACGGGGAGACTCGAACTCCCGGCCCCTTCATTGCGAGGGCGCGAGAGGTGCCCCGGCGGGCACCGAGGAGGGGTCTTCATTGAGGGGTCGGGACCACGCCCCGTAAATCTACGGCCGGTCGGCTGCGTGTTTGAACGTCACGTCATTGCTCGGAGTGAAGATCGACTCGTGCCCATCCTCGTCCCAGCGGACGCGATAGTGCACGTGGTCGGGCTGGCCCAGTACCTCGAGTACGATGCCGGT
Organism: uncultured Thermoleophilia bacterium; assembly: GCA_963773325.1. Taxonomy (GTDB): domain Bacteria; phylum Actinomycetota; class Thermoleophilia; order Miltoncostaeales; family Miltoncostaeaceae; genus CAITWD01. The sequence continues at coordinate 755,654 of CAVZAI010000002.1, read as the reverse complement.
GCGGGGGGACTCACCGACATGGTGAGCCTTGACGATGAGCCGGTCGCCTTTGCCGCCCTGGGACTCCGGTGTCTCCATCATGTCCTCCTCGCTCGGAACGACAACGCTGAACTGCACTCTCAACGTAGCTCCGTCGCGCCCGCGCCGCATCGGGGCGACCACGGAATGCCGCTCGGACGCTCGGTACACGATGGTGAGTCCCGCTTGACCGCTTCCCCGTTGGGTTGGTTCTTGGCGCCGCTCGGGGGACCGAGGGGCGGCGGTCGGTTCCCGATGCCTCGCGCGCCCACTCGTCGTCGGTGACCGGGCGCCGATTTGTGCGCTAGCCGTGGCTGAGCAGCCGCCCGGGCGCTCACCATTTCAAATTGCATGCCCGTTGGCGACAATACGCGTGCTGGACCACCGCCCACGGCATCAATCAGCGGTCGTGGCCTTCAGTCGCTCGTGAAAGGATTCCCATGCCAGTTCTCAAGCGCCATCATGCGCCGGGCATGCCGGCCGATGCGTACGACCAAATCGTTACGCAGGACTTCCAAGCAACTCAGCGCAATGCCGATGGCTTCGTTGCCCACTACGCCGTAGTGGAGAACGGCGGCATCACGGTGGTTGAGATTTGGGCGTCGGTTGACCAGCACGACGCCTGGTTCGATGACGCCGTCAGGCCGTTCCTCCCCCCGGGCACGCCCGAGCCCACGTTCGTAGATTTGCTCGCAAGCAACACCAGGTAAGACAAGGGATCGCTCTCAGGGCGGCTTGGGTACTTGGGGCGGATGCTGTTCCGCCGAGCGTGAATCCGCCGCGCTTCGGCTCCACGCGGGTCTGCGGGGTCGGACGACGCCGGCGAACATCCTGCGGATCACGCTGGCTCGAGGGGGGCTCGAATGAGCGAAGACGTGCAGTTCCAGCGCCCTGGTTGGTTCACCCGCCACCTGACCAATCGGATCGTCGCCGGCCTGACCGGTGCGGGCGTCAGTGTTGCCGGGGTTCGAGTACTCGAGGTATCTGGTCGCAAGTCCGGTCAGCCGCGGCGTACCCCCGTCAATCTCCTCACCGTCGAGGGCGAGCGGTACCTCGTCGCGCCGCGCGGGCAGACTCAGTGGGCCCGTAACCTGCGGGCGAGCGGGCGGGGTCGACTGCTGGTCGGCAAACGAGCGGAGCCCTTCACGGCCACCGAGGTCCCCGACGGCGAGAAGACGCCAGTCCTACGCGCCTACCTCGCGCGGTGGGAGTTCGCGGTGGGCAGGTTCTTCGACGGCGTCGATCCGGACTCGCCGGACGCGCAGTTTCGTCGGATCGCCCCGGATCACCCGGTCTTTCGGATTACGGCGGGCTGACGCGACGCGGCGGTGGCGCTTGAGTACGAGGCGCAGATCGTGGGTGGTCAGCAGTGGTCATCTGGAGCACTTGACAACCCCGCGTCATTGGGCCGCTTGCCGAGCCGCTCGGGGCAACCCGTCACCCGACGGGTTGCCCCCGCAGCAGCCACGCCGATCAGTCCCAGCGTTCGTCGCACGCACCGGGCACCGCACGTTCGGACGCTCAGTACGGCCGGGCTGGCGCGCCGTCGCGTTCGGGAAGAGCGCTGGGTGCGCGGACGCCCCGGACGCCCGCGGGACTACGGCACGATCACGATCCTCGTGTACCGCCGCCGCCGGTCCGACGACCTGGCGGAAGGCGCGGCTGCTCCAGGGCACTTGCGCCCGAGCTTGGTGATCATGCCGGACACCAACGGACTGAGAGCGGCCGCCGGTCGGCGGCCGCTTCTGCGCTCGCTCCAGAGCGGCTAGAGGCGCCAGCCGTTCAGCGCGATATAGACCATCATGAGCCCGTTCGGATGCACGAGGATCACGGGCGCCAGACACGTGGAAGGCACGCTGAAGGACGCGTCGCGGATACGGGCGTCGCCCGTGCGCGAAATCGGGACCTGCTGAGTCGTGGCCGCGGCCGCGGTGCTCGAATCGGCGCCGCAGTACAGGGACGCGCTGACCGTGGTCACCGGCCCGGGCGTGCTCAACGCCGGAATCACGAGGCCCTCAACGCGCAGGTCCAGCTTGCCGTCGCGCTTCAGCCGCACGTCGCCGAGCTTCAGCACCCACGGCGCGCCGCCCGGACTCACGCCGTGGAACACCGGATCGGTCGGCTGCGAAGGCGCAAGCGACTCGTCAATCAACGTCGCGTCGCTCCGCCGGCCGTGATCGTTGGGACGGCTGGGGTGGCTCTTGCCCGACGCGCCGAACGCGCCACCGGCGAACGCCACCGAGAGCGCTCCGATCGCGGCCGCGAACACCGTGAGCAGAGCGCGCTTGGAACTCATCATGACAGGCACTCCTTTCGTTCGTGTCACTCCGTAAACACGCCCGGGGCACACGTATTGGTTCAGCTTTCATGGCGAAGAGCGCGATCGAATGACCCGAGCCTCGAAGGTGGCCCGAGACGCCGGGGTGGCCGAGCGGCAACTGCACCTGGCCGAGCGCTGGGGTGCGGTCCTCGCTGGGATCCTCATGCAGGTATTTGAGGGGCAGACGTGCTCCGAAATCGCAGGGTGGGACATGGAATCCATGTCCGCGCGCTTTGTTCGAAGGTCGATACCCGGCATAGACCGTCCCGGCAGCCGGTACGCCGTGACGTACACCGACCCGTCGGGCGTGCGCCGCACGTGCCCGGCCGCGAGTTGGCACGACCGACGAGGGGATCGGCCTGAGATCGCTGAGATCCTCCGGTGATCGGGGTTGATCCGTGATCTTGACCGGTAGCGCTGTCTCGCATGCAATAGCTCACGTTGAGGTGATGGGCCAACCCGTGACCGGGAGGGGCTGAACACGGGTCGGATCGACCGCGCGCCGATCGAATGCGTTGAGTCGCCGCGACCGCATCGCGGCTGTGATCGCCGCGCCGTGAACCACCCGACTCCTGCAACGCCGGGAGGCGTGCCGAGCATTGGCCCGGTCCAATCGTGCGTCGCAAATTGCGTCTGTTTCAGCCGGCGACACGATGATCCGCCGCATGGACCATGTGGATCTCGAGTCCTTCGCACCGAAGGGGGCGACCCGGCGTAGGCCACGAACTCGGCCCCGACCAGTCCAATCAGTATCCGCTTCCGCCGGAGGTCGACGTCGTCGCAGTGGTGATCGGATTGCCAGATGGGCTGAGGACGTACCAGGTCCCGCCGAAGCTTTGGATACCTTGCCCGTTGGCCTGCCCCGGGCCGGAGTCCGCGGCGTATTCGTACATCAGCCAGCCGTTGTAGGTCGGGTATGTCTCGCCGTCGCTGAGCTTCTTAGTTCCGAGGAGCGACGTCTGAATGCCGCTGCCGGCCTTCGCGGAGGTAACGCCGTCGGGCAGCGGGAGGTCGGGCCAGGCCTTGGTGCAACCACTGGCGTCGGTACATGGCAGGTTGGTGTGACCACCTGAGGTCAGGATGTAGACCGTGCGGCCGCCAGCGTCCACGACGACCGATCCGAGTCCGGACACGCTCGCTGCACTGAATGACGTGGCCGGGTTCGCTGCTGAGCTGCTGGCGGCAGTCGACGTCTGGTTCGTTGTCGTCGAGGAGCTGCTGCTACCGCATGCGGCGAGGGTGACCGCGGCCGCCAGCGCACCTACGGCGAGCAGCGTTGCCTGTGAGCGGCGACCGACTTTGATTGGTGAACTGGGCATGCGTACGCCTTGCCTTCTCGGATTCGCGGGGGCGCCGACTCCGCCGGTGACGGTGTAGGCCTGTGTCCGCTGACACGGATGGACCAAGCGGACGGTTCACCTCCGGGCGGCGCCTCCGCCAAGGGTGATCGCATTGACCCTTGGGGGGCCTGAGCCGGCAGGCCGCAAGATGATCCGCGAGGCGTCCAGCGCTCGGTGGACGCCGGCCGAGCTGCTGATCTCAACCGAGATTCGGGGCGGGAGTCGACCCCAGAGTCACGCGTGGCCGGAGCGAGATGCTGCGGTGCACCGAGTTGCCCCGCTGGCTGGCTACCGCCTGCCTGGGGGTCGATCCCCTTGGGCGCGGCCCGATCCGAGACCGGGCGACTCCAGATCTTGGCCGCCGTCTGGCGGAAAGCCCCCCAATGATTCCGAATTGGAACCGCCTCGAGGAATGGCTCTGGCGTACCGACCGGTTGCGTCGGATGTTGGAGTCCCAGGGGACCACCTCCCCGTTTCGGGCCGATGCCGCCCGCTGAGCAGCCCTCCGGAGTGCTCCCGAGCCCGATTGGAAACGCCAAAGGGGAGTTGTGCGCTCGAGCGCTTGCGTTGAGGCCAGGCGCTCACAACTCGCCGCTGCCGTCGCCGATTTCGTTGATACGCTGGGCCGTGGGAAGCGAGGGAGGTTGACATGGCCGACGAACGGGGTGATGCCGGGTGGGATGTCACCGAATGGCGCGGAAAGATGCTCCTCGACCGCGACGGCGAGAGGATCGGCAAGCTGCAAGACGTCTACGTTGACGTCGAGACAGACGAGCCCCAGTTCGGCACGGTGAAGGAAGGCTTCATCGGACGCCACCTCACCTTCGTGCCGTTGTCTGGAACTCAGGTGGGTCCCGACAGTCTTCAGGTCGCGGTGACCAAAGATCAGGTTCGCTCCGCGCCCGACATCGCGATGCACGGTGAGGAGCTCTCGCAGGCGGACGAGTCCACGCTCTACCACCACTTCGAGATGAACTACACGCCGCCCGAGAGCGAGAGCGGACGGCGTCTCGCCCGCCGCTGAGGATCGCGTAACGCGATGGGCGCACCTCACGAGCCCCAGAATGGGCGGCCAGACGGCCGATCAAGCAGACTCGGACTGCCGTCGGTACGCCAATCCGTGCGGCCACGATGCCCCCAACGGGATTCGAACCCGACATGCCGCCTTGAACGGGCGGGCCACGGGGCTCGGAGACGGTTCTGGGCATCCCGCTCGGGCACCACAGTACTTGCTGAGATCCCTTTCTGCTAGCGGGATCTCTGGTCACCGGTTAGCCCCGGTTAGCCACCGTTCAAACCGGTTCATCCCGGTTGGCTGGAGGCCGCGAGGCCAGAACTGGCGCCGAGGACCTCAGTCCATGCCGGGCAGAGGCCCGAAGTGCAGGCCAACCTGCCCCGTCATCCGGCATGCGCCCGCGGGCTTGTGGCACAAACGACCGCCGGAACCCATCGGCAGGGGCCTAGGGTTGTCGTACCGACGTGAAGCGAAGACACTCAGGTTCGGATCCAGGTCGTGAGGTCCTCAATGCCGGCGCCGTGCACGTCAACGACAGTCAGGTGGCGGAAGTGGCCGGGCACCCCAACAACGCGAAACATGTCCAGGAGAACCAGTACACCGGTATTGGCGTCGCGGTCGGTGCGGGTGTCGGGGCGACGGTTGGCGTCCTGATCGGCGGCTGGGCGATCGCAGTTGGCCTCTGTGTGGGCGCGGGTGTGGGCGTCGCGATCGGTGCCGCGATGGACGAACGCCGGAGGAACACGACCCCCTAGACCAATCGCTGCGGACGAGCCGTCATTCCTGAAGCCGTCACGAGTCCACGCCGCCGGGAGGCGTGAAGTGCCAGCCAACCTTGATGCCGTGCCTCGCGGTCAGCAGCCTCTCGCGTTCCTCGGGGCTAATAGGTGCGCTCTCAACCGTCGGGCGGAGCGGCTGCAATCGAGTGGAGCGGCGCCTAACGTCGCGTCGCCGTACGGCAAGAGCGCCAACGGCAGCGCAACGCGGCTGCGACCGACCCGGGATGCCAGTACACCGCAGGGCCGTTGAGCCCGCCGGTGAGGACTTGAATGGAGGAGCTTGGAATGTTGCTGGAAAGCCGCCGGGATGACAGTCGCCTGCTGCTCGCGGCCGAGCATGCTGTTGATGTCGGTGCGCGGATCCTCCTCCAGGGCCGTTCGCACATCGGCGCGTTGATCGACAAGGGCGACCGTGACTTTGCGACCGACGTCGACCTGCAAATCGAGGGGGCGATCAGGGCATCGCTGGCGACAGACGCCCCGGCAATTCCGTGCCTCGGAGAGGAGGAGGGTGGGGCGGCGGGTGGCGAGCCATGCTGGGTACTCGACCCGATCGATGGCACGATCAACTTCGCGCGCGACAGTCCACTCTGCACCATTTCCCTGTCGCTTGTGGTCGCCGGACAGCCCGTGTTGGGGATAGTCGATGCGCCGTTGTTGGGAGAGCGGTTCATCGCGCGCCACGGCGCCGGTGCGTACTTGAATGGGACGGCGATCACGGTCACGGAGGTCAGCGAGTTGCGAGAAGCGATCGTGGCGATGGCTGACTTCAAGGTGGGTACCGGATCAGAGGAGGAGAACCGCGTGCACCTGGCCGCGCTGGCACGGCTCGCGCGAGAGAGCCTGCGTGTGCGTATGCTCGGCTCTGCGGCGCTCGACCTTGCCTGGCTTGCGGCCGGACGGCTGAACGCGACCGTGATGTTGTCCAACCTTCCGTGGGATGTGACGGCAGGCCTGTTGCTGGTTCGGGAGGCCGGCGGGCTCGTGTTCGACTACGACGGCTCACCGCACGGCGCTGAATCTCGGTACACGATCGCCTCGACCCCGTCACTGGCAGAGCCTGTCCGGCGCATCGTCGTGGAGGCGATGTGAGGCGCGCAGCGCCCAATACCGGCCTTCGCGCGAAGCTGTGGTCGCTGCGGCCAACGCAGCGATCGGGCGGCCGCATCGCCGTGTTTGCTCCGTCGCCACTCCTCACCGTCACGATCGAAGCCGGTCCGGATCGACCAGAGGTGCATCTGCATGCCGGCGGCCAGGGGTTTTGGGTCGCGCGGCTCGCGGCGACGCTTGGCGCCGAGGTCGTGTTCTGCTCTGCCCTGGGTGGCGAACCGGGGCGCGTCCTCAGAGGGCTGATCGAGGCCGAACCACTGACGCCTCGAGTGGCGGACGCAGCCACGCCAAACGGCGTGTACATCCACGACCGTCGCAGCGGCGCCCGCGTCGAGGTCGTTCGTGTCGATTCCAGGCCGCTGGGGAGGCATGCCGCCGATCAGCTCTACGGGATCGCGCTCGGCGCCGGGCTCGATGCCGACGTCACGATGGTGACGGGTTGCCAGCCAGACGACATCCTCGACGCGGAGATCTTCCGCCGCCTGGTGAGCGACCTACGCGCCAACGGCAGCCTCGTAATCGCCGACTTGACCGGATCGCCGTTGCGGGCCGCTCTCGCCGGCGGAGTCGAGTTGCTCAAGATCAGCGATGAGGAACTCGTCTTGGACCATTACGCGGCCAGTGATGCGCGGACGGACCTCGTCGCGGCTGCGCGTGAGCTGCACGCTGCCGGTGCCCGTCACGTCCTCGTATCGCGCGGGTCGGCACCCGCCCTCCTGGTTGGCAACGGGACTGAAGCGACCGAGACTGAGCTTGTTCCTCCGGTATTCGAGGCCCTCGACCACCGAGGCGCCGGTGACTCGATGTTCGCCGCCACGGGCGTCGGCCTTGCTCGGGGCATGGGCATGATCGAGGCACTCCGCCTCGGGATGGCCGCCGGGTCGCTGAACGCCACGCGGCGTGGTCTGGGTACCGGTACCCGAGACGAAATCGAGCGACTCGCGACCCACGTGATCGTGAGATCCGAGATGAGCTAGGGCTTGTTCCAACGCCCGCTGCGCGAGGACCGAAGTCAGTGAACGCGGTCGTCCCGGTACGGGCCTAGCGCACGCGCAAGCGCGACGCCCGCTCGCCACCGGCGGCTGTATAGCGATTGCGAGAGGAGCCCGATGGGCGACATACGCAAGAAAGCAAGCCCGCTGACCGGGCGGGTGCGGTATGACGCTCCTTGGCGGTTCACGGGCGAGCATGGCCGGCCACAGCGACGCGGCCGGACCTTCCGAACGAAGGCTGAGGCCGAACGCTTCCTGCGAGCGAAGCACGCGGAGCTGCATCTGGGCACGCACGTCGACCAACGCCGCGGCTGGGTCCCGTTCTGGCAGGTCGCGGAGGACCGGCAGGCGTCGACGCGTGGGCACCGTCTGAAGCCGACCTCCGCCGTGAGACCACGCGTGCAGACGGCGATGCCCCCGACGGGATTCGGACCCGTGTTGGTGCCTTGGAAGCCTGGAAGCAACCATCCGGTGAGCTGGGAGTATCTGACATCGTCTGCGGACGGGACCAAATCGGGATCAATGGCTGCGTCCGACGCATGCTCGCCCGCCAACCCTCGCTCGCGGGTTGGCGTTCGGCTTCTGCTGAGGCGCCGACTCGCCGGGACCGCCGCGGTGAGATGAGTAGGACGACTACCCCTTAAGCACTGCCAGGGGGACCAGTCGCGCGACCCGGCTGGCCAGACCCGCACGGTCGACGATCGCCACGACCGCGTCCACGTCCCGATACGCCGACGGTGCCTCCTCGGCCAGCTCGGCGTCCGAGCGGCACAGCACCAGGATGTCCCGCCGCGCAAGCTCGACGCGCAGCACGTCTCCGGCGATGCGGCGTTTGGACTCCGTCCTGCTCATCTGACGCCCGGCACCGTGGCAGGCCGATCCGAACGCGAGGCCCGGCGCCGTGTCACGGCCGCGCAGAACCCACGAGGCCGTGCCCATCGATCCTGGGACGAAGACGGCCTGGCCGGTCAGCGCGTGGTCGGCCGGGAGCTCGTCCGAGCGCGCCGGTCCGAAGGCGCGGGTCGCGCCCTTGCGGTGGACCAATAGGCGCCGGCTGTCGTGCGTCTCCGGCTTGGCGATGTTGTGGGCGACGTCGTAGACCTGGCGCACCTGGGCGCCTTGGGCGGGACCGAGTACCGACGATACGGCGCTCCGGACGCGGTGCGCGATGACCTGACGGTTGGCCCATGCGAAATTCGCCGCGGCGGCCATGGCACCGAGATAGGCCTCGCCCTCGGGGCTGTCGGCGGGGGCGCAGGCCAGCTGGCGGTCCACCAGACGTTCGCCGTGATTGATCCGGCGCTGCTCCATGATGCGCACGTGATCCGTGCAGACCTGGTGGCCGAGCCCGCGCGAGCCCGTGTGGATCAAGATGCACAGCTCCCCCTCGCGAAGGCCAAATGCCGCCGCCGCCGGTGCGTCGATGACGCGCTCGACGACTTGGAGCTCCAGGAAGTGGTTGCCGGCCCCGAGGGTGCCGAGCTGGTCGGCGCCGCGCAACAGGGCGCGCTCGGAGACGCCGGTTGGGTCGGCGCCCGCCAGCTGACCGCCGGACTCGGTATGGCGGAGATCGTCGTCGCGACCCAGCCCCATCGCAACTACCGCAGCCGCCCCGCTGCGCAGAACGTGCTGCAGCCCCGTTCGGTCGAGCCGAAGCGGGCCGCCCCGCCCAGTGCCCGTGGGAACCGTGCGGGCGATTGCGCTCATCAGCCGCTCGCGCGCCGCGCCGAGCTCCGAGGCCGTGAGCCCGAGGGTGAGCAGCCGCACCCCGCAGTTGATGTCGTATCCGACGCCGCCGGGCGAGATCGCGCCGTCGGGCAGCGCGCTGGCCGCCACCGTTCCCACCGGGAAGCCGTACCCCTGATGCACGTCCGGCATCGCGATCACGCCGATCATGCCCGGCAGCGTGGTGACGTTGGCCAGCTGCCAGAGCGCAAGGTCGTCCTGCAGGCCAAGGATGAGTCCTCGATCGGCGATCAGGTAGGCCGGTACGCGCATGTCCGGCCGCGTGGACGACGGGATCTCCCACAGTGTCGGGCCGCGTTCGACAAGCGCCGCGATCTCGCGGCGACCCGCTCCTGGGCGAGCGGCGACACCGTCAGACATCGAGGACGACATTTCCCCACCAGGTACCGGTCTCATGCCACACCCGCACGTCGTGGTACGTGGCGGCCTTCACGACGTTGCGCGGCGCGACGGATGGGCGTGCAAGCAGTAAGTCTCCGTCGAGTCGCCCGCGCTCGAGCCGCCGTACCTCAAGGCCGCAGGGGACAAGACCTTCCGTTTCGGCGATGAAGATCGCCTCGTTGAGAAGGTCCGCCAGCAGCACGTCGCCATCGGCGGCGTCCACGACCACGGGCCGGCGCTCAGTCCCACCCGCGGCGGCGTGGCCACCCGCGATTTCGTGGCCCAGACCGCGGACCGCCTCCCGGTACACGCCGCGGCGGGTGGGCGCCGAGACGCGCAGCACCAGCTCGCCGACGTTGGACAGGCGTTCGACTCCCACCTCAGGGCGCCTGCGACGCCGCGCCGACTCGTGCCGCGGGGGTCGTTGCCGGCTTCGCGTCGGGAACCACGGCCGCGCCCGGGTCGCGCCCCCGCCCGCCCGGGCTCATCCGGTGCCGGCCTGCCCGTGCCCGACTTCGAGCGGCTCGAGCAGGCCGTAGTGGCCGTCGTAGCGGCGGTAGAGGACCCTGGCGCGTTCGTCGGAGGGGTCCACGTAGAACACGAACGGTGCGTCACTGAGGTCGAGTACGCTGCGCGCCGCCGCCAAGTCGAGTCGTGGCGCCGGCGCCCGGCTGACGTGCAACGTGATCGCCGCACGAGCCTCGGCCTCTGGATCCGGAGCCGTCTGCTGGAGCTCCCAGGCGCCATCGTCGGTGCGTTGGAGCAGCGCGTCCGCGCCCGTCGCGGCATCGACGAACAGATGAAAGCGCTCGTCGAGCAGGTGCAGCTCCCACGCGGCCTCGTCCGGATCGATGGGATCGGGACTGTACGCCGCGCGGTGTAGCACACGGCGCTCCTCGGCCGGCCGCGGGTAGAAGTCGGGCCGTTCGGCGGGAAGGTCGCCGTGTTGCCACTCGCCGGGGTCCGCCCGTCCGCTGCGCCGCCTGCGCTCGGTGCGGGCCTCGGCGAGATCGGCCAGGCGTCGACGCAGCCGCGCCTGGACCCGGTCGATCGCCAACGCCATGTCCTCGGCCGCGACATGGGCGCGGACCAGCCGGCCCGAGACATCGAGGGTTGCGCGGGCCTCGCAAGGCCGCTGCCGCGCTGGATCTCGGTCCACCTGGAGGTGGCACGTGGCAAGGAGGATCGACCGGGGGGCGTGGGCGGCGACACTCGCGATCGCCTTCCGGGCGTGCTCGACCGCGGCTGCGGGCACGTCGCCGCGCACCGTCACCTGGACGTCCAGGGCCGTCTGGATGTTGTTGGGCCGGGCCACGCTTCCTCGCGGGAATCGCCGTGGTTCCAGGATACGCCTGCGGGAGCGTTCTGCCGACGCTGTGCTCGCGGACGCGGTATCCGCGCCGACCCTGACGCTGCCGAGCGGGTCGTGGCACCACGTTGCAGGAGTCGGAGGCGCCCGGTACGGCAGCGTCGGACCTGCGGCCGCAACGTTGCGCAGGACCGGCGCTGGCGAGAGCCACCAGGGCGGACCGGACGCGGTTACGCTGCGGGGGGTCCTGCGGCGTCAACCAGATGTCGCTCGAACCACTCGGCTGCAAGCCGCGACACCTCCTCGAGCGCGCCGGGCTCCTCGAACAGGTGCGTTGCGCCGGGAACGACCGACAGCTTCGAGTGCGCCTGGAGTCCGCGCTGCGCGTCGCGGTTGAGCTCGAGCACGACCTCGTCGCGGCCACCGACGATCAAGAGCACGGGGGCGCGCACATCGGCCAGGCGTGGCGTGGCGAGGTCTGGGCGGCCGCCTCGTGAAACGACGGCGCTGACCTGGTCGCCCAATTCGGCCGCCGCCCACAGGGCGGCGCCGGCACCTGTACTGGCGCCGAAGTACCCCACCGGGAGCTTGGCAACGCCTGGCTCCGTCGATGCCCACACGGTTGCCTCAACGAGTCGCTCTGCCAACAAGGGAATATCGAACACGTTGGCGCGGTTGCGGGCTTCCTCCGGGGTCAGCAGGTCGAGCAACAGGGTGGCGAGACCGCGATGGTTGAGCGCAGCTGCCACCTCGCGATTTCGGGCGCTGTGCCGGCTGCTCCCACTCCCGTGGGCGAAGACGACCAGACCAGACGCAGGCCGGGGGACGCAGAGGTCGCCGACGATCCGGCCGATGGCACCAACTGGGATCCGCACCTCCTTGGCACTCGTCGCGGATCGCGGCGGATCCGCCGCGCTGCCCGCCAGCAGTTTGATGACCTCGTCATCTCGCGTCTGACTGAAGTCCTCGTACCAGGCACCCACCGCCTGCAGCGGTTCGGGCTGCAGCACGCAGATCACCTCGTCGGCCTCGTCGCGAAGCGCGTGGACCGTCGCTGCTGCGCCGACGGGCACCGCGAGCACCACGCGGCGCGAGCCGCGAGCGCGGACCGCGCGCAGCCCTGCCCGGGCGGTGCCGCCCGTCGCCAGACCATCGTCGACGACGAGCACGGTGCGTCCGGCAAGCTCAAGCGGGCGGCCAGCCCGATAGCGCTCAACGCGGCTCTCGATCCCGGCGGTGGCGCGGGCAATCGCGGCCTCCAGTTCCTCGTGGCTGATCATCAGCTGCCGGATCGCGGTCTGATCCAGTACGCGGATGTCGCCCTCAGCGACCGCGCCGATGCCGTACTCGGGGTTGCCGGGTGCCCCGATCTTGCGCACCACGAGGACGTCAAGCGGCGCCCCGAGGGCGAGGGCAACCTCATAGGCAACCGGGACGCCACCACGGGCGAGCCCGAGGACCACCGGGTGCTCTGAGGCGAATGGTCCGAGGTGCGTCGCGAGCTCGCGTCCAGCGGCGCGTCGGTCAGCAAAGGCACGGGCAGTATGGGCGCGCACGGATCCCCTCTCTCAGTCGGTGGAGCCGGTAAGTACGGGCGCCAGCAGCGGCGCGATCGGCACGAGCTCGGCTTGCGGAGGCCGGCGTCGTGAGAGCACTGAATCGGTGATCCAGAGCCGTGTGACGCCCTCGGCAAACAACGCGCGCCAGCGCTCGTCGGTGAACAACCCGTGGGTTGCGATGACGCCAATCTCCCGGACCCCGAGCGCGCGCAGCTCCCGACAACTTGAGAGCAGTGTTGCGCCGGTGTCGAGAATGTCATCGATGATGACCACACGCCGGCCCGGCGTGCCGACGAGCCCGAGGTGCGCGACGCCCGTCGAGGTTCGTCGCTTGCGCATCCACGCGATTGGACGGTCGCCATCGGCGGCTGCCGCAAGCGCCGTGCATCGGTCGATCGCCCCCTCGTCGGGTGCGATGAACGTCACCTGCGCCCGCCATGCGGCCGGCAGCGCTGCTGCCAGCAACCCTGCTGGTGAGAGCGATGTGAGCGGCAGTCCGAGCAGGCGTTGGGCAGCGTCGCTGTGGACGTCGACGCAGGTGACGTCATCGATCCCGCTCGCGCGCAGGAGCTCCCCGACCCAGGTCAGGCCAAGGCTTTGTGTGGGCAGCGCGCGGTCCTGGCGAGCGTATGCGAGGTATGGGAGAACGGCGGTGATGCGTCGTGCTCCGGCGCGCCGCAGCGTGTGGGCGAGCAGCGTCAGCCGTGCCAGATTGGCCGTCGGTGGCGAGATCGCGCCGACAGCGACGCAGTGGCGGCCATCCACAGCGGTGGCGACGCCCGCGTGGAGCTCGCCGTTTGCGAAGCGCCGAAGAGCCGAGCGCGCGTACTCGGCCTCGACGGCGGCCGCCGCGAATCGTGCGTGCCCGCGCATGATGAACACCAGCGGCCGTCCGTTCGCACCGCGAGCTTGACTCGCGTCTCCAGGCGGTGTTGATGACCCAAGCGTGCTGGTGTTGTCAATCACGGCGCGTCGGGGCGACCCCGCTCCCGTGGGGATCCCCACTTGGTGGGTTCCGCGTGCGGGAGTCAACGGGTCGACCCATCAACCGATCGCCACCATTCGCTCGATCGGAACGCGGGCGCGTCCGGCGGTGTCGGCGGGCACCTTGACCTCGTGCTTGGCGTCGCGCAGTGAGTCGCGCAGCTTCGGCAGCGTGATCATCTTCATGTACTTGCACACCGCCTTCGCGTTGGCGGCGGTCAGCCGCGCCTGGGGGGCCGCCTTGTGCAGCGGGTGCAGCATCCCGGTCTCGGTGGCAACGATGAAGTCGCCGTCAGGATGCTGGGCGACGTAGTTGAGCATCCCGGTGGTGCCGAGCATGTGCACGCCGCCGTCGGCGATGTCGCCCGCGGCCACGTGCTCCCCGGACCGGGTGGCGCATCCGCACTCGGGGTGGATCAGGAACTCGGATCCTGGCCGGGCGGTGCGCATCCGGTTGATGTCGTCTGGCGTGATCCCGGCGTGTACGTGGCACTCGCCTGGCCAGAGGATCATCGGCTTGCCGGTGATCCTCTCGACGAAGGTTCCCAGCCACATGTCTGGCCCGAAGAGGATCTGGACGTCGTCGCCGTGCTCTGCGCGTACGTGCTCGACGACTTCCACGGCATTGGCGGAGGTGCAGCAGTAGTCGGTCTCAGCCTTCACCTCGGCCGAGGTGTTGACGTACATCACGACGACCGCCTCGGGGTAGCGCTGCTTCCAGTTGCGAAGCTCGTTGGGCGTAATCGACTCGGCGAGCGAGCAGCCCGCGTCGAGATCGGGAATCAGTACGGTCTTCTCGGGCGCGAGGATCGAGGCCGTCTCGGCCATGAAGTGCACCCCGCAGAAGACGATCAGCTCCGCATCGGTCGCCGCCGCCTGGCGGGAGAGCCCGAGCGAGTCGCCGACGAAGTCGGCGAGGTCCTGGATCTCGGGGACCTGGTAGTTGTGGGCCAGAATCACCGCGTTGCGCTCGGCCGCGAGCGCTCGCACTTCCTCGGTCAGCTCCTCGATCTCCCGTGGGCTGAGGACAAGGAGCGGTACCGGCTCTTCGATGGTTGGAATCTCTCTCACGCGATCGACCTTTGCTGTCCGTGGGAATAGTCCAGTGAGGTTGATCGTAGGTCCGCAGTGGAACCCGGCCATCCGTAACTTCCCCGAGGGTTGAGCTGGACGGACCCCGCACCGTACGATCACCCTCAGTGTCTCCGCGCTCAACAACACGCCCGTCGCCTGGGCGTGGGCGACAGGCAGACGTGGTGGTCGTAGGGACCGGCGCGGCCGGGATGTACGTAGCGTTGCGGGCCGCCGAGGCGCGCGCGCGGGTGGTGCTGGTCTCCCGCAAGGGGCTCCGGGAGGCGGTGCGGGAGAGCGTGAGCTTCTGGGCTCAGGGCGGGCTGGCGGCGGCATTGGCCCCGGGCGACTCTCCGGAGCGCCACGCGCAGGACACGATCGGGGCTGGCCGGGGTCTGTGCCGTACCGCGGCGGTTGCGGCGCTCGTCCACGAAGCGCCAGGAGCTGTCGAGGAGTTGGTCGCCCGCGGCGTCGGCTTCGACACCCGCCCTGACGGGAACCTCGCGCTGGCGCTGGAGGGCGGCCACACGGCGCGGCGGATCGTCCACGCCAACGGCAGCGCGACCGGCAAGGCACTCACCGACCGGCTGATCGAGCTGATCGAGGCAAGCACGACGATCGATGTCCGCGAGCGGACCTCGGTCGTGGGGCTGTGGAGCGACCGGGAGCGCTGCGCCGGGGTGATCACCGACCATGGGCCGGTGGCGGCCCGGGCGACGGTGCTGACCACCGGCGGCGGAGCCGCGCTCTGGGCCCGCACGACCAATCCATGGGGTGCGATCGCGGCCGGCTCGGTGCTCGCGCACGCGGCCGGCGCCGACCTGGCAGATCTCGAGTTCTGCCAGTTCCACCCGACGGCATTGGCGCTCCCTGGCAGCGTCCACGACGGCACGCTGCTCACCGAGGCGCTGCGCGGCGAAGGCGCAGCGCTGCTCGACGCCACCGGGCGGCGCTTCACGGACGAACTCGCTCCACGCGATCAGCTCACCGCCGCGATCCTCGATCGCATGGACGAAGACGGCACCGACCATGTACGGCTCGACCTGCGGGCGATCGACCCGGGGCGGTTTCCGAACGTTTTCGCCGCCTGCCAGCATGCCGGTCTGGTCCCCGAACGCGAGCCCGTTCCGGTCGCTCCCGCGGCCCACTACCTGATTGGCGGCATCCTCTCCGACCTGCACGGGCGCACCACGCTGCCCGGCCTCTACGCGGTTGGCGAGTGCTCGTGCACCGGCGTGCACGGCGCGAACCGCCTCGCGTCCAACTCGCTCACCGAATGCTTTGTATTCGGGGCTCGCGCCGCCGAAGCCGCCGCGGCCGAACCTGACTTCGGCCACCGGCCACCCGTGCCGGAGTGGCGCTTCACACCACCAACCGCCCAGACCCGGGAGGCGATGTGGCGCCTGGCAGGGCCCCGGCGCCAGGGATTCCAGCTCGAGCAGCTCCTCCATGACCCCTACCCCCTTGCGCGGCTGATCGCGCGCGCGGCTCTCAGCAGGCAGGAGTCCCGCGGAGCGCACCGTCGCTTGGACTTCCCGAACCGCAATCCCTCACTCGACGGCGTTCACCTCGTGATCGATGGCGACGAACGGATACGGCGCGAACATTGGCCCTAGCCCGGGGACCGGGGCCGCCTCCGTACCGAACACGACTCACTGCGACGGACGAGCGAGCCGCGGGGCCGAACCGGGTCCGAATCGGAGTTTCCGAGTCCGGCCCGTTCTCCCCCGCAGCCGAAGACCTCACTGGCCATCACCGATCTGAGGACATGCCCCCAACCTGATCGAACCCGTGTTGCCGCCTTGACAGGGCGGACGCACATGGGCGCCCCACAGGACCTTCTGTCTCAGGGCCTTCCGACGGTGTGCGACTTTGTTAAGCGGTGTCGCGCGTCGGCCGTTCTGGCGGCATTCTCTACGAGCCGGGAAACCCGCCACGCAGATGGTTTACTTCGTTCGCGTCGCCTCGGGCTCTGGCCAGGTTGAGGGCGCATGGTTGCAAGGGGCATGAAGTGGGATTCGCTGAGGAGCTGGTCGACCAAGTTGGGGCAGCGTGGTGCGTCCCTCCGATCACACGGGACGAACGGGCTGCATACTTACGGCTCTTCGAAGAGGTTGGTATCGACACCGCGGAGATGGTCGTTCGGGGATTCATTCTCGGGACTCGCCCGACGAGACCAAGTCCCGATGAGATCGCCACCGCAGCTTCCCAGCGACGGGTCCAAACCGATGGCCAAACAGGTCGGCAGGGTAGCGCCGTGCCAGCGGCGCTCAGCCGCGTCGCGTATTACCGCGGGGGCGACCCGGAACACCCACCGATCCGCCAGCCCGGGAACCTAGTGTTGTCGGATGGTCTCACGTTCATTCTCGGTCGGGCACCGGAGCAGGTCAGCGGCCTCTTCTCGCAGACAAACACGCCGACACCTGTCGCCGCATTTGCCTATCCAGAGGTGCTAAGCATCGTCGATACGCAAGTAGTCGGCATCCTTGAAGCACTCGGTGAGTTCGAACAGGACCCGGGATTCGCCGCTGCCGCCCGGGAGATTGACATCTGCTTGTCCAGCCATGATGGCCTGGACGCCGACGAGCTCTGTACGGCGGTGATCGCCCGCTCAAACGGTCAATTTCGTGTTCCGCTCTTCGAATGGGAACTTGAGACAAACCGAAAGACGCTTCAGGCGTTCAGCTCCGCGCGAGCGGCATGGATGGAGAACCGCGAGCGTCGACTCGCTCGCGCGCCCGATGGCGACCGAGCGCAGACCGCGGATCGATTCTTCAACGAGGTTGTCGCCCGGCGGCGCACGGGGATCGACTATGGAGCGATGTATCCGCTCTTTGCCGAGGCCGATTACCTCGGTGGCGATCCGTTGCACGGTGGAAGCGCGAAGGCTGGAACACTTGTTGCCCGTGACGCCGGGCTGTCGTATCGACTCAAGGACGGAACCGAAGTGCTGCATCTGCGGCCTCGGGAGATTCGTTCCAGTGCCCTTCAGCGTCCAGATGCCTTGCGACAAGCGGTTCGGGCAGGCCAGGCCGCCGCAGTAGGGGCACTTCTGGGCGGACAGAACGGCATCCTTTGGGGCGCGCTGGTCGGCAGTGCCTCGAAGTCGCGGCAGTCGGCGCTCCTCGTGATTGCCGAGCGCGACGGATTTCGCTTCACCGCCGGGTTTGCGCTTGCAGGGATCTCGGGTCAACGGCTTCTGGAACAGTTGCGGCTGCAACGGTTCCACCTCGGGATGCCGGCGTTGCCGGCCCCTGACGATCTTGTCCATCACGACCGTATGGCACTGCAAGTGCGGCCAGCCGCCGAAGGACAACCAACGCGACCCACTCCCGGCGGCGAATCCTCTGCGCCCCCCGTCGGTGAGATCATCCAGATCCCGGATCCATTGGATCAAATCGAGCGCCTGGGCTCGCTGAGGGACCGGGGGTTGATCACCGACGACGAGTTCGAGGCCAAGAAGCGTGAACTCCTGGACCGCATATGAGGCGTGTCCGGTGAACCTGCAGGTGCCGACGGGAATTCACGTTGTTGTTTCGCCTTCCGCCCTTCGACGATTGCGCGCCGTTCGCGTGCGTGAATCCGAGCGCGCCAACTTCGACTACCTCCCATGGCCTTGACGAATCCCGGTGACATTGTCGATGCCATCAGATCCACGTGGCCGGAATTTGAACTCTCCGACGCTCAGAAGCGTCTCTACGCCGAGCACCTGAAGGACATCGACCCGGACGTTCTTCGGGGCGCGCTCGTTGCCGTGGTCGCCGACTGGGACCACCCAGCTCCACCGGGCATCATCCGAGCCGCCGCCGGCGAGCAGGCCAAGCGAACCAAGCGCACGAAGGCATGGATTCAGGTTGGATTGGCGGCGGGAATCCTCGTCTTGGTGCTCGGAGGCATTCTTGGTGTGCCAGCCGTCCTGTCCGGTGGCGGGACCACCACATCAACTGCCGCGACGGGCGCGACCACCCAGCCGGGCAAAGAGCCCGCAAGGCCCGACTGCGTACCTGACGACCTGCACCGGCGCGGCCGTAACTACGCCCAGCACATTCACGGTGACCTGCGCGGACAGCAACTACAGCTTGGTCGGGCTTCGGTGGCAGAGCTGGGGGGCCGCTCGAGCAGTCGCAACGGGCGATGTCTCGATGAACAACTGTGCTCCTGACTGCGCGGATGGTCAGACGCTTGGCTACCGGGTGCAGGTGACGGCGTCGGACCCGATCGCAGGACCGAGCGGCCTCGAATACGAGCGACTGTCCATCAACTACCTTCACGCGCCTCCGAGAGGAATCAGCAATCCAGACGTTTGGAGCATCGGATCACGCGGCCCACGCAGTGGGTCGGCGTCGGCGCAAGGTTCCACTCTGCACACAGCGCCAGCGGCGGCCCATCGGGCAGCGGTTGCCCGCCCGTGTTCGCGTTACTACGACGCCAAGTTGGGTGGGACGGCCAAGATCGAATTCGGAGCACGTGGGAGCTTGGGTGGCCCCTACTTCAAGACGTCGCCCCACCCGAGCGGCATCAACTGCACCAGTGCTCGGCGGATCATCAGGGATTTCGACGCGGGCAAGGGCACCCCTGTCCGTCGGCGATACGCCTCCAACTCGTACACCGTCGTCGATGGATGGAAGTGCGCGACGCGAACGGGAGCGACGGGCTGCTCGAAGGGCAATCTCTCGTTTATTGCCGGAACGAGGCTCTGAGGTCGATTCCAACGACCCGCTGCTGACGGCCGCGACGCCGCGTTGGTGACGCTCGTCAGACGGACAATCACCCCGGGGCTGCCCCGAACCTAATGTTTCCGCGTCGAATGCCGATGCGACCCGTTAAGCATTTTTCCGTGAATGCCGATACGGGCGTTGTGCGGCCTCCCCCAACCAGCCGTTGCGCGGCCACGGGAAGGCGGGTGGGTCGAAACACTCAAACCGACGCGTGGTGAGGGACACCGGCGCGGCGGGGGAGGGCCATCGTGCCAGAGAAGCTCGTCGTCCACGGCCGGATCACCGACGCCGTCGGCCGCGAGGTGTCCCACGCCCAGGTGACGGTCTGGCACCAGCGGATTCGCGACCGCCGTCGGCTCGGCTCCGGTGACGCCTCTGAGGAGGGCACCTATCGCATCGAGTGCCACGTCCCGGAAGAGGGTCCCGGCAAGCTGCTGCTCGTCGTTGAGGCTCGCTCCGAGCGGCTCACGGGGCCGCTTGAGTCGCGCCTGATCGACGCGCAGCCGTACCTCGAGGTCGATCTCCAGGAACAGGCGCGGGACGCATCGGAGTACAGCGAACTGCGACGCGCGATCGAGCTCCAGCTGGGGAGCCTTCCACTCATCGAGGTCATCGAGAGCGACGAGCACCAAGACATCTCGTTTCTGTCGAGGGAGATCGGACGCAGCTCCGAGGAGATCATCCGGGTGGTGATCGCCGCGCGGCTCGAGGCGGCGTTCGGCGTCCCCGCGGCCCCCGTCTACGCGTTCTTGCGCGAGCACGTTCCGTCCGCGCTTCCGTCCCCGCTGACCGACGCCGCCGACGGCTTTGCGCTGATCGACGCACTCGTCAGCAGAATCGCGTCGCTGATCTTTGCGCTTGCGCCAGACGTCCAGAGCCAGACGCTCGAGCGGGCGGTGGCGCAGGGTCTGATCGACGCCGAGTTCGCGAAGGCGATCCCCGAGCTCGTCAGGCTATTGCAGACCAAGCGGACCACCGATCTGCTCGGGCAGCCGTTCCTGGTCGGCAAGGCGACGCTCGGCGAGCTGCTCACGGTCGCCGAGCTGCCGCAGGACAAGCACGATGCGTTCGCACGGGCGCTCGCCAGCAATGACCAGTCGATGCGCAACTTCTGGCGGATGCTCGCAAAGGGGGGGTCGGGGCTCACGCAGGCCGAGGCATCGGATGTCCAGCGGACGCTCGAGCTGGGTGCCTTCGTCAAGAACCACGTTCCGCTTGTGCAGACGCTGCTCGACCGGTTCAAGCAGGGCGAGTACACGACCCTGTCTGATCTGGCACGGCTGTCCCTCGCCGATTGGACGCATCTGGTGGACCAGGTCGGACCGCCGCCGAACATTCAGCCGGCCGGCACGTCACAGCCGGCCGAGGTCTACGCCAAGGTCATCTACACGCGCGTCACCCGGGCCTATCCGACGGCCGCGCTCTCGAGCCGAATTGCGGCCGACGCACTCGTTCCGGCCGCCGAGCAGGAAGCGCTCACCCGGTTCTTCGAGAACAACCGGTCGCTCGATCTGAACAAGACGAATGTTGCGACCTACGTCGAGCAGGACCCGGAGAAAGCCCTCGCTGGGATCGCGCCCGCCGACCAGCCGGCGGTGCTCGACAGCGTCAAGCGTTTCCAGCGGGTGCTGCGGATCGTCCCCGACGCCGAGCCGGCGCAGACATTGCTGCGCTCTGGGATCCACTCGGCGACCCAGATCGCGACGATGGGCCAGCAGCAGTTCTTCACCCACGCCGTTTCCGCAGGCCTGACGAAGGTCGAGGCGAACCGCGTGTACCGCACCGCTGCCCAGCGCTACGCGAACGTCGTCTCGACCGTCATTCAGTTCAACCGCGACTTCATCGGCATCTGGCCGAAGGCGATCGGCTCGATCGCGGACCTCGACGATCCGACCCAGAACGCCGTCACGCGCGACCAGTCGCTCGCGACGCTGTTCGGCTCCCAGGACTACTGCGCCATCGACGACTGCACCTCGGTGCTGAGCCCGGCGGCGTATCTGTGCGATCTCCTCCTCTGGCTGCGCGGCCATTCGCTTCCCGGACCGTTCGCGACCGCGCTCGACGCGCTCGACGCCCGGCGCCCCGACATCCGGCACCTACTGCTCAACTGCCCCAACACCGACGTCGCGCTTCCGTACATCGACTTGGTCAACGAACTGCTCGAGGACGCGGTGGCACCGCCCGGCCCGACCGTCTGGAGGCAGACGACCCAGGCGTCCGCCGAGCTCCGCGCGGCGCCCCAGTACGTGAACACCGCGGCCTACGACGCGCTCAAGATCGCGAGCTACCCGCACTCGCTGCCCTACGACAAGCCGCTCGACGAGCTGCGCACGTACCTGTCCCAATCAGGGATATCCCTGTGGCAGCTACGCCAGGCGCTGCTGCCGCTGCACGGTGTCACCCCGGCGGAGCTCGCGAGCGTCGCCGCCGAGCGGTTCGCGATCGACCCCCACGAGCAGGATCTGATCACGACTCCCAACTTCGTGCCGGCGGCGACCGCCTGGAACACGCCAACGCCAAGCGTCGACCTCGCTCCGGTCGAGTCCTTTCTGCGCGCCGCCTCGATCACCTACGAGCAGCTGCTAGCGCTGCTCGAGGTCGTCTGGGCCCGCGACGGGGGCGCGCCGATCACGCTCCAGGGGGTCAGCGACACGTGCGACCTGAGCGTCGAGTCGCTTGCGCCCGCTCCGCTCGACGCTGCGGTGCTGGACCGGCTGCACCGGTTCCTGCGCCTCTGGCGACACGGCATGTGGCAGATGTGGGAGCTCGACAGCCTGCTGCAGGCCCCGGCGGTCGCCAACGGCACGCTGGACGGCCCGGGGCTCGTCGCCCTGCGGACATTCCGTGAGCTGACCGACGTCACCGGCCTCGCCGTCGACCGGCAACTCGCGTTCTACTCGGATCTCGACACCAGCGCTGAGGGGCACCGGGCGGCAGACGGGTCGCGCACGACGTCGCTCTATGACCAGCTGTTCCTGAACCCTTCGGTGCCGGCCGATGCCGACCTGGCCGCGCTCCCGGTCGGCGGCGCGGTTGCCCACCCCAACCTGAGCGATCACCTGCCCGCGATTCAGGCCGCACTGCAGGTCTCGGCCGACGACGCCGCGATCCTGTTCGCCGCTCCGATCACGAACGGCCAGCTGACGCTCTCGAACCTCAGCCAGATCTATCGGGTGACTGCGCTCGCCGCCGCGGTGAAGTCCTCGATCACCGAGCTGCTCGCGCTTCTGCCCGTCACGACCGCGGGATCGCTGGCCGCGGCGCTGACGAACCCGGCGACGACGCTCGCGTTCATCCGCGAGGTCAAGGCGATGGGCCAGTCGGGCTTCGGCGCCGAAGCGCTGCTCTACGTGCTCACACACGAGCCGTCGACCATCGGGATCACCGATCAGCAGATCGCCGGCACGGTGCTGCCGGCAGTGAGAGCCGCGATCCAGCAGACCCACGACGAGGTTTTCGGAAGCGCCAGCCCGCCGATCGCCGTGCTCCAGCGCGAGCTCGCCCAGCTTCCGGCGTTCGCCGATCCGTCGGTGCTCACGGTCGCGATCTCGATCGTCGACGACACCTACACACAACCGGTCACGGCCCGGAACGCGTTCGTGGCGGCGAACTTCGGTCTGTTCATGGACGTCGCCACCGCCCAGGGGGAGCTCGCGCCGCTGCCGGCCGCCCTCAGTCATGCGCAGCGCCAGGCGGCGATCAACCAGCGCGCGAGTGAGGTGCTGGCGCCGCTTGCAACGTACCTGACGCGCACGCGGGTGATTGCCGCGGTGGCGCCGAACCTGCTGCTCCAGACCGACGTCACGGCGCTCCTTGTCGAGCAGCTGACCCTTCCCGCCAGCGCGGCGACGCTGTTGAGCGCGCTCACCGATGCGCAGCTGATCGCCAAACCCGGTGGCACGTACACGCCGCTCACACGGGCGAACTTCGCCGACGCGTTCACCGCCGTCAACCTGCTCGACAAGGTCAGTACCGTGGTCAAGGGGCTGCACCTCGTGCGCAGCGATCTCGCCTGGCTACTCGACCACGCCGCCACCTACGGCGGGCTCGACATCCGGAGCCTGCCGGTGACCGGCGCCCAGCCGGCACAGCCGATCGCCGCGCTGCTCGCCACCTCGCTGATCGTCAAGCTCGAGCGCGCCTTCACCGCCGCGCCCGCGGGCGCTCCGATCGGAGACCTGTACGGCCTGATCACGGCGATCGCGGGCGGGACGATCGCAAGTGCCGCAGCCGCCCAGTCCGCGCTTGCCACGGTCACGGGGTGGCGAGCGGACGACATCGCGGCGCTGTGCATCGCGCTCGGCGCGACGTTCCCAGGGGACTACGAGCAGCCGGCCACCTACGACGCGTTGCGGACGCTGCAGGCGATGCTCGACGCCACTCGGGGCAGCGCCGATCAACTCGTCGGGTGGGGCGTTGCCGCGCCGCTCGACGCAGGCGCCACGTCCGCCCTCGGCGCGCTCAAGTCCCAGTACTCGGACCCGGACTGGCTGACGCTTGCGCCGAAGCTGATGGACCCGATGCGGGAGCGACGATCGGCCGCTCTGCAGGCCTACCTGCTTGCGCAGCGCGACGGCGCCGGCAACCTGCTGTACGCAGACGCGAATGCGCTGTTCGACCACTTCCTGATCGACGTGCAGATGAGCTCGTGCGAAGTGACCACCCGGGTCATACAGGCGTACGCCGCGGTGCAGCTGTTCGTCGAGCGCTGCCTGATGGGTCTCGAGGAGGGGCAGGGCGTCGTCGTTGACCTGAACCGCGACGAGACGTGGACGTATTGGCGGTGGATGAATCGCTACCGGATCTGGGAGGCCGCCCGGGAAGTGTTCCTCTATCCGGAGAACTGGCTGATCGAGTCGCAGCGGCCGAACCGGACGGAGATCTTCGCGAAGCTCGAGCAGGAGATCCGGCAGAGCGACAGCACGAACGACTACCTGGAGACGGTCGCGCAGAACTACATCGACCGGCTCGACGAACTCGCTCACGTGCACGTCACCGGCACGTGCGTGGATCCGAAGACGGGCACGATCCACGCTGTTGCCCGCACTCCGGACGACCCGCCGCGGTATTACCACCGGACATTCTCGGACCGCGTCTGGTCGGGGTGGACGCAGGTGCCGCTCAACATCAAGGCCCACCAGGTCGTCCCGGCGATCTACCGGGGTCGGGTGTGCCTGTTCTGGATCGATGTCGTGGTGAAGAACGAGCCCCGCCAGCCCCTGCCCGCCGCGCAGCAGTCCTCGAGGCCGCCGTCGCAGGACGGCGCGAAGTACGTTGCGATCGGGCTCAACTTCAGCATCTTCCGCAACGGCGCGTGGGCCCCCGGGCAGAAGGTGAAGGGGAGCCTGTTCGACATGCCGTTCCCTCGCTTCGGCGACACGTCCGGTCCTCCGCCTGCGGCGGAAGATCCGGCGTCAGTCGAGCGCCTCTACACCATCAAGGTCCAGTCTCCGGCACCGGCACCGCGCTACGGCGCGAGATTGCTCGTCGACGTGTTCAGGCTGGGCAAGCTGCAGACTCATAGCTTCTTCGACACCGAGTGGATCGACGGGGTTGACTCCTCCAGGTCGGTTCAGATCGGACGAGCGCACTTCGACGGTCGCTTCGCAGACCTTGAGCTACGCCAGCTGCCGGTTCAGGACGGGCTCTTCGACGTGTTCGGAGTGCTGGTTCCGTTCGTGGAGGAGCCACTCGTGACGCATGCTCAGCGCACGTACGGCCCCGACGCGCAGCCGCTCCTGCCGTTACCCGAAGGAGAAGCCGATCCGGACCTGGTCGGCGAACCCGGGCTGACTCCGCAGGGCGGAGCGCTCGCGACGCAGGCACCCAACAACGCCCCCACCCTGCCGCTGACGTTCACCTCGATCGGGGCGCTCGAGCAGAACGTCGGTGAGCTGCTGCACACGGCATCGGTGCCGTTCCGCGTGGTCGGCGATGTGTCCGACCTCGCGTTCGACCCGTCCTCGCACTTCTTCTACCAGGACAACCGCAGGTGTTACTTCGTCGAGGGCGTCCGTTACTACCAGTGGGGTAGCGCCTGGCTCCCCGTACCGCCGTCGTATCCGGCCTCGGCGCCGTTCGAGGTGCGATACAGCTTCCACCGCTTCTACCACCCGTACACGCAGCTGCTGTGGCACCAGCTCGGCCAGGGCGGGTTCCCGGCGCTGTATGACCGCGGCCTGCAGCTCCAGCCGGACACGATCGACCCGTCGGGCGCGGACGTATTTAGCTTCCGCGACACGTACCAGCCTTCCACCCCAACGGTGTCGTGGGGCGAGGACAACGAGATCATCGACTTCGGCAGCGACGCCGCATACGCGGTCTACAACTGGGAGATGTTCTTCCACGCGCCGCTGTTCATCGCCGAGCGGTTGAGCCAGAACCAGCGGTTCGAGGATGCATTGACGTGGTTTCACTACATCTTCGATCCGACGCGTCAGGGTCCCGAGCCGGTCCCGCAACGGTTCTGGATCCCGAAGCCGCTTGGCAGCCTGACCACGGCCGCGATCCTCAGCGAGCGGATCAACAACCTGCTTGCGCTCGTCAACCAGCACGACCCCAACGCGGTGGCGCAGGTCGAGCGCTGGCGGCGGGATCCGTTCAATCCGTTCCTGCTCGCCGACCAGCGCCCGGTCGCATACATGAAGCGCGCGGTGATGTCGTACCTCGACAACCTGATCGCGTGGGCGGACAACCTGTTCAGCACCGACTCGCGTGAGGCGCTCAACGAGGCGACGCTGCTGTACGTGATTGCGGCTGAGATCCTCGGGCCCCAGCCCGTCGCGATCACACCGCCGCAGCATGCGGATGCCTCCTACGACGCCCTCGAGCCGAAGCTCGACGCGTTCGCGAACGCAATGCTCGACATCGAGAACTTCGTGCCCGGGGGTGCGGGCGGAGGTGGCTCGGGTTCCAACGGCGGCGGGCCGATGCCCCGGCCTCAGACCTTCTATTTCAAGATCCCGCCGAACGACAAGCTGCTCGGCTACTGGACGACCGTTGCGGACCGTCTGTTCAAGCTCCGCCACTGCCAGAACATCGCCGGGGTCACGCGCTCGCTGGCGCTGTTCGACGCCCCGATCGATCCGGGCCTGCTCGTCCGGGCCCAAGCGGCGGGCATCGACCTCGGCAGCGTGCTCAGCGACCTGTATGCACCACGGCCGGGCTACAGATTCGCCGTCCTCTACCAGCAGGCCCTCGACTTCTGCAACTCCGTGACCGCCTACGGCGCCGAGCTGCAGGCAGCGCTTGAGAAGAAGGATGCGGCTGCGCTCGCGCTGCTGATCGCGAGTCAACAGCAGCAGATCGAGACCGACAACGGCCAGATCCTGCAGTCGCAGATCGATGCCGCCGAGCAGGACCTGGAGGCGCTCCAGCAGGGACTCGCGCTTGCACAGGCGCAGCAGGACTTCGCCGCGCACAGGCCATGGGCGAACACGTACGAGGCCTTCGCTTTAGCCCTCAAGAGCACGCTTGCCGCCGAGAACGCGGTCATCGCCGCGATCTACCTGATCGCCGGTGGGGTGGCTGCCATCCCGGACTTCGCCCTCGGCGTGGCCGGTTTCGGCGGGTCGCCCGCGGCCGACGCCAAGGACGGTGGCTCGAACGCCTCAACCGCGTTGGCGCATGCCGCCGACGCCGGGAAGGCGGCCGCGACCGCGCTCGACAAGGGCAGCGACGCGCTGATGATGGCCGGCACCTTCCAGGAGCGGCGGGAGCAGAACGACGAGAAGGCCAAGGAGGCACAGATCCAGATCCAGCAGGTCCAGGCGCAGATCGCGGCCTCGCAGATCCGCCACGACCTGGCCGCACAGCAGATGGCCAACCACGAGAACCAGCTCGATCGCCTCCAGCACCAGGTCGACTTCCTGACCGACATGTTCACGAGCGAGGACCTCTACGACTGGATGATCGGTCGGCTGTCCGACACGTACTTCCAGAGCTACCGGCTCGCCTACAGGCTGTGCCAGCAGGTGGAGCGGTGCTACCGGTACGAGCTCGGCCTGAGCGACAGCTCGTTCATCCAGTTCGGGTACTGGGACAGCCTCAAGAAGGGACTGCAGGCCGGCGAGTCGCTGACCCTGGACCTGCGGCGGATGCAGGCCTCGTTCCTGGACCAGAACGCGCGCCGATTCGAGATCAGTCGGTTCGTGTCGCTCGCGGTGCTCGATCCGAACGCGCTGCTGACGCTCCTCGAGCACGGGGGCTGCGACTTCGATCTGCCGGAATCGCTGTTCGACGGCGACTACCCCGGCCATTACCAGCGCCGGTTGCAGCGCGTCAGCGTGACGGTCGTGTACCCAAACCCGGGCCGTTTCGACAACGTCAAGTGCACGCTGACGATGAAGCACAACAGCGTCCGGACGACGACCGACCTCGGCGCTGCGTACAGCCGCCAAGGCGCCGCGGATTCGCGCTTCGTCGACGAGTTCGGGGCGGTGCCGCAGAAGATCGTGCTGGGCAACGCGCAGGATGATCCGGGACTGTTCCTGACGGCGATCAATGACAACCTGGGCGATCCGCGCTACCTGCCGTTCGAGGGCGCCGGGGCGATCAGTTCCTGGCGGTTGGAGCTGCCGGCCGCGACCAACGAGATCGACCTCGCGGCCGTATCGGACGTCGTGCTGCGCCTGCACTACAGCGCGCTCGATGGCGGTGACACGTTCAAGCAGGCGGTCGAGGCCGATAACGCCGCGAACGCGCCGAATGCAGGTGCGATGGTCCTCAGCGCGACGAAGGACTTCCCCGACTCGGTCTGGCAGCAGTTCCTCGCGCCTTCGGGGGCGGGCGCCGATCAGACGCTCACGTTGAACGTCTCGCCCTCCAAGTTCCCAAATTGGTCCCGGGGGAAGACGATCACGATCACCAGCCTGACCGTGCTCGTCACGTCCAATCAGCCCGGAAACTTCGTGCTGCGGCCCGATCCGCCGCTGCCGGCCGGAGATGTGACGCTGACGCCGGTCGCGGGGATCTCCGGGCCGAACGTCGTCTCGGGCGCGATCGCGCCACCGGCCGGGTCGCCGGGCACGTGGTCGTTCAAGCTCCGCACGGCTGGCGCGGCCGGAGGCAACTTCCAATCGCTCACGCCCGACGAGATCGGTGACGTCCTGCTGATGATCGCGTTTCAGGCGGCCTAGCGGGATGCCCGGCGACGACATGCCACGCTTCCTGCGCGTTCCGGTGGCGCGTCTCGTGCGCGCATTCGCGCCGGCGAGAATCGTGCTCTTCGGCTCCTACGCGGCGGGCTCCGCGACGCCCGCCAGCGATGTTGACCTGCTCGTGATCGCCGACATTGCCGGCGAGTCGGAGATCCCAAAGCGCCGGGCACGTCAGCTGGTCGCGACGAGCTTCCCCCCGATCGATATCGTCCTGTGCACGCCCGAGGAGGCGGACAGCGCCGACCGTGCCCGGTCGCCGTTCCTGCAGTCAATCCTCGAGCACGGCGTCACGGTCTACGAGCGCCCCGAGACGCGGCTCTGAGGACGAGGCGCGGCTGATCCCCAAGGACAGGCCATATTCGGCCTGTTGACCGCCACGCGGGGCTTGCGGCTGTTGCGGGGTGATGCGTTGCCAGCGTGTTGCCACAACGGGCTCCTAACGCCGACGCATACGAGGTCGGTGATGCTGGAACCAGGTGCGACTCGGGGATTGCGGCCATGCCGACGAGCGGATTCGAGTCGCTGACCCGCCATCTGGAGACCGGGGCCCTCGCGGAGGAATACCGCCTTAGGCGAGGGCCTCGACGATCCAGGTTGAGGCGGGCGCGTGGACCCCTGCGGGGCCCGCGAATTCGGCGAGCGCGTCACGCAAGGCGGTGGCGATACGCGGGCGCAGACGCTCGGCCCGAGCACCGGCGAGCCGGATCGCCTCCCCGGCGGGCCCCAGGGCCATGGCGAAGTCGACAGCCTCTGCGAGGTCCCGCCCGATCTGGATTCTGTGGTCGAATCTCCTGAGCGCGACCTGCGTGAACCCTGCGTTGAGGAGGACTTGGCTTGTCGTATCGGCGTTCGCCATCGAGAACGGGCCTGGCCCGCAGGTCGGCTCGTCGGAGTGCTCGGGCTTGTCGACCAAGGTGTTGACCACCAGCTCGGCCCGGTGCAGCCAATCGTTGTCGAGCTTGCTCCTCCACACGACGATGCAGAGCCGCCCCCCCGGGATCAGGGCGTCCCGGATATTGCGCAGGGCGAGCACCGGGTTCGCGAAGAACATCGTTCCAAACCGCGAGAATGCCATGTCGAAGCGTCCGTCGATCCGCGCGGACTCCGCGTCACCGACCAGAAAGCGGGCGTTCGCCATCCCTGCGCGGACCGCCTCGTTCCGGGCCAGCTCGACAAAGCGCTCGGCAGCGTCGATCCCGACCGCTTGGCCTCCGGGCCCAACCAGTTCCGCAAGGCGAAGCGTCATGTCCCCGAAGCCGCAGCCCACGTCGAGGACACGGCTCCCAGGAGCGGGAGCGTGGCGGCGTAGCGCCTCATCGCCGTGAGCTGCGAGGCCGGTCGTGACGATGTGGCGGAATCGCAGGAACCGGTCGAACAGGACCCCGTTCCATGCGTCTATCGCCTCTGAGTTGGCGGTTGGGGCCGCGCCTGCATCGGCGCCGACGATGGCCTTCTCCTCCACGAGCGACATGTCTCGTCTCCTTGGGTCTCGTTGATGTCGTCGTCCCGATCGAGGTGTCTGTGCTCGATTCCGCTCGTGTCGGTCGGCCAGATCGCGGGGCGGCTCCGGGGGGCCGGCGCAGCCGCCGTTCCCCCCGGATACCGGGACAGGAGCGTCAGCGGCGGAGGCCGACCGACTCCAGGTACTCGCCCGGAATCGCGATTGCGCCCTCCTCGTCCAGGCGGTTGTGCCGTCGGGCCAGCGCGGCGAGGTCGTCGGCCAACTGCAGACGTGACTGATCGTCGAGCCCCTCGAAGGCTTTGAGCGTGGGTCCGTACCACGTGCCGAAGGTGCTCACGAAGGCCTCCGCCGAGGTGAATCGGAACGTGAACACGCGCCGGCTGTGCCCCACCCATTCCACGGTGTCGCCAAAGATCGATTCGAGGTAGGCATCGTCGCCCCACCGCATCGGCGACGCGAGACCTTCAGGCGGCGGCACGTGGGCGCCAATCGTGCGGAACATGTCGCCGAGAAAGCCCTCGGAGGTCCAGCTCGCGAGCCCGACGCGCCCGCCAGGCCGGCAGACCCGCGCGAACTCGGCGGCGGTGCGCTGGTGATCGGGGGCGAACATCGCCCCAAAGACCTGCAGGACCGCGTCGAATGCGGCGTCGGGGAACGGCAGGTCCTCGGCGTCGCCGTCCTGGAATGTGATCGCAAGCCGCTCGGCGGCGGCACGTTCGCGGCCTCGCTCCAGAAGCTGCGGCACGTAGTCGACGCCGGTCACATCGCACCCGATGCGCGCGGCGGCGATGGCGGCGTTGCCGCTTCCCGTGGCGATGTCGAGGACGCGTGTGCCGGCGCGCAGGTCGGTCGCGTCGGCCAGCCGCTCAGCGACCGGAACGATCAGCGTGGCGATCGCGGAGTAGTCACCGCTCGCCCAGGTGGCCTGCTGGCGACGTTTGATGGCGGCGAGGTCTGGTGTCGGTGTCGTGGCGGGGGTCGTCGTCATGGTGCCTCCTCTGTGACTTGTTGTTAGCACGAACGGTCGTGCTGGTTTGACTACGTTACGACCGATCGTGCTAAGTTGTCAAGCCATGAGCGAGATACGACCGAACCGCCATCAGTCACCGACTGCGCGCCGCCCGCGCGCCGATGGTGAGCGGAGCAGGGAGGCGATCCTGAGAACTGCAGCCAGCCTGGCCACGGTTGAGGGGATCACCGGCCTGTCGCTGGGCCGCCTCGCGGACGCCGTCGGGATGAGCAAGAGCGGGTTGTTCGCGCACTTCAGATCGAAGGAAGAGCTTCAGCTCGCGACGATCGACACCGCCTGTCGCATCTACGACGAGGTGGTGGTTGAGCCCGCGCTCACGGAAGCATCGGGGATCGGGCGGCTGCGGAGCCTGATCGAGCGATTCCTTCAGCACGTCGAGGATTCCGTGTTCCCCGGTGGATGCTTCTTCGCCTCAGTCGCCGCCGAGGTGGACACCCACCCAGGTCCAGTGCGTGATCGCGCGCTTGCGTTCGTCGCGGACTGGTTTGTGACGCTGCGCCAGGCCGTCGCTGATGCGCAGGCGGACGGCGCAATCGACCCCGCCGAGGACGCGGATCAGCTCGCCTTCGAACTCGACGCGTATCTGCTCTTAGCCAACGCGCAGTTCGTCGCTTCCGGGGCAGCTGAGCCGTTGACGCGCGCCCGCATCGCGGTCGCTCGGCGTCTTGACTCCGCTGCGCCGCGCATCGCGTAAGCGGGCCACGGCCACGGCGGTTGAGCAGCATCGCATCGCGACGGCCTGACGCGGCCCACGGATGATCGGTGAGCGGCCGGTTGGCGCACATCGACCCCGGCAGACATGGCGTCCTAGTGAATCCGTCGGTCGGATTCGAACCGCTGACCCCTTCATTACGAGGACGCCGCGGCGTCTGTGAATGGTTGTGGTCCGTGGCGGGAACTGTCGAGGACAAGGCAAGTTCGGCCGTCTTGGCCTCTGATGTCTTGCGGTTGGTGCAGGGTGGTGTGTTGCCACCCTGGTGTCACTGCCCGTTGCTCTGAGCGTTGCTGTCCCGACAATTTGCAGACGAGCGGGGCTTGCGGCGCATGAATCCCGCACGCATTCCCAATGGCGTAAGGTTTTTGCAAATTCATACTGCGACGATGTTGACAAGTCGCTGGCCCCATCTACCGTCGAACCCATCGCTGCGGCCCCGGCACCCGAGCCCGATTGCTGCTGCGCATACAGCTTCCCTGATCGAGGACTCGTCGCTGAGGACCGCGGCCAACGTCAGTCCCATCAAGGGAAGGAGCCATCAAGTGCACGGAGTCTACGGGATCACTCGACGTCGAACCGTGGGGATGCTGTTCGGCCTGACGCTCGCCGCAATCGCCGCGATTGTGGCCCTCGTGATCCCAGGGACCGCGCGCGCCGCCGGTGATCCCGTCGTCGGCTATTGGAAGAACACGGCGGGCGTCGTCAACCGGATCACGCTGTCGGGCAGCACCTATACACAGACGAATATCGTTCCGGTTCACGTTGGGAGCAGCACCTGTACCGTGCCCGCAGGGTCCGTGTGGGAGACCTTCCAGTCGACGGGACCTGGCACGTATAGCGGAAACGCGGCGTTGTACTATGTATCCAACTGCAAGTTCGCCGAGTGGACGCCTGTGACGGTGACGCTCAGCGCCGACGGCCGCACGCTCACCGAGCAGACCGCGTCCGGCTATGGCACCTGGACAGAGCAGGCATCGCCGCCGCCTTCGATCGCCTTCGACTCCAAGACGGTCGTCGTGCATAGCGGGCACTCGGCGGCCGTACGCCTGCATTGCCTAAACGCGACGTGCCAAGGCAGGATCACCCTGACCGGGAGCGTCGTCGGCCACGTCCGAAAGCGAGGGCACCTGGTGGCCGTCACACACACGGTGGTCCTCGGCCAGCGGACGTATGCCCTTGGCGCCAACGGGCACGCGGCCATCACCCTCGTCCTGTCCGCGAGCGGACGCAACTTCATGCGTGGCGCCTCGACCCGCCATCCGAAGCACATCCGGATCACGGTCACCGTCCAGGGCGGTGCGGCGAGCAGCGTTGCGGCCACCGCCGTCTGAGCAGAGCACGACCGGTCGAGCAAACCCGACGTAAGGCGCTGGCTCCGACTGAGGAAGAGCGATCGGAGCAAGCGCCTTACGAAGGTCGGCGTGCTCAATCAGACAATTGCGCACGTCGACCGGAGAGCCACCGAGGCTGCAAGCCCGCCTCGCCTGTTGATCGACACACCGGAGTCGCCCACCCTCCGGATCGGCATGCGGTTGCACCGGACGGGTGCGGCGGGCGTACTTCCCTCAAGAAACCGCCCGTGCCCGCCGAAGAACCGTTTGGCGGTACCACGGACGCGGACTAACGAGGAACGTCCGTCTGTCGTCTCGTCCTGCGTGCCGATCCGACAAGCACTCGACTAGGGGCTCGGCGACGTTTCGTAGGCTCCGGCAGCCTGGTCAACGCACATAGTGTTCGCTCCGCGGCTCAAGGTCCCCAGCCTCACCATCATGTGCACGAGCATGGCCTGCTCCCCCTGGTGCTCAGTCTCGATAGCTCGCTCCTCGTGGCGAGCACTTCGCGCGTCGAGATTAACTCGTTGTGACCCGATGCGATGAGAGCGCAATGATCCCGTTCGGCGACTCGGCTTCGTCGATGACGGTCCACGTGCCTGGCGTCAGCGTCACCGAGCAGCGCACCCGTCGCCCGATGCCGGTCGTCACCACCCTGCAGACTCCCGTGCGTGGGGCAGCGCCACTGGATGAGGTCGCATACAGCGTGTAATGGCTCGCGCCAGCCTTGGGGATGATCTGGGCCTGCACCCAGCGGTGCTCGACGGTCCACAGCGTGGCAAGGCTCGGAACCACGACGCCCTTGCGGGCGTAGGTGAGCGGTGCGAACAGCCGACTGTCGCTGGAGACTCCTTCGGCGAGGGCGCCATTTGCTGTCAGCTGGACCCGGTTGACGTTGGCAACTGTCTGGACGCGGGTCCAGATCGAGCCGGTTCGCGCGTACGCATACGTTGCCCCGGGGCCGGGCGTGCCGGCCGCAGTCCTGCCCGCTCCGCCAGATCCGACCAGCGCGATGTTCGCGTCGGCAGACAGGGCGACCGACGCACCGAACATGTCGCCGACCCCATTCTGGATGTTGGTCGCCGAGTTCACGGTGGTGTCGATCACGCTCTGCGTGCGCGTCCACGTCGTCCCTATCCTTGAGTAGACGAACAAGGCGCCTCCGAGGCCACCGACGCCAGGTGCCCCAACGAACGCAGTGCTCCCGTCAGACGACAGTGCGACCGCTCTGCCGAACTGGTCGTCGGGATTGGCCGAGGTGGTCCAAACCGGATCAGTGATCGCAGGGCCCTGCTCGGTCCAAGTGCCCCCGGAATTGACAAACGGAATGATCGCCGTCTGCCGCCCGGACCCAGTGTTGGCCGAGGCGATCATCGTCGTCCCGTTTGCAGAGACTGCCTCGGGCGTGAAGGCCGACCCGTGTGGAAGCGGATCAGAGATCACCTGATGCTGAGTCCACGTTGTTGCGGTTCGGGTGTACACGTAGGTCGCACCGTTGGCGTCCGAGGCAAACAGCGTGTTTCCGTCGGCCGACAGCGGACCGCCCCTGAAGGCGGTGCCGCTGACGCCGGTCGGTGCAGTGATCGTCTGGGCCAACGCCCACGTGGTACCGGAGCGCACGTACATCAGGATGTCTGTGGCCCGCCCCGAGGCCACATTGATGATCGGGAGCTCGATCACGCTGCCGTTGGACGACATCCAGCCCGATTTGCCGAACTGATTGCCCGCAACACCATCGGGGTCCTGGAGCGTCTGAGCCGCGACGAACGCGCCGCCGGTGCGTGAGTAGATGACGACCCGGCCTTGGGAGCCGTTGGCGTGTGGTGCCCCAGTGACCAACGTCGAGCCGTCGGCCGATAGGGCGATGCGCGCGCCAGCGCCATCGGAGCGCGTAAAGGGCTGGAGGCTTTGGGTCAGCGCATAGCGGCCCACCGTCGCCGCGAGCGCGGAGCCCCCGAACATCAGCACGCCGCCAACCCCAAGACCGACGGCGATCCCGACACGGGCTGTTGGAGGTGCTAAATGTCGCATTCCGACCACCGCCTTGATCGATCACATCGAACGAGCGTGCCTCGACAGGCATCCGAACCTAGGCGCGCTCCATCGACAGGTCAACGCTCAATGGTGCAGCTCCACGTAAAACGTCTGTAATGGCGCGGCCGGCGGCCGCGGAATACGCTGGCCAACGCCGACGCGTCGGGGGGTGCGAGCAAAGGTGTGGCGACGCCGACGGCAGTGCTGATGATCGAGGTGCTTGCTGTCGCCACCGACGTGCGCGCAGCCGGATCTCTGGCCGCACTTGCGATCGGGGGCACTACCGGGCTGCAAGCCCTCGTCCTTGGCCCGATCACCGGGGCATCGATGAACCCCGCACGCTCGCTCGGACCGGCGCTGGCCGCAAGCGACGTCACAAACCTCCGCATTTGCCTTATCGGCCCCCTCGCCGGAGCCCTTGTCGGCGTCGGGATCTATGAGGGGTTGCACGGCACGCCGCATCGACCCGGCGACGCTCCAGACGCCCAGCTGGCCGTCATCCCCACGGGCGGCACCGGTTCGCGCCTCGCTGCACGCGCACGCGTGCGTGTAGCCGACCGTCGACCGGCACGCTCATCGATGACCCGATCACACCCGGTGAAGCGGCCGACCCGCGCCACTAGAGGCCCTTCTAGGGCGTGGACTTCGGTGATGGCAAGCCGCCTTTTGCCCGCCGGGTCAGGGGTTGGGGTCCCCTCCTCGGCTTCGTTGAGACCTGCCTGGTGTTGCCAACCGTTCCCGCCTCGAGAACGGCGGGTTGGACCGGCGCGAATTCCAGGAGCGGCTGCGCCGTCAGGCTCCCTGCCGCCGCTTCGACCAGGTGTCGATGAGCGACATCATCTCGCGGGTGAATGCCGGTAGGTCGGGGGGCCACCGTGAAGTGACCAGGTTGCCGTCGACGACGACTTCAGCGTCCTCCCACAGGCCCCCTGCAATCCGGACGTCGTCGGGAACGCCGTCGCCCCAGTACGAGGTCAGCCTGCGGCCGGAGACCACACCCGCCGACGCGAGCAGCCAAGGGCCGTGGCAGATCGCGGCAACTGGCTTGCCGTTCGCGAAGAACGATTGGGCGATTTCCTGCGCTCGTGGGGTGTCGCGCACGGTGGCGGGCGCGCCGTCCGGAAAGCCGCCCGGAACGACCAGCACGTCGTAGTTGTCGGGATCGACGTCAGGGATCGTCAGATCGGGTTCAAGACTGTAGCCGTGCTCTCCTCCGATGGGGTCCATGGTCGGCGCTGCGATGTCGACGCGGGCGCCGGCATCGAGGAGACGGAAGTACGGAACGATCACCTCGGTGTCTTCGAACTTGTCGGCGGTGAGGATCAGCGCCCGGACGTCCGACGCGTAGCAGTCCGGCTTCGTCATCTTCATCTGCACGAAATGCGCCTCCCGACATCGCCCACTCGACCATGCTGCGCAGTGCTCGACCCGAACCTGCCGCTTGGAAGTCGGACCGGTTGGGGGTTCACACTAGAGCCAAGTACGCTCGCACGCGAAGGTCTGGGCTCACCCCGCTCGGCAGATGATCAACCCACCGAGAGCCGGCCTGGACCTGGGCGGCGGGCATCTCGGGCCGATCACGAACAGGGGACGATTCCCATGCGGCTTGCCAATCGGAAGAAGGCAGTCCACGCCGCGGTCGGTCTGGCGTGCTTGAGCGCGATCGTGGTCGGCGTAGCGTTGCTGGTCACGTCGGCGTTCTCCGACTCAGAACGTGGACGAACTGCGCCCCCGGCCGCTGGTCGGGACTACCTGGCACTTGGGGATTCGGTCACGTTCGGATACCGGGAGGCGGACACGTCGCCATCACCGAACTACACCGACGCATCCAGCTTCGTCGGCTTTCCCGAAGTTGTCGGAGCCGCGCTCGGCTTCAACGTGGCCAACGCGGCTTGCACGGGGGAGAGCTCGGTCAGCTTCGTCTTCAACGGTGGCCAGAGCAACGGCTGCGAGAACTCCCCCGGCGGCGGGCGGGGGTACCGGACCGCATCCCCACTGCACGTCAGCTACGGCGGGACGCAACTCCAGTACGCCGTGCAGTACCTCCAGAGCCACCCACACACACGGTTGGTCTCGCTGATGATCGGCTATAACGACCTGTTCATCTGTCAGGAGACGACGGCGGACCGATGTGCCAGCGAGGTCCCGGCAGTCCTCAAGCAGGTCTCGACGAACGTGGCAGACATCTTGGGAGCGATCCGCCACAGCGCCCGCTACGACGGACAAGTGGTGATCGTCAACTACTACTCATTTGACTACGCGAACTCCGCTGATAATGCATCGACTCGGGCAGTAAACGAGGCGCTGGACGGCGCCGCCAAGCCCTTTCACGTGCAGATCGCCGACGGCTTCACTGCATTCGAGACAGCCGCTCGTCCATTCCGAGGCGACAGTTGCGCGGCCGGGCTGTTGACCCACCTCACCGCCGGGGGCTGCGGCATCCATCCGAGCGCGGCCGGCCAGGCACTCCTCGCCGCGGCGGTAGAGCGGGTAGTCGGCACGTGATGGGAGCCCCCCGGCGGGGCGCGTTGGTATCCATACACGCGGAGGACAGCGAAGCTTGGCGGAGGTGCCCTTGGAGACGATCGCTCAGCCGGTGTACCCGACCGCCGCGGCCCACGCTGGGTCGATCACAAACGCGCCACCTGGGGTAACCCCGTTGACGACCACCGTGGCCGGCGTTCTGTCCAAGGTCTTCGGGGCGATGTTGATGTGGCCTGTCCATCCGTGATAGCCCTTGACCTTTGGCAACACACGCTCCAAGACCTTCTGCCTGTAGCTGTGCGTCGTGTTGACGACGTACGTGAACATCCTCAGCGAGTCGTAGGTGTACGGTGACCATGTCCCCGGGGCCGCACGAAATCTCTTTTGGTACTGCTTGACGTACGGCGCTGAGCCGGCGAAGGCCTCCGGCGCAGGAACACCGACGACCGGGCACGCCTGTGCCGCCGAAACGCCGGCAACGGTGACATATGCCGAGTCGTAGGCACCGTAATCGGCCAAGCACCGTGCGCCCGTGTGCGCCGCAGCGATCTCCCGGGCGAGAAGGCCGGCTTCGGCGTAATAGGCGACCGTGTAGATCACGGTTGGGTGGGTCGCGGCGGCCGCCGTCACCGCGGCCGTGTAGTCGCCGATACCCTCGGAAATCGGGAACTCGGAAACGGTGACGCCGACCGCAATCAGCTCGTTCTTGACCGAGGCGGCCTCCGCGCTCGTATAGCCGACGGCGTGGTCAAAGATGATGGCGACAGAGTGCGCCTTCAGCCACGTGGTCAGCGCCTTCGTTGCGACCGGAGCGATTTGGTAGGTCATCGGCTGCAAGGTCGCACCAAGACCGCTGGTCTGGTTTGCCGAGGTCAGCCGGAATGGGGTCAAACCGGCCTTCAGATAGAGCGGCAGGGTTCGTGCACCGACCCCAGAGTTGTAGGGCCCGACGACGCCGTTCAGACCGGACTTGATCGCTCGTTTCGCCGCCGCCATCCCGGTCACGGGATTCGCGGCGTCGTCGATCGGGACGATGTGGATCTGCCATCCGCGCCGACCGTTCGGACCGACGATGCCACCATGGTGGTTGACAAAGTCTGCCGCGAGCTGTGCGCCGCGCAGCATGCCGATACCGACGCTGGCCTGGCTTCCTGTCAACGGACCTTCAAGACCGATGCGCACGTAGCGGGTCTTGGCCGGTGCGCTCGAGATCATCGGCACCGCGATAGCTGTCAGCGCCACCGCTGCGCCACCCAGTGCCCAACGTCTGTTCCATCTCATATTCCGCGCCCGCTTCCCGTCACAAGGAGGTCGTCCCGCAGCCGGTGGACATTCACACGACGGGGGTTCTCCACCCCGTCCGCTGTCGTCGGGACCCC
The DNA here is from genome assembly GCA_963773325.1 of uncultured Thermoleophilia bacterium. Classification (GTDB taxonomy): domain Bacteria; phylum Actinomycetota; class Thermoleophilia; order Miltoncostaeales; family Miltoncostaeaceae; genus CAITWD01. Next base: position 716,719 of record CAVZAI010000002.1, on the reverse strand, counting down.
CCGAAGGGGATCCCTCCGGTTGCGTTGTTGTCGTCAGCACGTCGAGTATCGGCGGACGACGACCCCGCGTCTACCCCAGACAAGCGGGCTGTGCGCCATAGTTGTCGGTGTGCGTATCCGCAGCCTTCCCTCGGCGCAGCCGAGTCGACTGCCCGACGTCATTCGCGCGGGCCGCCGCACGCTCGGTGTGGCTCTCGGCTTCGTCATTGCCGTCGTCGTGCTTAGCGTGTGCATCTCTGCAGTCGGGGCCACTAGTGCCCGGCCGACGCTGTCGGTGGTGATCTCCGGTCCGGGCAGCGTGGTGGTCGGCACGCCGCCCACAACCTGCACGACGCGCTGTTCGCTCGCAGAGTCCCGTGGTGCCCACGTGACCCTGAGCGCCCGTCCGGTCGGCACCGCACGCTTTGTGGGCTGGTCGGGTGCGTGCTCGGGCACCGCGACCTGCCGGGTGACCATGCGCGCAGCCGTCGGGGTGACTGCGAGATTCCGTTCGACCTTCCGTCTCTCGGTGACGGTCACCGGCACGGGCGCAGGCAGGATCTCGAGTGTGCCCGCCGGGATCTCTTGTCGGGCCCATTGCAGCGCGCGCTTCGTGACCGGCACTCAGGTCGCCCTGCATACGAGCCCAGCCGCAGGATCGGCGTTCGCCGGGTTCTCCGGTGCCTGCAAGGGGATGGCCTGTGCGCCGGTGATGTCCAGGGACCGGATCGTCGGCGTCCGTTTCGCGGCGAAGCCGGTCGCACCGGTGACCGGCGTGACCCTCACTGGGCGCGCGAGGACCTCGATCGATCTCTATTGGATCAATCCATCCGGGGTGACCGTCACCCGGATCATCGTGCGCCGTGCCAAAGGTGCACGCGCGCCGGCGCGGCTGACTGCGGGCGCGGGCGTGCCGACGAGGGGGTCACGCCCAACCGCTGTGACCGACACCCGGTTGACCCCTGGCACCCGGTACAGCTACGCGATCTTCGTGCGCGACCGGTTCGGGCACACATCTCCAGCGGCCAGGATCACCACCCGCACCGACGCGATCACGGCCAGGCGTCTTGGCGCCCCGGCCCTGTCCCTGACCCCAGGACCGAGCCAACTCATCCTCAACGGCTTTGCCGCCGTTGCCCGTGCCTCCGGCTACAGCTACCGGCTCTGCAATCGGGCGGGCGCGTCCTGCGGGGCCGCGACACCGGTGTCGAGGGCGGGCACCACGATCTCAGGGCTTGTTGACGGGGTCACGTACATGGTGAGGCTCGTTGCCATCGGCAACGGCATCGCCTGGGCGGATTCGGTTGCTGCCACGCAGCGCGCGATCCCTGCTGCTACCCCGTTGGTACCGCCGAGCGGCACGAATCCCGGATGTGCGGCGACGACCATCGCCCAGGAGAACGCCAAGGCCGGCAGTACGGGGTGGCAGCCGCCGTCGACGATCGCCGCCCCGCTCGTGCAGGGCTTTGCCCAATACACCAGCGTCGCCTGCGGCGGGATCGTCGGCCTGTATCTGGGCACGCGGAGCGCGACGCCGGTGCCCGTCCAAGTGGAGGTCTGGCGGTTGGGGGACTACCAGGGCTCTGGCGGGCGCCTGGTCTGGAGAAGTCCGACGCTCAAGGTTTCTGCGCCAGCCAGCTGGGAGACCGTCGACTCGACCACCTTCAAGGTCACCGCCCCCTGGCAGGAGACCGCCACCCTGACCGTCTCCCACGACTGGACCAATGGGATCTATGAGCTGCGCATCGTGCCGGTCGGCAACCCGGACGCGGCCGGTGCCATCCCGCTTGTGATCCGTGATGACACCCGCACCACCCCGATGGTGCAGGTGCTGGCCACCAATACCGACCAGATGTACAACACGTGGGGGGGCAACAGCGCCTACTCGACGGCGACCGGCATCTCGACCGTGGTGAGCCTGAACCGCCCGTACGACGGTTTCGGGATGGCGCAGATACTCAGCGAGGACGTCCCGCTGGCCCGCTACGCCGAATCCCAGGGGCGCGACATCAGCTACCTGACAGACGGGGATCTCAATTCCGGCAGCGCGGAGGTCGGAGCGGCCACCGCGATTGTCGTCGGGTCGCACTCCGAGTATTGGACGCCCAACATGCGCACCAACTTCGAGGCAGCGCTTGCGCGTGGCGCCAACGCGGCCTTCTTCGGTGCCAACAACATCTATTGGCACCCTGTGCCCCCGCCCACCACCGGCCCCTACAGCACGCTCAATATCTGGAAGCTGAACCCCAGCGACCCGAACGCCTCAAGCCCGACACTGTCGTCGACGCTGTGGCGTCTGTCGCCGATCAGCAAGCCCGAGCAGATGATCCTTGGCGAGCAGTTCGGGTGTTCCAATGTCTTGATGCCGCTGACGGTGCCGACGTCGCTCGGCTGGGTGTTCGCCAACTCCGGGGCCACGCCGGGCCAGCAGCTGCAGGGCGTGCTCTACCAGGAGACCGACATACCAAGCGCAGGGGCCCCGATGCCCGCCGGCACTCGCTTGGCTGCCGCGGCGACCTTCCCCTGTCCGCAGCGGGGCGCCGGCTATGTGTCCGGCAGCGCAATCGCCCTGGCCCCCCAGCCCGGCGGCGGACTTGTGGTCAACGTCGGCACCCGCGGCTGGGTGTGCCTCCTCGACGGCTCATGCGTCACCAACCCCGTCTATTCGAGTCCGGCACTGCTCGCGATCGACCCGGACATCGTTACCACGACCGTGCGCAACGACCCGACAGCCGAGTCGGTGATCCGCCATGCGACGACCAATGTCTTCGATGCGGTGCTTTCTGGGCCGGCGGCGGGATATGCCAACGATCCGAGCTATCCGCTCGCACCCGGCGCGTGAGCGATCTCATCGTTGTCAGACCCCGTGGAGGCCCGGCCGCATCTGAGCGCGTGATGTTCTGTCCGGAGCAGATGCGTCAGGCACGCGCGGCCCGCGTGTAGGGATGGCCGACCCGATCGCATCCGGTGGGTCCGACTGCAGCGAGCGGCCTGACTGACGCCGACGAGCGGATGACCCCTTCACGAGCGATGGCCTGGGCCGTTCCCTGGCGGTAGGGGGTGATGACGTAGCCGGTGATGGTGCTGCGAGCTGGTGGACGTCCGTGGCATCCAGACTCGCCGGATTGGCCCCGTCCTCAGCTACTAGGCTCTGGTGACGGGCAGTACCGGAAGTGCCCGCCTCGCGTGCGCTCAGATCACCGCCGGGCCCTCGGCAGCTCGTCCTCTCGACGAGCGAACGGGGGGGGTGGCGGTCGCATTCGCGTTCGTGGGACACGCACCTGGCAGTGCATGCAATCCGTTTGCGTACGCCATCGCCCTTGTCGTGCCGCTCGTGTAGCCGCTCCGCGGCACCGAGGGCTCGATGGTTGACTCGATGCAGATATGGGCGGCTAGTTCGCCTGTACGTTCACAAGGATGCCAGTGACAACGTTGTAGTCGACGGTGTCGCGCGGGGTGAATCTGACCTGCTGGGACGAGGTGCCCCTCGGTGGCACGAGCGTTGGATTGCTCCAAGCAAACGTTCCGGAGACGCTTGCAGAGCCCCTGCTGAGAGTCGACCTTGCGAGCGTTTGGCCGAACCTGATCTGCGATGCGGTCGGCACCCTGGTGATTGTCGGCGTCGCTTTGACGATGGTCAGCAAAGCGGTCGAATACGAAAAGACGTAGTCCGTTGCCGCGCCGCCAGAGCATGTGATCGTAAGCGGCGATGCGCTCACCGCGGTGGTCGCCGTGTATGTCGACGTGCAGGTCGGTGCGACGTACCCCGCAGCGGTGCTTGTCGTCTCTCCCTTGGCGAAACCCGTCACCGTCTTGGTGTAGCTCGGGGCAGCGGACGCGTAGGTGACGGTCTTGGCATCGGGCGCAACGATGAGCGTCGCCTTGTTGACGGTGACCGGTACTTGGGTGGTGACCGTGGTGTACGAGGACGTGTCGTTCGGGGTGAAGACCACCTGCTGGTTGGTGATGCCGAGACCCGGTTGCACGGACGGCGTCGCGAAGCTCCAGGTGCCGGGGACGCTTGTCGTCCCGCCAGACCCATTCGGAACCGTCACGGATCCTCCCGACAGGATCGCGCTCGATAGCGTCTGACCGTAGCTGATCGACGTCGCGTTCGGGGGGCTGGCGACGGTCGGCACCGTCGGCACGGTCTGGCCGACGGCGAGCGTCGCCGGGTTGCTGGTCGCGCTGCCGAGCGTGTTGGTGAAGATCGCCTCGTATTGGGAGTTGTTCATCGAGCCGGTCAGGCCCGTGAGCGTGAGCGTCGTGCTGGTTGCGCCCGCGACCGGGTTCCAGGTGAGCCCGTTGTCGGTCGAGACGTACCACTGCACGCTCGCCGGCGGGTTGGACTGGCCGTTGGTGGCCGCCGCGGTGAACGTGGCGGTACCGCCGGCCGGAATGTTGCCGGTACTGACCGGCTGGGTCGTGACGTATGGGGCGGCCGGCGCCTGCAGGTTGTAGGTGCCACCTGCGGGGACCGTGACCCAGTCCGACACCGAGCCGGCGTAGGCGGAGCCGAACGGGGTGCCGCCGGGCTCGACGAGGGTGCCGGTCGGTGCGTTGATCGGGATGTCGATCGGCCCGCCGGTGTTCTTGATGACGATCGTGCCGCCCTGCTCGGTCGCGGTGACCGTGCCCGCGGCGACCGCCGCGGCCCAGACCTGCTGGCGCTGTGCGGTCAGCGCGGACTGGGGGAGGGTCGGCTGCACGTAGGGCTCGGCCGCGCTGAAGACGCTGTGGTACTGCGTCTCGAACTGGGTGAGCACGGGGATGAGCACCGAGCTGCTGGAGGACGCGCCGACCAGGTTGGTCTGGTGCGCGTAGAACGGCGCGGGGTCGTTGTTGGTGATGGTGCTGAACATCCCCGATTCGACCTGGTTGGTGATGCTGGCCTGGGTCGAGTTGGTGCCGGGGTAGATCGTGTTGTACTCGTCGATCTCCTGCGGCCAGGTGGCGACGTTGTAGTAGACGTTGATCGGGTGGCGCGGGACGACCCGCGCGGTCCCGTCGGCAAACGACTGCCCGGCCGGGAATGTCCCGCCGCTGTACGGCGTGGTCGTGTTGATGCCGAACGCCGTCGTCGGCGGGTTGGGGTAGGGCTTTGAGGCGTCGCCGCCGATCGCCGTGATCCCCGCGGCGGCGATCGCGGTGTTGAAGGACTGGTTCTGTTCGTACGGGAACTCCAGCGCGGTCGTCGCCGTCAGCGAGGGCACGAAGCTCGTCGAGGTCCCTGCGGTACCGGTGTCGGTGTAGCTGACCGGCGCCATGCCGCCGCCGGCGGTGTTGGTCGTCGAGGACGGGTTGAGGGTTGGCTGGGCGGGCGGGTTGACCGTCGTGATGTAGTTCCAGGTCGCCGAGCCGGGGTTCTGGCGGTAGACGCGGTAGCTGGCGGCCTTGCAGACCCCGGTCCAAGTGATGCTGACCGTCTGGCCGCTGGCGACCCTGACCGAGGCCGTCTGTGTCTGCGAATCGCCGGTGTTGGCGATGTACTGGGCGGTGACCGCGTAGTTGTAGGTCCCGGCCGCAAGCGCGCCGCCGCTGCCGCCGGCAGCACCCGTGGTGTCCACCGCATCGATCGAGGCGGTGGCGCCGGGGATCAGGTTCGCAAGGCCCGAGTGCTCGCCCGGCACGAACGCGTGCACGTCGAAGCTGCCGTAGCCGTTGGAGGTACCGTTGGGGTCGGCCGTCAGGCCGAGCCCCCCGAGCCCGCCACTGCCGCTGGCGGTCGCAAAGGCGGAGTTCTGGTTGAGCTCCGCCTCGATGTAGTTGGTCGTCGCGCAGCCCTGGTCGAGCGTGGCGTGATCCCAGGTGTGGTTGATCCAGCCAAAGTCCTGGCTGTAGGGCTTGCCGGTCGCCGGGTCGGTGGCCTGGAACTGGGCCAGCAGGGGATCGGCGGTTGCCGGGTTGTCGTTCGCCGAGCTTGCGCCGGCGTTGTAGGCCCAGTCGATGCGGAAGTTGTTCAGGCGCGACCACTGCGCCGAGGCGGCGATGTCTGCCGCGGTCACTTGCGCCGCGGCGGTCAGCGAGGTCGTGTGGCTCGGGATGTCCCAGGTGTTGTCGCTGTTGAACATGTCGTCGAGGTGCAGCGACGCGTAGTTGCGGAAGAGCCCGAGGTGGGCGTTCTGGGTGACCCAGTCGACCAGGCCGCGCGAGAGCACGTGCCACTGTGTCTGGTACTGGTTGTAGGCGAAGAACAGGACGGCTTCCTGGACGTTCTTCTGGGCGTCGGTGCTCGGGTGCTGGTAGACGCCGCCGAGGCTCGTCGCCCCGCTGTAGCTGAGCCACGAGGTAAATGCCGACCCGCCCAGCGGGGTTGCCGGATAGGCGTAGCTGCCCGTGTCGAAGGGGACCGAGCCCGCCAGGCCGGGAAGGGCCGCCGTGCCCGCTGCGGTGAGCGACTCGGACGTCGCGGTGATCGCCGCGCCGGTCGCATCGTTCGTAACGCCCAAATTCGGCGGCACGGACGGGAACCCGGTGACGTAGCCGTCGAGTTGGCGGACGTTGAACTGGCCCTCGTAGGTGTAGAGGGCGCTCAGCTGTCCGGCGGCGAAGTCCGAGGGGCTGTCGGCGATCACCACGCCGTTGTAGTTGCCCTGCGTGCCGGTCGTCAGCGCCGGGAGCGCCACCTGCCACGACCCGAGCGCTCCGGTGTTGGCCGCCGTGACCTCCGTGTAGGGCAGACCTTCGCTGGAGAGCGCCGATTCCCACGCGACGGTGGTCGGATCGGCGGATCCGCTTCCAATCAGCAGCACCTTGAGGCTGACAGAGGGAGGCGCGGGCGTCGGGGCGGCAAGGGCAGACGCCGCGAGGAGGCCACCTGTGACGCCGAGGGCAGCGAGACCGAGGACGCTGAACTTCGCCCGGCGCCTTCGCGGGCGAGGCCACGACCTCCGCGGCGTGGGTGTTTGGGAGTGACCGGTTCGGGTTGTTTCGCTGTGGTCGGTCTGGGGGCCGCGCATCGGCGCTGCTCCTGATCGTCATTGGTGCTGTTTTGGGGTCCGGGAGGACCCGCCCTGCTCGTGTTCTGCGCGGACCCTTGCGGCCGAGACACGATCAGCGCGGGCAGTCATTCGTCCAGTTCATGGGCGCTTACGGGAGGGTGATCCCCTGTGAGCGATGTCACTACTTTTATGGAGAATCTGAACCCTCGGCGGACGGCCCGCTATCCCCCGAGAGTCAAGTCTTCTCAAGGCTCCCACCCGTTCGTTCACCGCCCCTCTCAGCGTCGGAGACCGGGAATCGCGTCAGCGGGAACTTGCCATGTTGACCCGGCTTCGCGATCTGACGAGCGGATCAGTCCGCGTCGCCGTCGTGGGTCTCGCGATGAGGGCCGCGGTCGTCTCGTCCCGAAGGCCGACTTGGCTCTCGGGCTTCGGTCGGCGGAACTTCGATTGCGCGGAATCGGTGGCGTGGATCGTGAGCCCTCGTTGACTCCTGGGCTGAGCGTCGAGCCAGGCGATTCGGCCGATCCTCTCGCCGACGAACGGATCCGCGATCAGTCTCGTCCCCAGCTCGATAGCGAGGAGGGGGGATCGCATCGCGACGTCTGTCTTGATCGGAGTACCTGAAGATCGTTCGTGCGTTGGCGGTCGCGGCGGAAAGGGGGCCAACCGGGGGCCCTTGGTTGACAGTAGGGCCACTCTTGTGACAACCCGTGACCTGATCGACGTCAAACAAGAAGCTCGCCTTAGCGGGCTTTTCATGAAGCCGACAAGCGGACTCGACCCGCTGACCCCTTCACTACGAAGATGCCGCGGCGTGGTCGCTGGTCGTCGGCCATGGCGCTGAACGCAAGACAGGCCAATTCCGGCGGTTTCGCGCCCTACCGTCTTGCGCCTCGCGGGCGTCCTGGATGCGGCCCAGCGCCGGCGCGCGCGAGGCCGCGATGGCGCGCCGGCTCGCGGCGTGCGACGAGCGGGCGCGCTATCGCTAGGCGGCGGCGGTCACGCGGAGGTCTCGCCTGCGAGCCTCTCCAGTTCGGCGACGCCCTTGGCCATGATCGCGGCAGCTTCCCGTCGCGACGCTACGCCCGCCTCGCCCGTGATGTAGGAGACGTGGTAGGCGGTGAGCGCGGCCAGGATTTCCTGAGTCGGAACGTCGACCGGTGGATAATTGACCCAGATCTTGCGGTGGATGATCGCCCAGATGATGCTCGGCATCCATGGAGGGCACAAATCGGTGTCCATTGCGGTCTCCTCGTGTCGTAGAGTTCGTCGCTGTTTGGACTGCGCGGCCGGGAGCGACGCGGGCATCGGCTTCGATGCCGCTCGATCGACAGTCCGACCGACAGCGGTGAAGTACGAAGTCCGTACCGCACCTGCTGCGAGGGTCGCCGCTGCCGCGAGGAGTTCGTCCACGCGGGGCGCCCAGATGTGAGGGCGCGGCGGCATGCCAGAGAGGTCGTCGGCCAAGCGGTCCATGAAGGACGGGTCTTCCTCCATGGCGCTGTGAGCCCCCGCTGCTGTGCCGGGCTTTGGGATGCCAGCAGCGATGTAAACCAAGAGCGGCACAATGGCCGACGGACCCGGGCACTGTTACCTCCTAGGGGGCAGTATCGGCATGACGGGGCCAGACCTACATAGGCACACGGCTGCACCATCCGAGGCCGAGAGCTGCTCGTCGCGCGGGTACGCGTCGCGATGGCGACGGCTATCTCCACGGACGCCGCCAGGGGACCTGGCGGGAGCGCACCGGCGCTCTCCACGATAGGGCTGCGCGGTCGTGGGGGACCGTGGCGGGCAAGCGCAACAGCGCCCCTTGTGGCCGTCATCCTGATCCTGCCTGCGATTGGGCTGACCGTTGTGGACTCAGTGGCGCAGGCGGCGCGTCACTCCTGTTTCTGCGGTCGTCTGGCCTGGGTTGAGGTGGTCGCGCTTGTCACGGTATTCCAGGTCACCGCACGAGACGGCCGCCTTGCGCCGCGTGGTCCGAGGGGCGTGCCAACTTCCCCAGCAGGCCCCCCCATTTCGCCGGTCGCTTGGCCGATGGATGTGTTGGCCAAGGAGTTGCCGCCACCGGCCCCGGTCAAGCGGACTGGAAGGGAACTGAGCGATATGCCCTGCTCGCGGTGGGGTTCAAGCCAAGCCGACGAGCGGATTCAAACCGCTGACCCCTTCATCATCGGTGAACGGGTCCGCCGGCGCACCCGAGCAGCCTCGAGGCGCAGACCCATTCATCACCAGAACCGGTCTCAGCGCTGTCGTTGATCCTGGCCGCGCCGGCGCCGCTGTGGTCATCAGAAGCGGCGCTCACGGGCGGTCCTAGAGCGCGACGGTCACGCGCAGGAACATCGCCGGAATGGACGTGTGTCCGTCGCGTGGGCTCGCGTTCTGCGACGCGAACAAGTCTTCCAACTGCTCGTGGAGTTCGTCGCTGCGGCCGCTCGCCCCGGCCGCCTCGTAGGCGTTCATGGTCGGCCCGTAGTACGTACGGAACTGTTCAAGGAGTGCCGACGGCGGGCTCGCGTAGCTGAAGGTGTAGGTGTCGCGGGCAAACGCGATCTGTTCCTGCGGAACGCCTGCGGCGGCAAATCGCTCGATGACGTTGGCCTCGACCCCCCACGTCATCGGGCTGATGAACCCCTCCGGGGGTGGCGGCGAGAACGCCGAACTGATCTTGAGGATCTGTGCGACCAGCGTCGGATCGTTCGGAATCCAGTTCCCCATGATGATCCGGCCACCCGGTCGCGTCACGCGGACCATCTCCTTGGCCACGTCAAATGGCTTCGGCGCGAACATCGCCCCAAAGATGCTGACGACCAGGTCGAACGAGGTGTCGCTGAGTGTCCGGAGATCGGACGCGTCGCCCTCCAGAAAGCGGCAGTTGGTGAGACCTTCGCGCGCGGCGCGACGGTTGCCCGCCTCGACCAGATTGCTGGCGATGTCGACACCGAGCACCTCGGCTCCGAGCCTCGCGGCGGGAAGTGCGGTTGTGCCGTCGCCGCAACCGAGATCCAGGACGCGGAGCCCCGGAGTGATGCCGAGCGAATCGATGACGGCTTCGCCGCTGCCTCGCATGCTTGCCGCGATGCGGGTGAAGTCGCCCTTCTCCCAAAGTGCCCTGTTGGGGTTCGTAACGGGTGAGGTGGCGGTAGCCATTGGGTCGCTTCCTTTCGTGCTCGCGGGTATTCGGGAGGCCGACCGGTGGAGTCCGCGTGGGGGACTCGACCTCGGCCGGGGGAGCCAGCACCTGGCTCTTGGCGAGCACTGTCGCGCGCACGCCGTGGCCGCACCATGGGGTATTCACCCCACCGAGGGCGGTCTAGAGTCGCCGCATGTCGTCGGTACGGCTCACCGACCTGATGGTCTCGCTGTCACTCGCGACGGACCTTGGGTTCGGCCAGCCCTTCGAGCACATGCTCCGTTCGGCGCGCATCAGCATGGGGTTGGGCGAGCGTCTCGGGCTCGATACCGCCGAGCTCGCCACGCTCTACGACGTCAGCGTCCTCACGTATGTCGGCTGCCCGATCTACGGCAACGAGGCATCGACGCTCTTCGGCGACGACGTTGATTTCCGGGCCCACGCGGTGCAGGTGGATCTGGCGGGCTTTCCCGCGATGGTCTTCATGCTGCGCCGGGCCGGCGCAGGCACCTCGGCGTTCAACCGCGCCCGGCAGGCGGCGACGCTGATGGCGACCCGCGGCCGCGGCGTTGTCGAACAGATGGCCAACCACTGCTCCGGTGCAGGTGCGCTGGCCGAGCGCCTTGGTCTCGGTGTAGACGTCAAGGCCGGTATCGAGCAGGCCTACGCGCGCTGGGATGGCGAGGGCGTCCCGGCCGAGCTGTCAGGTGATCGGCTCGCCCTGTCCGCCCGGATCGCGCACGTTGCCGAGGCCTGCGAGGTGTTTCAGCGCACCGCTGGCGTCCGGGAGGCGGTCGAGGTCGTCCGAGCCAGGTCTGGCACCCACTTCGACCCGGACGTCGTCGACGCGGTCCAGCGCGATCCCGAGGCGCTGTTTGCCGGTATTGACCACGACACCGTCGAGAGGATCCTCGAGGCGGAACCGATCGAGCGTCCGCCGCTCACCGACGAGGAACTGGACCGAGCCCTCGAGGCGATCGGCGACTTCTGTGACCTGCGTTGTCCGTACTTCGCAGGGCACGCCCGGGGCACCGCGGACCTGGTGGCCGGCGCGGCAGGACTCATGGACCTACCGCCGGACGACGCGGTGTTGGCGCGCCGGGCTGCACTGGTCCACGACGTCGGGCGTTGGGGCGTGCCAGGGAGCGTATGGGACAAGCCCGGACCGTTGAACAGTAGCGATCGGGAACGCATGCGCATGCACGTCTACTACGTTGAGCGCATGTTCAATCGGCCCGACGAGCTGCGTAAGATCGGACTCCTGGCCGCGACCCACCACGAACGATTGGACGGATCCGGATATCACCGGGGTGTGGGTGGCTCGATGCTTTCCGCGCCCGCCCGCGTCTTGGCAGGCGCTGACGCCTACCACGCGATGACTCAGCCACGCCCTCACCGCGACGCCCGGCCCGCGACCGACGCGGTCCGCGAGCTCCGGGCGGATGTCGACGCGGGGCGGTTGGACCCGGTCGCGACCGAGGCTGTGCTGACTGCCGCCGGCCACACGACCGTCCGCGGCCGCGCAGGAGGTCCGGCCGGACTCACCAGCAGGGAGAGCGAGGTGCTGGGATTGCTAGCCCAGGGAATGCCGAACAAACTGGTCGCGCGACGGCTGGGGATCAGCCCGAAGACCGTGAGCAACCACATCGAGCACATCTACGCCAAGCTGGGTGTCTCGAACCGCGCCGCTGCAGCGATGCACGCGATGCAGTACGGGCTTGTGGGTCCGGTGACCGTCAGCGGCGCTTAGGAAGCGATGCTTTCCGTGGTGCTCACTGGGTCAGCCGGGCAGGGCTCAGACCTCGACCTTGGGCTTCTGCCGCTGATCGGGTGGCAACTCGGCCTCAGCCGACGCACCGTCTCCATCCCCCACTGCGGCAAGCCGTCGGAGTCCGCCGGCGGCCAGACCGCCGACGACGACAACCACCGCGACGCCCCCTTCGATAAGGAGCGCGCTCAGCCTGGCCAGACTCCGCATACCGCACCTCCGCGATCACTAGTGGCGGCGAGCGGCCAGTCTAGTGCCCCGGACACGCTCACGCCATCGGATCACATCGATGAACGACTTCGCGGCGATCCGCCAGCAAGCATCTGATGGAGCCAAGGACGTGACTGGGCCTCGGACTGACACCGTGCCGCGCGTTGCGCGCATCGTCTCAGGCGGCCAGTCCGGCGTTGACCGAGCCGCGCTTGACGTCGCTCGAGCAGCCAGAATCCCCTATGGGGGGTGGTGCCCGAAGGGAGGCTGGGCAGAGGACTATTCCTCGCCTCCGGGTGTGCTCGCTGACTACCCAGGCTTGGTTGAGACCCCGCTGGCTCAAGTCCAGCAGCGCACGCTGTGGAACGCACGTGACAGTGACGCCACGCTCATCGTCACGAGGGCGGGGACTGCCCGTCAGCGATCGCCGGGCACGAGTCTGGCATCGGTGGCTGCATACGAATTCAACCGCCCGTGCTTGGTTGTGGCGACCGACGAGGTCGACCCGATCTGCAGGGCGCGAGCATTTCTCGCGTCCCTCCGGCGAGGAGCGGTGTTGAACATTGCTGGCCCGCGCGAGTCTGAAGCACGCGGGATCTACGCCGAGACCCGCACACTGCTGACTGCGATTCTGGACATCGACGAGGGTCTCGATCGCTGAGCGCCGAAGCGCGCGCAGGTGCAGCTTGGGAACCCCGGCGGTCGATGGTGTCGCCGACGAGCGGATTCGAACCGCTGACCGCCGCGGGGCGTGCGACCGAGCTGCGTATCGAGCTCGGCGGGGGTTCCGGTGTGATCGGGCCGACGCTGCCCAGGGGAGACCGCCGCCACAACACCGCTACGGATGCCGGCGGCGAGCACTGCGAGACAGGACCCTGGCTCAGTGACGACGCCGAGGAGCTGACGTCCGTCGCGGTCGATGTCGATCAGCCGGTCGCACGCAAACTGCGCGGCCAGATCCGCTCGCGCAGGACGACGTTCAGCTGTGCGCCGAGGATGGTGAGGATCCCCGTCAGGTAGAACCACCAAAGCAGCGTGATGACGGTGGCGAAGTTGCCGTACGTTTTCTGCGCGTTTTGCAAGTAGCGCGAGATGATGACCGACGAGAGCGACTGCAGGACCCAAAAGCCCACGCCGGCCAAGAGCGCGCCTGGCAGTACATCGCGCGTGGAGACCTCTCGTGAGGTCAGCACGCGGAAGGCGATCAGAAACACGACCACGTCGATGACGATCGCGACCGCGTATCCGCCGACGACCGCGAGCGGATCGATGTCAAGTTGATCGCTCGTGCCGGAAACGAATCCCGTCGTCAGCACACTGACTACGAGCGCCACCCCGATCAGCGCGAGCGCCTTGAGTCCGCCCAGGGTCTGCGCGACCACGCTCGCGCGCTCGGCCGCAGGCACCCGCCAGACCGAGTCGAAGGCCACACGCGCGGTGCGGGTCACGCCGGTCGCGGCCCAGATCGTGGAGACAAGTCCCAAGACGAGGGCCCACCAACTGCCGCTGATGGTCTTCTGCGAGAAGTCGATGAGCGGGACGTAGCCGTCGATCGTGCGGAGGACGTCGTCGCTGACGTTGCGCGGGAGGAACCAGCCGAGAAGGGTCGCGGCGGCGAGCATCAGGGGGAAGATTGAGAAGAACGCCCAGAAGGCCAGCAGCGCCGCAAGGTTGCCGCTTTGGTCCGCCCGGAACTTCTTGACCGTCGCGACGCTGATAGCGGTTGCGCGGTGGGCCTGCTGCCAGCGATCGACGCGGGCGAGGGCGCTGTTGCCGACATCACCGGTGCTCATCGCGTCCACCTTACGTGTCGGGGTGCCAAGGGTCTCGCCGACGTATCACGCCGAACCCGGAGTCGCGCCTTGGGTGCACGGCCGCCTCACGTTGCTCGAGGGGGTCCGAAGAGCCCGGACCACGGTCGACGGGGGCCGTCATCCGGGCCGGATTTCGTCTGCGTGATGGTCGGCGTTGCGCACCGGCCCGATCGCACGTGGTGAACGGGCGAGGTCGGCCAGGGCCGGCTTGACCGCTGGTGAAGTGGTCAAGCCGGCCTGGCGCCGAGCCTCAACCCGGCATCCGTCGATCACTACAGGGCGAGCCCGTCTGGGAGCGTCTTACTCGGACCCGTCCCCACCGCCGAAGGGTCCATGGATGCGAGGGTCACGAGCAGATTGTCCGCGTGCTTCGACATGAAGCTCGGTCCGATTCCACGCATCTCGGTGAGCTCGGCGGACGTGGTAGGCGGATTCCGGACGATCGCTCGGAGGACGGAATCGGCACAAACTGTGTAGGCCGGCTTTCCGTCGGCACGGCCGCGACGCCACCCGCGCAGCACCTCGAAGGTGCGCGCCTGATCCGGGTCGAGATGATCCTCCGACCTCGCGCCGTCAGCGCTGCGGTCCGCCAGGCCAGGCGTCGGTTTTGCCGAATCGGCATCGTGCTCGAGCGCGGGAAGCGGGTCGCACCTGTCGCAACACCGTCCCAAGGGATCGCGCAGCTCGCTTGGGTCCCCGAAGTGGCGCATGATTGCCGCCCGCCGGCAGCCGGCCTGATCGACAAAGCCGACGATCGCCCGGTATTGGTCCCAGTTTCGGCTCCGGGCCGACCGAAGGATCATGTTGACGGCGGCCCGCTGGTTTGGCGACAGGCGTGCCGCGCGGATCGTGACGTCGCTGAAGCCGCCCGCCCATGGTGTGGCTTCGATCGCTCCGACTCGGTGCGCTGCGGCGAACGACAGCCGGGTCGCATCATCGCCGCTGACGTCGTCCAGGCTGACTTCCAGACGCCCGCCGGAATCGGCTCGCGAGTGGAGCTGCCGGAGGAGGTGGTCGACCTCCTCGACCTCGAGCGTCTTCTTGTTGAAGAAGATCAGGCGCCCCCGGTCGGCGTGCATCGCGAGGAGGACCGCGCGGGCCGGCTTTCCGTCCCTGCCCGCCCGCCCCGCTTCCTGGTAGTAGCCCTCAAGCGATCGCGGGAGCGACCAGTGGACGACCGTCCGTACATCAGCCTTGTCCACGCCCATACCGAATGCGTTGGTCGCGCAGATCACGTCCAGCCTGCCGTTCATGAAGGCTTCCTGGGCGGCGGTTCGCTCGGACGGATCCAGCCGCGCGTGGTACGGAGCTGCGCGCACGCCCCGCGCCACAAGGCCGTCGGCCACATCGCCCGTCTCTTTGCGGGTGCCGCAGTAGACGATCGCAGGTATGGCGTCCTTGCCCCCCAAGACCCCCATGAGGTGGTCCCATTTTCTGGCGACCGCGCCACGGCCGCCCAGCGTGATCACGTCAAAACTGAGGTTCGGCCGGTCGAATCCCGTCGTGAGCACGAGCGGTGTGCGCATACCCAGGCTGCGGACAATCTCCGATCCGACTTCAGGGGTTGCCGTGGCGGTAAGCGCCAGGGTGGCCTTCGCGCCCAGCGCGTCGCGCCACTCCGCAAGTCGCGCGTACTCGGGACGGAAGTTGTCGCCCCACTCCACGAGGCAGTGCGCCTCGTCGACGACGAACAGGTCGACGCGGTTCCGGGCAACGGCTTGCAAGAACGACCGCTGACCGAATCGTTCGGGAGCGCAGAACACGACGCGCACGTGTCCGCCTGCGATGGCGGCGAGAGCGCGTCCCGATTCCTCGGTCGTCTGGTGTGAGGTGAGCATGCAGACGGAGGCCCCGGTCGCGACCATCCGCTCGTACTGGTCCCGGATGAGGGCGATCAGCGGGCTGACGACGAGGGTCATGCCGCCGAGGGCGAGCGCCGGCACCTGGTAACAGAGCGACTTGCCGGAGCCGGTTGCCATCACGATCAAAGCGTCCTGTCCGGTCATTGCCGCCTCGATCGCTTCGCGTTGACCGGGTCGAAAGACGTCGACCCCGAGGCGAGTGACCGCTTCGTCGACAGAGAACACGTTTGCCGAATCCGGTCCGCCCCGCGCGTGGTCCACGGGGGGACGTGGCGCGTCCGACGGGTCCAGCCGCCGCGCCAGGTCGTCCCGCCGGATCCGGAGCGGTCTCGCCCGGGCCACGATTTCCGCGGCGTGGTTCGGGGTCGAATCTCGAAACCGGTTCCGCAGCTCCTCAAGGAGGATGTCGATCTCCTCGAGATCGATGCGTTCGTCGCCTTCGGCACGGTCGAGCGCGTCGCTAAGACGTCGGACGAGACTGTCGGTCAACGCGTCGGCCACGCCGTTGAGTGTAGAACCTCGAGTTCGCGCGTCGGAACGGGCGCGCCGTTGGGCCGGGGTGCAGTTGGCCGAGCGATGGCCGGCCCAGCAGGCCGACATCTTGCTGGCGTGGCGCCTCAGCCGTCCGAGGTCCTGCGCACCCCTATTCGGTCGGCCCACCACGTCGCGCGAGGACCGCTGCGACCTGCGCCCGGCTGCGGAGTCCCAGCTTGGCGAGAACGCTACTCACGTGGTGCTCGACCGTCTTGACGCTCAGAAACAGGCGGTCTGCGATTTCGCGATTGGTCAGGCCTGCCCCCAAGAGCTCGGCCACCTGCTGCTCGCGCTGCGAGAGCAGCGCGTCACGACGGGGTCCGGGGGACGGCCCACCACCCAGGCGCCGGACAAGGCTCGCCGCTTCGCGCGCATCGCGCGTCGCCCCGAGTCGTTCAAGCGCTGCGAGCGCCAGTCGCGCCTCGCCAAGCGCAAGCTCCGGTCGTTCTGCTGCCCATGCGTGGGCGAGGTCCAAGCGAGCGCGCGCCGTCTCGAAGGGGAGTTCGAGGCCGGAGAAGATCTCGAGTGCGCGGGCGAGTTCCGACGACCCGTCCTCCCCGGCTGCGGATTGGACCCGGCCGAGCGCGAGCCGGGCCTCGCCTTCGAGCGCCTCCTGCTCAGCCTTGGCTGCAAGCGTCCAGAGCTTGGTTGCGGCGGCGTGTGCGCCCGCGTGGTCGTTCTGGTGCAGCCTCGCGTCGACGAGCAGCGCAAGGAGCGGAACCGCCAGAAGCGAGTCGGTGCCGACCGTCTCAAGTCGTCGTTCGATCGTCTCGGCTGCCAACGCGGCATGGTCGTCGAGAATCCAGAGGCGCGCGGCCGGCCGCAGCGCTAGCGGGTGCTCCTCGACACCGACCAGCAATTCCCGGGCGTCTTCGATACGTCCTTGCCGAAGTCTCAGGTCGGCGAGCCGGGCCAGTGCGAGAATGCGCATCGCCCGGTGGCCTGCGTCGAAGGCATCCAGAGCAAGTACCAACTCCCCGTCGGCATCGGCCCAGCGCCCGGTTGCGGTCAAGATCGCCGCATGAGTGACGTGGCAGAACGGGAACATTGGCTGGCACCCATGCTTGCGAGAGAACTCCTGAATCACTCGGCACCACTGCTCCGCCCGTTCGAAGTCCCCCGCGCGCTCGCAGGCCAACAGCGTGTTGCAGTAGACGTCCGCCACCGTCCAAAAACTGTCAAGCTCGCCGCCGCTGGCCGCCGCCATCGCTTCATCGAGGCATGCCATGCCGTCGTCGACGCGCATCGCGTACACACGCGCGAGACCCACGAGGCTGAGCCCGGCGATCGCGAGGTCGCCATCGCCAAAGCGCTTTGCAAGCTCGATGGCCTTGCGGGCATGGGCCTCCATTGCGGCCGGATCGTGTGTAAGGCGTCCGCGAGTCAATTCAAGCCAAGCGACCTCTGGGCAGTTTCCCGCGTCATCGAGCATGGTCTGCGCCCGCCCCATCCAACCCCCGGTGGCCGCGAGGTTTCCGTGAACGGTGAAGTACTCGCGCGCCAGGAACACGGCGATAGCTCCGGCCTTCGTGCGCTCGCCGCGCCGGACGAACTCCGCGTATGCGGCCTCACGAAGTTCGAGCGCCCGCACGAGTTCGTTCTGCCACCACAGTGCCTGGCCCAGGCCATCGAGCGCTTCTGCCGTGCAGGCGTCGCTGAGGGACCGCTCGAAGGCGGCGCGCGCAGCAGGCCAATCGCCGAGCGCCAGGCTCCGACTCCCCTCTTGGTTGAGGACCGCCGTCTCCATGTCGGCGATGTTCTCATACCATCGCCGGACGCGCGATTTGAGGGTCGGCTTGGGTGAAACCCCCGTGGTTCGGGAGTCGCACTCGGATGAGCATTGCCTACCGACACAGCCGGGCGCGATGCCCGATCGACCACGGAGGAACACGATGAGCACGACCGCTGTACCCGATTTTGCCGCGATCACGACGCGCCACCGGCGTGTCTGGTCCGCGGGGGACTTTGCGCGCGTCGGGTCGACGAATCTCGTCGCCAGCGAACTGCTGTGCGAGCACCTCGACCTACTTCCCGGCGAGCGCGTGCTCGACGTCGCCGCAGGCCACGGGAACACCTCACTCGCGGCGGCGCGGCGCTTTTGTGAGGTGACCGCGACCGACTTTGTCCCCGAGCTACTCGAGCAGGCGTCGCAACGAGCGCAGCTGGAGCATCTCCCGCTCACGGTGCGGGTCGCCGACGCCCAAGAGCTGCCGTTCGCGGACGGCTCGTTCGACGTCGTCGTATCAACGTTTGGGGCGATGTTTGCCCCGGATCAGGGGCGAGTCGCGTCCGAGCTCCTACGGGTGTGCCGACCCGGCGGGCGGATCGGGTTGATCAGTTGGCGACCCGACAGCTTCATCGCTGACGTCTTCAGGGCGGTCGCCACACTGCTGCCCCCGCCGCCGGGCATTCGCCCCGTGTTCGATTGGGGAGACCAGCGGCTGGTCCGTGAACTGCTCGATGGCGTGCGTTCGGTGTCGTTCGAAACTGAGGCGTTCGTCTGGCGCTTTCACTCGCCAGATCACATGCTCGAGTATCTGCGGACCTGGTACGGGCCCACGAACGTCGCATTCTCGTCGCTCGACGACGCCGGCCGCGAGGCGCTGGCCGACCGCCTCCTGGACGTCTTTAGGCGGCACAACCGCGCGGGCGATCGCGCGATGGTGGCGAGGTCCGAGTACCTCGAGGTCACGGCGGTGGCGTAGCTGGCGTCGAGCGGTCAGGCCGGGGGATCCCTGAACCCATCCAGATCCCGCTTGCGGGCTTCCGCCAGCCGGTGCGCGTTGGTCGGACCCTCCCGGAGACGTGCGAAGTATCGGGGTCTTCGGGAGGTCCGACATCGGCCAAGTTCGACGGGTGCGTCCTCGCGTACCCCAAGTGGCCTCGCGGCCCGGATCGACACCCGCGGGCCGGCGGCAGCCGGTGAGTGGTGGTCGAGCAGTACGTTGGCGACCGTCTGCCGGCGTGCCGAGCGATGACCTGATCACACGCGGTGAACGGGTCCGCGGATGCCAACCCACGTGCGTCCGCCGATGCCGGGGCGCCGGACGGGGGATTGGCCATCGGTGCCGAATGGCGCGGACGGCGACACGTCAGCGAGCGCCGCACGTCTGCGGCGATACATCGCGACCGCGCCGCCGGGGCTGCGATCGCCGTGACCGGAACGCGATCGCGGGCATGTGAGACTAGGGGGGAGTGCGCGCGGGATTGCCCCGATGACCGTGGATCGGATCGACCTATACTCGTGCCCTAGCGGAATTGCCGCCAATCAACGCAGCGTGTGGAGCAGCGCATGACACAGCCAGGCCGATCCGCCACAACGCGCGAGCACCTTCGGCAACGTGCCAGTTCCGTCGGCGGTGCGGTCACATTCCTCGTCGTCTTTGCGGCGGTGGCGGCAATCGCGCTCGGGGCGCTTCGGTCGAGCACAGTGAGCGCGAAGGTCGTCCAGCGCCAGCCCGCGCCAGGGGCATGCCACGCGCGGGGCACCGGACTCTTCGAGCTCCCCTCCTCGCGATGCACTCCGGGACTTCGGAATCCTTCCGTGACGCAGGCCACGATTCATCGGACGATTTGCGTCAGCGGCTGGACGAGCAAGGTTCGACCCCCTGCGTCGGTGACGAGCATCGAGAAGATCGCGAGCATGAGGGCATACGGTGATACTGGCTCGACTTCGAAGTACGAATACGACCATTTCGTGCCGCTCGAACTCGGTGGAGCGGTCAACGCAGCAGGCAACCTCTGGCCGGAGCCCGACTACGCCAAGCGCGCCGGCTTCTACCTGAATCCCAA
Source organism: uncultured Thermoleophilia bacterium (assembly GCA_963773325.1). Classification (GTDB taxonomy): domain Bacteria; phylum Actinomycetota; class Thermoleophilia; order Miltoncostaeales; family Miltoncostaeaceae; genus CAITWD01. Next base: position 696,680 of record CAVZAI010000002.1, on the reverse strand, counting down.
GGATCGGTTGGAGAACGTCCTCAAGGGGCGGGTGTGCTCGGGGAAGATGGCGCTGGCGACCGCGCAGAATCTGATCGCGACGAACTGGGTCTCTGCATATCACCGCTATGTCGCAACTGGCTCAAGCTCCGGGGGGTCGGGACCTACAAGCCCCGGCGGGTTCTACGCCTCCAGCTACGCGACGGCGCACTACATCTACTGCGCCGATGATGCAGCGTGGAAGTCGCTTTCGCCTCAGTACCTGGTCCACTTCGCGACGTTCGCCCAAGCACTCGCGCGCTTTCCCGGCCGCACACTCCACAAGCCCTGCTAACCGGCTTGGTCCGGCGCACCACCTGGTGGGGCGGCTCGCGGCCAACGCTCGCCGCACTTGGTGGTGCGGCAAGACGATGCGGTCCTGCCGCGTCATGGGAAGCTGCCAAATCAAGACCATGATCGATGCGTGCGGTTTCGCAGACCGAAGGGCACCTCAGTCCTCGTCTTCGGTGACCGTCGGTCACATGGCTCATAGGGCAACTGGTTGTCGCCTTGTGGTGGCGGTTGGGTCGTTGCCAACGGGAGTCGAGATGTCGAGCGCCTGGCTTCAGGCGCGGGCCGAGTCCGTTCTAGAGTTCAAGTGATCTGCAGAAGCGGATGTGGTGGTTGCGCGAGAGTCGGGACATGACGGACAGGGAGACGTCCTCCGGGTCAGCCCCCGCGCTTTACCACGAGCACCTCGGTCCGGTGATGTTCGAGCCCTTTGCCGAGAATCTCGTGCAGCGGCTGCCTCATCGTGATGGTCTGCGCGTGTTGGAACTCGCGTGCGGCACCGGCATCGTGACGCGCCGCCTGCGCGCGCATCTGCCGTCCACGGCGACGCTTGTGGCCGTTGATATCAGTCCGACAATGCTGGCCTACGCGCGGCTTGCGACGGCGACTGACGGGATTGTTTGGGAGCTGGCCGACGCACAAGCATTGCCGTTCGCCGACGGCTCCTTCGACGTCGTCGCCTGCCAGTTCGGTCTGATGTTCGTGCCCGACAAGGTGCAGTGCTTTCGCGAGGCGCACCGTGCCTTGAGCCCGGGCGGCACGTTGATCGCCAGCCTGTGGCGGTCGCCGGATGAGAACAGCCACGTGCGCATTCTGGAGTCAGTGTTGGCTCGTCTGTTCCCGGACGAGCCGCCGCGGTTTGTGACCGACGTGCCGTTCGGGTATAGCGACGAACGCCGAGTCCGTGCCGACATGCACGATGGGGGATGGGCGGAGATCCGGTTCGAGATCGTCCGCGTGCAAAGCGAGGCGGAGTCGGCCGAGCGTTTCGCCCGTGGGCTTGTGAGGGGCGGCAGGCTGCGGATCTGGCTCGACGAGCGGGGGGCCGATCTCTCGCGGGTAGAGCGAGAACTTGCGGCGGCGTTCGCGGCCAGCGCGGGTGCACGTCCGATGCGAGTCTCGCTCGCCGCGACGGTTGTGACGGCGATCCGGCATCGGTGACGGCACGCCGTCGGCCATTGCCTTCCGCCGCTGAGCTGGACGCGGATCGGGGGCTACCTCGTTGGCCCTGGTGCGAATCTCACTGGCGCGAACCTCGTCGGTACCAAGCTTACGGGCATCGATCTGACCGGCGCAAACCTCACGAGCGCAGTCGGACAAGCCGCCCCGGAGTTAGGTCGGATCACGCCGTGTTGTTCGCCCTTGCCCGAGCTCGGCAGTGGGCGAGTGTTGCGAGTTCGGCATCGCGCTCGGGTTCGCTTGCAGGCACATATCGCCGCTGGGTAAGCGCCGGATTCCCGTGCCCCGTGCGTGCTGCCAGTTCGAGGGCGCGGACACCGGCTGCGACGGACCAGCGCGATCACACCCGGTGAATGGGTCTACGGGCGCGCATCGCCGCAATCGGTCGGCACCCTCACGCTGGCGCCGGCGGTCGCGCGCGTGGCACTTCCGGGTCCCGTGACGCGTCGGCATCCGTTGCGGTCGCCCGACATCCACCGCATGATTCCGTCGTGAATCCTGTGGGCCGACGACCCGCGCGGTCGCGGCACCCGGCCGACATGCAATCCAGAGGACCCGATCGCATGGCCCACAACCCCAGGCCCGCGACTTCCAGCGGGCGTAGCGACATCGTGCTTCGACTGATTGCGATCGAGCGGCTGGCTCGCGGATTGCTGTTGTTCGCTGTGGGTGCGGTCCTTTCGGTGCACACCCATACAAACTGGGCGGCACGGTTGCGCGACTGGGCGCACGACCTCGGCCTTGATCCGTCTCGGCACGTGGTCGTCGCTCGACTGATCAATCGAGCTGCGGCCCTGACGCCGAAGCAACTCCTCGTGATCGGGGTCGGTGCAATGGCCTACGGCGCCCTCGAGCTCGTTGAGGGCGCCGGCCTCTGGCGCCGCCGCCACTGGGCGGAGTACCTGACCGTGATCGCAACAGCGGTGTTCATCCCGCTCGAGGTCTGGGAGCTCGCGCATCGTCCGAGTCTGTTGAAGGCCGGCGGGCTGGTCGTCAACCTGCTCGTCGTCGCATACCTGATCGTGATGATCCGGCGCAGAGCGCGAGGCGGAAACGCAAGAACCTCGTCGTAGGCACGCGGGCCCGGTGCCAGGTCCGACTCATCGCGGACCGTTCGTCCACGATGGACGTTTCATCACCGGTGAAGGGGTCGAGTGAGCGGACAGCCGGTGTTGTGGGAGAACAGGCCGTCAGGGCAGGTGACACTGGACTACGCCCGCGTGTACCGGGAGCAAATCGCCCTTCGGTACGGCCGGGAAGGTCATGCATGGCTGCTGACCGAGCTGAACCATCGCCTCGAACTGCCGGACGGGCGACTGAAGGTGCGCGTCCACCGCGGAGTTGTGGTCCAAGGACGACGGGCTCCACGCGGTCGCTCCGCACGACCAAGAGATGCCCGGGCACGGGTCCGCATGGGGACGAGGTCAGGGCAGCGTCGGCAACCGTCTTGGGCACAGGTGGCGTAGCCGCGTTTCAGCGTTGCGGGAGTGTCGCGCAGCGATGGCAGCCGGGGGGCGTGACGGCAGCACTGCCCTCAGGGTACGTGCAGCCCCGCGAACAACTGCCCGTACTGCGCCAGGTGCCGGTCGCCGAGGTACTGGCTGATGGCGCGCCCCCGGGCGTTGCGCCCGAGCCGCTCGGACTCGGATGGATCCCGGAGCAGCGAGGTGACCGCGTCTCCGAATGCGGCGAGGTCGGTCGGGTCATCAACCAAGAGCCCGTGTTCCCGATGGCGGATCTGATCGACGATCCCCCCAACGGCGCTTGCGACGATCGGCCGGCCCTTCCACATGGCCTCGGTGACCGTGAGGCCGAAACCCTCCGCAAGGCTCTTCTGCACGACCACGCGTGCGTGCCGCTGGAGCGCATTGACGATCGCGCCGTTCTCATCCTGATCGGCCACCGGCAAGCACGCCAGGTGGACTCTGGTGCGCTCGGAGTGGGGCAGCTGGCGCCATTGGACGATGCAGTCGTTGAGGACTGCGCTCGCCTCGGGATCATCGGCCACGCCGATGACCGCGGGTCCGGCCAGCACCAGGTGCGCTCCAAGCCCAGGATCAACGTAGTCGGCAAATCCGGTCATCACGCCTGCCATGTCCTTCAAGCGATCCCAGCGCGACACCTGGACCACCAGCGGGGCCTCCGGCGGCGGCGGGGGGCCTGTCTGCAGGATGTCTGCGTGTCGGTTGATGCGACCCGGCGACCCGTCAGGGCGGGTAAAGGGCAGATCCGGCGCCCTCCCGCCACCTCCGAGGAGTCCCACATACCCCAACGTCATCAGCACGGTCCGGCGTGACATCGGCTCGTTCTTGGCCGAAAACGCGTCGATCGACGGCGGGATGACGTAGACCCGCGCCGGGTCCACCCACGGAGGTGCGAATGAGGCGCGCGAGACGACGTAGCTCTCAACCCCGTCGAGGTAGGTGCGGAGGAAGCCCCAGGCGCGACGGGTCCACCCATTCGGGGCATCGCACCCGATATGACAGCGCCAGATGACGTGTGCACCTGCATCGGCGAGCACGCCCGCAAGGCCCGCGGGCTGGGGGTCGTGGAGCACCACGACGTCTCCGGCACGCACGAGTGTCAGGAGCTCGCTTGCGTTCTCGCGCAGGACCCGCTGATAGTGCCGATGCTCCTGCGCTCCAAGCGGGCCACCGTCGCCGGGGGCCCCGTGGATCCCGTTGTGGATTCGCTTGGTGATCTCGAAGAAGGTCCGGTCGCCCTGTATCACAAGCCATCGGGCGTCAATTCCCAGCCCGCGTTTGTAGCCCAGGAGCGGCACGAGCATCTCTGCGACCCCTCCCCCGGCCGCGGTCGAGTTGACGTGGATGAACGTACGCCCGGCCAAAGCAGCCTGGGCATCCTCGGCGACTTGTTTGAGCGAGGACATCCGATCGGCGCCGACAATGGGTGCCAGTCGCGCAACATCGAACGCTTGGACCTGCACTTCCTGGAGTCGAGTGGGTGGCGCGGCGATCCTGCCTTGTCCGTGCCCCGGGAGAGCGGGGAGCGTTGAATCGAACCCGTGAGGTCCGAGGTGATGCTAGCGAGCTCAAGAGTCGTCAAGGCGCACCCGGCCGTTGCGTCGAGCGCGCTTGGCTGTCGGATCGCGATGACCATGGTCGTGAGCGGATCCCGGGACGACACTCGACATGGGGCGCGCCAAGGAAGCTGGCAACTGTGGGATTTGGGGGGCTGGTCGGTCTCGCGCGGCCAACGTCGCCTCGACTTGCCGCGAACGCCTCGGTCGCTTGTTGACTCCCGCCACCGGGCGACATAACGGCTCGATCTAACGGCTCGAGGGTGCCAACTGCTCGATCCAGGGCTCATTCACGCCCGGTGCGCGGGTCCGCCGGCGCACCCCGGAGCGACCTCGAGCCGCAGACATGTTCATCACCGGGGACACGGGAAACGCCGGCGAGCGGATTCGAAGCGCTGACCCCTTCATTGCGAGGACGCCGCGACGTTTGTGGCTGGTTACGGTCCGTGGCGCTGAGTGTCGAGGACAAGCCAATTTCGGCCGTTCGGCCCCAACTTGTCGTGCGGGTGATACAGGGTGCTGTGTTGCCACCCTGTTGCCACCTCGGGGGTAGGGTTGGACCGGGGCCGCTAGTTGACACGACCCGCGAAATGGCACAAACAAGCTCGCGGCCGCCGCGAGCTCGCGCCGAGACCTGGCGGCGTTCCGATTCGGCCAACCAGTCGGTCCCGCTCGGTGGCCTCAGGCGTCCGGGGGGGGCTCGTCGCGGCCGCGCCCGGTGACGCGGACGGAGCATCTCGTACCATCCCGCCCATGTGCGCGATGTTCGCCCCCGCATCGGCCCGGATTGACCTGGCGGGATACACGGTGCTCGCTATCGGGGCCGCGGGCGGCACCGGTCTTGCGTTTGCGCAGCGCCTTTGCGCACCCGTCGCGAGCGCGCGAAGTCCAGGCCGGGCCGGCTCGGCCTGGACCAACAACTCCACCAGCTGTGTGTGAGGGGGAGACGGAGCCGATGGGATCGGTAATACTGGCTCCGTGAGCGCAGTGCGGTCGAAGGTATCGGTGATCGGGGCTGGCCACGTCGGCGCGGCGGTCGCCAACGCCCTGGTGCTCTTGCGGGAATGTGACCGCGTCGTCATTTACGACCGCAACCTGGCCCGCGCCGAAGGGGAGGCCTGGGACATCGCCGACGCGGTCCCCCTGCTGTCGGAGATGGAGGTCGCCCCGACGGCCGATTACGAGGACCTGCGCGACTCGGCTGTCGTAGTGATCACGGCGGGCGCGACCAACCCTCCCGGCCACAGCCGTCTGGAGCTGCTCAGCGCTAATGCAAGCATCGTCGCCGGCGTGGTGCGTGAGCTCGATCGGGTGTGCCCCGAAGCGGTGGTGATCCTGGCGAGCAATCCAGTGGACGTCATCACGCGGATCGCGGTCGAGGAGTCCTCGCGGCCTGCGAACCTGATCTTCGGCTGCGGGACCGTGCTCGACGGGGCACGCCTGCGCCACGAGCTCGGCAAGCTGCTCGATGTCGAGCCCGAGTCCGTGCACGCCTACGTCATCGGAGAGCACGGCGACAGCTCGTTCCCGGTGTGGTCGAGCGCGAGCGTCGGGGCGGTCGCGCTGGTCGATTGCGAGCTGCCGGAGGGGATCTCGCTCGGCGAGATCCAGGACGATCTGGTCGCCGCGATCCGGCGTCGCGGACGGAACATCCACGAGCGGCGGGGGTTCACGGCTTGGGGGGTGGCGGCCGCCATCGCGCGGCTCGTGCGCGCCGTCGTCCGCGACGAGAAGCGGATCTTCATGGTTTCGGTACAGGCAGCGGCCGAGTATGAGATCGGTCCGGTGGTACTCAGCCTGCCGTGCGTCGTCGGATCCGCCGGGATCGTCCGCCAACTCCACCTGCGAATGTCCGACTCCGAGCAACGGTTGCTTCAGCAATCGGCGGTCGTGCTGGAGGCGGCCCACCGATCGCTCGATGTTGGCGGCACCGCTCCCGACGAAGTAGCGGGAGCCTGACGGCGCCCCGGGTGGTGTCCGAGACGACCAGTGCGGTTGGCGCTCGTCGTCCCGATCGGAAGTCCGCGAGCATTCCGCGACTGTCCAGTGACGACAGACCCCAACGCGCCGGTATACGGCCAGCTCAATCGAGACGTCACGCATCCATATCGACAGAAAGAACTTGTTTGGCAAGTCAATCGGCGAATGGAATCCATACCCGTCAAGGACGCCGTACCAATCAATGGGCATGACATCGTGTGCGTTCGCCAGGTATACGAGATCACCCCCCAACAGTCCCCCGAGCTCATTCATAAGCCGAGGTTCGGGTCGCCCCAGTACTCCGGTGCCTCCGTGGAGTGGATGGAGAACGAGTACAGGAAGAACACCAAGTTCTTCTCGACGACAAGGCAGCGTGCACAGGAACGATGGAAACACCCGCGCTGAGGTCCGGTGTCTGACGGGAGGTCATCGGGCTGATCACCGCAACGCGCCGGAGGCCAACGCTCCGGCTGCGTGATAGCCGTCACGAAACAGGCCGGGCGCCCATAACCCTGACAGGGCCGGACGACCTTGGACTCCCCGGGGGCACGGAGAGGCCAGGGCCCTGTGCGCTGTCCCGGGCCAACTGATAGGAGATCCGCCAGGGACCAAGAGCCCAGTGGGCTGTCGCCCTGCGGGATCACGATGGGATAGGGGGGTGCGCGATCACCCGCCTGTGGCTGCTCGCGGGGCTCACGGTCGCGCTCATCGGGATCGTGCCGCGCCAGGCCAGGCCGTCATTGGCCGTTCAGGCGGACCACCCTGCTCCTTGGTCCGCGCGCCAATAGTCGTCGAACCGGAGTCGTCCCTCAGTCGACGACTCAACGGGAGGCACCCGTGACGTTCTACCTCTGCCCCGCCGAGGACCGCTACTTCGCTGCCTCTTGGTCTGCCAGGTACTTGGCCTTGGCCGCCGCATTGAAGAATGCGATGGCTTGCTTGCCTGTATGGGTCGTGAAGCTCAGGGCGCACAGGTCCAGTGCGTCAGCGGATTTCGGCAACGTGAGGGATGTTGACAACGCTCCGAGTTTCCACGCGCCCGCGGCCTGGTCCCGGTCAGAGAAGCCGTTTGCTGCGAGGTTGGCGCACACGACCTGAACGGGCTCCTCACGGTTGCTCGGAGCGCCCTGAGCGGCGTCGATGGAAACGGTGACTGTGCTTCCGGCGACCGCAAAGGTGAATGGGGCGTTGATGGCCTTCGCGCTCTTGGGGGTCGTCGGCGCCGTGGCGGGGTTGGTCTTCGTGGCTGTGGTACTACTCGTGCCGCAACCGGCAAGCACGACCGTTGCGAGGACGGCGAGCATCGCGAATAGCTTGGACATGACGGGCTCCATGTGCAGGAGGTCTTGACGTTCTGTGACGCCCTCGACGTCAAGGTGTCCACGAAGTCGAAGCAATTATCGGGGCGCGGACCACCCCGACACGTCAGGGGTCACCCGGATCGCACGTCCGAGAACGCGACACACGTATGGCTCGCTGCTGGCCGCCGACGGCGTGGCCCGTGTGAAGATGCCGCAGAGCGGCTTGGCGACGCAGATGAGAGCAGTGGAATCGAGAGCCGCATCTCGACGACATCTCGAGGCAAGGCCGGGGGGCAGATACACACCCCGTTGCACCGCCGCCCTTGGCACCAACGGCCGAGTCAGGAATCGCCTCTCGGGAGCCCCTAGCTCGCAGACCGATGCGCTAGGCGTGCCCGTTCGTCCTCACTCGGTCCGTCGTCATCGAATCCCACAACTGCACGTTGAGATGAAGGACGTCGCACCGACGTAGAGCGTCGCCGTGGCGATTCAGCGGGCTCCAGTAACCGCGGGCTAACCGGTCGGACCGATCGCGACGAGCCCCAGCTGCTGCAACAATCCCAAGTTGTCGGGCCACGTCCACGTCTCGGCGATCTTGTCGCCCTCGAAGCGGAAGAAGTGTGCTCCCGTGATCGAGGCCAACTTCCCGGTCGGCGGGATTCCCATGATCTCGCCGCTGTTGGTGCCGCTGTAGGTCCAGTCTGCGACCACCATGTCTCCTTGGGCCACGATGTGATGTAGCACGACCTTGGCATCGGGCATGGCGCCGAGGTAGACGCTCCGCCGCTCCCGGACGCCGCTGGGTCCCTTCGGGAGATCGGGCATCAGCGTGTCATGGTAGACGTGGTTGGCAGTAAACAGTTCGTCAGCAGCGCCAAGATTCTGGTTGTTCCAGACCTCCTCGGCGTAGCGGGTTGCGATGGCAACGCTGTCGGCCATTGCGACTCCCCCTTGCTCGCTATCGGACGGATCGCCAGCCGTTTCGCCGACGGCCACTATCGACGACGCTACTCCTGCGTGGGCGGCGGAGTCCACTGGCCGGCAGAGGATGTTCGGTCACGGTTGTGTCGAGATACCGGGCCGCGCGTCTCTCACGTGTAACGGACACCGCAAAAGCCCCGAGCTCTTCGCGGTCGGTGCCGGGTGGTGTGTTGCCACCCTGTTGCCACCTGTGACCGGCACACGACATGGTCACACCAAGTGCACGGGGGCGAGGTCGTCGGACGAGCTTGCGCGGACTGGTTCACGCGAGTCGCTGCGCGCGCTCGGCAGGTCGAAGCAGGAGATCGCCGACGACCTCGGCGTCTCCGCCGAGACCGTCGGGCACCATGTCGAGCACGTCTGTCAGAAGGCCGGCGTGTGCGGTCGGGCGGCGGCAACGCCCTGGGCATTCGAGCCCGACCTCGTGCGCACCCGATAGGGCGTTCGCCCGATGCGGCGTCGCACGGCCCCGACGACACTCCTCCCGTCACTACCCCTGACGACGAGGAGCACCCGATGTCTTCGCACGATATCGACACCATCCGCACCGCCTACGAGGAGTTTGCTGCCCATAACGCCGCCGCGGTCCTCGCGAAGCTCGATCCCCGGGCGGAGTGGGTCGAAGGCGGCGGTGGCGACTCGCCGTCGGGCACGTTCGTCGGGCCGGACGCCATCGCGACCGGTGTCCTTGCCGTGATCGGCGCCAACTTCGACGAATACCGCGTCGACCCGAGCGACTTCGTCGACCACGGCGATCGCGTCGTGGTCACGGGCCGCTTCACGGGCAGGAACAAGAGTGGCGCCACGCTCGACACGGGCTTCGTGCACGTGTTCGAGATGCGCGACGGCAAGGTCGTCCGCTTCGAGAACCGGCCTGCCGACGCCGCGGCCTGGGCTGCGGGCTGGACCAGCTGACCGCGTCATCCGGGGCACCCCGCCCCGGTATCGACTACCGAATGGAGCACACAATGATTCTGGCGACGACGCAGTTCGACGACTTCGACCGCTTCATGGAGGTCTTCTCGACCGCTGGCGCGGACAAGCGACGCGAGCATGGCTCCAAGGGTGCGCGCGTCTTCCGTGATCCCAACGAGGACGACCGGATCTGGGTGATCTTCGACTGGGATGACACAGGGTGGAAGAACTTCGTCACCGACCCCGAGGTCCCGGGGATCATGCAGAACGCCGGCCACAAGGGCCGGCCACTCGTGGCGGCGCTCGATTGCCAGCTCGACGCCTAACACGTCGTCCCGGGGGGTCGCCGAAGGACGGCGACCCCCCGGGGCCGCTCCCACGCAGTGCTTGCTGACGCCACGGCGACCGCGAGCGCGCGCACCAGCCGCCGGGCTGACCCTGCGATCCGACCACCACGTGGTCATCGCGAATCGACATCGGAGGAACGTCATGGAACACGCGAACACCACTGCAGGGCCCATCAAGGTCGGCGTCATCACGGACCAGACCGGTCCGCTGTCATTCATGGGGATCGCAAACGCGAACGTCGCCACGATGGTCATCGATGACATCAACGCCAGCGGCGGACTGCTCGGGCGCCAGGTCGAGCTCTGCCTCGAGGACAGCGCCACCACCGACAGCGCTGCGGAAGCCGCGGCCAGGAAGCTCGTGCAGGATGACCACGTCGACGTGATCTTCGGCGGCATCTACAGCTCCACGCGGCAGGCCATCAAGGGTCCGGCGGTGACCGACGGTAAGACGCTCTACATCTATCCCGAGCAATACGAGGGGCAGGAGTGCGACCCGCTCATCTTCTGCACCGGGCCCGTTCCGGCCCAGCAGGTCGAGCCGCTGATCCCGTGGCTGATGGAACGCACCGGGGCGACGACGTTCTACCTGCCGTCGGCGGACTACATCTGGCCGCACGTCTTGAACGACAAGGTCCGTGAGGTCGTGGTGGCGCACGGTGGCGCCATCGTCGGGGAGGAGTACTTCCCCATGGACCACACCGACTACGCCGACACCGTGGAGAAGATCATCGCCAGCGGTGCAGACGTGGTCTTCAACACGATCGTGCCGCCGGGGCTGACGCCCTTCCTCGAGCTGCTCCACGAGGCCGGCTTCACCGCGCGAGGCGGCTCAATCGTCTGCACCTACTTCGACGAGAACTTCTTCAACTTGGTGCCGGCGGCGCACGTCGAGGGTCTCTACAGCTGCCTCGACTACTACCAGGCGATCAGCGAGCCGTTCAGCGCGGACCTTCTGGCCCGTTACGACAGCCGCTTTCCGGGCACGGCCATGTTCACCGCCGGCGGTGCGTGCACCGGGATGTACCGGGGGCTGAAGCTGTGGGAGGCCGCCGTCACTGAGGCCGGCTCGCTCGACCAGCGCTGAGGTTATCCGGGCGCTCGATCACGCGAGGATCGCGGCGGGGCCGGGCGGTGCGGCGGAAATGGTGCCCGGTCAGCACCACGTGCGGATGAACATGTACATCGCCCAGGCTCGCAACGGACACTTCGACATTGTCAACGAGCTGGGAGTGATCGACCCCAAGGAGGCCGTGGTGGGCGCCAGACCGGACGCCGCCGGCGTCCGGTCTGGCCGTGCGACCGTGACGGCATAGCCCGTCCGGCCAGGCCCTCCGGCCGGTATCGCGGGAGGGCCTGGTCGGCGCGGGGTTTGCCCCGATCACACCCGGTGAATGGGTCGGTTCGGGCGTCATGATTCGCCGGGCTCATGCGCACGCGCGGCCGGCTCAGGCGAGCCCGAAGATTTTCGTGGACCCGGATTGGCAGATCGCCTAGGCTCCCCCTTGATGGCGATCGACGCCGCCCGACAGCTGTTCCATCCCGGCGACGCAGACACCGAGCGCACCCGCAGACGCGTCCAGCTCATGGTCGAGATCACCTCACGGGTCGGCAACTACCGCACTGGTCTGATCCAGGCCGCGAAGCGCCTGACGCCGGCCGAGGCTGCCATCATCGCCGACCTCGAGCACAATGGGCTGGACGTCCCGCAGCTGCGCGAAGTGCTCTGTGGTGCACACGTGCTCGTCGACGACCCCGACTTGTACGAGCGCTGGCGATTCCCTCAGGACCGTGAGCGGCTCTCAAGCCACCACCGCACGGTCGACAAGCGGCGGTACCCCGACATCGGGCTCAAGGGGCCGCTTGTGCGCGAAAAGCTCCACGGGCGCACCGAGGCCGGGACGTGGGTACAGCTCGAGAAGACCCCGGCCGCGATGGGACACGGCGTCCACCTACCGTCGGCCACCGACCTCAAACACCTGATCGATTACGTCGTCTACCGCATCACCAAGAGCAACGTCGGGCCGTGGGGGCTCTCGAAGAACACCGAGCGCCGTCCGATGTACCTGTCCCCGAGCCTGTCGACGACGGTGCCGGTGCCCGAGGCGGCCGAACAAGAGCTCACCTCGGCTCTGGTGCGCATCGAGGCCGACGACGATACGACCTCGGCTTCGCCGGATCTCGCCGGACGGTTTCCGCCGCCGGAGCGCGCGGACACGCTCGCGGAATTGGTGTTCGTACCGGGCACCCGCAACGGTCGCGGCCTGTTCGGCGCGTCGGACGTCTATGTGACCGAGGCGCCGTCAAGTGTGGCACGCACCGCACTCGGTTCCGCCTCGGACAGGATGCGATGGTTGCTGCCTGAGGCCGCGCACCCCACACCGGCGACCGCCCATGTAGGCGAACGTGACGTCCGATACGCCGTGCGGCGTGTTCCGGTCGCCGAGCAGAAGGAGCGCACGTGACGACGGATTCGCGGGGCGGTGGTTCCGACATTCCGGCGGGGCTGATCGACGCGGTCGTCCACCTCGTCCAGACCGGGCCCGTCCCGCTCGGCGGCTATACGCTGGCGGAGATCGACGCCGTCAGCGGGGTGGTGCACTTTCTCGAGGACGAGCCGGCGCCAGAGGTCGTGGCCGAAGCGGTCCGCTCGCTCGCCGCCCGTAACCTGATCACGACTGACCCCGGGTCCGACGAGATCCAGGTGCGGGGCGATCTCGGCATCGCCCTCGCGTTCCAAGAGCGCTCCCGCGTTGTTCTCGACGCGCGCGCGACGGGAACCGAGCCCGATCGGCCATGGCGCTTCGTGCTCATGCCGCAGCCGGAGGGCGTCACGCTCGAGGTTCTTATCGACGCCCTCGGTATCCACTTCTTTGCGTTGCGCACGACCGAGCAGGCGTTTGCACGTCTCTGGGGCCGCTTGCCCTCCGGTGGGCGCGGTCCGACGGATGCTGACGCCGATACGCTCCTGTCCTCGAGCCCGAAGACCGCGCTCGTGAGCGTGAGTCAGTACGACGACTCCGGCGACCGGACCACGCACGATGTCGTGCTCGCCGCCGACGGGGATACCTGCCATGTGTTTCTGCGCGACACCGACGATCCGTCGCGACTCGTCGCCCAGGGGTTCGATGACGAGGAGTGGCGCGGGCTCGTGACGCGCTTGACTGCGACCGGCTGATCGGCGACTGGCCGCAGGCGGTGTACCGGCTTGTTTCCGGACGATTGGCGCAGCCGGGTTTCGCACCTTCCAGCCCATGGTGCCGACGCTCTGTGTCGTTCGGTGGACCATTTCCGCCTGGCCCGTGCGAGAATCCAACGCGATGACGCCGACCGTGACCGACGTCCCCGAGCGCGGGCGCTTCGAGATCGACGTCGACGGGGGCGTCGTGGGCTTTGCGGAGTACCGGCGCAAGCCGGGCGTCATCGCCTTCGTCCACACCGAGATCGACCCGGCACACGACGGTGCCGGCCTCGGAACGCGGCTGGTGACGGCCGCGCTCGACACCGCACGGGCGCAGGGATTGGCGGTGCTGCCGTTCTGCCCGTTCGTCCGGGGCTTCATCGACCGCAATCGCGAGTACCTCGACCTCGTGCCGGTGGAGCGACGCGCCAAGTTCGGGCTAGACGATGGCTGAGTCCAGGAGCGACGCGGGCCCAGCGGGGAGGGTTCGTGCGGTGCTGGGCTCCCGGATCGCCAGCCCGAGACGCGACAGTCACAGCGACCGGCAGGCGCTATCGGTCCGGTCGAGGTTGCGCTGCGTCGGGTGAGGCGTACGCGATGACCCCATCGAAGATCATCCAGCGGAACACCTGCACGAGCTCGGTGAACCCGCCTCGTCGCAGCATGGCGTAGTTCTGCTCGGCGGGCAGTGGGTGCAACACACCACGCAAGCTTCGTGCCTTCGCGGCGATCTCATCGTCGGTGAATCCCCGGCGCCGCTTGAAGTCGGAGTAGACCCCGACGCTCACGTCCTGAGCATGTGCCGTGGGCGCGAGGATCTTCTCGAACAGGATCAACGCCCCAGCCGGCGCGAGCGCGCAATGGATGCGGGTGAGGACTGCCTGGCGCTGCCGCCGTGGGACAAACTGCAGCGTGTAGAAGCACACTGCAAGGTCGGCCGTTTCGATTTCGGTGTCTTCCAGCGCCGACACGTCGAAGCGCACCGAAGAGAGCCCGGAACATCGCTTGGTCGCCGCCTTGATCATTCCGGGTTCCCGGTCGACGCCGATCACTTCGGCACCGCGGGGCGCAAGACGCTCGGCGAGCCGCGCCGTGAGCGCTCCCGTCGAGCAGCCCAGGTCGTAGCAGCGCCCGCCTGGGGGAACGAGCTGGTCGGCGATGTCAACAACGAGCTCGTGGCACTCTGTGTAGGCGGGGATCGAACCGGCGACATGATCGTCGAACCAGCGCGGCGTGTCCTCACCAAAGGTCCACACGCCACCGGGGGCACGAATGCCGCTGCCGACCTCAACGGCGTCGCCGCCCGCCTCACGCGGACCGTCGGGCAGACCACGAATCTGACCGCCCACCCTGGCGCTCCTCTCGCGGGGACGGCACGAGCGCAAGCTACACTCGCGGGCCGAGAGCCATGGCGTCCGAATTCGACCGTATCAACAGGAGCGTCTGGAAGAGCCCCCGCGTGCTCGGAATCTTCGCACGACGGGAAGGTTTCATTGATCGCGGCGAGGAGCTTGTGATCGAGCGTGCCGGGCGGGAGATGCGCGGCCAGCCGATCCTCGACATCGGCATCGGCGCCGGCCGGACAGTTCCCTTGCTGCGGGCGTTCAGTTCGGACTACGTCGGCATCGACTACCTCGATGAGGTCGTGCGCCTGGGTCGATCGCGACATCCGGGCGTTCGGATCGATCGAGCGGATGCGCGGGACCTGTCAATGTTCGCCGACGACACGTTTGCTCTGGTGGTGTTCAGCTTCAACGGCATCGACGGCGTTGCCCACGCCGACCGCGGCACGGTGCTCTCGGAGATTCATCGCGTGCTTCGTCCCGGGGGCCTGCTCGCGTACTCGACACACAACCTCGAGTATCGATCAGCGGGCCGCCGTCCGTGGGACCGAGACTGGCGCCGAGCGATCGCTGAGCCGGGGCGCGCCATCAGCTACGCAGTCCGCCTTCCACGTAAGGTCCGCTCCTACCGGCGCCTGCGAGGCCTCAACGAGTACGGCGATGGTTGGGCGAGCCTGGTCGCGCCCGCCTACGACTTCGGCGTTATCTGGCACCACATCACGCTCGCCGCCTCGCTGCGCGAGTTGCGTGAGGCGGGCTTCACGAGCACGGTCGAGGTGTACGGCGAGTGCTCATACATCACACGCGCCACGGAACACGCGCCGGGGCATGCCGCGCTCGACCCGGCACCGTCCACAAGCGACTCGCGCTGGCTGTATCTGCTGGCACGCAAGCCCACCGGCCCGGCGTCTGATGCACAGCGTGACTCGAGCCACTTCTCGTCAGGCACCGGTCCCGCCTGACGGCGTGTTCCACTTGACCCGTGGGATCGCGGAAGCCGGCCCCGTCGTTTGACGAAGCGCCGTGCTGGTGCGCCGGTCATTGCCACGACGTGCGGGAGGCTCCGAGCCAACCGGGGGAGGGCTCTCCTCGGTGCGGGCACGACCCGATGACCCTTTCATCACCCGTGAAGTGGTCTGGCGATTGTGGCCGATCGGGTGAGCGGACCCGACCCGCTCGCAGCCGACGAACGGCCGAGTTGGCCGCGTTCGCATCCGACCGCAGCTGTTTGTGACATGAAACGAAACTGCCCTCTCCGGGATTGCTTCGTGGCGGGCTCGGGGGTTGATCGGACCCGGGCTCGATCAACCCCCGAGCCCGCGGGACTGGGCGATCATTGCCCGTTCGTGCGATGTTGCGGAGGGCGAAGCAGTGGATGCGGATGGGTTGGGCCTGGTGCAGGGTGACGCGCGATGGCAGGAGCGGATGATGAAGTTTCGAGCTCAGGTGGAACCCCCGGAACCCATGAGAGGGCTGGAAGTCCCGGAAGAAGTTGTCGAGGCGCTGGGCGGGGGGAAGCGGCCGAATGTGGCGATCACGATCAACGGGCATTCTTGGAAGAGCAGGGTTGCGATCATGCGTGGCCGGTATCTGCTGGGGCTGAGCAACGCAAACCGCCGGGCCGCCGGCGTTGGGATCGGTGATGAAGTGGAGGTTGAGGTAGAGCTCGATGCGGAGCCGAGGGTGGTGGTCGAGCCCGCGGACTTCGCTCAAGCTCTCGACGAAAATCCCCTCGCTCGCGCCGCCTACGACCGCCTGAGCTACAGCCGAATGCGGGAACAGGTTCTTGCAATCGAGAGTGCCAAGAAGCCCGAGACACGATCGAAACGGATTGAGAAGGCAATGGTTGCGCTCGTTGAGGCAGCGTCGGCGCCAGAGGGTGCAACATCGCCGAAGACACGAACGAAGAATCAACATTCAGGCGGCGGCCGATAGGCTGGCCGACTCCTTCAGCGACCGAGAACTCAGAGACACGTCGGCCTCGGTCGCCGACACGGCCGGCGCCACGCCCGAATGGGCGATGGGGCAACGTCGCCCAGCAGGCGGTGACAGCGCGATGCCGCGCGTAATCGGTGCAGTCGCCCCTACGGAGCGTTCGGTCACTCTCCCGAATCCGCGACGGCACGACGCCTGCCGATCTCAACAGACGAATGGGATCAGCATCTTGGTTGAGCGCTTGTAGTCCGGATAGGCGTAGGGAAAGAGCCGAATCATGTAGCGCTCTTCCATGACTGCGCTGTGGACGAAGTACGTCCCCAGCAGCGCCACCGCGATCAGCCAATACCAGCTGACCGCCACTGCAGTGCCCACCATCGCGAGAATGATGCCCGAGTAGATGGGGTGGCGAACTCTCCGGTACGGACCAGTCGTCACGAGATCCGCGTCGACCTTCTGCGACATGGGCGTTCCCCAGTTCCGACCGAGATACACCCTCGCCCAGACGGCCAGGGCCAGGCCCGACGCGCAGATGGCGAGGCCAATGCCCTTCAGCCACGGATCGCTCGTGATCGTCTGCCCCGTGAAGGCCCCGATCCGCGCCAACAGGAGCACGATGAGCACGATCACGACTCGGACCCCGGCTTCGCGACTCCACCTGATCCGTCCCTTCTTGACGCCCACGGACGCGAAGATCCAGTAGATCCAGAAGGCCACCCAGGCCGCAAGGATCACGAGGGCTTCGACGTGCATGAATCGAGCCTCCGCGTGCGACGGCGCTCAGTGAGTCTCATGCCTCGATCGTTACCCTTCGGCTCGTCGCGAGCAGACTGGTCACGTCCGGTGAACGTGTGCTGCGGGTGCTCCGGCTCACAGACCGTGGAGGGGTCTAGGGCTATCACACCCTCGACGCGGTCGCCCTTTCGCTCGTAGCGGCGCTCGCCAACCTGTCGGAAGGCGCCTCCACAGGTCCGGACGCTGAGTCCGGGATACCCTTCAGGAATCGCTGCGGGAGGACTTGGCAACCATGGCTGTTGTGAACCGGGATCAGGCCGAGTTCTGGTCGTCCATTGCACCGACATGGATAGAGATGGACCACCGGCTCGAAGAGACCGCCGGAGCCCCCGGTCGGATGGCCATGGACCGTCTCAACCCGAGGCCCGGCCAGCGGCTGTTGGACCTGGGCTGCGGCACAGGCCCTACCACGGTGGAGTTAGCAGCCCGGGTGAGCCCGGGAGGATCGGTGCTGGGGGTCGACATCGCCGAGGAGATGCTGATGCGGGCCGCCGAGCGTGCCGCCGAACACGGTGTCGACAACGTGGCGTTCCTCCGCGCCGACGTTCAGGGCGACGACCTGGGGTCACAGCAGTTCGACGGGGCGTTCTCCCGGTTCGGCGTCATGTTCTTCTCCGACCCGGTCGAGGCGTTCTGGAACGTACGGCGTGCGCTGCGCGCCGGGGGACGGCTGTCGTTTGCCTGCTGGCAGAACGCGCTCGCCAACGAATGGATGCTCGTCCCCGGCATGGCGGTCATGTCGGTGACAAGGACCCCGCCGCGGATGCCGGGATCCGACGAGCCCGGCCCTTTCGCGCTATCTGACCCCGAGCGGGTCCGGTCCATCCTCGCTGGAGCGGGGTTCGCCGACATTACTGTGGCGACCCACGACGACTTTCTCACCGTCGCTGACGAGGAGATCTCTGAGTACGCGGCGTTGACGCTCAGGATGGGGGCGGCGCGCGAGGCGCTGAAGGATGCTGGCGATGCCATCAAGCAACAGGCGTACCAAGCCGTCGTCGATGCCCTGCGTGCCAAGACCGAGGACGGCCAGGTCCGCCTGGCGCGTGGCGTGCTGCTCGTTACCGCGGAAGCCTGAAGAGCCCAGCAGATGCTGGACCATCCGGAGGGCAGGCCCCCGTGATTTGCAATCCTCGCCGCTCGGTGCGAGGCAGGTGTGCCCGATTCGTACCCCAATCGGTGACCGGGGACGTCCACGGCGTTGCTCTAGGCGCGCGGAGGGCTCTGGCACACCGGGAGAGCTTCGAACCTGTCGACCACTGCGCTGCAATGGGCGGCGCTCGGTCCTCAGCTCACCGCTCTCTGCACGAGCGCGCCGATCCTTGCCTCGTCGGCGGCGGTCAACTCCTTCAGCGCGAAGGCGGTTGGCCACATGTCGCCTTCGTCGAGGTTCGCCTTGTCGCTGAAGCCGAACGTCGCGTACCTCGTCTTGAACTTCTGCGCACTCTGGAAGAAGCAGACGACATTGCCGTCCTTGGCGTACGCGGGCATCCCGTACCAGGTTCTCGGCGAGAGGGCTGGCGCAGCTGGATTTGACGATCGCATGGATCCGCTCGGCCATGGCGCGATCCGGTTCCGGCATCTCGGCGATCTTCGCGAGCACGTCGCTTTCCCCGTCCGCCTTGCCCGCGCGCGGGCCGCGGCGCGCGGTCGCCTTCAGCTCTTGGGCGCGCTCCCTCATCGCGGCTCGTTCCTCGTCCGTGAATCCATTGGATCTCTCGCCGGTGGTGCTGTTGGCCGACTTCGGCGCGTCATTCATGGCAGGCCCCCACTCTGCGGAACTCAATGCGACGATCGCTCATGCTAGCGGCCCGCCCCCGCGGCGGCTTCGCTAGATCTGCTCCCGTAACTGGTGCTGGCAGCCCGAGATCGACGCACAGCTACTCAGTTCCGATGGAACGATTCCGGCACTCGCCGCTGCGTCGCCGAAGCACCGTGATGAACTCCCGAGAGCACTCGCGCGGCGATGGGGGCGCAGCTCGGCTGCGGTAGCCTGTCTTCGGCCGATTGTGCCGGGTCCCTGGGGTGGCCAACCATGCAGCGCCCCGCGGTCGGCCGACAGCCGGGTCGTTTGGGCAGACGGGAGGGTGAGGATGACGGACCGGTCGCGTCTTCGCTGCACGGCTGTCGCCGATATGGTGATGTCCGCTGACGAGGCGGCGGCATTCATCGCTCCGGGTGACAACGTCGGGATGAGCGGGTTCACCGGTGCTGGCTATCCGAAAGAAGTACCCGCCGCCCTGGTCCGCCGGGTCGCTAGCGCGGCCGCGCGCGGGGACCGCTTCAGTGTCGGGGTCTGGACCGGCGCGTCCACGGCACCCGAGCTCGACGGTGCGTTGGCGGCTGTTGACGGGATCAGCCTGCGCATGCCGTATCAGTCGGACCCGGTGACTCGCTCGAAGATCAACGCCGGGCTGCTCGACTACCTGGACCTCCACCTGTCGCACGTCGCGGAGATGGTGTGGGAAGGCTTCTTCGGTCACCTCGACGTCGCGCTCATTGAGGTCGCCGGCATCACCGCCGACGGCGAACTCGTCCCTTCCTCGTCGGTCGGTAACAACAAGACGTGGATCGACAGGGCCGACCGAGTGGTCCTCGAGGTGAACTCCTGGCAACCCATCGAAATGGAGGGCATGCACGACATCTACGACGGCACCGCGCTGCCGCCGCACCGCAAACCGATCCAGATCCTCGAACCCTCCGACCGGATCGGCGTGCCTTATCTTCACTGCCCGCTGGAGAAGATCGTCGCCGTTGTGCCCACGCACAGCCCAGATCGCAACACCCCGTTCAAACAAGCTGACGGCGATGCCCAACTGATTGCCGGTCACGTCGTGGCCTTCCTCACCCACGAGGTGCGACGCGGGCGGCTCCCGGCCACGCTCCTGCCACTGCAGTCTGGCGTCGGCAACATCGCCAACGCCGTACTCGCGGGGCTCGACGACGGACCATTCCGATCGCTGACCGCCTACACCGAGGTAATCCAGGACGGCATGCTGCAGCTCTTGCGCTCGGGCACACTGAGTATCGCCTCGGCGACGGCCTTCTCCCTCAGTGAAGTCGGCATGGCCGATCTGCGTGCCAACATTGCCGACTACCGTGACCGGATCATCCTTCGCCCCCAGGAGATCAGCAACCACCCGGAGGTGATCCGTCGGCTCGGCTGCATCGCGATGAACGGAGCGATCGAGGCCGACATCTACGGCAACGTCAACTCGACCCACATCATGGGCTCGAGCATCCAGAACGGCATCGGCGGGTCCGGCGACTTCGCCCGGAATGCCTACATCGCGATGTTCCTCACCCCGTCGACCGCGAAGGATGGGCTGATCTCGTCCATCGTGCCGATGGTTAGTCACGTCGACCACACCGAGCACGATGTTCATGTCATCGTCACAGAGCAGGGGCTTGCCGACCTGCGCGGATTGGCGCCGCGGCGTCGCGCGCAGCGGATCATTGACCAGTGCGCGCACCCCGACTACCGGCCGGAACTGCAGGACTACTTCGACCGGGCCATGGCAAGCGCATCTGGCAGGCAGACCCCGCACCTGCTCGACGAGGCATTGTCGTGGCATGTGCGGTACTTGCGAGACGGCACGATGCGACCCTCCTGAGGCGTCAGCCCGCCCCGGCTCGTCGACGCCTGTCGCCGGGCGTGCGGGGTCCGTGAGGCGCGTCGGATCGCCGACGTACGTGGCGCACGTGTACCGTCAACGCGACCGCATGTCCGGAATCCCGCCGCTCTCATTCCAGGAAGCCATGAAGATGTCTGTGAAGCGCATCGCCAGCAGAATCGCAGCAGTGGGTCTCCTCACGGCAGCGGGTGCTCTCGCTATCGGCGCAGATCAGCTCAGTGCCCTGGCCGAGCACCTCGACGGCGCGGTGCAGGACGAGACCCTTGTCGAGGGGATCGATACGGACACGGAGGCCGAGCAGGCCGAGGCTGCAGCACGTCCCGAGGGTGAGGGGTACCCGCTCGGACGTGCGGGTGGGGAGGACAGCCCCCAAAGCCGGTGACCGGGGGCCGAGCAGCACGGCCTCGGACCGCCCCGCATCGCGTTCAGGCCGCGGTCGGCCGACTTCGCGAACGCGGGAGTCGAGCGAAGTAATCGCAGATGCCCGCATATGCGGCATCTTCGGCGGAGGCGCGAATGGCTTGGTTGATTGAACCGGCCGGAGCAGCGAGTCACGTCACACGGGCCTGGGCGCTCCGGCCCATGCGGTGCGGCTCGCGCCGTTCCGGTGTTTGAGGGCCAGTCGGGGTCGCCGCGTGCCGAGCGCTTGGTGGCCAGAGGCCACTACGTGCCAGTTCCCCGAATCGGGGGGTTTCGCCCCGGCGCGCCATGCGCCCCCCTGGGGGCAAGCCGACGAGCGGATTCGAACCGCTGACCCCTTCATTACGAGGACGCCGCGGCGTTTGTGGCTGGTTGCGGTCCGTTGCCCTGGGTGTCTAGGACAAGCCAATTTCGGCCGTTCGGCCCCGAATTGTTTTGCGGCTGGTCCAGGGTGTTCTGTTGCCACTCTGTTGCCACCTGTGACCGGCGAACGACCTGATCACACCCGGTGAACGGGTGCGTCCGGCCTACACCTCTCCCGAGCGGACGTGGCCGAATCTGTCCAGAACGGCCAAATCCGAGGCGCTGTAAGGGCTTCTACGCCACCTGACCTCGTTTCCGGTGGCACCGTTGGCATGGGCCAGGTCAGGGGTACCCTGCTCCCGATTCCGGTACCGGATCATGGTTGTGACCAACAAATGGCGTCCGGCCATCTCCTCCATCCCCCGATCCAGAGGGGGCTCCCCACACGATTTCAGGCGGAGCCGGCTGCTCCGCCGGCGCGGAAGCGAGAGGGGCGCCGTTCGGCCAGCGAAACGAACGCGTCTAGGGCCTGCGGATCCGCGAGGGCTCCTTCGCTCGCGACCGAGGCGGGTGCCTCTCCGGTCAGAATCCTCTTGACGGGCACCTCTAGCTTCTTCCCCGACAGGGTGCGGGGCACCGCCGCGACGGCCCGGATGTCGTCAGGTACGTGACGCGGTGACAGCGCTGCTCTCAGCTCTGCGGCGATGCGGGTCCGCAGCCCATCATTAAGCTCTGCACCACCCCGAAGGACCACGAACAGCAGCAACTCGCCGGGTCCACCACTGGGGTCGTCCAGATGGATGACGAGGCTGTCCGCCACCTCGGGGAACCCCTCGACCACGGTGTAGAACTCGCTGGTCCCCAGGCGCACGCCGCCCCGGTTGAGGGTCGCGTCCGAGCGGCCGGTGATCTGGCAGCTCCCGTCCGGGGCGATCCGGATCCAGTCCCCGTGGCGCCAGACGCCGGGATAGATGGCGAAGTACGCGTCGCGCAGGCGGTGACCGTCCGGGTCGTTCCAGAACGCGACCGGCATCGACGGCATCGGTCGAGTGATCACCAGCTCGCCCAGCTCGTCACGCACCGGGCGCCCGGTGGCGTCAAACGCCTCCACGTTCGCGCCCAGGCACCGACAGGCGATCCAGCCCGCGCGCACCGGATGGAGCGGGGAGGCCCCCACAAACGCCGTGCAGAGATCCGTTCCGCCGCTTATTGAGGCGAGCTGGAGGTCCAATCCCACCGCCTCGTAGATCCAGCGAAAGCCCTCGGCGGAAAGGGGCGCGCCGGTGGACCCAACGGCGCGCAAGGAGCCAAGGTCGAGTTCACGCCGGGGCCGGAGCCCGGCCTTGCGAGCGGCAAGGATGAACGACGCGCTCGTCCCAAAATAGGTGATCCCCGCCCGTTCGACGAGCCTCCAGAGGGTCAGGGGATCCGGGTAGGTCGGGTGTCCATCGAAGAGGACCGTCTGCGCACCCACCAAGAGACCGGAGACGAGGTAGTTCCACATCATCCAGCCGGTCGTCGTGTACCAGAAAAAGCGATCCTCGGGCCCCAGGTCGTGGTGAAGAGCGAGCGCCTTGAGGTGCTCGATCAGGATCCCCCCGTGCCCGTGCACGATCGCCTTTGGAAGGCCAGTGGTGCCCGACGAGAACAGGATGTAGAGCGGGTGGGCAAAGGGCAGCGCCGCGAAGGTGAGGGGGGCCGGATGGGCCACGAGTTCCCTCCATGGCACGGCGTCCTCGACCTTCGCGGCCTCGTCCAGGTAGGGGATGAGCACCACCGCGCGGAGCGAAGGCAGCTCCCGACGGATTGCGACGAGCTCGCTGAGCCGGCTAAAGGCTTGCGCGCCGTAGCAATAGCCGTCGACGGCGAGCAACACGGTGGGGTCGACCTGGCTGAGGCGATCGATCACGGCGCGCGGGCCAAAGTCCGGTGGGCACGAGGTCCAGATCGCGCCGAGGCTGGCCGCCGCCAGGAACGCCACGAGGGCTTCGGGGATGTTGGGGACGTACCCGGCCACGCGGTCCCCCGGCTTGATGCCGAGCTGGCGGAGTCCTTCGGCCGCGCGCGCCACAAGATCCCGCAGCGCCGCTCCCGAGAGCGCCGAGGGCCCCCTGGTCTGTGACTCGGCCCGCACCACCACGCCCTCCCCACCGTTTCGGAGCGCGTGCTCCGCGTAGTTCAGCCGTGCCTCGGGGAACCACTCGGCACCGGGCATCGTCGACTGGGCCAGGACGGCTCCCGGTCGGCCGTGGTCGATGACCCCAAAGTGATCCCGGATCGAGGTCCAGAACCCCTCGAGGTCGTCGACCGACCACCGCCAGAGATCGTCATAAGTCGCCAATCGGACCCCGCGGTTCTCGTCCAGCCACCGCTGATACCGACCGATACGGGTGCGCTCTCGTGCGTCAGGCGCGGGCGACCACAGGATCTCAGCCGTTGGCATGGGGCGGTACCACCGAGTTGTCAGCGGCTCGTGGTCATGTGCCGAGCAATGGCTGGCCGCCGCTCAGTGGTCATCTTAAGCGCCATCCGCGACCTGCGCGCGTCCAGGATTTGCGTGACACGAGTTGCCAAATGGCACCCAACAATCGCTAGTCCGAGGAGGTGTTCGTGACGAGAGTCGACCGATCCTTCCGGTAGCTCCGAACACTGCGACCCGCACCTGCGCCGCGCCCCCTCAGCTGATCCGGACCGATTGCTTGCCAAGCGTGCCCTGCGGGAATGCGGCGACGGCAGCGGGGACGTCGGCAAGGGCGAAGGTGGCGGAAATAGTGATCCGCCCCCGCCCGCCGGCGACGTCACGCGCTAGGCGCTCGAGGGTCGCGGCGTCGGGGTTGGCCATGACCGCGACGGCGGACGGGTGCTGCTCGGCCCCGAAGCCGAGGGTGGACGCGAGACGGCCGGTGGGCGCGAGCAGACCGAGCAACGCGCTCGGCTCGCCGGCGAGGTGCGCGATGGCGTCGACACCGGCCGGCGCGATCGAGGTGACCTCGGCGGCGAGGTCGCCCTGGGGATCGACGACGTCGGTGGCTCCGTGCTCGCGGACAAACGCGGCCTCGGTCCCCGGCTGTGCTGTGGCGATGACCCGAGCCCCCGCTGCGGCGGCATACTCAGTGACGATCGAACCGACGCCGCCGGTCGCGCCGACCACCAGCACGGTCTTTCCAGGCTGCAGATCGAGGGCGTCGAGCACGCCGAGCGCCGCGGCGCCTGCGAGGCCGAGGGCACCGGCCACCTCGACGCCGACACCTTCCGGGATCGCGGCGATGCCGTACTGGTCGCCGACGACGAGGTACTCCGCATGAGCGCCTTCACCCACGTACGGGGTCATGACGACGCCGAACACCACATCGCCGACCGCGAACCGGTCGCTGCCCTTTCCGACGGCTTCAACGACCCCAGCGAAGTCCTTGCCCAACACGACCGGGTAGCGGTGCTCCATCATCCCGACAAGCATTCCGTTTGCGACCGCGATATCGAACCCGTTGAGGGAGGATGCCTGCACCTGCACCAGCACCTGCCCATCTCCGGGGGTCGGAGTCGGGATGTCGATGACCTCGGGTCCGGAGGACTGCTCAGTGATGGCGACTGCACGCATGGCTGCTCCTAGAGGCGATAAATGGAGGAATGTCTCCGATTTCTTCGAGGCTAGCACATAAGCGGAGGAAGTCTTCCACTTTGGTGTATGATCATTGACATGACCGACGCCTCGGCCTCCAACTCACCGCTGCGGCGTTCGCTGCGGCGGGATGCCGCCCGCAACCGGGAGCGAATCATCGAGGCCGCCCGAATCGTATTTCGTGAGCGCGGCCTAAACTCTCCCATCGAGGACGTCGCCGCTCGGGCGGGTGTCGGTATCGCCACGCTCTACCGTCGGTTCCCCTCGCGAGCCGACCTCATTGCTGCGACCTTCGAGGCCAAGATGGAGGCGTACGCGGACGCAGTTACCGAGGCTCTTGGCGATCCCGACCCCTGGAGCGGGTTCACCGGCTACGTCGAGCGGATCTGCGCAATGCAGGCCGAGGACCACGGCTTCACCGACGTGCTCACAATGACGTTCCCCAACGCTCCGCAGTTCGAAGCTGCTCGCAACCGAAGCTATGACGGCGTCGTGCAGCTGATCAACAGCGCCAAGGCGCAGGGTCGGCTGCGTCCGGACTTCACCCCCGAAGACATCGTCATGTTCCTCATGGCCAACGCCGGCGTCATCACGGCCACACGGGACGCGGCCCCCCAGACTTGGCGGCGGCTAGTGGCCATGCTGATCCAGGCTTGCGCCGCCGAGACTGCGCAGCCGTTGCCACCCGCACCGAACGGCGCACAGATGTACCGCGCTCTTCAGCGACTGGGCCCTATGGCTGCAGATGGCTGAACCAGGCCCGGGCAGTCGTCCCGGGGGCATCCCCGGGCCTGGCCTTACAGATCCGCCCTTGGGATTCCATCAGCGCGATCTGCGCATCCGAGAGGATGCCTCCGTGATCGCGCGGGGCATCTACTGGCGGACAACGGTCGAAGCCGAGGGACTCATCCCGTAAAACCCTGAAGGCGAGCGGGTGGGCCGACCGCCTCCGTTCCGGACGACGTCATCCCCGCCGCCTCTTCGGCAGCACCGGCTCGCCGCGCTCCCACAGCTCGTGGGAGAGGATCCGCGGTGCGACAGCCATGGGCGCCCCACCACGCGTGAGGACAGATGCCGACCGCGTTCCTCGTCACGGGACGGGTATCTTCGTTTTCCGCCTCGATTTGTGACACGGGTGCTCGACGCGGCGGGGCAGCAGCGGCCCAGACGAGTGCGGTGACGAGTTGGACGGCTTCGGTTCGGGTGACGGGGTTGTCGCCTGCGAGCGAGCGCCACGTGTTGAACTCGAGGGCGTAGCGCAACGAGGCGTCAAGCACGCGCCGCCTGCGGCCGCGGGCGGGCCAGCCGTCGGCCAGGACCTCGGCCGCTTCGGCCAGATAGTCCACAAACGGACCGATCGCCGGCTGGATGGCGCTGACGAGCTCGAGATCGCGCAGGACGTTGCTGAACATTGGTTCGGTGCGCGCGTAATAGGCGTAGAGCTCACACACGAACGCGACCCCGCCTATCGCGCCGGCTGGGCTTCTACACCGCTATGTGGGACCTGACCGGGCCGCCGCAGCCGCCCAGCAGCCCGTTCGAACGTTGACCGACGGCGGCACCCCGATCGGATAGGACGAGCCGGAACGCCCCCCTTGCGGGGGTAGGCGCTCGCGCCCTCCCGGATCAGATTTCGCACTAACGAATCGATAAGGCGCGTCGCAGAAATGCCCTGTGCACGCCTCCGAGAAGTATCCGTTTTACCGCCTCGGCCGATCGTGATCCGCTCGTCGCAATTGTCAAGAGATGCCGTGATCGAAAGCTGCCCAGGGAGTCCAGTTGTCCGGACCACCATTCCGACTCCGGCTCGGATGCTTCGTCGCCACGGTCTCTGGCCGCGCGCCTGCGTCGCGCTGATCGCCGCTGGGGCGCTCATTCTGGGATCAAGTGCGGCCTTCGCGAGCACGTCGAAACCAGCGATCACGGTCAAAGTCGCAGGATCTGGGAAGGTCCAGTTGACCACGAAATACCACGGTCGTACCGGGCACTACACCCTCACCGCGACTCGGACCATCAGGATCGCTGCCGGCACGCGCGTCACGCTGGTCGAGTATCCGCTCGACGGTGCCGGGTTCGGCGGCTGGTCTGGCGGCGGGTGCACACCATCGCGCACGAGCTGCGCGTTGACCGTGCAGAAGTCGACAGCGATCCACGCGCGGTTCGTGGCAACCGCCACCAAGACGACGATCGCCTGCACGACCGTGACCTACAGCGGTTCACCGCAGACGCCATGCTCGGCACGGGTGACCGGTAAGGGCGGGTTCAATGAGGCTGTCTCGGTCGTCTACGTCGGAAACCACACCACTGCGGGGACCGTCACCGTGACGGCGACCTTCCGCGGCAACGTCAGCCATCTGCGCTCAGCAGCATCGACGTCGTTCGTGATCGCGAAGGCATCGGCCGGTGTGAGGCCGTCGATCAACAACCTGCCCGGCAGCGGCACGTACAGCGGATCGTTCACCCCAACGGTCACGGCCGATGGTGACGGCATCACATCGGTGACTTCCAACTCGCCTGGCGTGTGCACGGTCGACGGCTCAGACAAGGTGACCTACGTTGGCCTCGGCACCTGCTCGCTGACTGCGCACGTGGCGGCCGGCACCAACTACGCCGCAGCCGACGGGACTCCCCAGACCGTTGCGGTCGTACAGGCATCTCAGACGATCACTGGCTTTGCCCTGACCTCTGGTGCGGTGGGTACCACCTCCAACCTGTCAGCCGCTGGCGCTACCGGCGGCGGCTCGGGCATGCCGATTGTCTACTCGGTCGATCCCACCACGACCAACGCCGCCTGCTCACTCGGAGCCGACGGCGTCACGCTGAGCTTCGATTTCATCGGCAGCTGCGTGATCGATGCCAACCAGGCCGGCAACACCGATTACACCGCCGCCCCGCAGATCCAGGCGACCATCGCCGTCAAGCTCACCCAGACACTCGCGTTCACCACGACAGCCCCTTCCGGGGCGGTCGTTGCCGGGGCCGCCTACGCACCCGGCGTCTCCGGCGGCGGGTCAGGCAACCCCATCACGCTCACGATCGACTCCATCAGCAGTTCCGCGTGCACGATCTCCGCTGGCGTGGTCAGCTTCACCGGTGTCGGCACCTGCACCATCGACGCCAATCAGCTCGGCAGCAGCAACTACTTCGCGGCCAGCCAGGTCCAGCAGGCGTTTGCGGTGGGCAAGGGCACTCTCTATGTCGTGCCGGCAGACCTGATCGTCACCTTCGGGTCTCCCGCCCCGCCCGTGTTGTTTGCCCTCTACACGGGGAGTGCAACCGGAGGGACGCTGGTCACTCCGACCCTCCAGACGCCGCCGACCTGCGGGTCGTCCTACACGCCGACCCTCGCCGTGGGGTCGTACCTTGGCCTCGTGAGCTGTGGCGGCAGCCCTCATTTTGGCACCGCAGGTTCTGATCCCACCTACAACTTCGATTACTCCACCACGGCAAACTTGACCGTGACCCCGTAGATCGACGACTCACCCGCCACCGGCGCGGTCGCTGGCGGCGGTACACCGACGTGGTGCCAGCGACGCGGCCGGCGTCGCAAGGTGGCGATCCGCGCCAAGTCTGCGCACCGTTGCCCGCACCGTATGGGACCTGTCCCTCACCGTGTCAGACCGACTCGGCGCATGTGACACGAGCGCCCAGTCAGAGTGCGAAAGCCCTGCCGGAACGGGACTTTCAGAGGTGGGCGCGGCAGGATGCGAACCTACGACCACGGGATTAAGAGGTCTGCGCGCCGAGCGTCGCCGAGTACACCCTGATCTACGCGGGCCTCACTCCCCTTCGTCCGCCGTTCGGGCTCAGTACGTCAACGACAATGGCTTGGTGGACGTACCACGGGACATCGGGGGATTCCTCGGGTTTAACGAGGCGCAGCACGCAAGGCTGCAGGCGGTTCCCGGGGCTCGTCGGCATGTGGCGCGCGTGCTTGCTCGCCCATTAGAACCGGACCGGCACCCCGATGCCGAGGAGGCACGATGATGCCGAGCCCCGTCCGAACCGTGATTCCCGCGGTGATCACGGACCTCGTTGCGACTCTCGAGCGATGACCAGCCGAGTCCCCCACTGGGTCTAGTACCTCAGCGGCGTGGTCCTCATCGGAATCGGCATCCTCGGCATCCGCGAATCGGCTCACGGGACCGCGCTACTCGTCTGGGCGGTGGCGATCATCGTCGGCATCCTGCTCATCGTCTTGCCGCTGCGCCGCGGCCTACGGAAGAGGTGACGGGCGTCTGCGGCGAGCGAAAGGCTCGCGACGCCTTACGCTGGCGCTCACGCGTGGATTCCTTCGGCCAGGAGGGCCCCTCGCGATTCGCCGTGGGGGAGCCCGGCCGGATTGCACGTCGGCCGATTGGTCACGTGCACCGCGTGCTACGCCGCTCAGATGGTGGGGGCATTGGTCCTCGCACTCGGGTACTCGGCCGGGATCTATGTCGCGTCTGTCGCGATGGTGGTCAACTTCCCCTTCATGATCTCGAGCGCATGGCTTCTGATCGTCGGCGTCTACCAGGATTAGGCCCCGAAGCCGATCGGCGGCGCTTTCGTCCGCAACGGGTCAGCAGCTCATTCAGATCAGCATTGGTGACGGCCACTGAATGGTCCTCCTTGGTTGAGCTCGGTGGTTCAACCGAAGATCACCCGTGGCCACCATTCAGCGGTGGACTGGCTTCTGCACCACTCGTGGGGACACCAATGCGCCAACCGCGAACACTTCCGCGGCCGCAGGCGAGTCCAACGTCCCCTATGGGCCGCATTCCGCGGACAGGGGCGGGCGAGAGAACGTTCGTCGGGCTGGAGCTATGCTGCCACGTGCGCCCTTCCGGGGGCTCTCGATCAGCTGAGCCGCTGCGCGCTTGGGAGTCGACATGGGCTTATTCGGCAGAGGCGGCGTCGCGCGTCAAGTCGAAATGGCCGATGTGCTGCGCCAAGCGGCCGACGCCGTGGATGCCGGAGTCCCGATGAGCGCTGCGATCACGGGTACGACGGGAACTCGGTCAGTCAAGTCTCAGGCCGCGAGCTACGTGGAGCGCTCGGCAAAGGTCCTCTACGGGATGACTGTGCCGGCACTCGAGCGCGAAGAAGGCGTTTCCGATCAGACGTTCTTCCTGCGGGCCTGCGCGGACGCCCTTGAGGGCAACCTCGACCAGATGAAGTGCCTTACGGCGGACGTCCTGTCGGCGGCTGCGGCGGCGTGGAAGGCGGGCGACGCCACCATCTCCGAGGCGGTAATGAGCGCGGATGCGCCGAGCATGGTTCGACGCACGGCGATCCGGGAAATTGAAATCGCGTTGACATCGTTGAACGCCGAACCACTCGCTTGGCAGGAACAGAACCGGCCCGAATATGACTGGGCACCGCTCGTTCAGGCGCTCGAAGAGGGACTCAGACAGCGGTCTTCGGATCCCGCCGGCTGAACTGCGAAGTCCCGTGGCGCGATGCCTGCGTGGGGCACCCAAATATCCAGATATGCAGGCAGAACGCCTCGTGTGAGAACAAGCCCGAGCATACTCGAACCCCTGACCCCTTCATTACGAGGACGCCGCGGCGTTTGTGGCTGGTTGCGGTCCGTAGCGCCGATCGACCAGGACGAGCCAATTTCGGCCGTTTCGCCCCTTGATGTTTTGCGGTTGGTGCAGGGTGGTGTGTTGACACCCTGTTGCCACCTGTACACCGGCAAGCGACCTGATCACACCCGGTGAAGTTGTGCGTGCGTCGTCAGTGCGAGTCGCAGTACGGTCAACCGGCAGCAATCCGAGTTGTTCGACCGTCCGCGTTGTCCCGGACGCCACGGCGCGGGCCAGCGAGATGAGGGGGCGGAGGTCGGTTGGCTGCCCGAGGTTGCGCCATTGGGCGGTGTCCTGTCGAACGCCATCCTGGCAGGCGGCGGTATGTTGATCTGGCCGGGTCATTGACCGGTCCAACCAGCTGTGGATCGAGCCCGCGGGCTCGACTCCGCTAGTTGTCCCGTCCGATAGCCCGCTTGCGGAAGATTGTGGACGTCATGGAGTGATGTGACTGATTCGATCGATGAGGGCCGGGGGCGAGTGTGGCCCCTTCGCAAAGCTCTGCCGCTCGCTCGCATCGGGGGCACAGGCAGGCGCTGGAAGGACGCGCGCGACGTTAGCCAGAAGGACGAACTCCGCTCGGTGCCCGTCCCCTTCGGCTTCCTGTGGCTCGTATTAGCGGTACTTATGGTGCTCGAGGCGGCCAACGATCTCTTCGGCGTGGCTGGCCCGCATTGGTTCTACGACGACTGGGTCCAAAATGCGATTCTCGCCGTCTGCGCGGCACTTGTCCTCTGTCGTGCCGCCTTCGAACCCGCTGCCCGGCGGGCGTGGCTGGCGTTCGGGATTGCGCTGTCGCTCTGGTTCGTCGGAAGCGCCGCTTGGAGCGCAGTGTACGGCGGGCAAACCGATGTACCGTATCCGACGTTCGCAGACATCTTCTGGTTGGCCTGGTACCCGCTGGTCGCGGTCGGGATGTTCTACTTGATCAGAGTGCATGTCCCGCAGTTCGAGCTTCATCGTTGGATGGACGGCGTCGCGGTGGCCCTGCTCGTGCTGGCCGCCGGGTTCGCCCTTGTGATCCAGCCCGCGGCAGAGCACACGACGATCGGGGTACTCGCCGCGTTCGTTGCCTTCATATACCCGGTTCTCGATGTGCTGCTCGTCGGGGCCGTCCTCGGCGTGTTTGGGCTGCTTGGCTGGAGGCCCGACAGTACTTGGATGCTGGTCGGACTCGCCATCGTCAGCACGTCCGTCGCCGACGCAGTCTTTGCGGTTCAGGAGACAGAGGCCCGAGCCGTCGTGTCCGGAAATCGCTATGGCTTCGTCTGGACGGCGGGCGCGCTCCTGATCGCCCTCGCCGCGTGGGTCGGGGCGCCGAAGACGGAAGCGAACCCGGCGTCCGTAACCGGAATGCGAGCGGTGGTCTTGGCCCTCGTTGCGCAGGCCCTGGCCATCGGGATTCAGGGGTATGCATTCTTCAGAGAGATCGGCAGGACCGAGCGGATCGTCACCATCATCGTGTTGCTGGTGGCTTCCGCGCAGATCATTCTCACCCGACCACGAGCCCGGGGCCTGACGACGCGGAACCCGCCTGGAGAATCCGAACCGTAGGGGCACAGCAGACGAGCGGATTTGAACCGCTGACCCCTTTATCACCGGTGGATGGGTCGGAGTTCAGAGATGGTCCGTGTCAGGAGTCTCCAGGATTCCCGAGGCGATCTGCCATCTGCCCTGTAAGAGCACGGTCGCGATCGCGCTAGCGATGACCACCCGCCATCAGCGACAATGCGTGCATGTCGACTGAACGCCGTGACACCATCGCCGGTGGCTTCACCGAGTCCGCATCTGACTACGACGGTGCGGTGCGCTACAACATCGAGGGCGCACAGCGCCTCGTCCTGTCGATCCCGCCTGGGCGCTACGACGACGTATTGGACGTTGGCTGCGGCACCGGGTGGGCCACCCAGGCCATGATTGATCGCTTTCGACCACTTCGGGTGACGGGCGTAGACCCGTCGGCGGGCATGCTCGAGCAGTTCGACGCAAAGCTCGGCCACCTCGGCGGCGTCGAGGTGACCCTGGTCCAATCCGGCGTCGAGGACATGCCGGTCACCTCGGAATCGTTCGACCTGGCCATCTGCTCCATGGCCTACCACTGGTTTCAGCACCGCTGGGTCGCCGCCGAGCGGATCGCCCGTGCACTCAAGCCGGGCGGCGTCGTCGCGATCCTTTGCTCGGGAAAGGGCGGCGAGCAGGCCTACCGGGACATCATCGCCAATGTCGAGCCGATCAACTACGCCTGGCTCGGCGCCTTCGACGGCAATCTGCGCGACATCGACGAGATGGAGGGCTACCTCACCAGCGCCGGTCTCGAGCCGATCGACATCTGGATGGAGCGCCGCACGCGCCACGTTCCCGTCGAGGATTACATCGAGCGCATGCGGGTCGTCGCGGGACACATCATCGGTGACCCGGCCGAGCCCGAGGTGGCGGCGTGGCTTGCGACGGTCGAAGCGCGTATGCGTGAGTGCTCCGGACCGCGAGGCTGGACGTACGACTTCATGAAGCTGTTCGCGCTCGCGCGCAAACCCATTCCGTGAGGACCGCCGGCGAGGGCCCGACGCTGGTCCACAGGTGCTCCGTCGCCGTCTCGCCAGTCGGGCACTGACCCCTTCAGCACCGGTGACGGGGGAAAAGCCGACGAGCGGATTCGAACCGCTGACCCCATCATTACGAGGACGCCGCGGCGTTTGTGGCTGGTTGTGGTCGATGGCGCTGAACGGCTACAACACGCCAATTTCGGCGGTTTTGCCCCCAAGCGTCTTGCGGCTGTTGCAGGGTGTTGTGTTGCCATGCTGGTACCACCTGTGACCGGCAAACGACCTGATCACACCCGGTGAACGGGTCGGCTCGGGCGTCATGAGACGTGTCTCGGCCGTCAGTCCCCGCGGGTAGCCCACCCTAGCCGTCGTCTATGTCGGTCGCGGCGGTGCCCGGACCTCGCGTAGGCCGCCGAGGAGGTCCATGAGGGCACGGCGACTGAGCCCCTGCTTCAGCAGGTCGGACACGGGTCTCGGCGTGAACCCTCGGGCGGAGCGCCCTGCGCGCCGATATGACTCGTGCGCTGAGCCCGGCGCCTGTGCCGCGCAGGGTGAACGCAACTCGCAACGCTGACCCGTCGTCCTGGAGAATCAGACATGAACAGTCCCTTGCGTCTAGCGGCGGTGTGCCTCGCCGCTGTGAGCCTCGTCGGGCTGGGCTGGGGCTTGGCCTCTGCTACCACCTCGACTCCCCAATATGCAAAGGCGTGCCTGACATCGAAGTCGGCGCTCGTCCTCAGCAACAACGGGTCGTGTCGCAAGGGCCTGCGGTCGGTGAAGGTTGCCCTCTCGACCGCGATCGGCCCGCGCGGGCCGGAGGGTGTCCAGGGTATTCAGGGCGTCCAAGGTCCTGCCGGCGGATTGCAGGGCTTTACGCGCGTCTTGTCGGCGATGAACACGATTTCAGCCGGCACGTCGGGCCCAACGACCGCGACATGCCCCGGTACGACTCAAGTCATCGGAGGCGGAGAGGTCGCCGATGGCGGCAACGGGACCGACGTGATCGCGTCGTATCCGGTGTCGAACTCGCAATGGCTTGTCACTGTCCACAACAACACCGGTAACTCAGAGGACCTGTGGGCCTACGCGACCTGCGCGAACGTCTCTGGATAGCGGCAGGTGCGCAGATTCGGCCGATATCCGGTGGCTGGCGGACCCCTTCATCACGAGGTCGCCGCGGTGGTTGTGGCTGGTTGTGGTCAATAGCGCCGAGCGTCCAGAACAAGCCGATGTCGCCCGGCAGGCTGCGGTAGCCGGTGATCGGGCTGCCGCCGTCGGATGCCGGCGCGCTCCAGCCCAGGGCGACGGTGCCGTGCTGGGTGTCCCTGCGGTGATGTTCATCGCTGCGCGGGGCACGGTCTGTGCGGGTTGTGTCGATCAGGGCGCGGCGATGGTGACGTCGTCGAAGTCGGTGGTCGCGGTGGTGTCGTTCCACAGTTGCAGCCGTTGGAAGTTGGTGGTGGTGGTGTAGTTGCCGGCGACGCTCCAGCCCGGTTGGGTCTGGCCGTTGATGTACAGGACCGACCCACCGGTGCTGGTGGCGGTGTAGTGGATCTCGATGTGGAGCCAGGTGTTCGCGGGCGCGGTGCCGTTGCCGGTATAGATCTCGGTACTGGTCGAACCCTTGTAGGGGTAGAAGTAGAGACCGTTGTGGGTGCCGTCATAGAGCAGTGCCCACTGCAGGTGGCTGCTGGTCTGGTCGCGTGCCTGCGCGACCGTCTGGAGCCCGCTGGTTGCCGACAGCCGTACCCAAAAACCGGTGGAGCTGTCGGTCAGCGCCGCGGCCAGTTGCTTGACCACGACATCGAGCGTGCTTGAGGTGTTAGTCAGTCGCAGACCGAAGCTGCCGGTATGGGCAGCGGCGGTGCTCACGACCGCCGATCCATTGCCGGCGTTCCCGTTCCAGGCGCTCAAGGTGCCGGAGTCAAAGCCGTCAGCAAACACCGTCGTGGCGTACCCCGACGACCCGACGGTCGGGGTGATCGGCGCCGACGCGCTCGAGGCGGCACCGGTGCCGTTGGCGTTGATGGCGGCCACGGTGAAGGTGTAGGCGGTGCCGTTGGCAAGGCCCGTGACCGTGTAGCTGGTGGCCGTCGAGCCAGTCAGGATCGCGGTTTGGGCCGTGGTGCCGATGTATGGCGTGATGCGGTAGCCGGTGATCGGGCTGCCACCGTTGGATGCCGGCGCGCTCCAGCCCAGGGCGACCGTGCCGTTGCCAGGCGTCCCGGTGACTGCGGTGGGCGCGCCGGGCACCGCCGACGGGGTGATCGGCGCCGACGCGCTCGAGGCGGCACCGGTGCCGTTGGCGTTGATGGCGGCCACGGTGAAGGTGTAGGCGGTGCCGTTGGCAAGGCCCGTGACCGTGTAGCTGGTGGCCGTCGAGCCAGTCAGGATCGCGGTTTGGGCCGTGGTGCCGATGTATGGCGTGATGCGGTAGCCGGTGATCGGGCTGCCACCGTTGGATGCCGGCGCGCTCCAGCCCAGGGCGACCGTGCCGTTGCCAGGCGTCCCGGTGACTGCGGTGGGCGCGCCGGGCACCGCCGACGGGGTGATCGGCGCCGACGCGCTCGAGGCGGCACCGGTGCCGTTGGCGTTGATGGCGGCCACGGTGAAGGTGTAGGCGGTGCCGTTGGCAAGGCCCGTGACCGTGTAGCTGGTGGCCGTCGAGCCAGTCAGGATCGCGGTTTGGGCCGTGGTGCCGATGTATGGCGTGATGCGGTAGCCGGTGATCGGGCTGCCACCGTTGGATGCCGGCGCGCTCCAGCCCAGGGCGACCGTGCCGTTGCCAGGCGTCCCGGTGACTGCGGTGGGCGCGCCGGGCACCGCCGACGGGGTGATCGGCGCCGACGCGCTCGAGGCGGCACCGGTGCCGTTGGCGTTGATGGCGGCCACGGTGAAGGTGTAGGCGGTGCCGTTGGCAAGGCCCGTGACCGTGTAGCTGGTGGCCGTCGAGCCAGTCAGGATCGCGGTTTGGGCCGTGGTGCCGATGTATGGCGTGATGCGGTAGCCGGTGATCGGGCTGCCACCGTTGGATGCCGGCGCGCTCCAGCCCAGGGCGACCGTGCCGTTGCCAGGCGTCCCGGTGACTGCGGTGGGCGCGCCGGGCACCGCCGACGGGGTGATCGGCGCCGACGCGCTCGAGGCGGCACCGGTGCCGTTGGCGTTGATGGCGGCCACGGTGAAGGTGTAGGCGGTGCCGTTGGCAAGGCCCGTGACCGTGTAGCTGGTGGCCGTCGAGCCAGTCAGGATCGCGGTTTGGGCCGTGGTGCCGATGTATGGCGTGATGCGGTAGCCGGTGATCGGGCTGCCACCGTTGGATGCCGGCGCGCTCCAGCCCAGGGCGACCGTGCCGTTGCCAGGCGTCCCGGTGACTGCGGTGGGCGCGCCGGGCACCGCCGACGGGGTGATCGGCGCCGACGCGCTCGAGGCGGCACCGGTGCCGTTGGCGTTGATGGCGGCCACGGTGAAGGTGTAGGCGGTGCCGTTGGCAAGGCCCGTGACCGTGTAGCTGGTGGCCGTCGAGCCAGTCAGGATCGCGGTTTGGGCCGTGGTGCCGATGTATGGCGTGATGCGGTAGCCGGTGATCGGGCTGCCACCGTTGGATGCCGGCGCGCTCCAGCCCAGGGCGACCGTGCCGTTGCCAGGCGTCCCGGTGACTGCGGTGGGCGCGCCGGGCACCGCCGACGGGGTGATCGGCGCCGACGCGCTCGAGGCGGCACCGGTGCCGTTGGCGTTGATGGCGGCCACGGTGAAGGTGTAGGCGGTGCCGTTGGCAAGGCCCGTGACCGTGTAGCTGGTGGCCGTCGAGCCAGTCAGGATCGCGGTTTGGGCCGTGGTGCCGATGTATGGCGTGATGCGGTAGCCGGTGATCGGGCTGCCACCGTTGGATGCCGGCGCGCTCCAGCCCAGGGCGACCGTGCCGTTGCCAGGCGTCCCGGTGACTGCGGTGGGCGCGCCGGGCACCGCCGACGGGGTGATCGGCGCCGACGCGCTCGAGGCGGCACCGGTGCCGTTGGCGTTGATGGCGGCCACGGTGAAGGTGTAGGCGGTGCCGTTGGCAAGGCCCGTGACCGTGTAGCTGGTGGCCGTCGAGCCAGTCAGGATCGCGGTTTGGGCCGTGGTGCCGATGTATGGCGTGATGCGGTAGCCGGTGATCGGGCTGCCACCGTTGGATGCCGGCGCGCTCCAGCCCAGGGCGACCGTGCCGTTGCCAGGCGTCCCGGTGACTGCGGTGGGCGCGCCGGGCACCGCCGACGGGGTGATCGGCGCCGACGCGCTCGAGGCGGCACCGGTGCCGTTGGCGTTGATGGCGGCCACGGTGAAGGTGTAGGCGGTGCCGTTGGCAAGGCCCGTGACCGTGTAGCTGGTGGCCGTCGAGCCAGTCAGGATCGCGGTTTGGGCCGTGGTGCCGATGTATGGCGTGATGCGGTAGCCGGTGATCGGGCTGCCACCGTTGGATGCCGGCGCGCTCCAGCCCAGGGCGACCGTGCCGTTGCCAGGCGTCCCGGTGACTGCGGTGGGCGCGCCGGGCACCGTTGTCGACCCAGCGGGAGCTGTGAACCGCGCGAGGATGTTCGACGTCACCCGTTGAACTCCCGCGTTCACCATGCCGCTGCCGCCGAACCCGTCGAGGCCCCAGCTCCACTGAATCGTTCCGGCGGCGAAGACTTGAGCGCCGCTCGAAGCGGTATACAGCGTTGAGTTCGCGGTATCCGGCTGGCCGTTCTCGGTGTTCGTCAGCGGCGAATTCGACAAGAGCGTGATATTCGCGGGCGTGTTCGCATCGCCGAAGTAGTGGTCGTACTCGTAGCCGACGATGCCCGGAACGCTCGTACCGTTTGTCCAACCCGTCCCCGCGTACACCCAGCTCGATGCGTTCTCAACGACATACGGTGAGTTGAACGTCTCACCACCGAACATCACACCCATCATCTGCTCTTCGGGCCGATTCACCTGTGGGTCGCGCCACAACCCGGTAAGCACCGAGTTGTTGACGTTCCAGACCGGGTCGGGGCCGGGTGCGCAGGCGCAGTTGGCGAAGTCCTTGTAGCCGACCATCACCCGATCGGGAGCTCCCGCGGCGTTCGGCTCGAAGCGCACCTGCCAGTAGCTCTCGTTGCCGGCGAAAAACGCGACGTTGACCCCGGAGGCGATCGCACCCACCACGGCATCGCGCATCCCCTTCGACCAGTACTCGTCGTGTCCCACCGAGAGGAATACACGGTGATTGGTTAAGGGCACGGTTCCCATGTCGGTATCGGCGTCGGTCGTATAGGCCACGTTGTAGCCATTTTGTTCGAGCCAGCGCAGCATCGGGTATTCAAAGGAGAGGAATTGGCCGGCGCCATTTCCGTTCAGGTACGGCCGATCAAAGGACACCTTCATGGCGTGCGGCGCTTTGTAGATCGAACCGTCGGTGTTGTTGTTGTAGAGGCTGGTGCCGCCGTAGGCGTTGTATGCCTGGTAGGTCGTGATGCTGGCCTGGAACAGGATCGGCTCGGTGCCGGAATCGTCGCGTACGACGAAGGTGATGAACCCGCCGTAGCCGTTCGATGCCAAGAGCCGCACGAGGTACACGCCGGATGTCCACCCTTGCGGGATGGTCAGGGAGGTGGTCTTCGCCCAGTGTTCGGTGACGGTGCCGAGCGCCGGGTCTGGAGTCGCCTGAGGTTGGTTGGCGCCTGGGAACGTGCCCACTGACTGCACGAGCCGCGCCCCCGCGCCCCCGTACCACCCCATCCGAAAGACATCGATCTTCACGCTGGAGGCCGTCGTCGTGGTGTAGAGGTCGAGGCTGTCGCCAGCGCGGACGCTCGCCGTTGACGCGTACCCGCTGATCCCGGTCGGGTCGGGTGGTGCTGCGAAGTCCCCCCAACTGGGGTCGCCGGGCAGCGAGTTCTCGAACGCGACTGCATTCGTGTGGGTTGCCGTGATCGGCCCGCTCGGCGCGGAGGGCGGGCCGCTCCCATACTGATTGACGGCCGTGACCGTGAAGGTGTACGAGGTGCCGACGGTCAATCCGCCTACGACGAACATCGTGCTGCTCGACCCGGTCTGGATTGGGGTCTGCGCGACTCCGCCGACATACGGCGTGATCTGGTAGCCCGTAATCGGCGCATTGCCGTTGTTCAGCGGCGCGGTCCAGGCCACCGCCGCCGAGGCGTCTCCAGGTTGCGCGGTAACACCGGTCGGTGCATCCGGCGGCGTGGGAGCGGGAGTCGCGACGGTGACGTCATCGACGTCGGTCGTGTTCGACACATCGTTGGAGAGCTCGATCTTCTGGAGTTCCTGCGTGGTGGTGTAGTCCCCGCTGACACCCCAGCCGGTCTGCGTCTGCCCGTTGATGTAGAGCTGCGCGCCGCCCGTCGCGCTTGCGGTATAGCGAACCTCTATGTGCAGCCACGTATTGAGTGGCGCCGTGTTGGCGCCGGTGAAGATCTCGGTGCTCGCCGATCCCCGGCGCGGGTAGAACCAGAACGCCCGCTGGGTGGGGTCGTAGAGGAGTGCCCACAAGATCGCGCTTGAGGATTGATCACGCGCCTGGGCTACTGACTCCAGTCCCGCCGCGGATCCGACTCTGACCCAGAAACCAACCGACGAATCGGGAAGTGGCCAGCCGAATGTCTTCGTCATCACGCTGGCCTGCCCCGCCGAGTTGGCGAGACGGGCACCGAAGGCTCCGCTATGCGCCGCGCCGGCGACGACCGAGATGGTGCCGCTCGGATTCGGATCCCACGCGCTCAGCGAGCCCGACTCGAACCCGTCGGAGAACACGGCGTTCGGATAGCTCGTGCTGACCGCCGCGTGGGCAACCGGCGGATGCGTGGTGACCGCCAAAGCGCCTACGAGGAGCAGAAGCACGATGCCGAAGAGGCGGCTGCCGTCTCGTAAGAGGGCGCTGAACCTGCATCGCATGACGGACGTCCTCTGGTGATCTCCCGGCCCGGGCGCGGCCCGTCCATAGCATGGGTTTCTTCGAACTCCGCTAGTCGAAAGTACAGACCGTCGGCATCAGTACCGGATCACCGGACAACAAGTCCTCGCTGAGCGTCGGATTGC
Source organism: uncultured Thermoleophilia bacterium (assembly GCA_963773325.1). Taxonomy (GTDB): domain Bacteria; phylum Actinomycetota; class Thermoleophilia; order Miltoncostaeales; family Miltoncostaeaceae; genus CAITWD01. Next base: position 656,225 of record CAVZAI010000002.1, on the reverse strand, counting down.
CAGCGCGGGAGGCCGGTGGCGCGAGCCCGACGCGACTTGGCGCCGCATCGGCCGTTCCGGCACGCACCGACAGAGCCCGCTCGGGCGGCGGTGTGCCGTCCACGGGGCCTTGTGGCCTTGTCGATGCTGATCTGATCGTCAATCAAGTAGGAGGACCCGGGACTGACGCTTACGGGCCGGTGACCGGTGCCGGTATGCGCGTGAATCGAACCGACTCATGGCGGTCTTGCAGACCGCACCACTCACGCTCCGTCACGCCGGCCTTGGCCCGCCCGCCGGCGTCCAACGACAGGACCGTCGAGATCGCCGCACGACAGCGTCCGAGGAACTTCACCGCAAACGACTCCGCTGGTTCCATTCTGGTTCCATTCGGTGCCCCTTCGAGGTGTCTTGCGGCATTTCGTGTCGTCAGGGACGGGAAGACGCAAGATGTGGTTTTGCAGGTGCTTTCCTCAGTGAAGGCTAAGCCGACGCGCGGATTCGAACCGCGGACCCCTTCATTACGAGAGCCCCGAAGGGTGTCCAAACGGGTCGAGCGAAGGGGGATATAGACGACGGTGATCTCGGCACGTGCCCGCATTGAGGCAGGCGCCTGTGCTTTCACGTAGACCTGTCTGGACGGCCCCGTGTACGCGGAGCGTTCGCGGGCTCGGAGGATGCAGCCGCTCCGCGCCCGTCAGGTGACGCCCCAACCTGGTGAGCTCGCTCCAGAGCGAGCAGCGCTTCCGAGCGCTTTCGGGACGGGGCCCGAATGCGGTCGCCTGTCGTCCGGACTCCTGACCCGGCGAGAGTGTCTCGAGCGATCAGGACTCCGCGGCCGCGGAGTCCTCCGTCTCAGGCTTGTTGATGTTCGCAACGCTCGAGCCGAACGCGCACGCAGATTCGATCTGCTCACTGGGGGCAGGTCGAAGCTCTCATCCGGACCGGGGATCTCACGCTCGGCGATGCCCACCTGACGCGCAAGCGTGACAGCCGTCAGCGAGCCGAGATGTGCTCTCAACCGTCCGGGCGGCGATACAGCGCCGAGCTCACGCGTCGGCGCCGGCTGGGTCGCCGATGGCTGCTCCCGTCGCTTCAAGACGATCGAACACGAGTCGGACGGCCATCGAACCCTCCCCAATGGCAGTCGCGACCCGCTTGATTGACCGACTTCGCGCGTCGCCGACGCAGAACACCCCCGGCCGGCTCGTCTCAAGCAGGAGGGGCGGCTGGCCCGGCTGGTCAAGGGCGCTCAGGGGGACGTCATTTCCGGTGAGCAGGAAGCCATGTTCGTCGACCGCGAGCTGCCCATCCAGCCATTCGGTGCACGGCGTGGCACCGATGAACACGAACAGCCCGCAACTCGGGTGAGTGCGCGACCGTCCGGATTGACTGTCCCGTAACACAACACCATCGAGCCGCCGATCTCCGACCAAGCCAACGACCGCGGTGTGCGCGGATATTGCGATGCGGGAATCACGCGCGATTTGGTCGATGAGGTACCGCGACATGGAGTGGGCCAAGTCCTCCCCGCGTATGACCAGCTGCACGTGAGTGCAGGTCCGAGCAAGAAACAACGCGGCCTGTCCTGCCGAATTCCCCCCGCCAACGATCACCACAGGTCCTCCCGAGCAGGCTTGAGCCTCCGTATGGGTCGCGGCGTAGTAGACGCCAACGCCCTCGAACTCCGCCAGGCGGTCCAAGGGGAGGCGGTTGTAGCGAGCCCCGGTCGCAATGATGACCGACCTTGCGGAAACCACCTCGCCGTCTGCGAGCCGTACGTGATGGGTGGAGCCATCGGAGAACATCGAGGCTGCTCGCGCACCCAGCTTGATCAGGACCCCGAACTTCTCAGCCTGGAGCGCCGCCCGTGCTGCGAGCTCTTCACCCGAGAGGCCAGCCGGGAACCCGAGGTAGTTCTCGATACGCGACGACGTGCCGGCCTGGCCCCCGATGGCGGTGTCCTCGGCGAGGACGGTGTTCAGCCCCTCAGACGCCCCATACACCCCAGCCGCGAGGCCCGCAGGACCACCGCCCACGACCAGGAGGTCGCAGACGTAGGTCCGATCGCTCTTTGGGGCGGAAGCGAGGCCGAGAGCGTCAAGAAGCGCCCGGTTTGTGGGGTTGAACAGCAGGGATCCACCCGGGCCCATGACCAAGGGCAGATCCGAGACCGGGACGTCGAATTGGCGCAGCACCTGCTCCGCCTCAGCCATCCCCTCCAGCTCGAGCCATCGAAATGCCAGTCGGTTCCGAGCGAGCACTTCAAGCAGCCTCCGAGTGTTGGGATCGAAGCGCGAGCCAACCAGGGTGAGTCCGGAGCCCCGCTGGGTCAATCTGACGTGGCGAACGAGCAGCGCGCGCAGGAGGTACTCGCTGAGGTCGGCTTCCTCGGCCATGATCACTCGCAGTTGCTCGACGCCGACCCGCAGGATGCGGCCATCTTCCGTTGCGACCGCAGTCAGGAACGCCCGCTGACCGGTCACGAGGCCCTTCTCGCCCAGGAACTCCCGTGGGCCGTAGCCGATGATCCGGGTCTGGTTCGACATCCCGTAGTGCTCGACGATCTCGACGCTTCCGTCGAGAACGACGATCAGGTCATAGCTCTCGTCACCGTCGGCGAACAACAGGTCTCCCGCCTTGATCGCCGACTCGGTGCCGTAGCGCCGCAACGTGTTGAGTTGCGACTCGCCGAGCAGTGGTCGAACCTCCGGCGACTCCGGTGGCGCAACACTCCACCCTCGTTCGGGCGGTCCCGCGTCGGGCTCGACCGGCGATTGTTCATTTGCCATTGATGATTCCGATCTCGCTCACGATAGGTCACGGCCTTTGACCCGCCAGTCCATCATTGGACGAGGGAGGCTGAGGGCGCGATCTCCGGCAGGCGAGCCAGTGCTTTGCTCGACGGCACCCCGCCTTGGCTGCCGCGGCATACTCGACGGACGCCGCTTCATCGAGACCAGGCACCCTCCCGGCCGTAACCAGGGCGACCGCCGGTTGGGCCGCCTTCTCGTCATCAATACTCCTCAGGGAGCTTGCCTGTCGAAGTCCGTCGCGGCGCGGTCGGGGCCGCGGTAATGATCCGACGCTTGAATTCGGTAGCTGCTGCCGGTTCGGCAAGGGGCTTCGGTCGAGCCATACGTCGACGAGATCGCCGTTGATGAGCGGATCTATGCCGGTGACGGGGGAAGAGCCGACGAGCGGATTCGAACCGCTGACCCCGGCGGGCCGGCCACGCATACCCGCACCGAAGGCAGCGGGCCGGAGTCTTGTCGTGCGACGAGGCGACCGGGGCCGTCCACGCGATGCCGACCGCGTGTGCACGGTCGTCCCATTCTGCATGCGCTACAACGATCGGCATGGCCTGGTGTGCGACGCGTCCGTCACCACGCTCCGACGAGCGCATCCGCCGCGGCGAGGATTTCCTCCAGGCCCGCCTTCGCATCGGCGAAGAACATGCCCGTCTTCGGGTCGACATAGAGTTCGTTGTCGAGGCCGGCGTAGCCGCGGCCCATCGAGCGCTTGATCACGATGACGCTCTTAGCCTGGTCGACATCGAGGATCGGCATACCCGAGATGGGGTTACCGGGTCGGCGCGCGGCGGGGTTCACCACATCGTTAGCGCCGATCACCAGGGCGACGTCGGTTCGCGGGAACTCCGCGTTGATGTCCTCCATGGGTTTCAGCATGTCGTACGGGACGTCGGCCTCGGCCAGCAGCACGTTCATGTGGCCAGGCATGCGCCCGGCTACGGGGTGGATGGCAAACGACACCTCGACGCCGCGGTCTTCGAGGAGATCGGCGAGCGCCCGCACCGCGTGTTGCGCCCGCGCAGCGGCCAGACCGAACCCCGGCACGATGATGACCTTCTCGGCGGAGACGAGCTGGGCGGCGACGCCGTCTGCCGTCAGCTGATGGACGTTGCCGTCCGGTCCGGCAGCGGTGCCGGACCCCGCATCACCGGTGCCGAACCCTCCCATCACGATGCTGACGATCGAGCGGTTCATGGCGTCGGCCATGAGCTTGGTCAGGATGCCGCCGGACGCGCCGACGAGGGCACCGGCAATGATCAGTGCCGAGTTGTCGATCACGAACCCGGCCATGGCCACCGCCGTGCCGGTGAGGGCATTCAGCAGCGAGATCACCACCGGCATGTCGGCCCCGCCGATCGGCATCACCATGGTCACGCCGAGGATGAGCGCGACGGCGGTGACGACCGCGAATACCACGCCGGAGTCCGAGCCGAAGATCAGATACGCCCCGCCCGCGACCGCGAGCGCGGCGAGCGCCGCGTTGAGCGCCCGGGCTCCCGGAAACACGACCGGGTTCCCGGTGACCCAGCCCTGAAGCTTGCCGGCGGCAACGAGCGAGCCCGTAAAGGTCACTCCACCGACGATGACGTCGAGCACGATGGCCACGCCAGTGCGCGATCCGATCGTGCCGTGCAGGTCGCCCGTGCGGCGGACGAAGTCGGCGATTGCGATCAGGGCCGCGGCGCCGCCCCCTGCCGCGTTGAACAGGCTCACCAGCTGGGGGACGGCGGTCATCCGCACCCTGTCCGCGGCCCCCAGCCCGATCGCCGCGCCGACGAGGGTGCCGGCAGCGAGGACCACCCAACCGGCGGTCGTGATCCTGCCCTCGTGCACCACGATGACGACGGTGGCGACAACCGCGAGCGCCATCCCGGCGGCCGATACCTGACTGCCGCGCCGGGCGCTCGCCGGGGAGTTCATGAGGTGAAGTCCGACGACGAAACCGACCGCCGCCACGAGGTAGCAGAACGCCACAATGGCCTGGATGGTGCTCATGGCCGCCGGGCCTCCGGAGTCGTCTCAGAGTCACCGAGGGCGGGCCGCGCACGGAACATCTGCAGCATCCGGCCCGTGACGCGGTAGCCGCCCACCACGTTCATCGCGGCCAGGACGGCCGCGATGAAGGCCAGGACGTAGCCGCCGGTCGAATGGGCCGCGGCGGCGCTGATCATGACGCCGACCAGCACGATGCCGTGAATCGAGTTCGCTGCCGACATCAACGGCGTGTGCAAGATGGCCGGCACCTTTGAGATCACCTCAAACCCGACCAGGATGCTCAGCACGAAGATGCTGATGTCGGCGATCAGGCCGGCACTCATCGTCTGTCCTCCCGGTTGCTGTGCCGCGCATGGGGGGTCACGACGTCCGTCGCCGACGGCTGCTGCGCTTCGGTGTCAAGCGGCGACTCGCCGGTCAGCAGGTCCGCTGTATGACGTGCCGTCGTGGTCACGAGGCTCGGTCAGCTCACTTCGGCCGGCGGCGCCCATCCCCGCGACGAGGCTGTGTTCGGCCGGCTCCTGCCCGACTCTCCTCCCGGGCGGCAGCGGCCACATCCGTGAATCTTGTGAGTGTATGCGGGGTAATCCCGGAGCCCGCGCCTGGCGATCACGGCACCCCAGGGGAGTCGATCGCGTCAGCGCCGGCGTATCGGCGCAATCGCTCGGCGGGGCACCATCGTCCCGGGACCGCCGCGGTCCGAGTCGACGTCGTCACCCGGGGCGACTTGCACGGGCCCGCAACAGCGCAACGACGACTATCGAGGCGACACAGAGGGCGCCGAACAGTGCGATCGCCGCGCTGACCCCGAGGTGCTCGGCTGCTTGGCCCAGGAGCAGCCCGCCGATCGGGGTGGTGCCGCCCATGAGGAGAACGAGCACGCTCAGCAGCCTGCCGCGCAGCTGTGGCGGGCTCAGCAGCTGGAGTCGGGTGTTCGCGCTGACGGTAAACGCTGCTCCTGCGACCCCAGCGACTGCCATGAGCGCGACACTCAGCGGATACGAACTCGAGAGCCCGAGCGCGATCAGGCAGCAGCCGAGTCCGCCGCCTGCCGCCGCGAGCCGGCGCTCGGACGGCTCGCCGGCGAAGGTGAGGGCCGCGGCTCCGACCAGCGCGCCCGCGGCCATCGCCGACAGCAGCAACCCGAAGCCCGCGGCTTGGCGATGAAGCACGAGCTGCGCGAGGAGCGGCGCGACCGATAGCGGTCAGGTAACTCGAGGCGGTGATGCACCTCGGTCAGCAGCCAGACGTCACAGTGCTGTTCGGTGCTCGGCGGTGGCGTGTCGAAAGCCGTAGATGGCCTGTGAGCCGTCACCCACAACCGTCGTTCGCTCGGCCCCGAGGGCATCGAGGATGCGGCTTTGCAGGGCGTTCGCGTCCTGAAACTCATCGACATAAACGCGCGTGAATCGATACGGCCGAGCGTTCTCGAGTACCCGCACGGCGGCGCGCTGGAGGTCCTCGAAGTCGAGAACGCCGGCCAGGTATTCCAGACGATTCATGACGTCCTGAGCAAAGTCAAGCGGCAATGCAAACGCCGTCAGAATAGGAAATTCTCGAAGCCGACGCGCGGACTCGAACCGCGGACCCCTTCATTACGAGGACGCCGCGGCGTTTGTGGCTGGTTGCGGTGGTTGGCGCTGACCGACCAGGACAAGCCGATTTCGGCCAATTCGCCCCCAAGCGCTTAGCGGTTAGTGCAGGGTGGTGTGTTGCCACCGTGTTGCCACCATCGAGCCGCCCCAGCTGCCAAGAGGGCGTTACGGAGGTGCTCCGACGCGCCGATAGACACGGACAGACCGCTGCACATCGTCACGGAAGTCCGGCGAACATAGCTTCCAAACCACCGGAGAAGCGCGGTCACGAGGGTGAGCCTGGAGCGAACGCTCGGCGCGAATTCGAACGGCGCCGCAGTGCGCGAGAGGCGCGCTGACGAAGCGAGCACGCTTCCTCGGGCTTGGCCCCTATTGCATTCAACGACGGGAGTTGGCGGAAAGCTGATCGGCGCGAAGTTCTTCGCCGGTTCGTCGGTATTGGACACCCACACAAGCTCACGAGTCGGTGGGTCTAGAAGTCCCGCCCCGTGCCCCGGTTCAGGCGCTCACCCTCGTACCTCTCCCTCACGGCGTTGCGATAGAGGTGGCCGTTGCCAAGTACATAGAAGACCGGTGACTCACCGGTTGCCAGCGCCCCGACCTGCTGAATGCCCGTGGCGTCCACGGGCGGCGCGTCCTCCGGAAGTCCATCGACACCCCAACCGGTGTTGGGTCCCGCGGCGAACGGTTCGTCGCTCGTAGAACTGCCTGGCACCTCCCAGCGGCTAACCCACCACCGGCTGGCGTCGGGATGCAAATACGGTGCATCTGCAAACGACGTTAGCTTGGCAAGTACCCACAGACTGGTGCCACCGATGACGATTGACTGGACTATGCCTGTCCACTGGAACAGGGGGAGCGGTGGAGTGATGTCAGCCCATTTCCACCCGCCCCACCAGACTTCCACGCCGACGGGATCTCTCCAATGCACCCAGATCCTGTCAGACCCTGGGGCGCTCTCGAAGGGACCGACGTAGCCCACAACCATCAGGGCACTCGGAACGCCATTGCGCAGGAACCTGGCTGCATTGCCCCCGATGGACGAGGCTCCGAAGTCTTCTCCGGAGCCGACGAATGCGTCGCCGGGACCCGTTCCCAAGTCATGCGTGTGAAGCCAGGAGTTTATGTTCGAGCCATCCCCAGACCGTGACCAGACACCATCACCAATCGTAAATATGGCGTGCACGTTGTCGTCGGTTACACACGTGCCGATCGCGCCGCCGCCATATGGGCTAAGCGAGGTCAGCGGTTCGCCCTCCTGGGCGGCGAGGCCGGTCTCGTACTCCCAATTCCTCTCTCCTGTGGCCCAGTTCTCCCAATGGCGAAAGATCCCGCCATGACAACCAATGAAAAAGGAGTGCGATACATCGCCCACCGTCTCCGTGCCGAACGGGTCGGTTAGCACGTCTTGCTTGGGACGTCCCTTGTCGGCCCAAGTGCATGATCCGAACGTCGGGCTGTTGTTGGCCCACAATCCCGTGACCACACAATCGCGGAGGTGGTCATCCTTCTCGTCGAGCACCAATACGTGGCAGGAGTCGCCCCGATCGACCGTGCCAGCGCCCAACCCTAGGGGTGTCAGGTGCGGCCTGCCGAGGTAACACCATCCAAGATTCAGCCCGTAGGCCCAGAGGTAGCCGTTGTTGTCGACCACGAATGCGGTTTCCACGTCGTTAATGACCTGGGCTCGAGCTCCCCAGACGCACGACAATCCTGGGCCCGGTGTCCCCAAGTCCTGCCATGTCGACGACGCGAAGGTAGCCATTTCGGACTCCTATCTCGCAGGGGGAGCGGCGGCTCTATCGCGACGATCGTCCTACCCGACGGACCCTCCGTCAAGGGCGATGCTCGGGGGCTTAAGGCTCCTTCCGGCGGACGAGATGCGCCGACGTGGTCGGTCACCCACTCAGTTGTCAGTTCCAACTCTTCGCTCCCCGGCGACGTTCGCGTCGCCGCGCCACGTACACCGCTAACCCCGCCGACTGGGACGTGCAATCCGAGCCGTTCGCACATCATTACGAGGGCCGTTGATCGGGACGTAGCGAGTCCAGCGGAGTCCCGAACTGGACAGGACAGACCTGCAGCATGTCCCTATTGCGGTGGACTGCTAGAACCTGGCGGAGAAGGCGGCGGCCATTCCGATGTTCGCGGGGAGTACGCGGGCGATCCGGACAATGATCTCGAGATAGGCGCGGGCGAGGGTGCCGCGTAGAACCGTCGCCAACAGGCGGCCCCGGTCGGCACGCATCCGACCTCTCACCGAATGTCGCCGGTGCGAGCACTGCGGAAAGGAGCTTCGGGCCTCCGCGCGGACTGAGACCGATGAGAGCGTGAGGCTGGACCGACTTCTGCCGTCTTCTCCGGGTGCGCCCGCCTAAGAGCGCTGACTCGGACGAGCGATCCGGGCGTGGCGCACATCATCTGCACTGAAGGCCGACAACTGCAGCAGCTCGCCGTCCAGCTCGAGACCCGAACCACGGCAGCCAACGCCGCGCAGACGGACATCGCTGCCGCGCCCAGCTGACGATCGGCGAACGACTGCGGCGCGGGAGAGGGCGGACGCAAAGCCCACAATCCGTTCGGACGGCGCCGAATCGCCGTTGGGGCGCTCGAGTGCGTCGAGCAGGTAGCCGTCGAGCAGTTTCGGATACAGCTGTGCGAACGCCGACGGGCGTGACACCCAGTCGAGGCATAGGGCGTCCGCGCCGAAGGCAAGCAATGCACCGGACTGACCGGGTAGAAGCGGGAACGCCTCACGCAGCTCTCTCAAGTCGTGCTCGCGAGCACGAAACACGTCCGCCTGGGCAGCTGTCGGCGAGTCGACGCGGTGGCGGGCAACCCGTTGCGCGACGGCATCCCAGACCTCGCCCTGGGCAATGCCCCGCGCAAGCGGTTCGGTCTCAAGCCGCGCGGCTTTGCGCGAGCGGACCTCCGGAGACGCGGTGTGCGACGCCGCGCTGAAGACCTCCGACTGCGCGTGCCAGCGGCCCTGCTCCACACAAGAGACCGGGATCCGCGTGTGGCTCTTGGCGGCGACGAGCACGGTCACGTTGAGGATCCGGTTCTGCTTGGCGCCGATGAGTTCCTCGCCGTCGTAGAGCAACACGTCGGTCCCGAGCGGATTCGCGACGGCAAGCTCTGGAACAGATCCGGCCGTATCAATCTCAGTGACGCGGAGCCCAAGTGGCAGCGCCTCATCGAGGGTGAGGTAGGCAGCCTGCGGTGCACGGCGTGGAAACAGTGGCGTGATCACGATGCCCCGGTGCTCTACCGGGTCGCCCAGCTGGACGGAGGTCTCGATCATGGCGTGGCTCCTTCGGGGGTCTGTTGGGAAGTCGCGTCCAAATGCGCGGGCTCTTACGTCTGCGGCGCATAAGATGGGGATCTGCCTCCGGCTATCACTTCACCGAGCCACGACGACTGGGATGCCGAGGACACTCGGCTACGGGATACGGGCGATCTTGAAGGCCTGCTGGCTCGCTACGTGGAGACGATCGACGGGCGCTGCCGAGCGAGGATCTGGAACGAGCAGGAGGCGCAGGACGTTGCGCAACGCGTGCTGTTTCGTCTGTGGAAAGAACTCAGCTCTGGCAAGCGTTATGGGGCGCCGTTTCGCGTGGTCGTGCATCAGGTGATCGGCTGGACGATTAGGGAGTCCTTCGGTGAAGCGGCCCAGCCTGATCCGCTTGAGGACTGGGACTCGCCAACAGCCGGCGGCCTCACTGAGATTGAGGAGCGTCTCACCCTTGAGCGCCTGTTTGCAGAACTCACCGAGAGAGAGCGGCGCATCTTCGTGCTGCGCTACCTCGAGGGCGTTGACATTACCGAGATCGCAGCGAGCGAGGGTGTGACACGTAACGCCATCGACCAGGCACTGCATCGGGGGCACGAGAAACTTCGAGGGTTGGCCGGTGCCTGAGACAGTCTCCGCGCTGTTTGACGAATTCGCCGCCGCGTATGCGCGTGGTGATCGACCTGACGTGCGCGATTACCTGCACCGCGCCGGCGATGGCGCCGCTGACCTCGCGGGGCTGGTCGATGCATTTCTTGTTGTCACCGTCCCTCCGACCCCCGCCGAGGCCGCTCGCCGCCGCGTGCATGCACTTGTGCCCAAGCCGACGCTGCTCGGTCTGCGAACCAAGGCAGGAGTCAGGCGTGACCGGCTAGTCGACGAGATCATGACCACATTCTCCATCGACTCCGCCAAACGTCGGCGGGTCAAGCAGTACTACCACGACCTCGAGTCCGGCCTCCTTGATCCGAGCCGCGTCAGCCTGCGGTTGTGGGACCTGCTTGGTCGCCTGCTTGGGGCAGAGGCATCGACGCTCGCGCATGCAGCACCTCCTGATCAGATCGTAGAAGGCGCCTACTTCCGCTCCGAGGTTGCGCTCCAGTCCGCTCCACCCGAACCCGTGCGCGCCGAGGAGCCCGACGACGTCGATCAGCTCTTTACGTCCGGTCCGTGAGTCCGCTTGAGCAACACGCTTGGCGAGCGAATTGCGGCCGGGCGCGCGCGCTCCGAGCGCCCCTTTGCCCTCTCGGTTGACGGCGTCCTAGTTGCTGGAGTCATCGATCTGGAGGTCCAGGAGCCAGACGGGGGGCTGCTCATCGTCGACTGGAAGACTCACGCGCTTGGCGGGCGGTCGCCTCGTGAGGAGATGTTGAGCTATGGGCTTCAGCGGAGCATCTATGCGCTGGCGGCCCTCTCCGAGGGTGTCGAACAAGTCGAACTCGCGTGGGTGTTCCTCGAGGCGCTCGACGACCCGCAGGTGCGCGTCGCGACACCCGCGGATCTGCTTGCGCTCGTCGACGAGGTCCGTGTGAACCTGGATCCCTTGCTGAGGGACGGGCGTCCTCCAGCAGCCTTGACGCCACAGTTCTTCTGCGACCAATGTCCCGGTCTGGACGTCTTCTGCCCTGTTGGACAGGTGCTGCGGTGACAACTGGCCGGTGTGCAACCGACGCCGGCCCCGTCACGTAGCAGGCGGCGTCGTGTCTCCGCGCTGTACGCGCCCTTGCTTGGCCAAGACGCAGCGTGGCGCTTGTTCAGAGACTGATGCGACACCGCCCGGGGGGGCGGCGATGACGCGCAAAGGGCATTCGCCGCGCTCCGTGTCTGTGCCCACTTCACCGACTCTTGGTCACCCTTTCGCCCCCTTCATTACGAGGACGCCGCGGCGTTTGTGGCTGGTTGCGGCCCGTGGCGCCGACCGACCAGGACAAGCCAGTTTCGGCCGTTCGGCCCCGAATTGGTTTGCGGCTGGTCCAGGGTGTTGTGTTGCCACCCCGTTGCCACCTGTGACCGGCAGAGATCGCTCAATCCAACCGGGCGGCGCCCGAGCGCCCAATGCCATGCGGAACCTCCCCACGCGGACGCGGAGCGCACGGCCGGAGCTAGGGGCGCATCCACCGTAAACGGACGCGCAGCATGTCGGGACGATGGACCCCTCCGATGTCACAACCTCCGGATCCTCCAGCGCGAGCTGGGGCCAGGCCATGGCTCCCGGACGTTGACGCATTACCCCTCGGCGCTTAGCTTCTAGGTGGATTCCAGAATGAGGCCAGGAGAAAGCCATGGCCACCGTCAGCGTCCGCTACATCGTCAACGACGTTGACGATGCGATCTCGTTCTACTGCACGCAGCTTGGCTTCCAGGAGGAGATGCACCCCGCGCCTACCTTCGCCATGCTCGTCCGAGGAGACCTTCGCCTTGTGCTGAGTGCCACGGGCGGTGGGCCAGGGGGCGGACAGGCAATGCCGGATGGGACACTCCCACAGCCGGGCGGATGGAATCGGTTTACGATTCAGGTGTCTGATCTGGATGCCACCGTTGAGAGGCTTCGCGCGAGTGGAGCGCGCTTCCGAAATGACGTGGTGACCGGGGTCGGCGGGAAGCAGATCCTGCTCGAGGACCCTTCGGGCAACCCGATCGAGTTGTTCGAGCCGATTGTCCCGGAGGCGTCGCTGCGGCCTTCGTAGGTATTCTCGGCGCCAGATTCGCACCCTTCAATGCCGTTGGAGGGCCATACGGGACTGTGGCCTCATGCGGTGAGAAACCGGACGCGTCCACAAGCACCGTGGTTGATCCGGCCGTGGCTTGGGAGTAAGCGCCGACGCGCGGACTCGAACCGCGGACCCCTTCATTACGAGGACGCCGCGGCGTTTGTGGCTGGTTGCGGTCCGTTGCCCTGAGGTGTCTGGGACAAGTCAATTTCGGCCGTTCGGCCCCGAATCGTTTTGGGGCTGGTCCAGGGTGTTGTGTTGCCACCCTGTTGCCACCTGTGACCGGCGAGCGACCTGATCACACTCGGTGAACGGGTCAACCCAAAGAACCGCTAGTCGGGATTCCCGGTGCGCGTCGGACGGGCATCGACTAACCGAGCCCACCGGCGCGCGGCTAAGTGTTGAGGCTCAATCTTCGGGCTCGGCACGAGAACGTCGAGGGGCGGTGGCCCAAGTGGCACCGGCTACCGCGTTATTGGATTGCTTCGTCCTGCATCGACGGACCAAGAGGTAGTCATTCCGCGATGCGACCCCGAACCTGTGCGGCGACTGACGGCACGGTGACGCTGTTCGCCAGTCCATCTCCGTTGCGGTCGAGGACGCATCGGTATTGATGGACGCAGATCTGGGGGCGCTCGCTCAGACGGATAGCGTGCGTCGAGAAGGCGCCGCTCGCAAGCGATGGCGTCCAGGAGATAGCCCCGGAACTCGTGGCTGTCGCCGCAAGGCCAGCCCCGACCAGGGCAACCGAGGCGTCCGGCAGAGTGAACTCAATCAGTACGGTGTTTGCGGCTCCTCATCCGCAGTTGGTGACCCTTCGCTCGGTAGGCCACGCGCTAGGTCTGTCAGGGGGTTCGTGGCATTGCTCGGCCTGCGACTGCTGCTAATCGTTGACGCGCTTGCCCTGGCGGCGGCCTCGACAATCAGCGATCCGATCTTCAGGGATGTCGCGGCGTTCCCGATCATTCTGCTGGGCATGCTCCTCGCGATCGCCTGCCTCAGCGGCGATCTTGTGCCTCCTCGGCGGCGAGTCGACGTCGTGTGCTCGGCGCTCACCTTGATCGTGCCGATCCCGTCCCTCCTTCTCCCGGAGGGACAGCGAGTCGCCGCCGTTGCGATCATCGTCTTGCAGGTGGTCCCTCTCGTCCGGCGTGCCCGAGTGCCGCGGCAGGAACTCCCAGGGTCGGCCGGCACGCGTCGCGTGATCGCCGCCCTCGTGATCGCGACGGGCATCCTGCTGGTCTTGGCGGTCGCGCTGATTTGGTACGGGGCCACCTACCTCGTTCAGCCGCCGAAGGGCGTGTTCAGGCGGGGCCCCTATATGACGGCAGTGGGGATGACGTCGGCGGCTCTCGCCTGGCAGCTCCAGCCCGGTGACCGGAGGGCGGTCCTCATCGGGGCACTCGGACCGGACGGCGCCGAGCATGTCGCCGTCAATGGGCTGTTGGCAGGGCTGCGGCCTGGGACGCGCTACGCCTGGACGGCAAACGTTGGCGGGCGATCGGAGGCAGCGGGGGCGTTCACAACAGCTGCCCCGACTGCGGCCGTGCCGTTCACGCTCGTGTCCTTCGGCGACTACGGGTCCGGAAGCGACCATGAGTACGCGGTCGGTCGGCTCGCGGCCGCGCTCGACCCTCGCCTGGTGCTGTCCTCGGGGGACAATGCGTACCTTCTGGCGGCGCCGCCATTCCTTGACCGCGCGATTTTCCAGCCAATGCGCACCCTCTTGGGCGAGGCCCCGATGGTCGCGGCACTCGGCGAGCACGACATCGCATGGCGGGACGGCGCCGCCGTCGTGTCGGCCCTGCATCTCCCAGGACACCATTACGCGGTGCAATACGGACCCGTGCAGGTCGTCGTGCTCGGGCTCCAAGTCGATGCCTACGCGCGCTCCTATGCCGCTCGCACGATCGGCCGCTGCCACCCCGCCTGCCCAGTGCGGTTCGTGCTCGTGCATCGGCCGGTTTCTTCGCGGGATCCCATCATTCCCTTGCTTCGCCGGCGCGGCGTCGCCGCGATCCTCGCCGGACACCTGCACCGCTACGAGCGCCGGGAGCTGGGCGGTGTCCTCGAATTCACGGTCGGAACCGGCGGGGAAGGCGCGAGCAGTGCCGGGTTCACACCCGCTTCGCCGGGAGCCAAGGCATCGATGATCGCGTACGGCTTCCTGGCCATTGACGTCGCCACGACGCGGATCGACTACCGCTTCATCAATGATCAAGGGCGGATTCTCGACAGCGCGACCGAGGCGGTCCATCCCTGACCGCAGTTCGCGCCCCGAGAGCTCGACTGTGACGCCAACAACTCGAGGGGCACTAGGCGGCCCTTGAATGCGGACCTCGCAACCGGTCCAATGCCCTCGTAGGTGCACCTCGATCCCGAGCGCTGGCGTTCCCCGGCTGTCGGGAGATCATGGCAGCCTCGTTACGCGCCGCCCCCGATGCGACATCGCTCGATCGGCGGGATTCTCTGCGTCCGAGACGTTGTGGGGGGAGGCAACGATGACAGTCGGTGCGCGACAGGATGGCAACGAGACCCGTGGGTCGAGCGAGTCGGCGCGGGTCGCGTCGGTTGCGCCTGACGAGGCATCTCGCGAAGCCGCGATCGCGCGTCTGAAGCGCAAGCGCAAGTTCGTGTCCGACGTCGTCGCCTACGTGACGGTCAATGGCGTGCTCTGGCTGATCTGGCTGCTGACGGACCGATCGACCGATGGCAGCATACCGTGGCCCGCCTGGATCTCCGTGATCTGGGGCTTTCTCCTCGTGATAGATGCCTGGCGGGCCTACGGCGATTGGCCACGCAGCCTGAACCGGTCAATCACCGAGACGGACATCGAGCGCGAGATGCAGCGGCGCTCCGACTGAGCGACGCATCCTCCCTCGTGGTTCTGTCAGTCGATTCCCGGCGCCCCTACCTGGTGTGCACTGCAGTAGTCCCAACGAGACGACAATGGAGAAATTCATCGCAGCGGTCGTCGTGGCCGCGCTGTTGGTGCTCCTTGCCGCGTGCGGCGGAGGATCGGGCGCTTCGACGACGCCGACGTCCTCTAGGGCAGCGCAGACAACGTCCGGCACTCAATCGGCACCCGCGCTCCCAGGCATGCCCAGGGTGCTCGACCCGTCGAACATCTACTCAGCGGACGCACCCGGCGACTTCAGCCCGGCGGTCCGTGGAGACGTGCCGATGGTGTACGTGCCGAACAGCGGCAGCGACACGGTCACGGAGATCAATCCGGCCACGCTCAAGGTGGTCCGGACCTTTACGACCGGGGCGCAACCCGAGCACGTCGTCCCGTCGTGGGACTTGAAGACGCTCTGGGTGACCAACGACCTCGCACGCACCCTCACGCCGATTAATCCAAAGACCGGTCGTCCGGGAAAGTCGGTCCCCGTCGCCGATCCCTACAACATGTACTTCACCCCCGACGGCACGTACGCGATCGTCGTGGCCGAGGCCCTTGAGCGCCTTGACTTCCGCAATCCGCACACCATGGCGCTCGTCCATGCTCTGCATGTCCCCTGCAAGGGCGTTGACCACATCGATTTCTCGGCGGACGGCCGCTACTTCATTGCCACGTGCGAGTTCGGCTCGCGCCTGGTCAAGGTGGACACCGCTACCCAAAGCGTCGTCGGCTCCGTGCCGTTGCCGATGGCGGGCGGCATGCCGCAAGACGTCAAACTCTCACCGGACGGACGGACCTTCTACGTTGCCGACATGATGGCGAACGGCGTCTACGAGCTTGACAGCCACACCATGCACATCGTCGGCTTCATACCGACTGGGAGGGGCGCGCACGGGTTGTATGTCAGCAGGGACGACCGCGATCTCTATGTTTCGAACCGCCTGGAGGGCTCGATCTCGGTGATCGATCTCGCGACCCACCGCGTCGTGAACAAGTGGCAGCTTCCCGGCGGTGGCAGTCCGGACATGGGGAACGTCTCGGCCGATGGCAAGGTCCTCTGGCTCTCGGGTCGATACGACTCAGTGGTCTACGCCATCGACACCACGAGGGGGAAGCTGCTCGCGCGAATTCCCGTGGGTCCCGGCCCGCACGGGCTCGCGGTGTGGCCGCTTCCAGGTCGCTACTCGCTTGGCCACACAGGCATTCTCCGTTGACGCATCTACCCGCAACCGCTCAAGGTCGGCGGGGTCGTCGCTAGCCCTCGCAGCGATGGGCGTCGCCCCCGGCTGGCCACCTGACGCCCGTCGCCGGGGCCCTCCTGCAGGAAGTCATCGACCTCGCCGTCATCCTCAACGCCTGCGCGCGCTGCGGGCTGACGCCGCGAGCGTGGCGGACAGAGTCGGCGACCGCCTTCCACTGGGGAGCCCGAGGCGCGCACGGCCCGAAACGCCCGCGACGCGATGGACGGGCGCGCCGTGATCTATAGGATGGTCCTATCGATGTCGGGGGTAATTGGTGTTGGATCCCGGACGAGCGCGCGCCTAACGTGCGGGGGGCGTTGTCACACCGAGCCGACCCAAGGGGGCCACCGATGGGACAGCAGACCGCGGGTGTCGACTACTCCCGCATCCACAGGATCGACAGTCCTGCCAACCGGCGCCTTCGGCGTGACGTCTGGCCGGAGGGACATGACCTGGGGCAGCAGTCATTCGCGACGCTCCCGTACTTCGACCACCTGGTGACGCGTCTCGCCATGGGGCCGGACACGCACGTGCTCGACCTCGGGAGCGGGAGCGGCGGCCCCGCGATCTACATGGCGTCGACGAGCGGTTGCCGGATGACAGGGCTCGAGGTGAACGAGGTCGGGGTCGAGGTCGCGCGCGGGCTCGTCGCGGACGCCGGTCTCGAGGACCGGGTGGAGTTCGTCCTGGGCGACGGCATGCACATGCCCTTCGATGAGGAGGCCTTCGACATCGCCATCAGCATGAACGTGCTGAACGTGTTCGAGGACAAGGTCGCGTTGTTCCGGGAGGTGCGCCGGGTGCTCCGCCCGGGCGGGACCTGGGCCTTTCTCTCCGGCACGTTCGACTTCGTCGAGGGCGACCCGCAGGACGAGGCCTGGCGCGCGCTCTACTCGCGCGGGTACGCGATCCCCCAGTTCACGGACGACCTCGCCTCCTACAAGGTCAAGCTCAGGGCCGCGGGGTTCGTCGTCGACGAGGCGACGGAGTACATCAGCGACTTCCGCGACACCATCGAGCGCTGGCGTGACGGATGGACCAAGCACCGCGATGCCATCGCCGAGGAGCAGGGTGAAAGGCAGACCGACGACCACATCGAGTACTTCAACGGGTACTTGGCGATGGTCGAGGCCGGGAAGGCATCCAACCACCTGATCATCGCGACGCGACCACGCGACTGAGTCGGGTCGTGCCGCGCCGCGTCCGCCGTGCCCGAGGAGCCCTCGCGCGGGCTGGCGCACCACCGGCACGCATCGGCGTCGGTCCAGCGTGAGCGACCCGCAACCCGATCGCCGGGGTCGTGCGACGGGCGTGACGCTCCGCCGACCGCGCTACTTCGTCGCGGTCGCCGAGCGGCTCAGCTTCACGGGGGCGGCCGAGGCGACGCACGACCAACCCGTTTGACACGTCGATCGCGAATGCACGTCCATCCGCCCGCGCATGCCCTTCAATGGCGAACCAGGTCAGTAGCCAATCGGACCCCGCGGTTCTCGTCCAGCCACCGCTGATACCGACCGATACGCGTGCGCTCGCGTGCGTCAGGCGCGGGCGACCACAGGATCTCAGTCGTTGGCATGGGGCGGTACCACCGAGTTGCCGGCGGCTCGTGGTCGGGTGCCGAGCAATGGCTGGCCGCCTCTGAGTGGTCATCTTAACCGCCATCCGCGACCTGTCGAACGCCACAGCCATGCGGGACACCGCGTGACCAAGGCGAAAGCGCACCGGCGAAGTTGGGGTGTCGGGGTTCCGCGATAGTCGGATCTGCGCTTGGTGGCCTCGACTCGGCCGGGATAATGAACCCGAGGGCGCTGATGCCGCCGAGTGGTGGGCAAGATTCGAGTTGCGAAGGAGGAAGGGCATGACCGAAGCGCGCGTTGGGGGCGCAGGTGCGTCCGCACCGGATGGCACCGCGAGCAAGGTGTTCCGCACGGAGTTGACTCCCGTCGATTTCCTCCGGAGGGCTGCGTACGTGTATCCCGAGAAGACCGCGGTGGTGGATGGTGAACACCGCTACTCCTACCGTAAGCTTGCGGAGCGCTCGTGGCGATTGGCCAATGCGCTGAGGGTGGCGGGGCTGAGCAAGGGAGACCGCGTGGCCACGTTGCTGTTCAACTCGGGGCCAATGCTCGAGGCCCATTTCGGCGTTCCAGCGGCGGGCGGGATCCTCGTCGCGATCAACAATCGGCTGGCCAGCCCGGAGGTTGGCTACATCCTCGAACACTGCGCTGCCCGCTTCCTGCTGTTGGATGCGGAGCTCGAGTCGCTCGTGGCCCCGCTTGCGCTGCCCGGTGTCACCGTGATCCGCTCGGCGAGCATCGATGATGCAGAAGACCCGTACGAGCAATTCCTGGCCGCGGCGTCTGGCGCGGTGCCCGAGAGCTGGCTCGAGGACGAGGAGGAGACGATTTCGATCAATTACACCTCCGGCACCACCGGGCAGCCGAAGGGGGTGCAGTACACGTACCGCGGCGCCTATCTAAACGCGCTCAGCGAGGTGATCGTGGCCGGGATGAGCCCCGACTCGGTGTACCTGTGGACGCTGCCGATGTTTCACTGCAACGGCTGGTGCTTTCCGTGGGCGGTAACAGCTGTGGGAGCCCGACACGTGGTGTTACGCGCGGTCGACTCGGATCTGATCTGGCGGCTGATCGACGAGGAGGGTGCGACGCACTACAACGGTGCGCCAACGGTGCAGCGTATGGTCATCGATAACCCCAGGGCGCATCGCTTGGAACAGCCGGTGACCGCGATGGTTGCCGCGTCGCCACCGTCGCCGACGCTGCTGGCTCGCATGGCCGAGTTGAACTTTCGCATCGTGCACGTGTACGGCCTGACCGAGACCTATGGCCCAATCACAGTGTGTCCTGCTCAGGAGGAGTGGCAGCAGCTGCCCGTCGAGCGGCGCGCCAAGCTGCTCGCACGCCAAGGCCAGGCGTACCCTACGGCCGATCTGATCCGAGTGGTCGACGAGGAAATGCACGACATACCTCAAGACGGCGAGACGATGGGCGAGGTGATCATGCGCGGCAACAACGTGATGAGCGGCTACTTCGCCGACGAGGCCGCCGCCGCAAAAGCGTTTCGCGGTGGCTGGTTTCACTCCGGCGATCTAGCCGTGTGGCACCCCGATGGCAACATCGAGCTGCGTGACCGCAGCAAGGACATCATCATCTCCGGCGGCGAGAGCATCTCGAGCATCGAGGTCGAGCAGATAATCGCCGCTCATCCGGCCGTCCTCGAGTGCGCGGTGATCGGGACTCCTCACGAGCGGTGGGGAGAGCGCCCGAAGGCCTTCGTCACGCTCAACAGCGGAGCCAGCGCGACCGCCGATGAGATCATCGCCTTCTGCCGCCAGCGCCTCGCTCGCTACAAGTGCCCGGACGCAATCGAGTTCGGGCCACTGCCGAAGACCTCCACCGGCAAAGTCCAGAAATTCGTGCTGCGACAGAGTGAGTGGGGTGGACGCGAGACTCGAATCGGCGCGACGTAGCCCATATCAGCTAACTGTCGGGGTGTGGTCCGCCATGCTCGCTTCGGGGAAGCCGGGTATTGCGACCGTTCGGGCGTGATCCGCACATCGCGCGCCGGACCTCTGCCGATGTTCCGACCTGCAACGCGACCTGGCCGCTCGTCAGCGAGATCCATGGACCTTTGAATCGTGGCCCGCCCACCAGGATGACAACCGGTCGGCTGGCGTCGGCGCGCTCGGCGCGTGCCACGGTCGCGAGGTCCGTGGTCGCCCGAACGTCGCTCCTGGTCGACCACGCGAGTGCGCCGGTCGCGACGGCCGGAGCCAGGGTGCCGAGCGCCGTCGCCACGAGCGCTGCGACGCTCGCGGTTGACCGCCACTGCCCGGTGCTTGACCTTGTCCAGAGCTCGGTGCCGATCGGGCGTACGCTCGCCCGCCGAGAGTTAGCTCGTCGCGATACCTAATGCGCGGTCGACATCCCAGAGGATGTCCTCAAGCGTCTCAATCCCGACAGAGATCCGAACCATGTCGTCGCGCACGCCGGCGGCCGCGAGCGCATCCGCATCGAGCCGGCGGTGCGTCGTGGACGCGGGGTGGATCACGAGGGTCTTCGCATCGCCGACGTTGGCCAGGTGCGAGCAGAGCTCAAGCGCCTCGATGAACCGCGCGCCCGCCGCGCGCCCGCCAAAGATGCCGAAGGTCAAGACGGCTCCGGGGCCGCGTGGCAGGTAGCGCGCGGCGAGTTCCGCCGACGGATGTCCCGAAAGGCCTGGGTAGTTCACCCATTCCACCCTGGGGTGCGCCTCGAGCATCTGTGCAAGGGCGAGCGCGTTGGATACGTGACGCTCCATGCGCAGCGACAGCGTCTCCAGGCCCTGCAACAACATGAACGCGTTAAACGGGGAGAGCGCCGGACCAAGATCGCGCATCGTCTCGACCCGGGCCTTCATGATGAACGCAAAGTTGCCGAATGTCTCGACAAAGCGCAGTCCTTGATACCCCTCGCTGGGTTCGGTCAGCCCGGGAAACCTCGCGCTGTCCCAGGGAAATGTCCCGGCGTCGATCAGAACCCCGCCCAGCGTCGTGCCGTGACCCCCGAGCCACTTGGTCGCCGAGTGGGTGACCAGGTGGGCACCGTGCTCGATGGGGCGACACAGCCAGGGCGTCGCGAACGTGTTGTCGACGACCAGCGGGACGCCGGCGGCGTTGGCCACCTCGGCGACCGACGCGATGTCGAGCACGTCCAGGCTGGGGTTGCCGATCGTCTCGCCGAAGAGCATCCGCGTGCGGGGAGTGATGGCCGCTTCCCACGCGCCGATATCGCTTGGTTCGACGAACCGGGCCCTGAGCCCGAACCGCGCCAGGGTCCCGGCGAGCTGATTACGTGAGCCCCCATACAGATGGGCCGACGAGACGATCTCGTCGCCCGCCTGCACCAGTGTCATCACGGCGAGCGCTTGCGCCGCCAGGCCACTCGACGCCGCGAGTCCTCCGACGCCACCCTCCAAGGCCGCCATCCGCTCCTCGAAGACGGCGGTCGTCGGGTTTGCGATACGCGTGTAGATGTTGCCGAACCGATTGAGATCAAACAGATCCGCGGCGTGCTGCGCATCCTCGAAGACATATGCCGCGGTCTGATAGATGGGCAGCGCCCGTGCGCCGGTCACCGGGTCGACGCGCTGGCCTGCGTGCACCGCTCGGGTATCGAATCCGAACGCATGCGCCTCATCGCTCACTTTGCCGATCCCATACGACGCGCGGAGATCACGCCGGTTGACAGCCCGGCCACATTGAGCCCCCCGAAAAAGCGGCAATGCTCCATCTTGATGCAACGATCCATCACCACCTCGAGGCCCGCCGCACGCGCCCGCGCCGCGGATTCCAGATTCACGAGGCCAAGTTGCATCCAGATCACCCGCGCACCCAGCTCGATCGCCTCATCGACAATGGCGGGGATCTCCTCGGGGCGCCGGAAGATGTCGACGATCTCCAGGGGTCCGCGAGCTGCGGCATCTGCAAGCGTCGGCGCACTCGGGATGCCGAACACTTCGGCGGCCGCCGGGTTCACCGGGATGATCTCGTAACCGCTGGCGCGCATGTGCACCATTGCCCGGTAGCTCGGTCGCGCCGGGTTCGGCGACAACCCGACCACGGCGATGCGCCGGTATCGAAGCAGGATGCGCCGCACCTCATCAGAGGGTGCTCCCGACGACATACCGGCGAACTGGGCAACGGACATCAGGCGATTATCACGTTCGCGCCGAGCGACGTCCAGGTAGTGACCCACGCCCCGCGGAGCTCCTCGTCGAATGGCCTCGATGCGGTGCCGATCACGCCCTCGCATCAGCCCCACCTGGCGTGAGGAGGTCAACGAACTCTGTGCGACCAAGTGGCGAACGAGGTCGGCCGAGCGTTGCACTGAGGCACCCGCCGCTACGTCGAGGTCAGACTCCGTTGCGGTCCGGGGACCGTGCAGCTCGCAGCGCCGCATCGACCTCTCGGCCAGCAATGCCTTGCAGTCGGCGCTCGTCGCCCAATCGCTCATCTAGTAGGCTCCCAGACCTACCGGTCGCCCGTCCGCATGGGGAAGAAGGTGGTGCGTGGGCTTCGAGATGATCCTTGTCGAACGGGACGGTCCATTCGTCACCATTGCGATGAACCGCCCGGAGCGTCGCAACGCACTGTCGGTCGCGCACATGCAAGAGCTCATCGCCGCATTCCGCCAGGTCGGGCAGAGCGACGCCCGGGGCGTGATCGTGGCCGGCAACGGACCGGTGTTCTCGGCCGGGCACGATTTCTCGGATATGGCCGGCGCGGATCTGGTCGCCATGCGGGAGCTGTTGTGGGCGTGCACGGAACTGATGAGCACGATGCAGCGACTACCTCAGCCAGTGGTGGCACGAGTACACGGACTGGCCACAGCCGCTGGCTGTCAGCTGGTGGCCAGCTGCGATCTGGCCGTGGCCGCGGAGGATGCCGGGTTCGCCACCCCTGGCGGCAAGGGCGGCTGGTTCTGTCACACGCCACTGGTCGCGGTGAGCCGGGCGATCGGCCGCAAACAAGCGATGGAGATGGCCCTCACCGGCGACACCGTCGACGCTCAGACTGCCCTGGAGTGGGGCCTGGTCAACCGGGTGGTGCCCGCCGACCAGTTGGAGTCGGCGACCCTGGACCTCTTGGAGCGGGCGACGCGGGGCAGTGCCATGTCCAAGGCGATCGGCAAGCAAGCCTTCTACACGCAGCTCGGCATGGACCAAGCCCAGGCGTACACCTACGCGGTCGAGGTCATGGCGGCTACCAGCCAGACAGCCGACGCTCAGGAGGGGATGGCCTCGTTCCTGGAGAAGCGGCCGGCAACATGGGTCGGCCGCTAGCCCTAGGCTGGCCTGTCCCCGAGTTGTACCGACACTCGGAATGGCACCCGACGACCGGCGGAACGCGCGAGACGGCCGATCCCGCCAGGGATCGCATCCTGCTGATTGCACGATGTTGATGTTGGCGGCGGGATGCCGTCGGTCGGCCGCGCGAATCGATTGGTCATCGACGAGAATGTCAGGGGACCAGTTGGCTACCGACGATGGGTACACCCACGAGCGCTCGGAGGCGGATCGATGACTGACAAGGCCCACGAAGAGCGGGTACGTCGCACGGCCGAGCACCAAGGGCTCCGTCTCGAGAAGAGCCACCGCCGCGACCCGGAAGCACCGGACTTCGGCGAGATCTATGTCGACAACGAGCACGGCACGCGCCTTGGAGCGTTTCACAACCTCGACGACGTCGAGGCGTGGCTGGCCAACCCTCAGCGTCGTCGCTAGCTCCTCGGCGCAAGTACGGAGCGTGTTCGGGTTCAGCTAGACCGGCTCGTCACGCGCCAGAACGCTGATTCCGTCGGCGAGGCTGTTGAGCGCTGGTTCGCGGCTAGCCGGGGCTAGCGTCTGCGTGAGATGGCCAAGGGCGCCGTCGCGAAACGGCCCGGCGTTCTGGATCCGAGCACCAGACATGCACCAAGTGATGGCGACACGACGCATGTGCCGGTGGAGGTGTCCATCACCTGCGCGTCTGGGACATCAAAACGGAGGAGTCAGAGATGGCGAAGAGACGTCTGCGCATCGCCAGCACGCTGTGTGCATCTATCGTTCTCGTCGGCGCGATTTGGAGTGTGAACTTGATCGCGGCGACATCGCGCCCGCGTACTGCGGCCGTACGTACCCACCGTGCTCCGACGTATGTCGCCAGCGGGAAGCATCTCGTCAGCCAGTTCTTCGAGATGCTCCGGCCCGGAGATCATCGCGCTGCCCTCGAGGCGTTCCTGGCGCCATGGTTCCAGCGCCAGGGCGAGACCACATACGCCCAGAAGGCTGCGTACATCGCACACCCGCCGATTGTGACTTCGTGGTCGCTGGAGCGTTTCCACGTCACCCGTGGTCCGCAGACGCTCGTGGTGGACTTCTGGATCAAGACCACCGAGATTGTCAACGGGGTCCCGCTCAACGACCAGACGTATGCGCCGCGGCTTGCGGTGTTCCAATATGTCCGTGGCCACTGGCAGTTGTCCGCCTATGCGAGCTTCAACCCGCCCGCCTAGTCGCGTCGAACCGTCGACCCCATCACGACCGATGAAGGGCTCAGAGCCGACGAGTTGCGTCAAGCCGCAGACCGCTTCATCACCCGGGAGGGGGGTAAAGCCGACGAGCGGATTCGACCCCTTCATTACGAGAGCCCAAAAGGCTGTCCTCGAGCGTCCGAGGCAGTCACCTGTCGGTACGGAAGGGCCCGCAAGATGCCCTCATTGCGGGCGTCTCCTCGGGTCGGGACAGGACGGCGCTGGACAGCATGATGTACGCGGACAGTACGCGGGTGAGGAGCAGGGCGGCCCAACGGTAGGGCCGGGCGACGGTGGCCGCTAATGCCTCCGCTGCGATGCCCTCGGGCGCATGAGGGGATAAGAGATAAGCCACTTCAAAACCGGACCGCTTATTCGGCCCCCGCGCGCAAAGGAGACGCGGTGCGATCGCCTACCACTCGACCGGCGGCCAAGGGGCGCCCCATCATCGTCAATCATCCCGCCGAGAGCCGTTCTTCACTCGGCCGCGAGTTCTGGGTCAGCCGCCGCGCGCAGCTCCGGCCCGGCGGAGTGATGTTCTGTTACGACCAGCGGGCAGCGGAAGCAAGCGGAGCGTCCCTGCTCAGCCCACCATCTGCAGTGGCCGCGGATCTTGCACGCCGGCAGCTTCTGAAAGCTCGTTTGAACGCCGCTCGAGATCTTCTGCGCGAGCTGGCAGTGGCTGCCGGAATAGTGCTGGCATCCGCTTTCGGCGCACGGAGCCGCGAATCGGAAGACCTCTGTCGGTTCGACTGGGCGGGCGAGCCGTAGCAACTCAGGTGTGACCGGAATCGTCTCCTTTAGATAGGAGGCGACTGGCTCCTCAGCTGATCCTCCAATAACCCCGAACGCTACGGCGCCAGCCATGTCTGGCTGTGCGCTCGGGCATAGCTTCACGTTCTCGTCCGGCATCAGCGCCGCCTCAGGTCGAGCGATATCCCGCGGCTTAGTCCGCCTGCTCTTCGCCGACGTTGCGGAAGACTCCGCCCTGCTGCAGCTCCGGCCAGGCGATGATCCCGATCAGAATCGGCCCAGGGAACTTGTTGATCGGCAGCTTCCGCGCTTCAAGAGCGCGTAGGACTCCGCTGAACGCCGCCTCCGTGACTTCTTCCAGCGCAGCTGACTCGCTCATCTCTCCTCCTCGGTGTCGGCACGGCTGGCCTGGCCGGCGGCGCCCACGATCCGCTGGGCGCGTCGTCCCGGTCCTCGTCAGGTCCTCGTCCGGTCCTTCTGTCGGCCTCTTGCACGCTGGCCTTCTCGTCCGACAGATATCGCCAGTGACCCATCGGCAGACGGCTGGCGCAACTTGAGCCCTATCGCGTCGGTCATGACTGAGTCGGGTCGTGCCGCGCCGCGTCCGCCGTGCCCGAGGAGCCCTCGCGCGGGCTGGCGCACCACCGGCAGGGATTCGAACCCACGGAGCGTGTGAGCGTCCGACGGTTTTCAAGACCGTAGGTCATCCCAATGAGCTCCAACCCAGAGGTGACTAGCTCTCAGGCTCCCACTGAATCGGGTTCACGGCTTCGACCAATTGCCTTGGTGCGACTTGGCCGATGTATCTGGCGGTGGAGCCCAATGGCGATGGCTCCTCTTCTGACCCTGACGGAGCCCCGGCTTTGCGCCGGTCTCGGTCAACGTTGGAGATCCCGGCGCATGCGGACTGCTGGGCCGAACCGGGTCTGCGCGACGCCGATTAGGTTAAAGCCGACCCTTTCATAGAACCCTTGCGCGGGCCCGGTGGTCACCTCGAGCGCTTCGGCACCCTGATCTGACGCGCGCGCGGCTGCGTCTTCAACGAGCGCTCGTCCGACACCGGCGGACATCTGATCTGGTTCGACGAACAGCCCGTCGAGTTCGTGAACGGGACCGTTCGCCGGAACGACAATCGAGAAGCCAACCGGCGTCTCGTCGACGTCGATTGCGACGCGGACCCATCCCTTGTCGATCAAGGCCTGAGGCAGCTCGATCGCATCGGGATTGGCAGCGAGTTGCTCGCGATACGCCTCCCATACGTCGGACGATCGGCGCTGCAACGCTTCGAGCACCGGCGCTTCCGTCGCCGTCGCGTTCCGGATCCTCAGCACGACGAACACAATACGTCAGGGGTCCGAAGCGAGAGCTCGGCCAGCGTTGCGACAGCGATCCATGCACGCGGAACGCTCCGCGACGCCGCGCCGGCTGTCGCTAACTCAGTCGCGCACCGACGCGGCGGCCAAGCCCCCGTGCCCGCGCGTTGGGGTTTTCGAGACCATCACGGAAGAGTCGCGTTCGATTCGCAGAGCCGGGCTCGGCGGAGCGAAAGGGTGCGCTAACACCAGCACAAGCGACCTCAAACTTCGGTCCTTGTGTGGCCCCTTTCACGCCGCGCAAAGCGTGCGGTGCTATGACTCTTGGATGAGCGTCCGCGGACTGTTTGAGACGCACCTGACGGTGGCGGACCTTTCCCGCTCGGTGGCCTTCTATCGCGACGTCGTGGGGCTCCCCGTGGCGCTCGAGGTACCTGAGCGCGGCGCGGCGTTCCACTGGATCGGACAACCGGGACAAGCCATGCTCGGTCTGTGGTCGATCGGCTCAGCACCGATGAACATGCAGCTCCATATCGCCTTCGGCATGTCCCTGCGTGACGTGCTGGCCGCTCCGGAACGCCTGCGTTCCCAGGGCATCCAGCCGCTCTCCTTCTTCGGCGAGCCCGCAGACGAGCCGAGTGTCATCGGATGGATGCCTGCCGCAGCGATCTACTTTCATGACCCCGACCGTCACCAGCTCGAGTACCTCGCGATGCTCGACAGTCCAGCTCGACCAGAATTGGGGATCGTGCCCTGGTCGCAGCTGGGCGACTGACGCCCCGAGCGCGGTCACCAAGAACCTGAGGACTCCCGGTGCATCGTGAGCGTGGCTCGCCGGATGCGGGGATGTGCCCGAGCTGAGATGAAGCCAGCACGGCCCACGCGTGTGCTGCGCGATGAGCGCATCCCAGGTCTCGCGGGGTTCTGCGTCGAGCAGACGAAGAAAGGCTTCGTCTTAGAGCCAGTCCAGCGGTCGTTCGGGCTCCTCCACCCTCCACTTGTAGCCCTCGTCCGCTTGGGAATAGGTCAGGACCCCGTCTTCAAGTTCGCACGCATACGACGAACCCATAAATCCGCCATGAATGCACAGAATACGGACGGGGGTTCGTCTGCGGGGATGTCGGTCACCCGAGAGATCCCCGATGTCTGCGGGTTTCGATCCCGATGCGCCTTTGGCCCCGGTGCATCCTAGGGCTCGGGCTTGACGGATGTGCGCACGAGGTCGGGGTGGCGGCGCCGGCGCCCATCGGCCTAGAGAGCACCTAGTGCTCCCGATGGTCACCTCATGTCGCCGAAGGGCGTATGCGCAGGGTCCACTGCGTGGCCCCTTGAAGGTCGCGACGGATGGGCCGAGTTTCCCCGCGTGCGCCGGTTAGCGGTGATCGCCGGTGGTCACCAGGTGGTCACCGCGTAAGAGTAGAGACGATTTATGACGACTCCGGCGGAGTCAACTAGCACTGGGACACCTCGCGCAAGCGGGGTTTCTGTGAAGCCGACGCGCGGACTCGAACCGCGGACCCCTTCATTACGAGTGAAGTGCTCTACCAGCTGAGCTACGTCGGCATCCGCTCCCCGCAAGGAAGTTCGTTCCGCCGGCCTTTGGCGCACGCGCTTCGCGGAAAGCCCAGGCATTGTATCCACCGCGCTCCACGACAGCGCGCGGAGCTCCCGTGCTCCGGTCCGCGCGCTCGGATTGCGCGCACCAGCTCCCATGGGAGTGGCACTCCGGTCGTCCGCGACCGGCAGCCGCAGCAGCCCGAATCAAACACGCGCGCGCGAGACGGGCAGGCCAAACTCAGGGGGTCGCGGCTGCGGACCCTCTCAATCGCGAACGAGACACGGGCGACCCGACCCTGCGCCTGCCTGACGGGGTCGCCTGAGTGGGTGAGGATCGCCCGTTGTCGGACCAGGAATGGCGTCGGGTCTCTTTCGGACGCCGAGCGGTTCGAAGGGTGGAATCACGCCGCCTGGACTTGACTCAAATTCCGCAAAATGGTGTCGCTGACGACCTTCAGCTGGTCGGTGGGACTGAACTGGACGTATTCAGTGCCGACCGTCGCGGTCGGAGTATGACCACCCGGGGTATAGAAGGCATCACCGGCCTCGAAGATCTCCTCGTGGTCCGCGAACCGGAAGCTCAACCGGCCCTTGACAACGTAGCCCCAGTGCGGGCACTGGCACTTGTCGTCGGGCAGTCCTTTGAGGAGCGGGGTCACGTCAATGTCTTGGCGGAACGTGAGGTAATTGATGGTGTAGCCGTCGACGTCCTCGTGCCGGTCTTCGACCGGACCGTGGTCCTCGACATGGGCGGCGCTTGTTTTCGATACTTTCGGCATGGCGTTGGTCTCCTGAACTCGATCGCACCGTCACGATAGGCGCGGTCATCGAGGCCGGTCATGAGGCGATCGCCCTATCTTTCGCGCCCGGTGTTCGCCCCCGCGAAACGCGCGGTCGGTCAGCCGGCCGCGCTGCCAGCGAACTCCTCGGGCAGCAGGGCATGCTGCATCGCAAACAGGCTCGCGGTCGCACGCGTCGAGACGCCGATCTTGGCGTAGATGTGCTCGATGTGATTGCCCACGGTCTTCGGCGAGATCACCAGGCGCTCGCCGATCTCTTTGTTCGAGAGCCCGCGCGCGACCAGCTGGAGCACCTCGACTTCCCGGGGCGTCAGGCCCGCCGGACCCTCGCGCCGCCGCGCCGTGCGATGACCGGCGGCGCGGAGCACCGCATCGACCGCGTCGGCGTCCAGGTGCCCGGCGCGGACCTCCCCGCGCAACTCGGCAGCGGCGTCGTCCGGCTCCCGCCGGGGGCGGTACGGGCGCGGTTCACGCATGGCCTGATAGGTGTCCGCGGCGCCCAGGATCCGGGCCGACGGTGAGATCGCGGCCCCCACGAGGCCGCGCGGGTACCCGGTGCCGTTCAAGCACTCGCGATGCTGCGCGGCGATCACGCCATACCGCGCAAGCGCATCCGACTGCCTGAGCATGCGTTCGGTCAGGTAGGGGTGGGTCCGAACGCGCTCCCACTCGCCGGTCCCCAGCGGCGCGCGTTTGTCCCAGATCGCGTTGGACACACCGAGCCGGCCGAAGTCGTGGACGAGGCCTGCTCGGTACAGCCGCGTGAGGTCGTCACCTGCAAGACCGAGGAGCGCCCCGGCCTCCGCGGAGCGGTCGGCGACGGCCCGCGCGTGACCCAGGGTGTACGGCGATTTGAGGTCGATGAAGGTCGCGATCGCCAGCAGCGCAGCATCGACGCGCTCTCCGTGGAGGACGATCCGCAGAGCCGGCTCCGCGTCGATCACCGCGTTCCAGGTCGCGACGTCATCGAGGCCGGCCAGCAGCAGGTCCGCGTCTGCGCGGATGATCCGCGCCAGCGCGGGATCGAACTGCTTGCCACCGCGCCTCCTCACGAGCTCCCGCGCACCCTCGACACCGGCGACGCGGTGGGCGACCTCGACGAATTCGGCGATTTGCGCGAGCCGAGCCGCGATCGGGATCTCGTCACCTTTGAGCTCACCCGGCCAGCCGCGCCCGTCCCACTGCTCGTAGGCCGCGTCAAGGGCCTCGAGCACGCCGTCCGGGAGCTCGAGTTCTGCGGCAAGCGATCGTGCCATGGCGGCGTGGTGGGCGATCATGCCGTCCAGATCGCGGTGGCCGGAAATCGCGAACTCGAGCCCGATCCGAAATCGATGCAGCGGTGGGCGTCCGGACCCGAGCAGGCGGATGCCCGCCGCGGTGCCGCGCACGCTCCGGAACTCGTGGTCGTACTTCCCGGACCGCAGCGCGATGTCGTCGCCGAACCACTTGGCCTGTTCGTGCGCATCGGTGTGGCAGCCGACATTGACGAGGAGGGCCGTGTAGTAGACGTCGGCGCGTGCCGCATCGTTGAGCCCGATCCGCTCCGCGAGGCGGACGGCGATCAGGCACTGCCGCAGCACGTGCTCCATCGGCTGGCCGAATCCGAGGTCGATTCCGAGTGAGAGCGCGGCGACAAGCTCTGCCAGCCGCGCCTGCCCGGAATCGCCCTCTCCAGCCATGGTCCGACATTACTCCGGCAGGTGTGATCTGCGAACGGTCGACCCTCCACGATGATCCGCGCCTCCCGTGTCCGCGCCTGGCCAGCTCGAGAGTCGGTCAGCCGCTGTGCAGCAGGCGTCCATGGAGGTCCCGCAGTTCCGCTCCGGGTGAGATCCCCAGGTCTTCGCGCAGCCGCTGGCGCAGCGACTCGTAGGCGAGGAGCGCTTCTGCGCGGTTGCCGCAGGCGTCGAGGGCCTCGATCAGCAGGCGGTACCCGCTCTCGCGCAGCGGGGCGTACCGGACGAGGTCGCGACCAGCCCTGACTGCGGCGGCGTGCTCGGCGCCCCCGACTCCGAGGCACGCGCGCCCGTAGGCCTCGATCGCACGCAGGTGCGTCGCGTCAACTTCTCTGCGGCAATCGTCGACCCACTCGGCGTCTTCCCCGCGCAAGAAGCCACGGCGGGCGATGAACATCGCCGTCTGGGATGCGGCCCAGGCTCGGGGGAAATCACCTGCGGACAAGGCGGACTCGGCGCGGTGGACCGCCGCGCGGGCGACCTCCAGATCCACCCGCGCGTCGTCGGGCAAGATCAAGCGGGGTTCGCTCCGTCCGACTAGGTGGTCCGCGCCCACCAGGCGACGGACCTTGGACAGCAGGGAGGCCAGCGCGGTGTCGGCCGCCCGTGGCGCGCCTGCTGACCACAGCGCCTCGACCAGCGCGTCCCGCGTTACGGCGCCCGTCCGCTGCATCACCAGGTAGGCGAATAGCAGCCGTCCCTGCCGACCCGGCAGCGCCGTCTCGCATCGCTCACCTTGCCACGTCACCAGCAGCTGGCCGCACAGTTGGATGCGGGTGTCGGCGGAGGGCGCCAAGGTTCTCCCAGCCTTGCACCAAGTGGCGGTGTTCATCCTGCTCACCAGTCCCCGACACACGGCTACCGAGGAGTGATCACGATGACGACTATACCGCGGCCCTTCGACCCGACCGCCTACAAGACAGCGACCACCGCACAGTGGGAGGCGGCGGCCGAGAGCTGGGACTCATGGGGACCCACCATCGAGCGCTGGCTGGGCCCTGCGACCGACGTGATGCTTGATCTCGCGGGCGTTTCGGCCGGCGCGCACGTACTCGACGTGGCCGCCGGCGCCGGCGGCCAGACGCTCGCCGCCGCGCGGCGAGCGGGGTCCGCCGGCGCGGTGCTGGCGACGGACATCGCGCCGACGATTCTGCGCTACGCCGAACGCGCCGCTCGGGACGCGGGTCTGCACAACGTGCTGACGCGGGTGATGGACGCCGAGCACATCGACGTCGAGCCCGCGACCTTCGACGCGGTGATTTCGCGGGTCGGGCTGATCTACTGTCCCGATCAGCAGGCTGCCCTGCGCGGGATGCGCGCCGCGCTCAGGCCCGGCGGGCGGGCCGCGGCGATCGTCTACTCGACCCCCGATCGCAACGGGTTCTTCTCGGTTCCGGTCGGGATCATCCGTCGGCGGGCCGAACTTCCGCCGCCGGCCCCGGGACAGCCCGGGCCCTTCAGCCTCGGGGGCGAGGGCGTGCTGGCGCACGCGCTGCAGACGGCCGGATTCCGCGACGTCGAGGTCAGGATCGTCCCGGCGCCACTGCGGCTCCCGAGCGCGGCGGAGTGTGTGCGCTTCGAACGCGAGTCGTTTGGCGCGTTACACCAGATGCTGGCAGGGCTCGACCCCGATGCCCAAGCGGAGGCCTGGGCGGAGATCCTGCGTGAGCTCGAGCGGTTCGAGGGCCCGGACGGATTCGTCGGCGAGTGCGAGCTTGTCGTGGCTGCCGGAACTCGTTAGACCTGTCCAATGGCGAAGATCATCAACTGCGAATGCGGGTATGTCGCGCGGGCGCGATCCGACGACGAGGTCGTCGCCCTGATCGAGGACCACATGCGGACCGACCATCCCGACCTGGTCGGGAAGGTGTCCCGAGACGACCTCGTGGGTTGGATCCAAGAGGACTAGTGCCTGCGGGCGCAGCACCCCGCCGAGCCCGAAGCGGGGATCTCGGCGGGGTGCTGCGTCGTTGCCTATACGGGCTCGAGGTCGTTGCGGATCGCCGCGCGCAGCTCCTCTGCCGACTCGGTGTGGCCGTGCTTGGTCTGGGCGTGCTGCACCGCCGCGTCCAGGAGGTCCTCCTCCGGGCCTTCCATGACCAGCGTGCAGCCGCTCTCGCTCGGCGTCTTGCCACAGTCGATGCGGTACCGGTCCTCTGCCATTGATCTCTCCTTCTGCGGTGGTTGTGCCGGTGGTGCGGGTGTCGGTGGTCTGCGTGCCAGTTCCCGATCGGGAGCAGACGACCGGAGCGCGTCGGGTGCGAGCCGGGGCCGTCTGCGTCGTTGGCGTCAGCGTGGCCCCGGCGTGGCCAGCGGTCAACTCCCGTTCAACGGCGTGTCGTCCCAGGCTGAGACCTCGAGGTGACGGACAATGCGTCCTGCGGTGTTCACGTCGAACGTCGCCATGCAGAGCACGCGCGTGCCGTCGGAGTAGCGGCACGATTCGACGATCGCGGCCGTGCCCGGGACGCCGACGGAGCGTTCGACGACATGCGTCGCATCCCGGCCGAGCAGGTCGTCGTAGTGCGCCGCGATCGCCTCGCGTCCGCGGACGACGTGCGGCGCGCCGGGGGGCGCGTCCTGTCGGACGCTGACCAGTTCGGCGGTCTCGTCGTAGAGGGCGGTCACAGCCGCTGCATCGCGGCCCTCGAGCGCGTGGCGAAGTGCATCAAGATCGAGCGTGGTGGAGTTCATGGTGATTCCTTTCGTGTGTGTGGTTGTTCGGGGTGTTGGGCATGGGTTCAGCTGCGCGCCTCGAAGACGAAGTTCACCGGCGTCTCGGCGGCACGCCGGAACTCGGTGAACCCGCCGGCAACGGACGGCATCCCGGATACGGGCTTCGCCCGCTTGGGCGCCGAAGGCCGCCCGCCCGTCCTGTGCCAGCGACGCCGGGGTGCAGATCAGCGTCGACGCGCAGTAGAAGAGCCGGCTGACGGGGTTGAGGTTCTCCTCGAGCCGGTCGCCGGCCCGCGGCTCGACGATCATCCAGGTGCCGTCGGGCGCGAGCGTGCTACGGACGTGGGCGGCCGCGGCGACCGGGTCGCCCATGTCGTGAAGGCAGTCGAACATGGTCACGAGGTCGAAGCCGTCGCCTGGGTACGTCGCCGCAGGCGCGACGACGAAGCTCACCCGATCGGTCACGCCAGCCGTTGCCGGCGCGCTCCCTGGCCGTTTCGATCGACGCCGCGTGATAGTCGATGCCGACGAATCGCGACGCGGGAAACGCCTCGGCCATCAGGAGCGTCGACGCGCCGTGGCCACAGCCGACGTCGGCGACCCGCGCCCCGGCGCGCAGCTTGGCCTCGACGCCGTCGAGCGCGGGAATCCAGGCGCTGATCAGGTTTGCGGCGTAACCGGGGCGGAAGAACCGCTCGGTCCCGTCGAACAGGCCGTGGTCGTGTTCGTGCCAGCCGAGGCCGTCGCCGGTCCGGAAGCGCTCGCCGACCTGCGGTGCGTCGCGCAGGGCCGACAGGACCAGCTGGAACGCGCCCGCAAACGCTGCTGGGCTCGCGTCGTCGGCCAGGGTGAAGGCCTGTTCGGGCGGCAGCGTAAACGTCTCGGTGTCGGGGTCGTAGGTCACGTATCCGCCAGCGGCCTGGGCGGCGAGCCACTCGCGCACGTACCGCTCGTTGGTGTTCGGTGCGCTCGGCCAGTTGCGCGGGCGTGAGCCCGCCCGCGCCGGCCATCGCCCGGTAGAGCCCCAGCTGGTCGCCGATGAAGACCAGACCGGCATTGACCGTCGCGCCCAGCTCGGTGATGAGCTGGCCGACGAACGTATCGAGCGCCGTCATGTCGAGCTCTGTGGTGGTGGACATCCCGCCTCCTTGTCTGGTGGGTTGAGGGCGCAGACATCAGGCTGGCGCGACACCGTCAAGCGAGCGTCAAGCGGCCGTGAGCGCCGCGTTGACCCCTTCGCCGGCGCGGAGCTACGATGGCCGCATGCTCAACGCGTGGCTGTTCGGCCCGCTGAGAATCGGCGTCGGCAGCGACGCCGCCCCCGAGGTCACGGGGCTCAAACCACGCGCGGTGTTGGCGTGGCTGTTGCTGCACCCCGGCCTGCATCCGCGCGAGGCCGTCGCCGCGCGGTTCTGGCCGAACGTGCTCGATACGAGCGCGCGGGGTTCGTTGCGCAGCGCGCTGTGGGTGGTCCGCGCAAGCCTCGAGGCCGTCGGCGGCGCGGCGTACCTGGTCGGGGATCGGGAGCGCGTGGGCATCGACAGCCTGCGCCCGCGTCGGGTCGATGTCGAGGAGGTGGCACGGCTGGCCTCGGGCGACGAGCCTGCCGGCTGGGAGGAGGCGTTCGCCTTGATGTCCGAGCCGCTGCTTGTCGATCTCACCGACGACTGGGTGCTCGAGGCCCGCGACGAGTACCGGATGCTCGCGGCCGAGTTGGCGCGGCGACTCGCGGCGTGGGCCGACGAGGATGGGCGACCCGCCGATGCGATTGCCTGGACGCGTCGTGCACTCGCGCGCGACCGCCTCGACGAGGCCACGCATCGCCTGTTGATCTCGCGGCTCGCGGCGGCCGGCGAGGGCGCGCAGGCACTGGTCGCATACGAGCGCTGCCGCGTGATCCTCCGGGCCGAGTTCGGGACCGGGCCCTCGGACGAGACCCGCGCGCTCGCACGCAGCGTCCGCGCCGAGTCGACGCCGGGACTGCCACAGCCGCCAACACGGCAGCAAGCGCCACCGGCCGCGCCGGCCAGCGCGCTCGTTGGGCGCGCGGTGCCCCTGGCGGTGCTGGAGACCGCGTGGGCGCGGGCGTGCGCGGGCAGCGGGGGCGTGGCGATCGTCTCCGGGGCGGCCGGGATCGGCAAGTCGCGGCTCGTCGACGAGTTGGTCGCGCGCGCGGGTCCCGAGGCCCTGGTCGCCCGCGCCGTCGCCGCCGAGCTCGAGGGCTCACCACCCTTGGCACCCTGGACGGAGGCGCTCGACACGATCGCGGGCGCGCTTGCGCCACCACCGCCACCGGCGACCTGGCCGGCCGAGCTTGCGCGCCTGTCGGTCCGGATTCAGCAGGCCTGGGAGTCCCCGCCGGCTCCCGCCGCGGCGACACCCGAGCTCGAGCGCATTCGCCTGTTCGATGCGGTCCTCGAGTGCGTGCGCTGGGCGGCCGCCGCGCGACCGCTGCTGCTGGTGCTCGAGGACGTGCACCTCGTCGACGCGACGAGCGCGGCACTTGCCGCACACATCGGGCGCCGGCTCGCCGATACCGCGGCGTTCCTCGTGCTGACCCGGCGACCCGAAGGATCCACGGCGGTCCTCGATGCGCTTGCCCGCATGAACGCGGCACCTGCCCAGATCGTGCTCTCGCCGCTCGATCCGGCACACGGCCGCGAGCTGGCCGCGGCGATCGCCCCGGACCTCGCGCCCGCGGCCCGCGACGAGGTGGTGACGCGCGGCGACGGGAATCCCCTGCTGATCGTCCAGGCCGCGCGCGCCCGCCAGGCCGGCACCGAGGTGTCCGAGGACCTGCGCGGGTGGCTGCGCCCGACGCTCGCCCGGCTGCCCGGCTCGGCGCGGCTCCTGGTGGATCTCTGCGCGGCGGCCGGCCGATCATTGGATCTCGGTGAGGTGGCGAGCTGCGTCGGGCCCGAGCACACCGACCAAGCGGTCGACGCCGCCTGCGCCGCGGGCATCCTGCAGGAGCGGCCCGGCCGACGCCTCGGATTCACGCACTCGCTGATTCGCGACGCGTGTTATGCGGAACTGGGCTCGGGGCGGCGCCTGTGGGCACACCGGCGCCTGGTTGAGATTCTCGAGGAGCGCCCGCGTCAGGAGCCGGCGGAGATCGCCCGGCACCTGTTGGTGACCGGCCAGGACCAGCGGGCCCGCGAGTTCCTCGCCCGCGCGGCCGCGCAAGCGCGCGCGATCGGCGCCCTCAACGAGGCGGCGGCGTTCCTGCGCGAGGCGGCCGTGCTTGCCGACGGGACCCCGGCACTCGCGGCGGAGTTGTGGCTGGAGCTCGCCGCGATCGAGGCGGTGCGCGCCGATCGGGCCGCCGTCGACGCCGCCTTCGGGCGCGCCGTGGCCCTGCTGGAGGAGATCGGCGACGTCCGGGCGCTCGCGAGCGCCTGGGGACAGCACGGGCTGCTCTTGTGGACGACGCTCTGCTACCCACGCGAAGCGGCCGCCGCGTATCAGCGCTGCCTGGAGCTGCTCGGCGAATCGACCAACGCACCCGAGATCCGGGTGCTGGCGCTCGCCGGCCAGGCGAAGGCCGAAGCCCTCATCGGCGACCCGGTGCGGGCCGCGCAACTGGCCGACGCCGTGGCGGCGCGGATCGAGCTCTCGGATGATCCGGCCCTCGCGGCCGAGATGGCGGGTGCGCGCTTGTTCATCGGGATCCGCGGCGGCGGGGCGACGCCGCCGACGCGGCTGGCCGATGAGGCGATCGCGCTCGCGAACGCGGCCGGCCGCACCGAGCTCGCCTACGTCACGGCGATCACGACCGCCTCGGCGCTGGCTGCGCAGGGCGACATCGAGGCGGCGCTCGGCTACACGGATCGTGCACTCGCCAGCGGGCAGGCCGGCGCCAGCCTCACCAGCCAGGCGTACGCCGCGCGCGCCTTCGCGCTGCTGCGGCTCGGGCGTCCCGAGCTGGCCGATCGCGCCGTGGCCGCCTTCATGGAGATCGCGCGCGGCGCGCAGGATCCCACCCTGCTCGCGGTGGCCCACTTCGACGCCGGGACGATCGCGCTGATCGAGGAGCGTCCGGTCGCGGCGGTCGAACACCTCGAGCAGGCGCTCGCGGATCCCGGGGGCCGCTTCTCGCGGCCGCTCGCGCAGATGTACCTGGCCGAGTCGTACTTGCGGATCGGGGACACCGACGCGGCCGCGGCCGCACTCGCTCGAGTGCCGTTCGAGCCGGTTGGGCCCGCCGACCTGCCCGCCACGCTGGTCCCGCGGCTTGCCCGGCTCCAGGGACTGATCGCCGCCGCCCGCGGCGACCGCACGCTCGCCGATCGGCGTCTTGCCGAGGCCGAGGCGGGGTGGGGCCGCATCCAGGGCGACCTGGACCTGGGCGACGCGTACGCCGCGGTGATCGTGGATCTCGGGCGACCGCCGGTGGCCGGCCTTGTCGAGGTCTGTGCCGAGGTCGCCCGCATCCGTGCCGAGCGCTCGGCGCTCGGCACGGACCCGCCCGGTGCCCGTGCGTCCCGGCGCTCGGTCGTGACCGTCAAGACCATCGGGACCGGAGGGTAGTCGCGTGCCCGAGTTCACGATCCGCGCGACATGCCACGGCCCCGCCGAGGAGGTCTGGAAGCTGCTCTACGACCCGTACCGCTTCTCGGAGTGGTGGTGCGGCACCGAGCGGGTCGACGATGTGGCGGGAGATACCGCGACCCGCTACATGGCCGAATGGCCGGATTTCCCGTATCCGACGCGGGTCACGACCCGCATCGACGGGACGCGCGTGATGATCTCGTGCCTGTTGTCCGACATCGTCCAGGAGTGGACGCTCGAGCCCGACGCGGTCGGCTGCGTCGTCCGCCTGCGGGTCGAGGTCCCGGAGGCGGAGGCGGCGCGGCTGGCGACCGTGCGCGACGAGCTCGAGCGCTCCGTGCCGCGCCTGATCGCCGCCGCCGAGCGCGCCTAGCGCTCGGGTACGCGGACCGCTGCCGCGGGCGACATCGATGCCGTCGCGGTCCCGTGCGCGACCGACCGAGACCGAGCGTGGCGCGCCGGGACCGGCATCCACCGGTGGATCAGGTCGCTGGCGCCGCCAGCAGATCGAGCGCGATCGCGCTGACTGCGAAGCGCCGTGCACCGAGTCCGTGACCGGTCATCGGGTTGTAATACTCGCGCATGCCTTCGCGCGCGACGAGCTCGGCGACGCGCACGGCCAACTGGCGCGCGAGCTCCTCGCGTCCGTGCACGCGCAGGCCCCGGTGGACGAACCACCACGTGAAGGGCCACGTCGGCCCGCGCCAGTAGCGGCGAATTGGCCAGCCGGTGTCACCGGGCCGGAAACTGGGTTCCTCCGCGCTCGTGCTCGGGACGGGCCACGGCAGCCAGAAGCGCGCGGGATTCAAGAGCTGCTCGTCGATGAGCCGCGCCGCGACGTCCGGCGACAGCCCCGGGAGCGCCAGCGGGGCGAGCCCCGCCCAGGTGGCCACCCCCAGGCGCGTGCCATCGGGCCCCTCGGCAAAGAACATGCCCCGGCCCTCGTCCCAGAGGCGTGTCTCGAGTGCGGCCACGATCCGGTCGGCGCGCGCGCCGGCCTCCGGGTCACCGAGGCGCGCCAGGCCGTACCACGACAGCGCCCAGGCGGTATTGACCAGCACGTCGATCGCCGTGAAGGCGCCCTCCGCACGGGCCCTCCGGTAGGAAAAGCCGCGCCGGCGATTGGCATGGACGAGCGCCACGAAGCCGGGATACGGGTGCGCGCGCCACCCCAGCGCGCGGTCGTACGTCGGCGTGGCGTCCAGTCCGGTCTCGTCCGGCTGCAGGATGCCGATGAGCCCGTCGTCCTCGGCGCGCGTCCGGTCGAGCCAGTCGAGGTGGCGTCGCACGATCCGCAGGCCGTCGGCACGGAAGTCCGCGGCATCCGGTGAGCGCTCCGCGACGTCTGCCCACGCGGCACCGAGCAGCGGTGGCTGGATCGTCGCCGTGGAGCGGTCATTGCGCCGGTGGACGTTGTAGCCGGGCAGCCGCGCGAGGCGGACACGGCCGGACCAGAACACGGTGTGGCCGAGATGTCCGGACGGGTCCATCGCCGCGGCGAGCGTCCCCAGCTCGGCCCGTGCGCGTGACGCGTCCAGATGGCTCCAGGCGAGCGCGATCAGGCACGAATCCCAGTAGAACTGGTCCGGGTACTTGATGTTGTCGGGTCGCGTGTAGGCGAACCGGATGCCGTCCGGGGTTTGCCCGTGCCTGGCGTTGCGTTCAAGGACGGCCCGCGCGCTCGCGCGCACGTGCGTCAGTAGTGGGCGCTCTGAGACCGGCACGCTGGGTCAAGCCTAGACGCGCGGGCCGATGTCTGCCGTCGCGATCGCGGTGGACGGCTCGCGTTCGCCTCAGCGGTACTAGAGGGCGGTCGGGTACGTCTCCGGCGGTTCGTAGAGCCCCCACGCCACACCACGCTCGAGTGGCTCGACGGCGCGCGTGACATCGATGTGCACCACGGCGTCGAACTGCGCGGTGATGTCGGACGCGAACCAGTGACTCTGCCGCTCGGTCTGCGGCCGGTAGATCACGCCGATCGCGCGCTCCAGACGCGGCTCGCGCAAGCCCGCCGGCCAGCGGCCCCCGGCCGGCGGACAGAGCAGGAATGCCGGCATCCCGACGTCATGGAAGACCGCCTCGTAGCTGCCGTCCATCGCGGGTCGGACCCGCATCCGTTCGGCGGCCGACCCCCAATCCGAGGCGGCGGTGACGGACCCGGTGTGCGTTGTGAACCCCACCAGGACGACCTCGCGCGGATGGCGTTCACGCATCAGCTGGCCGATGTTGAGTTCCCCGCGCTGACCCATCTCCGTCGCCCGAGCGTCGCCGATGTGCGAGTTGTGTTCCCAGACGACCGCCCGCGCGGGGCCATCATGGCGGTCAAGGTGCGCCAGCAGATGGTCGAGGGTGTCGGCCATGTGGCGATCTCGCAAGTTCCAGGAGCTGACCGCGTCGCCGAGCATGGTGCGGTAATACTCTTCGGCATCGCCCACGAGGACTGCGTTCTGCTCGGCGGAGAAGTAGTCGTCCTCGGCGAGGAGGCCGTCGCTGCGCAGGTAGTCCGCGGCCCGGCGCCGCAGGTCGACCAGTTGCTCCACGACGTGCTGACGGCAGGACGCGCTGACGCCGAGCAGTACGGCACGCCCGTACTCGGGGCTCTCGCCCGCGTACGGCTGCAGGCACTCGTAGCGCCGTCGGGCGCGCGCGGCGGCGGCGGGATCGTGCTGGTCCAGATAGCCGATGACGGCCTGCATGGAGGCGCCCAGGCTGTAGAGATCGAGCCCGAAGAGCCCGACCTGGGCGGCGCGTGGACGGCCATCGTTGCGCTGGCGCAACCAGCCGACGAAGTCGAGCACGTCGGCGTTCCTCCACATCCAGGTCGGGAAGCGGCGAAAGCCCGCGAGCGCCTCCTCGGCGTCGCTGTCCGACCCGGCGCCGCGGACAAACCGATCGACGCGATGCGCATCGGGCCAGTCGCCTTCGATCGCCACCGCGGCGAAGCCGCGTTCCTCGATCAGGCGCCGGGTGATGCGGATCCGCTCCCTGTAGAACTCGTGCGTCCCGTGACTGGCCTCGCCGAGCAGGACAAGCCGTGCGTCGCCGATCCGCTCGAGTAGTGCGTCATAGTCGTGCGCGTCACCGGTCAGCGGGAGGACATCGCGCCGGACGGAGGCGGCGATGCCGGCCGATCCTCGGGGAATGACGGGCGACGAGGCCATGGATCAGACGACGCGTCGAGATTGCCGGCGACGCCCTGGCGCCCGGCCCAGGACGCCGACCGCACCGCCGCTGGGCGACGTGGCGGGATCTGCGGTCGTTGCGATGCCTGCGGTGTCGCGTTCGGCGCGCATGGTGTTCCTAGGTTGTATCGCGTTGCGTCCGGGTGTCATCTGCGGAATCCCTGAGTCGGATGCGGGCTTCGCCCGGTGTGGGGCACAATCGCGCGGGGACGGGTGCGCCAGATCGAGCGGCCGCGGCGCGCCGAACTGGCGGCAGGTGGATGAGCCTCGCGCGGCCCGACTACAGCGCTCCGCCCGCCGGCGCCGGGCTCGGTGTCGACGGTGGCGCGGCGCTCACGCCGCCGGTCCGCGCCAGGTAGTCCTCCACGAGCAGCATGTGGTCGGTTCCGGCGCGATCGATGACCGCCAAGAGCGCCTTCATGCTTGCGACCTCCTCACGCTGCTCGTCGAGGAACCAGCCGAGGAAGTGCTCACCAGAGTGGTCGGCCTCATCGCGTGCAAGCTGGACCAATGCGGTGATCTGTCCGGTGACCGTCTGCTCTTGGGCCAGGGCGAGCGCGACCGGCTCCCGGTCGTCGGCGAACCGCACCTTGGGTGCCGCGATGCCGGGGGTGATGACCTCCGCGTCGGCGTCGAGCAGGTACTGGACCATCATCATGGCGTGGTTGCGCTCCTCGACGGCCTGCTGGTAGAAGTGGGCCGCGAGTTGGGGGAGCGTTTCCTGGTCGTAGTGGACCGCGATGGCGATGTACTGCTGGTGGGCCGCGAACTCATTCGCGACCTGCGCGTTGAGCGAGTCGGTGAACCGGCTCACGATCGCACCTCCTGGAAGGTTGGCTTCGTCGACCTCACAATACGTCTGACGGCGCCGGGTGGCGCGTCGGCGGCCGTCGAGGTCACGCCGCGGCCACCGACCTGGCCACCGGCCCGGACGTCAGTTCTCTTTGGTCCACCCGCTGCGGTCGCCGTGCGGCGTGAAGTACCCGAGCAGGTGCCGCCACTCGCTCGGTTTCACGCCGGGCTCCTTGTCACGCCACTCGGGTGCGGCCCCTTCCGGCGCCGGCAGTTCCGCCGCCGCCGCGACGTCGAGATCGAGGTCGACCCCGTGTTCGTGCAGGGAGACGACGTCGTCCGAGGCGACGAAGCGCGGTCCGTGGTCGGTCTTGATGACGATGCCGTGAAAGATGTCCTGGTCGAAAGCGGCGACCACGTGATCGACGGTGCCGATCACCTCGCCGCCGGACGCGTGGACCGGGACGTTCTTCTCGAGCACCTCGTAGGCGATGGGCAGGCCTTCATCCATGCGCCGGAGTGTAGCTGTCGGATCTCGGAGGTTCGCCGGTGGCGGGTGCCGGGCGGCCGTCGGCGCCCAGATCCCCGACGGCGACGATCCGCGCGAGCGAGGGCGCGGTACCGTGCGCGGCGGCTACGACGCAGCCGGCACTGGCTCCGGCGCGGTCCGGGGGATCGCAAGATCGAACTCGGCTCCGCCGCCGTCCGGGTGCACGATCGTGACGTCCCCACCGTGCGCGACGGCGACCTGCTTGACGATGGCAAGGCCCAGGCCCGATCCCGGCCGCGAGCGGGCATCCGGGCCGCGCCAGAACCGCGCGAAGACCTGCTCGTCGTCGGACTCGGGGAACCCCGGCCCGTGGTCGCGCACCCTGACGACGCCGTCGGCGACGGTGACCTCGACATGGCCACCGCCATGCTTGACCCCGTTGTCGATCAGGTTCCCGATCGCGCGGCCGAGGGCGTCGGGGTCGCCGTTGACCGACGTCGGCGCGGCGGTGATGGCGATCGTCGCCTGCGGCCAGAAGGCCCGCGCCCGCGCGACCGCGTCCTCGGTGATCTCGTCGAGCTGCACGGGGACCGGATTGACGAGCGTCCGCTCGCCGCGGGCCAGCAGCACGAGATCGCCGACCAGACCGCCGACACCGTCCAGCTGGACGGTGAGGTCCTCGGTCAGGCGCTTGCGGTCCTCGGGATCGAGCTCGGCCCCCGAGGCCAGCAGCTCGACGTTGGCCCGCAGCGCGGTCAGGGGCGTGCGCAGCTCGTGCGAGGCGTCGGCGATCAGCTGGTCCTGGGCATGCCGGGCCTGCTCGAGGCCCTCCAGCATCTCGTTGAAGCGCTGGGCAAGAAGCGCCGGCTCGTCGTGCCCGTGCACCGGGATGCGGTGCGAGAGGTCGCCCGTCTTGGCGACGTGGTTGACGTCCTCGGCGAGCGCGGTCACGGGGCGGATGCCGCGCGCCGCCACGATCGCACCGACGATGCCGGCCAGGGCGATGCCTGCCAGGCAGATGATGATCAGCTCGTCCTTGAGGTTCGAGAGGGTCGTGTCGACGGCGGTCAGCGGCTGGGCGATCTGCATCGCGACGCCCTGGGCGACGGGCACCGCCAGGGTGCGCAGGTCGACCCCGGAGGGCGTGGTCACGTTGCCGAACTGGGATCCCGTGCCGGTCTGGGCGACCGCGGTCGAGCTCGTCGCGACCGGCAGGGCGGCCTCGGGCGAGTTGTAGTCGATGGTCTGGCCCTGGGCGTTGATCAGCTGCACGAAGCCACCGCTGCCGCCGAAATCACCGGGTTGCGGGCCCGACGGGCCCCCTTGGGCTGAGAACCGATGCAGCTGGACCTCCGCCTGCCGGACGAGCTGGTCGTCGACCTGGCTGTGCAGCGTCGA
This sequence comes from uncultured Thermoleophilia bacterium, assembly GCA_963773325.1. GTDB lineage: Bacteria > Actinomycetota > Thermoleophilia > Miltoncostaeales > Miltoncostaeaceae > CAITWD01. The sequence goes on along the minus strand of CAVZAI010000002.1, from coordinate 612,377 downwards.
TGAGGTCGCGCTGTAGGCGGCGAAGGCGGCGAGACGATGGCGATCGCCACCGCGAGCGCACAGGCGACGGCGATGCGTGTGCGGAGGGTCATTTCTCCCGCAGCGCGTACCCGAACCCGCGCACGGTGTGCACGAGGCGTGGCGCGCCGTCGGCCTCGAGTTTCTTGCGCAGGTAGCCCACGTACACCTCGACGCCGTTCGAGGAGGTGCGCGCGTCCATGCCCCAGACGCGATCCATGATCACCTCGCGGGTCAGCACGCGATCCGGGTTGCGCAAGAAGCAGCTCGAGCAGGAGGAACTCGGTGCGCGTGAGCCCGAGCTCACGGTCACCGCGCTCGGCCGTCATCGCGACCAGATCGAGGGTCACGTCGGCGAAGTGCAGCGTCGTCGCATCGGTGTCGGCGGCGTCGGCGCCGCGGCGCAGGAGCGCCCGCACCCGGGCCAGCAGCTCGGTCAGGGCAAACGGCTTGACCAGGTAGTCGTCCGCGCCGGCGTCCAGTCCCTCCACGCGGTCCTCGACCGCGTCGCGTGCGGTCAGCATCAGGATCGGCGTGCGGTCGCCGCGCCGGCGCAGCGCACGGCAGACCTCGAAGCCGGAGATGTCCGGGAGGTTGACATCCAGCACAATGGCATCGGGGGCCCCCGATGCCATTGCCAAGCCTTCCGCGCCGTTGGCGGCGCCGTCGGTGACGTATCCGTTGGCCCGCAGCGCCCGGTCGAGCGAACTGCGTACCCGCGGATCGTCCTCCACGATGAGCACGCGCATGACTACATCGTGCCGGAAATGCGGGCCGAATGGGTCCGCAGGCGCTGCGGTTGGCGGGACTCCGCCGTCATCAGGCGGCCGTCGTCGTGGTGGAGGTGCTCGTCCCGAAGCTCTGGCTGCCCGGGCCCGCGCCGGTCGGTCCGGGTCCGCCCCACGGACCGTGTCCGTCCGGGCCGCCCGGCCGGTGCGGCCCGCCGGGCCCGCCCGGTCCGAACCCGAAGCCGAGCCCGAGGCCCGGACCGTCGCCGGTGGTCCGCGCCTTGGCCTGGTTGAGGATCTGATCGGCCTGGGCCTGGGTCAGATGACCCGCCTTCACCGCGGCCTGGAGGCGCGTGGTGAGGTTGGCGACCTCGATCGTGTGCAGGACCGACGCGAAGGTCCCGTTGCCCGCGGCGGCCGTCAGCTGATCGGCCTGGGCCTGGGTGAGCACCTTGTGCGAGACCAGCGTGGGAAGGTTCTTGAGGATCAACGTCTGGTCTGCGGCCGCCTCGGCCGCGGTCAGCTGGCTCGTGCTGACGCCCAGCTTGGCGGCCAGGGCCGTCTCGAAGGCGGTCCGGGCGGCGGCGCGGTGCGCGCCGGTGGCACCGGTTGCGCCTGGCGGCGGCGGTGTCAAGGTGCCACGCACCGCCTGCTCGGCGGCCTCGAACTTGGCGCTCGTGACGCCGAGCTTCGCGGCGACCGTGGCGTCGTACTGCGACGGGTCGCCGATGAAGCCGCCCGCGCGCCACGGGCCGTGCCCGAAGGGGGGATGCGCGTGCGTCGTGGTCCCGCCGCTCGACCCCGTCGAGGCGGCGAATACCGGGGCGGCGATCGCGCCGGCCGCGATGGCGGTCGCCGCCGCGCCGATCGCGTATCTGCGTCGAATGCTCGGTCGTTTCATGGTGGTGGTCTCCTGGATCGTTGGACGAGTGGGTGCACCCCTCTCGTCGGACCAAGGATCCGCGTCCGAGCTGAAGCTTTACTGAGATCCGTGTTGTGACGGTGTGGTCATCGTGCCGGTCCCGGCGGCGTCACGCCGCCGGTCCGGGACGTCGATGGTGAGCATCGTGTCGGCGCCGCGCTGGAAGTGGTAGGGCACGCGCCGCAGCGCGGTCGGCGCACCCTCGGATTCGAGGACCCGCCGCAGACGGTCGAGATATGGCGACGGCGTCACGGTCGTGTCGACGAGCGGGAAGACCCGCACCTGGTGTCGGCTGACGCGCACGAGCTCGCGCAGGGCGGCCAGGTGCGCGGCCTCGTCCATGTGGTCGGGATAGGTGAACAACAGGTGCCCCGAGAGCACCAGGTCGAACGCGCCGTCGGCGAACGGCAGCTCGGGCAGGCGCGCCGGGACGTAGTGCGCATCGGGCCCGGTGAAGTCATCAGCGAACGCCTCGAGCGACGCCAGCCGGCTGGCAGCATGATCGTCGGGGTCGGCAAACCACTCGAAGACATACAGCTCCGGGCGCTCGCGGACGTACCGGTTCCCGTGCAGCGTGTCGCGGCGCGCGCGGGGGATCAGCTCGCCGGCTGGGACCAGGTAGGCGGGGTCGGCGCTGGTCACCTGCGCCCCCAGCGCCCGCGCCCGTGCGGGGAATCCGCTCGCGCCCCCGGGGCAGTCGAGGATCTCGAGGCCCGCCAACGGGACGTCGGCGAGGTCGAACATCGCGCGGTACTCGTCGAACCCGCGCGAGGTGATGATGATGTCGCCGAGGCCGCGCGGCCTGGCGGGGGGTGTGCGCATGGCGGGATCCGGGAACGTCGGCGGGCACGCATCGTAATCGTTCGATGCCGAATTGCGACGCCATGGCTTCAGATCGGCCTGGCCGGAGCGGTAATGTCGCGGTAGCGGACACTGCGCAACCATTTCGCGGGCGCGCACCGGCGGTACGGAGACATCGGTGGTCGATCGATCGGACACAGCGCGGGACCCGCAACGGCGCCCATGAGTACGACGCCGCGCATCGAGCCCGATGTCGTCCCCGCCCCCGAGTCGGCGGCGGGGACGAGCGCCCCGGCACGCCGCCGGACGCAGCGCAGCGGGGACGAGGCCTGGGATCTCGTCCGGCGCGCCCAGCGCCACCGCACCACGGGCCTGGCGAGCCAGTTCGCCTACAACGCGTTCATCGCGACGGTGCCGCTGTTGCTGACGCTGATCGCCGCGGTCCGGCTGCTCGCGGGGGCGGGCGCCACGAACCGGATCGTGACCACCTACAACGAGGAGATCCCGACCGCCTACCAGACGACCCTGCACGATCTGCTGAACTCGGCGCTCAAGGATCAGAACCGCGCCTGGGCGGTGCTCGTGCTCGGCGCGATCGGCGCGCTGTATCTGGCGGGCAATGCGGTCGGGGCGCTGATTGTCGGACTCGATCACGCGCGCGGTGCGGACGACCGGCCGTGGGTCGTCGGCAAGCTGGTCGGCATCCGCATCGCCGCGGTCTGGATCGTCCTGGCGACCGCGGTCAACATCGTGATCCTGCTCGGCCAGACCCTCGTGGACTCGGCCACGCGGCACTTCGACTTGTCGATGGGCGTCCACAACACCCTGCGCGGGTTGGTGTTCTTCTTCGGCACCCTGATCCTGCTGGCGATGGTGTGGGTGCTGTACCGCGACGGGCCGAACGCGCCCGCACGCCGGCGCAGTGCGTACCTGCCCGGCATGATCTTCGCGTCGCTGGTGATCGTCGGGTTCACGCAGCTGTTTGCCGGGTACGTCGACCACTTCGGCGGCTTCTCGGTCTATGGGGCGCTACTGGGCGTCGTGATCTACATGACGCTGCTGTGGGGCATCGGCGCGGCGGTCCTGTTCGGTGCCGAGGTCAACGAGACCGTCGTGCGGCGCCGGGCGGGCGGCCGGGCGCCCGTGCGTGGCCACGGGCCGGCCGCCGGCTAGCGCTGGCAGGACGGGCACCAGTAGGTCGTCCGGTGCGTATCGCCCTGCCCGCGTGCGCGCACGGGCGTGCCGCAGCGCCGGCACGGCCTGCGGTGGCGCCCGTAGACCCAGTTCTGGCCCGACGGCCCGCGTGAGGGCAGCCACCCCGGCGGGTCGTAGGTGGAGATGGGGCCACGCGCGAGCGTGCCCTTGCGCAGCAGCGTGGTCGCCATCTGCCCGATCGACTCGGCCTCGCTGGCGGTGATGGACCCCACGGGGCGCCACGGATCGACGCCGGCCAGGAACAGTGCCTCGGACTTGTAGACGTTGCCGATCCCGCAGACGATGCGCTGATCGAGCAGGGCCTCGCCGATCTCGCGACCCGCGGCGATCGCCGCAAGCGCGTCGCGGAGTGCGCGGCCCGGGTCGATGTCCGGATCGAGCATGTCGGGCCCGAGTGCGCGCACCCGTCCCGGCAGCGGTGCCCCGGGCTCGAGCAGCTGCACGTTCGGGCAGCGGACGAGCGTCGCGACGTAGCCCGGCACGCGAACGCCGAGCATCACCCGGCGTGCCGGAGGCGCGGCCTCGTCGGTGTACAGGTGCCAGGCACCGGACATCATCAGGTGCGAGACGAGCGTGCGGCCGCTGGCGAATCGCAGGATGTGGAACTTGCCGCGCGCGTCGGCCGCGGTGATGGTCTCACCGACCAGGCGGGCGTCCAGTCGCTGGGCGCGCACCCGCGGGTCGGTGCTCCAGGCGGCGGTAATCGTGCGACCGACCAGGTTGCGCGTAAAGCGCGCCGCGTTGCGGTGGCTGACCTGGCCCTCAGGCACGCAGCAGCAGGCCCTTGAGGTCCTGGCGGAACCCGGCGGCGACCAGTGCCTCGTGCCAGTCGGACTCCTCGATCGGGATGCCGTCGACGCGGTTGACGACCAGGCGCCGGGTGCGGTCCGCCTGGACCCACTCGGCGAGCCCGGCCAGGGCCCGGCCCACCAGGTCGGCGTCCGGCGTGCCGAGGGTGACCAGGCCGCGGCCGCCGCGCTCGACATAGAGCACCGCGTGCCCGTCGATGAGCACGACCTGCGCACCGAACGTCCGCGCCGGGCTCCGCCGGGACGCCGACTCCGGCCACGGCAGCGCCGCCCCGTACGGTTGGGCCGGATCGGCCGCCCCAAGGACGACCAGGTGTCCGCGGCCGGCGGTCTCGCGCAGGTCCCGGACGCGCTCGACGGCCCCGGCGAGGGCGAACTGCGCCCCGCCGAGCCCCTCGACGAAGTACCCGCGCCGGCAGGCGCCCAGCACCTCGAGCTGCACGAACTCCGGATAGATGCCGGCAAACCCCCCGTCGAGGGCCTCGGCGCGGATCGCACCCCGGGTCACGAGGCCGTGGCGCTCGAGCAGGAGCTCTGCGACCGCGCGCCGGCGCGCGCTCGCCGCCGGACGCGCGCCGAAGATCAGGCCGTCGGTCCGCGACCAACGGCCCGCGCGCACCCCGCGCGCGCCGTTGCGTCCCGCCCGGGCGAGCGCGCCGCGCCGCGAGGTGCGCGGCGGGGCCACGGTGACGGCGATCCGGCGGGGCGCACGCAAGGGTGCCCACAGATCGTTGGTGACCTCGCCCGCCCAGGCGAGGCTCCAGAGCGCGGAGGCCAGCGATTCCGGGCTGGCGGCCGTCACCTGGACCAGATCGTCCCAGAACAGCGCCCCGCGGCCGAGCGCCGTGCGGACGGCCTCGGCGACGGGGTCCTCGGGCTCCGGCCCGACGGGCCCGTCCGGGCCGAGGAGCGCCAGCTCGTCGCGCAGGTAGATCGCGACGCGTGAGCCGCCGGCCCCGATCCAGACGAGCTCGCCTGATGCCGCCAGCTCATCGATCCAGGCGGGCGAGTAGCCGCCCAGGCGCCGCGGGAAGACCTCGGTCTCCCACTGGGCCGCCGGCAGCGCGACGCCCTGCAGGGTGCGGATCACCTCGCGCAGGCCCTCGGGGCCGCCGACCCCGCGCGGGAGGTCGATCCGCTGCCAGGCCGGCAGGAAGCGTCCGAGTACCTGGGCATCCGCCGGCTCCACCTCGCGCCGCAGGATCGCGAGGCTGGCCCGGCGCAGGCGCCGCAGCGACGTCCGGGTCGCACCACTCGGTGCCCGACCCGCCGGGCACGAGCTCCCCGCGGATCAGGACCCCGCGGCCCTCGAGCAGCGCGAGCAGGGTGCCGGCCGCGTCGCGGGTGATCCCGAACCGCTCGGCGAGCGCCGCGGAGACGAAGGGTCCGCGGGTCGCGGCGAACCGCCCGGCCAGGCCGACCAGGGCCTCGCTCGTCGCCTCGAGGAATGCCGCCGGGAGCCCGGGGGGCGGCATCACCCCGAGCGCGTCGCGGTAGCGGCCGGCATCGTGGGCATCGATGAGCCGCTGCTCGCCGGCGATCCGCACCCGCACCGCGCGCCGCTCGCGCTCGAGCTGCGCGGACCAGGCCCGGTAATCGGCCCCGGGTGCGGTGCGCGCGGCGATCTCGGTCGGGGTCAGATCGCCGATCCGGCGCAGCAGGTCATGCAGCTCGTCCGGCGTGCGTGCGCGGCGGGTGGCGGCCGTGCCCTGGAGCTCCGCATGGACCTGGGCGATCGCCTCGGGAGCGATCAGCTCGCGCAGCTCCTCGCGTCCGAGCAGCTCGCCCAGCAGGTCGCGGTCGAGCGTCAGGGCCTGGGCGCGCCGCTCGGCGACCGGCGCATCGCCCTCGTACATGTAGCTGGCCACGAACGCGAACAGCAGGTTGGCCGCGAAGGGCGAGGGCGTCGCGGTCTCGACGTCGACGACGCCGACCTCGCCCGTGGCGATCCGCACCAGCAGCGCGCGCAGTGCCGGCAGATCGAACCAGTCGTTCAGGCACTCGCGGTAGGTCTCGAGGATGATCGGGAAGCTGCCGTACTCGCGCGCGACCTCCAGCAGCGACGCAGCCTTGAGGCGCTGTTGCCACAAGGGGGTGCGCTGGCCGGGCCGCCGCCGCGGGATGAGCAGCGCGCGCGCGGCGTTCTCGCGAAAGCGCGCCCCGAACAGCGCCGTGCGCGCGAGCTCGCCCAGCACCAGCTCGTCGAGCTCCTCCGGGCGCATGAGGGCGATCGCCGGATCGGGCGCGCTGTCGGCGTCGGGCAGGTGCACGGCGATCCCGTCGTCGGTCCAGATGCCGTGGGCGTCCTGTCCGGTCTGTTCGCGGATCGCTGCCGTCAGCGCCATCGCCCAGGGGGCGTGGACGCGCGAGCCGAACGGGGTCAACACGCACAGGCGCCAGTCGCCGATCTCGTCGCGGAACCGTTCCATGACGATCGCCCGGTCGCTCGGGACGGTGCCGGTGGCAGCGGCTTGTTCGTGCAGGTAGGCGACCAGGTTGCCCGCGGCCCGCTCGTCGAACGCGCTCTCGGCCCGCAGGCGAGCCCGGGCGGCCTCGTGCGGCAGTGCCACCAGCTCGCGGGCGAGCCGCCCGACCGCCGCCCCGAGTTCGGCGGGCCGCCCGAGGTCGTCGCCGCGCCAGAACGGCACCGATCCGGGCACGCCCGGAGCGGGCGAGACGAGCACGCGGTCGCGGGTGATCTGCTCGATGCGCCAGCTCGAGGCCCCGAGCAGGAACGTCTGGCCGGCCCTGGCCTCGTAGACCATCTCCTCGTCAAGTTCGCCGACGCGGCTCGAGCCGTCGGCGAGCCAGACCCCGAACATCCCGCGGTCCGGGATCGTGCCCGCGTTGGTCGCCACCAGCTGGCGCGCGCCGGGGCGCCCGCGCACGGTCCCGGCGACGCGGTCCCAGACAAGGCGCGGCTTCAGCTCGGCGAAGTTGTCCGAGGGATAGCGGCCGACGAGCATGTCGAGGGTGTTCTCGAGCTGCTCGGCGGTGATCTCGGCGAACGGGTACGCGCCGCGCACGAGCGTCATCAGGTCCGCAAGCGCCCACTCTTCGTCGGCGCAGGCCGCCACCAGTTGCTGGGCGAGCACGTCGAGCGGCAGCCGCGGGACGGTCGTGTGCTCGATCTCGCCGGTCTGCATGCGGGCGACGACCGCCGCGCACTCGAGCAGGTCGCCGCGGAACTTCGGGAAGATCCGCCCCTTGCTCTGCCCGCCGACCTGGTGGCCCGAGCGGCCGATGCGCTGGATGCCGCGCGCCACGCTGCGGGGGCTCTCGACCTGAATGACCAAGTCGATCGCGCCCATGTCGATGCCGAGCTCGAGGCTGCTGGTGGCGACGAGCGCCGGCAGCTCGCCCGCCTTGAGCTGCTCCTCGATGATCGTGCGCTGCTCGCGGGCGAGGCTGCCGTGGTGGGCGCGGGCGATGTCGGTCCCGGCGAGCTCGTTGATCCGCAGGGCCAGGCGCTCGGCCAAGCGCCGGTTGTTGACGAACACCAGGGTCGAGGTGTGCGCCCGGATGAGCGCGACGAGCTCGGGATAGATCGTCGGCCAGATCGAACCCTGGGTCCCGCCGCCGCCGAGCATGAACTCGGTGTCGGCGGCCAGACCGTGCGGCCCGTCGTCGGCCAGGGCGGCCATGTCCTCCACGGGCACGATGACCTCGAGCTCCATCGGCTTGCGGGCGCCGGCGTCGGCGATCGTCACCGGCCGCACCGCACCCGCACTGTCCTGGCCGCCGAGAAAGCGCGCGATCTCCGCGAGCGGGCGCTGGGTCGCCGAGAGCCCGATGCGCTGCACCTCGCCGCCCTGGGCGTCGACGAGCCACGCGAGCCGCTCCAGCGAGAGCGCCAGGTGTGCCCCGCGCTTGGTGGCGGCGATCGAGTGGATCTCGTCGACGATCACCGTGCGCACGCCTTCGAGCACCGCGCGCGCCCGGGAGGTCAGCATCAAGAACAGGCTCTCGGGCGTCGTGATCAGCACGTCGGGCGGGTGGCGCAGCATGCGCGCGCGTTCACGCTGCGGGGTGTCGCCGGTGCGGACCGCGACCGTGATCTCCGGCGGGGTGAGCCCCGCCCGCGCCGCCGCGTCGCGCAGGCCCGCCCGCGGACCCTCGAGGTTGCGCTCGACGTCGTAGTTGAGCGCCTTGAGCGGCGAGATGTAGAGCACCCGATCGGGCGCCGTGCCCGCCAGGCGGGCGGCCATGATGCGATCCAACGCCCACAGGAACGCCGCGAGCGTCTTGCCCGAGCCGGTCGGCGCCAGCAGCAGCGTGTGTTCGCCGGCGGCGATCGGCGGCCAGCCCGCCCGCTGGGCGTCGGTGGGGTCGGCGAAGGCGCGTGCGAACCACTCCGCAGTCAGCGGATGGAAGACGTCCAGAGCGCGATCGCCGGCCACGCACTGATGGTAGACGCCGTGCGGGCCGGCGCGCGATCGGCCGGCGCGCCGGGCGAGGGTATCCTGTCGGCAATGCACGGCATGGGAACACTCGCTCCGCCCGAGATCAAGAAGCGCCCCAAGGGGCCGGCCGACAGCACCGGCAAGGACGAGCCCGCGCACATCATCGTCTTGAACGACAACCACAACACGTTCGAGCACGTGGCGCGCACGCTCGCCGCGGTGATCCCCAACGTCGACTACGAGCGCGGGATGGCGCTCGCCACCCGCATCCACAACGAGGGCCGGGCGCGGGTGTGGAGCGGGCACCGCGAGCGTGCCGAGCTCTACTGGGACCAGCTGCATGCGGCCGGGCTGTCCCTGGTGCCCCTGGGCGAGCGCTAGCCGATGCCCGACAGCGCCGACTGGCTGATCGCGGCGCTCGCCGCCGAGGGCGTCCAGCTGGTATTCGGGAACCCCGGCTCGACCGAGCTGCCGCTGCTCGATGCGTTCTGCCGTCAGGACCGGGTCCGCTACGTGCTCGGGCTCCACGAGATGTCGGTGTTGGGGATGGCGGACGGGTACTCCCAGTCGACGGGCCAGCTGGCGGTGGTCAACGTGCATGTACAGCCGGGGATCGCGAACTCTCTGGCGGGGCTGCTCAACGCGGCGCGGGCACGCGTGCCGCTGCTGGTGACCGTCGGCCAGCAGGTCACCGGCATGCTCGACGAGCAGCCGTTCCTGGGCGGGGACGTCCTGAGCCCGGCGGCGCCGTTTGCCAAGGGGCTCTGGGAGCCGCGGCGCGTGGCTGACCTGCCGGGTGTGCTGACCCGGGCGATCCACCTGGCCCGCACTCCGCCGTACGGGCCGGTCGTCGTCAGCCTGCCGATGGACGTGCTGGTCACCTCCGCGCCGGCCGCCGCCTACGTTCCGGCCGGGTGGGGGCGTGCGGCGGCCCCGGACGCGCCGGAGATCGCCGCGCTCGCGCTGCGCCTGCGCCAGGCCGAGGCGCCGGCGCTGCTCGTCGGTGACGGGGTCGCGCACGCCGGCGTCGCGGGCAGGGTGATCGCGCTCGCCGAGCGGCTCGGTGCACCGATGCTCGGCGAGCCCTGGGCCAGCCGGGTCGCGGTGCACGCCAACCACCCGCTCTGGGCCGGGCCGCTGCCGATCTTCGGGGCCCAGATCCGCGAGCGCCTGGCCGAACACGATCTGGCCGTCGCGATCGGGATGCCGACGTTTCGCCTCTTCGGGTCCAGCCCGGGTCCGACGCTCGACATCGCCACCGAGCTGGCCGTGCTCGACGAGGGACCGGCCGAGCTGTCGGCCGGAGTCGATCCGGTCCAGGCGATCGAGGCGGATCTGGTGCTGGCGCTCGACACCCTGATCGCCGACCTTGGTCCGTCGGATTGGCGGGCGATCGCGCGCCGCGCCCGGACCGTGGCCGCCCGCGCCGCGGCCCGGCGGACCGCCCGACGGGCGGTCCCGACGGGCGGTACCGGGATCACCCCGGCGCGGTTTGCCCGCGCGGTCGCGGGTGTCGTCGGCCCCAGCGACATCGTCGTCGACGAGAGCCTGACGGCCGGTCGGGCGCTGCGGACGCTGCTCGGTGGGCGCGCGCCGGGCTCGTGGTACGCGCACCGCGGGAGCGCCCTCGGGTGGGCATTGCCCGCGGCGGTCGGCATCGCGCTCGCGCACCCGGAGCGCCGGGTCGTGTGCACGCACGGCGACGGGAGCCTGCTGTTCGGGATCCACGCCCTCTGGACCGCGGCCCGGCTCGGCCTGCCCCTGGCGGTCATCGTGGCCGACAACGGCGGTTACGAGATCCTGCGGGCCGGGATGGAGGGCATGACCGGGCGGGCCGCGGACAACTGGCCGGGGCTGGCGATCGAGGACCCGGGGCTCGACCTGGTGCAGATCGCGCGCGGCTTCGGCGCGAGCGCCGCCGCCGTCGACGATCCTGCCGCACTCCGGCCGGCGCTGCTGGACCTCATGGCCCGCAGCGCCCACGGACCCGCGGTGCTCGTCGTGGGCGTCACCGGCACGACTCCGCCGGTCGGCTACCCGATCGCCCCGCAGCCCTAGGGGCTCGCGGACCCTGCGGGCGGCGCCGGCGCGTCGGCGACCAGCGCCGTCGCGAGCCGTGATTGTGCGGCCAGCTCGTCGGGCCGCAGGCTCGCCGGCGTCGAGCGTGATGCCGAGCGCGCCGACGAGCTCGGTCTCGACGGCCGCGACGACCTCGGGCGCGGTCAGCCCGGGGCGGAAGGCGCGCGCGGACACTACGCGGGCGTCCAGGGCTGCGGTGAGCGCCGCCGCATCGGCCGCGTCGCGGCCGAGCGCGGCCGCGAGCCCGGGCGCGTCGAACGCGAGGGCGATGCCGCATTGGAAGACCGTGCCCGCTGCCCGGCGCACCTGGGCGAGCCCGACGAGCTTGCGTCCGGCCGGATCGACGACCTCGAAGGGGGAGATGCCGCCGAAGCAGGACCGCGCGGCCTGTCGGCTCGCCGGGTCGGTGCGGGCCTGCGCCGCGCGCGCCTCGGCGAGCGGAATGGCGGCGGCCGGGACGCCGAGCCCCGCGAGCGCGTGCGCGACGCCCGTACCGAGCCACGCGTAGGCGCGGGTCACGTCGCGATCGGCAAGCGGGTGCCCCGGCGGCAGGACCACATCGAGCGCGACGAGGCCCGCATCCCAGAGCACGGGCCCGCCGCCCGAGCGGCGCGCGAGGACCGCGAGCCCCGCCGCGCGGCAGCCGGCCAGGTTGACCTCCCCGGGCCGCACGCCGCGCCCGATGACCAGCACGGGCTCCGCGACCGCCGACCACGACGCCACCGGGGCGTCAGCCGGGCCCAGGCGCTCAAGCAGCGCCAGCGGGCGTGCGACGGCATCGGGCCCCGCCAGGACGGCGGGGCCGATGCGCCGCCACCGGTCAGCGCGGGCCGAGGGCAGCCGTCAGGATCCGCTCTTGCTCGGCCTGGTGGGCCTGCGGGTAGCCCTCGCTCGGGCTCGCGCGCCGGTCCCGGCCTTGGTACTCGAGCACCACGCCGGCGGGTAGCGCGCGGTCGGTGATATTCGGCCAGATGAAGTCCCAGGCGCCCATGTTCATCGGCTCCTCCTGGACCCAGACGATGCGCTCCAGCTCCGGGTAGCCGGCCAACAGCTCGCGCAGCTCGTTCTCGCGGGAACGGATACAGCATCTCGACCCGGCCGATCGCCAGGTCGGTGCGCGCGGCCCGCAGCGGGCTCGCCTGCAGCTCGTGGTAGATCTTGCCCGAGCAGAGGATCATGGTCGTGATCCCGGTGTTGCCGGTCACCGTGGGGTCGTCGAGCACGGCGTGGAACCAGTCGTTGGCCAACTCGTCGAGCGTGGAGCTCGCTGCCCTGAGGCGCAGCAGGCTCTTGGGCGTGAAGATCACCAGCGGACGCTGCTTGTCGGTCAGCGCCTGCTTGCGCAGCAGGTGGAAGTACTGGGCGGCCGTCGAGCAGTTGGCCACGCGGATGTTGTCCTCGGCGGCCAGCTGCAGGAAGCGCTCGATGCGGCCCGAGCTGTGCTCTGGGCCGTTGCCCTCGTAGCCGTGCGGCAGCAGGATCGTCAGCCGCGAGGTCTCGCCCCACTTGGCGCGTCCCGAGACGATGAACTGGTCGATCATGATCTGGGCGCCGTTGGCAAAATCGCCGTACTGGGCCTCCCAGAGCACCAGCGCCTCCTCGGCGCGCGCCGAGTACCCGTACTCGTAGCCGAGCGTCGCCGCCTCCGAGAGCGGGCTGTTGTGCAGCTCGAAGCCGGCCTTCGCCCCGCGCAGGTGCGCCATCGGGGTGTAGGTGCGCCCGGTGTGCGGCGTCCACGTCTCACCGTCGCCGACATCGTGCAGCTCGAGGTGCCGCTGGCTGAAGGTCCCGCGGCCCACGTCCTGGCCGGTGAGCCGGATCGGCACGCCGTCCTGGGTCAGCAGCGATGCCAAGGCGAGCGCCTCGGCCTGTGCCCAGGCGATACCGCCCTCGGCGCCCATCGCCTGGCGGCGGCGCTCGAGCTGCGGGTTGAGTTTGGGGTGGACGGTGAAGCTCTCGGGCACCGTGATCAGCTGCTCGTTCAGGTCGAGCAGGACGTCTGCGGGCACCGCGGTCTGGATGTGGCCCGGCGCGCTCGCGCGCGGGATCTCGCGGTGCTCGTCGTGCTCGGCGGCGGTGACCGCGCGGTGCGCGTCGGTCATGCGCTGCTCGGCGGCGGCGATCATGTCCTCGAACTGCTGCTCGGTGATCAGGCCCTGCTGGATCAGCTGGCGGCCGAAGATCTTCGACACCGGCGGGTGGGCCTTGATGGTGCGGGTCATGACCGGCTGGGTGTAGGCCGGCTCGTCGACCTCGTTGTGGCCGAGGCGCCGGTAGCCGATCAGGTCGATTAGCACGTCGCGGTTGAAGGTGCTGCGGAAGGCGACCGCCAGGCGCGCGGCGTGGATGACGGACTCGATGTCGTCCGCGTTGACATGGATGACCGGGATGTCGAAGCCACGGGCAAGGTCGCTGGCCGAGTGCGTCGAGCGCGACTCCTGCGGGTCGGTCGTGAAGCCGATCTGGTTGTTGGCGATGATGTGGATCGTGCCGCCGGTGGTGTACCCCCGCAGGCCCTGCATGTTGAGGGTCTCGGCCACGACGCCCTGGCCCGAGAAGGCGGCGTCGCCGTGGATGATCACCGGCACGGCGACGATCGGGTCGAGGTGGAACTCCGGCCCGCGGTCGGTCTGGCGGGCGCGGGTGGTGCCCTCGGCGACGGCGTTGACCTGCTCGAGATGGCTCGGGTTGGCCGCCAGCGTCATGGCGACCGCCTTGCCGGTGCGCGTCGTGTAGGTGCCCTCGGCGCCGAGGTGGTATTTCACGTCGCCGGCGGTGTTGACGAAGTCGCTGTCGTCCTCGTCGACGATGTGCGACTCGGTGTGGCCCTCGAACTCGGCCAGGATCGATTCGATCTCGCGCCCGACCACGTGCGTGATGAACGACAGCCGGCCGCGGTGGGCCATGCCGAGCACGACCTCCCTGGTGCCGACCTCGGCCAGCAGCTCGACGATCTCGTCGGTAAGCGGCACCATCGAGTCGACGCCCTCGATCGAGAAGGTCTTCTGGCCGAGGTACTGACGGCGCAGGAAGCGCTCGAACGCGTCGACGGCCGCCAGCCGCTCGAGGATGGCGACCTTGCGCCCGGGCTCCAGCGGCGTCGCCATGTCGCCGGTCTCGATGTGCTTGCGCCACCAGCGCCGCTGCTCGTGCGAGGAGATGTGCTCGTTCTCGTAGGCGATGTTGCCGCAATAGACCGCCTGAAGCTTGGGCAGCGCGGCCAGGAAGCTCTCGCCGGGCACCTGCAGGCGCAGCACCGAGGCGGGGATCTTGGCCATCATCTCGGGCGTCAGGCCGACGCTCATCGGGTCGAGCGCCGGGTCGCCGGGCGGCTCGGACCCGAGCGGGTCGAGCGTGGCGGCCAGATGCCCATGACTGCGGGTGGCCTTGACGACCGACATCGCCACCCCGACCCAGGCCATCAGCTCGAGCTCGGTCGCGCCGGTGGCCAGCGGCGGCGCCGCCTCCGGTGCGGGCGCGGCCGGCGCGGCGACCGGGACCGCCTGGCCGAGCCCGAGCGCACCGCGGACCGACTCGTAGAAGCCGTCGGCGCCCTCGAGCAGGGCGTCCACGCGCGCCAGGAACGCGCCCGACTCGGCGCCCTGGATCACGCGGTGGTCGTAGGTCGAGGTCATGGTCATGACCTTCTCGACCCCGAGTTCGTGCAGCGTGTCGGCCGCGACGTTGCCCAGCCCCGGCGGGTAGGCGATCGAACCGGTCGCGACGATCGTGCCCTGGCCGGCCATCAGGCGCGGCACCGAGGCGATCGTGCCGATGCCGCCGGGGTTGGTGAGCGTGATGCTCGCCCCGCGCAGCTCGTCGGGCGTGATGCCGCCGGTGCGGGTGCGCTTGACCAGGTCGTCGTAGGCCTGCCGGAAGCCGTCGAACCCGAGCACGTTGGCCGTCCTTGATGACCGGCACCATCAGGGTACGGCTGCCGTCCTTGCGCTCGACGTCCACGGCGAGGCCCAGGTTGACGTTCTCGCGGCGCAGCGCGTACGGCTTGCCGTCGCGGCGCTCGAAGCCGGTGTTCATAACCGGCGACTCGGAGCCCGCCACGATGATGGCCCAGGCGATCATGTGCGTGAACGAGAGCTTTTGGTTGCGTCCGGCGGCGGCGAGGTCGGCGTTGATCTGGCGGCGCTGGGCGTCGAGGGTCGCGACGGACAAGGTACGGAAGCTCGTGGCCGTCGGGACCTTGAGCGACTCGTCCATGTACTGGGCGAGCACCGCGTTCGGGCCCTTGAGCAGCTGACCCTCCTCGCCGGCGGCCGGGGCCGCCGGCGCGGCCTTGGGGGCCCCGCCGTTGCCGGACGAGATGCCCGCGACATCGCTCTTGGTGATCATCCCCGCGGGGCCGCTGCCGGTCACCCCGGCAAGGTCGACGCCGCTCGCGGCGGCCAGGCGGCGGGCGACCGGGGTGGCCGGGCGGGCCGCCGGCGGCCTCGGTCGGGCGGCCGGGCGCCGGCTGTGCGCCGTCACCGGCGGCTGCGGCCGGCGGGGTGGCGCCTCGCGCCCGGGGTGGCGACACCGGCGCCGACCGACAGGTAGCAGATGGGGTCGGTGATCTGGAAGGTCTCGCCCTCGGGGACGACGATCTGCTGCAGGACGCCGGCCACCGGCGAGGGGACGGGCGTGTCGACCTTGTCGGTCGAGATCTCGCAGAGATCCTCGTTCTGGGCGACCGCGTCGCCGGGCTGCTTGTACCACTCGATGATCGTGCCCTCGACGACCGATTCCATCTCGGGCAGCACCACCGCGTACAGGCCCTCGCCGCCGCCTGCAGCGGGCCCGGCAGGCACCGCGGCCGGGGCGGGCTCGGGCGCGGCGGCGGGCGCAGGTTCGGGCGCCGCGGCGGCAGGCGCGGGTGCGCCGGGGGTGGGCGCGGCGTTGGGGTCGCTCGAGATCTCGGCCAGCACCGACCCGACCTCGACGGTCTCGCCCTCGGCGGCGAGGATCGCGACGACGGTCCCGCCGAAGGGTGCGGGCACCTCGACGTCGACCTTGTCGGTCGTCAGATCCAGCAGGATGTCACCGGGGGAGACGGTGTCGCCGACGGCGACCCGCCATTCGACGATGGTCCCTTCGGTGACCGACTCCCCGAGTTCCGGGAGGATCACCTGCTGGGTATCTGACGTCGTCGACACGCGCCGCTCCAATATGTCTTGTGCTGTTCGCGAACAGGTTCGCCCGCACCAGCTGGGATTACGAGCGTTTTCGCCGCAATTCCTGCGCCATCAATCGTGCCGATCTTACGCGGTGGGTGCCCTCTGGCCGGGGTCTGCGCGGCGCACGCGGCGCGCAGGCGACACCCGCGCAACGGCACACCGGTTCGACCATAGCGCGGTGACCGCGGCCCCGCTGTTACGAGGAGCTCGGACCGGCTACCCCGTCACACCGCCGGATCCCTTGGTGCTGCGGACCCGAACGCGCACGGTCGCTTCGGCGGTCGGCGCGTTGTATGACACGACCGTGGCCGTATTGACGACCGTCACGCGCGGGGCCAGCGGGCTGACGCGCACCGTGAACCCGAAGCCGCGAGCACCCCCGACGGCCAGGTACGGCACCGTCCAGCACGGCGTGCCGTGGACGACCTGCGCGCCGGGCGCCGCCACCAGCGCGGTGTATGCGGGCACCGGGTCGCACACACGCGCGCCGACGAGCGCGAGTGGGGGCGGTGTCTCCAGGCGCAGCGTGTACGCGATCAGGCCTCCCGGATCGGCGTGCGAGCGGTCCGCCGCGATGCCGAGTGTCGCCGACGCGTCGTTGCGGGGCCCGTTGATCGCGGTCGTGTCCTTGGCCCGCGCCGGCTGGCGGCGCCGCCGCCGGAGGCGATCGCGGTGTTGACGATCACGTCCGGGGCGTTGGAGGCCACCGCGACGCTCAGATGCGATCGACGGGTACGCCGCGCCGGGCGCCAGGGGGTCCGCGCGGCGGCAGGTTGTGGTGATGCCCTGGATCGCGCACGACCAGCCGTGCCCCGAGGCGGCGAGGACCACGATGCCGACCGGCGGGCTGTCGGTGACGGTCACCGGCGCGGACGTCGGCCACGACCCGGTGTTGGCGACGCTGAGCGTGTAGGTCCCGGTGCTGTTGCGGCTCATGTCGCCGCTGTGGGTCTTGGTGAGCGCCAGCGCCGGCAGCCGGACGGTCAGCGAATCGGCGTCGGAGGCGCCGCCGGGATAGGTGACGGCGTCGCGCCGGTGGATCAGGCGCTGCAGCAGCGGCAGTCCCCAATACCGCCCGATCACGGCGTGGTTGACGAGTTGCTCGCCCTCGGTCAGGTCGGCCGCGGCGCCGGTGACGCGGGCGGTGTACGTCAGACGCACGCTCCTGCCGGGCGCGATCGGCCGCAGCAGGTGCCAGATGATTCGGCCGCGGTGGAGGTGGCCGTGACCCGAGATCGCGGCGAGGTCGACAAGGCCGGTCGGCGGCGTGTCGGTGACGGTCGCGTCGTACGCGCTCCACCGCCGGTGTTGGTGACGGTCAGCGTGTAGGCCAGCGGCAGATTCGGGCCGACTGTGCAGCTGTGGTCGCTCGTGTTCGCGGACCCGCGGCCGCACCGCACCGTCTTGATGATCGCCAGCCGCGGTGCACGGACGTCGACGCCGTTGGTCACGGTGATCGTGACCCGCGTCCTGTTGACCCGGTAGCTCAGCTCGGCGGTGTTGACGTGGGCGCCGACGCGTCGCGCTTCGCGTGACGATGGCGCGATACCAGATCCGCAAGGTGCGCGCGGTCAGGTGCGTGGGGATCCTGCCGATGTCCCACACGGCCGGGTTGCTGCCGGGCCGCGGCGGGATCGGAGCCGGCGCGCCGCAGGCGAGGCAGCTGATGCCGGTCTGGCCGAGGAACCGCATTCCGGAGGGCAGGTGATCGGTGATCACCGCGTCGGCAGATGGGCGTCCGTGCCGGGATGTGGGCGGTCAGTTCGTACGTGAAGACCGACCCGTTCGTTCCGGCCGCCGGGCGTGTGAGCACCGTCTTGCTGAAGCGCACCGCGGCGGTCCGCGGGGCGGCGTGTGGCGAGCTGATCGTCGCCGGGCCGGTGCTCTGCGGCGATCGCCGGGGTGGCGACCGCGGCGAGGGCGATTCCGACGATGGCGATCTGGGTTCTCATCAGGTACCTCCGGGGCTATCGGATGATCACGGGCGCGCCCCGTGGGATGTGCGTGGCAAGGTACGTGACCGGCGCGTTGCTGACCCGGACGCATCCGTGCGAGCGCGCCGAGCCGAGCGGGATCGCGCAGGCTCGCGCCGCCCGGCCGTGGATCGGGTGAACCTCGCCCCCGGGGCGGCCACGAAACTCGTGTACGGCGGGGCCGTATCGCAGACGACCGCGTCGAAGACGGCCGTCGGGCCGGGTGCGTGCACCGCGATCGTGTAGTGCACGAGGTGTCCCGCCCTGACGTAGCTCGCGTTCGCCTTTTTGGAGATCTCGACATGTCCGCACTACCTCGGGATGAGCCGTCGAGCCTAGGGCGTGAAGCGGTAGCCGATGCCGGGTTCGGTGATGAAATGCCGCGGCGCCGACGGATCGTCCTCGAGTTTGCGGCGGATCCGCAGCAGCACCGTGCGCAGGTATTCGCTCTCGCCCTCGTACCCGGCGCCCCAGATCTGGGTCAGCAGGTCGCGCTGGGTCACCAGGTGCCCCGGCCGGCGCGCGAGCATCGCGACGACGCCCCATTCTTTGGGTGTGAGGTGCACCGGTGCGCCGTCGCGTTCGACCTTCCCGACGGCGAGATCGATGCGCAGGTTTCCTGCGGCCACGACGGCGTGATCGGGATCGGCGGTGGCCCGCCGCAGCGCGGCGCGGATGCGCGCCAGGAGTTCCTCGATCCCGAACGGCTTGGTGATGTAGTCGTCGGCGCCCGCATCCAGGGCGGCGACCTTGGCCGCGCTCTGATGGCGGGCCGAGAGCACGATCACCGGCACGTCGGTCCAGGCCCGCACCGCCTCAAGCACCTCCATGCCGGTGTGGCCAGGGAGCCCGAGGTCGAGCAGGATCACATCCGGGTGCGCGCGTGAAGCCTCGACGATGCCCTGGGTACCGTCGTAGGCGCCGACGACCTCGAAGCCGTGCGCGCCGAGCCCGATCGACAGGGCGCGGGTGAACGGGCGGTCGTCGTCGATCAGCAGAATCTTGGTCATCGGCTCCCCGCCGGCACGCCGGCCGGCACGGGCGCCGGGACCAGGGGCAGGGTCAGCACCATCGTGCAGCCGCCGCCCGGGGTGTCGTCGGCGACGAGCGTGCCCCCGAGCGCGGTCGTGAAGCCGCGCGCGATCGCCAGTCCGAGTCCGACGCCCAACCCGACCCGGACATCGCCGCGGCGCTGGAAGGGCCGGAAGATGGTCTCCCGGTCCTCGGGCGGCACGCCCGGGCCGTGGTCGACGACGCGGATGGTCGCGTCGTTGCCGACCAGGCCGATATCGACCGCGGCCTCACCGCCGCCGTGGAGCAGCGCGTTCTGGACGAGGTTGGCCACGATCCGCACCACGAGCGTCGGGTCGGTGGTCATCGGGATGGCATCGAGCCCCGTGACGTTGACCGCCGAGGGCAGCACGCCGGCTCCGGCGACGGCGTCCTCGATCGCGAAGTCGACCAGGTCGACCAGGTCGACCTCCGTAGTCGCAAGCTCCATCGTCCCCTCGTTGACCCGGGTCATGTCGAGCAGGCCCTCGATCAGCCCCGACAGGCGGTCGGTCTCGGTGTCGATCGACTCCAGCAGCGCGTCGTGCTGCTCGGGGGTGAAGTGGGCCGACGGCGAGAGCAGGCTCGTCGCGGCGGTCTTGATCGAGGCGAGCGGGGTGCGCAGGTCGTGGCTCACCGCGGCCAACAGGGCCGCGCGCAGCTCGTCGGCCTGGCGCAGCTGCGCTCGCTCGCTCGCCTCCCGCTCCAGCCGCTGGCGCTCGAGCACCGTGACGATCTGGGAGGCGACCCCCCGCAAGAGCGCCTGGCTCTCCGGGTCCTCGAGGCCGCCGGCCACGACGAGCTCGTGCGTCTCATCCAGGGCGACCGCGACCGTCGGTCCGGTGAGGGTGCCGGAGACGACCTCGTGGGCGTCCGTCTGACCGTGACGCGTGCGGCGCAGGGCGGCGCCGTTGAGCTCGAAGGTCCGCACGAATTCGGCCAGGAAGTCCTCGAGGGCCTCGTCGCCCAGGCTCACGGTCGAGACCAGCCGTGCCAGGGCCCGCGCGTTGCGCTCCGCGCGCGCTGCCTGCGCGCTGCGCCGTGCGGCGAGATCCACGAGCATGGCGACCGTCAGCCCGGCGACCAGGAAGGCGGTCAGTGCGAGTACGTCCCGGACATTGGCGATCGTGAACGTGTGGATCGGCGGGGCGAAGTAGTAGTTGCTGAACAGGAACGCCCCCAGCGCCGCCAGCAAGCCCGGCAGGATGCCGCCGACCGCCGCGACGGCGATCACCACCAGCAGGTACGCCGACAGCGCGACGGACAGCGACGCCGACACCGTGCCGGCGGTCAGGACCGCGGTCATGGCCGGGAGCGCGATCAGTCCGAGCACGAAGCCCGCGACGATGCGCCGCTGTGAGATCCCCGACGGGGTCGACCACCACGCCCGCCGCGTTTGGGGTCCCGGCGCGGAGGCGTCGACGCCGATCACGTGCAGGTCGATGTCCCCGCGCGCCTCCCGCACACAGCGCGTCACGATCGAGCCGCGCAGCAGCTCGGAGACGCGGGTCCGCCGCCGCGCGCCGATCACCAGCTGGGTGGCGTTCTCGGCGCGGGCGACCGCGACCAGCGCGACCGCGACGTCGTTGGAGACCACCTCCACGAAGCGCCCGCCGAGCTCGGTCAGCAGGGCGACGTTGCGGTCGACCGCGGTGTCGCTGCGGGAGCGCAGGCCGTCGTCGCGGCGCACGTTGACCCCCACCAGCTCGGCCTTGGCCCGCCGTGCCATGCGTGCGGCACGCCGGATCAGGCGAGCGGTCTCGGGGGAGCCGGTGATCGCCACGGCCACCCGCTCCTTGGTCTCCCACGAGGCGGCGATGTGGTGGCGCTCGCGGTAGGCCTGCAACTCGACGTCGACCCGGTCGGCCAGCCAGAGCAGCGACAGCTCGCGCAGCGCGGCGAGGTTGCCCGGCCGGAAGAAGTGCGTCAGGGCCGCGTCGATCCGCTCGGCCGGGTAGACGTTGCCGTGCGCCAGGCGCCGCCGCAGCGCCTCGGGGGTCATGTCGATCAGCTCGATCTGCTCGGCGCCGCGCACGAACTCGTCCGGGACCGTCTCGCGCTGCGGCACGCCGATGATCGTCTCGACGACGTCGCTGACCGATTCCAGATGCTGCAGGTTGAGCGTCGAGATCACGTTGATCCCGGCCTCCAGGATCTCCTCGACGTCCTCGTAGCGCTTGGCGTGCTCGACGCCCGGGATGTTGGTATGCGCCACCTCGTCGATCAGCACCACATCCGGGCGACGTTCGAGGATCGCCGGCAGGTCCATCTCATCGAGCATCTGGCCGCGGTAGGCGACCGGGCGCCGCGGGATGACCTCCAGGTCGGCGACCTGGGCGGCGGTCTGGGCGCGCCCGTGCGTCTCGACCAGCCCGACGACGACGTCGGTGCCCCGTGACCTGCGCCGCAAGCCCTCGTTGAGCATGGCGTAGGTCTTCCCGACGCCGGGTGCGGCGCCAAGGTAGATCCGTAGCCATCCTCGTGCCATGGGCGAGCCCTCTTGTAACGATCCGAATTCGAGCTTAGCGACTCCCCAGCCGTGCGAGCGACAGGTTGAGATCCAGCACGTTGACCCCGGGTTGGCCCATGACGTCGAGGACCCGGCCGACGGTGGCCTGGTCGATCAGGTGCCGCACTTGGGCGAGGGGTAGGCCGCGCGCGGCGGCGACGCGCGGGGCCTGCAGGCGGGCGTTGGCGATGGAGATCTCCGGGTCGAGGCCGGAGCCGGACGAGGTCACCGCGTCGACCGGCACCGGCGTGTTTGCACGGAGGTGGTTGAAGGCGCGATACGCGGTCATCGCACTCGTCACCGCAGAGATCAGCGCGGGATTGGTCGGCCCGAGGTTCGAGCCACTCGAGGACATCGCGTCATAGCCGGTCCCGGCGGCCGATGGGCGTGGCTGGAACCACACCGGCAGCGGGTTGCCATTGGCATCGGAGAACGATTGCCCGATCAGCTCCGACCCGACGACCTGCCCGTTGGATCCGGAGACCAGCGAGCCGTTGGCCTGATGGTGGAAGAGCCCCTGGGCGATGCCCGTCACCAAGAGCGGGTACGCGAGGCCGGTGAGCACGGTCATGACGACGGCCATCGCCAGCGCGGTCAAGAGCAGGCGCCGCATCAGCTGACCCCCAGCGCCGTGACGATCAGGTCGATGAGCTTGATCGCGATGAATGGCACGATCGCCCCTCCCACGCCGTAGATCAACAGGTTGCGCCGCAAGATCGAGGAGGCGCCGGTGGCCCGGAAGCGCACGCCGCGCAGCGCCAGCGGAATGAGCGCGACGATGATCAGTGCGTTGAAGATGACCGCCGACAGGATCGCCGAGTGCGGGCTCGACAGGTTCATGATGTTGAGGGAATTCAGCTGTGGATAGGCGACCACGAACATCGCCGGCACGATCGCGAAGAACTTGGCGATGTCGTTGGTGATCGAGAACGTCGTCAGGGAGCCGCGGGTGATCAGCAGCTGCTTGCCGATCTCGACGACCTCGATGAGCTTGGTCGGGTTGGAGTCGAGGTCGACCATGTTGCCGGCCTCCTTGGCGGCCTGCGTGCCGGTGTTCATCGCCACGCCGACGTCGGCCACCGCCAGGGCCGGGGCGTCGTTGGTGCCGTCGCCGGTCATTGCGACCAGGTGGCCCCCTTCCTGCTCGCGCCGGATCAGCGCCATCTTGTGCTCGGGCGTCGCCTCCGCCAGGAAGTCGTCGACGCCTGCCTCCTCGGCGATCGCGGCCGCGGTGCGAGCGTTGTCGCCGGTGATCATCACGGTGCGAATGCCCATTGCACGCATCTGATCGAAGCGCTCGCGAATCCCGGGCTTGACGATGTCCTTGAGGTAGATCACCCCCAGCACCTTCGCGCCATCGGCAACCACCAGCGGCGTGCCGCCCTGGGTCGAGATGCCGTCGACGACGACGCTGAGCTGGTGTGGGACTTCGCCGCCCTTGGCGTGCACCCAGGCCTCCACGGCGGAGCCTGCGCCCTTGCGGATCTGTCGGCCGTCGGCGTCGACCCCGGACATGCGGGTCTGTGCGGTGAACGGGATGAGCTCGGCGCCGGCGAGCGGGACGACCGGAGACCCGCGGAGGGCTTCGACCAACGCCACGATCGAGCGCCCCTCGGGGGTCTCGTCGGCCAGGCTCGCCTGGACGGCGGCCTCGGCCAGGTCGGCCATCGCGACGTTCGGCATCGGGATCAGCTCGGTCGCCTGGCGGTTGCCGACGGTGATCGTGCCGGTCTTGTCGAGCAGCAGCGTCGAGCAGTCGCCGGCGGCCTCGACCGCGCGGCCGGACATCGCGAGCACGTTGCGCTGCACCAGGCGGTTCATGCCGGCGATGCCGATCGCCGACAAGAGCGCCCCGATCGTGGTCGGGATCAGGCACACGAACAGCGCCACCAGCACGATGATCGACTGCGGCGCCCCCGAGTAGACCGCGAAGGGCTGCAGCGAGACGATCGCGATCACAAACACCAGCGTCAGCCCGGCCAGCAGGATGTCGAGCGCGATCTCGTTGGGGGTCTTCTGGCGGCTGGCGCCTTCGACCAGCGCAATCATCCGGTCGAGGAACGTCTGCCCGGGATCTGCGGTGATCCTCACCAGAATCCGGTCCGAGAGCACGCGCGTGCCGCCCGTGACCGCCGAGCGGTCCCCGCCCGACTCGCGAATCACCGGCGCCGACTCGCCGGTGATCGCCGACTCGTCAACCGAGGCGATTCCCTCGATGATCTCGCCGTCCCCGGGGATGATGTCGCCGGCGACGACCTCGCAGACGTCGCCGGCGCGCAGCTCGGTCGAGGCGACCTGGCGGATTGCTCCGTCCTTGATCACCTTCGCGATCGTGTCGGCGCGCGTGCGTCGCAGGGCGTCGGCCTGGGCCTTGCCGCGGCCCTCGGCGATCGCCTCGGCGAAATTCGCGAACAGGACGGTGAACGCCAGCCACGCGATGATCAGCCCGCCAAAGACGTTGGTCGACTGCGTCGAGGAACCGAAGTCCTTGATCCAGAACACCAGCGCGAGCAGCGTCGTCACCTCGACGGTGAACATCACCGGGTTGCGCACCATGTGGCGCGGATTGAGCTTGACGAACGCCTCAAGCGCGGCGTGCCGCAGGATGGCGGGATCCGTGCCTGCGAGGGCTGCAGGTGAGCGTCGGACGCGCAGGGAGGACTGAGTGGACATCTGCTCTCTAGGTGTGGAAGACGTAGTGCTCTGCCAACGGGCCGAGCGCCAGGACAGGGAAGTACGTCAGGCCGACGATGATCACCGTCACGCCCACCAGCATCGCGGCGAACAGCCCGGTGCCGGTCGGCAGCGTGCCCGAGGATGCGGGCACGGCCTGCTTGCGGCCAAGCGAGCCTGCGATCGCGAGCACCGGGACCATCAGCGCGAAGCGGCCGAGCAGCATGGCGATCGCCGAGCTCACGTTGAACCAGGTCGTGTTCCCAGAGAAGCCCGCGAAGGCCGAGCCATTGTTGTTCGCCGGCGAGACGAACGCGTAGACCATCTCGCTCAGGCCGTGCGGACCGGGATTGAGCAGCGCCGCCTTGCCGCGCACGGTATCGATCCAGCCGGCGGCGAATCCGAGGGCCACGACCGGCACGATCAGGATGTAGATCGCCACCAGCTTCATCTCGGCCGCCTGGATCTTCTTGCCCAGGTACTCGGGTGTGCGCCCGACCATCAAGCCGGCGATGAACACCGAGAGCATGGCGAGGATCAGCATCCCGTAGAGCCCCGAACCGGTCCCGCCCGGCGAGACCTCACCGAACATCATGTTGGTGAGCACGACCCCGCCGCCCAGGGGCGTAAAGCTGTCGTGCATGGAGTCGACCGATCCGGTCGAGGTGCCCGTCGCCGAGGCGCCGAACAGCGCGGACGGCGCGGCCCCGAAACGGATCTCCTTGCCGGTCAGGTTTCCGCCGACGACCGTGGATGAGGCGGTCTGGTTGACGGTCTTGGGCAGCGAGGAATTACCGCCGGCCTCGAAGCCCATCACCGCCAGCGCCGGAACGATCCAGAGCACCGCCATCGCGCCGAGGACCGCCAGCCCCTGGCGGCGATCCTTGCACAGCTTGCCGAAGGTCCAGGGCAGCGAGAACGGGATCAGCAGCAGCAACCAATTCTCAAACAGGTTGGTGAAGCCCGTGGGGCTCTCGAACGGGTGGGAAGAGTTGGCGTTGAACGGGCCGCCGCCGTTGGTGCCCAGGTCCTTGATCGCCTCCTGGCTGCCGATCGCACCGGTCGGCAGGGTCTGGTGGGCGCCGGCCAGCGTGTGGACCGTCACCGGTGCGGTCAGGTCCTGGATGACGCCCATCGAGACCAGCACGAGCGCGGCCACGATGCTGATCGGCAGCAGGATCCGCGTGACGGTCCGGACCAGATCGACCCAGAAGCTGCCGAGCGTGCTCGAGCGGCGGCGGATCAGCCCGCGCATCAGCGCGACGGCGACAACGATGCCGACCGCCGCCGAGACGAAGTTCTGCACCGTCAGGCCGATCATCTGGGTGAGCAGCGACATCGCGGTCTCGCCCGAGTAGTTCTGCCAGTTGGTGTTGGTCAGAAAGCTCGCCGCGGTGTTGAACGCCAGCGGCGACGGGACGGTGGGAGCGTTGCCGGGATTGAGCGGAAGGTGTTCCTGCAGGCGCTGGATGCCATAGAGCACGAGCATCGAGACGCCCGAGAACGCCAGCAGGGACAGCGCATAGGTGCGCCAGCGCTGCTCGCCCTTGGGGTCGATTCCGCAGACGCGATAGATGAGGCGCTCCAGCGGCCCGAACACCCGATCGAGCGGGGCGGCTCCGCCACCGAAGACCCGTGCCATGTACCCGCCCAAGAGCGGGATCGACACGGCCAGGGCGACGATGAGGATGATCAGCTGGGCGCCGTCGTTGAGGCCCATTAGAGCCGCTCCGGCCAGAGCAGTGCGATGATCAGGAAGGCGGCGATCAGGACGGCGACTGCGAGACCAAGCGCATCGTTGGTGGTCATTCGGCCGGCTCCGTCGTCTCGTCGATCCCGCCGGGCCTGCAACCGTCGTCGGAGGTGCCGATAATCCGCTCGCAGCCGGCGACGAACGCCACCATCACCGCGAAGAACACCACCGTGCCGACGACATAGAGCACATCAAGCATGCGGCCGCTCCCGATCGAACCCGCAGGGCCCGTGCGCGAATACGCACGTCATGCTTGTGAGTCTGCGTCACGTCGAGTCCCACGGCGCGGCATCGCGACGCGTCTGTCACACGAATGACGGAAACTTCACGCGATTGTCACGATCGGGACCGCGCGCGGACCGGCGGCGTCCCGCGCTGACACCGCCGGTAACGGGTCGTCTACGCGGCCGCGGGCGAGAACGGCGGCCCGGCGAGCTCCGCGTCGTGGCCGCGCCGGGGCTCGCGGTCGATCCACGTGCCGACCCAGTTGCGTACGTAGGGGCGGTCGGCGCCGTGGACGATGATTTTCGCGCGCAGTCGCGTGCCGGTGATCGACTCGAGCGAGCGCAACAGCGTGTCGAGCGCCCGAGCGTCGGCGGCGGCGCACTCGACCATGATCATCGGCAACTCGGCGTCGCGGGCGCGGGCCTCGATGCGGCAGCGCCGGAAGCCCGGTGCGATCAGCGCCGGGACGACGCGCTCGATGGCTTGCGCCAGTTCCTGCGCGTCAGCCAGCGACGCGGTGCGCACGGTGATCGCGTACTCGCGGTCGACCAGCATGGCGGCGTGCAGCGGGGGGCGCCCGGTGCGGGCCACGCGCCCGACCGCGTCCGAGAGCGTCGTGCGCCGCAGTGCGGCGAGCCGCTGGCGTGCGCTGCGCGGACGCGCCGAGCGTGCCGCGCGCGCCCTGCCCAGATCGATGACGCCCCCGTCCTCGGGCGGTGTGCCGCCCGCTGCTAACGGTGGCGTGTGCGGGCCGGTGTGGGATACCGCATGGACAGTCATGGGTGCTCCTCTGGGGCGGGGCCGAGGCTGATCTGTGCTGCTTCGTACCCTCGCGCACTCAGTTGAGAAACGTCTGAGCCGCTCGCTATGGACCGGTTAAGCCGCATCCGGGAGCGGGAACCCGTCACGGCGGGGTCGCTGCCCGGGATCCCGCCTGGTAACGGGTTCTGCGCGGTCGGGACGCGTTTGCGCGCCTACCTGCCGACCACTGCCTGAGACAGGATTTGGATCTGGCGGCGCACCGGGAGCGACAGGATCCGGCGCAGCGCCGCCGCCCGGCGCGCGGAGGCGTAGTGGGCGTCGACGAAGGCGACGATCATGGCGGTGCTTGGCCGCGCATTCGCGCCGCGGGCGATGATCGCGGCGACCGCGCCGGGATGGTGGACGGCTTCGGCCATCAGCACGCCTGCGGCGTGCCGCCAGCGCGAGTACGTGTAATGGGTGACGACGTAGTCGGCGATCTGGGTCCGCGTCACGGTCGGCGCCGGCCCGGGGGCCTGGCCGCCCGAGGCGATCGGCACGAACCACGTGCTCGGCAGTCCCAGCGCAGCCTGGATCGCGGCGCCCGAGACGTCGACCGCGCGCCCGCCGGCGAGGGTGATGCGCGCCATCCGGACCCGTGGCGAGCTGCCGTGGGAGATGATCGCGATCCGCGTGACCGGGGCGCCTAACCCGAGCAGCTGCCCGAGGCGCGTGCCGGTGTAGGTCGGCGGCGCGCGCCAGGGATCCATCGGGGAGATCCCGTCGTACGGGTCTGGCACGCCGACCAGGTACGGCACCGCCGGACCGCCCCAGGCGGCGCTGATGCTCTCGGTATGACCGCCCGAGCTCGAGAAGAAGAACGCCGGGACGATCGCGCCGTGATAGGTCACCGCCTCACCCGCCGTCGCGCCGATGGCGCCGTCCGTGCGCGATGTCTCCGCGGCCACGCCGCCGTACATCTGGCTGCGGACGTCCGGGTACACGTCGAACGCCGCCGCGGGCCGGCGGCTCGCGAGCGCGTAGCTGCGTGAGGCGATCGCCTGGGCCTCGAGCGCCGCCGTCGCCCAGCTGGACGGCATCTCTTCGGCGACGACGCCGCGCACGTACGACTCGATCGGCACGGTGTTGATCGTCGTCAGGCGCGCGCCTCCGGCGGTCGTGGCGAGCGTGCCGCGGTATGTCCGCCCGCCGAAGCGCACCAGGCCCGAGCCCGTCGGCGTGATGGTGATCCCGGCGGCGGTCTGGACGACCTTGGTCGTGCCCGGGCCCTCGACGAGCACCCCGGCCCCCGCGGGGCGCAGCGTGTAGCCGACGCCGGCCGTCAGCGGGAAGGGCTTGCCGGTGTGCAGATCCGTCAGCACGCCGGCGCCCTGGACGCCCACCGCGGCCGCGCTCTGGCCGCTCGCCAGCAGCACACGGATCGGGGTCGTGGTCGGCTCGGCCGACAGCGTCGTGCCCTGGTAGTACCACGCGGTGATCTTCGCCGCGCTCCAGCCATGCAGCGCGTCACCCTCGGCGCCGTACTGGGACATGCCGACGCCGTGCCCGTAGCCGCGCCCGGTGAAGGTGAACGTGATCGTCTGCGCCGAGGCCGTCGCGGCCACGGCGAGGCTCGCGCACGCCGCCGCGACGAGTGTCCGCCGCAGGCGGTGTCCGTTCCGGGGGGTCGATCGCTGGGCCGCGGGGGGCGATCCCGCGGTTGGCGTGCTGATGTCCACGTGTTGTCCGTCCGTTGCATCCGGCGGGAGCGCCGCGTGCCGGCGGCGGCGCGCACCCCGCAGACGTGCCGTCGCGAGCGCGTTCGACGCCGTGTGATCGAGGAGTTCACCGTTGGCCTCGACCGCGCGCGCCGACCACTTGAGCGGTCGGTCGCGCATGCCCGACGAATTTACAAAATGCTCAGGCCCGCGGCGATCTCACGCGCTCCGTGCGGACCACCCTGCCACGCCCGCGGACGCGGTCAGCCGGCTCCGGTCCCACCCGGTGCGCCTAGCGCGGCGGCGGAGGGTCGCTGGCGACCCGCTCGATGCGCCGGTCCGGGACCAGCCAGACGACGGCGATGGCGATGTAGATCGCGATCGACACCACCGGGACGACGAGCGCCAGGAGCACCGCGAGGACGTACCCGGCGGCCGACAGCTTGCCCTTCCAGTCCTGTCCGAGCGCAACGGCCAGACGCGAGTCCGGTGCGTGGATGCGCAGCAGCTGGGTCGTCAGGATGTAATAGGCGATGGCGGCCGCCAGCAGGACGAGCCCGTAGGCGAGCACGGGTCCGCTGGAGCGCCAGTGCGAGCCGAGCCAGGCCGTCGCGATCGGCATCAGCGACAGCGAGAACAGCAGGCCCATGTTCGCCCACAGGACCCGGCCGTCGATCCGCTCGACGACCTGCATCAGGTGGTGGTGGTTGTTCCAATAGATCGCGAGCATCACGAAGCTGAGCAGGTAGACCAGCAGCTGCGGGACCATCGCGCGCAGATCCGTGAAGTGGTCGCCGGACGGCGGGCGCAGGTTCAGGACCATGATCGTCACGAGGATGGCGATCACACCGTCCGAGAAGGCTTCAAGCCGGCCGCGACTCACGGGGCCGAGTATCGCAGCGACTCGACCGCGTGGCCATCGCGTCCCACCCGTTTCGGCCCTGCGTTTGGGGGGTTGAGTCGCGCGCCGCGCGTGTCGAGATACCAGTCATGAGCGCATCCGCCGGATCCGCGGCCCTCCCTGCGGCCGTGACGCATGAGCTGGGGAGCGCCCTGCCCTTCGGGCAGGCGCTGTCGCCGCGCACGTTCGTGGGCGTCCTGGTCGCCGCACTGCTCGCCTTCGCGGCGGTCGCGATCTACCAGCGCATCCGGGTCGCCCGCTCGGGCATCGCCGGCGTCGACCGGATGGACGTCAAGACCTTCGAAGCCTTTCTGGCGTCATTGTTCCGCGACCTGGGGTACCAGATCGAGGGGTCGCGGGTGCACGGCGACTTCGCCGCCGAGCTCGTCGTCGTCAAGGACGGCACGCGCACCGTGGTCGAGGGCAAGCGCTGGAGCAAGAACCTCGGCGTGACGGCGGTTCAGGCCGCCCTCGGCGCGATGACCGACTTCGCCTGCGACGCGGCAATCGTCGTCGCCAACCGGCAGTTCACCCATCAGGCCAAGCGGCTCGCCAAGTCCTCCGGCATCCAGCTCTGGGACCGGGAGGCGCTGGTGGGCAAGCTGCTGGGTCTGCACGGGGTCCCCGGCGAGTTGCCGAGCTCCGACGTCGCGATCCCCGAGCTCGCGGCGACCGCCACGCCGCCGCCGCCGCCCGCGGTGCCGGTCGCCGCCCAGCCCCTCACGGTCGCACCGCTCATCATCGGCCCCGCCGATGCCGCGCCGGCCTGGACACCCGGCAGCTTCGCGTCGTGCGCGCTCTGCGGGGTGACCGTGTCCAAGGACGACCGGATCGCGTGCCTGAGTCAGCCCGGCCGCTTCGGCGGGCAGATCTACTGCTCACGTCCACCAGCAGCTGATCCGGGGCGATGCGCCCCTCGGCGGGACCCGGACCTAGCCGGCCGCGTCGCGCTCGGCCGGCCGGAAGCGGGGCCGGGCTGCAGCCGGGGCTACGATCGGTCAGCACCGCAGGTGGGCAAGGAGTGTCCGTGGCGCGGATCGACCTGAGCGGGCATGACCTGATCGTGCGCCTGAGCCTGATGGAGCAAGCCGGCGCCGTTCACGCCGACGTGCGCATGCCACTGCGCGCGGTGCGCGCGGTGCGCGTCGTCGAGGACCCCTGGTCGGTGCTGCGCGGACTGCGCGCGTCGGGTACCGGCGTGCCGGGCGTGATCTCGCTCGGGCACGCGTCGCGGCGGCGGGATCCGGGATTTTGTGGCCGTGTATTCGAACACGCCCGCGGTCGTGATCGACGCGGCCGGGGCCGAGTTCGACCGGCTGGTGATCTCGTCGGCCAGCGCCCGCGACGACGCAGTGCGCATCGACGAGGCGGCGCGCGGCACCGACGAGGGCCGCCGCCCGAGCCCTTCCTGAGGGCCGAGCCGGCCAGCCCGGTGCCGCGGGGGAGCCGCGGCACCGGGACCTCGGGTCAGGCCGACTCGAACGATGGCTCGCCGAGCGGCTCGGCCGCCTGCGTGGCCGGTGCCTCCTGCGGGCGCGTGCGCTTGATGAACAGGGCCGCGACCGCGCCGAGGGCCGCGATCCCGGCACCCGCATACACGGCCGGGGTCAGGCCATCGACGTAGGACTGCGCGGACTGGTAGCTGCCGTACTGGGCGAAGATGGTCGCCAGTACCGAGACGCCCAGCACCCCGCCCAGCTCGCGGATCGCGTTGTTGGCGCCCGAGGCCTGGCCCTCCTCCTCGCGGCGCACCGATCCGAGCACGACGTTGGCGACCGGGGCGAAGAAGAGCCCCATCCCGATGCCGGCGATCATGAACGGCCCGATCAGGTCGCTGTAGGCGACCGTCGGCGACGCGAGCGCGGCGAGCATGACCAGCGCGATCGACTGCATCGCGATACCCGTCGCCATCAGCATCCGGCCGCCGATCCGATCCGACAGCGCGCCGGCGATGGGCGCCACGATCAGCGGCATGGCGGTCCACGGCAGCACGCGGAGGCCGGCCGACAGCGGGGAGTAGCCCTGCACGGTCTGGAGGAACTGGGTCAGCAGGAAGATCGCCCCGAACATCCCGAAGAACATCATCATCGAGGCGATGTTGGCGGCCGTGAAGGTCCGGTTGGCGAAGAAGCGCATCGGCAGCATGGGCGTGCTCGTGCGCAGCTCCCAGAGCACGAACGCGACGACCAGCACCGTGCCAACGGCCAGCGCGCCGAGGACCTCGGTGGCACCCCAGCCGATCTGGCTGCCGCGGATGATCCCGTAGACGATCCCGAGCAGGCCCGTGGACGCCAAGGCGACGCCCGGCAGGTCGAGGGCCGAGTTGGGGCCGTAGGTCTCGTCCAGACGGCGGGCCGCCAGCGGCGCCAGCACCAGCCCGATCGGGACGTTCAGCCAGAAGATCCACTGCCAGGATGCGCCCTGGACGACGGCGCCGCCGACCACCGGGCCGAGCCCGACGGCCAGGCCGCCGACCGCGCCCCAGATCCCGAGGGCCGCGCCGCGGCGCTCGGCCGGGACGGAGGCCGACAGGATCGTGAGCGTCAGCGGGGCGATGATTGCGCCGCCGATGCCCTGAAAGGCGCGCGCCGCGATCAGCCAGTCGATCGACGGTGCAAGCGCGGCCCCGGCGGATCCGACCACGAAGGTGAGGATCCCGATCACGAACATGCGGCGCCGCCCGAAGCGGTCGCCGAGCGCGGCGCCGGTGAGCAGCAGCACCGCGAAGGTCAAGGTGTAGGCGTTGACGGTCCATTCAAGCTGCTGGATCGACGCGTGCAGGTCCCGCCGGATCGTCGGCAGGGCCGTCGAGACGACCAGGTTGTCGAGGGTCACGATGAACAGCGCCGCGGAGGTGAGGATCAAGGTCCAGACCGCCCCGTGGCGCACGCCGTGGGATGTCATGGGCGACCTTTCTCGTCGAAAGAAAGTGAGTAGTTACTAGCTTCCATGGTCACAAAAAAAGGGGGATCACGCCTGCTTGTGCACGAGGCAGCTTTCGGTCATGCGCGCCGCCCAGGCATCGCCGGACTGCTGCAACTCGAGCGCCACGATGACGTTGATGAGCATGCCGTGCGAGAAGAACTCGGTCACGACGTCCGAACCGGCGCCCGAGACGCGCTCCACGTACTCGAACAGCGCCCCGTAGCCCTCACGTGCCGCCTGTTGGATCTCGGGGTCGTTGCAGGCGGCCGCGTACATCTGCATCTGCATCTTGAGCATTTGGCGGTCGCCGAGCAGCTCTGTGTAGCGGGTCCCGATCGCCGCGAGGGCGTCCGGTCCGGTCAGGCCGTCGGCCGCCTCCTTGAACGCGGCAAGGGTCTCGCCCATGCAGGACCGCGCGGCCGCGATGAACAGGTCCTTCTTGGTCCCGAACAGCCGGAACAGGTACGGCTGCGAGATGCCGGCATCTCGCGCGATCGTCTCGGTGGACGCGCCGTGATAGCCGTGTTCGGCGAACTGGGAACGGGCGGCCGTCAGCACGGCGGCGCGGCGTTCTGTGGCGGTCTTGCGGGCGGTGGCGGTCATTGCGTTAGTGAGTATTCACTCACAAGCGGTCGCTGTCAAGGACGCACACCCGCCAAGAGGGCCATCTCGCGCCACTTCCAGATGCAGTCGACGTCGGCAAAGCCGGCCGTGCGCATCCAACCGAGCTGGCTTTCGAGATCGCGCAGTCGGTTGGAGGCATCCTCCTGGTCCGGTCCGTAGCCGATCGCCGCCAGGAACTGCTCGTGCAGGCGCAGCGTCGGCGAGCTGACGTGTTCGAGGTTCGCGAACATGCCGCCGTGGACGAGGCGGTCGTGGATCTCGGCCAGCAGCGACTGCTTGCGTGCGTCCTCGAGGTGGTGGATCGCGAACGCCGAGACGATCACGTCGAAGCGCCCGACGACCGGCAGGGCCTGCGCCAGGTCGTGCACCATGATGCGCACGCGCGGGTTGCCGTCGAAGCGCGCGCGGGCCGCGGCGAGCATCGTCGGCGAGACGTCGAGTCCGAGGAAGGTCGCCTCGGGCCGGCGGGTGGCCAGCATGGCGATCAGGTGGCCGCCACCCGTGCCGAGATCGAGGATCCGCCGGGCATCGACGGGGACCAGATCGTCGAGCACCTCGTCGCCGTCGCCGGCGCGGCCCAGACGCGGGCGCCGCGCGATGAACCCCGCGGCATGCGCAGGGGTGGTCCATTCCTCGCGTCCGGTGGGACTCTCGGCGTCCATCGGCACACTCTGGCATGCCGGCGTGGCGCGGCTCAACCACCGCGCGGGCACGGCGGCAGCCGGCCGTCGATCCAGACGAACACGACGCCGACGCCGATCCCCCTGACCGTGACGATCGCGACGCCCGCGAGCGCGGACGGATACCCGTGCCGGCCGACCTCCAGGAACGGGTACCAGGCAGTTTGCGGTGACGCCAACACGCGATGCCAGGCGCACCCAGCGCGACCGGTACTCGTCCCGCGCCGGCGCGTCGTGACCGGGCCGGGGCGGCCGGATCATCTGCGTGCGTGCCCGTCATCGACGTGCGATGATGGCCGGGCAGGCGGACTGCCGTTCCGACGACCGCGACGCGACGAGGGCTCCCCGATGCGCAGAATCGTCGTCTCCGAGTTCGTGTCCCTCGACGGGGTCATGGAGGACCCCGGTGGGGCCGAGGGCACGCCGTTCGGCGGGTGGACCTTCAAGTTCCCCGATCCCGAGGGGATGAAGTACAAGCTCGACGAGCTCTTCGCCCACGACGCCATGCTGCTCGGGCGCGTGACCTACGAAGGCTTCGCCGAGGCTTGGCCCGGCCGGACCGACGACGTCGGGTTCGCCGAGCGCATGAACGCGATGCCCAAGTACGTCGTCTCGACGACGCTGCGGGGGGCGGACTGGAACAACTCCACGGTGATCTCGGGCGACGCTGCCGCGCAGGTCGCCGGTCTCAAGGAGGTCCCCGGCAACGACATCCTCGTGGTGGGCAGCCGCATGCTGGCGCAGTTCCTGATGGATGCCGATCTCGTCGATGAGTACCGGCTGATGGTGTTTCCGATCGTGCTCGGGGGCGGGGCGCGCCTGTTCGGGCCGGCCCCGGCGGTCCCGATTCTGCACCTCACCGCGGCCCAGCCGCTCTCCTCCGGCACGGTGATCCTCACCTACACCCCGCATCGGGGCGAGTAGGCGGTACCCGCCGGGCTGCCGTCGTTTGATGCCACGTCCAACCACGACCCGTGCCGAGCGGGCCGCCGCGCCCTCGTGGCGCGAAAGGAGACCATGATGCCCACACGTGAACGGACCCCGATCGGAGCTCCCTGCTGGGTTGATCTGATGACGTCTGACATCGACGGGGCCCGCGCGTTCTACACGCGCGTGTTCGGCTGGACCGCCGAGGACCCGAATCCCGAATTCGGCGGGTACTTCTCGTTCCTCAACAACGGGGTCCCCGTCGCCGGGGGCATGACCAACATGGCCGGCGAAGGTGTTCCGGACATGTGGCAGGTGTACCTCGCCACCGACGATGCCGAGGCGACGACGGCCCGCGCCACCGCGCACGGCGGCCAGGAGATCGTGGCGCCGGTGCAGATCGGCGACCTTGGCAAGATGGCAGTGATCCTCGACGCCGGCGGCGCGCCGATCGGGATCTGGCAGCCGCTGGCGTTCCCGGGGCTCACGCTCTACGACGAGCCCGGCGCCCCGCGCTGGTTCGAGCTGAACACGAAAAGCTACGACGGTGCCGCCGACTTCTACCGCGAGGTCTTCGGCTGGACGACGGAGGTCATGAGCGACACGCCCGAGTTCCGGTACACCGTCGCCGTCAACAACGGGGAGAACCTTGCCGGGATCATGGACGCCTCCGGGTTCCTCCCGCCCGAGGTCCCCTCGCACTGGGGGATCTACTTCGGCGTGCCGGACGCCGACGCGGCGGTGGCGAGCATCGTCGATCTCGGCGGCTCGGTGATCATGCCGGCCAACGACACCCCCTACGGCCGCCTTGCGGCGGTGACCGACCCGACCGGGGCCGCCTTCCGCGTCATGCAAAGCCTCTAGCGGTGCGTGCCCCCGGGGCCCACGCGGGGGCCTCGGGGGCACCGCAGGCCCGCCCGGGCGTGTGACGATCGCCACCGCAGGGCTTGCCGGCCGCGGCGATCGGTGCCATCAATCCATGCCGCCGACCGGGCACGGTCGATTCGGTCTTGACACATCGGGGGGGCACACGGGCCGTGGCGCACTGGGTCGACTACGTCATCCTCGCGGTGCTGGTCCTGGCGGCGCTGCACGGCTGGCGCACCGGCGCGATCCGTCAGGTGCTGTCCTTCGGCGGGCTCTGGGCGGGTCTGGTCGTGGGGGTCGTCGCGGCGCCGACGATCGCGCGCCACTTCGCCCCGACCTCGGCGGGGCTGGTCGCCGTGGCGGTCGTGATGGTCGCGGTGGTCGTGTGCGGCTCGGTCGGCCAGGTCGCGGGCTGGCGGGTCGCGTCGGTCGTGCGCCGCGTGCGCCTGGGCGTCATCGACGACGCGCTCGGCGTGGTCGTCGCGGTTGTGGCGATGCTGCTGGCGGTCTGGTTCGTGGGCACCCTGGCGGCCTCCAGCCGCAGCAACACGCTCGACCAGGGCCTGCGCAACTCGGCGATCCTCCAGCATCTGACGCGCGCGCTGCCGACCGTGCCGTCGGTGTTCGCACGCATCGAGTCCGTCCTCGCATCGCAGGGCCTGCCGATCGTGTTCGCGACCCTGCCGCCGCAGGTGCTGGCACCGGCGCCGCAGCCCACGAGCGCCGCTGTCGCCGGGGTGCGCGATGCGGCAGGCCCGTCGACGGTCAAGGTCGTGGGCCCGGCCTGCGGGGGGATGGTCGAGGGCTCCGGCTTCGTGGCCGCGCCAGGGATCGTCGTGACCAACGCCCATGTCGTCGGCGGCGATCCCGCGCCGCGGGTCGTCGACGGCGCGGGCTCCCACGCCGCCACCGCGATCCTGTTCGACCCGAAGCTCGATGTCGCCGTGCTGCGGGTTCCCGGCCTGGCAGATCGCCCGCTGACGGTCGAGACCGCGACCGCCGTGCGCGGCGTCAGGGCCGTCGCGCTCGGCTATCCGGAGGGCGGCCCGCTGACCGCGGTCCCGGCGGCGGTGGACGGCGGATTCATGGCCACGGGCCTGGACATCTACGGCAATTCGTTCGTGACCCGTTCCGTGTACCAGCTGCACGCGGCCGTGCGCCCGGGCAACTCGGGCGGCCCGCTGGTGGCGCGGGAGGCAGACGGCCTGCGGGTCATCGGGCTCGTGTTCGCGCGCTCGACGACCGACTCCAGCGTGGGGTACGCGCTGGCGATGGGGCCCGTCGCACACGACATCCGCGCCGCGGAGGCGTCCGACACGGCCGTGGCGACGGGCGGGTGCGCCGGCTGACGGCCGGGGCTGGCCCGCACTCGGGCGCCGTGACCCGGGTCAGCGCGCCGGCCCGCCAGGTCGCGGAGCCTGGCGGGCCAGCAGTGCCCCCCAGTCGTCGTCGGACCCCGGGAGGATCTCGCGCGGCGGATCGCCCACCAACACATGCGCGGCGCCGGAGGTGATCGCGAACGTGATTGCCTCGGCGACGAGCTCGGGTGGATCGACCGGGATCCGGTGTCCGCCGCCGGCGAACGACCCCGCGCGCAGATGCTGGTGGAACTCGGTCGCGGTCACCGACGGGTACACGACCGAGACCGTCACCCCGGCGTCCGCGAACTCCAGCCGTGCGACCTGGGAGAGCATGTTGAGGGCCGCCTTGGTCGACGAGTACCCGCCGAGTCCCGGAAAGACGCGCAGCGAAGTCGCCGAGCTGACGTTGACGATGGCGCCCCCACCGCCTGCGCGCATCGTCGGGAGCACCAGCTGCATGGCCCGCAGCGGCGCGACGACGTTGAGCTCGGCGACCGCGCGCAGGTCGTCGGCCGTGAGTTCCATCAGGGGCACGTGCAGTCCCTGCCCGGCGTCGTTGACCAGGACGTCGATGCGCCCGAAGGCGTCCCGGGTGGCGCTGACCAAGTGCTCGAGGGCGCCCGGGGCGGTGACGTCGGTTGGGACGGCCAACGATCGCGGCAGCTCGCCGGCCAGCGCGGCCAGGCGGTCCGCGCGTCGTGCGGCGAGCACGACCCGTGCGCCCGAGCGCGCGAGCCGGCGGGCGGTCGCGGCCCCGATGCCGGACGACGCGCCGGTGACGATGCAGACGGCGTCGGCGATCTCCATGACCCCACTCTACGGCGGCCTGGCCGCCCGGTGCGGGCCGCGGCGCACGCGCCGCGGCCGGGGCAGTACGGTTGCGCCGGCGCGGTGGCGTTTGGAACACTTGCCCGGATCCGCCGCCGGTGTCCGTACAGACAAGGGAGTCCGGAGTGCCCGAGCCACCGATTGCTGAGCACGGCCTCATCGGCGACCTGCACACCGCGGCCCTGGTGTCGACGCGCGGGACGATCGACTGGCTGTGCCTGCCGCGCTTCGACTCGCCGAGCGTGTTCGCCTCGCTGCTCGACACGGACAACGGGGGCCGCTTCCGCGTCTTCCCGGTCGACCCCGCGTGCACCGTCAAGCAGCTCTATCTCCCCGACACGGCAATCCTCGCGACCCGCTTTCTGAGCACCTCGGGCGTCGGCGAGGTGATCGACTTCATGCCGGCTGTGGGCCCCGGCATCGATCCGGGGCACCGCCGGGTGGTGCGGCTCATCCAGGTGGTCCGCGGCACGATGCGCTTCGATGTCGAGTGCGATCCGCGCTTCGACTACGGGCGCCAGCCGCACGAGCTGCACGTCAGCGAGGGGGGCGCCGTCTTCTCGACGCCCGACCTCACGCTGATGCTGCACGCCGCAGGCCTCACGCGCGTCGGCAGCGGGGTGCGGGCGCGGCTCGCGCTCAGCGCGGGTCAGCGCGTCGGGCTCATGCTCGAGGCCGACGGGGAGGTGGGGCCGCAACCGCCGGGCGAGGAGGTCCTGAGCGCGCTGTTCGAGGAGACGCGCCTGTTCTGGAAGCGCTGGCTCGGTCGCGCCTCCTACCGCGGGCGCTGGCGCGACATCGTCGATCGCTCGGCGATCACGCTCAAGCTGCTGATCCACGCGCCGTCCGGCGCGCCGGTCGCGGCCCCGACGACCGGGCTGCCGGAGCAGATCGGTGGCGAGCGTAACTGGGACTACCGGTTTACCTGGGTGCGGGACGGGTCGTTTTCGGTCGCGGCGCTCCTGGGGCTCGGGTATCGGGACGAGGCCGCCGCATTCATCCGCTGGCTCGGGGACCGGATCCGCGAACGCGACGGCGACGCCAACGGGCCGCTGCAGATCATGTACCGCGTCGACGGCTCGCCGGACCTGCCCGAGGTCGTGCTCGGGCATCTGGCCGGCCATCGCGGGTCACGTCCTGTCCGGATCGGCAACGGGGCCGCCGACCAGGTCCAGCTGGACATCTACGGGGAGATGATCGACGCGATCTACAGCGCCGACCAGGCCGGGCTGGAGATCGACCACGCGACCTGGACGGGGCTGGCCAAGGTCGTCGACTGGCTCTGCGACAACTGGGATCAGGCCGAGGCCGGGCTCTGGGAGACCCGCGGCGGGGACAAGGATTTCGTCTACGGGAGGCTGATGTGCTGGGTCGCGGTCGATCGCGCGGTGCGGCTGGCCCTCTCGCGCGGGCGCCCGGCGGACATCATTCGCTGGATCGGCGCGCGGGACCGGATCTACGCGCAGATCATGGAGCAAGGGTTCTCCGAGCAGCGCGGCGCGTTCGTACAGCACTACGGCTCGGGGGTGCTGGATGCGTCGCTGCTCAAGATGCCCTTGGTCGGATTCGTCGCCCCGCACGACCCGCTGTGGATGTCGACGCTCGCAGAGATCGACAAGACGCTCGTCTCCGACAGCCTGGTCTACCGGTATGACCCGGCCGCCTCGCCGGACGGGCTGCGCGGGTCCGAGGGGACCTTTTCGATGTGCACGTTCTGGTACGTCGAGGCCTTGGCGCGCTGCGGGCGCCTGCGGGACGCCCGGCTCGTGTTCGAGAAGATGCATACCTACGCCAACCACCTCGGCCTGTTCTCCGAGGAGATCGGCCTGACCGGCGATCAGCTCGGCAACTTCCCCCAGGCCTTCACCCACCTGGCCCTGATCCGTGCGGCGGTCACCCTCGACGACCTGCTCGACGCGGCGATCGACCGGGAAGGCCACGGCCTTGCCCGCTGACGCGCGCTGGGGCGGGCCGGACGGCGGCACCCCGTGCGGACTGCAATCCTGATCCTCACCAACCGGCCGGCGTCGCGGCGCGTCGTGCCCGGCCCGACCCACTCCGGGAGCATTCGATGAGCCTCAACGGCGCAACCGCCATCGTCACCGGCGGTAACAGCGGGATCGGCAAGGCGATCGTCCTGGCGCTGGCCGAGGCCGGGGCGAACGTGGTCATCGACTACATCGCCGACCCCGATGCCGAGCACGAGCTCGAGCGCAAGGTCGTCGCGCTCGGCGATCGCGCGATCGGCATCGCTGCCGACGTGAGCAAGGTCGCCGACCTCGATCGCCTCGTCGCCACCGCGGTCCAGAGGTTCGGGCGCCTGGATGTGATGGTCAACAACGCCGGCATCGAGACGCGCACGGGGATCCTCGACACCACCGAGGCCGCGTTCGACAAGGTCATGGCCGTGAACCTGAAAAGCGCGTTCTTCGGTACCCAGCTGGCGGCGCGCCAGATGATCACCCAGCCGGACGGTGGCGTGATCATCAACATCTCCTCGGTGCACGAGGACTGGCCGATGCCGGGCAACATCGCCTACGGCTGCTCCAAGGGCGGCATGCGGATGCTCACCCGCACCGCCGCCGTCGAGCTCGGCCCGAAGGGCGTGCGCGTGGTGGGCATCGGGCCCGGCGCCGTGGCAACGCCGATCAACACGGTCGAGATGACCCCGGAGAACCTCGCCCGCCTGAACGCGTACATCCCGCTCGGCCGCATGGCCCGCCCCGAGGAGATCGCCAACGTGGTGGCGTTCTGTGCGGGTCCGGGTGCCTCCTATATGACCGGCACGACGGTGTTCGCCGACGCGGCGATCATGCTCCAGAGCCCGGGGCTCTAGCCGCCCCGGCGTCGTGGTGCCGGCGTGAGGGTCTGTGCCCACTCGCCGGCGTTCAGGACCTCGGCCTGGCGAGGAAAGACCGTCTCGACAAGCACCCGGTGGACCTCGGGGTCCTGATCTGCGCAGCAGTCGGCCAGCACGCTCAGGGCGTAGTCGCGGTCGGCGGCCTCCCGGACGGTGGACAGCACCACCCCGCTGGTGGCGATGCCGGTCAGCGCGAGTTCGGTGATCTCCATTGAGCGCAGCAGCACCTCGAGATCGCTGCCGGTGAACGCACTCACACGCTTCTTGACGACGATCGGCTCGCCCGGCGCGGGGTCGAGCGCGGCGTGCACCTGGGTGGCGAGGCTGTGCACGGTAAACGCGTCGTCGGCGTGCTCGGCGATCGCGCCGAAGCCCTTGTTGCGCGGGCTGGCCTCGGCGTAGCCCGGACCGAACGCGACCCGCACGAAGATCACCGGCACGCCGGCGCCGCGTGCG
This sequence comes from uncultured Thermoleophilia bacterium, assembly GCA_963773325.1. Lineage (GTDB taxonomy): Bacteria > Actinomycetota > Thermoleophilia > Miltoncostaeales > Miltoncostaeaceae > CAITWD01. The sequence continues at coordinate 571,163 of CAVZAI010000002.1, read as the reverse complement.
ACCGCGACCGCCGCGCCGACCCGTGCGAGCACGGCCCCGTCGTCGTCGATCCGCTCGACGATGCCGTGTTGCATGTCCATCACCAGCAGCGCGCGTGCCATGGGGTGCTCCTTGCCGCGTCGCGGAGGCGGGAAACATCGGGCCGCAGGCCCGCCCGCGAGCGAACCTGCCAACCGTCCGCGTGTCCGGGCCCGACGCGCGCGCCCGCGTCGGTGCGCATTGCGCCCGCCGATGGGCTCTGCGAGCATCGCGGCGTGAGCACCGCCCTCGAGCTCGCACGTTGGCAGTTCGCGCTAACGACGCTGTACCACTTTACGTTCGTCCCCCTGACGATGGGCCTGGCACCGCTCCTGGCGGTGATGCAGACCATCTGGTACCGCACCAGGGACGAGCGCTGGCTGCGGCTGACCCGGTTCTTCGCGGTGCTGTTCGTGATCAACTTCGCGATCGGCGCCGCGACGGGCATCGTCCAGGAGTTCCAGTTCGGCATGAACTGGTCCGGGTTCTCGCGCTACGTGGGCGACGTGTTCGGTGCGCCGCTGGCGATCGAGGGCATCGGCGCGTTCATGCTCGAATCGACGTTTATCGGCCTCTGGATCTTTGGCCGCGACCTGCTCGGCCCGCGCGTGCATCTGGCGTGTGCGTATGTCGTCTGGTTCGGCACCTGGCTGTCGGCGTACTTCATCATCGCGGCCAACTCCTGGATGCAGCACCCGGTCGGCTACACCATCAACACCAGTACCGGCCGCGCCCAGGCCAACGACATCTGGGCGATCTTCTTCCAGCGCCTGACCGTCATGGCGTTCGTGCATGTGGTGTTCGCGGGCCTGTTGACCGGCGGCTTCGTCGTGCTGGGGGTCGCCTGCTGGCATCTGCTGCGCGGGCGCAACATCGAGCTGTTCCAGCGTGCGGCGCGGCTGGCGATCGTGGTGGTGCTGCCGGTGAGCCTGATCCAGCTGGGGTGGGGGAGCGAGCTCGGGGTGGCCATGACCGACGTGCAGCCGATGAAGATCGCCGCCAGCGAGGCGCTGTGGAACACCGCCCAGCCAGCACCGTTCTCGCTGTTTCAGATCGGCGGGTTCTCGGCGAGCGACCCCACGCCGTCGTTCTCGATCGAGATCCCGGGGCTGCTGTCGTTCCTGGCGACCAACTCGTTCACCGCCGAGGTCCAGGGCATCAACCAGATCCAGGCCTCCGAGACGCAGGCCTACGGTCCGGGCAACTACGTCCCCAACGTGCGCCTGTCGTACTGGAGCATGCGGGTCATGGCCTATCTCGGCACGCTGTCGGCGATCCTGGCGATCTGGGGCGCGGTGCTGTTGCGCCGCAAGCGGCTGGTCGAATCGCGATGGTTCCAGCGGGCGGCGCTGGCGGGCATCGCGCTGCCGTTTCTCGCCAACTTCGCCGGCTGGATCCTGACCGAGACCGGCCGCCAGCCGTGGATCGTCTACGGGCTGCAGCGAACCGCGCAGGGGGTCTCGAGCACCTCGAGCGCCGCGATGGTGGGGTTGAGCCTCGCCCTGTTCGTCGGGCTCTACACCATGCTTGCCGTCGTCGACTTCTGGCTGATGCGCCGCTACGCGCGCCTCGATCCGCCCGAGATCGCCGACGCGCCAATCGGAGAGGTGCCGGTGTCGGCGCCCCAGTACTGATGAGCCTCCAGACGACGTGGTTCGTGCTGGTCTGCGCGCTGTGGTCGGCGTACTTCGCCACCGAGGGCTTCGACTTCGGCGTCGGTATGCTCATCCCCGTACTCGGCCGCCGCGAGTCCGACCGTGCGGCGATGTTCGCGGCGATCGGGCCGGTCTGGGACGGCAACGAGGTCTGGTTGCTCATCGCCGGTGGGGCCACCTTCGCCGCGTTCCCGCAGTGGTACGCGACGATGTTCTCGGGGTTCTACATCGCGCTGCTGGCGATTCTGGTGCTGCTGATCGTCCGGGTCGTGTCGTTCGAGTGGCGCACCAAGTCCGAGCACGTGGCCTGGCGTGGGCTCTGGACCTGGGTCAACGTGGTCGCCTCCTTCGGGGCGCCACTGTTGTGGGGCATCGGCCTGTCGAGCCTGCTCTACGGGACGCCGATCGACGCCAACCAGCAGTTCACCGGGTCGTTCTGGGACCTGTTCAGCCCCTACTCGGTGCTTGCCGGGGTCGCCGTGGTGGCGCTGTTCGCCCTCCACGGTGCCGTCTATCTGGCCATGCGCGGCGGCGCCGGCGAGGTCCGCGCGCGGGCGCGGGCGATCGCGTTCGTTCTGGCGGTGCCGGCGGCGGTCCTCGGCGGTGCGTTCCTCGTCGCCACCCTGGTGGTCGGGACCTCGCACAACCACCAGCACATCGCGCCGGGGCTCGTGGTCCTTGGGCTCGGGGTGCTCGCCGTCAGCGGGGCGCTGGTCTTCACCTGGCGCCGGCAGCCGGCGCGTGCCTTCGCCGCGACGGCGGCGACGATCGTGCTGGCGGTGGTCATGCTGTTCGTCGAGCTCTACCCGCGCGTGATGGTCTCCTCGACCGCGTTCGCCGACAGCCTGACCGTCACCAATGCGGCCTCGGGCCACTACACCCTGACCGTGATGACGGTCGCGACGGTTCTGCTGCTGCCGGTGGTGCTCATGTACCAGTTCTGGGCCTACCGGGTGTTCCGCGTACGGGTGTCGGGCGAACACGCCGCGGGCCCGGCGGACATCCTGGCCCCGCGCGGCGGCGGGCCGAAGGATGGCGGGGCCGGCGGGGCACCGGGCGATGCATGAAACCGACGCCGATCTGGCGCGGCTCCAGCAGCTGCTCGACCTGAGCATGGCCCGCGCCGGGCCCCATCTGCGCAGGATCGTCACGCCCGAGCGCCGCCTGGATGCAAAGGAGCTCTGCCGGCGCCTTGCGGGCATGTCGCTGCTGTCGCTGGCCACGGTCACCGCCGACGGCCGGCCGCTGGTGAGCCCCGTCGACGGGATCTTCTACCGGGGGGCCTTCTACTTCGGATCGGCCCCGGACGCGGTCAAGATCCGCCACATCCGCGCGCGGCCACAGGTGAGCGCGACGCACCTGCCGGGCGAGCACTTCGCGGTGACGGTCCACGGAACCGCGTCGATCATCGACGTGGCCAGTGCGGCTCAAGGCCGGTTCCGGCAGACGCTCCTGGACATCTACGTGCCCCGGTACGGCCCCGCGTGGGAGGAGTTCCTGGACACGCAGACGGTCTACGCGCGTATCGACCCCGCGCGCATGTTCGTCGTCGCCTTGCACACGGCCGACGGGACCTCGGGGGCCGACAAGTGATGTCGGACGCCACGAGCACCGTGCTCGGCGAGCGTCTGTCGGCCCAGTTGCTGAGCAACCGGGGCGCCGGCAGCCCGGTCGCGGTGGCGGAACATCTGCTGGCGATCCAGGCCCAGGATTTCCGGGGCGCGCAGCTGGCGATCCGGGCGCGCGCGCACGGGGTCTCGGCGGGTGACCTGACGCGCGCGCTCACTGAGGACCGGATGCTCGTGATCACGACCCTCAACCGGGGCACCCTGCACCTGGTCCGCCGCGAGGACTATCGGTGGCTGCACGCCCTGACTGCGCCAACGGTCGTCACCGCGAACGCCCGCCGCCTCGCCCAAGAGGGTGTCCCACCCGCCGACGCCGAGCGCGCCGTCGCAGCGATCGTTCGGGCGCTCGGCGACCGCGGGCCGCTCGGCCGCGACGAGCTGCGCCCGGTCGTTGCGGCGGCGGGTGTCGCGACCGCGGGACAGGCCCTCGTGCACGTGCTGCTCCTGGCCGCGCTCCAGGGGCTGATCGTGCGGGGTCCGGTCGTCGCGGGGCGTCCCGCGTTCGTGCTGACCGGCGATTGGCTGGGCGCCCCGGCGCCGATCGACCGTGATGCAGCGCTCGCGGAGCTCGCCCGCCGCTATCTGCGCGGGCATGGACCCGCCGCGGCGGCGGATCTGGTCAAGTGGTCCGGGCTGCCCCTGCGCGACATACGGGCGGGGCTGCGCGCGATCGCCGCCGAGCTCGCCGAGCGCGACGACGGCCTGCTGGCGCTGGCCGGCGTACACCACCAGGCGGTGCTGCCCGCACCGCGGCTGCTTGGTCCGTTCGATCCGGTCCTGCTCGGTTGGCGCTCCCGCGAGGACATCGTCGGCAGCCATCGGGACATCGTCACGACCAACGGCGTGTTTCGCCCGATTGCGCTGGTTGAGGGGCGGGTGGCGGGGATCTGGCGCCTGCGGGCTGGGCGGGTCGAGCTCGCGCCGTTCGGGACGCTCAGCGCGTCCGTCGCGGATGCGTTGGCGGCCGATGCCGACGAGCTCGAGCGCTATCTGGCGGAGGACGATCCGGCTTCCGGGTGACCTTCGCTCGCGTCGCCGATCGCGACGCGCATCGGCGGGGACCGATCCGCGGCGCGCCTGTCCAGAGCAGATCCCGCCACCGCGCGGGGCGGGGCGCCGCAGCGCATGGCGCCGTGCTGTGAGGCCGTCGATGTCCGCGACACGTTCGACACGCGCCTCGACGGGTACACCTCAGTCATCCGCCACCCGGGAGCCTGATCACCGTGTCGCAGTCCCGAGCCAAGATCGTCGGCTGCAGCCTCATGTGGGGGCTGCTCGGCAAGGCCGCCGTGTCCGTCGACAAGCTGTATCGCCGCCGCCCGCGCGGCCCGCGCGGCCGAGGCCGAGAGCGTGCACTGGGAGCCCCGGTGCGCCGTCGCATCGCGCCGGTCACGTCAGGGGTACGCGCGGCGCGCCGCCGCGACAGTACTGAGGGAGGCCCCCGTGGACTGGAAGCTTGAGGTCATCGTCGTGCCGGTCGCCGACGTCGATCGGTCGCTGGCGTTCTGCCGCGACCAGGTCGGCTTCCGGCTTGACGTCGACCACCGCGCGGGGAACTTCCGGGTGGTCCAGATGACCCCACCCGGATCGGCCTGCTCGGTGGCCCTGATGCCCGGGCCGGCCGCACCCGGCGCGCTGCAGGGGATCCAGCTCGTCGTCCGCGACAGCGACGCCGCGCGGGAGAAGCTCGTTGCGCGCGGCGTCCGCGTCTCGGAGCTCTTTCACTTCGACGTTGGTCTGCGCAGACCGGGCCATCACCCTGACCGGGCCATCACCCTGACCGGGCCGACTACGGCTCGTTTTTCGCCTTCGACGACCCCGACGGCAACGGTTGGCTCCTGCAGGAGGTCTGCGGCATCGGTTCGGCCGGCTGACCCGGCGGGCGCCCGACGCTGGGTCCCGCTCGCGGCGGGTGCGCCCGCGGGGCCATACTGACCGCATGCCCGAGTTGTCGCGACCCACCCCCGCGGTCGCCGCCGGTGCCGCGGCGGGGCAGCTTGGCATTCGATCGGCATCCGGGCGGTGGGTCGTGGCCGCCACGGTGCTCGGCTCCGGCATGGCGAGCATCGACGCGACCGTCGTGGGCATCGCCCTCCCGACGATCGGTCGGCAGTTCCACGCCGGGGTCACCCAGCTGCAGTGGGTGAGCAACGCCTACACGCTCGCGCTCGCCGGGCTGCTGTTGCTGGGCGGCTCGCTCGGTGACCGCTTCGGGCGCCGGCGGGTCTTTCTGATCGGCACGGTCTGGTTCGCGGTCGCCTCGATGCTCTGCGGGCTCGCGCCCGATGTGCAGACGCTGATCGCGGCCCGCGCGCTGCAGGGCGTCGGCGCGGCGCTCCTGACGCCGGGCAGCCTGGCGATCCTGCAGGCATCGTTTGCCCCGACGGACCGGGCCAAGGCGATCGGGGCGTGGTCGGGCCTGGGCGGTGTGGCGACGGCGATCGGGCCCTTTCTCGGCGGCTGGCTGATCGGGGTGGCGTCCTGGCGGCTGATCTTCTTCATCAACGTCCCGGTCGCCGTGGCCGTCGTAGTGGTCGCCTCACGACACGTGCCCGAGTCGCGGGACACCAGCGCCGACGGCCGCATCGACGTGCCCGGGGCGATCCTGGTCAGCGCCGGGCTGGCGGCGGTCGTCTACGGCCTGACCGAAGCCGCGACCCGCGGTTGGAACTCGCCGGTCACGCTCGCGACGCTGCTCGCCGGCGTCGTTTTGCTCGGTGCGTTCCTGGTCACCGAAGCGCGCGAGCGCGCGCCGATGATGCCGCTGGGCCTGTTCGGCTCCCGGCAGTTCTCGGGGGCCAACGCCGTCACGTTCGCCGTCTACGGGGCGCTCGGCGGGGCGCTGTTTCTGCTGCCGATCCAGCTCCAGGAGGTCCTCGGCTTCACGCCCCTGGCCGCCGGGATGTCGCTGCTGCCGATCACGGTGATCATGCTCGCGCTCTCGGCACGATCCGGCGCGCTGGCGGCCCGGATCGGGCCGCGGCTGCAGATGTCGGTCGGGCCGTTGCTCGTCGCCGCGGGCCTCGCGCTGATGGCTCGGATCGGCACGGGCGGCAGCTATGTCGCCGAGGTGCTGCCGGCGATGGTGGTGCTCGGGTTCGGCCTGGCCGTCACGGTGGCGCCGCTGACGGCGGCCGTGCTGGCCGCCGCACCGACCGAGCATTCCGGGGTCGCGTCGGCCGTCAACAACGATGTCGCCCGCGTCGCGGCGCTGATCACGGTCGCCGTGCTGCCGAGCATCGTCGGCCTGACCGGCGAGAGCTACCTGCATCCGGAGGTCTTCTCGAGTGGCTTTCACGAGGCGGCGCTGATCACTGCCGCCGCGTGTGTCATCGGCGCGCTGATCGCCGTCCTGACGATTCGCAACCCCGCCCGGGCACCGGCGGAGGCACCGCCGGAGCGCTTCCAGTGTGCCCTCGATGCCCCCACGTTGCGTGGGTCCGAGGACGCGGCGGCAGCCGCCCGGGGCGTCGTTGCGGTACCTGGCGCCGGCATGGGATCATGACTGCGGCGCCGGCCCGGCGTCACGTGCGAGACGACGAGGGGACGGCCAGGGATGAAATCCGACGGCAAGCGGGCAGTCCGTCGAACCAGCGCCGGTGACATCTCGCCGAACCTCTCGCCCGGCGGGATCGAGGACTACGTCGTCGGCGAGGCCATCGACGGGGCAGTCGACGAGCGGCTCAACGTCGTGCGCGACGTGCTCACCAACGCACGCCCCGAGGACCGCCTGGCGGTGGCCCGCTGGCTGAACGCCATCGTCGACGGCAGCTCCCCAGACGAGCTGCCCGGTCTGCGCCGGGTCATCCTGGAGCAGGACGAGCCGATCTTCGGCACGATCCCCATGGACGCCGACGACCAGCTCGTCGAGGCCTGGCAGAGCGGCGTGTACCCATACAAGAACCTGATGTCGCGCAAGACCTACGAGCGGGAGAAGTACCACCTGCAGGTCGAGCTGCTCAAACTGCAGGCCTGGGTCAAAGACACCGGACAGCGGGTCGTGATCCTGTTCGAGGGTCGCGACGCCGCCGGCAAGGGCGGGACGATCAAGCGCTTCATGGAGCATCTGAACCCCCGTGGTGCCCGGGTGGTCGCGCTGGAGAAGCCGACGCCGGTCGAGCAGGGCCAGTGGTACTTTCAGCGCTACGTGCAGCACCTGCCCACGAAGGGCGAGATCGTGCTGTTCGACCGATCCTGGTACAACCGCGCCGGCGTGGAGCGGGTCATGGGCTTCTGCACGGACGCCGAGCACGAGGAGTTCCTGCGGCAGGTGCCCGAGTTCGAGCGCAACCTGACCCGCAGCAACGTGCATCTGGTCAAGTTCTGGTTCTCGGTCAGCCGCGACGAGCAGCGCCGCCGCTTCACCGAGCGCGAGCGGCACCCCCTAAAACAGTGGAAGCTCTCGCCGATCGACCTCGCCTCGCTCGAGAAGTGGGACGACTACACCGAGGCCAAGAACGACATGTTCCTGGCGACCGACCTCGACGAGGCGCCCTGGACCCTGATCAAGTCCGACTGCAAGAAGCGCGCCCGGCTCAACGCGATCCGCTACGTGCTGCACACGCTGCCGTACGCCGGCAAGGTCGTTCCGGAGATCGGTCTGCTCGACCCGCTGCTAGTGGGGCGCCCGAGCGAGGTCTACGAATCGGGTGAGCTCGGCCCGTTCGGCAGGTAGGGCTCCGCCGGCGCGCGGCCTGCGCGCACCTGACCTAGCGGAACAGACCGAACCTGCGGCGCGTCGGGGCCTTGGCCGGCGGCGTGGCGCGGCACAGGCAGCGCTGTTCGGGCGGCACGTGGCCGAGGACCCGCTCGACGTGCTGCCCGCAGCCCTTCCACGTCGGCCGTCCACACGTGCGGCAGGTCACTTCGCGACACATACCCGTAAGGGTATCAGCGGTGAGTGCCGATCCCGCGCTGGCGGGGTGGCGCGCCGTCAGGTGAAGATGATCTGGCCCCCTGCGGCCATCCCGTAGAACTCGCCGACCGTGATGATGTCGTCGACCTGGTCGATGAGATCGTCCCTGCTGAGCGCGAACAGGTCCACCGAGGCCTGGCAGCCGTACAGGCCGGCGTCCGTGTCGGAGATCATCTCGATGAATTCCGGGATCGGCGGGATGTCGAGCTTGTCCATCTTGTGCTCGAGGTAGTGGGTCATCACCGACGAGACACCCGGCAGACCGCCGGCGATCGTGGCCAGGTGCAGCCCCGGGTTGCCGACCTGAAGACCGACTCGCCCCAGCCCGGACCGGTGAGCCCGGGTGGTCTCCTCCGGCACGAGCACGGCCCCGGTCGCAACGATCAGCACGCCGTAGTGCAGCACAGTGCCGTCGGCCAGGAACACGGTCCGGCCCTCGATGTCGACCCGGTCGATCGGCGACTGGACGTAGCGGATCCCCGCGTGCAGCTGCCGCGCGCGCGGCCGGGTGATCTCATCCAGATCGGCCAGGCCGAACGGCACGAACAACAGGCCTGGCTGGTAGACGTGACGGTCGTCCTGATCGACGACCGTGATCTCGACCCCGGTGCGCCCGAGCCGGCGCAGCAGGCGGTTAGCCGCGATGGTCCCGCCAGTCCCCGCGCCGAGGATGACGATGGAGTCCATACCTCGAATATAGGGCCGGGGCCGTCGTGGACCTGCGGGCGCGGGCACGTCCGCGGGCGCGACCGGGGCCGTGCCTCGACGCTCTGGCGAGGTGTTTTACACAAACCACACGGATCCGGTTTGCCCGAGCCGTCAAGCCCCGGCCGCCACCGCCCGATGGAATTCGCGTGAAGCGCCTGCTTGCAATCCTCGCCGGGGTGGTCTGCGCCGCGGTTGCCGCGGTCCCGGCCCTGGGCTTGTCGCTCCCGCCGATCTCGGTCAGCAACCCCGGCTACGCGTGGGCCGCGGTACCGTTGAAGGACCTGGTCGCGCACCGCGGCTGGCCGTCTGGCGACACCGTGAACCTCGGCCGGATCGCGACCCGTCGTGAACTCGCGCGCGGCCTTGCCGAGCTACTGCGCGCGCGCGGCAAGACGCCGCCTGCGAACCTGGTGCGCCCCGCCGACGTCGCGGCCAGCGATCCGGATCTGCAGGCGATCGAGTGGGTCTCGACGATCCGCCTGTATGGCGCGCCGGGTGCCGCGTTCGGACCGAACGCCACGGTCACCACCCGTGAGGCCGAGCTACCGATCGTCGAGATCTTCGGCCTGACCGCGCAGCTGAACCAGCTCTCGAGCCTGCACACCGCTGACGGGACACGGCTACGGATCCCGGCCGGGTTCGGCGCCGAGATCCTCGCCTCGGACTTGGGTCTGCGCCACAACTATCCGACCAGCTACGATTACCTGGAGACCGCGGCCGGGGCGCCGATGCCGCTGGCCGACCTGGCCGGCATGGTCGACGGGGCGATCACCGTGCCCGCGTGGAAGATCACCTGGGCGGCCACCCTCTCATCGATCGTGCTCCCGAACCTGACCCCGAATCAGCGCACGGCGGTCGGTGCCGCGCTGTCCGTGGTCGGGAGCCCGTACATCTGGGGAGGCGTCTCACCCAATGTCCAGTCGCTGTTCGGGGGGACGACTGCGGGCGGCTTCGACTGCTCCGGGCTGGTGTGGTGGGCGTACAAGCTCAACCCGGCCTCGGCCGCTGCGGGGCTCGGGCGTGACATCGTGGGCCGGACCGCGGACCAGATGGCGTGGGAAAAGCCGTCGGAGAAGATCCCGGTCTCACGGGTGCAGCCGGGCGACCTCGTGTTCTTCGGTCCCAACGGTCCGCGAACGGCGCACGGGCAGATCGAGCACGTGGTCATCGCGCTCGGCAACGGCTGGATGATCCACTCCAACACCGACACCGGCGGGGTCTCGATCGAGCGCCTGACCGGCTGGTGGGATGCGGCGATCGCCTGGGCACGCCGCCCCGCCGGGATGGGTGGTGCCGTGGTCCCGGTCGTCGCCCGCCAGACGACCTCGGCGGTCGGCACGATGACCCGCGCTCGCTGGCAGCTCGTGGTGCGGTTCATCCGCACCCACTACCGCGCCGGCCTGTGGAGCGCGGTGTGGCACAAGTTCAGCGCACACCCGGCCGCGGCCTACGCGCTGCTCAGGCGCCACCACCTGGTCTGAGTCGCACCGCCCGGGGGCGGGATCCTGGGCCGCGGCCGCGATCAGCTCGGGGCCAGCGCCGTGATCTCGTCGAGGCCGGGGGCGACGATGATGCCCTGCACCGCCACAGGCGCCGCGTAGCGGCCGTTCTGGCGGGTGAGCACCAGGGCGCCGGTGTGGACGTCGAGCGCGTACAGGTGCCCCGAGGCGGCGGTGGCCCCCAACGTGGCGATCCACACCATGCTGCCGATCACCGAGGGCGACCCGGAGATGGGCGCGCCCATGTTGCGGTGCCAGACCACATGCCCGGACTGGGCGTTGAAGGCGTAGAGGCTGTGGTCGTACGAGCCGAGGAACACCAGCCCGTCGGCGACCGCCGGGCTCGAGTAGACATACCCGCCCGTGACCGCGGTCCAGTTGATCCGCCCGGTCCCGGCGTTGATGCCGAGCACCGTACCGTTGGTGTTGCCGGCGAACACCTGACCGCCGGCGACCGCCGCCGCTCCGTAGAAGCGCCCTGAGCCGGAGTAGTAGCCGCTCGGGGCGGTGGTACGCCACACAACCGCACCGTTGGATGGGTCCATGGCCTCGATCTGGCCGCCGTAGTTGCCGACGATGATGTGGTTGCCCGCGTCGGCGATGGCGCCCTTGACCGACCCCGCCACGGCCTTCTGCCAGACGACGTGTCCGGTCGTCAGCGAGATCCGCACCACCTCGCCCGAGCGCGTGCCGACGAAGATGCCGTTGCCGATCGCCAGTGGCGAGGTCTCGACCGACGAGCCCAGCGCGACCTTCCAGATTTGCGCGCCGGTCGCCGGGTCGAGCGCGTAGACGTTGCCGGCCTGATTGGCGAAGATCGCGCGTTGGGATTGACCCGCGCTTGGGGTGTTCGGCAGCCCGGTGAGCGCCGGCGAGGCGGCCATGCGAGAGCCGAGGGCCACCTTCCAGAGGCGCGTGCCGGTGTTCAGGTCATAGGCCAGGCCGTACCCGTAGTTGGCCACGACCACGCGCCCGTCGCCGATGACCGGTGGCAGCTCGATGAGCCCGCCGGTGTTGGCCGTCCAGAGTGTGCGGAAGGGGAGGGCCGAGCTCACGGCGGTGTCGGCCCGGGTGTTGCCTGGCGTGTTGCCGAACGTCGGCCACGCACCGGAGCTGGTCAGCGCGGCGGCGCGGTTGTTGGCCGCAGCGCTGGTGGCGCTGGGTGCCGTTGCGGTCTTGTCGGGCTGCTTGCTCGACTTGAACCAGCCCGCGGCGGCCCCGATCCCGACGACCGCGAGCACGATGACCACCGCTGCCACGACGCCCGCGATCATGCGGCGTCGGCGGATCTGCGCGCGGCGGGCGGGGCGGTCGGGGCGTGAACTGCTCATCGATGCGGGTCCTTTGACGGTTCCGGTGCGGAGGCGCATGCCGCGGTCGCGCAGCTGGCCGCGTTTCAACGTAGCTACTCGGTCGGGCATCGCAACTCCTGCGCGTCGCGCCCGTGTTTACAAAATGGAAATGGTGCTTGACACCCGCGCGCGATGTCAAGTACGCTTTCCATTGTGAGGAACCGGGTGCGCGATCTGCGTGTGGCACACGACCTGTCCCAGGCGCAGTTGGGCGCCGACCTCGACGTCTCGCGGCAGACGATCAACTCGATCGAGAACGGGCGCTATCTGCCCTCGCTGCCGCTTGCGATCGCGATGGCCCGGCGCTTTGACCTCACGGTGGAGGAGATCTTCATGGTCGACGAACCAGAGGGTGCGAGATGAGCGGGAGAACCTTCCGGCTGCGCCGGGGCACCACGTCGGTCACGTTGCTGGTCGGTGGTGTGGCGGTGGCCGTCGCCACGTGGGTTGGCGGCAGTCCGGCGTGGGCCCTCGGTGTGGCGGCGGCGTACGCTGTGCTGGCCGCGCTTGCCTACGTGTGGGCAGGGGGCGCGGGTGACACCGCGGCGATTCTGCGGGCGGAGCCCGACGAGCGCCAGCGCGGGCTCGACCGGGACGCGACCGCCCTGACCGGCGTGGCGATGGCGCTCGCCGGCGCCGTCGTCTCGATCGGGCGCACCGGGAACCGGGGGCCTACGGGGTCATGTGCGTGGTCGGCGGAGCGGCCGACGCGGTCAGCCTGGCCGTGCTGCGCCGGCGGCGCTGACCCGCGGGGTGGTCGCCCGCGACATCGCCCTCAGCCGGTCACGGTGAGTGTCCCGACCATGCCCGCCGCCGCATGGCCCGGCACCGTGCAGTAGTACTGGTAGGTCCCGGGTGCCAGCGTCGCCGTGGTGGTGGACGTCTCGCCCTGGTTGACAATCTGCCCCGGCACGTCGCTGGTCGCCTTGATCGCGATCGAATGCTGGATCGCCGAATCGTCGGTCAGGACGAGGGTGACCTTGCCGGCGGGCGCGGTCAGCGTCGTCGGCACGAATGCGAGGGCGTTCGCGTCGGTGGCAACATGCAGCGTCGTCCCGGATTGCTGGGTGGCTGGACTCTGCGTCGTCGTGCCGGCGGTCGTCGTGGTCGACCCGGAGCTTCCGCACGCGGTTACGGCGAGTGCGATCGATCCGAGCGCAACGCAGAGCGCTGCGGATCTGCGCGAAACATGCACGGTCAGGCTCCTTCTACGAGGTGCATACCAAAGTACCCGTAGCGGACACTGATCAAACCACGTCGCCGGGGCCTGACCCGTTCAGCGCGCGCGGCAGCGGTCGATCGCGTCACGCGGTCGCTGTAGCGTCATCGGCACGGCGCACAAGGGGGTGCGATGGCTCATCAGGCAGAGCGGGTGGCGGGGGTGCGCAGCTGGCTGTATACGCCCGGAACGCAGCCACGGCGCTTCGACCGCGCGGCCGCCGTGGGTGCGGACGGCCTGATCATCGATCTCGAGGACGCGGTGCCCGCCCGCGACAAGGCCGCTGCCCGGGCCAACGCCGTCGCGCAGCTGGCCGTACCTGCGCCCGGGGTGCTCCAGGCCGTCCGGATCAACCCGCCTGCCACGCGCGCCGGCAGCCGACCCGCCACGCCCTGATCAGCGCCGCCCGACACCGCCAAGGAGCACGCCATGGAGCACCCCCTACCCCAGCACCGCGAGATCGCGCCGAACCGATACCGGGAGACGTCCGGGCTCTACTTCGAGGACTTCGTGCCGGGTGATGTCTTCGAGCACCGGCCGGGTCGGACGATCACCGACGTCGACAACATCTGGACGACCCTGCTGACGATGAACAGCCAGCCCGTGCACTTCGACGCCGCCTACGCGGCACAGACCGAGTGGGGGCAGTTGTTGGTCGACTCGACATTCACCCTTGCGGTCCTGACCGGCATGAGCGTCAGGACCGTGAGCGCGAAGGTCGTCGCCAACCTCGGCTGGGACAAGGTGCGCGCCACCGCGCCCGTCTTCGCCGGCGACACGCTCTACGCCGAGACGACGGTCCTGTCGGTGCGGGAATCCAAGAGCCGACCGACACAGGGCATCGTCGCGGTCGAAACGACCGGCCGCAACCAGCACGGCGTCGTCGTGATGACCTTCGAGCGCACCCTGCTGATCTACAAGCGCGATGGGTCGCCGGAAGCCGCCGCCGGGTACTGATCTGCGCTCTCGACACGCCGATCGCGACGATCGCGTGCGGCCGGTGGGGGACATGCAGCGGTCGCGCCCGGATGAGGCGGACGCGTGGCGCGTGCTCAGAGTTTCGCGATGTCGGCGCGCGCCGCCTCGAGCGTTGCGCCGTTGAGCTCCCGGTCGCGTGCTCCTGAGACGGCGTCAACGCAGCGGCGGCCGCTGCCGACAGCTTGGCAGGACCGGTGGCCCGCACCGTGGACCGCCCCGGCGTGCGGTCGCTGGTAGCGTCGGGGTGTCGCGGCTCGGCCCTCCGGCGGCGAGCCGCGACGGCGACAGGGAACCGACCGACGGAGGACGTCGCGATGGCCTACGACGAGGGCTTGGCGGATCGCATTCGGGCGCTGCTTGCCGACAGCGGAGATGTCGCCGAGCTGAAGCTGTTCGGAGGGTGGTGCGCCACCGTTGCCGGGAACATGGCGATCGGCGTGCTGGGCGACGACCTGATCGTGCGGGTCGGTCCGAAGGCCTATCCGGACGCGCTATCTGAACCGGGGGTGCGCGAGTTCGACTTCAGCGGGCGCCCGATGGCCGGTTGGGTGTTCGTCGATGGATCTGCGGTCCAGACCGACGACGGATTGTGTGCATGGGTCGATCGCGGCGTCGGGTTTGCGCAGTCGCTGCCGGCCAAGGTGCCGGACCGGGGCGGGCCCTCCCCCGCCTGAGCCAACGCCCGCGCGGTCCCCGCCGGCGGGTCCCCATCGAGTGCGCCGATCGACCGCAGTAGTGTTGACACCGATGCGGCTCACGCTCGTTCGACACGCGACGATCCTGATCGACATGGCCGGGACGCGGATCCTCATCGATCCGGCGTTCGATCCGGCCGGCAGTCAGCCCCCCGTCGACGGGACGCCGAATCCCGTCCCGAATCCCCTCGTCGAGCTGCCGGCGGCGCCCGAGCAGCTGCTGCACGGTGTGGATGCGGTCATCGTGACCCACCTGCACCAGGACCACCTGGACGCCACGGCCGGGAACCTGATCCGCGGTCTGGACGTGTACTGCCAGCCGTCGGACGTCCCGCGGCTGGCCGCGGCCGGCCTGGCGGCGACACCCCTCGAGGGCCCCCAGCGGATCGGCAACGTCACGGCGTCGCGGACGTCCGGGCGGCACGGGACCGGTGCGCTGGGCGAGTCGCTTGGGCCGGTGAGCGGTGTCGTGCTGCGGGCCGGGGCCGAGCCCGCGGTCTACATCGCCGGCGACACCGTCCTGTGCGATGAGGTCCGCAACGCGATCGTCGACCATGCGCCCGACATCGTCGTCGTCAACGCGGGGGCTGCGCAGTTCACCGTCGGTGATCCGATCACCATGGGTGCCGACGACGTCATCGGGGTCGCCGACATCGCCGCCGACGCCGCGGTCGTCGTGGTCCACATGGAAGCGTTCAACCATTGCCTGCTCACGCGCGCCGACCTGCGCGCTCGGATCAGCCGCGAAGGTCTGGACGGACGGGTGCACGTCATGGACGTCGGCACCGCGATCGCCGCCTAGGGACCGGCGCGCATCGCGGCGCGGGCGGGTCTATCGGGGTTGACGGACGCGTCGACGCAGGCGCGTCCGCGCCGACGCGCCTGCGTACGATCACAAACCCGTGCGCGATGGCGGCGTCACCCCGGCACGTCACTCAGCGGGAACGCGCACGGACGTAGACGAATCCCGGCCCGCGATCGCTGGGATCGGCCGACGCGATCTGTCCCGCCCAGGTCCTGGTGAACCCGGCCCGCTCGAGCGCCCGCCAGGAGCGGACGTTGTCCTGCTGGACCGCCGCGACCACAGCGGCGATGTCGTCGATCGTCCCAAAGGTCTCCGCGACGAAGGCATCGATCATCGCCGGGCCCAGCCCGTGCCCGGTGTCACGCGCACTGCCGATCAGGTAGTCGATCCCGACCGCGGCAGCGGGGAGATCGGCGCACGCGAGCGCCCGCTGCCAGTCGGGCTCATCGGCCATGCGATAGCGCTGCACCAAGCCGAACGGCGCACCGGCCCGCTCGGCGATGAACACCTGCGTCGGATCCCGTCCGTCGAGGCACGGTCCGTAGCGCGCCTCGAGCGCGTGGGGGTCGGACGGCTCCCGCCACCACGCCGCAACGTGCGGACGGTCCAGCCACGTGGACAGCGTCGGGAAGTCGGTGCGGGCAAGCGGTCGGAAGCGGAACTGCATCTCGGCGCGCGGGTCGGTGGCCTGGCGAGGACGATAGTCCGCCCTCGCGCGCCGCGCACCGGGCTGCGCGCCCGGTGCGTCGACCCGCGCTCGGAATCAGCCCAGCCCGCACATCCGCGCGGTGTTGGGCCACGGGGTGAACCCGCGCGTCGTCCAGGCGCGCTCGGCCGTAAGCATCTGCTCCTGCTCGGTCCAGTGGTTCGCCGTGCCTTTTCGGCGCAGGTACGCGCCGCCGTAGGCCCGCTGGAAGCCGATATCCATCTGCAGACCGCCGTAATACGGCGGGTCGGCGATGCGCCAGTTCGGGGCCTCGTGGGAATGGATGCAGACCCAGGCCCGCAGGTGCGGGATGGTCAGTCGTCGGTGATGCGGCCGGTGATGGAGCTTGGCGGCGGTCAACGTCGCCGCCACGGGGGTGGGCTGCGGCGGCACCAGTGCGGGCGCCGGGGAGTGCCCCGAGGGCAGAGTCAGTACGAGGGCAAGCAGAGCAACCAGCAAGCAGTGTCCTTTGTTCGCCTACAGGGACGCGCCGGACCGCACTCGGGCAGTCGGCGATTGCACGCGGCCGCGCATCCTCGGAGCACCGCGGTCTGCTCGCTCTGTGCGAGGCGTCCCGCCGGATGCGCACGCCGCCATGCGGTCGTGCTCGTTCGCCACACCACGTCCGTCGCGCGACTCGCGCGTGCGCCTTGGCCGTGAAGATCCGGCCGGCACCCCGGTGGGCGAAGGGCACCCTACGACACATCGTCAGGAAAAGCGATAGTCAGTGAGAGCTCTCACACGCCGTCGCGCGCGCGCGCGGCGGATTCGCCCACCCGATTCCGACGTGCGATCCCGCCGTTGTGCAGGAGGTTCCGTCGTCCTCGCACGACCGATCGGCGGGCGCGCGACCGAGCCCGAGCGGGCAAGAGTTCTGTGACGGGCGAACCGACCGTTGCGCGTGCCGGCCGAGCTCCGGGGGGATGCGTCTGTCCGGTGGGGCTCGGCGATGACACGTTCCGCGTCGGTCAGTTCCGCCCCGCGGACCGGCGTGGCCATGGACCAGTGGTCGCCGACCGGACAGTGCTGCCACTGCGACGAGCCCAGCCAGAACCACGTGAGCGGCGCCCGCGGGACCCGGATCGTCGTGAATAGGTCGCCCTTACGGCAGCGGACGACGACATCGCCGCCGACCGTGTACCCCGCGCCGCCGGGCGATCCTGGCGCCGATGGCGTAGTTGGCGGCGACGATGACGACGACCACAACGACCACGAGTACAAGGCGCATGCGGTCACGGTATCGACGGGGCGCCGGACCCCGCGTCGGGCAGTGTCAGGAACCGGTGGGCAGGTCGATCGTGCAGTGCGGGCACTTGGTCGCGCCGATCGCCAGATCGCCGGAGAGGCAGGCGGGGCAGGCCTTGGTCGGCGCCGGGTCGCCGAACACCTCGCGTCCGCGGCGCGCCGCGTACGCGCGGTAGGGCACGACGATCGCGAAGTAGATGACCGCGATGAAGATCACGAAGTAGATGACCGCAGCGATGAACGCCCCGACGTTGACGAGCTGGCCGTTGACGTGAAAGCCGAGCCCGGTCGCACCACCGGGTCCGATCGCGTTGACGAGCGGCGCGATGATGTTGTCGGTAAACGCCTTGATGAGGGTGCTGAACCCGAGCGCGATGACCAGACCGACGGCGATGATGACCAGGTCGCCCTGCATGAGGAAGTTCTTGAAGCCTTTGAGCACGGGCCACCTCACCGTGTGCGTGTTGGGGACTGCGGCCAATCATCTGGTCCGTCACCGCGGCGCGTCAAGTGACACCGCGAGGGGCGGCGTCACGTGGCGTTAGACGAGTGCCGGGAGCTCGGGCGCGGCGAGCTTGATGCCGAGGGAGCGGTCGTCGACGAGCAGCGTCATGCCGACCGCAGCCGGCGCGTCGGCGGTCTGCGGGGTGGTCGGGACGCGCACGTCCCACTCGGCCCAGGCGACCGCCGTGCAGCGGATATCGACCACGCAGCCGGCGAACTCGCGCTTGGTCGCCAGATTCCGCAGGAATCGGTCGAGCGACGGCGCCATGCGGATCGCGCGCCGGCGGTCGACGTACCCGATCGTGCGGCCGACCTCGGTCTCGACGGCGATCGTGTTGGGGTCATCGGGGTCGTCCGACACACGTACGAGGCGCACGCGCAGGGTGGACTCACGCCACGGCTCGCGGGGATCGCGCGGCCGGCGGCCGGCGATCGCGGCCCATGCGGCGGGGTACCGGTCGATGCCGGTCACCTCGACATCCCCTGACAGGCAGCGGCGGATGAGGCAGGTCACATCGGTCCCCCGGCGCACGCCGGCGGCCGTTGCGCGCGAGGATCCAGTGCTGTTGTCGCCGAAGATACGCATCGCGGTGCTCGTCCCACATGGGGTCTACCGCGCCCGGGCGGCCCGCGCCAGCCCGCGTCACGCCCTCGTTACGCACCAGGTGCCCCGAGCCGAGCCAGCGGCGGGGCGGATCGCGGCCGTCCTAAAGCGCCCCGGTGTGCGTGCGCTGCGCGCGGTCCGCGCCGGCCGCCGGCGGCTCGTCGGGCGACCCGGCCTCAACGGCGCGGGTGGTCGCGGTGGGCTCCTCGTTGATCGATTCCTTGAAGCCGCGCAGGCCGGAACCCAACGAGCGCCCGATCTCCGGCAGCCGCTTGGCTCCGAAGATGAGCAGCACGATCGCCAACAGCAGGATGATGTGCAGGGGGCTGTCCAGACCCATTGATGCACTCCGATCTTGAGGTCGTCACCCCGTATTCGCCGGGGAGGCGACGAACGGTTCGCCGCGGCGCCGGGCGGACGGGCCGGGGCTCCGCGCGCCCGTCGTCCGGTCCGGTGCCTAGCCGTAATGTTCGGCAGGTATCGGTTCGATATCTGAGTCGTGACCGCACGCCGACTCGTGCCGACCTCCGCTGTGGCGGTGATACGAGGCCTGCTTCCGCGGGCCGGGCTCGTTGGCCTGGCGGGGCTCGCCGTCGCCGGGACGACGGCGTGCGGGTCGTCAGGGGGGGCGACGACGTCCGCGGCCTCCGCCGGTTCGCTCTTGGCGGCGGCGCTGCACAACGCGGCGGCATCGGGCGGGGTCCACGAATCGGCCCAGGGAAACGGGAACGGCATCACGGTCACGATGGTCAACGACATCGGGCCGACCAGCGGGCGCCAGGTGATCGACGCGGGCGGCGGTCATTCGGTGGTGATCGTCGCCGGTGGGCGCGCGTACTTCCGGGGCGATGCGGCCGCACTGGCCGGCTACTACCAGTTCCCCGTCACTGTGGCACGCGAGTACGCCGGCAAGTGGATGTCGCTCGGCCCGGGCGACTCGGGGTACCCGCAGGTCAGCGGCGCCGTCACCCTGGCGTCGGATTTCAGCCAGATCGCCATCCACGGCCCGCTCGCCGCGCGCCCGGTCACGATGCCCGACGGCCGGCGGGCCATCGCGATCGCCGGCACCGCCTACGGCCCGACCGGAACGCGGACGCCGGCGACGCTCTTCGTCACGGCAACCGGCAGCACCCTGCCGATCGCGTTGCGCGAGGGCAACGGCCAAGCGTCGCAGACGGAGGCGTGGAGTCGCTGGGGGCAGCCGGTCGCGTTCCCCGCACCGGCTGGTGCGATGCCGATCTCCGGCCTGGGCCGTCCGCCCGGAGCCGGCGGCCAGACCGCGCCTCCCACGCGCATCTGACCGGTAGTTGGCCGGCGCGGCGCCTGCGGGCGCCGGTCGACCGACCGAGACGGGCAATCACACCGACGCGCGGCCTTAATCGTTTGGCCAGCCAGTCTCTTAGGTTCTTCTCAGCCAAGCGGCGTTCGATGTCGGTACCGGATTCTTGGCGGATGGCCGCATCGGCGAGTTGGCGGTTCGGGTGATCCACCCGAGGCTCGGCTCGGGGCCGCTGCGGCACAGCCGTCCGCCGCGTGACAGGGAGACCAACGAACCGATGACCCGCAGCACAGGCTACGAAGGTCACGCGCAGCACCCGTCGCGACGCAGGCGGGCCGTCCAGGCCGCGTCGATCGCGCTTGTCGCCGGCCTGGTCGGCGGCGGCATTGCACTTGGCGTCGACCATGCGATCGGACTCAGTGCGGGCAACGGCGCCCCGTCATCCAGGTCCGCCCAGAGCGCGCCCGCAGGTACCGGATCGTCGTCGGTCGGCTCGTCGGGGGGCACCCTCGGCCCGGCCAGCGGTGTCAGCGGCGGCGGCAACAGCGGGACGTCCCCCGGCGGGTTCTCAGGCTCCGGGAGTTCCTCGAGTGGATCGGCGGCGAGTTCGCCGACGCCCGGTGCCGGCGCGCCCAGCGACGTGAGCGGCATCGCCGCCAAGGTGGCTCCGGCCCTGGTGGACGTCAACTCGACCTTCAACTACCAGAGCGCGGCGGGTGCCGGCACCGGTGTCGTGGTCAGCTCGGACGGCGAGGTGATCACCAACAACCACGTCGTCAACGGGGCGACGTCGATCAGTGTCACGGACATCGGCAACGGGAAGACCTACCACGCACGCGTCGTGGGCTATGACGCCTCGCATGACATCGCCGTGCTGCAGCTGCAGGGGGCGTCCGGACTGACGACCGCGTCGATCGGCGATTCTGCGACGGCCACCGTCGGCGAGCCGATCGTCGCGGTCGGCAACGCCGGCGGCGCGGGCGGCACGCCCACGAGTGCCGGAGGGGCGATCACGGGGCTCAACCAGTCGGTGACCGCCGGCGATGACCTCAACGGCACGAGCGAGCAGCTCGCGGGCATGATCGGCGTGAACGCCAACGTGCAGGCAGGCGACTCCGGGGGATCGCTGGTCAACAGCGCCGGACAGGTGCTCGGCATCGACACCGCGGGGTCCTCGGGATCGACGTCGGTCGACTTCTCCTCGGAGTCGCCGGCGGCCGAGGCGTTCGCGGTCCCGATCAACACCGCGATGTCGATTGCCAATCAGATCGAATCGGGGCAGGGGACCAGCACGATCCATATCGGGACCACGGCCTTCCTCGGTGTCATGACGACGTCGAACGCGTCGCACGACGGTAGAGGGTTCGGCGACTACGGCGGGTCCGGGGCGTCGGCGGGCACCGCCGGCGTCACGGTCGCCGGAGTCGTCAGCGGGGGTGCGGCGGCGCAGGCCGGCCTCGCGCAGGGCGATGTGATCACGTCGTTCGACGGGCAGACACTCACCGCGGCATCCGACCTGACCAAGCTGTTGGTCCCGCTGCACCCCGGTGACAAGGTGCAGGTCGGCTGGGTCGACGGCTCCGGGCAATCCCACGCGGGCACGGTCGACCTCGGCGCGGGGCCGCCTGCCTGATCGACGGGCGCCGCGGCGGATCGCCCGGCGTCCGGCGCGGTCGGTGCTGCGGCGTGGCGTGGGTGGACGAAGCCGCGGGTTAGACCCTGAAGCCGGTCTGCTGCACGGCCGCCAGGACCTGTCGTGCGGTGAGCGGCAGGTTGGCCGCCGTCGCGACGGTGTAGCACGCGGCGTCCAAAGGTACTCGAGCGTGAGCGCGTAGTTGAGGATGCCGATGTCGCCCGGTCCGAAGGACTGCGGCGGACGCCCGTAGCCCTCGCGAGCGCGGTGGTGGCGATGTCGGCCGCCGTCGGCGAACGCGTCGGGCACGATGGCTGACGGGACTGTGCCACCGCTGAGCGCGGCACCCCCGGCAATCCGGCCTTCTCCAGGAAGGCCATGCGCGTGTCGCCGGCCGCCTCCGCGGCCTCGCCAATCGCGCCGTCAACGTCGACCTCGTCGAGGTTGATCGCGCAGCTCGTCGTCGTCTCTTTGCGTGGGATCGAAGCTCATGGGCCGAGGACTCGTTCACTGATGAGCCCGATCGCCCGCGTGGGCCGTTGGCCCTACCTCGTTCGTCGTCGCGGGCGGATCGGTGCCGGGGAGCGGTCACGGACGCGACCCGGGTGAGGCGCCCGCGCACCCAAGGGTCATCCGTCGCACCGGGCCGGCGTGCGCTGGGGCCCCCGATTCGGCGTCTCCGATGCCATGCGCCGCGCTGTGCACGCCGGCAACTGCCGCTCGAGCTGTCGAGCGTTAGCGGGTCGCGACGAGCTCGGACGCGACGACGGCCCCGCTCCGGAGGGTCTGCAGGACGACGCAGTAGCGCTCCGTAAGCCGGAGCAGCGTCGCGAGCTCGCCGTCCTCTGCGTCGGTGTCGAGCTCGAACCGCAGGCGGATCTCGCGAAACCCGACGGGTGCATCCTTCGCCACGCCGAGCGTCCCCCGCACGTCGAGGTCCCCCTCGGCCGAGACACGCCCCCCGCGAACCTCGGTGCCGATCGCGAGGGCCACCGCACGCAAGGTGACCCCCGCGCACGCCACCAGCGCTTCCAGGAGCATGTCGCCGGAGCAGACCAGGGTCCCGTCGCCGCCCGTTGCGGGATGCAGGCCCGCCGCGGCGAGCGCCCGGCCCGTGTCGACCCGGCACGCGATGCCCGCGGCGTCGAGCGTTCCGTGTGCGGTGAGCGTGATCAGCGCGGCCGCGGCATCCTCGCGGTACCGCGCCTTCAGGGGTGCCTGGAGCTCGCGAAGCGACTCAGTAGTCAAGGGGACGACGTCCTTGCAGAGGGTCGTCGCAGACGATGCCAACCGCCGGTCCGTCGGTCAAGCCGGGGCGTGTCGTCCCCGGGCCACCGGCGCGCCGCCGGGGCGGCCGTCGAGCCCGACCTACTTGATGGATGAGAAGTCGATCGATCCGGCCGGTGCCGCGAGCACAACCGGCGCGTTCCAGTTGGTGAATGTCAACACTCCGTGGCCCTTGGCGGGGTCCTGCTGGATCGACAGCGGGTACGGGGTCCCGTGCAGGCTGACGAACAGTGACCCGTTCGCGCTCTTGAGCACCACGGCGGATGTGCCGTTCACCGTTGCCGTGCCGGCCTTGGTGACCGTTCCCCCCGTGGGCTGGAGGGCTGACCCGAGGAACTGGTGCATGTTGGCGAAGCTCGCCACGGGAGCGAACGAAGCGGCCTGCGACCCCGTCGTCGGGACCTTGATCCACCGGTTGGCGAGCAGCTGGGCGGCGGCGGGTGAGGGACTGACGGTACGCCAGAACGCCGCGCCGGCCTGCATATAGAAGCTGTCGCCGATGACCACGAGCTTGACCGGGCTCTGCCTGATGGTCATCGTGCCCGTCCCACCCTTGCCGGCGACCAGCGTCAGGTCGGCTCCTGAGAACTCACCGGGGATGCCGGAGATCGACTCATGCACCGAGGAGGCCGACTGCGCGGCCGCCTGGGCGTCGGAGAGGATCTGCGACGCCGACTTCGCGGCCTCGGTGTTGGTCGTCGTGGCCGACGATGATCCGCACCCTGCGGCGACGACCGCTCCGACCATCATCGTGGCCGTCAAGGCGGCAAGGGAACGTCGGGACATGATGGCCTCCGTGGTCGAGAGCGCCGAGACTCGGCTGGAACACTTATCGACGGCTTTCCGGCCGACTGGAGCTCCGGGCCGCGCTGGCCGCGCATCGTCACGGACCTGGCGAGGATCGCACACGGCCCCTGGGCCGACCCGGCGCCGGCGACCCCGAAGCGCGTACACCGAGAGGGTGCGGTGGCCGTCCGCGGCCGGGCGGTTCAGTGCGTCCCGGTCAGGCGGTCGATTTCCCGCTGGATCTCGCGTTCGGAAATCGGCCGGTGTCGGAAGGTGACCCACGCGTCGATGGCAAGGACCAGGCCCATTCCGAGGATGGGGTAGATGATCCAGATGTTCCAGACATGCGGAGTCCCGGAACTCTGGCTGAAGCCGTCGCTGGGCCAGCCCCCGGCATTGTTGTACTCGCCGACGGCCCAGATCACGATCAGGAACACGCTCGCGGCGGCGAAGGCCACCGCCAGCCGCTGGAACGCACGCTTGCGCTTGATCTGCTGAATCGCCAGTTCCCGCACCGGGTCGCTGCCGGGCTCGGGGCGCAGGGTGCCGGGCTCGGGCGGTCTGTCGTCGCTGAGCGGTGGACTCATCGCGTCGCTCCCTGTCGTGGGGACAATGTACTTGCGGGCCGGCGCTCCAGCATCGGGGGTTTCACCGGAACCACACCGGATGGTCGGGTCGGCAGCTCGTGCGGGCAGGGCACCGTCCGCAGGAGTCACCGGCCTGCGGCACCGGCGACGCCGGTGGCGCCTCGTTCTGCCCGCGGGTCTGCCACGGGTCCTCGGCTGGCGAGCATGGCGGCGAGTGTGACCAGCGTGCCCCACAGGGCCGGTGCCGCCGTCCGGGCCTGCCGGTGGGCATCGTCCGGACGTGGGGGGCGCCACCTCGACGTCACGTGTGACCGCCGTACGGGTGCGACTCGCGTCAGGGTCGTGACGGCTGAACTGGGGGGCGCCGAGCCGGCCGAGGCAGCGTGCCAAGCATCGGCGACGTGCCGGACATCCGGCGCTACGATCGGGCGACCGCCGGGGTGCCGATCCCGTCGTCTCCGCTCCGCCCGTACCTGGACCATCCGCCCGAATGCTGCTTGGCTTGCCCCTCCAATTTGGGTACGTCGCGTTGGCGCTCGTGATCGCCGGGGAGTCGGCCGGCGTTCCGCTGCCAGGCGAGACGGCGCTCGTGGCTGCGAGTGCCTTGGCGGCCGCGGGGCACCTCGACTTCCCGCTCGTCCTGTTGACCGCCGCGGTCGCGGCCGTCCTCGGCGACAACTTCGGGTATCTGGTCGGCCGCCTGGGCGGCTATCGACTCCTGTCTGGGCGCGGTCCGCTGCAAGCGCATCGAGCGCGGCTGCTGGCGCGCGGCGATGCGTTCTTCGCGGATCACGGCGCCATGGCCGTCTTCCTCGGGCGTTGGACGCCGTTTTTGCGGGTCACCGCGGCGGTGCTGGCCGGGACTCACCACATGAAATGGCGGCACTTCCTCGTGTGGAATACCTTGGGTGGCGTCGGCTGGGCGCTCACCATCGGCGGCGGCGCCTACCTCCTGGGCGGTCGATTCCCCGGCGCGCTCGCGGGGATCGGGGTCGCGATGGGCGTGCTCTGGGCGGTCGGACTCGCGGGACGCCTCGCGTACACGCGGATCCGGCACCCCTCGCCTGGGACGTCGCGTACCCGCGGACGCCGCGAAGCCGGTCTGCGTGCGGGTGCAGGCGGGATCGTTGCCCGCTGGCGCGCGCCGGCGTGCATTGCCGGGCTCGGGACGCTGGCCGTCATTGCCTCGGTCTGGCTGGATGTCCTCGAGTTCTAGGCCCGGCCGTCGACGGTCGCCGGCACGGAGCCCCACCCTCGATCGCCGGTTGTCTGGTGTTCGCGGACCCCAGGCGAGTCGGAACCGGCTACGCGCGCCGTTGCGTGGTCGGTGCCTGTGTGAGTGGTATCGCGCGACCCAGGAAGCGGGCGTAGGCGGCCGCGCCGGGGAACGTCAGGTGTAGGCCGTCGGGCTGGAACCACGCAGAGTGGCCGCTGCTGTACAGGATCCAGTCGAGGACCACGATCCGGCCGGGGTGCCGGCGCGGCTCACGCCGGATCAATGCCGTGTCGGGGCCGCCGCGGTGTCCGGGCTTCCAGTGGGTGACCATCACCAGCATCCGGTGGGGTCCGAGGATCCCCAGCGCCGTCGTGACCTCGGTCCCGGTGACCGGGCCATTCGCGCCGAGGGCCACGATCACGACCTTCGCCAGGCGACCCTGGCGGCGCAGCGTGGTGAGCATGTCAAGACCGCCGGAGTACTGGCGGCATCCCTGTGCGTTCGCGCTGATGCCTTCCCGCTTGAGGGTCGGGACCGAGAGGATCAGCGTCGAGTCGCCGATCGCGAGCGGCGGCAGGACACCGCGCTGGGGCGGTTTGGCGGTCTCTGCGTAGACGCGGCCGCACGCCGACTGTGCGACCCGCGGGTGGCCGATCGCCGCGAGCAGCAGAACGAGGCCAACGAGCACGAGCACTCGGGCCGGCAGATGGACGCGACCCAGCGTCAACTGCGCCACCCGGCCGGTACCGGTCGACCCAGTTCCAGCGCGCCAGTGCGGTGCGCGCGGCCATGCCCGACAGAACGGCGTGGACGCCGATGCTCGCTGTGCCTGGAGATCGGCGACCGCGTGGTCCGCCGGTCATCCCGCGCCAGCCCCCAGGCGTCCGCCGAGTGCGCTGCGGCGTTGCGATTCGCGGGGATACCCGCATCGCCCCGGGCTGCCGTGACGATGTCCACGCCGTCAGGATCGGTCGAGGGTCCCTCGGCGCCGTAGTCGATTGCCGCACCCTGCACGGAGCCGACCGTACCATGGATCTCGGTGACCGGGCTGCGACGCAACGACGCTCATCGCCAGATGCCGGGCAGGTGCGTGCCTCGTCGGTCCGGCACCGCACGCCGCCCGTCCCGCGCACGCCGGCGGGCCAACCGTCAGCCCGCCGAGCAGCCCGTCACGACCAGAAGCGACAGCACGCGGTGGGTCGCCGGCACGGGTGCTCCGGCGCGGCGCTCAGCAACAGTTGTGTCGAGGGGGGACCTAGCGGGCGTCGGAGAGTTCGGCTGCCCGCCCGCCTGTGCCCGGCGCCGGCTGCGCCTGATCGCCCGCGGTCGGCACGTCGCCGGGCTCGGCTCGCAACGTGGTGCGCAGCGGGACCTCGCGGATCATCCACGTCAATGCGAAGGCGAGCAGCGCGACCGCCGCCGCAGCAAGGAACACCGTCCCGAGTGCGGCCGAGAATCCGTCGAGATAGGCGGTGCGAATGGGCGCCGGGAGCGCGGCGACCGCGGCCGGGTTGACGCTCCCGGAGTGCGCCACCGCACCCGCACTTGCCGGGATCCGGGTGCTGAGCTCGCTGATGAGGCGGTTGGTGAAGATCGCCCCGAGAGCCGCGGTGCCGAGCGACCCGCCGATCGACCGGAAGAGTGTCGCTCCGGCCGTGGCGACGCCGAGGTCCTCGTACGGCGCGTCGTTTTGGACCGCCAGGATCAAGACCTGCATGACCATGCCCAGGCCCAGGCCGAGCACGACCATGTACGAGGCCGCTGCGAGCGTCGAAGTGTGCGGGCCCATCCGCGCGAGCAGCGCCAATCCGAGCACCGTGATCCCCGTTCCGGCAATCGGGTAGCGCCGATAGCGCCCCGACAGCGTGATCATCCGGCCGGAGACCACCGAGGAGACGATCAACCCGCCCATGAGCGGGACGAGCTGCAGGCCCGACGCGGTTGGGCTCTCGCCGCGCACCACCTGCTGAAAGAGCGGCAGGAACGTGACGGCGCCGTAGAGCGCGAACCCGATGATGAATCCGACGGCGCTCGTGAGGGTGAAGGTACGACTCCTCCACAGACGCGGCGGCAGGATCGGCGCGGTTGCGCGGCGCTCGACCAGGAAGAACAGCACCAGTGCCGACACCCCGACCGCGCCCAGTCCGATGATCGTCGGCGAGGTCCAGGCGAAGCTCGTGCCGCCCAATGTCGTCACGAGCACGATGCCGGTCAGGCCGATGGCGAGCAGGCTGGCGCCCAGGTAGTCGATCGACGGTTGGGCACCGGTTCTGATCTGTGGGAACGCCATCGCGAGCACGACGAGCGCCGCCAGACCAATCGGGATGTTGATGTAGAAGATCCAGCGCCAGGTCAGGTTGGTCGTGATGAAGCCGCCAAGGAGCGGCCCCGCCACGCTGGCGGCACCGAAGATGGCGATGAACAAGCCCGTGTAACGCCCGCGCTGGCGCGGCGGGACCACGTCACCGAGCGCCGCCTGCGCGCCAACCATGAGCCCCCCGCCACCGAGGCCCTGGATGGCCCGGAAGATGATCAGCTCGGGCATGGACTGCGCAAGACCGCACAGTGCCGAACCGATCAGGAACACGATGATCGCCGCCTGCAGGACGCGCTTGCGGCCATACAGGTCGCTGAGCTTCCCGTAGACGGGCGTAACGACGGTCTGGGCCAGCAGATACGCGGTGACGACCCACGACAGGTGCTGCAGGCCGCCGAGATCGCCGACGATCGTGGGCAGCGCGGTCGCCACGATTGTCTGGTCGAGCGCCGCGAGGAGCATGACGACCATCAGGCTGCCGAGGACGGCGGTCAGCTGGCGTCGGTTTGCGACGGCGGCCGCGCTCATAGCGCCTCGATCGTGGTTGCGAGGAGTCGGATGACTTCGGCGGCAGCAGCCAGTTCAGCTCGTCCCAGCGCCTCGAGCTGCCGAGCGAAGGTGCGCCTGACCTCTTCGCGCCGCGCATCGCGCAGCCGGCGGCCCTTGTCGGTGAGGCGGGTGACCACCACTCGACGATCGTGCGTTGACCGCGCGCGACTCACCATGCCGGCCTGCTCGAGACCGTCGAGCATCTCCGACGCGCTGGCGGCGCTCATGCCGGCGCGATCGGCGATGGTTCGCGCCGCGCAACCGTCCTCTTCCTCGATGGCGGTGAGCACGCGAACCTGGGCGAAGCTCAGCCCGCCGGAGTGTCGTGCATCGCGGCCGCGCAGCCGCCGTTGGGCGACGACCAGCTCGCCGAACGCGGTCAACACCTCGTCAATCGCCGACGGGACGATCCGTTGCTCGGTTGCGGAGGTCGTCATACGAAACAAAGGTACCAGATGATTCGTTACCTAATGAGTCGGCGTTGTCCGGCAGCCCGGTGCGCGAACGAGCGGCTGAGCTGCAGTCGCGTCGTCCCTGGCGAGCCTCACCCCGAGTTGCGATGCGGGAGGGGCGGCCGGTCGTGGAATCGACGCGCCCACGGACGCGGAACCGGCACCGCTTGCCGGTGCGACGCCGCGGTATAGCCTGGACGTGTGCCTGATCCGTGGCTGGCGGTCATGTGGTTCTGCTGGTTGGTCCTGGCGCTCGTGTGGGCCGTCGCGGGGCTCTTCGCCAAGCGAACCGTCGAGCGCACGTCTAGCGCGTGGCGCTGCTCCCTGCTCGTGCGCGTGCTCCTCGTCGGGATCGTGGGGCTCGCGTCGACCTCAGGAAGGGTGGGCGGACGTCTGTGGGTTACCGGCCCGGTCTTGGGCTGGTTGCTGGCAACGCTGGTCGTGATCGGGCTGACCGTCGCACTCTGGGCGCGCGCCGAAATCGGACGCGATTGGAGCGCCGGCGTCGTGCTCAAGGAAGGTCACCGGCTGGTTCGCTCTGGCCCGTATGCGATCGTGCGGCATCCCATCTACGCCGGCCTGATCGCCATGGCCCTTGGAACGTCGCTGGACCTCGGCACTGCAGCCGGCATCGCCCTTGCGTGCGCGCTCGCAACGGCCTTGTGGGTCAAGAGCCGCCGCGAGGAGCGGCTCATGGACGCCACCTTTCCGGCCGAGTACCCCGACTATCGGCGCCGCGTCAGAGCATTCGTGCCATCCGTGCGCTGACGGCCGCCCCCTGACGCCAGGTCCGGCGGTCGCGGCATGTCGGCGTCGCCTGAGCTCACGCCAGGATCGCCGATGTCGCCAACGGTTCGGCGGGAAGCTCGGCAGCGTCGCGGACCGGGACCGCCTACGATCGTCTGCGAGGCCACCATGACGGGGAGGCGGGCAGCCTGAGCCGGTCGTTGAGGACGTACACGGCGTACAGCGTCGGTTGTGGCGTCGTGTGGGCGGTCCTGTTGATTGCCGGCACGCTTGCCGGCAACGGAAGCGCGAGCCATACGGTCCTCTATGTGTTTCTGGGATGGTACTCGGTTGGTTGTCGGCCACCATTGCCAGGGTGGTGTATGCGCCGCCGAAAAAGTGGCGCCAGTCGGGAATCACTGCGCCCTGAGTGCGCGGGCGGACGGTCGTGACTCGCTCGTCGACGCGAGTGGGCCGACCCGAGGTACGGCTTGCGGCCACTGCCCCGCGCCGGCGTTCCGCCATCCGCAGCTCGGGCGCCCGCGTGGTCGGCTATGCGTCGCCTGGTAGCGGGCCCTGACCGCTGCGCTGGGGGCGCCAGTCGGCGGGCCGCCCCTCCTGAAACGCACTGATCCCCTCGGCGGGGTCGGGGCCGTGCAGGTGGTTGAGCACGTTGGCCTCGATCGACGGCAGAATCGAGCCACGCGCGGCGTCGGAACCCGCGTTCAGCCCGATCTTCGCCAAGCGGAGCCCCTCCGGCGAGTTGCGGAGGATCGCCCGGCACCAGCGATCGACTTCGTCATCGAGCCGCTCATCCGGAACGACGACGTTCACCAATCCCATCGCGAGCGCCTCCTCGGCTGAATAGCGCCGGCTGAGGTAGACGATCTCGCGGGCGCGCTTCTCGCCGACGGTCCGGGCCAGCATCTGCGCCACCCACCACGTCGGTGCCCACCCCAGGCGGGTACCGGCCTGCCCAAACACCCCCGACGCTCCGGAGATGGTCAGGTCTGCGATGACGTTCATCTCGTGGCCGGCGCCGATGCAGTACCCGCGGACGCGCAGGACCACTGGCATCCCACAGCAGCGCAACGACTCACCGAGCTGGAGGTACAGCCGGACCTGTTCACGCTTGTCGCGTTCGCTGCGCGTTGGCTCGCGGACATCGCCGCCGACGCAGAACGCGCGCTCGCCGGCCCCTGTCAGGACAAGTACACCGATCGCGGGATCGTCGGAGACTGCGTTGAGCACGTGGCAGAGCTCATTGACCGTCTTCGTGCGGAGGGCATTCAAGCGCTCCGGCCGGTTGATGGTGACGGTCGCGCGGCCGCCGTCGACGTCGAGGATGATGTCGTCGTAGCCCGCCATTCGGATCGCCTTTGACTGTTGTGCGCACATCGCCGCTGCGGCTCCCGTCGGTTGACGAAGCGCTCCGTCGCGACGGGACCGTATCGAGGTCTGTTGTGCACCGCCAGATGGCGCGGTCGAACGCCGTCAGCGACACCTGTCTCGGCGCTGTCGGCCCGTTGCGGGTGGCCTGCGTCGGGACAATCGCGCGCGGGCGGGCCCACTGCTGGGAGGCCCACCGGCTCAGGGCCCGGTTGCAGCGACCTACGCCGAGGACGTCACAACGCCGCCGCCGGTCCGCCTCCGGAAGATCGGCCGCCAGGCACGGCGCGAACGCGGCCTCGGTCAGCATGGCTGCGGCGTGCGCGCGGCATCTCGTTCGACCTTCCGGAGTCGACGCGCGCTCCCACATGGTCTCCTGGATACGAGCACGCGGAACTGGTCCGCTAGATGCCGTGCCCGATGCAGGTCTGTGGGTTGTGGTTGCCGCTGTTGGTGCCATCTGGGCAGGTGGCATTCGAGAAGACTGCACCGCCGAAGACGGCCCCGGGAGCGGTCGCGCCGGAGAGATTGGTGTTGGTGAACGCGACGAGATGGAGGTCCGCACCCGTGAGATTCGCGTTTGAGAGGTTTGCGGAGGAAAGCGTCACGGCAGCGGCATCTGCGAACGAGAGATTTGCGCCGGCGAGATCCGCGCGGCTGAACTGCGCGAGGGAGAGGAACGCGCCGATGAAGCTCGCGCCAGAGAGGTTCGCACTCGACAGATCGGCGTTTGCGAGATCGGCGTCGTTGACGTTCGCGGCCGCGAGGTTCGCGCCCGAGAGGTTCGCAAATGTGAGGTCCGCGGTCCCCAGGTCCGCCGCGGAGAGATTCGCTCGGTGAAGGAACGCCCCCGGCAGGTATGCGCCGTGAAGGTTGCCCTTGCTGAGATTTGCGTTCGTCAGCGCTGCGCCGGTCAGGATGGCCCCCCGAAGATCTGCACCCGCAGCCCTCACGCCCGTGAGGTTCGCCTGGGCGAGATCCGCGCCCGATGCACGGGCGCGGGTGAGCGTCGCGCCCTTAAGGGTCGCGCCCGCGAGGTCGGCGAAGGCCAGGTTCGCGCGGGTCAGTCTGGCGCCGGACAGGTTGATCCCGGTGAGGTTCATGCCGATGAGTTTGCGGCCAGCCAAGTTGGCTCTTGCGCACTTGCCGTGGGGTCTGAGGACACACCCCCTCGGAAGCCTCGCGGCCGGAGCGGGCCCTGGCGCGGCCAGCGGGGCTGCCAGCACCGCCATTCCCAGAACGATCAATGCGAAGCGGCGAACCACGGCCGTCCCATCTCACCTACAGCGGACTCGGCACAGACAACGGGGTACTGAGATCCTACGAGCATCGTCCGGAACGGCGCAATGCCCTCGGCACCCACGAAGTGCGCTCGTTGGGCATTCGGGCTGCACCCGCGGGGCGGCGCGGATATCGACGAAGATGCGGGCGTCCAGGGTGCGTTCAGGCGTGCGCGTGATACGTGGGCAATCCGGAGACCGTCAGCTCCCGTCGAGGCTGCCGGCACGCGGCATGCGGCTGTCGACATTCCCAGCCGCGGACTCATCGGGCGCTCACCTGACTACCTTGGGCATTTGCGTTGTCGTTGAGGGTGCTGACGAGGACGCTGCCGTTGACCGGCTTGCCGGAACTCGCAGGCACCGTGGCGATCCCGTACGGATCGACATCACCGTTTGCGGACACGGTTGAAGCTCCCACGACGATTCGGCCGAGCGATGGCTGGAACGGTGCGGCGCTCTGGGTCTGCGACGCCGCCGCTGGCGACGTCGAGGTTTGTGGCCGAGCTGTTGCTTGACCCGCATGCGCTCGGCAGCACTGCGGGTGCCGCCACCGGAGCCACCGCAGCGAGTCCTGATGACCGCGAGGTGCTTCGCATCGTCGACCTCCTCTTCGCTCGCACTCGACGTCCTTCGCCCGCGTTCCACTCACGGGTCACCCACCGGGATGGTTCAGAAGGGGCGCTTGTTGCGCGGATGCGAGCCTGCCCCGTCCTTCTGGGCCGGCGCACCCGTGACTCGGTACTCGGGCGGGCTCGCCGAACGGCGCGCAGGACCGCTTGGGCGGTCGGCGACCGCTCGTTCTCCGTGCAGGGGCGGAGCCCACGCCGGAGCGCCGTTATTGGTTCTGTTGCTCCGGTCGACAGGGAGCTACGGTCAACGCGCGGAACCGGCGGCTACGCCAGTGGAGCTCGTTCGTCGGCGTGGACACGTACCCCATCTGTGATCAGTAGACCCAGCCCGATGCAAGCTCACGCGCGCGCTGGCCATTGGCGGGCCGTCGTGTGCCTGCGCGCGCCGATCCTCCTGCAGACCACCGACAGCGCTGTCGGTCAGCCTGGCCGCCCGGAGATCGCCGCCAGCGCGCTCGCCGGTGTACCCAGGATCTACGCGTTGGCGATGCTGAACACCGTCTCGCCGGACATCAGAAAATCCCGGTCGCGCCCGCCAACGGCCGCGAGGAAGGTCCGCGACCTCGCCTCGCCGGGGAACAGCCAGTCGTGGAGCTCAACCATGATGACGGGGAACTGGTCGACCCACTCCAGGTTGTCTGCAAAGAGATCGTCTTCGAAGCCCTCGATATCGATCTTGACGATGAACGGCGCGCATGTCCGATAGGCATCGGAGGAGAGGATGCCCGGAATCGTCATGATCGGGATCCTGCCGTTATCGCTCTCACGGACGCGCAGGCTCCAGCTGCCCCACCCGGGATCGATGAGGTCGCCGCGTCCCGCCCGCGACGCCACGGCAGCCGCGACGAAGTCGATGTTGTCGGATCGACAGTTCTTCCGGGCCAGAGCCAGGTTCTCGTCGCTTGGCTCGATTGCGACGATCTGGGCGGCCGGATAACAGACCGAAAAGTAAGCGGCGGATGCGCCGATGTTGGCCCCGCAGTCGACGATGAGGGGGCACCGACCCTCGCGCACTAACTGCTCATAACGGTTGCGCATGTCCGGGCCGCGGGCCAGCCGATCCGTCCCGTAGCTCTCGTTGTGAAACACCTGAGCGACGACGTCGCGATCTGAGCCTGGCCGGACCCGCAGCGTCGTCCACGTCCTGGTTCGGCGATCAAAGACCACATCACGCCCCACTCCGAGAAGCGGAACGACGACGAACCGATGACGACGCGGTTCGGCGATCGATCTCGCCAGCCGCTGCAGCGAGGTTCTCAGCATGGATGCCCGTTCAGTCCGGCCCGAATAGCGCCGCCATCCTAGACGGGCGCGTGCGGAGAGTACCCCGTGAAGCAGATGGTTGCCCGATGTCCTCGCCTAGACGAACCGGGGGCACCCCCTGCGCGTGCCGGGGGTCGACGGCCGACCCGTCCGCGCCGGAGAACCACTCGGGACCTTGCACTACCGAACTGCTCGCTGAACACTGCGGGCGCACGGGGTGCGCGGGCGACGGCAGGGGGCCATGCACCCGACGCCCGTATGCTCGGTCAGTAGGCCGACCAGCCCCGGTCGACGTACAGCGTCGCGCCGGTCACCGAGTTGGCGTCCTCTGAGGCGAGGAAGACGGCCGCGCCAGTCAGCTCCGCGGCTTGCATCCACACTCCCGGGCCGCCGAACCGCTCGTTGGCCCGCCGCAGGTAATCGGGGTTGTTCGCCCGGTAGCCAGCGTTTAGAGGCGTCTCGATGAAGCCCGGCGCGATCGCGTTGACCTGCACGTTGCGCTCGCGCAGGTCGAGCGCCCAGACCTTCGTGAACATGTGGATCGCAGACTTGGTGGCGCAGTAGACGGACGACTCGGGGAACCCATCGTTGCCGAAGATTGAGCCGATGTTGATGACCTTGCCGCGGCCGGCCGCCTCAAAGTCTGGCAGGACTGCCTGGGTGAGGAAGAGGGGTCCCTTCAGGTTCGCGCCGATCATCAGGTCGAAGCTGGCCTCGTCGCTGCCGCCGAGCGGCGACATCACGAAGGCGCCGGCGTTGTTCACCAGGACGTCTACCGGACCGAGGGCCTCGTGGACGGCAGCGATGGCGTCGGGCAGGTGGTCGACGTCAGACACGTCGCACGCGATCGCCACCGCTTGCCCCCCCTCGGCGGCGATGGATGCGGCGACCGCCTCGCCCGCCGCATGGTTGCGGTTCAGGATCGCCACGACTGCTCCCTCGCGGGCGTAGCGCCGCACGAGCGCCTCGCCAATCCCCTGCGACCCGCCAGTCACGACGATGACCTTGCCCTCGAGGCTCATTTCCCCTCCTCGCGCGATGGGCCAATCCTAGATGGTCGGACGCGGTCTGCTGACCCGCGCTCGCCGCGGGCCGGCTCGGCGCCAACACCGTCGGTCGGTACCGCTCGCGGCTGCGCTCGTTGACGTGAGCGCGCTGCCAACCACGAGTGAAATCGGTGGCACCGCCACTCGTTGTGGGTCGCATCAGCGCCAAATGGGGGGCTCACGTAGGACGTGATGCGAACTCCGCCGTGCGCAACCGACCGCCCCTACAGCGGTCCACCCGAGCCAGACCCGCCGCTACCGGGCGTGAACGTCCCGAGGCAACCGCCCGCGAGAAACGCCTGCCCGTCCGAGGTCCAGTTCTGCGAGTAGACGTTGCCCCCATAGACAAACGGCGGCACCACGTCCCGATGGTCTTGGTGTTCCGCGATGGTCGTCGCTGAACCCGGGCTTTGCCGCCCGGAAGCTGTCAGCTAGCGGCCACTGCCAGCTGACGGAGTACCGCTCCCGTTGGGCGCTCCAATTCCATCGGCACGACCGCATATCGATGGGCGTAGTGGTTCGCGATCGCGTCGATCTCGCGAAGTTCGTTGGATGCGCGTCGCCGAAGGAGCGGACTGCTCGGCCTGCTGGCCGCAAGGCTCTGGTTGATAACCCAGGCCCATGGCTCGATCCCGGCGCGTCGAAGGTCATCCTGAAGCTCTGCTGCCTCCAGGACGGGGGTAGTCTCGGCCAAGGCCACTATCACGACCTTGGTCCGGGTCGGATCCTGGAGGTGCATCATCGGGGTCGTGAAGTGGGCTGGGCTGTCGGTGAGGTTGCGTACGACATCTCGGTGATATGCCCCGGTCGCGTCCAGCAGCAGCAGGGTGTGACCCGTCGGCGCCGTATCCATGACGACGTACTTGGTCCCCGCCTCTCGGATAATGCGTGAGAACGCCTGAAACACGGCAATCTCCTCGGTGCAAGGCGAGCGCAGGTCCTCCGCCAATAGAGCACGACCGTCGGCATCGAGCCGTGCGCCTTTGGTCTCCATTACGTGTTGTCGGTAGCGCGCGGTCTCCGCACCGGGATTGATGTGGCTTACGGTCATATCGGCGCCCGCGCCCGCGAGCGTCTCAGCTAGGTGGGCGGCGGGGTCCGATGTCGTCAGGTGCACCGGCAATCCGCGCGCCGAGAGTTCCAGAGCGATGGAGGCTGCGACCGTCGTCTTGCCGACCCCGCCCTTGCCCATGACCATGACCAGTCCGTGGCCGTCGGCGGCGATGTCGTCAACCAGTTCGGCAAGTGTCGGTGCGTCGATGGCACTCAGCGGTGGGGCGTGGTCATGGATCAGGGTGACTTCGCCGTCCAGTAGCTCACGCACCGCATCGATCCCGACGATGTCGAATGGTTTCAGCGCGACAACGTCGCGGGGAAGGTCGCGCAGCGCAGGTGGGATCTCACTAATGGCGTCGCGTTCTCGACTAACGATCGCGGCCGCGAGCGGGTCGGCCTTCGCCTCATCGGTCGGGAGCACCCCATTGATCACGAGGTACTGCGCCGTCAGCCCGATGGCCGCAAGCTCATCATGGGTCCGTGCCGCCTCGGAGAGCGCCGACGGCTGGGCGCGCGAGACCATGACGAGACGGGTTCGTGCCGGGTCTGCGAGCGCCTCGACGGCCGCTTTGTACTGGGCGCGCTGCTTCTCGAGCCCGGCCAGTGGGCCGAGGCAGGACGCGTCTCCGCGTCCGTGTTCCAGGAATCCGCTCCAGGCACCCGGAAGCTGGAGCAAACGGATCGTGTGCCCGGTGGGGGCCGTGTCGAAGATGATGTGGTCCAGGTCCGCTGTTGCCGGTGAATCGATCAGTAACCCGGTGAATTCGTCGAACGCGGCGATCTCGGTGGTGCACGCTCCGGACAGCTGCTCCTCGATGCCGCTGACGACGGCGTCGGGCAGCGTCCCGCGTACCGGTCCGACAATGCGGTCGCGATAGGCCGCCGCAGCGGCTTGGGGATCGATTTCCAGTGCGGTGAGGTTCGCTACGCCGGCAATCACTGTGACGCGATTGCCGATCTCAGTCCCGAAAACTTGCCCGACGTTGGACGCGGGGTCCGTGCTCACGAGCAGGACTCGCTTGCCTGATTCGGCGAGTCGCACGGCAGTCGCGCAAGCAACCGAGGTCTTGCCGACGCCGCCCTTCCCGGTGAAAAAGACGAACCGAGGCGGGTGCTCAAGAATGCGCACGGCGCGGGCGGCTAGCTGCAGCAGCCGCTGCCGCCACAGCAGCTGTCGTCGGCGGCAGCAGCTGGCACTGCCAACGATGCGACGTTGTCGATCCCGACCCAGCGCGTCAGGTCGGAGCGCGTTGGGTATCGACCTGCCAGTGCGACCTCGCCGTCGACGAGCACGAGCGGGAGTGCGTCGTGTCCGGACCGCTCAAGAAACCCCTTTACCGTCGCGTTCTCCGCGAATGCGGTTGGCTCCTGGGCCAGATTGAAGCGCTCGATCTTCGCGCCGCGCTGTGACGCCCACTCGACGTCGGCGGCGAACTCGATCAGCGCCTGGTCGGCATCAACCCCGCAGACGCCAGTACTGCAGCACAAAGCGGGATCAAATACTTGGATCATCTTCATCATTGCCTCATCCTGATCGGCGACTGTGTCTCGGACCACGTCACGTATTGGTGCCCGCTGCGCGCGAACCACGGCTGCTGACGCGTGTTCGTGGACTCGGTGTGTCTCTTCGATCTCGACGTCGGCGAAGCCGGTTGTTTCAAGGAACGTCTCAAGTTGACTGCGCGTGAGCGCGCCGGCGATGCAGCCGGTCCACTGCTGCATGTCCCCGCGAGTCGCTTCGTCCATCGCTTCGTCGGCGACAACGTCGGAGATCGCGAGGCGGCCACCAGGGCGGAGCACTCTGGCGGCCTCAGCAAGGACCTTCGACTTGTCGGCAGCCAAGTTCAGGACGCAATTGGAAATGACGACGTCAGCCGACGCGGACGGCAGCGGCAGGTCTTCGATGTACCCCTTGACGAACTCGGCGTTGTGGATGTCGGCGCGGGTCGCATTCCGGCGCGCCAACTCCAGCATCTCGTCAGTCATATCGACGCCGATCACCCGGCCCGTCGGCCCGACCCGCCGGGCGCTGATGAGCACATCGGCCCCAGCGCCAGAGCCCAGATCGACAACGACCTCGCCGGGGTGAAGATCAGCGACCGCAGTTGGGACGCCGCATCCGAGAGACAGCACTCCAAGTTCAGTTACGTCGGATTCGCGGCCGTCGTAGAGGGCCGCACCAAAGACCTCACGGCCCACGCGGTCCGTTGTGGCAACTTCCTGGCAGCAGCCTTCGCCCTGGCATCCGCCGGCGTTTGCCTGGGCCGCTGCAGCGGCGTACCGCTCCCGGACCATCTGGCGAAGTTCTGCGTCGCTCAGCTCAGCCACGCGCTCAGCTCCTCTAGGGCGCCAGGGATGACGTAGTAGTAGGCCCAAAGGCCCGGTCGCTCGCTGGCGACGATCCCGGCCTCCCGCAGCACCTTGAGGTGGTGCGAGACCGTCGGCTGGCCGACGCCGAAGAGCGGCGTCAGTTCACAGACGCAGACTTTGCCGGCGTGCTTTCGCAGCACGTCGATCAGTTGCACGCGGATGGGATCGCCGAGCGCCTTGGCGATCTTGGCCATCCTGTCGGCCTGGGCGCGTTCGACATCGGGGTAGACGACCGGCTCACAGCACGGGCCGCCGGGCGCGCGCTTGCGCTTGGGGGTGAGTTCAAGATCGATGCTCATCAATTGATTAGTAACAGTTTCATCGACGGCTTTCAATAGTTGCAGGCATCGGCCACAATTGCGTTACAGCCACAGTCAACCGCACCCCACCACGAGGAGTCTCGCGATGCGCGTAGCGGTGATCACCGACATTCACGGCAATCTTTCCGCTCTTGAAGCTGGGCTTGCCGCGATTGAGGCCATCGGTGTAGACGAGATCTACTGCGGTGGGGACCTCGTGGGCTACGGACCGCGCCCGAACGAGGTCTGCGCCCTGATCGAGGATCTCGGGATCCCGACGATCTACGGCAACTACGACTACGCGATCGGCCGGGATCTGACCGACTGCGGATGCGCCTACATCACCCCTCATGACCGCGACCTGGGGCAGCAGTCGGTGGACTGGACGCTCGTCCACACTAATGAGCGCTCGAAGGCATTTATGCGCGAGCCTCCCGTTCGAACTGCGCTTTGCGATGGGAGATCAGCGCGTTCGCCTGGTGCACGGCTCCCCTCGCAAGGTCAACGAGTATCTGTTCGAGGACAAGCCAGAGTCGCTCTACAACCGCCTGGCGGCGTCGGCGGACTGTGATGTGCTCGTGTTCGGTCACACCCACAAGCCCTGGATCCACACCTACGGGGGCGTGCAGTTCGTCAACTGCGGCTCGGTCGGCAAACCGAAGGACGGCGACCCGCGGGCGGCCTTTGCGATCCTCGAACTCATCGATGGACGCGTCGAGGCGTCGATCGAGCGTGTGCCGTATGACGCCGAGGCCGTCGCTCGCGAGGTGGAGGCGGTCGGCTTGCCGGGCGAGTTCGCCGAGAAACTCGTCGCGGCGGTCTAGGGCCCGTGACTCCGAACCCTGACCTCGCCCGTCGCCTGTTCGCGGAGAGTTGCTCGGCGACCTTCTGCCTGGTGTTCGCCGGAACCGGTGCCGTCGTCATCAACGGCGTCACCGGAGGCCAGCTCGGCCACGGTGGTGTCGCGGCGGCCTTTGGATTGGTCGTCGCCGTGATGATCTTCGCGGTCGGGCACATCTCCGGCGCGCACATGAATCCCGCCGTGACCGCCGGGTTCGCCGTCGGTCGCCACTTCCCAATCGTGGAAGTCGTCCCGTACTGGGTCGCAGAGATCGCCGGTGCGATCCTGGCGTCAGCCAGCCTACGGGCGCTGTTCGGTACGTCGCACGGGCTCGGGGTCACGCAGCCGGATCACGTCAGCGTCGTGGCGGCACTCATCCTGGAAGCCGGGCTGACAGCAGTATTGATGATCGTCATCCTCGCCGTCGCAACCGATACGCGCGCCGCGGGGTCGCTCGCAGCGATCGCGATCGGGGGCACGATCGGCCTGGAGGCGCTCGTGCTGGGTCCCATCACCGGAGCCTCGATGAACCCCGCGCGCTCGCTTGCCCCCGCCCTGCTCGCGTGGGATTGGACGAACCTCTGGCTGTACCTGGTTGGCCCGATGGTCGGTGCGCTGGTCGGCGTCGCGATCTACGAGGCGCTTCGGGGCCCGCAGGGTCGAGTTGTCGGGCCTGCCGACGCGCAGCTTCCGGTCGTTGTTGAGCAGATTCCCGGACAGGCAATAGCGCCGCCTGGCCGATCACGCACGGACCGTCTGCTCGCCTGCACGGGCACGCCCCCCCCGCCATTTCGACTTGGATTGAGAGGACATGATGACGAGTCACGAGTATCCCCAGATCACCTTGACCACCGAGCAGAAGCTCCAGATCAAGCAGGCCGCGGAACGGCTCAGGCAAAAGTTCGACGGCGTCGTCAACGCCGAGACCATCGAGCGGTTCATGAACGATTCCCTCGACCAGCTCATCGAACGGGCCCGCCTGACGAAGTGGGTCCCGCTGCTGGCCGAACGGTACGCAGGCGAACGGTTGCGCGCGCTGGTGCGGCTGCAGGCCGGGCTCACTCTCACGACGCCGGCGGTCCTCTTCTTGTGTGTCCACAATGCCGGGCGCTCGCAGATGGCCGCCGGATGGATGCGGAGCCTGGCTGGTGACCGCATCGAGGTGTTCTCCGGGGGCTCCGAGCCCGCCGAGATGCTCAATCGCGGAGCCGTCGAGGCAATGGCGGAGGTCGGTATCGACATCACCGGAGAGATCCCGATGCCATGGGCCGATGAGGTCGTTCGGGCCGCGGATGTCGTCGTGACGATGGGATGCGGCGATGCCTGCCCGCTGTTCCCGGGCAAGCGCTACGTGGACTGGGAGCTTGAGGACCCGTCGGGCAAGTCCGTTGAGGAGATCCGGCCGATTCGCGACGAGATCGCGCAGCGCGTCCGGGCGCTGATGACGGAGCTTGGGGTCGCGCCGGCGGCATAGGACACCTGCGCGCGGTCCGTTCCATCTCCGGCCCAGGTCGGGTCGCAGTTCATCGCGCGCGGTCACGCCGACGGTGCCGCAGGCCAAGGCCGACCGCTGTGCTTGAAATGACAAGGCCGGCGACAAGCGCGGCGCGTGCCCGGCCTGGCACCGGTGTCGTTCGGAGGGCGAGTGGGGCGAGCACAGGGCGGGCTGCTCTTCCGATGGTCATGAGGACCATCGCGCCGGGAAAGCCGAGTTCGAGGTCGATCAGGGCTTGGCGTCCGCCGCGGATGGGGCCGCCCTGCCCGGCGACGATCGCGGCGGCCAGATGCGGTCGGCGGTCGGTGCCCTTGCCTGCCGGGGCCCCGGCGCCATCGCGGGCGAGAAGTTCGTCGATCGCGTGTCGGAGCGCTGGTGCCTGGCCCCAGGTTCCGCAGAAGGCGACGGTCCCATTGTTGTCAATCAGGTAGACGCCGGCGGCGAGCCCACCGTAGGCGCGTTGCGCGGTGCCTGCCAGATCGTCGATCAAGACCGGCCAGGGGATGCGTTCCTCGTGTTTGTATGCACGGGCGTCGTCCAGCTTGTCCTGATACGCGCGGTAGGCGCCATGCCGTTCGCCCGGATGCGCTTGGCGGACGAGCACCTCTACGAATTGCACCTGCTCACCGTAGAGCCGATGAAGTTCGCTCATCACGTACACGCCGCCGCGCGTGACCGGGCAGGTGTAGCTGACGAAGTGGACTAGCACCGGTCGCCCGCGCAGGTCGCTCAACTTCACCTGCACGCCGTCGGTGGATGGCACGCTCGAAGTCGGGAGCCTCGCAGCCGGGTGCCAGGCCGGTGCGGAGCAGTTCGGCCAGCATGTGCCGGATCCGGAAGTGTCGAAAGTTGTAGTCCCCAGCCGGATCGAGGAGGTCGATATATCGTGCGGATGGCCTGTGCGTGCGCACGCCGGCAACCCACGGCGGGACAGGCTGGGCCGCAGCCTCGGCGAGCCGCCTTGCGGTCAGGCATCGCGACCGGCCCCCTGCACGGAGTCCACGTTCGGCTCGCTCGCCGGAGGTGGCGCGAACTCGTTGCCAAGTTGGTACGCGCGCTCGAGGTATCCGCGGATCGTCGCCTCATCGGCGACCGTGGCCCGGTAGAAGTAGACGTGCTCGACGTGCTTGACGCCGGGGTATCGAAGGCCCCAGTCGTCGATGATGCGCGTCATCGGCTCCTTCCAATCGGCCTCGTAGTCGTCTTGACTAAACAGCGTCGGGGTGATCACGAGGGCCTTCTCGTGGTGCAGCAGGCCGATGCGTCCGCGCACATGACCCTCCCAGCCGACGGGGTCAAGGGCGAACGCGTTTCCGTAGCTGAACACGCGCTCGAACCATCCCTTGAGGATGGCCGGGAAGCCGAGCCAGAAGACCGGCGCGATGAACGCCATCGCGTCGGCATCCGCCACGTGCTGCCAGTGCCGAGCGGCGTCCTTCGGCCCGTGCGCGCGAATCAACCGGGCGATCGCCTTGTCGTCCTTGCCGCGCATCGCGCGGGCTGCGAGAAATCGCTGGATCGGTCCCCGGGCGCCGTCGAGGACCGCCTGCCGCGGGTTCCACCGCTCGAGGATGTCGGCGGGCATGTCCGGGTGAAGCCACGTCGCCGCGTCTGCCAAGGTAAAGACCGGGTCGAACTTCATCGCGTAGAGATCGAGCACATCTGGCGTGTGTCCACCGTCTCGCAGACCCCTCG
This sequence comes from uncultured Thermoleophilia bacterium, assembly GCA_963773325.1. Classification (GTDB taxonomy): domain Bacteria; phylum Actinomycetota; class Thermoleophilia; order Miltoncostaeales; family Miltoncostaeaceae; genus CAITWD01. The sequence goes on along the minus strand of CAVZAI010000002.1, from coordinate 528,437 downwards.
TGAACTCGTCGAGCACCGCATGGCAGAACGACTTCGGGTTGGGGTGGGCGTAGACGGTAAGGACTCTCATGCCGTCACGGGTGACCCGTGCGGGACCGGGTCATCTCGCGGCGGATCTCCGCCTCGGTGATCGGCTCGTCGGGGCTGGCCGGCCAGCGGCCGAATGCACGCCAGGCGTCGATCGCGAGCAGGAACCCCCAGATCACGGACACCCAGGCAGGCCACGGCAGGCCGCCGTCGGTCGATCCGTCACTCAGCGCCCAGATCAGCCAGAGGACGCCATTGACCGCGACGTAGGCGGCAGCGTCCTGGACGAACTTGTGCTTCCGCTTGAGACTCGCGATCGCGGCCTCGCGCATCTCCGCGTCGTCAAGTTTGGGGGCGACCGTCGATCCCGAAATCGAGTCTTGCCCTTGCGTGCTTGGAACGCTCCGGCTCACCACCCCGTCACCTCCACGAGCTGCCTTATCATGCAGGCTCCGTCGAATTGCACGGACCGGCATCAGGGCGTGCACTGATCGTCGCTACCACGATTTGCGGAACGTGAGCCACCCAGACGTGGTGAGTCTTCGACCATAGCCCCGCCTACGTCGGGCCAGAACCCGGTGGGAAGCCGGTCTTCGAGGGTCGCGCCGACGGCGAACGCCTGATTGCGTCGGGCAAGAGTCGCTAGGCGTCCTCGCCCGGCACTGGGTACTCAGCACCGCACCACTCGCAATGAGTGGCGGGTTCCCCGGCGATCTCCTGTGCCGCTACCGCGGCATGGCCACGGGGCTTGGGCGGCACCGTGTCGGGCTCGAACTCCGCCCCGCACCACTCGCAGTGCGTCGCGTTCGGCATGTCGTCTGGCTTGGTGGTCATCCCATCACACCCCAATCTTTCGGAGGCAGGTCCTACTCCAAACGTAGGAGCACCTGGAGGTGCCTCCGCGCCTCATGGTTTCGCGTGCTGGTCGCAGGATTGAACGAGCAGGCTCCCCGCACCGTCTCCCGCACCGTATGAGACGGCCCTCGCACCGTCTTAGACCGATTCAGGCCGACTCGGCGAATCCGAGGGTCGGGCTGAGGCAACGAAAAAGGGCCGCATAAGCGACCATTTTTGAGTAGCGGGGGCAGGATTCGAACCTGCGACCTTCGGGTTATGAGACGTGCCGATCTGGGCCGTGTGGGGCCAGAACCGCATGGTTAAGGCATGTCGGATCGGCTGAGATCACGCCAGATCAGCTCATGGCGCGACGTGCACCTGCTCGATGGGCGGCTGGTCGTGCGCGCGGCCTTGGTGAACGGGCGCACCACGACCCCCAAGACCCGGGCATCTCGGCGGGTGATCGAGCTGGGCCCAAGGACGCAAGCGCTCCTTGCCGGCCACTTCGCCCGCACGGCCTTCTCGGGCGAAGACGATCACCCCATGCTCGGTCAGGTCGTCGATGATGAGGTTGACGAACTCGACTTGACTCGCGGAGTGCGTCGCCCCGTCCAGGAACGCGGCAAACGCTTCCTTCGCGGCACCCCGGTCGAGCCCGACAAGTGATCGGACGAAGAGCCCGAGCCCCCGACTTTCCTCTCTTGCACGGGCGATCGTCTCGGCATCGCCGATGCCGCTCTCGGCAAGCATGACCTCGAGCGCTTGCAGATCACTCGGGGTCAGTGGCTTGTTCATTCGCAGCCGATGGACGGTGATGTGGTCTTCGTGCTGACGCAGGAAGGCCCGGGCCTTCGCCCGGAAGCGCTCCATGCCAGCGGCCGGCGTGACGCCAATCAGATCGATCGTTGCCTGATCGCCGATCTCGTCGTGGAAGTCCGTGAACAGCACCTTGCGGTTTCGGCGCTCGATGAACTGGATCAGGTCGCGAAGCGAATCATTCGAGTGATCCGCAGGGTGATCCGCACAGTCCTAGCAAGAGACATGTTGTCGGCGACGCGATCTCACCCGGCGCACAAGGCGTCAGGACCGAATGAGGTAGGTCCGCCCGACAGCCGTCGCGTGGTACGGCGCACAGGCCACACTGGCGGTGTCCGTCGGCATCCGTGTCGTCCCTGATCGACCAGCTGGGTTTCGACGCGATCGACACAGGCGGGTTGCACAGCGGTGGTCACCTTCAAAGCAAGGCCGAGGACATCCTGGCTGAGATTCGCTGACTGCGTTGGCAGCCGCTGACATCGGCAGCCGCCGACGTGTTCGACACAAAGCGGGCGAGGTCACATTCCTGCGATCTACCCGCAACAGCAGAATGCGACCGACTGTACGGGAGAAGGTAGCTGACGCTCCCGAGGCCGAACGCTCTAGGGTGGGCCAGTGTTCACGAATGAAGCCTGAACTCGGGGTCTGACCCCAGGGGCGGCGAGAATACGTGGCAGGAGGTTAGTCGGTGATCGCGAGAAGGAGGTCGGCGTGGTTTCGAGAGTGAACGTCCTTGAGGCTCCGCCCGGGCGAATCGACGATGTCGCGCGCGTCGTGCGCGACATCGTCCATCCTGGCATACGCGAAGAGCGCGGATACGTTGGCTACATCGTCCTCGGAGACCGGGAGACGGGAAGGGCGCTCGGCGTCACGCTTTGGGAGAGTAGTGAAGCGAGGGAAGCGAGCGACGCAACAGCGCGTCAGATCCGGCCTCGGGTCGAGCAGGAGACGGGCGGGACGATGCGGGCGGTCAAGACGTACGACGTCCTGTTCTTCGACGTTCGAGCCGAGTAGCTCGCTGATCGCGGTGGGAGTCGGGTCTTGCCCAGCCCGGCTCCCCTGTGCGCGATTCCCAAGTGACAGGGCACCCGGGCGCGGGGGCGACCTAGGCCGCGGTTGGTCTTGTTGGGACCTTCCGACTTCAACGCGAGGTGGCGATGCGGCGATCCGTGAGCGGGACCGGGACGGCAGTGATCGCCGCGGGCATTGCATCAATTGGGCTACTGGCTGCGGGGTGCGGCTCAAGTTCGAGTAGCTCGACAACGAGCAGCACGACGTCGGCCACCCAGACCTCGCGCGGCACAAGCACCGCGACTCCCCGGCGACAGCCGCCCCGGTACTTACGCCCTCAGCGTCGCAACTCGTCCTGACAGTCGATGCCCTATCGACGGGGTGGGCTATCGACAACAGCCAGGCCGGGTCCACGAGTTCCAATAGCTGCTACGGCACGGCGTCGATGACCTCGTTGCCGTCGCTGCCGCTCTCAACAGCCGACCGCGCAAGACGCTCGGATGGAGAACTCCAGCCGAGCGTCTTGACGAACATCTACTCTCGGTTCAGCAAGGCAGTGTTGCGACGACTCCTTGAACCTGGGCTTTGAGCGACACCCACTATGGATAGCGGGAGTGAGCCCGTCGGCTGGTGGCGGGGTCGCGTGAGGATGGGGCTTATGCTCGCGGCGTGAGGGAGCGTGCGTTGCGTCAGATGGTGGAGCGGCTGCCGGATTCGCTGCAGCGGTTCGTTGAGATCGGGGCGCTTCCCTCCGACTCTGAAGAGCTTCGCGCACGCAAGGCGGCGCTGGTGTTGTCCTCGGCGCTCATGGCCGCCCTGTCGTGCGTATGGGTCGTGACGTATGCCGTGCTCGGGCTCTGGGTGTCGGCCTTGATCCCGTTTGCGTACCAGGTCGCCACGGCGGTCAGCATCTACGCGTTTGCGCGAACGCGCCGCTACATCCTGTTTCGCCAGAGCCAGCTCGTCCTGCCGCTGCTGATGCCGTTCGCGCTGCAATGGAGCCTGGGAGGCTTCGAGAACTCTTCCGCTGTGTGCCTCTGGGCGATCACCTCACCGATGGGGGCGCTCGTGTTCGTGGGGGCGCGGCAGGCAGTCCCCTGGTTTCTGGCGTTCGTCGGCCTCGTCGTCTTTTCGGCCGCGATCGATCCCGCCCTAGCTTCCGGAGCGGCTGACATCCCGCAGGGCGTCATCATCGCGTTCTTCGCGCTCACCGTCCTTGGCGTCGCGACGACGGTGTTCGCGATACTGCAGTACTTCGTGCGCGCCCGCGAACGAGCGCTGACCGACCTGGCCCGACAGCACGAGGCGCTTGAACTGGAGCAGGCCAAGTCCGAGCGCCTGCTCCTGAACGTGCTGCCTGGGCCGATCGCCGCCCGGCTCAAGGAGCACGAGGGGGTCATCGCTGATGACCTTCCCGCGGTCACCGTCCTCTTCGCGGACATCGTGGGCTTCACGCCACTGTCCGAGCGTCTCGCGGCGTCGGAGGTCGTGTCGCTGCTGGATGGGGTGTTCGCGCGCTGGGACGAGCTGGTCGCCGAGTACGGCGTGGAGAAGATCAAGACGATCGGTGACGCCTACATGGTCGCTGGGGGTATTCCGCTCCCGCGCGCCGATCACGCCGAGGCGATCGCGGAACTGGCGCTCGCGATGGGACCTCAGCTGGCGGACTGCGCAGCTAAGACGGGACTGCCGCTGCAGGTCCGCATAGGCATCGACAGCGGCCCCGTCGTTGCGGGCGTGATCGGGCGAGCGAAGTTCAGCTACGACCTGTGGGGCGACACCGTCAACACCGCCAGCCGTATGGAGTCGAACGCGCTGCCCGGCACGATCCAGGTGACCGAGCGGGCCTACGAACGCCTCCGACATCGGTTTGAGTTGCGCCAACGCGGCACAATTGAGGTGAAGGGCAAGGGGCAGATGACTAGCTACCTGCTGATCGGCCCGAACGCGGTTTCGGCGCCCCCGACTGCTCGCCTTCCTCACGAGCCCTAGAGCGGCCGTCACGGGTCGTGTGACGTTGGGCATACAGGCCGATCGGAGCAGCGCCTCCTCCGGGACTCGCTGCCGTCTCTTGGAGGCGTAGTCATTCGCCACCCGTAGGACTGCTAGCGGCTCCGTCGGTATACCGCTGAACCTCTACCGTCTGAAAAACACCTGTGCGGGCGCTTGTGGGCCGCGTATACGGGCGTCCCGCCGCCCTCGGCGCACGCTACTCGCTGACTCGCGGGACCGGGTCCGGTTCGCTAAGCGCCGGAGCGGTGAGCGCCCGCGCGAGCGTGCCGCTACTGCCACTCGTGAGCCCGAACGCCTGGGCGAGATTACCTACCAGCTGTAGGGGTTCGACACGCGCGCCGAGTGCGAGTACGTTCGCGGCGATCTGGAGCACCAGTTCGATGGTGACCGACGGTGCGGCACTCGGACCGGCTGGCGCTTTGCCCAGAGTTCCGGCCATTGCCGTTCGTGAATTGCCAGCGACGCCCGCCAGTCGCCGTTGTCTGCGGCTCGCAGATGCGACGTACGTGTCAACTCCCGACCAATCGCCGGTAAGGGTTCGTCCGCTTTCCCGCAGGCGGCAGGCGGCCGCAACGACTACGGACGTTGGTGCACGAGCTCGTCCAGCCTCTCGAACGACTCTGCCCAGCCGTCGCGGTGAAGCGCCAGGCGCTCGTCGGTCTTGAACGCGTCCTGGGTCAAGACGAGCTCGGTCGAGTCGTCGATCGTCCGGAACGAGAGACCTTGTGGAGCGTCACGTACTCCGACTCCATTCTCAAAAGCGACTTCCAGACTTCTGCTGGACTCATACTGGCCCGCGGTGCGATCCCCGCAACTCTCACGACACCAGGATGGACCATCTCCTCAAACAACGAAATTGTCGTGGCGAGCACCGGGAGGTCGTGGCTGATCCATGTCGGCGTGACTGCTGTCGACCCGTGCTCCTCGGCCTCGTGCGCTTGACGCCCGTGGTCGTTGCCTTCTACGGGATTCGTCATCAGCGTTCGTCCCAGTCTGTCGGACAGCTACGTTCGGCTCGACGTTGAAGCTATTGATGGTGTCTCGCGCTCTTGAACTCTAGGCACGGAAGTCGCTGACGCTCAAGCGCGTGCAATGGACGCTTTCCGGCCGATGCCCGGTCGGAGCGCCCGGAGTGGCCGCACTGCGATGCGGGGCCCGAGCCAAAAGGCGGGCAAGAGTCCGCCCGAGACTCGGCGGCCACATGTGCGAAAGCCCCGCGCATTGCAGGGCTTTGAGGAATAGCGGGGGCAGGATTCGAACCTGCGACCTTCGGGTTATGAGCCCGACGAGCTACCAGACTGCTCCACCCCGCGCCGGAACGTTCATGATGCCACTCTGGGCGGTCCGCGTCAACCGGATCGGGCCGCCGATATCGCGATATGCAGCCGAAACACCTGCGGTCAGGATCAGGTGACGTGCGGAGTGGCGCGCTGGAGCGTGACCGTCTCGCCGATATGCAGCCACCCGGGAGACGTCACCTGCCCGTAGACGCCGAACAGGTTGTCGCGTTCGACGGCGAGGTGCGCGAGCACGGCGCGGTCGCGGTCGAGGGTGTCGGGGTCGATCGTGGTCACGGCGCAGCGTTCGGTCGGGGAGACGATCCGCACCTCGACCTGCCCCATCACCAGCACGCCGTCGATCCAACCGGCCTCGACGAAGGCCGGCAGGTCCGGTTCGAGTTCGATGACGATGTTGGGCCGGAACCGCGCCACGTCGAGCTCCTGGCCGACCCAGGCGTCGATCTGGCGCAGGGACCGGTCGGTGACGATGTGGATCGGCGCGGCGTCGAAGACGCCCCCGCCACTGCGCGCCATCTGCGCGTCGTGACCGAGCTCGCGCGCCAAGAGTCGGGCGAGGTCGGGGTCGTCGATGGCGAGCTCCTGGCCGCCGGGCGCGGTCACCCGGGCACGTTCGATCTGGTCGGGGTCCGGGAAAGCGCGCGCGGAAGCCAAGCATCGCGCGTTTGCGCCGGGCGGTGAGGACGGCTCCGTCGGGCGTGACGGCGGCGAAGCGGCGGTCGCCGTGGAAGCCGTACGGGCCGACGAAGATGCTCCGGATGCGCTCGCCGCCGAACGACTTGACCGGGTACCGCCACAGGTCGGCGACCAGCCCGACGCGGTCCTGCGCCATCGCTAGTGCGTGAGCGCCAGGATGATCACGAGCACCACCAGCAGGGCGAGCACGAGGTACGCCGAGCGCAGCACCCGGCGCCGCAGGTCGAAGGTCGCCGTGAACGCCTTCGTGGCGCGTTCACGCTCCTCGGGTGTGTGGATCGGCTCAGGCCAGTCGTCATCGTCGGTGGGGCGGCCGGTCATGGGCTCCGAATGCTACCGCGTGCGAGCCGTCGCCGCGGCACGACCAGACGGCCGATTAGGATGGGCGCTGTGCCGCTGCCACCATCCGATCGAGCCAGGCACTGCACCGCGACGGTGGCGTACCAGAGCCGTCCCGGCACCGGTCCGGGGCCGGGGAACCCGAGATGAGCGGCGCGGGCGGGCCCGCCGGCCTCGCGATCGCGGCGGGCAGCATCCTCGCGTGGAGCCTGTTGTCGGTGCGGCTCGAGCGGTGGCGAATCTCAGCGGCCATGCTGTTTGTCGCGCTTGGGTTGGTGCTGACCAACGGGCCCCTGCAGATCGTCGACGTCCAGCTGCACAGTCACACCATCGAAGCTGCGGCCGAGCTCGCGCTGGCGATGGTGTTGTTCACCGATGCGTCCCGCGTCAACTTCAACCGACTGCGCGCGGACGCGGGCGTCCCGTCACGCCTGCTGTTCATCGGGCTGCCGTTGGCGATCGCCATCGGCGCGGTCGTTGCGTTGGTGGTCTTCCGCGGGGTCGACGGCTGGATTGCCCTGCTGGTGGCCGTGATCGTCGCGCCGACCGACGCCGCCCTGGGGGCGCCCGTGATCGAGGACGAGCACGTCCCGAGCCGGATCCGGCGGGCCCTCAACGTCGAGAGCGGCCTCAACGACGGACTCGCCACGCCGGTGTTTACCATCGTGCTGGCGCTGGCGGTCAGCCACGGTGACGGGCACGGCGCCGGTCCGGTCACCGAACTCGCTCGCCGTCGCGGAGGCGATCGTGCTCGGGATCGTCGCCGGCGCCCTCGGCGGGATCCTCCTGGGGTTCACCGAGCGCCGCGGCTGGTCGAGCCGTGCCCTGCAGCCGATCGCGGCGATCGGGCTGGCACTGCTGGTGTACGGGCTGGCGCTGGTCTGGGATCTGAACGGCTTCGTGGCGGCGTTCGTCGCCGGGATCTCGTTTGGCGCGGCATGGCATCCGAAGCGTCCGGGCGACGCCGATCTGGCCATCGGCCTGGCCTGCGACGTCGGCGGGATCCTCTCTGCGGTCGTCTGGTTGATGTTCGGGGCGATGCTCGTGCCGGCGCTCGACGGGTTCGACTGGCAGGCGGCGGTCTTCGCGGTCCTGGCGCTCACACTCGTGCGCGGAGTCGCGGTCGCGGTCTCGCTGATCGGTGTGGGCTTCGACCGTGCCACCGTCCGGTTCGTGGCCTGGTTCGGGCCCCGCGGGCTCGCGTCGGTGGTGTTCTGCCTGATCGCCTACGACGAGCTGACGCCGGCGGACGGGCAGCTTCGTGCTGACGGCGACGGTGACCGTCGTGCTCGCCAGCGTGGTCGCCCACGGCGTCAGCGCGGGCCCGCTGGCCGAACGGTACGGGCGCACGCACCCGGCATCGGGCCGGGACGTGGGCGCGCCGTCGTTCCCGTCGCGTGCGCTCAGCCGGCGCGGGATGCCCGTCTGATCCGGGGGGCTCAGACGACGACGGGCTCCCGTAGGAGCCCGTCGATGGTGCCGGTGCGTGCGCGCCGCGTCAGGCGACGTCGCGCAGCTTCTGAGCTTCGGCCAGGCCGGCCAGCTTCTGCAGCGACTGGTTCTCGATCTGGCGGATGCGCTCGCGCGTCACGTTGAACGTGCGGCCGACCTCGTCGAGCGTGCGCGGGTGCTCGCCGCCGAGCCCGTAGCGGAGCTCGAGGACGCGGCGCTCCCGGTAGCTCAGGGTGTTCAGCACGTCCTGGAGCCCCTCGGTGCGCAGGACCTCATGGGCCGACGCCTCGGGGTCCAGCGCCTTGTCGTCGGCCAGGAACTGTCCGAACTCGGACTCGTCGTCGTCGCCGACCGGCTTCTCGAGCGAGATCGGGGTCTGTGCGCTGCGCTTGATCGACTCGATCTCGGGCTCGGGAAGGTGCACGACCGCGGCGATCTCCTCGATCGACGGCTCGCGGCCGAGCTCCGAGACGAGCTTGCGCTCGGCACGGTTGATCTTGTTGAGCTTCTCGACGACGTGCACGGGCATCCGGATGGTCCGGCCCTTGTCGGCGATCGCCCGTGCGACGGCCTGGCGGATCCACCAGGTGGCGTACGTGGAGAACTTGTAGCCCTTGCGGTAGTCGAACTTCTCGGCCGCCCGCACCAGGCCGATCGTGCCCTCCTGGATCAGGTCCAGGAAGCCGAGTCCCTGGTTGCGGTAGTTCTTGGCGATCGAGACGACCAGCCGCAGGTTGGCTTCGACCATCTCCCGCTTGGCCTCGAGGTCGCCCAGCTCGATCCGCTTTGCCAGCGAGACCTCCTGGGCAGCCGTCAGCAGCGGCACGCGTCCCACGTCCTTGAGGAACAGCTGCAGCGAGTCGGTGCTGGTTTCGGTCTTGAGGTTCAGCCGGCGCGGGCGATCGGCCTCTTCCGAGAGTTGGGCCGTCCGCTGACGGGCGTCCGCCTCGTCGAGCAGTTCGATGCCCATCTCGTCGAGATGCTGGTAGAGCTCCTCCGCAGCGGCGGGGTCCATGTCGAGGCCTTCCACCGCCGTCGCGACCTCTTCGAGGCTCAGGAAGTTCTGCTCCTGGCCACGGGCGACAAGCTGCTGGATTTCCTCGACTGCGACGATCTGCTGGAGCGTCATTTGCTCACCTCCGACCCGTAGATATGGCGTGGGTCGCGCCTCCCGCGAACGGGAACATGGCTGGGTGTCGCTGCGAACACGTGTTCGAAATATACCGCTTTACTTTTGGAAGTCAATGGGGTTCGTGTGTCTGCGGTCGCGATCTCGCACCATTTGTCAGGGGTGTCGGGGTAACGCCAGGCGCGGGGTGCGAAGCCGAGGGCGCCGGCAGTTACAGTTTCACCTACTGCTGTTTCGGATCCTGCCCCGCAACGCTTAATATTCGGTAAATGCCGCGTTGCGGTTCAACCGTGAACCGCCGTTACTTAGCGGTATTCTTCCCCATTTGCGCGAGCAGAACCGTCGCCGCGATGCCGAGTGGGGTCTGCTTGCCCAGCTGGATCACGCGCGCCCACGCGGCCCTGACCGTCGCCGGATCACGGCGGTAGAGCGCCAGCCAGCCGAGGTTGAACGCGACGACCTGGCTGTTGGGGAATCGCGACTGCAGCCCCAGCAGCTCGGTGTTCGCGGTCTGCAGGCCCGCCGAGGTGCCGGACATCGCCAGGATCATCGCCAGGCCGACAAGCGGCTCCGGGGCGTGCGGCGACAGTTGCGCGGCGTGTCCGAACGCGTTGCTGGCGGCCTGGGGGTCGGCGAGTGACATCTCGGCCTGCCCGAGGTCCAGGTAGCGGCTCGCCGTGGGTTTGGACGCGATCTCCGACCGGAGGGCCACCACCTGGTTGGACGCCGCCATCTGCGAGATGGCGTCGGTGCGGTTCAGGACGATGGCCAGTTGCGGCAGCCTGGCCGTGGCCGCGGGCGTCGAGGTTCCGGATGTCGTCGAGGTGCTCGATCCCGAACCCGACGGCCCGCTGAGCGCCACGGCGACGAGAATCGCGGCCACGGCGACGACCGCGGCCGTGCCGATCACGGCGAAGAACCGCACGGTGCGCCGCCGGCGTGCCTCGGCGTCGTCGGGCGCGGGTGCGCCGTTGGTGGGCGGCCCGCTGGCCTCCGGAGAACTCATCGGGCCCAATGTTGACCTGCTGCGGGGCCGTTGCACAAGCGCGTCAGGCACATCGGTTCCGTTCGGGGTCTCATGACGGTGGCGCGGGATGCCGACACAGACAACGATGACGACCACCACCACGGGCAAGCCCACGCTCCTGCAGGCGATCCTGGCGCGCGCGATCGCCAACGACGCGAGCGACGTCCATCTCAAGGACGCCTCGTACCCGGTGATGCGCGTCAACGGCAAGCTGAGCCTGATGACCGCCTTCCCCGTGCTGGACCCGGCGGCGCTCGAGGGCTTCGCCCACGAGCTGCTCGAGGGCGCGCCCGGCAAGCGCGCCGCGTTCACCGAGGACGGCGACGCGGACCTCTCCTACCAGCATCCGCAGCTTGGCCGGTTCCGGGTCAACGTCTTTCGTCAGCGCGGTGTGGTCAGCGTGGTGATGCGCATCATCCCGACGCAGGTGCGCACGCTCGACGTCCTCGGGATGCCGGCGGCGGTGACCGAACTGGCCGAGCAGGAGCGCGGCATCATCCTGGTGACCGGTACCACCGGCTCCGGCAAGAGCACGACGCTCGCGGCGATGATCGACCACATCAACCGGGTCACCCACAAGCACGTGGTCACGATCGAAGACCCGATCGAGTCGCTGCACGGGGACCGCCAGTCGATCATCAGCCAGCGCGAGGTCGGCCAGGACACGCCGTCGTTCGCCCAGGCGCTTCGCCACCTGCTGCGGCAGGACCCCGACGTGATCATGATCGGCGAGATCCGGGACGAGGCGACCATGGAGGTCGCCCTGCGCGCGGCCCAGACCGGTCATCTGGTCCTCTCGACGATGCACACCCTGGACGCGACCGAGACCGTCAACCGCGCGATCGCCTTCTTCCCGCCCCACCAGCAGGCGACGGTGCGCATTATGCTCGCCGGCACGCTGCGCGGGGTCGTCTCCCAGCGGCTGGTGCCGGCGGCCGACGGCAACAGCCGCGTCGTCGCGGCGGAGATCCTGGTGATGACCGCCCGCGCCCGCGACCTGCTCGCCGGCACCGAAGACGCCGTGGGCCTGCGCGATGTCATCAGCGAAGGCGAGTTCTACGGGATGCAGACCTTCGACCAGTCGCTGTACGGGCACGTCAAGTCGGGCCGGATCCGGGTCGAGGATGCCCTCGCACACGCGACGAGCCCGCACGATTTCAGCCTCATGCTGGCCGCCGGGACGGCCCACCGCGAGGACGCGTTCTATGCCTCTACGCCAAAGCCCTCTACACTCGAGGACCATGGAGCGCTGCCCAGTGGACGCAACGGCACGGATCGTCTCGGGGAAGTGGACGATCGTCCTGCTGCGGGACCTCGCGTCGGGTCCCCGTCGGTTTTCTGAGCTTGAGCGGTCGCTCGACGGGATCTCCACGCGCACGCTGTCGGTGCGACTGAAGGCGCTCTGCGACGCCGGCATCGTCGTTCGGGTCAACGGGCACGACGGTCCGGCGACCGGTGCCTACGCGCTGACCGAGCAGGGGCAGTGCCTGTTGCCGGTGCTCGACGCGATGCGCGCCTTCGGGGCCCGCTTCCTCGTGAAGACCTCCGCGGGCTAGCCCGGGCGCCGCGTCCGCAGAAAGCGGATCGGCAAGTAGAGCGTGTGCGGCACGCGCGCGGCCAGCACGCCGCGCAGGTCGAGGCGCCCCAGCGGATCCAGCAGCTGGCCGACGAGGCTGCGCGCGAAGAGGTTCCAGGCGTCCTCTTCGGTCTCCAGCACGGCGATCAGCTGCGCATCGCGCTCCTCGACCGTCGCAAAGCCGGCGCGCTGGAACGCCGCCCGGTCCTCGGGATCGCGGGGCATCGTCGCCCGCGCCGCGCGTCCGGACAGCGCGCCGCGCGCGTACCAGCCCACCACCGCCAGCACCGCGCCGACGAACGCCGCGTCCGCCGCGCGGAACTGGTCGAAGTCCATCACGCTCGCGACGAGCCGCCCGCCCGGACGCAGTACCCGGTACATCTCACGCGCCGTCTGGGGCAGGTCGGCGATCTGCTCGAACACCAGGCTCGCGGTGATGCAGTCGACGCTGCGGTCCGGGATGCCGTAGAGATGCTCAGCGCGCAGGGTGCGGTAGTCGATCCCAAGCTCGGGCGCGGTGCGCTCCCTGGCGGCGGCGATCGCTTCGTGGCACGCATCGATCCCGATCACCGACCCCCCGGGCCCGACCGCGAGCGCGGCCTCGCGGGCCGCACCGCCCGCGCCGCAGCCGATGTCGAGCACGCGTTCGCGGGGTACGAGAGCCGCCCAGCCCACGAGGCTGCGGTAGAGCGTGATCCCCCCGTTTCCGTCCAGCTCGCCCAGCGTCTCTTCGGTTGCCGTGGGGTCCAGGGCCGTGGCGGCCAGCGCGAACGCCGACGCGAGCTCGCCGGTCATCGGCTCGCCGGCGGCGATGCGCGCCCGGAGCCGTTCCAGTTGCAATACGCGCGGGTCGATCGGGGCGCCGCTGGTCATGACCGCCCGGGTCGGGGACTGCCGGCGTGCCGGCGGGGCGCGGGGTGGGCGCGTCGAGCAGGCATTGCCGAATGCTTGCAGATCCGTACCCGCGCCCGGTACTCATCCGACGCCCGTGACTACAGTTCCCCTATGGACGGCCACAGCCCGCCCGCCCGGGCACGTTCCACAGCCCGACGCGCCCAGCCCCGGGTCCGGCGATGAAGGTGCTCGTCGTCTCGGGCGCGACGCGACCGCTGGGTGCCCTCGTGCACGCAGCGAACCTGGCCGCCGCGCTTGCCGAGGATGGGCACGAGGTCCAGCGCTTCGCGGTGGCCGACCCGACGAACTACCTGGTCGACCGCGACCCCGGCGTCGTCCGGGTGCCGGCCCGCGACGCCGACGGCACCGCGGATCCCGGTGCGCTCGCCGCCGCCATCGCCGCCCATCTGGAGGGCGTCGCCGACATCGGCCACGCCGAAGACCCGTTGGCGGCGCAGGCGCTGTTCGCGCTGCGCGACCGCGGTCGCATTCGCGCGGTCGTCGTCTCGGTGCATCACCTCGAGGCCGCCGCGGACGTGGCAACCGAGCAGCGCGTGCAGCAGTCGCTCAGCGGGGCCGACGCGGTCGCGTCCTGCTCGCAATGGTGGGCGGACCGTGTCGAGCGGGAGTTCATGGTGACGCCGCGGGTGGTCGCGGACGGCGTCGACGTGGCGCGCTTCGCCGCGGTCCCGCTCGATCGTCATGCGGCCGGACGGCACTTCGGTTGGGACGACCGTCCGACGATCCTGGCGCTCGGCGGCGTGCAGCCGCGCAAGGGGTCGCGCGTGCTGCTCGAGGCCTTCGCCCGCGCGCGCGCGCGGCTGGGCCCGCACGCGCTGCTGGTGGTGGCCGGGCTGGGGGAGCGGCGCGAGTTCCACGCGGTCTGGCAGCAGGACGCCGACCGTCTCGGGGTGCGGATCGTGACGGATCCGGGCGACCTCGACGATGCGGACGTGCTCGAGCTGGGGGTCGTTGCGAACGAGGACATGCCGATCCTCTACCGCGCCTGCGATGCGCTGGTGACGCCCTCGACCCGCGAGGGCTTCGGCCTCGTCGCGCTCGAGGCCGCCGCGTCGGGGATCCCCAACGTCCTGAGCGACCTGCCGGTCTTCGCCGAGCATTTCACCGACGGCGAGAGCTGCCTGACCGTCGTCGCGGGCGACAGCGGCTCGCTGGCGCTCGGGATCGTGCGGGCGGTGCGGGAGGTCGCCGTGCGCGAGCGGGTCATCGCCGGCGCACGGGCGGTGGTGGCCGAGCTGACCTGGCGGGACTGCGCGCACCGCTACGCGGGGATCTACGAAGACGCACTCGCGACAGGCGCCGCCTAGCCTTGGCTAGGTCTCCAGGGCGTCCGCGACGTGCTCGAGGCCGGCGATCTCGACCGGCTCGTCGGTGAAGTCCGGGACCTGCAGCGGTGCCCGGTCGCCGAGCAGGCGCGCCAGGCGCGAGCAGGCGTCGTGATCGCGCCTGGCCCGGGCGTCGTCCTCAGCCAGCTGCGCGAGCGTCCGCTCGGCCAGATCCTCCGGGTGGATGGCTCCCGCTGCCGCATACGCCTCGATGAGTACCTCGCGGGCGGCCGGCCCAATCTCGTTGCGCGGCCGGATCCGGTTCATGACCGCTGGGCCGATCGGGTAGCGGTCCTCGGTGAGCCGCTCGACCAGCATCACCGCTTCGCGCACCGGCTCGTCATCGGCCGAGGAGACGACCACGAACGCCGCGCGCGGCGAGTGCAGCAGTGCCCGCACGCGCTCGGCGCGCTCGGAGAATCCGCTGTACATGCCGTCGAACCCCGCCAGGAACTCCGACAGGTCGCGCAGCAGCTGTGCGCCGGTCACCCGCTCCAGGATCGAGAAGACCGTCGACGAGCCCGCATGCAGGAACTTCCAGCCCACATGCCCGCCCGAGGCGCCCGGCGAGAGCAGCATCCGCAGCGACTTGCCCTCGATGAAATGGGTGATGCGGCTCGGCGCATCGAGGAAGTCGAGCGCGTTCTGGGCCGGCGGGGTGTCAAGCACGATGATCTCGAAGCGGGGGTCGTCGGTCAGCTCGTTGAGCCGCTCCACGGCCATGTACTCCTGGGACCCCGCGACGGCGCCCGACAGATGGGCATAGATGCGGTTGTCCAGGATCCGCTCGGCCGCCTCGGGGCTCGGCGCGTGGCGCCGCACCAGCCGGTCGAAGGTCGCCTTCGCATCGAGCTGCAGCGCCCACAGCTCGCCCGACGTGCCGGTGGGTCCGATATCGACCTGACGCGGCTCGTCGCCGAGGGCCTCGAGCCCGAGCGCCGAGGCCAGGCGTCGTGCGGGGTCGATCGTCACGACCGCGACCCGTGCACCGTTGTTGGCGAGCGCCAGGGCGATGCCCGCGGAGATCGTCGTCTTGCCGACGCCGCCCGAGCCGCAGCACACGATCACGCGGCGGTCCTCCAGGCTCGCGATGCTCATGGGCGGACCGCCGGGTGCGGGGTGCGGGCGGTCCCGTCGAGCGCGTCGGCCAGGATCGACAGCTCGGTCTGGCCGATCACGATCGGCCCGAGATCCGGAACGACGATCGGGGAGGTATAGGTCCCCACGGTCAGCTCCCGCAGGTGCTCGTGCTCGACGCGCGCGTGGTGGTCGGCACGCAGCGCGGCCCGGACGGCGACCTCGATCGCCGGGTCATCGCTGTCCACGCGCCCGAGGACCGAGGCGTCCTCGGCCCAGAAACGCCGCGGGGTCATCCCGTTCATGATCGTGGCTGCCACCGGGTACCCGCCCTCACGCAGCGTCGCCACGGCCTCGATGGCCTCGGAGACCGGCAGCTCCTCCGGTCGCGCGACGATGGCAATGCCGGTTGCGCCGGGGTGCTTGACGACCTCCTCGATCCGGTGGGCCTGATCGCGCACCGGCCCTTGCGCGGCGAGCTCCGACACGTTGCCGGCCGTCTCGAGCAGCGCGATCCCGTGCCCGGTGGCGGGGCAGTCGACGATCACCTTGTCCCACACCGGCCGGCCGGCCTCGATCGCCACGGCCAGTTCCCAGACCTTGCCCAGGGTCACCAGCTCGGGCAGCCCCGGCGCGGCAGCGGCGAAGTTGTGGAAGGCGCGGCTGCGCACCAACAGGTCGACCAGCGGCCGCATCCGGATGTGCGAGGCCAGATACTCCTCGGTCGCCTTGTCCACGTCGACCGAGTAGCCGTACAGGCGTGTCGCGAGCTCCGTCGGCGTGTTGCGCGGGACCTTGCGGGTGGCGAACAGGTCCGAGAGGCGGTGCTGGTTGGCGACCTCGGCGATCACCACGCGCTGGCCCGCGCGGGCCCACGCCGTGCCGAGCGCCGCCGAGACGACACTCTTGCCGACGCCGCCCTTGCCGAGCACGAAGATCAGGCGGCGATCGAACAGCGCCGGGCTCGTCATGCCCCGGGCTCCTCGGCGCCGAGGTCGCCCAGCCGCAACTCGATGATGCCGGCCAGGTCGTCCAGGCCATGCGCCTGGGCGATCGCGAGCGCCTCGACGAACCGCTGTCTGGCACGCGCCGCGGAGATCGGGTCGTTGCGCACCTTGGTCAGATTGTCGCCCGAGAGCACCAGCTGACGGATGCGCCGACGCGGATCGTCGTCGGTTGCCTGCGAATCGTCGGATGAAGAAGACGTCGTGATACCCCGAGGGTACCCGATGCCACCCCCGAGTCATCGCACTGCGTGGGCGGGGTGTGTGCCGGCGCCGCCGCCGCGGCGGGTCCGCATGACGGGTGCGGGCCCGCTCGTGCGATACTCGCACCCGTGAACTGGCTGATCGACAACGCGGTCCTCGTCTCGTTTCTGGTCGGCCTGGTCGCCGTGCTGGTGGCCCTCGTGGTGCTCGGCGTGCGGGCCTGGGGCGCCTACAAGCGGGTCCGGTCGGCGACGGCGACGCTCTCACAGGCCGGAGGCGCCCTGGCCGCGGACGTCGATCGCGTGTCGGCGGCGATGGCGGCACTGCCCGAGCGTCAGCTCGAGCTGCAGCAGGCGATCACCGATCTTCAGCAGCGGGCCGCCGCGGCCGGGGTCTTGGCCCGCCATGCGATTGCCGCCCAGCGCATCCTGCGCAGCCCCCTGTGGTTTGTCGGGCACTAGCGGCGATACCGCGCCCCCGGTCGCCGTCGTCGACGTCGGCTCGAACTCGGTGCGGCTGTTCCTCTGGGAGGGCACCGACGACGCGGGCCCGGTCGGCCAGCGACTGACGACCGTGACGGGCCTGCGACGCAAGGCGGGCCGGGACGGCACGATCGCCCGCGATGCCCTGTCGCGCTTGAGCGCCTGCGCGGCCAGCTACGGCGAGATGATGCGGGCCCGCGGCGTCGAGCGGGGGGTGGCACTCGGAACCAGCGCCGTGCGCGACGCGCCCAACCGTTCGGCCGTGGCGCAGGTCGTCGGTGACCAGCTCGGCCTGCCGCTGACGATCGTCTCGGGCACCGTCGAGGCACGACTGGCCTACGCCGGGGCACGGCTTGCCGTCGATCACGCCGGCCCGGCGATCGTGCTCGATGTCGGCGGCGGGAGCACCGAGCTGGTGCGCGGGGATCCGGTCGGCCCGACCGGCGCAGTCAGCCTGCAGATCGGCGCGGTGCGCTCGACCGAGGCGTATCTGGCCGCCGACCCGCCGCATCCGGACGAACTCGAGCGGCTCCGCGAGGACCTCGACGCGGCGCTCATCGACGCGGTCGCCGGGATCGGGGGTCCCGCGCCCCTCATGGGCGTCGCCGGAACCGTCGCAACGCTCGCCGCGGTCGACCTGGGGATCTACGACCCCCGGCGCGTGCACGGCCACGTGCTCACGCGCGCGCGGATCGAGGAGATGCTCTCGTGGATGTCCGGCCTGCCGACGGCCGAGCGCGCGCTGATCCCCGGCCTCGAACCGGCGCGTGCACCGGTCATCGTGGCCGGGGCGACGATCGTCGCAGCGGCGCTCGGCGCGGTCGCGGCGGACGCGCTGCGCGTCTCCGAGCGGGACCTGCTCGACGGTGCGGCGCTCCACGCCGACAGCCTGATCGGCCCCGTCGGGGGGCCTGTCCCGCGGGTCGTCACGCGGCAGGACCTGACGTAAGATGCCCGCCATGTCCCCCGATACGGACACGCCCGAGGCAGGCGGCGACCAGTTCTCGGCGATCGAGGGGCTGGATTCCGCGGTCCGCGCCATCAGCGATCCGCGCGACGAGCGACGCCTGATCTTCGCCAAGGGCGAGAACACCCGGCATGTGCGCCACGATCAGGTCCTCCGACGCTGGCCGATCCTCAGCGAGGAGTGGGCGCGCCTGATCGAGGATCGTCGGATCAACTCGGTCGATCGCACGCCCGGCGCCGCCACGTTCGGGCGCTAGCCCGGCCCATGCGCCCTACCGAGGCGATCGACTAACCTCCGCCCACGCCCGTGCCGGAGTGGCGGAACGGTAGACGCAAGGGACTTAAACTCCCTGGTCCTTCGGGGCGTGTGGGTTCGATTCCCACCTCCGGCATCCGGGGCGCTCGTGCCGCCGACCCCGGGGGGGTCGGCGGCACGGCGGCCGCAGGGTCCGGATCAGTTGGCTTGGATCGGAACCGTGATGCTCGCGGCGAACCGGTTGTGCACGATCGTGTTCAGTGCGCCAGGTGCGTTGAGCGTCCAGATGCCGTAATAGGCCTGCTTGAGACGGTTGTGGGCGATCACCGTCCCGGTGATGGGCGTCGGCGACGCATTGGCGACGACGATATCGGCGGTCTTCGTGGCGATGTCGAAGCCCGGGTAGTCCGGGTCTCCGCCCACATTGTTGTGGATGAGCAGGTTGTGGACGATGACGTTGTTGTTGAGGTCGCCAGGCGCATGTTGGTGAATGACGACGCCAGCCAGCCCGTTGCCGATCGCGACGTTGTCGGCGATGACGTTGCTGTAGACGGCCGCGTCGAGGGCACCGCCGCCCATCAGGATCCCGCCTCCCTGGCTGGTCGTGCCGTTACCGATGACCACGTTGTGCTTGACCAGGTTGCCGAAGACCCCCCCGGCGCCGGTCGGCACGAGGGTGATCGGATCGACTGCGGCCACGTGTCCGGCGAGGATGATCCCGCACTGGAGCACGTTGTCCTTGACATGGTTGTCGAGGACCTTGTTGTGGGCGTTGGGCCCGAACTCGTCGGTGAGGTAGATCCCGCCGCCATTGTTGCTCACCCAGTTGCCGGCCACGGTCGAGCCGGTCGCCGAGATCAGGTGGATGCCCCATCCCCCGGGGAACGTCGACGTCGCGGTCGCGCCATTGTTGCTCAGGCGGTTGTCGCGGATCGTGATGTGGGTCACCGCCGGCGTCGGCGCCGGCGCTGTCGAGGCCGAGCCGGGGACCACGATGATGCCCGTATCCATGGCGTTCTCGACGGTGAAGCCCCGCACCGTGGTCCCGGAGGCGGTGCCGACGATGCCGATGCCGAAGGTGTCGCCGGTGGCGTCGATCACGGCGCCGTGCTCGCCGATGAGGTTGATCGGCGTGGCGATCGGGACGCCGATCTTGTTGGCCCCGATTGTCACCCCGCCGGTGTACGTGCCCTTCATCGCGCGCACCGTCTGGCCGCTCGTGGCCGTGGACACCGCGGTCGTCAGGCTGCACGGTGCCGCCCAGGTGCAGGCGGTTCCGGTGCCGGTGGGCGAGGCCCAAAGCGCCGATCCATGCCCATGGTGGTGCGAGGCCACCGCGATGCCGGCGGGTGTCAGTGCGGTCGTGGCGGCGAGCGCCACTGCGAGATTGCGCAGATTGCGTTTCACGTTGCTCCCTTAGTGTTGGTTCGGTCCATCCCGGGGCAAACGGCTGCAAACTGCTTCCGTGGGATGCGTCCGCACGGCTGCTGCGCAACAGTCGATGCGACGACCCTACCTTATTACAGATTTCGCGCTGCCGAGGCCGGAGGCGTCGGCGTTGCGGGGCACGCGCGTGGGAGTCGGGCCTAGATGCCCGTCGTCCAGAGGTCGTGGGATGGATCGCGGGCGTCGTAGTCGATGCGACGCACAACGTCGTGGGGGTTGGCGATCCCGTCGAACCGCAGGTCCGCCGCGGCGAGATCCCCGGCGGCGGTATCGAACTCGACGTCGCCGACGCCGAGCATGCGCTGCACGACGGTTTGACGAGTCGTGATGTTCTGGATGCGCGCAATCGCCGTGGTCTGCTCGGCACGAGCGACGATCCCGCGCCGGACGACGATCCGCAGGTTGGTGACCGTGAAGCGCATGGAGTGACGCACGAGGGCGTCGCGGATGATCACCAGTACGACCAGGACGATCGAGATGACCCACCAGTCGCCCACCGACAGTCCTGTCGGCGCGCCCTTGTCCCAGAGCATCGTCGCCACCACCGCGGGCACGAGACTCAGGGTGCCCCAGCGCGTGAAGAACGCCACGCTCGAGCGCGGGGAGGGCTGTCCCCGCCAGATCACCTGTTCACCTTGCGCCAGTTCCACGGGACGACTCCGCGTCGGGGGGGCGTCGGTGCACGTGGCCGGCGCCCGCACGGAGAAATCTTGGCGCACGGGCCGGGGAACCCTGCCGCCGGCAGGGTGTCCGGCCGGGTGACCGCGGCAACCCCCCGTTGCAGCGTCATCCGGCTGCACGGTGTGTCTCAGCTGAGCGCCGACTGTGCGCTATCCCCCTGATGGGGGACAAAGATCTCCCCCGGCGCGCCGACAACGCAAGGGAGACCGGTAACGAGGGGAACCTGATGGCACTGATCGGCATGACCTCCACAGCGGCGACGGCGTCCCGGCCGAAGCCTCGGCGTCGCAGCCGCGCGAAGGCCCGTCCGCCGCGCGCCTATGCGGTGATCTGCGCGGAACTGCGGGGCCTGGGCGGTCTCGTGCTCGAGCAGGCGCTACTCGACGGCACCGAAGCGCCGCTTGGGAGCCTGTGCGAGTGGGCCGACCGGCTCGCGGGCGAACTCGGGGTCGAGGGCGTCGGACAGCCCGAGGACTACCGGGGCCTCCTGCACGCCATCGTCGAGATGAACAAGCGCGCCGAGGTGCGTCACGCCGAGTTGAACGTTGGCGAACCCGCCGGCACCGGGGACATCGCCGCAGCCTGACGGCGCCGCGCCGGCCTAGCTCTGGCGCTGATACACGTGGTCGGCGAGCGCCGCGAGGTCGCGCGTCGGTCCCGGGATTCGGTCGAGCAGTGCGAGCGCCTGCCGGTGGCGTTCGTCGGCAAGCTCTCGGGCACGCTCGAGGCCGTGGACGCTGACGTAGGTGGCCTTCCCGAGCCGTGCGTCTGCGCCGACGGTCTTGCCCAGCAGTTGCTCGTTGCCCACCTCGTCGAGGATGTCATCGACGATCTGGAACAGCAGCCCCAGTTCGTCGGCGAATGCGCGGTAGTACGCGGCGATGGCGGGTTCCGGCGGTGCGACGACCAACGCCGACTGCACGCAGGCGCCGATCAGGCGACCGGTCTTGAGCAGGTGCACCCGCCGCAGTGAGTCGGCGGAGGTCAGCCCGGCGTCGCGCAGATCCAGGAACTGGCCGCCGACCATGCCGCCGACGCCGGTGGCGCGGCTGATCTCGGCGAGGATGCCGATCTGCACCGCGGGGCCGCCGGTCTGGCGTTCGCAGACCAGCCGCACCGCCTCGGCAAACAGCCCGTCGCCCGCCAGGATCGCCGCGTCCTCGCCAAACGCCCTGTGGCAGGTCGGCTTACCGCGGCGCAGGTCGTCGTCGTCCATGGCGGGCAGGTCGTCGTGGATGAGCGAGTAGGTATGGATCAGCTCGAGGGCCCCGGCCGCGGGCAACAGGAGCTCCGGGTCGACGCCGAGCGCCTCGCCGGTCGCCAGGCAGAGCACCGGGCGGAACCGCTTGCCGCCGGCCAGCAGCGAGTAGCGCATCGCCTCGATGAGCCCCCCGGTGCCCTGTGCTTCGTCGCGCGCCACCGGGTCCGCGGGCAGGAAGTCGATTTCCCGGAGGAACTCGTCGACGCGCACGCGCAGGTGCTCGGGATACGGGGTCGGTGTGCTCACGTGCCCAAGGGATGCTATCGGCGAGCGCGCCGCCGGGTGGACATGGCGCCACGCCGCACCGACATCGGTACGGTGCAGGCATGCGCGCGCTGATCCTGCACGGCCCTGGCGATCTGCGTCTGCAGGAGGTCGCCCGCCCTGTGCCGGGACCCGGCGAGATCGTCGTGGCCATCGATGCCGCCCTCACCTGTGCGACCGACGCGAAGATGCTTGCCCGCGGGCGGCATCCCGCACTCGGACCGCTCCCGGCGCCCTTCGGACACGAGGGCGCCGGCTCCGTGACCGCGATCGGGCGCGGCGTGCACGGCGTCCGCGAGGGCGATGCGGTGGCATTCGCCAACTCGGCGCCGTGCGGCGCGTGCGAATGGTGCCTTGCCGGCCGCGAGGGCCTGTGCGCGGACATCACCTATCTCACCGGGACCTACGCCGAATACCTGCGGGTGCCCGCCGCCATCGTGGGGACCAACGTCGTCCGGCGCCCGGCGGGACTCGCGGCTCCGCTCGCGGCGCTGGCCGAGCCGGTCGCCTGCGCGGCGCGGGCGGCGGAGCGCTCGGCCGCCCGCGACGGGCAGAGCGTCGTCATCCTGGGCGGCGGCCTGCAGGGTCAGGTCATCGGCGCCGTGCTCGCCCGGCGTGGCTGCCACGTGGTCGTCTGTGACCCGCACCCCGAGCGGCGCGATCTGGCGGTGCTGATGGGGGCCGCGGCGGTCGCCGATGCGCCACGCGACGCCGCCGGCATCGCGCGGGTCCGGGCGCTGACCCCCGGCGGGCTCGGGGCGCATGTCACCGTCGCCGCGGTCGGGACGGTCGCCGCCTGGGAGACCGCGGTCGCGCTCACGCGGCCCGGCGGGGAGGCCAACTTCCACGGCGGCCCCGCCCCGGATGCGGTGCTCAGCCTGCCCGCAGCGCGGCTGCACTACCAGGAGATCACGCTGCAGGCGTCGTATCACCACACCCCAGGGACCTTCCGGCAGGCCGTGGCGATGATCGACGCCGGCCGCGAGCGGTTTGCCGCCTTGCTGGGCCCCGAGATCGGGCTCGAGCGGGTTGCCGGGGCGCTCGCCGCCGGGGGCACCAAGCGCGTCGTGCGCCCCGACCTGACGGACGGCGGTTCGCGCTAGTCGGCCAGCAGCGCGCGCAGCTTGTCGATCTGCGCGACCTTCTCGGAGAGCCGCTCGAGCTCGCGGTGCTGCTGACGCACGAGGGCAGTCAGTTCGTTGAGCGCGGCGGAGGCGCGCGCGATCACGGCGTCGGCGTCGGCCGTCTGGGCCTTCTTGCGGCCGCGGGGACGCACGCTGCCGTCGTTGCGCAGACGGGCGATGCGGTAGTAGTTGGCCGCGACGGTGCCGGGGCGACTCCCGCGTTCGACCGCGATGCGCTGAAAGGCCTCCGTGCGCGTGATGTGTTCCGCGCCGACCAGCGCTTCGACCTGCGCGAAGATCTGTTCACCGATCTTGCCGCGTGCGGTCGTGTTGTCAGTGTCGCTCATGCACACAACTCCCAGTGTTGAGATTCCCTGTACAGGGGTGGTGTAGCAGGTTCACGCGCGCGATGTGTGCATATCCGGCGTAACTACATTTTCGCCGCGGGTGTAGCCACGTCGTTGTGTTATTTGCCGCCAAAGACCGCGATCGTTGCAGTGAATCCGTGCAGGTAGTTGCGTCCGGCGACGGCACCGAACTCGCCGTTGCAAAACAGGCCGGCCACGGGCGGGTTCCCGAAGTGCGCGGCGACGATCGCCGCGTCGTGGTGCGCATCGGGGAACATCGCCGATCCCCGCACGATGCAGGTGAACACGAGCGCGCCCGCGATCGCACCGCCGTGCCGGGCCGCGGCGTCGCGCGTGACGTTGCGCAGGTCGTGTGATGCCGAGACATTGTCGCGCACGTGTAACCGCACGGTCTGGCCGATTCGCACATGTTCGCCGACGTGGATGGCGCCGTCGTCGGCGTTTGCGCCGAGGATGCCGCGCATCAGATAGTCACCGCTTTGATACTCGGGCGTGTTCTCGTTCATGACGATGCCCAGCGTGATACCGGAGTTCACCAACTCGAGCGCAGCGTCGTCGAGCCCGTCCAGGACCTCTTGCAGCTTTGTGAGAGCGGGCGCGCCGGCCAGCGCGTAGATGCGCCCTTCGCCATCGGCGTCGGTGACGACCATCTCGGGCCCGATGGGCGTGCAGCCCTGGGAGACGACGGCGGTCAGGTCGACGCCACCGATGCTCACGCCGACCAGGCCGTCGTGCATGTACTGGTCGTCGAGCCAGAGCACGTGATCGCCCGGGCGGTCGCCACCGCCGGCCAGCCCACCGACCACCGGCGGGCGCCACGTCGACGTGTTCGCGACGCGCAGGAACGCATCGACCGGATACGAGAACGGATCGGCCAGGGCGATGACGATGTCCTGGTCCCCCGGGGCGGGATCCGTGGCGGAGTCGTCGCCCGCCGCGGTGGGCCAGCCTGCGACGTGCATCGTCCCGTCGAGGTCCTGCCAGCCCACCGAGCGGATCGGCGTGATCCGGGCCCCGGGCAGGATTGCGCCCCAGACGACCAGCGCGGGCTCGTGTTCGACCTCGCGTCCGGTGCCGACGACGGCCGCGCCCATGCAGCCGATCATGTGTCGCGGGGCCAGCTCGGCGACGATCGCATTCCGCACCACAGCCGGGTCGGCGCACAGGGTCGGGCTGGCGAACACGACGACCAGGTCGGCCGCGCCGCCGAGCTCGGCCGCGACGGCCCGTGCGGCCTCGGTCGCCGCGCCGCCTGGGTCGGCGCCGACAACCAGATGGGACGCGATGATCGGCGCGGTCATGCGGCGCTCGGCTCGTCGGGAAGCGGATCGAGGATGGCGTGCGCCTCGAGCGCATACCTGGCCGGGACCAGGATGGCGCGCGGGCCTCCTGCCAGCATCCCAGGGTAGTCGAATTCGGTGCGCCGGTGCATGGCGGGGATGCCCGCCTCGCGCAGGATCTGGAGCAGCAGGTCGGCCTCGGGCTCGTGGTTGGCCACCGCGACCTGCACGAGCCGGTCGTCGCCGTCGGCGGGCCGGGGACGCCGCAGGAACCGCATCAGCGGGCCGCCAACAACCGGAAGGTCCGCGGCACCATCTCGTGCGGCGGCCGGCGCCAGGCCGCCAATCGGATCGTCGCGGCCCCGATCGCGATGCCCGCCAGATGGGCGACGGTCGCGATTCCCGTGGCGCTGGCGCCCGAGGTGCCGGTGACGTCGGCCAACTGGATCGCAACGAAGATCGCCGCCCAGATCCACGCTGGGATCTTCATGGGAATCACAAAGAGCATCAGCGTCCAGATTCCCACTCTCGGGAACAGCACCAGGTACCCGCCGATGAGTGCGGCGATCGCCCCCGAGGCACCGATGATCACGGCGGTGCTCGATGGCTGGGAGAACGCCTGGGCGAGCCCGGCGAACGCCCCGCAGATCAGGAAGAACGGCAGGAAGCGGAGCCGTCCGAGCCGGTCCTCGACGTTGGCGCCGAAGACCCAGAGCATCAGCATGTTGCCCAGCAGATGCCACCAGCTGGCGTGCAGGAACATGCTGGTGATCACCGTCAGGCCGCGGTTGTGCTGCTGGTTGAGCCCCTGGCAGGTCAGCGGTGCGCCGGGGTTCGCCGCGTTGTCGGTGGGGATCGCGGGGTCGGGACCGTGCACGACCTCGGACGGAATCATGCCCCACGTGCACTCGAACGCCTGCGCGCTGCCGGCGGTCCCGTTGGTCGGCAGCGTCTGCTGGTAGCCGAAGATCCCCACGCAGATGAGGATCAGCAGCACCGTCAGGATCGGGAACCGGCGGGGTGAGAATTCGTCGATGAGGGGGAGCACGGGCTCCTCGGGAGGCGCGCGGCGCTAGGCCAAGATATGACCGAGCAGCGCGGCTTGGGCGTAGATCCGGTTCTCGGCCTGGTCCCACACGGCCGAACGGGGTCCGTGCAGGACCTCGTAGGTGATTTCCTCGCCGTGGTGGGCGGGCAGGCAGTGCAGCACGACCGCGTCGGGTGCGGCGGCGCCGAGCAGGTCGGCATCGACGCGGTACGGGTCGAGATCGCGCCGGCGCCGCTCGGCCTGGTCCTCGTCGCCCATCGAGACCCACGTGTCGGTGTAGATCGCCTGCGCGTCGGTTACGGCGGCGTAGGCGTCGTCGGTCACCCACGCGGTGCCTCCGGTGGCCTGACCGATCCGCTGGCTCCAGGCGACGACCTCGGGGTCCGGCTCGTATCCGGCGGGGCAGGCCGCGACGACCTCGATGCCGGTGAGGGCGCCGACGACCATCAGCGACGCGCAGCAGTTGTTTCCGTCGCCGACGTACGCGACGCGCAGGCCGTGCAGCGTGCCGAAGCGCTGCAGGAGCGTCAGGGCGTCGGCCAGGGCCTGGCAGGGGTGGTGCGCGTAGCTCAGGCTGTTGATCACCGGCACGCTCGCGTGGGCGTCGAGTTCCTCCAACGTCGCGTGCGGCCCGGTGCGCAGCACGATCGCATCCACCATGCGCGACAGGACTTTCGCCGTGTCCTCGATCGTCTCGCCGCGCCCCATCTGCATATCGCGGCCCGCCAGCACGAGCGCATGCCCGCCGAGGTGGGTGATGCCGACCTCGAAGCTCACCCGCGTGCGGGTCGACGGACGCTCGAAGATCAAGGCGACCATCCTGCCGGCCAGCAGCTGCGGCCACTCGAGATTGGGCGTGCGCGCGAGCCAGGCGGCGCTCGCCAGCACGGCGGCGACCGCATCGGGGGTGTGTTCCATCAGGCTCAGCACGGAGGCGCCCGCGAGGGACGGCTCGGGCATGCCGAAACCACCCGGGGCGGCAGCTGGAGCGGTCATGGGGGCGTGGTTCCCGCGTCGAGGTCGCTGTCGTCGACCAGCGAGCGCCCGTCAGCGGCCCGGGCCCGCAGCAGATCGGTCGGATGGAAGCGATTCCCGGCCGAGGCGCCCAGTTCCTGCATGACCTCGAGCGCGGTCGACGCGCCCACGCCATCGGCCCAGGCCAGCGGCCCGACGGCCCAGCCGGCGCCCAGCCGCATCGCCACGTCGATGTCCGGCCGCGCGGCGATGTCCTCGTCGTGGCAGCGCAGCGCCTCGTCGAGCGCCCCGTAGTAGTACCGCTCCGCCGCCGCCCGGGCCGCGGCGTCGACGGTCGGCTCGCCCTGGTCGGGCTCGAGGAAGCCGCGTCCGTTCTTGCGGCCCAGCCGGCCCTGGGCGACCTGGGCGGCGATCGCGCCGGCGTCGGTGAACCGCTCGCCGTAGGCGTGCTCGAGGTCGCGTTGGAGGTGATCCATCGTGTCCAGGCCGATCAGATCGCCCAGGGCGAACGGGCCCATCGGCGCCGGGCCCCCCTCGGTTACCGCGGCGTCGACCGCCGCGGCCGCGACGCCGTGGGTGGTCGCGTGGCGGTAGGCCTCGGCCATCGCCCGCACCAGCACGCGGTTGACCAGGAACCCGGGGCACTCGCGCACCCGCACCGGAGACTTGCCCAGCTCCCGCACGAGCGCCTCGGCGGCGTCCATTGCGGCGGGGCTGGTCTGGCGCCCCTCGATGAGCTCAACCAAGCGCATCACTGCGGCGGGGTTGAAGAAGTGGATCCCCAGGACGTCGGCGGGGCGGGCGGTGACCTCGCCCAGCTCGGTGATCGACAGCCCCGAGGTGTTGGACGCAATCAGCGCCCCCGGGTGCAGGATCGCGTCCAGGCGGGCGAAGATCGTGCGCTTGAGATCGATGCGCTCGCTGACCGCCTCGATCGCGAGGTCGCACGCGGCCAGGTCCGTGTCGGCGGTCGTGGTGCTGATCCGCGCCTCGAGCGCGGCGGCCTGTGCCGCATCCAGTTGTCCGCGACCCTGGGCCCGGGCGACCAGGTCGGCGACCCGCGCCCGTGCGCCATCGAGAGCCGTCGGCTCGACGTCGCAGATGACCACGCGCTTGCCCGCCAGCGCTGCGACGATACGCGATGTCGCTGCCCATGACGCCTGCGCCGACTACTCCAAGCGTGTCGATACCCACCCTGTCTCCGATGTCCGATGTCCGGGGCCCACACGGCCCCGGCGGGGGAAGCCGAGTCTATCGGCGCGCGGCCGGACGTCCCGGGTCGTGCTCGGGCTGATCCGCCGATCGCGACCGCCCCACGCGCCCGACGACGCGGGCCACGAGTCCTCCCACGACGGCGCCGGCGACGACGTCGGCGGGCTCGTGGTCGCCCGAGCTGATCCGGCCCATCAACCCGAATGCGGTGATGGCGGCCATCGGCAGACCGAGCCCCCGACGGCGCTGGGCGACGATGCCGGTGATTGCGACGGCGGCGGCCGCGTGGCGGCTGGGCAGGCCGCCCTCCGCGCGCTGGCCCGGGCGCGGGCGGGCGATCGCTTCGCGCATCCGCTTGGCGATCAGCGCGGCGGAGACGGCCGCGACCAGCGCCCGCACGCCCCGCACCCGCGTCGGTCGCCAGAGGATCAGCACCAGAACGACGAACCGGTAGAGCGGGGACATGGCGTCCGCGGCGATCGCCAGGGCCCTGCCGACGCGTGAGCGGCCGGCGAGCCGGTCGCGCAGACGGGCGCCGAGTGCGCGGTCCAGGCGGTCGAGTGTCTCGTGCAAGGTGGTTGTCGGCATGGCCCCTGAAGGTCTGCGGTAACGTCAGCCCCGTGCGTCGCATCTTTGCAGTCCTGACGGCGGTTGGCCTCGCCTGCGTGGTCCTCGCGGGCTGCTCGACGGGCATGTCGGCGAGCACGAAGCCCACGGTCTCGCCCAGCGGCGGCAAGCGGGCGCCGGCGTTCACCGTCCCGAACCTCTACGGGGGCAGGCCGGTCAGCCTGGCCGCGTACCGCGGCCGACCCGTGGTCGTCAACTTCTGGGCGTCATGGTGCGGACCGTGCCGCACGGAGATGCCGGCCCTCGAGCGCTTCGCCGCCGCGTATCCACGCGTCGCGGTGCTCGGGATCGCGACGCTCGATCAGGACGGTGCCAGCAAGGCGTTCGCGAAGTCGGTCGGGGCGACCTACCCGATGGGCACCAACGCCGACGGCACGCTGCTTGCCAGGTACGGCGGCCTGGCAATGCCCACGACGTCGGTCGTGAGCGCCACCGGGCACATCGTGGCGACGATCTACGGGCCCGTCACCGCCCGTGACCTCACCGGGATCGCCCGCCAGCTCGGCGTCGAGTAGTCGGCCCGCTGCAGGCGCGGTCTGCGGCCAGGGGCCATACTGGACCGGTGAGGGACGCACTCCTGGCACGAATCGCCGAGTACATGCGGTCCCGGCGCGCCCCGGCGCCCGGTGAGCGGACCCTGGCGATGGTCTCCGGCGGACCGGACTCGCTCTGCCTGCTGCATGCGCTGGTGACGCTCCACGATGCGCCGGTCGGCGTGGTGAGCGTCGACCACGGTCTGCGGCCCGACGCGGGCCAGGAGGTCGCGGCCGTCAGGGCCATCGCCGGCTCGCTCGGCTGCCCGTTCACGCCGATCCGCCTCCAGCTCTCAGGCGGCACGGGCGTCCAGGAGCGCGCACGGGCCGCCCGGTACGCGGCGGTTCGCGACGTGGCGGCGCGCGACGGCTGGGATGTCATCGCGGCCGGCCACACGGCCACCGATCAGGCCGAGACCGTGCTGATGCGGATGGCGCGCGGCACCGGGCGCACGGGTGCGCTCGGGATGGCCGCGCGCAGCGGCGACCTGGTGCGTCCGCTGCTGTGCGTCAGCGGCGCGGAGACCGCCGCCTGGTGCGCGGACGCGGGGTTGACGCCCGCGGCCGACCCGTCCAACGCGGATCCGGCCTTCACGCGCGTCCGCGCGCGCGGCCTCGTCGAGTCGCTCGAAGGGCTGCATCCGGGGGCGGCCGGGCATGTGGCGGAACTGGCCGAGCGGCTCCGCGACGAGGATGCGATCCTCGCCGAGGTGTCAGCGGCCGCCTGGGCGCGCTGTGCCTCGGGAGACGGGCTCGAGATCGCCGCGCTGGTGGCCGAGCCCGAGGCGATGCGGCGAATCCTGGTGCGGCGTCTGCTCGCCGCCCATGGCCTCGGCGGCGATGCGCTCGCGGCCCGCGCCGTGCGTGTGGTGCTCGGGGTCGCAAGGGGCGCCGCACGGGCCGAGATTCCCGGCGCGGCGGTCGCGCGCGAGGCAGGCCGGCTCGTGGTCGTCGGGCCCGCGCCGCCGCCCCCGGAGTCGGTGACGCTCCCTGTACCGGGTGGCGTCCGGTTCGGCAGCGCGGTGATCCGAGGGTCGCGCGGCGCGGGTGCGCCGCCCGAACGGCACCGCGTGACGATCGTGCCGGCGGGGCGCATCGAGGTGCGCGGACCGCGTGCCGGAGACCGGATCGCGCTGGCGGGTGGCGGGCATGCCCGCGTGGGACGTATCTTGCAGGCGGACGGCGTGCCCGCCCGCCTGCGCGCACAAGTTCCGGTCGTTGTTGTCGATGAAGTCCCTGTGTGGGTCGCCGGGCACCGTGCGTCAGCCGACGCGCTCGCCGGTCCCGGCCACCCCGCTGTCGTACTGGAGGTCCTACCCACGTGAGTGACGCCCGACCCGGAGACGTGCTCGTGAGTCCGGAACGCCTGCAGACGCGCATCAGCGAGCTGGCGTGCGAGATCTCCGAGGACTACCGCGGTCGCGACCTGCTGGTCGTCGGTGTGCTCAAGGGCGCGGTGTTCTTCATCGCCGACCTCGTGCGCCAACTCGACATCCCGTGCGAGCTCGATTTCATGGCGGTCTCCTCCTACGGCTCGACCACGCACTCGTCGGGGGTCGTGCGGATCCTCAAGGATCTGGACTCGCCGATCGCGGGGCGCAACGTGCTGGTGGTCGAGGACGTCATCGACTCGGGGCTCACGCTGTCGTACCTGTTACGCAACCTCGACTCGCGTGAGCCGGCTTCGCTGGAGGTCTGCACCCTGCTGACCAAGCCGGGCCACCGGCGGCGTGGACTCGACACGCGGTACGTCGGTTTCGACCTCGAGGACGTGTACGTCGTCGGGTACGGATTGGACCACGGCGAACGCTTTCGTCACCTGCCGTACATCGCCGTGCTGGAGCCCGCAACCGACCCGCCTCGGGCGTAATGGCACACGCTGCTATTCTCGGCGCTACGGCAGTTGATCAGGCAGGGTGCGCCGGTTGCGCATCACTGCGGTGGGCGAGCTACCCAGCGCTGATTGCGCGGCGAACCCACGTTCCCGAGGTGGGGGCGTAGTGAACAAGTTCCTCAAGAGCGCACTGTTTCCGATTCTGATCCTGCTGCTGCTCGTGTTCGTGGCACAGCGTCTCGTCGTGTCGAACTCCTCCGGCCCGGCGCCGCCGGACTTCCCCGCGTTGATCACCATGATCAACAACCACGAAGTCAAGAGCGCCAGCATCAACCTGCCCGACCAGACGTTCAACGTCACCACCACGCAGGGTAAGAGCTACTCGTCCGGATACCCGGACAACGACATCCAGCTGACGACGGCGCTCAGCACCTCCAAGACGCCGTACACCGTCGGGGGTCGCGGCACCAACCCGTGGTGGAGCTTCCTCGAGACGCTGCTGCCGTTCGTGCTGTTCATCGTGTTCTGGATCTACCTGATGAACCGCATGCAAGGCGGCGGGTCCAAGGTGATGAGCTTCGGCAAATCCCGTGCCAAGCGCATGTCCGCCGACGCCCCGAAGGTCACCTTCCGGGACGTTGCCGGCACGGATGAGGCCGTCGAGGAACTGCACGAGATCAAGGAGTTCCTGGAGAACCCCAAGAAGTTCCAGGCACTGGGCGCGCGCATCCCCAAGGGTGTGCTGCTGTTCGGGCCGCCCGGAACCGGCAAGACGCTGCTCGCCCGCGCCGTCGCCGGCGAGGCGGGCGTGCCGTTCTTCTCGATCTCCGGCTCGGACTTCGTCGAGATGTTCGTCGGCGTGGGTGCGAGCCGCGTGCGCGACCTGTTCGACCAAGCCAAGCAGAACTCGCCGTGCATCATCTTCGTCGATGAGATCGACGCCGTCGGTCGCCACCGCGGTGCCGGCCTTGGCGGCGGGCATGACGAGCGCGAGCAGACGCTGAACCAACTGCTGGTCGAGATGGACGGCTTCGAGGCGAAGGACAACATCATCCTGATCGCCGCGACGAACCGTCCGGACATCCTCGATCCGGCGCTGCTGCGGCCGGGCCGCTTCGACCGGCAGATCGTCGTGGACCGTCCCGACCGGGCCGGGCGCGCCGCGATCCTGCGGGTGCACACCAAGGGCAAGCCGATCTCCAAGGACATCGACCTCGACACGCTGGCCGGGCAGACCCCGGGCTTCACCGGTGCCGACCTGTCGAACCTGATCAACGAGGCGGCGCTGCTGGCGGCCCGCAAGGGCAAGCGCGTGATCGAGCAGCTCGAGCTCGAGGAAGGGATCATGCGGGTGATCGCAGGTCCCGAGAAGAAGAGCCGGCTGCTCACCGAGAAGGAGCGCGCGGTCACCGCGTACCACGAGATGGGTCACGCCCTGGTCGGGCACTTCCTGCCCAACGCGGATCCGGTGCACAAGATCAGCATCGTCTCCCGCGGCCAGGCCCTCGGGGTCACGATCTCGATGCCGACCGAGGACAAGTTCAACTCCACCAAGGCCGAGCTCGAGGACCGCATGGCGATGACCCTGGGCGGGCGCGCCGCCGAGGAGATCGTGTTCAACGAGATCACCACCGGCGCGGCCAACGACCTCGAGAAGGTCACCCAGACCGCCAAGGCGATGACGATGCGCTTCGGCATGAGCGAGAAGCTCGGGCCGCGCGTGCTCGGTCACGCCCAGGGGCAGCCCTTCCTCGGGCGCGACATCCACTCCGAGCCGGACTACTCGGACGAGACCGCTCGGGAGATCGACGCCGAGATCCGACGGATCATCGAGGACGCCCACCAGCGTGCGCGCGACATCCTGGTCGAGCACCGCGACGCCCTCGAGTCGATCTCGCAGGTCCTGCTCGCGCGCGAGACCATCGAGCGCGAGGAGTTCCTGGCCCTGCTCGCCGGTGCCTCCGAGGAAGACGTCTTCCGCGCCAAGGACGAGGCTGCGCAGCGCGAACGTGCACTGGAGAGCCCGGCGACGCCCACCTCCGACGCCCCGGTCCGCATGCCCTTCCCGCCCCCGGCGCCGGGACAGCCGATTCCCGAGAGCTGAGCGCGCCCCGCATGGGGCGCGATCCCCTCGACTGGCTGCGCCCGCCGAGCGTGATGGGCGTCGTCAACATCACCCCGGACTCGTTCTCCGACGGCGGCGAGCACTTGGCGCGCGCCGCCGCCCGCCGCACGATGGACCAGATGGCCCACGACGGGGCCGCGATCCTCGACCTCGGCGCCGAGAGCACGCGCCCCGGGGCTGAGCGGGTCGCGGCGCCGGAGCAGCTGCGGCGACTGGCGCCGATCTTCGCCGACCTGTCCGCCCGCCCGCCCGCGGCGGCGATCTCGATCGACACGACCCGCGCGGCGGTCGCCGACGCCGCAGTCGCCATCGGGGCGGTGCTTGTCAACGACGTCAGCGCCGGCCGTGACGATCCCGACCTGCTCGGGCTGGTCGCCGACCGCGGGGTCGCGGTGTGCCTGATGCACATGCGCGGGCAGCCGCGGGACATGCAGGACGACCCGACCTACGACGACGTGGTCGGGGAGGTGATCGGCTTCCTCGAGGGCCGGATCGACGCCGCCGTGCGTGCTGGCGTCCCCGAGGAGCGCATCCTGGTCGATCCGGGCGTCGGCTTCGGCAAGACGCTGGCGCACAACCTCGCGCTGGTGTCCGGGCTCGAGCGCATCCGCGCGATCGGCCGCCCGGTCGTCATCGGGCTCTCGCGCAAGGGCATGATCGGGCTGCTCACCGGGCGGCCGGTCGAGGGCCGGCTGGCCGGCAGCCTCGGCGGGGGGCTGGCGGCGGTCGGCGCGTGGCGCCGACGTGTTGCGGGTGCATGACGTCGCCGAGACCGTCGACGCATTGCGCGTCTGGCGTGCGATCGGCACGGGGTCGGCATGAGCGAGGTCGTCACCGTGATCATCCGGGGCCTGGAGGTCTTCGGCCGGCATGGCGTGTTCGAGGCCGAGCAACGGCTCGGCCAGCGCTTCGTGGTCGACCTCGAGCTGGATCTGCTGCGCTGCCCGGGCGTGGTCAGCGACGCGCTCGCCGATACCGTCGACTACGCGACCCTCGCCGACGACATCGCCGCGATCGTGGCGGGTCCGCCCGCGCGCTTGCTTGAGCAGGTCGCCGCGCATATCGCCGACCGTGCGCTCGCCGAGCCGCTGGCGCACCGCGTGCGCGTCGAGCTGTCGAAGCCGCACGTCGCCGCTCCCGCACACCGTCGACGCGACGGCGGTGCGGATCGCGCGCGTGCGCGAGTCGACGTACTGGCTCGGGCTCGGATCCAATCTGGGCGACCGCCTGGCCAACCTGCAGGGGCTCGTCGACGTCCTGCGGGATGCCGGCGTGCGCGTCGAGGCGCTGAGCCCGGTCTACGACACCGCCCCCCAGCAGCTCGCCGATCAGCCGGCGTTCCTCAACGCGGTCGTGCGGGTGCGCACCGAGCTGACGCCCCGCGAGCTGCTGGCAGTCGCCAAGCGCGCCGAACGTCGGCTGGGACGCGCCGGCGGGGGTGAGCGCTTCGGCCCGCGGGTCGCCGACTGCGACATCGTGTTCTGGGACGGCGGCAGTCTGGCGCGACGCCGAGCTGGAGCTCCCGCATCCGCGCCTGACCGAGCGCCGCTTCGTGCTCGTGCCGCTGCTGGACGTCGGGCCCGGGCTGGTGCATCCTGACGGTCGTGCGCTCGCCGCGTGCGCCGCCGTGCTCGATCCCGACGAGCAGCCGGTGCGCCCGTGGCCGGACGGTGTGCTCGGCTAGGATCTCCCTCCACCGCGCCGGTCAAGGAACCCAAGATGTCCTACACGGATGAGCTCGAGGAATACGACGCCGAGCTGGAGCTGCGCCTCAAGCGCGAATACGCCGACGTCTACCCGCTGTTCGGCTACTGCGTGTGCACTCAGGAGGCGACGTACCTGTGCAACCGCTTCGAGCGCGAGCTGATCCCGCAGGCGGCCTATCCGCTGTTCCACATCGTCATGGAGGACGTCTGGGTCTGGGACAAGAGCCGCCCGTCGCGCATCATCCCGCGGGTCGAGGTCTACACGACCCAGGACGTCACGCTGGAGATCCTCAAGGCGCCCGCCGACGGGTCGCGCGAGGAGTAGGCACCCATGGGGTCGGCACTGCTGGCGATCGACGTCGGCAACTCCAATACGCTCGCCGGGGTCTTCCACGGCGACGAGCTGCTGCACGAGTGGCGCATCTCGACCGAGCGCTCCGCCACGGCCGACGAGCTGGCGGCCTCGCACGACCAGATCCTGCGGCTGCGCGGCGGCAGCCTGGACGAGCTCGACGCGATGATCGTCTCGTCGGTGGTCCCGACCCTGACCAACGGCTACCGCGAGCTGGCGCTCAAGTACCTCGATCACCCGGCCGTCGTCGTCGGGCCGGGCATCCGCACCGGTATGTCCCTGGCGATCGACAATCCGGTCGAGCTGGGCGCAGACCGTCTGGTGAACGCCGTCGCGGCATACCAGCGCTACGGCGGTCCGTGCATCGTGGTCGACCTCGGCACTGCCACGACGCTTGATGTCGTGTCCGATACGGGCGTGTATCTCGGGGGTGTGATCGCGCCCGGGATGGAGACCTCGCTTGATGCGCTGACCAGCCGGGCCGCGCGGCTGGTGAAGGTCGACCTGATCCCGCCGGAACGCATCATCGGTCGGTCGACGGTCGAGAGCATGCGCTCGGGCCTCGTGCTCGGCACCGTGGCGATGATCGACGGCCTGTGCGCCCAGATCCGCGAGGAGCTCACCGGGACCACCACGGTGATCGCCACCGGCGGCCTTTCGGGGATGGTCGCCAAGCTGTCGACCCAGATCGACCACATCGACCCGATGCTGACCCTGGACGGCTTGCGGATGATCTACGGCTTGAACGCCACGGCCCGCCCGTCGCGCCGCGTGGCCGGGGAGTCGCCGTGAGAAAGCGCATGAAGGGTCCGATCGCCGACCGGACCGTCGGCGGGGCCGCCGTCGCGGTGCCCGGCGACGGCTGGCCGCTGGCCGAGCCGTTCAGCATCGGTGACCTGGTCGTGCCCAACCGCGTGGTGCAGGCGCCGCTGGCAGGCATCGCCAACGCGCCCTTCCGGCTGCAGGCCCAGCGCCACGGGGCCGGCCTGTCGGTCTCCGAGATGGTGGCCAGCATGGGGGTGCAACACGGTAACGCGCGCACCGTCGATATGCTGCGCCTGGACACCGCCGAGCGCCTGACCGGGATCCAGTTGTTCGGTGCCGTCCCCGAGGCCATGGCCGAGGCGGCTCGCGCGGCGGAGGCGAACGGCGCGGCGCTCGTTGACATCAACATGGGCTGTCCGGTGCCGAAGATCTGCAAGACCGGCGCGGGCGCGGCATTGCTGGCCGATCCGGGCCACGCGGCCGCGATCGTCGCCGCCTGCGTGGCCGCCGTCCGGATCCCGGTCACCGTCAAGATCCGTCGGGGGCTGACCCCGGCCGAATCGCGCCCCGTCGAGATCGCCCGGCGCCTGGCCGACGCGGGCGCCGCGGCGGTCACCATCCATCCGCGCGCGGCCGCGGAGGAATATCGCGGCACGGCCGATCACCGGATCACCGCCGCACTGGTCGAGGCGCTGGATGTGCCGGTGATCGCCAGCGGCGACATCTCGACCCCGCGGGCGGCCTTCGAGGTGACCGCGGCGACCGGCGCGGCGGCGGTGATGATCGGGCGCGCGGGGTTGGGGGACCCCTGGCTCTATGGGGCGATCGCGACCGGGCGTCCGTCGCAGCGACCTGCCCTGAACGGGGTGATCGACGAGCTGTGCGGCTTCGCGGACGAGATCGTGGAGCTGATGGGCGAGCGGCGCGGCGTCCACTACCTGCGCAAGTTCTATCCGTGGTACCTGGCCGGTGAGCCGGTCGCCGACGATGACGTCGCGGCGCTGCTGGTCATCGATGAATTTCCGCGCGTGCGAGAGCGGCTGGCGGTGCTCGCCGACCGGGCGCCGCTTGCAACAACCCCAGGCCTGAACTAGCGTTCGGCGCCGCTCGGCACAGCGTACGCGCGCGACCCGCGTGCGCGCGGTGTGCTCTTGACGCAAGGAGAACCGATCACGATGGACCGCGAAGTCATCCTCACCGAAGAGGGCTACCGCAAGCTCCGCGAGGAGATCGAGCACCTCTCGACCACGAAGCGACGCGAGGTCGCGGAGCGGATCAAGGCGGCACGTGAGTTCGGTGACATCTCCGAGAACTCCGAGTACGACGACGCCAAGAACGAGCAGGCGCAGATCGAGACCCGCATCCAGGTCCTCGAGCAGAAGCTGCGCAACGCGCGGATCGTCGATACCGAGCACATCGCGACCGACAGCGTCGCGATCGGCGCCCGCGTGACGCTCAAGAACACGAAGTCCAAGGAGACCGTCGAGTACGCGATCGTCGGCTCGGCCGAGGCCGACCCCAGGAACCGGCGGCTCTCGAACGAGAGCCCCGTCGGGAAGGCCATTCTCGGTCGCAAGAAGGGCGAGAAGGTCGCGATCCCCGCGCCGCGCGGCGTGATCGAGTACCAAATCGTGAAGATTGAGGCGGGTGACGCAGCCGCCTGATCCGTCCGCGGCCGACCGTCCGGACGCCGAGGGCTCGGGGCTCGAGCGCCTCGTCGCGGAGCGCCGCGCCAAGGCCGACGCCCTGCGCGCACACGGCGTCGATCCCTTCCCGCGTGCCTTTGCGGGGCGGGTCTCGATCGCCTCGGTGCGCGACGCGCACGCGGCGCTGGCCGCCGGCGAGGAATCCGCCGAGCCGGTGCGGGTCGCCGGTCGCCTGACCGCCCGGCGCGGCCAGGGCAAGGTCGCCTTCGTGGATCTCGAGGACCGCGACGGGCGGATCCAGTTGTGGGCGTCGATCGATCGCCTCGGCCACGAGGCGATGGAGCGGCTGCTCTCGCTGGACCTGGGCGACCTGATCGGGGTCGAGGGTCCGGTCACGCGTACCAGGCGGGGCGAGCTGTCGATCGCCGTCAGCTCGGTGGAGCTGCTCGCCAAGTCGCTGCGCCCGCCGCCGGACAAGCACGCGGGCCTGCGCGACCCCGAGACGCGGTACCGGCAACGCTACCTCGACCTGATGAGCAACGAGGAGGTTCGCGCCGCGTTCATCGTGCGGGCTCGGACGATCGCTGCGGTGCGGGCCTTCCTGGACGCGCGCGGGTTCATCGAGGTCGAGACGCCGTCACTGCAGCCGATGTACGGCGGGGCGGCGGCGCGGCCGTTCGTGACCCACCACAACCAACTCGACCGCGACCTGTACCTGCGCATCGCGCCGGAGCTCTACCTCAAGCGGTGCATCGTGGGCGGGCTCGACAAGGTCTATGAGCTCGGCAAGAACTTCCGTAACGAGGGTGTCAGCTACAAGCACAACCCCGAGTTCACGATGGTCGAGACCTACGAGGCCTACGTGGGCTACCGCGAGGTCGCCGAAATGCTCGAGCAGCTGGTCGCCCACGCGGCGATCGTCGCAACCGGGTCCGCACGCGTCGAGTGGCGCGGGCACACGATCGACTTCACACCGCCGTGGCCGCGCCTGGATCTGCGCACCGCGATCCGTGACGCGAGCGGGATCGATGTCCGCCTGCAGACCACCGCCGCTGCGCTGCGCCAGGCGATGCGCGCGGCCGGCCACGACGCTCCGGACTCCGCGACCTGGGCGAAGCTCGTCGACGGGCTGCTGACCCAAAGCGTCGAGCCGACGCTGATCCAGCCCACGTTCCTGCTCGACTACCCGTTGGAGCTTTCCCCGTTCGCCAAGCGGACGCCCGACGATCCCGACACCGTCGAACGCTTCGAGGCGTTCGCGGGCGGAATGGAGATCGCCAACGCGTTCACCGAGCTCAACGACCCCGACGATCAGGCCGCGCGCTTTGTGACGCAGCAGGCCGACCGCGCCGCCGGCGACGACGAGGCCCAGCCGATGGACGAGGACTTCCTGATCGCCCTCGAGCACGGCATGCCGCCGACGGGCGGACTCGGCCTCGGGATCGACCGCCTGGTGATGCTGCTCACGGGCGCGAGCTCGATCCGCGAGGTGGTCCTGTTTCCGGCCATGCGGACCTGAGCGGCGCCACACCGACCCACCGCGGCGGGTGGCCTGCTAACATCCTCGGCCGTCTGTCGCACGATCATTTGGGGAGTTGATGGCTAAGCCACGGGCCCGCAGTCGGTCCAACAAGAAGGGCAAGAGCGCAGCACCTGCGCAGCGCAAGCGTCGGCCGACGCTGCCGGTCGAGGACCTCGACTGGAAGAACTTCCCGTCGCTGCGCCGGTTCGTCAGCGAACGCGGCAAGATCCGCTCGCGCCGCATCACCGGGCTCTCGCGCCGCCAGCAGGCGATCGTCAGCAAGTCCGTGCGCCGCGCCCGCGAGATGGGTCTGCTGGCCTACCCCGACCAGGACCGTAAGGTCCGGCACTAGCCCCGTCTGGAGGCACCCCCGCGGGGGCGGTTGTGCGTCGGGGACGGCTGCCATACTCGCCGCATGGGTCCCTGCCCGATCTGCGAGCGCGCACTGATCTGGCGCCACAACGGCGCGTGGTGCGACCGCTGCCACCGCAAGGTCGAGACCTGCTGCGAAGGGGCGCCACAGCCCGCATCCACCGGGCTGCGGTGCGCCGCGCCGGCGGGCGGCATGACCGCCGAGATCCCGCATGAGCATTGAGGATCGGCACTTCGGCGGAGGGACGAGGGACCCTGCTAGAATTCAGGTCCTCGCACAGTTAGATGCAGGACGGCGTTCCGGTGCGGAGTGTCGGGTGCGAGTGACTCCAGGCAGCGGTTTGACCTGGGGGGTACTGCCCGGTCGGCGCAGTCGCTGCTGAGATCCGCAGCGACTGCTTGGCGAAGAGGAGATCTCGTTGTTCGAGAGGTTCACCGAGCGGGCGCGCCAGGTCGTTGTCTTGGCCCAGGAAGAGGCGCGTACCCTCAAGCACAACTACATCGGGACCGAGCACATCCTCCTCGGCCTGCTGCGCGAAGAGGAAGGTCTCGCGGCACGGGTCCTCGAGGGGCTTGAAATCACGGTGGAGGAGGTCCGGGCGCAGGTCATCCGGATCGTTGGGTCCGGAGAAGAGGTGACCTCGGGCCAGATCCCGTTCACCCCCCGCGCCAAGAAGGTCCTCGAGCTGGCACTGCGCGAGGCGCTGTCGCTCGGGCACAACTACATCGGCACCGAACACATCCTGCTTGGCCTCGTGCGCGAGAACGAGGGCGTCGCTGCACGCATCCTGGCGGACTTCGACGCCGATTCCGAGAAGATCCGCAACGAGATCATCCGCATGCTCTCGGGCCCGGGCCGCCGCCAACAGGGACAGACCGCCGGCGGGACACCCGCCGACAAGAAGTCGAGCAAGCTGCTGGAGCAGTTCGGGCGCAACCTGACCAAGCTGGCCGCCGACGGCAAGCTCGACCCGGTGGTCGGCCGCCAGAACGAGATCGAGCGCGTGATGCAGATCCTCTCGCGCCGCACCAAGAACAACCCGGTGCTCATCGGCGAGCCCGGCGTCGGCAAGACCGCGGTCGTTGAGGGCCTCGCCCAGCGCATCGCGACCAACCAGGTGCCGGACCTGCTCAAGAACAAGCAGATCTACACGCTGGACCTCGCGGCCCTCGTGGCCGGTTCGAAGTACCGCGGAGAGTTCGAGGAGCGCCTCAAGAAGGTGATGAAGGAGATCACCCAGCGCGGCGACATCATCCTGTTCATCGACGAGCTGCACAACCTCGTCGGCGCGGGTGCGGCCGAGGGCGCCATCGACGCGGCCAGCATCCTCAAGCCGGCCCTGGCACGCGGCGAGTTGCAGACCGTCGGCGCGACGACCCTCGACGAGTACCGCAAGTACCTCGAGCGCGACTCGGCCCTCGAGCGCCGCTTCCAGCAGATCCGGGTGGAGGAGCCCTCCCAGGAAGAGACCGTCCAGATCCTGCGCGGGCTGCGCGACCGCTACGAGGCGCACCACCGCTGCACCATCACCGACGAGGCGCTCGAAGCCGCGGCCAACCTGGCCGACCGGTACATCTCCGAGCGCTTCTTGCCGGACAAGGCCATCGACCTGATCGACGAGGCCGGCAGTCGCATGCGCATCCGCACCATGACCTCCCCGCCGTCGTACCGCGAGCTTGAGGACGAGATCGAGACCGTTCGCAAGGAGAAGGAAGCGGCGATCGAGGCGCAGGAGTTCGAGAAGGCCGCGAACCTGCGTGACAAGGAACGCCGCCTGACCAACAAGAAGCGGGAGCTCGAGGAGGAGTGGAAGTCCGAGGACGGCGGCCCGCGGCCAGAGATCGGCGAGGAAGAGATCGCCGACATCGTGTCGATGTGGACGGGCATCCCGGTCTTCAAGCTCACCGAGGCCGAGTCCCGCAAGCTGCTGCGCATGGAAGAGGAGCTGCACAAGCGCGTGATCGGCCAGGAGCAGGCGATCACGGCGGTCAGCCGCGCCATCCGGCGTGCCAGGGCGGGCATCAAGGACCCCAAGCGGCCGGCCGGCAGCTTCATCTTCCTCGGCCCGTCGGGCGTGGGGAAGACCGAGCTGGCGCGCACGCTGGCCGAATTCCTGTTCGGCGACGACCAGGCGCTGATCCAGGTCGACATGTCCGAGTACATGGAAAAGCACGCGGTCAGCCGGCTGGTCGGCTCGCCGCCCGGCTACGTCGGCTACGACGAGGGCGGGCAGCTCACCGAGCAGGTGCGGCGCAAGCCGTACTCGGTCATCCTCCTGGACGAGGTCGAAAAGGCGCACCCCGAGGTCTTCAACATCCTGTTGCAGATTCTCGAGGAC
The DNA here is from genome assembly GCA_963773325.1 of uncultured Thermoleophilia bacterium. Lineage (GTDB taxonomy): Bacteria > Actinomycetota > Thermoleophilia > Miltoncostaeales > Miltoncostaeaceae > CAITWD01. The sequence continues at coordinate 486,507 of CAVZAI010000002.1, read as the reverse complement.
GGCCGGCTCACCGACGCCCAGGGCCGGTCGGTGGACTTCCGCAACGCGATCGTGATCATGACCTCGAACATCGGGGCCGCCACGATCAGCCGCGACACGCCGCTCGGCTTCTCGGTGTCCGAGGAGGCCGGCCTCAGCTACGACGACATGAAGTCGCGCATCATGGGCGAGCTCAAGCGCGTGTTCCGCCCCGAGCTGATCAACCGGATCGACGAGATCATCGTGTTCCACAAGCTGACGCGCGACGAGATCACGCAGATCGTCGAGCTGCTGCTCGTGCGGCTCAAGGAGCAGATGGCCGAGCACGGTCTGGCGTTGCAGCTGTCCGAGGACGCCAAGGACCTGCTCGTGGCCGAGGGGTACGACCCGGCGATGGGCGCCCGGCCACTGCGCCGTGCGATCCAGCGCCTGATCGAAGACCCGCTCGCGGATGAGGTCCTTAAGGGGAACCTGCCCGAGGGCACCGTCATCGTGGTCGACCGCGATGGCGAGCAGATGAAGTTGATTCCGACCCTGCCCGAGGAACCGACCACTGTCGGTGTCGCGGCGAGCGAGACCCCGGAGGAGGGACCCGACTCGGAGCCCGCAGAGTCGTAGTGGCAACTGCGTACGGGAGATCCACGCTGGGTCTCCCGTACAGCGGCTGGTGAAGGTTTTTTGGTTCGAGCGCGTCCACAGAGCGTCCACGTCTGCCAGGAATGTGGCTCCACGCATCCGCGATGGGTCGGACGCTGCACTGCCTGTGGCGCCTGGGGATCGGTCACCGAGGAGCCGCGCCTGGCGGCGTTGGCCCGGTCGGGCGCGCCCGCCGCGCGACCGGTGCGCCTCGGGGATCTGGCGCTCGCACCGACCGCGCGGATCGTCACGGGCGTCGACGAGCTGGACCGGGTCCTCGGCGGCGGGCTTGTCCCGGGCTCCCTCGTGCTGATCGCCGGCGAGCCCGGGATCGGCAAGAGCACGCTGGTCCTTCAGGCCCTGGCGGGCGTCGCGGCGACGCGCAGCGCGCTGCTGATCACCGGCGAGGAGTCGCTCGCGCAGGTACATGCCCGCGGAGTCCGGGTGGCCGCAGACACCGACACGGTCGCGATCCTGGCCGAGGCGAACCTCGAACGGGTCGTCGAGGCGATCACCGCGCATGAGCCCGCGGTGTGCGTGATCGACTCGATTCAGACGCTCGTCTCCGACCAGGCCGAGGGCGCGGTCGGGTCGGTCTCACAGATCCGCCAGGCGACCGGGGAGCTGCTCCGGCTCGCGAAGGAGCGCGAGACCGTGATCGTGCTCGTCGGCCACGTCACCAAGGACGGCGGTCTGGCCGGGCCGCGGATGCTCGAGCACATGGTTGACTGCGTCCTGACGTTCGAGGGCGAGGAGATGCGGGCGCACCGCGTCCTGCGGGCCACCAAGAACCGCTTCGGCTCGATCAACGAGACCGGTGTGCTCGAGATGCGCCCCGACGGGCTCGTGTCGGTCGAGGACCCCACCGGGCTCTTCTTGGCCGAGGTCGGGGAACGGGTCGGCTCGTGCGTGTTCCCGGTCATCCAGGGCAGCCGCGCGATGCTCGTCGAGGTCCAGGCGCTCGTGGGGCCGACGGAGGTCGTGCCCCCGCGCCGGGTGGCGGTCGGCGTCGACCGGACGCGCCTGGCCCAGGTGATCGCGGTCCTGTCGCGGCATGCGGGACTGCGGCTCGGCGATCAGGACGTCTTCGTCAGCGTGGCCGGTGGTGCGCGCGCCATCGATCCCGCCGCGGACCTGGCGATGGCCCTGGCGATCGCCAGCGCGCATCGCGGAGCGCCGCTTGCCGCGGGCTCTGCGGCCTTTGGCGAGATCGGTCTGACCGGCGGGGTGCGCCCGACCGGGCACTGGGGGCGCCGGCTGGGTGCGATCAGTGCCCACGGGCTCACCCTGGCGGTCGCGCCACGGATGGCCAGTGAAGTAGCAGAACCTCCGCCCGCAGGGGTGGAGATTTCGTCGGTCGGGGATATCACCCAGGCCCTACAGGTCGCGTGTCCGCGCTAGCCGCGCGGGTGCAGGCATATCCCACAAGCAGGAGGGGCGAGTGTTCGAAGTCGGAGACAAGGTGGTGTACCCGCACCACGGCGCCGGTGTGGTCCAGAAGAAGGAGCACAAGGAGGTCCTGGGTCAGCGGCGTGAGTACCTGACGATCACGATCCTGTACAACGAGATGACCGTCATGGTTCCGGCCGAGAACGCGGAGCGTGCGGGCCTGCGCCGCGTGATCGACGAGCAGACCGTGCAGGAGGTCCTGGCGGTGCTCAAGGACGACGGCACCCAGATGCCCAAGAACTGGAATCGTCGCTTCAAGCACAACCGCGACAAGATCAAGACCGGTGACGTGTTCGAGCTCGCCGAGGTCGTGCGCAACCTGTCGATCCGCGACCTGGACAAGGGCCTGTCCACGGGCGAGAAGCAGATGTTCGGTCGGGCCAAGAAGATCCTGGCGAGCGAGCTCATGTACGCCTGCGACATGGAAGAGCAGGAGGCGATCGACTTCCTGGAGAACCTGCTGGAAGATATCGGCGGCGGGCGCGGGGAGTCTCGTGTCGCGGCGGGGGCTGCGGCTGAGTTGGACGATGACGACGTGGAGGTTGCGCCGGAATAGGCTCCGGCCAACCGATGTGCCCGGGTGACGCGGAACGCGCGCTAGGCTTCGCGATAGGCAAGTTGTCGCGGCACAACCGAAGGACCCGCGACCCGCCGAGACCGCGAGGAGCCACAGCACCGATGAACCTGCGACCCCAGCCACCTGCGCACGCCCCGGCAGGTCGTTGGACGAGCGCGGGCTCGTGCCGGGCGCCGGCGCACGCGCGGGAGCATTCGACATGATCCTCGTCAGCCGGATCGTGCTCGCCCTGCTGGGCGCGCTCGCCGCGTACCAGGCCGGCAAGAGCTTCTCGGTGACCTCACGCGTCGGCTCGCCGTACTCGAACGCCACCTGGATCGCCGTCGTAGTCGCCGGTGCCCTCGTGGGGTACCTGCTGGGCGGGGTCGCCGGGCGCTGGCTGCGCGGACACCTGCGCGCCATCGACCGCGCCGCCGACCGCCGCTCGGCGGCCGAGCTGACCGTCGGGGCGCTGGGGTTGGTGCTCGGGTTGGTCGCCGCGGCATTGGCGGGTATCGCGGTCGCGCAGCTGCCGATCGTGGGCCCGTACCTGCTGCTGCCGGTCGTCCTGCTCGTCGCGTACGTGTTCACGCGCATCGCCGCCCGCAAGCACGTCGACATCCTGCGCCTGGTCGGGGTCCGTCCGCGTTCCGCGCAGACCCGTGTGATCGACACGTCGGCGATCATCGACGGACGGCTGGTGGAGGTCATGCGGACGAGGTTCCTGTCGGGCTCGATCGTCGTCCCCGACTTCGTGCTCGATGAGCTCCAGCATGTCGCCGATTCCACCGACGCGCTCAAGCGCGCCCGCGGCCGCAGGGGGCTGGACATCGTGGAAGAGATGAAGAAGACCGCCAACGGCGGGTTCTCGGTGCGGAGCACCGAGCGGGGCGACGGCGACCAGGTCGACAGCCGCCTGGTCCGGCTCGCTCGCGAGCTCGGCGCGTCCATCGTCACCACCGACTACAACCTCAACAAGGTCGCCCAGATCCAGGGCGTCGAGGTCCTGAACGTCAACGAGCTGGCCAACGCCCTCAAACCGGCGGTCCTGCCGGGGGAGCCGCTGTCGATCAAGGTGATCCGCGAGGGCCGCGAGTACGACCAGGGGGTCGGGTATCTCGACGACGGGACGATGATCGTCGTCGAGGGCGGCCGCCGGCTGATGGGCCAGCAAGTCGAGGTCGAGGTGACCTCGATCCTCCAGAGCCCGTCGGGGAAGATGATCTTCACGCGCGTGGCCGAGCACGGGGTCTCCGCGTAGGTGCTTCGCGCGGGACAGGGCGCGCCCGACGGCGCGGCCCGTGGATATCGATCACACGAACGGGGCCGACATGGGCGGTGAGCCGGCACCGGGCTGCGCCGCGATCGTCGTCGCCGGGGGCGCCGGGGTGCGGATGGGCGCCGGCATGCCCAAGGCGCTCATGCCGCTCGGCGGTCGGGCCCTGGCGGCATGGTGCCTGGACGCGCTCGCGGCCTGCGACCAGATCGCCAGCGTCGTCGTGGTGGCGCCGGCGGGCCACGAGACCGAGCTGGCCCACGCGCTGGGGCTCGAGCTGTCCCAGGTCGTCTCCGGCGGCGACTCGCGCGCCGAGTCGGTCGGCCGTGGCCTGGACGCCGTCGATCCCGAGGGCGAGCTGGTGCTCGTACACGACGCCGCCCGGCCGCTGGTACGCCCCGAGCTCATCGCGGCCGTGATCGCCGGCGTCGGTGACGCGGACGGTGCGATTGCGGCGGCACCGCTCGCCGACACCCTCAAGCGCGTCGGTGACGACCGCGCGATCACCGGGACGCCCTCACGCGCGGGCCTGTGGCTTGCGCAAACCCCGCAGGTCTTCCGGCGCGCGGTCCTCGAGGACGCCTTCGCCGCGGCCCGCGCGGAGGACCGCATCGACACGGCGACCGACTGCGCGTCGATGGTCGAGGCCATCGCCGGCCGCGTCGTCGTCGTGCCGTCACTGACGCCGAACCTGAAGGTGACAACGCCGTCGGACGTGCGCATCGCCGCACTGCTCCTGGCCGATGCCGCGCCCAAGCACGTTCGGTAACGTGGGTCGCCGATGCTGACCGACTACCACCTGCACCTGCAGCCCGACGGCGTCGCGGCGCGCGCCGAGCAGGCCGACCGCTGGGATGCCGCGGGCGGCGCCTGGTCGTCGGACTGGATCGGGCGCTACGCCGCCCGTGCCCGCGCGCGCGGGGTGCGGGAGCTCGCGATCACCGAGCACGTTCACCGCTTCGCGCTGGCCCGCGACTGGCACCCGAACCCATGGTGGCGCGAGGAAGCGACCGAGGACGTCGACGCGTACTGCGCGGCGCTCGAGCGCGCGCGGGCCGAAGGGCTGCCGGTGCTGATCGGGGTCGAGATGGACTGGCTCCCGGACCGCGTGGACGAGATCGCGAGCTTTGTTCGCGGGCGGCCCTTCGACATCGTGCTCGGCTCCGTGCACTGGCTGCGCGAGCGCGCCGTCGACCACCCGGACTACCTGGCATGGGACACGCTCGACGCCGAGGAGATCTGGGAGCGCTACCTGGACGAGCTCGTCGCGGCGGCGCGCTCGGGCCTGTTCGACGTGCTGGCACACATCGACCTGCCGAAGGTGTTCGGCCACGCGCCGCCGGCATCGGCGCACACGCGCTGGCCCGGGGTCATCGCCCAGATCGCCCAGACGGGTGTCGCGGTCGAATGCTCGACCGCAGGGCTGCGCAAGCCGGTCCGCGAGCTCTATCCGAACCCGGACCTGCTCGGCCTGTGCGCTGCGGCCGGCGTTCCGGTGACGCTCTCGAGCGACGCGCACCGCCCTGAGGACGTCGCCGCCGACTACCCGACCGCCGTCGCGGCACTCGGCGGGGCCGGGTACACGCAGCTGACGCGCTTCGCGGGGCGGGTCGCCTCCCCGGTGCCGCTGTCGGAGTGGGCATGAGGGTCGGCCTCGGGGTCGACGCGCACCGGTTCGGGCCCGGCGTGCCGCTGATGCTCGGGACCATCCAGATCCCGCATCCGGCGGGGCTGGTGGGACATAGCGACGGCGACGTGGTCGCGCACGCCGTCTGCGACGCGATACTGGCGGCCTGCGGCGGCCCGGACATCGGGGCGCTGTTTCCGCCGGGTGACCCGGCGTGGGCCGGCGTGTCGGGCGCGACGCTGCTCGCACACGTGCGCACGCACGCGGCAGGCGCGGGTCTGCGGGTCGTCAACGCGCACGCGGTGGTGATCTGTGAGGCGCCCCGGATCGGTCCCCACCGCGCGGCGATGCAGGCGGGCATGACCGCGGCGCTCGGCGCTCCGGTAAGCGTGCACGCGACCACGACCGAGACCATGGGGTTCACCGGCCGGGGCGAGGGGATCGCCTGTCAGGCGGTCGCCCTCGTTGCACCCATCAACCCGGAGGCTGCGTGAGCACATCGACAGCGACCGACGCCGGACCGCGCCTGTACAGCACGCTCTCGCGTCGGGTCGAACCGGTGACCTCGGGGCCCGACGGCGTCGTGCGGATCTACGTCTGCGGGCCGACCGTGTACGGACCAATCCATGTCGGCAACGCGCGGCCGTTCGTGGTGTTCTCGGTGTTCAAGCGCTATCTGACCCGGCGCGGGTACGCGGTGCGCTTCGTCAGCAACGTCACCGACATCAACGACAAGATCTACGTCGCGGCCCGCCGCGAGGGTGCGCCCTCGGCGGAGCTGGCCGAGCGGTACCTGCGCGAATACGTTGCCGATACGGACCGCCTCGAGCTGGGGCGCCCCGACCTGGAACCGACGGTGACCGGGCACATGCCCGAGATCATCGCCCTGATCGAGCGGCTGATCGACGCGGGGCTCGCCTACCCGAGCGGCGGTGACGTGTACTTCCGCGTCAACCGGTTCCCCGGGTACGGGCGGCTGTCGGGACGCCGCCTGGACGAACTGCTGGTCACCGAGCCCGGGGAGGCCAAGGAGCATCCCCTCGACTTCGCCCTCTGGAAGGGGCACAAGCCCGACGAGGACACGTCCTGGGACTCGCCCTGGGGGCCGGGCCGGCCGGGCTGGCACATCGAGTGCTCGGCGATGGCGCAATCGGCGCTCGGGCCGTCGTTCGAGATCCATGGGGGCGGTATCGATCTCGTCTTCCCACACCACGAGAACGAGATCGCCCAAAGCGAGGGCGCCACAGGCGAACCGATGGCGCGGATCTGGGCACACAATGAGATGCTCGAGCTGGGCGGCAAGATGTCCAAGAGCGAGGGCAACATCGTGCTGCTACGCGACGCGCTCGACCGCTGGGGACGCGATGAGCTGATCGCCTTCTTCCTGCGCACCCACTACCGCTCGAAGCTCCCCTTCGGCGATGCGGTCCTCGCGGACACCGGTCGCCAGGTCGAGACGATCCGCAACGCTGCGCGGGCGCTCGACCGGGCCGAATCGGCGCCCGGGGAGGGGATCAGCCGCGAGCTGGCGGACAGCCTGGTGGCCGCGCGCGCCGACTTCTTCGACGCGCTCGATGACGACTTCCACACGCCCCGGGCGTTCGCGTCCCTGTTTGAGGTCATCCACGCGATCAATCGGGCGGTCGAGGGGGCGCGCCCGGGCATCGCCCAGCTGCAGGCCGCCCGCGCCGAGTTCGTCGGCCTGCTCGACGTGCTGGGACTCGCCGGCCTCGCGCGGGTCGCGCCGGTCGCCCCGGACGAGATCGTCGCCCTTGCCGGCCAGCGCGAGGCCGCTCGCAGCGCGCGGGACTTTGCGCGCGCCGACGCACTGCGCGAGGAGATCGAGTCCCGGGGATACGAGGTCCGCGATACACCCGAGGGGCCGCAGGTCACGCCCAAGTGATCGACGGCGAGATCATCTACGGGCGCAACCCGGTGCGGGAGGCGCTGCGTGCCGGACGCCGGCAGATCGACCGCATCTGGGTGCTGCCACAGTTGGCGGATGCCGACTGGCTGGCCGGTCGCCGCGTCATCCCGACCCACAAGGCCGAGCTGGGCCGGATGGCCGGCACCTCCGACCACCAGGGCGTCGTGGCCCGCGCGGAGCCGTATCCCTACGCCGATCCGCGCGGCATGCTCGAGGCCGCCGGGCCGATCGTCTGCCTGGACGGGGCCCAGGACCCGCGCAACTTCGGGGCGATCTGCCGGGTCGCCGATGCCGCCGGCGCCGTCGGGATCGTCACCGCGCAGCGCGGGTCGCCGGGGGTGACGCCGACGGTGTGCAAGACCTCGGCGGGCGCAGTTGAGCACCTGATGGTGGCGCGGGTCGGCAACATCGCGGGCTTCCTGAGCCAAGCACGGGATGCCGGACGCCTCGTCGTGGGCGCAGATCCCGAGGCGGCAGCCGATTTTCGCACGCTGGCGTGGACGCCCGCTGTCGTGATCGTGATGGGCAGCGAGGGGGCGGGACTCCGTCCGAGGGTTGCGGCAGGATGTGCCGCAATGGTGCGGATTCCCATGCTCGGCAGTGTGGCGTCGCTGAACCTCTCCGTGGCGTGTGCGCTGCTGCTGTTCGAGGCGATTCGCGGCGACGAATCCATGTGATTTTCGGCACGTGCCTTCCCAAACGCGCTCCGGTCACATAACATCCGGCGCGGAGGGGAAATCGAACCCTCTACTTCAGGATAAGACTTCTCGGAGAGCGCCTTGTCTTTCGCCTTTTCCGCTGCGAGCGCGCAGGATTCATCCGTTCGGCGCATCCGCGGGGGGTATGAACCTCAGACTGAGAATGAGATCACCGACCGTGCGCTCATCGAGCGGGCACGACGCGGTGACGCGGTCGCAATGGACAAGATTGTCACCCGTTACAGGGGATTCGTGCGGCTCCGGGCCAGCTCCTACTTCCTGGCCGGCGGCGAGGGCGAGGATCTGATCCAGGAGGGGCTGATCGGGCTCTACAAGGCCGTGCGCGACTACCGCCCGGATCGTGAGGCCTCATTCCGCTCGTTCGCCGAGCTGTGCGTGACCCGGCAGATCATCACGGCGATCAAGACCGCGGCCCGCAACAAGCACACGCCGCTGAACACCTACGTGTCCTTCAGCCACTCGCGTGCCGGCGCGTCCTCGGACCAGGAGATGTCGCTGGCGGAGATCCTCCCTGACGATCCCGCCTGGGATCCGATCAACCAGGCGATCTCCGCCGAGGAGCTGCGTTCGCTGATCGGGTGCCTGGGTGAGACGCTCTCACCGCTCGAGAGCGGCGTGTTGACCATGTATCTGGAAGGGCGCTCCTACGAGGAGATCGCCGGCCGGCTGGACTGCACACCCAAGACGGTCGACAACGCGCTGCAGCGGGTCAAGCGCAAGGTGATCGTGCATTTGCGTTCGCGCGAGGTCGCCGACCTGCGCTAGGCCCGGTCAGGGCCGGACGCCCTGGGGCGCGGCGGCGCAGTACGCTCCGGGATCGTGGAACGCTTCGAGATGCCGCGCTCACGCTGGGCGCTCCCCTTCCTGGCGCTGTTTGCCCCGCACGGCGGGTTCGTCGACCTCGACGACCGCAACTGCGAGATTCGCCTCGGGGTCCTGGGCAGCGCGGACATTCCGCTGGAGCTGATCACGCGCGTGTCGACCATCGACTGGCCATGGTACGGCGGCTTCGGGGTCCGGATCGGCCGCGGGGTGGTCGGTTTCGTGACCAAGACCGGGCAGGCCGTCGTGATCGATCTGTCGGAGCCCGTCGAGGTGCGGGCGCCGCTGCGCTGGCACACGCAGCGCGTCGCCGTGCGCGTCGGCGACCCACAGGCCTTCATGGTCGCGCTGGCCTACCGGCGCCGGGCGCTTACCGAGGAGTGACGCGGTGCCACCGCGTCACGCGTTGACCGGCTGCCACGGCTCAGGCCGTCTGCGATGCGCGCGATCGCCGCCGCCGGCCCGTCGGCGGCCAGGGTGGCACACACGCCGCTCCGGCGCCGGCCCGTCCCCCGCGCGATCAGGCCAGCGGCTCCAGGATGACCAGCTGATTCCCGTCCGGGTCGTAGACGTCGAGCATGCGTGCGCCGCCCATGTCCTCGATCTGGCCCATCTGCGTGCCGGCCGACCTCAGCGCGCCGGCGAGTTCGTCGAGCCGATCCGTGCGCAGGACCACCGTCGCGCCGCCCTTCTGCGGCGCCACCGCGAGCTCTCCGGACAGCGCCAGGTTGATCGCGCCCGCCTTCAGCTCGGCCCAGTCGTTGCCCTCGCGGCGCTCCAGCTCGAGACCAAGCGTCCCGGTGTAGAAGGCGACCGCCCGGTCCATGTTGCAGACCTGGTAGAAGACCGTGTCAATCCCCGCAATCAAGCCCATGTCGACTCCCCGTGACGGATCCGTCCGGAGTCTAGGCGAACGCTCGGGTGCGTGTCCGGGTGCGCTGCGACCGCGTGAATCGCGCGTCGTCAGGGCGATCCCGCCGGTCGGGCGCGGGCGCCGCGACGGGGGCATCGGAGGCCGCCGGTAGCATCGGACAAGTGACGCTATCCGGCCAGCTCGACCTGCTTGTCGCCGCCCGCCCCGGAGTCGGCGAGCCGCCGATGTCCGATCGGCTCTGTGCGCTGTTGGTGCGCCGCGGCCGGCCGCTCGAGGTCGGTCAGGTCGTGGCGCAGGTGCTGCGACTGCGCGGGCTGCCCGCTCACGCTGCAGCGGCGGCTGGTGGCCGAACTGGTCGACTCGGACGCGCGGCTGACGTGGCTCGGGCGGGACCTCGTGGGCCTCGCCCCGCCGCGCTGGGCGTCCCAGCGCGTCGCCGAGGCGACGTTCTGCATCGTCGATCTCGAGACCACCGGCGGCAGCCCGGGCATGTCGAAGATCACCGAGATCGGCGCCGTGCGCGTCGCGGGCCTCCAGATCGTCGACCGCTTCTCGGTACTCGTCGATCCCGAACGGCCGATTCCGGAGACGATCACCCGCCTGACGGGGATCACCAACCAGATGGTCGTCGGACAGCCGGAGATCGGCGCGGCGCTGGAGATGTTCGTGGGTTTCGCCCGCGACGACGTGCTGGTGGCGCACAACGCCCCGTTCGATCTGCGCTTTCTGACCTACGAGCGCCGCCGTACCGCCGGGCGCTACTTCACCCAGCCCTGGCTCGACACGCTCACCCTTGCCAGGCGCCTGCTGGCGGGACGCGTCGATCGCCACGACCTTGCGACGCTCTCCGAGTGGGCAGATACGAGCGTGCGGCCGACTCACCGCGCGCTGCCCGATGCCGAGGCGACGGCGGAGTTGCTGATCCGTTTCCTGGGGATGCTCGCCGACCGCGAGATCGATACCGTCGAGCGCGTCGTCGCGATCGGGGCCCCCGGCGGAACCCGCCACTCGTGGAAGCTGGCGCTCGCGGACGACCTGCCAACCGCCCCGGGCATCTATCTCATGCGCAATCGCCGCGGGGACGTCCTGTATGTCGGCAAGGCGCGCAACCTGCGCCGTCGGGTGCGGTCGTATTTCGGCCCCGGCGGCCGGCACGGGCGGCTGATCGGGCGGGCGCTCGAGCAGCTGGAGCGCATCGACTACGAGTGCTGCGCCTCGGAGCTGGACGCGCTGCTAGCCGAGCACCGGGTGCTGCGTGATCTGCAGCCGCCGTGCAACCGGCGCGGGCTGCCGGGCGCGACCTGGCGCATCGTGCTGACCGGCGAAGACGTCCCGCGTCTGCGCGTGCTGCGCGGATGCCCCGTCGCCCATGACGGGACGCTGCTGTGCATCACCACCGAGCGACGCGCCCGCATGGTGCGCGACGTGCTGCTGGCGCTCTATCCGCTGGACTCCTCGCGCCCGCTGCCGCATCCGGACTTCGTGGGCGTCGAGTCAGTGCCCGGGATGCCCGACGACGACGACGACCGGGTCCGGGCGGGCGAGCTGCGTGCACTCGCCGGCCCGCGGCCGGCCGCGCCGCTCGGTCGGCTGGCGGCACGCTACGCGGGTGCGATCGCCGAGGGACGGCTCGGGATCGACGATGCCGGGCTGCAGCAGTTCGAGGCCGTGCTGCGCGAGCTGCGCGTCGCCTGGCGGGCACACGCCGTGCGGCAGCGCCTGGCGCTGTTCGTCGAGCCCGCGGCGACGCCGGGGCAGGCCGTCGTGTTCGGGATCGCCTTCGGCGAGGTCGTCGGACGCGCCGAGGTCGACCTCGACACCTGGCCGGTCTCGGTCGACCGGGTCCTGCGGGCCCTGGCGGTCGCGCGGGCCGCCCCGGCCAGATCGCCGCTCGACCCCGAGGCGCTGATCATCGACGCGCGTCTGCGCGAGCGCGGCCGGTTCGGCACGCTTCGAGCTGGGTCCCGAGATCGACATCGACCGTGCGCTCATCGGCGCGGCGCCCCTGATCGAACGGGCCTGCGCGTACCGGCGCGGCGCGGCGGCGCAGGCCGAGCTCACGCTGCTCGACGCCTGAGCGAGGTTCCGGGGTCCCAGAGGGCCCCGGCGTGCCAGACTTCCCGCTCGATGAGCAGACCGGCATCGACAGGCGATCCCGCGGTGGCGTGCGCTCATCGAGTGGTTCGCGGCCGACGGCGCCGATTTCCCATGGCGGCGCACGCGGGATCGGTACGCCGTCCTGGTGGCCGAGGTCCAGCTGCAGTCGACCCAGGCCGCTCGCGTCGTGCCGTACTTCGAGGCGTGGATGGCGCGCTGGCCCACGGCATGTGCGCTCGCCGGGGCGCCGCTCGCCGATGTGCTCGCGGCCTGGCAGGGGCTGGGATACCCGCGGAGGGCGCGGAACCTGCACCGGGCTGCGCGGCAGATCTGCGCATCCGGGTGGCCGGCCGACGACCGGCTCACCGAGCTCCCTGGGGTGGGCCCGTACACGGCGGCCGCAATCCGCTGCTTCGCCGACGGTGCCGCCGTCCTGCCCTCCGATACGAACGTCGCCCGTGTGCTCGCCCGGCGGTTTCCGCAGGGCTGGCCGGGGACGCCGGAGGGCGCGGGCTGGGCGGTGGGGCAGGCGTTCATGGACCTCGGTCGCGAGTGGTGCACCGCACGGGCGCCGCGTTGCGCGTCCGGGTGCCCGCTGCGCGAAGGGTGCCCGGCCGCCGATGCCGGCAACGTGCGCGAGGTGACGCCGCCCCGCCGCCGCCAATCGCCGTATGCCGGGTCGCTGCGCCAACGCCGGGGGGCGCTCCTGCGCGAGCTCACCTCGGCCGGGTCGGTGGAGATCGACCGCGACGCCGAGGCGGCGGCGACGCTGGTCGCCGACGGGCTGGCGCGGGTGGCCGGGGCTGCGCTCGTGCTTCCGGAGCATTCGTGACCGGGGATGTGCACGACGGCCAGGTGGTCGTCGCCGCGCTGATCGAGCGCGGCGGGCGGCTGCTGATCAGCCAGCGCCGGCCGGAGGCCGGTCACGGGGGGCGCTGGGAGTTCCCCGGCGGGAAACGGGAAGCGGGCGAGCAGGACGACCAAGCGCTGCACCGGGAACTGCGCGAGGAACTCGGCATCGACCTGGCGATTGGTCCGCACGCCTGGACCGAGCGCTCGGGGCCGCTCGAGTTGCGCTTCTACTGGTGCGGGTGGGCCGACGCCCTGCGACCGCGCCCCCTCGAGGTCGCCCAGTTCCGCTGGGTACCCGTCGAGGCCCTCGAGCGATACGCGTTTCCGCCCGCCGATAGCCAGCTTGTGCAGGCACTTGTCGACGGTCGTCTCGCACGTTGAGTGGCAACAGGAAGGTCGGGCTACTTTCCGCTCGACCTTCCTGTTGCCCCGCCGAGTGTGGGCCAATCGCTAATTAGTGAGCTTTAGCGGGCAAGTCTCGGGTCCGTGGCCCCGGCGGCGCCGTCGGCGCGCTGGAAGCGATCTGGCGCCTGCCGGAACAGCACGAGCGGCGAAAGACATCTGTTCCGAGCGCGGTGGGACCATGCGCGCGCGCCACACCAGGACGTCTGGGCCATTGTCGCTCGGCTTTCCCGAGCCCGCCCGCGGATTTCTTCACCCGCTAAATTGCGAGCAATTGCGGGCAATTCTCCGGCTATCTCGGAGGCGTCCGGGTTACGTCGACTGCCTGATCCCCTCGCACGTCGAGGGCATGACGTCCCCTCGCTGGGGGTACAATCGGTGTTCGATCCGGGAGGGACCCCATGGCGAAGGCCAAGCGCGAGCGGCGCAACAGTTTCAGGACAATGGCAGCAGATCAGGCGCTCGAGGCGCTGGATCGCATCGAACAGATGGAGCGCCAGGAGCAGGCGGCGTCGCCGGGCGCCGAGGTGGTACCGGTCGTCCCGGATACCGATCCCGACGCGGAGGACCACTAGCCGCGAGGCGCGCCCGGGCTAGTCGGGGACGGGCGTGCGCTGGAAGGGCTCGCCGGTCACGATGAAGTTGACCCGGCCGCCCAATTCCCCGCCGTTGTTGGCCACCCGCTCGAGGTGCCGCCCGACCAGCACGGCGGAGGCGTTCCAGGCGCTGTTGCTGGTCTCGGCGTCGGCCGCGGCGACCACGTCGAGCAGGTCGTAGAGCATCTCGCGTACGGCCTTGGCCTGATGGGACGCGCGCTGGCCGAGCGCGACGTCTCCGCGCGCGATGGCCTGGACGGCGAGCGCCAAGGTGTCGACGGCCTGCGCGCTCATCCGCGAGAGGGTTGCCTGGATCTCGGGGTCCGCGTCGCCCGGACGGACCGAGCGCGTCAGCTCGGCGATCGCGACCGCGAGATCGCCGACCCGCTCGAGGGCGACCACGGCGATGAGGCCGACGTGCAGCAGGCGCAGGTCGCCCGCGACGGGCGCCTGCAGCAGCTGCATCCGGTAGATCGCGTGATCGAGTTCGACGCAGGCTTCGTCGATGCGCTCATCGTCGGCGATGATCTGCTCCGCCGCCGCCGTGTCGGAGCTCTCCCATGCCGCCGTCGCGCGCTCGATCTGGTTGAGCGTCAGGCTCGCCATCTCCACGATCCGCAGGCGCAGATCCTGCATATCGCTCTGAAAGTGGACGCGCGACGGGGCCATACGAACCAAGTGTAGGGGGTCCCGGGAACGGCTGCGTTACAGATCAGCGTCCAATTAGCGCACCGTGCGTGGCGGGGTGGGACAGATCGCGGTGCAGTCGGCCCGCCGCCAGCGCGGACCGTCGACTACAGTACGAACCCGTGCGGGATCCGCTAGCAGCATCGCCGGGGCGCGTCTGCGCGTTCGTCGTCGGCGTCACCCTCATCGGCCTGGGCCTCGACCGAGCGGTCGCGCTGCCGGGCCAGTATGTGCTGGGCCTTCTGTGCTGGGGGATGCTCGGGCTGGCGCTCAGGTCCGCCACGCGCACCGAGCGCGTCCAGACGCTGGTCGTGATCGTAGTGGCCACCTGCTTCGAGGTCATCGGCTCGATCATCTGGGGCGCGTACCTCTACCGCCATCACAACCTGCCCATGTTCGTCCCGCCCGGGCACGGGCTGGTGTACCTGTTCGGGCTGCGCCTGAGCCAGACGGCCTGGGTGCGCACCCACGCGCGCCTGTGGGTCGGCATCGCGGCGACCGGGCTGGCCGCCTGGGCCGTGCTCGGGTTGACGGTGCTGCCGCGCGCCGACGTCGGCGGTGTGATCGGGTGCATCGTGCTGCTGGCGTTCCTGTTGCGCGGGCGCAATGCGACCGTCTACGCGAGCGTCTTCGCCTTCGTCGCGTTCCTCGAGATCTACGGGGTCTCGATGGGCACCTGGGCCTGGCAGGCGCACATTCCCGGAACGCCCGATCCCGACCGGCAACCCGCCGTCGGGCATCGCGGCCGGATACGTGTTCTTCGACATCGCCGCGATCGCGGTGTCGCCGTGGATACTCGGCCGGTGGGAGCGCTGGCGTGGGCCCGCCCACACGGTGGCGCCCGCGACGGCGGTCGAGCGCGGCGCCGGCGAACGGGTCACCGAGGGCCTGCCGGCCGGCGTGACACCCGTCGCGGAGACCTCGCTCTAGGCGCCCAGCACCACGAAGTGGTCCTGGCAGGCCGCGTCGTGATCGGCGTGACTGACGCCGGCCAGGGTGACCTCGGCCGGCCACTGCGGCGCGGTGTGGCCGTGCTCTCGCGGCCGGTGCGGTGATCACGGCCTGCCAACGAGACACGGTGCACCGCCAGCCGATGTCCTGGAAATCGAGCATCAGGTCGTGCAGCAGGTCGGGTGGCCCGATCAGGCGGTAGTTGGTGGGCGTGGGCTGCGCGCGCATCGCTGTAGAGTGTGCACCTTGGTGAGCCCCCGCGTCGCATTCTCCGGCGAGATCTCGCTGCTGTGGCAGGACGTCGACCCCTACCACGGCGACGTGATCCTGCTCAACATCATCCCCGACGAACTGCTGCGCATGGACACCTTCGAACTGCGCGGGCCGCTGGCCAAGCGCTTCAAGGACGGCGTCCTCGAGGAGGGGATGCGCATCCGGATCCTCTGCGAGACGGACACGATCGAGGTCGTCAACCAGGAGACGGGGGAAACCTCCGACGAGGAGCGGCCAATCGTGGTGGACATCGTCGTGTTGGGCTGGTGAGGCGATCGTGCGTCGCGCGGGGCGCCGCATATACTCGCCGGGGCGGACCTCGATGGGGCGTAGCCAAGTGGTAAGGCAGCGGGTTTTGGTCCCGCGACCGGGGGTTCGAATCCTCCCGCCCCAACCAGAATCTCGGAAACTTCCAGGGGGGTGGTTCACGTGATCCTCGGCGCGGTTGTGCTCGCCGCGGGCCAGGGGACCCGCATGAAGTCGGCGCGTCCCAAGGTCCTTCACCCCATCGCGGGTCGTCCCATGATCGGTTGGGTCCTGGGATCCCTGGCGGGGATCGAGGTGGCCCACACCGTGGTCGTCGTCGGCCATGGGGCCGAGGCGGTCGCCGCCGCCCTGCCCGAGGACGTCACGACGTGCGTCCAGGACGAGCAGCACGGTACCGGTCACGCGACGGGCGTCGGGCTGGCCGCGCTGCCGGACGTCTGCGACACCGTGCTGGTGGTGTGTGGCGACACGCCGCTGCTTGGGCCCGCGCTGTTCGTGGACCTGGTGGCCCAGCACGTCCAGGCGGCGCCCGCTGCGACGATGGTCACGACGGTGCTGCCGGACGCAGGCGCCTACGGCCGCGTGGTCCGCGATGACGCCGGCGCGGTCGTGCGGGTCGTCGAGGCGCGCGATGCCTCCGCTGCTGACGCGGAGATCCGCGAGATCAACGCCGGGATCTTCATGTTCGACCGCGCGGCGCTGACGGCCGCACTGGGCCGGGTCGGCTCGAGCAACGCTCAGGGCGAGATCTACCTGCCCGACGTGCTGCCCCTGCTGGGCGGCGCCGTGCAGGCGCTGGTCACCGACGACGCCGACGTCGTGCTGGGAGTCAACACCCGCGTGGACCTGGCGGCCTGTGAGGCCGTCCTCCAGACGCGCCTGCGCCAGGCGCTGATGCTGGATGGGGTGAGCATCCCGGATCCGGCGAGCGTGTACGTCGATGCCGAAGTCCGCGTCGGCCGCGACACGGTGCTGTTGCCGGGGGTGCACCTGCACGGGGCGACCACGATCGGTGCGGAATGCGTCATCGGGCCGAACTGCGTGATCGAGGACGCAGCCGTCGACGACGGGGCGCGGGTCATCAACGCCGTCGTCCGCGAGAGCCACATCGGGCCAAACGCGAGCGTCGGCCCGTTCGCCTACGTGCGGCCCGGAACGCACCTGTCGGCCCAGGCCAAGATCGGCACCTTCGTGGAGACCAAGAACGCGGTGATCGGCCCGCGGGCCAAGGTCCCGCACCTGTCGTACATCGGCGACGCCGAAATCGGTGAGGACACCAACATCGGCGCCGGCAACATCACCGCCAACTACGACGGTTTCCGCAAACACCGCACGACCGTGGGTGCGCGCGTCAAGACCGGCTCGGACTGCGTGCTTGTGGCGCCGGTGACCATCGGCGACGATGCCATGACGGGGGCGGGTTCGATCATCACCGACGAGGTTCCCGCGGGCGCCCTCGGGATCGCGCGAGCCCGCCAGCGGGTGATCGAAGACTTTACGAGGCGGGCTGCCGCGAAGGCGCGCGCGGCACCCGAGAACGCCGGAGGGCATCAGGTATGACCAGGACGAGCATCGACCGCGATGACTCCAAGCGACTGATGGTCTTCGCCGGTCGCGCGAGCCGCGCGCTGGGGGAGTCGATCGCCGACAAGCTCGGCATGGAGCTCGGTGACGTCACCCTGAAGACGTTCGCCAACGGCGAGATCTACGTTCGCTTCGAAGAGAGCATCCGCGGCGCCGACATCTTCCTGATCCAGTCCACGTGCCGGCCGGTCAACGAGGCCCTCATGGAGCTGCTGATCATGATCGATGCGGCCAAGCTGGCCTCGGCCCACCGCATCAACGCCGTGATCCCCTGGTACGGGTACTCGCGTCAGGACAAGAAGTCGGCCCCGCGCGAGCCGATCACCGCGAAGCTCGTCGCCGAGATGCTCCAAGCGGCCGGCGTCGACCGGGTGCTGACGATGGACCTGCACGCCGGCCAGGTGCAGGGCTTTTTCCGGATCCCGGTCGACCACATGACCGCGATCCCGCTGCTTGTCGAGCACTTCGAGGAACGCCGGCGCGCCGGCGATCTCGACAACCCGGTGGTCGTCTCGCCCGACGCCGGCCGCGCGAAGCTCGCCAACCATGTCGCCGAGAAGCTCGGCGCCAACCTGGCCGTCCTGACCAAGCAGCGACCCGAGCACAACGCGGCCGAGGTCACGCTGCTGGTCGGCGATGTCGAAGGCCGCGACGCCATCCTGATCGACGACATGATCGACACCGCGGGCACGCTGGTCGCCGGCGCTGACACGATCCGGGCCGCGGGCGCCCGGCGGGTCTACGCGGCGGCCGTCCACGGGCTCTTCTCGCCGCCGGCGCTTGCGCGCCTGGCCGCCTCGTCGATCGAGGAGATCGTCGTGACCGACACGGTGCCGCTCGCGCCCGACGCGCCACAGGACCTGATCAAGGTGGTCTCGGTTGCGCGTATCCTGGCCGACTCGGTGCACAACGTGTTCTGCGACGAGTCGGTCAGCGAGATCTTCGCCGGAGAGAACCAGCTGTTCTGAACGCGCGCTCGCCCGGCGTCGTGCGCCGACGTCGCGGTGCGGCATCACGCCGCACAGCTACTATCCCGAGTCACCGTGATCCGGGTCTCCCTCCACACTCCGCGCGCATCGAGCTCTGGCGGTCGCAGGTGAATGCCCCGCAGGCCCAGGGTCCAGACAGCGGGGCCGTCGTCGCGAGGATCGGTTGGTGCCTTGTCGGCGTGATGCTCCTGTGGTGGGCGTTCCTGCTGTTGTCCTCGGCCGACCAGTTCTCCTGGCTGGCGCTCGCCGCGCTCGCGGCGACCTGCAGCGGGCTGATCGTGGTCGCCGCCTCGTGGATGAGCCGGACGGGATTCCCCGGCCGCATCGTCGGCTGGATGGCGGTCGTCGCCTTCCTGGGGGGCTTCGGCTGCTGGGCGTGGATCCAGCTGCGGATCGGGCCGGGCTACGGCACCGACGAAGTCGCCTTCGACCAGTACGCGGCGCAGCTGTTCGCGCATTTCCATAACCCGTACCAGCACTCCATGGCGCCGTCGCTGTCGATGTTCCACGTCTCCCAGTACGTCACCACCTTCCGTCTCGACGGCACGCCGTTGACGACCCTCAGCTATCCCGCGCTCAGCTTTCTGATCTACGTCCCGTTTGTCCTGTTGGGATGGACGACGCAGCTGGCGAACGCCGTCAACGTCGGGGCATGGGCGATCGCGGTCGTGCTCGCCTTCGTGTTGCTGCCGCGATCGGCCAAGCCGATGGCGATCATCTTCGGTTCAACGTTCATCTTCACGTCGTTCGCCGTCGGTGGGGTGAGCGATGCGCTGTACATCCCGTTCTTGATCGTCGCCGTCTACCAGTGGGACCGGTTCCCGCAGTTGTCCGGCTGGCGGGGCTGGGTCTCGCCGGTGGCGCTCGGGCTGGCCATGTGCGTCAAGCAGACGCCCTGGCTGGTGCTGATGTTCCTCGCGCTCGGGCTGTTCCTCGACGCGGAGTCTCGGGGCGAGCGCCGGCTCGGGATCCGGATCGCTGCGACGTACGCCGTCCGGGCGGTGCTCGCGTTCCTTGTCGTCAACCTGGCGTTCATCCTCGTCGACCCGGTGGCGTGGGCACGCGGTGCCCTGTCGCCGGTCCTGTCCAACCTGATTCCCGAGGGCCAGGGGTGGGTCGCGCTCTCGACGTTCATGGGCATCGGCGGCGGAACGCTGGTGGCCTATACGGCCTTGCTCGTGAGCGCGATGGTCTGTGCCGTCGTCCTGTTCGTCGTCGGCTACCCGCGCACGAAGCTGCTCGTCGTGCTGATGCCGGCGTTCGTGCTGATCTTCTCGTCGCGTTCATTCGCCAGCTACCTCGTGATGCTCGCGCTGCCGGCGGTCGTCGCCACGTGCTCGGTGCAGGTCCCGTGGAGCGACGCCCCAGGCGCGCGCGCGGCGCTGTGGGGATCGCTTCGCCGACGCGTGGCCGTTCTGGGTTCGCTCGCGCTCGTCGGGGTGTCGCCTGCTGGTTGCGGTCTTGTGGCCTCCGCCATTGCGGATGTCGATCACCGCCGTCTTCGGTTCGGGTGGTCAATTCGCGATCAACCGCGTCGCGATCCGGGCCAGCAACGGCAGCGGGCAGACCGTGCACCCGGTGTTCGCGGCCAAGGCGGGCGGCGAGATCACGGCACCGTGGCTCGTCATCAGCGGTCCGGCGGAGCTCGGGCCGGGCCAGGCCGCGCAGTACCTGGTCCAGGCGCCCAACTACTACGCCCAGCAACCGGGCCTGGGGGGGTTCCGGATGGTCGCGCTCACGACCTCGCCGGCCGCGATGAGCATCTCCTCGCCGTATGCGCCGACGGTGTCGAAGGTCACGATCGACCCGGTGTTCGTCAACACGCCCGTGCCCCCCGGTCGGCCGATCACCTTTACCGTCCGCGTCGTCGATCACTTGGGGCGCCCGGTGCTGCGCGCCGGGACGCCCGTGTTCCTCCAACAGATCTCGTATGCGCTGGCCGGTCAGGGCCCGCGCCCGGTCGCGCGCGTGATTGGTGCGGGCGCCGTCGGCCGCGTCATGCGGTTGACCGACTCCCAGGGGGTCGCCCGATTCGTCGTGGTCGGCACCATGAGCTCGCTGCAGCCGATCTACTTCCGGGCGTTCCTGCTGAGCGATGCGCTGCACGTCCCATACGGGCCGTCGGAGACCGTCAGCGTCGTGTTCGCCAGCGCTCCGCGGCGGTACGTAACCGCGCGTTGCCGAGGATCTCGTGACGGTGCATCCGACGGCCGTGCCGGACGCGGCCGCCGATCGGCGCCGGGCCGCCGGGTCGCCCGGCGGCCCTCGCGATATCGCACCGCGTCCACTATGATCCGCGGTCGCCCCAGACCCGGACAACGACGAGGATGCCCACCCGCATGGCCCGACACAGCGTAGAAGCCCAGCCCCGCAGCGAATTCGGCAACGGACCCTCGCGGCGTCTTCGCAGGGAGGGTCTGGTCCCGGGCGTGCTGTACGACAAGCCCGGCGAATCCCTGCCGATCGTCCTCGACGGGCACGACCTGCACCGGGTCCTGTTCGCGGCCGACGGGCGCTCGAGCGTCATCGACCTGTCGATCGCCGGGGGCCCGGCGCAGTCGACGGTGCTCACCGACTGGCAGCTCGACCCGATCCGCAGCGAGATCATCCATGTCGATTTCCGTGCGGCGTCTGACGAGGAGATCGCCACCGGGATCGTCGAACGCGCGCCGGAGCACCAGGAGATCATCACCGCGGAGACCCGCATCAAGCAGTACGACGACTTCCCGGAGGACGGGGCCGCCGGCGGCGAGACCGGCGACGACGGTGCGGAGGCCGAATCCGAGGAGTAGCCCGCGGGCCGCGGCCGCACGCGGCCGGGTCAGGGCGGCCGGTTGGCCAGAGTGCGCGACGCGGGCTTGCGTGGATGACGACAGCGATGGATTCCTCCGCATCTGAGCCGGCAATCGGCCTGGTCGTCGGGCTCGGCAACCCCGGCCCCCGCTACGCGGGCAACCGCCACAACGTGGGCGTGATGGTGCTCGACGAACTCGGCCGCCGCCTGGACGCCGGGCGCCCCGCCAACCGCTTCGCCGGCGTCTACCGCGAGGCCCGGGGGCCGGCGGGCCCGCTCGGGCTGCTGGCGCCGCAGACCTATATGAACGACTCCGGGCGCTCGGTGGGGCCCGCTGCGGGCAGCCTGCGCCTGATGCCCGGGCAGGTGCTGGTGATCCACGACGAGATCGACCTGTCGTTCGGCGACGTGCGCGGCAAGCGCGGCGGCGGGACCGGCGGCCACAACGGGCTGCGCGCGGTCGAGCAGGGGCTGGGCTCACGGGAATTCCTGCGCGTCCGCGTCGGTGTCGGCCGCCAGCCACCGGAATTCCGCGGCGACGAGGCCGCCTGGGTGCTGGCCAACTTCTCGGAGCCGCGCGACCAGGTCCAGGCGCTGATCGAGCGAGCGGTGCTGCTTGTCGAGACCGCGCTGCGCGAGGGGTTCGACGCCGCCATCGCAGTCCATCACGCCCGCCCACCCGGCACCCGCGCCCGGGCCCGCGCCGAACGGCGCGCCGAGCCGCCGGCCGCTGTGGAGCCTGCTGGCGAGCCCGACGGCGCCCCCGATGACCAGTAGCCGCCAGGCGTCCGGCCGCCTGGATGCGCTGCTGATGGACGTGCCCTCGCTCGCCGGGGCGGCGGCGCAGATCTCGGCCGACCGTACGGCCGGGCGGCTGGCAGTCGCCCGGCCGGCATGGAGTTTCGTGTTGGCCGCGCTGCTTCGCACGACCGAGCGCGCCCTGATCGCCGTCTGCCCGGAAGACGACGAGGCCCGGGACCTGGCGCTCGAGCTCGAGGCCATTCTCGGCCGTGCCGCGGTCGCCCTGTATCCGTCGCGCGGCGTGCCGCTGGCGGGGCCCGTCGGCGCGGCGCCGCACCTGGTCGGTCAGCGGGCCAGGGCACTCGCCTCGGCTGAGCGCCCGGCCACGATCGTGGTCGCCGGGGCACCGGCGCTGGCCGAGCTCATCGCGCCGCGGGCGGTCTGGGCCGAGCCGATGCACATCGACGCAGGCGCGACGTCACCCATCGAGGACGTCCTCGACCGCCTGGCGGCGCTCGGCTACGAGCGCGCGGCCCAGGTCGAGGAGCGCGGCGAGGTCGCGGTGCGCGGCGGGCTGATCGACGTGTACCCGTCCACGGCCGACCTGCCGGTCCGGATCGAGTTCTTCGGGGACGAGATCGAGAGCGTGCGGGCGTTCTCGCCGTTCACCCAGCGCACGATCCGCCCGCTGGAGCGCGCGCTCGTCTGGCCGTCGACCGAACCCGATCCCTCCAAGGCCCGGAGCGGGCCATTGGACGATCCGCGGCTGGCCGCGGCGGTGCTGGTGCGCCTCGCGCCAACCGAGCACGGGGCCGCGCTGCGCGCCGCCCGTGAGCGCTTCGCCGACGAGGCCGCCGCTGGGGCGCTCAGTGACGAAGCCGCGATCACGGCCGCGCTCGAGCGGCGCGCCGCGCTCGACCTGGCACCGCCGACCGCCGGGGAGGCGATCTTCGATGCCGTGCAGGCGCGCTTTGCCACGCGCGGTCAGGCCGAGGCCGAGGGCGAGTTGGCGCGGCTCGCGCGCAAC
Organism: uncultured Thermoleophilia bacterium; assembly: GCA_963773325.1. Classification (GTDB taxonomy): domain Bacteria; phylum Actinomycetota; class Thermoleophilia; order Miltoncostaeales; family Miltoncostaeaceae; genus CAITWD01. Next base: position 463,382 of record CAVZAI010000002.1, on the reverse strand, counting down.
GGGCACCGCGTGCTGGTCACGTTCGCCCGGCGTGGCGACATGGAGCGCAGCGCGCTGCGGCTGGAGCGGTTGACGCCGACGATTCTGGCGCCAGGGCAGGTGCCCGAGCCGGGCAGCGTCGGCTTTGCCGCGCTCCCGATCCGGGAGGGCATGCTCTCGCATGCGCTCGGGCTGGCGATCATCCCCGAGACCGCGATCCTGCGCCGCCGCCGCCCCGCGCCCGAGCGGGGCCCGGTCGTGGGCCGCCGCCTGGCGAGCTTCATGGACCTGCGCGTCGGCGACTACGTGGTGCACGAGGACCACGGCATCGGTCGCCTGACCGGGTTCGAGACGCGCACCGTGGCAAACGTGACGCGGGACTATCTGGCGCTCGCCTTCGCCGGCAGCGACCGCGTGTTCGTCCCGCACGACCAGCTCGAGAAGGTCACCCGGTACGTCGGCGCCGATGGCTCCGAACCGACGCTGTCGAGGTTGGGCGGCAAGGCGTGGGACAAGCTCAAGGCGCGCGCCCGCGCCGCGGTGCGCGAGATGGCCGGTGAGCTCATTCAGCTCTACGAGGCGCGCCAGCGCGTCGAGGGTTTCGCCTTCCCGGCCAACGACGAATGGATCGCGGAACTCGAACGGCGCTTCCCGTACCGGGAGACCCCGGATCAGCAGCGGGCGATCGACGCCGTCTACGACGACATGGAGCGTCCGCGTCCGATGGACCGGCTGATCTGCGGCGACGTCGGGTTCGGCAAGACCGAGATCGCGATGCGCGCCGCGTTCAAGGCAGCGGTCGCGGGCAAGCAGGTGCTCGTGCTCGTGCCGACGACGATTCTGGCCCAGCAGCACGCCCAGACGTTCCGCGAGCGCTTCGGCGACCTGCCGGTGAGCATCGACATGGTCAACCGGTTTCGGAGTCCGGCCGAGACTCGCGAGGTGCTCGGGCGCTTCCGCGACGGCAGGCTCGACATCCTGGTCGGCACGCACCGGCTGCTGTCGATGGACGTGCAGCCTGCGGACCTCGGGCTGGTGATCGTGGACGAGGAACAGCGCTTCGGCGTTGCCCAGAAGGAGGCGCTACGCCAGTTGAGGGTCAGGGTCGACGTGCTGGCGATGAGCGCGACGCCGATCCCGCGCACCCTGCAGATCTCGCTGTCCGGACTCCGGGAGATCAGCGTGATCGAGACGCCGCCGTCCGGTCGGCGACCGATCGCCACGCACGTCGGCGAGTTCCAGGAGGAGCAGGTCCAGGAGGCGCTGCGCCGCGAACACGAGCGCGGGGGCCAGAGCTTCTTCCTGCACAACCGCGTCGAGACCATCGACCATGCCGCCGAGCGGGTCCGGGCGCTGGTGCCGGAGCTGTCGGTGCTGGTCGCCCACGGCCAAATGCCCGAACACCAGCTCGAGAACGTGATGATCGCGTTCATCCGCGGCGAGGGCGACGTGCTGGTCGCGACCAGCATCATCGAGTCCGGGCTGGACATCCCTCAGGCGAACACCCTCGTGGTCGAGCGGGCGGACCAGCTGGGCCTGTCGCAGCTCTACCAGATCCGCGGGCGCGTCGGCCGGAGCACGGTGACCGCACAGGCATACCTGTGCTACCCGGACGAGGCGGCGCTCGGCCGCGACGCGGCCGCGCGCCTGCGTGCGCTGGCCGACTACACCGAGCTCGGCAGCGGGCTGCGCATCGCCATGCGCGATCTCGAGATCCGCGGCGCCGGCAACCTGCTCGGTGACGAGCAGACCGGGCACGTCGCGGCGATCGGCTTCGAGCTGTACGTCGAGATGCTCCAGGAGGCCGTCGCGCTGGGCCAGGGCTCGCCGATTCCCGAGCGCGATGTGCGGATCGAGATCCCGATCTCGGCCTATATCCCGGCCGACTACGTGCCGTTCGAGGCCGCCAAGATCGAGTTGCACCGCCGGATCTCATTGGCCCAGAACCTCGAGGACGTGGCGGCGCTCGGCGAGGAGATCGCCGATCGCTTCGGCCCGCTGCCGCCGGGCGTCGAGGCGCTCCTGGCGGTCCAGCGACTGCGGGTGCGCCTGCGCGCGCTCAGCGCCGGCCAGGTGATGGTGCGGGGCGGGCGCGTTGCGGTGGGGCCGGTCAGCCTCACCAGCCAGCAGCTGCGCGGTCTGCGCGTGGACCACACACGGGCCATGTACGACTCGCGCGAGAACAGCGTGTCCGTGCCCGCCCCATCAGCGCCGATCGAGCGTGTCGCGGCCGCAGAGGAACTGCTGGCGGCCCTTGCCGGAGCCCTCGCACCGGTCTGATCGGGCGGCGGTCCGCGCGGAACCTTGGGGCTGGATCTGTACGCGGGGGCCCATGCTACGATTCCGCCCGTCTTGGGACCGCTATCTCGTTTGCGCGCCACCCGCCGTCGCACCGCGACGTTCGGTCTCGTGGCCCTTGTGGTCTTCGGTGTGGCCATGTTGTCGGCCTGCGGCGGGAGCAGCACCAGCACCCTGCCGACCGGCATCGTCGCCCAAGTCGGTGACACCCAGATCACCCAGGCCCAGCTCGACACCTACATGTCCCAGCTGGCCGCGAGCGCGACGTCCCAGGGCCAGGCCTTCCCGACGCCCGGGACCGCCAGCTACCGGTCCGCACAGCAACAGGCGCTCCAGCAGCTGATCCAGCTGCAGATCGTCGGCTTCGAGGCCGGCAAGTGCGGCAAGCCCTGTGCCGTCTCGAACGCCGAGATCTCCGCCCAGCTCAACACGCTGGCCAAGCAGCGCTTCGGCGGGTCGCAGGTCAAGCTCGCCGCCTACCTGCGCAGCCTCGACTTCACGCTCGACCAAGCCCGTGACCAGGTCAAGGCCGGGCTCCAGCAGCAGAAGCTGCAGACATATGTCGAGCGCGGCGTGACGTTTACGCCAGCCGACGCCAAGGCCTACTACGCGTCCCACACATCCCAGTTCAACGTGCCCGAGACGCGCACGGTGTCGCACATCCTGGTCGCCAACGAGGCGCTGGCCAAGAAGCTCCGCGCCGAGGCCACCCCGGCGAACTTCGCGGCGCTGGCGCGCCAGTACAGCACCGACACCGGCAGCAAGGCGCAGGGTGGCGCGCTCGGCTCCATCCAGGCCGCCCAGGTCGTGGCGCCGTTCGCCAAGGCCGCCTTCGGGCTCAAGGCCGGGCAGATCTCGCAACCGGTGCACTCACAGTACGGCTGGCACATCATCTACGTCACCAAGGTGACGCCGCCGCACCACACCTCCGAGGCGGCCGCCGTGAAGGGGATCATCTCCGGCCAGCTGGCCTCCAAGCGCTCGACGGCCTATCAGCAGTGGGTCGCCACGACGCTGGCCTACTGGAAGGCGCAGACCAAGTACGCCTCGTCGAGCCTGGTGCCCTCGACGTCGCCGAGCGGAGCCACCCCCACCGGGTGATGTGGGTCGTCGGCCTCGGTTCGGGTGACCGTGCGTCCGTGCCGGCCGATGCGCTCGCGCTCCTGGCGTCCGCTCGGCGCGTGGTGCTGGGACCTGTCGCACCCGAGGTGGCAGAGCTGCTCGGGCATCTCGCCTGCGAGCCGCTCGGGTCCGCGGAGGGGCTCCCCGCAGACGCCGTGATCGCGGCGGTCGACCCCGAGGCGTACGCGATCGCGCAGCGCTACCCCGACGCCCAGACGAGCCCGCCGCGCGAGCTCCTGCGGGAGCGGGCGATCGGCGCCCAGGTCGCGCGTCTGGTGCGCGTGGGTGGGCGCCTGCGCCGCGAGTGTCCGTGGGACCGCGAGCAGACGATTCCGTCGATCGTGCCATACACCATCGAGGAGGCCTTCGAGGTCGCCGATGCGGTCGCCTCCGGCGACCCGCTCAAGCAGCTCGATGAGGTCGGCGACCTGCTGTTCCAGTCGGTGTTCTTGGCGCAGCTGCTCGAAGAGGATGCCCAGGGGGACCTCGGCACGATCGCGACAGGGCAGGCCGACAAGCTGATCAACCGGCACCCGCACGTCTACGGCGACGCCCACGCCGACGACGCCGAGCACGTCCTGGACCTGTGGGAGGCCAGCAAGCGCGTCGAGCGCGCCGACCAGGGGATCTTCCACGACCTGCCGCCGGGGCTGCCGGCCTTGGCCTTCGCGACCAAGGCGCAGAAGCGCGCGGCGGCGGTCGGGTTCGCGTACGCGGACACCGCCAGCGCGGTCGCGGCGCTGATCGAGGAAGTCTCCGAGCTGGCTGCCGCGCCGAGCCCGGATGAGCTCGGGGATGTCCTGTTCGCCGCGGTCGCGGTCGCGCGCCAGCTGTCGACCGATCCGGAGGTCGCCCTGCGGGCGACCGCGCAGCGGTTCCGTCGGCGTGTCGAGCGGGCCGCCGCGGCCGCGCGGGCGGCCGGCGAGCGGTTCGAGGACCTCGATCCCGGGGCGCAGCTGCGCTGGTACGAAACGGTCGCCCGCACGTAGCGCACGGCGTTCGCTGCGTGGGCACAAGGTTTGTCGGCGATCCGCCGATAGATCGTCCGTGGAGCACATGCCGTCGAGACCCCCGGCCGCCGCGCCAGACGCGGATGATCCCGCCCTCCTGGCACGCCTGCAGGCCGAACTCGCCGACACGCGCGCGACGCTGGCACGCGCCGTGGCCGCGGGCGAGCGCGCCGGGGTCACCACGGACCTGGTGGGCGTCGCCGCTGACGAGTTACGGGCGCCGGCCACCGCGGTCAGCGGGTACCTGCAGCTGATGGTCGACGGCGAGATCGGACCGCTCGCCCCCGACCAGCAGCACATGCTCGAATGCGCGCTGTTCCACACGCGCCGGATGCTGGAACTGGTCGACGATCTGGTCATGGTCAGCGCGTTGCCGACCGGCCATCGCAGCATCGCCAAGCTCGATGTGCGCGAACTGGTGCGGCTGCGCGCCCAGGACGCGTCGGCGCGGGCGCTGGCCCGCCAGGTACGCCTGGAGTTGCGGCTGGCCGAGTGCCCTCAGGTCGCGGGCGACGGGGCGACCATCGGCCGCGCCGTGGACTGCCTGCTGGAGCAGGCGATCATGTTCTCGCCGCCGGCCGCGTCGGTGGTGTGCGCAGTGCACGGCACTGCCGAAGGCGTGGCGATCGAGGTGTCCGACCAGGGGATGTCGCCGGACCCGGCGGCGCTCAACGCGATCATGGACGGACGCGATCCCGGCGCGGCCAGCGACCCGCGGACCCTGCTGGCCTCGCGGCTGGGTCTGGTGATGGTCAGGATGGTCGCCGAGGCGAACGGCGGGCACGCGGACGCGGTCGCCGAACCGCGCCGGACGACGGTCCGGATGGTCCTGCCGGCCTGCGCGTAGCGGACCCGCGGCGGCGGCCGCAGCCCCGTGTGCACGCGCTGGGTTCGGTCCGTAGACTTGTGCGGCCCAAATTTCCGTCGCCGCCTGTGAGGGAGCCGATGTCGCAGATCGCCGCCGTTCATGCCCGTCAGATCCTGGATTCTCGTGGCCAGCCGACCGTTGAGGTCGAGGTGACGCTCGCGAGCGGTGCCACGGGCCGCGCCGCGGTCCCCTCGGGCGCCAGCACGGGTGCATTCGAGGCGGTCGAGCTGCGCGACGGCGACGCACGTGCGTTTTCCGGCAAGGGCGTCCTCAAGGCGGTGGCGAACGTCGAGGACGAGCTTGCGGGGGTGCTGATCGGGCTCGAGGCGACCGACCAGGCCGTCGTCGACCGCACCATGATCGAGCTCGACGGGACCGCCAACAAGGGCCGCCTTGGCGCGAACGCGATCCTGGGATGCTCGCTCGCCGTGGCGCAGGCCGCGGCACACGAGGCGGGGCTGCCGCTGTACCGCTACCTCGGCGGCGCGCAGGCGCACCGGCTGCCGGTGCCGCTCATGAACATCCTCAACGGCGGCGCACACGCCGACAACTCGGTCGACCTGCAGGAGTTCATGGTCGCGCCCGTCGGCGCCCGCAACTTCGCCGAGGCGCTGCGAATGGGCGCCGAGGTCTACCACACCCTCAAGCGCGTGCTCCACACGCGTGGGCTGGGGACCGGGGTCGGCGACGAGGGTGGCTTTGCGCCGAACCTCGAGAACAATCGTCAGGCGCTGGACATCATCCTCGAGGCGATCGAGCAGGCCGGCTACCGGCCCGGCGTGGACATCGCGCTGGCGCTGGACCCCGCCACCACCGAGCTGTGGCGTGACGGCGCGTACCACCTCGAGGGCGAGGGGCGTGTGCTGAGTTCGGTCGAGCTGTGCGACTACTGGGTCGAGCTGTGCGACCGCTACCCGATCATCTCGATCGAGGATGGCATGGCCGAGGAGGACTGGGAGGGTTGGCAGCTGCTGACCCAGCGCCTGGGCGACCGGATCCAACTGGTGGGCGACGACCTGTTTGTCACCAACGTCGAGCGGCTGCAGATCGGCATCGATCGCCACGCCGGCAACGCCATCCTGATCAAGCTCAACCAGATCGGCACCCTCACCGAGACGCTCGCCACGATGGAGCTGGCGGGCCGGGCCGGCTTTGCGGCGATGGTCTCGCACCGGTCCGGCGAGACGGAGGACGTGTTCATCGCCGACCTGGCGGTCGCGACCGGCTGCGGCCAGATCAAGACCGGGGCGCCGTCGCGCAGCGAGCGTGTCGCCAAGTACAACCAGTTGCTCCGGATCGAGGAGCTGCTTGGTCCGGCGGCGACCTACTCCGGCGCGGGCGCGTTCGTCGAGCGCTAGCGCGCAACGGGTGGGACAGTTCGCCCACGAACGCTGGGCCGATTGGGCCGTGGCGGCTGAAGGAGCGACGGCGCCGGGGGCGTACCTAGCACGTACGGCGGGCCACCACGCCCTGCGCGCCTCTCGGGAGTTCTCTCACGCCTCGTCCACGCACGATCGTCATCGCAGGGCTGTTCACGGCAGTCGGACTGAGCTACATCGGGCCGCTCGGTGGGTACCTCTCTGCCAAGAGCACCCTGCGCGCCCAGGAGGAGACGCTCACCGAGCTGCAGGCGCAGCGCACGCAGTTGGCCGGTCAGCTCGCCGAACTCAAGACGCCCGCGATCCTCGAGATCCACGCACGCGAGATCGGGATGCTGCGCCCGGGCGAGCAGGGCTTCGTCGTCGACTTTGTCACCCGCAAGGCCCATGCCAAGACATTCCAAGTTGACATGGTCCCGCCCCGAACGTCCCCAGCGTCCTGATCCGGCGGTCGTCGCGCGCCTGCTTGGGCGCCCGTCGTTCACGCGCTGCACCATCGCGGTGACCTGCCCCGCGGGCGGACCGGCGGTCCTTGCCAACGCGCCGGCCGACATCCACGGTCGCCCGTTTCCGACGCGCTACTGGCTGGCCTGCCGTGCCCTCGGGGACGCCGTCAGCCGTCTCGAGGCCGTCGGCGGTGTCCGCGCGCTGGAGGCGGATCCCGCCATGGCGGCGCACATCCTTGCGGCCAATGCGCGGCATCGGCAGCTGCACGCCGGGTTCAACATCGGTGGCACGCGCGACCCCGCGCGGGTCAAGTGCCTGCATGCCCACCTGGCCTTCGCGATGGCGACCGGTGGGTCGCCGATCGGCGACTGGATCGCGGCGCGTACGGACCTCTCCTGGCCGGCGACCTGCTGCGCCGACGCGCCCGGTGACGATGGGCGGTAGCGACTCGGAGATCGCCGCGGCGCGGTTCGCCTGGGAGGAGGGTGTGCGGCGCCTGGACGCCGACACCTCGCCGCTGCGCCCGGTACGCAACGAGCTCGCGTTTGCGGTCACCGACGAGCTGCGGCGCCGGCTCGGGGTGACCTTCCGTGTTGCGGACCTGGCCGCGCAGTACCGCACCGCGAGCAACTGGTACTTCGAGGTGGCCGGCCGCATTGCGCCGGGCGACCCGGACGCGTGGGACCCCGCCGTGGCGCTCGATGCGGGCTTCGCGCGGATGGCGCGCATGGCGACCGACGCGCCCGGCCGCGGGCGCGGCTAGGACCGCCGCCGACCGGCCCGGGCGCACTACAATCCGGGACCAGGCGGCGAGGATGGGACGACACGATGCGCCTTTCTGCGAGGAACCAGCTCTCGGGCACCGTCACCGCGATCCAGCTCGGCGCGGTCATGGCCATGGTGACCCTCGAGCTCGACGGCGGCCAGCAGGTCACGGCCGCGGTCACCCGGGGGTCGGTGGAGGAGCTCGGCCTGACGGTCGGGGCACCGGCGACGGCGGTGATCAAGTCGACCGAGGTGATGATCGGGATCGACTGATTCGCTGCGCCGCTAGTCGGCGCGGACCGAGGGCGGTGGGGCGGTCCAGAGCTCGGTGAGCGCCGGCGCGTCCGTCTCAGCCCGCTCGATCAGCGCGTGGATCTGGGCGAGCGCGTCGCGACGCAGGTAGACGTGGCGCTGACCGACGCTCGGCTTTTCGCCGAGCAGGCCCGCGCGGATCAGCGCCTCGCCGACTTCCATCGCGTCGTGGCGCTGATCGGCCGCGACGCCGCGGTATAGGTGATCGACGGCGGTGTGGTAGTTGGTGCCGACCTTGCCCATCCGCAACAGCCGCTGCAGCACCCGCCGGGCGTGCCGACGCCTGGGACACGGGTCGTTGTCGATCCCCAGCGCGGCGTCGGTCTCATCGGGTTCATCGGGCAGCGGGTCCCCGGACAGGCCCCAGTTGCGGACGTTGCGCACCATGTCCGGATCGTCGGCGGCGATCTCCAGGGGCTGGCCGTGGGCGGCCAGGGCGATCGCCACCTCGACCGGGTGCGCCCCGACCGACTGGGCCAGCACCGCGAGCCCGCTGGTCCTGCGCGCGCGCCCAAGATCCAGCTCGGGCGCGTGCTCGGGCGGGCCGGGCAGCGGTGCGGTGCGGATGCGAGCGGCGTCGGGCAGCCGTTCGGCGATGGCGAGCATCGCGAGCTCAGGGTCGGCTCCCGGGGCCTCGACGGCCACCCAGCCGTTCCAGTCGCGCAGAACGAGCCCTGCGGGATCCGCGCCGGCGTCGACGGCGGCGGCCAGCAGCGCGACCAGGACGCGTGCGGGTCCCTGCGGCGCGAAGGCCTGGGCGTGCCGGACGCTGACCGGCAGCACCCAGATCATGGAACCGTCCGCCAGGCGTCCGGTCCACACCCAGACCGTCATGGCCCGGCCGTGCGTCTCCCGCGCGCTGGCGGCAAGCGTCAGCCCGATCGCCTCACTGCGATCGCCGCGCTGCCAGCTCAGCAGCTCGCGCGCGACGGTCTCCGGATCCCGGTTGAGGTCGGCAAAGGTCACTTCGCGACGCGCCATCCCTGCAATGTCGCAGATCGCGTGACCGCGGGGCGGCCGCACCGCGAGGCGCTAGCCCGTCGCGGCGACCCGCTCGCGGGCGATCAGATGGGTCTTCAGCTCGCGCCCGCCCCCGTACTCGCCGGCGGTCCCGTCGCTGCGCACGATGCGATGGCAACCGATCACCAGCGGCACCGGGTTGGTCGCGCACACGTGCGCGGCCGCCCGGACCGCCCGTGGGCGTCCGGCGGCGGCGGCCAGCTCGGCGTAGCTGATCGTCCGGCCGGCGGGCACCGCCTCGATGGCCGCGAGCACGTCGCGCGCGAACGGCGTCGAGACCAGCCGCAGGTCGCGGGCGGGCGTGGGGCCGGCCGGAGTGCCCGCGACTGCGCCGGCGAGCCAGTCGAGCGTGTCGGCGAGCGCCTCCGGGTCGTCCCGGACCGTCCCGAGCGCGGCGAGCTCCCGGTCGATCTCGGCGCGGTCGTCGCGGTCGAAGGCGATCCGCACGACCCCCGTCTCGGTGGCGGCGACCAGCGCCGTCCCGTAGGGGTGGGTGAACTGGGCGGTGACGATCTCATCCATTCCGCAACCTCCTCACGGCCCAGGCTAGCGCCCCCGCTCCCCGGCGCGGGCACGCCGGTCACGCCGCAGCCGCTATTTCGGCACAAGTGGCTCGTCGCTGCGCCGGCGGCGCTCGAGCCAGTCCAGTAGCCGGCCGCGCTGCGCGTCATCGAGCCAGAATCGCAATGCGTGACGCAGTCGCTCGAGCGGGTCGCCGGACCCCGCCAGCGCCTGGTTGTGGCCGGTCCGCCACGCCAGCCAGCCGACCAGCCGTTCGGCTTCGGCTTCGCTGAGATGGACGCGGCAGAACACCTCGATGTCGTCGACCGTGGCCATGGGCCCGGGAGCATAGCGAACATATGTTCGTAGCGGGACCGGGTCGACGCCCCACCGGGCCCGAAATGCGGCGTGCCGCGCGTTGCGGCGCGGCACGCAGAAGATGATGCGATCAGTGGCGGCGCCAAGCCGCCGCGCGCCTAGGTCTCGTCGTCCTCGACCTCGGCGGCTTCCTGCTCGGCCAGTCCCTCAAGGCTGACGTCGACCAGGTCGTCGGTCTCCAGCTCGACGGCCTCCGTCTCCTCCTCGTCGTCCTCGACCACCTCGTCGTCGACGACATCGGCGGGTGCCTCGCCCTCCAGGACCTGGGCGAGCGCCGGCGTCAGGTCACCGTCGTCCTCGGCGGTCAGCTCGGCGTCGTCGTCGTCTTCGGTGAGGCTCTCCAGCAGGAGCGTCTCCTCGAGGGGGTCCACGACCTCGGCCGAGACCGGCTCGAGCATGTCGGCCTTGCCCTCGGGATCCCAGTGCACGATCACCTCGCCGGCGAGGATCTCGGCCTCGGCCAGCGCCACGGGATCACGCGTGATGAGCTCGCCGGCGGCCGGCGGCGGGGCGGACTCGGCACGCAGCTCGGCGGGGTCGGCGGTCAGCCAGAGGGTGATCTGCCGCGCGCGCTTCGAGACCGCGTGTACCAGGGCGTACCGAGAGCCGTCCACGTGTTCCAACGCCTCATCCAGGCGACGTCCGTACAGCATTAATCCCCCCCGTAAGTCCATGTCTGGCGATCGCCAGACCGTGCATACTACTCCGCGTCGGCGAATAGCCGCACATACAGAGCGCAAGGAGGCCTCTGGCATGTTGGTGCTGACGCGCAAGAAGCATCAGAGCATCATGGTCGGCGACAACATCGAGATCTCCATCCTCGATGTCATCGGCGACAAGGTGCGCATCGGGATCCAGGCCCCGCGGGAAGTCTCGGTGTTCCGCAAGGAAGTGTTCCTGGAGATCCAGGCGCCCGTGAACGAGGTGCCCCCGGCGTCCGAGCCCCCAATGGCTCCCTCGGCGGTCAACCCGGAGTCCGTGTCCTAGCGAAGCGGTTCCGCCCGCGCATGGGTGGCACCGACCGTCCGGGCGCTCCGCGCCGGCGATCTCCCCGGCGGACCAGGCCCGACCGGGCTAGGCTCCGCCGGCGTGAGTTGGTTCACCAACACCATCCTGGATCCGATCCAGAACTTCCTGCTCGGCCACGGAGGGGTCGTCGCGTACCTGATCGTGTTCGGGCTCGTGTTCGCCGAGGACGCCCTGTTCGTCGGCTTCGTGATCCCCGGTGAGACTGCCGCGGTGCTCGGCGGCGTGGCTGGCCAGCCGCGGGTCGGTCAACGTCTGGGTGATGATGGCGGTCGTCGTGGTCGCGGCGATCGCCGGTGACACCGTCGGCTACGAGGTCGGCCGGCACCTGGGCACCCGCGTGCTGAGCGTGCGCCCGTTGCGCCATCACCAGCACCGCGTCCAGCACGCACAGGAGTTCGTGCGCGGGCGTGGCGCGCCGTCGGTGTTTCTTGGCCGGTTCGTGGCGTTCTTTCGGGCGACCGTCCCGGGGCTGGCGGGCATGAGCGGCATGCCGTACCGGCGCTTCATCGCCTGGAACGCGCTTGGCGGCCTCGTCTGGGGAGTCGGCTTCGTGCTGATCGGCTGGATCGCGGGCAACTCGTTCAAGCGCGTCGAGAGCGTCGCCGGCACGGCGGCGGCGATCGCCGTCGCCGTGATCGTGCTTGTGGCGATCGCGTACTGGGTCGTTCGCCGCCGCCGCCGTGACGCTGCCGAGGAGCGCGCCGCCGAGACCGCCGAGCCGTCGCCCTCCCTCGAGGGGGCCGAGTCGTCCGAGTAGCCACGCCGCCGGCCAGCGACCGCAGGGCCGCGGCGGGCTAGATGCGCTCCAGGGCGATGACCGGGATCGTGCGGGTGGTGTGTGCGCTGGTACTCGTCGAGCTGCGGCGAGCGGGCGGCCTCGGCGGCGAAGATGCGGTCCCGCTCCGCACCGCTGAGCTCCGTCGCGCGGGCCCGAAACGTCTCGGTGCCGACCTCGAGCGTGACCTCGGGGTTCGCCTTCAGGTTGCGGTACCAGTGCGGGTGCCGCGGCGACCCGCCGGCCGAGGCGAACACCATGTAGCGGTCACCCTCGCCGCGGTACACGAGCGGGCTGACCCGCGCGGCGCCGGTCTTGGCGCCGGTCGTCGTCAGCAGCAGCAGCGTGGTGTCGGCGAACATGCCGACCCTGCCGCCGTTGGCGCGGAATTCCTCGGCGATCCGCGCGTTGAAATCCTGTGCTTCGCTCATGCGTCGTCCCTGTCGGAGGTGGGCGATGGCGTCAGGCCGACGACGGACCGGCGCGCCTGAACGGGAGTCTGCCGCACCGGGGCGCCGCGCCGCCTCGGCGGTCCGTCGCCACGGGGTCCAAGCGCGCTCAAGTTCGCCGCGATCGCGTCCGACAACACACCTAGCGAGCCCGCGCCGCGGGAGCCGGCCCGGCGTACCCGCGCGCGGCGCGCGCACGTTCCATGAAGGCGGCAGCTTGATGCTCGATGACCCCGGTCATGAGCCCGACGAACTCGATCACCCCAACGTCCACATCGCCGCCCTGTTCGATGGCGCACTCCAATTCGCGCGCGAGGCGCTCGACGCCCGCGAGACCGGCCGGGCGGTCGACGTCGAGCGCCGCGTCGGCTGGATGCGCGCCGTGCTCGTCGACCTCGCCCAGCGCGTGAGCTGGGGAACCGGGACGATCGGCCGCCAGATCTCGGCAATCCTGGTGTACCTGTCCCAGCGCCTGGACGCCGACGCCGCGAGCCCGGAGGGACTGCGGCAATTCGTCGCGGACCTGACGACGGTCTATGGGCTGTGGTCGATGATCTGCGGCCGCGGCGCGGCATCGCGCGCCGCATAGCCGCACGACGGCGCTGCCGCCGTGGTGTTGCCTACGGGGCGGATCGATGTCACAATCACCCTCCTTGCAACGATTGTTACTAGGAGGGTGACGTGCAGGTCGGCAACGTCATGAGCCCGGTCTCGGCGGTGATCGGCCCCGAGCACACCCTGCGCCAGGCCGCGGCACGCATGGTCCAGCACAACACCGGCGCCGCCATCGTGATGGATCCGGCGCTCCCCGGACCCCACGTGGTCACCGAGCGCGATCTGTTGCACGCGGTCGCCGACGGACTCGACGTCGACACGCAGCTGGTCGGTGATCACATGAACAACGCGGTCATCACCGCGGCACCGACGTGGGCGATCGCACGGGCCGCGGAGTTGATGGTGGCCCACGCCGTGCGCCACGTTCTGGTATTTGACGGGGACGCCCTGGTGGGCGTGCTGTCCATGCGCGATGTCCTTCGAACCGGCGTTGTCGTCCCGGCGGTCGCGGTGGCGGACCGGGCCTAGGGTCGTCGTCCGGCGGTGGCGGTGGGGGCGGGCCGTCGTCGGAGTGGCCCGGGTCGTCAGGCGCGTTGCGGATCTGCCACCACACGTGCGCGAAGAAGCCGGCGGCGACGACAAGCGCATAGATCATGCCGAGGATCGGGACTCCAGGCATACCCCGACTCTAGGACGTTCCGGCCGAGTTGGCGAGTCGCATCCGGCGCCGGTGTAACACGCGGGCTCAAGGGCCGCCCGCGGCGGGCCGATGAGAAGCGTGTGAGCACCACATTCGCCGCCATCGACGCCCGGCCGGCCGACGACGCCGCTCGCGTCGCGCGCCAGTTCAGCGAGCTCGAGCTCGAGCACGCGCTGCGGGCGACGGCGGCCCAGCAGCTGCGCGTGGTCGCCGCCGGGCATGCCTGCAACGGCGTCGACGGCCGTCGCATTGCCGCGCTCGAGCAGGCGATCGCCGATCGGATCGAGCGGATCGTGCGCCAACGCAGTGCGGCGGCCGAGCGCAACCACGGGCCCCAGCCGTCGCGGGCCGTCAGCGACGAGGTCGTCGCGCGTCGGCTCCGTGCCGTGCCCGCCGCGGGCCGCTCGCACGCCCGGATCTCGCCGGGTGGCCCCTAGGTGTGCGACTGACACTCGGCGTTTACGTCGAGGCGGTGGACGTCTGGCGCAGTCGCTCATAGGGGGTCTGCCCGCCAAGGCCGCCGTGCGGGCGATCGAAGTTAGAGGAGTCCTCCCACCCGCGCAGCTGGTCGGCAAACAGGTCTGAGTCGTCGATGACCACCCCGTCGAGCAGCCGGGAGAACTCCTCTGAGTCGATGCGGTGTGAGCGTTCGACTTTGCCATTGAGGCGGGGCGTGGCCGGCTTGATGTGGGTGTGGCGGATGCCGCGATCAAGCGCGTGCCAGTGGAATCCGGTCTGGAACTCGGCCCCGTTGTCGGTTTGGATCGACTCCACCGCAAACGGCATGCGCTCGAGCACGTAATCGAGGAACTGCATCGCGGTCTTCTGGTCGTTGTGCGGATAGACCCGCACGACCCGGATGCGCGTGCAGTCGTCGATGGCGGTGAATTGGGGGTACTTGCGCCGGGATCCGCCGATCGGCTCGATGAACTTCACATCGCGACCTGGATCTCGCGGCCCAGCAGCGGCTTCTCGTACCGTGTCCAGCGCTTCTTGTGGCGCACATCGCGCTGGGACGCGGGCAGCCGGTTCAGCTCGAGCCGTTTCAGGATCCGCCAGACCCCCGACGGGCTGATCGTCATGTCGTGGTACCGCTCGAGATGCATCGCGATCTTCTGTGGGCCGACGTGGTAGTTCTGGCGCAGATAGACGATCTTGGCTACCACCTCGGCCTCGGTGGCGTGCCGGATGTGGTGCGGGCGCGGTGACCCGTCGCCCAAGCCCTGCTCACCGTGTTGTTCGTAGCGGTGCACCCACTTGGAGAACGTGGGCCGGCTGATCCCGTAGTACCGGCAGGTCGTGGCGACGTTGCCGGTGACCTCCTGGTCATGGCGCAGGACCGCCAGGCGGTGGCGGATCTTGCGCTGCTGTTCGATCTCGGTCATGGAGCCGTCCTCTCACGGACGGGCCCCGCCGCAAACGACCTCCGTCAGTATTGGAGCTAGGCGCCGATGTGCGGTTCTGGGGTGAGCTCCACGCGGACCATCGTCTGCTCGCCGCCGGTCCGTACGTCGACGAGGTCGACCAGGTGGCGCACGAGCCAGAGCCCGCGCCCGCGGACCTCGTCGACCCGCGGCGGTTCGGTCCGCCAGACACTCTCGGCGTCGAGGCCGGTGCCATGGTTGCTGACCTCGATCACCAGCCGACCATCCCACCAGGCCTCAACCAAGTACGGCGGCTCGCCGTGCTGCTGCGCGTTTGCGACCAGCTCGGTCAGCGCCACCGCGACATCGGCCGCACGATCGGCGAACCCGGCGCGGATGGCGATGTCGTAGATCTCGCTGCGCAAGCCCGGCGTCTGACCACGTGAGGTGATCTGGGCACGGTAGCGCGCGCCACGCAGCGCGTGGCCGGTCAGCTCGGATTCGGGCGTCAACGGCGGCCGACTTTCGTTGGCGTCGAGTGCGCATTGAACCACGGGACACGGACGCCGTGGTGAGGTGCGGTCGACCGGGGGCGTTCGGCGTGGCTCGGACAGCAGCATGTCAGGCCGCCAGCAGGGTCCGCGGTGCCGCGGCGATCAGGGTGCGGTCGGTCAGCCACATCGCCTCGCAGCAGGCGACCCCGATGGTCTTGGCGAGCGCCTGGACCAGGTACAGTCGCGTGCTCTGCAGCACGTGGGCATCGAAGGCGCCGGAGGCGATGTTCACGGTCGCCGTGATCGCCAGGTCTCCGACGTACGGCAGGGACTTGCCCACCCCGTGGCCCGGCCGCAGGCCGCCGGCGCGCAGGCTGATCATGCCGATGCTCGCGCGCGGGCCGAGCGCCGCGTCGACGGCCACGACGACCGGCGGATCGGCGGAACTCGCCAGCGGCCCGATTCGGTCGCGCAGGTTGAGCGCGTGCAACGGGTGCTCGAGGGTTCCGAGGACTTGGGCGTCGCCGTAGCCGGAGCGCACGAGCCACTGTCCGACGAGGGGGCCAAGGGCATCGCCGGTCGAGCGGTCGGTGCCGATGCACGCGAAGACCACGGGCCGCTCGAGCGCGCCATGCGCCACCAACGCCCGGGCAAGCGACGACGCCAGGGCCTGGGGAGCGGCGGGATCATCTCCTGAGACGTCGATGTTGTACGGCATGTCCGCAGGGGCCTTCGTGTCGAAATGGCGTGCCTGCAGGCTATGGCGCGCCTGTGCGACGGCTGCCACCCATACGAACGGTGCGCACCAGTACGGATTAGCGGGGCGTGCCTCGACTATCCACCAGACGCCCTGCCGTCGTGGGGATCCGCTCGGGGTACGGCATCCGGGTCGACCTCGCGGCGCAGCTCGAGGCGGCGCTCGGGCGGCACATCGATCCAGTCGACGTCGTTGATCGCGCCCTCGAGCGCCCACAGCACGATCAGCTCCGCGCTCCAGGGCCGCCAGGCGCGCATCGTCCGGTATGCCCGGGCGGCGCCCATCTCTCGCAGCTCGTCCGCGGAGTTGATGCCGACCTCGTGCAGCCACTGCGTGATGGCCGGGTCGATGTTGCGCAGCTCGGTGATCGGGCGGTCGTCGGTCATTCGGCCGCGAGCGCGGCGATCGCGGTGTGCAGGCGCGCGGCGGCGGCGGGCGGCATCAGGGCGGTCACCCGCAGGCCCGACTCGGTCTCCTCTTCGCTGATGTCGTGCCCTTGCCGGTAGACATCCGACAGCAGGGTCCCCGCACTCCACGGGATCACCACGTCCAGGTAGGTGAGGCGCCCGCGCGCCAGGGCGATCAGTCGCTCGCGCAGCGCGGGGACACCGTCGCCGGTGAGCGCCGAGACCAGCACCGCGCCAGCGTGCCGCCCGACGAGCGCCCGGCGCTCGTCGACGGCGATGCGGTCGATCTTGTTGAGCACGAGGATCCGGGGGATGGCCCCGGCACCGATCTGTTCGAGGACGTCCTCGACGGCCAGCGCGTGGGCCATCCGCCGGTGCTCGGGCTCGGAGGCGTCGGCGACGTGCACGATCAGGTCGGCGTCCCGGACCTCGGTGAGGGTCGAACGGAACGCCTCCACGAGCTGGTGCGGCAGGTGCCGGATGAAGCCGACGGTGTCGGAGAGCAGGATCCGATAGCCGCGCTCCTCGATCGCGCGCGTCGTCGGGTCGAGCGTCTCGAACAGGGCGTCGTTGACCGCCACGTGGGCGCCCGAGAGGGCGTTCATCAGGCTGGACTTGCCCGCATTGGTGTATCCGGCCAACGCGACGCGCGGCGCACCCGAGGCCAGCCGGCGATCCCGCATGACCCCGCGCGAGCGATCCAGGTCCCGCAGGCGCCGCCGCAGCACGCCCATGCGGGTGCGCAACAGCCGCCGGTCGGATTCCAGCTGGCTCTCACCGGGGCCGCGAGTGCCGACGCCGCCGCCCAGGCGCTCCAGGTGCTGCCAGAGTCCCTCCTGACGCTGGTAGGAGTACTCGAGCTGCGCCAGTTCGACTTGGAGCTTGCCCTCGGCGGTCCGGGCGTGCAGCGCGAAGATGTCGAGGATGACCGCCGTCCGGTCGACGACGCGGATCTGCAGGCGGTCCTCCAGGGCCCGCTGTTGGCCGGCGCTCAGCTCCGCGTTGATCGCGACCAGATCCGGCCGCACGGCCGGGAACATCTCGTGCAGCTCCTCGAGCTTGCCGCGGCCCAGGTAGGTCTTGGGATCGGGCCGCACGCGCTGCTGGACGACGCGGGCGACGGTCTGCGCCCCGGCGGTGCGCAGCAGCTCGACCAATTCGGCCAGCGAATCCGCGGCGTCGTCGTCGAGGCGGGGCACGGACGCGACGAGGATCGCCTTCTCCGGGCCCGGGCGGGCGTCACCGTTCCGGTCCGCGGCGCGCTCCGCGCCGCCCCGGTAGGTCCGCTGGAGTTGGCGGTCCTTGCCGTGGTCGAGATAGCGGTCTTTGCCCACGACGTAGATAATGCACCTCCGCGTGCACGGAAGGCGGCCCGCCGGCCAAATCCTGCGCACCGTGCCACCCCCGGAGACTGATCCGGAGCCCTCGCGCGCCGCGGGTCCGCGCCACGTGCTGGAGTAGGCTCTGAGCAGGCGCAGCGCGCGCACGGACCGCGAAGGAGAACCCGATGGGCATCGAAGATCAGGTTGACAATGTGCTGAGCACCGAGTCGGCATCGCACAAGCACATGGTGCAGTACGTCGTGGGTCAGCTGGCGTCCGGACGCCATCTGGAAGACATCATGCGTGACGAAAACCTGACCAGTTCGCTGTCCACGCTCGACCGCCGCCAGCTGCTCGAGGACCCGCGGGTGACCGCGGCGGTCCATCACGACATCATCACCCAGCTGCGCGCACAGTTGGATGCCGCACTCGGCCAGTAGCGGAGTACGATTGTCAGGGTGATCCAGGCCGCCTGCGCGCCGGGACCGCCTTCGACCGACCCTGCTGGGGACCGGCGCTCCCCCTTCCGGGACCACGGCCCGAACGGCGACTGGGGCATCGCACGATGCACGAGTTCTTCTCGCAGAACCAGACGATCGTCCTCTTCGCCCACGGGCTCGTGTTCTTCGCCCTGGGGTTTGCGGTCTGGCTGCAACGTCGCCGCGCAAGCCGGCTCGTCCTGACGAGCGCGCTGATCTGGCTGGCGGCGTTCGCCATCACCGAGGCGTTCGCCATCTGGGGGGACGTCTTCATCCCCATCCAGCAGAGTTACCTGCACACGAACTATGTCAACGGCCTGTGGGTGCTGCGCGGTCTGCTGGAGTCGGCCGGGTACCTGTTCATGGTGCAGTTCGGGCTGCGGCTGCTCGAGTTGCCGCGCCGCACGCGGCTGGCCGCGACCGCGGCCTCGATCGCCGTGTGGCTGCTGATTCTGGTCGTCGGCGCCGTCGTCGCGGGCCAGCAGCATTGGACCGCGACCGAGTGGGCGCTCTCGGTCGACAACGTGGCGCGCATGACGCTGCTGCTGGTCGGGTCGCTGCTCGCCGCGGTCGGGCTCTGGCGCCAGCGCGGTGCGCTGTCGCTCGCCGGCATGACGAGCATCCGCTCGTATGCCGCCGCGGCCGCGGCGGTGTTGGCGGTCTATGCGCTGATCGGAGGGACCGTCGTCGACGACGCGCCCTGGGCGCCGGGGCTGGTCACCAAGCAGCACTGGTTCGCGATGACCGGCGTGCCGATGGACGTGGTGCTCGGCCTGGCGGGCCTGGCACTGTGCGTCTTGGCCGCGAAGCTGCTGGAGATCTTCGAGGTCGAGGCCAAGCAGCGGCTCGACGCGCTCGAGCGCTCGCGTACGGTCGCCGAGGAGCGCGCGCGCTTCCGCCGCGACCTGCATGACGGGACGATCCAGTCGATCTATGCCGCCGCCCTGCGGCTCGAGGCGATCGCGCTGCACACCGACGACGGGCCGAACCGCCTGGAGCTGCGCGGGGTGGTCAGCGATCTGAATCACGTCACCGACGACATCCGCTCCTACATCACCGACCTGTCCCAAACCCCCGATACGCCGGAAGGCATCGTCGCCCGACTGCGTGAGATCGCTGGTGAATTCGACCTCGAGACGGACCTGCGGGTTCGCGTCGAAGTACGCGGCATGTCATCCTCGGGTCCGGTGCCGGAAGGTGCCGGCAGGCACCTGGAGCAGATCCTGCGCGAGGCCTTGTCCAATGCGTCCCGGCATGCGGGAACCTGCGTCACCGATGTCCGGCTGGCGTTTGCGCAGGATGAGCTTGAATTGGTGATCAGCGACAACGGCTGCGGGATCGGTCCGGCAGCCGACGAACACGGCGGGTTCGGGTTGCGCAACATGCACGAGCGCGCCCGGCGACTGGGCGGCCGGCTGAGCGTCGACCAGATGTCACCCGGGACCCGACTGGTCGTCTCCATTCCCCTCGATAGCGACATCCCGGATGTCGCACCACTCACACAACCGTTCCCAGCAGAGGTGATGCCCTAGATGGCAACCAGTCAATCCGACGCGATCCGGATCCTGATCGTCGACGACCATGCCGTCGTGCGCATCGGGCTCAGGACGGTGCTCGCCAACGCGACGGGCTTCCGCGTCGTCGGCGAGGCGGGAACGGTGGGCGACGCCATCTCCCTGGCGACCCAGGCGCGCCCGGACGTCGTCCTGATGGACGTGCGCCTCCCGGACGGCTCTGGCGTCGAGGCCTGCCGGCGCATCAAGGCCGACAACCCCGAGACTCGCGTCGTCATGCTGACCTCCTACCAGGACGAGGAGGCGATCGTCGGCTCCGTGATGGCCGGGGCGAGCGGCTACCTGCTCAAGCAGGCCGACGCCGAGCGGCTCATCCAGGCCATCCGCGACGCCGCGGCCGGCGAGTCGTCGCTCGACCCGCGTGCCGCCGGCACGCTCCTGACGCAGTTCCGCGAGCTGTCGGCCAAGCAGGCCGAGGCGGAGCTGGCCGGTCTGACCGACCGTGAGCGGCGCATGCTGGCGCTGATCGCCGAGGGGTACACGAATCGTGCCATCGGTGAAGTCCTGCACCTGTCGGAAAAGACCGTGCGCAACCACGTCAGCCAGCTGCTGCGCAAGCTCGGCTTCCAGCGGCGCTCCCAGGCGGCCGCGTGGGCCGGCCAGCGGCGCCTGGAGCTGCCGCCCGCCTAGCGCGGGCGGGCCCGGACGCCCCCCACAGATCCCGGCCGCAAACAGCGGCCCACCGGAACCGGCTGCCTGGTCTTCTGGCCGAGAGGACTCCTATTGTCAACATCGAAGTCCTGAGACCAGCATCCTGCCATCCGGCCGAGGCGCAATCGATGTCACGTACCGCGCGCGTACTGGCGTTCGCCAACCAAAAAGGTGGCGTCGCAAAGACCACGACGACCCTCAACCTGGCGGTCGCCCTCAAGGACCTTGGCTACCGCGTGCTCGCGGTGGACCTGGATCCGCAGAGCAACCTGTCCATGAGCCAGGGCGTCGACGTCGAAGAGCTGACGCTGACGATGTACGACGTGCTCGTGCGCGAGATTCCGATGGCCAATCTGATCCAGGCGCGGGAGGTCGACATCGCACCGGCCGGCATCGAGCTCGCGGGCGCCGAGCTGGCGCTGACGGCGACCATCGGCCGGGAACGCGCGCTGCAGCGCGCGCTACGCCCGCTGATGGACAAATACGACGTCATCCTGATCGACACGCCCCCGTCGCTGGGGCTGCTGACGATCAACGCCATGGTCGCCTCGCACGGGGTGATCGTCCCGGTCCAGTGCGAGTACCTGTCGCTGCGCGGACTCGCCCAGCTGCAGGCCACGCTGGAGCAGGTGCGCGAGCACCTGAACCCGGACATCGCGATCGTCGGGATCCTGCCGACGATGTACGACGGGCGCACCTTGCACGGGCGCGAGGCGATCGACGTGCTCACCCAGAGCTTTGGCGACATCGTCTACCCGATCCGCATCGGCAAGACCATCCGCTTCGCTGAGGCCCCCGTGAGCGGCCGCAGCGTCATGTCGTATGACCCGCAAGGCCAGGCGGCCCGCTGGTATCGCCAGCTGGCGCATCTCGTGGTCGAGCGAGAGCTGAGCCCAGTACCCCAGGAGGTACGTGCATGACCCCTCGTTCCGGTCGCGCCAGCATGCGCGAAGGCCCGCTGTCGAACCTGTTCCGGAGCACCGAATCAGCGCGCCCCACGGCCGGCACCGAGCAGCTGTTCGCGCCGACCGACGACTTGCCGGCGCCCAACCTCAATAGCTACGTCGCGGTCATCCGGGTCGTCGGCGTCGGCGGGGCCGGCTGCAACGCCATCAACCGGATGGTCGAGGCTGGGATCCGCGGGGTCGAGTTCGTCGCGGTCAACACCGACCGCCAGGCATTGGATGCCTGCGACGCCGACGTCCGCATCCCAGTGGGACTCGAACTGACCCAGGGCCGCGGCACCGGTGGCGACCCCGACAAGGGCGAGCAGGCCATCCGTGATTCCGAGGAGGCCCTGCGCCGGACGCTCAAGGGCAGCGACCTGGTGTTCATCGCCGCCGGCGAGGGCGGCGGGATGGGCTCCGGGGGCGCGCCGATGGTGGCGCGGATCGCGCGCGAGCTCGGGGCGCTGACGGTCGCGGTCGTCACCAAGCCGTTCCAGTTCGAGGGCAAGCGCCGGACGTTCGTGGCCGACGCGGGCATCGTGCGCCTGCACGAGACCGCCGACACCGTGATCGTGATCCCCAACGACCGCCTGATGACCGTTCTCGAGCGCGGTACGAGCATGGTGGACGCCTTCCAGGTCACCGACGATCTGCTCCGCCAGGGTGTGCAGGGCATCTGCGACATGATCACCCTGCCCGGCCTGATCAACCTCGACTTCGCCGACGTGCGGACGGTGATCCGCGATGCCGGCGAAGCGCTGCTGGGCATCGGCTACGCCGGCGGCGGCAACCGCGCCGCCGAGGCCGCCCAAGCGGCGATCTCGTCCGCCTTGCTGGAGACACCGATCGACGGCGCGCAGGGCGTGCTGCTCGGGATTACCGGTGGTCCGGACCTGTCGCTGATGGAGGTCTCGGAGGCCGCGGACATCGTGGCCGCCGCCGCCGACCCGGACGCGAACATCATCTTCGGTGCGGCGATCGACCCGGATCTCACCGGCCAGGTGTGGGTCACCGTCGTTGCCGCCAACTTCAGCGGCGTGCGCGCCGCGCCGCCGGCCAACCCCGAGGCCGAGGCGCTCGCGGCGTTGTCGGTGCCGCGCGCGATCGGCCGCTCGGTCGCGTCGGTGAGTGCGGCGCCCGACCCAGCGGGCGGACCGGCCGGCTCGGACCCCTCGGCCGACTGACGCCGTCGATACGGGACCGACACATCGCGGGGTAGTTGCGGCAGGGCATCGGGCGTCGGCGCAAGCCGGCGCCCGCATCCTTGCCGAGGGCGGCAGCGCCGTCGACGCCGCGATCGCCGCGGCGTTCGCGGGCGCGGTCTGCGAGGGACCGCTTACGGGCCCTGGCGCCGGCGGATTCCTGATGGTCGCCGAACCCGGCCGGACCCCGGTCGTGCTGGACTTCTTCGTGGCGGTGCCGGGGTTGGGGCCCGACGGGGAGCGGCTGGACCCGGCCGATCTGGATGCGTTCACCGTGCCGTTCGGCGATGCCGAGCAGGTCTTTCACATCGGGCCGGCGTCGATCGCCGTGCCGGGCATGCTCCAGGGCCTGTTCGCCGCCTGGGAGCGATTCGGGCGCATGAGCCTGCCCGAGCTGGTCGCACCGGGCGTCGAGCTGGCGCGCACGGGGGTCGTGATCGGACCGCGGTCGGCCTTCCTGTTCCGGATCCTGGGGGAGATGCTCTGCTTTACCCCCGACGCGGCGGCGGTCTACGCGCCAGGCGGGAGCGTGCTTGGCGAGGGTGAGGTCTTCCGGAACCCGGCGCTGGCCGAGACGCTCGAGGAGCTCGGGCGCACCGGGGCCGCGTCGATGGGCCCCGGCGGGTGGCTGGCGGAGCGCATCGTCGAGGGCGTCGCGGCGGCCGGGGGATTGGTGACCGCGACCGACATGGCCGAGTACCGCGTGATCGAACGACGTCCCCTGGAGGGCCGCTTCCGCGGCCGGACGGTGTTCACCAATCCGCCGCCGTCGTCGGGTGGGGTCCTGATCGCCGCGGCGCTCTCGCACCTGGACGGTCGTCCCGTGGCCGGGGATGTCGTCGCGCACTACCGCAATCTGGTGCGCGCGGGGGAGTTCGCCAACAGCCTGCGCACGGAGGCGTTCGCCCAGCGACTGCACGAGGTGGCCGACGCCGGGCTCACCGACTGGGCTGCGATCACGGGCACCGGGCACGGCCTGCCGGTCACCCGCGGACCCAACGGCACGACGCATGTCAGCGTCATCGACCGCGACGGCATGATCGCCAGCCTGTCGAGCAGCAACGGGACGGCCTCGGGCGTGATGGTGCCCGGCACGGGGTTCTTGCTCAACAACATGATGGGCGAGGAGGACCTGAACCCCGGCGGGTTTGGCAGCATGTCCCCCGGCATGCGGATGACCTCGATGATGGCGCCGACGATCGTGACGGACGGTGCGCGACCGTGCCTAGGGCTCGGCTCGGCGGGATCCAACCGGCTGCGCTCGGCGATCCTGCAGACGCTGGTCGGCATCATCGACGATGACCTGCCGATCGACCGGGCGGTGGCGCGGCCGCGCGTGCACCCCGAGCGTGGCGGCGTCGACGTCGAAGGCGGGGTTCCCGACCAGGTGCCGGCGGCCCTCGAGGCCGAGGGCTGCCTCGTGCGCCGTTGGAGCGGGCAGAACCTGTTCTTCGGGGGCGTCAGCGCCGTCGGGTGGCAGGACGACGAGCCGCAGGCCGCGGGCGACCCGCGCCGCGGCGGCGCCGCCTACCGGGTCGCCGGTTCCGGGGAGGTGATCGAGCTATCGACCGGATAAGCGTTGAGCACGACGGGACGACCTACGAGCTGGTGCCCGAGGGCGTACGCACGTCGCTTGCCGACGGGCCGGCGATGCTGTGGGGCTTCCAGGTCAAGGTCATGGACGGCGCGCGGCTGGTGTGCATCAAGACCTGCTTCGTGGGACGGGTCAGCGTGCAGGTCCGCAACGCGGCGGCGCTCGACGCGCCGGCCGAGATCCTGACCCCGGTCCTGCACGAGCTGGCCCTCGAGAAGGTCGCCGCCGCGATCCGCGAGGGTGACCTCGGCGACGAGCTGGTGTTCGCGTAGGCCCGACCTCCGGGCTAGGCCTCCAGGTCGCCGAGCGGGCCCGCGCCGGCGCGGTCGGACGGACCGAGCTCGTCGATCAGGACCGGGCCCCCGTCGTGGGGCAGATGGATGACCAGGCGGCCCGGCGGGGCGTGTCGTGCGAAGGTGAAGTTCCATTCCCGGACGGTCCAGTTCGACCAGGTCAGCGAGAGCTCGCCGGCCTCCGGGTAGGTCTCGGCCATGATGTGCGCCGCCGAGGCGAGCGCGGCGGCGCCGGCCGGCCCCAGCATGTCGCGCATCCGGCGCGGGTTCATTGTAACGGGAGGGGTCGCACGGTCGCCGGGACGCCCTCGGGCCCGACACGCACCGTGGCGCCGTCGGGCACCTCGCGCCGCAGGATGCCGAGGGCGATGACCCCGAGCTCCGGATCGGACGCGACCGATCCGATCGTCCCGACCGTGCGTTCGGCGTACCGGACTTCGGCGCCCGCCGGCAGCGGGGCATCGGCGACCAGTCCGCGGAGCGCGCGGTGCACCTGCCCGCGGTGCTGGGCGCGCGCGACCGTCTCCTGACCCAGGTAGCACCCCTTGGCAAAGTCGACCGCGCGGTCCTGGAAGCCGACCTCCTGCACGAGCGTCGTGGCCGCGGTATCGGTCCCGACTCGGGCGATGCCCGCGCGAATCCGGACGCGCTCCAGCCCATCGATGCCGACGGGTGTGCAGCCGAGTCGCGCCGCGAGCGCAGCCGGGTCGTCGGACACGACGGTCCAGGTGCCGGGAATCCACCCCGGCGCGGCGACCCCGCCGCCCGGGGGTGGGGCGGGCGTGGCGACGACCAGCTGCGGCGAGCTCTCCGGGCCCAGGATCTCGAGGTCCTCCGAGAAGTGGAATCGCTCGAGGTCCGCGACGAGTGCTGCGGCGGACTCGGCGTCGGTGATGAGCGTAAAGCCGGTCTCGGCGTCACGCACGATCTGCAGCTGTACCCCGATGTGGCCCTTGGCGTCCAACAGCAACGCCAGCCGGCCCGCGCCGACGGGGAGGTCGGTGACGCTGCAGGTCACCAGGCCGTGCAGGAAGCTGGCGGCGTCGGGTCCCTCGACCCACACCAGGCCGCAGGTGCCGATCGCACAGGTGCCTACGCGGGGGCGCGCCCGGTTGCGCCGTGTCGCTCAATCGTGTGGGACCTTGCCGTTGGTCGGCGCGCGCTCGGCCGCAAGGCGGGCGCGCTCGACCGCGGCCAGCTCGCGATCGAGAGCGCGGATGACCAGGTCCAGGCGTGCGTTCTCGTCGCGGGTTTCCAGCAGCGCCTGCTTGACGCGAGCCGGCAGCTCCACGTGGGCGGCGAGCACGTAGGACAGCGGCACCCCGTCCTGGCCCTCGGGCGCCTCCGCGAGCCCGGTGATCTCCGCGGCGAGCGCGACGAAGCGCGCCGCGGCCTGGGTCGAGCGCTCCTGGTCGACGCGGACGGGGTCGTCGATGCATGGGCGGCACTGGGCGCTGTAGTACAGGTGCCCGTTGGCCTCACGGACGATCTCGACCGGCTCGACCCCGCGCACGACCACGCTGATCCGCCCGTCGTCGTGGCGCTCGAGTACCTCGTCGAAACGGGCGGTGCAGCCGACCGACGCGGTGGCCTCGTCCTCGGAGTACAGCAGGACGAACGGGGCGTCCTCGAGCACGCAATCGGCGAAGAGTTGGCGGTATCTGGGCTCGAAGATGTGCAGCGGTACGCGCTCCCCGGGCAGCAGCACCAGATTCAGCACGAACAGCCCGTATGTGGGGGTCTCTGGCACCGTTTGAGCATAGCCCCCGGGCCGCGGTCCGCGCCGCTGGTAGCATCGCTCGCCGTGAGCAGCCGACCGCGTCTTCCCGAGGGCATCGCGCGCCCCGCCCTCGCACGAGTGAGCCCCTACGAGCCGGGTCGGCCGATCGATGACGTCCGGCGAGAGCTCGGGCTCGAGCGGATCATCAAACTCGCCTCCAACGAGGGCGCGTACCCCCCGTTTCCCGGCGCGCTCGAGGCGATCGCCCGCGCGGCGTCCGACCAGCGGCGCTACCCGGATCCCGGCAGCTGGGCGGTGCGGGACGCGCTCGCGACGCGGCTGGGCGTGGCCCCCGACAGCATCCTCGTCGGCAACGGGGTCGACAGCCTGATCAAGCTGCTGTGCCTCGCGCTGTTGGACCGCGGCGACGGCCTGGCGATGGGCTGGCCCTCTTTCGTGTCCTGGCGCCACGGCGCGGCGATCCAGGGCGCCGAGGTCCAGGCCGCGCCGCTGGGCCCGGACGGTGCGTACGATCTCGCCGCCCTGGCGGCGGCGATCACGCCGCGCACCAAGCTCGTGGTGGTGGTGAGCCCCAATAACCCGACCGGCGGCGCGGTTGACGCGCGGGCGCTGGCCGGCTTCATCGATGCGCTGCCCGGGCACGTGCTGCCCGTGCTCGACGAGGCCTACTTCGAGTACCTGCCAAGCAGCGGCCATGATGGGGTCGGGCTGATCCGCGACGGCGGGCGCCTGGTCGTGACGCGCACCTTCTCGAAGGCATATGCCCTGGCGGGGCTGCGGGTCGGGTACCTGGTTGGGCCGCCGGACCTGGTCACCCTGCTGGGCCGGGTCCGCAACGCGTTCGATGTCAACGGGCTGGCCCAAGCGGCCGCGGTCGCGAGTCTCGCCGACACCGAGGGGCAGCTGGCCCGCCGGGTCGCCGAGGTCGGCGCCGAACGCGGCCTGGTCGACGCCGGCCTGCGCGCGCTGGGGTTCGCGCCCCTACCGTCATACGGCAACTTCCTGTTGGTCGGCATGGGGTCCGTCGAGCGGGCGGCCCGGATCAACCAGGCGCTGCTTGCGTGCGGGATCATCGTGCGTCCGACCGGGCCCTTCGGCGCCCCGGACGCGCTGCGGATCACGATCGGCCGTCCTGATGAGAACGCCGAGCTGCTGGTGGCGATGGCCGGCGTGCTCCAGGAGCTCGGCGCGGACTAGCACCGCCATCGGGCCCGGCATCGGCCGCCCGATCTGGCGGTGCTAGTGCCGAGGCGCGTGGGCGAGTTGCTCAGCCGCGGCCAGCATCAGGCCGACGCCGAAGCCCGTCCCGGCACCCTCGACCATCCCGGTGCCCGCGATGTCCACGTGGCACCAGGGTCGGCCGTCGGTGAACTCGCGCAGGAACTGGGCCGCGTAGACCGCGCCGGCCTGGCGCTTGGCGGCGGCGTTGGACAGGTCAGCGACCTTGCTCTTGATCAGGGGGGCGTAGCCCGTGTGCAGCGGCATCGGCCAGCACAGGTCCCCGGACGCCACGCCCGCCGTGCGTACGGACTCGGTCCAGGCCTCGTCGCTGCCGAACAGGCCGGCGTAGACCTCGCCGAGTGCGACGACGATCGCGCCGGTCAGGGTGGCGAAGTCCAGCAGCCGCGTGGCGCCTGCCACGGTTGCCGCGTAGGTCAGTGCGTCGGCCAGGATCAGGCGGCCTTCGGCGTCGGTGTTGATGACCTCGATCGTCTTGCCGTTCAGCGCCCGCACGACATCGCCGGGCCGGGTCGCGGTGCCGCTGGGCATGTTCTCGGTCGCGGGCACGACGGCGACCACCTCGACCGGCAGACCGAGCTGTGCGATCAGGCCGACGGCCTCGACCACGGCCGCGCCGCCGGCCATGTCGAGCTTCATCTCCTCCATCCCAGAGGCGGGCTTGATCGAGATCCCACCGGTATCGAACGTGACGGCCTTGCCCACCAGGCCGAGCACCTCGCCCGATCCGGCGCGGCGCTTGGGTGTGTAGCGCAGCACGATCAGCTTCGGGGGCTCGGCCGAGCCCTGGGCCACCGCGAGCAGCGCCCCCGCGCCGAGCTTCTGGAGGTCCTTGCGCTCGAGCACCTCGCACTCGAGTCCCGCCGTCTGGTCGGCGAGCTCGGCCGCCCTGGCGGCCAGCGCGGTCGGGGTGAGATCGTTGGCGGGCGTGTTGGCGAGGTCGCGCGCGGCCGCAACCGCCCCGGCCAGCCGGCTCGCGCGGCGCAGCTGCGCCGGCGTCAGGACCACCGAGTAGACCCGCAGCTCGGCCAGCTCGGGCTCGGGTGGTGCGGTCTTGTAGCGGTCGAACCGGTATGCGCCGAAGCCCACCCCTGCGACGAGTGCCGTCACGCGCGCGACGTCGGCGTCGTCGGGGGAGAGCGCCACGGTACGCGCCTTGATGGCCCGCAGGCGCGCGCCGGCCGCGCGTCCGGCCTGACGCCAGGCGTCCACGCTGCCGTCACCGACCCCGACGACCACCAGCCGCGGCGCGCCGACGAGCCCGCCGGTGTGGATGACGCTGATCTGACCGGTCTCGCCGGTGATCTCGCCATCGGCGATGCAGGCGCCGACGAGCCCGTCGAGGGCGAGATCGGCCGCGGCCACCGACCCTGACGCGACGACCGGCTGCGGGACGAACACGACGATCGCGTCGGCGCCGACCGAGAGAGGGTCGGTCGACTTCTTGAGGGTCGTCTGCATCGGACTCCAATCTGGCTGGCGCGCACCGCGGCGCGAGGGACTCGGCGTATACTGCCCGCTCCCCCCGCCGGATGCGGATCACACCGGGCGCCGACACCCATCGCGCATGTCCGGGTCGCGTCCGACGCACGGACCGACCGTTCGCTCTTGAGGAGGCTTAGCTTGCCCGTTGACTTCGAACGCCAGGGTCCGGTGGGGATCGTCACCCTCAACCGGCCCGAGGCGCTCAACGCACTCTCGCTCGAGATGCTCGACCAGCTGGACGGGGTGCTCGACGTCGTCGAGCGCGACACCGAGATTCGCGCGCTGATCATCACCGGCGCGGGCGAGAAGGCCTTCAGCGCGGGCGCCGATATCGGGGCCATGCGCGAGGCGACGGCCCTCGAGGCCCGTGCGTACGCGCAGCGCGGCCACCAGGTGATCAACCGCGTGGAGTCGTTCCCGCGCCCGATCATCGCCGCCGTCAACGGGTATGCGCTCGGCGGCGGGTGCGAGTTCATCCTGGCGTGCGACATCCGCCTCGCCTCGGAGCGTGCCAGCTTCGGGCAGCCCGAGGTGAACCTCGGCATCATGCCGGGCTGGGGCGGTACCCAGCGCCTGGCGCGCGCGACCAGTCCGGGGTTCGCCAAGGAGCTGATTTTCACCGGCCGGATGTGCCCGGCCGCCGAGGCCCACGTGATCGGCCTGGCGAATCACGTCTACCCGCACGAGGAGCTGATGGGCAAGGCCATCGCGCTCGCCGAGCAGATCGCGACCAAGCCGACCTGGGCCATTGCCGCGGCCAAGGAAGTCATCAACCTTGCCCTCGAAGGCGACCTGCGCGGGCACCTCGCCCGCGAGCTCGATGCGTTCGCGCTGGCGTTTACGACCCAGGACCAGCGCGAGGGCATGGCCGCGTTCTTGGAGAAGCGGTCCGCCCGGTTCGAGGGCCACTAGCCCGCAGTGCTGCCGGTCGCACCGCGCCCGCCCGGCAACGAGCGGGCGCGGAGACCGCCGATCAGCCCTTGCGCGCGGCCACCAGGGACGTCAGCTTGGGGACGATGTCGTGGAGGTCGCCCACCACGGCCAGGTCGCTGAAGTCGAAGATCGCGGCGTTCGGGTCCTTGTTGATGGACACGATCACCTGTGAGCTCTGCATGCCGACCTTGTGCTGGATGGCACCGGAGATGCCGCACGCGATGTACAGCTTCGGTGCGACCGTCTTGCCGGTCTGGCCGACCTGGGTCTGGTACGGGTACCAGCCCGAGTCCACGACCGCGCGGGTCGTCGCGACCGCGCCGCCGAGCGCGCCGGCCAGGTCCTCCAGTTCCTTGAAGGCCTCGGGCGAGCCGACCCCGCGGCCGCCGGCCACGAGGATGTCGGCCTCTTCGATCGACGGACCGGTCTGCTCGGCGTGTGCCTGCTCGACCATCTTGGCCTTCGTGGAGAAATCCTGCAGCGTGACGCCGATCTGCTCGACCGCGCCGGCGCCCGCGGTCTCGGTCGGTTCGAACGAGCCGGCCCGGACCAGGCCGAGGCGTGGTTCGGCCGACCAGGCGACGTCGACCAGCACGGTGTCGCCGAGCGCCGAGCGCTTGCCGACCAGGGTGCCCCCCTCGATCTCGAGGTCGGTGAGGTCCCAGTTGAGGCCGGCGTCCAGGCGCGCGGACAGGCCGCCGGCGATGTCTGCAGCCAGCACCGACGCGCCGAAGAGCACGTTGGCAAAGCCGTTGGCCTTGACCAGCTCGGCGATGACGTCGACACGGCCCTGCGGCAGCGGGGCGGCGAGGCTGGCGTCGTCGGCGATGAACACGCGCGCGGCGCCGTAGCGGGCCGCTTCGGCGGCCAGTCCGCCGACGTCCGCACCGATGATGACCCCGGAGGTGTCCGGGTCCAGCGCGGCGGCCTTGCTGAGCACGCCCAGCGACGCCTTCTGGATGGCGGAGCCGTGGTGCTCGAGGAAGACGAGTGTGCTCACGCCAGCTTCCTTTCAATCAGGTACTCGAGGACCTTCTCCGCCGCGGACCCATCGTCTTCGATCTTCTGCGTGTCGCCGCGCGAGGCGGGCGGGTTGAGCGCGTTGACCACGGTGCGCGAGCCGGCCTCGCCGGCCCGGTCCGCGGCGACGCCGAGGTCCGCCAGCGAGAGCACTTCCTGCGGCTTTTTCTTGGCGCCCATGATCCCCTTGAGCGACGGGTAGCGCGGCTCGTTGAGGGCATCCGAGACGGCCAGGACCGCCGGCAGCGGCGCCTGGATGGTGTCGTAGCCGAACTCGGTCTGGCGCTTGGCGGTCACGCTGCCCCCGTCGGTCGTCAGCTCCGAGACCTGCGAGATGACCGGCAGCTGGAGCCGATCGGCGACGGCCGCCCACAGCACGGCGCCGTCGGAGTCGCCGGCCTGCTGGCCGAACAGCACCAGATCGGGCGCCTCGCGCTTGAGGGCCTCGGCCAGCACGAAGCTCGTTGCCACCAGGTCCGAGCCGGCGGCGGCGCCGTCGGAGACCAGCACGGCACGGCCGGCACCCATGGCCAGGCCCTTGCGCAGCGATTCCAACGCGCGCTCCGGGCCCATGGAGACGAGGACGACTTCCCCGCCGCCGCCGGCCTCATTCAGGCGCAGTGCTTCCTCAATCGCGTTGAGGTCGTAGGTGTTCAGCGACCTATCTCCGGAACGATCGATCCGCTTGGTCGCGGGGTCGATCCGGCGAAGGGGTCCGGCATCCGGTACCTCCTTCAC
Source organism: uncultured Thermoleophilia bacterium (assembly GCA_963773325.1). GTDB lineage: Bacteria > Actinomycetota > Thermoleophilia > Miltoncostaeales > Miltoncostaeaceae > CAITWD01. The sequence continues at coordinate 431,555 of CAVZAI010000002.1, read as the reverse complement.
ACAGACGGCGATCTTCATCGTCCTCCCATCGCAGCTATTCGACCCGCAATCCTAGAGGACCGATTCGCCTTCGGCGCGGCCCGGCGGGCAAAATTCGCGGCCGGGAGGGCCGGTTGTCGCCGCGAACGTGGGCGCAGGGACCTGCGCGGGCTCGCACACGCCCCGCCGGCCGGGCGCCGGTCCGCGCATCGATGCGGGACCTGGCATGATGCAGGGCCGCTTCGGCGGGGCCGCGAAACCCGCCTGCGCTACACTCGATACTGGCCGACGCACATTCCGTCGGCGCTCAGTCCTGAGAGAGAGCCAGCTCATGAAGCCCGACATTCACCCGGACTACGTGGTCACCAAGGTCGTCTGCTCCTGCGGCAACTCGTTCGAGACGCGTTCCACCAAGGAGTCGATCAAGGTTGAGATCTGCAACCAGTGCCACCCGTTCTACACCGGCAAGCAGAAGCTCATCGACAGCGGTGGCCGTGTGGAGCGCTTCCAGCGCAAGCTGGCCCGCCGCCAGAGGGCGCGCGACTAGCGACCGTCGCGTCCACGATGGGACGGCTGCCGCACCGTGGCGGCGTGGATCGCGGCACCTGGGGATGATGTGAGCACCGGGATCACCGGGCTGGTCGAACAGATCGAACGTACGCGCGACGAGCTCGCAGACCGCGCTGTCCGACCCTGCGCTGGCCGGCGATCGCGCACGCTACGCCGACGTCAACCGGCGCTGGTCCTCGCTGGCTCCCGTGATCGGCGCTGGTCGCGCAGTGGCGCGACGCCGCCGCGCGCGCCGACGAGGCCGCGGAGCTCCTGGCGGTCGACGACGACGAGGACCTGCGCAGCTTCCTGCACGAGGCCGAGGAGGAGATGCAGTCCCTCGAGCCGCAGATCCGCGAGGCGATGGTCGAGCCGGATCCCAACGACGACAAGGACGTGATCGTCGAGATCCGCGCCGCCGCGGGCGGCGAAGAGGCGGCGCTGTTCGCGCGCCAGCTCCTGGAGATCTACGTCAAGTACGCCGAGCGACGCGGCTTCCGGACCGAGCAATTGTCGATGAGCTCGGCCGACGCCGGCGGCGTCAAGGACGTCACGATCGCCATCAAGGGCACCGGCGCGTACTCGGTCTTCAAGCACGAGGCGGGCGTGCATCGCGTCCAGCGGGTGCCCGAGACCGAGAGCCAGGGGCGAATCCACACATCGACGGCGACGGTCGCCGTGCTGCCCGAGGCCGAGGACGTCGACATCCAGATCAACCAGAACGACCTCAAGATCGATGTCTACCGCTCGAGCGGCCCGGGCGGCCAGAGCGTCAACACCACCGACTCGGCGGTGCGCATCACCCATGTGCCGACCGGGATCGTGGTCTCGATGCAGGACGAGAAAAGCCAGTTGCAGAACCGCGAGCGCGCCATGCGGGTCCTGCGGGCGCGGCTGTACGAGCGCGCCCTGGCCGAGCAGGCGGCGCTGATCAGCTCGGCGCGCCGCGAGCAGCTCGGCAGCGGGGACCGCGCCGAGAAGGTGCGAACCTACAACTACCCCCAGAACCGCGTCACCGACCATCGCGTCGGCCTGACCGTCCAGCTGCGCGAAGCCGTGCTGCAGGGCGATCTCGGTGATCTGACCGCCGCGCTGGCCGCCGAGGAGCGCCGCCAGCTGCTGGAGACCCACGCCGCCGGGGTGGAGTGAGCTTGGCGGTATCGGTGGGCGTCGGGAGGCGCTGATGGCCGCTGCGCCCCTGACGATCGGCGAGGTCGTGCGCCGCAGTGCTCGGTACTTCGCGGGCGTCGGCGCTCCGAGTGCGCGCCTCGACGCGGATCTGGTGATCGCGCACGCGCTCGGGCTCACGCGCCTTGAGCTGTACACCGAGTTCGACCGGCCGCTGACCACCGCCGAGCTCGCCGATGCACGGACATTGGTCGCGCGCCGCGGCCGCCGCGAGCCGATGGCCTACATCCTCGGGCACCGGGCGTTCCGCCGCCTCGACCTGGAGGTCTCGCCGGCGGTGCTCGTTCCGCGTCCGGAGACCGAGGTGCTGGTCGAGTGGGTGCTCGAGCTCGCCGCACCGGGTGCGGCGGTGCTCGACTGGGGGACGGGCAGCGGCGCCATCGCGTTGGCGCTGGCCGACGAGGGCCCGGGCCTCGTGGTGACCGCGATCGACGCCTCGGGCGACGCCCTCGCGCTGGCCCGGGCCAACGGCGCGCGGCTCGGGCTCACGGTCGAGTGGTGCCGCTCGGACGGCTTCGCCGCACTGGAGGGCCGTGCGTTCGACGTGGTGGCCGCCAACCCGCCGTACCTGTCCGAGGCCGAGTTCGCCGCGTCGCCTCCCGAGCTTGGCTTCGAGCCGCGCGCGGCGCTGGTCGGCGGCCCGCGCGGCGACGAGGCGATCGCCCGCATCGCCGCCGAGGCGGGCGCGTACCTGCGTCCGGGCGGTGCCATCGTCTGTGAGATCGGGGAACGACAGGCCGATGCCGCCCGCGCGCTGTTGGCGGCCGCAGGGTTCACCGACACGCAGGTGCGGGAGGATCTGGCCGGTCTGCCGCGGGTGGTGATGGCGCGGCGCGCGTGAGCCCGCCGCGGGCGGCTTCCGGGCGCCGCGGCGTGTACCCTCGAGGGGTATTCGCATCCGACCGAAGAAGGGGCAGCCCGGTGAGCTTTGCCGACGAGAGCAGCTATCTGTCGCAGGACATCGGTGAGGTTGATCCCGACGTCGCCCGACTGCTGCGGGCGGAGCTCGAACGTCAAGCCGAGACGCTCGAGATGATCGCCAGCGAGAACTTCACCAGCCAAGCGGTGCTCCAAGCGGTGGGGTCGGTGCTGACCAACAAGTACGCCGAGGGGCTCCCGCATCGCCGCTACTACGGGGGCTGCGAGATCGTCGACCAGGTCGAGGAACTCGCGATCGAACGCGCGACCGAGGTCTTCGGCTGCGAGCACGTCAACGTGCAGCCGCATTCGGGCGCGACGGCGAACGAGGCGGCCTACCAGGCCGTACTGGCCCCCGGCGACCGCGTCCTGGCGATGGCGCTGGCCCATGGCGGACACCTCTCGCACGGGCTCAAGGTCAACTTCTCGGGGCGCCTGTACGAGTTTCACCACTACGGGGTGCGCCGCGAGGACTGTCGCATCGACATGGACCAGGTCGCCCAGATGGCGCGCGACCTGCGGCCCAGGCTGATCGTCGCGGGCGCCTCGGCGTACCCGCGGATCATCGACTTCGACGCCTTCCGTGCGATCGCCGACGAGGTCGGTGCGCTGTTCATGGTCGACATGGCCCACGTGTCCGGTCTCGTGGCCGCGGGCGTCCACCCGAGCCCGATCGGCGTCGCCGACATCACCACGACGACCCTGCACAAGAGCCTCGGCGGTCCACGCGCCGGGATGATCATGTGCCGCGCGGATCTGGCCAGCGCCATCGATCGTGCCGTGTTCCCGGGATTGCAGGGCGGTCCGCTGATGCACGTGATCGCGGGCAAGGCGGTCGCACTCGGCCACGCGCTCACCGACGAGTTCCGCGAGCGTCAACGCCAGGTGGTCATCAACACCGGCGTGCTCGCCGACGGGCTGCTGGCCGGCGGGGTTTCGCTGGTGACCGGCGGCTCGGACAACCACCTCGTGCTGGTGGACCTGTCGGGGACCGAGTTGACCGGCGCCGACGCGGAGGTGCGTCTCGACCGGGCCGGGATCACGGTCAACAAGAACGGCATCCCGTTCGACGAGCGGCCCCCGACGGTGACCTCCGGCCTGCGGATCGGGACGCCTGCGCTCACGACCCGCGGGCTCAAGGAGCCGGAGATGGCCGAGATCGCCCAGGTCATCGCGGCGGCGCTGCAACCCGAGGTCTCCGACGCGGAGCTGGGGGTCCTGCGTGAGCGCTCGCGGGCGATCTCCGATCGCTTCCCGCTCTACCCGCGGCTGCTCTCGGGGTCGGCCATCGCATGAGCCTGCGTTCCTCCGTCCGGCCGCGGCGGACGGACGGGTGATCGTCCCCGGTCCGGCCCTCGTGACCGGGGCGTCGTCCGGGCTCGGTCAGGCATTTGCCCGGGCGCTGGCCGCGCGCGGGCACGATCTGATCGTTGCCGCGCGCCGCCGCGACCGCCTCGATGCGTTGCGCGCGGAGCTGGTCGCCCGCCACGGCGTCGCGGTCGAGATCGTTGCATGCGACCTCGCCACCGAGGCGGGGCTCGCCGAGTGTCGTGCCGCCGTCGCCGGCCGCGAGATCGCCGTTGCGGTCCTCAATGCCGGGTTCGGGTCGCTCGGGCCCTTCGCCGCCGCCGACCGCGCGCGCGAGGACCGCATGGTCCGGCTCAACTGCATGGCCGTCGTCGATCTCGCCCGGGAGCTGGTGCCGGGCATGCGTGCCCGGGGACGCGGCCAGATCACGGTGATCAGCTCGGCGGCCGCCTGGCACCCGGTGCCGTTCATGGCGACCTACGGCGCCACGAAGGCGTTCGAACTGCACTTCGCGCGCGCGCTCGCCGAGGAACTGCGGGGAACCGGGGTGGGCGTGCTGGCCGTGTGCCCCGGGCCGACGGCCACCGGGTTCTCCCGTGCCCTCACCGACGGGGGCGGCGGCCGATCCGGCTGGCCCAAGCTCGCCCCGATCGATACGGCCGAGCACGTGGTCGCCCGCAGCCTGGCGGCCGCCGAGACCGGGCGGACGGTCGTCGCGACCGGGAAGATCGCGCACCTGGCCTACGTCGCCACGCGCATCATCCCCGTGGGCTGGAGCCTGCGCCTGGTCGGCGCGGTGCAGCGGCACCGCAGCCGCGCACGGATTTCAGCAGGGAACGCCAGCGGAAACTAGAATCCATATCCGCCGGTCGCGGGTGGGCCGGACAGAGTGCAAGATCGCCGCGTGTGCGATCGGGGGCGCGTGACGTGACCACTACAGTCATTCCGATGCTCTGTGCGATTGCCGCCGCCGCGGTGGCGATCGGGCTCACGCCGCTTGCCTCGATGTTCGCCCGCCGGGTCGGTGCCGTCGACATCCCCTCGGGGCGGCGCATCCACACCCGCCCGACCCCGAGGCTGGGCGGCCTGGCGATCATGGGTGCGGTCCTGGTGCCGAGCGTGTACTACCTGCCCGCGGATCCGGCGGCCCGGGCGCTGCTCGTGGGCGCCGTCCTGGTTGGGGTCCTGGGCGCCGTCGACGACATCTTCGGGCTCGATCCGATCGTGAAGCTGGCCGGGCAGATCGCCTGTGCGGCAGTCCCGGTGTCGGCGGGTCTGACGATCGATCACATCACCCTGCCGGTGCTCGGCGCATTCAACCTCGGCGACATGCAGTACCCGCTGACGATTCTGTGGTTCGTCGCGATCGTCAACATGATCAACTTCATCGACGGGATGGACGGGCTGGCTGCGGGGGTGGCCGGTCTGGCCGCGGTCAACTTCGCGATCCTGGCGGCCTCGCTCAACCGCGCCGACCCGGCGATCCTTGCCGCGGCGATTGCGGGTGCCTGCGCGGGATTCCTGGTGTTCAACTTCCACCCGGCGCGCGTGTTCATGGGCGATAGCGGCTCGATGTTCCTCGGGTTCGTCATCGCCGGGGTGGCGGTCAACGGAGTGGTCAAGAGCGCCGCGACCGTCGCCCTGCTGGGTCCGCTGCTGGTGCTGGCGATCCCGATCCTCGATACCTCGTTCGTGATCATGCGCCGCATCAAGAACCGCCAGCCGGTCTACATGGCCGATCGCAGCCATTTCCACCACCGGTTCTTCACCATCGGCTGGGGGCAGCGCAAGACGGTGCTCGCCATGTATGGCTGGTGCGCCCTGCTGGGCATCCTGGCCCTGGTGATCCGCTTCGTCCCGTACCGGACCCCGTCGGGCGGCTGGTCGCTGCCCGGCGCGATCACCATCGGGTTCTTCATCGCGCTGTCGGTCGCGGCCGCCGTGTACCTGATCTACGTGCTGGAGATCCTCAAGTGGCGCAGTACCCCGGTGGTGAAGATCGTGCGGGACCGCGCCGGCAGTCGCTCGCGGGAGAACACGCCCGTCTAGGAAGCGTCCGCGCACCGGTGCCGCCACCCTCCGAAACGCGCAGATCGAGGGCGTCCGCGAGAAGGGACAATTGCCGATCGGCGGGCATTGCCGTTGTCGGGACTTCATGGCATACTCCGCGCCGCCCGCAGTTCGGTGACCCCACCTGCGGGTCTTGACGAGCCCGAAGGAGTTCTGACCTCGCTCCGAGCCAACTTCCCAGCCGACGGACGCGCATGACCGTGCACGTCTATCCGCAGCCGCGCGACGGGGCGGGTCCCTTCGCGGCGGCGATCCTTGGGCTCATTATCTGCGTGGTCGCCTTGCCGGTGGTGCTCTTGCTGGGCGGGCCGCTGGTTGGATGGCTCGTGGGAACGCTCCTGTGGGTGGTGAACTGGACCGCCTCCAACATGATGACCAAGTTCGCGCTGAACTCCGGCCAGAAGGCAGCCGTGGGCGTGGCCGGCGTGTCGATGATGGGGCGCGCATTCACGGTGGTCATCATCCTGTACATCATCGCGGCGCGGATCTCGCACCCGATCGGCCTGACGGCCGCCGCGGTCTTCCTCGCGGCGTTCTCGTTTGACCTGATGGGCCGGGTGATGTTGTTCAGCATCCAGGAGCGCGAGCACCAGACGCCGACCCCGCAGGGCCCCGCCGACTCATGACGCGCGCTCGTGTTCGCGCGGTGCTGGTCGCCGCCTCGGCCGGCCTGCTCGCGATTCCGGCGGTCGCCTCCGCGAACGCGAAGTTCGACCCGTCGACCGAGTTCAAGACCGAGCCGTACATCGAGATCAAGATCGGCCCGATCGACCTGTCGATCAACAAAGCCGTGATCTACCTGCTGATCACGACCTTCATCCTGTGCGTGATCGCGCCGCTGATCGTGCGGGCCGGGCTACGCTCACGTCCATCTCGCGGCCAGAACGTGCTGGAGCTCGCCTACGAGTTCGCCGAGACCCAGATCGCCAAGGTGTCGCTGCCGCCACAGGCGATGCCGACCTGGTTCCCCTACGTCACGACCCTGTTCCTGTTCATCGCGATCAACAACCTGATCAGCTTCTTCCCCTTGCCGATCTCCGGCGAGCACAGCGGGTTGGGGGTGTCGTCGCTGCCGGACTTCGGCCTGTACGCGGCAACCGCGAACATCAACGTCACGCTTGCGCTCACGATCATGACGTTCCTGATCACGCACATCGTCGGCGTGCGTACCCACGGATCGCGCGGCTACATCAAGACGATGGAGCCGGAAGCACCGCGGGGCCTGAAGCCGTTCATCTTCGCCATCGAGATCCTGTCGCAGATCCTGCGGCTGGTGAGCCTCTCGGTCCGGTTGTTCGCGAACATGCTGGCGGGCCACCTGTTGATCATCATGGCCGCGGGCTTCGCCGTCCTAACCGGCAGTTTCCTCGGCCTTGTCGCCATTCCCTTCGCCCTCTTCTTTTACGTGCTCGAGTGGGTGCTCATCGCAGGACTCCAGGGCTTCATCTTTGCCCTGCTGAGCGGCATCTACATCGGCTACGCGATCGAAGCGCCGCACTGATACTGAAGTAGATCAAGGAGAACCATGGCTCTGAACGGCAGCGCATCAGATATCGGCCTCAACGCCGCCAAGACCCTCACGCTGGGTCTGTCGACGGGCTTGGGCGCGATCGGTCCCGGCGTCGGCGTCGGGTACATCATGGGTAAGACGGTCGAGGCGGTCGCCCGCCAGCCCGAACTGCGCGGCGAGCTGCTCTCGCTGACCTTCCTGGGCCTGGCCCTTACCGAGGCCATCACCTTCTACGCGCTCTTGATGGGTTTCGTCGCCTTCTTCATTGGCTAGTCAGATGCCGGTGGCGCTCCAGCACATCCACGTAGTCCAAGCGACGAATCCGCTCCTGGCCCCGAGCCCGGGGCTGATGATCTGGACCCTCGTGACGTTTGGGTTGTGCCTGCTACGTGCTGAGCAAGTACGTGTTCCCTCCCGTCGCCCGGGCGATCGAGAACCGCCGTCAGGAAATCGCACAGAGCATCGACGAGGCCGAACGCAGCCGCGACGAGGCCCTGCAGCTGCTTGACGAGTACAAGCAGCGGCTCAGCGCGGCGCAGAAGGAAGCCGACGTCTTGCGCGAGCGCGGGCGCAAGGACGGCGAGCGGCGCGGCGCGGAATTGATCGCCAACGCGCAGGAGCAGCGCGAGCGGGTCCTCGCGGACCAGGACACGCAGCTCCAAGCCCAGGCCCGGCAGGCCGCGTCAGGGCTTCGCGACGGCGTCGTCGACCTCGCGATCGCCGCCGCCCAGACCGCCACCCGGGGTGCCCTCACCGATTCCGATCACCGCCGTCTGATCGAGGACGCCCTCGACGAAGCGGACCTCTCGAAACTGACGAAGGCGTAGGAGCGCATCCTCGTGAGTGTCGCCGTCACATATGCCGAAGCGCTGTACGAATCCGCGGTCGACCAGGGGTCGGTCGCCGAGGTCGCTCGCGCAGCTCGCCGATTTCCGTGCGTCGGTCGACGAGAGCCCGGAACTGAGCGACCTGCTGACCAACCCCGAGTTCGAGACGCGGATCAAGAAGGACGTCGTGGGGCGACTCCTGCGAGACGCCAACCCCCTCGTGGCCAACTTCATGCAGATCCTGCTCGACCGCGGGCGCGCCGCCGAGCTCGGCGCGATCACCGATGCGCTCGCCGCACGCGTCGCCGCGGCGGAAGGGCGGCTGCGCGTGCGCATCCGCACGGCCGTCCCACTGCCCCCGGACCTGCGCGAGCGCCTGGTGACGCAGCTGTCTGAGCGCGTCGGGCGCGCCATCGACGTCGACACCGTCGTTGACGAAGAGATCATGGGCGGCGTCGTGATTGAGACCGACGGCTCCGTGGTGGATGCGTCGGTGCGCACGCGCCTCGCCGACCTGCGTGCATCGATGCTGCGCGCTCCCGTGCGCGACGCGGTTGTCGCCGACAGCGCCTGAACCGACCGATACGAAAGGGACGACGAGACCGATGAAGCTGCGACCTGACGAGATCACCAAGGTCCTGCGCGAGCAGATCGAGGAATACCGGGGCCAGGTGGACGTTGAGGAAGTCGGTACGGTCCTCCAGGTCGGCGACGGGATCGCCCGCGTCCATGGCCTGCAGTCGTGTCTGGCCCTCGAGATGCTGGAGCTGCCGCACGGCGTCACGGGGCTCGCGTTGAACCTCGAAGAGGACAACGTCGGCGTCGTGCTGCTCGGCGAGGACACGCTGATCAAGGAGGGCGACACGGTCCGGCGTACCGGCCGGGTGATTCAGGTGCCGGTCGGTCCGGCGCTGCTGGGACGGGTCGTCGACCCGCTCGGCAATCCGCTCGACGACCTCGGCCCGATCGATGCCACCGAGTATCGCCCTGTCGAGTTCAAGGCCCCGGGCGTGGTCCAGCGCCAGCCGGTTACCGAATCGCTGCAGACGGGCATCAAGGCGATCGACGCCCTGATCCCGATCGGCCGCGGCCAGCGCGAGTTGATCATCGGCGACCGCCAGACCGGTAAGACGACGATCGCCGTCGACACGATCATCAACCAGCGCGGCCAGGGCGTGCAGTGCTTCTACGTCGCCATCGGCCAGAAGGCGTCGACGATCGCGCAGGTCGTCCAGCGGCTCAAGGCCGCCGGTGCCATGGAGTTCACGACGGTCATCGCCGCGACGGCGTCCGCGTCCGCGCCGCTGAAGTACCTCGCGCCATACGCGGGCGCGGCCATGGCCGAGTACTTCCTGTTCTCGGGCCAGCACGCGCTGTGCATCTATGACGACCTGTCCAAGCAGGCCGACGCCTATCGGCAGATGTCCCTGCTGCTGCGGCGCCCACCGGGCCGCGAGGCCTTCCCCGGCGACGTCTTCTACCTGCACTCGCGGCTCCTGGAGCGGGCCTGCAAGCTGAGCGACGAGCTCGGCGGCGGATCGATGACCGCCCTGCCGATCATCGAGACGCAGGCCGGCGACGTGTCGGCCTACATCCCCACCAACGTGATCTCGATCACCGACGGGCAGATTTTCCTCGAGAGCAAGCTGTTCTACTCGGGCGTGCGCCCGGCCCTCAACGTGGGCATCTCCGTCAGCCGCGTGGGCGGCACGGCCCAAATCCGCGCCATGCGCAAGGTCGCCGGGCGTCTGAAGCTCGAGCTCGCCCAGTTCCGCGACCTCGAGGCCTTCGCGCAGTTCGGATCCGAGCTCGACGCGGCGACCCAGCGCACACTCGCGCGTGGCGCCCGCCTGGTGGCGACGCTGAACCAGCCCGCCTACGCACCGTGGCCGGTCGAGGAGCAGGTCGCGATCATCTACACCGCCAACCAGGGGCACCTCGACAGGGTGTCCCCGGCCGAGGTGCCGAATGTCAACGAGGCGATCCGCCTCGCGCTGCGCGAAGAGGGGACCGCCCTCGCGGCAATCCGCGACGAGCGTGATCTGAGCGACGCGAGCGCCGCGATCATCGATCGCGTCGCCGAGGGCGTGCTCGCCGACCTGCTGCCGCGTGAGGCGGCGCCGGTCGTCGAGGCGGCGCCCGTCGAGGAAGAGGCGCCCGCGCCGGCCGCGGCGTAGGGCCCGCTCGATGGCGAGTCAGCGCGACATCAAGCGCCGCATCGAGTCGGTGCGCAACACCCGCAAGATCACCCGTGCGATGGAGCTGGTGGCCTCGGCCAAGCTGCGTCGTGCGCAGGATCGCATCGAGGCGTTGCGCCCCTACGCGCGGGCGCTGCGGGAACAGATGGCCCAGGCCTCCCGCGAGACCGTGGCGCTGCGCAATTTCCCGCTGCTGGCGGAGCGCGAGGAGATCGAGCGCGCGGCCATCGTGACCATCACCGGCGATCGCGGGCTTGCGGGCGCCTTCAACGTGAACATCCTGCGTGCCGGGTTCGCGGCAGACGACCGGTTCCGTGCCGATGGCGCCAATGACGTCGTGTACGTCGGCGTCGGAAAGAAAGGCTCGGGCACGCTCCGCTTCCGCTCGAAGGCGATCGGCGAGACGTTCGAGGGCTTCTCGGACAACCCCACCTACCACGACGCCGACCGGGTCGCCGACTATCTGGTCGACCAATACACCTCCGAGGAGGTCGACCGGGTCGTCCTGGTCTACAACGCCTTCAAGTCGGTGATGCAGCAGGAGGTCGTGGTCGAGCAGCTGCTGCCGATCGAGCGGCACGTGGTGGTCGGCGCGGACATCACACGGGATCCCCGGGAAGTCCCGCCGGCCCCGCCGCTGTCGCTGTTCGAGCCGAGCGCCGAAGATGTCCTGTCGCGCCTGCTGCCGACCTATGTCAACGTGACGATCTACCGGGCGCTGCTCGAGAGCGCCGCGGCTGAGCACGCGGCCCGGCGCAGCGCGATGCGCAACGCGTCGGACAACGCGGCGAACCTGATCGCCGACTACACACTCAAGATGAACCGGGCCCGCCAGGCCGCCATCACCCAGGAGATCCTGGAAGTGGTGGCCGGCGCGGATGCCCTCCAGTAGCTAGTGACCACACGAGGAGCGCGAACCACGCATGGCTGACAACGGCAACTCCGGAACCGTCCTCGAGATCAAGGGCGTCGTCATCGACGTCCGCTTCGACGGTGGCATCTTGCCCGCCATCTACAACGCGTTGGAGATCCCACGCGAGGACGGCACCACGCTCGTCGCCGAAGTGCAGCAGCACTTGGGTGACGACAAGGTTCGCGCGGTCGCCTTCGACACCACCGATGGCCTGGCGCGTGGCGTCCTCGTGCGCGACACCGGCCTGCCGATCTCGGTGCCCGTGGGGGAGGCCACGCTCGGGCGCATCTTCAACGTGCTCGGGGACCTCATCGACGAAGGCCCCGAGCTCGGCCCCGTCGAGCGCTGGCCGATCCATCGGGCCGCACCGAGCTTCGATCGCCTGAATCCGACCGAGGAGATCTTCGAGACCGGCATCAAGGTCGTCGATCTGCTGGCGCCGTACGTCAAGGGCGGAAAGATCGGGCTGTTCGGTGGCGCGGGCGTCGGCAAGACGGTGCTCATTCAGGAGTTGATCCACAACATCGCCTCACAGCACGGCGGCCTGTCGGTCTTCGCCGGCGTGGGCGAGCGGACCCGCGAGGGCAACGACCTCTGGATCGAGATGAAGGAGTCCGGGGTCATCGATAAGACCGCCCTGGTCTACGGGCAGATGAACGAGCCGCCGGGCGCCCGTCTGCGGGTGGCGCTGGCCGGGCTGACGATGGCCGAGTACTTCCGCGAGGAGAGCGGCCAAGACGTGCTGCTGTTCGTCGACAACATCTTCCGGTTCGTCCAGGCCGGTTCCGAGGTGTCGGCGCTGCTGGGCCGGATGCCGTCGGCAGTGGGCTACCAGCCGACCCTTCAGACGGAGATGGGCGATCTGCAGGAGCGGATCACCTCGACCAACCGTGGCTCGGTGACCTCAGTGCAGGCCATCTACGTGCCGGCAGACGACCTGACCGACCCCGCCCCGGCGGCAGCCTTCGCCCACCTGGATGCCACGACCGTGCTCTCGCGTGACATCGCCGCCAAGGGCATCTACCCGGCCGTGGACCCGCTGGACTCCAACAGCCGCATCCTGACCCGCGACGTCGTCGGCGACGAACACTACGACACGGCCCGCCGGGTCCAGGAGACCCTGCAGACCTACAAGGACCTCCAAGACATCATCGCCATCCTGGGCGTCGACGAGCTCACCGACGAGCAAAAGCTCGCCGTCGGCCGGGCCCGCCGCATCGAGCGGTTCCTCTCGCAGCCGTTCAACGTCGCTGAGGCCTTCACCGGCACGCCGGGCAAGTACGTGCCCCTGTCGGAGACGATCCGCGGCTTCCGCGAAATCGTCGAGGGGCAGCACGACGACCTTCCCGAGCAGGCGTTCTTCCTGGTCGGATCCATCGACGAGGCGGTCGAGAAGGCCGCCTCGATGCAGCGCTGAGCCGTGGCGGACGAGAGCGGAGCCCTGCACGTCCGTGTGCTGACCCCTGTCGGCGCGGCCTTCGAGGGCGACGCGATGATGGTGTTCGCCCCCAGCTCGGCGGGCGAGGTCGGCCTGCTGCCGCGGCATGAACCCCTGGTCTGCACGCTCGACGTCGGGCGCACCAGGGTCCAGGCCGCCGACGGCGAGCAGGCGGTGTTCGCGACCAGCGAAGGGTTCCTGACGATCGAGCGCGATGAGGTGCTCGTGCTCGTCGAGCAGGCGATCCCCATCGATCAGATCGACATCGGGCGTGCCCAGGCGGATCTGCGCGCGGCCGAGGAGGCACTCGAGAACGCCGGCGAGGACACGCTCGCGCGGGAGAACGCCGAGGCCGAGAAGCGCCGCGCGGAGAACCTGCTGAAGGTGTTCGAGGGGCGCAAGTAGCCCGATGTCGCGTGCGCCAGCACGCGGCCGCACGCGACTGTCCGTGCCGCGCCCGCCGCGCGCCCGGCTCCCGGCGCCATCATCGTCCATGATGGCGAGCACCCAGACAAGATGAGCACCGGCGAGGACCCGCACGACGCGCGCGTGCCGCGCTCGCGGTCCTTGGCGCCCGGGGTGCCGGGCGCGCTCCAGGTCCGAGACTTCCGCCAGTTCTGGCTCGCGTCGCTGATCTCCAACTGCGGCAGCTGGCTGCAGACGGTGGCGGCCGGGTACCTGGTGTTCCAGCTGACTCATTCGCCGGGGATGGTCGGCGGGCTCGCGCTGGTCGCGCGCGGGCCCGCGTTCGTGTTCTCGACCTACGGGGGCAAGCTGGCCGACCGTGTCGACCGGCGGCGGATCGGCCGCTGGACGTTCGCCTTGCAAGGGGTGGCGGCGGGCGCGATGGCGGTCATGTCGTTCCTCGGCGGGCTGACGGTACCCGTGATCTTCGTGCTGACCTTCGCCCTCGGCGCGGGCTTCGCCCTGGGGCTGCCGGCGATGCTGGCGCTCGTGCCGGCGCTCGTGCCCCCCGAGCAATTCGAGCAGGCGGTGGCGCTCAACGCCGCCGGCGTGAACGTGGCGCGGCTCGTCGGGCCGGCGATCGGCGGGGTCCTGCTGGCGCTGATCGGCGCCACTTGGTGCTTTGGGCTCAACGCGTTCTCGTTCCTGGCGCTCATCCTGGTGCTGATGTGGGTGCACGTCCGGCCGACCGGGCCGCGCTCGGCGCTCGTGTCGACGCGCGTCGCGCTGCGGTTTGCCTGGAGGGACGCCGCCCTGCGGCGCCTCATGCTGTCGATCGCCGTGTTCGCGGCCCTCGCGGCGCCGATCCAGGAACTCGCCCCGGTGATCGCCCACACGCTCGGTGCGGGCGCGGCGGGGCTCGGGCTGCTGCTGGGTGCGATGGGCGGCGGGGCGCTTGTCGGGGCCTGGGCCCTCGATCGCCTGCAGGCCCACGGGCTCACCCGCGGGTCGGCGATCTGCGTCGCGACGGTGTGCTTTGCCGTCACGATGGCCGGCGTGGCGGTCGCGCCAAGCTTCGCGCTCGGGGTCGCGGCGATGGCACTGTGCGGGGCGTTCTGGATCTGGATGTTCATCCTGATCAACACGTCGATCCAGCTGCGCGCGCCGCGGTCGATGATCGGCCGGATGCTCGGGTTCTACCAGCTGGCGGTCATCGGGCCGATCGCCGTCGGCTCGCTCGCGGCCGGGCTGTGGGCGGAGGTTGTCGGGATCCGCTGGAGCCTTGGCACCTGTGCGGCGCTGCTGCTGGTGTGGGGCGTCTGGATGACCCGACGACCCGTCCGTGCGATCGACGGGGGTCGCGCGCCCGAGCCCGAGACGGCGCTGGCGCCGGCCTGAGCCCCGAGCGGCCCGGGCGTCTCGGCTATTGTGTGCGACGTGAATGAGGCCCACTTGGCCGAGCAGCTGATCGCGATTGACACCTCCGCCCCGGTCGGTCTCGAGCGCGCGATCGACTTCGTCGCCGGCTGGCTCGACGCTCGCGAGGTCCCCGTGCGCGAAGTGCGCGTGGGCGACCGCCGCTGCCTGCTGGCGCGGGTCGGCGACGGTCCGGCGCACGTGCTGTTCAACGGGCATCTGGACGTCGTACCGGGGCACCCCGGCCAGTTCGCCCCCGAGCGGCGCGAGGGCCGGCTCTACGGCCGCGGCGCCTACGACATGAAGGCGGCGCTGGCGGCGATGATGATTGCCACCGCCGAGCTCGCCCGCGATCGTGTGGACGGGGTCGTGCTCGATTTGATGATCGTGCCGGATGAGGAGCGCGGCGAACCGGGCGCCAACTGCTCGGAGGCGCTGGTCCGCGACGGGCTGCGCGCGGACTTCGTCGTCTGTGGCGAGCCGACCGACATGCAGGTCGGCATCCAGGCCGAAGGGCGTCCTGCTGTTGTGCCTGCACGTGCCCGGCACGGCCGCGCACGGATCGACGCCGTGGCTCGGCGAGAACGCCGTCCTGCGGGCCATGGAGATCTACCGGCGCGTCGGCGCGCTGCCGTTCATGTCCGCGTCTTCGGAGATGTTCCCCAGCCCGTCGGTCAACCTCGGCCGTATCGAGGGCGGGGACGCCCTCAACAGCGTCCCGGACACGTGCCGCATGTGGCTCGATATCCGTTGCCTGCCCGACCAGGATCGCACCGAGATCGTCGCCCAGATCCAGGCCATCGATCCGGAGGCGCGGATCGAACTGATCCTCAACAAGGCGGGTGCGCGCGTGCCGAGCACCCACCCGCTGGTGACGACGCTCGTCGAGGTGGCCCGCGCGGCCGACCCGACCGCGAGGGCCGTTGGACGCGACGGCTCCTCGGACGCGATCCCGTTCCTGGAGGTGGGCGTGCCGGCGGTGGAGTTCGGGCCGGTAGGGGCGGGGCACCACGGTCCGGACGAGTACGTCGAGATCGCGAGCCTGCAGCCCTACCGCGAATCGCTGGTGGCGTTCGTGCGGGCGGTCGCCACGCTCGGTCCGCCGGCCGTGGTGGGCGGATGAGCGACGTGCGCATCGGCGTCATCGGCGCGGGCTACGTGGGGCTCGTCTCGGGGGTGTGCCTGGCGGCGCTCGGACACGAGGTGTGCATCCGCGACATCGACGCCGGCAAGATCGATGCCCTCATCGCCGGCCGCGTCCCGATTCACGAGCCGGGCCTCGAGGCGCTGATCGCCACGCATTGGCAGCGACTCACATTCACGCTGGATCTCGAGGTGCTGGTGGCGGCCAGCGACATCCTGATCGTGGCGGTCGACACGCCGCCGAGCTACTCGGGCGACGCGGACCTGTCGCGTGTGATGGCCGTCGTCGACGAGCTCGGCGCGGTCGGCGGCGACCCGCGTCACATCCTGGCGATGAAGAGCACGGTGCCCGTGGGCACCGGGGAGCGGGTGCGGCGCCAGCTGGATGCGCGCGGCCTGCGGCAGGTCGGATACGTGTCGAACCCCGAGTTCCTCAAGGAGGGCTCGGCGATCGCCGATTTCATGCATCCCGATCGCGTTGTGGTCGGGGCCTTCCGCGCCGCGGATGCCGAGCGCGTGGCCGCGCTGTATGCGCCGCTCGGCGCGCCGGTGCTGGTGACCAGCGTGCCCACCGCCGAGATGGTCAAGTACGCGTCGAATGCGTTTCTGGCGACGAAAATCAGCTTCATCAACGAGATCGCCAACGTCTGCGAGGAGACGGGCGCCGATGTGGCCGTCGTCGCCGACGGCATGGGCATGGACGCGCGCATCGGTGCGTCGTTCCTGCGTCCGGGCATCGGCTTTGGCGGCTCGTGCTTTCCCAAGGACGTCGCCGCGCTCAAGCAGCTGGCCGGCAACTCGGGGTACCACTTCCAGCTGCTGACCAGCGTGATCGAGGTCAACGAACTGCAGAAGCGGCGCGTGATCGGCAAACTCAAGAAGCACCTGGGCGACATCCGCGGCCGGCGGATCGCGCTGCTCGGGTTGGCGTTCAAGCCCGGCACCGACGACATGCGCGAGGCCGCCAGCCTCGTGCTGGCGGGCCGGCTGCTTAGCGGAGGGCGCGCAGGTGGTCGGTTGGGACCCGGTCGTCCGGAACCTGAACGGCCTGGCCGGTGTCGAGATCGCGGCGAGCCCGGAGGCGGCGCTCGCGGGCGCCGACGCGTGCGTGATCGTCACCGAATGGCCGGAGATCGTTGGGCTCGACTGGCCCGGGCTCCCCGAGACGATGCAGCGTCCGGTGGTGATCGACGGGCGCAACGCCCTCGATCCGGTTGCGATGACGCGTGCGGGCTTCCGGTACGAGGGCATCGGCCGGCTGCCCGATGCCATGCTCGGCGCACGCGAACCGGAGTAGGTCAGGCATGCAGGCAGTCATCCTCGTCGGTGGGCAGGGCACGCGGCTGCGGCCGCTGACCGCCACGCGTCCCAAGCCGATGATGCCGCTGGTGGATCGGCCGTTCGTCGCCCACCAGATCGAGCACCTGACGCGCTACGGGATCCACGACGTCGTGTTCTCATGCGGCTACCGGCCCGACGCCCTCGAGGCCTATTTCGGCGACGGTGCACGCTTCGGCGTACGCGTGCGCTACGTCACGGACCCCATTCCGCTCGGCACCGCCGGCGCCGTGGCGAACGCGGTGCCGGCCTTCGATCATCCGGACGACGTGCTGGTCCTCAACGGCGACATCCTCACGGACCTCGATCTGGAGGCCTTCCGGCGTGCGCACGTGAGCGCCGGCGCGGCCGGCAGCATCGCACTGACCCCGGTCACCGACCCCACCGCGTACGGGCTGGTGCGCCTGGGCGAGGACCGGGCGGTGTCCGAGTTCCTCGAGAAGCCCGGCGAGGACGAGCTCATCCCCGGCGAGCCCTACCTGATCAACGCGGGGACCTACATCCTGTCCCAGGCGGTGATCGCGACGATCCCGTCCGGTCGCACCTGTTCGATCGAGCGCGAGGTCTTCCCGGCGCTGGCCGAGCACGGGCGCCTGTTCGGGTATCCGAGCGATGCCTATTGGCGGGACATTGGCACGCCCCAGTCCTATCTGGACGCCCACCGCGACATGCTGGCCGGCGCGGTATCGACCGCCGACGTCGTCGGCGACGCCTATCTCGGTCGGGGAACTATTGTTGAGGAGACGGCGCGGGTCGCCGATCGTAGTTGTGTCGGCGCCGAGTGCGTCATCGCCGCCGGCGCCCAGGTGCTTGGCAGTGTCGTGGGCGCGCACTCGCGCGTCGGTGAGGACGCCGTTATCGAGGGCTGCGTGATTGGCGAAGGAGTGGACATCGGCGCGGGCGCACGGCTCGAGGGACTGGTCGTCGTCGGTGACCGCGCGCGCATCGGCGCGGGCGTCGGGATCGCGGGGCCCGCGGTGATCGACGTCGATGAGATCCGCGAGGATTCGGTGGCCGATCCGGCCGGGAGGGGAAGCTGATGAGCGACGGCGCACTGGACCGCCGCGAGGCGTACGAGATCGACTCGCTCGGCCTGTTCGAGGTCATCGGGAACTCGGTCGCGATCTTTGAGCGCGCCCGCGCGGGTGCCGCGACCGTCGACCTGGTCTGGCCGCCCGAGGCCATTCAGAACGTGGCGATCGCGGGGATGGGCGGATCGGGCATCGCGGGCGACCTCGCTGTGGGCGTCTGGCGCGAGCGGTTGCGCCATCCGGTCACGGTGCTGCGCGATTACTACGTGCCCGGCTGGGTCGGCGAGAACACGCTCGTGATCCTGAGCTCCTACTCGGGCGAGACCGAGGAGACCCTGACGGTGGCCAGCCAGGCCACCGAGCGCAACGCGCTGTGTGTGGCGATCACCAGCGGCGGCAAACTCGGGACCTTCTACCGCGACATGGGCGTGCCGGTCATCGACCTGCCGGCCGGCCTGCAGCCGCGCGCGGCGATCCTCGAGCTGCTGATCCCGCTCGCGGTCGTGCTGGGCCGCATGGGCGTAATCGCCCCGCCCGATGCCGAGCTCGACGACGCCCGTCAGGTCCTGGTCGACGGCGTCGATGCCCTCGGCCCGGCGATCCCGACCGACCAGAACCTGGCCAAGCAGGTCGCGCTCGGGCTGCTCGACTCGGTCCCGGTGATCTGGGGGGCGGAGACCACTGCGGCGATCGCCCAGCGCTGGAAGTGCCAGATCAACGAGAACGCCGAGATGCCGGCCTACTGGGCGGTCCTCCCCGAGGCGGACCACAACGAGATCTGCGCCTACGGCGACCCGTCGGCGGTCGGGCGCATGACCCAGATGGTGCTGCTGCGCGACCCGCACCACCACCGGCAGGTCCAGCGGCGGTTCGAGCTTACGCGTGAGCTCATCGCGCCGGCGCTCGGCGGTGTGCTGGAGCTTGCGGCCGACGGGAACACGCCGTTCGGGCGCATGCTGGATCTGGTCATGTTGGGCGACTACGTCTCGCTCTACATGGCGATCGCCCGCGGCGTCGATCCCGGCCCGGTCGACATGATCGGCCGGCTCAAGCTGCGGCTGGCCGAGACCGGCTACGGCCGCACGCCCGACCCTGTCTAGCGCGCCGCGGCACACCGAGCCCTCCGTGACGCGCCTGGTGACAGCGCCCGCCGGCGACCCCGAGCATGGGGGCGGCGCGGGTCTTGCGCCGGAAGACATCCTCGCCCTCGGCGACGGGGAGGTCGTGCTGCTCGACCAGACGCGGCTGCCCGCCGAGGTCCTGTGGCGGCGCTGCACCGACTGGCGCGAGGTCGCTGAGGCGATCGCCGTGCTGGCGGTCCGGGGGGCGCCAGCGATCGGGATCGCGGGCGCGATGGGTGTCGCCCTGGCCGCCCAACAGGCCGACCACGACGATCTCGGCGCGTACCGCACCGCGGTCACCGCCGCCGCCGACGCGCTCGCCGCCACGCGGCCGACCGCGGTCAACCTCACCTGGGCGATCGCCCAACAGCGCGCGATCCTCGCCGCGCACCCCGGGCCGACCGAGGCAACCACGGCGAGCCTGCGCCTGTTCGCGCGACGACTGCACCAGGCCGAGGTGGCGCGCTGCCGCGCCATGGGCGAGCACGGCAAGGTGCTCTTCCACCGCGGGGCGCGCATCCTGACCCATTGCAACACCGGGTCGCTGGCAACCGGCGGGGTCGGGACCGCGCTGGGGGTCATCCGTGCCGCCTACGCGGCCGATCCGACGGTGTGCGTGCTGGTCGGCGAGACCCGCCCGTTGCTGCAGGGCGCCCGGCTGACCGCCTGGGAGCTGGCGCGGGAGGGGATCCCGTTCGCGCTGATCAGCGACGCGATGGCTGCCGCCCTGATGGCCGACGGGGAGGTGACCCATGTGATCGTTGGCGCCGACCGGATTGCCGCCAACGGTGATGTCGTCAACAAGATCGGCACCTACGCCCTGGCGGTGCTCGCCCGCGAACACGGGCTGCCGTTCATCGTGGCCGCACCGACCTCGACCATCGATCTCGCGACGCCGACGGCGGCCCAGGTGGTCATCGAGGAGCGTCCAGCCGAGGAGGTCCACCAGATCGCGCTGTTCGGCCGGGCGGCCGTGCCGGAGGGGGTCGCGGTGCGCAACCCGGCCTTCGATCGCACGCCCGCGCGGCTCGTCGCCGCGATCGTGACCGAGCAGGGCGTCCATCGGCCTCCGTATGCCGATACCCTGCGTGCCGCGGTTGCGGCCGTCCGACCCGCTCGATGCGGACACCGGCGACCGGACACCCGATGGCCGCGGGACCTGACCCAGCAATGACCGGAGTACCATCAGGGAGCCGGTCCGGTTTGTTCACGAACAAGGGGGGCACATGCAGCTGCAAGTAAAGGGCAAGAACATGCCCGTGACCGACGCGCTCTTTGACTACGCCGAGCGCAAGCTGCAGCGGCTGACGAAGATCCTGCCGCCATGGGACGAGCCGCCGATCGTGGAGCTGGAACTCTCGGTCGAGCGCAACCCGAAGATCGCCAAGCCCCAGACGGCAGAGGTGACCGTCCGCACGCGCGGCGGGGTACTGCGGGTCCGCGAGAGCGCCGAGGACATGTACACCGCCATCGACAAGGCCGCCCACAAGCTCGAGCGCCAGGCCGCCCGCTACCGCGAGCGTCGCCGCAGCCACCGCGCGCCGCACGAGCGTGCCCCCGAGCCCGTCGAGATGATCGTCCCCGAGCTGCAGCACGTCGCGGAGGCCGATGGCCCGCGCGTCGTCAAGACCAAGCAGTTCGCCGTCAAGCCGATGTCCTCCGAGGAAGCGGCGCTGCACATGGACATGCTGCATCACGACTTTTACGTGTTCCGCAGCGCCGAGACCGGTGATGTCAACGTGGTCTACCGCCGCCGCGACGGCGACGTGGGCCTGATCGTCCCCGACCTGGCGTAAGCGCCTCCCGCGCGCGCCGGAGACGGCGCGCGCGACCTGGCGCGGTCCCGCGCGCGTCGGCACCGTTGCTACGATCGCGAGACGCACATCGGCAACATCGGCTGAGGTACAGGTGTCCACGGATCTGCTCAACAAGGTGCTGCGGCTCGGCGAGGGCCGCCAAATCAAGCAGATGCAATCGCGCGTCGTCGCCATCGGCGCCCGCGAGCCCGAGCTCGAGCGGCTCAGCGACGACGAGCTGCTGCAGCGCTCGCACGGCCTGCGCGAGCAGGTCGCCAACGGCGCCGACCCCGACGACATCCTCATCGACGCGTTCGCGCTGGTGCGCGAGGTGGGCCGCCGCACGA
Source organism: uncultured Thermoleophilia bacterium (assembly GCA_963773325.1). Classification (GTDB taxonomy): domain Bacteria; phylum Actinomycetota; class Thermoleophilia; order Miltoncostaeales; family Miltoncostaeaceae; genus CAITWD01. The sequence continues at coordinate 410,060 of CAVZAI010000002.1, read as the reverse complement.
TGGGCATGCGGCTGTACGACGTGCAGTTGATCGGTGCCCAAGTGCTCCACGCCGGGCGCATCGCCGAGATGAAGACCGGCGAGGGCAAGACCTTCTCCGCGACCGCGGCGGTCTACCTGAACGCGCTCGGTGGGGACGGGGTGCACGTGGTCACCGTCAACGACTACCTGGCCCGCCGCGACGCCGAGTGGATGCGTCCGGTCTACAGCGGGCTCGGCATGACGGTCGGGGTCATCGAGACCACGCTCGACCCGCCGACGCGCCGCGAGTCGTACGCGGCCGACGCCACCTACGGCACCAACTCCGAGTTCGGCTTCGACTACCTGCGCGACAACATGGCCGTGCAGCTCGCCGACACGGTTCAGCGCGGCTACAGCTTCTGCATCGTGGACGAGGTCGACTCGATCCTGATCGACGAGGCGCGCACGCCGCTGATCATCTCCGGCATCCCGGAGGCGGCGGCCGACACCTATTACCGTTTTGCCCGCATCATCCCGACGCTGCGCAAGCGCACCGACTACGAGATCGACGAGAAGGCGCGCTCGGCGGCGCCGACCGAGAGCGGGGTCGAGAAGATCGAGCGCGCGCTGGGCATCGAGAACCTCTACCTGGACATCAACGGCCAGCTGGTCAACCACCTCATCCAGGCCCTCAAAGCCCACGCCCTCTATCACCGCGACAAGGAGTACATCGTCCGCGACGGGCGAGGTGCTGATCGTCGACGAGTTCACCGGGCGGGTGCTCGAGGGCCGCCGGTACTCGGAGGGGTTGCACCAGGCGATCGAGGCCAAGGAGGGCCTGCGGATCCGCGAGGAGAACCAGACCCTTGCGACAATCACCCTGCAGAACTACTTCCGAATGTACGAAAAGCTGTCGGGGATGACCGGCACGGCCGCGACCGAGGCCAACGAGTTCAACAAGATCTACGACGCCGACGTCGTGTCGATCCCGACCAACAAGCCGGTCACCCGGGTCGACGAGCAGGACTACATCTTCAAGACCAAGGACGCGAAGTTCACGGCCGTGGTCGACGACATCACCGCGGCCCACGAGCGCGGTCAGCCGGTGCTGGTCGGCACGATCTCGGTGGAGATCTCCGAAGCGCTGTCGCAGCAGCTGACCCGGCGCGGGATCCCGCACAACGTCCTGAACGCCAAGCAGCACGAGCGCGAGGCCGAGATCATCAAGGGCGCCGGCGGTCTCGGCGCGGTGACGATCGCGACCAACATGGCCGGCCGCGGCGTGGACATCAAGCTCGCCGACGGCGTCGCCGACCTCGGCGGCCTGTACGTGGTCGGCACCGAGCGCCACGAGAGTCGGCGCATCGACAACCAGCTGCGGGGCCGTTCGGGGCGCCAAGGCGACCCGGGCCGCACGCGCTTCTACCTGTCGGCCGAGGACGACCTGATCCGGGTGTTCGCCGGTGATCGCATCTACAAGATCCTCGACCGTCTCGGACCCGGCGACGACCTGCCGATCGAATCCAAGATGCTCACGCGCACGATCGAGGGCGCGCAGAAGAAGGTCGAGGAGATGAACTTCAACATCCGCAAGACGGTGTTGGAGTACGACGATGTCCTCAACAAGCAGCGCGAGGTCATCTATGCCGAGCGCCGGCGGGTGCTCGAGGGGGAGGACCTGTCCGAGCAGGCACGCGACTGGATCGCCGACGTCCTGGTCGAAGAGGTCGACCTGTATGCCGGCGAGGAGCTCGACCCGATCGACTGGGACCTGTCCGGACTCCTGGCCAGCCTGCGCACCTTCTACCCGTCCACGCTGTCGGCGGAGCAGCTCTCGCAGAGCCCCGACGGCGAGCTCGCCACCCGAGAGGACCTGCTCGACCGGCTCGAGGACGACGCGATCGACGCGTACGAGCGCCAAGAGGAGCACATCGGGCCCGAGAACATCCGCGAGTGGGAGCGCTACGTGCTGCTGCAGGTCATCGACCTGCACTGGCGCGAGCACCTCTACGCGATGGACTACCTGCGCGAGGGGATCCACCTGCGCGCGCTGGCCCAGCTGGACCCGCTCTCGGCGTACCGGACCGAGGGCCACCAGATGTTCGACGAGACGATGGCCATGATCCGGCGCGAGTTCGTGCGCTACATGTTCCACGTCCAGACGGCGCCGCCCGAGGAGCGCGAGGCCGCGCAGCCGGCACGGGTGGACTACACCTACCAGGCCGAACCGATCCAGGGCTTCCAGGCCCTCGAGGCAGCGGTCGCCCAGGACCCGGCCATCGCGGCCGTCGTCGAGGCGGAGCCGGAGCCGGAGCCGGTGCAGGTCATGATGCCGCCCGTCGAGCAGCGCATCCTGTCACCGGAGGACCGCATCGGGCGCAACGACCCCTGCTGGTGCGGGTCGGGGCTCAAGTACAAGAAGTGCCACGGCGCGGCCGCCTAGCTCGGACCGCACCGACTCGATGACACCACCCGAGACGACGAGCGTCGACGAGCTGGCCCAGCGCATCGCGGGCGTGCGCGATCGGCTGGGCATGCTTGGCGCCTACCTCGATCCCGACGCGCTGGCGGCGCGTCAGGCCGAGCTCGAGGAGCGGCTGCAGCAGCCCGGCTTCTGGGACGACCCCCAGGCCGCCTCGAAGGTCTCCGCCGAGCACGCGGCGGTCCGGGATCGCCGCGTCGAGTACGACGAGCTTGTCGCCGAGGTCGCCGATCTCGACGACCTGATCGGCGTCGCCAAGGCCGGGGATGAGGGCGAGGCCTTCGTGCGGGAGCTGGCCGACGGCCTCGAGCGCGTCGAGGCGCAGCTGGCCCGTCTGGAGGAGTCGCGCCTGTTCTCGGGCGAGCACGACGACGGTGACGCGGTCATGACGATCAACGCCGGCGAGGGCGGGACCGACGCCCAGGACTGGGCCGAGATGCTGATGCGCATGTACATGCGCTGGGCCGAGGCGCGCGGCTTCGCGGCCGACATCAAGGAGCTCCAGGAGGGGGCGGAGGCCGGCATCAAGAGCGTCACGATGACGATCTCGGGACCCAGCGCGTACGGGCTGACCTCCGCCGAGCGCGGCGTGCACCGGCTGGTGCGACTGTCGCCGTTCGACTCTGCCCATCGCCGCCAGACGTCGTTCGCGGCGGTGGATGTGGCGCCGCTGGTCAGCGACGACGTCCCCGTTGAAGTCGACGAGAAGGACCTCAAGATCGACACCTACCGCGCCTCGGGCGCGGGCGGCCAGCATGTCAACAAGACCGAGTCGGCGGTGCGGATCACCCACCTGCCCACCGGCATCGTCGTCCAGTGCCAGAACGAGCGCTCGCAGATGCAGAATCGCGCGACCGCGATGAGCATGCTGCGGGCACGCATCGTCCAGCAGCAGCTCGAGCGCCGCGAGGAGGAGGCCGCCCGCGCCCGCGGCGAGACACTCAAGATCGGCTTCGGCAGCCAGATCCGCAGCTATGTCATCCACCCGTATACGCTCGTGAAGGACCTGCGCACCGGCGTGGAGGTCGGCAACGCCCAGGCCGTCCTCGACGGCGATCTGGACGGCTTCATTCGCGCCGAACTCGAGCGGCGGGCCAAGCTCAACTAGCGTCTGCGGGCGGCCGGGATCGCGTCTTGGCGCAAGGAGTCGGGCCCGATCCGGCGAATCACGACAGGGTCACGATTTCTCGCGACACGCACGTTTGCAGGTGTTTCAGCGGATTGACATGCGGCACGGTGCCGGGGTACCCTTCCGGAGCCTTCCGTGACGCCATCGATGCGCCGAGGCGAAACCGGACCCGCGCCAGGCGGGTCCTAAACGGCGGTGGTTGACGACCGCCCCACCGAGGTTCGCAGCATGAGCACCGACAGTGATGTCGAGCTGAGTTCAGCAGAGCAATCGCGTTCGTCCAGACGTCCGGCGCGCGATACCGAGCGCCGCATCGACCGCCGCAGCCTGCTGCGCGCCGGCGACGGGCCCATGGTCACCTTCGACAAGGTGACCAAGCGCTACGGGACCGATGTGGTCGGCCTCGACGATGTGTCGGTGACGATCGACGCGGGTGAGTTCGTCTTTCTGGTGGGCGCCTCGGGCTCCGGCAAGTCGACCTTCATCCGCCTGCTGATCAAGGAGCTCGACGCGACCGAGGGCACCGTCATCGTCGGCGGTCGCGACCTCGGCAAGCTGCGCCGCTCGAAGGTGCCCTACCTGCGCCGCGGCATCGGCTGCGTGTTCCAGGACTTCAAGCTGCTGCCGGGCCGGTCCGTGTACGAGAACGTGGCCTACGCGCTCGAGGTGACCGGCGACGCCCCGCGGGCGATCCGGCGCAAGGTGCCCGAGATCCTCTCGTTGACCGGCCTGTCGGACAAGTCCGATCGCCTGCCCGACGAACTGTCCGGTGGCGAGCAGCAGCGCGTGTCGATCGCGCGCGCGTTCGTCAACCATCCGCGCCTGCTGATCGCCGACGAACCCACCGGGAACCTCGACCCCGATACGTCGATCGGCATCATGCAGTTGCTGTACCGGATCAACCGCACGGGTACCACGGTCGTCATGGCCACCCACGACCGCGACATGGTGGACAAGATGCAAATGCGGGTCATCGCCCTCGAGGACGGGCGAATCGTCCGCGACGAGCGCAAGGCGAGCTACGCGACGGTCGAGCCATGAGGCTGAGCTTCTTCGTCCGGGAAGCCATCCGCTCGATCCGCGCGAACGCCGCGATCTCGGTCGCCGCGGTGGTGACGGTGATGATCGCGGTCTTCATCCTCGGCACGTTCATCCCGTCGTACCTGTACGTCCAGTCGACCGTCAACCAGGAGAAGTCGCGCCTGGACATCCAGGTCTACGTCGCCGATGCGGCGACGACCCCGCAGATCTCGGCCCTCCAGGGGGCGATCACCAACCTGCAGGCGCACGGGCAGGTCAAGTCGTTTACGTTCGTCTCCAAGGATCAGGCGCTCCAGAAACTCAAGAGCGAACTCTCCGATCCGACGATCCTCACCCTGCTGCCCAACAACCCGCTGCCGGCGTCGTTCGACGTTACCCCGGTCGATCCGTCGCACGACGCGCAGATCGCCGCGGCCCTGCGCGGGAATGCGGCGATCGACACGACGATGCAGGGGAACGGGGTCTTCTATGCCGCCAAGACGACCGACCGCCTCTTGTCGGTGGCCAAGTTCATCCAGTACGCCGGCGCCGTGCTGATCATCATCCTGCTGGTGGCCGCGATCCTGCTGATCGGCAACACGATCCGGCTGTCGATCTTCGCCCGCCGGCGCGAGGTGGAGGTGATGCGCCTGGTCGGCGCCACCAACTGGTTTATCCGCTGGCCGTTCGTCATCGAGGGCGTCATCTGCGGCGTGGCCGGCGCGATCGTCTCGGTGATCGCGTTGTACCTGGCCAAGGTCGTCATCGTCGAGCCGTGGATCCACAACAACTCGAACCAGCTCACCAAGGACACGACCCACACGATCAGCTTCGCCGCGCTCGCGGTGATCCTGATCATCGCCGGCGGCGTCGTCGGTGCCTTCGGGAGCGGCGTGACCCTGCGGCGGTTCCTGAAGGTGTAGCCCTGCCCGGCGGCGCGCCCGCGCTCCGGCGGGCGTGGTTCGCCGGCCGCGCCACCGACCCCGCACGATGCAGAGTCCGCCCCGACGTTCCCGACGCCTGCTCGCGATCGTCGGCGGTGTGGCGGCGGTGCTGGTGGTCTTCCTGCTCGGCGTCTTGGTGGGTGGGCACCCGCAGGCGACCGGGCTCGACCAGCTCCCTTCGGGGGCCCGCAGCCTGGTGCTCGGCGCCGGCAGCGATTCGCTGATCGCCGACATTCGGCAGCGGCTGAAGTCCGGCTACTACGTGCCGGTGAGCCCGACGACGCTCGAGCGCGCGTCGGTTGACGGCATGCTCGCCTCGCTGCACGACCCGTACACCTACTACCTCGATCCGCGCGAGTACGCGGCGATGCGGCAGGAGACCCAGGGTCTGTATGTCGGCGTCGGCGTCCAGGTGCTCCAGCGCGGGGCGAGCGTGGTGATCGCCAACGTCTTCCCGGGCGGCCCGGCACGGGGCGCGGGGCTCGCCAAGGGCGACGTGATCACCGCCGTCGACGGGCGCTCGATGCTCGGGGCGAGCCTCGACACCGTGACGAACGCGGTCCGGGGACCCAAGGGCACACCGGTGGTCATCACCGTCAGGACCCCCGGCGGCGCGATCCGCACCGCGCACCTGACCCGGACCGTGCTCAAGCTGCAGCTGGTGACCACGAGCATGCGCATCGTCCACGGCAAGAAGATCGGGGTGATCACGCTGCTCGAGTTCGACCAGGGCGCGGCCGCCGCCGTCCGGGCCGCGGTGGCCACGCTCACCGCCCACGGGGCGGACGGCCTCGTGCTGGATCTGCGCGGCAACCCGGGCGGCCTTGTCGACGAGGCGGTGGGCGTGGTCGGGGTCTTCGTGCCCAAGGGGGCACCCGTGGTGACGACCGTGGGTCTACACGACCCGCGCCAGACGCTCCGGACGAGCGCGACCCCGAGCACCCGGCTGCCGCTGGTCGTGCTGGTCGACCGCTATAGCGCCAGCGCCAGCGAGATCGTCGCCGGCGCGCTGCGCGACGATGGCCGGGCGCTCCTCGTCGGCGAGCACACCTTCGGCAAGGCGGTCGTGCAGGAGACCGTCGAGTTGCCCAACAAGGGCGCCCTGCATTTCACGATCGCGCGGTACCTGACCCCGAAGGGGGTCGACCTGAACCACAAGGGGCTCACGCCGACCATCGTCGTCGCCGGGAACCCGACTGCCACGGCCGATCCGGCCCTCAACGCGGCGGCGGCCGCGGCCGCCGCCGGGCGCTGATGGCGCGCGGGGGACCGGCCGCCGACGTCGTCGTGGAGGTCCGCGGTGCCGGCCGGGGCGCGCTGGTGCACCCCGCATTTGCCGCCGGCGAGGACATCCGGATGTCTGCGGCGACGCTCGGCGACGCGCGCGTCGGCGACCTGGCCCGGGTGGTCGTGCGCGGGCGCTCGGCGCGCGTGGTGGAGGTGTTCGGGCGTGCGCACGCGCCTGGGCCGGCGATGGCCGGCTTCCTCTGGGCCAACGCCCGCGGCATGGGCGCCCCGCGAGCGGTCGAGCGGGAGGTGGCCGCGATGGTCGAGGGCGATCCGCGAGCGGACCCCGGACGGCGGGATCTGACCGACCAGGACGTCGTCACCATCGATCCCGAGGGTGCCAAGGACCACGACGATGCGATCGCGGCGGCACTCGACGGCGACAACGTGCGCCTCTGGGTGCACATCGCCGACGTCGGCCATTACGTGCAGCCCGGCACGGCCGTCGACCGCGACGCCGCGCGCCGGGGGTGTTCGCTGTATGTGCCCGGCACGGTGGATCCGATGCTGCCGGCGCGCCTGTCGAGCGACCTGTGCAGCCTGCGCCCCGGGGTCCCGCGCCGGGTCATCAGCGTGGAGCTGACCGTCGCCCCCGACGGCGAGGTCCGCGACGCGCGCTTCTTTCGTGCGGCGATCGCCTCCGAGCGCCGGCTGACCTACCCCCAGGTCGACGCGCACTTCGACGGGGCGCGCCTGCGCGCGCCCGGGCTCGGGGACACCCTCGCCGCGGCGCAGGTCGCCGCCGAGCGCCTGCGTGCCCGCCGCACCGCGCGCGGGGCGCTCGAGATCGGGTCCGGCGAGGCCGTCTGGGTGCTGGGGTCCGATCGCGTCGAGGGGGTGCGGATCGAGCATCAGACGCCCGCGCACCGGCTCGTCGAGGACTGCATGATTGCCGCCAACGAGGCGGTGGCCCAGTACCTGATCGCCCGCAAGGCGCCGGCCGTGTTCCGGTATCACGCCGACCCGGACCAACACCAGGTCGAGCGACTGTATGCGCAGCTTGCAGCGTTGGAGGTCGCGACGCCGGCACTCCCGGAGGGCCACCTCGGCCCGACCGAGCGCCGGGAGGCCGTCCGGCGCGCCGGCGGCGCGGTCGCGATGCATCTGGACGCGATGCGGGCGCGCGGCGAGCGCGACGGGTCGTCGCTGTGGGTGCTCGTGTTGCGCGCGCTCAAGCAGGCCTTCTACTCGGCCGATTCGTGGACCCACTCGGGACTGGCGAGTCCCGCGTACCTGCACTTCACCTCGCCGATCCGCCGCTACCCGGACCTGCTGGTGCATCGGGCGCTGATCGGAGCGCTCGGGATGGGTGCCGCGGCGCCCAGCCGTCCGGAGCTCGAGGTCGCCGCGGCCGAGAGCTCGGACGCCGAGCGCGCCGCGACCGACCTGGAGCGCAAGGCCGACCGCATCTGCGCGGCGCTCCTGCTCGAGCAGGAGCTCAACGCGGGCGATTGGACGGCCGCGTTCGACGCCGAGGTGACCGGGCTCATCGGCACGGGCGTGTTCCTGCGCTTCGGCGTCGCGTACGAGGGCTTCCTGCCCCTGCGCCCGGGGGCGGGCGGCGAGCTGATCCTCGACGACGCCGAGGTCGGGCTGATCGATCCGGACGGTCGGCGTGTGGCGCGGCTCGGCGACCGGATGGCGGTCCGGGTGGCCGAGATCGACCCGTTGCGGGGTCGCGTGCGCCTGGAGCGCGCCGACCAGCGCGTGGCGGCGCGCGAAGTCCGCGCGCGCGCGCACCGCCGGATGGCGCGACGGCCGCGCTAGTCTGTCTGGCCCATGGCTCCCGGCAAGAAGAACACCAAGGGCGCACGCGACGAGCGCTTCCGCGATATCGCCCAGAACCGACGCGCGCGCTACGAGTACGAGATCGTCGAGCGCTTCGAGGCCGGCCTGGTCCTGATCGGGACCGAGGTCAAGGGCCTGCGCGAGCGCGGCGCGACGATCGGCGATGCCTACGTGGTGATCCGCAACGGCGAGGCCTGGCTCGTCGGGGCGACGATTCCCGACTACAGCAACGCCGGGCACGGCGGCCATGAACCCCAGCGCACCCGCAAGTTGCTGTTGCACCGGCGTGAGATCGACCGGATCTCCAGCCGCCTCAACGAGAAGGGGCTGACCGTGGTGCCCTTGCGCATGTACTTCCACGAGGGCCGCGCGAAGGTCGAGCTGGGCCTGGGTCGGGGCAAGACCGCCTACGACAAGCGCCATGCGATCGCCGAGCGCGACGCGCGCCGCGATATCGCGCGCGCCGTCCGGCGCGGGTGAGCCGCGCCGGTTCGCTCGTCGGCGGAGCTGGTGGTGCTACCCTGGAACCCAGTACGGGCCCGATCCAGTTTCGACGGAGTAGGAGGGTATCGGTAAGCGAGCCGCGGACTCGGTGGACCGCGTTAACAACCGAGACACTACGTAGCTGCGGAGAACTCTCCTAAGCTCGCTCTCGCTGCCTAATCAGCAGTAACTGAGAGCCATCGGCCTTCCCTCGGGTTACGGGGAAGATCACCGGTGTCAGCCAGTAGCCCTGGTCCGTCGGCAACGGCACTCGGTCGGCGGATGAGATTGCAGGAGTACCTGGCGCCGTCCCGGTTGGCCGACGGGAACGGGCGGCGTGAGATCAGCCTGTCGGCTGCGCTCGGAGAAGCTGATACGCGAGTACTTTCGGACGCCGGGGCAGTGCCGGCCGGGTCCACCTGTTGGTACCACGAAGGCGTTCTGGCTTGCAGCTCGGCATGACGCCCGGGCGCCAGCCAGGCGCCGCCGTGGCCAGTTCAGGTGAACAGGTGATAGGCGCTGGAGGCCACCAGGTAGAGGCCCAGCCCCAGCGACAGGATGACGATGGCCTGATCGGTGTGCGAATCGATCCAGGCGCGGATGCGCGCCACAAGCGCCTGGGCCTGCTCGGGCCAGAACGCGGCGTACACCTCCAGGCCGATGTAGCTGGCGCTGGAGACCAGGCAGAACAGCACCAGCGCGATGATGCTCTGGGCCGAGGACACGTGCGCCTGCACGATCACCGTGACGCCCGCGGCGATCAGTCCCCACGGCTGCGTGATCGGCGCCAGTGCCAGCGCGAACCACAACGACATCTGGTCGATGCCGGTCTGCCACTTCGGTGGTTTCTTGGGCTGCTTGGGCGCGCCGATCCGCTTTCGGCGCCGCACGGCGATTCCGATCAGCACCAGGCCGATCACGAGCTTGATCACGATCGCCGTGGTCGACGGGGCCGAATGTGGCTTGGGCGGATGATTGCCGGTGGCCAGCACGGTGAGCGCGACGACGATCGCCAGCGACGCCAGCCAGCCGAAAATGAACGCCGCCCCCTTCCGGACACCGCGCGCGGAGGTCAGGACCAGGATGAACGTCGTCAGCGGAATCGGTTCCAACGCGATCACGACGGCGATGACCAGCAGGTCGAGTATCACGAGGCGGCCCGGTCGGTCATGTGGCCGTGAGCCTACGTGACCGCTCGTCGGACTCCGACGCCCGACGCGCGGATTCTGCGTGGGACACGCGCAGGGTGGCGCCCGGCGAAACGCCGGGGGATGGCCCGGCGCTGTCCGCAGCTCCCAGAGCGATGTCGCGCGACCACGAACCCGAGATCCTCACGAACGCTCCGCGCGAGGCGTTCATCCCGGCGCTGTCGGTGCTGTCGATCATCAACATCTCGCTCGCGGTGCCGTGGAGCCCGCTCAGCGCCCAGGAGCGCGAGGTCATCCAGATCATCGACGGCACGCTGACGATCCTCTTCCCGGCGGACTTCGGCGTCCGGCTCCACGCCGCCCAGCGCAAACGCACCGAGTTCTTCCACGAGCGGGGTTGGCTCGATCTGCTGGGTAGCCTGCCGTACCTGCGCGTCCTCCGGCTGTTCCGGGCCGCGCGTGCCCGGAGCCTGATGCGCGCCTCCGGGCCGCGCACGATGGCCGACTGGCTGCTGCGCGACCGTGCCCGCAGCGCCCTGTACCTCATGACGCTGCTCGTGATCCTGGTGCTGGAGATCGCCGGTGTCTGCGTGCTCGACTTCGAGCCGGGCGCACCGAATGCGACCATCACGACCGGCGGCGACGCCGTCTGGTGGGGGATCGTCACCGTGACCACGGTCCGCTGCGGCGATCAGTACCCCGTGACGACCGGCGGCCGGTTGGTCGGGGTGTTCCTGTTGATCGGCGGCGTCGTGCTCTTCGCGACCCTGTCCGGCCCCTTGGCCAACGCCTTCCCGCGGCCCCGGACGGGCGACGCCCCCGATGCGCCGCAGCCGCCGGCCTCGGGCGGCGACCCGTCGGCCGACCTCACCGAGGTGCTCGCCCGCCTGCGCCAGCAGCAGGCCGAGACCGCGGCCCTGCGCGTGCACCTGGAGCAACAGGGCGGCGATGCCGTTCGTTGATCGGTCCCGTGCGCGCCGTCCGTCGCTGCGGGCGCGGGCGGCGACCGCTTGCTGGGCGGGTCGCGGGGCGCGCCCCCCGTCGGATCTGCGCCGAGCGCTAAGACCCCCTAAGCGTCTCCTAAGACCCCGCTAACGCAAGCCACAGAGTGTTCTCAGGGCGACCGTGCAGTCTCGGGGTCATGAAGAACCGAGCGAACGGCCCAGCCACCGCCGAGGACCGCATCGCCCAGCGCGACCGTGGCCGCGAGCAGGTTCGACACGCCACCCGCGCTGCCGTCGTCGGTGGCGTCGCACTGACCGCGCTGTTTGCGGGCATCGCCTACAGCGGGACCCACGCCAAGAGCGCGACCCTGGTCTCCGCGCATCAGACGTCGGCCTCGACGGGGTCGTCGTCCACCAGCTCGACTGCGACGGGCGCGTCCGGCAGCACGCAGGCGGCGCTCAGCTCGTCGTCCTCGACGCCAGTCGTCAGCTCGGGCGGGTCATGACCGCGCACGCCTACTGGTATCTGACCCGGGGTACCGGCGTCGTCGCGCTCCTGTTCGTCACGGCGGCCGTCGTGATCGGCATCGTCGCGTCCCTGCGTGTCGGCGGACGGCGCTCGCCGCGCTTTGTCGTCGCCGGTCTGCACCGCAACATCTCGTTGCTCACGGTGGCCTTCATCGGCGTGCACGTTGTCACGACCGTGCTCGACGCGTACGCGCCGATCAACCTCGTCGACGCGGTCGTCCCGTTCGTCTCGTCGTACCGCCCGGTCTGGCTCGGTCTCGGTGCGCTGGCGTTCGACGTCATCCTCGCGCTCATTATCACCAGCCTCGTGCGGGTGCGCCTGGGCCTCAAGACCTGGCGATTCATCCATTGGTTTGCGTATGCGTGCTTCCCGATCGCGGTCGTACACGCCCTCGGGACCGGCAGCGATGCCCGCCAGCATTGGATGCTCAACCTGGTGATCGCCTGCACGGGTGTCGTCGTCATCGCGGCGCTCGCGCGGCTCTGGCAGCTGCGTCACGAACGGCTGCCGTGGGCGATTGCCGGCACCGCTGCGGTCGTGGTGCTCGTGCTCGCCACGGCGTCGTGGGCGCGCAGCGGGCCGCTGGCCCCCGGCTGGGCCAAGCGCGCGGGCACCCCGACCACGCTCGTCCACGCGGTCCACACGACCCGCGCGACGGTGACCTCGATCTCGACCGCGACCATATCTCAGGCCGCCCTGCGCACAAGGAGCCAACGATGAGCACCTCGACACGACTCAATGCGGCGACCCTGCCGCGCCTGCTCGCCGGCCTCGACGGTCCGGACGGCCTGCGCGGACTCTCGCGCCACGTGGACTTCCACGGTGAGCTGCCGGTCGAGGCGGCGCCGGGACGGCCCGACCCGGCGCTGCTCGAGCAGGTCCAGTCGGCGGGGCTGGGCGGCCGTGGGGGCGCGATGTTCCCGGTGTCCCGCAAGATCGAGGCGGTGCTCTCGCAGCGCGGACGTCCGGTTGTCGTCGTCAATTGCGCCGAAGGCGAGCCGCCGAGCCGCAAGGACCACGTGCTGATGCGCGGTGCGCCGCACCTGATCATCGACGGCGCGGTCGTCTGCGCGGCGCTGGTCGGTGCACACGAGGTCACGATCGCGCTGGAGGAGGGGTCACGGCGGGAGTACCGCGTGCTGGAGGAGGCCCTCGACGAGCGCGCCGCGCGGCATCTCGACACCGTCGATATCGACCTGGCGACCGTACCCGACGGGTTTGTCGTCGGCGAGGAGCGGGCCCTGATCAACGCCCTCGAGGGCGGTCCGGGCAAACCCACCCACGCGCCGCCGCGGCCGTTCGAGAAGGGCCTGGGCGGCGCTCCGACCCTGGTCCAGAACGCCGAGACTGCTGCCCAGCTCGCGCTGATCGCGCGCTACGGCGCGACGTGGTTCCGCGCGCTGGGCACCGATGAGGAGCCCGGTTCGGCGCTGGTCACCCTCACCGGCGCGGTCGCGCATCCGGGGGTCTACGAGATCCAGCTCGGCGCGCGCCTCCAGGATCTCCTGGTCGCCGCGGGCGGGCTCGCGGCACCCGTGCAGGCGTACCTCATCGGGGGATACATCGGATCCTGGATCAGCGCACGCGACGCCGAGCAGCTCATCCTGAGCAACGCCGCGCTGCGACCGCTGGGCGCGGCCCTCGGCGCGCGCGCGATCGTCGCCCTGCCGGAGACCGCCTGCGGCGTCGCCGAGACCGCGCGCGTGGCCCGCTTCATGTCCGAGCAGTCGGCGGGCCAGTGCGGACCGTGCAGCTATGGCCTGGACGCGATCGCCGGAGGCATGGAGCGCCTGGCGCGCGGCGACGGACGTCAGCTGGCGGACATCCAGCGCTGGCTGGGGATGGTCAAAGGACGCGGAGAGTGCCGGCATCCCGACGGTGCGGCGCAGCTCATCGCGAGCGCGCTGACGGTCTTCGACGCCGAGATCCACCGCCACATCCATGCACGCAAATGCGGCGGCGACGGGACGCCCGTCCTGCCGACGACCAAGCCAACCCGCACCCGGAGGCGGGCATGAGCGAGCGACTCTCGATCGACTGGATCCGGTGCGACGCACACGGACTGTGCGCCGAGCTCTTTCCCGAGCGGATCACGCTCGACGACTGGGGCTACCCGATCATCGACGCGAAGGAGATCACGCCGCAGATGCGGGCGCACGCGGCTCGGGCGGTCGCCCAGTGCCCGATCCTCGCGCTGCGCCTCGCACGGGCCGGCGCCTGAGACGGCCGGCCCGCTCCCGGTCCCCGGACGCCTCGGCAGCGCCCGAAGACGTTGGCGTACCTGACCCACATCACCTGACGCCGGATCGGCGTCGGCGCCTTCGCCGGACGCGCGACTCCACCGGATGCCGGCCATCCGCAGCGTCGCCTGCACCGGGCGTGCGTGCGGCCTCTTGACGTCTGACCGCGGCCTGCCGATGAGCAAGGCAGCGGTCACCACGATCGAGAGGCCCGCCGCCCGTGCAACGCCGATCCCACAGCTCGGCCGGACGCCGCGTCCGGCGCGCCATGCTCGCCACCGCGGGCCTCGTCGCGGCACTCGGCGGGGGGGCGCTCGTTGGTCTGCCCGGGCCTGCCGGAGCGGCGCCGCCGGCGCCGCTGGTCCAGGCGCCCAACTTCGCAACCCTGCTCTATGACACTGATCCGAACACGACACTGATCGTCAGCGGGCGGGGACCGGATGGCAGGGCGCTCGGCCCAGGCGTCACGCCCGCGCGGGGCGCGATGCGCCAGGAGCCATCGGGCACCAACCTGCTGGGGGAGCGTGCCCCTGACAACGCGTACCGGATCGCCAAGGTCAGCGCGAACGTCCTGGTCGGCCGCACGGCATCGCAGATGGCGGCGATCATCCGCCACGCCATCGACGGCGGCTGCACCGAGCTGATCCGGGGCGTGGTCCACAACTTCGGCTGTGCGAGCCATTTGGTCACCATCGACGAGGTGAGTCCGACTTTCTCGAATCCGGCGACGGGCGGGAGCGGGTACGCGGGGCGCCACTTGAGCCAAGCGATGGCGCTGCTGGCCCGGACCGCGTCGCCATGGGGGACCAGCTACGCCGCACGCGTCGGCATCTACGTCGACGCGGGCGTCACGGTCTCGATCGAAATGGGCCACGGCCGCAACCACAACCTCAACGCGCGGGGCAGGCCGCAGTACGCCGCGTTCACCGATCTCATGCCGGGGCTGGCACGCGCCGGGGCGCTGTGGCTGGAGATGTACCAGGGCGTGCGCATCGGCGCGGGGACCGCGCCGTTCACCCCCGCCGTGTGGCGGACCCTGCCGGGCCGCTTCGTCGGGTTTCTCGAGGCCTACGGCGGCAACATGGCCAGGGTGCACTACATGTTCGGCAACGCCGGGGCCCCCACGCGGTCGTGTCCAGACCCCCAGGCGTGCGCCTGGTTGCTTGCTGCGCTGCCCGGCATCAACCGCGCCGTCCTCGCCAACGGTCCCGGCGAATACCGGCTCGGCAGCCAAGCCGCGGCGTGGCTTGGGCAGTTCGACAACTATTTCCCGTCGCCCGCGGAGATGGCGGTGCGCGGCTGGTAGCCACGTGCCGGCGGGGTCGGCACCAGGGCCCCCGGTTCGCCCGCACGTTGGCGGTCAGCCGTACGTGCGGTACGCGGCGACCCAGTTGCCGGCAATCAGCTCCTGCGCGGCCAGTCGGCGCGCACTGGCCCTTGTCGGCTCAGACGGAGGCGCCCTCGCCAGCGGGCTCGGGAATCACGTCGCGCAGTGGCCCGTGGTCGGCGGGGGCGCGCTTGGGCACCATGAAGACGGCCGTGAGGCCGACCATCGCCACGATGCCCGCCAGCAGGAAGGTCAGCGTGAAGCCCTTCTCGGCCGGCAGCGTGGTCCCGGGGACCGTGAAGGTCGTCAGGAACGCCGCCGACATCTGCGCCCCGATGGTGCCCCCGATGGTCCGCATGACCGTGTTCATGCCCATGGCCACGCCGGTCACCTGCGGTGCGACGGCATCGACGATCAGCTTGGCGAGCATCGCGTAGACGAGGCCCACGCCGACCCCGAGCACCGCGATGGCGAGGATCAGCTGCCACGGCTGGCTGTGTGCGACGGTGAGAATGAATGCCGCGATGCCGATCGCGGCGAGGCCGACGAACGTGAGCCAGCGTGCGCCGACGCGGGGTTCCAGGGCGCCGCCGAGCGGACCGATGATGAGCATCATGATCGTCGCCGGCATCAGGTAGAGGCCCGCCATGATCACCGAACCGTCGAATCCATAGGGCACAAGCGCCTGCTCCTGGGGCGGCAGGCCGCTGCCGAGCTGGACGAGCGTCGGCATCAGCAGGTAGGTGCCGTACATCGAGAAGCCGACGACGACCGCGAGGATGTTCGTCCAGAACACGGCGCGCTGGCGCATGATGCGCATGTCCATCATCGGATCCGCCACCTTGGTCTCCACCCAGCACCACAGCGCGAGCACCAGCAGCGAGACGACAAAGCAGCCGACGGTCAAGGTGCTCGAGCCAGCCCCACTGCTCGCCTTGGCTGAGTCCCAACAACAGCAGCCCGAGCCCGACCGAGAGCGTCAGCACCCCGGGTGCGTCGAATCGCGACGGGGTGCGTACCGGCGACTCCGGGATGAGGCGCCAGACCAGCACGAGCGCGATCACGACGGGGACGGCGCCGATCCAGAACAGCCAATGCCAGCTGAGCGACTGGAGAATGACCCCCGAGAGCACCAAGCCGAGCCCGGCGCCGACACCGAACGTGGCCGACAGCAGGCCGAGCGCGGCGCCGACGCGCTCGCGCGGGAACTCGTCGCGGATGATGCCGAACGACAGCGGGAAGATGGCGCCGGCGGCGCCCTGCACCGCGCGGGCGATGATCAGCAGGGTGATCGTGTTCGCGAGCGCCGCGCCGACGGTCCCCACCGCGAAGATACCCAGCGAGATCACCAGCAGCTTGCGCTTGCCGTAGGCGTCGCCGAGCTTGCCGATCGGCGTCGTTACGACCGCCGAGGTCAGCAGGAACCCCGTGAACACCCAGGCCGCCCAGGTCTCGGTGGTGTGCAGATCGGTCTGGAAGTTCGGCAGCGCCGGTACCACCAGGGTCTGCTGGAGCACGTACGCCACGCAGGCGACGGCCAAGATGGTGAGCGTCAGCTGTGGTCGGCGGTTCTCGGCGGGCTCCATGGAGCTCCTCGGCGGGGTGGAGCGGCGGTCCGCTCTATGAGTATCATGTGTGAGACATGTTTGTCTCGCGATCATGAACGCCCCGAGCGACAGCCCCGGCGCCGCGGCGTCGATGCACGAGGGCACCGAGACGCGCATCGTCGCTGCGGCCACGCGCGTGCTCGGCGCCAACCTCGACGCCAGCATGCGCGAGGTCGCCGTGGCGAGCGGCGTCGGGCGCGCAACGGTCTACCGGCACTTCGCCAACCGTGATGAGCTCGTCCGGGCAATCCGTCTGCGGGCGCTGCGGGACTGCCGCGAGGCGCTGGCTCCCGAGGTGTTCGCCCACGCCTCGGCCCGGGACGCCCTCGGTGCGGTGCTGGCGACGCTCGTGCCGGTCCTCGACCGGTACCGCGTGCTGCTTGACGCGCCGCCGCCGGACCGGTCCGACCCCGAACAGCGCGCCCTGACCGACGCGATCGAGCAGCCGTTGTGCGAGTTGATCCGCCGTGGCCAGGCCGCGGGCGAGCTCGACCCGCAATTCCCGCCGGATTTCGCGCTCGCGGTGCTGATCGGCGTACTGCGCGCCGCACGGGAGGCGGTGGCCGACGGCCGGATGCCCGCCGAGGCCGCGCATACGCTGGCGCTACGCTCCCTCGTGTCCGGCATCGGTAGGGCCGCGCCCGCGATCGAGCATTGAGCCCCCCGGAATCTCCGAACGAGAGGTCATAGCGATGTTCCGGAGCATCCTTGTCGCCGTCGACGGGTCGCCCACCGCGCGGCATGCCCTGCAGGAGGCGGTCGACCTCGCGCGCGCCCAGGGTGCGCGCCTGACGATCCTCACCGTGGCCCCGCCGGTGCCGAACCTGATGCCGGTCGCCGGCGGCGATCCGCGCGGGATCCAGGACAGCGCCGAGGAGTGGGCCGCCGGGATCCTGCGCGATGCACTCGCCGCCGTGCCCGAGGACGTCGAAGTGCACACGGTGCTGCGGACCGGCCACGCCAGCCACGAGGTGGTCGACGAGCTGCGCGGCGGCGACTACGACTTGGTGGTGCTCGGATCGCGTGGACGCAGCGCGACGCGCGCCGGCGTGCTCGGCAGCGTCAACGGCGCCGTGCACTTCCATACGAGCGTGCCGATGCTGTCATTCCCGACCGAGGACGAGCAGACGTGACCGAACCGGCCTAGGGGCCCCGCGTGGCGATCGCCCCGACCAGGACGGTCGCGTACAAACGCGCCCCGGTCGGGTTCACGTGGACGCCGTCGTAGAACAGGTCCGACCGCCCGCTCACGGCGGCGTTCCAGTTCGCGACGACGACGTTCGGATGGGTGCGTGCCGCATACGCCAGCGCGTCGTTGACCGATCCCTGCCACGACTTGTCCACGTGCAGATTGACCAGCACGACCGTGTGCACCGGGCGCAGCGTGGCGAGCATGGACTGCAGCTGGCCGAAGGGGATGTAGCCGTTGTTGCCCAGGTGGATGATGACCAGCTTGGGGTGCAGTCGGCGCTCGTAGACCGCCACCAGCGCCAGCGCGGTGTCGAACTGCCGTCCCTCGACCGCGTTGACGATCAGGTGCCGGCCGAACACGGTCTGGAGGGCCGGCGCCGCCCCGAGCATGACCGAGTCGCCGACGGCGACCACCGGCCCGGCCGCGACGGCGGCCTGGAAGCGTCGTTTCGTCTCGGCCGGCGTCAGGCGCGAACCGGCGGTCGTTCCGGACAAGACGCCCTTGCCCGCCGAGGCGGGCACGAGCTTGAGCTTCGGCGTGTGCGCCGGCACGAGCGCGACGAACAGCGCCAACACGACGGTGGCGGCGCCTGCGGCGTACGTGGCCAGTCGCCGCTTGCGGCCCACCTCGCCGGCGACCGTGACCCGTTCCCAGGCGCCGCGCAGCCCGTGCACGCGGATCGGGATCTCGACGTACCGGTATGAGAGCTCGGCGATGCCGACCGCCAGCGCGATCTGCATCGCAAATAGCGGCGGCCCCCCGAACGGCACATCGGTATGGGCGCGGGTCAGCTCGATCACGGGCCAGTGCCACAGGTAGATGCCGTAGCTGCGCTTGCCGATCCAGACGAACAGCGGAAGCGCGAACAGCCGTCCCAGCTGCGACGAGGGGTGCGCGACCACCGCCAGCAGGACGGCGGTCACGACCGCGACGGTGAGAAAGCCCCCCTGGTAGAGCCAGCGGTCGAACTCGCCCAGCCACATCATCAGTCCGATCAGCGCGGCGAGCGCCGCGACGCCGAGCACGTCCAGCAGGACGGCCGCGCGGCGGCTGCGGGCCGGGGCCAAACGCGTCGCCGGCCAGGCGAACGCCATCAGCACGCCGACCAGCAACCCCGCGGCGCGGGTGTCGGTGCCGTAGTAGATGCGCGAGGGGTCGGTGAACGGCGTGTAGAGCACCCACGCAGCGATCGTCGAGGCCGCGAGGCCGACGAGCACGCCGTAGACCAGGCGCCGCTTGCCGAACCAGAGCATGCCCGCGGCCAGGATCGGCGGCCAGATCAGATAGAACTGCTCTTCGACCGCGAGCGACCACAGGTGTTGGAAGACCGACGGCCGGGCGTACTGGGCGAAGTACGACTGGTGGGCGAAGATCTGGTACCAGTTGGTCACGTAGAACAGCGACGCGACGACCGCGCCGCGCAGCACGCCGACCTCGTCGGGATGCAGCAGCGACATCACGGCGAGCACCACGGTGATCATCACCAGCACCGCCGGCAGCAGCCGGCGTGCCCGCCGCAGCCAGAAACGCACGAGGTCGATCCCGCCGGTGACCTGCAGCTCCACCAGCAGCAGGGACGTGATCAGGTAGCCGCTGATCACCAGGAAGACGTCGACGCCGAGGAACCCGCCCGGCAGCCAGGAGAGGCCGCCGTGATACGCGAACACGGCCGCGACCGCCAGGGCCCGCAGCCCGTCGACGCCCGGCATGTAGGCAAGGCGCGGCGCCCGCCCGCGGCCGGTGTCGTCCGGCTCCGGCCAGGGCGTCGGCTCGTGGTCGCTCACGATCCCCCGTGCGCGTCGTGGCAGGCCAATTGGTGCGCACGGCCAGGCACCGTCGCACCCGAGGGGACCACGTTATCCCCGATGAGCCGTGTCACGTCACTGATCGCCCGGCGCGGCGCAGGCCATGCCTCCGGATGTGGGGAACGCATGCCCATTGTGCAACGGATGCCGGACGATTACCAACCGCCGGTCGTCGTGGCCCACCGTGGTCGCGCGCGCCGCGCGGAACTGCCTGACCGTGCCCGCCGCCACGCCGCTGGACCCGCGCCGGCTCAAGCTCGACGAGTACGGGGCGATCTCGATGTGGGTCGTGCCCGGCCGGCGCCGGCATCCGCGCAGGGGCGCTAGATGAGGCTGCCGGCCGCGTCGACGATCGTGGCGGCCAGGTAGATCTCGAGGGCGATGCCGGCGGTGCCGAGCAGCACGCCGATCAGCGCGATCAGCGCATCCTCGAGCAGCACGCCGATCGACAAGACCACGACGCCCAGTGCGGGCAGCGTGTCGAGCCCCGTGAACGGCGGCGCCAGGAAGGCGCCGAGGGTGCCGATGAACACCAGTGCACCGAAGACCACCGTCGACGTGCGGTGCCCGAACAGCACGCCCATCCGGGGCCGGGAGACCCGCTCCAGGGTGCGGGTGACCCATAACAGGGCACGGACGAACCGGCCACTGCCGGTGTGCCCCCCGACGTCGAGTCCGCGCCAGCGCGCCGGGATCCAGATCTCACCGCGGCCGGCGATCAGCTGCAGCGCGCCGAGCGCGACCAGGATCTCGAAGACGTGGGTGGCGCCCCCGGTCGGCAGCGGCAGCGCCGGAACGGCCATCAGCACCACGAACATCACCGCGAAGCTCTTGGTTCCGAACAGGTCGATCAGCCCGCCGAGGGTCGTGTCGCCGCTCGCCCAGCCAGCGGGCCAGCTGATCGCTCAGGCGCTCGGGCACCGCGTGGGACGGGTCGCCGGCGGATGACATCGGGCCATCCTAGCCCGGGTGCCGCGGGCGGCGTTCGGGGAACCCCGTCAAAATGGCTGCGCCTCGACGAGCGGGAGCGAACTGATGGAACTCGGGATCTACAGTTTTGGCGATACGCACCGCGACCCGGCCGACTGGGTCGATGACCGGCGCGCATCAGCGGATCCGGGAGCTGGTGGCGGAGATCGATCTCGCCGACCAGGTCGGCCTCGACGTGTTCGGGGTCGGCGAGCATCACCGCGCGGATTTCTCGGTGTCCGCGCCGGCCATGGTGCTGGCGGCGGCGGCCGCGCGGACCCACACGATCCGGCTCACCAGCGCCGTGACCGTGCTCGGCTCCGAGGATCCGGTGCGGGTGTTCCAGCAGTACGCGACGCTCGATCTGCTCTCGGACGGTCGTGCGGAGATCATGGCCGGGCGCGGTTCGTTTATCGAGTCGTTTCCGCTGTTCGGGTACGACCTGCACGACTACGAGCCGCTGTTCGCCGAGAAGCTCGAGCTGCTGCTGGCGCTGCGCGACCAGGAGACGATCACGTGGTCGGGCCGCTTCCGGGCGCCGCTCGAGCGCCAGACGGTGTATCCGCGACCGCTGCAGTCGCCGCTGCCGGTCTGGGTCGCGGTTGGGGGCACGCCGGCGTCGGTCGTGCGCGCCGGCACGCTCGGGCTCCCGCTGGCGATCGCGATCATCGGTGGGGCGCCGGCACGGTTCCGCCCGCTCGCCGAGCTGTACCGAGACGCAGCCGAGCGTGCGGGCCACGATCCGGCACGGCTCGAGCTGGGGATCAACTCGTTCTGTTACATCGCCGACACCTCCCAGCGTGCGGCCAACGAGTTCTACCCGCGGTATGCGCAGGTCATGACCCAACTCGGCCGGGAGCGCGGCTGGGCGCCGACGACCCGCGACGAGTTCGAGCGGCTGCGCGGTCCGCGCGGGTCGCTGCTCGTCGGCAGCCCGGCGGAGGTCGTCGAGCAGATCCTCTACGAGCACGAGCTGTTCGGCCACACGCGCTTCCTCGCGCAGATGGACGTCGGGGGTCAGCCCCACGACCGGCTGATGCACGCAATCGAGTTGTTCGGGACCCGGGTCGCACCGGAGGTCCGGACGGCGCTCCGGAACGGCGCGTCCGGCCAGTCGGAGCCCAGCGCGCAGACGGTCACCACGGCGGAGTCCTAGCGTGGGACGGGGGCGCCTAGGCCGACGAGTGCGAGACCGACGACCCCGCCGAGCACGATGACCACGAGCGGCGGCCAGCGGCGCAGCAGCGCGAGGCTGCCCGCCGCCAGCACGACCGCCTGCCACCAGACGCCAAGGCTGAGTGCGAGCGGGACCGCGGACCCGACGATCGCCCCGATCGCCGCCGGCCCCGCCCCGGTCAGGAAGGCCTGGGCGCGCGGGTTGGTGCGCACGCGATCGAAGTGGCGGCCCCCTGCGAGCACGAACACGAACGACGGCGCAAACGCGATCGCGCTCGCCACGACGCCGCCGGCG
Source organism: uncultured Thermoleophilia bacterium (assembly GCA_963773325.1). Lineage (GTDB taxonomy): Bacteria > Actinomycetota > Thermoleophilia > Miltoncostaeales > Miltoncostaeaceae > CAITWD01. Next base: position 387,735 of record CAVZAI010000002.1, on the reverse strand, counting down.
AGCCCCGCGGCCCCGTATCCGACGACGGCGACGGTCTGGACCACCGGACCGGGGGTGACCTGCCCGAGGGCGACGGCACCGAGGAACTCGGTCTTGGTCAGCCAGTGGTGCCCGATCGCGTCCGACTGCATCAGCGGGACGATCACGAACCCGCCCCCGTACGACAGCGCACCGACCTTGAACGCCGTCCAGGCGAGGGCGAGCCACCCGCTCGCCGACAGCGCGCCGACGACGACCAGGGCGGTCACCGGCCGGCCTCGGCCCAGGGCGCGCTGCTGACGGGCGAGGGCGATCAGCCCGCAGCCGACCAAGGCGATCACGACCCAGGCCCCGAGGACCGCCGCCGCGACGGCGCCGACCGCGACTGCGGCGACCCACCAGGCAAGGCCGGTCGATCCGCGCGCGCGCAGCATGCTCGCCGGCATCAGGGTGACGCCCGCGCGCACGGCGATCGCGGGGATGACCGCCCCGGCGCCCGCGGCCGCACCCAGCACCCAGCGCGACGGCTCCGGGCCCAGCAGGAGCGCCGAGAGCGCAAGGATGATCACGAGGCCCGGCAGGATGAACCCGAGGCCGCCGACGATTGCGCCGCGCCAGCCGCCCGCCCGGCGGGCGCAGTAGATCGCCAGCTGGGTCGAGGCCGGCCCCGGCAGCAGGTTGCAGGCGGCGACCGCATCCTCGAACTCGATCGCCGCCAGCCAGCCGGTGCGCTCCACACACAGCGCGCGCAGGAGCTGGATGTGCGCGGGCGGCCCGCCGAAACCGGTGACCCCGAGGCGCGCCCAGTCACGTGCGATGCGGCGCAGTGGGACCGGCGACGACGACACGGTGTCCATCGGGCCACACGTTGTCAGATCGCGGCGCGCCCCGATACTCGGCCCGCGGCCGTCGGCGACGATGTGACAGGTCGACCAGCGGCGTGGCCCGGCCCCGGGTCGCCTGCCGACCGCGGCCGGTACGCTCTTGCGGTATCTGCGACGTCGCGAAGGGATGACCGCCGTTGAGCACCCGCATCGATGACCCTCGCGTCCAGGTGGCGGTCGAGCTGCCGAGCGAGCCCGAGCTCGCCGGGCCACCAGGAGTTGTCCGGCATCGGCAGCGGCGAGGCGCGGCCGGGCATGGACGAGATGGCGAGCTGGCCCTGGCTCGTGCAGGACGGCCACCGGCGCGGCACCAGGCTGGTGACCGTCGGCCTGCGCGTCTACGCCGCACATCCCGAGCTCGAGCTGGACAACCTGCCAACGATGTTCGTTGAGTCCGGCGTGCGCCTGATGAAAGAGCTCGCCGGGTACGTGCTGGCGGGGGGCGAGCTCGAGCACGACGACGTCATGCAGATGCGCGACAGCCTGCCGTGCCTGGTGGGATTCCGCCGTATACCGGGGGAAACCGCCGACGCCGAAGTCGTGCGGGTACTGTTTCTGTCCTGAACTGCGGCGTGCGCTTCGGGCGCGATCCGGGACCCGGACGCTTGCGGGATTCCCCCCAAGATGCGGTGATCCCGGGTGCCGGCGGATGCACTTTTCACCGAAATGTCCCTATTTGAGCGCTCTTTCGTCTGAGCGTGCTGCTAGGTTGCGCGCCGATGCGTCGTCTAGTGCACCAGATCAGGGAGTCACGATGAACAAGACGGAATTTGTAGGGCTCGTGGCGAAGCGCGCCGAGGCCACCAACGCCGAATCACAGCGCTTCGTTCAGGCAGTGCTGGACGAGATCCTCGAGGCGCTGAAGAAGGGCGAGGATGTTGCATTCGCCGGCTTCGGCAAGTTCTCGGTGTCGCAGCGTGCCGCGCGCACGGGTGTGAACCCGCAGGACCCGACCAAGAAGGTCTCGATCCCGGCCCGCGTGGTCCCGCGCTTCACGCCGGGCGCCGTGCTCAAGGAGCAGGTCGCCGTCGGCAACGCCAAGAAGGGCAAGAAGAAGTAGTTGACGGATGCGGGCCTCGCGCCCGCACGCGGCCAATCGGGGGCGGTAGCCGCCCCCGCCGCGCCCCGTGCGCCGCCGCCGGGCGCGCGCGGACCTGCCTATCCTTGGCCCCTCGCCGCAGGTATGCGGACACGTTTAGAATGAGAACACTCACCACCGCACACATCCTTCCCCGCACCGCGGACGCCTGCGGATATCGAGGTGCAGTCTGAGCGCATCCCAGGTAGTGCTTGCCTCCTAGACGAGGTCCAGATACGCGGCCGCCGGCCGGCCCGTCGACGCGCATCAACGAGGCGATTCGGGTCGAGTCCGTTCGCCTGATCGATCACCACGGCGAGAACGTGGGGATCGTGCCGATCGCGCGTGCCCAGCAGATCGCCACGGACGCCAACCTCGATCTGGTCGAGGTTGCCCCCGACGCCCGCCCGCCGGTGGTCCGGATCATGGACTACGGCAAATGGCGCTACGAGCAGGAGCAGAAGGCCAAGCAGGCCCGCAAGCACCAGAGCCAGATCGTCATCAAGGAGATCAAGTTCCGGCCCAAGATCGACCCGCACGACTACGCGACCAAGAAGGGGCACGTCGAGCGTTTCCTGCGCCACAAGGACAAAGTGAAGATCACGATCATGTTTCGGGGCCGGGAACTCTTGCATCCTGAGCGCGGAGAGGCCATTCTTCTTCGGCTCGCAGACGAGCTGAGCGATCTCGCGCTCATCGAGAGCCGTCCGAACCTGGACGGGCGCAACATGGTCATGATGCTGTCCCCGCTGCGGGACGCTCAGACCGCTGCGCCGGTGCCAAGCCATGAGAACTCCGCAACGTCAGAGACTGCCTGATATGCCCAAGATGAAGACCAATCGCGCCGCCAGCAAGCGCTTCCGCGTCACGCCCAAGGGCAAGGTGATGTTCGGTGCGGCGGGGCTGCGCCACAACCTTGAGAACATGTCCGGGAAGAACAAGCGTCGCCAGGGGCGCGACCACGAGCTGCCTCGTGAGCACGCCGCGATCGCACTTCGACTGTTGGGGAAGCGCTAGCGATGGCCCGCGCAAAGCGTTCGGTGGCCGCCCGCAAGAAGCGGCGCAAGATCCTTGGTCAGGCCCGCGGCTATTGGGGCACCAAGAAGTCCAGCTACCGCCGTGCGAAAGAGCAGGTCCAGCGCTCGCTGCGGTACCAGTACCGCGACCGGCGGGTGCGCAAGCGCGACTTCCGGCGACTGTGGATTGCCCGCATCAACGCCGCCGCCCGCGAGAACGGCCTCGCCTACAACGAGTTCATGCACGGGCTCTCGCTTGCCGGAATCGAGCTGAACCGCAAGGTGCTGGCCGATCTGGCCGTGCACGAGCCCGAGGCCTTCGCCGGGCTGTGCGCGCGGGCCCGGGATGCCCGCCAAGCCTCCGCCGTCTAGACGCGGACCAGGACGTGGGCCGCATCTGCGGCCGCTGACATCGGCGCGTAATCCGCAGCTCAAGCTGCTGCGCACACTCGCGAACAAACGGGCCCGGCGCGAGCAGCGGCTGATGGTTGCCGAAGGCGAGGATCTGGTCGTGGCCGGGCTCGAGCACGGCGTGACCCCGGTGGTCGTGTTCGTCGATGCCGAGCGTGAGGGTGAGCTCACGGACCTGCTCGAGCGGCTCGCAGGCGTCGGCGAGGCCTACTCGGTGCCGCGGCAACTACTGGCCGGGGCCTCGCAGCTGGCCGCGCCGCCGCGCGTGCTCGCCATCCTGCCGCAGCCGGGCCCCTACAGCTTCCGCGACGTCGCCTTCCCGCCGTCGCTGGGCGTGTGGCTGGCCGGCGTCGCGGACCCGGGCAACGTGGGTACGCTGGTACGCAGCGCGGTGGCGCTCGGGGCCGACTGGGTCGCGCTCGGGCCGGGCTCGGCCGACCCCTACCACCCGCGCGCGACGCGCGCGGCGATGGGCTCGACGTTCGCCATTCCCCTCCTGGAGGGTGTCCGGGGCGAGGACCTGGCCTCTCGCGAGGGCTTCCGGGTCGTGGCGGCGGTCGTCGCCGGGGGCCGGGCTCCGTGGGACGCGGACCTGCGCCGCCCGACCGTGATCGCCCTCGGCGGCGAGCGGCAGGGCCTCGGGCCCGGGCTCGCCCAGCTCGGCGACGCGCTCGAGATCGAGCGGGTCACGATTCCTCAGGCGCCCGGGGCCGAATCGCTGAACGTCGCCGCCGCCGGCGCGATCCTCTTGGCGGAGGCCGTCCGCCAGCGCAGTGCGGGGGAAATCGGCTCCGCGGGTCCTGTAGCCTGAGACGCCGTGACAACGGCTGACGACATCGCCAAGCTCAACGACCGGGCACTCGCCGATACGGCGGCCGCGGGCTCGGTGGCTGCCCTGGAAGAGGTGCGGGTCCTGCACACGGGCCGGCGCAGCGAGCTCGCGCATGTCCTGGCCTCGATCGGAAGCCTGGCCCCGGAAGAGCGCGGGGCGATCGGCAAGGCGGCGAACATCGCCCGTCGCGAGATCGAGGCGGCCCTGGCCGAGCGCAAGGCGACCCTCGAGGCCGCCGAGCTGACCGCGCAGCTGGCCAACGACCGCACCGACGTCACGCTGCCCGGCGACCCCTACGGGCGGGGTGCCCTGCACCTGCTGACTCAGGTACGTCTCGAGATCGAGGAGATCTTCCTGTCGCTCGGCTACGAGATCGCCGACGGTCCCGAGGTCGAGACCGAGCACTACAACTTCACCGCCCTCAACACGCCCGACGGGCATCCGGCCAGGTCCTCCTCGGACACCTTCTACGTCGACCAGACGCGGGGCACGATCCTCAGGACCCAGACCTCCTCGGTGCAGGTGCGCGTCATGGAGGCCCGCACGCCGCCGCTGTATGTCATCAGCCCCGGGGCCGTCTACCGGCGCGACGACGTCGACGCCACCCATAGCCCGATGTTCCACCAGCTCGAGGGCCTCGCCGTCGACGAGGGGCTCTCGCTCGCCCATCTGATCGGCACGCTCAAGCACGTGGCCGGCCAGCTCTTGGGGTCGACCGAGTACCGGATCATTCCCGACTTCTTCCCGTTCACCGAGCCCTCCATCCAGCTGTTGGTCCGGTGGACCGACCGATCGGGGCGCACCTCGTGGATGGAGCTCTTGGGCGCCGGCATGGTCGATCCCAATGTGTTCGCGTTCGCGGGCTATGACAGCGAGCGCTGGACGGGCTTCGCGTTCGGCATGGGCCTGGACCGCATCGCGATGGTGCGCCACGGCGTGCCCGATCTGCGCATGTTGTTCGAAGGCGACCTGCGCTTTCTCGAGCAGTTCTCCTGATCCGATCCTCCCGGGACCCGGCCGCCGATGAAACTCCCACTTTCCTGGCTTCGCGAGTATGTGCGCCCTGCGCTCGACGACACGGCGCTCGCCGGGCGCATAACCGACGCCGGGCCGGCGGTCGAGGCCGTCACGCATCTGCGCATGCCCGCTGCGGGGGCCAACCTCGAGGCTTTTCGGGTCGGACGGGTCGTCTCGGCCGAGCAGCATCCGGATGCGGACCGGTTGCGGGTCTGCCAGGTAGACCTGGGCGAACCGGAGCTGCGGCAGATCGTCTGCGGTGCACCGAACGTCGGTGCCGGCCAGACCGTCGCCGTCGCGCTGCCCGGTGCCGTCCTGCCCGAGCGCCCGCCGCTGGGTGAGGTGACGCTGCGCGGGGTGAGCAGCCGCGGCATGATCCTGTCCGAGTCCGAGCTGGAGCTCGCCGCGGACTCCGAGGGCATCATGCTGCTGCCGGACGACATCCCGGCCGGAACGCCAGTCGCCGAGGTGCTGCCCATCTCCGACACGGTGTTCGAGCTCGAACTGACCCCCAACCGGCCGGACCTGATGGGTATCTATGGCATCGCCCGCGAGGTGCACGCGATCACAAGTGCGCCCTTGGCGGCCCTCGACGCCTCCGAGGCGCAGGCCACCGGCCAGGGCAGCGTCGAGGACTACGTGAGCCTGCGGGTCGAGGCGCCGGAGCTCTGCCCGCGCTACATGGCCCGGGTCGTGACCGACGTGCGCGTCGGGCCGTCGCCGGTCTGGCTGCGGGCGCGGCTCGAGGCCGCCGGGATGCGCTCGATCAACAACGTGGTCGACATCAGCAACTACGTCATGCTCCTGACCGGCCAGCCGCTGCACGCGTTCGATCTGGATCGCGTGCGGGGGCCGGCGATCGTCGTCCGCCGCGCCCACGACGGTGAGCCGGTCACGACCCTGGACGATCAGCGGCGCGTGATGGACCAGGGCATCCTGGCGATTTGTGACGCCGAACGCCCGGCGGTCATCGCCGGCATCATGGGTGCGGCTGACGTCGAGGTCTCGGCGGCCACCACGCATGTGCTGCTCGAGGCCGCGACGTTCGACGGCCCGACGGTGCTCCACGCGGCGTTGCGGCTCGGGCTGCGCAGCGAGTCGAGCGCGCGCTTCGAGAAGGGGCTGCCGACCGAGCTGCCCCCGGTGGCGATGGCCATCGCCTGCCGGCTACTCGTCGAGCTGTGCGGCGGCCGGCTGGTGCCGGGTACGCTCGACGCCGCGACCGCGGCCCCGCCGACCGTGCCGATCGCGCTGCGGCATGCACGGCTCAACGCCGTCCTCGGCCTGGACATCTCGCCGGACGAGTCGGCGGCGATCCTGCGACGCCTGGGCTGCGAGGTCCACGAGGGGCCCGAGGCCCACCGGGTCATCGTGCCGTATACGCGTCGCCGGGACGTCGCCCGCGAGATCGACCTGATCGAGGAGGTCGCCCGGATCCACGGCTACGGGCGCATTCCGGCCGAGCTGCCCCGGATGGTCGGCCACGGCGCGCGGACCGTCGCCCAGCGGCGCACCGAGCAGCTGCGCCGCTACGTCGCCGATCAGGGCTATTCGGAGATCGTCAGCTACCGGTTCGTCCCTGCCGCCGACATCGACCGGCTCCAGCTCGCCGATGACGACCCCCGGCGCAGGCTGGTGCGGCTGGCCAATCCGATCTCCGAGGAGATGGCGCGTGATGCGGCGCTCGATGCTCCCCGGGCTGCTGCGTGCCGCGGCGCACAACCAGCGCCGGCAGCGGATGCACGGCGCGCTGTGCGAACTCGGGCGCACGTATGGTCCGGCGCCCGACGGCCGCGCCGAGGAGCGCGAGTTCCTGGCGACGCTCATGTTCGGGACCCCGACGCAGGAACACTGGCGCGCGCCGCTGCCACACGTCGACATCCATGCGGCCGTCGGCCTCGCCCAGGCCCTCTGCGGGATCGCGGGCGTACACCCCGAGATCGAGCCGAACCAGGCGCCCTACTTCCATCCGGTGCGCCAGGCGCGCCTGGTCGCCCGAGACCGGATCGTCGGCTGGGCCGGCGAGGTGCACCCGGGCGTGATGCGCAACTTCGACGTGGCGGGTCCGAGCGCCGCGGTCGTCGTCGATCTCGACGCCCTGGGTGCGGCGGCGCCGACGGGGGTGCCCCAGTTCGAGGACCTGCTCACCCTGCCGGCCTCCACACGCGATCTGGCGCTGGTCGTCGGCGACGACGTCTCGGCGGCGACGCTCATCGCCACGGCGCGCCGCGCCGGTGGACGCCTGGTGCGCGAGGCCCGGGTATTCGACCGTTACGTCGGTGAGCAGATCGGCGCGCATCGGATCAGCCTGGCGATCCGGCTGGTCATCGCCGATCCCACCCGGACGCTGACCGATGACGAGATCAACGAGGTCGTGGCGGCGGTACGCACGGCCCTGGCCGACCAACACGGGGCGGAGCTGCGCGGATGAGCAATGACACCGTCCACGTGCTGGGCGCGGCCGGGTTCGCCGGCGCGCAGCTGGCCGCACTCATCGACGCCCATCCGTACTTTGCGCTCGGGACGATCACCGCGCGCTCGGACGCCGGACGCCGGCTCGTCGATCTGTATCCGGAGTACCGGGTCGACGCCGTCTTGACCGAACTCGATGGCGCATCGATCGCCGCGGGCGATTTCGCGGCGGTGTGCTATCCGCACGCCGAGGCGTCGGCGCTGGTGGCCGAGCTCGTCGACAAGGGCGTGCGCGTGGTCGACGTCTCCGCGGATCACCGCCTCCGCGAGCCCGCGCTGTATCCCGAGGTCTACGGGTTCACCCACGGCCGTGAGGATCTCCTGGCCGAGGCGGTCTACGGGCTGCCCGAGGCGCACCGCGACGCGATCCGCGGCGCACGCCTGGTCGCCAACCCGGGGTGCTTCCCGACCGCGGCGCTGCTGGCGCTGTTGCCCGTGCGCGATCACGTGATCCACGTCGTCATCGACGCCAAGAGCGGTGTCTCCGGGGCGGGGCGGACGCCGACGCCCGGCGTGCACTTCTCCTCGGTGACCGAGAACGTGACCCCCTACAAGGTGCTGACCCATCGCCACACGCCGGAGATCGTCCAGGAGTTCGGCCAGGAGGTGCTGTTCACCCCGCACCTGGTGCCGGCCGACCGCGGCCTGCTGGCCTCCTGCTACGGCCGCTTCCTGGGCGATACGCCGCACCCGGACGACCTGCGCGAGCAGTACCGCGCCTTCTACGCCGGGCACCCGTTCGTCGAGGTCGTCGACACGCCGCCCGGGATGCGCGCCACCCAGCACAACAACTTCGCCCAGGTCTACGTGACCACCGAGCCGCGGCGGGGCCTGTTCGTCGGGTTCGGCGTGCTCGACAACCTGGTCAAGGGGGCGGCGGGCCAAGCGCTGCAGAACCTCAACCTGATGGCGGGGCGGCCCGAGACCGAGGGACTCCTGTGAGCGGATTCGCCCCGGTCGAACGCGCGGACTGGCTGGATGCGCCCGCCGGGCTCGCGCTGATCCCGGACGGGTCGGTCACGACGCCTGACGGCTTCGTGGCGGCGGGGGTGGCATGCGGGCTCAAGGCGTCCGGACATCGCGACCTCGGCGTACTGCGCGGGACACGCCCGGTGGTCTCTTGGCTGGTCGACACGATCAACGCGCTGCCGTCCGCGCCGGTCCGGGTCAATCGGACGCGCGGTCGCAGTGGGTTCCAGGCCGTCGTCGTCAACTCGGGCGTCGCCAACGCATCGACCGGCACGGGCGGGGAGGACGACGCGCGGCGGATGGCCGAGCTCACCGCGGCCGAGCTCGGGCTCGGCCCCGACCAGGTCGCCGTCTCGAGTACCGGGGTGATCGGGCAGCGGCTCGACATGGACAAGATCCCGGCCGCGATCCCGGACGCGTGCGCCGCGCTGTCGGCTGCCGGCGGCGTGCAGTTCAACGAGGCCATCTGCACGACCGACCGGTCGCTCAAGGGCGGGGCGTTCCAGCTCGCACTCGGCGCCGGCGAGGCGAAGATCGGCATTGCCGCCAAGGGTGCCGGCATGATCCGGCCGACGCTGGCGACGATGCTCGCCTACGTGACCACCGACGCCGCGCTCGCCCCCGACGACCTGCGCGCGGTGACCGAACGTGCCGCCGCCGAGAGCTTCAACCGCATCAGCGTCGACGGGCAGATGAGCCCCAGCGACACGCTCCTGGTCTTTGCCAGCGGCACCGGGACCCCGCTCGACGGGGCAGACCTGGACCGCTTTGCCGATGCGATGCGGGCGGTCTGCCGCTGGGCGGCGATCCAGATGGTCAAGGACGGCGAGGGTGCCGAGCACGCGGTGCATCTGACGGTCCGCACCGCGCGCGACGACGCCGAGGCCGAAGCCGTCGCCCGCGCGATCGGCGAGTCACCGTTGGTCAAGACCGCAATGTTCGGGCGCGACCCCAACTGGGGACGCATCTCCCAGGCCGTCGGCATGGCGCTCGCACGCACGCCGGGCGTTCCGCCGGAGCTGGGCGTGTGGCTCGACGGCGTGCCGCTGGCCGACGCGGCGGCCGGCCCGGTGATGCAGCGCGGCGAATACGACGTCGAGGTCGCACTCGGACGCGGGATCGGCGCGTACGACCTGTGGGTCTCTGACCTCACGCACGCCTACGTGACCCTGAACGCCGACTACCACACCTAGGCGCCGCCGGACCTCACCCGGTGGGGGGCGAGCGACGCCCAGCCGCGCGGCGCGGTAATCTCCCGCACCGTATGGAGATTGCGCATCCCACATCATCCGGCTCCGGTTCCGAGGACACCTCGACACGGGTCGCCGTGCTCCTGGAGGCGCTGCCGTACATCCGCGAGTTCGCGGGCGCGACGGTAGTGGTCAAGTACGGGGGCGCCGCGATGGTCGCTCCGGAGCTCAAGGCGTCATTTGCGCGCGACATCGCCCTGCTCAAGTTCGTCGGCATGAACCCGGTGGTCGTCCACGGCGGTGGCCCGGACATCTCGCGGTACTCGGACCTGCTGGGCATCGACGTCCGCTTTGTCGATGGCCTGCGGGTGACCGACGAGCGCACGATGGAGCTCGCGAAAATGGTGCTGGTCGGCAAGGTCAACAAGGAGATCGTCGCCCAACTGCACGTGGCCGGGGTCGCCGCGGTCGGACTGGCGGGCGACGACGGACAGCTGATCCAGGCCAGCAAGCAGATGCCCAATGGCCACGACATCGGGTTCGTCGGCAAGGTCGACCACGTCGACCCGACCGTGCTCGAGCGGCTGTCGGACTTCGTCCCGGTGGTCGCCTCGGTTGGGGTCGACGAGGACGGGCAGAGCTACAACATCAACGCCGACGCCGTGGCGGCGAGCCTGGCGGGCGCCCTGCGGGCCCGCAAGGTGCTGTTCTTGACCGATGTCAAGGGCCTGCTCGCCGACGCCGGCGACCCCGACTCGCTGATCTCCGAATGCACGCTCGGCGAGCTCAACGGCCTGCTCGCCGCCGGGGCGATCGGCGGCGGGATGCTGCCCAAGCTCACCGCAGTGCGCGATGCGCTGACCCACGGGGTGGGCGCCGCCCACATCGTCGACGGGCGCGTCGAGCACTCGGTGCTGATCGAGCTGTTCACCGAGGCCGGCATGGGCACCAAGATCTCGCCGTGACGACGCCGTCGTGGATGGTGCGCGAGCAGGCCGCGCTGATGTCCAACTATCGCCGCCAGCCGGTGTTGTTCACCCACGGCCGGGGCGCGTCGCTGTATACGGCCGAGGGGCGGCGCTACGTCGATTGCATGGCCGGCATCTCGATGATCAACGTCGGTCATTGCCATCCGGACGTCGTCGAGGCGATCTGCAGCCAGGCCGAGCGGCTGATCAACGTCTCCAACCTCTACTACACCGAGCCGATGCTCGAGCTGGCCGAGTGGATCCGCGATCACTCGATGGGCGGGCGGGTGTTCTTCTGCAACTCGGGCGCCGAAGCCAGCGAAGCCGCGCTCAAGCTCGCGCGCAAGCACGGCGGCCCCCGGCGCCCCGAGGTCGTCGCCCTCGAGCACGGCTTCCATGGGCGGACCTACGGCGCGCTCACGCTCACCGGGCAGCCTGACAAGCAGTCCGCCTTCGCGCCGCTCGTGCCCGATATCCACCACGTCGGGCGGGACGACCTCGAGGCGCTCGAGGATGCGGTCGGCCCGCGTACCTGCGCGATCTTCGTCGAGGTCGTCCAGGGGGAGATCGGGGTGCATCCAATCTCCCAGGAGATGCTAGCGCTCGCGCGCGAGCTCGCGGACCGCCACGGCGCGCTGTTGGTCGTCGATGAGATCCAGACCGGTCTGTCGCGAACCGGGCCGCTGTTCGCATACCAGGACGTCGGCATCGAGCCGGATGTCATGTGCCTGGCCAAGAGCCTCGGCGGCGGCGTGCCGATCGGCGCGATCACCGCGCGCCCGGGCATCGATGCGACGTTCGCTCCCGGGGACCACGGTTCGACGTTTGCCGGAAGCCCGCTCGCCTGCGCGGCCGGGCTTGCCAGCTGCCACGTGCTCGCGGATCCGGCCCTGCAGGCCGGCGTGCGGGCCAAGGGCGAGCGCCTGCTGGCCGGGCTCGCGCGACTCGTCGACGACGGGCTGGCGGTCGAGGCACGCGGCCGGGGCCTGATGTGCGCGATCGATCTGCCCGCGCCGCGGGCGGCCGAGATCACCGCGGCGATGCTCGAGGCCGGCTTCCTGATCAACAACACGTCCGCGTCGACCCTGCGCTTCCTGCCGCCGCTGGTCATCGACGATGAGGATCTGGCGGGTCTGGTGGCGACACTCCGGGGCGTGCTCACGGCCTGACCCGGGTTCCGCGCACGGCACGGGCATGTCAGAGTTGGCGCGGGCGCCGGAGTGGCATGGTGTGGGTGAGCGGTCACCCAGCGACCGCGGCCACGGTGCCGCATCAGCCCCGCGATGTCAGCGCACCCGAGGAGCAGCCCAGATGGCGACCAGCGAGCCCAGCCCGGACCAGGCGGCGGCACGGATCGAGGATGGCGTCAAGGTGTACGGGGCCGGCGACGCCGAGATCCGGGCCCTCGACGGCGTGACGCGCGCGTTTCCCGCCGGGCGGTTCACCGCGATCATGGGCCCGTCGGGATCGGGCAAGTCGACGCTCATGCACTGCATGGCGGGCCTGGATCGGCTGACATCCGGTGCGACGTGGATCGGTGAGATCGAGCTGAGCGCCCTGGGCGAGAAGGACGTCACCGCCGTGCGTCGCGACAAGGTCGGCTTCATCTTCCAGGCGTTCAACCTGCTGCCGATGCTGACCGCCCTCGAGAACATCTGCCTGCCGCTGGACATCGCGGGCCGGCGCGCCGACCAGGCCTGGCTGGACCAAGTCGTCAACTCGCTCGAACTGTCTGATCGCCTGCGCCATCGGCCGGGCGAACTCTCGGGCGGCCAGCAGCAGCGGGTGGCGGCAGCACGGGCGTTCGCCAGCCATCCGGCGATCGTCTTCGCCGACGAGCCGACCGGCCAGCTCGATTCGCATTCATCGGCCGAACTGCTGTCGTTCATGCGGCGCGCCGTCGACGAGTTCGAGCAGACGATCGTGATGGTGACCCACGACCCCAACGCGGCCAGCTACGCCGACGATGTCGTGTTCTTGTCGGACGGAAAGGTCGTCGCCGACCTGGCGGCACCGACCCCGACGTCGATCCTCGACCGCATGAAGACGCTGTCGGCCACCGTCTGATGGTCTGGCGCCTGGCCAACCGCAACCTGCGCGCGAGCCCGCTGCGGCTCGTGCTGATCTCGCTGGCGATCATCCTCGGGGTCGGGTTCGTCGGGGGTGCGTTCGTGCTGGCCGACACCATCAACAAGGCCTTCGACGACCTGTTCGCCAAGGTGGATGCCGGCATCGCCGTGCAGGTCCAGGGCATCGCGTCGGTGTCGAGCGCCGAACGTCAGCCGGTCCCCGCAGGCGTGCTGCCCAAGATCCAGGCCGTCGACGGGGTGGCCAGCGCCGCCGGATCCGCCGGCGGCAACGCCACGGTCATCGGCAACAACGGCAAGGCGGTCGGCCGGACCGGACCGCCCACGCTCGGCTTCGGCTGGATCAACGACCGCAAGCTGAGCTCGCTGACCCTCATCTCGGGCCGTGCCCCGACGGGACCCGATGACGTGGTCATCGACACCAATACCGTCAGTACGGCCAAGTTGACCCTCGGGCAGACGGTCCGGATCATCACGACCTCTGGGTCCGGCGAGTACCGGCTGGTCGGGGTGGTGCGGTTCGGCAGCACCAACAACCTGCTCGGGGCGACGCTGTCCGGGTTCGCGATGCCGACCGCCCAACGCATTTTCGGCCTCGAGGGCGTCTACACGGGCATCGGCGTCACCGGCAAGGAGGGCGTGACCGACGAGGTGCTGGCCCACCGCGTCCAGGCGATCCTGCCGCCGGGCTACGAGGCGATCACCGGGTCGCGCGCCGAGCAGCAGGCGACCGATCAGTTCAACTCGATCATCGGGATCCTCCGGGACGTGCTGCTGGTCTTCGCGGGCATCTCGCTGTTCGTCGGCGCGTTCATCATCTTCAACAGCTTCTCGATCACGATCGCCCAGCGCACACGCCAGGTGGGGTTGCTGCGGGCCGTCGGCGCCTCGAGCGGCAGCATCGTGCGCGAGGTCGTCCTGGAAGCGCTGATCATCGGCGTCGTCGCCTCGGCGATCGGCGTCGGGTTCGGCGTGGTCGTCGCGATCCTGCTGGAGCGGCTGTTCGACCTGTTCGGCGCGAGCCTGCCCAAGGCGCCCATCCAGGTGCAGGCGCGCACCGTCATCATCGCGATGGCCGTCGGGATCGCGGTCACCTTGATCGCGGCGCTTCGGCCCGCGATCCGGGCCAGCCGAATCCCGCCGATCGCCGCACTGGGTGAGGTGTCGTCAACCGGCGCGTATTCGGTGCGGCGCCTGGTCGTCTCGATCGCCGTGACCGGGCTCGGGGTCGCGCTCGTACTGGTCGGACTCTTCTCGGGCGCGGGCAACCCGTACGTGCTGCTCGGGCTCGGGGCGCTGTTGCTGTTCATCGGCGCGGCATTGCTGACCGCCCAGATCACCAGGCCGTTGGCGCGGGTCATCGGCGCGCCGTTCGTGTTCATCGGGCGGGTGCCGGCGCGACTCGGACGCGAGAACGCGATGCGCAACCCCACGCGCACGGCCCAAACCGCGACGGCGTTGACGATCGGGGTGGCCCTCGTGGCGGCCGCGACCATCTTCGCCTCGTCGCTGTACGCGTCGTTTGCGGGTCAGCTCGATGCGCGCTTCAAGGCCCAGGTCGCCGTCCAAGCCAACAACCAGCAGCCGTTCACCCCGGCCGCCGGCGGCGCGATCGCCGGCGTGCCGGACATCGCGGCGGTCAGCCCGCTGCGTGAAGGCCAATTCCGCGACGGGCACCGCGACGTCCAGAACGTCGGAGGCATCAGCCCGGCGACGTTCACCGCGCTCTATGACCCGGGGCTCAAGGCGGGCTCGTTCGCGGACCTCGCCCAGCCCGGCACGATCGCGGTGCAGAAGGGCTACGCCACATCCAACCACCTGACCATCGGCTCGACGATGCCGGCGTTCTTCGCCAAGACCGGCACGCAGCCGCTGCGGGTCGCGGCGATCTTCTCGGACTCGACCCTCGGGCAGTTCTTTATCTCGCTCAACGACTACGAGCGCAACTTCTCAACCCAGGCGGACACCATCATCCTGGCCCGCGGCACGCCGGGGGTGACCCCCCAGCAGGCCAAGCAGTCGGTGGCCGCGGCGCTTGCGGCATATCCCAACCTGAACGTGCTCACCAAGTCCGAATACGAGAACCAGGTCAACTCGCAGATCAACCAGCTGCTGTACTTGGTCTACACGCTGCTCGGACTCGCCGTGATCATCGCGATCTTCGGCATCGTCAACACGCTGGCGCTGTCGATCTTCGAGCGCACTCGCGAGATCGGCCTGTTGCGTGCCGTCGGCCTCTCGCGCCGCTCCACGCGGGCGATGATCCGGTGGGAGGCGATCATCGTGGCGCTGATCGGCGGTGTGGTCGGGCTGGTGCTCGGCGCATTCATCGGCATCGTGATCGTCGAGCGCGTGACCGCGATCAAGGTGCTGTCGGTGCCGTGGAGCTCGCTGATCATCTTCCTGGCGCTCGCCGGCGTCGCGGGCGTGATCGCGTCGATCCTGCCCGCGCGGCGCGCGGCGCGCCTAGACGTCCTGGACGCGATTCAGGCGGACTAGGTCCCCTGCGGCGCCGCCACCGGGGGATGCCTGTGCCGGGTCGTCCTCCGGAGGGTCGGAGAGCTCATCGGTCTCGGGCTCGACGGCAAAGCGCATCGTCACGCGCGTGCCCGCACCGACGCGCGACACGGTCAGCTCGTCGGCGAGGGAGCGCATGATCGGGAACCCGCGGCCGCGGGGACTGGTCGGCGAGGGCGGGGTCGCGCGTGCGTCGATCTGCGGCTCCTCGACGCCGGAGCCCTGGTCGCTGACGACGAGGGTCGCACCGTCGCGCCGCACGATGACCTGGATCTCAATGGTGCCGCCCTCGGGCGGCGAGCCGTGTTCGATGGCGTTGGAGACGGCCTCGCTGGCCGCCAGCAGCAGGCGGCCGGAATCCTCCGGGCTCCAGGGCTCGCGATCGAGCACCAGTGCCAGGGCACATCGCACGAAGGTCAGCGAACGCAGAGTGGCGGGCACCCGGAAGGCAGACTCGATGGCGTCGCTGGTCATCTACTCGGACATTCGTCGGAGGACACTGGTAATCCTATCGGCAGGCGCAAAACGAAAGAAAGATCTGGGTAGCAACCAATCCGGCGCGTCGCCTTTAGACTTGCGCCTGGCCCGCAGTCGTCAACGTATGAGGTTGTTTGTGTCTGACGCACAAGTTGCACCACAGTCCGCGTCGTATGTCGCCCGTCCCGAGGAGGTCCACCGCGTCGTGCTGCTGTACTCCGGCGGACTCGACACGTCGGTGATGCTCAAGTGGATCCAGGACGAGTACGGCGCAGAGGTCATCGCGCTGTGCGTCGATCTCGGCCAGCCCGCCGACGACTTCGAGGCGGTGCTCGAGAAGGCACAGAACCTCGGCGCGCTCGAGGCGATCCTGGTCGACGCCAAGGACGAGTTTGCCCACGAATACGTCGGCCCGTCGATCCTCGCAAACGCGCGCTACCAGGGCGGCTATCCGCCGTTCACGAGCCTCGGACGCCCGCTGCTGGCCAAGCTCGCCGTCGAGGCCGCCCGCGCGTTCAACGCCGACACGATCGCCCACGGCTGTACGGGCAAGGGCAATGACCAGGTCCGCATCGAGGCGACGGTGGCGACGCTCGCCCCCGAGATCAAGGTCATCGCACCGGTTCGCGAATGGCAGATGGGTCGCGACGAGGAGATTGCCTACGCGCAGCTGCACGGCATCCCGGTCTCGTCCTCGGTCGAACGTCCGTATTCCATCGACGACAACCTCTGGGGCCGGTCGAGCGAGGGTGGCGTGATCGAGGAGCTCGACCAGGCGCCGCCGGACGATCTGTTTGAGCTAGTGACCCCGCCCGTCGCCGCGCCGGACCGTGTCGAGGAGGTCGTGGTCGGCTTCCGCGAGGGCCTGCCGGTGAGCATCGACGGCAGCGAGTACGGGCTCGTCGAGCTGATCCAGCGCGTGGCGGAGATCGCCTGCCGCAACGGGGTGGGGATCGTCGACCACATCGAGGACCGCGTCGTCGGCCTGAAGGTGCGCGACATCTATGAGGTGCCGGCGGCCGAGGTGCTGCTGACCGCCCACCGCGAGCTCGAGAAGCTCGTGTGCACCGGGCGCCAGAATGCGCTCAAGCCCCAGCTCGACAGCCTCTGGGCGCAGCTCGTCTACGAGGGGCTCTGGTACGAGCCGCTGCTGGGCAACCTCAACGCGTTCATGCGCGACGTGAACCGCAAGGTCACCGGCGAGATCACGATGCGGCTCTACAAGGGCAGCGCCCGCGCGGCCAAGCGGACCTCGCCGTACGCCATCTACGACAAGAGCCTGGCGACCTTCAACGCGGACGCCTCGTTCTCCCAGCACGCCTCGCCGGGGTTCATCGAGCTGTTCTCCCTGCAGAGCCGCATGGCCTACCGGATCGCCGAAACCCTCGAGCAGAGCTAGCGCGTCGTGCGCCGGGTCATGCCGCCGCAGCGCCTGCGTATCCACCAGGCGGCCTGTCCATCCGTCTGCCGGCTGGTCCGCGGACGCGACGGGCTGAGCCTGGGCCCAGGCTCTGCCCCGTCGGGTACCGCGGTCTGCGACTGGCCGTGGATCCAGCTCGCGGTGGCCTCCCCGTACCCGACCGCCGGCCTGTCGTCGAGCGCAGGCGGGGCGATGGTCCTCGCCTGGCTGCCGGGCGTCGTGCAGTCGATCGTGTTGCCCGATCTCGCCCAGGCCTTCGATCGCCGCCCGCCCGGGCTCGCCGAGGCGCGGGGGGCCGGGCGCGCCAACGCGGCGCTCCTGCGCGCCGACGACGGATGGCGCGCGGTCGTGCTGCCGAGCCTCGGCGACCGGATCTCCGAGTTGGGTCCGGGCCCGGTGGCGATCTCCGCGAGCGCCCGGCAGGTCGCCGTGCACGATGCCGGAACCACCGTCGTCATGCCGCTCGCCGGCGGTTCGCCGTTGGCCGAGTACCCCGGCGAGGTCGACGCGCTGGCCTTCGCCGGCGAGGAGCTCTGGGTCTCGCGCGGCGGCGCGGTGGCGCCGGCCGGATCGCTCCAACCAGGGACCGAGGTGCCGATTCGGGCGCTCGCCGGTGCGGCGGACCGCGCGCGCGTGCTCGCCCTCGGGGCCGCGGACGAGCTCCGGTGCGTGTCCGCCGGGGCCGCCACCACGACCTGGCGCCCCGCCGTCGACGACGTGCGGGCGATCTCGTTGTCCGACGACGGCGCGTGGGCGACCCTCGCAGGGCCCGAGGCCGTCGCGATCGTCCGCGCCACCGACGGCGCGGTCGGGGTCTATGTCACTGGCGCATCGGCCATCGCCATGGCCGCCGATCGGCGCATCGTCGTCGGCGGCGGCTGGGGTCTGGCACTGATTGTTCCCGTCGAGGAGTCCGTATGAGCACACGTCCGCTTCCGCCCCAGCCTGTCGTCGCCGACGATCCCGGTCCGTGGTCGGGGATCCTCGACGTGCTCCAGCGCCGCGGCGTGCGACCCGGGCGCCGGCGGGCTGAGCCGCCCAACGGCCTGATGCTGATGCCCCCGCCGCAGCAGACGAGCGTTCGGCTTGCCGGTCTGGACCCGTCGCTCGGGATCGCCGGCGCCGGACCCGTGCGGACGATCGCGGCGGCGCGGGAGCCCGCCCTGGCGCTCTCCACGACACCCGAGGGCAACGTCGCCGGTGTGTCGCTGGGCGTGCGGCGGGTCTGGTCGCTGCCCGATCTGCGGGTCGTCAGCGAGTCCCGGCCGGAGGGAGATCCCGCCGCAGACCTGCCGGGCCCGGTGCCGCTGACCGACATCACCGAGGGCGAGCTACCCCCGTCGGCGGTGCTCGCGCCCGGCGGCACGGTGGCGGCCGTGCCCGTCATCGAATCCGCCCGCGTGTCGTCGCTGGCGATCGTGCGCACCGACGACCGCTCGGTCTGCCGGGTGATCCGCTGGGCGCGGTCTGCGGCGTGGGCGCCGGACGGCAAGATCCTCGTGGTGGGCGGGGACTGGGGCCTGCTGGCGCTCGCGCACCACGATCCCGTCGGGCTGACCCGACGTCACCGCGCCGCCACGCTACCGGTGGCGTCGCAGAGGTCGCTGAGACCCCATATCTTGGGTGCCTGCGCCCTTGTTGACGTCTGGGCAGGAGGTTAGCCTGAGGGGAATGGCTGGGCCTCCCGACTTCGTCCACCTCCACGTCCACTCGGACTACTCGATCCTGGACGGAGCGTGCAAGATCGGGCGCCTGCTCGATCGCGTCGAGGAGATGGGCCAGCACGCCGCGGCGCTCACCGACCACGGGGTCATGAGCGGGGCCATCGAGCTCTACCGCGCGGCCAAGAAGCGCGGCATCACGCCCATCGTCGGCCTCGAGGCGTACCTGGTTCCGGATCGGCACGCGCGGCCCGCGCGCGAGCGCCGCGCGCACATCACGCTGCTGGCCGAGAACACCACCGGCTACTACAACCTCATCAAGCTGTGCTCGAAGGGGTTCCTGGAGGGATACCACCGCAAGCCGCGGATCGACTACGAGCTGATGTCCCAGCACGCCGACGGGGTGATCGCCCTGACCGGGTGCCTGTCGGGCACGATCTGCGGCTTGGTCGAGCACGACGACCTGCCCGGGGCGCGCGCCGAGCTCGACCGGCTGGTGCAGATCTTCGGCTCCGACGACCTGTACGTCGAGATTCAGGATTCGGGCATCGCGGTCCAGCACCGGATCAATGTCGAGCTCGCCAAGCTGGCGCGCGACGCCGGCCAGACGACGGTCGCGACCTGCGACGCGCACTACGTCTGCCAGCACGACGCCGACGCCCACGAGGCGCTCCTGGCCATCCAGACCCGCGACGTGCTCTCGAACCCGAACCGCTTCCGGTTCGAGACGAAGGAGTTCTACCTCAAGACCGGGGCGGAGATGGCCCTCGCGCTGCCGGACTACCTCGACGCGATTCCGGTCTCGCTGGAAATCGCCGCGCGCTGCGAGGGCCTGGACCTCCCGATCGGCGAGGTCAAGCTGCCACGGTTCCCCGTGCCCGACGGCTCGACGCCGACGGTCTACCTTGAACGGCTCTGCCGCGAGGGCATGGCGCGCCGGTACGCGGGCCAGCCGCCCGCGGGCGCCGAGGACCGGCTGCGCTTCGAGCTCGACGTCATCGAGGAGATGGGCTTCTCCTCATATTTCCTGATCGTCTGGGACTACATCCGCTGGGCGCGCGAGAACGGCATCGCGGTCGGTCCCGGTCGTGGCTCGGCCGCCGGGTCGCTGGTCGCGTTCAGCTTGCGGATCACGGACCTGGATCCGCTCGAGCACGGGCTCCTGTTCGAGCGGTTCCTGAACCCGGGACGCAAGAGCCTGCCCGACATCGACACCGACTTCGCCCAGAACGGGCGCGATCGCGTGGTCCGCTACGTCACCGAGCGCTACGGCCAGGGGTCGGTGGCCCGCATCGGGACGTTCGGCAAGCTGCTCGCACGCGCCGTTGTGCGCGACGCCGGGCGCGTGCTCGGCTACAGCTACGGCCAGGTCGACCGCATCGCCAAGCTCGTCCCGGAGCGTCCGATCGGCATCAAGCTCGAGGACGCGCTCAAGGAGGGCAGCGAGCTCCACGCCGCCTACGAGTCCGACGAGGCGGCCAAGAAGATCATCGACACCGCGCGCCCACTCGAGGGCCTCGTGCGCAACGAGGGCGTGCACGCGGCCGGCGTCGTGATCGCGCCGAGCGACGTGACCGACTACATCCCGGTCCGCATCGACGATGACGGCAACGTCGTCACCCAGGTGCCGGACCACGATGTCGAGGCGCTGGGCCTGCTGAAGATGGACTTCCTGGGCCTGCGCAACCTGGACATCATCCAGAAGTGCGTCGAGCTGATCCAGGAGACCAGAGGGTTCGCGCTCGACATCGACACGCTGCCCATGGACCATGCACCGACGTACGCAATGCTGGCGCGCGGCGACGGGCTCGGCGTGTTCCAGTTCGAGTCCAGCGGGATGCGCGATGCGCTGCGCGAGGTCGGCCCGACCGAGTTCGCGGACGTGATCGCCCTGGTCGCGCTCTATCGGCCGGGCCCGATGGCCTTCATCCCGGCCTACGCGCGCAACAAGCGCGATCCGGGCAAGGTCGAGTTGGCCGACCCCCGCCTGGCGCCGATCACCGGGCCGACCTACGGCGTGGCGATCTACCAGGAACAGCTGATGGCGATCTCGCGCGAGCTCGCCGGGTTCTCGCCCGCCCGCGCGGACGACCTGCGCAAGGCCGTGGGCAAGAAGGACAAGGACCTGATGGCGTCCTTGAAGGACGAGTTCATCGCGGGCTGTATCGCCACCGGCACCGACCGGCGGGTCGCCGCCGACCTGTGGGCGCTGTGCGAGGCCGCCGGCGACTACTCGTTCAACAAGTCGCACGCCGCCTGTTACGGGCTGTTGGCCTACCGCACGGCATACCTGAAGTGCAACTTCGCGGCCGAGTACATGGCGGCGCTGCTGTCGTCGGTCATGGACACCAAGGACCGGGTGCCGTTCTACGTGGCCGCCTCCCAGGACATGGGCCTGTCGGTCCTGCCGCCCGACGTGAACGCCAGCCGCGCGGACTTCGCGGTCACCGGCGAGCGCGAGATCCGCTTCGGCCTGACCGCGGTCAAGGGCGTGGGCGAGAACGCGGTCGGCGCCATCCTGGACGCCCGGGCGGAGGGGGGCGCATTCACTTCGATCTGGGACTTCTGCCGGCGCGTCGACCAGGCGCAGGTCAACAAGCGCGCCCTGGAGAGCCTGGTACGGGCCGGCGCGTTCGACTCGACCGGGGGCAGCCGCCTTGGCATCCTCGACGTGCTGCCGGCCGCCGTGGGCGCGGCCTCCCGCGCGCGCAGCGACGCCGCCGCCGGGCAGGCATCGCTGTTCGGCGGGCCCGATCCGGAGGCCGCGTCGGCCCCGGTGGACCTGGATCCACCGGTCCCTGCGAAGGAGTTCTCACGTGAGGACCTCTTGGCGGCCGAGAAGGAGGCGCTCGGGCTCTACGTCTCGAGCCACCCGCTCCAGGACTGCCGCAACCAGCTCGCGCGGGTGGTGACCTGCAGCCTCGGGCGTCTTGACGAGCATCCCGACGGGGCCTTCGTGACCGTCGGCGGGATCATCGGCGCGATCAAGGCGATCACGACCCGCCGCGGCGAGCCGATGATGTTCGTCCGCCTGGACGACCTGGAGGGCTCGGCGGAGGTCGTGGTCGTGCCTGCCGTCCTGGCCGAGGCCCGCGAGCAGCTCGTGGCCGACGGGATCGTCCTGATCCAGGGCCGCATCGATCAGAAGGGCGAGGGCGAGACGAAGATCGTCGCCCGCACGATCGAATCCTTCGCGGTCGACCCGGACCGCGAGGAGCACCGACTGACCCTGCGCGTGCACGCCTCGCAGATCGGGCCCGGGCACATTCCGCAACTGCGCCAGCTGCTCGTCGACCACGGGGGCGAGGCGCCGGTCGTGATGGTCATGGAGACCGACGACGGCACCTACCGGTACCGCTTCGGCGACCGTTACCGGGTCAACCCCCGCGATGGCAGCCTGCAGGCGTCGCTGAAGACGCTCCTCGGCGCGGAGTGCGTGGTCAGGTAGCCGCGCGCGCCGTCGGACCGGAGCACACGCGTGGCGCGTCCGGGATCCGTGCGCTACCGTCGGATGCCGGCCCCCGTCGTTGCCGTCTCGGAGCGTCGCACTGAACGAACATCCGCCCATCCCCGCGCTGCGTCCCGGAGCGCGCGCGGGCACGCCGTTTCCCGACGCGGGCCCGGGTGCCTGCGGCATGTGCGCGGTGCGGTGCGAGCGGGTCGTCTACCCGTCGGGCTGCCGGGAATGCCGGGTGCCCGCGCCTGTACACGTATGAGCGCGACGGGCGGCAGGTGATGGGCTGTCTGGACAAGGTCTTCTGGCCCGAGATCGACCTCGAGCGCTTCACGGCGCTCCAGGGCACGCGGGCCGGGTTCGGCGGCCTACGCGTCTGGCGGACGCCGACGCCGGCCTGCCATATCGCCGTCGAGCAGCCGTTCGCACACCGTCCCCACGGGCCCTGCGTGAACCCGGGCTTTCTGGAGGGCACGCCGGCCGTGGCCGCCCCCGACTGAGGTCAGTCGACGCGCACGTAGAGGCCGGCTGCGGCCGTGTCGGAGACCTCGCGCAGCCGGCCACCGACACGGATCGTGCGCTGGCCGGCGGCGGGCTCGGCGGCCGTGAGCTCGAGCCGTGTGCCGGGCACCAGTTCATGCTCGTAGAACCAGTGCAGCAGGCCCCCGTTGTGCTCGGCCAGGCGGACGATCGTGACCGTCGCCGGCGCGTCGATCGCGGCCAAGGGGCGAAGGTCGCGGTTCTCGGCCTGTTCGAAGGCGGTGTCGATCGGCCAGCCGTGCGGGCACCGCTCGGGGTGCCCGAGCCGGTCGGCGAGCCGGCCGACCATGTCGTCGTCGAAGGCGTCGCCCATCGCGTCGGCGTGTTCGTGCGACTCGGCCGGCGTGTAGCCCATGAAGTCGGTGAGAAAGCGCTCGATGATCCGGTGGTTACGCACGATCCGCTCGGCTTCGGTCCGGCCCAGGTCGGTGAGCACGGGCCTGCCGCTGGCGCGTGAGACCAGCCCGTCGGATTCGAGGCGCTTGAGCGCCTCGCTCGCGGTGGCGGCGCTCACGCCGAGCAGCTCGGCCACGCGTGCCGCCGGCACAGGGCCGCGTCCGACGATCGGGCCGTACTCACCGATCGGGAACGCCAGGAAATAGAGCGCTTCCAGGTAGTCGGCGGTCGAGTGCGCCCGGGTGGCCATCGGGTCCGATGATAGCCCAGCACCCCGGGGCGGCGTGCGGCCTAGCCGGTCACGGCGATCTTGACCGAGTAGATCCAGACCGGCTGGATGGGCTTGTCGGTGGTGGCGTCCGCGGGGACGTTGGCGATCTTGACCACCACCGGGAGTCCCGAGGTCACCTTGCCGAAGCGCGAGTACTGGAAGGGCAGCTGGGTCCCCTGGGAGCCCTCGACGATGAAGAACTGCGAGCCATTGGTGTCGGGCCCCGCGTTGGCCATCGCCAGATCACCCAGCGCATACCGGGTCGTCGGCAGTTCATCCTTGAACTGATAGCCCGGACCGCCGGTGCCGTCACCCTTGGGGTCGCCGCCCTGAATGACGAACCCGGGGATCACCCGATGAAAGGTCAGGCCGTTGTAGAAGCCCTGGTCGGCGAGGAAGACAAAGTTGTTGACCGTGACCGGCGCCTGCTTGGGCTCGAGCCGGATCACGATCGTGCCGCACGAGGTGTCCATCGTGGCGGTATAGGTCTTGGCGGTCGAGATGGTCAGCTTCGGCGCGGCGGCATAGGTCTTCGGGGCGGCGGGTGTGCTCGGTGGCGTCGTCGAGCAGCCCGCCCCGGTGGCCGTTGCGGTGGTGCCAGATGACGCGGCCGGGGTGCTGTGGGTCGAGCTGCTGCTGGTCCCGCAGGCGGTCACGGCCACGAGCGCGCCCGTGGCGAGGACGGCGATAAGGAAGCGTCGGGTGCGAGTCGTCATAGCCCGGGAGGGTAACTGGTCGTGCCGACGGACCGCGGGGAGGGGGGCGCCCACCCCGCGCCCGGTCCGGGCGCCCCGCGGTGACCGGACAGGCCTCGCGGGTGGTCGCCGGCGGGCTTTTATCCCGACGCCGAACCTGCGAGCCTGTCGGGCGATGGTCGACCTGGGACACACCGCGCTCGGCGCTTGGAGCGGCGGCCGGTTCATGCACTTCGGGCTGCCCCTCGACGACGAGCGCTACCTGGCGCTGATCCGCCCTGACGCGCGGATCCGCACCGTGGTCACCGCCGATGTCTACGGCAGCGGCGCCGCGGACGAGATGGTCGGCCGCGCCATCGCCGGGCTGCCGCGCGACAGCTACCGCCTCGTGGCGGCCATCGGCCACGACTTCTACCAGGGCCAGCGCGACGGGGCCAAGGGCTTTCCGCGATTCACCGACCCGCGCCTGCGGCCCCCGGAGCGGTACGCCGAGTACCTCCAGCGCGCCTGTGAGGCGAGCCTCGAGCGCTGTGGGGTCGACCATTTCGACCTGCTGATGCTGCACAACCCGGACCGCACCGGCTACTCGAGCCCGGTCGTGTGGGAGACCGGCATGGCGCGCCTGCGCGAGCAGGGCTTGGCGACCTCGCTCGGCCTGGCACCGGGTCCGGCCAACGGGTTCACGCTTGACATCCTGCGCTGCCTCGAGCGGTTCGGCGAGCTGATCGACTGGGCCATGATCATCCTGAACCCCTTCGAGCCCTGGCCCGGCCGGATGGTGCTGCCCGCCCTCGCGGCGGCCGACGTCCAGGTGCTCGCCCGCGTGGTCGACTACGGCGGCGTGTTCCACGACGACCTTCCCGACGAGGCCGATCTCGCGCCGAACGACCACCGGGCCTTCCGACCGGCGGGGTGGGTCGGCCACGCGCGCGCGCGACTCGACCGGCTGCGCGCGATCGCCGACGGTCACCGGTTGACCCTCCTGCAACTGTCCTGCCAGTGGACGCTCGCCCAGCAGACGGTCGCCTGCGTGGTGCCGACGCTCATTCAGGAGCCGGGTCCTGGGGCCAAGCCGGTCGAGCAACAGCGCGAGGAGCTGGCGGGCGTGCCTGGGCTAACGCTCCTGACCGGCGCCGAGATCGCCGAGATCGATGCGATCGGCGAGAACACTGGCTGCATGCCGCTCAAAGGCGCCTCGCCCGTGCACACCGGCCAGGAGGTCGCGGACGCGTGGCCGCTGGACGACGATCTGCGCCGCCTGGCCGATCGCTGGGAGATCGTCCCCGAGCGGGACCTGGTCCAGACCGACTGACCCCCCGGGGCGGCCGGATGCCGCCGGCGTGCGGGTCAGACGCCGGGCGCTCCGACGGCCACGACGGCGACTGCGAGGATCAGGTGGTCCCGGCCCGGGCCGTAATCCGTGCCGTTGGGCATCCGCAGGCCGCCCGCCACCGCGGTGATGCGGACGTCACCGTACGGGAACTCCTCGGCCACCAGGGCCGGGTCGACCTCGTCGGGCCGCGGGACCGCCACCGTGACGCGCACCTGCATGTGACGCCGGTCGGCGTCGGGCAGCAGGCGACCGATCCCGGGCAGCGACGTGCGCCCGATCGCCTCGCGGGCGGCGCGTGAGGCGGCCTTGGTCATGTCCTCGCCGACCAGGTCGACCCCGAGCCCCATCTCGAGAAACAGCGGTGCGAATGGCGTGTCGGTCATCCGGCGGCCCCGGGGTGCCGCCCGCGGTTGCTCACGAGGCCTGCTCCGGTTCCTGGTCGTCGAACTCCAGCGCCGCCGAGTTGATGCAGAACCGCATCCCCGTCGGGTCCGGGCCGTCCGGGAACACATGTCCCAGATGCGCGTCGCACACATGGCAGCGGACCTCGGTGCGCACCATGCCGTGCGAGGAATCGGTGTGTTCGTCGACGGCCCCCTCGGCGGCCGACTGGGTGAAGCTCGGCCAGCCACTGCCGGAGTCGAACTTGTCGCCCGACTGGAACAGCGCGGCACCGCAGCACACGCACCGGTAGGTGCCGGTGCCGTGATGGTCCCAGTACACGCCCGTGAAGGCCCGCTCGGTCGCACCCTCGCGGGTCACGGCGTACTGGGCCGGGGTCAGCTTGTCGCGCCAGGTGGCGTCGTCGCGGGGGTGGTCGGTCATGGCGGGGTCCCTCCGGGTCAGTCCTCGGCGTCGTGCCGCTCCGAGATCAACACCCGCAGCTCGTCCATCACGGCGGGATCCCGCAGGGTCGTCACGTCACCGAGTTCGCGGCCGGTCGCGATATCGCGCAGCAGGCGGCGCATGATCTTGCCGGACCGCGTCTTGGGCAGGTCGTAGGTCCAGATAATCCGCTTGGGCCGCGCGAGCTTGCCGATGTGCTCGGCGACGTGGTCCCGGATCTCCTGGTCCATCCCATCAGTGTCCGTCCCCTCGACGGGCGTTACAAAGGCGACGATCGCTTGGCCGGTCAGCTCGTCCTGCTGGGCCACGACGGCCGCCTCGGCGACCTTGGGATAGCTGACGATCGCCGATTCGACCTCGGCGGTCGACAGCCGGTGACCAGAGACGTTGATGACGTCGTCGATCCGGCCGAGGATCCAGATGTCCCCGTCGGCGTCGATCCGCGCGGCGTCGCCGACCAGGTAGGTGTCGGGGCCGAAGCGCTCCCAGTATGCCGCGACGAACCGTTCGGGGTTCTTGTAGAGGGTGCGTAGCATGCCCGGCCACGGGCGTCGCAGCACCAGCAGGCCCTGCCCCTCGTCAATCGGGTCGCCGTCGTTGTCGACCACCTCGGCGCGGATCCCCGGCAGCGGCCGCATCGCGCAGCCCGGCTTGGTCGCGGTCAGGCCCGGAATGGGGGAGATCATGATCTGCCCGGTCTCGGTCTGCCACCAGGTGTCCACCACCGGGCAGTTACCGCCGCCGATGACCTCGCGATACCAGAGCCAGGCCTTGGGGTTGATCGGCTCGCCGACCGACCCGAGCAGGCGCAGGCTCGACAGGTCGTGCTTGTTCGGCTCCTCCGCGCCCCAGCTCATGCAGGCCCGGATCGCCGTCGGCGCGGTATAGAACACCGTCACGTTGTAGCGCTCGATCGTCTCCCACCAAATCGCCCGGTGCGGGTAGTCGGGCGCCCCCTCGTACATGACGCTGGTCGCCCCGTTGATCAGCGGCCCGTAGACGATATAGCTGTGCCCGGTGATCCAGCCGACGTCGGCCGAGCACCAGAAGACGTCCGTCTCCGGGCGCAGGTCGAACACGTACTTGTGGGTGTACGCCGTGCCGACCAGGTAGCCGCCGGTCGTGTGCAGGATGCCCTTCGGCTTGGCGGTCGATCCGGACGAATACAGGATGAACAGCGGATGCTCGGCGTCGAAGGGCGTCGCCGGGGCGACCGGATCGGCCGCGGCGAGCGCGTCGTCCCAGTCGACGTCGCGTCCCGGGGTCATCGGGCACTCGGCACCCGTGTGGCGCACGACCATAAGGTGGGCCATGTCGGGCAGGGACCCGAGGGTGTGCTCGACCTCGCGCTTGACGGGAACCGTCTTCCCGCGCCGTCGCGCACCGTCGGTGGTGATCAGGACCTTGGCCGCTGATTCCTCCATGCGGTCGCGGACCGCTTCGACCGAGAACCCGCCGAACACGACGTTGTGCGGCGCCCCGATGCGCGCACAGGCGAGCATCGCGACGACCACCTCGGGGATCATCGGCAGGTAGATGCCGACGACGTCCCCGGGCCCGACGCCCAGGTCGGTCAGGGCGTTGGCCGCGCGCTGGACCTGCTCGAGCAGCCAGGCGTAGGTGAGGGCGAGCTCCTCGCCTTCCTCACCGCGCCAGTAGAAGGCCACGCGGTCGCCGTGGCCGGCCGCGACGTGCCGGTCGACGCAGTTGTAGGCGGGGTTGAGCTTGCCGCCCACGTACCACTTGGCATAGGGCTTGTCGGACCAGTCGAGCACGGTGTGCCACGGCTCGTCCCAGTCGAGGGCCCGTGCGTGTCGGTCCCACCACGCCTCCGGGTCCGCGTCCGCCTCCGCATACACGCCCGGGTCGTTCCAGAGCGCCGACGCCGCAAACGACGCCGTGGGCGGAAACGATGTGACCTCGAGGAGGGATTCGAGGTGTCGCTCGAGTTCGATGCCTGCGATCTTGGTCATACGCGGGACCCTAACCGTCCATGTGCCGAACGTCACTACCCGGCGGTGCGCCGTGGTGTCGCTTGTCTGGTTCTGCCCGGGGACGCGGCGTGTATAGACTCATTCCCGTGAGCGAGGCTGCGACACACGCCGCGCGCATGGCGGTACGTCGTGTGTGTGCGCTATCCGTGCTCGGGATGCTGGTGCTGGCGGGGTTTGCCAGCGTCGCGTTCGCGCAGCCCCTGCGCGAGACCGCCCACAAGCGGGCCCTGGCTGGGGCCAGCGCCAGGCAGATCCTGCGCGCGGCGTTTCCGACGGGGACCGTCACCAAGGTCGGTGCGCGCACCATCCGCGTGCTCGTCGCGGACCAGGCATCGACGGTGATCGCCGAAGGCCAGACGGCGATGTCCGTGGCCGACCGGGCCTCCGGCGGCACGAGCGAGGTGATCCCACCTCACCAGCGCGTCCAGATCACGCCGATCATCGCTGGCGGGGCGGTGACCGGCCTCGCGGTGACCAACCTCGACGCCGTCCCCGAGCAGACGGTCACCATGACGGGCCCGATCCGGATCGGGACCTCGACGAGCCTGCGCCTGGATCGACCGGTGGGGATGCGGTTCCGCGGTGCGCTCGAGGTCCACGCCGGGTTCCAGAACACGCTGAAGGTCATCAACGACGTGAGCGCCGAGGCCTACGCCTACGGGGTGCTGGCCGGTCAGGTCCCGTCGAACTGGGGTCCGAAGGCCCAGCAGGCGGTCATCGCGGGCGCGATCACGGTCCGCTCGCGGGCGATCGCGTCGCTTAAGGCCGCCACCGTGCCGTACGACGTCACCGCCGACAACCCGTTGTACCTTGGCATCGACGGCGAGCGACCGGCCACGACCGCCGCGGTCGTCAAGTCGGCGGGCAAGGTGCTCAAGCACGGCGGCACGGTCATGAACGTGGGGTTCATCGGCATCCAGCCGATCCTGTTCGCCCCGAGCCCGGGCAGGCCGGACTTCGTGGCCATCGGCCCGGCCAAGGTGATCCCCGGCGCGAAGCCCGGTAGGGCCGCGGCGGCGCTCGTGCTCGCCAGATCGATGCTGCACCACCGCTATGTGTACGGCGGTGTCACCCCCGGCGGCTTCGACTGCTCGGGGCTGATGTACTGGATCTTCCACGCCAACTTCGGGTTCGCGATCCCCCGGGATGCCAACTCCCAGTCCAAGGTCGGCACCCCCGTGCAGCGCAACGACCTGCAGCCGGGCGACCTCGTGTTCTTCGCCGACAGCTCCGGATACGTGACCCACGTCGGGATGTACATCGGCAACGAGCGGTTCATCAATGCCGCCAACCCCGGTGCCGGAGTGCGGATCGACTCGCTGACCGAGCACTACTTCGCCCAGACGTACGCGGGGGCCCGCCGTTTCTCGCCGCTGCACTAACCGCATCGCCGGTTCGGCCGGATCGCGCGCATGACCACCGAAGCGCGGATCGCCTACGACGATCTGGACGCCCACCCGCTGATGCGGGCGATCACCGACGTGGCCGCCCACCCCGGTGACGAGCACGCCGCGCGGCGCCTGGCCGGTGCCCTGTTCTCGGTCGAGACGACGGTGCCGATCGCCGTCGCGGAGGTCGTGCTCGGATCGCAGGGGGTCTTCGCACACCTTGCACGCCGTGGCATCGCGCCGGGCGACCGGCGCCTGGCGCGCGCCGCACATGAACTTGCGCGACTGGGTGAGCTCGCCCACGAGGATCTCGCCGGGATGCTCGACCACTACGGGCTCGCCGACGCCGTGCCGCCCGAGACGGCGACCCCGGCAGGGGGTCGCCCGCCGGGGTTCGTCGTGCTGCGCGACCGTCTGGTCGCGGGCAGCGACTGGGATGCCTGTGTCGATGACATCGCCGCGTTCCACTTCAACGAGGGCGTCGGCGCGCTCGCCACGCACCGGGTGCTGCGGTACTCGCATGGGGCGCTCGTCGGCATCGCGCACCCCGATCCCATCACGACCGCCGACCTCATCGGCAGCGACCACGAGCGGGCGCCGCTTGCGACGGCACTGGCCGCGTTCGTCCGCGGTGGCCCGGCCAACGACGCCCTGCTCTACGGCCCCCCGGGCACCGGCAAGTCGGCCAGCGTGCGGGCGCTCGCGGCCGGCTGCGCCGATCGGGGCCTGCGGCTCGTCCAGGTCGACCGGTCGGACGCGGCCGTGATCACCGCGCTGTTCACGCTCCTCGCGGGCGCCGGGCCGCGCTGCCTGGTGCTGTTGGACGACCTGGTCTTCGACGACGCCGAGCGCACCGACCGGACCCTCCGCGCGGCCCTCGAGGGCGATGCCGCGCTGCGTCCGGACAACGTCGTGGTGTGGGCGACCTCGAACCGGCTCAAACTGCTGCGCGAGACGCGCTCGGAGCGCGAGGACGACCTCGAGAGCGCGCTCGGCCGCGGCGAGAAGGCGGCGCTCGCGACCCGCTTCGGGCTTCGGGTGGCCTTCACGCAGCTCACCCAGGACCGGTACATCGAGATCGCGACCGGGCTCGTGGCCCGTCTGGGTGGCCCGGTGCGCGCCGACATCGTACCGGCGGCGCTGCGCTTCGCCCGTGGCGGCCACGGCCTGACTCCCCGCACGGCCCGCCAGTTCGCCGTCGCCTGGTGCGCCGGGACCCTCACGCCGCCCGACTGAGCCGCGTTTAGCGTGCCGGGGTGGGCGCGCCGGCTCCCGGGACACCCAGATGATCAGCCAGCACGGCCAACTGGGCCGTGCAGCGCTCGCCCAGGCCGGGATCCACGCTGCCGCGCGCGGCGTCGACGACGACCGCGCGGCTGCCGCGCCGGTCGTCGACGATCGCCAGGCAGATCGGCCAGTCCAACGTGGCCACGTCGTCCACGCTCACGGATGCGCCGTCGGGAATCATCAGCGCGCGGCAGGCGTCCTCGTGGCGCTCGACGGCGGTCGATTGCACCAGCAGATCGGTGCGCTCGAGCATCCTGACCAGCTCGGCGCGCAGCGCCTCGGCGCCGACGGTGCTGGGCAGGGTGGGTGCGGCGTCGCGGATGTCGGGCACGGCGGCGATCGGCGTCGTGCCCGTCCAACAGGCGCTGCCGGCCAGCGACTCGTAGACCGTGTACGCGGCGCGGACGCGCAATCGCTGGCGCAGGCCCGCGCGCGCCCCGCAACCGAAGCGGACCTCGAGTAGCGTGATCCACACGTCGCCCAGCCAGCGGATCTGCCCGCGACCGATCCCGAGCGGCCCGCGGGCCTCGGCCCGCAGCGTCCGCGCCGCGCGCTCCGTTGACAGCGTCCGGGCGACGCCGCGTCGCGGCGCGTGTGTGGGCGCCGGCCCGAGTGCGGCGAGCGCCGCCGGGCCCAGGCGCGCCGCAAGCTCGGGCTGCTCCCAGAGCGTGACGCCCGCCTGCGCGGCGGTCGTGCGTGCGGCCGGCGTGGCACCGCCCGGGCACGCGATCACCATGTGGCCGAGGCCCAGGTCGTCACGGACCAGGCGCGCCCGGGCCACCACGGCCGTGTCGATCGGCTGCGCCCAGTTCTTGCACTCGACACCGACGCGCGTCTCCAGCAGATCCTCGACCCGCGACGCGAGCACGTCGATCTCATGCCGCGCACCCGACTGGCCGACCAGCACGACGTTGCCCTGGGTCCGGTAGCCGTGTGCCCGGAACAAGGCGTCGATGACATGTTCGAACATGCGTCCACGCTCGTGCGGCCGTAGCGGTGAGCTGCTCATCGCAGGCGACGGTAGCGCGGGGCGCGGACTGCACCACCGGCGCGGTGGCGGGGTCGCCGCCGGCGGGCGGGATCGCCATAGTGAGGGACGTGGTGGTGCATGACACATAGCCGGCGCGGTGGCGCATGACCTTCGCCGACCTCGCGCTGATCGTCGCCTGCGGGCTGTTCGGACCGCTGCTGGCCGGGTTGCCGCGGTTCGCGCCGCCGGTCGTCGTCGGGGAGATCGCCGCCGGAGTGGTGCTCGGCCGCACCGGCATCGGTGTGATCGACGCGTCCTCGCCGACGCTCGCGTTCTTCGCCGAGGTCGGGTTCGCGCTGCTGATGTTCTCGGTCGGCACGTCGCTGCCGTTGCGCGACCCCGGCCTGCGCAGCTCGTTGGGCAAGGGCGCCCGGGTCCTGGCGATTTCGGCCGTGCTGGCGGTCGCCGTCGGGCTCGGGCTGGCACAGATCACCAACCTGCACCGGCCCCTGATGATTGCGGTCCTTGCCGTGACCTCGTCGGCCGCGCTCGTCATGCCGGCCCTGCAGGAGGCGGGGCTGACCAAGTTCCAGGTCGGCCTGGTGACCGCGGCGTGGGTGACCCTCGCCGATGTCGGCAGCGTCGTCGCATTGCCCTTCGTCGTCGTGCACGGGTCATCGCGCAACGTGGTGATCGGCGGGGTCGCGGTGCTGGCCGCGACGGTGGCGATCTGGGCGGTCTTGTGGGCGGCGCGCCGTCAGGAGCGGTACCGGCACTACCGCAGGCTCTCGCATCGACGGGGGTGGGGCCTCGATCTGCGGATCTCGTTGCTGGCGCTGTTCGCCCTGTCCTGGCTGGCGCTCAGGCTCGGCACCAGTGTGCTGGTCGCGGGGTTCTGCGCCGGCGCGATCGTGGCGTTGGTCGGCGAACCCAAGCGCCTGGCCTGGGAGATCCTCGGTATCGCGCAAGGGTTCTTCGTCCCGTTGTTCTTCGTCGTGCTCGGCGCGCAGATCAGCCTGCGGGCGCTGCTGACGAGCCCGGGCGATCTGCTGTTGGCGGTTACCTTGTCGATCGCGATCGTCGCGGTCCACGTGGCGGCGGGCCTGGTCGCGCGCCTGCCGCTCGGCAGCGGTCTGGTCGCGACCGCCCAGATGGGCGTCCCGGCGGCAATCGTGGCCGTGGGCCTCCAGACGCGAATTCTCACACCCGGGCAGGCGGCGGCGATCCTGGCGGCCACGCTCGTCTCGGTCGGGGTCATGGCGGTCGGCGCGCGCCGGCTCGCCGGCGAAGTTCGACGTACGCCGACTCCCGACGAGGTCGCGCCGAGGGCATAATGTCCAGACCGGACGAATCGTCGTCGGCTCGGCCAACGCCTGCCCGGCGTGGGGCAGCGGCCGTCACGTGACCCGCCGAGACCGATCGCAAGGGGCGCACCTGCTGTCACGGACGACACCCGCTTCCCGACGAAGGCGCCGCCGCTGGCCGGTGCTCGCGGTCGTGCTCGCGCTCGCCGTCGCCGGCTCCGTGACCGGGGACCTCCTGTTCGGCGGTACGGGCCATCCCGCGCACGCGGCCGCAGCGGTGCGGCCGGTGACGGTGCCCGCCGCGCCGAATCCGACCATCGTCGAGCTCCGACGGCTGATCGCCCGCAACGCGGCCGTGCGGGAAGGTTCGGGCCGCGGCCGCCTGATCGCCCTGACGTTCGATGACGGCCCGGGTGCCTACACGTCGCGGGTGGTCAGCGAGCTGCGCCGCCTCAAGGCCCCGGCGACGTTCTTCGAGATCGGGGAACAGATCCCGCGGTACCGCACGCTCGTCGCCAACATGGTCCGCTGGGGGTTCGTCATCGGCGACCACACCTGGAGCCACCCGCAGCTGACGTTGCTGCCGACCGCGCAGGTGACCAACCAGATCCTGCGGACCAAATACCTGATCACCAAGGTGACGGGCACCCCGCCGCTGTTCATGCGGCCCCCGTACGGCGCGCAGAACGCACGGATCCGCACGCTCGCGGGCCGGCAGGGGATGCTGACCACGCTCTGGAGCATCGATACGCGCGACTGGACCCGCCCGGGCGTGCCGGCGATCGTCGCGGCCGCGCGCGCCGCGCGCCCCGGGATGATCCTCCTGCTGCACGACGGCGGCGGGGTTCGCAGCCAGACGGTGGCCGCCATCCCGATGATCGTGCGGATCCTGCGCGCACGCGGCGACCGCCTGGTCACGCTGCCGCAGCTGCTCGCGTTGGCGCCGCCGACCCACCTGGGCCCCTAGCCGCCGGGCCGGGCGGATCTCGCCTGCGTCCCGGATCTCGCTTGTTACGATCGGGACGGCGGCGCACGGCGCGTCGCCGAAGAGCCCCGAAGGGAAATCGCATGGCTGACCTGATGACCGACACTCCTGTCGACCCCGCCAGCGGATGGGTCGCCGACCACGTGCGCCTGTACACCCAGTCCAACGGCGCCCAGGGCCACATCTGGCGGGAGGGCGTGCCCACGCTGCTGCTGACCACCCGCGGCAAGAAGACCGGCCAGGCGCGCCGGACCGCGCTCATCTACGCCAAGGACGGCGACAGCTACGTCGTGATGGCCTCGTACGGTGGATCGCCAACGCACCCGGACTGGTATCTGAACATCGAGGCCGACCCGGAGGTGGTGGTGCAGGTCGGTGACGCGCGCTTTCGCGCCCGCGCGGCGCGCGACACGCCGGACACCCGCGCGCACCTGTGGGGGCTCATGGCGGCGGTCTGGCCGGACTACGACGCGTACGCGACCAAGACCCGTCGTGAGATCCCGGTCGTCGTCCTGACGCCGCACCAGTGAGATCGCGCCGGCCCGGGGGCGCCCCGGTCCGGCAGCGTCAGATGCGACGCCGTCCGTAGGAGCCGGTCGGAGGACCCGTGTCCCGACGGGTCAGCACCCACAGCATCGTGCCGATCACCAGCAGCACGCCGACGCTGATCAGCACGATCAGCGCGCCCAGCAGGGCGCCCAGCCCGCCGCTGGGCAGGATCCAGACGCCGCTGATCAAGGCCACGATCATCGCGACGACCAGGGCCGTGACGGCGAGTGCAAACACGAGCGCCGCGATCAGCGCGGCGATCCGGACCAACCAGTTGGTGCGCTGTCCGGCGGCCTGGAAGACCCCGAGTCGATCGACGTGACCGGGCACGAGCACACCGCCAGTGGGTGACGGCACGTGGGCGCGGTCCCGGCTCACCTGCGCAGCGGACACCGACCTCGCGGAGGATCCCGCGCCACAGTTCGGGCACGACCCGTCCTCGGCCAGCGGCTTCCCGCAGACCAGGCACGACATACCGTAGGTGGGGTTCACGCTCAGTTCCCGAAGACCCCGCCGATGATCCCGTCGACCACGCCGGATGACGTGCCGCCGCCACCGTCGCCGCCGCTGTTGGGCAAGTACTCGGCGATTTCTGCGGCGAGCATCTGGATCGACATCGACTGCAGCCAGACCTTCCCGGGGCCGGTCAGATCCGCCAGGAAGAACCCGTTGCCGCCGAAGAACTTGTTGGCAAGGCCCGGCACCGTCCCGACGGTGAACGTCACGGTCTCGTCGAATGCGCCCACGTGACCCGGATGGACCCGGATCGTCTGGCCCGCCGGAAGATCGTAGGTGAACATCTCGCCCGACAACTCAAGCCAGGCGACCCCCTCGCCGGTCAGGTGCTGCAAGAAGAAGCCCATTCCGCCGAAGAACCCGCCGGTGAGCTTCTTCTGCTGCAGGGCCACCGTGGCCTCGATGCCCTCGGTGCCGCACAAGAAGCCCGACCGGTGCACGTAGTAGCTGCGCTCGGGCGTGACCTCGACGCTGACGATATTGCCCGGCAGCTTCGCGGCGAAGACGACCGTGCCTGGGGCCGTCGGAGCGGAGTAGCGGGTCAGGAAGAGCCCGCCGCCGCCGACTACGCGTTTGGCCGACTTCAGGAAGCTGCGGCCGCCCGCGCCCATCTGGGTCGTCTGCGACAGGGCGACACTCGGCGTCATCCATCCCAGGTCGCCGTGCGTCGAGACCACGGTCTCGCCGGGTTCGAGGACGGCCTCCAGTACCGGCAGCACGGTTCCCTTGACTTCAAAATTCATGTGGTCCTCACTCTCGCAGGCTCGGATGTGTCGAGTTGCCGTCGATCGGGCGGTCAAGCGGCCGGCGGCCGCCGTTGCGGCGGCGTTGCGTCGGATACGGCTCCATCGGCACCGCTCCGCGCGGATGTGACCCTTTCGCGGCCTGATGTGGCTCCGGCGTCACGGGCGTGGCGCCGGCGCGACGCCGTTGACGGTCCACCGGTAGCGCGGCCCGGCCGCCAGGGGCGCGCCGCTTACGCAGTCGCGCTCGGCCCTCGCCTACAGGCGCTCGGGAATCGTGCCGCCGGGGATCGCCAACCGGTTGTGGCGGTCCATCGTGACCGCATACTCGCGGCGCGGTCTGCACACGCTCATCGACACCGTCCTGTCCGATGGGCCGCGCCGGATTCCGGCGACGGTGCACCGGACATGAGTATGGCTGACGCCCCCGTCGCGACGCACCCCGGCCACGCGGAAGGGGGCTGGGCCGAGGCTGGAATGATGGCCACGGCGGCCGCGCCGCGACGACGGCGAACCAGAGGGGACTCGAATCACCAACGCGCAGGGATTTGCGATTTGGCATCGGCACCGACGCCAAGCACCGACAGGAGATCACCGCCGGTCTCGGGCACGTCCTGGCCGACACCTACACGCTGAACCTGCAGACCCAGAACGTTCACTGGACTGTCACGGGCCGATGTTCCGGACCCTGCACCTCATGTTCGAGGGCCGGTACCTGGATGACCGTCCTCGCCCAACAGGTGGCCGTGCGGCTGGAGTTGCGCCGGCTGCGCGCGCAGCCGGCGCCCGCCCGGCGCAGACGCTCGGCACGCCGACCGGGTCGGGAGGCGGGCGGTCGCTGTCACCGCCGTCTGGGGGAGGTGGGGCCGGGCGACCGCAACCGGGCTGCCGCAGGCGTGCCCGTGGCCGCGGGGGTCGCGGTCGCCGACGGGGCCGCCTAGTGGCTGTAGACGGGGCGCAGGGTCGCGCGGGCGATGACGTGGAACACCGTGTTGAAGCCGATCACCGCCGGCGTTGCGCTAGCGTCGGGGCCGAGCTTGTCGGTGTCGAGCGCGTGCACGGCGAAGACGTAGCGGTGCGGGCGGTCGCCCTGCGGTGGGGCCGCGCCGCCAAACCCGATCGAGCCGTAGTCGTTGCGGACCTGGAAGGCGCCCGCCGGGAGGCCGGACCCGTCGGCGGCACCCGCGCCGCGGGCGAGCTCGGTCACCGATGCCGGGACGTCGACCGCCAGCCAATGCCAGAAGCCGCTGCCCGTGGGGGCGTCTGGGTCATAGCAGGTCACCAGGTAGCCGCGCGTCTCCGGCGGGGCCCCGGACCAGCGCAGCTGCGGCGAGGTGTTCCCGCCACCCAGGCTGTCGTGTACGAAGGTCGCTGCGAGCTGTTGCCCGTCGGCGACGTCGTCGCTCTCCAGCGTGAACGACGGCACCGGGGGCAGGATGTCGTAGGGGTCGGGGGCCATCGCGCGCTCAAGTGACATCACAACACTCCTTGGCAGGATGATGGGAGGCCG
Source organism: uncultured Thermoleophilia bacterium (assembly GCA_963773325.1). Lineage (GTDB taxonomy): Bacteria > Actinomycetota > Thermoleophilia > Miltoncostaeales > Miltoncostaeaceae > CAITWD01. Next base: position 349,976 of record CAVZAI010000002.1, on the reverse strand, counting down.
TCACACGGCGGCCCGAGGCGATCTTTCCACAGCACGGCAGGCGCACGCTAGGTCTCTCGGTGGGCTCGGCGCGCCGGATCGCGGCCGCGGCACGCGCTAGGGTGCCGCCTAACAGGGGAGGGCTGGTCGTGAAGGCACGCATGTGGGTCGGCGCGGTCGTCGCGGTCGGAGCGGTCGCGGGGCTCGTCGGCTGCGGTTCCAGTTCGAGCGCATCGACGGCGACCAGCGCCGGCGGACAGGCGACCGGCTCGGCCACGATGCAGACGGTCACCCAACCGGTGACGACGTCGGGGACAACCGGCACGACAACGACCTCGACGTGCGGTGCAGAATCTGCAGGTGACCCAGGCCCTGCGCGCGGAGCTGCTTCAGGCGGGCGCCGCCTCGCACAACCTGCCGGCCTCGGACTACACCGGCCTCGCGCCCGGGCGCACCTACTTCGCCTACGACCCCGCGACGTCCACCTACTGGGCGGGCGCCGCGCTGGTGCCGAGCACCTCCTCGACGCCGGCCCAGGTCTCGGTCCAGGACGACGGTGCCTACCTGCTGTTCACCCGTCCGCCCGGCGGATCGTGGACGGTGTACTCGGTCGGTATGACCTTGATCCCGGGCGCCAAGTGCCCCATCACGGTGCCGCCGGCGGTGCTGTCGGTCTGGGGCTGGGCCGCCGGGACCTGCCGGCCCGCCGCGTAGCACCTCGCACCCACTGCTCGGACACGTCGGGGAGCCAGGCGCCGATCGGTCGGCGCCGCCCGCATGAGGGAACCATGCACGATGCGGCCTCGCCCGGTTGACATCCGGGGCATGCCGGGCGGAAGGTATCGGTGCCGGGGCGGCGTGGTACACACACGGCGGCTCCGGTACGGCCTGTCGGCTCCCGAAGGATCCCGATGCGCGCAGTCGTCGTCTACGAGTCCATGTACGGCAACACCCACGTCGTTGCGGACCACGTCGCCGCGGGCCTGCGCGCGGTCGCGGACGTCGAGGTGGTGCCATTGACGAAGGCGACCGGCGAGTTGTTGGTGGGCGCGGACCTGCTCGTCGTCGGTGGTCCGACCCACGTGCACGGGATGACGACCGAGCGGTCGCGCACCCAGGCGGCCGCGGCAGCCGCGAAATCCGACGGCGAGCCGGCGATGGACCCCGATGCCGAAGGCCCGGGGCTCCGGGACTGGTTCGACGGACTCGATGTCCCGGCGGGCACGAAGGCCGCCGCGTTCGACACCCGCATGTCCGGTCCGCCGCTGCTGACCGGGCGAGCCTCGCGCGGCATCGCGCACCGGCTGACCAGCCATGGGCTCGAGTTGGTGACCGCGCCGGAGAGTTTTCTGGTCGACCGCGGGAATCATCTCGTCGAGGGCGCGGCGGAGGCCGCGACGCAGTGGGGCGCGCAGGTCGGGCAGCACGCACGTACCGCGAGCTGATCCACGGGGCGCGGGCGGTGATGCGACACAGCCGATTCACGGACCAGGAGGGATGATGCGGACACGTTGGGTGGTTATCGTCGGGATCCTGCTCGGGGCGGTCGCGGGGCTCGCGGCCTCGTATCCGTGGGTCTGGCGGCGCAGGTGCCTGACGTGGGGCGTCAGCGAGCAGGACGCCGGTGCGGAGTTCCCCGGCGACGAGCTGCTCGAGGGCCCGGACGTCGTCACCACGCGTGGCGTCGACGTCGACGCCACGCCGGACGACGTGTGGCCGTGGCTGGTCCAGATGGGCAGCGGGCGCGGTGGCGCCTACACCTACGACTGGATCGAGAACCTGTTCGGCCTCGACATGCACAGTGCCGACCGAATCATGCCCGAGTATCAAGACCTCAAGGTCGGGGACAGCTTGCCGGTCGGCGAGAAGGGTCCGCGGCTCGGCGTCGAGATCCTCGATCCCGGTCGGGCACTCGTCGTCCGTTCGGACGACGGCAACTGGGTCTGGTCGTTCGTGCTGCGCGAACGCGGCGACGGGACGCAGCTGATCAGCCGCAATCGGATCCGGCTGGGCGACATGCCGACGCACAAGCGCTACGCCTACCTCGGCGTCATGGAGCCCGGGAGCCTGCTGATGGAGCGGAAGATGCTGCTGGGGATCAAGTCGCGGGCCGAGCGCGGCGACAACGGCGACAATGGCGGCAACGGCGGCGACGACGAGGCTGCGGCCGACTAGCCCGTCCTACCCAGCGCCCGTCGCCGACTCGCACGGCGGCGGGCTGCGAATCATCGCAGCGGACGCGGCCGCCGGGACCTCCAGCCGCGGCCGGCCGGTTCGTGGCGCGGACCAGCGCTCCCCGAGCGGATTGCGCGAGTCCGCGCTCTGCGCCCGGCACGGCTCCAAGGCCCCTACGCCCGAAACCCGTCACAATCAGCCGGCGTGATGAGACAAGCCGGGCCGGCATCTCGGAGAAGCTGCCCGTACGGGAGAGGGGCCCCATGCAGTTCGGGATCTTCAGCGTTGGCGACGTTACGGTCGACCCAGTCACCGGGCATGCGCCGAGCGAGCACGAGCGCATCCAGGCGATGACGCGCATCGCCCTGAAGGCCGAAGAGGTCGGGCTCGACGTCTTCGCGACCGGCGAGCACCACAATCCGCCGTTCGTGCCATCGTCGCCGACGACCCTGCTGGGCTGGATCGCGGCCAAGACCACGCGGCTGCTGCTGTCGACCGCCACGACGCTGATCACGACCAATGACCCGCTGAAGATCGCCGAGGACTACTCGATGCTCCAGCACCTCTCGGATGGTCGCGTCGACCTGATGCTGGGGCGCGGGAACACCGGTCCGGTGTATCCGTGGTTCGGCAAGGACATCCGGGCCGGCATTCCACTCGCCATCGAGAATTACCACCTGTTGCGGCGGCTGTGGCGCGAGGAGGTCGTCGACTGGGAGGGCAAGTACCGCACGCCGCTGGAGGGCTACACCTCGACTCCCAGGCCGCTCGACGGCACGCCGCCATTTGTCTGGCACGGCTCGATCCGCAGTCGCGAGATCGCCGAGCAGGCGGCGTTCTACGGCGACGGATTCTTCCACAACAACATCTTCTGGAACATCGAGCACACGGCGGCGATGGTCGGCCTGTACCGCCAGCGCTTCGAGTATTACGGGCATGGGTCGGCCGACCAGGCGGTCGTCGGCCTCGGCGGCCAGGTCTTCATGGCCGACAGCGCGGCCGACGCCGTGCGCACCTTCCGGCCCTATTTCGACAACGCGCCGGTGTACGGGCACGGGCCGTCGCTCGAGCAGTACATGGCGACCACACCGCTCACGGTGGGCACGCCCGAGGACGTCATCGCGCGCACCCTCGGTTTCGCCGATTATGCCGGTGACTACCAACGCCAGCTGTTTCTCGTCGACCACGCCGGGTTGCCACTGCCCATGGTGCTCGAGCAGATCGAGATCCTTGGCCGCGAGGTCGTGCCGGTGTTGCGGGTCGAATTCGAGCGCCGCCGCCCGAATCACGTCCCGAGCGATCCCCCGACGCACGCCGCACTCGTCGCCGTGGGACCCTCCTCGGCGCATCATCTGGTGATGCCGGCCGAGCGTGCCGCCCGCGCCGAGCAGCACGCCGCGGACATCGCACGCTGAGGCATCCGCCAACGCCGCTGGCCTGAGCCGGATCTGCCCGGCGGGCGGCTCCCGTCGAGGCCGGCCGCCGACCGGTGGCGCCCCACCAGTGCCGCCGGACCGCAACCGAGCCTCCGCTCGCCTCAGATCCGGTGACGGAGAAACAGGCGCTCGAGGACCGCCATCGACGCCCGCAGCACGACCGCGGCCACGAGCACGAAGGTCGCCGCCCTAGCCAGATCGGCCGGGCTTTGCAGGAATGGGATCACCGCCTCGAGCCGGCCCAGCGGACGCACCATCAGATCCCAGCTGTTCCATCGGAGCACTCGGCCCAGATATATGCCGATGCTCGCCACGACCGCGCATGCCGGCGCGACGGCACGAGCGAGCCCAGTCCCGAACTCGAGACGCACGGCTTCGGCGACGGCGTTGACGCCCGCAAAGAAGAGCAGCACTCCGGTGGCGGCGCACGCGGCGAGCGTGGCGATGTCGAGTGACGAGGCGCCCCCGTTGGACGTACCGGCGTGAATGAGGTCCGTCAGCAGATACGGTGCGTTGGGCAGGAACGCGAGCCAGACGACCGCCCCGGCCGCAAGCAGGATCCGCGGCAGCCCCCGGCGGGCGCACCAGGCGAGCAGGTACCCGAGCGCGAACGGCACCCATGCGAGCACCAAGTTCCACTCCAGGTAGCCGGGCGCTCCGTCGGGGGCCACGGCGACCGACGCACCGAGCAGTGCGATCGACACCGCCGATGCGACCATCGCCCAGACCGCGGGTCGAAGGAGTGGACCGCCGATTGACCTCATGTTCCCATTAGACCACAGGCCGGCGCAGCGTCAGGTACTTGCCAAATACTTACCCGGGCTCGCCGTCGCCTTACGTCGACTCCTTACCGTCCGTCGTGTCCAGTCGCACACCGACGCAAGGAGACACACCAAATGGCTGTCGACCGCCGACACCTCATTTCCCCGCTCGCCATCGGGGTCGCGGCCCTCCCGCTGGCCGGGACCGGCGCCGCGTTCGCAGCGACGGGGACGCACACCGCCACGCCGACCGCGTTCAGCGCAGGCCACACCACCGCAGTGACCGTGAAGGCCGGTCGCCCCGATCGCGACGCCACCACGGACGTGGCGGGCAAGGACACCCCCAAGGAGGCGGCCACGGACGTGGCGAGCACGGACACCACACGCGGCGCGGCGCACACGGACCGCGCGGCGGCCAACGACCGATGAACGGTGTGGCAGGCGCGGCGGGGAGATATCTCCTGGGTCGGCCCCGCCGGCGCACGGTCGGACCACCGCCGAGGCCTGCGCTCGAGTTGGCGCCGATCCTGGGACCGGCCGGCGCCTGCCAGGCGGCCGGTGCCACGCCGCGCCCGCGCCTGCCGCGTGCTGGACGGGCCAGCTTTAGTCGTAAGGTGAGATTGTGATGGAGCCTGAGAAACAGGTCCTCGTTGTCGAGGATGACCCGTCGATCGGCTCGCTGATCGAGATTGAGCTGCGTGAGGCCGGTTACGCTGCAACCCGTGTGCAGTACGGCCGCGAGGCCATCGAAGCCGTCCGGCGCTACGCGCCGGACATGATCATCCTCGACGTGCGCCTGCCGGATCTCGACGGGCTGACCGTGTGTCGCCAGGTTCGCCGCGATGGTTACCAGTCGCCCATCCTCATGCTCACCGCGATGGATCGGGTCGGCGATCGAGTCATCGGCCTCGACGCGGGCGCCGACGACTATCTCGCCAAGCCGTTCGCCATCGAGGAGCTGCTCGCGCGGCTGCGCGCGCTGACGCGCCGGGCCGGCGGTGCCTCATGGCTCGAGGCCGGCCGGGTCCGACTGAGCCCCGAGGCGCGGGAAGTGCTCCTCGACGGGCAGAACGTCGAGCTCTCGGCACGGGAATTCGACCTGCTGGCATTCCTGATGCACGCGCCGGGGCGCGTGTTCACCCGGGAGCAGATCTACGAGGGCGTCTGGGGATACCACTATCCGGGTCGCACAAAGGTGATCGATTTCTTCATCTCGGCGTTGCGCAAGAAGCTCGACGCGCCGGGCGACGGGCTCATCCGCACCGTGCGAGGGGTTGGCTATACGGTGCGCCGGTGACGTTTCGCCTGCGTCTGACGCTGCTGTTCGTCGCATCGCTGGCCGTCTTGGGCGCGTTGATCGCAGGTGTTACGTATTTGAGCGTCCAGCAGCGCCTCGCGCAGCAGGACCGCAACGCGGCCACCCAGCTCGCGCGCACCGCCGCGCTGGCAGCCGACGAGGAGATCGCGCTCGACCGGCTCGCGGGTGCCGGTGACAGCATCTGGGTCGTGAACGGCCACGGGCAGGTCGTCGGCCACTCCTTCCATGCAGCGGGAACGACGCTCGCCGAAGTGCACACGGCGGTCGCCAACGCCACCGCCGCGGGGATGACGACCGCGACCGCGGCGACCGCCTCAGGGGGCGTCGCCGTCGTCGTGCACAGCGACGCGCAGACCCGGAGTGCCCTCTCGGCGCTGCGGCGGACCCTGGTGTTCGCCGTGCTCGCGGGGATCGTGCTGGCTGCGGTTGCCGGCATGGTGCTGGCGTCTCGCGCCCTGCGGCCCGTCGACAGGATGCGGGAGGAGGTCGACAAGATTCCGGGCCAGGACCTTGATCGGCGCCTGCGGGTCGGGCGAAACGACGAGCTGGGCCGCCTGGCGCGTGCCTTCAACCGCCTGCTGGAACGGGTCGAGGCCGCATCTCGTGTGCAGGAGCAGTTCATTGCCGACGCATCGCATGAGCTCAGGACTCCGGTCACCGCCATCGAAGGGCACGCGCGCATCGTGCTCCGTGCCATCGATCGTGGCGACAGCACGCTCGCGCGAGAATCGGCCGACATCGTCGCCCGCCAGAGCCACCGCATCGCGCTGACCCTGCGCGAGCTGCTCGACCTGGCCCAGACCGGGGAGGCCCCTCCGCCGACGGACCCCGTTCGCCTCGATCTCGTCGTTCAGGACGCGACGGATGAGGCGCAGGCCCTCGCGCCCGATCGGTTCATTCGCGCGAGCCTCGTCCCCGCGACGGTGCTCGGCGACCCGAACCGCCTGCGCGAGCTGGTCGCGGTGCTGGTGGACAATGCGCTCAAGTACAGCCCGCCCGAGGGGCCAGTCGAGATCGCCGTATCGACGTCGAACGGTCGCGGGCCGGTGTTGACGGTCCGCGACCACGGCCCCGGACTGTCCGACGCCGAGCTCGGAACCGTGTTTGCGCGGTTCGCGCGTGGCACCGCCGCTCAGGGCGTCCCCGGCAGCGGCCTGGGGCTGCCGATCGCACGGGCGATCGCCGATCGCCACGGGGCCGCCATCTCGCTGGCGGCGGCGGCCGGCGGCGGCACGATCGCCGAAGTGCGGTTTCCGGCCGCCGACGCGACCCGGGGGTAGCGCCTCAACCGCGCCCGGGCCGGTCGCCCGCCGGCGATCCCACGGTGAGATGCCTGGCGACTCGCAGCGTCGGCGATGACGTTGCCACCCGTCCGCCGCCTCGTCGGACGAGCCGGGTCGTGCCCGTCGCTTTCGGTGCCGTGCGGTGATCGGCCGCCGCCGCGGGCGTCGCTAAACTGACAGGCAGTCCAGGCGCGGGATGCCGTGGACCGTCGGCCCTCAACGTGATGCCTCGCGTTCGTCGCGTGCCGCCGCTCATCCGTCAGGGTCGTTGGGCTTGGGCGAGGGGGGCTTCCGGTGTCGGCGTCGCGGACGCGTCGTGGTGGTGGCTGGCACGTCGTCGACGGAGGTGGGTTCATGGCGGGTCACGCGATCGGGGTTGACATCGGAGGCACGGGGATCAAGGGCGGGCGCGTCGATCTGGACTCCGGTCGGCTCTCCGGTGACCGGGTGCGCATCGAGACGCCGCAGCCCGCCACGCCCGCCGCGGTTGTAGCCGTGGTGAATCAGGTCATCGATCAGCTTGGCGGCGACGGCCCCGTGGGGCTCACGCTGCCGGCCGTGATCAGGGGCGACATCGTCCACACGGCGTCGAACATCGACCGAGGGTGGATCGGCGTCAACGCCGTCGAGCTGTTCGGCGCCAGCACCGGGCGACTGGTCGGCGCGGTCAACGACGCCGATGCGGCCGGCCTGGCGGAGATCCGGTACGGCGCGGGCCGGAACAGCACGGGCGTCGTGATCATGATCACGCTTGGGACCGGGATCGGCAGTTCCGTGTTCATCGACGGCAACCTGGTCCCCAATTCCGAGCTCGGTCACCTGCCAATGCGCAACGGAGACGCTGAGGACTGGGCGGCCGAATCGGTTCGCGAGAACGAGGACCTCTCGTGGAAGAAGTGGTCGCGGCGCCTGCAGGCCTATCTCGAGCTCGTCGACCGGCTGCTGTGGCCGGACCTCATCATCATCGGCGGCGGAGTCAGCAAGAAGGCCGACAAGTTCTTGCATCTCATCGACGTGAACGCCGAAATAGTTCCGGCCCAGCTGTTCAACAACGCCGGAATCGTCGGGGCGGCCCTCTTCGCACCGAGGGTCGACGGGGGGACGTCAGCGTAGACGTGGTGCCCGGGGGCCACCGTAGACGGCGATGTCGGCGAGTGGCAAAACGGGCGCCTCAGCCGCAACATCTCTGTCTGACGCCACGCGGGCGCGGGCCGCGCGAGCTCGCCGATAACCGTTCAGTCACGCCGCGACATCGGGGCCTCCGCGGGCGGGCCAACGCGAGAATGGCAAGCAGCCCGCCACGTCCCACCTCTTGCACAGCGTGGTTTGCGACTAGCGCTTGATGATGTTGTGCACCTCAAGCAGCTCCGGCTTGCCGGGGTCTATCCCCAATTCGGCCAGGATTGGCATAAGGCGCTCGCCAAATGCGTCGAGCTGCTGTTGCGAGTCCCAAACTTGGATGACGTTGAGGTTCTCGTCCGAACCGGAGCAGATCTCGTAGTCGAGGCCGTCCGCGGGGAAGACTCCGTCCTCCGTGAGCCGCCGAACAGCGTCGTCGTACTGCTTTGCCGTCAACGACGGCGGGGAGAACTGGATAAGCAAGGACACGGGTGTCCTCCGTTTCTCAGGGGTACTCGTGACCCTAGTCCTTCGGGCCGAGCGGCGCGCTGTACCCGAAAACGGTTCGACCGCCGGGCGAGGGCGTGGACGTTGCGAGCCGACGACGGAACGACAAACTCCCAGCATAGTAGCGCTTTCGTCGAAGCGGGAGACGGGGCTCGAACCCGCGACATTCAGCTTGGAAGGCCAATCCTCGAGCCGGTAGGCGTGCCGCCGCTCGGACCCGAGCCCGATTGCGAATTGCTTCGACGGGCTGCCAACGCCGCCGCACGAGGTGCACGCGCTCGAGTCGGGCTGCGCGCCGACGGCCTGCCGGAGCCGCAGGTTGATCGCGACGCGGGGGTGGTGCAGGTAGACCGCTGCGTCCCAGTCTCGTCTGCTGCATCGTCTGTGCCGTTCGTTCGTGCCCGCTTCGCTCGACGGGCTCAGCGGGCTGACGCGCTCGGACTCATAGCGGGCGAGCTCGGCCTCCCTGCGGGCGATGTCCGTCGCCGGTTCGGCGATCGCCTCCATGACGGCATCGACCGGTCTGGTGGTGATGTCAGGGGCACCGGCGCCCGAGCAAGCCCGGGCGCCGGTGCAGCGCGGTGACGGCCACGTGACGTGACGCCACGAGCGTGAGGTGGTCAGTTCATGCGACTCACACAGATCCAGTTTCCGGCAGGGTCCCTGAACCAGGCCGCCTCGCCCATGTCGGGGATCGTCATGATGCCGTCGGCGTCGGTGCCGTCCAGCTTTTCGATCGAAATGCCACTGGCCCGGAGTTCGCCCACCGCCGCCTTCACATCATCGACCTCGATGCCAAGGACCGTGGAATCCCACGCCTGATGATCGGGCTTCTCGTACACGAACACCCGTGTTCCCGCGCTGCTCTTAAGAAGCACGGCGTCCTCGACTTGTTTCTCGGCGGTGAATCCCAACGTGTCGATGTAGAAGTTCTTGGCGGCCGCCAAGTCATCAACGCTGAAGTTGGCGTGCGTCAGGTGCTGGCCCAGCATGGCTTTGCGCTCCTTTGCTTTCGTTGACGTGTTCAGAGATGCGGCGACCCGCCTCCCGGCTCAGACAGGCGCGTGTACGCCGCGACCTCGAGCTCCTATGGTCGACCGGCCCGGCTATCCCGGCGGCTGGAGGCCGAGCTGCGCCATCATCGACCCCTGGTCGACGAACCCCCAGTGCTCGACGACTTGGCCGTCGCGCACCCGCAAGAAGTCGGCACCCAGCACCGAGATCCGCCTCCCCGTGGCGGGCATACCCATGAAGGGCCCCTTGTTGGTGCCGGTGATCCTGACCACCTGGGCAACGAGCTCGCCGTCAGCGAGCTCCTCGACGACCTCGAGTCGCAGGTCGGGGAAGGCGCCAAAAAAGAGCCCGAGGGCGTGCTTGATCCCTTCTCGACCTGGACCCTGATCAGGTAGGGGGATGTGGTCGACGATGCCTTCGGCAAGCAACGCATCGACGGCATCCAGGCGCTGTTGGTTGATGGCCTCTTCGTTGAATCGTCGATTCACGACCTTGGGATCGTCCGACATGACGTCACCTCCGCGTTGGTGGCCCGTGTCTTGCGGCGGCAGGCGGGCATCCTTCAGAGAGTTCCGGCACGCGTTGCCCGCACCGCCGATGCCTGCGGAGTTCTCGATCGGAAGGGTTGGGTGTGTGGCACTTCGGAGCCCTGGCAACAATCACCACCGTCGCGACCGCGATCGCGGTCCCCCCGGCTCCGCCAGCGTAGCCGCGAAGGCCATTGAGCTCAATATGGGGCAATGGCTGCCATTCGGGAGAACCACCAGCGAGCGTTCACCCCCGATGCATGCGCGGTCTGGCCCGCGTCGTCTCGGTCGCGGCCTCGCTCGGAATCAACTGCGCCGCTACTGACCGTCGATCGAGACGACCGGGCTAGTGGCGGGTGCCTGTCCGGGGCGTGGACGAACCCCGGACGCCAAGACCGCAGAGGCGTGCGGGAGGTCTCGTCCTGCGTGCGGATCCGACAAGCGCCCTGCCAGGCGCTTGGCGGGAATCGTCGCCACCCCGATCAGGCCGTCGTCGTCGGGGTACATCCAGAAATCCGTCGTTGTCTGGCCGGGCTCGAGAACCTCATCGGTCGTCGGGTCGCCGTGACGACGCTCGCGGCCGGCAGACGCGCCGTTGCCAACCGTTGCGCAATCTGGCGTCCCCCAAGTGTTCCCAAGCGAGGGAGGTGTACGCGATCAACGGCGTCGACCTCGTCACGATCTGGCGGGTCGGGCGGAGGTCGCGTCGCTATGCCACCAGTTGGGCTGAAATCGCCGGAGCCTTCATCTCAGGGCCCGCACCCGACGAGCGCGGCCGCACGTCGGCCCGTATCCGTTGTAGGTTCATCGGTGCTGACTTCCCGTCTCAAGGCCCAGCCCATCGAAAGGACCACCATGCCCGACGCGCCCTCCGAGAACCCCGTCCTCGACACGCTCGCCGCGATGACCGCAGAGTCGCTTGTCCGATGCGGCCTCGACGACAACTCACTGATCGCCGCGCGCATTGCCGCACTCGCGGCCGTCGATGCGCCAGTCGCCTCGTACCTGATGCACGTCGGCCCGGCAATGGACGCCGGAGTCACAATCGAGCAGGTTCAGGACATCTTGGTTGCGGTCGCGCCGGTCATCGGCACGCCCCGGACCCTCTCAGCTGCTGCGAAGATCTCCGAGGCACTGGGAGTCGTGATCATCACGCTCGAAGCGGAGCTGGAGGCAGAAGAGGACGCGCAGAAGTAGGACTGACGCTGCGGTCGGTGCGATGGAGCGGGCTCGGGGACGAAGGCCGCCGCGTTGGCAGGGGCGTCCGTAGAGTGGGAGACGGGACTCGAACCCGCGACCCTCGGCCTGGAAGGCCACGTCCCGTGGGAACTGCCGGGAACTGCCGGGAACTGCCGGGAACTGCCGGGAACTGCCGGGAACTGCCGGGAACTGCCGGGAACTGCCGGGAACTGCCGGGAACTGCCGGGAACTGCCGGGAACTGCCGGGAGCGGGACCGTCTTGGTTGCGGTGTCTTGGACCGATGGCGGTCCCGCCGTTCCCCCAGGGTTCACGACCTCGTGGACACAGGGTGGACGCACGGACAGGCAACGGTCGCTCCTGAACCGGTTGCCAAATCGGCCTGTTTGGGAGGCACCTCGGGCTGTTCTGCGGGCGGCGCTGGCGGGGGAGCCGGTGGACGCGTGCTAGATGACCCACACCCGCTGCCATGTGCGTGGGTCGAGATCCTCCGAACCATCGGCGCGACGCTACCGGGCGGACCCGACACCGAACCGTACCGGCACCGTGGCCGAGGCGGGCCTGGCTCCGTCCCCCGCCGCATGGCCGAGGCGCATTGCTCGACTCCTTCGAAAATCCTTACACGCAAATCTAGGCGTTCTCGGGCGCGAGTGCTTTCGCAGACGTTGACCGGGTCGGGCCCCGCGCGATCTAGTGGCATCGATGTCGGCACACGACCGTCGCACGGCGATACTCACAGCGATTCGGGGCGTCCCCTGGTGGATGTGGCCAGTCTGGGCAGGCGGCATCGTCGTGGCGATCGGCCTGATATCGCTGCTGTTTTTCCCCTCGGACGCACCGCCGCGTGCGGTGATCGTCAACGACACGGCCGCGAGCCTCAATGTGTTCTATTGCACCGACCGCAAATGCCTTCACGGCGACACGGGGACCGATGAGGTTCTCGAGCCCGGCCAGACAACGACGGATTTCTGGATGTACCCCGACGACGACGGCCTGATCGGGGTGGCGACGATTCCCGCCAAGCGCCTGGCAGGGTGCTTGTCGGATCCGCACGCAGGACGAGACCTCCCGCACGCCTATGCGGTCTTGGCGTCCGGGGTTCGTCCATGCCCCGGACAGGCACCCGCCAATAGCCCGGTCGTCTCGATCGACGGTCAGTAGCGGCGCAGCCACATGCCTCAGGTCCAAGTGGTCGGCTTGCCCGACTCTCCCGGCGGTTGCAGGCCGAGCTGCGCCATCATCGATCTGGTCGACATACCCCTAGTACTCGACGACTTGGCCGTCGCGCACCCGCGAGAAGTCGGCACCCCGCACCGAGATCTGCTTCCCGTGGCGGGCATGCCCACGAAGGGCCCCTTGTCGGTGCCGGTGATCCTGACCACCTGGGCAACGAGCTCGCCGTCGGCCGACTCCTCGATGACCTCCAGTCGCAGGTCGGGAAACGCGCCAAACAAGAGCCCGAGGGCGTGCGTGATCCCCTCCCGACCGGGCCCCTGGCCGGGCAAGGGATGTGGTCGATGACGCCTTCGGCGAGCAGCGCATCGACGGTGTCGAAACGCCATTGGTTGATGGCCTCGTCGTTGAATCTTCGATCTCCAGCCTTGGGATCAATGGACACGACGTCACCTCCGAGTGTGAGTGCAAACGCGCTCTTGGCCTCGATATCGCGGTCTTCCAGACGCCGCCAGCGCAACCGGGGGGCCAGTTGAGCGCACAACGGGGCAGTCACCGGCACGATCACCCGGTTGAACGACGGTCGTGACCGTCCCGGACCCATTGGACGGTCACGACCGCGTCCGCAGGCTCACGAACCGCCATAGTGCGATCTCGTGTCCGTGCGCACCGCGGTCGACGCTTGTACCAGCGGGGCGCGGCCCCGTCAGAAGTCTGAAACACTCTCGGACTTCGACGGGCGCGTGACGGCCGTCCGCACCTCGCCGGTGGCGGCGCTCAAGGCCCGCCTACGCACGTCCGAGTGGGACCCCGGATTGGTGGTCGTCTCGGTCGCCGCCGCAGTGTTCGCCGGCGTCTTTATCTACCTGGCCCTGCGGCGCTACGACGCCTTCTCGACGGCCCGCTTCGACCTGGGCGACATGGTCCAGGCGGTCTGGAGTACCGCACACGGACACCTCTTCGAGGTCACCGACACCGCTGGGCAGCAGATCAGCCGGCTGGGCAGTCACGTCGACCCGATCTTGGCAGCGTTCGTGCCCTTGTGGTGGGTATTCCCGACGCCGAAGCTGCTGTTGGTCGCACAGCCGCTGATCGTCGCGACCGGCGCATTTCCGGCGTACGGCATCGCGCGGCGGTGGATCGGTGATTGGCGTGTTTCGGCGACGTGCGCGGTGGCGTACCTGCTCTACACGCCGCTGGAGTGGTCGCTCGTGTTCGACTTTCACCCGGTCACCCTGGCGACCCCACTGCTGTTGTGGTGCGTCTGGGCGGTCGAGGCGGACCGCCCGGTCCTCGTCGGCGTCTTTGCCACGCTGAGCGTCCTCACCAAGGAGGAGGTCGGAATGGCGGTCGCGGCCATCGGGCTCTGGGTGATCATCCGGCGCGGGCGCACCCGGACGGGGACCGCCCTGATCGTCGGCGGCCTGCTGTGGTCATTCATCGCCATCGCCATCATCATCCCGCACTTCTCACCGTCCGGCGGAAGCCCGTTCATCAGCCATTACGGCGCGCCCGGTCAGACGACCAGCCAGGTGGTCAAGACGACGCTGCGCCATCCCGGCCACGAGCTCGGCCTGCTAGTCGACCGGGCGCGCCTGACCTACCTTTGGCACCTGCTGTCGCCGTTGGTCTTCCTCCCGCTGCTCAGCCCGCTGATCCTGATCGCTGCCGTGCCGGAGCTCTTGCTCAACATGCTCTCCAACTATCCCGCGCAGTACTCGATCTACGACCAGTACACCGCGGTGATCACGCCGTTCCTGATCGTGGCGATGATCGGCGGCATCGCCCGGGCACAGCGGTTTCCGGGCACGTGGGGGCTTGTGGCCCGGATGCGATGGGTCGTGATCGGTGCGCTCCTGGTCGCGACCCTCGTGACCGGCTTCCGGCACGGCCCGCTGCCGATCGGCAGGGTGATCTCCGGCGGATCCACTCGCGCGCCGGATCAGTACACCATCACCGCGCACGACCAGGCGCTAGCCCGCGTGGTCGCGATGATCCCGCCCGGGGTTCCGGTTTCGGCGACTAATCCAGTCGGCGGACGCCTGTCGGACCGGCTGCACGTCTTTATCTGGCCGGTGGTTGGCGACGCCCGATGGGTGGTCGTCGACACCGCCGCCCCATGGCTGAATGGCGTCAAGGTCACGCCGCAGGTCAACACGCCGTATGTTGAGCGGCTTGAGGCTACAGGCGCCTTCGAGCTCGTCAGTCAACAGGACGGGATCGATGTGTTCCGCCGGAAATCGGCGGACTAGTGCGGGGCAGCTTGAGCAGTTCTCGGGGCGCGCGCTTCGGAAGGTCGTCAGGCTGAGCCATTCGGAGCGCCGATGTCGCCTCCGAGCCAGGACCTGACGATGCGGGCAGGAACGCCCGTGTGAACCGGGACGGTTGTGGACCTCGCGAGTCGCGGTTTGAACGACAAAAGCCCTGCGTTAGCAGGCCTGTTGTGAGAGGGGGAGACGGCACTCGGACCCGCGACCCTCAGCTTGGAAGGGGAATTCGGGTGCGCAACGGTGCGTGCCGGTGCGAGAGGGAACGGCGTAACGGTGGCGGATCTGGGGGATGGGGGACTCGCCTTGTCACCCACCGTTGCGCGACCTGGTGCGACAACGGCATGAGCTTCCCGGCCCGTCGTCCCAGGCCCGATCCGTGGACGGCGGCGCAGGTCTCGCGACTACCCGCACGACGCTTCGGAACGACGCTTGCCGCCGCAAGTGGGAACGGTGGAGGCGAGGCCGACCGCTGGCGCTGCCAGCTGGCGGGATCGTCCCGATAGCGGGGCGCCGCTAGCGGCCGCCGGCCGCCGGGTCGAGCCTGAAGTATTCGATGTGCAGGTCGGGCTCGAGGCTGACCTGCGAGAGAAATGCGCAAACCCGTCGTCCAGTCGCCGCCTCGACGACCTCCTCAAAGTCATCTCGCATCGCGTCCTGCCAGGCGCGGCGCATCGTGTGGACTGCAGCGCCCTGGCCGCGGCAGACCAGCGTGAGCTCGGCCACCGTGAGCGCGTCATGCAACACGCAGATCACACCATCGCCGACCAGGTGCGAGCGAGCCTGCACCGGACCCTTGCCGTACTGTTGCGCGTAGAGCTGCACGATGCCGCTGGTCACGCGCGAGAGTATCGGCCCGTTTACCTGCAAGTCCGCGTCGTTGCCCATGCCCTGCTCCCCCCGTCATTCCGCCGTCGAGGCGGCCTGGAGAGACAAACGCAGCCGGCGAGCTGACACGTGCCGCCCGGACACCGCTGGATGCCGGGCTGGGAATCCTCAGACCAAATGAATCTCGACATTCCGGCTGACCGCATGCGGCCGTCAGTCGCTCGTGTCGGGCACCACATCGGCCGTCGACCACCTGAAGCACAACGGCTCTCTTGGATGGTACGCCTTTGTCGGGGGCCTGACGTGACGTCGGGACGGCGCGCCATGCCTCGCGGGATCAGATCCGGGTCCAGACGGACGACCCACCAGGGAGTCTGACGACCACGTCCGGCGATCGTCCCGTGTGTTTTTTGCGTTGCATCTGCAACAATTGCTGCCCGAGCCGCGGGCCCAAGCAGGCGCGGCGCCGTCGTGTACCGGGTGATGCCCTCACAGGTTGGGGGTCTTACTCACGCAGGCGCCGCGAATGAGTGGCACGCATCGGTCGAAGGTGTGCCGACGTCCGAGTCTTCCTGTTGGGGAGATCGTCCTCTCGTCGCCTCCTGTCCCAAGGACATGTCAGGTGACCTGAGGAGGGTGCGTGCCGGACGACGTCGCAGCTTCGAACCCAGACGATCACGATGCGAGCCAGGGTGGCAGGGCCTGGTCGGATGGGCCGATGGCCGATGCCAGCCGCCTCGGCCGTCACCTGAGCGACCTCGCGAGGAGTGGCAGGAACATGCCGCGGCCATACGCGCTGCGACGCGCCGCGTCGATTACGTCGTTTGTTACCGACCATGACGGCGACTTCGCCCGAGCCGGGGTATCGGCCGATCGGCGTGCATCACTCTTGGTGCGCGCCGCGCGCCTTGAGGATGTCGTCGCATGGGAGGAGTGGGACGAGGTGCGGGCGATCGTGGCAGGGATGACCTTCGACCTCGCCCCCTTTCTATGTCCGGCCCCGGCCGTTCCCGAGCCGCCCCGAACCACGATGCGGCCCTCACGAACCGTCCGCCTTTTCTGGCGGCGTGGTCGACGTCGCACGGCGGACGAAACGGCCAAAGGCAGTACGCGGACCCGATCGGCCAAGGATCACCGCATGCACATCGAGCCTGACGAGGAACAGTGATGCTGCGGCCAGTCAATCGACTCTCCGAGCCGACCCGGCAGGGTCTGGATGCCGCCGTGCGCAGCGGCGCGCAGGAGACATGGGTCGATCGATCCGAGCTGGGCCTTGGCGAACCGTCCGCTCTGTGGCGCTGGCTGTGCGTGCTTGAGCTGACCGCGCCCCGCGCATCGGCCGTCGGGTGCTCGGCAGACGATTCCGAGAATGGGCCCGAACTTGCCGCGCTGGAGGCGTTGGCACGCTTGGACGAGATGGCCCGGGCTCACCGACGTACGCACAGCCCCGCGCAGCCGATACCCCAGGGTAGCGACCGCGTTACGCGCAGGGTCGATGCATGATCCGGTCCCTGACGTCCGACCTGTCGGTTCGGGCGAAGACAGGGTCTGCAAGAGTGTCGTTTCGTCCAAGACAGACGCCGTTTGAGGATGATCTCGGTCACCTGAGGGCGGTTGGGGCAGCCTCGCGGTCAGCAGCGCTCGATCAGATGCGGCGCCACGCCGCGGACCTCTGCGTCTGGAATGGGATCGCTCCGGTCGTCGTCTCGCCGTGCCAGCCACGGGCGCGTCCCGGAACGCACGAGGTCGCCCTGCAAACCATCGGGGGCGTCAGCGGCTACTGGGCATGTCTTCACCACGTCGGACCGGCGATCGCCGATGCGGCCTCGGGCGCAGTCGAATGCGAGCTGAGGGCGCGGTCCTGGGCGTGCGAGGTCGCCCTGATTGGTCCAAGCGCGGACGTCCTCGGCCCGGTGGTGGCGGGGTTGTGTGCCGCGCAGGCGCTGGGTGTCGCTGCCGTCTCCCAAGCGCCGGGTCAACCCCCGGCGACCCGTCTCGCATACTGATGTCCCTCGCGTTTGCCGACACATGAATACGCGGATCGAGCGAAGACGTCTCATACGTGTCGCGTTTGGGCGTGTCGCGATTTCTCACAATGGCCCTCTCATCGGCCGGGGCGACCCAGTCATCACAACACCGGAGGTACGGACGCCGTGAACACACAGAGGACTCTGATCGACCGGCGTGAATGGCCGCAGGACCCCGACACGCGAGAACGAGCAGCACTGCGCCGCGTGGCCGCGCAGATCAACGCGGAGGCGGCCGAGCTACCGCCGAACACGTGGCTTGCCGAGCGGTTGGACCTCGAGATCAAGGAGTGGGAGGACCGGTTGCTCCCACAGCTCGGCTCGGCGATGGCCAACGAGCGAGAGCCAGAACCCCCCAATTCTTGGGTGCGCGTGCGGTCCGAACGATGCCCATTGATGTTGGCCGAGGAGGCATGCCTTCGTCGGATCGCGACGGTCCTGCGCTCAGAGGCGGCTGAGCTTGGGCCTGAGTCCTCGCTTGCGGCACACCTGGATGGGCTGGGAATCAGGCTTGCCCTTGAGTGCGAGAGCCCCGGCGGCATGCTGCGCCTCTAGGTGAGCTCGACCATGAGTATTCGTCCGTCGTCGCACCTGTCCGGCGAGGAGGGCCAGGCGGGGGGCCGCGTAGCGGTCGCGATCGTCATGACGTCACTTGTTGGCTCTGCGCTGATCGGGCGCGTCGCCTGAGATCCCCCGGTCACCACCGCGGGGGCGGGGCTGCCGGGGGCTCTGCGGGATGGCGCGGCGCGCGGTCGGAAACCGCATGCCCCGGCTGCCGCCGTCGGTGCCCGTCACGAGTCGCCGTCCTCGGCTCGGTCGAGCGCGGCGAACACGACCAGCAGATCTGCGGCGGCCGGACGACGATTACCCGTCCCCCGGAAAGCCGCTCATATACCGGCGATATAATGACTGTTCGTCGCTCCACTGCTCCCCTCGACCGATAGGCGAGCAATGCCCGCGAGGAGGTGGCGGGGTCGTCGGCTGGCAATCGCCCGGCCCCGTCGCTTAGCGTCGGTCACCGCGGCGCTCTTACGCCGTCGGACGGTCTCCTCGACATTGTCTCGGTGCTATCGGTCCGACAGGCCGTGGATCGTCAAGAGCGACATCGATACGGTCCGCGGCGCGTTCGGCGCGCGTCCGGCTTGCCTCGCTACCTTCGGTGCCCCGGCGTCCTCCTCGGGAACCGTCGAGCGCATCGAGGCGCAAGCACTGAGATTTGAGTGGCCCGTGAGGACGCGGCGCTATCCATGGACGGTGAGCCGATGTCAACCCTCGGAGGGGGTGCAACGATGGAGCCCGCTGGAGCCACAGATCTCAGCTGGGAGGCCTTCCAGGCCGCACGGACCCGTGCCTTCTCCCGCATGAAGGCCACGACCGCAATGGTGACATTCGCGCGCGCGATCGTCCGCGCCTCGGGGACCGGCGCGACCGGCACCGGTACGTCGGAGTGGTCCGACGTCGACAAGCGCCTGCCCGCGCGCGGCGCTCAAGATGGCATATCCCCCTATCTCGACTACGCCGGCCAACTCGTCACGCCTGACGAGGCCACCGGTGTGTCGGGCGACGTCGGACAGCTCTCGGTCGGCTGCGACGATCCGGCGACGCTCGTGGCGGCGATCACCTGGGGTCCGCCACACCACAGGATCAGCGTGGACTTGGCTCACGGACAGGCGTCCGTGTCCCAGATCGCGCCGGTTCCGAGCGCCCGCCTTCGTGCGTGGGCACCGTACGCCGACTACAGCAACGAGGAGTAGAGCCCCCTAGTCTCGGTGCTCGGCTCAACGCCGAGCCGCTGGCGAAGGAGCGCGCGACAGGCATGGAACTGGCGAAGTGCCAGGGCGCGCTCACCGGCCCCCGCGTACGCCTGCATCAGCGCGCGATGTGCCCGTTCGGACTCGGGGACCCGCGCCACCAGCGTGCGAAGCGGTGCGATGGCTTCCCCGGCCCGCTCGGCTGCGACGAGGCCCTCACCCAGGCGCACGAGCACATCGTCGTAGGCTTGCTCGATCTGCGCTCGGCGGGCCTCGGCCCAGGGCTCGTATGGCCATTCTGGGCAAAACGGTCCGCCGTACCGGGACGCGGCCTCGATGAGCGCATCGAGTGATCCGTTTGGGCTAGCCGCCATTTCGAGGATCGAGCGCGCGTCCAGTCGGTCCTTCGCGGTGAGCGCAAGCCGGTAGCGCTCACCGTCGGAGACCACAAGTTGCTGGTCGGAGCGTTCGGCATCCGGCTCGAGGGCGCGGCGCAGCGCCCAGAGTGTGGTCTGGAAGCTGGCGAGCGCGCGTTCGGGATCCGCGTCGGGCCACAGCCACTCCAGGATCTGATCGCGGTGAGCCCAGCCCTCGACCGTCAGGAGCACGGCAAGGAGCGCACGAACCTTTGGGCGCAGGCGTGACACCGGCAGTGCCACGCCCGCACGACGCAATTCAAGTTGCCCTAGAGTCGTGATCTCCACCGCCTGTCGTGGACGGTTGCGCAGGCGGTCGATCGTTCGTTTCGCAGCGTTGCGCACGGCGACATCGGGGTCGGCGGCAAGCGGCTTGAGCATGATCGGTGTCGCGCCTGGGGCTGTTTCCGCCATGCTGGCCAGTCGCGAACGAACGTCGATCGGGGCGTGCGCGATGCCTTCCAAGACCTCAGCGAGCACCTCGCCCCCGCAAGCCAGCGTGATGCGCTCGGATGTGTCTGGTGAGCCGACGCCAGCCGTGAGGGCTCGTACCAAGAGCAACGGGCTGTGCCCCCGTTCAACTCGCGTCCAGAGATCGTCGAACTCAAATTCATCACTCAGTTCGAGAGCGAGCGCCAGATGGGGATCGACCTCAACTCCGCCAACGGCGACGCTGCTCAGCAGGGCCGCGCGAGCCATACCCCATGGCGCTCGCATCGCCTGTGCGTAGGTACGAGCATCCGCCGCGATGTCGGCCGCGAGCGAGCGATTACCGAGCTCAATAGCGCTCGAGACGAGATCGCAGAGAAGTAACGGACCGAAGTAGTCGCAGGTGACTTGTAACTGGCTGCGCAGTTCGTCCAAGTGACTCCTGAAGCCCGTCGCGTCGCCGAGGTGCGCCGCGAGTCTCGCCGATCCCGCAGCGTAGAAGTGTGCTCGTCCAGCGCCATGGGGCGACTGCTCCAATAGGGCCTTGAAGCGAGGGAGCTCTGCCTGAAGATCGTCCCATCGTGGGGCCGACCAATACACCCACGCTCGGAAGGCCGAGGACGGGAGCGCGAAGGCCGCGCCCATGCCGCGCTGCTCCGAAGCCTGGACGGCCCGCGCCAATTCGTCGATGGCCTCATCGCATCGACCATGTTCGATCAAGATCATGGTTCGGAAGGCTCGAACGAACGGAAGATTGGCCCACGGATCATCCGCGGGCCTGCGCTCGACATGTGAGATGGCGCGCTCCAAGACGCCCAGGGCTTCCGCCGACCGACCTTGGCGGTGATCGATCCACGCGGCTCGCATCACCTCTGCGTAGGCAAGTGTCATGGGTGCGCGACCCGCTGGCAGCGCGACAGCTGCCGCAATTGTGGCAGCACCCTCCTCGTACTTGCCCTGGTACGCGCACAACGCACCCAGCGCCACCTCGGCGAATGGCAGCATCTCGGTTTCCCGCGGCAGCCGATCGAGTTGCGTTCGAATTGTCGAGAGTGGCGTGTCGCCCGCCGACACCGCTCCTGATGCCTGCAAGAAGAAGAAGATCGCTGTTGCAGCTCGGTCGGCCTGCCCAAGGTCAATCAGCTGATCGATCGCGGCGGAGAACCGGGCGAAAGCCGTGCCGTAGTCGCCGAGGGCGAAGCTCAGAGCCGCTTCGGCCAGAATGAGCCCAGGCCGATGCTCGACCGCCTCGGCCGGCAGCTGCCCTAGCCAGGACGCGAGCATGGGGGCCTGCGGGCTCATCACCATCTGCTCTGCAGCCGGCTCCAGTGCTCTCGCAGCCCCCTCATGATCGCCAGCCTCAAGGTAGCTCGCGACGGCTTCCGAGATCTCGCCGAGCGATGCCCAGGTATCTCCGAGCTGGCGTTGGCGGGCAGCGACCTCCACGGGTCCCAACGCCGCCAGACGCTCAAGCAGATACTCACGCAGCAGCGGGTGGTAGCGATACCAATCGCCGTCACCCCCGAGGCGGATGAGGAGCAGGTGCTCGTCGAGCAGACGTCCAATCATTGCCTCCGTGTTCTCCATGCCGGTCAGGGAGATCGCCAGTTCGGCGTTGAAGCGATCGGGAAGTGCTGTGGTCACGAGGAACTCTTGGACGTGGCGAGGTTGGCGCTCAACGATCTCCTCGGCGAAGTAGTCAAACAGCTGGGCACTGGGGTGCTCGTTCAACAGCCCGGTCAGAGCCGTGCCGGCACGGGCGGCAATCAGGATGCCGGCCGGCCAGCCTTCGGTGCGCCGGTACAAGGCGGTGACCTGGTCCGCGGATAGCTCGAGCCCCGCACCATTCAGAAGTGCTGCGGTCTCGGTAGCGCTCAAGGCGAGGCTCTCCTCGCCGATCTGCAGCAGGTCACCGCCTGCCAGGAGGCGACCGCGGGGGAATTCCGGGGCGCGGCGGCCGGCCAGCACGAGGTGGACGTTCGCTGGAAGGTCCGCGAGCAGGTGGGCGACCACCCCGGCCGCGGGACCTTCTGCGATGTGGTGTACGTCATCAAGAAAGACGATCACATCGTCGGCGATCGTCTGCGCGATCTCATTGGCGAGGCTGGCGACCTGCGCCTCGGGCGGCCCGAGAAGTTGTACGCCTGCTCCTACGCCAGGAAAGCTCTTGCCGAGCCCCGCCGCAATATGGGCCACGAAGAGTCCGGGATCGGCGAGGCGCGCATCGACGGTCACCCAGACCCAAGGATCATCGGCAGCCTCGACAGCTTGGGCTAGGAGCGTGCTCTTCCCGTATCCAGGTCCGGCAACAACGAGGACGAGACGTCCCTCCATGCCGCCGAGGACCTGGTCGAGGAGCGCGTCGCGAATCAAGTGTCCAGCGGGTAGCCGCGGCGGGCGCAAGCGGGTCTGCAGGATCGCGTTTGACGACATCGGCTCGCGGCGGGCTGCCGGTCACATGGGCGCTCGGGGCGATGGCCCGCACGCATTGGTGGTCCCGCGCCTACGCACGGATGGGCTCTGGTCCGATACGCGGGATTACTCCCATCTGCTGGAACATCCCGAGGTGGTCTGCGGCGACCCAGGTCTCGGCGACCCCTCCACGGGAGAATCGGAATAGGTGGATTCCGGTGATCTCGACGCGCCGACCAGTTGGCTCGATGCCCTTGATCGGCCCACTGTGGGTCCCGGTGAACAGCCACCGCGCAAGCGCCCGATCGGCGAACGCGTAGAGGTCTTCGACGATGACATGGCAATCCGGAAAGGCCTGGGTATAGAGAATGTGGTGCTGACGAACACCCTCTGGCCCCGGACCCAGCATCGGCACCAACGGATCGTGGTAGACGTGCCCTGGGCGAAAGAGTTCCTCGCAAACGTCGAAGCGGCGCTGGTTCCAGACCTCGTCGGCGTACCGACGCACGACTTCGACGTGGCGGGCACGTCGCGACGAATCATCATCGGCGCCAGATATCGAGAACTGTGGTGGCGAAGACCAGGACATCGCAAGCGCCTTGTCGGACTCTGGAGCGCGTGCACCAAGAACAGGCGACACGCAACCATGCGCTCGCAACGAGTATCACGCCGCGCTCACCGCGCGGTCAAATTCGGGACATGAGCCCGTTGGTGGGCCTGGCTCAGAGACACTCACCGGGGGCGCGGGAGTCGGCCTGATCTGGTCGCGGACTTGGGGTCGTTAGGAAGGAGCGGACGGGCTCGACCAGGTGACCTTGCGCCGACCGGTGTGCGAACGACAAGAGCCCCGCGCTAGCAGGGCTTTCGGTAGAGCGGGAGACGGGACTCGAACCCGCGACCCTCAGCTTGGAGGGCAATAGACGGACGCGTAGCGGTGGGGAAGGGCGCGACAGGAAACCTGGCAACGGTGCGTATTCTCGCCATCGGTGAGTCGCGCCGTTACCCGCCGTTTCGCGATCTCGTGTTACAACGGTGCTACAGCGGCTTGCTGCTCGCCGCCTCGGGCGTACGGCCAAACGCCGAGCATCCCGCTGAGACTGCGCCGCGGCGCGCGAACGGTGAGGACGTACTTCCTGCCTGTGCCGGCGCGGTCGGCGGCTGGTGTTCGGCAGATGTTTGGCAGCAGCGGGCGCTGGCGCCGAACGGTCGCCCCGAGCGGATGGGATGTGTTACCGGGGTGCTCGCAGCGGCGATTCGCGGGGTGTCAGCTGCACGGTGAACGCGGCTGCTGGTGCCACTGCGGGCGACCCTTACGAGCCCGACTCCGATGGGATGACATGGGCAGTGTTGGTGGTCGAATCCACCTCGACGTGCGTTATGGGTACGTCAAAGCGTTTGCGGGCATGTGCCACCACATCGCGCTCAAGCCAGTTTGAGCGTCCCGGTGGATGGGTGGCGATGATGATCTCGTCAGGATGAAAGACGCGCATAGCATCATCGATCGCTTGGAGCGGGTCGGCGTCGCCGAACGCTCCACGAGCGGGGATTCCGGCCGCACGAAGCCGTTCGAGCGAGACGGTCAGACGCTCTTGGGCAGCGACGTCGCCCGCGTCTCCGTCGGACATCCACCAATGCAGACGCGAGATCAAGGCAGGCGCGACGATCAGTACTTCCGTATCGGCCTCGCGGGCATGCTTGTGGATCTCGTCAAAGAGCTCTGCGCCGGTGACCGTGACGTTGGAGATGATCAGCAGCCGCTTGTGTGGCTGGTGCGCATTCTCAGGCATGGCGTCCGTCCTTGTCGGTCCGAATGCAATCATTCGAGGTACCGTCATTCTCCACCCGAGGCTGCGTCCGACCATCGGGGGAGTCCCCGATCGATCAGGCGACTGTCCTGTTTCTCGGCGTTCTTTCTGCGGCGTTCCGTAGTTTCCCGATTGCACCGAGCTGGGATGCCGGCGGGTTCGCGGCAGGATGGCAGCGCGCGCAGGCACCGCCACGGCTCCACATCCCTTTCTATGACTGCCGTCACAGCTCCGCCGCACCGGGCCGGCCGGGGCCTCTGGGCCGACCTTCACGACGCCGCGTGCTGAGATTCCGGTTCGGGGTACTCAGCTCCGCACCACTCGCCGTGCGTACCGGAACCACGCAGCGCGATGCCGAGCATCGACGACGCGCCGCTCCCAATTTCCGTCAAGAAACTCGGCCGGCGTGCCGATTAGTGGTCTAGTGGTGACATGCAGACGGGCTGGGGAGAAGGCTCAGTCTGCGGCATGGCACCCCTCGATCGGCGCTTTGGGGGAAGTCCGCCGGAGGGGTGCCATGCGGGCATGCCGAGTCGCTCGGTCGTTGCCGCGCGAGGATCACGCCCGGCGCGGTCGGTAGACTTCTCACCAAGTGCACCGGGAAGACTGGTCGGCGACTGTCCGTTCGCGGAAGGAGCCGACATGGTGGGTGCGCGCCGACAGCTACCGCCGTACGGTCATGTCCTGTGACGCCGGTCGGCGTCGCTGTCGCTGGCGTCGTGTTTGTCGTGGGGGCGCTGGTCAGCCTCAGGGCCAGTGCCGTGCTCGTGGTGAATATAGAGCGCGCCGCCGCCAGGCTGAGGCTCCAGGAAGCGATCCTCGGACTCACCGCGGCAATCGCGGCAGACGGGCCGGAGGTCTCGTCGGCGGTCGCTGCGTTGGTCCGAGGACAGCACAGTATCGGCGCTGGTGTAGTGCTGGGTTCAAACGTCTTCAACTTGGCTGCGTTGCTCGGCGTGGCCTCCTTGATCGCCGGGCGCATCTCGCTCCACCGAAGCGTCGTCCTGTTCGGCGGTGCCATGGCACTGTGGACGGCAGGGGTCAGCGTGATCGCCATGGCGGGCGCGGTCACCGCACCGGTCGCGCTGGTGCTCGTGCCAGCGGTATTCGTTCCGTATGTCGTCGTCTCAGGGCTCTCGGCCCAGCGGCTCGTCCGGCTGCGCCTCCCGCGCGCCTGGGTCGCATGGCTCGGTCGTGCCGTTCTCGACGAAGAAACGGAGCTGCGCCCGGCGCTCCACCCGTCACCCGGAAGCTGGCGCAACGCGATCGCCGCAGGGGTCGCGCTCGTGGTCGTGATCGTCGCCAGCGTCGGAATGGAACAAGCCGCTTCGGACCTCGGGAACCATTTCGCCGACGACTCATGGTGTTGGCATCGAACTGAGCTTCGTCAACGGCCAGCGGCGCTGAGTGCCGCTGGCCGGCTCGTGGCGTCGCATTACGGCCTCGGACCCGCTCGGATGGGCCGCTGGTGGCTGCGCGAGGCGCACCATCGGTGTGGTGGTGGGAACGCGGTCCAGAAGCTGGTAGGTTCTGCACCGCGCGATGAGGCTCGCGCTGAACCGCCCCGTCGGGGGCTGATGGCCTCTACCTCAGGTAGACCACGGCACCTTTCGGAGGACGGTAATGGGCACGTTCGGGCTGGCCGCGATCCTTGCGGCGGCAATCCTCGCCGCAAGCATGATCTCGATCGAGATCGGCTTCTCGGTGGCCTTGGTCGAGTTGACCCTCGGTGTGATCGTCGGCAACGCGTTCAATCTGCACGCCACACCGTGGCTCACCTTTGTGGCCGCGTTCGCGGGGGTCGTGCTGACGTTCCTCGCTGGCGCGGAGGTCGATGTGCCACTGTTCCGGCGCGAGTGGCGTGCGAGCATCCTGGTGGGGGCGGTGTCGTTCGCTTGTCCTGCGGTGGTCGCCGGGGCGTTCGCCTATTGGGGGCTGGACTGGACACGCCAGGCGGCCGAGATCTGCGGCATCGCACTCTCGACCACGAGCCTTGCGGTGGTCTACGCGGTGCTCGTAGAGAGCGGCCTTAGTCAGACCCTGGTGGGCAAGCGGCTGATGTCGGCGACCTTCGTTACCGACCTCCTTACCGTCGCGGCGCTGTCGGTGCTGTTCATCACGCCGACCCTGTGGATCGTGCCATTCGTGGCGGTGTCGGTGCTGTTGATTATCGGCCTTCCCCGTCTGGCACCGATCTTCTTCGGCCGCTACGGCGATCGAGTCATCGAGCCGGAGATCAAGCTGGCATTCGCCGCGCTGTTCCTTCTGATGTGGCTCGGCGATCGCGCACACTCGCAAGCCGTACTGCCCGCGTTCATTCTCGGCTTGGCGCTCTCAGGCCACTACGCCCAGCACCGGCGGGAGCAGCAGCGTCTACGGATCGTGGCGTTCGCGTTCCTGACGCCGTTCTTCTTTTTCAAGGGCGGCATGAGCGTCTCGCTGTCGGCCTTGTGGGCGAATCTGGGTGTACTGGGCCTGCTGTTTGCCGCCAAGTTGCTCCCCAAACTGGCCGGGGTCTATCCCATCGCGCGCCGCACATTCGCACCACACGGCGCATTCGCCACCCTGTTGATGAGCACCGGGCTCACCTTCGGCACAATTGCGAGCTTGTACGGCCTGGATGCGGGGATCATCACGCGCACCCAGTTCTCGCTCCTGATCGGCGTCGTCATCCTGTCGGCGATCATTCCCACCGCAATCGCCCAGAGGTTCTTCCAGCCGACCGCGCACGACGAGTATGAACGCTTGCATCCAGCGCCCATTGCGCCTGAGATCGAGGAGGTGGGCTAGTGCCATTTCGACACATCATGGTCGCGATCGACGGGTCCGATGCGTCCCAGCGGGCGCTCGATGTCTCGATCGAACTCGCGGCCCTGTTGGATGCGCGGCTCACGGCGCTCGCTGTGGAGGGGCCACTTCCCGCATATGCCGCCACGATCGGGGAAGTTGACGAGGTCAAACGCGAGAAGGACCGATTCTTCACCGAACTTGCCGAGCAGGCTCGCGTCCGAGCGGCGCTCGCCGGCGTCGAGCTTGAGGTCGAGCTGCGGGCCGGTCACGCCGCCGAGGTGATTACGCATTCCGCGCGCGACGTTCATGCGGACCTGATCGTGCTCGGCCACAAGGGACACTTCTTGCAGTCTCACCTACTCGGTTCGACCGCAGACCGGGTCGCCGAGCACTCCGACGTGCCCGTCCTGATCGTCAGATGACCCACGTCTGTCGCCCGCGCGCTTCGTCCACGCCATGCGCAGATCGGGGACTCACGTGGGCTGCGCAAACAACCCTCAGATGCCACGGCGCGCAGCCGCCGACCGCTGGTCGGCCCGGCACCTTGACTAGCCTCGGTGGTGCCCGGAACCCCGCCGCCGAATCCGAGGAATCAAGCCATGTAGACCTGGAGGGGGCGTGACGCAGATCACCGCAGTCGACGCACGCGAGATTCTTGACTCTCGCGGGAATCCGACGCTGGAGGCCACAGTGACTCTGGCCTCCGGGATACGGGCGACCGCCGCCGTGCCATCGGGGGCCTCAACCGGTACCCGGGAAGCCGTGGAGCGCCGCGATGGTGATCCGGCTCGATACGGGGGCAAGGGGGTCCTGTTGGCGGTCGCCGCCGTAAAGGGAGAGCTTGCTGGTGTCCTCATCGGCCGCAATGCGGACGAACAAGCGGCGATCGACCACGCGATGCTCGCCGCGGACGGCACCACCGACAAGGGGCGTCTGGGCGCAAACGCCATCCTCGGGTGCTCCCTCGGCGTGGCGCGCGCGGCCGCCGATGGGGCCGGAATACCGCTCTATCGCCGTATCGGCGGCAAGCGGGCGAAACTACTTCCGGTGCCGTTCTTTAACATCGTCAACGGCGGTGCCCACGCCGACAACTCCGTTGACATGCAGGAGTTCATGATCGCCCCAGTCGGCGCGCCGAGCTTCGCGGAGGGGTTGCGCTGGGGGTCCGAGGTCTACCACGCGCTCAAAGCCGAGCTGCGATCACGCGGCCTGGCGACGGGCGTGGGGGATGAGGGCGGATTTGCGCCCGATCTGGCCCACAACCGTGACGCGATCGAGCTGATCATCGCCGCTATCGAACGAGTGGGGTTACGGCCAGGAACCGATGTCGCACTAGGACTGGATCCCGCGGCATCCGAGTTTCACCGCGACGGAGCCTATGTACTCGCCGGCGAGGGGCGCACCCTCACGACCGAGCAACTCATCGACTATTGGGCGGAGCTTGTCGCGGCGTACCCGATCGTCCTCTTGGAGGACCCGCTCGCAGAGGATGACTGGCGCGGCTGGCAGGCACTCACCGCACGACTCGGCGCGGGACTGGAGATCGTTGGCGACGACATCTTCGTCACCAATCCGGACATCCTTGCGGAGGGCATTTCCCAGGGGATCGCCAACTCGGTGCTGATCAAGCCGAATCAAATCGGGACGTTGACCGAGACGCTCGCGACAATCGAGCTAGCCCGTGTCGCGGGCTATCGGGCATTCGTGTCGCATCGATCCGGTGAGACCTGGGACGACTTCATCGCCGACCTCGCGGTCGCCACCAGCGCAGGCCGCATCAAGAGCGGTGCCCCGGTGCGCGGTGAGCGCGTTGCCAAGTACAACCGCCTACTGGCGATCGAACGCGAGCTCGGTGAGGACGCTCGGTACGCGGGGCTCCAGCGCTGACGACAGGCGGTACTACAACGGGACTGGGCAGCGGTCCTTGACGAGTGGGCCGTACGAGAGAAAAGCCCTGCGCGAGCAGGGCTTTCTGTAGAGCGGGAGACGGGACTCGAACCCGCGACCCTCAGCTTGGAAGGCTGAATCGGGCCAGTCGCGCAGGTGCGCACGATCACGCAGAACCGCATCGCGGTGCGGTTTCTCGCCGTGCGCGTGTCTCGCCGTTACGCGCCGTTGTGCATCCGCGTCCCGGCACGGTCCCGGCATCAGTCGGCCGCGCTGGGCGCCTTCCGCGCGATCGAGGATCTGCTGATCGCCGGTAGCGAGTCCGAGTGTACGCCGCCGTACCGCGGGCCAAAGATGAGCCCTCCGCGACGTACGGAACGCGGCCCCGACCGTCGCCGTCGGTCTGCGCCGGCGCGGCACCCCGCGATCGGCGCTCGCTGGGCTAAACGACGGAGAGATGCCCGTGCCAAGATTGCTCCGTGGAGGCCTACTGGGGGTTCGCCGACAGGTGACACGCGCTTGACGCTCTGACGCCGTGCCGCGACGTTGCCATCTTGCTCCCCGCGCGTACGCACATCGCCGATGTACGAAACGACTGTCGAACGTGGGATGATCGGCACATGCCGTCTAAAGTCGATCCGGCCGCGCAATCATCTGTAGTCGTTGCGACCTTCGAGAACCGCCATGCCGCCGAGCATTTCCTGGCATCACACGGACGAGCGTTCCGCAAGCAGGCGCGCAAGGGGCACATGACTGCGTTTGTGATCCGGGGCAACGCGGATGGTTCGCTCAAACTCACCCAGTCGCGAGTCGTGACGGCAGAGGGCTTCGAGGCCGCCATTTTCGGCGTCTTCTCGTCGATGATGCTCGGGCTGATCGGCATACGCGGGATGCTGAAAGGCGTGAAGAGCGGGGGCCACGCGGTCCGCGCGCACTCCGCCCACGTCGGATCGGACGAGCAAGCGGTCCACGCGATCCTCGCTCAGGCAGGCCCGAACGCCGCCGTCGCGATGGTGTGCTGCGACGATGAAACCCGACAGACCGTCGCTGCGCACGCCAGCGAGCAAGCGATCACGAGTTGGGACGGCTCGCGCTCGGAGTTCCTGGCTTCCCTGGAACCCGGCAGCACGCACGACTGGGTGCGCGCTGCTCTCGGTGAGCCATCTACCAGTCCGGGATAGGCACGAAATCACCACCGTGGAGGCCCGGTAGCGCCAGGAATTAGATGCATGGGAGGGTCGCGGAAAGTTGAAAGATCATGATCGGAGAACGGTTCGAGGGGAACTGCCAGCGTCCGATCGCCGCCGAGCCGGGCGCTCGAGTCCGGCCATGACGTCACGGGGGGTTCGAAATGGGTGACCTGCGCTTTGGGTCGGGACGCTTGGGACGCCGTGCAGCGATCGCTGCGGCCGTTGCGCTGATTGCGGTGTCCGCTGCCGGCTGCGGCTCCTCGAGTAGCAGCACCACGACAACAGCGACGACCGCGACCGCGACCACCACTACGCCCGCCACGGGCGCGTCGGCGACCGAGACGTGGGCGACCGGTGTCTGCTCTGCGATCACGACGTGGAAGGGGTCAATCACGACTGCCGCCAGCTCGGTCACGAGCAACCCGTCCAAGGCTGGCGTCACCAGCGCCGCGAACGACGCGAAGGCCGCCACCCAAACGCTTGCCACCGACCTGAAGGGCCTCGGCAAACCCGATACCGCGGCCGGACAGCAGGCGCAGACCTCGCTCAACCAACTGTCAACGAACCTGAGCAAGGACGTGGACACGATCCAGACGGCCGTCAGCGGTGCGTCCGGTACCACGGGTGTGCTCAGCGCCGTAGCGGTCGTCGGGGGCACGCTCACGACCATGGGCACGCAGGTCACATCGACGGTCAGCGGCCTCCAGACCCTCAGCGGGGACACCAAGGGGGAGCTCAAGTCCGCGTTCACTCAGTCCAGCGCGTGCACGCCGCTGACCAAGTGACAGGGACCGTCCGCAGGTTCGACGGCATGCGCCCAGATCGATGGTGTCGTGGCGATCGGCGCCAACTCAAAGGTTGGCATTCATCGTGACTGAGCGGACGCGAGGTGATGACGACACCCCGGGCGCGCGCACGCGACCGGGAGATCCGACCGCCAATCGTCGGCTGGCGGCGGACACCCGCGACGCCTCGCGCTGAGGCTCTTGTTACGCCGTCAAGAACTTCGTGGGAGGGTCGGCGCGGGCGCCGACCCTCCCACGCGGCCAGCTAGGACTTCATGGCGTCCGATACCTCGCCAGAGGACTTGGCTATCGCCTTTTGCAGGTCGTCGTAGTCGCCCTGGTCAATCGCCTTGTTGATTCGCTTGTCCGACTTGACGAGGGCGTTCTCGACCTTGTCGGCCCAGCGGTCATCGACAACCGCCACGACCGCAGAACTGCCCGGTGGCAGGTACTCCTCGACATCGAAGCCGAGCTTCTTCTCCTGGTGGTGCTTGCTCAACTTGCCAATCACGGCACCGATCCCGGCGCCGATCGCCGTGGCGGCCAGCAACGGCGGGGCGAACAGCCCGACGACCAGCCCGGCAGCACCGCCGATGGTGGCGCCACGGGCGACGTGCCCGTCGCCGTGCTCGTCCACTTGGACGTCGCCTTTGGCGTCGCGACTCATCACGACGGCCGCGACCACCTGGTACTCACCGGCATCCTGCCCGGCTTTGAGCGTCTTGAAGTCGTCCTGTGCGGTGCTGGCATCGGCGTATGACCCGACCACCATTACGAAATTATCGTCTGCCATTGTTCCCCCTCTGTCGGTGATCCTGCGTATCGCAACCGTGACGGCCGCAGCATCCCGAACCAAGCGCCCCGACGATGCGCCGAGGGACGCTCGCGAGGTCCGGGCCGGGCGCAGCGGCCACCCGACGCTCGCACTCCCACCGGGACGCGTCAACCCGACGAACCGCTCTTCCATGCCGACGCACCCCACGACTGATCCATCATGGGTTCGAGTCGGCCGCGTCGTCGTCCGCTCAACGCCACTGAATCGCGGCCAGGTCGGCGTGGAACTTTCCCGCGCGCGCCTACGCTTCCCGTCGGGATCGACTGAATTGACCGCGTTGCAGTGGGACTCGACTCGGCGGCGATCAAGGTCGCGGTGGGCCAGAGAACCCTCGCCACCACCGGCCCCGGTTCCTTGTCGTTCTCGTTCACAGAACCCTCCGGACGACCGAGCTGCGCGGGTCGCAACCTCTCCGAACTAGACTCCTCTCCGATGCGAGCCGTCGCGGACGTCCGCTCACCCCAGGTTGTGGGGCCGGCGCCTCGCCTGGTTTTCGCCGGCCAGCCTGTGTACGGGCAAGGGGGCCTGATGACCGAAACCGATATCGCGACCCCGCCACCGAATCCCGGCGCGATGCTACGTAGCAGGGCATTCGTCGTCGTCTTGGTGTTTGCGGCGATCATCGGCGTGGTTGTCTCGCTGGTCGCCTGGGGCTATCTCGAGCTGATCTACGGCGTCCAGAAGTGGGTGTTCACCGAACTGCCTGGCGAGATCGGGTTCAGCAGTCAACCCACGTGGTGGCCGTTGCCGGTGCTCGGTGTCGCGGGCATCATCGTCGCGGTTGCGATCGTGTACCTGCCCGGGCACGGCGGTCATCTTCCCTTTAAGGGCTTCCAGGCAGGGGCGACCCAGCCGATCGCCGTCCCTGGCGTGGCGCTCGCCGGCTTCGCGCCCCTGGCCCTCGGTGCCGTGCTCGGTCCTGAGATGCCGCTTCTTGCGATCGGCGGTGGGCTGGCAATCTTCGCGGTGCACCAAGTGCGCAAGGACGCGCCACAGCAGATGCTGATGGTCCTCACCGCCGCCGGGGGCTTCGCGGCACTATCGTTCGTGTTCGGCTCGCCGGTCATCGCGGGGGTCCTGCTGGTTGAGGCGGCCGGGCTCGGCCGGCGTCAGGCGCCACTGGACGGGGCTCAGCACGGCCAACTACGCGATCACCCCGATCGCGCTGCCCCACTTCGGGAGTCCCACGATTGGCGACTTCGTCTGGGCGATCGCGATGGGGATCGCCGCGGCCGCGGTGACGTTCTTGATCGTGCAGTTGGCGGGTCGTGCCTACCCGCTGGTCATCCGCCGCGCCCTCATCGCCACGCCCGTGGCGGGCCTGGCAGTTGCGGGCCTGGCGATCATCTTTTTCGAGTGGACCGGCAAGGGTGAGAACGACGTGCTGTTCTCCGGTCAGAGCGAGCTCGGACCGCTGGTCACCAGCGCCGCCGGGTGGTCGGTCGGCGCGCTCGTACTGCTGGTCATCGTCAAAGGACTCGCCTGGAGCGTGTCCATGGCCAGCTTCCGCGGCGGCCCGGCGTTTCCCGCCCTGTTCATCGGCGCGGCCGGGGGGATCGCGGCCTCGCACCTCCCCGGATTCAGCCTGGCGCCCGCCGTCGCCGTCGGCATGGCCGCGATGTTCGTATCGATGCTGGGATTGCCGCTGTCGGCGATCGTGTTGTCGGCATTTCTCACCGCGAGTGCCGGCTTTGCGGGGATCAGCCCCTTGGTGATCGTCGGGACCGTCACGGCCTTCTTGGTCACCAATCTCCTCACGTCGCTCGTCGCCGTGGATGAGCCCGCCCAAGCGTCGGGCACGTCGCCGGCGCCGGCAGCAGGCGACGCGCCGCGGTTGCCGGACGCTCCCGCGGCGGGCTAGGTGTCCTCGGAGTCGGTTGCGCCCGCTCGCGCAACGCCGCGCTTGGCCGCGCCAACGAGGATACGTACGACCCCGCCGATCAGGATCAGGTCCAAGATCATCTGCGCAGACACGACCAGACGCGCCGTGTCGGTGGCCGGGGTGATGTCGCCAAAGCCGACCGTCGAGAAGATCGTGATGGTGAAATACAGCGCGCGCGTATGGTCGAGCCCCTGGTTGAACGTCGTGGCAGACGCATCGGACATCGACAGGTAGGTCGTCGCGAACAGGACAAAAAACAGCGGGATGATGACGCCGAGGGCGACGCCAGCGCGCAGCTCAGGGAACTCTGCCCGCGTGATCCGAGACGTCTGCCACGCCAGGACGGCCACCAGCACTACGACGGCGATGATCACACGCGCGAGGTCGCCCGCACTTGAACTCACACCCGTCGGAATCGCGTAGAAGACGCCGAAGAGCACCACCCACGCCACGATGACCTCGGCGACGGCGCGGGTGACCGCGCGGCGCCGGGCGCGCTTGCTGAGGTCCGCGAGTCGATGGGCCGTCACCGCAGTGTGCCTTCCGTCACTCCGATCTCGCCCTGGTGGAACCGGTCGGTCATCCGACCACCGCGCAGGAACCGGTGCCAACGCTCGCGCACAGCCCACCGGGAGATCGATGATGCGTGCTGTCCTTGCGGGCCGATCTAGACACCCTCCTCCGCTGTGATCCGCCCGTTGGCCACCGCTGCCTTGAGGGCCTCGTAGTCGCGCTCGTTCTGATCGGCGTAGGCCGCCGCGAACGCGGCGATCGCACGGTCGAAGGCGTCGCTCTTGCCGAGGTAGGCTGCGATCGCGATCCTGTCGCCCGAGCGGGCATGCGCGCGGGCGAGGGTCCACCCGCACATCTGCGCATAGATCTCCATCGCCTTGGGCACCACTTGCTCGACTTCGGCCGACCCCTTCCAGTCGCGCAGCTGGCGCACGTAGTAGTCGCGCTTTTCCCCATCGAGGCCGGTGACGTTCATCCAGCCCAGAAAGACATCGCTTGCGGCTTGCATGAGTCGCTGTCCAGCGACGACGCGATGCGCGTGGTTGCGGTACTCGCTGCGGCCGCAGAAGGCCTCGAGCACCGACGACTCGGCCTCCTTGAGCTGCAAGAACAACGGGTCAGCATCATCGCGCCCGAGGAACAGGGCGATCCACGCCCGCGTGCCGACGCTGCCGACGCCAACCACCTTGCGCGCCACCTCGATAAACCGGTATCCCTCAAGCAATTCACGCCGCTCGGTCTCGAGGGTGCGCCGATACTCACCTAGGGCCGCGTGCGCCCACTCATTGAATTGTTCGGCGGTCTCATCCGGATACAGCTCGCTGACGGGGACGATGAGGGGCGGGTCGCTGATGATGCGAGGCTCGCCATCGACCATGTGGGTGAGCTTGCTGAAGGCCTGCATGCTGTCGCGGGTATGGGCCTTGGCGAGGCCGGCCTCGGTCCGCTTCAAAAGCTTGCGCGGGATCGCGGCCTGGTACTCGGCGACGGTATTCTCGATCTTAAGGCTGGCATAGAAGACTTCAAGGTTGCTCTGC
The DNA here is from genome assembly GCA_963773325.1 of uncultured Thermoleophilia bacterium. Classification (GTDB taxonomy): domain Bacteria; phylum Actinomycetota; class Thermoleophilia; order Miltoncostaeales; family Miltoncostaeaceae; genus CAITWD01. Next base: position 314,632 of record CAVZAI010000002.1, on the reverse strand, counting down.
GCCGCGAACTGGCGCATGGCGTCGCGGTAACTGCGTGCGGCGGTCTGCACGACCGTCTCGCGATCCGCCGTTGCAAACCCGTTCTCGCGCCCCGCCACCTCGAGACTCGCCCCAAGGCGCTTGACGTCCCATTCCCAGGGTCCGGGCAGCGTCTCGTCAAAATCGTTGACGTCGAAGAGCATGAGCCGCTCGGGCGAGCCGAAGATCCCGAAGTTCGACAGGTGCGCATCCCCGCACAGCTGTACGCGCAAGCCCGAAACGGGCGTCGTCGCGAGATCGCTTGCCATGACCAGGGCAGCGCCACGATAGAACGCGAACGGCGAGGTGAGCATCCGTCCATAGCGAATCGGCACCAGTTCCTGGACGCGGCTTGCCGCCTGGCCCTCAAGGAGGGCGATCGGATCCGGTCGCTCCGGACCCGGTGCGAACTCGGCCTGGCGGGACCGGGGCACCGAGGCCCGCGCCGCTCGCCCACGTGCAGTCCGATCCTCCACGCTCGGGTGTGCGACCGCCCCGACCCCCTCAACGACCTTGACGACGTCCGAGATCGCCTGCTCGTAGCTCATGGGTGCCTACCATACTGGCGTGTTGCGACTCGCGGCGGCGGTCGCGCGGCAGTCGTGGTCAATCCAGACGGCCCACATCACAATGATGCGCGCGCCGGTCTTCCGCACCGTCTCCCGCACCGTCTACGATGGCCCCCGCCGTGAACACCTGCGTGCAGATGGCCCACGCGCCCACGGGGTCGATGGCATCCGTCCGGACGTCGCCCCCAGCGGTGAGCATGATTGGCTGGTCCGCGTCCAGGATCTGCTGGATGGCAGCGCGCGCGCCTTGGTCCAGCCATGGCACCCAGCCCCAGTCCTCCATCGAGAGCAGCCGCCAGCCATCGTCGCCCTCTGGCATATAGGCGATTAGGCTACTCACCTAGACGCCCCATAACATAATCGATCCCAGACCCCAGGCGCGCGGCCGTGCTCGGCGGTCTCGGAGTGCATGCGCCGGCCCCTGAGTGGCCGAGCGGTTGGGGGACTGACCGTCTATCTCGCGGCGCTGATCATCTTGTCCGCAATCGCGTTTCTCTAGGGCTGCGGGTGAACGCGCCGGGTAGGGGGAGCGTCACACCGCTATCTAGGGGATGCTGGTTGCTCGCGAGACCGGGCGGCGGTCGCGCTGGAGGAAGGCTCGCTCATCGTCGTTCAGTCGCTCTGCTCGCACCCGGCGCCGTAGGTCATGGTTCGCGCTCGAGCTCGGCCTCCTGCGGGCGACTTCGGGCTCGAGTTCGGCGATCGCTCCTTGGTCGAGCAGTACCCCGGTGGCCAAGTGAAGGCCGGATCCCGCCGACGGCACTGGCACGAACGACCCTCCTCAGAACCGCTCGGGCCGACGACGGAGATGCCCGGTGGTCCCGATGCGACGTGCCTCGACAATCCCCGCTCGCCAGCCTGGCGCCCGCCCGCCGGCGGGCGGGTCAATTAGGGCGGCATCGATGCCGCTGCGTTCGATCAGCCACGCGATGAACGAATTTGAGTTCCACATCTCCCCGGCCCCAGACTCATCGCGACCCCAGACGGGTCTGGGAATGTCCGCCAACTGCGCGATGAGCCGCTGACCGCGGACCGGATCCGACGTGAGTTGCACGGGGCTCTGAACGGCGTGGGCGATATCGGGGATCGCCCCGTCGGCCCAGCAGCGAAGCTCGTAGCGGAACACCCGCCATCGCCCCGCCCAACGCGCCCCGACCGGTCCCGCGGCCACGACGCCTCTGCTTGTCCCGTCGCCGGGTCCCGCCGGCGTCATCTCGATGACAAAGCGGGCGTCGAGACTCCTGACCTCCAGCGCCGCGTGATAGAGGTCGAACGCCGCCCGATGCCCGATCAGCGAAGCCGCCCGCTCGAAGATGCGCCCGTTGACGCGGACCAAGCTGCCGCCAGCTCCGAGTGGGAGCCAGTACAGATCCACGCCGCCCCGCCGTTCGGCGTGATCGCCTCTCGCGCGCGAAACGGTGGGGGGAGTGGACCGGTCGGCAGTCATCCCGCGGCCTGCGCAGAGATCAACAATCGCTGCTGTTGCGGCATCACCGGTGCTCCCCGGGTCAGCGGGGCAGGGCTCAGACCGCAGCCTTGGGCTCCGGCCGCTCATCGCGTGGCAGCTCGGCTTCAGCCGACGCAGCGTCTCCGTCCCCCGCTGCGGCAAGCCGTCTGAGTCCGCCGGCAGCCAGACCGCCGACGACGACAACGACCGCCACGCCGGCTTCGATAAGGACCGCGCCCAGCCTGGCAAAACTCCTCATACCGCACCTCCGCAATCACGATGCACGGCCTGTGCCGCATACGGCGACCACCCGACGACATCGTCGGTGAACAGCGACGCCAGATCGTTCGACCCGCCGCCGATCTCGGCCTCGAGCGCCTTCAACAGCCCGTCCTTGCGCGATTCACTCATTGCGACTCCTTGGTCCCGTCGTTGCCTTCGTGTTCGACGTCGTCTGGCGAGTCCGCCTTTCGTCAGGACCCAAGGACTTTCGCCTTGGCCGCCGCGACCTTTCGTCGGACAGCGCGCCCGAGGCGTGCAATTGCGCGAGGTGCCCGATCTCGTCTGCTGGATCCGCCGGAGGCGGCACAGCTTGCGGTGCTTCCTGGTAGTCGTCGGCGGGCGCCTCATCGGCGGGCTGCTGTTCGTATTGCTTCTTGTTCTCATGGTGAGCGATCGCTGCTCCAGCAACAAGCACGCGGCGCCTCGTCCGTCGCCTGAATCCCATCGAGAGCTCCTTCCCGTTGATTCGGCCAACTCGTAGCCAGGGAGCCCAGTGCGGCTACGCCGCGTCGAACCAGACGTGCTCCGCGTCCACGTACCAGGTCAGTGGCGGGTCATCGCGGTCTATCACGTGCTCCTCAAGGAGCGTGCGCCCGTTGCTGAGCGCCGCCGCGAACACCGACTCGTCGAGGTGACCGGGGGCGGTGACCCTGTAGAAGGTCGTCCAGAAGCTGATCTGGATCGCCGCACAGACCTCGGCGCCAGCCGCTGTGATGAGGCGCCAGCGAAACTGGTGGACCTGGTCGCCGGGGGGAGTTACGTCCTCCGGCTCAGTCGATGCGAATGCGGTTGGGCGCACAGCCGGAAGTTACACGCGTGTTACATGCGCATCCAGCAGCGGGGGGTCCCGTTCGACTGCAAACGCAACTTCCGTTTCAGGCGGACCTACTCGATCGGCGAGTATCGCCCTCCGAGCAGGGGGGTTACGGTCACCGTCGGCGGTGCCTGCATCGCCGCACCCCGTTACGCGGCACCCAGGGTGATGGGCGGAGGGCACTCCTGGTGATGCGCACGCTCGGATTCCAAGCCATTAACCCTCAGCGCCCTCCTGCTCAAGCTCCGCGACCTCCCGTTCCAGGTCGCCGATCATCTGCATGAACATCTCGTGGGTGATGACGTCAACGGCCCGCTGGGTCGGCGCGTCGAGACCCATCAGCCGTGCCTTGCGCTCCTGGACCCGCAGCAACTGGGCGATGGCTTTGAGCCCCGGGCCATCGTCGGAGTGCTGGCACTCGACGACGCCCCACAGATGGCGCGACATACGGTCCATCTCGTCCAACATGACCTGCTTTGCCTCTGCCGCGCCCTCGGTGGGGATCATCTGCACGGCGCGCTGCACCGCGTCGTAGGCCGTTGACGGATCGATGTCGAGTTCCGCGCCGATCTCTCGATACGTGAGGTGCCGGCAACGCAAGTCCCAGGCCCGCCAGTCCTGCGCGGGCGCTGACCGACCCGGCCCCCGATGACCTCGTGTGCCCGTCGGCGACCGGCTCGCCGAGCAACCCGAACAACTGGCGCAACCGAGTGTTCGACCCGGCCAAGCGGGCCGCCGGGGTTGAGTTCGCCATGCCGAAGCTGGGCCGCAAGACGTACATCAGCTTGCGCATCCACGCCGGGGATCGCCCGGTCGAGGTGGCCGCCGATGCCGGGCACAGCGTCGGGGTGCTGTGGACGAACTACGCCCGCGAGTTCGAGCGGTCCCGGCACGCCGAGCGCGTGCCCGTGGCCGAGGCCCTACGCCGCGCGCGGCGCCACCACGCTGGCAACGGTCCCGGCACGGTCCCGGCACGGCCGTCGCCGACGACGGTCGAGGAGCCCGCAGAGTAAGCAAAAGGCCCGCTAATCCGGGCCTTTTCTTAGAGCGGGAGACGGGACTCGAACCCGCGACCCTCAGCTTGGAAGGCTGACGCTCTAGCCAACTGAGCTACTCCCGCGCGGTGACGCCAACCTTATCAAGAGAGCGCCGGGCGCCCCCGATCCGACGCGGTCGGTGACTCTTGGACACGCAGGGCCATTACCCGCACGGCCTCCGGCCAGAACTGGCTGCCCGAGCAGCGCTCGAGCTCGCTCAGTGCGTCCCGAGGCTCACGCGTCGGCGCGTAGCTGCTGCGGGCCGTGGTCATCACATCCCAAGCGTCGGCGACGGCGATGATGCGTGCGCCCTCAGAAATGTCGTGGCCGGCCACGCCGTCGGGGTAGCCCGACCCGTCCCAGCGCTCGTGGTGCTGGCGAATCCACTCCCGCTGCGCGTGATCGAGTGACTCCACGCCGATCTCCGCACCGAGGGTCGTGTGCCGCTTGATCTGATCGAACTCCTCCGGCTCGAGGCGGCCGTGCTTGAGCAGGATCGCGTCCGGGATCCCAACCTTGCCGATGTCGTGCAGCAGCGCCGCGTCACGCAGGCGCAGCGCGTCGGCCGCGGGCCACCCGAGTCGTGTTGCGAGGTCGCAGGAGATGTCGGCGACACGCTCGGAGTGGGCGAGGGTCCCGGGATCTTTCGCGTCGACTGCCCGCGCCAACGCCCGTAGCGCAGCCATCGACTGGTCGCGCTGGATGCGGCGGGCGCGTTCGTCGGCTGAGAGGCTCTCGATGGTGTCCGGGGAGAAGATGAACGTCTGGTCGCGCCCATGCGACTTGGCCCAGTAGAGCGCGCTGTCGGCCATGCGTACCAGTTCGTCGGTCGACCCTTGGGCGGTGTCGAGATCGCAGACGCCTGCTGACAGCGAGATCGCGATGCCCTGGGGCATCGGTGTGGCCGAGACGGTCCGGCGCGCGCGCTCGATCGCCTCGGCCGCCGTTGCGAGGTCCGCCTCGGGCAGGATCCAGGCGAACTCCTCGCCGCCAATGCGGGCGATCATCTCGTCGCGCCGCACGCACTGGATGAGCCGGTGCCCGACCTCCACGAGGATCGCATCGCCCATCGGGTGCCCATGGGCGTCGTTGAGCCGCTTGAAGTGGTCGAGGTCGAGGATCGCGAGGCTGAGTGGACGCCCGTAGCGCCGCGACCGCGACACCTCGATCGAGAGGCGCTCCTGGAACGCCCGGTGATTCGGCAGGCCGGTCAGAGCGTCGGTCAGCGCCTGGCTGGCAAGTCGCTCGCGGGTCTGGTCGGCGGTGACGGCGATGGCCACGACCTTGGCGACCCGGCTGAGCTGGCCCTCGGTGTCGTCCGGGAAGCGTCCCCCGTCTCGGGTGGCGGCCATCACGACGCCCCAGACGCGATCGTTGATGTGGATCGGGGCGGCAACGGACGCCGTAAAGCCGAGCGGCGGCGGGGTGATGCCGGTCACCGCGTTGAGGCGCGCGTAGCTGTCGATGCGGCCGGTCAGGTCCTCGTCGCAGACTCGGCGCAGCAGGACCGACTGCTCGAGCGCGATGCAATCTCCGGCGATCAGGCGCGGGTGCGGATCATGCAGGCCGACGACCACGCACTGGCGGTCGGCGAATCGGCCGATCAGCGCGCAGTCGGTGTCGAGCAGCTGGGCGACCTCCCCTGCGGCGACGTTCATGACCTGCTCGAACACGTCGCCTCGTGCAGCACCGCTGGCGATGCGATGCAGGGCGGCGTGCTCGGCCGTGTGCCGGTCGGCGCGAAGTGCGCGCTCGGCCAACTGGTGGTCGCGGGCAATCCGTGCGCGGGCGTCGCTGCCAAGGACGATCAGGTGCGCCGGCCGACCGTTCCGTGCCGCCACGCAGGTCAGCTGGAGATCGACGGGCAACGGGTCAGCGTTGTGCCGGACCACACGCGCGGTCACCCGCACCGGTGCGCCGGTGCCATGCGCGCGCCGGATGGCCTCGCGCACCACGCGCCGATCCTGCTGCGCGACGAACTCCAGCGGGCGCACCTTGCCGGTCAGCGTTCCGGCGATGCCGAGGAGGGTCCGGCCGGCGTTGTTGACCAAGCTGATCTGGCCGCGCTCGTCGATGACGACGACGAGGTCGTTGGCGTGCTCGACAACCGAGGCGAAGAACTGGGTCAACTGTCGATCGTGCTCCCCCGCGGGTCCTTCGGTCTGTAGGGCCCGGTCCAGGCGCACCCCGGCCAGATCGATCAGGCTCGCGGGCGCGGGCTGCGCCGCATCGTTCTCGTGCGCAGAGGAGGGGGGGCTCATGTACGAGTTCATCGGCTCGCGCCCGGGGGAACTGAAGGACCCTGTACCGGACTTTTTAGCGTCTTGCGTGCATGTCGCCAGCCTGGCGCTCGCCGTCGCCGACCAGGTCGGCAACGAGCTCGCGCGCCGGTCGGACGGGGTGCACCGCATCCACGGAATGCCCCGCATGATGCGGCAGAGCCTCGATAGCGCCGCTGGTGTTCCGCGTCGGGTTGCGGTAGCGCCGCGGGGCAGCGGCACCGCTGCGCTGTGCTCGCCGGATCAGGCGCGCCCCAGAAGAGTTCAACCACGCGCGCGCGAGCCGCAGCGATTTCGAGGAGTTCCGGCTCAAGAGACGGCGCCAGGAAGGTGACACCGCACGTGCCATCTGCGCTGCGCGCCAGACCCTCGAGATCAGCCGCCAACTGCTCCGGTGCGTAGCGCGCGCCCCCGGGCATGCCGGGCCCGCCGGCGTTCGTGACCGCCGCGACGAGGTCCGGCACCGACATTGGCGACATCCGGGCGAGCCGGATCGGCAGCCGGCAGCCGATCAGCCGGACAAAGCGCGTGGTGGGGAGGCTCACTCGGTGGGCAGCTCGACGATCACCAGCCGCGGCTCGCACATGCTGCGTACGGCGTAGTGCGGGCCTTCGCGCGTATTGCCGCTGCCCTTGATGCCGCCGTACGGCTGCTGGTCGGCGCGGAAGGTCGGGGTCTCGTTGATCACGACGCCCGCGAACTCGAGCCGTTCGGCCCAGGCGAGTGCGGCGTCGGCCCGGCCCGTGAAGATTCCGGCCTGCAGGCCGTAGTTGGTCGCGTTGCAGAGCTCGATCGCGCCGTCGATCGTGTGGTATGCGGCAACGCCGACGACGGGTCCGAATACCTCTTCGCAAGTGACCTTCATCACCGGTGTGATGCCGTCGAGCACGGTCGGGGTGATCAGCCCGTCGTGCGTGTGGCCGCCGGTGGCGATCGTCGCCCCGGCGTCGACGGCCTCGGCGACCCACTCGCGAACGCGCTGGTGGGCGGCCGGGGTGATGACCGGGCCGACGTCGGTGGCCTCGTCGGAAGGGTCACCGACCACAAGGGCGTCGACGGCGGGAATCAGGTGCGCCAGGAACACCTCGTGCACCGACTCGTGCACGTAGACCCGCTGCACGCTGATGCAAGATTGGCCGGCGTGCGTGAAGCCCGACGCGGCGATGCGGCTGGCGGCGCGGACCAGGTCGGCATCCTCGGTGACGATGATCGGCGTCGAATTGCCCAGCTCGAGCGCGACGTGTTTGCGCGGCGCACGCTCGCGGATCCCCCAACCGACGGGACCCGAGCCGGTGAATGAGATCATCGCGACGTCGGGATGGTCGACCAGCGCCCCACCGACCTCGGCACCGGTGCCCGTGACGACACTCAGGGCCCCCTCCGGGAGTCCGGCCTCCGCGAGCGCCTCGGCCAGCAACAGGGCCGACAGCGGGGTCTTCTCGGCGGGCTTGAGCACGACCGGGCATCCGGCGGCGATCGCGGGGCCGACCTTGTGCGCGACCAGGTTGAGCGGGAAGTTGAACGGCGCGATCGCCCCGAGGATCCCGATCGGCGCAAAGCGGACGAACCCGATCTTGCCGACGCCGGCCGCCGACGCGCCGAACGGGACGGTCTCACCGGCGAGGGTGCGGGCTTCGGCCGCCGAGAAGGTCAGGGTGTCGACGCATCTGGCGACCTCGGCCCGCGCCTGGCGGATCGGCTTGCCGGCCTCCCGGCAGAGCACCCGGGCAAAGCGCTCGGAGCGCCCGGCCACGATGCCGGCGGCGCGCTCGAGGACGCCCGCCCGCTGGGCCGGCGGCGGGGGCGGCAGGTGCTCGGCGGCCTCGCGGACGGCGCGTGCCACGTGCACCCGATCCCCGGTGGCGACCTCTGCGATGAGCTCTCCGGAATAGGGGTCGCGGACCTCGATCGACCCGCTGCCCCTAACGAAGCGGCCCCCCAGGAACAATCCGGTCGGCAGCTGGGGGAAAGGCTCGCTCATCGCTTCGTCGACTTCCCCGCGGTCCGTGCGGCCATACCCTCTTCGTGGAAGGCACGGGCACGCCGCATGTTCTCGGCATCGGGCCCGTTGCCCTCGATCCCGGGGACCTCCAGAATGACGGGCAAGCCCTGCAGGCCGGGTGCGCCCAGGATCGAGCGCATCCCGTCGGCGCCGATCTTGCCGTCGCCGAGATTCTCATGGCGGTCGCGGTTCGACCCGAAATCGGTCATCGAGTCGTTGAGGTGCAGGCAGCGCAGCTGCTCGATCCCCAGGGTCTGGTCGAACTCGTCCAGCACCCGATCGATGCCACCGGGCTCGTGGACCGGATATCCGCTGGCGAACAGGTGCTGGGTATCGAGACAGACGCCGAGGCGTGTCGCGTTTCCGACACGGTCCCAGACCGACTTGAGCTGTGCGAACGTGCGGCCGATCGAGTCGCCGGCCCCGGCGGTGTTCTCCAGGTAGACCTGGCAGGTGCCAGGCGCTGCGGCGAACGCCTCGGCGATCCCGGCCGCGATGCGGTCGATCGCTTCGTCGATCGTGCTGCCTTTCGACGACCCGACGTGGAGGATGACCCCTTCCAGACCGAGCCGCTCACCGACCTCCAGGTGCTGGATCAGGCTCGTGATCGACAACCGGTAGATGTTGCGCGTACTGGTGGCCGGCTTGCCGGGCGGCCCGGACGGGACCTCGCGGTCCGGGGCGCCGAGGTTGATCAGGTACAGGCCATGGCTGACCAACGGACCCATGCCGGCCGCGGCAGCTTGGTCGCGGAAGGCGGCGATCTCGGCGTCGGTGTGGTTAATGGCGCGCCAGGTCCGCGGATTGTGCGTGAACACCTGCAGGCTCTCGCAGCCAATCGCCTGGCCGCGCCCGATCGCCTTGCTGATCCCGCCGGATGACGACACGTGGGCTCCGAAGCGCATGCCGTGATCCTATGACGCCCGGCGGGTTCCGTGTGGGCCAACGATCGGGCGCGCCGGGGCTGCACGGGTATCCTTCGGACCATGCCTCCATTCCAGCGTCGCGATATCACCGTGCCCGCCCGCGTGCGCTTCGCACCGAGCCCGACCGGCAACCTGCACGTGGGGGGTGCCCGGACGGCCCTGTTCAGCTGGCTGGTCGCGCGCCACACCGGCGGGACGTCTGTCCTGCGCCTGGAGGACACCGACCGCGAGCGCTCGACGCCGGAGTCCGAGGCGCAGATCCTGCGGTCGTTGGAGTGGCTCGGGCTCGACTGGGACGAAGGCCCGTACCGGCAGAGCGCCCGCGGGGAGGTGTACCTGGCGGCGATCGAGCGGCTCAAGGCCGCCGGGATGGTCTATGCGGCCTGGGAGACGGACGCGGAGCTCGAGACCCAGCGCGAACAGGCGCGCTCGAACAAGCGCGCGCCGGTGGTCCGGGGCCGCCGGGACTGGACCGACGAGCAGATTGCGGGCTTCGTGGCCGAGGGCCGGCAGCCGGCGTGGCGGTTCGCCGTCGAGGTCACCGGCCGGACGGTGATCGATGACTACGTGCGCGGTGCGGTGACCTTCGAGCACACCGCGATCGAAGACTTCGTGGTCGCCCGCTCGGACGGCACGCCGACGTACAACCTCGCCGCCGCGGTCGACGATCTCGAGATGGGCATCACCCATGTATTGCGCGGTGAGGACCACCTGTCCAACACGCCCAAGCAGGTGATGGTGATCCGGGCGCTCGGCGGCGAGACGCCCGAGTACGCGCACATCCCCTTGATCCTCGGGCCGGACAAGAAGCGCCTGTCCAAGCGCCACGGCGCCGCGTCGGTCGAGGATCTGCGCGACGCAGGGTTCGTGCAGCCGGCGGTCATCAACGCGATCGCCCTGCTGGGCTGGAGTTTCGACGACAAGACGACCATGTTCACGGTCGACGAACTGATCGAGAAGTTCAGCGTCGCCCGGATCTCGAAGAGCCCAGCCGTGTTCGACATCAAGAAGCTCGAGGTGCTCAACGGGCGCTATCTGCGCATGATGAGCACCGAGGAGTTCACCGACGTGCTGCTCGAGTACCTGGAGCGCACCGGCTTCTTTGGGGGCAAGGCGCCCGGCGCGCACGATCTGGTGCGCGAGTCGGTTCCGGCGGTCAAGCGCAAACTCACGACCCTTGCCGATTTCGAACCGCTGGCGGGCTGGCTCTTCCGGCCCCTGGAGATCGAGCCCGAGGCCTGGGCGACGCTCGCGGGCGACGTGCGGCGTTCGATCCAGGCGATCGGCGGGGGCCTTGCACGGCTCGAGCTGCTCGAGGAGTTCACGCTCGATGCGATCAAGGATGCGCTCCAGGACCAGCTGCACATCCTGGGTGAGGATGCCCGCGGGTTCCTTGAGCCGCAGCGCATCGCGCTCACCGGCCAACGGATCTCGACCGGGATCTATGAGAGCCTGCTGCTGGCCGGGCGCGAGGAATCGCTCAGCCGCTACCGTCAAACCCTCGGTCGGCTTGCGGAGATCTGGGTCGCATGAAGCGCTTTCTGAATCTGCCTCCGTGGCAGTCGGTCGGCATCGTCGCCGCCATCGTCTTCGGCGTCTACCTGGTGGTCGCCATCACCGTCCAAGCGCGCGGCGGCAGCCAGAATTCGCTCGCCGGGTTCGCGGGCGCTGCCGCCTGGGTGGTCCTCGCCGTGGCGTTGGTGGCGTACCTGAACGCGTGGCGTCGCCGGCCGAACGCGGCCGAGCGGCTGGTGGTGCGGTACGTGTCCGAGAACCGCGTGGTGGCCGATTGGCTGGGCCAGCCGGTGAAAGTCGAGCTTCCCGAGCGCATCGGCAAGGGTGCCAGCAACGACGCGATCCAGATGCCGGTCATCGCGCGGGTCACCGGCCCGCTCGGTAGTGGCGATGCGCATTTGACCCTCGCGCGGGTGTCCGGCGCGTGGGAGGTACTGCACGCCGAGCTCGATCGCAGCGGCAAGGTTGTCTCGCTCTCGGCTGAGAGCTAGGCGCGTCGATCGCCATTCGGGTCGAGGTTTCGGTACGGTGTGCCAACGACCCGGGACGTGGCGCAGCCTGGTAGCGCACCGGCTTTGGGTGCCGGGGGTCGCCGGTTCGAATCCGGCCGTCCCGATGCCTGCCGCGGCGGACGCCCGCCGTGCGGGAGTTCGCGGGACCGGGAGACGGCGACGAGGGCGACGCGAGATGGCATCAGGACGCAGCCAGGGCGATGATCGCAGCGCCCGCGCGCGGGGCGCGTGCCGCCCGGCGTGCGGCGGGTGGCACGGGGCCCGCGCGTGACGTCAGCGCGCACATCCCCGTCGGTCAGCGGCGTCGGACCGCGCCGCGAGGGCCATGACGCGCTGGTCTGGGACGCGGTGGTGCAACTTGGGCTCCTCGCCGCCGCCGTCATCCGGGTCGGCACCGCGACCGGGGCGAGTGTGGTCAGCTCGTGGCCCGACGACCAACGGCTGGTGCTGACCGCAGAGGCCGGCGAGACCTTGAGCGACCTGGCCCGGGGACGCCGCGGCGTCGCGGTCTGGCGGCCGGGCTCGCGCACGTTTGCCGAGCTCGCGCAGATCGCGGGGGTCGGCGCCGCCGGGCGCGCCGCGCTGATCGCCGCCGTGCGGATCACCAGGCCGGCGGCCACGCATGCCGAGGTCGCCGTGGCGATCAGCGCCGACCCGGAGCGCGATCCCGACGGGTTGGCACGCGAGCTGGCGCGCCTCAACGCCCCTCCGGTGCCCGAGGTCGACCTCGAGGTCCAGTCCGATCCGCGCATGGCGCGCCTGGTCGACCTCGGGCTGCACCTGGCCGGTGAACTGGATCTCGGCCAGCTGCTGCCGGCCCTGGTCGACAACGCCCGGGAGCTGTTCGACGCCCGCTATGCGGCGATCGGTGTGCTCGATCCCTCGGGGACGACGATCGAGAAATTCCAGGTCAGTGGGATGGATGCCGGGACCCAGGCGCGCATCGGGCCCGTGCCGACCGGGCGCGGGTTACTCGGCGCGGTGCTGGAGGACCCGCGCCCGGTGCGGCTGGCCCGGATCTCCGATGACCCGCGCTCGTGCGGGTTCCCGCCGCACCACCCGCCGATGGAGAGCTTTCTCGGCGTGCCGATTCTGCTGGGCGGTGTCCTGTTCGGCAACCTGTACATGACCGAGAAGCGCATCGGTCCGTTTACTGCGGCCGACGAGCGCCTGGCCCAGGTGTTCTCGGCCCAGGCCGCGGTGGCGATCGACAACGCGCTCCGATTCGAGCGCGAGCGTGCCCGCAGCACGACCCTCGAAGAGCTCCAGGGCACGGTGCGCGCCGTCCAGGAGGTGCTCGCCGAAGGCGTCCGGACCAATCAGGCGTTCGATGACCTGCTGTCGACCGTCGTCGGCCAGGTTGCCGCCCTGACGGGTGCTGCAGGGGCCTGCGTGGCCCTGATGGATGAGGGTCAACTGGTGATCCGCGCCGCCCACGGGGTCCCGGCGATGATCGCCGCGATCGGACACCGTTCGGCGCCGTCGGGAGACGCGATCATCCACCTGCTGCGCGACCTGGTCGAGATGCCCGTCGAGGCGGTCGAGCTGCGCGTCGGGACCGAGTTGGCGGGGGTGTTGGCCGCCGCTGGGGAGACCATGTCGGAGTTCGGGGCCCGGGCCGTCACCCAGGCCGTCGCCAGCCAGCTGGCCCTGGCGCTGGTCATCGAGCGGGCGCGCGCGACCGCGTCTGCACTGGATGTCGCCCGCGGGCGCGAGCGCGCGACCGCGGAGGGGTTCCGCCGGGCGATCCGGGCCCAGGAGGCCGAACGGGGCCGCATTGCACGTGAGCTCCACGACGAGGCCGGTCAGGTCATGATGGCCGTGGCCCTGCATCTGCGGGCGCTCGAGAAATCCACCGCCGATCGCCAGCAGCGCGAGGAGCTCGAGGAGCTGCACGCGATCGTCTCCGAGGCGGCGACCGGGTTGCACGACATGATCTCCGATCTGCGCCCGGGCCTCTTGCGCGAGCACGGCCTGGCCGCAGCGATCGACCAGCAGGCGACCCGCACCAGCGAGTCGACCGGCATCCAGATCGGGGTCCATCTGGAGGCGCTCCCCGACCTGCCCGGCGAAGTCGAGATCGCCCTGTATCGCATCGCCCAAGAGGCCCTGGTCAACGTCGCGCGGCACAGTGGCGCCACCGCGGCCAGCGTGACTGCCGCTCGCTCCGGCCGGGGCCTGCGCCTGGTGATCGAGGACAACGGGCACGGCTTCGACCCGAGTGCCTCCACGCGCCGGCACGGCCTGCTCGGGATGAGCGAACGCATGGCGCTGCTCGGCGGGCAGCTGCACATCGACTCCAGCCCTGGGGTCGGTACGGCCATCATCGCGGCGCTGGATCTGGCGCCGGGGCCTGCGTTCGACGCGGACGGCGAACGGGCCTCCTGAACAAGAAAAGCCGCGGGACCGGCCCCCGCTCCGGTCCCGCGTCAGGGGCATTGTCACCGAGGTGGAAACGCCTGGGCATCCGCAACGCGCACAATCCGTCTCAGGTGTTCCCCTGATGTTGTGCGCCGCGCCGCGCAGCGCGGGTCCGGAGATCCCCGCGCTACGATTCCGTGGTCATCCGGGTGCCGCCAGGTGCCGTTCGCCCGGATACTGCCGCCATGACCGACGACCTTGAGACCCTTGCCCTGAACCACTTGCGCGAGTCGCATGAGCCGGTGCGCGAGTTCGCGTTGTATGACCGGGTCGCCGCAGACGCCACGGGGGCTGTCACCCCGGATGCGTTCGTGGATGCGATGGAGCGCCTGATGACCGCCGGCCGGGTGCATGTGATTGCCGATCGCGACTCGTTCCGGCGCGACCCGGTCCCGTTCCAGCCGCGCTACTACCGCCTGGTCGAGTAACCCCGCTCCAGGCTCGTCTCAGGGCGGGCCCGACGCTAGGCTCGGTGAGCATTCGTCGTCGCTGCGAACGGGAGGTGGCCCGATGAGCGGACGGGCAGCGGCACCTCGGATTTCGGCCGTGCGCCCCGGTCCCATCCGGCGGTCCGCATGAGCGGCGAACGCGACATCGGTTTCGCGCGGGCCCGCGACATCATCGCCGACCACGTCATTACGACAGAATCCGAATCGGTGGCCCTCGCCGACGCCGTCGGGCGCCGGCTCGCCGTCGCCGTGACCGCGCGCGCGGATCATCCACCGTTCACGAACTCCTCGATGGACGGCTGGGCCGTCACGGCAGGCGCGACTCCCGGGCGCGTGCGGGTGGTCGGCGAGAGTGCGGCGGGCGCTCCCTTTGACGGGCGACTCGACACAGGTGAGGCCGTCGTGATCTCGACCGGCGCACTGCTGCCCGCAGGCGCGGACGCGGTGGTGCCGCGCGAGCAGGGCGATCAGGTCGGTGCGACGCTCGAGGTCGATCACGCCGTCGCACCCGGGACGTGCGTGCGCCGCCGCGGTGAGGACCTGCGGGCCGGCGACGTCGTGTTGCCGGCGGGCCGGCGCATCGCCGCCCACCACCTCGCCGCGGCGGCGGGAGCGGGTCATCCGCGGCTGCAGTGCGACCGTCCTCCACGGGTGGCGTTGATCGTCAGCGGGCACGAACTCGTGCCGGTTGGCCAAGACCCTGAACCAGGGCAGGTGTGGGACATCCAGAGCGTCGTGATGCCGGCCTTGATCCGCCAGGCAGGCGCGGAGGTGGTCCTGGTCGGGACCGTCGACGATGAGCCTGACGCGACCGCGGCCGCGTTGTCTGTCGCGCTCGGGGCGGCCGACCTGATCGTCGCTACCGGCGGAATCTCCGTCGGGCCGCACGACCTCTTCCGTCCGGCGCTGAGCGCACTCGGGGTCGAGGAGCTGTTCTGGGGAGTCCGCATTCGTCCGGGGCATCCGACCTGGTTCGGGCGGCTCGCACAGACGCGAGTCCTGGGGCTGCCGGGCAACCCGGTTGCCAGCGTCGTCTGCTTCTGGGTGTTCGGCCGGGAGCTACTCGGCTGCGCCGACGCGTGGGACACCGTCCGGCTGGCGGTCGACTACGTCTCACCGACCGCGCGCGCCGACCTGATCCGCGGGACCCTCGGTCCGGACGGGCTCACGCCGGCAGCGCGGCAGGCGTCCCACAACGTGACCTCGCTCACCGAGGCGACGCACATCGCGGTGGTCCCGGAGGGCGGGGGAGCACTGCCCAAGGGGGCGCGCCTCGCGGCGGTCCCCCTGTCCGGGTGACCTAGTCTGACGTGGTTGCCTCGGACGCGTCGTCTGCGCCGCCGGCGTCGTCGCCCAGGCCCAGCGCCGAGCGCCAGTCCTTCGGCAGGTCGTGCGGGAAGGCGGAGAGCTTCTTACCTTGGCTCGAGATCGCCTGAGGGTTCGAGCCGAACCAGCGGTTCGGGTAACGGGTTTCTGTCATGCCGCGTAGGCTATCGAGTTGTCATCGATTGCGGACCGGTGCCGATCCGATGGTATGTCGCCGCATTCGGTGACCGAGGATCTCAGACAAGGGCTGTCCGCAGCGCGGACATGATTGCGTCGCCGTGGGTGGCGTGCAGGAAATGGCCGGCAGCCGGTACCCGATGGAGCGTTCCCGCGGGCAACTGGCTGGCCAGCCGTTCGCCGTGGGCGAGCGGGACCAGGCCGTCGGCCTCGCCCTGCCAGACGCTCACCGGCGCAGAGACGACCTCTGGCGTAAACCCCCAATCGGATCCGAACGCACGATAGTCCGCGACGACGCCCGCGGTGCCCTGGCGCAAAGACTCGTGCAGCATCCGGAGCACGATCGGGCGGGTGTCCGGGACAAGGGCCGCGCGCTCGGCGGCACCGCCGCTGCGTCGCACGCCGCGCCAGATGAGGCGATCGGGTGCGATGCGGAGCGTCTCGAGGGCGACCTCGGCGGCACGCGGAGCAGCGCGGCTGAGCTCGATGAGACGGCGATCGAGCCCGAGTCCGAGCTCCCGCCGCCGCGTCCGGTCGGTGACCGCCATCATGCCCGCGATGGTCGCGACGGCCCGTACGCGGCCCGGGAGCATGTATGCGCAGGCGAGCGCATATGGCCCGCCCGCCGACCAACCCACGACGCCGAAGCCCTCGAGGCCGAGCTGGTCCGCGCATTCGGCGACGATCGCCGGCCAGCGCAGCAGATCGTCATCCCGGCCGAGACTGGACCTTCCGATCCCGGGTCGATCCAGCGCGATCAGGCGGAGCCCGTTGCGTGCCGCGGCACCGCCAGCAAGTGCCGCGTCGATGCGTGAGCTCAGCCCGCCATGGCACCAGATCACCGGCACGCCCTGTGGACGCCCGAACTGGGCCACCCCCACGCGACGGCCGCTGGCGAGCGTGATCAGGCCGTCGGAGCGGTCGGATCCGTGCCAGACGGGCTGACCGCCCGCGCCAACGGTGGCGAGCGCCTCGGCCTCACTGGCCGCCCGGTTCGTCTCGTCGGCACGATAGCTGCCGGCCGTGTCACTCATGAACGCACCGTACCAACGACCCGGGCCTGCACGCGGAAGGCCACTGCGGGGTGGCCAGGATCTATGCTCTTGCGGACGTTGAGGCCGCGGGGTCTGCGGGCTGGTGCGTGGTCGCCCGATTCCGCCGAAGTAGCTCAGCTGGTAGAGCAGCCGCCTTGTAAGCGGCAGGTCAGGGGTTCGAGTCCCCTCTTCGGCTCTGAGGAAGTCCCTGCTAGAACGGTGGTTCGGCGGGCTCGGGCTCAGGCGAGATGTTTCGGAAGTCGGTCTGAACTGGTTTGAGGACTCTGGGGGACGGTCTCGCACTCTGGGGGAGACTCTGGGGGAACTCGTCCGAGCCACCTCGGGCCATCACCCTCCGACGAGCGCCTTCGCACCAACCGATATTGACCGTCGCGCCGACCTAACCGCGCTTCAGGTCGCGACAAAGCGCGCGAGGAGTTCGCCGACGGGGACATGGCGGAGGCCTGGCCACCAGCGGTTGGGAGCTTGCCCCCCGAGTCAGGATGCGCAAGACGCCACGAAGGGGCAGACTGTGGCCTATGGCGCTCTTCATGGACCGACACGACTTCACGGGGGTGAGTGCCGAGGACGTCGCCGCCGCGCACGTCCACGATCTCGGGCTTCAGGAGCGCCACGGGGTGCGCTACCTGTCGTACTGGTTCGACGTCCAGCGCCAGGCGGCGTTCTGTCTGGTCGAGGCGCCGAACGCCGAGGCGGCCCAGGCAGCCCATCTCGACGGCCACGGCCTCACCACCAACGAAATCATCCCGGTTGATCCCGGGGCGGTCCAGGGATTTCTCGGCCGCCTTGACGACCCGACCGCGACCGGGCGTGCTTCTGAGAGCGCCTTTCGAATCATCTTGTTCACCGATCTTGAAGGGTCGACCAACATGACCCAGCGCCTCGGTGACGAGGGATCGATGCGGCTGCTGGGAGTGCACGATGCGATCATCCGCCAAGCGCTCTCGGCCCATGGCGGGCGCGAGGTCAAGCACACCGGCGACGGTATCATGGCGTCGTTCGACTCGATCCAGAACGCGCTCGGCGCGGCGATCGAGGTCCAGCGCGGTTTCGCCTGCCACAACGCCGACAGCGAGCCGGGCGGGCGGTTGGCGGTGCGGATCGGGTTGAGCGCGGGCGAGCCCGTCGCCCAGGGGAGCGATCTGTTCGGCGCCGCGGTTCAGCTCGCCGCGCGACTCACCGCCTACGCCAAGCCGGGCCGGATCATGATCGCGGGCGTGGTGGCCGACCTGGCGATCGGAAAGAACTTCACCTTTGGCCCGCGCACCGTGATCGAGTTGCGCGGCTTCCCCGAGCCGATCGTGGCTTGCGAGCTCGAATGGGCCGCCGAGGGGTGAGCGCACCCGGCCCCGACGATCGCTCGGCGATCCTGGTCGTGGCTCGATCACCTGGCAGGCGATACCCAACTCGACGCGGGCGCCCGCGTCCTTCTGGTTGACGCCGACTCCCGGGGGGGGCTCTGGGGGACCGAGCCGAGACGCGTCCTCGTTCAGTCGGCGGCACGCACCTCGTCGGCCACCCGCCGCACAGTGTTGTCCGTGTCACACGCTGGCCCACAGGTGGCATGAAATGCGATCCATCTCGTCGAGGTTGGCGGTCGCGGTCGCGGTCAGAATCATCCGCGCCCTCGGGTCACGTTCCTTAGCTCCGGGCCATCACCAACGGTCTGGTCGAAGCGCATGCGGGGCGGGTCTGGCTCGCCGACTCAGATCCAAGCGACGGCGCTCAATTCGCTTTCACGGTGCCGCTGAGTTCGGTCTCGCGCTCCTCAGACAGCACGTGAATGTCCACGTCGGCCAGTAGCGCAACCAGACGCCGCAGGATGCGGGCGCGGCGCTCGTCGCGGCCGCGCACCGCGATCAACTCGGTGATGAGGTGGTCGTGCGCGTAGGCGGCAATCGTCTCGGCGACATCGCGCCCGTCGAGTGTCACCGACTCACCGCCGAGCTGATGGATGAGAGCGGCGTACTCGCCGAGCAGACGCTTCTCATCATCACTCCGCGCCCGCCGTCGCACCGTAAGCGCGACGAGGTCGTGGTCGCGCCGCCGGGCCAGTTCCGCGGCCCGCTCGATAATCGCGGCCATGCCCGGCCGAGGAGGGACGCAGACCACCACCCGCGGACGCACCTCCCACAGGGCTGATATGGCCTTGGTACGCATGTACTGAATCAGCCGCCTGTCGGTATGCCCGGCGATGCGGCGAAAGCTCATCTCGCGCAGCGCCGCGAGAACGTCGGGACGGTACTCCTTCTGCAGCGCCCGGGCGGCGTCGGCGGCAGGCATCAACTCACCGTGGCGAAGCCGCTCCCCGAGCTCCTGGGGTTCGATGTCGATCAACTCGATCTCATCAGCGCTGTCGAGAACGGCGTCATCGATGGGTTCCGAGCCGGGATGGAACTCGACCCGGTCGCCCAGCGCATCGCGAGTGCTGCGCAGGTCGGTCATGTGCACGGTGGCGACGGCGACGATGCCCGCCGCCACGATTTCCGGCACAACCTTCCAGATCGGTCGGTGGTCCGTCGTGATTCCGCCGAGATCATCGAGGCACACGACGTCGGGATTGCGAGCCATCAGCGCGGCCATATCGAGCAGTCCACGGGCGGCAGCGCTGTTCGGACCGCCGAGCAGACCGACATCCCGTGCCACCTCCCGGCATCCGGGTCGGTCGGGTGTGGCCAGGACCCCCACGACCACGTCGGTGCCCCGCTTCTTGCGGCGCGCAGCCTCGGCCAGCATGGCCGTCGTCGTACCGCAGCCGTGCGCGTAACCGAGGTAGAGGCGGAGTTCACCGTGCCGGCCAGTGGGCACCTGCATGGCCAGGAATGTCTCGGGGGCGGGCCGCTCGGGCGGCCGCACCTGCCGGTCGCGGAGCCTCTCGAATCGCGCGATGATGTGGAGGTCGGCGTCGGTCAATCGTTCGACGAGCCGGTCTACGATGCTCGCACGCAGCAGCGGCGACAGCCCTGAGCGCGGCTCGCCGACAACCACGTGCCGCGCGTCACGCTGACGCGCGACCTCGGCGATGACATCGGCAGGCGCCCCCTGACGCACCAGCACCGGGCAGTCCAATGACGCGGCCACGTGGCGCCAGGGCGCGGCCGGATCGTCATTGCCGACATGGAGCACGCTGCAGAAGCCGCCCGCCCACCGCGCGATGCGCACGGCGCGGCGGATCAGCACGTCGGCGTGTTCATCGTCGTCGACGGCAACCAGCACGTCCTCGGGTGCGGGGCGCACGCTAGCGTGCGCGGCGCCGAGACGGTCGGCCATCCGGCGCAGCGCGATCTCCCGCAGTGCCGCCAGGTTCCCCTCGCGGAAGAAGTGCGACAGCGCCGTCTCCACGCGCTCCAGCGGGTACACGTTGCCGTGGCGCATCCGCTTACGCAACGCCTGCGGCGTGATGTCGATGAACTGGATGTCCTCGGCTTCATCGATCACCACGTCGGGGACCGTCTCCCGAACGGTGATCCCCGTTATCGCCTCGACGAGATCCTTGACCGACTCGAGGTGCTGGACGTTGACCGTGGTGATGACGTCGATCCCGGCTTCTCGAAGGCTGTTGACGTCCTCCCACCGCTTGGGATGGCGAACGCCGGGTGCATTGGTGTGAGCCAGTTCGTCGACCAGCGCCGCCTCGGGTCTGCGCGACAGCACCGCGTCGATGTCCATCTCGGTCAGGGTTGTCCCCCTGTAGGCCACCGACAGCCGCGGTACCACCTCGAGGTTGCCGATCGCTTCGGCGGTGCGGGGACGCCCGTGCGTCTCCACGAACCCGACCACGACGTCCTCGCCGTCGGCACGCCGGTCTCGCCCCTCACGGAGCATTGCGAAGGTCTTGCCGCAGCCAGGCGCGGCGCCCAGATAGACCTTCAGCCCGCCCCGGCGGGCGCGCGCGGTGTCCTCGCTGTCCGCATTGGCGGCGGCGGCGGCGGCGGCGGCGATGCCAGACCCCTCAGCCGGCTGCTCCATTGATCACATCCTGATTGAGGGCGACGTCGAAACCCGTGAAGCCACCGGTCACCATATCGACCGGCATGGCTGCGTTGGTCCCATCCGAATTCCTGGCCACCCCGAGGCTGTGCAGGTAGTTGGTGTATGCCTTGACCGCGTTGATGAGCACCGGGTTGCTCGGTCCCAGGTTGCTGCCCTCAGAGCCGTTGCCGTTGGTCCCGTCAGGCGCGGCCTCGCACGGTGGGGTCCCCAGTAGTATCCGCCGAATAAACAACGGATATGGTCAGCCGTCGGACATGACCGCCTCCGCAGGGTAGCTAGCTGCGCGCCTGCAGCCGATGCCTCGAGTCCGGCGGGCAGCTCAAACTCCTCGGACTGACGCGGACTCTGGGGGAGACTCTGGGGGGACCGGCCGCCGCTCGTCATCGACTCGAGTCACGTGGCCAATCAACAGATCTGAAAATCACCGCACGGGTGTTCGCACGCTGCTCTCAGATGCGGAGCAGGATCAGTCCGCTGATGTATGCGCGGGCCTCCGGGTGCGTCTACCACCGCGCGGCTCAGAATGACGACGACGGCCCGTCCGTTGCCGCGATCCGTAGTCGCAAGCGCATCCTCGTGAACACGGGATGAACGTCTGATTGACCGAAACCCGGACCCCGGCGGCGCACAGCGCAATCATCGCGCGGTATCTAGGGCGTCGCTCTGTCCGCTTCCCACAAGCGGTTAAGCGCGCCCTGGACCTTCACGAACCAGATGATCCACCCGACGATCGGCAGCAGGAACCAAAACCCGAGCAGGGTGCTGACCGGCGACTCCCGGCCCTCGCTCTGGTGGAGCTTCTGGACCTCGTTGGGGATGAGGAAGAAGGTGACGGGCGCGATCACGAGGTAGATCACCACGCCCAGCCACCCACCGACGCCATCGCCGCTGCGGCGCTTGATCTCCTCCTGGGTACGCCAGACCCAAACGTAGTTGGCGATCCCAAGGGTCACGATGCTCAGCAGAATCCATAGGCCGATACTCCTTGGGCCGCCGAGCGGTCCCGGCGTACGCGCTGTCGGTGGGGGCGGTGCACCTACGTGGTCTTCAGTGCTCATGTGGCCCTTCCTGGACTGTGAGGGGGTCGATCGAGCGGTGAACGTGGCCTGACCGTCTACGACCCCGTCGCAGCACGACAGCGATGATGACCAGGAGTGCCAGCGCCAATGCGGCGAGACCTATCTTTGGAAAGGCGCTGCGGGCACGGTCTGCGGCTGCCTGCGCCTTCTCCGCGCCAGCCACGACTCTCCGCACGTCGTCGAGAACTGACTGAATTTGATCTAGGCGCGCTTCCGCCGCCTGTAGGCCAGTGTGTTCGTCGCTCATGATTTCGACCTCTTTTCCTACGCCGCCGCTGCTGTGTCGAGTTTGCCCGACCAACAACATGTCGTCGGACTTTATGCTCCACCTTCTCCCGGGCGGTCCGCGTTTGGAGGCGGCGGAGATACGCTCGCGACCGCAGGCGACGCCACGACGCCGACCCGCGCGACCCCAGGGGTCACCGTGACGACCGCGCCGGCGCGGCCCGGCCGAGCGCGAGCTGGACCCGACGCGGCCCTGGAGATCAAGCGGGGGGCCGTGCCGGGTAGCCCCGACCCGATCAGCCTGCGATCGGTGAAATCACGGTGTGAGCGAGCTCGAGCGCGCCGTACACGAACGAGACGTCCTCCGCCGGGAAGCCGCTCCCGCCGCCGCCGCCGGCGTATTCCCGCAACGACTTGGGCGCGATCGTCCGGAACTTGACGTCAAGACGAACTTGGCCGCGCGGCCCCGGCACGATCAGCTCGGCTGACGGGAAGACTGAGCCATCGCCCATGGCGCGAAATAGCGCTGCGGTCTGGGTCCCCGGTCTCGTGGTGATTGTGAATGGGTTGAAGGTGACCTTGCCCGCACCGGCACCCGAGGATTGGCTGCCGATGCTCAGCGTCTGCTCGACGTCGAACGAATAGTCCTGGACCTCGAAGACGATTGGCGGTCCGGTGCGGGGGGTGAGCGTCAACTGCGCGACAGCGTTGGGGACTATGCCTTGGGTGTTGGTCGCTGCGGAGGCGACCGCTGCGCCGGCGCCGACTACGGCGACGATGCAGGCCGCGATCGCCACCTTGCGCTTCCGAAGACGTGGGTTGATCATGTGCCGACCTCGCTGTTCCTTGGGGACAATGCCTCGTGCCGCAGCCGGTTGGCGATTGCTTGGCTGCAAGACAGGCTTAGATCTGCATCGGCTCGATGGGAAGAACGCATGACTGCCTCACGGGCACCGGTGTCACGGCGCGCCTTGAGTCGGACGCTTCGAGAACTTGATGAGGATCGCCGAGCCGCACCGGGTGAGGGGCCGGCCGTCACCGTAGCCGTCCATGGTTGCTCGGCCCGACGAAGATCACCGACGAGGGTTGATTGGAAAGCGGGTGAGGGGGGGTCATGGGCCTCCGGCGCTCGGTGGCGAATTAGACGTTGTCGCTCGTCCTCGGGCCGGTTCCAACAGCGCGCCGACGCGCGACGTCCACCTGATTGTGTGCGCGCGAGGGACGCCTATCCCGTTCCGGGTGCCCTCGACGGCGAGCCCCCGGCGCTGCACACGGTCTCGACGTCGACGAGTACGGCCGGGGGCATGATCGTCCAACCCCGGTTCTGCCAACTGATCCGCAAGCCCGAAACGATCGCGGACCCTACGTCGAGATCGTCTTCCCGTAGCCCGGCGTCGAGGCCTACGCGTTCACCTTCGGCTAGGCCCAGCGAAGCAGCCCGAGCGCGAGCAGGCGGCGAACGGTGCGCGCGAGCGCGGCAGGATCGACGCCCGACTGTGCGGCCGCGTCGCGCACGCTGCGCGGCACCGTGAGCTCGAAGAGCGCGGGCACCACGTCCGGCTCGATCACCCCCACGAGGCCGGCCCCGTCCACAAGCGACATCGACACGTTCGCAACCTCGTACGCGTCGCCGAAGACAAGCGTCTGGTCAAGGCGATGGCCGGGGACGAGCGCGACGACCGCGTCGAGGACCGCCTCGTCCGGCAGGCCCACGAGCCGGTCCGCCGCTTCGAAGAGCCTCACGACGTGCTCTCCCGCCGAGCCCTGCGCGGGCGCCGGTGCGCTGAAGCCGAGCACCCGCCCCGGCTCCCCCCGGCCGCGCAGGACGACCGCGCCGATGCCGATCGCCACGATCCCCTCCCGCTCGTAGTAGTCGAGCCAGCGACCGACGGCCCGCGCGTACTCGTCGGGCTTGCGCCGCAAGGGCTCGTTCCAGCGGGACGCATAGCGCATCGGGTCGATCGCGCCGTGCGCGACTTGGGTCCGCCACCAGGAAAGCGCGCGGAATACCAGTTGATCGACGCTAGCGCCGGCTGACAGCCGAGTGACTCGAGATCCGTCGTGACCCGATCTGGGATCATCCGGGACCATGCGGGAGATTCGCCGCGCCTGCCTCCGCGCATGGATCCTTCCTCGCTGGCGCGGGCGCTGTCGCCAAGCGACGGACGGGAAGCCTTAGAGCGGGCCTCGGACGAGTCCACCGGAACGGTGATGCTGCTGCCGAACCAGCCCGTGGACCACTTGGGCCTGTCAAGCAGCCCCATCGCGCGGTTCGAGGACGACCACGGGCGTCTCGGTCGACCGCAGGCCGGCATAGCCGTCGTGCTGCGGATCGATGGCGACCCAGCGCTGCCACAGTCGATCACGCTCCTCCCCCGCGACCCGGCGCGCGCGCACCGGGCGCGGATGCTCGCCCGCCAGGCGAACGACGGCGTCCGGGTGCGCCTCGAGATTGAGCCACCACGAGGGATGGCCCTCGTCCCAGCCGTTCATCGCGAGCACGACGAGATTCGGGCCGTCCTCGAGGTAGCCGATGATGGCGCCGCGTTCTCGCCCGGACTTCCGCCCGACGGTCGTGAGGTGCAGCGCGCCCCAGCCGCGCTTACTCGCCGTAGTCCACAAAAACCGGCCGCCACTGAGCCTGTAGAGCGCTCGATGAACGCGCCAAAACGCGTGTATGAACCACCGCGGCGGGAGTCTCGGCGGTCGGGGTGCCGCTGTGTTCATAGCTGACTCCTCCCGCGAAGGGCGCTATCGGCAGCCGTGCGCCACATACTGCCGGTCACGGGGGAGGGGGTGGGTCGCTTGATCTTCCCAAGCCCGAACCTTGTCACGCACAGCGTGGTCCTAGCCGCGCGTCGGGGCCGTCGCGAAGGCGGCCCGGTTCGCGCGTGCATGGGGGCCCTATCAACGAGAAGAGGGCGCCCCGGGAGGCCGCTTGACGCCATTCACTCGCCCATGGGGATGGCGCGTCCAAGCTTCAGCCTAACGAGATGGGGCCGCTCCCGCAGGAGCCTGCCTCGCGCGCGCGGCTTCGTCTCTTGGCTGGGGACATCCCCTTGTCCCTCGCCCCTCGCCCGGCGACTCCAGCAGGCAACCCTGCGTCTTGATCGGTACACGAGTCTCATCGCCAGAAGCGGGCACCCCCAAATGCATGTCGTGGGCCAGCAGGACGGCGTCGAGGACATTCTGCCGCTACGCCAACTCCGCGACCGGCAAGCACTCCGCCCCACCGTCGTGCTCTTGCGGGACGAGGCGGCCCGCGGTGCCCGCGCCCAAGGCGATCTCATGCAGAAAGCAATTGCCGTCGAGCAGGTGATGGGCAACACCGCAGCGGCGCGTAAGGCACCTCCTGGCGCTCATCGGGTTGCCTTTGTTTGCGCTGCGGCGGTCGACCACCGACGTAGCGGTCGCAAGCGTTGTTTTGGACAGGCTCGTCCTGACCGACGATCCGGTGCGAACCGGTGACTGAGGGCCCGTGCATTTGCGAGATTCGGCTCATGGAGACCGTCGTTGCCGCCGAGCACCTCACCAAGGTCTACGGCACCGCACGTGGCATCGACGACGTAACCCTCGAGGTGAAGCGGGGCGAAGTCTTCGGGTTCCTGGGGCCCAACGGGGCGGGCAAGACCACCACGATCCGCCTTCTGCTGGACTTGATCCGACCGACATCCGGCCACATGACCGTGTTTGGCCTCGACGCCCATGCACAGGCGACCCAGATCCACCGGCGCGTCGGGTATCCCCCTCGGCCCGCCTCGCGCGAATCGCCGAGGTCTTCGATCCGACAAGGCGTCTGTCGCAGCGTTGCTTAGTCGTTGCCCTTCAAACGCCACGCGATCAGGCCACCGACCCCTAGTATCAGGAGCGCTGCGGGATACCAATAGATCGCGTCCGAGACGCGATGAAGCACGAATCCGGCGCCGTCGGTCGCGACTCCGCATCGCGTTCGAAACGGCCACGAGTCGTGGCAGACACCTGCCCTCATCGTCTCGGGGGTCGCCTGATTCAGGTACGTGCCAACCCAAAAAGCGGCCGCCGCTAGGACCAGGGTGAGGGTGACGACCAGGACTCGTGCGGCGCTCTTTCCCACAAGCAGTCCCCCGCGGCTGTGACAGACCTGCCGACCGGCTCGGTAAGTCATAGCGGGCTCCCGGCTGAGTGACAACGAGTCCGCCGGGGCCCGCCTGGCAGGCACGGTTGCACGCGTGTCGGGTGGTCTACCAAGCGGTCATCGCGCGGATGAATGGACCAAACGAGTCGCCGTGGTGCTGAACTCGGTGGCTTTGGTGGACCGTCCGGTCGGTCGAAGTGGCGAGCGCTCCGCGTTCCCAGGACTTGCTTGACCTCGGTTGCGGCGGCGGGGCGGCGGCTGCGCGGCCTCCCTGGGAGGGACATCGCTCGCGCCGGGCTGGTCCCGATCGAGACTGGGGGTGGCCCCGGTGGGCTGCGGGATGGCCATATGGGATGGTCTGCGCATGACCACCGTGATTTCAGCTGAGCACCTGTCCAAGACCTACGGGGCAGCGCGCGGGATCGACGACGTGACACTCGAGGTCGCACAAGGCGAGGTCTTCGGGTTTCTGGGTCCGAACGGGGCCGGCAAGACCACGACGATTCGCCTCCTGCTCGACTTCATCCGGCCCACCAGCGGGTCGCTCAGGGTCTTCGCACTCGACGCGCACCGCGATGCCACAGAGATCCACCGGCGCGTCGGCTACCTGCCGGGCGACCTTCGGCTTTACGAGCGCATGACCGGTCGCGACCTGCTGGCCTACTTCGCATCCTTGCGTGGCACCCCGCGGCCACCTGACATGGCACGCCTCGTCGAGCGCCTTGACGTGGACGTGGCGCGCCCGATTCGGGCACTCTCACGCGGCAACCGGCAGAAGATCGGCCTCGTCCAGGCGCTCATGCACCGGCCGGAGCTCGTGATTCTCGACGAGCCGACCAGCGGCCTTGACCCCCTCATCCAGGAGGAGGTCGGCACGATCCTTCGTGAAGCGGCCGCCGACCAGCGGACCGTCTTCCTGTCGTCGCACGTGCTGCCAGAGGTCCAGCGCGTCGCCGACCGGGTCGCGGTGATCCGCGAGGGCCGTCTCGTACTGACCGAGCGCGTCGAGGACCTGCGCTCGCGGGCCTTCACGCGCGTCGAGGTGACGTTCCGCACGGCCCCGCCGCAAGACCCGCTCACCGGCCTCGCCGGTGTCCGCGAGCTTGGCCGCCGCGGACCCGTCGTGAGCCTCGCCCTCGAAGGATCGATCGATCCGCTGATCAAGGTGCTGGCTCGCTACGAGGTCGTGGCCCTTGATGTTCACGAAGCCGACCTCGAAGACATCTTTCGCAAGCTCTATCAGGGCGACCCAGATGCGCGCTAGCGTCCTACGACGCGGACTGCGCGACAGCCGCCGCGCGTTTGTCTGGTGGGCGGTCGGCATCCTCTGCTACGTCGTGCTCATTGCGTCGGTGTGGCCGACGGTCCGCGACAACCCTGCGCTCAAGAAGCTCCATGAGACCTACCCGCAGGCCCTCAAGGCGTTCGTCAGCTTCGGAGGCGAATTCGACTTCAGCACGGCGGCCGGCTACCTGGGCGCGGAGCTGTTCTCGCTGGTCGTCCCCCTGTTGTTGATGATCGCCGCGATCGGCAGCGGCGCCCGGGCCATCGCCGGCGAAGAAGAGGCCGGGACGCTGGATCTGCTGCTGGCAAACCCCATCTCACGCACGTGGCTCGCATTCGAGAAGCTCGCGGTGGTCATCGTCGAGATGCTGTTTCTTGCAGGCGTCTTGTGGCTCGCGTTGTGGGCAAGCGCGCGCATCTTCGACATGGGGATCTCGGGTGTTCACCTGCTCGCCGCGGTCGTGAGTGCCGCTCTGCTTGCCCTCGCGTTTGGTGCGATCGCGACGGCGATCGGCGCAGGCACCGGCCGCCGCGTTGTCGCCATCACCACCTGCGCGGCGCTTGCGCTGGCGAGCTACCTGATCAACGCGCTGGCGCCGTTGGTTGGTGCGATCGACAGGATCCGCTGGCTCTCGCCCTGGTACCACTACGCCGGCGCTGACCCTCTGCGCCATGGCATCGATGTCGGCCATGCGGCGATACTGGTCATCATCATCGTCGTGGCGACGATCGCCTTGCCGCTCGCGTTCGAGAGGCGCGACCTCGGCTAGGTGTCCCGAGCCGGCGGGAACGCGCCTAGGGCGCCGCTACTCGGCGCTTGCGGTCCGCGAACTGCCAAGTCTGCATGATCCAGCGCATGGGTTCCCACACGAGGCCGGAATCTCGTCGGCCCTTGGATCCCGGCCCAACGAGCGCGGCCAATCGATTGTCTTGGCCCGACTCGGAGATCGGGTCCCCGACGATCGAGCAGCCACTCGTCAACGAGGACAGACGGCGCTCGCGGGCATCCGATCGGAGCCAGCGACCGTGCGGATGCGGCCGGCCGGCCGCCGACCAACGATGGCCCAACCAAGGCTCACCGCGGGACGTTGGGCGTCGCTACGCGGGGTACTCGGGACGATTCCACACTCGTGTGCAAGCACGATCTGGCCGTCGGGCGATCGCGCGGGAACTCGGTCCGAATGCGCGTCTGCGTCATGGGCCGTCCAGTAGCGAACCCACCGCGTAAGCGAGCATGTCCACAGCGACGAAGGGAACACCGGAGGGAGCACGTGACGCACCCATCCGGTGAAACCCGGTCATCATCGGGGTCTAGTCACCCGAGCCACACTCCAAGTTCCGATCAAGGGGACGATTGAGCATCGGGGGGCTCCCAGTGGGCTCCGGTTTGGTGGTGATACGCGGTGATCGCCGCATTGAGGGTCGGGAAGAAGTGTTGGATTTCGATCTTCTTGGCGAGCCCGTAACGTTCGAGCTTGCTGCGCACGGGGTCCTTCATCTCCGCGAAGACCAGGGAAACGCCCCTGGCATCGAGCGCTGCGTCGAGCGATTCCAACATGTCGGCGGCGGTCGTGTCCACGTCGGTGATCGGTTCGGCGGCGACGACGATCCAGGTCGGTGGGGGCTGCGCGGACGCAAGGCGGTTGATCTGTTGCCGGAAGGTTCTCGCGTTTGCGAAAAACAGCGGTGCATCGAAGCGGAACAGCACCAGCCCTGGCATGAGCCAGGCGTTTGGATGGCTACGCCGGTCGTGGTATCCAGGAAGGCCTGGGACCCGGCCGAGCACCGCCTGGTAGGGCCACCACGCGCGCCTGAACACGTTTCCGATCGACAAGACTACGGCGATGGCGATGCCAGGCAACACACCAAGCAGGACGACTCCTAGGAAGGCGGCCATCGACAGGGCAAACTCGGCTCTGCGCTGCTGCCAGAGCCGGATCGTCGCGGGGATCGCGACCAGGGACAACGCGGCCACGATCACAACCGCGGCCAGCGTGGGCTGGGGCAGGTTGCGCAGGAGTCCCGGGACGACGACGATGATCAGCAGAATCGCAGCCGCTCCCACCAACCCCGTGACCTGCGTCTTGGCCCCAGCCTGCTCGCCCACGGCCGTCCGCGAGGCGCTTGTGCTCACGGGGAATCCTTGGAAGAGCCCAGCGCCGATGTTTGCGGCGCCGATCCCGACCATCTCTTTGTTGCCGTCAAACTCCTGGCCGGTCCGCTCGGCAAATGCAGATGATGTTGCGATCGTGTCGGCCAGGCTGACGACGGCGATGCCAGCCGCTCCGGCGATCAACAGCGCAACATCTGACGCTCCGACGCGGGGGACGGTGAGGGGCGGGAACCCCTGCGGGAGCGTGCCCACGAGCTTCACCCCGTGCGCCTCGAGGTGAAAGAGGCTCGCCGCGGCGATCGACATCACCACCGCAATGAGCACGCTCGGGGCCTTCGGCACGATGCGTTGCAGTACCCAGATCACCGCGAGACTGAGCACACCGATCGCGAGAGCGGCGGGAACCGTCTTCCCGTCGGCGACGCCGGTCGCAAAGGCCCGGACCTCTGCGACGAAGCCGTTGGCATCGGTCGAAAACCCGAATAGCTTCGGTAGCTGTCCGACCAGGATCGTGATCGCGAGGCCGTTCATGTAGCCGGTCATGGTCGGCTTCGAGAGTAGATCGGCGATGAATCCAAGTCTGAGGACCCCGCCAAGCACGATGATCGCTCCGACAAGCAGCGCGAGCGTCGATGCGAGTGCGACCGCGCGCTCCGGGTCGCCATTGGCCCCGATGAGGGGCAGAATCGTTGCGGCGATCATCGGCCCGAGGGCTGAGTCCGGTCCCAGCACGAGGATCCGCGACGGCCCGAAGATCGCATACCCGATGAGACAGAGAATCGACGTGTAGAGGCCGGTGATCGCGGGCAGCCCGGCCAGTTCGGCATACGCCATCCCCTGGGGCACCAAGAGCGCGGTCAGGACGAGGCCGGCAACTACGTCCTTGGGCAGCCACGCGGTTCGGTACGACGCGAGCATCCGCACGCCGGGTACCGTGGCGAGGCTCTTCTTCCCGGGTTTCCCGATATCCACCGGTGCTCCTCAGCTCATGAACGCCGTTGGCCAGCATCTGTGTCGCGTGCTCGGCTAGACACCGAAAGGAGTCCGGCATCTCCGCAGCGGGCACTCCGTCCTCGCACTGGAGCGATTGGTGCGGAGCCGGTTCCCATCGCGGTGTCCGGCCGATTTGGCTGGCGAAGAGTAGATCACCACGGAACCAAAGCAGCGGTCCAAGCGATTCGGCGAATCCAAGTGCAGGCGGCTTCCGGCTTGGTGTCCGTTGCCCCCAAATTCGCAGAGTCCCGATCCCTTGAACGGGCGAGCGGCTCGCGACTTTCGGGCTGACGCGGACTCTGGGGGGGACTCTGACGGACAGGCGATGCGCGTCGGGAACCCGTTCGACCGGGCGGCTTCGCTCCCCTAGGGCCTGCCGCTCTTCAAGCGGCGGGTCAGGGGTTCGAGGCCCCCCTTCGGCTCTCAAGAAACGCCTGCTGAATCCCGTGTGGCGGG
Organism: uncultured Thermoleophilia bacterium; assembly: GCA_963773325.1. Taxonomy (GTDB): domain Bacteria; phylum Actinomycetota; class Thermoleophilia; order Miltoncostaeales; family Miltoncostaeaceae; genus CAITWD01. Next base: position 283,546 of record CAVZAI010000002.1, on the reverse strand, counting down.
TGGTTCAGGCTCGGACCAGATGTGCCACACGTTGGTCTGAACCGATTCGAGGACTCTGGAGACGGTCTCACCCTGCGGGAGACTCTGTGGGACTCAAGGATTAGTTGGGTGTCTGGAAGTGATGACCGCTGGGGCGTGGGCCAGCGAGACTAACGTCTGACTTAGATGAACTGAGGTGCTTTCGCCGTTCTCCGTGGCTTCTTGGATCAGTAGGCCGGGGGTCCGCCACCATCTTCATGAAGCTGACCGCCGTGCTGGTCGACGTGCCCATCACGGGTGAATGGGACGCATCAGAACTCAGGAGACAGAGATGACCAGAAAGCATCTACCGATCGCCGCCGTGCTGTGCGCGTCCATGATTCTAGTCGGCGTGATCTGGAGTGTGAATCTGCTCGGCGCGACATCACGGCCGCAGGTTGTGGCGGCACGTTCGAAACCTGCTCCAGCGTATGTCACGCGTGGGAAGCAACTGGTCAACCACTTTTTCGAGATGCTTCGGCCTGGAGATCATCACGCCGCCTTAGAGGCGTTCCTGGCACCGTGGTTTCAGCGTCAAGGCGAGACCACATACGCCCAAAAGGCCGCCTACATCGCACACCCACCTGTTGTGACGAAGTGGTCGCTTGCCCGTTTCCACATCACCCATGGTCCGCAGACAATCGTTGTGGATTTTTGGGTCAAGGCCAGCGAGATCGTCAATGGAGTCCAGCTCAACGCCGCCGCGTACTCCCCGCGACTCGCCGTCTTCCAATTCGTCGGTGGTCGCTGGCAGTTGTCGGCCTATACGAGCTTCAACCCGCCGGCCTAGCCGCTTCGGTCCTGGCCAGCCGGTCTTTTGCCTCGTCGAAGCCCCAAACGCGGAGACGGCGCGTACCGTTCACCGGGAGGCGCACGGCCTCGTCGCGGACGAGATTTACGAGGTTCAGCAGGGCTAGTGGACGTGCCGACAGGCGTTCCGAACGGCTGACGGGCCGGTCGGGTTCCGACACGCTGTGGGCCACGCTGGGCCCCGTCGCGCGCCCTGAGAGCCTGCCCCATTGAGGTGGCAGGTCAGGGGTTCTAGTCCCCTCTCCCGCGCTGAGGAACGCCTGTACAACAAGCGGATGTCCGCGTTCCCGGAAGTAAGGGTGCAGGGCGCGCAATTCGGCGAACCTACGCTGCGATGCGGAGATTGGGCTTCCCGCACCATGGAGCGGACCATGGGACGCTCGTGCGCGGTCGCCGTATGAGGCTCCCGTGATCCGCGACAGGGAGGGGTGGATGCCTACGCCGCCGCCCCATTGATGCGCCGGTAGAGCCAGGGGACGCCCGGCACGGGCTTGACGAGAGATCAGGCTACCGCTCAAGACTGTTGGACGCATCGCGTCATCGCGGCTAAGGGATTTGTGGCGACCCGCGCGGGGGTGACGCCGGATGTCTTTCGAATTGGGGCGGACCACGATCGAGGTGCCCCTAGCCAAACGCGGCAGGAGGAGTCGTCCGTGACTGCCAACGAGTCTGGTGCCCTCAGCCGAGTGCGCGACGACGCGGCAAGGGCCCAACCGGGTGTCGATCTTTCGGCGGCAGCGCGCGTCGAGGACGCCGTCAAGGTCTACGGCACGGGGGACGCCGAGGTGCGCGCGCTGGACGGCATCTCACGCGCCTTCCCGGCGGGACGCTACACGGCGATCATGGGTCCGTCGGGATCGGGGAAGTCGACGCTGCTGCACTGCATGGCGGGCCTCGATCGCCTGACCTCGGGCTCCGCGTGGATCGGCGACATCGAGCTGACCGCGTTGCATGAGAAGGGGGTGACGAAGGTCCGCCGTGACAAGGTGGGCTTCATCTTCCAGGCCTTCAACCTGGTCCCGACCTTGACCGCGCTCGAGAACATTCGCCTGCCGCTCGACATCGCCGGTCGCAGCGCCGACGGCCAGTGGCTCGACCAGGTGGTCGAGGCGTTGGAGCTGGGCGACCGATTGGGGCACCGGCCGGGTGAACTCTCCGGAGGTCAACAGCAGCGGGTAGCGGCCGCCCGAGCATTTGTCGCGCATCCGGCGATCGTGTTCGCCGACGAACCGACCGGGCAGCTCGATTCACATTCATCGGCCGAGCTCCTGGGCTTCGTGCGCCGCGCCGCGGACGAGTTCGATCAGTCGATCGTGATGGTCACACACGACCCGAATGCCGCCAGTTGCGCCGACGAGGTCGTCTTCCTCGCAGACGGCAGGATCGTCGACGAACTGAGCGCCCCGACGCCGACGTCCGTCCTGGATCGCATGAAGACCCTGGCCGTACCCGAGCGATGATCTGGCGCTTGGCGACGCGCAACCTGCGCGCGAGCCCGCTGCGGCTCGTCCTCATCTCGTTGGCCGTGGTCTTGGGGGTGGGCTTCGTCGCGGGCGCCTTTGTGCTCGGCGACACCATCACCAACTCCTTCAACAGTCTCTTCGCGCAGGTGAACCAAGGGGTCGCCGTCCGGGTGCAGGGCGTCGCCTCGGTGTCCAGCGCCGATCGACAGCCGGTACCTGCGGCGCTTCTGCCCAAGATCGAGGCGGTCGATGGCGTGGCCAGTGCTGCCGGCGGCGTCGGTGGGACGGCGACGATTGTCGGGTCCAACGGCAAGGCCGCCGGGCTGGTGGGTCCGCCTACCCTGGGGTTCGGGTGGGTCAACGACCCAGAGCTCAACATCCTGCGGGTCGTCGCCGGGCACCCGCCGGTCGCCCCCGACGAGGTCGTGATCGATACGCGCACTGCCGCCGCCCAGAAGTTTGTGCTTGGCCAGCGGGTGCGGGTCGTGACACCGGTCGGTTCGAATGAGTACACGCTGGTGGGGGTGGTTCGGATTGGCTCCACCGATAACCTGCTCGGAGCGACCCTGACCGCCTTCTCGACGGCAACTGCCCAGCGGGTCTTCCGCTCGGAAGGTCAGTTCACCGACATAAGTGTGAGCGGCACTGAGGGAGTGCTCCAGTCGGTCTTGGCCCACCGGGTGCAGGCGATCCTGCCTCCCGGGTACGAGGCGATTACCGGCACGACGGCGACCAAGCAAGCCAGCGACCAGTTCAACTCGTTCGTCGCCATTCTGCGCGACGTGCTGCTGGTCTTCGCCGGGATCTCGCTGTTTGTGGGCGCCTTCATCATCTTCAACAGCTTCTCGATCACGATCGCCCAGCGGACGCGCCAGGTCGGCTTGCTGCGCGCGGTCGGAGCCTCCAGCGGCAGCGTCGTGGGGGAGGTGGTCCTCGAGGCGCTCATCATCGGAGTGGTGGCATCGGTGATCGGGGTGGGGTTTGGCATCCTCATCGCGCTCGGGCTCGAGAGGCTCTTTGATGCGTTCGGGTTCAACCTGCCAAGCGCGCCGCTGCAGATCCAGGCGCGCTCGATCATCGTGGCGCTCGCGGTGGGGATCGTGGTGACACTCGTGGCCGCGGTGCGTCCGGCGATTCGGGCCAGCCGCATTCCGCCGATGGCCGCGTTGCGCGAGGTCAGGGTCGAGCGTGCTCATCCGCTGCGCCGTTTGATCGTCTCGGTCGTGGTCACGGCGCTCGGTGCTGCACTGGTCCTGACTGCACTGTTCAGCGGTGTGGGCAACCCGTACGTCGTGTTGGGGGTCGGCGCGCTGTTGTTGTTTGTCGGCGCGGCGTTACTCACCGAGCAGATCGCGCGACCGCTGGCGCGGATCCTTGGCGCGCCATTTGTCGCGATCAGTCGGGTGCCGGCGCGACTCGGACGAGAGAACGCGATGCGCAACCCGGCACGGACCGCACAGACCGCGACGGCGCTCACGATCGGCGTTGCGCTGGTTGCGGCGGCATCGATCTTCGCCGCGTCGCTGTCTGCCACCTTTCTCGGGGCACTCGACCAGCGGATGCGGGGCCAGGTGGTCGTCGCGGCGACTAACAGCCAACCGTTCACCGCGGCCGCCGCCGGCCAGCTCGCGCACGTGCCGGAGGTCGCGGCGGTGAACGCCTGGCGAACCGGCCAGTTCCGCGATGTCCATCGGGACGTGCAGAGCGTCACTGGCTTCGCACCCGCCAGCATCCTGTCGGTCTATGACCCGGGCCTCGTACACGGATCGTTTACCGACCTGTCTGCGCCGGCCAGCATCGCGGTCGAGAAGGGATACGCCAAGAGCAACCACCTCGTTGTCGGGTCGACGATGCCGGCGTTCTTCGCGAAGACCGGCACCCAGCGCTTGCGCGTCGTGGCGATCTTCTCCGATAAGACCTTCGGCCAGTTCTTCATCTCGCTGAGCGAGTTCGAGCGCAACTTCTCGACCCAGCAGGACTCGAATATCCTGGTGCGCGCCCAGCCCGGGGTGACCCCAAATCAGGCAAGGGACGCGGTCGCCGCCGCGCTCGTCAACTACCCCAACCTGAAGGCCTACACCAAGTCGGGCTTCAAGGACGTGCTCAACTCCCAGGTCAACCAGTTGCTGTACCTCGTCTATCTGCTCCTGGGGCTGGCGGTGATCATCGCCGTGTTCGGGATCGTGAACACGTTGGCGTTGTCGATCTTCGAGCGCACGCGCGAGATCGGCCTACTGCGCGCGGTGGGCTTGTCGCGGCGGGCGACGCGGGCGATGATCCGCTGGGAGGCCATTATCGTGGCGCTGATCGGTGGCGTCGTGGGACTGGTCCTGGGGGTCTTTCTTGGGATCGTGGTGGTGGAGCGCATCTCGCTGCTGACCACCCTCTCGGTGCCGTGGACGTCGTTGGCGATCTTCTTCGTCCTGGCGGGCGTCGCCGGCGTCGTTGCGGCGATCTTCCCGGCCCGTCGGGCGGCGCGGCTGAACGTCCTGGATGCGATTCAGGCGGAATAGCGCCGCGGCGGCGCACCGCGACGCGGCGATACTGACGTCGCGGCCGCTGGAGTCCGACCTGGCGGGCGATACCGGTGAGTCGTTCCGTCAATGGATAGTTCGACCCTGCCCAGATTCCACTCGCGGGATTCCGCCCGGGATGCGTGCAGCGCCGTCGGATTCTCCGGGAGGTGTGTGATGCATCGCCGGACTCGGTCACCGGATCAAGGGCCACTTCATCGACTGTGACAGGACAGAGCACGCCTTTCTGACCGCGTACGCGGGAACCACAAACTTCAGCCTCGACTGCCTGAGCCCGATCCCGTGACCGCAAGCACGCCGAGGCCACAACCGATGACAGCACCAGGTAGCGGCGTCCAGTCGGACGCGCGAGACGAGGTCGACTGGTGGGGCATCATCGGGCCCGTCGCCCAGTCGGTCCGGAATGAAGATGTACCAGTTGGCATGCGCCCTGATCGACGCGCCCGCCCGCATCTTTCAGGCTGACGCGGACTCTGTGGGAGACTCTGGGGGGCAAGCGACGTTCGGTGGGAGGCCCTTTTGACCAAGCGGCTTCGCGCCCCTAGGTCCTGCCGCCTTCCACGCGGCAGGTCAGGGGGTCGAGTCCCCTCTTCGGCTCTAAGGAAACGCCTGCTAGAAAGCTGCTTTGGCGGGCTCAGACTACGAGGGGACGTTCGCGAAGATCGATTTGAACCGGTTTGAGGCCGCTGGGTACGGTCTCGTACTCTGGGGGAGGCTCTGGGGGAAGCGACCGAGATGCGTCCCCTGATCAGCCGGTGGCACGCACCTCTGAGTACCGCGGCGGCAACCAGCCGACGGACCCATCCACGTCGGGTTGGCCGATCACTCAATTCACCTCAGCCGACCACGGAGCGGGGAACGGGGCACGCGCAGTTGAGGCGAGCCAGCAACTTCAGTTGACAACCTGAGATGAAGATGGCCGCCTAAGACAGATGGGTTGTCGCCAAAGCGAATGAGGTTCGCTCCGAGCTGACGCCGTCCCGCGGGACTCCCGACGACTGAGACCTGGGCACCGTGCCAGATCACTTCGACGCCTGGCTCGTTGTCCGAAGCAATTTGGGGCCATGCGGCCATCGCGGCAGATTGCGAAGTGCTGTCGTGGAACCACGCGGCAACGCGTCCGCCCTCGTCTGCAGCAATGGCGCGGCCGAGATCGTGGATCTGGTTGCCGGCCAGTCATGTACGTGATCATCGGGTGGCGCCGCGTTCGGCTTGAGCGCGTCCCAGACAAGCCGATACGCGTCGGCCTCCTCCGCCCGCCCCCGGCGCCGATCCCAATACTTATGAGACGCCTGGATACGGGTCAGGTAAGGCCAGAAACACATGTTTCGGGCGTTTTCGGTTGGCTGAGATCACGTCGGGTCGGTTTAGGCGGCCAAGATCAACAAAGTGGGTGAGCGGGGGCTGTTCGCGCCACGACGAGGCCCCAAATCGCACCAAGCTCAAAAATTCGGCGGTGCCAGAGTGCTGGCGTCGACTTTTCGAGCCACACGCGAATCGCACGAAAGAGTCGGCTTACCGGTGCGCGCGACAATGGTCTGGGGACTGCGGCGCTACGATCGACAGTGGCGATGACGCTCCCCGATGCCACAGAGCCATCGAAGGACCCTGGCGCAACAGTTGACGACGCCGTGGCCAGGCGTCGACGCACTAGGCGGTTCATCGTCGTCGTCGGTGCCGCTGCGATCGTCGCGGTCGCGGCAGCCCTGACGGCAGTCGCGCTGAACGGATCCTCGGGCGGCAAGCCCGCCTCGTCGACCGCGAGCGCTCCACCGGTCGTCCCACCCAGTAATCAGACGGCCGGCAGTACGAACAACCAGAACACCCTCCCGCCCTTGGCGATCGTCCTCGATCGCAAGGACCCCGCGGTGTCACAGACGGCTGCCGCACAGGTCGCCGTACTTCGCGCGCGGCTGTCAACCAAGCCCACGAGCACCGTCTGGCTAGATCTTGGTCAGGTGTACATGGCGCTCGGCGACCAGATCGACGCACAAAGCGCGTTCGCGCACGCGGCCTCACTCGCCCCCAACACCCCGGACGCGCTGGTCGGGTTGGCGATGACCGCGGGCATGAACGGCACGGCGGGACTCGCCCGGGCGAACACGACCCTGACCGCGCTTGCCGCCCGCTTTCCGACCAGCCAGGTCGTGATGTTCAACCTGGGATGGCTAGCCGTGTATCGCACCGACGTGGCGACGATACGCAGCGCGTGGGCACGTACCGCCGCGCTCGGCCCGACGACCGATCTGGGCTCCTGGGCGGCCATCTTGCTCAAGCACATGACCAAGCCGACGGCGAAGTAAGGACCGCCGGGGCCCAGCTCGGAGCCGTTAGTTAGCTGGGTACTCGGGAAGGTCGCGCAGAAGGAGGGCCCCAGCCTCTCCCTCGAGGGGAGGCGGGCGGCGTGTCGCGACGGCGACGGCTAGCATTCGCGCGCCGCGGCCGGCTGCAGCGTTGCCTTGATGGCAGTGGCCCAGATGCGCGGTCCCGAACGAATCGCCCTGCAACAGCCGGAAGCTCGTGGTGGCAGGGCCGGCGCTGACGGCCCCGGTCTCAGTGGCCCACCCCTGACGCCTCGTCGGGCGCTGCTGTCGCATTGCGCACTTCGGGCGCAGCGGCCGCGTCGCGCTCGCCCAGCAGCCGGACCAGCAGCTCGGCCTCGCGGGCCAGGCGGGCAGAGCGGAGCCCCATGGACACCACGTAGAGGACCAGGATGACCCAGATCACCGCGTACGCGGCGACCACGAACTGCGCGCCGCTACTCATGGGCTCCCCACCCGCTCTCCAGATAATGCCTGACCTCGCGCATGGCTCGCCGTGCGCCGTGATGCATCGGCTCCGTGGACCAGCGAGAACACGGCCAGTTGGCTATTTGGGGTCGATGGCCTACGCCATGTGGGGCTGCACGCTCTCGTGACGCGGGGAATCCAGGTCGGTGACCTAGAAGCGAGTCCCGTACTTGATGCTCCTGGTGCGTTGTGCATTGCCGCGTGTCCATCCAGAGCCCGGCATACGGCAACGACGTCCGATGGTCAATCGCAGTCAGCATGAGATAGGTGTTAATTTTCAGCGTCGGCGGTCCGATCCGGAGGGTGCGGATTTACGAGAGTCGAGCGCGGCGCGAGGCCTTCGCACGGCGCCCAAACGCCCGGTAGCCGCGTCGGATGTCGGCCGACCGGCATGGTCGGCACCACCGGGACTCGAGCGTGTGCCGCGCCAGGCTGCGTCGACCTCCGGCGAGCGTGGAATACACAATTTCCCCGATAGTGAATTTCGACCTACGGGGTATCCGTAACCTATGTCACGAAGTCGTCTGGCTCATGGCATCCGCTGCTCCAGCGCGACGCGTCCGCCGGCACAAGGGCGGGGCGCGTGCGACGGCGTGGCGCACACCTCGAAGACTCGGATCTGGAGGTCGTCGTGAAGAGGAAGCGGGTTGCGCTGCTGCTCCCCGTGGTCGCTGCCGCTGCAGCGCTCTCGGTCACCATGGCGCTCGGTGAGGGAGGTGGTTCGCACAATAACCCAAGGCATGGACCGGATTACATTAAGGGCCGGGTGACCTCGGGACCGGGTAAGTCGCATCCGCAGGCCGGGGTGTGGGTGATCGCCGACACCGGCCAGCTGGGAACCGAGTACCGAAAGATCGTCGTCACGGACTCAAACGGGCGGTTTGTGCTGCCCCAGCTCCCGGACGCAAAATACTCGGTGTGGGTCCGCGGTTACGGCCTCGTCGACTCCGCCAAGGTGACCGCCTACCCGGGGAACCGGAATCTCAATCTCGACGCCACCGTCGCGCCGAACAAGGTGGCCGCGGCCCAGATCTATCCCCCAAACTACTGGCTTTCGCTCTTTAACCCGCCAGACACCTCTGCTGCCTTTGCGGGCAATTTCAAGCTGGGTTGCGAGCTCTGCCACATGATCGGCGACGCTTCCACGCGCACGGCTACCGATGCCTCCGGCACCCCGCTCACGACCAAGCCCCAGATCGCGGCCTTCTACAACTCGGGCCTCATGCAGGCGGGCACCATGGACGCCACCGCGGTGGGCCTTGGCAAGCCGGCGTTGGTCGCCGCGCTCACCGACTGGAGCTACCGCATCCAGCATGGCGCGACACCGAAGGCCCCGCCGCGGCCGAGCGGCATCGCGCGGAACATGGTCATCACCGAGCTGGGCTGGGGCGGTCCGTTCACCTACGCCCACGACGAGATCTCCACCGACAAACTCAACCCGAGCGTGAACGCGGGCGGGCCGGTCTACGGCGTCGACCTCGGCCAGGACCACGTCCTGAGCGTCGACCCTAAGACGAACACGGCCGCAGAGGTCCATGTTCCGACGCTGAACGGCTTTAGCACCCCCTGGTGCAACCAGACCTACCAGGCGCTGCCCACGCCCACCAACCCCAATCCGCCGATCCTCCCCAACGGCTTCCAGACGCTCGGATGCCCCGCCCCGGGCGGCACGACCGATTTCCCCGGCGTGTACGACAACCCGGCGAACCCGCACAACCCGATCATGGACAGCCAGGGCCGGGTCTGGATCACCACCCAAATCCGGCGTGAGTACGCCGCCGATCTGCCGGCCTTCTGCCGGACCGACCCGGTGATCCTCAACAACGTCCATCACCGGCAGTTGGGGGTGTACGACCCCAAGACCGGGAAGTTCACGCTCATCGACACTTGTTTCGGCACCCACCACCTGCAGTTCGACAGCAACGGCGTCCTCTGGATGAGCGGCGATTCCTACGTGCTCGGGTGGTTCGACCCCAGCAAGTATGACCCGTCCAACGCCACCGCCACGCTGCCATTGGCCGAGCACTGGGCGGACATGAAGGTGGCCTCGACCAGCAGCGGGGTCCCCGACACGCCGATCGTGGGCTTCAACTACGGGATCGCGACCGACCCCGTAGACGGCAGCGTCTGGACCGCACAGCCGTTCGTGCCCGGACGGATCATGCGCTTCGACCCCAAGACTGGTGTGTTCGAGGCCTACACGCCGCCCGCGCCGGGCTCGGGCCCGAGAGGCGTCGACATCGACTCCAAGGGCCACATCTGGGTCAACCTCGGCGGCAGCGGCCATCTGGCCGAGTTCGACCGCTCCAAGTGCCCCCACACCTGGGGCACGGGGAACCAGTGCCCCCAGGGCTGGACCCTCTACAAGACCCCGGGCCCGCTCTTCCGGACCGTCTCGGGGGCGGCCAACCAGACCAATGCCGACTACTCCTACCAGTTGTGGGTCGACAGGTTCAACACGCTCGGCATGGGCAAGGACACGGTCATGGTGAACGGCACCGGCTCCGACTCCCTCGTGGCGTTTAACCAGCGGACCAAGAAGTTCACCGTGATCCGCATCCCCTACCCAATGAGCACCTTCACCCGCGGCTTGGACGGACGGATCGACAACCCCAACACCGGTTGGAAGGGCCGGGGCCTCTACTTCGACAACGGCATCGACCCGCTTTTGCACTCGGAGGTCCAGCAGTCGTACGTCGGGCACGTGCAGCTGCGACCCAACCCGCTGGCGCATTAGATCAGTCGAGCATCCCGACCCGGCGATCGGGTCGGGATGCTCGATGTAACGCACAGGGACTCCGACGACAAGGGGGTATTCATGAGCCCGCCCGTCTCGGCTGGGGAGCGGCACCAGAGACACGGGCCGGCTACTCAGGCGCCAGATCCCGGACCCCGCCTGCGGCCAACTCAGGCGACGCGGCTGATCGTCGTCGGGCTCTCCCACAGGACCGCTCCGGTCGAAGTGCGCGAGAAGGCTTCCCTGTCGCAAGCCGCCATGCGGGCGCTCCTGCGGGACCTGCGCGCCGGCGAGGCGATCCGCGAGGCTGTGGCGCTCTCGACCTGCAACCGGACCGAGCTGTACGCGGCGGCCGCAGATCTCGCAGCGGCTGAGCCACTGCTGCTCGCAGCACTCGTCAAGCACGCACAAATCGAGCTCCCCGAACTTCGCTGCGCCGCCTATACCCATCGCGATGAGCGCGCGGCGCACCATCTGCTCAGGGTGGCCTCGAGTCTTGATTCCATGGTGATCGGTGAGAGCGAGATCCAGGGCCAGGTGGCCTCGGGCTGGCAGCTGGCGGCCGACGAGCAAAGCGCGGGCTCGGTACTCAACCGGCTCTTCCGCGAGGCCCTGTCGACCGGCAAGCGTGTGCGGACCGCGACGCGCATCGGCCACGGGCCGACCTCGGTCGCTGCAGGTGCGGTGCGTCTGGCCCGGGAGACGCTGGCCGACTTTGCTCGTCGGCGAGTGCTCCTGATCGGCGCCGGACAGGCGGCCGAGGCGACTGTCGCTTCGCTCGTGGCCGAGGGTGTCGAGGAGCCCGTCGTCGTGAACCGCACCGCGGCTGCGGCCCGGGCCCTGGCCGCTCGCGTCGGGGGTCGCGGTGTCGGCTTCGAGCGTCTGTCGGCCGAGCTGGCCGAAGCCGACGTGGTGATCTCCTCAACCGACGCGCCGCACACGATCCTCGACCGAGATGACGTCGTCACGGCCATGGCAGCTCGCCCCGACCGCCCCATGGTGCTGATCGACATCGCCGTGCCACGCGACCTTGACGAGACCATCGCAGACATCCCTGGCGTCTGTCTGCGTGACATCGACGACGTGGAGTGCGTCGTAGAGGCGAGCCTCAACGGACGCCGGTCCGAGGCCGAGCGGGCCGAGGTCCTCGTCGCCGAGGAGCTCGCGCGGTTCGTCGCCTGGCAGCGCACGCTGACCGCCGCGCCGATCATCGCCGCGCTCCACGGAAAGGCAGAGACCATCCGCCGGCAGGAGCTTGCTCGCCTAGACGGCAGATGGGAGTCCTTGTCAGATGGCGATCGGGAGCGGATGGAGGCCCTCACCGGCGCCATCGTCGCCAAGCTCTTACATGAGCCGACGCTGCGGCTGCGCGAGGCGGTACTGGAAGGCGACGGGGACGGCTGCCTGGAGGTCCTGCGCCGCCTGTTTGACCTTCAATCCACCGAGCGTGGATTCGCGGCGACGATCACGCCAGGCCGCTGGGAGCAACAGCCGTGACGAGCCGTCAAGGATTCGGGATAAAGGCCCGGGTGCGCTTTGTTGTCGCGCTCACGGTTGCGGGCGTGCTGGGTGGGATGCTGCTCTACTTCAGCATCGGCGGGGCGTTGCAGACCTATGTGTCGCCTGCCGAGCTGCTGAAGAGCCCCTCGGGACAGGTCTATCGGCTCGACGCGATCGTCTCGCAAGAACCGTTGTCGAACCCTCAAGGCCAGGCCGACAGCGCGCAAGGGCTGCGCTTCTGGGTCCAAGACAAGGCGAGTGCCGCGTCGCGCGTCGAGGTCGCGTATACCGGCGCGGTGCCCGACGCCTTCAAGGCCGGGCGCGAGATCGTCGTGACCGGGAAGCGCACGGGCACGGTGTTCGTCGCGGACCGCAACTCGATGATCACCAAGTGCCCGTCGAAGTTCGCAAGCACGCCGGACCCGCCTCCGCCAACCGCGACGAAAAGTTGAGCTGAGCCGGTGAGTCTGCTCGGGCGCGCACTGATCTTGTTGGCGCTTTGCAGCGCGGCGTTTACCGTCGCCGCCGCGCTGGTATCGCGCAGGCCCGGGCGGCGTATCTGGCAACAGAGCGCCGAACGCGCCGTCTACACCACGGCCGCGGTCATCACCGGGGCGATCCTCGTGATGGTCTACGCCTTGCTGACCGACGACTTCTCGTTTTCGAATGTCGCTGGGTACAGCAACTCGACGCTCAGTTGGTACTACAAGATCGGCGGGCTTTGGGCGAGCGAAGCCGGGTCGCTGTTGTTCTTTGCCTGGATCCTGAGCCTCTATGCGTCGCTCGTGACCTGGCTCAACCGTCATCGCCATCGCGAGCTGATGCCGATCGTCGACGCGGTCCTCATGACGATCGTCGGGTTCTTCTGCTTCTTGCTGAGCTTCGCGACGAGCCCGTTCAACACGCTCGCCGTGAGACCGGCCCAGGGGGGTGGCCTCAATCCGCTTTTGCAAAACAGCTACATGCTGGCGCACCCACCGATGCTGTACCTGGGATACGCCGGCCTGGCGATCCCGTTCGCGTTTGCCATCGCTGCCCTGTGGACACGGCGTCTGGATACCGATTGGATCACGCGGATTCGCCGCTGGACGCTCGTGTCGTGGCTCGTGCTCTTGATCGGCGTCCTGCTCGGCGCCCGGTGGGCGTACGGAGAGCTGGGCTGGGGTGGCTATTGGGCCTGGGATCCGGTGGAGAACGCCGCGCTGATGCCGTGGCTGGTGACGACCGCGTTCCTGCACTCGATCGTGGTCCAGGAGCGGCGCGGGATGCTCCGTGTCTGGAACATGGTGCTGGTCATCGCGGCCTACTGCTTGACCCTGTTCGGCACCTTCTTGACCCGCTCCGGCATCGTCTCCTCCATTCACGCGTTCGGCGCGAGCACGCTCGGCCCGTACTTCCTGTCGTTCATCCTGGTTGTCGCCGTCGCGTCGGTCACACTGTTGGTCACGCGACTGCCCGACCTGCGTAGCCGGCATTCGCTCGAGAGCTTCATCAGCCGTGAAGCGGTATTTCTCTATAACAACCTGTTGTTGGTCGGGCTGACGTTCGCGGTCTTTTGGGGAACGGTGTTCCCGGTCATCACCCAGGTGCTCAGGGGCCAGTCGATCACGGTCGGGACCGGCTACTACAATCAGGTGGCGCTGCCGATCGGGCTGGTGCTGCTCGTGCTGACCGGGATCGGACCGATGATCCCGTGGCGCCAGGCGTCATGGCGTCCGCTGCTGCGGCGGTTCATCGCACCGCTGCTCGGAGCGGCGATCGTGGGTCTGCTGCTGTTGGAGTCGACCGACGTGGGCACCAGCACCTGGGCTTCGGCGACAGCGATGGCCTGCGTGTTTGTGACGATCTGCATCCTCGGCGAGTTCTGGCGCGGGATGCGCGTGCGTCACGCGCTTGGCGGGGTCTCGTGGCCGGGTTCCCTGGTGTCGCTCGTGGCGCGCAACCGGCGACGCTACGGGGGCTACGTCGTCCACCTCGGGATCGTTGCGCTGATCGTGGGCCTGACCGGGTCGCAGGCGTTCGCCACCGAGCGCGATATCGCCCTGCGCACCGGTCAGTCGGCCAGCGTCCGCGGCTACACGTTCGTCAACCTCCGCCAGTTCCACACTGCCGACGCGAACGAGCAACGGGTCGGGGTCACCCTCACCGAACTCACCGGGCACACGGTCCGCGGCACGATGAACCCAACGATCGGGTTCTTCCCGGCCAGCCAGCAGCGCGTTAGCGAGATCGCGTTGGATTCCAACCCACTTCGCGACGTCTACGTGGTGCTCGCCAGCGTGGATTCGTCGGGCCTCGCCCGGATCTCGATCTTCATCAATCCGTTAGTGATTTGGGTGTGGTTCGGCGGCGGCATCATGCTCATGGGCGGTTTACTAGCCGCGTGGCCGCCTCCTCGCGCCAAACGCAAGCCCCAGGAGGTGGCGGCGCCCGCAGGGGCGGTTACCGGTCGGCTGAGCACCGCAGTCGCCGTGGACGTCCGTGAGATGGGCGATGGGCCGGTCTCTCGAGCCCGATGATGGAGACCATGGAGACCACTCCCAAGAGCCGGGCGTCCCGACGGGTGATCGAACTCGGGGCCGCGTACGGCGCAGTTGCTTGTCGAGCACTTCGCCGCCAGCGCATTCTCCGGGGAAGATGAGTACGTCTTCTGCCATCTCTCATTGGGATCTGCGCTTGACCCGAGCAAGCTGACCCGTGCCTATCTGAAGCCTGCGCTTTTCCGCGCCGTTATCACAAGCCCTTCCGGGCATTCCATGACTTGCGCCACACCGCTCTCACCCAGGAGGCGGCTGCCGGCAATCCCTTGGTATACGTCCAGATGAAGGCCTGGTCTTGACCCGTGCTGATGGCCGACCGACGGTCCATCAGGTCCCCCGCCGGCGCTGGCCCTGACCCCCGGCGTACCCGGGCACCCGATTGACGGCCAGGGGGTGTCGCGTATTCGATCGGGATCTCGCGGCGCGCGCCCATGCCAATCGCGTAGATCGCTGCGGGGTGGCGCCTGGCATCGAATTAGACGACCGCCGACGACGGTCGCATTTCGCGGTGGGCGGTCTCACCCCGAAGAACGCACGGGAAAGCTGGTCTTGTCGGTGCGCTTTGTCGACCACTCGCCAGCCGGGGTGAACTGGCCGCAGCGCCGGACAGCGCAGCTCATCGACTAACAGGTCATCGAGCTTGGCGATCAACTGGAACTTGAAAGAAAGCGTGTGCGCAGCCCTTCGGGCCAAGGTTCGCCGGCTGCTTACGCGGTACGACTATCCGCCCGACCAAGAAGAGCGCCCGGTGCAGCTTGTGCTCGAGCAGGCAGAACTCCTGGCGACGATGTCAGCCTGAGGCCGCGGCCGCGGCCCCAGGGTGCTCGCCGCCCCGCCGCCCCAGGACGCTGGTGTGCTCCAACAAGCCCCCTTGGTGGTATCCGGAGGGCCTGTGGTAGACGAGGCGCCCCTTGGTGGTGTGCTCTTCGGCCCACTCGCTCGGCGGGGCGAATCCTCGGCAGCGCGGGCAGCGCAGCTCGTCGACGATCGTGCGCGTCAGGTGAGTGGTTCGCTTACCCGGGTCGCGTACCCATCATGCGAACCGATCAGGAGAGGCTGATCGCAGCGAATCCGCACCACGGAAGGCGATCGGACAGGCTTGACGCGCGTCGATTCGAGGACGAACCTGGCATTCGAGCACCCGGACGGTGAGCTATGCGCGAGTTCCTTGAGATCATCTGGAACGGTGGGACCGGGTGTAGGCTGCCCGCTGCAGTGCTCGCGGCCGCATCGGGTCAGATCGGTGCTCGGCTCCCGGCAGTTGGGGCCAGAGGAGATCTCGTCATTACTCCGGATGCGTCGCTCGAGTTTTCCGCACCCGAGGTCTCCACGGTGATCGACGCCCGGGATGTCGCCGCGCTCAACATTCACTTCGGGTTCATCCAACTCGACGCCATTGGTCGTCGTCGCCGTGGCGCATGCGTGTTCGAAGTAGCCCTTACCGGGGCTGAGGAGCAGGCCGCGTTTGCACTCTTGCGCGGCTATGGGGGCAGATCGGACGACCTGGTCAGCTACTTCGCCCGGCGACTGCAGAAGGAGCGCGCCGAGGTCGGGCTCCCCGAGATCGAGGTGACGGTGTCATACGACAGGGGCTACCGCGGCGGCTACGTGCGCTTGTAGTGATCTGGACTACTTCCGGATTGGTCCGCTGTACGGGCCGCTAGCGGAGGAGCAGGACGAACGAAACTCCGCGAAGCCTGAGCTGCCCCAGCGGCTACGATCGGTGGCATGGTGCGGAGCACTTACGGAGCTGGCGCGGAGCAGGGCGGTACGCTGGCCGCAGCGCAGCCGAATTTCACCGGCCTCGAGGCGGTGCGGGGAGACGGTGCGTGGATCCAGGCGAGCGACGGTCGCCGCTACCTCGACATGGCCGCTGGAATCGCGACGTGCAATCTCGGCCATAGCCATCCGGCCGTCGTGGCGGCCGTGCTCGAGCAGCTGCACTCGCTGATTCATCTCGGCGGAGTGTGCGGACACGCCCCGCAACGTCGACTGGCTGACCGCCTAGCCGAGATCGCACCGGGACATATCGATCAGTTCCTGTTCTCAACAACAGGCTCAGAGGCGAACGAGGCGGCCCTGCGCCTCGCCCGAGCCTCGACGGGGCGCGGGGGCGTCGTCGCGTTCCGTGGCAGC
The DNA here is from genome assembly GCA_963773325.1 of uncultured Thermoleophilia bacterium. Taxonomy (GTDB): domain Bacteria; phylum Actinomycetota; class Thermoleophilia; order Miltoncostaeales; family Miltoncostaeaceae; genus CAITWD01. The sequence continues at coordinate 267,019 of CAVZAI010000002.1, read as the reverse complement.
TTCCATGGCCGCACCCAAGGCGCGCTTGCGGCGACGACATCAAAGGCGGCGTTCCGGCACGGCGTCGGGGCGACCGATGTCCACGTGGCGCCGTTCCCCAGGCCGGATGACCTGGGCCTCCCGGAGGACCAGGCGGCGGAGCTGGCCCTCCGGGAGCTCGATCTGCTGCACCGCCACCAGCTCGCACCAGCCGAAACGGCGTGCTATGTGATCGAGCCGGTACAGGGACACGGCGGCTGCCACCCGGCTGGGCGTCTGTTTCTGGAGGGGCTCAGGGCGCGTGCTGACACCCACGGCGCGTTGTTGGTGTTCGACGAGATACAGACGGGCTTCGGTCGCACCGGGGATTGGTTCGCGGCCGGGACCTATGACGTCCAGCCCGACGTTATGACGATGGCGAAAGCAATCGGCGGCGGCTTTCCGCTCTCGGCAATCGGGGCCCGTGCGGACGTGATGGCGGCGCTGGGACCCGGTGACCATGGATCCACCTTCGGCGGCAATCCCGTCTCGTGTGCCGCTGCAGTTGCTGGGATCGACGCGATGGACGCTGAGGCCCTTCCCGAGCAGGCTCGCCGTCTCGGTGAGACTGCGCTGCACCGGCTCGACAGACTCAGCGCGCTCCACCCTGAGCTACGCGTCCGAGGGCTCGGCCTGATGATCGGCATCGAACTAGTCGAGTACCCGAGTCGGGCACCGCTGCCTGCGCTCGCAGCGTCGATCCAGCACACGGCACTCGCCGACGGTGTTCTTCTGATTACCTCGGGATCGGACGGAAACGTCATCCGAATACTGCCGCCGCTCGTGATTACCCAGGCCGAACTGGACCACGGGTTGGATGTCGTCGAACGCGCCGCTCTCGTCGCATTAGGAACCGTGTAGCGCTCACCCTCGTGCGAGGAGCGCCAGGTACAGCTCGCGCGTCTCGCGATCAGGGTCCTGGCCAATGCCCTGCCTGAGCGCAGACCGGCACGCATGGTATTGCCGGAGGGCCAGTGCCACATCGCCTGTGGCGGCGTAGCAGCGCATGATGCCCCGATGCCAGGCCTCTTCGAGCGGAGCTGCCTCGCTCAGCGCCGCGTAGTGCGCCAGAGCATCCTCGACGCGCCCCTCCTGAATCAGCCGCTCTGCGACGTGCGCTCTGAGGCGGGTCAGCGCCTCGACGCAGGATTCCTCGAGTGTGCGGGCCCACTCAGCCCCGGCCCATTCCGGGAAAAGGGGAGCCGAGAAGGTGGCAAGCGCATCCTCGGCAGCCGGCAGCGAGAGCCCCATCTCGTTCGGGCTGCGACCTAACTCGAGTAACCGGTGCACGTCCCAGTCGTCGGCCGTGCTGAGCGCGATTGAGACCGTCGCGTCGTCGATGGCGATGCGGTCTGGTCCGAGGACGCTGCGCAGCGTCTCGATCGCAGCCTGGAAGACTGCCGTACCATCCTCAAGAGCGAGAGTCGGCCAAACCCAGTGTTGGAGCAGATCCCGGGGAACCGCCTCGCGAGCGGCGAGAAGTGCCGCCATGAGTTGCCGGCCGCTTGGGCCGCCGAGGTCGACGTCTCCGAGCGGTACTCCCCGGTGGACCACCCGGAAATCACCAAGGCTCGTGATCACCAGATCCCGATCGTCGCCGGTGGATCTGACCTGTTCGGCCAGCTCGGCCCGAGACCGCACGCCGAGCTTGCGATAGATCCGGCCCAGGTGCGCCTCAACGGTCTTCGCAGATAGGAACAGCTGTGCTCCAGCGTCCGGATCAGTCACCCCGGCGGCAGCCATCAATGCAACCTGCAGTTCCTCCGGGGTGAGGGAGTCAGAAGGACTGGCTGGTCGTTCCACCGCGATCTCGCCCATCCGCTCCAATTCCCGTGACGCCCGCGCGGCCCAGTGCTCGGCGCCGAGCCGCTGGAACCCGCTCAGGGCCTCTCGCAGCCAGATCCGGGCATCGTCCGGCCGTTCAGCTCTCCAGAGCAGGTCACCCAGGGCGAGCTGTGTGCGAGCCCGCTCGAACGGCATGTCAACGACCTCGTGGAGCTTCAGCGCCTCCTGAAGGGGGGCTTCGAAGTCCGTTATGCCCGCGAGGAGACCCCGGCAGCGTGCGGCAATGGCCTGTGCTCCGACACGTTGGGTGAGATGAGCGATCGCCTCGAACTCCTTGAGTAGATCCTTCGCCTGTGCTCGCTTTCCCGAGAGGACATACGCCTCCACTAGGTCCCCCGCGACCACCACGACTCCCGGCTCTCGTATCCCGCCGCGCCGAAAAGAATCAACAACACGCTCGAGGTGCGGGATTGCCTCGTCGGACCGTCCTCGCCCGAGCTCCAGCTGCCCGAGTGCGGGCGCCCCCCAGGCGGAGATCGGCGAGCCCTCACCCCCCAACGCCCACCCGATTGCGGCCGCTTGAGTAGCGGTCGCGCGGCACTCCCGATCACGACCCAAGCACGCCTCGATCCGTGCCTGGCACGTGAGGGCCAGACCACGCGGGTGGGGCTGTCCGAAGTCCGCAGCAAGTGAAGCGGCCTCAGAGGTGTCCGCCAAGGCGGCCTGCCAGCGCCCGCGGCGGTACCTGAGTTCGCCCCGGGTGGCCAGCGCCATCGGCAAGGTCCCGGGCGCCTGGTTGCGCCCGACCGCCACCGCGTGCTCCAGCAGCGCGCCGGCGCTGTCGTACTGCTCGATCCACGTCTCGATCCAGGCAACCTGCTGCAGCGCCGCAAGGTTCTGCGCGGAAGCAGGGGCCGACAGCAGGCGCTCGCCCAACGCGAGCAGCGGCTCCACAGCCTCTGGCGCTCGACCATCCATCACCCGAGTGATCAGCAGGCTCAGTTCGACCGCGTCGTCGGCCAGCCCCTGGTCTCCGATCTCCGCATACGCACGCTCAGCGAACTCAACGCCCTTCTCGATGCTCCCGGAGCGCGCCAGCGCCGTCGCGGCCTCAGCCAGCATCCGTGCCGCCCTGGTCCGGTCGAGCTGTGCGAGCCGGTCGGCTTCGACGGCGATCGACCGGGCCGTAGCAACTGGAGCCCTCCAGGTGTCCATCTGAAATAACAGACCCAGGGCATCCGCCCGCATCAACGGGTCTCGGCTCCGCTCGAGGGCAAGGCTGACGACCTCTCGCGCCCGCTCAACGTTGCCGGCAAGGCGTGCCGCGTCCCCGGACAAGAGCAGGCGCTGAGCGGCGGACTCGGCATCCTGGCTCAGTGCAGCTGCCCTCTCGAAGGCCCGTAGCGCCGTGCTCGGTGCCCCTCGAGACAGGGCATCTCGTCCGGCGAGTTCGAGCGCGTAGGCAGCGCCTTCATCCGGACCCACCGCGGCAGAAGCAAGGTGCCACGCCCGCTCCGCGGATCCTTCGGGGGACGCAACTGCGAGGGCCCGGTGGGCGCTACGCTGCTCACCGCTTCCGGCGGTCGCGTACGCGGCTGACCGGGTCAGCGGGTGTTCGAACTCGATGGCGACCCCGCGAACATGGAGCACGCCTTCGCGCTCAGCGGAATCAAGGGCATCTAACGAGATGCCTTCTGCCGCCAGAGCACGTTCGACCAGTTCACACGGTGCGCGAGCACCGGCGGCAGCGGCAACAAGCACTGCTCTGCGCTCAGCGGGACGCAGTCGCCCGAGGCGACGATCGACACTGACCCGGATCCGTTCAGCAACCGGGAGTGCCAGAATGACTCCGCCCAACGACTGTCCCGAGGCGCCAATGTCCCGCGCCACCTCGAGAATGGCGAGGGGGTTGCCGCCGGTCCCGGCCATCAGGGCCTCCATTTCCCCTTCGTCGAGGTCCCTGCCTGCGACCGAACGTGCGAGAACCGCGGCCTGGTCCACAGGTAGCGGTCCCACCTCGACGACCGGGATGCCCTCGAGCAGGGCGGTCGCATGGGGCTCAGGGCGAGTCGAGAGCAGGATTGCGATCCCCTCCCGCCAGAGTCTGCGGGCGGCGAACAGAATCGCCTGGGCGGATGGCGGGTCGAGCCAGTGGAGGTCGTCGACGACGACCAAAACGGGCCCGTCGGCAGCCGCGAGGCCAAGAATGGCGAGCGTCGCTGCGGACACAGTGAAGCGGTCGGTTTCTTCCGCGGCCGCAAGCGCCAGCGCTCCCTCGAGCGCGTGGGCCTGCGGCGCCGGCAGACGAGGGATGAGGTCGGCAACGGGTCGCAGAAGTTCGAGCAATCCGCCGAAGGGCACCTCGGTCTCGCTCTCGATCCCATGGGCGCGCAGCACGGTAAGGGGGTCGGCTCCGCCGGCCGCGAGGCGCTCGACCTCGCCGAGAATCGTCGTCTTGCCGGTTCCTGCTGGTCCGATCATCGCGAGGGATCCGCTGTGTCCGGTCCGCGCCCGCTCGATGAGCTCATGAACAGCGAGTAGCTCGGACTCCCTCCCGAGCGGGGTCTGCGACGGCGTGGTACTCATGCGCCGCCCTCGAGTCCGAAGAATCGCCGCACGTGCGCAAGCGAGTCATCGGGGCTGCGCTCGACACCGGCGGCTAGGCCGCCGAGGCGGGCGTCGGGAAGATACAGCCGAAACGGTGCAGCCGGGTCGTCGACAGCCCGCACCAGTGCGTCCGCGACGTCCCGCGGGGCGAGTCCCGCCTCATCGCGGATGCTCCGAATGGTGCCCAAGATTCGGTTACGCGCCTCGGCGTACGCCGACTCCGGTTCTCCGGCCAGCCCGGAGACGATTGTGGACCGTGCCAAGTCGGTGTTTACCACTCCGGCCTCGACCAGGATCACACGGATGCCGGCCGGCGCAAGCTCGAGTGCCAGCGACTCCGAGAGCGCACGCAAGGAGAGCTTTGTCGCGCTGTACATCCCAAACAGCGGGAACGGCACCCGTCCGACGAGTGAGGAGACGCTGACGACGACGCCGGAGCCGGCCGTTCGCATCGCGGGCAGGGCCGCCTGGAGGACCGCAGCGGCGCCGAAGAAGTTGGTCTCGAACTCAGCTCGAGCAACGTCGAGGTCGACGTCTTCGATGGCGCCGAAGAGCGCCCAGCCCGCATTGTTGACCACCAATGCCAGTGATCCGGCGGCGATGTCTTCCGCCTGCCCCACGGCGTCCCGGATGCTCACCGAATCGGTGACGTCGAGGGGTACGACATGGACCGCCGGATGGGTGATCGGGGACTCGAGGGTTGTTGAGTCGCGCACCCCGGCCACGACCTGCCACCCCGACGCGGCCAGGGCGTCGACGGTGGCGCGGCCGATTCCACGCGCCGCGCCGGTGACGAGCGCCGTCCGTGTCAACGGCGTGGCGGCGTGAGGCCGCGCCCTACCGCGGCGATGGACACCTCAACGGCGTCGCGTGCGCTGCGCCCCCGTTCCATCGCTCTATCCGGCTCCCACTGCGCATTCCTTCGCACTGCACCCGAGCCTCCGAGGCTAACGTAGTGCGCCGAGCACCCCGCTAGCGTCGCCGCCCGGCGAGATCGCGTCATCCGATGATCTTCGGAGCGAAGCTGCTAGAAGACCCTCGGCTCCCCGTATCGCATCACGGGAGGCGCACCGTTCGGTATCGGCCGGGCGGAGGCGCAACGTCAGGGGCTGTTTGTCGCGACCTTGCGGCTGCGGACAAGCATCCTGAGGCTTCATCCGATAGTCAGCGGGGGCGGCGTGCTGGCGTCATGCCCCTGCCACAGCAGCCCATTCAACAGGGTGTCGAAGGCGCCGATGTTGATTCCGTCGGAACGTGGGTCTGAGAACAGGAGATCCACCGCCACGCCCGGACGCTTGCGGTAGTGACGGCTCTTCCGCGGGGCTCCGAGCAACGGCGTCGCTGGTGGCCCGATGGCTCACAGCAGCAGCCCGCCCACCGGCCGTGGCGCGCAAGGGCTTCGTCCAGGGTTGCCGAGTCCGGGGGGGCCGCTCACACCTTTCAGCCCTTCGCGGACTCTGGGGGGAACTCTGGGGGGCAAGCGACTCTCGGCGGGAAGTCCTTTGACCAAGCGGCTTCGCGTCTCTAGTCCCTGCCGCCTTGTAAGCGGCAGGTCAGGGGTTCGAGTCCCCTCTTCGGCTCTCAGGAAACCCCTGCTAGACGGCGGTTCACGCTCGGCTGGGCTCCGGGCGGATGTCGTCGAACATCGGTTTGAGCCGCTTTGAGGACACTGACACGAGACGGACGTGAAAAGGCGACGGTCACGGCTTAGGCCGATCGGCTCGCGCTCCACCCACTGCGCCGTCACAGAACTGATTGACCCCTGAGATCGCTCAGACCTTTGGTACGACACGGACCACCCCTGCCAGCAAGGGGCCGGCAAGTGTCGAAGCGGGCTGGGCGGGCACCCCGGATCCCTGCGGCGGCGCGTGGATATCTGAGAATCGTGGCGTCCCGAGTTCGAGTCTGGGTCACACCGCGATAGGCCCCGCTAGCGCGGGGCTTTCGTCGGCCAATCCATGGCCTCCAGTCCATCCGTCACCTCCGTCCGGCGCGTGCGGCGGCGAATGACAAGAGGATCGTTCCGCGAGTGCGGCTGAACCTCGCGTGTCGGCGGGGCGCCGGAGTGCCCTGCCGACACGCGGGGCAACGCGAAGCCGCTAGGCCTGCTGTTCCGCCTCGCGGATCTCGGGCGTCGGGCCCTTGGTGATCTCTTCGCCTTCGTCGGCGTGACCTTCAGCCTTACGGATCTCCGGCGTCGGTCCCTCGGTGAGTTCGTCTTCCTTCCGGCGATCCTCGTCGCGCTTTTGATCGCTCATTTCGGCCTCTCTTTTGATCGTTCATCTCGACCTCGTGGGTCAAACAGTGACGATTGGTACGGCCACTGCCCTGACGATACGTCTATTCTACATCGGAGTACGATCTTTACCGAGAAGCGAGTAAGTAGGAGATGGTTGTGGTTATGAGAAGACCGCGGGTTCCGATGGCGGTGACGCGTTGGGAGAACGAGGGCGGAGCCGTCAAACACGAGGCACCGATCGGTCTGCGCCGCGTCCTTTCGCTCGATGATGGTCAGGCATGGCGGGACGCCGGCTCCGTACCGGCCCGAGAGTCGTCGTCGAACTCCCGGCCCACCAGCAGGCATGAGCCTGGTAGCGGGCAGGGCAGGGGGGCTGGCTGGACCGCAGGTCGGGCGCGGCGCGGGCGCTCGAGAGGGCGAGACTCGCGCTCCGAGATGTTGATGGCCGGCGTCATGGCCACGGGCAAACGCTCAAGGCTCGCCGCGTGCCACTTCGACCGCGCTGGCTCGGTGCCGATGGCCGTGATCACTCCGACGCGTCGAGAGTCATGGCCTCCCACGTTTACCGGTCGACGGTCACGGTCCAGTTACCTACCACTCACCAGTCCGAGGAGGACCAGATGAGCGTCAGCCCAAAGTGCCCACACTGCGGCTCAAAGGAGCAGCCGAAGGCCATCGAGCAGGACTACCATGTGACGACGCTCCTCGTGCTGTACTGCACGTCCTGCGGCTCGATCCTGGGGGCCGCTGACTTGCGCCCACACTACCCACAGCTCGGCGACCCCCACTCCAGCGCCGCGTAGGTTCGAGGTGAGGGCCGCAAAACACCGCCACAAGCCCGTCCTCGTCACCGTCAACGGCACCATCGCAGACACGGCCTCACTCGGCGACGGCAAGACCAGGGCCGACGGGACCCGCCGCGGAGCCTGGAGATGATGAATGCAGAGGGGCCAATGGCGCCGGCTTCCGCGTTCGTCAATGACGTGCGTCGCACGGCTCCGATCGCCGGGCGCGCGCGTTGCGTCGATGCGTTCTGGCCTGACCGTCCATCCGAGCGGGTGGCAGGCGTAGGAAGATGGTGAGCGACCCCGTCGAGATCGTCCGGGTCTACGACGACCTTGGGCGCCAAGGCACCGAGTATCGCGTGCTCGTCGACCGGCTGTGGCCGCGCGGCCGGTCGCGGGACGCCGTCGATCTGGACCAGTGGATCAAGGACGCCACGCCGAGTACCGAGCTGCGGCGGTGGTATGGACATGACCCCAAGCGCTTCCCTGAGTTCTCCCGGCGCTACCGGGCGGAACTCGCGCTGCCTCCAGGGGCCGACGTCGTGTCGAAGCTCCGGGAGGCGAGCAAGGGCCGACGCGTCATCCTGCTCACCGCGACGCGCGACGTCGAGCATTCCGGAGCAACTGTTCTGCGCGATGTCATTGTCGGAGTGAGGGGCTCGTAGCTCGGCAGACAAGCGTGCGTCTTCCGCCGGCCATGTGCTGGCCGGTGCCCTGACCGCCGGCCACTGCCGCAGTACCAACCTTTCCGAGGTTCGCTTCGATCCCGAGGATAAGCCGGGCGTGTCCAACGTGCTGAGCATCCCCGGCGCTGACGGGTGGCTTCTCGGCGCCGGACTCGGCTTCCTGCATGGCGTCTTCGTCAGCACGGCGCTCGTCAATATCTTGTTGCCCTTCGTTCACCCGAGGATGGGAACGTCCTTCACTGCCACCGGATCGTCTCCGCTACTCGAAGCGCCCGGGTTCTTGATGCGCAACTACGGCGGTACGACACCTGCCGTCTCGATCGTCGCCCACACCGTGTACGGCGCCATCGTCGGAGGGTTCGTCTCCTTGCACTGAGTGCTCGGACCATGCTCCGGGCCTCGAGAAGCCCGAACCATGGTCCGTCTAGCTGGACATCTCTCGCCATGTCGCGAGCGATGACCAACTCGACCCGGCTGCCCGCGCGTTTCAGATCGACGGAGACTCTGGGGGGACCCTGGGGGGCAAGCGACGCTCGGCGGGAAGCGCTTCGGCGAAGCGGCTTCGCGCCCCTAGAGCCTGCCGCCTTGTAAGCGGCAGGTCAGGGGTTCGAGTCCCCTCTTCGGCTCTCAAGAAATGCCTGCAAGAACGGGGTTTCGGCACCGAACCGGCCGACCGATATGTTCGCGAACGTTGATCTGCGACGGTTTGAGCAGGTTTGGGACGGTCCGAGACTCTGGGGGAGACTCTGGGGGAAGTCGTCACCTGGGACGATTCGATTCGGACCGGTGTGTTGGGCGGCCGTACGGGCTCGGTGACGGGCCGCGACGACTAGCGGATCACCAGAACCACGACTGAAATCGTGGTGTCGCTAGTTCGAGTCCGGGTCTCGCCACTAGCCCAATGCCCGGAGTCCAGGGCTTTCGCACTGAAGGGCGGGGCGAGTTTCGTCCGTCCTTCTCGGGGGACGGCAGGGACGTAAACAGATCGCGCTTCCCACGCCATGCGCCAACCACGGTTGGGCCGATCGACCGCGGCCGGCCGGAAAGCGCCCAGAGTGCGTACGACCGGGGGCCTCGCCAGCTCGTCGAGCGCGGCGGGGGCTTGCCCATCTCCGGAACGGCTCGCTCCGACGAGGCGCGGGACCGACTCGCCTTATGACCAGCCTACGCTTGGGTGGGTGCAAACCGGCAAGCCCAGCACGACACGTCTTCGGCGATGACCCCCGTCGCTCGAGGTACCCTCCGTGCGATGAGGATCGTGATCGTCGGGGGAGGGCTGGTTGGTCTGACGCTCGCAGCGCTGCTGCGGCAGCGCGGCCTGGAGCCGCACGTTGTCGAGCGGATGCCCCCAGGTGTGTACGTGAAGCGGGGCTTCATGCTCGGCCACCAGGCCTACGACGCGATGACCGAGCTGGGCGTCCTCGATGGCATTCGCGCGGCGGGCCGCGCGATCGGCGCGACGCCCGACGGTGGCTCGGCGGCCACCGCGATCGAGGTGGGCCGCGTGCTCGCCGCCGTCGGCGAGGACGTGCCGGTGCTGCACGAGCATTCCGTTGTGGGGCTTGAGCGCGACCCGCGCGGCCGCGTTGTGGGCGCCGCCGTGGAGGGTCCGGACGGCACGTGGGTCATCGCGAGCGACCTCGTCGTGGCGTGCGACGGCATCCGGTCGCGGGTGCGCGAGATGGCGGGCTTGGTCGCTGAATTCGCGCCCCTGGAGGAGGGCAAGATCGAATGGATGAGCCCCGTGCCGACCCGCGACTCGTTCGCGATGGCGTACTTGTCGAATGGCGCGCACATCGGACTGCTGAGCTGGCCAGAGGGCTCATTCGGATGGCGCACGATGGACCGCTCCGGCCGCGAGGCCGCGGTCGCGCCGGGCATCGACGCGTTCGCGGAGGCGTGGAGCCGCCTCCTACCCGCTGCGGCCGACGGCGTGCGCGGGCTCACCTCCACCGATGAACTCCTTTACACCGAGCCCGAATTGCTGTCGTGCCCGCGTTGGTGGGCGCCTGGGGTGTTGCTGATCGGCGACGCAGCGCGCTTCTTCGGCCCCGAGACGGGCGCCAGCGCCGGCATCGGGGTGGGCGATGCGCTCGCCCTGGCGCAAGCGATCGCGATGCAGCGGCCCGACGCCGACGCCGCCTGCGCCGCCTACGAAGCGTGGCGCGCCCCGGCCGTCCGGCCGTACGAGGCCGGCGACCCCAGCCGGCATCGCCTGCGCGGCACCTCGCTGGCCCCTGGGCGTCCCGACGAGCGGTGGCCGCCCACGAGCTGATCGCGCCGTGCGGGACGGCGGCCGCCGTCACCCGGCCGGCACCAGGGCGGCTCCCAGCGACTGCGCGTCACGGAGATGGGCGATCCGTAGTCGTGCGAGGCAACACGTCCCCGAGCGCCCCTGACTGGGTCAGCGACTCGAGCGCTCTCCACGCGGCGGCGGAACGGGTGACTCCCACGAATGTTGTGATCCATCCGCGCGATTCGCTCACCGCCTGAGTCTTGTTTCGCCATCTTGGGTCCCACGGCATGGGGTATTCGACCTCTATCGGAAGAACGACATCGCCCTCGCGCCACTCGAGCCACGCAGGGACGTCGGGCACCAGCACTGAGTCCAGGTCCAGGACAGGTCGTAGGCTCAACACCCGCAGGGCATGGTCGGTGTCGCCATCGTTCGGCAATGGCACCACACCGATCACGTCGGGGAGCCTGCAAACGCGCTGTTGCAACCTACGGGCGCGGCGCTCCTCCATAAGGGCGAGGCGCTCGTCAAGCCATCTGGCGAACCGGCTCGGGTCCTGTGCCACGGCGTGCTCGCTGTCGTCGGCTGCGCCCATGCGTACCACGCTATCCCCCGCGGCCGACGTACGCGGCGGGTAGCGCGGGTCATCCGCGCTGCTCGACGAGGACGTTTCCGTTTCCGTCGTCCCCGACAGCGATGCAAGCGCTCGCCGACGTGCACGACACGCTGTGGAGTTCTCCTGCCATTCCGAGGTTCGGCGGGTGCTCTCTCGTCCAGCGGTGGCCGTTCCACCGCTCGATGAGCACGGCAGCATCCGATAGGCCGACCGCCACGCAGGCGCCCGGGGAGCCGCAGGAGACCGAGTCAAGGCCCGCATAGCCACCGAGGGCCGCCGGCGCAAACCCCCACGTGTGCCATCGGCTGCCGGTGAGTACGGACGCGATGGGCCGCCACCTGCCTTGAGCCGTGAAGGCGAAGCCCGCCGCCGCGCAGTGACGGATCGAGACGCATGCCACGGCCCCCAAGGACGAGGCGATGGAGGTCGTCAGAGTGTCCGGTTCAAGGATCAGCGGGGCGTGCCATCTGGTGCCGTCCCAACGCTCGACGGCGGCCCCCGCCTGGTCACCGGCGGCGAGGCAGAACCTCGGCGAAAGGCACGAGACGCCTACGCTCTCCGCGCGGGGCGCACGTGACCGGTGCCAGCCCCGCCCATTCCACCACTCGGCGATCAGGGCGCCGGTGGTCCTGTCAGACCGCAGGGTGTCACCGACGGCCAGGCATCGGCCGGTCCGCAGACATGAGACGCCGAGAAGCTCGGATTGCTTGGGGCTCCACGGGGTCAGGGCAACCCAGCGGGATCCATCCCATCGGTCGGCGAACGCCTGTGTTTGCGGATTGAGGATAAAGGCGCCGCCAACGGCGATGCAGTCAACCGCGGAGGCGCAGGAGATGCCGTTTATGCCCCCATAGGGCAGGTCGACGGCTGGCACCGGGGGCGGTGGGAGCCACTGCCAGGTCTTGCCGTCCCAGCGACCGGCGATGGCGCCACCGCTTTCCAGGTAGCCCACGGCGATGCACGCGTGCGCCGACACACATGACACGCCTGTGAGGCTTGCGCGAGTCGATGAAGGCGGCACCGGCGCAGCGGCACGTTCAGGACGTGCCAGGACGTCGGCGGCGCGGCAAGAGGGCTCGGTGCGGCCGTCGGGGCACGACTGACGGCTCCAGCGGTGCCGGTCGCGGAGCCCAGGAGGACAGCGAGCGCGACGGCTGCGGTCGCGGTGACCGCCAATGAGACTGCCTTCGCGCGTCGGAGTGGCAACGGATGTCTCCGTGTCCGGGGCTGGTCGGCGGGCGTCGAGATTCCTCGACAGCGCCAAGCTATGGACCCTCGATCATCGTTGTCAACCGACGCGAGCCGCCCCTGGAGACGCCCTTCTGCTTGTCCTTGACAATGCTGGCGACTTCGGTGACCTGTCGGGACGCCGCGGGCCTACGCGGATGAGCCGGACCACGACGTCATCGTCGGCCGCGACTCGCTGCTGGACGCGGTCTCTCAAGCTCTTCGGACTGAAGGGGACTCTCGGGGGAAGCGACCGAGTAGCGTCCCCTGTTCAGCCGATGGCACTCACCTCGTCGGGTATGCGCCCCACAGCCACGCATTGCGTGCAAACGGGTGCATCACCGAGGCCCGCTGCAACCCGGGGGCCACGTACGCGGCAGCCAGGGAAACGGCTTCCGCAGCCGGCGACCGCCGGGCCACCCGCCACACGCCGTCCTCGCCGGACTAGCTCTCGGCCCAGGGGCCGTTCGATGTGGCAATTGACCGCTCCGGGCCCGTTTCGTCTCCTAATGGCGGTGGAGGGCCAGCAGAGTTGTTACGGTCCGGTCGTCTTCGTGGGCAGTTTCCGTCTGACGGTCTGCGCGCACTGCGTGTAGTGAGGAGGCTCCCGTGTCACGCGTTCGCGTCCACAACTTGTCGGTGTCGCTCGACGGCTTCGCCACCGGTGAGGGGCAGAGCCTCGAGGCACCGTTGGTCACGCCGGTGGCAGGCTCATGGAGTGGTTGTTTGGCACGCGTACCTTCCACGAGATGCAGGGCACGCTAGGGGGCAGCACCGGTGCCGACGACGCCTTCGCCAGCAGTTGGGGCCCCGGCATCGGTGCCGAGATCATGGGGCGGAACAAGTCGGGCCGCAGCGCGGCCCGTGGGCCGACGAGGATTGGAAGGGCTGGTGGGGCGATGACCCGGTATTCCGCACGCCAGTGTTCGTGCTCACCCACCATCCCAGGCCCTCGATCACGATGCACGGTGGGACGACCTTCCACTTCATCAATGCCAGTCCCACCGAAGCGCTGGAGGCCGCTCGCGAGGCCGCCGGTGGCTTGGACGTCCGCATCGGCGGAGGACCCTCGACCGTCCGTCAGTTCCTCGCCGCGGACCTCATCGACCATCTGCACATCGTGGTCGTCCCCGTCGTCCTTGGCCGGGGGGAGCAAGTTCGACAGGCTTCGAGGTCTCGAGCAGCGCTTCGACGTCGAGACGGTGAGCACCCCCAGCGGCGTCGCCCATTTCACGTTCACGCGACGATAGACAGCCCGCGGGTCGGCTGCTGACGTCGCGCAACCCGGACACGCTGCGTGCTCCCGGCGCTGAGTGCGGTCGATGATGCCGGAGTAGCTCAGCTGGTTGAGCAGCCGCCTTGACGGCGAAAGGTCAGGGGTTCGAGTCCCCTCTTCGGCTTCTGTGAAACCCTGCGGACGGCGGCGCAAGCCTTCCGCAACCATCACGGCGAGCATCGCCCCACTCCGGGCGCCTTGCGGGCGGTCATCGGCTTGGCACGCGCACGCCAGGGGCAAGACCGCGCTGTGAGTGACAAGGTTCGGGCCTGGGGCGGTCAAGCGGCCCACCCCGCTCCATAACCGGCAGTATGTGGCGCATAGTTGCCGATAGCCCCCCTTCCGGGAGGAATCGGCCATGGGCACCGAGGCAACCCGACCGCCGAAACACCCGCCGCCGTGGTTCGTGCACGTGGCTTGGCGCGTTCATCGAGCGCTCTACAGGCTCAGTGGCGGCCGCTTCCTGTGGACCACGTCGAACAAGCGCGGCTGGGGCGCGCTGCGCCTCACGACCGTCGGGCGGAAGTCCGGGCAAGAACGCAGCGTCATCATCGGCTACGTCGAGGACGGCCCGAATCTCGTCGTGCTCGCGATGAACGGCTGGGACGAGGGCCATCCCTCGTGGTGGCTCAACCTCGAGGCGCACCCGGATGCCGTCGTTCGCCTGGCGGGCCAGCATGCGCGCCCGGTGCGCGCGCTCCCGGTCGCGGGGGAGGAGCGTGATCGACTGTGGCAGCGCTGGGTCGCGGTCGAACCGAAGCTCGACGGCTATGCCGGCCGGCGGTCGACCGAGACGCCCGTGATCGTCCTCGAACCGCGCGACGGGACCGCTTGACACCAGGCGAGGACGGCTGTCCTGGTCAGACGGACGACGGCTGGTCAGTGCCTCACTGCGGACTCTCGCCGATCGGGTCGAACGCTACCTCCACGGGGTGGCAGCCGGGCGGCAACAGATGCGAGCGCGCCGCTCACTGCCCGAGCGGCTCCCCCGGGAAGCGCAGCCCGAAGCTTTGGACCAAATCGGGGACGCTCGAGGGGTCCATCTCGAGCCCGTAGCGCTCACGCACAGCTCCGCCGAGGACCGCGGGATCTGCCTGACTGACTCCACCGAGATCCACCAACTCCGCGAAGAAGCCCTCAAACCCCGCAGGCGCAATGATCTCAAGGATCCGACACGGCTCGTCGCCAGCGTTCCAGAATGTGTGCCATTCCCCGCGGGGCTTGAAGACAAGGTCCCCGGTCACGGCTTCGAGTACCTGGTCGCCAAGCAGGGCACCCATCCGTCCCTCGATCACATAGCTGTACTCATCCTCGCGGGTGTGCCGGTGCAGCGGAGCCGCAAGCGCCCGGGCCGACATCGGGTGCTCGACGAGCGAGAAGCGCCCGTCGGCCACCTCGCCGTCCACCATGAACCGCACGCCTATGCTGCCGAGGAACCCGGCATGCCCGTCGTGCGGCCCGAGCACGCGGGCTCTCGTGAGTTACTGCCATGGCCGTCTTCTCATTTCGTCGGACATATGTGTCGCGTAGACTAGACCGCCCTACGAGAGGCTCAAGGGATACGTCTGACCACGTCTTCGAGAGATGCACCCAGCCCTCGCGGTCGGGGCACCTACGAGTTGGTGCTGGCCTCGTTAGGGGAGCCAGGTCGCGGGCGTGCTTGCGTGAAGGAGGGTGCGTGAGCCGCGTTGGTGTGCGGCGAGGCGCACGATTCCCGGGTGGCCGGAAAGGACGCCGGCGCGCAGGGTGAGGATGATCACTCCGGTCTGGGCGGGCAGGTTTGTGACGGTCACGGTGTGTGCGGTGAGGGTGACGTGCACGTCGTTTGAGGTGGTGCGCGGCCCGATCAGGTTGAAGCCGCGGCTTGGGTATCCGGCGGGCTTGAGTGTCGCCCAGCCGAGTTTGCGCCCGAGGCGGGTGGTCAGGTGCAGACTCGGTGGGAGGCGGAAGGTCAGCGTGCTGATGCCGTATCGGGAGGATGCCGCGAGAGTCGTTACTTGCTGCGGGCCGCCGTTGAGGCGCACGGCGAGCAGGCAGGGCCCGAGGAGAAGCCGACTTTGGCTGCTGGTTCCGGCGCCCGTGACGGTAAGCGTGTGGCTACCGTCGGCGAACCTGGACAGGCTCCGCGGACTGACGGTGACGAGCTTGCCGGCGCCGACGGCGTGGCCGTCGATGCGCACCCGCAGCGCGATGGCGGAGCTGAGCGTCAACGGCGCCCACGGTGTGGCGGGAGAGCCGTAGCTGACGGACACCGCATGGCGACCGAGACGGAGGAGGTGGTCTGCCTGGAGGCTGCGGCAGGTTCCTTCGTCGGTGAATGCGCCCGGCTGGCCGGTGAGGGTCAAGGGAGCGATTGCGGCGGTCGTGGGTGAGGTCACCGTCTGGGTGGAGACGGGGTTGGTGGCGACGATGCGGCACGAGAAGCGGGCGCCGACATCGGTGTCGTGCAGTACGAGGTGCGGTGTGCTGGCGCCGGCGACAAGGTGTGCGTTTCGCAGCCACTGGTAGGCGTAGCTTGTCCCGGCGGGGTAGCCGACGGGGTTGCATGTGAGCGTGCTGCCGGCGGCCGGCGTGCCGGTGATGGTCGCGGCCCCGTTGACGGTCGGGACGCCGTCGCCGGAGAATCCGATCGGCGTGATAGGTCCACCGCCGTTGGTGATCAGGATGACCGAGGCGTCGAGGTCGCGGGCGGCGGTGGGCTGGTACGTCACCGTGAACTGGCAGGCGGAGCCCGGATTCACGACCTGCCCCGAGCAGCTATCGGCGGTGATGGGCACATCCGACGGCGTGTCGGTGACCATGAACGCCTGCTGGATCTGCATCGGGTAGTCGCCGTCGTTGGACACCGTCACGATCTGCGCGGCGGAGTGCCCGATCGCGACGTCGCCGAAGTCGGTTTGCGTCGGGCTCATGACGGCGTGCGGGCCGCTGAGTGCCGTGGCGTTGAGCGGGACGATCAGCGGACTGCTCAGGCTGTCGCTGCTCACCTCGAGCTGGGCGTGAAAGGTGCCCGGGCCGTTGGGCGGGTTGAAGCCGATGCCCATCCCGCAGGTCCAGCCGGGCCCGTACTGCTGGCTCGCGCAGTTCTGGCCCCATGCGATGTAGAAGCGCGAGGCATCGGGGCCCGTGATGATCGCGGACGTGGTCTGGGTCCCGGCGTCGTTCGAGTTTTGGATGTTGATGCTCTGCTGCTGTCCGCCGTTGAACCAGGGCTGCGGCGTGAAGTCGAGGGGATTCGGGCTCGCGGTGAGGGTGCCCGTGATGCCGGTGCCCGACAGTGGAACGTCGAGCGTGCCCGAGTCGTCGGTGATCTCCAACGAGGCGGTCTGCGGTCCCGTGCTGGTCGCACTGAACGTCACCTGTACGTTGCATGAGCCCGATGTCGGCAGGCCGGCGCCCGGGCACGTATTGGCGTTCAGCTGGAACGCTGAGGCGTTCGGGCCGACAACATCGAGTGTGCTGACGGTGACGATGCCCGGCGTGTTGTTCGTGAACGTGACGGTCTGGGTCGGCCCGCCGCCGCTATGGATGTCGTCGTTGCCGAAATCCCACGAGGTCGGCGACGGCGACAGGACCGAGGGGGCGGCCCAGGCCGGTGCCGAGATCGCGAGCACCAATGCCAGTGCGAGGGCCGAGACGACGGTGAGACAGCGCGCCTTGGGAGTGCGGGCCATGTGCATACGGGTGGACCTCTGGGAGACAGCCCCTTGTGAGACCATCCACGTGAGTCGAGATCACTCGGGGGAGTTGACGATGTCGGTATCGACGCCGACCCCATGCGTCTTTAGCGCAGCGTCACTCAGGGAAAGCGTAAAACCGCCCGCCAAAACGATTCCAAAACACGCGTGTCGTGCGCGCGTCGGCGGCGGTCGCCGGTCCCTCTCTTTTCACGTGTGAGGTTCTCGGATATGCGCGCCAGCTTGCTGCGTCGCAGGCGGCCGCCCGCCCTGTTGCTGCTCGCGGCCTCTCTCCTCGGTGCTGCGGGGTGTGGCTCGGCTGTACAGCGCGAATGCGCCCATCGAGCGCCGACGCCTACGGGCTGCTTCAAATCCCGCCGTGCGGCGGGATGGGGAAGAGGGCTGGTCACGAGTCCTCGGAGTGATCGGCCTTCGCCTCGATGTTGCGCGTGCCCGTACGAGTTGCACGGGGGCAATCATCACCGACGGCCCGGGGCTCCGAAGGGCGACATTCAGCTTGGATGGCTGAACAAGCCGGGACGAGGCTGGACGGTGCGGGAGAGGAAGCCGTACAGCTGAGCGTAGTGCCTGCGGCTGGCGACACCCCAGACGCTCCCGCGATTTCCCGGCCTGGTGTGCGCCCGGTGTGCGCCAAGTCGCACCCGTGGTGCGCCGGTGACGCACGACTGACCGCGGCCCGCCGGAATTGGACTGATGGACCCCGTCCGGCGCCGATCAGTCGCGATATCGGGTCGTCTGTGGTTATGAGACTTGCGCGTTCCGAAAGTGTGCTAGCGTTCCGGAACGCGATGGTTCTGGAAAGGAGTAGTCGATGAAGCGCGAAGCCGAGCGAGGTGCGATCGGAAGGCCGCGGGAGGTGCGGATCGACCACGCGATTCTCGCCGCGACACGCGAGTTGATCGCTGAACAGGGCGTCCACGGCTTTCGCACCGAGGATGTTGCCGATCGCGCTGGCGTTGGCAAGGGCGCCATCTACCGCCGCTACCGGTCCAAGGAAGAGTTGGTCACGGCTGCGATCGCCGCGCTGGTCAGCGAGATTACGATCCCGGACACCGGTTCGACCCATGCTGACCTGCTCGCGCTAATGCGGGACGCTGTCGGGGTCTATCGCGGTTCGTTGGCGGCGAGGCTGATGCCGAATCTTGTCGGCGCGATGGGCCAGCGACCTGATCTGGCCAAGACGGTTCGCGACGTCTTTCTTGCCGACCGCCGGGCAGCCTTGCGCGAGGTGCTCGAGCGCGGCATCGAGCGTGGCGATCTGGGCGCCGACCTTGATTTCGAGCTTGCCCTTGACATCCTCGGCGGGCCCCTGTTCTACCGGCTCTTGATCACCGGCGGTCCGATCGACGAACTGCTCGCCGAGGGCATCGCCGACCTCATCCTGCGCGGATTCGCACCATCGTGAGCGCGTCGCGTGAACACCCCCAACCCACCAGAGGAGGATCCATGAAGATCCACGCAATCCAGACTGGGACAGTCGCCATCAAGACCCGCCAGGTCGAAGGCGTCGGCCACGGCAAGCGCCGCCAGCTGAATATGTACTTCGACCGTGAGTGGACGGAGCCGCTCCCAATCTACGCGTTCGCGATCGAGCACCCCGAAGGCGTGATCGTCGTTGACACCGGCGAAACCGCCCGCACCTCCGACCGCGACTACTTCCCCAGTTGGCATCCCTTCTTCCGGTACGGGCTGCGGGAATGGGTAGCTCCCGAGGAAGAAATCGGCCCACAGCTGCAACTGCTCGGCATCCGTCCCACGGATGTCCGAACGGTCGTTTTGACACACCTGCATACCGACCACGCCGGTGGCCTGCACCACTTTCCCCACAACGAGATCCTCGTATCTCGGGAAGACCTTCAGGACGCCTCCGGCCGACTGGGCCGCCTGCGTGGCTACCCGAACCACCGTTTCCCTCGCTGGTTCGACCCGACCGTCGTCAATTTGTCATCCGGTCCACACGGGCCGTTCCCGCAGAGCCTCAAGCTGACCAAGGCAGGCGATGTCACCGTCGTACCCGTTCATGGCCACACACCCGGTCAGATCGGCGTCATCGTGGAGGAGCACGATCACGCCGTCTTCCTCGCCGGTGACAGCTCCTACACCCAGGATCTGATGCTGCGCGGAATCGCTGACGGACCCTCGCCCGACGAGGGTGTCGCCCGGCTCACGCACCAGCGGATCCGAGCGTTCGCCGCCGAGACGCCAACCGTCTACCTCGTCGCTCACGATCCCGAGACCATGGATCGCCTCGCCGAGCGGCGCGTACTCGAACTGGCGCCTCGCGCACAGGCGGTGGCGGCATGATCAGATTCCAGACCAGCGTTCGCATCGCATGTCCGGTCGAGCGTGTCTTCAGCTACGTCTCCGACCCACGCAACCTCCCAACCTGGAACTCGGCAGTCCGATCGGTGCGCGAGGCCACTTCGGACAGCGACACGGGTGAGGGATCGACCTACGTGATGGAACGCAACCTTCCCTCTGGCCGTGCCACCAACGGGCTCGAGGTCGTGACCCGGCGACGCCCGGACGAGTTCACGATACGCACAACCTCAGGACCGACCCCGTTTGTCTACCGCTTCAGCTTCTCACCACAGGAGGGAGCCACGGTCGTCCAACTCGACGCCCAGGTCAACCTGGGCGGCGCAAGCCTGCTGCTGTCACCCGTTCTGCGGCACGCCGTCCGAAACGGAGTGGACGACAACCTCGCGACGCTGAAGGCACACCTCGAGACCACGCGCCCGGCAGCCCGACAAGTTGCGGGCACCCCCAATGCCTAACTACAAGCCAACCAGGCTCACAAACCGACGCGGAAGACTGGAGGGCGACCGCATGTCGATACGTAAGCACTCGAGTCGGGGCGAGGCGCAACGTCGCAGCGTACGCATTAGCCCACATCCGGTCCGTTCGTATGGGGCCCGAGATCACGAAGTACCTCGAGCGGATCGATGCAACACTTGCGCCGTTCGAAGGCCGCTTTCTCGTCCACGGCGATACGGCAGAGATCCTTGAGGGGGAGTGGCGTGGAGACGTAATAATCATCGAGTTCCCAGACCGTGCCAGCGCAACGCGCTGGTATGAATCCGCGGCATATAAAGCCATCCTGCCGTTGCGCACCCGGAACTCCGACGGCACGGTCGTCCTCGTTGACGGAGTCCCATCAGGCCACCACGCGACGGACATACTGGTCCCGGAGCTCGACGGCCTGCCCGAGCGAACACGGCCTGAGGCGGCAATTCGGAGACGTACCCGTCCTCGCTTCATGAGCGGGGCGCCCGGGAGCACGTCACGATTGCCTTTGGGCCTTCGCCTGCGGGAACCACGCAGCGCGATGCCGAGCATCGACGACGCGCCGCTCCCAATTTCCGTCAAGAAACTCGGCCGGCGTGCCGATGAGTGGTCTAGTGGTGACATGCAGACGGGCTGGGGAGAACGCTCAGTCTGCGGCATGGCACCCCTCGATCGGCGCTTTGGGGGAAGTCCGCCGGAGGGGTGCCATGCGGGCATTCCGGGTCGTTCGGTCGTTGCCGCCCGCGGATCACGCCCAGCGCAGTCAGTAGACTCTCGGCTGGGAGCGCCGGGAAGACTGGTCGGCAACTGTCCGTTCGCGGAAGGAGCCGATATGTCAGCTGAGCGCCGCCAGCGACCGCTGCGCACACATGTCCTGTGACGACGTTCGACGTTGGCGTCGCGTGCGTCGTGTTTCTGGTCGGCGCCCTGGTCAGCCTCAGCGCGAGCGCCGTGCTCGTGGTGAACATCGAGCGCGTCGCCGCCAGGCTTGGCCTGGCGGAGGCGATCCTCGGGCTCATCGCGGCAATCGCGGCAGACGGACCAGAGATCTCTTCGGCGACCGCGGCGCTGATCCGAGGACAGCACAGCATCGGCGCGGGGGTTGTGTTCGGGTCAAACGTGTTCAACTTGGCGGCACTGCTCGGTCTATCGGCCCTGATCGCGGGGCGCATTGCGCTCCACCGCAGTGTCGTGCTGTTCGGTGGCGCGATGGCGCTGTGGGCGGCCGGTGTCAGCGTGATGGCCATGGTCGGGGCCGTCACGGTCCCGATTGCGCTGGCGCTCGTGCTCGTGGTCTTCATTCCGTATGTCGTCGTCTCGGCGCTGTCGGCCCGCCGACTCGGTCGCCTTCACCTACCGCGCTCCTGGGTCAGATGGCTCTCGCACGCGGTCCTCGACGAAGAGACCGAGCTGCGGCCGGCGCTGCACCCGTCTGCCGGGAGTTGGCGCAACGCGGCGGCGGCAGGAGCCGCCCTTGCGGTCGTCATCGTCGCGAGCGTCGGGATGGAACAGGCCGCATCGGACCTCGGGGACCACTTCGCGATTCCGGGGATCGTCGTTGGCGGCGTCGTGCTAGCAGCTGTCACAAGCCTTCCCAATGCGGTCGCCGCGGTCTACCTGGCCGTTCGGGGACGCGCACCAGCCGTGCTGAGTGCGGCGCTCAACAGCAACAACGTAAATGTCCTGTGCGGACTGCTGATCCCGTCGGCGATTCTGGGCGTAGTGCCCGGTTTGGGCGGTGGTGCATCGATCGCCGGGTGGTACTTTGCGCTGACCGCACTCTGTCTTGCGGCGGCGTACCGCTGGCGCGGACTCGGGCGCATCTCGGGTGCGCTCATCGTCCTCGTCTATCTGGGCTTCGTCGTCGTCGTGGCGGGCTAGGCGCGGGCGCTGGAGTGGACGAGGCGGTTTCGCGGACAGTCGGGCCTGCCCCCGGTTCAGTAGAGTCGCTGGGCTGCCCTGGCTTTCTTCGAGGCGGATTACTGGATTGCTAGGCGGACCGGGCCAGCGAGCCGCCGCGGAGACGACCACGACGACCCCGTTGGCCTGCCAATCTCAGCCCTCGATGATGTTTCGAACGGGCCGGATTGTTGGCGGGAGAAGCTCGACCCCGAGCTCGGTGAGGATCGGGATGAATCCCGCTGGCCCGAAGGCTTCGAGCGCCTCCTGAGACTCCCAGATATCGAACACCTCGATCTCGCCGTCTGCCTCGAGAGCAGCGTGATAGAGCCGTCCGGCCGGGCTGCCCTGACCAGCCGCCTCGAGCCGCCGGATTGTCTCGTCGTACTTTGCTGGTGTGAATCCGCGGTGCCTGAAATGAGCGGAGATCGCCATGCTGCTCCTTCGACGGGTCGCTGGATCGGGGGCAGGCCGATGCTTCTGCGTGGTTTCCGACCATCGCAGGCTGCCGCTGCTGTGTCGAGTCTTGCTCGACCAACAGCGTGTAGTCGGACTCTAAGCTCCACCATCTCCCAGGCGGTTCGCGTTTGGCGGCGGCGGTAATGCGCTACCGCCCGCGGCCGACGCCGCTCCGGATGTCGCCGCGCTCAACATCCACTTCGGGTTCATTCAGCTCGACGCCATTGTCGTCATCCCCGCGGCACATGCGTGTTTGAAGTCACCATGCGGTTCTCCGGACCAAGTCCTTCACGACTGAAAATCGTGGTGTCCCGAGTTCGAGTCTGGGTCTCCACATCGCGATAGGCCCCGCTAGCGCGGGGCTTTCGTCGGCCCATCCATGGCGTCCAGTCCATCCGTCACCTCCGTCCGGCGCGTGCGGCGGCGAATGACAAGAGGATCGTTCCGCGAGTGCGGCTGAACCCCGCATGTCGGCGGGGCACCGAAGTGCCCTGCCGACATGCGGGGCAACGCGAAGCCCGCTAGGCCTGCTGTTCCGCCTCGCGGATCTCGGGCGTCGGGCCCTTGGTGATCTCTTCGCCGTCGTCGCCGTGACCTTCAGCCTTACGGATCTCGGGCGTCGGTCCCTCGGTGAGTTCGTCTTCCTTCCGGCGATCCTCGTCGCGCTTCTGATCGCTCATTTCGGCCTCTCTCTTGATCGTTCGTCTCGACCTCGTGGGTCAAACAGTGACGATTGGTACAGGCCACTGCCCTGACGATACACCTAGTCTACATCGGAGTACGATCTTTACCAGAGCAGCGAGTGAGTAGGAGATGGTTGTGGTTGTGAGAAGACCGCGGACCCCGCTGGCGGTGGCGCGTTGGGAGAACGAGGGCGGAGCCGTCAAACACGAGGCGCCGAGCGGTCTGCGCCGCGTCCTTTCGCTCGATGATGGTCAGGCATGGCGGGACCCCGACTCCGTACCGGCCCGAGAGTCGTCGTCGAACTCCCAGCCCACCAGCGGGCATGAGCTTCGTAGTGGGCAGGGCAGGGGGCTCGGTGGACCGCAGGTCGGGCGCCGCGCGGGCGCACAAGAGGGCGAGACTCGCGCTCCGAGATGTTGATGGCCGGTGGCATTGCCCTGGGCAAGCGCTCAAGGCTCGCCGCGTGCCACTTCGACCGCGCTGGCTCGGTCCCGATGGCCGTGATCACTCCGACGCGTCGAGGTTCATGGCCTCTCACGTTTACCGCTTGGGGCGGTCACGGTCCAGTCACCGACCACTCACCCCGTCCGAGGAGGACCAAATGAGCGTCAGCCCAAAGTGCCCACACTGCGGCTCAAAGGAGCATCCGAAGGTCATCGAGCAGGACTACCGTGTGACGACGCTCCTCGTGCTGTACTGCTCGTCCTGCGGCTCGATCCTGGGGGCCGCTGATCTGCGCCCACACTACCCGCAGCTTGGCGACCCCCACTCCAGCGCTGCGTAGGTTCGAGGTGAGGGCCGCAAACACCGCTCTAAGCCCGTCCGCGTCACCGTCAACGGCACCATCGACAAGTACACGGCCTCACTCGGCGACGGCAAGACCTGGGCCGACGGGACCCGTGGCGGAGCGCGGAGATGATGAATGCAGAAGGGCCAATGGCGCCCGGCTTCCGCGTTCGTCAATGACGTGCGTCGCGCGGCTGCTCGCTGCTGGGCGCACGCGTTGCTTCGATGCGTCCTGGCCTAACGGTCTCGTCCGAGCGGGTGGCAGGCGTAGGAAGATGCTGAGCGACCCCGTCGAGATCGTCCGGGTCTACGACGACCCTGGGCGCCAGGGCAACGAGTATCGCGTGCTCGTCGACCGGCTGTGGCCACGCGGCCGGTCGCGGGACGCCGTCGATCTGGACCAGTGGGTTAAGGACGCCACGCCAAGTACCGAGCTGCGGCGGTGGTATGGACATGACCCCAAGCGCTTCCCTGAGTTCTCCCGGCGCTACCGGGCGGAACTCGCGCAGCCTCCAGGGGCCGACGTCGTGTCCAAGCTCCGGGAGGCGAGCAAGGGCCGACGAGTCATCCTGCTCACCGCGACGCGCGACGTCGAGCATTCCGGAGCAACTGTTCTGCGCGATGTCATTGTCGGAGTGAGGGGCTCGTAGCTCGGCAGACAAGCGTGCGTCCTCCGCCGGCCATGTGCTGGCCGGTGCCCTGGCCGCCGGCCACTGCTGCAGTACCAACCTTTCAAGGGAGACCCGACGAGAACTGCTGTCCCGCACAGAATGCCCCGAATCGGACGCGACCGCGCGCGCAAATGGGCGCTCGAGGGCTTCTGGGCTGGAACGGTGACCACTGCGGAGCTGGACGAGGTCGCGGGATCGATCCGTCGGTGCAACTGGGGGAGCATGGCCGCCGCCAACGTGGACCTACCAACGGATCGGCGGCCAAACGGATCGGCCCAAGATCGCGCTCTCGACGTACTTCGGTCATATGGGATCCGCCATGAAAGACGTAGGTGATCTGCCGGTCGAGGCTGTGGGCCTTGACTTCTGTCGCGGCAAACCCGCGCCGGATCAGGTTGCGGCGTTCACGCGCGCCGTCGAGCTTTCGGTGTGTACCGCCGCCGAAAGGCTTTCCGCGGTGTCACCGCCTTCGCCGATCGGGACCCGCATCCGTTGAGGAACACCTCGAACGATCGGCTGCAGCCGTGGATCGACGGGCCGGCCCGTCATCACGCTCCGACGAGCGCCTTCGCACCGACCGATGTAGACCGGCGCCCCGGTCTCATCGCGCTTCAGGTCGCGAAGAAGCGCGCGAGGAGTTCGCCGACGGTGTCGGGTGCCTCCTCTTGGAGAAAGTGACCACAGTCAGGGAGGGCCGTGACTTCCGCGTGCGGGATGTCTGTCCGTACTCGGGCCATGGTCTCCGACACGTCAGGGAGCAACCGATCACGCTCCCCGTAGACGAGGCGAACTGGGCAGCGGACCGCTGACAGTCTCCGAGAGATGTCCACGAACCCTCTCGGCTCCAAGCCGATTGCCGCCTCCGCGAGAGCAAGACGGGCGTCGGTAGTGCGGAACGGGCGTTGGACGGCAGCGAGCACCTCGGTGGTGAGGCGTTCCGGATCGGCGAGGCCGAGCCGCATGATCGACTCCAGACCGGCTGGGGACGTGATCTGTTCCCTTAGGCCCGGTGTGCTGCAGGTGTGCACGAACTCCCTCACGGTGTCTGAGAACCTCGGGTACACCAGCGTGTTTAGCAGCGCGAGCTTCGGCACGCGTTCGGGCCGATGGAGTGCCCAATGAAGCCCGACCGGACCGCCTAGATCGTGGACGGCGAGACCCACCTCATCAACGCCCACCCGTTCGAGAAACTGATCGAGAGCTCGTTCGAAGAACGTGAAGTCGTACCGGATGCCACGCGGCTTGTCCGACGCGCCGAACCCCGGCAGATCGAGAGCGATGACGCGGCTGGCGCGCGAAATCGGCAGCATGACCCGCCGCCAAAGAAACGAGGACGTTGGCCAGCCGTGGAGCAGGAGGACCGCCGGTCCGGATCCGATCTCGCGGTAGGTGAGCTTCAGTCCGTCGGCATGGACGGTTCGAATCGTGGCCACCTCCACGGTGACCTCCTTTGGATCCCGAGGCCCGATCGAAGAGACAGTATTCGACCGACGGCTTCACGCGTCGGCGGACAGCACTTGATGTCGAGACTTCGCCCTGGCTGCGCCGGCGGGCCCACGAAACACGAGGATGGGTGCAAGGGCGCTCGTCAGCCATATGGCCTGGGCAAATCTCGTTTCCGGACAAGTCGTTCTGAGCCGGTTCGACGACTCTGGGGGATGGTCGCAGGCCCTGGGGGAGACTCTGGGGGACTCGGCCGCCGCTGATCGTCGTCCTGGTCACGGCCTTGTCGCCGGACCGATCGCGGCCGCGCCCGAGCCCGCACACGGCTCGGCTGAAACACGCTGAAACCTCGCCGACACCTCCAGGCAACGTATGGACGTCCCATCGTCGACGAGGCTGTTCCCAGCCGCCGTCGAGCCGCCGTCCGAGCGGAGGGTTGCCGATGCCGGCGTCATGTGCTCCTGAGTCGCGTCGGCCCCCCGCTGACGCCAACTTGCCTGGACCGGCGTCTCCGCGTCCACGTCGCCCCGGCAGTCCCCACCATCCTGACAAGCTCGCACAGGAGATACCTATGAGAAAGCGCCACGTCGTTGCGGGAACAGCCATCGCCGGAGTCACCGCGATTGCGGTTGCCGGACTTGCCTTCGGCAACGACCAACCGAGCCTGACCTCCGTCGCTGCTCAGCCGAAAGCCGCCGGATACGCACCCGCGTCCCAGCTGTCCCCGCAGCTGCGCCAAGCTCCCGTGGCATATGGTGCCATGCCGCTCGAGAACCCTGTGGGAATCGTTACCAACTACGGGTACGAGAACGACACTCCCAGCCCCGACAACGCGACGCTTCCGCAGATGGTGCCCGCCAAGGGGAGCACGACGGAGGCGCAGAAGACCGAACCAGACAAGAACACCTATCTGGTCCTCAAACATCAGACCGGCGCGGACCCGAATTACAACTATGGGACCCACTTTCTCTTCCAGGGTCATGAGGTGGGCGCAGCCATTCCGGGCACCAGCCTCAGCCAGGGATACATCACGCGGATTAATCTCGACGCAGACACAAAGCACCGCGTGACGTTGCTGGCCACCAAAGATGCCAACGGCAACCCGATCCAGGGTATCGATGGGTCCACCTGGGACCCTTGGGCGCATCGACTCTTGTTCACTACTGAGAATTCCTCGGCGCCAACCTACGCGGGGACCGCGACCTTCCCGTCGACGGTCACCGACGTCTCCGGCTCGCTGGGCCGCGGAGGCTACGAGGGCGTCCAGAACGACTCGAAGGGCAATGTCTGGATCGTCGAGGATGTTGGCGGCGCCTTTAAGACCGACTCCAACAACAACAACGCGGCAACTACCGCCAAGCGACCGAACAGCTTCATCTACCGCTTCGTGCCGACGACGGCGAACGACCTCACCAAGGGGAAGCTCCAGGTTCTGCAGGTCCTCAATCACGCCAACGCGCCGATCACCTATGCATCGCAAGCGGCGCTGATGGCACCGGACCAGGTCGCGGAGCACGTCTACGGCTCGTCGTTCGCGACGAGGTGGATCACGATCCACGACACGGGGACGGACGGCACCGCCCCCTTCCAGGCCAACACCCTTGCCAAGGCCGCCGGCGCGACGCCCTTCAAGCGCCCGGAGAACGGTCAGTTCCGTCCCGGGAGCCACTTCACCCAGTTCTTCTTCGACGAGACCGGCGACACCGACGCAACCAGCCCCGAGAACGGAAACCCGACCTCCGGCGTCGGCGGTGCGGGTGGCTGGGGCTCGATCATGGAGCTCACCCAATCCGGACCGTCTGCGAACACCGGCACGCTGTCGCTGTTCTACAACGACACCGAGGCCGTCAGCGGTCTCGACAACGTGACCTTCCTCTCGCGCAACCAAGTGACGTTCGTCGAAGACGCCGGCGATACGCTTCACACGCAGCGGAAGGCACTTGACTCCGGGTACGTCTTCGATGTCCGCACGAACTACGCAACCGGCGTCCAGCCGATTCGCTGGCTTGGCGAGGGCCGTGACCCGTCGGCGACGCTCGACTCCGCGAACGGCGGATATGGGAAGAACGAGGGCGACAACGAGATCACAGGCGTCCACGTCTCCAACGGCGACCCGGGTTCCGACGGAATTCTCGGCGCCAGGGTGCCGAACCTGAAGTCCTCCCACTGGCGGTGGTTCTGGACCCAACAGCACGGCGACAACCTCACCTGGGAAGTCACGCTCGCGGGCCACTAAGCGCGGGCAGTGCGCGCGAGAGATCCATTGCCGTCAGATGCGGTCGCCGTGGGGGCGACCGCATCGGCGCCGGCGATCGACGCCTCCTGCATGGTCGATCCCGACGCGATGAAGGGGGTGCACCACACGATGTGAGAAGAGCGCAGTGCGCGCGGCCGTGGTTCGCCCGCGCGGCGGGATCGCCGGCGGCGATCGCCATCGCTGCCGATCTCTCCGCCGCAGGGTCGATCCTGGTCCACGACAACGAGCGCCGGTGGCGGGTGTTGCGCGTCCGCGTGGATCAGGTTAGCCGTCCCTGATTGGTGTCGCGACGCTGCGTCGGCGGCTCGACGTATCGGGCGACCAGCTCGCGTCTTTCGTGCTGACGCGGACTCTGGGGGAGACGCTTGGGGGACAAGCGGTGCTGGGGCGAGAGCCCGTCGAGAACGCGGCCACAGGTCCGTAGGACCTGCGGCCTTACACGCGGCAGGTCACAGGGGGTTGACCTCCCGTCTTCGGCTCTTGGCAAACCCCTACTAAGCGCGGCGGCCGCCTGGTCGGGCAACGACACCCGACGCAGCGAGCGGACTTCGTCGACGACTTGATGCGGGGCAGGGCTCAGACCTCGGCCTTGGGCTTCGGCCGCTCATCTGGTGGCCCCGAGAAAGCTCGCGCCATCTAATCGGCGCGTGCGTCGTCTGACTCCGCCGCCCTTTTTTTTCGGCCCACCATTGAACCTGGCTCGGCGCTCACACGTTGATGATCTTGCAGGCGGGCGGCTGAACCCCAGTGCCGCCCGCCTGCCCAGTAGCGCGCCGGTGCCCGAACCAGTCAAAGGCGCCACACCGGGTTCATCGACCCCCCCGTTCGTCGGTGCCGGATCGGGCCGCGCGGCGTATGTGGGCGTACGGGTGGTGGAGGAACTCCTGCGCCGCTTCGGGTCCGGGCAGCGCCTATGTGGCGCTGCGGCGTGTCCCGGTGCCGTTGAGGAGCGGCAGCCTGACTTCGGGTTGGCGTGCCGCGGACGGATCAGCCCGTGAGCAGATCCCTCGCCGCAGAGACGTCGGCGGTCGTGAAGCCCTCCGCGAACGTCGCGTAGACCGATTCGAGTAGCCGACGCGACTGCTGCGCATCTGACGACTCCTGCGGCATGCGGCAGAGCCTGGTCGCCGCTCGGAGCTGGGACATCCGCGCGTCGAGCGCCTGTGCTGACTCCAGCGCGCGTCGGAACCAAAAGACTGGGCCGTGGTCGGTCGTCCGGTCGGCGCCGGCCAGCAGGTCGCCCTTGACCAGGAACAATTCGGGGAGCAGCGGCATCGCGCTGTTCTCACCGGCGAGCGCGACGGCTTGGTCGGCGAAGGCCAGCCCCTCGTCTGTCAAGCCGGCCAGCGCGCACGCGCCAGCGCGGACGCCGAGCAACATCGGCCAGAACACGGGGGGCGTCTTCATGTCCTGGTAGAGGTCAATCCCCTCGCGGATCCCGGACACGCCGTCCTCAACGTCGCCGAGCCCCACGGACGCGGCCCCAAGGAGGAACGTGCCGAGCGCCCGCCAGATCCGGAGGTCGCTATCGTCGGCGACTTCGAGCATCCCTAGCGCGCGCGATCGCACAACGTCTGGCTCGAGCCGCCAAAGGTGCAGGAGGCCCGTGTGAAAGAGCGCGTAGGCGCGCGTCGAGGGGTGCTCCACCGTCACGGACAGCGCAAGGGCACGATCCGCCCGCTCGAGCGAGCGGTCCGGCCAACCCAGCAGCCAGAGGAACAACGCCGAGGTCGTCAGGCACGGGACCCGTTGGTCGCTCCCGAGCCGGAAGCGGGATGAGCGGTAGTCGTGCGCCTCGAACGAGGCGATCGCCCGATCGAGCTGTTCGTTGCCGGCGTGGAGATCGCCCAGGAAACCAAGTGAGGTACCAACGAAGACGCTTCCGTCCACGCGCATGCTGGGATCGTTCTGGCGGTCGGCCAGTGCCTGGATCTCGCGCCCGCACTGCGCCGCGTTCTCGAACTCTGCGCGGGCGGTGTAATAGCTCGCCAGGCTCCGCAGGACCGGGAACGACCGGGGGCGGTCGTCCGCGGTGAGCTCGAGCGCGCGGGCGTATTCAGCCTCCACGGCGGCCGTATACCCCTCCATCGCCAGTAGCGCCCTCGCCTGGCTCATCCGCAGTGTCACCTCGGTGGCCGCGCGCTCCGGTGTTGCAGGGGTCGAGGCGAGGACGGCGAGGAGGCCGGATGCGAGTTCAATCGTGGCTCGGTACCAGCCTTCCCCGTCGTAGAAGGTCCAGAGGCCATCGACGAGACTGTTGAGTCGATCGAGATCCTGCGCCGCCAGCCAGTAGCGCCAGCAGAGGCGCAGGTTCTCGACCTCTGCGGCCATCGTGACCAGGGCCCGGGCACGGCCCGCACCCTTGAGCTCGGTGGTCTGGCTCTGGATGAAGTCGGCGAAGTAGCGCGCATGGGCCCGTCGCGCGGCCGCGCCGAAGTCGGGCAGGTCGTCGAGCCGCTCGGCTGCGTACTCGCGGATCGTCTCGAGCATGACAAAGCGAGGCTGCCCGTCGCCGGGGTCGGCTCGGCGCACGAGGCTCTTGTCGACGAGCGAGGAAAGCCCGTCAAGCGCGTCGACACCAGCAAGGCGCCCGTTGAGGCTGCCCGCGATCGCCTCAACGGCCTCGACCTGCGTCCCGGCGAATGCCGAGAGCAGTTCGAACAATCGCTGCTCTCCCGGGTCGAGCAGTTGATAGCTCCAATCGATCGCCGCCCGCAACGTCTGCTGGCGCTCGGGCAGGTCGCGCGCCCCGCTGCGCAGGAGGGCCAGCCGGCTCCCCAACCGGTCCCGCAGCGCCTCCGGCGAGAACAGGCCGATTCGCGCCGTGGCCAGCTCGATGGCCAGTGGAAGGCCGTCAACGCGCAGGCAGATCTCCGCGACGGCGGAGGCGTTCTCGTCGGTCAGCCGGAAATCAGGACGAACTGCCTGGGCGCGCTCGACGAAGAGCCGAATCGCCTCGTACCCGATCAACTGCTCCGCGGAGCGCTGCGTGGCGGCGTCCTCGGGCAACGCCAGGGGAGGGACCGGAAAGCGGTGTTCACCGCGGACGTTGAGCACCTCGCGGCTCGTCACGAGCACCTTCAGGCCGGGACAGTCGTCTCGAAGCCGAGCCACCGAAGGTGCAGCAGCCATCGCCTGCTCGAAGTTGTCAAGGACGACCAGACACCGCCGATCCTTCAGGCGGCTGACGAGCTCGTCAAGCTGCGCACCCTCGCCTGCATCGGCAAGCCCGACGGCGCGGGCGATGGCGACGAGCACCGAGGCGGCATCCCGGGTGGCCTCGAGATTGACGAAGAACACCCCGTCGTCGAACGCGTCGCCGAGGTTCGCAGCGGCACGCAGCGCCAGCCGGGTCTTGCCGATGCCGCCCGGCCCGACCAGCGTCAGGAGGCGCACATCCGCGTCTCGCAGGAGTCCCTCGATCTGTTCCAGCTCCCGCTCTCTCCCGACGAGCGCGGACGGTTCGACCGGGAGATCACGCGACCGGTCATCGATCGTCGCGAGCGGTGGAAAGTTGGCCGAGAGGGTGGGGACCACGAGTTGGAAGACGCGCTCCGGGCGCCCGAGATCCTTGAGCCGATGCTCACCGAGATCCCGTAGCGTCGCGCCCTCCGGTAGCTCGTCTACGACGAGTGCGGCCGCAGCGCCCGACAGGAGCACCTGGCCACCGTGGCCCGCCGCCATGATGCGGGCAGCGCGATTGACGGCCGGGCCGTGGTAGTCGCCGCCGCTCGGGGTGGCCTCTCCTGCGTGGAGCCCCATGCGGACCCGGAGTGGGCCGGCCTCGGTCCATGGCTCGTTCGCGAGGGCGAGCTGGGCGTGCAGGCAGGCGCGTACGCCGTCACCGGCGGATCCGAAGACGGCCATGAGACCGTCCCCGGTGGTCTTTACGACTTCGCCCCGGGCCCCCTCCACCGCGTCCTGCAGGATCGCATCGTGGCGCTCGAGCGAGCCCTTCATCGACTGGGG
Organism: uncultured Thermoleophilia bacterium; assembly: GCA_963773325.1. Classification (GTDB taxonomy): domain Bacteria; phylum Actinomycetota; class Thermoleophilia; order Miltoncostaeales; family Miltoncostaeaceae; genus CAITWD01. The sequence continues at coordinate 234,891 of CAVZAI010000002.1, read as the reverse complement.
GAAACGCTCCCAGAGCCCCGTGCTTCCCTCGATATCGGTGAAGAGGAACGCCAGGGTCCTTGTGGCTGCCTGTCGTGGGATCGCCATACGCTCCTCGCTCAGTGCCAATGCTATCGGTCGTGCGAAGCGCCGGCGCCTCGTGGTGCGATGTGTGAGGTCCCGAATCGGAGCTCGAACCGGGATGACCGCTGGCGTCTTCTGAGGCAGTCGAGGCATCCCCGATGCGCAGGAATGCGGCCAGCGGCGTCCCGATCCGCGGCGCGAGGCCATCGGCACCCCCGCGAGACTCGGGGCCGACGGGGTCGCCCGCCCGCCGATGGCTCTCCGAGGGTCTCCATGACGTCAGCGCACGCTGCCCTGCCTCCGGCGCCGGTCGCGGGGCCGGAGGGTGTCCAGACGATGCCCCGACGCCGACCAACGGGCGACAAGCGAAAGACCGGCCGACGTGTGACGTAATGCCGGCAGGGTGGTGCACGCCGTCTCGACCCGCCAACAAGCAGGCAGGGGTGAGGCAAGGGGTCGGACCCGGTCCAGCCTCGAGCCGGTCCACATGTCAGGTGGCGTAGGCCGGGCTTTCATCGCTGATCCGCGCGACGCCTTGGATGCGCCACGCCCCGATGTACTGAGGCAGTGACTGAACGCTGAGTTGCGCAATATGTCGTGCAGTTGTGGCGTCCGTCGCCCAGAGCTCCATGTCGTGGACGGTTCGACGTTCAAATCGGTCCTCGCGCGACTCCCAGAGGGTGAAGGTGACTCGATACCGTCCGGTTCCCGGCGCCCCGGCGTCGAGGGGTGTGAGCGCGCCCAGCGACCAGACCGATGAGTCACTGCTGCAAGCGGGCTGCGCGCGACGTTCGGTGAGCGCTGCCTCGGCGAGGCGACGGGCGGCGTCGGCGTCTGGCGCCGCGAACGTGATTCGGCCGACGACGTGGGCACCGGTCGAGGTGGATGCTCGGCGAATGACCGTCACCGCCCACGCGTGGACGGGGGGCACCGTTGGCTGCGGCGCGGTGATGGTCACCGGTTGATTGAGCAGGGTGGGGCCACTCGGTGGCGGTGCGCCATCCATAGCCCGCTTGATGCCGATCGATCCTGCGATCGGCATCCGGACTGCGGGGGCGATCGGCCAAACCGACGTGCTCGGGGTTCCGGTGTCCGTCGGGGGCGCCGTCGTCACGGGCGGCCTCGTGGTTGCGTTCCCGTACGGGTTCTGGCCGACGGGGTGCCTACTCATGGGTGGTGCTCCCTTATCCAAGGAGCTTCGCAGGTACTAGGAGGTTTGTCCGGTGGGAGGCCCCAGCGAAGCGCCAGCATCGAAGCGGCTCTGTCGCCGAGACCATCTACGGCACCGCGGACCCATGCGGTTGCACGGGAGCGAAGATCACGGGGGCTCCGCGTCCGATGCGCGGGGCCCGGGATGATGAGTCTCAATCACGGTCCCACCATCGCGTGCGCGTGTCAATGCGGACGAACTCATCTCGCCCGTGTGCGGGTCACGCCCCCACTCGCCGGCAGGGGTGCGGGGCGAGATTGGGCGGATGCCACGAGCGCGTTAGGAGCATCCGCCAGACCCAGGAATCGTGTCCACGACAGACGGGAAGCTCCAGCTCACTGCTCCATGCGAGTGGGCACGTCGTCCTTCCCCGCGGTCTTGTCAGCGAGAAAGGAGCGCGGCGGCCTGGCAACCGGCGAGAGCGTGACCCGAGGCGTCGGTGATCGAGACGGCGGAGCTCCAGAGTGACAATCGTGGATCCGCTACGGTTTGCGGATGGAGGAGCCGGTTCCCGTGACGAGCGTGATGAATAGGTTCGAGGCCGACATGGTCTGCGACCTCCTCCGCACGGCCGGCCTTGAGTGCGGCATGACCCGTTCGGTCCCCGACTCGGCCTTCGCCGGCGTCCTCGCCGGACAGATAAGCATCTTCGTGCACCCGTCCGACCTCGACGCCGCGCGCGAGATTCTTGCCGCGGCCGACTCCCGCTAGTTGGCCAATCCCGTGCGCGCTGCCCACGCCGCCAACCATGGTCGCCGTACGTGGCGTAGTTGCGCGTCAGCGTGGTTTGACGCGGACTCTGGCGGAGACGCTGAGGGGCAAGCGACGCCCCACGGGGCGCCCTTCGACGAAGCCGCCGTGCGCCGTTAGACGCTGCGGTGAGCCTGTCCGCCCGATGTCCGTGTCGGGCGGCGTCGCGCAGGTGAGGCCCGCTTCGGCACCCACGTCCACAAGGAGGCCCGCGATGAGAGCGGTTCGGTTGCACCGGTACGGAGAGCGGCCGGTGGTCGAGGAGGTGCCCGAACCGGTCCTGCGTGGCCCACTCGATGTGCTGGTCGACGTCGGCGGAGCAGGGCTGTGCCGGACTGACCTGCACATCGTCCAGGGTCAGTTGGCGGACCGCTCCGGCGTGAGCCTGCCCTTCACCCTCGGGCACGAGACCGCCGGCTGGGTCCGAGAGGTCGGCGCCGGGGTGGAGCACCTGGAACCTGGAGACGCGGTGATCTTGCACCCGCTCATGACCTGCGGCTTCTGCCTCCCGTGCCGAGCGGGCAACGACGTGCATTGCGAGGCCAGTGCGTTCCCGGGCATGGATGCCGACGGCGGCATGGCCGAGCTGGTGCGAACCTCGGCTCGGTCAGTCGTCAAGCTGAACCCCGGCACGCAGCCGGGCGCCGTGGCGGCGCTCGCCGATGCCGGCCTCACCGCCTACCACGCGGTGAAGAAGGCCCTGCCGCGACTGCAGCCGGGCACTGCTTGCCTGGTGGTCGGGGCCGGTGGGCTGGGCCACATCGGCATCCAGCTCCTTCGTACCCTGTCCGCGACGCGGATCATTGCGGTTGACACGAACCCGGCCGCCCTGCGGCTGGCGACTGACTGGGGCGCCGACGAGGTCGTACTCGCCGACGGCGGCCACGTCCAGCGGGTCCTTGAGCTCACCCACGGACTCGGCGCCGACGTCGTGCTCGACTTCGTGGCCGAAGACGGGGCAGAGCGCGATAGCTGGCGGTTGACGAGGCGCGCCGGTAGCCACTTCATCATTGGCTACGGCGGGACCCTGCACGTGGAAACCATCGACGTGATCTCCAGCGACCGCAACATTCTGGGCAACCTCGTCGGCAGTTACACCGATCTCGTCGAGCTGATGGTGCTTGCCCAGACCGATCGCGTCGCGCTGCACACGCGTACCTACCCGCTCGACGCAGTCAACGACGCCATAGACGACCTCGAGGCCGGCCGGCTGCAAGGTCGAGGAATTCTCGTCCCCTAAGCGGCGCGGGACTGACCGCGTCGCCCGAGTGGCCTGGCGAGGCGCCGGTCGCCGCGACAGGCCCGGGCACACGGCACCGCGCCGGAACTGACGGCGAAGCTCCCGCGCCAGCGGGTCGTCATGAGGGGAAGACTCCACGAGCCCACTGGGACAGCTCCGAGCGACCCGCATAACTCCACCCGCGTTGCTCGGCGTATCGAGGTCGGCCAGTACCCGAGCTCGACGGTGTCCCGGTCGTTCTCGCGGCCTGAGGAACGGCAAGATGAACACTGGCGGTACGCCGCCGGTCGGTCTATTGACGACGCCGGCGGAGACGGGTTGCACCGGCACCGCCCCCGACCTCCCGGTGCACGCGGCCGGACACGCGGCTCCAGGGCCCCACGGGGCGGTCGGGCGGCCGTCAGCGCGCGGGCCGCCGGGCCACGGACCTTGCACTCTCGTGTCGTTCGGGGGGAGACTGGCGGAGTGATCGAGCCGCCGGAGACGCGTTACGCACGCAGCGGTGAATTACACATCGCGTACCAGGTGATCGGCGCGGGTCCGCGGGATCTGGTGATGGTCCCGGGCTTCGTATCGAATCTGGAGATGACCTGGGAGGTGCCGGCCGCGGCCGACTTTCTCTTGCGGCTGGCGTCGTTCTCGCGACTGATCTTGTTCGATAAGCGTGGTACCGGGCTGTCGGACCGGGTTGCCGTCAGTGCCCTGCCGGGGCTGGAGACGCGCATGGACGACGTGCGCGCCGTGCTCGACGCCGTCGGCTCGACGCGGGCAAGCTTGTTCGGCATCTCTGAGGGCGGCCCGATGAGCATCCTCTTCGCCGCGACGTATCCGCACAGGGTGGATCGCCTCGTCCTCTACGGCTCGTATGCTCGACGCAGCGACGCCCAGCTCGACAACGGCGCCGCGTTGATCCGGTCTATCGAATCGGAGTGGGGCACCGGCGAGGTACTCGCCCGACGATGTGCCAGCGTCACCATCGACGAGAAGCTGCGAGCGGCGCTGGCGCGCACCGAGCGGCAGTGCGCGACGCCGGGCGCCGCCACCGCGCTGATTCGGATGTCGGCCGCGATTGACGTGTCATCCGTGCTGGCGGCCGTCTCGGTGCCGACGCTCGTGCTCCACCGAACCGACGACCCGATTCTTCGCGTCGAAGGTGGCCGGGCCTTGGCCAGCGGCATCCCCGGTGCCCGATATGTCGAGGTCCCGGGCATCGATCACATCCCGTGGTTCGGTGACAGCGAGGCGATCCTCGGCGAGATCGAGGAGTTCCTGACCGGCGCGAGGCCCCTTCCGGCACCCGAGCGGGTCCTCGCGACGGTCCTGTTCGCCGACATCGTGGCCTCGACCGAGCACGCCGTGGACCTTGGCGATTCCGACTGGAGGCGAGTGCTGGATCGCTTCGACGAGATCACGCGGCGAGAGGTTGACCGCTTTCGTGGACGCGAAATCAATCGCCGCGGCGACGACTTCCTTGCCACCTTCGACGGACCCGCGCGCGCGGTCCATTGCGCCCTCACCCTCTCGACAGCGATCCGGCCGCTCGGCATCGAGATGCGCGCGGGCGTCCACACCGGCGAAATCGAGCTGCGGGGCGACGACGTCGGGGGCATCGCCGTGCACGTCGGGGCCCGCGTCTGCTCGCTCGCCGGGCCCGGTGAGGTCTTCACGACACGTACCGTGAAGGATCTCACCGTGGGCTCGGACCTGCGCTTTCACGAACGGGGCGATCATGTGCTCAAGGGCGTCCCCGAGCCGATGCGGATCTATCAGGTCGAGGGGTGACCTTCCGGGACCGGTCACGAGTCTCGGCGCGCGCGTCCCGATCTGACCGCGATCTCGCCGACGGCTGAGGCGACGCCCGAGGGCGCTCCCCGTGCGATATGCCCCAGGCGCGCCACCCGCGGATGCGTGACCGGTCGCGCGCAGCGGCCCGCCAACCCGCAAGGTGCCGGCAGCGAACCCACCGCTCGATGCGGGTCGCACAGCGTTACGCGGCGACCGTATACCGGCCGACCAGGTTCGGCCCATCACGGGGCCGCGCGCACTGCGGCGCGTCCCGTTCGCGTCGAGGCCGGCGGGCGTCCGCTCCGGGAGCGACGACTCAGCGAGTGCATCCTGGGACTCCGAACATCGAGCTGCAGCGGCGCCGTCAGACGCAGTCGCCGCCAATCTCTGCTACTTCTCTTCCGAGACCGGTCACCGAGGACAAGGAACAGACAGATCCAGGTCCCGGGCTCCCTGCGTGCGTTCGGCAGCCGCGACATTGCCGTGGACCTCGGCACCGCGAACACCTTGGTCTACGTCCGCGGACACGGCATCGTCATGTCTGAGCCCTCGGTCGTTGCCATCGACCGGGATACGGGCGAGGTCTACGCGGTCGGCACCGAGGCCAAACGCATGCTCGGCCGCACACCGGGCAACATCACAGCGATCCGACCGCTCAAGGACGGCGTGATCGCCGATTTCGGCGTGACCGAGCAGATGCTGCGGTACTTCATCCACGCCGTCGCGAAGGGTCGGTGGGCGCGTCCGCGCGTCGTGGTCTGCGTGCCGTCTGGCGTCACTGGCGTGGAGCGGCGCGCCGTCGAGGAGGCAACGCTGTCGGCAGGAGCACGTCAGGCGTACCTGATCGAGGAGCCCATGGCAGCGGCGATCGGCGCGGGCCTCCCGGTCGCCGAACCGACCGGGAGCATGATCGTCGACATCGGCGGGGGCACGAGTGAGGTGGCAGTGATCTCCCTTGGCGGCATCGTCGTGTCCGTGTCGATCAGGGTAGGCGGTGATGAGATGGATGAGGCCATCACGGCGTGGGTCAAGCGCGAGCACCATCTGATGATCGGCGCCCAGACCTCGGAGGCGGTCAAGCTGGAGATCGGCTCGGCGTACCCCGTGGCCGATAGCGACCACGTCGAGGTCCGGGGACGCAACATGACCACCGGGTTGCCCACGACCGTCGCGCTCTCTGGCGCCGAGGTGCGCAACGCCTTGCGCGACCCAGTCACCCAGATCCTCGAGGCGATCACGACCACCCTCGATAAGACTCCTCCTGAGCTGGCCTCCGACATCATGGATCGCGGCATCATGCTCGCCGGGGGTGGTGCGCTGTTGCGCGGGCTCGATGAACGCCTGCGGCACGAGACCCAGATTCCCGTCCACGTTGCCGAGTCCCCATTGACCTGTGTCGCGATCGGTTCCGGTCAGTCCCTCGACGAACTCGCGAGCATGCAACGCGCGGCCAAGGGTCGTCGGCGACAGCGGTACTGACCCGGCTCACAGCGCCGGCGAGTGCGATCCGTTTCGCGACGCTCCCGGCGCTCCCCGAGCCACCATTTCGGCTCTCGGAACAGCCCTGCTTCGCGCGGTGCTGTTCTCTTGGCCGACGATGACCGCCGCGAAGACCAACGGGCGTTGACATGGGTTGCAAGACGTTGCGGGAGCGGCTCGGTCGTGGCCCGGCTGCCGCACCTTGACCGCTTCGCCCTCGAACATTTGTTTCGGGGGAATACCATGTCTATATGGACCCTTTTCTCACCGCGACGTTCGACCACGGACTCGCGACCACCTCGACGCCGAGCTCCGAGGCGTTCGCGGCAACAGCGGAGGCGCAAATGATCGAACACCAACTGAGTGCGGCCGAGGTCGATCTGGCGCGCAATCGGCGCGACTTCATCGTCCGCAACTTCGCAGAGCAGTTTCGACGTCGCTACCGGTTGACGGCGGGATCCAGGGCCGATCGGTTCCTGGCGGGCAAAGAAGCCGGCGCTCGCGCCGTCGCCGCGGCAGAGAAGCTCTTCGATTCGGCCAATCGGGGCAACCGCCGGCGAGGAGCTCGCGGTAAGTGACCTCAGGACGCGCGCCGCAGAGCGCTGACCCGATATGTCGGGTGCGTCCGGGATGTCGTAACCGGTCGAGTGGGTCTGGACCGGGGTCCCGATGAGCCGAGCGTGCTCGGCACCGCCCGAGTCGCCGAGACGCTGGCCCCGCGGGGGAGCGAACCGGCCGGCGTTGGAGTCCCCGGCGGCGTCGAGCATACCGGGCGTGCGTCCCTGGCTGTCCCACCTGGCGCCCGACAGCTTCGGCTCTCGGACAAGGCCTGCAAGTAGTGGGGTCCTCTGGTCCGGTGTGCGGCGCCCGGGAACGCCACCCGTGCGTCGTGACGGGTCTGTCGTCCGGGCGTCTGATCGATGAGGATGGGGCGCACCCGGACGCGGCCCCGGGCCCGGCGCGGGTGCGTGCCCCTGGGAAGGATGGCAGCGTGGTTCGCAGACAACTGAGAGGATGTTGGCGGTGGCCTCGTTAGACGATGCAGACCTACGGCTCAAGCTGTCTGCGAGTGACAGCGAGCGGCGCATCCTCGCCGCCCAGCGCAGGCTGCTCGCGCTGCGGCTGCAGCTCGGGGGGTTGATCGCCGGCGGCCAACTCGGACCGCCGCTCTGCGTGGTCTTTGAGGGCTGGGACGCGTCCGGCAAGGGCGGCTGCATTCGGCGGCTAGTCAGCCCGTTAGATCCGCGGCACGTCCGCGTCACGCAGTGCGGGCCGCCCAGCCCCGATGAGCGCCGCCATCACTTCCTGCATCGCTTCCTATCGGCGCTGCCCGGCTGGGGCGGGATGGCGGTGCTTGACCGGTCGTGGTACGGGCGGGTGATGGTGGAACGCGTCGAGGGGCTCGCCACCGAACCGGAGTGGCGGCGCGCCTATCCGCAGATCGTCCAATGGGAGCAAGGGCTCGCGACCGAGGGGGCAGTGATCGTCAAGTTCTGGCTGCACATCTCCGAGGACGAGCAACTGCGCCGGTTCCGAGACCGGGAGCGCGACCCGCTCAAGCGCTGGAAGCTGACCGGTGAGGACTGGCGCAACCTCTCGCACCGCGCCGACTACGAGGAGGCGGTAGGGGACATGCTCGCCGCGACCGACCACCCTGCGGCGCCGTGGCATGTCGTGGCCGCCGAGTCCAAGCAGTACGCGCGCGTCAAGGTGTTTGAGATCGTGATCGCCTCGATCGAGGACGCGCTGCGGGCGCTCGGACGAGATCCGATCAGCACTGAAGCATCGCTCTAGGACCCCCGAATCGGGGCCGCGCCGTGCTGGCGCGACCGGTTTCACGCGACCGGTGGCCGGTCGCCCGTGTCGCGTCGGATCGTGCTCGCCATCCAGCGGTTGAACGGAACCAGCTCGTCGGGGTTTCGTTCCTTCATCCCGGGACCTCCGGGTCGCGCATGGCGGGCACGCCGGCGGGTATGGCGTGCCCCGTCGTTTGCCGCTTCGGCGAGCCTCCGGGCCGCCAGCGGCGACCCTGCGTCGCATCGAAACGCCGAACCGTCGATCAGGCTGGCGCGCTAGCGTCGGGCGACTCCGCGCTGGCTCCGGGCTCAGCGCCGCCGGCATCCAACCGGAACGGCGGGTAGTCGTCGGTCATGAAGGACGCAAACACCGTCGCGCGAAAGGCCCAGCGGTTGAATCCCATCACCAGATCGAAGATGCCGCGGTGATAGGAGCCGCCCACCGCCAACAACACCATCGCGACCAGCACCAGCACACCGACCACGCTGATCGGATGCAGGCCCGAGCTGCCGGTAAGGATTCCTGCGATCACGTACTGCGGGATGCCGAGGATCCACCATCCGATCAGCGGCAGGCCCCGCCGGCCGGCGTGCTCGGGGTAGCTCATGTTGAGCCGGGCGGGGTACCCGGGCGCGTCCGCCAGCGAAAACGGCGGGTAGCGGTCGGTGGCCAGCGCGCCGAAGGCATAGTAACTGACCCGCCAGGTCCATCGCAGCACGCCGACGTTGAACTCGAAGATGCCGCGCGGATAGCGTCCGGTAAACAGCCGCACCACGAACGCGACCAGAGTCAGGACCGCGAAGGCGATCCAGAGGAACACCAAGACCACGACGTGGGGAATCGCCAGGAACCACTTGACCAGCCATAGCCAACGCGACAGCGGCTCGTCAAGTCGGCCTTCGATCTGAAGCGGATGTACAGGCGGCATCTTGAGAACCTCTCGTGTGCGTCGCGCGTAGCGTTGGTCGGGCAGACGTCACGCAGATCCGCGAGACCCCCGGAGACCGCTCCATCATAGGCCGGGATCCGGCAAGCGCCGACGCCCCGCGAGTGCGGCGGGGGATCGGTCGCAGATCTGTCGGCACTGGGGCCCGACTCGTCGCGACCGCGGCCAGGGCCTCCGGCAGGCCGCCGACCTTGCGCTCGTTGTCGGCGCCCAACGGCACACGACCGGCCGTGCCTGACGATCGGGGCTCGACCGGTACCGGAGACCTCCGATCTCCGGGAGTCCCGGGCCATGCACGGTGTGGAGCGGATCGGCGACCGATCGATGGTCCCGAATCGTGCCGGGACCTGCTGCGCGGTGCTCGGCGGCTTCCCGGGGCCCGCTCGGGCACTCAACCGACAGGCGGCGCTCGATGCCGGTGATGCGCGCAGGTCCACAGCCAGTGCGGTGTACGGTGAGGGGGGACGAGAGGAGTTTCACGATGCCGAACCCTGGCGATGTTCGGCGCCGGATTCTGGTCATCGCGAATGAGACCGTCGCAAGCTCGGAGGTCGCAGAGGAGGTGCGATGGCGAGCGCGCGGCAGGGCTGCCGACGTCCTCGTGGTGGCCCCCCTGACCCCGCCGGCGGCCGGCGAGCGGGCCTCGGCCTTGGACCCTGCGGCGAGACTCGCGGAGACCAAGGCTCGGCTTGAGTCGGCCCTCTCGGCGCTGGCGGAGGCCGGTCTGAGCGCCCGCGGCGAGCTGGGCGACGCCGACCCCATGCGGGCCATCGACCAGGTTGTCTACCGATTTCGCCCTGATGAGCTGATCATCGCGACGCACCCTCCGGAGCGCTCGCAGTGGCTGAAGCGGAACCTGGTGGAGCGTGCGCGACAGCGATATCAGCTGCCGACCACACACGTGGTCGCTGGCTTGGAGCGCGAGCGCTGGGAGAGCGAGGGCGGCGCGGTGCGACCACCGCCCACCCCGAACCCGCCCTCCACGGAGGGGTGACCGGCGCGACGTCCATCGATGGCCGCGGACCGGTGTCCGGCGAGTTCACGATTCGTTCGCGGTAGAGCAGGTGGTCGGAGGTCGGGTGACCGTACCGGTCGGTTGCACCGCTCATGAATGCCGTTCGTGCGTGGCGCATGCGGAGCGCGCGCCGACAGCATTCAGCCTCGGCGCGATCGACCGGTCGCTATCGTGCCGCCTTCGCGCGGGTCAGACGCATCGAGGCGGCTGAGCCGCGCGTGCGAATGACTCGTCCCCGTGCCGGCAACGGTTGCTGGCAGTGACGGTCAGGCTCACTACGGGACCAGCACGAGCCTGGTTCATTTAGCCTGCCACTATCGTGGCCGATCGTTCTCCATTCATCTCCACCGGCCGTCCCCGCCGCCGAGCACAGGTACGCCGCCGGCGCCGTCGCCGCAGGATCATCGCCCTGAGCGCTGCGCTGACGCTCATCGCCGCCGCGATCATTTCCGCGCTCGCAGGCTTCGGCCCCGCCGGGAGCGCATCGAGAGGTCACCGCAGCGATCACACTCAGCCGTTGCCGGCTCCTCATCGCGTGGTCCGCGTGCCCGCTCCGGCGCCTTCTGGCTCCGCGGCGATCGGGCGCCTCATCCGGCTCGGCCTGCCGATTTACTGTGCCGGCCACCGCGGCAACGCGGTCGCCTTCACGTTCGACGACGGGCCGGGGCCCTACACCGCCCTCGCGCTTCGGAAGCTGGCCCGCGCGCGCGATCGCGCAACCTTCTTCGTTGTCGGCCGCAGCACGGACAATTTCCCGGGCTATCTCCCGCGCGAGCTCAAGGTTGCCGCGATCGGAGATCACACCGACACCCACCCGGCACTCACTGCGCTCTCGCCAAACATGGTCACCTGGCAGCTGGAGCACACCGCCCAGAAGATCACGGCGGACTCTGGCGAGCACGTCGAGCTGTTCCGGCCGCCCTTTGGACTGCACAGCGCTGTGGTCGATCGGATCGCTCGGCGCCTGGGGCTGCTGGAGATCCTCTGGGACGTCGACTCTGCCGATTCGCTCGGGGCCAACTCTGCGCAGATCATCAAGAATGTCGAGGCAGGCCTGCGCCCCGGCGCGATCATCCTGATGCACGAGAACCATGGCCAGACGATGCGGGCGCTCAGCACGCTGCTGACCGAGCTGCACCGGCGCCAGCTGCGCTCTGTCAGCCTCCCGGAGCTGCTTGCCATGGACCCCCCTTCGGCATCGCAGGTCCGGAAGGGACGGGTAGGCTGCGGCGTCGCCGGCTCGGTCGCGACGCCCGGAACTGGCGCCTAGCCCGAGCATCCGAACCGGCCGGTTCCCGTGGCGGATCGTGCCCCGCCTGGCGAACGGCGACTACCTGGAATTCTCGGGCGCGCCCCTAGACGCGCCGCTGGCGCCATGGGATCGTGCGGTCACCTCCACCCCCGTGAAAGAGACAACCCGTGACCCGTGTTCGGGTGGCCCACCGATGGATGGTTGCACTGTTCGCCGGTCTCCTGGTCGTCCAGTTCTTTCTGGCTGGTCTCGGCGCATTCACAACGGTCCACGACAAGCGCTACAGCGACAATAACTTCGGCCCGCATGGTGTTCTCGGCACGGTGCTGGTCGTCCTTGCCCTGGTAATCGCGGCGCTCGCGCTGATCGGGCACTGGTCACAGACGGCGACACGACTCAGCGGCGCGCTGCTTGGGCTGATGATCCTTCAGTTCGTGCTCGGGGTGGCGGGCGCCGGATCCGCCGCGGTGGCCCCGATACTCGGCGGCCTGCATGCGGTCAACGCGCTGCTCATCGTCGCGGTCGTCTACCTGCTGGTGAGGAGCACCCATCCCGCCCGACACGCAGCGCGATAGCTCGTCCGAGCGGGGGCCTGGCAACGCGCCCGATCGCGCCTGTGACGAGTCCAGTAGCAGGTTCCGTGTGTCTCGAGATGGCGAAGGCGCATTGACTCCAGTGGCTCGGCGTCGTCAGAGTGATGATCTTGATGACCAGAGGAGGTCGTGATGAAGAAGGTGCTCATCGCTGTGGTCGGCGCGGCGCTCGCCATCGCCGCGTTCGTCGGTTTTCGCAAACGATCGGCGGGTGGCGATGGCAGCTAGGCCGGGTCCCGGGTGCTGCCGGTGCTCGCCAAGGCGACTGGAAGGCGGGCGCTGGGTGAAGCCGCGAGTGCCGTCGGGTCTCCCGACACCACCTCGCACATTGGAGGCGTGCGACCGGCGCGGCGCGGGTTCCGACGCGACAGACGCGGACCCGACTCCCTGAGGAGCTGCCCAGAACGCGTCACTGCACTTGGGGGCTGTCGCGCCGGGGACGTGCGAGGACAATCGCACCGGCTGTGACCGTCGCAAAGGCGAGAATCCGGATCGCTCCGAGCACACCGGTGGGAACGGGTTCACTCAGGAGGACCGTTCCCGCCGCGATCGGCAGCGCGTTCGTCAGGAGGGTCGCGATGCCGGCCACGGTCAACGCCGCGCCGCTCTGGTAGCCAATCTGCAGCAATGAGGTGCCAAGCAGATAGCCGGCGATGAGCGGGAAGACAAACAGGAACCAGGCACCGCCTGCGGTCGCGAGCTTGGTGCAAATGTCGCCGGCCGCGAAGAAGAGACCGCCGGCGATCCCATAGGCGACGCCGCCCCGGAGGACCGAGTTGCGGCTGACGAGCGCGAGGACCGCTGCCGCCGCGGTTGCGCCCAGCCACAGCACGATCTCACCAAGCGCCGGCTGCGAGCTGCTCCCGGCGCCTCCGATCAGCGAGACCGCCAGGAACACCAGGCCGCCGACGGCGAGCGTCGAGCCAATCGCCTCGCGTCGGGTGAGTCGGCGGTGGTCCAGTCGCGCGGAGGCCACCGCCAAAATGCCGACGCCGCCCGCCGCGACGCTCTGCACGAGCGTCAGCGGGGCCAGCGCCAAGGCCGCAACGTAGAGCATGAAGCCGCAGCTCTCCATCGCGAAGCCAAGCAGCCACGCGCGGCTTGTCAGGAGCAGCTTGGCAGAGCGCACCGGCCGTCGAAACGACAGCGCCGGAAGGTCGGCGGCCGCCCCGTGCTGGCGGAGGTAGGCGAGGCTGATCAGTGTCGTGGAGGCCAGCGCCAGGACGAGGCCCAAGACTGTCTGCGAGTGCATGCGGTGAATTCTGCTCGGTGGACGGGTCGCTCGCAGTCCGAACGGCTTGCGTGCCTGGCCGGCCTTCAAGAGGAACTCTGGGGGGACGGTTCTGACCTGGACCCACAAATGGCCCCGACCGCGGCGGCGTAGGACGTGATCTCGATAAGCTGTTCGCGAGTCCCCGGGCCGACCGATGTCTCTTGAGATGACCGATGTACCGCTCACTGGTGGCTGCAACTGTGGCGCCGTACGGTTCGAGGTGACGGCGCCGCTCGTCGCCGCGAGCTACTGCCACTGCCGGCGTTGCCAACGGCGAAGTGGAACGGCGGCATCGGCGAGCGCGCACCCCGCGCCCGGCACGTTCCGGATCGTCGCGGGCGAGGATCGGCTTCGGGTCTGGAAGCCGGACAACGGTGGGGAGAAGTGGTTCTGCGGAGACTGTGGTTCGTCGATCTTCGGCGTCAACCCGAATCACGCCGACCCAATCGGCATTCGAATGGGCACATTCGACCACGACCCTGGGATCCGACCGACCGTGCGGCAGTTCGTGGCCTACGCCGCACCATGGGAGCCGATCCCCGATGATGGACTGCCTCGCCATCCCGAGAGTCGCCACGACGCCGGATAGGCGCTGCTCGCGCCCTGCACGCGCCACAGCGCCGAGTTTGCCGGCGACGGTACGGGGAAGATGGCAGCGAATGCTCACGTCGTCCGCACCGTCGGCCAGTACCCAGCGCACGACCGGCCACGTGCGATTCGCAGCTACTCCATCAGCGTCGGCCACGCCCGCCGCGAGATCTGACTTCGCAGGAGGATCCAATGCAGATGAGATGGATTGCCGCGTCGGCTGTGCACACCGGCGAGCTCGACCAGGTCGGGGGCGGCACGTGCATCCCGGCAACCGGCGACATTGCCGCCGCGACGCGGTTCTCCCCTGGCGACTGTCGTCGGGAGCGAACGGTCGCGCCGCGCGGTGCGTCGGGTCATCGAGACGCGCGTGGCCGCTCGGCCAAACCGAGTCAGACGAGATTGTCCGCGCGGAGAACGCGGGGGTCGGTGGGGCCGCCTTATCGTCAGACATGGGGAGCCGCGCACGGGCTGGCCGGCTCGGATGCCGTTCTCGTCGTCTCGGCGTCGCCCCTGCGCCGGGGGGACTGCGCAGCATGAGACTTCACCACACGCTCACCGCAGTACCCGTGGCGCCTGCACCCAAACGCTGGAGGTCATCACGATGAACACGCAGACCATCTCCGTGAACAGGCCAACCGATACGGAGCGGAGCCCCGCACACGCGCAGCGACTCGACCCGCGCGAACAGGCGGCATTGCGCCGCGTGGCCGCGCAGATGACCGCCGAGGCGGCTGAGCTCCCGCCGTCGACCTGGGCCGCCGAGCGCCTGCGTCTCGACGTCGATGCGTGGGGCGAGCGCGTGCTGCCCGAGTTAGCGTCGCTGATGGCGGCTGAGCCCAGTCAAGCGTCGGCCGGCTCCTGGACCCGAACGCGGTCCGACGGCTGTCCGTTGACGTTGGAGGAGGAAGCGTGTCTTCGCCGGGTCGCGTCCAACCTTCGGGCCGAAGCCGCCGAACTCGGACCCGGGTCGCCGGTGGGTTCACGGCTCGATAGCTGGGGCATCCAGCTTGCGCTGGACTGCGAGACCCCGCGCCCGCCGCGGCTCGTCTAGGCGAGGGTGTCGTCGACCGCCCGGTCCGTGGTTGCGGTGCGGATCGGGTACCGGGCGGTGCACGGGGGAGGTCCATGATGTGGGGCAACCGCGAGTGGTCGGCGACGGGACCTGGGTGCTCACTCTTGGCGACTACTCGCGCATGAGCAGAGCGACGGCCTCGCGCTCCAGGTCGATGTACGGCGTGCCGCTGACGTCGATCGCCACGCGTTTGATCGTGCCGCCAGTGAACCGCCACGGCTGGGTACCGGGGTACTGGTCGGTCACGCCGGACGCCCCGTCGCGCCCGATGCACAGGCCTTCGCCGCCGATGGTGAACTTGCCGGGTTGGGTCTTGATCTGTGCCTCGCCGACCTTCGTCTCGCCGTGCCAGAGTGACAACGTCCCGACCGCAACGCCGGGTGGGTCCTCACCGTCCTTGTCGAAGGATGCCGACACGATCAGGTTCTCCCCGATCGGAAGCTCCTCGCTCGCAACCACGAACTGCTGGTGCATGCCGACGAAGTTGTACACGTAATGCAGACGGTTCTGGTCGACATAGAGCGCGTGCCCGCCGAACAGCGACCCGTGGGCGAAGATCACGCCCTCGGCGCCCTTGGTGGGCAGGTCGAGCAGCGCCCCGATCGCGTATGAACGGTTGCGCACGTTGACCGCCTGGGACTCCGGCACTTCGGCCGTGTCCGGGAAATAGACGTAGCGATTGCGAGCCGGCGAGAGGACCGGCCGCGGCGTCAGGATGATCTCCAGTGGTGAGCGATCGTCGAGCGGGAACGCCCCGTTCTCGCCGGCCTCCGCGAACCAGAGGTTCACCAGCTCGCGCACCTTTTCGGGGTGCTCGCCGGCGAGGTCGTGGAGTTCGGCGCGGTCGCTGTCGGTGTGGTACAGCTCCCACTCGTCGTCGTTGAAATGGCTCCAGCCGGCGACGGTGGGGTGGTTGGTGACCGCCTTCCAGCCGTCGTGCCAGATCGCCCGGGAGCCGAGCATCGAGTAGAACTGCGTCGGGCGAGCGCTCGGCGCGGTGGGATCGTCGAAGCTGTAGCGCATGCTGACACCGTCGAAGCCCGTTTGGACGTGGCCCTTGATCTGCCGGGGCGCCGCGACGCCGAGCACGTCGAGGATCGTCGGCACGAGGTCGATCGCGTGGTGGTACTGCTCGCGGATCTCGCCGCGTGCCGAGACGCCGGCTGGCCAGGAGATGATGCACGGGTCACAGGTTCCGCCGTTGAACTCGTAGCGCTTCCACATCTTGAACGGCGTGTTGAAGGCCATCGCCCAGCCGTTCGGGTAGTGGTTGTAGGTCTTCGGGCCGCCAAGCTCCTCGAGGAGCGGGAGATTGTCCTCGATCGCGTCGGGGATCCCGTTGAGGAACTTCATCTCGTTGACCGACCCGTTCGGGCCACCTTCACCCGAGGCGCCGTTGTCCGAGACGAGCACGACCAGCGTGTTGTCCCGATAGCCGAACTCCTCGAGATACCCGAGCAACCGCCCGATCTGATCGTCGGCGTGCGCGAGGAACCCGGCGTAGACCTCGGCCATCCGGCAGAACAGCGCCCGCTCGTCGGCCGACAGCGACGCCCAGGGACGGGTCACGTCCATCATCGGGAACGGCTTCCCGTCGGGCCCGGTCCTGCTGTCGGGCGTGCCGATCGGATTCAGCGACGGCAATTCGGTCTCGGGCGGCATGAGGCCGAGTTCCTTCTGCCGGGCGAGGGTCTGCTCGCGCATGGCCTCATAGCCCATGTCGAATCGCCCCTTGTACTTGGCGATCCACTCCGGCGGGGCGTGGTGGGGGGCGTGGCACGCGCCCGGCGCGTAGTAGAGCAGGAACGGCTTCTCGGGGGCGATCGACTTCGCGTCACGGATGAACTCAATCGCCTTGTCGGTGAGATCCACGGTCAGGTGATAGCCCTCCTCGGGCGACCGCGGCTGATCGATGGTGTGGTTGTCGTAGACCAGATCCGGATACCACTGGCTGGTCTCGGCCCCCAAGAACCCGTACCAGCGCTCGAAGCCGCGCCCGCTCGGCCAGTTGCGACGCGTCGATGCGAGGTTCATCTCGTCATCGGGACACAGGTGCCACTTGCCGACCATGTAGGTGTTCCAGCCGAGCTCGCCGAGAATCTCGGGCAGCATGCCGTTCTCGGGGGGGATCGTGCCGCTGGCGTTCGGGAAGCCGATGGCCGCCTCGGTGATGCAGGCCATGCTGTTGCGGGTGTGGTTGCGGCCGGTCAACAGGCACGAGCGGGTGGGTGAGCAGAGGGCCGTCGTGTGCCACTGCGTATAGCGAACGCCGTCGGCGGCAAGCCGATCGATGTTCGGCGTCTCGACGGGACCGCCGTAGCAACCGAGCGCGGAGAACCCCACATCGTCGAGCACGATGTACACGACGCTCGGTGCGCCCTCGGGAGCCTTCGGGGGCTCGAACGGCGCCCAGTCAGGTTGGGAGTCCCGGATATCGACGTTGACGACACCGCTGAATGGCGCGGTCATGCGGATCCCCTTGAGTTGCGGTCCAGACTGGCATCGACGGCATGCGGGTCGCACCCACCGTCAGGCCCCAACGTACAGCGTCCCGCCCGCGCGGCGGGGGTCAGGCCGGCAGCATCCTCGGGGGGGGCCGTTCGGTAGGGGTACGGGCCCCGCGGTTGGCCGCCAAGGGTTGCGAGGCCCCCTCGGGCACGCGCGGCCCGCGCGGCGCCTGCACGGTCGGCTGGCGCGTGCTCCACGCTGGCGACGCCCCGTGGGCGCAGCGCTACAGCGGCGGCGGCGGCTGCGGGCGCGCGCCGAGACCGAGGCACGTGCCGCAATGCCGGTGCCGCCACTGCCCGTTGGCCCGCGGGGACCCGCACCCCCGTGCACCGCAGACCGGGCAGGCGCGCGGGTCGACAACCGGTTGGCGCCCGCGACGGCAGGCATCCTCGAGCTCCCGTGGCGGCATGTGCCTGGCAGTGTCCCGTGCCGCCCCGCGCGTCATGCGCACTGGGGCGGTCGCGGGCGACCGAGTCATGGCGCTGGAGGCGCCCCGCGCGAGGACAGTTCGTCAGCCACGCTGACGCTCTCCGGACTGCATTCGGCCGACTCGGCGCCGACGGCGCCCGCCTCGAACGTGCCGCCGGAGACGCCGGTCCGATCGGATCGACCGGATTGTGCAGCCCACAACACTCGCATCATGAGATTCCCGCCTTCGCGTCGGGGGAAGACGACATCTCGAAGCTAGCAAGCGGTGCTCCAGCGAGACGTGGCCACAGGGCCACAGATTCGGGACGGTCGGTGGCCCTTCGCGCAGGGCGGCCGGTCCGTTCCGCGCGGTCTGGTCCCGGCGGTCCCGAGGCTCGCGTTCCGGGACGGGGCGCCTGGACGCCCCGTCCCGCGGGTGCGTCAGCCGGCGAGCGTCGCGTCCAGCGTGATCTCCGGAACGGCGCCGAGGGCACGCGACACCGGGCAGCCGGCCTTGGCGGTCGTCGCGTACTCCGTGAATTGCTGCTGGTCGATGCCGGGCACCGATCCCACCGTGATGAGGTCGATCTTGGCGATCGTGGGAGCACCGTCGACCGGGCGCAGATGCACCCTGGCGGTCGTCGTGACCGATTCCGGGGTATGCCCAGCACCCGCCAGGATGCCGCTCAGCGCCATCGAAAAGCAGGCCGCGTGTGCGGCGGCGACCAGCTCCTCGGGGTTCGTTCCCGGCGCCTCCTCAAAGCGTGTCGAGAACGAGTACTGGCCCGAGAACAGCCCGCTCGCCACCGAAACGGTTCCGGACCCGCCCTTGAGGTTGCCTCGCCATTCCGCGTATCCATCGCGTGTCGCCATGTCGCCTTCCGCCTTTCTGGTCGCGATTCAGGGGAAATCGATCCTATAGCCGTCCGGTGCGGCCGTTCGGAGATCGGTCCGCCCGGTGTTGCGGTGCGCGCGAGTCCGGATGAGTCCGCCGCGACCCCATAAGAAAGCCCCGAGCGGGCGGGGCTGTGCAGGTGGCGCCGAGCCCGGCCGGGGCCCATCTGTCGACGGTGTGCTCGGCCGACCGGCCGCTAATTGCGCGCCGCGAGGTCGGCGTCGCTGTCGCAGATCAGCTGGGTGATCACCATCAGGTTGTCCCACGCCGTCTGCTCGGCCTGGTCCCAACTCGCGTCGCTGGCGAAGGTGGCGCGTCCACGCGAGATCGCCAGGTAGTCCGAGGAGGCCCGGGCCAGCTGCTGCGCGTGGGGAGCGTTGGTGACGGTCGCGTTCATGTGCCGTGATCCTTTCGTGGCCGGCGTGTCGCCGCCTGCCAGCGCATGCAGCGTCGTGCCGAGCCGGCGTCCGGCCGATGTACGCGGCCGGGCGGAGGGTGCCCAATCGAATCAGTGTTGCACCAGGTCCGGGATCCGCGCCCCGGGATCCCACGCGGGCCCGGTCGCGCGTCGCGAAGGCAGGCGACTCCCGATAGATTCTGCACGCGGTCCGCGGGACGCGAACGGCCGGCCGGCGCGCAGCATCCGGGGCCGCGGGAGGGCGCAGTCGGTGCATCGCGTGCCAACGAGTGATCGGAGCCCAATCGTGCCAGCGAACGCTGAGTCGACAGACCATGAGATGTTCCGTAACCTGGCCCTCCGCGCGATCTCGGGTCGTCTGGTCTACGGGACCGTGGTCATCCTCGCGACCCTGCTGGCTGTCGGCGTCGCGGGTCCGACCGTGACCGACGAGATCGGCGCCATCCTGCTGGCGACCCTGGCTGTGGTGTTCGCGGAGTTCTACTCCGAGGTCGTCGGCGCGACGATCCGCGAACGCCGTGCGCTGACCCATCGGGAGCTGGCAAGGATGGCGGGTGAGCTCGGGACGCTCGCGTTTGCGGCGATCCCACCCCTGGTGGTGACCGCCGGATCTGCGATCGGTCTCTACAGTGCCGACACCGCCATCTGGGTGTCCATCTGGCTGCTTGCGACCTCGCTGTTTGCCTTCGGGTTTGCTGCCGGGCGTGTCTCGGGGCGTTCGCTGGTCGGCAGCGCAGTCGCCGCCGGGGTGCTGCTGGCAATCGGCGTCGGTGTGATCGTCGTCAAGGTCATGGCCTTGCACTGACGCCAGCGGGCGCTACGGCTGCGGCGGCGGGTTCTGGCCGTATGCGACCGCGAACCCGTTGGGATCGAGCGCTGAGGGGCTCGAGATCACGGTGTCGGTGTTGTCCACCATGAACAGGCGATCGAGCGACATCGCGATCCCGTCGACGTGCAGGCCCGAGAACGTCACCGCCGGGGTGAAGTTGCCAAGCGTGGCGGTACTCGGCCCGATCGACGGTGCCTCGACAATCCACTCCGCCGAGGTCGAGGGGCCCGCGTAGCTGCGCCGGATCGAGTACGCCTGCGCCGTCGTGTTGTCGACGAGGTCGATCTGCCAGGTTGTACCGGCGACCCTGTGGATCCTCACCCCGATGCTGTCGCCGACGTTGATGGGCATCCCGAAGATCGGGGTCTCGGGAGCGGGCAGGATCTCCCACCACGGCCAGACCGTCAGCTGGCCGTTGAGGTCCTCCTCGTGGATCCCGGCTTGGATCAGCGAGCCGTTCGAGACGCCGTCGACCCCGACCCATTCGCTGGTGTCGGTCTCGTTCCCCGAGGGGATCAGGGTTGGCACCGTGAAGGTCCCGGCAGCGCCGGTGATCCCGCCGCCTTCGATGGCGTATCCGGACCAGTTCGACGAGTATCCGGGCGACACCACGGGGTTGGCGGGCGCCGCCGTCGCGACGAGGCTGCGCGTGGCGCCGGTGATCTCGCGGTACGCGTTGCGCGCGGTGAAGCGGAAGGTCCACGAGCGTGGGCCATTCGCCGGCGGCACGTGGAACGTGTACGCACCGCGGCACAGCACCGGCGCCGGGTTCCTGCCGCGCCAGATGGTCGGGGTGACCGCGAGCGTGCACTCGGTGGCATGGGTGGCGGCGTAGTGCACGGTGACCGCCCCGCCGACGGCCGTCACGGTGGCGCGGGTAAGCCCGATCGCCGCGGTCTCACAGACGCGCGCGCGCCGGTGGGTCGTGGTTCCGTGCGCGCGGGCGGTCACCGTGACGATCCTGCACGACTTGGCCGGTGGTGCCGCCACCGCCGACCCCGCCGCGACCGCGCAGACGGCCACCACCAGCACCGCCAGCGCACCCGCGCGCAGCCACCCGGTCATCGTGTGCGCTCGCCGGTCGCGCGGCGCCACGATTGCCACGCGAGGACCCGCGCGGGCGGGGGGGTGACCAGTTGGGGTGCTGAGCGCATACGGTGCCTCGTCGAGCGGTCCGTCCGAGTCCGACGATGTATCGGCAGCCCGGTCACTGATCGTGAGGCCGAGCGGTCGACCGCGACACCCCGCTGCCGGGCCGGCCACGGATCATGATGCGCGATCCGATCGTCGGTCCCGCAGGGCAGCGTGCTGCGAGGGTCGCCATCGTCCCCGGGGCGGGGATGATATCGCGGAGGCGTCGTGACGGTGTGACAACGTCGGTCGCCTCGCCCGGCGCTCAGGCCGCGCCGTCACGTCGGCAGCACGCGGCCGGCGCCGGGTCGGCTGGCCGGCCGTACGGGCGGGGCGTCAGATCTGCTCTGGCGGGAGCATCACGACGTGCTCCCGCCAGAGCGAGACCCGCCCAACCTCTCCGCGCAGCTGTTGGACCACCGAGGTCGTGCTGCGCATCATCGTCAGGACCGCCCAGGCGAGCAGCGCCGCGACCGGGACGTTGATGACGAATGCGGTCAGGACCGCGCCCGACTGCTCCGATGTTCCCCACGAGAGGCACACGTCGAACCACGCATCGAGCGCCACGAGCGCCGACGACGCCGTGAGGCCGACGATCGCCAGCATGCGCTGGCCCCAGACGAGCCAGGCGGTCCCGGCCAAGGTCAGCCCGAGCATGACGTCGAATCCGACCCAGCACAGGCGCCACGCGCCGCCGTGTTCGGCGGCCGGCAGCACATCGCTCAGGTACACCACCCACGGGAACATCAGGATCGCCCCGCCGCCGGTGATCATCAGCACGGTCCAGCGCCGCCGCCGCAGGTCGCGATCCTCGCGGGGGCGGTCGATCAGGCCGTCCATGATGCGCGCGACCTCGGCGCGCTCGTCGGGCGTCCAGCGCGCAATGTCGTCCGCGGTCGGCAACCGCTGCTCTGCGCCCTGCACGACGACCTCCTTGGCGATGTTCCCCGGCCTCGGGGCGGCGGGGTGTACCGCGATGACAGACAAACCCGCCGCCGATGTCAACGGCCGCACGAGCAGATTCGAGCGCGCGGGCGGCGTCCCTGCTCGGGATGGTCGCCGCGCGGCTGGCCCACCATCGAGCGCCTCGACCGGCGCGCGCGCCTAGCGTGCGGGGGAGCGGCGCGTCCGCGGCCGTACGACGGCGGGGACCACTGCGGCGGCCGCGGCGGTGATCGTGCGCGCCGCGAGCACCGCGGCGACGGCCGGGCGCGTGCGCGGATCGCGGGCGCGTCGGGGGCGCCGTGGGCGCGGGCGGTCCGGTTCGGGAGCCTCGAATGCGGGAGCGGGATCCGACGCCTCGGTTGCAACGGGCGCTGTCCGATCGGTCGGCAGCGCCCTGACCAGGGCCGGCACGCGACGCTGGCCCGGGTGCTGGACCTCCCAGAGCACCTGGCTCAGGGCCTCGCGGTCGAGCTGCTCGTGCTCGAGGACGGCGGCGGCCAGGAGATCGAGCTGATCGCGATGCTCGTGCAGCAACTGCAGCGCTTCCGCGTACGCGGCGTCGACCATGCCGCCGACCGCCAGGTCGATCTCCCGACGGGTGCTCTCGGCGAGTGTGAGCGGCATCTCGCCGACGCTCGTGACGATCTGGCCGACCTGCGGGGCGAAGCCCAGGCGCTCGACGGCTTGCCGGGCGAGGCGGTTGACCTGCTCAAGGTCGTTTGCGGCGCCCGAGGAGATCGTCCCGAAGTGGACCTGCTCGGCCGCGCGTCCGGCGAGGGCCACGATCATGCGCTCGTGCAGTTCCTGCGGGCTGAGCATCGCCGAATCGGTGTCGCCGAACAGGGCGAGCCCGGCGGCCAGCCCGCGTGCGAGGATCGTCATCCGCTGCACCTTGGGGTGGGTCGGGCAGAGGTCGGCAGCCAGCGCGTGCCCGGCCTCGTGCCAGGCGATCCGCTCGCGCTCGCCGGCGGCGAGCGCACGGTCTTTGCGCTCCGGGCCCGCGACGACCCGCAGCATGCCCTCGGCGAGATCCTCGTTGCTGATTGCCGGGCGGCCGCCGCGCACGGACATGATCGCCGCCTCGTTGAGCAGCTTGGCGAGGTCCGCACCCGAGAAGCCTGCGGTGATCGCCGCGATGTGGTCCAGATCGGCGTCGGCGCCGAAGGGCTTGTCCGCCGCGTGCACCGCCAGGATTGCGCGTCGTCCGCGCTCGGCCGGCAGCGAGACCTGGATGTGGCGGTCGAAGCGACCGGGGCGCGTCAGGGCGTCGTCGAGCAACTCGACCCGGTTGGTCGCGGCGATGACGACGATCCGGTCCCGCGGGCTGAACCCGTCGAGCTCGACCAGGAGCTGGTTGAGGGTCGTCTCGCGCTCGTCGTTGCCCCCGCCGCCGAGGCTCCCCCGCTTGCGCCCGACCGCGTCGATCTCATCGATGAAGATGACCGCGCCGGTCTTGTTCTTGCGGGCCTTCACGAACAGATCGCGCACGCGGCTGGCGCCTACGCCGACCAGGCTCTCGACGAATTCCGACCCCGACAGGGAGTAATAGGGCACGCCGGCCTCGCCCGAGACGGCCGATGCGAGCATCGTCTTGCCGGTTCCGGGCGGCCCGTACAGGATGACCCCGCGCGGCATCCGCGCGCCGGCGGCCGCGAACCGCTCGGGCTCCTGGAGGAACGCGACGGTCTCGCGAAGTTCCTCGACGGCCTCGTCGACGCCCGCGACGTCGGCGAACCGGACCTGGGACGGCGCCACCTTGCTGGTCGAGCGGATCTTGCCGTGGCTGGAGATGCTTGACATCGAGTCGCCGCCACCGCTCGCGCCGCGGCGGAAGCGCATCAGGACCATGAGCATGACCAGCAGCACCAGCGGCGCGCCGAACAGGGCGATCTGGGTCCACATGCCAGACGACGAGCCGCCGGATGCCGTCCCCGGCACGAGCGGCGGCGTGCCGCTGACGTCGGTGACCTCGCTGCCGCGTGCGCGTGCGATCGCCAACAGGCCGGTCAGGCCCGAGACCTGGCTGTTTGCGCCGGGCGTGACGGCCTTGGCGACGTCGGCGGTCGGGCGGTACTGGGACGCCAGGATCGTGCCCGACCTGGTCACCGCGCCGACCCAGCCCTGGGAGATGTCGGTGACGATCGAGACCAGGTGATTCGCGGACGCCAACCCGGACAGGTGCGCGACGCTCGTCGTGGTGACCTCGCTCGAGCTCGCCCCGAGTGCGTTGAGCAGACTCTGCGGGACCACGGCCGCAGCGCTCGCCGCCGCGTGTCCCGGGGCGTGTGCGGTCGTCTGTGCCGAGGCGGTGCGGGCGGGCGCCGCCGCGCTGGCGTGGCCAAGTGCCGCGGTGGACGCGAGCAGGGCGATCGCTGCGGTCAGACCGGCGATCAGCAGGCGCAGGTTGGAAGACGTCGGGCGAATGGTCAGCTGAGTATCGTCGCGGCCTGCGGGTGCCCCGCTACCCGTTGTGGCCTGTTTCACACCTCAGCGAGCGATCTGCCACTGAGCAGGGAAAAGAAGAAAAACTGATCACAATTGACACAAATGTGCGGCGGTGCTGCCGGCAGACCGTCAGCACCGGCCGAGCAGTCCGTGCCGCCGCGCCCTCCGTGGCCGAGCGGCGGGGGCGGGCGACGCGGTGAGCGTGCTCGGTGCCGAGGAGACGATGCCCTGCGCGAGCACCGCGGTGGTGCCGGCCATGTGGTTCTCGGCCAAGGCGATCGTCTGCGAGGCGGAGGGCGACCCGGCGACGATGTCGTCGGTCGCGGTCTCGAGCGTGACCACGCGGCCGTGGACGTCGGCGGCCACCGCCGACACGGGCAGCGTGGTCGCACCGGCGACGAACCGCGAGAACAGCGGATATACCCGTTGAGGTCGGCCTGGGCCTGGGCCACCATCGCGGCGTTGTGGGTTGCCCTGCCGAGCGTGTAGTTGACGAACGACCCGGCGTGGGCACGCCTGCGGATGGCCACCGAGCCACCCATCGGTCCGGGTCATGTGTCAGTTCCGCCCCGATCGACGCGGGAGTCCGGGGCAAGTGGGAGAATGTGACCTGTACGGGATCGCCCGCTTCGGCCGGCGCGCCGCCGGTGGCCATGCGGGGCGCTCGCCCCCGGAGGAGTCTCAGTTTGGGCACACCAGACGAACCGTCCCAGGTCCCGCCGCCGGGTGACGGCAAGGACCCGCAGGACCAGGTGACCGCCGCCAGCGGACGCCGGGTGCGGATGACCACGGCCGAGGTTGGATTCTCGTCGCCGGATGCGCTGGCGCCCAAGCGCCGCAGCGCCGTGTCGTTGGTCCTCGCCACGCCCGAGCGCCGCCGCCGCGCGGCCGTGCTGGCCGAGGTGCGGCACCTCAGCCGCAAGGAGCGGGCGGCGATCGGCAAGGACGCGCGCGGCAGCGTCCCGCGATCCCGCCACGCCGAGCTGTACCTTGGCGCTGACCGCCCGGATCCCATCGCCCTCCTGCAGGAGCAGGCCCGCACGCGCATTCCGGAGATCGTTCCTATCCGGTACGGCCGGATGCTCGAATCCGAGTTCGCGTTCTTCCGCGGGGCGGCCCTCATCATGGCGTCGGACCTGAGCAGGACGCCCGTCACGGGCATCCATGCCCAGCTGTGCGGGGACGCCCACCTGTCGAACTTCGGCCTGTTCGCGTCGCCCGAGCGCCGCGTCGTGTTCGACATCAACGATTTCGACGAGACGCTGCCGGGTCCGTGGGAATGGGACCTCAAACGCCTGGCCGCCAGCTTCGAGATCGCCGGTCGCGACAACGGCCTGCCCGCCCGGACGCGCCGCCCGATCGTCGCGCGTGTCGTGGCGGCGTACCGCGAGGCGATGGCCATGTTCGCGACCCATTCGAACCTGACCGTCTGGTACGAGCAGCTCGATGCCGAGCGGTTCATTGAGGAGGCGCGCACGCGTGTCCAGCGGCGCCTGCGCGATCACGTGATCGCGCCCGCGGAGCGGTCGATCGCCAAGGCGCGTACCCGCGACTCCATGCATGCCTTCGACAAGCTCACCGAGACCGTCGACGGCCAGCCGCGGATCGCGCCGGACCCGCCCCTGGTGGTGCCATTCGCAGACCTGGACCAGCTGGACGATGAGTCCAGCTGGGCGCATCGGCAGCTGCAGCTGTATCGCCGCTCGCTGCCCGCCGAGCGGCGCGATCTGCTCGAGCAGTACCGGTTCGTCGATCTCGCCCGCAAGGTGGTCGGGGTTGGCAGTGTCGGCACGCGCTGTTACATCGTCCTGATGATCGGCATCGACAAGCGCGATCCGCTGTTCCTGCAGATCAAGGAGGCCCAGCCGTCGGTGCTCGAGCGCTTCCTGGGCGCGAGCCAGTTCAGCAACCACGGCGAGCGGGTCGTCGTCGGTCAGCGCACGATTCAGGCCGCGAGCGACATCTTCCTGGGCTGGCAGCACGAGGACAAGGGCTTCGACGGCGCGTCGCACGACTTCTACTGGCGGCAGCTGCGCGACTGGAAGGGGTCGATCGATATCGACGGGATGCATCCGGCCATGCTCAGCGGGTACGCGGGGGTCTGCGGTTGGACGCTGGCGCGGGCCCACGCGCGCTCGGGCGATCGTGTGGCGATCGCCGCGTACCTCGGGAACAAGCCCGTGCTCGACGAGGCGGTCGCCGATTTCGCGGCGGCCTACGCGGATCTCAATGCGCGCGATTACCGGGCCCTCAAGGATGCCGTCGCCGACGGCCGCGTGATCGCCGACACATCCTTCTCCTGAGCGGACCGGCGTCGCACGGCGGGTGTTAGGGTCAGCGCATGGCCAACGACGACCCACCACCCACCACGCAGGCACCCGACTGCGAGCGTTGCGGGACGCGCACCTACCCATCCACGCGCACGATGCGCATGCATGACATCTCGACCGGACGGGCGATCCCGCGCGACGAGGTGCATCCGGTCTGGCGCTGCCCGAGCTGCGGCCGTGAGGCGCCGCGGACCTGACCGGCGACACGGGCCGCGGCGATCCTGGGTGGCCGGTGGCGTAGTGGCCCGCTCAGCCCGCCTGCGGCGTTGGCACCGCCCCGCGGACGTGTAGCGCCGTTCGGGGTCGACGTGCGCGAAATGCCCGGTACGATCTTCGGTGGTGAGCGTCGACAGTCCCCCCCAGACAGCGATTGCCGAGCGATTGAGCTCCGTGCGCGACTGCACCGAGGCGATCGTCAGGGGGCTCAGCGACGATGTCCTGCAGCATGCGCCGCGCTCGTTCGTGAGTCCGCCCGTGTGGGATCTCGCGCACATCGCCGCCTACGAGGAGCTGTGGGTCTGGTGCCGGGCCGGCGGCGGCACCACGATTCATCCGGACCTGCAGGCCGCCTACGACGCGTTTGAGACACCGCGCCCGGTGCGATCCCAGATTCGGCTGCTGGACCCGAGCGAGGCCCGCCACTATCTGGATCTGACCCGTGACCGCACCCTCGAGGTCCTCACGGGTTCCCACGCCCCGAAGGACCCCGGGCTGCTCGCGGGCGGCTTCGTCTTCGATCTGGTGGCCGCGCACGAGGCCCAGCACGCCGAGACGATGTTGCAGGAATTCGTGCTGGGCGGCGTCCCGATCGAGTCCGTCGGCGCTGCGGCGCCGAACGCCGCACCGATGCCCGAGGCCGGCTCCCAACAGATCGTGGTCCCGGCCGGGACGGTCACCGTCGGCGCCGAGGACGACCGCTTCGCGTATGACTGCGAGCGGCCGGTCCATCGCGTGGCGCTCGCGGCGTATGCGATCGCGCGCGACCCGGTGACCTGTGGCGAGTTCGCGGCGTTCATCGCCGACGGCGGCTACGAGCGGGATGAGTTCTGGAGCCCGGCGGGCCGGGCGTGGCGGCGCGAGGATGTGGTGTCCGCGCCGGCCTACTGGGAGCCCGATGGAGCGGGCGGGTGGACGACCCGGACGCTGGTAGGCCGGCGGGCCGTCAATCTGGCCGCGCCGGTGTGTCACGTGTCGTGGTTCGAGGCGGACGCGTATGCCCGCTGGGCAGGGGGGCGCCTGCCGACCGAACCGGAGTGGGAGCGCGCGGCCATCGGCGCCGACAGCGATCCGGATGCGTGCAACCTCGGCGTGCGGTTCCGTGCACCGCTGGTGCCCGGAACGCTAGCGGGCACCAGTGCGATCGGCTGCCGCGCGATGATCGGCGACGTCTGGGAGTGGACCGCGACCGAGTTCGCGGGGTATCCCGGCTTTCGTGCCTACCCGTACCGCGAGTACGCTGAGGCGTTCTTCGGCAGGGGGTACCGCGTGCTGCGGGGCGGTTCGTGGGCGACCCAGGCGCACGTGGCCTCGGCGACGTTCCGCAACTGGGATCTGCCGCAACGGCGCCAAATCTTCGCCGGCCTGCGGCTGGCCTGGGATCTGGACTGAGCGCGGGGGAGCGGACGCCGTGTGCCGACATCTCGCATGGCTCGGTGCGCCGCGCCCGCTGGCGCAGTTCGTCACCGAGCCGGCCCATTCGCTGGTGAGACAGAGCTACGCGGCCACCGAGCTGCTGCGCGGCAGCGTCTGCGCGGATGGCTTCGGGGTCGGGTGGTACCCCGGCGAGGAGGCGGCGCCCGCCCGCTACCGCAGGTCCGAGCCGATCTGGGCGGATCCGGACCTCGGGCGCTTCGCCGAGGCAGTGCGGTCCAGGGCGATCATCGCCGCGGTTCGCAACGGGACCCCCGGCATCCCGGGCGGCGTCGCCAGCACGCAGCCGGTCGCCGCGGGGGGGTTGCTCGCCTCGCACAACGGGTACATCGCGGACTTCCCGCGGCACGCGCGTCGCCTGCGCGATGACCTGCCGGACGACCTCTATGCGGCCCTGACCGGCGAGAGCGACTCGGAGACCTTCCTGCTGTTGGCGATCCACCACGTCCGACGCGAAGGCGATCTCGCTGCGGGCCTGGCATCCGCCATCGACGCGGTCCTGCGCACCGCGCCCGGCTCGTCGCTGGGCGTGGTGATGACCGACGGTCGTGAACTGGTGGCCGCGCGGATGGCCGACGGCCAGCCGTGTGACAGCCTGTATGTGCGCCGGCAGGCCGATGGGGTCCTGGTGGCCTCGGAGCCGCTGGACGGCGCGGCCGGCTGGAGCGCCCTGCCTGAACAGGCGGTCACGGGCGTCGCGGGACCGGCGCTCGCGCTGGACGGGGCCGCCTGATGACCACCGGCGCCCCGTTCAGGATCGATGTGCACCTCGATGCGGACGGGCGTCGGGATCGTCTGGCCGAGGAACTGTGGCAGGGACTCGTCGCCCCACCGCGCTCGATCCAGCCCAAGCACCTGTACGACGCGGCCGGCTGTGCGCTCTATGAGCAGATCACCGAGCTCGACGAGTACTACCAGGCCCGCACCGAGATGCAGATCATCGCCCGTGAGGTCGACGGCATCATGGACCGGCACCGACCGACCGAGCTGGTCGAACTCGGATCGGGGTCCTCGCGCAAGACCCGTGCGCTGCTGGACGCGCTGCATCGCAACGGCGACCACTACCGTTACGTGCCCTTCGACGTCTCGGCCGAGGCCCTGCGTGATGCGGCGGGCGCGCTCTCGCAAGCCTACCCGGACCTGGCGATCCACGCGATCGCGGGCGACTTCGAACATCATCTGCAGGAGGTCCCGCGCCCCCGGCCGGACGTGGTGCGGATGGTCGCATTCCTGGGCGGGACGATCGGCAACATCGCCCCGGACCAGCGCCCGGAGTTCCTGCGCGACGTCGGCGATCTGCTGGGGCCCGAGGACGTGTTGCTGATGGGGGTGGACCTCGACAGCGATCCGGAGCGCACGCGGCGTGCGTACGACGACGAGGCGGGCGTCACGGCCGAGTTCAACCGCAACGTGCTCCGGGTCGTCAACCGTGAGCTCGACGCGGACTTCGTCGCCGAGGACTTCGCCCACCGGGCCGTCTGGCGGGCCCGCGAGCGGCGCGTCGAGATGCGCCTGCAGGCCGTGCGGCCGATGCGCGTCCGGCTCGGGCAGCTGGCCACCGAGATCGATATCGCCGGCGGGGAGGAGATCCTCACCGAGATCTGTTGCAAGTTCAACGAGCCGTTCCTGCGCGAGATCTACGCGGATGTCGGCCTCGAGCTGACCGAGTGGCACACGGACCCGTGCGCGCGCTTTGCGGTCACGCTCGCCCGGCGGGCCGACGGGAGGCCCTGAGCCAGCACGCGCCGGCAGGCGCACGGCGGACCGCACGGGATCCGCCGTGCCCCGTCCGGCGCTCGGTGAAAGCCCTGATGTCAGGCGCCCGGCATGCCCGACACACTGGATGCACGATGATCCAAATACGCATCCATGGACGCGGCGGCCAGGGCGTCGTGACGGCGGCGGAGATGCTCTCGGTCGCCGCCTTCGAGGAGGGTCGCTATGCCCAGGCGTTCCCGAGCTTCGGCTCGGAGCGCACCGGTGCGCCCGTGGTCGCGTTCTGCCGCATCGACGACCGGGAAATCCGCACGCGGGAGCCCGTCGTCGATCCCGACGCACTGATCGTCCAGGATGTCACGCTTGTCCACCAGGTGGACCTGTTCGCCGGGCTGCATGCCGACGGGTACATCCTGATCAACTCGACGCGCAGCTTCGACGATCTCGGGCTGGGGGAGCTTGCCGCCCGCTTCCGGCGCGAGCGGATGCTGACGGTCCCGGCCACCGAGCTCGCGCTGCGGTGCATCGGCGTGCCCATCCCGAACACGGTCCTGTTGGGCGGCCTCTGCGCCGTCAGCGGGATGATCGGCCTGGACGCGCTCGCCGCTGCCGTTCGCGCCCGCTTTCCGGCCGCCCCGGCCGAGGCCAACATCACCGCCGCCCGGGAGGCCTACGCCTGGGTGACGACCGAGATGCAGGAGCTCGCACATGCGCCGGCAGATTGAGGGCGCGCGCGGGGTCGCGGAGGCCGTGGCGGCGTGCCGCCCGCGGGTCATCTGCGCCTATCCCATCACGCCGCAGACGCACATCGTCGAGAACCTGAGCGCGATGGTCGCGACCGGCGCGCTCGCCCCGTGCGAGTTCATCAACGTCGAGTCGGAGTTCGCCGCGATGTCGGTGGCGATCGGGGCGTCGGCCACGGGCGCGCGCGCCTATACCGCCACCGCCAGCCAGGGCCTGCTGTTCATGTCCGAGGCGCTGTACAACGCCTCCGGGCTCGGTCTGCCGATCGTCATGACCGTTGCCAACCGTGCCATTGGCGCGCCGATCAACATCTGGAATGACCACTCCGACGCCATGTCGCAGCGCGATTCGGGGTGGATCCAGCTGTACGCGGAAACCAATCAGGAGGCCATTGACCTCCACCTGCAGGCGTTCCGACTGGCCGAGGAGCTGTCGGTGCCGGTGATGGTGTGCATGGACGGGTTCGTGCTCACCCATGCGATGGAGCCGCTCGAGGTCCCGGACCAGGCGGCGGTCGATGCGTTCCTGCCCGGCTTCGCCGCACGCCAGCGGCTGGATCCCGACGATCCGGTGAGCATCGGCGCCATGGTCGGGCCGGAGGCCTTTACCGAGGTGCGCTACTTGGCGTTCCACCGCCAGCGCGAAGCCCTGGTGCGCATTCCCGAGCTCTCGGCGGAGTTCCGGGCGGCGTTCGGGCGCGACTCGGGCGGGCTCGTGCGCCGCTACCGCTGCGAGGGCGCCCAGACCATCGTGCTCGCGCTGGGGTCGGTGCTGGGCACCCTCAAGGACGCGGTCGACGGCCTCCGCGACGCCGGTGTTGCGGTCGGCGTGGTTGGGCTCACCTCGTTCCGGCCGTTCCCGGCCGCCGCGGTGCGTGCGGCCCTGGGGGATGCAGCGCGCGTCATCGTGCTCGAGCGCGCGTTCTCGGTCGGCGCGGGCGGCATCGTCTCGGACAACGTGCACATGGCGCTCGCCGGTCTGGACCAGCAGCGCCACACCGTGATCGCCGGGCTCGGCGGGCGCCCGATCACCCGGGCATCGCTGTCGGGAATGATCCGCGAGGCCATCGCGGGCCGGCTCGAGCCGCTCGAGTTCCTGGATCTCGACCGCGATTTGGTCGACCGGGAGCTCGCCCGCCAGCGGGCGAATCCGCGCTCCGGCCCGCCCGCCGAGAACATCCTGCGCGACGTCGGCATCGTCGGCGCCCGCCCCCACTGACGAGGACGCGATGGGAACCCAGGAGATCCGCTACTTCCAGGTCGGCAGCTTCGCCGTCGGCAACCGGCTGCTGGATCCGTCCCAGCGCACGGTCCAGTCGGACACCGATCGCGCCAACGCGCTGACCTGCGGACACCGGGCCTGCCAGGGCTGCGGGGAGGCCCTCGGGGCGCGCTACGTGGTTGACGCCGCCCTGCGGGCCACCGACGGCCGCCTCGTCGCGGTCAACGCGACCGGCTGCCTTGAGGTCTTCTCGACGCCCTACCCGGAGACCTCGTGGCAGATGCCGTGGCTGCATTCGCTGTTCGGCAACGCCCCGGCGGTCGCAACCGGCGTCGCGGCCGCGCTGCGCGCCGGCGGACACGCGGACATCCGGGTGCTGGCCCAGGGCGGTGACGGGGGCACGGTGGACATCGGCTTCGGGTGCCTGTCGGGCATGTTCGAGCGCAACGACGACGTGCTCTACGTCTGCTACGACAACCAGGGCTACATGAACACCGGCGTCCAGCGCTCCAGTGCCACCCCGCCCGCCGCCCGGACCGCGACCACGCAGGCCGTCGGCCCGGCGCCGGGGAACCCGTTCGGGCAGGGCAAGGACGTGCCGCGCATCGCCATGGCACACGGGCTCGGGTACGTCGCGACGGCGACCGTGGCGGATCTGCGCGACCTGGAGGCCAAGGTGGAGCAGGCCATGGCGCTGCACGGTGCCCGCTACCTGCACGTCTTGGTGCCGTGCCCGCTGGGATGGGGCAGCCCGGCCGGCATGACGGTGCGCATCGCCCGCCTGGCGACCCAGTCGGGGCTCTTCCCGGTCTACGAGGCGCGCGACGGCGAGATCACCCGGGTGACCCGGATCCGGAGACCGGTGCCGGTCGAGGAGTACCTGCGACCCCAGAAGCGCTTCGCGCACCTGTTCAGCCACCCCTCCGGACCCGAGACCATCGCCACCCTGCAGGCGCTGGCGGACCACAACATCGCCCGCTACGGCCTGCAGGACACCGGCGGGGACGAGGAGCACTGATGGACCGACCATTCGCGATCACCCTCGATGTGGGCTCCTCGCGGGCCAACCACACCGGATCCTGGCGTACGGAGCGACCCGAGTACGTGCGCAACCTGCCGCCCTGCAACGGCGCATGCCCGGCCGCGGAGGACATCCAGGGCTGGCTCTACTTCGCCGAGGGCGGGGACTACGCGGCGGCATGGCGCCACCTCGTCGCCGATAACCCGTTCCCGGCCGTGATGGGGCGCGTCTGCTACCACCCTTGCGAGACGGCCTGCAACCGGGGCCAGCTCGACGAGGCGGTCGGCATCAACTCGGTCGAGCGGTTCCTCGGCGACCTGGCGATCGCCAAGGGCTGGGGCCTGCCCGCGCCGGCCGTCGCGACGGGCGCGCGCGTGTTGGTCGTCGGCGCCGGCCCGTCGGGGCTCTCGGCCGCGTACCACCTGCGGCGGCTGGGCCATGCCGTGCGGCTGCGCGACGCGGCACCCGCGGCCGGCGGGATGATGCGCTACGGGATCCCCCGATATCGCCTGCCCCGGGACGTGCTCGACGCCGAGATCGCGCGTATCGAGACGCTCGGCGTCGAGTTCGAGCTGGACAGTCCGGTCACCGACATCGCCACCGCCATGACCGACGGCAATTTCGACGCCGCCTTCCTGGCGGTGGGCGCGGGGGTCGGGCGCCGGGCCTACGTCCCGGCGGGCGCGGCGGCGCGGGTCATCGACGCCGTGGCCTTTCTGCACGGCATGGAGGGCGAGGGGCCGCCGCAGATCGGACGCAGGGTCGTCGTCTACGGGGGCGGGGACACCGCCGTCGATGCCGCGCGGACGGTCCGGCGCCTGGGCGCCGAGCCGGTGATCGTGTACCGGCGCACCCGCGACCGTGCGCCCGCGCAGGACATCGACGTCGAGGAAGCGCTCGAGGAGGGGGTGCTCGCACGCTGGCTCTCGACGATCCGGCACGTCGACGCCGGCGAGGTGACGGTCGAGCGCATGGTGCTCGACGAGGCCGGCTTCCCGCAGCCGACCGGCGAGACCGAGACGCTGGCGGCCGACACGGTGATTCTCGCGCTCGGTCAGGAGTGTGACCTGTCGCTCGTCGAGGGCGTCCCGGGGATCGTGGTCACCGACGGGGTCGTCCAGGTCGGGCCCGACATGATGACCGGGCATCCCGGCATCTTCGCCGGTGGTGACATGGTGCCCGCCGACCGCACGGTCACCACCGCGGTCGGGCACGGGCGCCTCGCCGCCCGGCACGTCGACGCGTGGCTGCGCGGCGCCGCGCACGCGCCGGCCACGCGACCGCCCGAGGCAGGCTTCGACCGGCTCAACACCTGGTACTACGCCGACGCGCCGAGATCGGTCCGTCCGCAGCTCGAGGCCGCTCGGCGTGCGTCGAACTTCGACGAGGTCGTCGCCGGACTCGACGAATCAACGGCGCTGTTCGAGGCCCGCCGCTGCCTGTCGTGCGGGAACTGCTTCGAATGCGACAACTGCTACGGCGTGTGCCCCGACAATGCGGTCATCAAGCTCGAGCCCGGTGCCGGTTACCGGTTCGACCTCGACTACTGCAAGGGGTGTGGTATCTGCGTGCAGGAATGCCCGTGCGGGGCGATCGAGATGCGCCCCGAGCCGGCCTGATCGACCGTCCCTCGGGCGCCCGCGTGTTACGGGTGCGCGCGCGGTGACGCCGACTCGCCGCGCGGTCGGCCCGGGGATTCGGGGGGCGGCTCGCCGCGCGGTTCGGTCTCCGGAAACGCCTGGGTCGCGGCCCATGCCCCGGCCAGCATGACGCCTGCAATGATCAGTCCGGTGAGGATGACCAGCGCTGCGAGAATGAGGCCGATGATCAGCACGGTGCGACTCTAGCGCGCGATGGCGAACGGGAGCGACATCGCGATCGACGCGCGGAGCCTCGAGCTGTTGGAGTTCGCCGCGATCCAGGCGCGCTTGGCTGGCCACGCCAGCTTCGACGGCGGGGCAGCGCTGGC
Source organism: uncultured Thermoleophilia bacterium (assembly GCA_963773325.1). Taxonomy (GTDB): domain Bacteria; phylum Actinomycetota; class Thermoleophilia; order Miltoncostaeales; family Miltoncostaeaceae; genus CAITWD01. The sequence goes on along the minus strand of CAVZAI010000002.1, from coordinate 199,595 downwards.
GCGGGCGCTGCTGCCGAGCGCAGACCCGCAGGAGGTCCGGCGCCGGCGCCGCGAGACCGAGCAGGCCGTGGGGCTTGAGGAGCACGCGGTGACCGGCCCCGGCGGCGCGTTCGACATGCGCGACGGCATCGGCCGGGTGGTGCGCGGGGGAGTGCTCGATGTCGTGGGCCTGGAGCGGCTCGATGCCACCATCGCCGTCGCGATCGAGGTCCGGACGGAGGTCGGCGCCCATCGCGAGACGGCACCGGATCTGGCCGATCGCCTCTGGACCGGCGTCCAGCCCCAGGCGCTGGGCGGGCTCGCGGCGGCCCTCGAGCGCACCCTCGATCACCGCGGCGGCATCCTCGACAGCGCGTCTATTGAGCTGGGCGGGTACCGGCGCCGGCTGGCGGCCGCCCGTCGGGACGCCGCAGAGCTGTTGCGGCGTTTGGCCGGCCGCCTCGGCGCGCACCTGCAGGAGACCTTCACGACCGAGCGCGGGGGCCGCCCCGTGCTCGCGGTCAAGGCGAGTTCGCGCTCGGCCGTGCCCGGCATCGTCCACGACACCTCGGCGTCCGGCAACACGCTGTTTGTCGAGCCGCTCGAGCTTGTCGAGGCGAACAACCGCCTGCGCGAGCTCGAGGCGATGGAGGCCGCCGAGCTCGAACGGATCCTGGCCGAGCTGTCCGAGCGCGTACGGCGGCTCGCGGGCGAGCTGGGGGAGGCGATCACGGCCCTCGCCGAGCACGACCTCGCGCTGGCGGCCGCCCGATTGTCCTACGAGTGGGACGGCTGCGTCGTCGAGGATGCGCCCGAGCCCGGGCTCGCGGGTGCGCGCCACCCCCTGCTCGACCCCCGCAGCGCGGTACCGATCGACCTCGATCTGCGGGGTATCCGGGCCCTGGTGATCAGCGGGCCCAACACCGGCGGCAAGACCGTGGCGCTCAAGACCCTCGGAATGCTCGCGGCCCTGTCGCAGTGCGGCCTGCGCGTGCCCGCGCGGACCGCCCACCTGCCCGTGTTCGATCGGATCCTGGCCGATATCGGGGACGAGCAGTCCATCGCGCTCAGCCTGTCGACCTTCTCGGCCCACGTGCGCCGCCTGTCGGAGATCATCCGGGCCGCGGGTCCGCGGTCGCTCGTGCTGCTCGACGAGATCGCCGCCGGCACTGATCCGGACGAGGGCGGTCCGTTGGCCCAGGCGATCCTCGAGCGCCTGGTCGGGGCCGGGGCGTGCGTCCTGGTGACGACGCACCTTGGCTCGCTCAAGGAATGGGCGGTCGGGTTCCCGGGTGCGGAGAACGCGGCAGTGGCCATCGATCCCGCGACCCTGCGGCCACGATATGCGATCAGCATCGGCAGTTACGGGGCATCCCATGCGCTGGACATCGCCGAGTCGCTCGGGCTCCCCGACGCCGTCACGGCCGCGGCCCGGGCCGCGATGTCGCCGGCACGCCAGCAGTCGGACGCGCTGATCCGGGCGGCGTCCCATGCTCAGGCTCAAGCTGAGGTCGAGCTTGTGCGGGCGTCCGGGGAGCGGCAGGCCGCGACGCAGACGCGCCGCGAGGCCGAACGCCTGCGCGACGATCTCGAGCAGCGGATCGCGCGGCATCGCGAACGGCTCCAAGCCGATCGCGACGAGGTGCGGGCGCAGGCACGCGCAGACCTTGACGCCGCGAGTGCAGAACTGGCCGCGCTGCGCGACCAGATTCGCGCGGCCCGACGCGCTGAGCGCAGGCGGGTCGGGGCGGCCGGCGCGGAAGCCGGTGTCGAGGACGTGCGGGCGCGGGACCGCTCACCTGGCGGCGGCCTCGGATGCCGAGCGGCGAGCTCGGGCGGCCCTGAGCGATGCGCCGGCAGCTCGAGGGCGAGCCGGCGGCGGTTGGTGACCCGGTTCGGGATCCGTCGATGGGCTTTCGCGGCGTGGTCCTCGCCATCGAGGGCGATGAGGCCCTCGTGCAGGGCGACCGTGTTCGGATGCGGGTGCCGCTTGCCCGCCTGGTCGGCGACGCCCGCGGTGCGCGGCCGGCGGCCCCGCTGCCGGCCGCAGAGCTCCGCCCGCCGGTGGCGGCCGCGCCCGAGCAGGTGGATGTCCGGGGCCAGCGCGCGGCGGAGGCCTGCACGCGGGTGCGCGAGGCGGTCGATGCCGCCGCGATCGCCGGCCGCCCGCGTCTGCTGGTGATTCACGGGATCGGCACCGGCGCGCTGCGCGCCGCGGTGCGCGAGGAACTCGTGCACCACCCGCTGGTCGACAGGGTCGACCCCGCCCCACCGAACGACGGCGGGGACGGAGCGACCTATGCCGTGCTTGATTCGGCCTGAGCCCGGGCCCGCTAGGGGGTGGGCAGCTCGCCGACGCCCCGCAGCACCCCCACGTCGGGTGCCATGGTGCGGAAGGCGTCGTCGCCCTGGAGCACGCCGACGGTGTACACCGGACGCTCCTGCATCCGGGAGAGCATCGACGCGGCGTCCCGGGAGCGCGGAACCCGCTTGTAGCACGACACGAGGATCGCGTCGGGGTTCAGCTCGTTGGCGGTCGCCAGGACCGCCGGCCACTCGGGATCGGCGATCGTGACGGTCCAGCCGGCTTCCTGCAGCTTCTCGGCGGCCCGCTCGGAGCCGGGGTACCGAACCTTGCCCTCCTTGTTGAGGACTTCGTCGGTGGGAACGGTGACAAACAAGAGACTTGGCATGCGGACAATCCTACTGACTTGTGTCACGCCCGGGACGGCAACCTGCGTTGCAGGGGTTACAAAGTGGTCTGTGGGCGATGTACGATGACGGCCGTCGGCGGTAGGTTCCCGGCGGCGCGCTGAGAAGCCTTGCGCGTCGCGGCCATACCGCCGTTTCCAACGAGTTGGGACCAACCAAGAGGGACCAGGGGGGACGCGTGTCGATCAGCGCTGCTGAAATCCCACAACTGCCTACACTCCAGGCAATCGGGAACCGTCGAAGCATCCGGTACTTCGATCCGGAGCGGACGGTTGAGGATTGGAAGATCCAAACGATGCTGCAGGCCGGGCGCCTCGCGTCGTGCCAGGGCAACATCAACGCCAGCGAGGCGATTGTTGTCACCAAGGACAGCGATCTCTGGGACGAGATCGAAGAGTGCATCTCGGGATTCAACGTCCAGATCATCAACCAGTCGAGTCATCTCATCTTCTGGCTGACGAACCTGAACGCGTGGTACGGCCGCGCGAACGATGGTCTTTCGTCGCTGGCCCTGTCGGGTGCTCTGACCAAGTACCACGGATGGAACTACGAGTTCACGATGACGCAGACCGTCCCGCGTCTGATGAGCTTCCCGACCGAGCGCACCGAGATACTGCTGCGGTTCGAGACCGGCCAGGCCGTCGGGCAGGCGCTGCTCGCCGGCACCTCGCTCGGCGTCGGTTCGATCCTCTGCGCATTCGGCCGCAAGCCGGGCGGTGTGGAGAAGGCGTTCGGCCTGACCCCGAACCTGAAGTTCACGTGGGGTCACGCCGTCGGGTACCCACTCGAGGACGCCAAGGCCGGTGGCCAGCGTGTGCGCCTGAAGTTCAACAAGCTGTTCCACAAGGGCGCGTACGGCGTACCGCTCGAGCCTGACCCGCAGGTCGATGCCGCGCTCAGGGAGATTGGCATGCTCCAGGAGCAGGCTCCGCTGCCCGGTCGCTTCGAGGAGATCGACCAGCTCGCCGCCCGGTTCCACCGCGACGCCGGTGTCGTGTCGTGGCCGGCCCGTGAGGTGACGCGCCTCATGAACGACGACGACTGGGACTTCGGTCCGAACATCAAGGCCCGTGCCGAGCAGGTCCTGGCCGAAGGCGGTCTCCCGGACTACCCCGAGGAGATGAAGGAGACCTTCCGCAAGATCATGGAAGAGCACAACCTCGACGTCCGGAAGTTCCTGGGCGACGACTGAGCCCGCCGCGCTCCGTGGGGTGGCCGCTCGCTGGCCACCCCACGTCTGCGCCCTGGCGGCTGGCCTGGCGTCGCGCACGACGTGACCGACGACACCCGGCATCTGTCGAGCCCCGCGCGGCTCCGCGCACGCATCGCCGAGACGCCGCCCCGATCAGCCGCTCCGCCCGATCGCTGCGGTAACGTGGCCGACGTGACACGCGCCCGTAGCTCAGCTGGATAGAGCAACAGACTTCTAATCTGTGGGTCGCAGGTTCGAATCCTGCCGGGCGCATCGTCCGGGCCGCTTGCCAACGCACGCGCTCGGGTGGTGCGAGAGCCGGTCAGCTGAGCGGTTCTCGTCGTCGGGATCGGTAGGGCGTGTACCTGAGGCCCGATCTGGCAGACGACCCCAGCACCGGTGCGCTACGCGGCTGAAGCCGCTGATCGCGTCACCGATGAGCACGGCGCCGAACACCACACATAGGGTCGTCATGATGACCGCGTTGTGCAGGAGCATCCACGCCTTCATCTGCTCGAGCACCGTGTCTGCGCGCGTACCCAGGGCGAAGTAGATCACGACGGGTACAGCGATGCCGACGCTGCCGACGATCACGAAGATCGCCAGCGCGAGGGCCTCGTGGGCGCCGCTGATGCCGGTCTCGGCGATCAGCGACGCGGCACCGATCGTCAGCAGCAGGTTCTTCGGCTTCACCCCGGAGAACACGGCCCCGAGTAGCAATGCCTTTGCTGGCGTGAAGGCGTCGATCGCGCCCATCCACTTGGGCGTATCCGCCCCCTGGCCGTCCGCGGGTCGGCCCCGCCACTGCGTGACCGCGAACAGCAACAGCAGGGCGCCGATTGCCAGTTGAAGAACGCTCGCCCAGGTGGCCGGCTTGCTCGTAGACGTGGCCCCCGCGGGTTCCACCACCACCAGCACGATGGCTCCGACGACAGCGAGTCCGAGTAACCAGCCGACGAGGAACGCCGGGCCGGTGGTCCGGGCTCGCGGGGTGACCAACAGCAGAATCACCGCGATGATCGCCAGCGGGCTGATCGCAACGCCAACTGCCAACGGCAGCGTGGTGCCAATTGCGGTGCCCACCAGGCGGTCTCCTTCGGCGGCCCATGCGCCACACCATCGATGAGACAGCGTCTCGTCGGGAACAATACGGAAGCGGGTTCTGGGCCGTGTCGCGGAACGTGGGTGCCATGGCTCGGCTGGTTCGACCTCGCTACCGGTGCAGCTCGCCGGCGGCGCCCGAGAGGTCGCTGGGCGCGTCGGCGCGCCCACGAGCCCGGGGCATCTCCGCGCTTCGAATTCCCTGCCTCGGCGGCGGCACGCGCTGCGTCACCCTTCGACCGTGGGCCGGCACTCAGGCGCGTCTCCAGCCAACTGACGGAGGCCGACTTGCTACTCACCGTGCCTCCGAACATTTGTTCGTCGTAAGGCTATCCCACGGAGGCGTTCTGACGGTGAGCGCGACGTTCCTGTCTCGCCAAAAAGAAGAGTGAGTGCGCCGGAGACGTGATCGGCAGTGAACGGCTCGTCCGCGGCGGCGAGGTTCCTGTTGGTCCACACCTTCTCGGCCCTGCGCGTCGCGATTGCGATGTCCTTTCGCACACGCTGAGAGGGCTCCGATCGACACAAATCGCATGGCGTGCAGCGGCCTTGACCGCCGACATCGCACAAAGCTCGGTGTCGTACCGAACACCGGTTATGGAAGGGCGACAGAAGGCCGATAGCTCCAAGAGGGCGCCTTTCACCCCGCGGAGAGTAGGTGCGCGCGTGGATGCGAGTGTTGGTGATACCGCAGAGGCGGGTGAGTACCAATGCCTGCCGTGACGGTCGAACGGTGCACCCGAACACTCGGTGCGGTCCTGCACGAGAGCCGCTGGGGAATGACGCGCGTCGCGCGGGGGCGCTCGGAGTTCGTGCTGAACGTCTTGGCATTTCGCGCCATGCGCGTCTCACGACGATTCGGAAGCGACGTCGCGCAGCACATGTCGACAAAGTCAGGGATCTCCTTCGCGTACCGACGCAATCGCGGCGACATCCAGAGCATCCGCGAGGTCCTGATCAACGGTGTCTATCGTTTGCCCGCCGGGTCTCGGCCGAGGTCCGTCGTAGACCTCGGGGCGAATATCGGGTTGACGAGCCTGTGGTTATGCGCGAACTACCCGGTCGAGAAGGTCGTGGCGGTCGAACCGCTCCCGGCGAATGCGGCAATGGTGAGAAGCAATCTGGCCGCGAACGATGTGCAGTTCGAACTGCTTGAGGCGGCCATCGGTCCAGTGCCCGGAGAGGTCACGTTTGCGACGCAAGAGGATTCCAATGCCGGCTTCGTCGGCGACGGCAACCTTGTCGTGCCCATGGTGTCCATGGACCAGATCCTCGAGCGGATCGGCGGCCATGTCGATCTGCTCAAGATGGATATCGAAGGCGGCGAACAGGCACTGATCGTCGACGGGAACGTCGACTGGCTCGACGCGATTGACGTACTGATTGCCGAGTTACACCCCAATGTCGCAAACGTCGACCGAGTGGTCGAGGTGATTGTTGGCAAGGGATTCACCTACCACGCCCACGGAACACTTTGGCCAGAGTCGATGGACATGTTTGTCCGCAATTGAATGGGGAGTTGGTGGTCGTATCGTCGGAGCCGGTGATGGCGCTAGACAAGTCGACGCGGTTACGTGATCGGCCCGCAGCATCGCAGCTCGGATCATGCTCGGCGGCAGGACGCAGGAGCCGGTGTGCGCATCGTCGCGACGACGGTGACGAGGTGCTGTGCGCCGCGCCCGCGAGTCGCGTGTTCTGGAGCCCATGCCGCTCCTACCCGTATGGGGGGGGACAGACTAGCCGAAGGTATGGAAACCTGCGGGCGCTGAACGGACGAGTGAGGTCGTGCGGAGCACGGCTCACCGGTCTGGTCCGTCTCCGCATGTCTTCGCTGAGGGAGTGCGCGATGTCTCGATACGGATGGAAGACAACGTGACCGTGGCGATGAGCTGCGCCGACCACCGGGTGGGTCGTCGGTTGTCACCACGGCGACCGGGATTGATGCGTCCTGTCCCGACGCGACGCGGGGCGTCACGGTGAGCGCGGGTGCGACGCTCGACGCGTCGGCGTCGGGTCGCGCATCGGGAGTCCGAACGTATCTGGACATCCTGCGCCGGCGTTGGCTGATCGTCTTGGCCCCGACGGTCCTGATTCCGGTGATGGCATTCCTGATCACGTCGTCCCAGCCGGCGCGCTATCAAGCCCAGGCGAGCGTCTACGTCAAGCAGCAGAACCCGGCCGCGCTCGCCACCGGCGTGCCGGTCGTGGCGAACAACGATCCCGCGCGCACCCTCCAGACCCAAGTCGCGCTCGCCGCGACGCAGGCGGTGGCCGCTCGGGTACTTGCGTCAGCCCGGGTGCGGGACGCGTCGCCGTCGGCGCTGCTCGGAGCAACCTCGATCTCCGCAGACGCCAATGCGGACATCTTGACGTTTGCCGTAACCGACCCCAGTCCCGCACGCGCGGAACTGCTCGCGACCGCCTACGCCCAGTACTACACGCAGTTGCGTCGGTCGCTTGACACGCAGCCGCTGGCCGAGGCGCGCGCTCTGATTCTGCGGCAGATCGCGAGTCTGCCGCCGCACAGCGCGTATGCGGCGACCCTTACGAACTCCGCGAACCAGTTGCAGACCCAGGCGGCCCTGCAGGGCTCGAACGCCGTGCTGGCGGCGCCGGCTACCTCGGCGACCCAAGTTGCTCCGCAGACCAAGAAGTACACGCTGCTCGGGGCGGCGTTCGGCCTGCTGCTCGGCATCGGCCTCGCGTTCTTGTGGGAGTCTCTGGACACCCGCGTACGATCGGCCGACGAGGTCGTCGAGCGACTGGGGATCCCTCTGCTGGCGCGAATTCCCGAGCCCTCGCGAGAGCTCGCGCGGACGCATCAGCTGTCGACGATCGAAGCGCCGGCGAGTTCGGTCGCCGAGAGCTTCCGGCTGCTGAGGACCAATCTGGCGTTCGCGAACGTCGACAGGGCCGCGCGGGTGATCATGATCTCCAGCGCGCTCGAGAGCGAGGGCAAGTCGACGACCGTCGCCAACCTGGCGGTCGTCGAAGCCCGGGCCGGGGAGCGCGTCGCGCTGGTCGACCTCGACTTCCGCCGTCCGACGTTGCACAAGTTCTTCCACCTCGAGGACCGTCCGGGCCTCACCAACGTCCTGCTGGGACAGGCGACGCTGGCGCAGGCGACAGCGCGCATTCACATCGGATCGGACCACCTCGGCGCGGCGACTGGCCGACGCCCACGGACCCGGGAGTGGAAATGCCGGCAGTGCACGGGCTGCTGGACGTCATCCCCTGTGGCCCGATTCCGCCAAATCCCGGCGAGATCGTGGCAATGCCGGCGCTGACCCAGCTGCTCGAGACCCTGGCGCAGCGCTATGACCTCGTGCTCGTCGACACGCCGCCGATCCTGCACATCGGCGACACGCTCACCCTGGCGTCGTCGATCCCGGCCATGATCCTGATGGCCAAGTTGCCCACGGAGCGCCGCGGGGTGCTGAGCGAATTGGCCCGCGTGCTCGAGACGTGTCCCGCGCGTCCGCTCGGGTTCGTGTTGAGCGGCACCGACGGATCTGCGACCGCGGCGTACGGGTACAAGTACGCCAACGATTACTATCGCCAGGCCGACGAACCGCGCCGCGCGATCCGGCTCCGCGTGCGATGAACTCGGTCACGCGTGTGTTCGACGTGGACCGGCGGTCTGCGTCGTCGCGCGCCGACGCGGCCGGCAGTCCGGCATCTCGGGTAGGCGTTGTTCGCCGCGAGCTGAGCGCACGGGCGATGTCCCGTCGCCGGCTGGTGCGCGTCGCCCTCATGAGCGCCGACAGCATCGGGCTGATTGTCGCGTTTGTGGTCTCCGGGCTGTTGCACAGCGGGACGATGCTCGCAAGCGGCGGCGGGCCGCCGTCGACACTCGGGTGGGCGGCGATGGCGGTGCGGCTGCCATTGGCGCTTGCGATTGCTGCGTCGTACCGCCTGTACTCGTTCGACGAAGTACGTTCGACGCACTCGACCGCGCACGAGGTCGGCCGGATCTTCCAATTCGTGGCGACGCTGGCGCTCCTGGAGTTGGTCGCCGAAAACGTCGGTGCCACCGTCATCTTCCGCCCGTCGACCGAACGGCTGGTCACGTTCTGGGTGCTCGCGGTCGTCCTCATCGCGCTCCTGCGTGCGGTGGCGCGAGTGGTTGTGCGCAGGATGCCGACCTACATGCAGCGGGTGCTGATCATCGGGGCGGGCCCGAAAGTCCCGCGACTCGTGGAGATCCTGGAGCGCGATCGCCGGTATGGGATGCGGATTGTGCGGGTGCTTGGGCCGGATGGCGGGCGCGTCGGGGACCGCGCGGCGATTGAGGAGAACCTGGGGCGATTCCTCGAGCGCGTGACTCGCGGGCTCCGCGCCGACCGCGTCATCGTGGTCGATGATCCCGAATTCGGCTGGGATCTCGAGGAGACCGTCCGGGGCCTTTACGGACTGGGTGTCATCATCGACATCGCTCCGCAGGTGTCGGAGGTCTTCTCCACGTCGACGGAGCTGCATGACGTCCAGGGCATCCCCCTGCTGGCGGTGCCGTATCCGCGCCTGTCACTCGGAGCGACGGTGACGAAACGGGTATTGGACCTGGTCATCGGCGGGCTCCTGATGCTGCTACTGACTCCGCTGTTCCTCGTGGTCGCGGTGGCGATTCGCAGCGACAGCTCGGGTCCGGTGTTCTACCGTCAGACCAGGATCGGCAAGAACGGTCGACCATTCGGCATGTTCAAGTTCCGCACGATGGTCGTCGGCGCCGACGCGCTTCGCTCCGAGCTGCTGCGAGACCGTCGCCGACGGCGACGGAGACGCGCCCGAGCCTGTTCAAGATGGAGAATGACCCGCGCGTGACACGGGTCGGTCGATTCCTGCGCCGCCATTCGCTCGATGAGTTTCCGCAGCTGATCAACGTCCTGATCGGGCAGATGAGCCTGGTCGGGCCGCGGCCGCTGATTCCGGAGGAAGACATCTACGTCCATGGCTGGGCGACGAGTCGCGGAGACCTCCCGCCCGGAATGACCGGGCTCTGGCAGGTCTCGGGCAGCAGCGATATCACCTTCGCGGAGATGGTCGGACTCGACTACTCCTACGTGTCCTCGTGGACGATCTGGAGTGACTTCCGCGTCATGCTGCAGACGATTCCCGTGGTCGTCGGCGGGTCGCGCGTTGATCGCTGAACGGCCGGGTCGGCCGTTCCGCCGGCGCACAGCGGCGCGTTACGCGCACCGTCTCGGCGTCGACGGGCGATCGGACCAGGCCCCGGCGCATCGTCGACCGTGTGAGGCGTGTCGATGATCGACCTGCATGCGCACATCCTTCCCGGTATCGACGATGGTCCAGCGACCATGGAAGACGCGTGTGCGCTGGCGCGCGCGGCGGTCGAGGACGGCATCCAGGTCATGGCCGCGACGCCGCACGTCCGCCAGGACTATCCGACGACACCGGATCAGATGGACGCCGGCGTGGCGGCGGTCCGTGCGGCCTCGCCGCCGAGCATATTCCACTCGTGGTGCTCCCCGGAGCGGAAATCGCGCTGGACGCCCTGGTCGACCTGAGCGAGGACGACCTGCGGCGGTTCGGGCTCGGCGGGAATCGACGCTGCCTGTTGCTGGAGACCCCCTACGTTGGCTGGCCGCCAGGGGTTGCCCAGATTCTCTTCCAGCTTCACGTGCGCGGTTTCCGCACGATCCTGGCGCACCCGGAACGCAACGGGGAGGTCCAGGCACGGCCGGAACTGCTGCGTCCGCTCGTCGAGGCCGGTGCGCTGATGCAGATCACCGCCGCGTCGTTGGATGGACGATTGGGCACGCGCGTGCAGTCGACCGCACGTCGCCTCATCGCGTCGGGCTGCGCGCACCTGGTGGCGAGCGACGCGCACGCGCCGACCGTGCGGCGCGTCGGGATGGCCGAAGCGGTCACGGTGATCCGTGACCGCGCGCTCGCCGATTGGCTGACATTCGCCGTTCCCGACGCCCTCGTTGCGGATCGACCGATTCCGCAACGGCCGACCCCAACGGGGCGCCCGAGGCGATTCTGGAGGCGCCGCACCTAGCGCAGCGGGCCGACCGGGTCTGCACTTCGCAGGTCTATTGCTGGGTCAACAGTGCGGGCCTACTTGTGGCCGCCACCCTTGTTGCCGCCGCCGTTGCCGCCACCCTTGCCGCCACCCTTGTCGCCACCGCCGTTGCCACCGCCACCGTTGCCGCCGTGGTTGTCGCCACCGCCGTTGCCACCGCCACCGTTGCCGCCGTGGTTGTCGCCGCCACCATTGCCACCGCCGTGGTGGTCCTTGTGGCATGCCTTGTTCCAATGGTCGAACCAGTGATCGCAGTGCTTCCCGTACTGGTCGTCCCCGGGATTGCCGTGACCGTCGCCGGGATGCGACGTGTGGTGGTCGTGGAAGAGCGTCGTATTGACCAGCGATGTCGTGCCGCCGACTGCGTCGTGAGCGGCCCCAACCCCTCCGGCGAGCGCGAACGTCGTGAGCGCGACGGCGCTGAGTCCTCCGGCGAGAGCAAACCGCGGCCGACGGTACGGCATCCGCGGTTCCGGGCGGAGACTGCGGGCGACGGACCGGGTGAACTCCTCAGGGGGCGCGCTGCGGCGCGCGCGCAGCTCAGACTCGAGGTCGTCAGGTGCGGACTTCTTGAACCATCCCATGTCGTCACTCATCCGGTCGCGGTGGTCGTACCCGTAATACCTGTCTGGACGGGCAGACCCTTACAGGTGGGGCTCGACGCGGTGGGCTGTGTCGCGGGCAGGGGTGTCCTCGGCGGTGAGCGAAACTCGAAGGCGCCCGAGCGCCCGGTGGAGCGCGACCTCTGTGGCATTGGTCGTCATTCCGAGCACCTCGCCGATGCGCCGGGCAGTCAGATCGGCACCGTACCGCAGGGCGATGATGTCCTGGTCGCGGGGATCGAGCGCGGCGAGCGCGGCAGAAAGCGTGAGACGTCGGACGGCCTCGTCGGCGAGATCCACCGGGTCGGGCATGTCCGGGACGCTGGACACTGCGATCTCTGCGACGGCGCTCATGTCGGCGATGCACCGACGAGCGATCCCCAACAACCACGAGATCGGCGTGCCTTTGGCGGGATCGTACGTATCCCGCCGTCGGAAGGCACGCTCGAAGGTGGCGCTTGTGATGTCCTCGGCGTGCGGACCGTCGCCGACGCGGTAGGCCACGTACGCATACACCCGCTGAATCAGCGGCTCGGGGTTGGCGAACGGATCCCGGCGGCTCATCGCGTTGCCGCCGGTGCGGTTTCCGCCTGCCATGACGCGATCTCGGGGCTCAGCGGATTGAGTCTCAACGCCTGGCTGAGCGCATGAGCGCGGGCCGGCCCCGAGGAGGCGAGCGCAAGGTCGAACCACACGCTCCAGTCGGTGTCATCGATCGCAAGGGCCGCGGCGAAGCTTCTGCGCGCGGCGGACAGATCCCCCGTGGCGGCCTGCGCTTCGCCGATGAGCTGTGGCGGCTGAGATGACCACGGTGCCCAATCGGTTGCGCTGCGCGCGGCCGCTGCCGAGGCCGACCAGTTGCTGGCCGCCGCCGCGTTGCGGCTCCCGGCGAGTTCCTGGTTGCCTCGCAGTCCGACAAACGCGCCGAGCCCGAGGGCGGCAACGACAATGACGACACCGACCCGCCACCGTGAGGCGATCCGCAGTCGATCAGCCCGATCGTCCTTGACCGCAACCACGATGGCGCCGGCGCAGAACAGGGCGACCAGCGTCACCGCTGGCATCTGCCAGTCCCAGTCCACGGCGGCGTGAATCAAGAACGCGGCATAGGCCGCCGCAGCGGCTGCCACGAGCGCATGGCGACGGGCCCGAACAGCGGCGACCAGTGGCGCTGCGAGCGCACAGACGAGGGCGATGAGCCCGACCGGTCCGAGCTCCGCAAGCGTCTCGAGATACAGGTTGTGCACGTTGATGACCTGCGACGGAGCCGGTCGCAGCTCGTTCCAGTAGCGGGCATACGTTCCGGCGCCCGAGCCGAGCAGCGGGTGGGACGTGTAGTCGCGCCAGGCGATCTTCCATTGCGGAATCCGTTCCCCACCGGCCAGGTTGAACAGGCGGTGATTGAGGTCGCCCGTGGATGTCGCGGACTGCCCGACGAATCCGCGGTACACGTGGTCGACCATCTGTATCGGTGAGCCGAAACGTGCAAATACGGCGGCAACGCCGAGGAGCGCGACGAATCCCAGCGTGGCGGCGTAGGCGCGTGATTCGGTTCTCGTGGGATGGACCCTGGTGGCGATGACTGCCAGTGCATACGCCGCCACGCCTGCGGTCACGAACAAGAGCATGAGGGTCAGGAAGTACCGGTGTCCCGCACTCGATTCCGACGCCGATGGTCGTCGTCGTTGTGGTCAGCGCCCGGGTGTGGGAGGCGCTCCAGATCGCGAGCGCAGACCACGGCGCCATCACGAGGATCGTCGTGATCATCTGCAGTCGCCGGCGCTCCATGACGATGAGCACGATGAGAGCGGCGGCCAGCGAGAGCCAGGCGCCGCGGCTGAACGTGAAGTACATCGTCGGCAGGAGCACGACCGTTGTCGCTCCGGCGACCCCCCGTACCAGGGGATGCCGACCGCGCGCCGCAAACCCCAGTGCCAGCAGCGTTCCCATCACGGCGAAGATCCCGAGGGCGTTCCAGTATCCGAGCGGCGCCTCGAGTCGGTAGCCGGCGGTCAGGTCCGTCGTTCCGAGTCGTTCCGGGAACAAACGGGTCAGCAGTGCGTATCCGGAGATCAGTACGACGGCGGCCAGCGTTCCGGCGAGGAGATGCCGGTAGGACTGCGCGCGGACAACAACGAGTACCGCTCCGATTCCCGCGACGTAGACGAGCAGGCGCTCGCCGGACAGGACTGGCTGTGTGGCCGACGACGCCCAGGTCGACGAGAGCAGCGTCCATGCCAGGAGTGCCAACAACCCGGCCATCACCACCAGGCCCGCTCGACTCACGCGGATATCGCCCCGCAAGACCACGGCGAAGCCGACCACGAAGAGCAACGCGAGCGACGCCCAGCCCCACGCGGTCGGCCAGTATCCGGCACTGTTGGCGCCCAGGGCAAAGATCGTTACGAAGCCCAAGGCGAACGCGGCCGCTTCGTTGGTGAACGCGCGCCGGGCGCCGTCGACGAGGCGCACGGGGGCCTCCGCGAGCCTGACGTGGGGCCGGGTGACCTCGCGCAGCCGGGCAGTCATGTGCTCACGAGCGCGCCAACGCGCGCATCGGGGGGGTTCTCGACGAGCGTGATCGTTACTCCTCGTGAATCGGCCGTAAATGCATCGGCACCTCGCGCCGATAGCAACAGGGCAGATCTCAATCCGGCGAGCGTCGGCGCAGCGAACCCGGAGCGACTCCGGCCGCTTGCCCGGCCGCGAGCCCGATCGGCGGAGAGCACGTGATGTCTGAGAACGCCCTGAGGAACGTGCGTGAGAGATGACCATGGGGCGCACCCGGCGGCCTGCGCAGCGCTGAGGCGGCACGCGACGACGCGATCGTGGTGCGGGACGCCGTGCCGTACGACGCATGGGCGGGTGTTGCTGACGGCCGCGGCCCGGCACCGTCGTCGAGCGCCGCGTTCCGCGTGGGTGCATGGATGATGCGACGTCGCCGCCGCAGCCGGCAGGTGGCAACAGGGGAGCGAGTGCGCGTCGCGCTGATCGGCTCCGGCTGGTTCCCGGACGAAATTGGTGGCCTCGACCGCTACTTCACGAGCCTCGTCGGCGCCCTCAGAGCGAGTCGGTCAGTTCGGTCCCAGGCCATCGTCATGGGTCCAGCGGCCGCGCCGCCTGCCGAGGTCCGCGTGGCGTGTCGATCGGACGATTCGATTGTCCGGCGGCTTCTCGGGGGGGTACGCGTCGCAAGAACCATCGACGCCGACGTCGTCGATGCCCACTTCGCGTTGTACTCGCTGCTGCCCGTGCGGCTCACACGTCTTCGTCGAAGCCCACTGGTGGTCCACTTTCATGGGCCGTGGGCGGACGAGAGTCGTCACGCCGGAACCGGCTCGGCGCTTCGCCTGTTCGCCAAGCGGAGGGTCGAGTGCGCCGTCTACCGTCGCGCGACCCGGTGCGTCGTCCTTACGGCTGCGTTCAAGCGCGTCCTCGTCGAGCGTTACGGAGTGTCGCCCTGGCGGGTCGTCGTCGAGCCGCCCGGCGTCGACCTCGACCGGTTTACGGCCGGAGATCAGGCGTCGGCCCGCGATGCGCTCGGCCTTCCCAGTGGTGGGTTCGTGGTGTGCTGCGTTCGGCGTCTGGTGCCAAGGATGGGGCACGACGTTCTGCTCGATGCATGGAAGCAGGTCGTCGCCCGCGTGGATGGACCAGCCGTCCTGGTCATTGCCGGGGACGGACCGCTGAGGTCGGACCTCGAATCGCGCATTCGCCAAGACGGCCTCGAGGATGCCGTTCGCCTCGTCGGGCGGGTGAGCGACAGCGAGCTCGTCGGCCTCTACCAGGCTTCCGATATCAACGTCGTTCCGTCCGTCGCGCTCGAGGGTTACGGGCTGATCGTGCTTGAGGCCGCCGCGTGCGGAACGCCGAGCGTCGTGACGCGTATCGGCGGGCTGCCTGAGGCGGTTCGCGGGCTCGACGAGTCGCTCGTTGTCGAGCCCGGTTCGCCGGGTGCCCTTGCCGATCGGTTGTTGGGCCCGCGTCCGACGCGGGACGAGACACGCGCATTCGCTGCCGGTCACTCGTGGCGTTCGGTGGGCGTGCGACACGCCAGGTTGTACGCGGGCGCGGCGATCGGCGCGAGCGCCGGACAAGCGCCGCGTTGTCTATCTCGATCACACGGCGCGAATGTCCGGCGGCGAGATCGCGCTGCTTGCGGCTGCTCCCGCATCTGTCGAACATCGAGCCGCACGTCATCCTCGCCGAGGACGGGCCGCTGGCCGACGCGTTGGTCGCATAGGGCATCTCCGTCGAGGTCATGAAGATGCCTGCGCGCGCAAGAAGCGCAACGCGAGCGACGATGCGCCCCGGGCGGCTGTCGCCGGCAGCGGTCGTCGGATCGGCGCTCTACACCGTCCGGCTCGCGCGACGTCTGCGCAGCCTCCGTCCGGATCTCGTGCACACGAATTCCCTCAAGGCGGGCGTGTACGGGGGCCTCGCCGCCCGCGCGGTCGGGATCCCGCAGGTCTGGCACGTGCGAGACCGGATCGCCGCCGACTATCTGCCGCTCCGGCCGTCGCCGTGATCCGGTTCCTGATCTCCAATATGGCCGCCGGCCTGCATCGCGAACTCCGAGGCGACGCTGCGGACTGTCGCGACATCGGGGAGGGCGGTCGTCTTGCACTCCGTCGTACCTGAGATCGCCCATCGCGCGGCCGCGCATCACGCCGACGCATCCCGGCGCGGCGCGACCGTGTTCGGCATCGTCGGCCGTCTGGCGCCTTGGAAGGGTCAAGATGTGTTCCTGAGAGCGTTTGCGCGGGCCTTTCCAGGCGGCGAACAGCGGGCCGTTGTCATCGGATCCGCAATGTTTGGTGATGAGGATGAGCGCTACGCCGCCAGACTCGTCGACGTTGGTAGACGAGCTCGGTATCGCGGATCGAGTCGAATTTCGCGGCCATCGGGACGACGTGTCGGCGGAGCTCGCAAACATCGATGTCCTGGTGCACGCGTCGACGATTCCCGGAGCCGTTCGGAATGGTCGTCGTCGAAGGCATGGCATCGGGGCTCGCCGTCGTCGCGAGCGCCGAGGGCGGTCCGCTCGAGATCATCACCCCAGGCGTCGACGGGGAGCTCGTGCCGCCCGGTGACGTCGATCGGCTCGCTGACATGCTTCGTGGTCTCGATTCCGATCCACATCGTCGGGCACGGCTCGGCGAAGCGGCCCTACGGAGATCGCGTGACTTTCGGCCGGAACCGGTAGCAGCCGCCGTCGAGCGATTCTACGAATCGGTGCTGGACGATACCGACCGGTCTCGGTCCGACGCCCCAGCCGACCATCGCACGCCCGACAAGGCCATGCCGTGAGGACGGGAATCCGACACGGCGCATCATCGGTGCCGTGGGCGCTGGGTCCGGGTGCGGGCGCCGGTCAGGCGAGCAAATCGGGACGTCCCGTGCTCGAGCACGCCTTCATCTCACCCCTGGATCGGATCAGTTCGCAGCGTGCCGGCGCGATGCTAACGCTCGGGCGTGAGGGAGTACCGGGCCGAACTGCAGCGTAGATGCGCATCTTGCTGGCCATTCACCATTGGCTCGATCCCAATCAAGGGGCGCCGGGTGCGACCCTCGACTTGGGCGCTGCGCTTGCCGCGAGGGGGCATGTGGTCGACTACTTCGGGTTCGACCACATCAAGACCCACCTGTCCGACAAGGGCAAGAATTTGACGTTCCCGGCGGCGCTGGCACGACATCTCGTCGGAAGCCGCATGCGGTACGACGTGATCGATGGCGCAAGTGCCGATCTTGCAGTTTGCCTGGCGATGAGGCGCAGGCTCCCTGTCCGCCTGGCATGGGTGACGCGCTCCCACGGTCTCGCGGCGACTGCGTACGCGCAGCTGCTGGCGGAGGCCGCCGCCGGAGGCCCACCCGTGCGCCTTCGCTATCGACTCCGCGAAGGGCGTCTCTACCTGCCAGCCGAGGCGTACGCCACGCGACGTGCCGATGTTGCGCTGTTCCTGAACTCACGAGATCGACAGTTCGGCATAGACCAGATTCGTGTTCAGCCGGACCGCGCACACGTCGTCGCGAATGGTGTACTGCCCGTCCTGCTCGGGCGGGTGCCGGAGCGCCTCGACGACGGCCCAGTGAGGGTCGCACAGATCGGCCGATATACGGCCGCGAAGGGCACGCGATTCGGTTCGCCGGCGCTCGCCGCCGCAATGGCGACGGATCCCCGCCTCGAAGTCACGTTCCTCGGGACGGGCGTTCCTGCGGGCGTGGTTCACGAGGATTTTCCTGCGGCACTTCGACCACGAGTGCGCGTGGTGCCGCAGTACCGCCGCGAGGACCTCATTACGCTGCTCAGCGGGCACGCCATCAAGTTCTTCCCGACGAATACTGAGGGGTTCGGCATTGCCCTACTGGAGGCCATGGCGCTGGGCCTCGCGCCGATCGCGACCGCGACACCCGGACCCCTCGAGGTGATCCGTCATGGCACGAACGGAATGGTTGTGCCCCCTCGTGACACACACGCGATGACCAACACGCTGCTCCGTCTGACCGGTGATCGGGGGCTCCGGGAGCGCCTGCGGGTCGGCGCATGCGATACGGCGCAGCGCTACTCCTGGCGCATCATCGCCGGCCACACTGAGGTGTTGTACGAGCGGGCTCGCGGTTTCGCCGCTGAAAGATGACCGAAGGTCAGGAAATAGGAGCGCCGGGGGAGATCCGTCGGCGGAGCACCAGGGCTGTCGCGGTGCTGACCGGGCGCGGCGCCACGATCTTCGTGATCGGCTTTCTGGCGAATCTCGCCCTGGTGCGACTGCTGAGCCCGAGCGACTTCGGCATCGTGGCCCTCGGCGGGGCCATCGCGGCCTTCGCGGCGATCATCGTGGACGGAGGCTTTGGGGCCGGGTTGATCCGGGCCGACGAGCCGCCCGACCCGCGCACGCTGGGCAGCGTTCTGGGCGTCCAACTTCTCGTAACGGGACTCCTAGCTTCTGTGATCGGTGCGGCGGCGGCGCTCGTCCAAGACGAGGTCATGACGATTGCACTCGTGATGGCGCTGTCCCTGTCAGTCACGGCCGTTCGTCTTCCCGCGATCATCGTCCTCGAGCGGGAAATCCGGTACGGCCCGACTAGTCGAGTGGATCTGGTCGCAGCGCTCTTCTTTTACGCGGTCGCCATCCCGTTGGCGGTAGGGGGTGCGGGGGCATGGTCTCTTGTGGTCGCGACGTTTGCGCGTGAGGTACTCACCACGATCGCACTGCTTGCGATCGTGCCAGTGGGCCGAACCTGGCCCCGACTTGAGTTCGCTCGCGTGCGGCCAATACTGAGGTTTGGGCTGCAGTTCCAGGCCGTCGGAATCATTCAGACAGTCCGCGACCAGCTGATCAGCATCCTAACGGCAGTGCTCGGCGGCTTGACCGTGACCGGGCTCGCGACCCTACTGACCAAGATCCTTTCGCTCCCGTCGGTCGTAGTCTCACCACTAGACCGGGTCGGCTTCTCAACCTTCTCCCGGGCTGTCACTCGAAGCGGTGACCACGCGCGTCTTATCGAACGCGGGATAACGTCAGTCATTCTTCCACTCGGCGTGATCTGCGTTGCGCTTGCCGCCAGCGCGAAACCGCTCGTCGCAATCGTATTTGGCCATCAGTGGGAGGGGGCCGCGGCCGCCGTCCCGTGGGCATGCATCGGTTGCTACATGTACGCCGTGACCAAGGTGACATGCGGTAATTACCTTTACGCCGTCGGGTCAGCCAAGGTCGTGCTGTGGTCGACCGCCGCTCCATGCCGGGGCAATGATCCTCACGGTGATCTGCGTCGTTCCGTCATACGGCGTCGTCGGCGTTGGCCTGGCGTGGCTCGGCGCAGGCATCGTCGACGGACTCGTTCTAGGCATCGCCGCAGGGCAGCGGTCGGGCGCGCGGGTCCTTCGACCAATCTTTCTCTCAAGCCTCCTTGTCGCAGCCGCGTCTCTGATCGGCGCGTTGATGACCGGTCCATTCGGGAGTGGCTTCATAGGCGGAGTGGCCTCAGCGGCAGTGGGGGTGGCGGTCTTCTTTGCCGGGACAGCCCTGATGGTTCCGGGCGCGGTCGACCATCCGCGTGGCGTGGTTCGACGGTATTTGACCGAGCGATCCGCGCTCTGATGGGGCACCGGGTCTTCGAGCCGATCAACTGGGGCAAGACTAAGTCGTCGGGTTGACCGAGTGGGGCGTTGCGTCGAGCACAACGCATAGGGCGGCTCGCGGCGCGCTCAGGGACAATCCGCTGATAGGAAGACCATATGGCGGATCGCAGACCGCCACTGACCCGACGTACATTCTCGGGGAGCGGGCTGACGGCGGGCGCAAGAGGCCGCTACCTCAACCGCCAGGAACAGGGCAAGCGACAACCTGCGATCCCAATAGCGGCGTATGCCAAAGAGCACGCGAGAGTCCACTATGAGTCTCGAGATCTCAGTCTCGTCAGATCCCGTCGTCTGATTCGCGCCGAGGTCTCGGTACATCTTTGACAAGTGACCGACCTTGACTGGCGGGCTGCGCTTCTGAAATCGAAGCGCCATGACCGCTTCCTCGGAGCCGTAGGTGATGCCCTCGTCGAACGGCTCGGCTTGCATCAGATCTGTCCGTGCGAGCATGGGTTGCGTACTGACGGCAGGCAGCGCATAGAAGGTCGGACGCTTCTGGGTCCAATGCCCACGAAACGCGAACCACAGTGGAACCTCAACGTTGTCCACCGCGTCCGCGAAGCCTGCGCGAAGCAGTGCAAGGCCGTCGCCGATGAACGACGGCTCGACAAGGAGGTCGTCATCCAACAACAGCACGTACGGTGTGGAAACTGCTCGAATTAGGTGGTTGCGATTTCCGCACATCCTTCCGTCGGCCGGAGCCGGAATCAGCGTGATGTTGACGGCATCCGACGAAGCCGACTGGACGATGGCTTCGGTCTTCGACCGCGCAACCGGGTCAGAGGTCCCGTCGGATACTAGTATGTGCGCCGGCCGAACCTCACTGGCAAGTACGCCGTCGATGGTCTGCCTTAGCAGGGTCGGACGTTGGAACGTTGGAATAACTACAGTCACGTCGGAAGTGATGACTTGCCGCACCGGAACCTCGTCGGAGTGGGTTGGCGACGGCACGCGGTTTGGCCTATCCAAGGTGGGTCAGCGCCTCGTTGACGGCCGCCGTAGATCGGCCCCAGGTGACGTCGGCGGCGCGTCGGCGGACCTCGGCCGACATCCGTTGAGGGCTATCCGGTCCGCGTCCAGTTGATCTTGCGGGTCGCACACTGCGCTAGGCGATCGCTCGTCACCCACGCGGCCGGAGACCTCGTGGGTGACAATGCTGGACACGCCGTGGACCCGGGTCACCACCGGGGCCACGGCGTGGGCTGCAGCTTCGAATACGACGGGCGGAAATGTCTCGAACGCGCTTGGGAGCAGCACCATGTCGGATGAGTCAAGGAAGCCGCTGACGTCGGCCTGGTAGCCGACGAACGACACGCGATCACGCATCCTGAAGGCAGAGGCGATCGACGGGCCTTCCGAGTCGGGGACATAGGCGAAGGTGCGGTCGCTGATCGAATCCCCAGATGTTGTCGCCGAGTCCCTGGCGCCACTGACCAGTGGTGTCCGGCTCCACCCTGGTGCGCCTCGACCGGAGGTGCTGCATCATCCGCATGGCCATACTGAGTCTTCGGCAGGTTCGGCGTGGAAACTTGAGCCGCAGCCGGCACTGATCTGGTCGGTCCCAGCTTGGTCGGCAGCATGACCGGCACGCTCACGGAGGCACTGCTGCGGTGTCATGCGGACTCACTTCCCGGCAGAGCGACCGGAAGGGTTCCCTCGAGGGGTCCGCGGTCGCTCGAGAGCCCGCGCGCGACTGCGACTGGCGCCGACGTCAGCGCCACTCAGGCGTCTGGCAACTTGTCGCCGCCGCGCAGCGCACCATAGGCTTCGCGTGTGAGCCCGGTGCCCTCAATTGCGGTTGTCGTCCCGTAGTAGCGGCGCCCGGACCAGTTGTGCTTCTGTATCGCGGGTCTGGCAGCCCAGCTTGACGCGCCTTCTGCGCTCACTGGCGCAGACGATGCCGAATCTCTGGGAGGCCGTAGTAGAGCGGCCCGGGCTCGTGGCTTCGCTCCGAGGCCGCGCCGAACAGGCCCAAATGGACGTTGTCGGCGGTCGCGACGTCATTGCTGGAGGAGGACCGGCCAGCGAACTCATTGTCGGCAGGGTCGGACGCCGGGGACGCCTGATCCGCAACCATCATCTGAGCGTCCGACCGCCGCGCGATGTGGACGTGGTCAAGGGTGTGAACATTGCGGTTCGAGCGGACGCGCTTGCTGTTTCGATGGGTTTTCGCGGCGAGGGGTCACAGCCCCACTCTGAGGTGGCCATCTGCCTTGCGGCCGCGAGACGCCACTGGCGAGTCGTCTACGACCCAGCGATCATCGTGCGGCGCTTTCGCGCGGACCGCGGTCGGGGTGACGAACGCGGTCGCACGGACTCCAACGTCATCTTCATCGAATCGTTCACGTACCATGTCGCGCTTGCGCGTACGCAGCCTGCGCTCGCGAGGAGAGCGCTCGCCTATGGGGTAGTCGTTGGGACGACACGCAGCCCCGGCGTCCTCCCGTCGGCCCTCGCGATCGTCCGACGTGAACCCGACAGCTCGCGGTGTTTCAATCCGGCAGTGCGGGGTCGACTCACGGCGCATTCGGCTGGTACCAGGAGCGGGCTGAAGACCTGGAACGGCGTGACCTCGGGTCGGGCGTGAGTCCCCGTCAAGGTCTCGGCGCGCGGAGTCGATAGATCATCCGAGTGGTCGCTCAGACTGCTGGTGTCAGTCCCGGTGCGCGCCGGAGCCCATGCATGGCGCCGACACGCGCGTACGCCCATTACTACGTGGGGTGTTCCCAGCCGTGCACCTAAACCCCATTTCCTGCACGTCGAACGACGGACTTCGAACATGACGGTCCTCAGGGTCAGGCGACCTGAGGCCGAGCACCGCCCGTACCTGACGGGGTCGCCCCCGGGCTTCGGTGCCGCCGGCATCATCGATGGTGTCGTGCTTGGGACCGCCGCCGTCCGGAAGTTGGGTGCCCGGTTGCTCCGGCCCATACTCCTTCCGGTCGGCCTGGTCGTCGGGGCGTTGCTGGCGGGCGCCGCTGTCGGCGGCACACTCGGCGTTGGCATTGCGACGGGTTTGGTCTCGGCGCTTGCGGGCGCCGCGGTCTCTCTTGTCGGCATCCGGCTGGCCGTTCTGGCCGCGCTCGGCGCCCCAGAAGGCGTCGTTCGCCGATACCAGACCGAATGTGCCGCGGTGTAGCGCAGTGAAGCGACGGACAACCATCCGGATCGGTCTATTCCAGTCCATGCGTCCCGAGCCCGGCCTCAAGACCGGGGGGGTTGAGCCGTTCGTTCGCTGTCTCGGGAACGCGCTGTTCCCCGGTCAGCGACGTTCCGTGTGTGCCGACGATGCCTCCAGCCGACCGAGGCTTCGGTTGTTTGCGACCGATCTGGACGTCGGCGGCGGAACAGAGATGGTGCTCCGCCATCAGGTGAGTGCGCTTCGGGCCTGGTGGGACCTCGAAGTCATTAGTTCGACAATGCCGGAAAGTCTGGGAGTGGACGTGGCGTGGCGACGCATTCCCGTCCCGCGCCGGCCGGCCTGGTTGAAATGGATCGCCTATTGGGTCCTCGCGGGAGGAGTCGGGTTCGTCCGGAGCCGTCTGGACCCCAAGGCCGTGACTTGGGCGACAGGATGCATCGTCCCCCTCAAGGTCGACGCGATCACGATGCACTTTTGCCACGCGGGCTATGTACAAGCGATCGGTGGAATGAGCACAGGTCGCCACGGCTGGCGCCGAGTCAATGCTGCGGTTTCGCGGCGCGTCGCCCTCGCAATGGAATGGTGGTGTCTGAGACCCAATCGGGTTCGCGCATTACTTGCTGTCTCGCCCGGTGTCGCGGCAGAAGTTGAGGCTCACTACCCAGGACTCGCCATCACGGTGACCCCCAACGGCGTCGCGCTTCCGGAGTGCAACTTCCGCGGCGCGACGTCCAACGGGCCGCTCAGGGCGGTCTTCATTGGTGGGGATTGGGGTCGAAAGGGGCTGGCACTCGTAATCCGAGCAATTGCAGAGTATCCGAACGCGGTGCTCGTTGTCGTTGGCGACGGGCCAGAGTCGGAAGGCCCGTCGATCGCTGACGCGGAAGGTGTCGGCGACCGCATCACGTTTGCTGGCTACCACGACGACGTCGGCCCGTTCTTGGATTCGTCGGACGTCTTGGTCCTTCCGAGCGCTTACGAGACTTTCGCCCTCGTCGTATTCGAGGCGGCGGCCCATGGTGTGGTGCCGATCGTCACCCCGGTGCACGGGGTTGCGAGCATTGTCGAGCATGACGCTTCAGGCTTCATCCTCTCAGAGCGGTCTGCAGTTGCCGTCTGCGAGGCCTTCCGCCGGTTGGATTCAGATCGGGCTTCACTCACGCGAATGTCGGTCAAGGCGCGTCAGAGGGCGCGTGATTTCACTTGGGAGCGCTCAACAGGAGCCGTTAACGACGCTTTGGGACAGCTCGTCTAGTGGAGCCCCCGCGAAAGTCCCGGCGGCATGAACGAGCCGATGCGTGCCAGAAGAAGCTGACGGTGGACCGCGCATCGATGCCTGGTACGAGATGCGCTCGGCGGCATGCCTTTTGCCTACACCGAGAGGGGCGTCGGGGGGCGTCAAATCTGGCTGCCGCGCGGTGGACGTCATGGCGCTCGAGGAGTGATTGAGTGGGCGGTGGGTTGACGGTCACGGTGATCGTTCCGACCTTCCAGCGCCCTGAGCACTTGCGACGGTGCATGCTGGGCCTCGCGCGACAGCTCGACCCCGCGGACGAGGTCATCGTCGTCGTTCGGGCGTCAGACGACGAATCTCGTCAGGTCGTCCAGCGGCGAGTCGTGATGTCCAGAACCTGCACGAGGTGTATCGTCGACGAGCCCGGAGTGGTCGCCGCGTTGAAGGCCGGCAGTCGAGCACGCTCGCACTGACCTGATCGCCTTCACCGACGACGACGCGATTCCGCCGCCCACCTGGACACGTGCGCTTCGACGCGGCATTCGGGCGACCCGGATGTCGGCCTGGTCGGCGGGCGCGACATCATCGAAGGGGCAGGTCCGCCGGATCGCCCCATCGTCGGCAGATCAGCCGATGGGGCCGGATGGTCGGCAATCATCACCGCGGCACCGGTCCGGCTCGGAACGTCGACGTGCTCAAGGGGGTCAACATGGCCGCACGGGCCGCGGCATTGAGCCTGCCGCTTGGGTTGCGCGGGGATGGGGCACAGCCGCATTGGGAGGTCGCAATCTGTCTCGAGGCGGCGAGGCGGGGGTGGCGGGTCGTCTACGACCCGGCGATCGCCGTCGATCACTTTCCTGGGGACCGTGGCCATGGCGACGAGCGGGAGTTGCGCAATCCGACATCGGTCTTCAACGAAGCGTTCAACTACCACGCGGCCTTGGCGGGACATCGTCCCCGGCTTGCGAGGCGAGCGCTTGTATACGGGACGTTGATCGGGACGACTCGCAGCCCGGGCATCCTTCGTTGGCTGGTAGCAGTTGTCCGCGGGGAGCGGAGCGTACTGCGTCGCCTCGGTGCCTGCGGTACGTGGGAAGTTGGCCGGCTACCGCGCCGGACGAACGGGTGGCTTGCAGCTGTGGGACGTTTCGTCCTCCGGTGACTGACTGACTCCCGGGTCCCCGTTCGGCGGTTCGGGCGCACGTCGGAACAAATGGAGTGTCGGGGGGCTTTTGTGATCTGGCCTGCGTGCCGAAGATCCATAGGTCGGCTGCGCGTCGCCGGCGCGTCCCCGGTTGATCGGACAACTGGCCGACCGTCCTCACTCAAGGTGCCTACCGACCCCGTATGTCGCGAATCGTCGAAGTGCTGTGACCGCCATAGCCAAGCCACGCGGTATGGCCCCCGGCCGCCACATGATCGTCTGGGTCGGGGGTGCATTCGCCGCGCTTATCGGTGCAGCGGGATTTGCGTCGCTAATGCTCGGTGTCGCGACGTTTCGAATGGCGTTCGTCGCTGCCGTGCTGGTGCTGGTCGTCGGAATCTGGGCGATCCGCCCGACCGCACTTCTGCCGTTCTTACTCGTGTGGACGGTCGCGCTCGGGCTCGTGCGCCGACTCGTGACCTACTCCATACTCGGGGTACCGACCTCGATAGATCCGCTGCTGCTCATCGGGCCGCTTACGATCATCTTGCTCGCGGTCAGCGCAGCGGGCTCGGGTCGACGGCTGCCGCAAACCGGACTGTCCAGGGCAGTGCTCGCACTGGCCGCGCTCGTCTGTATCGAGGCGTTGAATCCGCTTCAGGGCGGTGTGACCGCGGGGCTCGCGGCGCTCATCTTCTTCGTGCCAATCCTGGCGTTTTGGATCGGTACGGACGCTCGTCGACGATCGCGGGCTCCGTGGTCTGCTCACGCTGCTCGCGGTCTGCGCGCTGCCGGTCGCCGCGTACGGCCTGTTCCAACTGAACTCCGGACTGCCGTCCTGGGACTCGTCGTGGGTGGTGGCCCAGGGCTATGCAGCGCTGAACGTTGGCGGCGTCATCCGCCAGTTCTCGTCACTGTCGAGTGCGGCGGAGTACGCGACGTTCCTCGCGATCGCCGTCGTCGTGTGGGCATGGATGCGGCCATTCCGTGCGGTGTGGTTCCTGCGACTCGCGTTCATCGCCGCGCTGCTGATCGCGCTCTTCTACGAGTCCTCACGCGGGATCGTGTTCCTGCTCGTGGGCGCGACCGGCCTGGTGATCGCCGCCCGGCTCGGGATGCGGATGCGGAATGCGGTCGCGGTGGGGCTCGTGGCGATCTTCCTGTTGCCGGTCGTCGCGTCGCGACTCTTGCCGCAGCAGTCCTCGGCCGCTCGGGGGACGACGAGCGCCCTGGTTGCGCACGAGGCCACGGGACTCGCGGATCCCACGAGCTCCAACACGACCTTTGCTCTTCACGCGTCGCTCGTGTTTGCGGGCTTGCGATCGGCATTTACGAGCCCAGCCGGCCACGGAATATCGGTCGTCACGATCGCCGGGAATAAGTTCGGCGGCGCGAACCAGAACACCGAGACGGACGTGTCGAATGTCGGCGTCGCCATGGGGATCGCTCGGTCTCGCCGTGTTTCTCGTGATCATCTGGATCGGGTTCCGTTCGGCGTACGGCCTGGCGCTGATCCGGAAAGATCCTCTCGCATACGCAGCGCTCGGAATTCTCGGCGTCACGTTCCTCGAGTGGCTGAACGGCGGCCAGTATGCGATTGCGTACCTGCCGTGGCTCATCTTGGGCTGGGTGGACCGCCAGATGCACGATGGCGCCACCGATCTGGCGCTACCGGATGGCCTCGATTGAGGGTCGCGATCGCTCATGACTACCTCACCCAGCGCGGCGGAGCGGAGCGCGTGGTGTTGTCGCTCGTGCGGGCCTTTCCCGAGGCGCCGATCTTCACATCGCTGTACGACCCGGGCGGAACGTTCGGCGAGTTCGCCGACTGCGACATCCGTCCGTCCGCACTGGACCGGCTCGGATCGCTCCGCCGACGCCATCGCATCGCGCTTCCGCTGCTGCCGGCGTCGTTTTCCGCGGTCAACGTCGATGCTGATCTGACGATCTGCAGCAGCAGCGGGTGGGCGCACGGCGTCAGGACGCAGCGGTCGGAAGATCGTCTACTGCTATGCGCCCGCCCGCTGGCTCTACCAGTCGCGAGCGCTACCTGGCACAGACCGGGCGCGGCGGGACGGGTGGCGATGGCGATGATGCGGCCGCCGCTGGTTGCCTGGGATCAGCGAGCGGCCCGGAGCGCCGATCGCTATCTCGGGATTTCGACATGGATCGCCGCGACTGATCGCCGAGACGTACGGCATCGACGCCGAGGTGGTGCATCCACCGGTCTCGATCGACGTCACCGGCCCGCAGAGCCAGCCGCCGGGGATCAGCCCCGGGCTACGTGCTGTGCGTGTCGCGGCTCCTGCCGTACAAGAACGTCGACGCTGTCGTTCGCGCGTTCGGACGCCTCGGCACCGAGCAACTCGTCGTCGTCGGCGAGGGGCCGGACCGTCGGCGGCTGGAGTCCCTGGCCGGGACAAATGTGCACTTTGTCGGGTCGGCCAGCGAAGCAGAGCTCCGGTGGCTGTACGCGAACGCCCAATGTCTGGTGACCGCATCGTATGAGGATTTTGGTCTGACCCCACTTGAGGCTGCCGCGTTCGGCATCCCGACTGCGGCGCTCCGGTTCGGCGGGTTCTTGGACACGATTCGCGAGGACCGGACCGGGGTCTACTTCGATGCGCCGGAACCGTCGCAGATCGCCAGCGCGGTCCGGGACGTGTTGTCGGTCGTCATGGGATCGGGACGAGCTGACTCGCCATGCCGAGGCCTTCTCCGAGGCGCGGTTCACGGCGCGGATTCGCGAGATCGCAACCCAGGAACTGCACCGCGCATCGTGATCGCCGAACGCGCGGTGGAGTCCCCGCGCCGGCCGTGTTCGCGACGGTCCCGGCGGCGGCGAGATACCCACCGATCCGCGCCGACCGCGTCGGTCGGTACGCGACTGCTCAGCTCGAGGCGCTCACGCCTCGCGCGGGTGACCGTGAAGTCGGCCGTGCCGCCCGACAGCGTCACCGGTTGACCGCCGAGGGTGACCCGTAGGCGCGGCGTCCAGCCCACGCGCATCCAGAGTGGTTGGGAGACCGCCAGGCGCACGCTCGTTCCCGAGCTGAGCGTGCCCTCGTACACGACCGCGCCACCGGAATCGGACCGCTTGACCAGCGACATACGATCCGTTGGTCCCGGTGCCGGTCAGCACGAGCGCCACCGACGTGGCGCGGACGGTGTGGTGCACCGCCGGCGCGGGTGCCGTGCGCACCGGTGCCGCCCGGCTGGTGATGCTGGCGGACGTCGGGCCGGAGCTGCTGGTCTCACCGAGCCAGACCAGCCCGCCGAGCGCGAGGGCGACGCCGACGCCGAGCCACGCCATCCGCGGATGTGCGACGCCCCGCAGGGTGGCGATCTGGCCCGCCAGGCGAGCGCCCTGCCCGTGCTCGACCGGCTCGGGGCCGAGGACCTGATGCTCCGACGGACATCGCGAGGGCCTCGTGGCGCTCATCGAACTCCGTGACGAGCGCGTCGGCGTCAAGCCCGAGATAGCGGGCGTAGTCGCGCAGGAAGATGCGTCCGTAGGCGGGATCGGGCAGGGCGTCGACGCGGTCGTCCTCGAGCGCCGCCAGGAACTTCGCACGGATCTTGGTCGCGTGCTCACAGTCGGCGAGCGACAGACCGCGCCGGCGACGCTGCTCGGCAAGTTGTTGACCGATCTCAAACACGGGTACTGGGTGGGTTGGCGGCGCCGCGGCACACCGATGATGCCACCTTCGCGGGCTCCGATCGAGTTGCGCGGTTGACACGGCGCCCCGCCTGGCAGTCCGGCGCTCCGGCGTGCGTCGGAGCGCCTATTGGAGGTAGTGCTCGACGGTGTCGGCGTCCCGGGGGCTCGCCTCGGCAGGGTCGCGCGCGGCCTCGCGCAGGGCTCGGCGCTGGCGCAGCAGGTCCCAGCATTCGTCGAGCAGCACCTGAAGCTCGGCGAGGCGTTGGGGGTCCACGGACTCGGCGGCCCCTTGCGCCTGGCGCTCCCGCAGGCGGTGCTCCTCGTCGACGAGCTCTTGGATGGTGTCGTTGATCGTCTTGTCGTCCATTGCGGCCTCCAGCGACGGGTGACAACGGGCCGAGTGTCCGGGCGGCGGGCGGCCGCCCACTGACGGTATCAGTCACTAGGACCCATTCCCGGTCAGGCCATCCCCAATGCATTGCCGAGGGGCGCGATCGGGTAGGTGAGCCCTGCGGTGTCGCGGCCCGCTGGGCCCCGCCTGCACCGATCACCACACGCATACCCCAGGCTCGGGAGGGCACGGTGCCAACGGGACTGATCATGGAGTTCGAGGGACCCGGCCGCGAGGAGTACGAGGCCGTCAACGAGCGGATCGGCGTTGACCCCGAGGCGGACGCGACGAACTGGCCGGTCGGCCTGCTGGTCCATGCGGCGGGCGGCACCGCGACCAGTTGGGTCGTGTTCGAGATCTGGGATTCGGTCGACGCCCAGCAGCTGTCTACCGACGACCGGCTGTCGCCTGCGCTGCAGGCAGTCGGCTTTCCTGGACCGCCCAGCCGGGTCGAGTGGATCGAGCTCGGGGCCTACTGGGCCGCTCCGGAGGCCTGACCCAGCCGGCACAACGCGCGTGTGGGAGCCACCGGCGGCCTGAGCGGTCGCCGCCACGGGGTCCGCTAGGGTTCGACGCCGTGGATCGTGTGGACGCGCACCGATGAGCGTGGGGCGCCTGCGGCGCGGCTCCGGGCCGTGGATCGCCCTCGGGCTCGTCCTCGTCCTCGCGCTCGCGCTCGACCTGATCGGCATCGGATGGGGGCTGCCGTTCCTCTACCACCCGGATGAGCCGACCAACCTGATGGCCGTCGGCCATATGGTCCAGCAGGGCACGCTGAACCACGGCCAGTGGCAGTACCCGGCCTTCTCGTTCGACATCCAGGCGCTGGTCAACCTGATCGCCGTCGGGATCGGCACCGCCGTCGGCTGGGTGAGCGGCGCCGCGGCCGCGGACCACATCACGATGATCGTGACCGGCGTGGGCCGGCTGTCCCACCCGGCCGTCCTGGTGATCGGCCGCACGGTGAGCGTGGTCGAGTCGGTCGCGACCGTCGCGGCGGCGGCCTGGATGGCGCGGCTCGCCACACCGGACCGGCGGGCGATGTGGCTGACCCCGCTCCTGGTGGCGATCCTGCCGGTGTCGGTCGGGTTTGCCTACTACATGACGCCAGATCCCCTGTCGGGGTTGACCTCGACCCTGGCGGTTTGTGGGGCGCTCTGGGCGTACCGGCGCCCGTCGTGGGGGACCTACGCGTTCGCCGGTGCGATGGTCGGCCTGGCCGCGTCATCCAAGTACAACTGCGCGATCGTGGGGATCTCGCTGGTGGTCGCCCACCTGTGCTCCGGCGAGCGCAGCCGCTGGCTGCGGCTGCTGGTGGCGGCCGGGTGCGCCGTCGCGGCGTTCCTGATCACGACCCCCTACGCGATCGTCGATGTTCACGGGCTGATCCAGGGGCTCAAGTTCGACGAGACCCACTACTCGACCGGTCACGTCGGCGCGCAGGGCAACTCCCCGGGGACCAACGCGCGCTGGATCGTCGATTCGTTCGGGCTCTTCCTGATCGGCCTGATCGGGCTCTGGTGGGCGCGTGCACGCCGCGAGATCGTGATCGTGGGGTCCTTCGTCGTCGCCTACTACGTGGCGCTGTCGTCGGTCAGCGTGCGGTTCGAGCGCAACCTGCTGCCCCTGGTCCCGGCGCTGGCCCTGCTGGTGGTCTTGGGGGGGCTCGCAATCTGGGATGGTGCCCGGGCGCGCGGCGGCCGACCGGCCCTCGCGGGCCTGGTCGCCGTCGGCGTCTGTGCGCTTGCCTGGACCCTCTATGGCACCGCCGGCGAGCTGCACAATTCCCTCAGCGATCAGAAGGCGCAAGCCTATGCGTGGGTGCGGGCCAACGTGCCGCCCGGCGCGACCGTCGTCGTCGACCCATACAGCCCGTTTGTCGACCCCACCAGGTGGCACGTGGTCGTCTTGCGCGCGACGAGCGTCGGGGGCGTCGCGTACCCGGCGTGGTACGTGCTCCAGAATCCCCCGGCGTTGCGCGCCGCCCATCCCGATGTCGTGATCACGACCTCGGCAGGCTCCGGCCGGTACCTGGCGCTCGATTCATCGATCGCCCGCGGCACCCTGGCGTACCTGGATGCCGCGTCGTGCGCGCGTCACAGCTTCGATCACGCGAGCGTCGACGTCTGGGTCCTGCACTGCACCGCCGACGGTGCGCCCGCGGCCACGACGCCCGCGCGGCGCTGAGGGGCCAGTGTTGCTGGATCAGATCTGCCAGGCGCCCTCGATGAGGACGGGGATCTCGGTCCCCTCGCGCGTGATCCCCGTGACCGCGATCTCGGGCGACCCGATCATGAAGTCGATATGGATTCCCGAGCGGTTCATGTGTGCGTGGTCGGATTCCTCGACGGCGTCCGGGTACGCGGCGCCGACGGCGACATGGCTGGCGGCGTTCTCGTCCAGGAGCGTGTCGAAGAAGACGGTGCCCAGCGGGCCGATGCGCCCGCTGCCGTCCACCAGCGCAACCTCGCCCAGGCGTGAGGCACCGTCGTCGACGGCGCAGCGTCCGGCCAGGAGCTCGGCGCCGGCCTCCGCGCTGATGTCGGTGATCCGGCCACCCTCGAAGCGTGCCTGCAGGCCGGTGATCACCGTTCCGGCGACATCCAGCGGCCGGGTGGCCTGCACGATCCCT
The DNA here is from genome assembly GCA_963773325.1 of uncultured Thermoleophilia bacterium. Taxonomy (GTDB): domain Bacteria; phylum Actinomycetota; class Thermoleophilia; order Miltoncostaeales; family Miltoncostaeaceae; genus CAITWD01. Next base: position 167,619 of record CAVZAI010000002.1, on the reverse strand, counting down.
TCGGTGCGCTCCGGATCGGGTGTCGTGAAGATCTCCTCCGACGGCAGGTTCGGGGCGAACGCGATGCCGTCGGCGGTCGTCATGGCGGCGGCGATCCAGCGGGAACCCGGCAGCAGGCCAACCACCAGGTCGGTGCCGGGCCCCCGGAACTGCACTGAGTCGAGCCGCAGCTCGGTGAGCCGCGTGGCCGTTTCGATCAGCTCCGCGCTGCGCTGTCGCCACGCCGCGGCAGGGTCGGGTTCGTCCAGGCGCAGCACGTGCCCGAGCTCCTCCCAGAGGCGCGCGTAGGCGGCCGCCGGCTCGAGGTCGGGGTAGACCCGCTCGGCCCACTGGGGCGTTGGGCCGGGGCCGATGGTCCAGTTGATCAGGCCCTGGTGGATTACCTGCAGGGCTTCTGGGATCTGCGGGAGGCGGTCCTTGCCGGCGCGCGCAGGGTCGATGTCGTCCATGAGCCCGGGGGCCGACGGTCCGCTCAAGGCGATGTTCGCGGCGCGCAGTTCGCCGAGGTCGAGCATCCGCTGGCCGAGCCACGGCGGCACCCAGCCAAGCGTGTCCTCCTCGGCGTGGGCGAGGCGCGAGTGCTTGACATACGGGTCGAAGTACACGACGTCGACGTACTTGGCGCCGTGCCGGTAGGCGGCATCAGCGATGGCGCGGGTCAGCTCCTCCTTGCCTGGGCTCGAGGAGATACCGACGACCTGGCCGGGCTGCACGTTGGCACCGTGCCCGACCAGCAGCGCGGCGAGCTGTTCGAGGTACGTGGCGCGGGGAATGACGGCCTCCTGGCGGATGGGGCAGGGTCACAAAATCTACCGGACCCCGGCCGCGCCGGACGTGCCTCGGCGCGGCTCGCGTGGTGTTGACATCCAATGATAACGTCGGCGCGATGCAGCCCCCAACCCGCATGTCCGGCGAGGAGCGTCGCGAGGAGATCGTGGCGGCGGCGGTCCGCCTGTTCGCCGAGCACGGCTACGCCGGCACGACGACCGACGCGGTCGCCCGCGCCGCGGGCATCTCACAGCCGTACGTCGTGCGGCTGTTCGGCGGCAAGCGCGCGCTGTTTATCGCGGTGGTCGACGCCGCCTTCGACACGATCGCCAGCGCGCTCGCCGACGTGCCGCGCACCGCCAGTCCCGATGAGCGCCTGGCGATCATGCGCGAGGTCTACCGGGAGATCACCGACCGGCGGGAGGTCGCGCTCGTCATCGTCCAGGCCGTCGGCGTGGCGGTGGACGACGCCGCGGTGCGTGGGGTCGTGCAGGCCCACGTGCGCGCCCTGCACAAGACGGTCTGGGCGGCCGCAGGGGGCGACACCGATCGGGTGCGGGAGTTCTTCGGATTGCTCGCGCTCATGAACGTCGTCGCGGCGATCGACGTGCCCGAGCTGCTGGGTCCCGAGTGGTGATCGACGCTGGCCCCGCGCCCCCGGCGGGCCGGGGCGCGGGTGCGGTCACGAAGTGGTCGGCGGCGTCCCCGACTGCTCGGCGATCGTCTGGCGGCGCAGCACCTCGATGCCGATCCCGCCGAGCACCACCATGGCAAGGACCGAAAACGGCTTCTCGAAGACCGGCAGCGGTCCCCAGACCACCAGCAGGAAGAGAATCACGGCCGGGATCCCGAACGCATACCAGGGCTTCGTGAGCCAAGGGGCCAGTCGGCGGCGTGCCGCCGTTGACCAGCGTCCCGGGCCGGCGAGCCAGAGGCCGATCACGAGCACGAGGGCGATGATCAGGAGCGTCAGGTTGATCGTGCCAATGACGTTGGTCCCGATGTACCACGCGGTGATGAGTGCCGGCCGGACCGAGACGTTGCCGACCAACGCATCGATGATCATGCTGCCCAGCTCGCGGCGGACGAAGATCAGCGCGAAGGTCGCGATGAGGATGCCGATCGCCGACCACAGCAGGGCGCGGCGCCGGTAGCCGTGTGCAAGCCAGACCGCCAGCGCGAACAGCAGCACGCAGATAAACGCCGCCCAGATCGACAGCGCATGCAGGATGCGCACGACGGTCTGGACCGTGGAGAGCTGGTTGGCGTTCATGATGTCGAGCTGGCCCGCGGTCGGCGGCAGCACGCGCTGCGCTTGGGCGCCGGCGCCGGCCTTATCGGCGACCTCGATCAGCACCGGGTGCAGGTCGAGGACGATCTTGTTGCCGTCGATCTTGGCGAACTTTGTCTGGTCGTTGATCAGCCGCACGAACTCATCGTGGGCCTTTACCGACGCCTCAACGAACAGCTGCTGGACCGGGGTGGTGGCCAGCAGGCGGTTCCCGGCGTCAATCGCCACGTTGTGCAGCCCGCTGGTCACCGCCGGCGCGAACGGCTGGAGCTGGGCCGGCAGGGCCGCGGCGACCTGGCTCTCGACGGCGCTGGAGTTGTAGAGCTGGTCGACCACGTACTGGGATGTCTGGTGCTGGACCGCCGGGTCCTGGATGAGTTCTTGACTGGTCGAGCGCCAGGTGGACGAGTCGAAGATCACCGTGTTCAGCCAGATGGCGAGCACACCGATGATCACCATCAGCGAACCCAGGAAGATCAATACGCCCACGACGACACCGCGTCCGCGGAAGTGCGCGGGCGCGGGCACGCGCAGGCGATCGAGGGAGAACTCCGTCATACCGTCACCAGGCGGTGCCGGGGTGTCGCAGCGAGTACGCCGACGCTGCGGTGACTCTCACACACGTTCACGCGCAGATCCCTTGCTCGAACGGCCGGCGCTCGTCACGCCTGTGCACGACGGTTCGACACTAGCGGGTCGGAATCCTTGTTCGGCGGGCAGGGCGGGTGCCCGCACCGACCCCGCGGACCGGACGCCGGACGCGTCACAGACCGGCCAGGGTGCCCTAGTCGAAGTTCGCGGCGCCATGCACGTCGTGGCCTGGTTGGTCGGCGGTGTCGGCGTTCAGGATCCCCGCGGCGAGCGCGACGCGCACGATGTCGGCGCGGCTGGTGATCCGCAGCTTATTCATCATGTTGGCGCGGTGGGTCTCGACGGTCCGGGGGGACAGGTGCAGGCGATTGGCGATCTCCTGGTTGCCGTAGCCCAGGGCGAGCAGCTGCAGGACCTCGCGCTCGCGATCGGTGAGCCCGTCGAGCGGGTCGGGCGGCGCGGGCTGGGCGAGCGCCGCGCCCAGCGCTGGGTGCAGGTACCGCTGCCCGTGCACGACCGCCCGGAGCGCGTCGACGAGCTCGTCCTCGGCCGCCGTCTTGATCAGGTACCCCTGGGCCCCCGCGGCGAAGGCGGCCCGGACGTCCTCGGCGGCATCGAACATCGACAGCATCACCACGTGGACATCCGGGTGGCGCTCGCGGATCGTGCGCGTGCCCGCGATGCCGCCCATGCCCGGCATCTGGACGTCCATGACGATGACGTCGGGATGGGTGCGGTCCGAGACGTGCAGCGCTTCCTCGGCGGATGCCGCCTCGCCGACGCATTCGATGCCCTCGGCGTGATCGAGGATCAGGCGCAGGCCGGTGCGCAGGACGCGGTGATCGTCGACGAGCAGTACGCGAATCGGGGGTTCGGGCATCTACGGTTTGCCTTCGGGGTCAGTGACGCGACCGCCATCATCGCACGGCGCGCGGTCGCACGCGACGCGGGCGCCGCGGCCCGGTGTTGCGGTGCGGACGACGGCCCGCCGTGCGGGCCGCAGCCGCGGGTCGGCCCGCGCCGAAACCTCCCAATTCCGCCACCCATTTCGCGTGTAGGATTCCCGCCATGATTGCATCCACCGCTTCGACTGCCACGCTGCGTCGCGCCGTGTTTCCGCGGGCGGGCATCCTGACCGACGCCCTGCTGATCCTCGGGGGCGCCCTCTTCGTCGCAGTGTTCGCGCAGATCTCGATCCCGCTTCCGTTCACGCCGGTGCCGATCACCGGCCAGACCTTTGCCGTGCTGCTCGTCGGCGGCGCCCTGGGCACGGTCTGCGGCACCCTCAGCATGGGGCTCTACATGTTCCTGGGCATCATCGGGCTGCCCGTCTACGCCGATCACACGCACGGCTGGCACGTCGTGACGGGTGCCACAGGCGGGTACATCGTCGGCTTCCTGGTCGCCGCTGCGCTGGTCGGGTATCTCGCCGACCGCGGCTGGGACACACGCTTCGCGACCTCGGGCACGATGATGCTGACCGGGAATGTGTTCATCTTCCTGTGCGGGTGCCTGTGGCTCCAGCACGTGCTGCACACCAACCTCGAAAAGACGCTCGAGTACGGGCTCTACCCGTTCGTGCCGGGGGAGATCCTCAAGCTCTACCTCGCTGCGGCGCTGCTGCCGGGCGCCTGGGCGCTCGTGCGCCGGCTGCGCAGCTAGCAGCGCCGCGCCGGTCGCCGGCATGCCCGAGGCCGCCGATCTGCTGATCACGGGGGCCCGCGTCCGCACCATGGACCCGGGCGCGCCGATTGCGGGCGCGCTCGCCGTGCGCGGCGGGCGCATCGTCGCCGTGGGCGATGACGCCGAGATCCTCGCCCGCCGGGGGCCCCGGAGCGAGGTCATCGATGGTCGCGGACGGGTCGTGGTCCCGGGCCTGGTCGACGCACATTGTCACCCGCTGTGGGGGGCGCGGTCGGTGCGGGACGCCGACCTGACTGCGGCGTCCGGCCTCGACGACGCACTCGCGCGCCTCGCCGCCGCCGCCGCCGCGCTCCCGCAGCATGGGTGGCTCGTCGGACACGGCTTGCGGCGGGATTGGTTTGGGCCCGGCCCTCGCGGGCTGGTCCTGGACGCGGCGGTCGGCGGCCGGCCGGCATTCGTGAGCTTCGCCGACGGCCACGGGGCGCTCGCGAACCCGGCCGCGCTGGCGCGCGCGCGCGTTGACGGCCCGCGCACGTTCGCCGATGCATCCGAGATCGTCTGCGACCGCGCCGGCGTCCCGACCGGGGAGCTGCGCGAACCGAGCGCCATGGAGGCCGTGCGAGCGCACATCCCGCCGCTCGAGCCTGCACGGCGCCGCGCGCTCTACCGGGCCCAGCTCGAGCGCATGGCCGCCCACGGGCTCGTGGCCGGGCACGTGATGGACGACACTCCCGACGACCTCGACGACCTGGCGGCGCTCGAGGAGACTGGCGATCTGCCGGTGCGCCTGATCATCCACATCTGGCTCCAGCCCGACATGGACGACGACCGGATCACCGACGCGATTGCCCGGGCCGGCCGGTCCGGCCGGCGTTGGCGCTCCGGCGCGGTCAAGTTCTTTCTCGACGGGGTCGTCGAACAGGGCACGGCCTGGCTCGGGGCACCCGACCCAGGCGGCCGTGCGACCGCGCCGAACTGGCCCGCGCCCGCGCGCTACGCCGAGGTGGTCGGGCGCTGCATGGCGGCCGGTCTGGCCTGCGCCACCCACGCGATCGGCGATCGGGCCATCGGCGTCGCGCTCGAGGCGTACGCGGCCGCGGCGGCGCGTCATCCGCGGCGCGCGCCCTGTCGGATCGAACACGTCGAGCTGTGCGATCCGCGCGATCTCGGCCGGTTCGCCGCCACCGGCGTGATCGCGAGCATGCAGCCGATCCACGTCGGCTCGGTCGCGGGCGCGCCGGCGACGGCGTTCGCAGGGCGCCTTGACGCGGTCCGCCGCGGCTGGGGCTGGTCGTGTGCGGATCTGGCCCGGCACGGCGCCGTGCTCGCCTTCGGATCCGACTGGCCGGTCGCCGACCTCGATCCCCGACTCGGCCTGATGTGGGCGCGCCGCCGCCGTCCGCCGGGCACGGCCGGGCCCGGCTACCGCGACGACCAGGCGGTCGACGCCGAGACGGCACTCTGGGCCTACACTCGCGGCGCCGCCGCCGCGGCGGGCGACCCGCACGGCGGGATGATCGCCGTCGGCGCACGGGCGGACCTCACCGTCTTCGGCGGGGACCCGGTCGCGTGTGCGGTCGACGAGCTCCCGGGGCTGCCGATCGTCGCGACCGTCGTCGCCGGCGATGTCGTCCATCGGAGCTCGGATGCATGACGCCATCGACACCACCCGCGTCCAGCGGGGCCTGATCGCGCCGGTGGCCGGCCCGGTGGTGTGGACAGCCGAGGCGGGCTCCACCAACGATCTGGTCGCGATGCGCGCCCGCGCGGGCGCGGCCGAGGGACTCGTGATCGGGGCCGACTTCCAGACCGCCGGACGTGGGCGCCGCGGACGTACCTGGACGGCCGACGCCGGCGCGGCGCTGCTGTTCTCGGTCCTGCTGCGGCCCTCGCGCGCCGGGCGCGACGTCGGCGTGCTGCCGATCGCCGCGGCGGTCGGTGTCGCCGAGGGATTGGCCACGCTCGGCATCCCGGTCGAGCTCGTCTGGCCCAACGACATCACCGCGGACGGCAAGAAACTGGGCGGGATTCTGTGCGAGCTGGCGAGCAGCGGCCAGGAACTCGCGTGGGCGGCGGTCGGGATCGGGCTCAACGTCCGTGCGAGCCCCGTGCTCGCCGACGGGCGCTGGGAGCCGACCAGCCTCGCGGCGGTCGCCGGGGGTCCGGTCCCGCGCGAGGCGGTGCTCGGCGCGGTGCTGCGCGGGCTGGGGGAGTGGTTCGGGCGCTGGTACCGCGACGGCGACGCGCCGGTGGTCGCGGCGTTCGGGCGTCGTGACGCCCTGGCCGGGCGGCACGTGGCCGTGGCCGTCGGCGACGCGACGCTCAGCGGCGTGGCGGACGGCCTGAACGCGAACGGCGCGTTGCGGATCGTGACGCCCAGCGGTGCGGTCGCGGCCGTGACATCGGGCGAGGTGACGGGCGTCGACCAGACCGGCGTGGACTGACCGACCCCGGTGCCCGAACCGAACCGATGTGCGCCCGCCGGACGAACACGACATCGCAGGGTGCCCGTCCGGGTGCCGACAAAAAGTCGACCAACAATGAACAGACACTTGACAACTAGGTCGGTCTGCTGAGAGTCTTCCCACCGTGCCGCCCACGGGCCACCAGATCTCCGGACTGACGGGGTTTGCAATGGGGGAATCCGGGTAGGGCATGGCGGCGCCCTTTGCGCCACGCTTCGCAGGCATGCTCAGAACCGAGGCCCCAGTGTTCGAAATCAGTCGCGACCTGTACCGAGAGCTCAAGCCGCTGGTGATTGCCGACAGCAAGCACCCTGGCCGGTCCGAGCGGGTCCTGCTCGCCGCGTGCGAGCAGACCGTCGCCCGGATCGCCCGGGACCTGCGGCGCTACCCGCGCCCGGCGCGCCACCTGTTCTCCAACGTGCGGTTCCTGTTCCCCGTCCAGGAGCAGCTCAACTGCTACCGCATCATCGAGCGCCACCTGAGCGCCGCGCTCACCCTGCTCGAGGCCGAAGCCGGCCCCGACGCGGGACGCATCGGTGCGCTGCGCTGCGCCTCGATCAACCGCAAGGGGCGTCCGTGCGGACGTGAGCCGCTGCGAGGCTCACGGTTCTGCCCGTCGCACAAGCATCTGGAGGCCATCGTCCCGCTGCCGCATCAGGGGCTGTCGGTGGCGTGAGCGCGGTCTACGCGCCGCCGTTGCGTGGCGGCTCGGCGGCGCGATAGCGCGCGAGCGCGATCTCGCGCTGGACGTGGTGGTCGACGATCGGCGCGGGGTAGTCCGCGCCGATGATGCACCCGGCCGCCCGCTGCGCGTCGTCATCCATCCGCCACGGCTCATGGATAAAGCGCCGCGGGACCGCCCGCAATTCCGGCACCCAGCGACGGATGTACGTGCCCTCGGGGTCGAACTTCCGGCCTTGCAGCACGGGATTGACGACGCGGTAATAGGGGGCCGCATCCGTCCCCGTCCCGGCCGTCCACTGCCAGCCGCCGTTGTTGTTGGCCGGATCACCGTCGATGAGCCCTTGCATGAACACCGTCTCGCCGCGCCGCCAGTCGACCAGGAGGTCCTTGACCAGGAATGAGGCGGCGACCATGCGGACCCGGTTGTGCATCCACCCCTCGCCAGCCAACTGTCGCATCCCCGCGTCGACCAGCGGGTAGCCGGTCTTCCCGGCGCGCCAGGTCGCCAGTGACGCGGCGTCGTTGGACCAGGCGATGTCGCGCAGCGGGCCGCGCAGTGCCTGGCGAGCGACGTGCGGGTGCCGTGCAAGGTGATGGTGGTAGAACTCGCGCCAGGCGATCTGGCGCCAGAACGCGGCCCGTCCGCGACTGAGCTCGCCGGGAAGCCCGAGGGCGCGCCCGATCTGCGCGTCGGTGCACATGCCGAACCGCAGGTACGCCGACAGGCGCGAGGTGCCGTCGAGGGCCGGCCGGTCCCGCGCCGTCTCATACCGGTCGGCGTGGCCGTCGCGCAGAAACGACACCAGCGCCGCTCGCGCCGCCGCGGGTCCGGCCGGGAGGAGGCTCGCTCCGGTCCCGAGCACGGCGAGCCCGTCCGAGCCGAGGATCGGTCCATCGAGTGCGCGCGGCGCCGGGAGATGCCGCGACACAGCGATGACCGACCAGACCCTGAAGAACGGGGCGAAGACCTGATAGCCGGTCCCGGCCGGTCCGGGGATGTCCTCCAGCCGGGCGACGAGATCGCCCTCGTATTCGAGGACGTCGACGCCGCGTGCGGTCAGTGCGCCGACAACCCGCGCGTCGCGGGCGCGGCCGTACGGGGAGATCTCCCGGGTCCAGGCCACCGCATCGGCGCCCGCCTGGGCGGCGATGTCGGGCAGCACCCGGGCCGGGTCGCCGGTACGGGTGACCAGGGACCCGCCGCGGTCGCGCAGCTCGGCGTCGAGCGCGTCCAGGCCGGCCCGCAGGAACGCGCGCCGGGCCGGTGCCCGATGGTGCCGCCGTCCGAGCAGTACCGGATCGGCGATCCACACACAGACCACGGGCCCGCGGTCGGCGGCACCGGCGAGTGCCGGGTGGTCGTCGACGCGCAGGTCGCGACGGAACCAGACGACGGTGGCGGGAGCGGCCATCGTCTGCCAGTCTGCCGCGCCGGGCGCCGAAGGCAACTCCCAGCGGCGGCGTGGCCGCGGAAGCCGGGTCCTCGGCGCATCGCGGCGATCTGCGAGCATCTCCGGCCTGTGACGCCCGAGAAGCACATCGCCCCGTGGCCGTTCCGCGTCGTGAGCCAGGTCCGGGAGCCCGTGCAGGAGTTCCTCGCCACCGAGTCGGCGGGCGGCATCGTGTTGGCTGCGGCCGCGGCGGTCGCGATCGTCTGGGCGACGCTCGCCACCGCCTCCTACGAGGCGTTCTGGGCCCACCACCCGCCCGCGTGGGCCGGCGGCGCCGTCGCGCACCTGAGCCTTGAGGAGATCGCCCGCGAAGGCCTGATGCCGATCTTCTTCTTCGTGGTGGGGCTCGAGATCAAGCGGGAGCTGAGCGTCGGCGAGCTGTCGGATGCCCGCGTGGCGCGAATCCCCGTCGTGGCAGCGGTCGGCGGGATGGTCGTCCCGGCGCTGATCTACGTCGGGATCACCCACGGGGGTGCCGGCGGGGCCGGGTGGGGGATTCCGATGGCCACCGACATCGCGTTCGTGGTCGGGGCGCTGCAGCTGCTGGGCTCGCGCGTCCCACCGCGGCTGAAGGTGTTCATGCTGGCGATCGCGGTCGTCGACGACATCGGGGCGATCATCGTCATCGCCGTCTGGTACTCACATGGCGTCCGCGTGGGGTGGATCCTCGTCAGCGTGGCCTGCCTGGCGCTCGTCTGGCTGCTGTTGGCCGCGGGCGTGCGCTGGGTGCCGATCTTCGTGGTCGTCGGGGTCGCCGCCTGCCTGGCGATGGCGACCGCGGGCGTGAGTCCGACGATCGACGCGGTGGTGCTGGGCCTGATGGTGCCGATGGCACCGTGGCGCCCGCTGCCCGGGGCGCGTGCGTCCTCGCGGGGGCCGACCGCCGTCGAGCGCCTCGAGCACCTCGTCCATCCCTGGTCGGCCTTCGTGGTGCTGCCGCTGTTCGCCCTCGCGAGCGCCGGCATCCCGCTGGGCGGGGACGCGATCCGCCATGCGCTCACCGATCCGATCGCGATCGCGGTCGTGTGCGGTCTGGTGGTGGGCAAGCCCGTCGGCGTCATGGCCGCGACCTGGCTGGCGGTGGCGCTCGGTCTCGGCGCGCTGCCGGACGGGCTGCGCTGGATCGACCTGGCGATCGGCGCGGCGTTGGCCGGCATTGGCTTCACGGTCGCGATCTTCATTGCCACGGTTGCCTTCTCGGGCACCGCGCAGACCAACGTCGCCCTGATCGGGATCCTGGTCGGCTCGCTGATGGCGGCGCTGATCGGGTTTGGGCTGGCCCTTACGGCCGGCCGGCGCGCGGTGCGTGCCTAGGCGACCCCCGGCTGCGGGGCACCGACGACGCCCGCGACCGGAGGCGGGCCGTGCGCGGCCACCGGGCGCTCGAGCGTGAGGCGGCGTGCGACCGAGATCGGGTCGGCGTCCACATAGACCGCGCCGACCGCGTCCGCGACCGCGTGGGAGATGCCGGGTCCGGCGAGCACCAGCGGCGTGCGGCGTGCCAGTTCGGCGAGCGCGTCCCGCGACGCATCGACGGCCGTACCGATCATGAACGACAGCACGGTGAGATCCTGGTGGAGCACGTCGGTGGTGGTCATCACGGTGTCGATGGGGGTGTCCGCGCCGAGCAGGGTGATCCGCCAGCCCTGCTCGCGCAACGCGAGCGCGAGGCACACCAGCGGCAGATCGTGGAGCTCATGCGGCGCACAGGCGAGCACCGCGCGCGGGCCCGCGCCGTCGTCCCACCCGCGCCCCCGCCCGATGAGGCGCGAGCGCAGCACCCGGCTGGCGAAGTGCTCTTGGGCGACGGTGATCTCGCCGGCGTACCAGCGATCGCCGAGATCGCGCAGGTACGGGAAGACGATGTTGGTCACGACGGACGCGATGGCGAAGCGCTCCATGATGTGGTCGATCGCCTTGTGGGCGGTCCCCTCGTCGAAGCCTTCGAGCGCCGCGCGCAGTTGGGCGATCGGATCCCCGTCAAAGGCGTCGTTCCCCGCGGCGTCACGCTCGGCGCGGGCGCGGGCGGCGGCCTGCGCCGGCGCGATCCCGGTCGCCAGGTGCTGCTGCATGACCGCAACGCGGGCGACGTCGGCATCCGAGTACAGACGGAAGCCGCCCGGGCTGCGTTGCGGCTCGAGCAGCCTGTAGCGGCGCTCCCAGGCGCGGAGCACGTCGGGGCTCAGGCCGACGCGGCGCGCAAGCTCGCCGATGCGCAGGTATCCCTGTGTGTTCCGGGTGGTCATCTGGTCGACGCGATCGGTGGGATTGGACAGACTCTTTACCTGCTTGTCCAAAGACTGTCCGACTCACCGTATCCCGAGCGCACATGGCGAGACAATGGGGACCCGTCTATGCGGCCACCTCGAGCACGACCTTCCCGAAGGCCTCGCCGCCGGCCAGGCGTGCATACGCCGCGTCCGCCGCCGCGAGCGGGTGGGTCGAATCGATCAGGGGGCGGGCGCCCGTCGTCTCGAGCATGGCGATCAGCGCGGCGAGCTCCTGGCGCGTGCCCATGGTACTGCCGAGCACGCCGAGCCCGCGCCAAAACAGTCGCGCCAGCTGGGCTGGCGGGTCGCCGCCGCTGGTCGCGCCGGACACGACGATCACCCCGCCGGGGCGCAGGCTCTTGAGCGAATGGTCCCAGGTCGCCGCGCCAACCGTTTCGATGACCGCGTCGGCCCGCCGACCGAGCCGCCCGCCGGTCTCGATCGCCGCGTCGGCACCGAGCTCGAGTGCGGCCTGGCGCTTGCCTTCGCTCCGGCTGGTCACCGACACCTCGATACCTGCGGCGTGGGCCAGGATGATCGCCGCCGTCGCGACGCCGCCGCCGGCGCCTTGGATGAGCACGTGCGCGCCCGGGCGTAGCCCGGCGCGGGTAAACAGCATCCGGTACGCCGTCAGGTAGGCGGTGGGCAGGCAGGCGGCCTCCGCCCAGCTCACGTTCGCGGGCTTGGGGACTAGATTCCGCTCCGGGGCCGCAACGAGTTGGGCATGCGCGCCGCTGACACCGGCTTCGCTGAGCAGGTGCAGGTCCGGGGCGAGCGTCTCGTCGTCGCCAGGCCCGGCCGAGCCGAGGACCGCGTGGACGATCACCTCGCGCCCGTCGTCGGTTACCCCGGCCGCGTCGGTCCCCAGGGGCGTGCCGAGGTGCTCCGGGCGGACGCCGACGCCTCGCAGCGTCCACAGGTCGTGGTGGTTGAGCGACGCCGCGCGGACGTGGACGCGGGTCCAACCGGCCGGCAGTCCTGGCTCGGGGCGCTCGCCGATCGCCAGGACGCCCAGCGGGGCATCGGGGTCGATTCCCGTGGCGTACACCGCCTGCATCATCAGGGTCCTTGGGTCGGGTGGGCGCGACATGCGCAGCCCGGATTCTGCCAGCCCGCGGCGGCCGGCCGCCACCGGAGCTGACATCCTTCCAGCACGATGCGCGCGGCGGTGTACCACGGGGCGGGACGGATCGAGCTCACCGAGCTGCCGCGGCCCGCGGCGGGGCCGGGCGAGCTCGTGGTGCGCGTGCACGCCTGCGGACTCTGCGGCAGCGACCTGATGCAGTGGTATCAGGATCCCCGGGCGCCGCTGGTCCTCGGCCACGAGCCGGTGGGCGTGGTGGTCCAAGCCGGCGAGGCCGCCCCGGTGGCGGTCGGCAGCCGCGTATTCGTGCACCACCACGTGCCGTGCGGTGCGTGCGCCGACTGCCGGCGCGGGCGCGAGACGCTGTGCGCCGCGGTTCCGCGCCACCCGGATCGATCCGGGTGGGCTTGCCGAGTTCATCCGGGTGCCCGCGGAGATCGCGCGGCTCGATGTCCTCGTGCTTCCGGACGGCCTGTCGGACCTGGCCGGGACGCTCATCGAGCCGCTGGCCTGCGTCGTGCGCGGGCAGGCGCGGGCGGGCGTCGGCCCCGGCGACCCGGTCGTCGTGATCGGGGCGGGAGCGATGGGCCTGCTGGAGATCCTCGCCGCCCGCGCGCTCGGTGCGCGCGTGGTCGCCCTCGAGCCGCGCCGCGAGCGCCGCGCGCGGGCTCGGCGCGCCGGCGCCGAGGCGCCCGAGCCCCCGACGACGGCCGCAGCACGCGAGTTGCTCGGCCCGGAGGGTGCGCGCGCGGTCTTCGTGACGACGGCGGCGCCGGCGGCGATCGGCGCGGGGATCGAGTTGGCCGGACCGGCCGGGATCGTGCAGCTGTTTGCGCCGCCACGGCCCGGCGACCCCGTACCGGTCGACCTCGGCGCCGCGTGGTTCCGCGAGGTGCGGATCGAATCGACCTACTCGGCCGGCCCCGCCGATACACGCCACGCACTGCAGCTGTTGCACGATGGGGCGATCGATCCGGAGTTGGTCATCTCGCACCGGATCCCGCTTGCCGAGGTCGATCGCGCGTTCGAGCTGGCCCGCAGCGCCGAGGCGATGAAAGTCGTGGTCGATATCTCGCAATAGGCATGCCACGGAGCGCCGGTGAGGGTGCGCTATTGTTGCGCGGTCCGGGCGCGCGTCCGGCGTGGTGAACGTAGCTCAGTTGGTAGAGCTCCTGGTTGTGGTCCAGGCGGTCGTGGGTTCGAGTCCCATCGTTCACCCTCCTCCGACCGCCAGCCTGGGCGGGTGTGGCGGAACCGGCAGACGCGCTAGGTTTAGGTCCTAGTGGGGCAACCCGTGGAGGTTCGAATCCTCTCACCCGCATCAGCATGTCGATAGCTACCGAAATCACCTCCCGCGAAGAGGGCCGCGTCGAGCTCGCCGTCGCGGTCTCGGAGGACGCCGTCGAGCAGGCGTTCGACCAGGCGCTTGGGCGTCTGTCGCGTGGGGTCAAGGTGCCGGGCTTCCGCCAGGGCAAGGTTCCCGCGTCGGTGGTCATGAGCAGATTCGGGCGCCCGGTCGTCGTCCAGGAAATGCTCAAGGTCTCCCTGGCGGAGTGGTACGAGCAGGCGGTCGTGGAGTCCGGCATCCGCCCGATCGACGAGCCGGACCTGGCGCTCGACGACGTGCCCGAGAAGGGCGAACTCCGCTTTCGCGCCGTGGTGCCGACCCGACCCACGGCGAAGCTCGGGACCGTCACGGGCCTCGAAGTGGGACGGGACGAGCCGGAGATCCCCGAGGGGGCCCTCGCGGCTGAACTCGAGCGGCTGCGCATGCAGGGCTCCCGCATGGCGCCCGTGGATCGGCCCGCCCAGGAGGGCGACTTCCTGGTCGTGGACTTCGACGGCGAGGTCAACGGCAAGCGCCTGGCCTCGGCGAGCGCGCGCGACTACGTGGTCGAGCTCGGCTCTGAGCGGTTGCTGGCCGGCTTCGACGAGCAGCTGCGCGGCAGCCGTGCCGGCGATGCCGTCAGCATCGAGATCACCTACGCCGACGACGACAGCCGCCAGGAGCTGCGCGGCAAGACCGTCGCCTACACGGCGCAGGTCAAGCAGGTCCAGGAGCGCGTGCTGCCGGACCTCGACGACGACTTCGCCGCGGAGAACAGCGAGTTCGACACGCTCCAAGAGCTGGAGGCGGACATCACGGGGCGTCTCGAGGAGGCCGCGGAGGCGCGGGTCAACGAGCTGTTTCGGCGGCGGGTCATCGACGCCGCGGTCAAGGCCGCGAGCATCGACATCCCAGAGGTCATGGTCCAACGTCGCATCGGCAGCATCCTCAATCAGACCGCGAGTTCGCTGCCCAGCGGCGTGAGCTTCGAGACGTACCTGCGCGCGACCGGCAGGACGCTGGACCAGGTCGTGGAAGAACTCCGCCCAGACGCCGAGATGGCAATCCGGCGGGAGCTGGTCGTGGAGGCCGTGTGTGAGGCAGAGGACATTCAGGTGACGGACGCCGACGTCGAGGCGCAGGTTCGCGAGGACGCCGAACAGGTCGGCCGCGACGCGGACGAGCTGCTGGCCGAGGTCCGCGACGAGGGCGCCTTCGAGCGTCTGCGCGAGGACATGCGGCTGGGACGCGCGGTCCAGTTCCTGGTCGACAGCGCCGTGCCGATCTCCATGGAGCAGGCCGAGGCGCGCGAGCGCCTGTGGACGCCCGACGAGGAAACGACGGCCCCGGAGGCCAAACTATGGACGCCCGGAGACGCAAAGTGACGCCAGGAGGTCGCGCCACATGAGCCCACTCATCCCGATGGTCATCGAGCAGACCTCGCGTGGCGAGCGTTCGTTCGACATCTACTCGCGTCTGCTCAACGAGCGGATCATCTTCTTGGGCACGCCGATCGACGACCAGATCGCCAACCTGATCGTCGCCCAGTTGCTGCACCTGGAATCCGAGGACCCCGACAAGGACATCTCGATCTACGTCAACTCGCCCGGCGGATCGGTGTACGCGGGGCTCGCCATCTACGACACGATGCAGTTCATCAAGCCCGACGTGCAGACCATCTGCGTCGGGATCGCGATGAGCATGGGGGCGTTCCTGCTGGCCGGCGGTGCCAAGGGCAAGCGCATGGCGCTGCCCAACGCCAAGATCCTGATCCACCAGGTCTCCAGCGGCTTCTCCGGTCAGGCGACCGATATTGAGATCCACGCGCGCGAGGTGATCCAGCTGCGCAACACGCTCGATGAGATCCTCGCGCTGCACACCGGCCAGCCGCTCGAGAAGGTCAGCAAGGACACCGAGCGCGACTACTTCATGAGCGCCCAAGAAGCGAAGGACTACGGCATCGTCGATCGGGTGATCACCGCGCATTAGCGGGAGGGGTGCCCACGTTATGACGGGGTTTTAGATGGCCAAGTCTTCCGACGCGAACGAGCAGCTGCTGTGCAGTTTCTGCGGCAAGTCGCAGCGCCAGGTCAAGAAGCTGATCGCCGGTCCCGGCGTCTACATCTGCGACGAGTGCATCGACCTGTGCAACGAGATCATCGATGAGGAGCTGACCACCCCGGTCACGTTCGATCTCGAGACGTTGCCCCGCCCACAGGAGATCTACGACGTCCTCAACGAGTACGTCGTGGGCCAGGTCGAGGCCAAGCGCACCCTCTCGGTGGCCGTCTACAACCACTACAAGCGCGTGCAGATGATGTCGGCGACCGAGTCCGACATCGAATTGCAAAAGAGCAACATCCTGCTGCTCGGCCCGACCGGCTGCGGCAAGACGCTGCTGGCCCAGACGCTCGCCAGGATCCTCAACGTGCCCTTCGCGATCGCGGACGCGACCGCCCTGACCGAGGCCGGGTACGTCGGCGAAGACGTCGAGAACATCCTGCTCAAGCTGATTCAGGCCGCGGACTTCGACGTCAAGCGCGCCGAGACCGGGATCATCTACATCGATGAGGTCGACAAGATCGCCCGCAAGGCCGACAACCCATCGATCACCCGCGATGTCTCCGGCGAGGGCGTCCAGCAGGCGCTGCTGAAGATCCTCGAGGGCACGGTTGCCTCGGTGCCGCCGCAGGGCGGGCGCAAGCACCCGCATCAGGAATTCCTGAGCATCGACACGACGAACATTCTGTTCATCTGCGGCGGGGCCTTCGCGAGCCTCGAGCAGATCATCGAGCGGCGGATCGGGCGCCAGGGCGTCGGCTTTGCGGCTGACGTGCGCTCGCGCGAGGACCACGACCCCCACGGCCTGTTCAGCCAGGTGCTGCCCGAGGACCTGATGAAGTACGGGCTGATCCCCGAATTCATCGGCCGGCTGCCGGTCATCTCGGCGGTGCACCAGCTCAGCCGCGACGACCTCGTGCAGATCCTCACCGAGCCGCGCAACGCGCTGACCAAGCAGTACAAGCGCTTTTTCAGCTTCGACCGCGTGGATCTCGCCTTCGCCGACGAGTCCCTCGCGGCGATCGCCGATCGCGCACTGGAGCGCGAGACGGGCGCGCGCGGCCTGCGGACGATCGTCGAGGCCGCCCTGCTGGACGTGATGTTCGAGCTGCCCTCGCGTGACGACGTGGTCAAGTGCGTGGTGACCCGCGAGACGATCGAGAAGGGTCTGCCGCCGACGCTGGTCACCGAAGCCCCGGGGCGTGAACGTCGCGCCGAGGCTGGAGGGTGACCGAGCCGGAGCACGCCGCATCGGCACCAGGCGGGTACGAGCTCCGCTACGATCCCGTCGCCGATGAGCCGCGCTGGGTCGCGGCCTGGAACGACTCCGGCGCACTGACGGCGGACCCCGAGTCGGCCAAACCGGCTTACAGCATCGCGATTCCGCCGCCCAACGTGACGGGCGCGCTGCACATGGGGCACGCCCTCAACAACTCCATCCAGGACGTCCTGATCCGCTTCCACCGGATGGCGGGCTACGAGACCCTCTGGATCTGCGGGACCGACCACGCCGGCATCGCCACGCAGGCCCAGGTCGAGAAGGCGCTCGCCCGCGAGGGGCTCCGCCGCCAAGACCTCGGGCGCGAGGCCTTCGTCGAGCGCGTGTGGGCGTGGCGCGAGGAGCACGGCGGCACGATCATCGGCCAGCTGCGCCGGCTCGGGGCGACCCTCGACTTCTCACGTGAGCGCTTCACGCTCGATGCGGGCTACGCGCGGGCCGTGCAGCACACCTTCGTGGACCTCTACAACAAGGGCCACATCTACCGCGACAACTACATGGTCAACTGGGACCCCGGGCTCGGGTCGGCGATCTCCGACCTCGAGGTGGAGGATCGCGAGGTCACCGACGCGCTGGTCGAGATCGCCTACCCGCTGGCCGACGGCTCGGGCGAGCTGATCGTGGCGACCGTGCGGCCCGAGACGATGCTCGGGGACACCGCAGTCGCCGTGCATCCGGACGACGAGCGCTACCGGCACGTGGTGGGTGCCACCTGCATTCTGCCGCTGGTGGGGCGCGAGCTGCCGATCATCGCCGACGACTACGTCAAGCCCGAGTTCGGGACCGGCTGCCTGAAGATCACCCCGGCCCACGACCCCAACGACTTCGAGCTGGCACGGCGCCACGACCTGCCGGCGATCAGCGTGATCGGTGAGGACGGGCGCATCCTGCCGGCGATCGGGGAGCGCTACGGGGGACTGAGCCCCGAGGCCTGCGCGGCGTTGGTGCTTGCCGACCTCGAGGCCGAGGGCCTGCTGCGCGGCAGCTCCCCGTATACCCACACCGTGCCGTTCTCGCATCGTTCGGGCCGGCGGGTGGAGCCGCTGATCTCGCTGCAGTGGTTCTGTGACATGAAGCAGCTGGCCGCACCGGCCATGGCCGCGGTCGCCGACGGGGCCGTGACCTTTACCCCGTCGCACTGGGCCGGCGTCTACATGCGCTGGATGCAGGAGATCCACCCCTGGGTCTTGTCGCGGCAGCTGTGGTGGGGGCACCAGCTGCCGGTCTGGTACCGCGACCAGGAGATCTACGTCGGCCTTGAGCCACCCGCGGGCGACGGCTGGGAGCGGGACCCGGACGTGCTCGATACCTGGTTCTCCTCGGGGCTCTGGCCGTTCGCCACCCTCGGGTGGCCCGAGCCCACGCCGGAGCTCGCGCGCTTCTACCCGACCAACGTGTTGTCGACGGCCCGCGACATCCTGTTCTTGTGGGTCGCCCGCATGGTGATGCTCGGGATCGAGTACATGGGCGAGGTCCCGTTCGCCGACGTGTACATCCATTCGGTGATCCAGTCGACCGACGGGCGCCGCATGAGCAAGAGCCTCGGGACCGGCGTCGACCCGCTCGAGCTGATCGACGAGTACGGCGCCGATGCGCTGCGATTCGGGCTGCTGCTCATGAGCAGCCAGCAGGACGTGCGCTTTTCGGCCGAGAAGATCCGCCAGGGTCGCCAGCTGGTCACCAAGATCTGGAACGCGACGCGGCTGGTCGTCGGCCGCGGAGGGCGCGCCGGCGCCGTATCGCCGCCCGAGGCCCGCACGGTCGCCGATCGCTGGATGGCGTCGCGCGTCACCGAGGCCATCGAGCTGGGTGCTGAGCTCGTCGGCCGCTACGAGTTCAGCCGCTTGGCCGACGTCATCTACCACCTGGTCTTCGACGAGTTCTGCGACTGGTACCTGGAACTGCTCAAGCGCGACGAGGCGACGCCTGAGGTCGCTGGCGACCTGCTCGAGCAGATCCTGGCGCTGGTGCATCCGGTCATGCCGTTCGTGACCGAGGCCTGCTGGGAGCAGTTGCCGGGAGCCGAGGGGCTCATGCTCGTGCACGCGCTGCCGCGGGCGCCGGCTGCGCGTGACGCGCAGGCCGAGGCGCTCGTGGCGAACCTCCAGGAGGCGGTCACGGCGGTTCGCGCCTGGCGCAGCCGCCACGGGATGAGTCCGCGGACCACGCTGACGGTCCGCTCCGACGGGTTCGCGCTCGGGGAACTCGCACCGGCGTTTGCGGGCCTCGCCAACATCGAGCTGGGCGTCGTGGCCGACGACGCACCGGTGCTGGCCGTCGGCGCGGGGCAGCTGCGCGTCACCGCGCCCGTCGGCGAGCTTGACGTGGCCGCCGAGACCGCGCGCCTGACCGCCGAACTGGAGCGTGTCGAGCGCGAGCTGGCGCGGGCCCAGTCGATGCTCGGCAACGAACGCTTCGTCCAACGGGCCCCCGCGGAACTGGTCGATGCCGAACAGGAGAAGGTCCGCCGCTTCGGCGCCGAGCGCGCGGCGCTTGCCGACCAGATCGAGGCCCTCGGGACGTGAACCTCGCCGATGCGCTCGCCTACGTCGAGAGCCTCGACATCCTGGGCATGCGCTTCGGCTTGGCGCGGATGGAGCACATCCTCGCCGAGCTGGGCGCGCCGCACCGCGCGCAGCCGGCGATCCACGTGGTCGGGACCAACGGCAAGTCGTCGACCACCCGGCTGCTGGCGGCACTCCTGGCCCGCGAGGGCCTGCGCAGTGGCGCCTACATGTCACCGCACATCGCCGGATGGACCGAGCGCCTGATGATCGATGGCCACACCATCGGCGATACGGCGTTCGCGGGTGCGATCACGCGGGTGCGTGACACCGTGGAGCGACTCGGCTATCGCGACGACGACGCGGTCACCCAGTTCGAGGTGCTCACCGCGGCCGCCTTCGCCGCCGCCGCCGCCGCGGGCATCGATGTCTTCGTCGTCGAGGCCGGCCTCGGTGGGCGCTACGACGCGACCAACGTGCTGGATGGCGGCGCGGTCACGGTGCTGACCAACGTCGCGCGCGAGCACACCGAGCTGCTCGGCGACAGCGTGGGTGCCATCGCCGGCGAGAAGCTGGCCGTTGCCCCCGACGGCTCGGACCGCCTGGTGGTCGGCTATCTCGACGCCGCGGCCGCCGCTGCGGTGGGGGCGCTCATGGCCGCACGCGGGCTCGAGGGCTGGCTGGTCGGCCGCGAGATCCATGCCGAGACCGGCCCGGGGGGCCTGGTGGTCGACGTCGGCGACGCACACTACCCCGGGCTGGTGCTCGGTGCCGGCGGCCGCTTCCAGCAGGAGAACCTCACCGTCGCGATCGCTGCCGCGCAGCGGTTTCTCGGCCGCCCGCTGGCCCCGGACGGGGTCCGCGAGGTCGCCGCACACGTGCGGGTGCCCGGACGCCTGGAGGTCTTCGAGGGCAGCCCACGCATCGTGATCGACGGCGCACACAACCCCGCAGGCATGCACGCGCTGGCCCGATCACTGGGTGACGTGTTCCGTGGGGTCCGCCCGGTCGCGGTGGTCTCGGTGCTCGCCGATAAGGACGTGGCGGGAATGCTCGCGCCGCTGTTGCCGCACTGCGACGGGCTCATCCTCACGCGCTCGAGCCACCGGCGCGCCGCCGACCCGCCCGGGCTCGCCCGCATCGCGCAGGAGCAGGGCGCCGCGTGCGAGCTGGTCAGCGATCCCCACGCGGCCCTCCTGCGCGCCGTCGACGTGGCGGGCCCGAGCGGCGGCGTCGTGGTCTGCGGCTCGCTCTATCTGCTGCGGGATCTGCGCCCGGGACTGGTCGCCGCGCGGCCGTCGGAATGACGCAGCCTTCCCCCAGCGGCCCTCCGGTGGCATGGTGTGCCAGTCGTCCCGAAGTCCCCGGGAAATGCCCTGCTATGCTCGCCCCGCACAATTTCGGAACGAGTTTGGATGCCCAGCATTGATCACAACGACCCGTTTGCGACCGTGACCAGTTTCTTCAGCTCAGGCCTCTGGAGCGCGCTCAGCCTCCTGATCGAGGTCTTCCTGGTGCTGTTGTGGCTCGCGCTGATCTGGTGGGTCTACCAGGATGTCCGGCGACGGACCGAAAACGGCGTGATGATCGGTCTGGCCGTCGTCCTGGCGGTCGTGCTGCCGTTCTTCGGACCGATCATCTACCTGATCATTCGGCCGCCGGAGATCCTGGACGAAGCCCGCGAGCGGGAGCTCGAGCTCGTGGCGCTCGAACGCCGCCTCCACGAGCTCGGTGATGAGGAGGGCCGCCAGATGGTCTCGCGCATGATCGCGCGCGACGGTCTGGGCATCGGCACCGACATCGACGCCCGCGACCTCCTGCACGAGGCCGGCGCCGTGACCAAGGATGATCTCAAGGATCTCGAATCGCGGCTGACCGAGCTCGAGTTCCGCCTGCGGGTCACCGACCGCGTCAACCGCGAGGCGACGCCGGCGACGGGACCGTACGACCAGACGGGCGGCGACGCTGGGCAGACACAGGCGATCCGCCAGACCCGCACCGATGCTCCGAGCCAGCAGCCGGCCTCCGGAGGACTCGATTGAGCGAGCGCTCGTTTGTGATGATCAAACCCGACGGCGTCGCCGCCGGCCTGACCGGGGAGATCATCTCGCGCATCGAGCGCCGCGGTCTCGTCATTGCGGGTCTCAAGAAGCTGACCGTTGTACGTGAGGCCGCCGAGGCCCATTACGCCGAGCACCGCGACAAGCCGTTCTTCGGCGAGCTGGTCGAGTTCATCACCTCGGGTCCGGTCGTCATGATGGCCGTCGACGGCCAGGGCGCGATCGGCGCGCTGCGGACGATGATGGGCGCGACAAACCCGCTCAACGCGGCGCCGGGCACCATCCGCGGCGACTACGCGCTTGACGTCGGTCAGAACATCATCCACGGATCCGACGGCGAGGAATCCGCGGCGCGCGAGCTCGCGCTGCACTTCCCCGAGCTGTGATCCTGCTGGCATCGCGTTCGCCCCAGCGGCGGGCGATGCTCACCCGGCTGGGGCTGGAGTTCCGCGTCGTCGCCGCCGAGTTCGACGAGCACACCGACGGCGCCGACCCGGTCGCGGTGGTCACCGGCAACGCCCTCGGCAAGGCGCGCGCGGTCGCGGCGCGGGCGGGCGTGCCGGCGGTGGGCGCAATTCTGGCGGCTGACACGGAGGTCGTGCGCGACGGCGCGGTGCTCGGCAAGCCGCCCGACGCGCCCGCGGCCGCCCGCATGCTCGCCACCCTCGCCGGGCGTGCGCACGAGGTCATCACGGGCGTCGCACTGATCGACGGTGGGGGCGAGCGGACCGCGCATGCGATCACCCGTGTGCGCATGCGCCCGCTGAGCGAGGCGGAGATCCGCTGGTATGTGGGCACCGGCGAATGGCGCGACCGCGCCGGGGGCTACGCGATCCAGGGCGCGGGCGCGGCGCTGTGCGCCCGGGTCGAGGGTGATCCGTCGAACGTCATCGGCCTGCCCATGGCGCTGGTCGCGCAGCTGCTGGCCGAGGCGGGCCTCTGGCCGGCCCCGGCCGCGCCCGAGGCCTAGAACAGCGGGGGATAGCGCTCGAGCAACTCCTTGTGCCGGCGCGTGCGCTCGGCGGCCGCGATCTCGGCCGGGTCGTCGCTCTTGTCGCGCAGACGACGCAGGGTCTCGAGGATCTCGCTGCGCCGCAGCTCGCGCGCTCGCGCGTCCTGGTCGGCACGGCGCATCGCCCGTCGGTACGAGCTGTTGTCGTCGGCGAACAAGGGGGGCATACGCACCCAGGGTAGCGAACACCTCGGCAACTAGCGCGGGGACCCTGCTCTCGCTACGGTCACGGGTGCACCGCACATTGCACGCTGTGCTTCTGCCGCTGGCAGCAGGGCAATCCTCGGCTAATATCGGCCGGCACAAGCCCGTGCGATGCAGGCTCGAACCACGGCAAGGAGCACTCCGATCGGGTTCCTCGGCTACCTGACCGGGTTCGGCGGCCGCGACATGGCCGTCGACCTCGGCACCGCAAACACGCTCGTCTACGTCCGCGGTCGCGGGATCGTACTCTCCGAGCCATCGGTGGTCGCGATCGACCAGCGCACGAACGAGGTGCATGCGGTGGGCATCGAGGCCAAGCGGATGCTGGGGCGGACCCCCGGCAACATCACCGCCATCCGGCCGCTCAAGGACGGAGTCATCGCCGACTTCGACGTGACCGAGCAGATGCTGCGGCACTTCATCCAGAAGGTGCACCAGAACCGCTGGGCGCACCCGCGGGTGGTGGTCTGCGTGCCGTCCGGGGTCACCGGCGTCGAAAAGCGCGCCGTCGAAGAGGCGACGCTGTCTGCCGGGGCGCGCCAGGCCTACCTGATCGAGGAGCCGATGGCCGCGGCCATCGGCGCGGGCCTGCCCGTGGCCGAGCCGACGGGCAACATGGTCGTCGACATCGGCGGCGGCACGACCGAGGTCGCCGTGATCTCGCTCGGCGGCATCGTGGTCGCCCAGTCGATCCGCGTCGGCGGCGACGAAATGGACGAGGCGATCATCAACTGGGTCAAGCGCGAGTACAAGCTGATGATCGGCAGCCAGACCTCCGAGGAGGTCAAGCTCGAGATCGGCTCGGCCAACGCGCTGCACGAAGAGGCCCAGGCGGAGATTCGCGGCCGCGACATGATCACCGGGCTTCCCAAGACCGTCGTCCTGTCCTCCGAGGAGGTCCGCGAGGCGCTCGAGGAGCCGGTCAGCCAGATCGTCGACGCGGTCAAGAGTACCCTGGACAAGACCCCGCCCGAGCTTGCGTCGGACATCATGGACCGCGGGATCATGCTCGCCGGCGGCGGCGCGCTGCTGCAGGGGCTCGACGAGCGCCTGCGGCGTGAGACGGAGATGCCGATCCACGTCGCCGAGTCGCCGCTGACCTGCGTTGCCGTCGGCTCGGGGCGGTCCCTGGAAGAATTCGAGGTCATGAGGCGATCCAGCAAGGGACGCTCGCGCCGCCGCTACTGAGCCGGCGCGTGCGACGTCGCCGACTCCGGTGAGCAGCAAAGGCAACACTCCACTCGCGCAGCGGCGCGTGCTGGCCCGCCGTCTGATCGTCGGCGGGCTGGTCGTGCTGTGCCTGATCGCGCTCTCGATCTACGGGCGCGAGACGTCCTCAGGGCCCCTGCACGGGATCCAGAGCGGCGCCGGGACCCTCGTCACGCCGATCCAGGACGGGGTCAGTCGCGCGGTGCAGCCGGTCCGTAGCGCCTGGGACTGGGCCAAGAGCCTGGTCAACGCGCGTGACCGGGCCGCCCAGCTGGCCAAACAGAACCAAGCGCTGCGCTCGGAGATCGTGCAGGGCCAGATCAACGGCGAACTCAACAAGCAGCTCGCGACCATTCCGGGCCTCGGCAACCAGTGGAACGTCGACTACCGGCAGGTGCCGGCGGACATCATCGGCTGGTCGGCGTCGCCCTACTACCACGAGGCCCGCATCGACAAGGGGACCTCCAGCGGGGTCATCGTCAACTCGCCCGTGATCGCCGAGGGCAGCGCGGGGCCGGCCCTCGTCGGCGTGATTACCCAGGCGGGCCCGATCAGCTCGACGATCTCGTTCCTGTCGCAGCCGCAGACGAGCGTCGGGGTGTCGATCGCGAACGCGAGCTCGGCGTTCGGGATCATGCAGCCGACCGCGCCCGGTGCCTTCGAGATCACCGGCATTCCGGTCAGCAAGCCCGTCGCTGACGGCGACATCGTCTACACCGCCGGGTTCCGGGCCCTCGGGCAACTGTCGATCTTCCCGCGCGGGATCCCGATCGGCCTGGTCACGGGCGTCGGGCACCGTGAGACCGACGTCCAACAGACCGTGCAGGTCGATCCGTTCGTCGATCCGAACTCCCTGAGCTACGTGGTGGCGCTGGCGCCCAAGAGCGCGCTGGCCAGACAGCGGGCGACGACGCCGTGAGCACGCGGCCGCCGATGATCATCTCGGCCGGGGGCACGGGGCCTCCGGCCGCCGGCTCGATCGCCCGGGGGCCGCGCCTGTGGATGGCGGCACTGCTGCTTGTGGTGGCCGTCCTGCTGCAGGTCTCGCTGATGCCCTTCATCAACATCGCCGGCGGTATCCCCGACGTGGTCGTCTGCGTGGTCGTGGCGATCGGCCTGCTGCGCGGGCCGCTGGTCGGCGTCGTCGCCGGCGCCGCGGGCGGTTTCCTGGTGGAGCTGACCTCGCCGATCGGCACCCTGGGTGTGCTGGCATTGCTGTATCTCGTCGTAGGATGGGGGGCGGGGCGCCTCTGCGGCCGCGACGAGGTGCGCGGGCTCTTGCCGCCGGTCGTGTTGTGCGTGATCGCCGAAGTCGTCGTCGAGGTCGGCGCGGCGTTCATGCAGCTGATGTTGTCGCGCCCCCTGGACCTTGGTGACGTTGTGCGGACCCTGCTGGCATCGGCGATCATGACCGGGCTGATCGCCGCCCCTGTCGTGGCGATCGTGCGCCGGGCGCTCGGCGCCCCGTTTGTCGTGGAGCCGTTCTCGATTTCCGGTGACCAGTGAGCTCGCGCCTGGTCTCACCGGCCGGCGGCCCGGGCGGACCGGGGCGGCGGCGCCAACGCCCGCTCAACCCACGGACCGCGTTCAGGATCGCGGTGATCGGCGGTATCACGCTGGCCGCGGTCGCGATCCTCGTCGTGCGGCTCTGGTTCATGCAGGTCATCGACGCCCAGAGCTACGCGCAGGCCGCGGCCTCCAACAGCGTGCGCAACGTCGTCGTGCCGGCCCCGCGCGGCCTGATCACCGACCGCACGGGCAAGCTCGTGCTGGCGAACGACCTGCCGAGCATCAACGTCGTCGCCTTCCCGCTGGAGCTGACCGGCGCCCAGCGCACCTCCGAGCTCCAGAGGCTGGCGCCGATCCTGCACACCGGGACCGCGCACCTGCTGGCGGTGATGAATAACGGGCAGGTCGCCTCGCCCTACGAGCCGGTCGTGCTCGCCGAGAACATCTCCGAGACCCAGCAGGCCGTGCTCTCAGAGCGGATCCGCACGTTCCCGGGCATCGCGCTGCAGAACGCCTACGTGCGCAACTACCCGCAAGGCACGCTCGCCGCCCACATCCTCGGCTACACGGGGCTCATCAACCGGGGCGAGTACAAGAGCTACCTGGCCAAGGGCTACGTGGGCAACGAGGAGGTCGGGCAGGCGGGCCTCGAGCACCAATATGAGCAATACCTGCGCGGTGTGCCCGGCCAGACCG
This sequence comes from uncultured Thermoleophilia bacterium, assembly GCA_963773325.1. Classification (GTDB taxonomy): domain Bacteria; phylum Actinomycetota; class Thermoleophilia; order Miltoncostaeales; family Miltoncostaeaceae; genus CAITWD01. Next base: position 141,510 of record CAVZAI010000002.1, on the reverse strand, counting down.
ATGTCGAGGTCGACGCCATGGGCAATCCGGTCAGCTCCGCGCCGCTGTCCTCGACGCCCCCGGTGCAGGGCGACACCCTGCAGCTGTCGATCGATATGCCCACCCAGCGGGCGCTCGAGGCTGAGCTGCGCCAGCGGGTGCGCGCATCCGGGACGGCCACTGGCGCGGCGGGCGTCGCGATCGATCCGAACACCGGCCAGGTGCTCGCGATGGCGTCGTACCCCACCTACGGGCCGAACGCCTTCGTGCAGCCGAGCCCGGCCAACGAGAAGCTCGTCAGCCAGTACGCCAAGGGCATCGGCGCCGGCAGCGGGCATGCACTGCTCAACCGCGCGATCAACTCCTATCCGCCGGGGTCGACCTTCAAGGCCGTGACGGCCATCAGCGCGATGCAGCTCGGCATCCTGAGCGCGACCGAGGTGATCGACGGGCCGCCCGAGATCACGCTGTTCAACACCGTGTTCACGAATTTCCAGAAGGAGAACAACGGCCCGATCACGCTGCCGACCGCGCTGGAGGTCTCCTCAGACACCTACTTCTACCAAGTGGGTGACCGCTTCTGGCACCTGCACGCCAACGTCGAGAGCCAATCGGGCAACCCGAACTCCGGGCTCCAGCAGCAGGACTGGGCCGAGCGCTTCGGCTTCGGGGCGACCACCGGCCTCGACCTGCCCGGCGAGGACCCGGGCCGCGTCCCGACGCCGGCCTGGAAGGCCTCGTACTTCGGAGCGCTCGGCGAATCGACGATGTCGCCGTGGCTGCCGGGCGACAACATCAACATGGCCGTGGGCCAGGGCAACCTGCTGGTGACCCCGCTGCAGCTGGCGTTGGCCTATGGGGCCGTCGCCAACGGCGGCAACACGGTGACGCCGACGCTGGGCATGGACGTCACCAGCCAGAGCGGGCAGATCGTGCGCAAGCTCTCGAACGTGACCCCGCCACGCTCGCTCGGTCTGAATCCCGCGATTCTCTCGGTCGTGCGCAAGGGGCTCGACCTGGTGACCCAGGGGAACCAGGGCACCGCGGCGGGCGTGTTCAGCCCGGTGGCCGCCGCCGGCGGCCCGGTGGTGGCCGGGAAGACGGGTACCGCCCAGTCTGGCGTCAACGGTGAGCCGGACCACTCGTGGTTCGTGGGTTTCGCGCCGTTCAACAATCCGAAGATCGTCGTGGCGGTGATCATCGAGCACGGCGGCGTGGGCGCGACCGCCGCCGCCCCGGCGGTGTGTGGCACGATAGCCGCGTATGGGCCGACCAAGTTCAACCCGCACCTGTGCGGAACGCCGCCGGCGGTGAAGTCGAATTGACGACGCTCACGACCATGCGCGTCTCCCGCGGCGCGACCGGTGCCGGGGTACGAGCGTTCCTCGCCGGGATGGACTGGGTCCTGATCGTCGTGGCGGGTCTGCTGCTGGTCCTCGGGGTCTTCATGATCAAGACGTCCACGGCACACTCGATCCCCGGGAGCCCGGGCTACTTCGAGACCCGCCAGATCATCTTCCTGATCCCGGCCGCCGCCGCGTGCCTGGCGTTCGCGGTGTTCGACATCCGCCGCCTGCAGCCATATCCGCGTGTGCTCTTGGGCGGGCTCATCGGTGCCCTGCTGGTCGTGTTCGCCATCGGCGTCACGGTGCGGGGTGCCAACGCGTGGATCAGCGTCGGCCCCTTCCAGCTGCAGCCGTCGGAGTTCGGCAAGATCGCCCTCGTGGCCATCCTGGCCGCGATCGCCGTCGAGCGGATTGACGAGATCGACCGCTGGCGCACGACGCTCCTGCTGACCGCCGCCGCGGCGGGTCCGGCACTGCTGATCTTCCTTGAGCCCGACCTGGGCATGGCGCTGATCTACATCGCGATCCTTGCGGGGGTGCTGTTCATCGCCGGCACGCCGTGGAAGCACTTCGCCGTCGGCGGGGTGCTGGTCGCGACCGCGATGGTGATGGCCTTCGGCCTCCTGCCGTCGATGGGGATCCGGGTCGTCAAGGGGTATCAGCTCGAGCGCATGACCGCGTTCCTCAACGGCGGGTCCGGCAACACGGCCGGGTATCAGCTTGCCCAGAGCAAGACCGCGATCGGCTCGGGCGGCGCGCTCGGCAAGGGCGTTGCCGGCGCAACCCAGACCGTCTACAACTTCCTCCCCGAGGATCACACCGACTTCATCTTCGCCGTGGTGGGCGAGGTGTTCGGGTTCGTCGGCGCCGCAACGGTGGTCGTGCTGTTCGGCATCCTGATCTGGCGGGCCCTGCGGATCACCGCACAGGCGGCGACCCAGTTCGAGCAGATCGTCGCCGCGGGAATCTGCGCGATGTTCGGCTTCGAGGTCGTCGTCAACATCGGCATGAACGTCGGCCTCATGCCGATCACCGGGATCCCGCTGCCGTTCGTCAGTTACGGCGGCAGCCACATCGTGGCCGATATGGCTGCCGTCGGCGTCCTGCTGTCGATCCACCGCCGCCGGATGGCGATCTAGTGGGGCGGGGCGCCAGGTCGGCGCGCGCGGCGATCCGCTGGGCGGGTCCCGTGGCCGGCGCGGTTGTCAATGCGCAGGTCGACGTCCACAACGCCGGGCGGATCGTCGTCGTCGATGCCGGCGACGCGCCCGCGGCCGCCCGGCTCGCCACGGCACTCGAGGCCCGGGTCGGCGTCGCCGGCGCCGCGGACCTCTTGGTCGGCGTCGCCGCACCGGGAGTGCCGCACGCGGACCTCGCCCGGCTGGTCGGCGACCACCGCCGCGCCGGAGGTGAGGCGCTCATCGTCGTCGTCGGCAACGCCGTCGAGCGCCGGGCCAGCGAGCGCGAGCTGCGCGCCGGCGACGAGGACGTCGGCATTAGCGTCATGCTGTTCGTGGATTCCCCCGACGGCGACATCGCGCGGGTGCGCCGCCGGGTCGCCGATCTGGTCCTCACGACCCGGCGCGGGTTTCGGCGCCGATACGCGTCAACCCAGCCCGAGATCGCGGACCGGCTGGAGCATCGGCTGGCGCTTCGGCTCGCGCTGCGGGCGGCGTTCACGGCCGACAGCGACAAGACCGCGCAGAGCATGAAAGCCGGCCACGCCAGCCTCGTCGCCGAGTCGACCGGCATGTCCGATGCCGGCTTCGATCCGAAGCACGCTGCGCTCGTTGCGGCGGTGGCCCTGTTGGCGCCCGTGTGGCGCAGCGGGTCGCGCCGTCTGCCGGCCTTCGTACCCTTTACCAGAATCGCGGTGCGCGGGAGTCTCGCGTACACGGTTACTCGTCTGGTCGGCATGGGGGCCAAGCGCCTGGCCATGCACGGCCGCGAACCGCATCAGGAGGAACGCTGAAGACCAAGATCCTCGTCTCCGTCGACCCGTGGGAGACCCGGGTTGCGCTCCTCGAAGATGGGCGTACGGCGGAGTGCTACATCGAGCGGCGCGGGCAGCGCTCCGTCGTCGGGCATGTCTGGAAGGGACGGGTCGGCAACGTGCTGGCGGGCATGGAGGCCGCGTTCATCGACGTGGGGCTGCCCAAGAGCGGGTTCCTGCACGTCGATGAGGTCGTCGCCGTCGGCGTGCCCAAGCACAAGCGCCAAATCGCCGACCTGCTGAAGAAGGGCGACCAGGTGCTTGTCCAGGCGACCAAGGACCCCATGGGCACCAAGGGCTGCCGGCTGACCATGCAGCTCTCGCTGGCCGGGCGCTTCGTCGTCTACGTGCCCTTTGGCGACGGGCTCGGCGTGAGCCGCAAGCTCCTTGATGACGAACGGCGCCGGTTGCGCAAGATCTGTGACGCCCTGCCGCTCGAGGGCGGCCTGATCGTGCGGACCGCCGCCGCCGGGGCCTCGGCCGACGACATCGCCCGCGACTACGCCGCGCTGCGGAGGCTCTGGACGGCGCTCGGCCAGCGCGCCGATGCGGTGAGCTCGCCGACCCTGCTCTACAGCGAGGCCGACATCTCGCTGAAGGTCATCCGCGACCTGCTCAACGGCGATGTCGAAGAGGTGCTGGTCGACGACCCGGCCCAGTATGAGCGCATCCTGAACTTCCTCAAGCGGACCTCACCGGGCGTCGCGTCCCGTGTGCGTCTGTACGAGGGTGACCGCCCGCTGTTCGAGGAGCATGGCGCCGAGAAGGCCGTCCGATCGACGCTCGATCGGCGCGCGCCGCTCAAGTCGGGCGGCTACCTGATCATCGACGACACCGAGGCCATGACGGTCATCGACGTGAACTCGGGCGGCAACGTCGGCCGGGGCGGCACCCGCCTCGAGGAGACCGTCACCAAGACCAATCTCGAGGCCGCGGTCGAGGTCGTCCGCCAACTGCGTCTGCGCGATATCGGCGGCATCGTGATCATCGACTTCATCGACATGAGCGACGCCGCCAACCGCCGTGCGGTCAAGGCGGTGCTGGACGCCGAGCTCGAACGCGATCGGACCCGGACCTTCGTGGCGGAGATCTCGCCGCTCGGCCTCGTCGAGATGACCCGTCAGAACATCTCCGACGGGCCGCGCGAGATGATGACCGAGGGGTGCGAGCCGTGCCACGCGACCGGCATCGTGCTCTCGGACGAGACCGTCGCGATCGACGCGTCGCGCGCGATCATGCGAGCGGCGATGGGCGTCGACGACGACGAGCTCAGCGTCCAGGTCAGCGTGCGCGCCGCCGCGCTGCTCAACGATGACGGCCGCGCACGCGTGGCCGAGATCGAGGAGCTTGTCGGCAAGCGGATCCATCTCGACTCGGATCGCGGTCTGCACGACGGTGCGGTGCGCGTGCGCGCACGCGCCGCCGCGTAGCTCTCGGGCCGCCGCGGCCGCCGTGGTGCGCGCGGCCGCCGCGGTGCGTGCGCAACCGGCTCGGGCTTTGCTATCCTCCCGGGCCGCGCCGCAGTCCGCGGCACCGACCTGCGCTGGCCGCAGGCGGGGATGAGTTCCGACCGACCGGTTGGGGGAAGTGTGCCCGATTACGCGGTAATCGCCCTCGGGGGCAAGCAATATCGAGTCCATGAAGGCGAGCAGCTGCTCGTGGATCGTCTGGCGCACGAGCCCGGCGCGTCGTTCTCGCCGACCGTGCTCGCGACGGGTACCGCGGGCGGGGGGCTCAGCGACGGCGGGACCGTGAACGTGACCGTCGAGGAGCACGTCCTGGGCCCGAAGCTCTTGGTCTTCACGTACCGGGCCAAGAAGGATTCAAAGCGCAAGCGCGGCCACCGTTCGCGGCTCTCGCGGGTGCGCATCGACTCGATCGCGTAGGGGAGACCGGAGATGGCACACAAGAAGGGTGGCGGCTCAAGCCGCAACGGGCGCGATTCAGCCGCACAGCGCCTCGGCGTGAAGGTCTTCGCGGGCCAGGTCGTGCCGGCCGGGTCGATCATCGTGCGCCAGCGCGGCAGCGAGTTCCACCCCGGCGACGGCGCGGGAATGGGCCGCGACTACACGATCTTCGCGAAGGTCTCGGGGCGCGTCGAGTTCACCAACGGCCGCAAGGGTCGCCGGATCTCCGTGCACGCGGAGGTCGCGGCCTCCGCGTAAGCCCAGCCTCCGTGCCTTTCACCGACACGGCACGGATTCACGTCGAAGGCGGGCACGGCGGGCACGGCGGCCTGTCGTTCCGCCGCGAGGCGCGGGTGCCCAAGGGCGGCCCCGACGGGGGCAACGGCGGCCGGGGCGGCGATGTCATCATCATCGCCGATCCCCAGGTGGTCGACTTGTCGCGCTTCCGGCACGCCGTGCACCACAAGGCGGCAGCCGGCGGCAACGGCGAGCGCCGGGTTCGCCATGGACGCAGCGGTGCCGATGCGGAGGTGCACGTGCCACCGGGCACACGCATCGTTCGCGACGCCGCGGTCATCGCGGAGGTTCGCGCCCCCGGCGATCGCGTCCTGGTCGCCCGCGGCGGCAGCGGCGGGATCGGGAACCGCGTGTTCCGGTCCTCGACCCACCAGGCGCCGCGTGACACCGTACCCGGCGCGCCCGGCGAGGCCACCTGGCTGACGCTCGAGCTGCGGCTGCCGATCGACGTGGCGATCGTCGGGTTGCCGAACTCCGGCAAGAGTGCGTTGCTGGTCGCCCTGACCGGCGCGGCGGCCGTCGTCGCCCCCTATCCGCATTCGACGCGGGAGCCCACCTTCGGGCCGCTGGTCGACGACGCGCTCGAGATCCACCTCGTCGCAGACCTGCCCGGTCTCGCAGCCGATGGCCAGCCGCGTCCGGACGCGTTCCTGACCCAGGGCGAACGGGCCCGCGTGATTCTGCACTGTGTGGACGCGCGGCTGGAGGATCCGCCGGCCGGGGTCCGCATCGCCGCTGTCGACGCCGCCATCGGCGCGTTTGTCTCCCCCGCGGCGCGCCGTATCGTTGTGGCGACCGCGGCGGATCCGGCGCTGGTGCCGGTCTGGGCGGACCATGCCGTCGACAGCGAGTCCGGCGCGGGCATCGCCGGGTTGCGGCAGGCCGTGCTGGAGGCGTTGGGGGTGGGCCCGGAGTGAGCGTCATCGTGGCAAAGCTCGGATCCTCGACGCTCGTCGACGCCGACGGCCAGTTGCGGGCGGACGTGCTCGAGGCGCGGGTCCGCGACCTCGTGCGGCTGCGCCGGCTCGGCCACCGGCCGATCCTGGTGTCGAGCGGGGCGATCGCCTGCGGGCTCGGGCGACTGGGCATCGGCGATCGGCCCACCGCGCTGCCGGACCTCCAGGCGGCGTCGGCGGTAGGGCAGGGGGTCCTGTTCCAGCGCTACCTCGAGTCGTTCACCGGGCACTCCGTGACGCCGGCGCAGGTGCTGCTGACCTCTGCCGACCTCGAGGAGCGCTCGAGCTATCTGAACGCCCGCAATACGCTCGCGCGACTCCTGGACCTGGGCGTCATCCCGGTCGTCAACGAGAACGACACGACCGCCACGGACGAGTTGACCTTCGGCGACAACGACGTCCTGGCGGCCCAGGTCGCGATTCTGATGTCGGCGACCTGGCTGGTGTTGCTCACCGACCGGGACGGGCTGTACGGCGTCGGGCCAGCGGGGGCCCCGGCCCTGATCGGCGACGTGCCGGCCGCAACCCGTCCGGAGAACGTGCCGCTCGCCGACATGCGCGGGTCCGGGCTGGGGCGCGGGGGGGTCTCCGCGAAGGTCGCCGCCGCGACCATGGCGACGGGTGCCGGGGTGACCTGCGTGATCGCGTCCGGGCGTACCGACGGTGTGCTCGGTGCCGTCGCATCCGGCCATCACGTCGGCACTCGCTTCGCGCCGACCGAGCGCCGGGAGTCGGCCTTCAAGCTGTGGCTGCGGTACGCCAAGCCTGCGCTGGGTCGGATCCGCATCGACGCGGGGGCGGCGCGGGCGCTGCGGCGCCGGGGCACCTCGCTGCTGGCCGTCGGGGTCTCCGGGGTCGATGGGACCTTCGTCGCGGGCGACGCGGTCGAGGTCGACGACGCCGACGGGCGTTGCGTCGGCAAGGGCATCAGCGCGTTCTCGGCGGACGATCTGCGCCAGGTGCTGGGGATGAAGACCGAGGACGTGTTGCGGGTCTTCCCCGACGCGGGGATCGAGGTCATCCACTGCGACAAGTTCGTGCTGGCCGAGACCGCCGGGGCGCCGTGATCGCGGCGCCCCGCGGGCGCGGGAGGGCCGGCAATGGCTGAGCCACGGCGGATCGCCGTGCTCGGCGGCCGTTTCGATCCGCCACACCTCGGGCACCTGATGATCGCCCAGGAGGCATGGTGGCGCCTGCGCCTCGACGAGCTGATCTTCGTGCCGGTCGGCGCACCCGCGGACCGGCCCGCACCGCAGTTTGCCGGCGGAACTGCGCGTCGCGATGGTCGAGGCGGCGATCGACGCGCATCCCGGCTGGCGGTGCTCGCGCACCGAGATCGACCGGCCGGGTCCGAGCTATACGGCCGACACGCTTGGCGGAACTCGCCGCGGCGGGAACCGCAGGCGCGGCTGTGGTTCGTGATGGGCGCCGACCGGCTGGCGGGTTTCGCTGCCTGGCACGAACCCGCGCGCATCCTCCGGCTGGCGCGGCTGGCCGTGATCTCACGGGGCGGTGTCGACGAGTCGGCGCTCCGGGTGACGGCCGACGCCGTCGCGCCCGGCCGGGTCGATGTGCTCGAGGCGCCCGAGGTCGACGTCTCCTCGACGATGATCCGCGAACGCTTGGCGGCCGGGGCACCGGTCGAGTACCTCGTGCCCGCAGGCGTGGCGCGGCTCTTGGCGGCTGCGGTCTCCGACGGGTCCGACGGGTGAGCCAGCTTGCCAACGCGATGCGAGGGCCGTACCCTCGCTGACAGTCCCACTCGAGCGAGGAGTCTCCCGCGACACCCCATGAACTGGCGATGGCGGCCGCCGATGCCGCCGCCGAGAAGAAAGCCCGCGACATCGTCCTCATCGACATGCGTGACCTGGTGGTCTACACCGACTACCTGGTCGTGTGTACCGGGACGACTCCCCGCCAGACCTCGGCGATCGCCGACGAGATCCGTCGGGTGCTCAAGGAAGACCATGGCGTCCGGGCACGCCGGGTCGAGGGCGAGCGCGAAGCCGAGTGGATCCTGATGGATTTCCTGGACTTCGTCGTCCACATCTTCACCCCCCAGTCACGCGAGTTCTATCGCCTCGACCGTCTGTGGGGCGAAGCACCCCAGCAGGTTCTCGAGGCCACGGCCTCCTAGGGGCCGCCGGCACGCCGACGTGGGCCGGGGCCGCCGCAGAGTCCGTGCCGGGTTGCACGGGCGTGCGTCCGCATGAGCCTCGGCGCGATCGATCTCGGCGTCGTCGGGCTCGCGGCAGTCGTGGCAGGCGCGGTCAATGCGATCGCCGGCGGCGGCACCCTGATCACGTTTCCCGCGTTGACGGCCGTCGGCGTTCCGGCGCTGAACGCGAACATCACCAACACCGTTGCGCTCAGTCCCGGCTACATCGGGGGCACGCTCGCCCAGCGAGGCGATCTGGAGGGACAGCGCCCGCGGGTCCGGGCGGTCGCGATTCCCGCGATCGCGGGCGGCCTGCTGGGCGGCGCCCTGCTGCTGGTCGTCGGCGCCGCGACGTTCCGCGCGCTGGTGCCGTGGCTGATCCTCATCGCCACGCTGTTGTTGGCGATCGATCCGATTACCAAGCGATGGGTGCGGGCGCGGCTCAGCCATCCCACCACGCACGGCAGCCTGCTGCTCACCGGGCTCGTGGCATTCGTCGGATCGATCTATGGCGGCTTCTTCGGTGCCGGGCTCGGCATCATCCTGCTGGCCCTGTACTCGCTCGTGGTGCCCGACACGCTCGTGCGAATCAACGCCCTGAAGCAGGCGACCTCGTTTGCGGCGAACGTCAGCGCGTCGCTGTTTTTCGTCTTCAGCGGCCACGTCGTCTGGGATGCAGCAATCGTGATGGCGGTGGGCGCGCTGCTCGGGGGGACGCTCGCCGGACGAGTTGTGCGGTTCATCAACCCCACGATCCTGCGTGTCGTGGTGGTGGCGATCGGCCTGGTCGTGGCGGTGGTGTACTTCACCACTTGACTTGCCGCGCGACGGCCGGTCTCCCTCCGGTTCACTGCCCCGCAACAGCGACGACGGGCGGCGTGAGCCCCGGGCCGGTGACCGGTCCGGGGGACTCGGCGACGGTTGCGAGACGCCGGAACTGGCTTATACTCTCAGGCGCACGCGGGGGATTAGCTCAGCTGGGAGAGCGTCGCGCTGGCAGCGCGAAGGTCAGCGGTTCGAACCCGCTATCCTCCATTTTCGTTTCCGGCCGCCGCCGAGCCCCGCGGTTCTTGCGAGCCGGCGAAGTGCCCGCCGGTCGGTTCCACGCCGTCGTGCTGCGCGCCGCCGGTCGACCGACCGGCACCGGCATCCGGTGTCACCCGTCCGAGGCGGTCTGCCGGTACTCGTCGTCGGTGACCTGATCTCCCCAATCGGCGACGTCCCCGTGCTGGTCGAGTTCGTGGATCGCGATATGGGTCATGAAATGGTCCGGCGCCGCGCCGTGCCAATGGTCCTCGTCGGGTTCGAACCAGACCACGTCCCCCGCCCGGATCGTCTGGGGCGGCGCGCCGCGGCGCTGCACGACGCCGACGCCCTCGGTGACGTAGAGCACCTGGCCGAGCGCGTGGCGGTGCCAGGCGGTGCGTGCGCCGGGCGTGAAGTGGACGCGCAGCGCGTGCACGCGGGAGGGCGCGGGCGGCGCGGCCAATTCCTCCATCCAGACCTGGCCGGTAAACCAGTGGTCAGGACCCGAGCGGGTCCCGGCGGGTGTGCGGGTGATCTCCACAGCAGGTGCCTTTCGGGTCGGGAGGCGCGGCCCCGGGCCCATGACCGCTCGCCCGGTCGCGGGTCGGCCGCCTGCGCCGATCATACGAGACCGCGTCCGTCGTGGACCGGACGATCAAGGAGCGCGCCCCCGTGGACCAATCACGCGGCCCGCGGGAGGGTGCCCGCGCCGCCGCCGCGGGGGCGCAGGAAGGCCGCCTCCGTGTCGGCGATCGCGCGCGCCAGTTCGGCCTTCGACATGCGGCTGCGGCGCGGCACGCTCAGCAGGCTGGCGCGCGCGTACAGGTCCTTGCGCGTATTCCCCTCGTAGTCGACCCCGGCGAATGCGGTCGCGACCGCATGTCCCAGGTGCGGCCCGCTCCGGTTCACCCGACGCGGGCGCTGCGGCGGCACGCGGTACGGACCGCCGACGTCCCGATCGCCGCGTGGTCGGCCGGCGGCACGCCGTTGCGCGTGGGGAGAGGGGTCCGTTGCCGGCATGCAATGTCCTTGTTGTGGGCCGGCGGGCCGGGGATCCGTTCCGCGCCGTCACCGCGGCTGGGGGCCGGATGGTTGCGATGGTGACCTACCCGTTCATCCCCTGAGATATGCCGATCGGTGTGCCCGCAATCCCGTGCCGGGCGGGTCGCAACGGGGGCGGGATCACCGGCGTAATGGCGGTATCCCCGTCGGTGTGCGAAGGACCCCGTGTCCGCCATCGATACACAAGTGCCTGGAATCGGGGTACGGCCACCACGATGCCGACGAGCTGCGCGTGCTCGTCCACGACGACTGTGTGGTCAGTTCCCTCGCGGTCGGCGGCGGTGCGACGATCTGCGGCCGCGAAGCGGTCTGCATTTGCCGCACCTACCCGCACCGGTCCGGCGGACACCTCATGACGACGCGTCCGGGCGTTTCCGCGGCCCGAGCATCGGGCATACACTCGGTTGAGCGCACCATCGAACAGGGGAATCTCCGCATGCCCGCACCGGGCCGCAAGCATGCCGCCGCCGACCACGCGCCCCCGGCAACCGCGCCGGAGCCGGACGCGCCGTCCGGGGACGACGTCGACGAGGCGTCGGAAGAGTCCTTCCCGAGTTCGGATCCGCCTGAGCGGGGCGGACCGTCGATGGCAGGACGCTGCTAGGCCGAACCCGCCCGCCCGGCGGCGGTCTGGTTATGACGGGCCGATGCCACCGTGATCGCCAGGTACTCGCCGTCCGGCCCCGTGTCGATCCGGACCGAATCGGCGAGCTGATCGATCACCGGTCCGAGGGCGGGCACAGCGCACGCCGCCCGCAGCCCTTCGGCGCCGCCCTCGACGAGGGGCCCGACGCGGACAACGACGACGCCGGCTTCCGGCAGCAGCGCGAAGCGCACGCGTCCATCGGGCGTAAAGCGGTGTACCGACGCGCTGAGCGTCTCGGTGAGCACCTCCAGGTCGCCGAGGCGATCGAGTTCGATGTCGGCCTGCCCGCCGATCGCGTTGACGATCCGGCAAAGCACCGGCACCAGCGCTGGGCCGACCGCGAGGTCGAGGACGGCGGGATCGGAGATCATCGGTGCGATCCAGACCGCGGGATCGCGGCACGGCCGTCCTCGCCGGACCCGCGAGTGCAAGTGTCCGCGTTCGCGCCCATCGCAGTGGTGAGGTTCCCGTCCGCAACCGGCGCAAACCCCCCGCCTCGAGACGGCGACTCGTGGGTGCGGCGTGGACGGGAACGGGCGTGTGTGCCCAACACGGAGTATGTGCCCATCAGATCCTGAACGTCATGCCGACGCGGGTGCCCGACCCGTCGTCGTTGGCGGTGATCGACATCTCTTCCGAGAGCGCGGCGATCAACTGGATGCCGAGCCCGAGGCCGGGGCTGACGCGCTCGATGCGCGGCACGATCCCGCAGCCGTGGTCGGTGACATGGACCACCATCGTGTCGGTGTCCGGCCAGACCTCCACACGCAGGACGCCCCGGCGGTCCGGATAGGCGTGCACCACGACGTTCGTCGCCGCCTCGGTGACCGCGATCCGCAGATCGTCCCGCGCGTCGGGGGACATGCCGAGTGTGTCGGCGACTCCGGTGACCGCCTGCCGGACCAGCGACACCGACTCGGGTTCGGCGGGAACGGACAGGATGACTGCCGCCGGGCCAGACGGGGCCGTGGCGTGCGCGGAGCTCACAGCTCCCCCTCCTCGGCAACGCGTCGCAGGGTCTCGAGCGCCCGCGCGATCAGCCGCGAGACGTGCATTTGGGACACGCCGACGATCCGTGCGATGTCCGACTGGATCATGCCTTGATCGAAACGCAGGTGCAGGATGAGCCGCTCCCGGGCGGGCAAGCGTGCGAGCCCTTCGTGGAGTGCAGTCCGACCTTCCGCGAGGTGGTACCCGGTTTCCTCGACGGGAATCTCGACATCGGAGTCATCCTCGTCAGATCCCGAGGACTGCGAGAGCGAATTCGGGCGATACGCCGAGTGCGCCGCCAGCGCGTCGAGCACCTGGTCGTCGGACATCGACGCCTCGGTGGCGATCTCGGAGATGGTCGGGCTGCGGCCCAAGCGGTTGGTCAGCACCGTCGTCGCGGTGGTGACCACCGCGTGATCGTCCTTGAGCCCCCGCGGGACGTGGATCGGCCAGGTCTTGTCCCGGAAATGGCGCCGGATCTCCCCGAGGATCGTCGGCGTCGCGAACGCATGAAAGTCCGCGCCCCGGCTCGCGTCAAAGCGGTCAACGGCCTTGATGAGTCCGATCATGGCGACTTGTTCGAGGTCGTCGACCGGTTCTCCTCGATTGGCGTAGCGACGGGCGAGGGCCCTGGCGAGCTGCTGGTGCTCGAGGATCAGGGCCTCGCGACGATCTGCGGGGGTTCCGCTCATGAACCGGGAGGAGTGGTCAGCCGCAGCACGGGGCATCCCGACCCGGTCGCGGTTGGAGCAGCCTGACGCTCAGCGCCGGAGTGCCGCGAGATCGGCGTCCGCATCGATCTCCATGAACCGGCCTCTCAGTCGTGTCAGGTCCAGTACGCGCGTGACCGCTCCCGAGGGTGCCATCAGGACGAGGCTACGCCCCGCCAGTTGCTGCGCCTCGAGCAGGGTGCGGACCCCGGTTGAATCGATGAACCCGACAGCGGCCATGTCGAGCACGACCGGCTGCGCGGCGCCCGTGTACGCCTGCTGTAGTGCGGAGCTCAGCGCCGGGGCGCCGGCAAGATCGAGCTCACCTTCAAGCCGCAGCAGCGTGACGCCCGCCGTGTTGCGGCACGTGATGCGGAGTCCGCCAGCGGTTTTCTGCACCTCGCTAGCCATGACGCGAACCTAGCAGCGTCTGCGGCGGGGTGCACGCACGCGACGAACCTCCCACCGGTGCCGGCGGATTCGCCCCGCCTGCCGATGCCCAGAGCTGCTGTGGATGCCGCAACAGCGGTGTGGTCGCAGATTCCATCTCGGTGGGGTCCTTCGTGACTCGGAGGCTTGCACTGGGCGACGGCCACGCGCGCCGTTGCGCCAGGCCGCCGCACGCCGCCCAGTCATGTCGTCGACCCGGGGTCTCGACCAGGTGCTCCTCGACCGCGGAGCGCAGCTTGTCCGACGTCGCGGCATCGGCCACCTTCCGCAGGTGCGCCGACGAGCTGTCGCTCGGCGCTCCACAGGTCGGCGAGCTGGTCCGCGAACACGTCCTGGAGTGAGGTGAATCGTATCGGGGCTCCGATCGCATGGCTGAGAGTGCGCGCGGCGGGGCGTGGGGATGGGCCGACCGGCGCGCAGTGGGTGTGGTCTGCCCGGCCCGTGGGCCGACAAACGTGGCTCGGTCGGCGCCGACCCGGGGATGCGTGACCGGCGCACGCACGGGTATTGTCGGGTTCATGCAGGAGATTCTCCCGGGCGCGTATCACTGGACCTCGATGCATCCCAAGCTGCACATCGAGGTCGCCTCGTACTGGCTCGATGGTCCGGGCGTGGTGATCGATCCGCTGATTCCCGCCGATGTGGGCCTGGAGTGGTTTGCACGGCGGCCCGTCGCTCCGGTCGCGGTGCTGCTGTCGAATCGTCACCACTATCGCCAGAGCGGCGAGTTCGCGGCGCGGTTCGGGTGCGGCGTTCATGTCAACCGTGCCGGACTGCACGAGTTCACCCACGGCGAGGTGCTCGAGCCGTTCGACCCCGGGGACGTGCTGCCTGGCGGCGTCGTCGCCTGCGAGCTCGGGGTGATCTGCCCCGATGAGACCGCGCTCTACCTGCCGGCGCAGCGCGCGATGGTGTTCGCCGACGGGTTGGTCAGCGGTGCGCCGCACGGCAGACGGGATCTCGGGTTCGTCCCCGACCAACTGATGGACGATCCGCCGCGCACTAAGCAGGGCCTGCTCGCCGCGTTCGCGCGCTTGCTGGACACCTACGAGTTCGAGCACCTGCTACTGGCGCACGGCGGCCCGGTCATCGGAGACGGACGCCGCGGCCTGGAGGAATTGATTGCCAAGGGTGGCCGGACGGCCTTCGCCTTCTAGCGGCCGTCCGCGGTGCAGCTAGCGCAGGCCGGGCAAGAATCGCCAACGCGTCCGCGCGCGGCATCCGGCGAACCCCGGGCGCGCCGCGTCGAGCAGCGCGTCCTCGCCGCCGGCCTTGCGGTCGAGGATGATCGCCAACGCGCCCGCCGGCTCGTCGGATGCCGCGCTGGACGCCGTTGCGGTCGTCGTCTAGCGGCCACGTTCTGATGCGGCACAGCAAACTCGTGGGCACCGGCGGCCTGGCGACGGATCTGCACGTGCAGGCGACCTACCGTCTCAGTCAAGCTCTGGTTGAGGCTGAGGCTTGAGACGGTGCGTCGCGTTGCTCGCCGAGGACAACGACGTCAACGATGCGGTCCCGCGGGGCTATCTGGCGCGCGCGCCGGCCATTCGGTCGTACGTGCCCACAATGGGCTGGAGGCCGCCGCCGCCGCGGCCAACGTCGATCTGATCCTGAGGGATCTCGAGATGCCGGAGATGGACGGGGTCAGCGCCACCCGCGCGATCCGGTGCGCCGAGCGGGCGCGCGACGCACCGCCGGTCCTGGTGCTGGCGCTGACGGCACACGCGCTCCAGGAATGCCGGGATCAGGCGTTTGCGGCCGGATGTGACCGGTACCTGTCCAAGCCGGTCCGCATGCTGGCCCTGCTCGAGGCGGTCGCCGCCGTCTCGCGATAGCTGGCGCGCGCGGCGTCGGGTCCCGGCCGCGGCCGACCCGTGCTCTTGGCGGCCGTCGGGTCCGGATACCGGTCTGCGCAGGCCCCCGAAATATCGCCCGCAGCGCGTTTTTTGCCCGTTGCGCGCCAAGATTCTTCCGCAGGGGCGTCGAACAGGGTTGTTAATCCATGCCCCGGTGGTGCGATAACCCCTGGGCGATGCACCGCTACGACAGGATGTCGGCATCAGCGCTGGGGGAGATATGACCTGCCGGGGACCTCGGCGCGAACGACCGCCGCTGGCGCGCGCGCGGGCGCTCGCGCTCGTCTGCGCGCTGGGCGCGGCCGGGGTGGCTCCGGGGGCCGCGCTCGGAGCGACCGGGTCGGCACCCCCGACGAAGACCTTTGCCGGGCCGTCGGGCCTGGTTCCCAAAGGCTTTGCCCCCATCCCTGCCGTCTCCGCGGCGCCGCCGGCGCGCCGGACGCGAGCGGCGCCCCGGCCGTCCGGTGGGGTTGTGCCTGTCGAGGGTGGTGCCGCAACCCCGCGGCTGAGGTTCGTACTACCGTCCCCGCCGGTGCTCGTGGGTCCCGGGCCTGCGCGGGGAGCGGCACCAGGCCTGGCGGGCACGCTGCCGGGTGGCACACACGCCGGAACGACCTCGCCCCTGAATCTGACCCTGCTCGTCTGGGCGAGCTTCTTCGCCGCGGCGGTGATCGCGGGCAGCCTCGGCGTCATCCATCGGGTCCGCACGCGCCCGAGCGGCACGACCGTCTTCGGCCGCCCGACGAACGAGATCGACGAGTGGCTGGCGCGCGCCGAACTGGCCGCGACGACGACGCCGCCGCCGGTCGAGGCGGATTCCGGCGAGTCGGCGCCCGACGGACGTCCCGGCACCGAGGGCGGGGCACCGCCGGTCCCGGGGCCCGTCGAGCCCCGATGACCCACCGGCCCGCCGGCCACCAGGACCGTACGGGACGGCCGATCGCACCGGCGCCGGCCCGCGGCCCCCGAGCCAACACATCGCCGCCGGGGGCGCTGTCGGCGAGCTTCACGCTGCGGCAACGCGGACGCGGGTGGGACGCATCCCGGGCGGATCGGAGAAACGGATGATCGGCACTCGGCCCGGACGTGCGGCGCTCATCGTGGCGGCCGCGGTCGCCGCCGCCCACGCCGGCGGTACGGGCGCCGGTGCGCCGCCGCCGGCCCCGACCCGCAGCTGCTCGGCCGTTGCCGCGGCCCAACCGGCGGTGTGGGCGCCGGATACCGCGGCCGCGATCGCCTACGCCCACCGGCGCCACGGCGACATCTCGTTCGCGGTCCGGGCCGGCGCACGGGGGTGGGGGTACCGGTCGCACCACGTCGTTGTCACCGCCAGCGTGCTGAAGGCGATGCTGTTGGTGGCGTACCTCGATCTCCCGTCGGTACGCGGCCGGCCGCTGACCCACGCCGACACCGCGTTGCTGGCCCCGATGATCCGCCGGTCCGACAACACCGCGGCCACCCGCGTCGTGGCGATCGTCGGGGACCGACGGCTGGTGGCGCTGGCCCGCCGGGTCGGCATGCGCAACTTCAGGCCTGCGTCCATCTGGGGGCTCTCGCAGACCAGCGCAGACGACCAGGCGCGGTACTTCCTGCGCATCGATTCGTACATCGTCCCGACGCACCGCGCCTGGGCGCTGGAACAGCTGGCCTCGATCATCCGCGCCCAGCGCTGGGGCATCGGGCGGGTGCCGCTCGCCGGATGGTCGTTGTACTTCAAGGGCGGGTGGGGATCCGGGACCGGACGTGTCGACAATCAGGTCGCCCTGCTGGTGCATGGCTGCAGCCGCGTCTCGGTCGCGGTGATGACCATGGCTGACGGCACCCACGCCTACGGCAAACAGACGCTGTACGGGGTCATGGCGCGCCTGCTGGCCCACTTGCCGCGCTACCCGCCGCCGACCCGCGCCAGCTAACCGCGCCCGCCGGCTCGTTCGTCCGGGCAGGCGAGAACCCTACGAATAGGGGGCTGCGCCGCCAAAGTGCCCGTCTAGCGTCGGTTTCAGCGCGTGCACGTGGAGTACCGGGCCGAAGGAGTCGGCCCGATGGCGGACGCGTCGGGAGCACAGTGGACCACGGACGGAACATGCTGCGCCGGATCATGATCGCCGCGACCTCGCTCGCAGCGGTGTTCGCGCTTGCCGGGATGGCGACGGCAGCGCCGGTGCGGGCGGCGGCCTGCGGAACCCCCACCGGGCCGAACCGGATCCGGTGCACGGCGCTGACGGTGCATCGGCCCCTGCAGCGGGCGGTCACGACCCCTGACGGCTACGGGCCCGCGCAACTGCGCGCCGCCTACGGCGTGGCATCCGTCGCCGCCGTCAAGCCCACGACGACCCAAACCGTCGGGATCGTCGACGCGTACAGCGACCCGAACCTGGCCGCCGACCTCGCCGCCTACCGCAGCTACTTCGGCCTGCCGGCCTGCACGGTGGCCTCCGGATGCCTGCGGATCGTCGGGCAGACCGGCTCGACGCGCCTGCCGGCCGCCAGCCCGTCCTGGGGCCTGGAGACCTCGCTCGATGCGGAGATGGTCTCGGCGATGTGCCCGCGGTGCCGCATCGCCGTCGTCGAGGCGTCCTCGGCGACCTTTGCCGATCTCGGCGCGGCCGAGAACGAGGCCGTCAAATTGGGTGCGCATGCGGTGAGCAACAGCTGGGGCGGCGCGGACTCCACACGCGATCCGAGCTATGACAAGTCCTACTTCGATCATCCCGGGGTGGCGATTGTCGCGGCGAGCGGCGATTCGGGCGCTGCGGCCGGCCCGATCTACCCGTCCAGCTCGCCGAATGTGATCGCGGTCGGGGGCACGACCCTCACCGCGGCCGCGCGGACCGCACGGGGGTACACCGAGACCGCCTGGAGCGGCGGCGGTTCGGGGTGCAGCGCCTACGAAGCCATGCCGGCGTGGCAGGCGGCGGTCCCCAACGCCGTGACGGCCTGCCGGACACGGCGCGCGGTCGCCGACGTGTCGGCGGACGCGAACCCCGCCACGGGGGTCGCCGTCTACGACTCCTTCGGCTACCCCGGGTGGTATCCGGGCATGATCGGTGGTACGAGCCTCGCCGCACCGATCATCAGCGGGATCTACGGACTCGCCGGCAACGCGCCGGTCGCCGCGGCCAACGGTGCTCAGGGTCTCTACGCGGCCGCCAGCTACACGCTGCCAAACCTGTTCGACATCACCAGCGGCGGCAACGGCACCTGCAGCATCGCCCTGGCATGCACGGCGTCGACTGGCTGGGACGGTCCGACCGGCCTCGGCTCACCGGACGGGATCGCCGGGTTCTGATCGCCGCCGGGCGGCGGCCGATGCCGCCAATCCGGACCGACGGTGGCGGGAGCGGTCACAATAGGCGTGCGCCGGTGTCTGCGGCCGCGGACATGCCGAGCGCGTCATCATGGAGGTAGCCTTGGCCGGACGGGCCCCATATCGCCGCTTGGCGCTGTTGGCGGTGGCGCTGGTCGCGGCGGCTGCGCTCGTCGTCGTGCCACTGGCCGTCCGAGCCGCCCGGTCGGCGACGGCAACCTGCCTCGGGCCCCAGGACGCCGGCACCGTCTCGATCGGCCAGGGAATCGACGCCGGAGTCATCGCGCTGACGGCCCAGCCGGGCACGTCCAGCGCGACGCCGGTAAGCGTCCGGATCGACAACGGGCCTGCCTCGGTCATGTCGCGCGGCACGCTCTGGGTCTCCGGGGGCGGTAGCCCCGCGATCTCGCTCGCCCGGCGCACGGCGGGCTGCTGGGCCGCACAGGTGCCGCGGGCGATGCTGGCGGGCATCGCGGTGCGTACGTCCGCGGAGTCGCGTGCCCCGGTGATCGGCCGGTTTCGGCTGCCGGGCGAGCTGCGCTCCGGCGCCGCCCTGCTCGCACAGGCGCGCCAGGCCACACTCCGGCTCGCCGCGCTGCACGAGGTCACGCTCGCGAGCAAGTCCGTTGCCGGCACACCCAAGGCCGTGGTGACTGCATATGCCGGGTCCACGGTTACCTCACGCAGCGGCGCTGGGACCCAGCGGTTCAGTTGGCCAGGCTGGCGCACCGGCTTCGAGTGGATGGTGCCGGGCATTCAGGCGTCGGTGGTGCTCGGCACGGTCGAGATCGGCGGCGTCCCGGCGGTCCGGGTGGCCGGCGCGGTCGCCCGGAGTCCGCTGTGGATCATCCTCGACATCGATCCGGTCACCGGGACGGTGCGTGCCGACAGCATGAACGGGCCCAACCACGTGATGACCGACCGGTATACGCCGGCCGGCGGGTAGCGCGCGTGCCGTTCTGGCTGTCGATCGGCATCCTGTCCACCGTCCAGGGCGCGCTGGTCGCGTTGCCCGCGCCGTGGCCGTGGGCCGAGGCGCGCCTCGGGCGGTTCCGCTCTGGGTGGTGGGCCGTTGTGCCGCTCGCCTCCCTGGTGGCGGTCGCGTACGGCCTGACGCGCGTCTCCGACGCACCGCAGGGGCTGACCTATCTGGCCCTGATCGCCGTGCCCGTGCTGGCGGCCGCGGCGCTCGGGTGGTCGATGCGCGGTGCGCGGCCGGTACTGGCCCTCGGCGTCGTGCCGCTGTTCGCGCTGGCATGGGCGGATCCGACCGGGCTCGCGGGCGAGGGTGCAGCCCTGGCACTCACCGCGCTGTCGTGTGTGAGCCTGGGGGTCATCCTCGTCGGACTGGCGCCGGCGGCCGTGGTCAAGCTCGGCATCGTCGCCATGGCCGTCGTCGATGTCGCCCTGGTGGTGAACGACCAGTTGCAGAAGCCCAATTCGATCCTCGGGGCGGCGCACCCGGTGGCACAACTGCCGCGCCTGCAGTCCGAGTTGGTCGGTTCTGCGGTGATGGGCTACGGCGACCTGTTCGTGGCAGGACTCGCCGGGGCGCTGCTGGCCCGCAACCCCCGCCTGCAGAGCTGGACCGCCCTGCTGGTGATCGCGCTTGCGCTCATCGGCGACCTCGCGTTCTTCCGGGTGGCCGAATTCCCGGCGACGGTCCCGGTCGCATTGGCGGTCGTTGCGGTCGAGATCTGGTCGCGCCGTGGGCGCCGCATCGTCCGCCGGGCCGCCGCCGAGACGCCGGCCCGTTGAGCGGCAACGGTGCGACGCCGCCAGGTTGCGGTAACATGTTTGTAACAACCCAGGATGGTGCCCGCATGGACGAGGGCAACGACCCGCATTTCCGCCGGGCAGGCGACCCGAGCGACCACACCGACGAGCGCGCCGCGTTGCGGCAGGAACTCGGGATGGGCAGCGTGCGGGCGCCGCTGCCGCTCGAGGTGGACCGTCTCGTGCACGAACACCCCCCGCCGCAGCCGCACCCGACGGGACGCGCCGACGCGCTGATGGACCTGGTCGCCCATCAGAAGCCGCCGGTCCCGACGCACCTCGTCGACGGGGCCCTTGCCGAGCACACCCGCCACGAGCGCGAGGCCCAACGGCGGGACACGCGCCCCGACTAGCCGGCGGTCCGGTGCGCGCGCATCGCCAGACACGCGTTGTGGCCGCCGAACCCGAACGAGTTCGAGATCGCGACCTCGAACTCGGCCGACCGCGCGGTGCGGACGTGCGCGAGCTCGATGTCCGTGTCGGGGCACTCGAGATTGAGCGTGGGCGGCAGTACCTGATGCACGAGCGCCAGGACGGTGACCACGGCTTCGACGCCACCGGCAGCTCCGAGCGCGTGGCCGTGGGCCGACTTGGTCGCCGAGACCGGCGTCTGGGCGAGCCCGGCGGCCGCCAGCGCCCGCGCCTCGGCCCGATCGCCCGCCGGTGTCGAGGTCGCGTGCGCGTTGATGTAGCCGACGTCGGCAGGGGTGAGCCGGGCGTCGGCCAGCGCGAGCGCGATGGCGCGGGCGGCGCCGGTGCCGGCGGGGTCCGGATCGGTCAGGTGACCCGCGTCGCAGGTGCTGGCGTGGCCGATGACCTCCGCATGGATGCGGGCGCCGCGGGCGAGCGCGTGCTCGCGCTCTTCCAGCACCAGGATGCCGGCGCCCTCGCCGATCACGAACCCGTCCCGCTCGGCGTCGAAGGGCCGTGAGGCCTCCGGTGACGGCCGGTCGGTGGTGCTGAGCGCGCCGAGCTGGCGATACCCGGCCACGAGCAATGGCGTCAGGGGCGCCTCGGCGCCTCCCGCCACCACCAGGTCCGCCCGCCCGTCGCGGATGAGCTGCACGCCGGCGCCGATGGCATCGGTCCCGGCCGCGCACGCGGTACCCGTCACGGCCGTCGGTCCGCGCACGTCGAGTGTCCTGGCGACCGCGGCGACGGGAGCATTGGTCAGTCCCAGGGGAATGGTCAGGGGGCTCACACGTGCAGGCCCGCGTGCGGCCAGCGTCTGCTCGCCCTCGTGCAGCGTCTGGGCGCCCCCGTGCACGCAGCCGATGACGGCGGCCATCCGCTCGGCGGGGACCCCATGGGCGCCGGCGTCATCAAGTGCGGATGCGGCGGCGAGGGCCGCCAGGCGGCCGGCGCGATCCATGCGCCGCGCCTCGCGCTGGCCGAAGCGTGCTCGCGCGGCGTCGTCGATGCCCTCCACGGGAAAGGCCGTGAGTTCGGGCAGGCCCTCGATGACGATGCGTTGGGCCCCCGACGCACCGGCGAGCAGGGCCGTCCAAAGGGTGTCGGCGCTGCTGCCGAGCGGGCTGACGATACCAATGCCGGTGACTACGACGCGGGGCCTCATGCGCGTCATGTTGTCAAGAACAGCGCGCTCCGGCCGCTTGATCGGTCGGGGGGCGGGGTGCGGGTGGTCGGGGCCGCAACTGCGCGACCCCGAGTCCGCGGCGACATTCGTCCGCCGATGGCTACCTGCACCATGACGGGTGAGACGGATCCCGGTGAATGGTCGCCTCGACCGTGTCAGACACGGTCAATGCCACTTTTTCACTACTAGTGAACCCTAGGCATGTTCAGACTCCAATCATTGGCGTGCCTGTTCCACCGACTCGGGCGAACCTCCGATTCCATTCGTGACAACGACGCTGCGCGCCGCTGCTGGCTCGCTATGAGTAGGCACGACCAAGGGTAGGTCCGCCGGTTTCGCGCGTGTGAAATGCAGCGTGCAAGTTCGCGCCGGACCTGCACGGCGGGTTCCAAAGGGCCGAACGTCATTGGCAGACGGGGCAGAGCGCAACCCCGGATCCCGCGGGCTCGCACGGCCGCCCGCGGCGCGGGCGTGCACGCCGCGTAGCCGCCAGGCGCGTGCGCGGGACCGTCGCGGGCGGTCTTTATAGTCGCTGCGTGCGGCTCTACGCGGCCATGTTCCTGATGAGCTGCGCGGTGATGGTGATCGCGCCGATGATTCCTGCGATCCAGGTCTCGCACGGGTTTCCGGTCGCGACCCTCGGGATCATCGCCGGTGCGTCACTGCTCGCCGGGGTCGCAACCGAACTGTTTGTCGGTCCGCAGGCGGATCGCGGGCATGAGCGGATCATGCTCATCGCCAGCGTCCTGGTCGCCGCGGCCTCGCTGGCCGGATCGGGCGCCGCACACTCGGTGCTGGTGCTGACGTTCTGGCGCGCCCTCGAGGGCGTCGCATACGGGCTGTTCGTTCCCGCGGCCTCGGCGATCGTGATCCGCTCCGAGCCGGACGAGGTGGGCGAGGGCCTGGCGCGACTGCAGGTGGCCGAGTTCGCGGGGTTTGCCGCGGGACCCTTCATCGGCGCGGTGCTGTTGGCCTGGATCGGCAGCACCCAGGGGCTGGAAATCGCCGGGTTGGTGACGCTCGCGCTGCTGCCGGTGGTACTCGGTGTGCGGCTACCGGTCAGGGCGGCGCCCGCGCCGGCGGCCGACGGCACGCCGGCCCCCGACGATCGTCCGTCGAGCATCTCGTTCGGGCTCCTGCGCCATAAGGCCGTGTGGGTCGCCCTGATCCTGGCCGTTGCCATCACCGCCCCGGTCGGGACGTACAGTTCAATCTGGGCCAAGTTCCTTGCCGACCGCGGCGCGAGCGGCTTCGTGATCGCGACGAGCCTGGCCATCTTCACGCTGCCGTTCATCGTGATCGCGCCCATGGCCGGGCGCTTCGTGGACCGCGTCGGCCCGCTGAAGGGGTCGGTGTGGGGGATCTGGATCGTGGCGATCGTCGTCTTCGCCTACGGCCTGATCGGGTCGGTCGTGGTGATCATCGCGGTGAGCCTCATCGAATCGGTCGGGCAGGCGCTTGCCGGTCCCGGCACCGCGGCGGCCATGGCGCGGGCGTCGGGAAGCCGGCGTGCGGGTGCCGGGCAGGGGCTCGCCCGCGGCGTCGGGTTCCTGGCGGCCGGGCTGACCTCGTTCGCCGCCGCGCCGGTCTACGCGGCGTGGGGCGCGCGCGTGCTGTTCGGGGCGACGGCGGTGATGATGATGGTCCTGGTGGTGCTCGGATGGGCGCTCGCACGTGCCTGGGCGCCCGAACTCGACGCTCCGGGGCCGGTCGATCCGCAGGAGGCAGAGGTCGTCGCGACCCCGGTCGAGTGACCGTTACGGGGACGAGGGCTCGGTGGCGGCCGCGTCGGCGCCGCCGCGTCGCCGGGCGACCAACGCCCACACGGCTCGCCAGCCGAAGAGCATCAGCGCCAAGAAGCCCGCGCCCACCAGGATGAATTGGATCGGTGTGGGGCGCCCGAACACGAGCCCGCGCAGGATCAAGCCAATCCCGGTCGTGCAGGCCCACACGACGGCACCGGCACGCAGTCCCGCGGGACTCCGGGTGCGTCGGACCGCGATCCAGCCGACCGCCATCCCGATCAGGAATGGGGCAGCGACCGCGGCGATGCCGTCGACGGCATCGCCTTCGGAGTGGCTGGTGCGCCCGAGCGCGACGAAGCCCACGACGGCTGCGGTGTCGAGACAGATGGCGGCGATGCGGGTGCGCAGCGGGCTCAATTGGCGAAGGTGGGGGTGATCCGGGCCGCCGCGGCGCGGAGTCCGGTGGCGATGTCGAGATTGCGGGCGCCGGCCTTGGGGGCGATCGCCGGGTCCGCGGCCGGGCTCACGTTGGTGAGGTTGAAGACCTCGCAGCCAGCGCGCATGAACGGCTCCAGACGGCTCACGATGTCGTCGGGGGTTCCCCACGTGTAGTAGCTGCGCAGGACCTCCTCCGGAACCGCGCGGGCGGCCGCCAGCGCGTCCTCACGCGACAGATCGGTCGGCACGTAGTGGGTCAGCCCCCATGCCGTCGACAGCGGGTGTTCGGCGCCGGCGGCCTCGTACATGGCGGCCGGCGCGGTGAGGGCGATCATCCGCAGCGCCGGCGAGTCGAGCAGGCGCTCGGCGACGTCCCGGTCCTCGTCGCAGACGACCCAGACGTACAGCCCGGGGCGCACGACGTCGGCCGGCCGTGCGGCCGCGCGGCTCGCCGCGCGGATGTCCGCCAGCAGCGCGCGGTACTCGTCGGCGTCGACGAGGACCGGCATCCAGCCGTCGGCAAGGCGTCCGGTGGCCCGCAGCACCCGCGGACGGTGCGCCGGCATCCAGATCTCGGGCGGGCGCTCGCCATACGGGCCCAACCCGATCACGGCGTTCCGCAGCTGCGTAAACTCGCCGTCGAAATCGACCGGATCCGTCGTCGACCACAACAGGCGGATCACCTCGACCGCCTCGATCAGACGGGAGGCCGTCCGGTCGTACGGCAGCCCGTAGGGAAGGATGTTCTCCGCTTCGCCGACCCCGATGCCGAGGCGGACACGGCCGTGGCTCATGTGGTCAAGGGTGGCGAACGTCTGGGCGATGACCGCCGGATGCCGCCGGATCGCGTCGGTGACCCCCGTGCCGAGGAGCATGCGCGTGGTGTGGGTCGCGACCGCTCCCATCAGCGGTCCGGGGTCCAGGAAGGTGTGCGGTGAGGGCTCCGTCGCCGCCTGCGGAAACACGTCCGGCGTCCAGACGCTCGGGGGATACCAGTGCAGGAAGTGGTCGGCGAACCACATCGCCTCGACGCCGTTGGCCTCGAGCGCCCGCGCCGTCGGTATGAGCGCATCGACAGGAGGCCGCGTCAGTCCCGAAACGCCCACTTCGATCTTCATCCGGGCTCCTTGACGGCTCGGGCGGCCCACGCCGCAGGTCTGCGAGCACCTGCCCGCCTGTCCCCGGCAAGGCTACATCCGACGCACCCGGCGCACGGCGGTTCCCGGGGGCGTGCGGCATGGCGACCTGTGAAGATGGGGTCTGAGCAGACCGCGTGAACCGGAGTGACGATGTCGGAGTCCCCGCCCGCCGCATTTCCTCGCGAACAGGCCCCGGACGGCAGCTTCCAGCGCCAGGCCTCGCGGTTCCGGGATTGGGTCCGCGCAGACCCGGCGGCGACATACCCGGCGGCCGCCGGTCGCTATCACCTGTATGTGTCGCTGGCCTGCCCGTGGGCGCACCGCACGGTCATCTACCGTCGTCTGAAGGGGCTCGACGACGCGATCTCGATGACCGTCGTCGACCCGGAGCGCGACGAGCGCGGGTGGGCGATCGCCGAGGGTCCCGGCAACACGTCCGATCCGGTCAACGGGTTCGCCTTCCTCAGCGAGGCCTATCGAGGCCAGCGCGCCGGGGTTCGCGGGCCGCGTCACCGTCCCGGTGCTGTGGGACACCGTCACCGCACGGATCGTCAACAACGAATCCGCGGACATCATCCGCATGTTCGACCGGGAGTTCTCGGCGATCGCGGCGCCGGACGCACCGGTGTTCTGTCCGCCGGAGCTCGAGGACGAGATCGACCAGATCAACGCCACCGTCTACGCCCACGTGAACAACGGCGTCTACCGGGCCGGGTTTGCCACGACCCAGGCCGCCTACGAGCACGCGTTCCGAGACCTGTTCGCCGCCCTGGACACGCTCGACGCGGCGGCTGGGCGAGCGCCGCTACCTGCTCGGCGACCGGATCACCGAGGCCGACTGGCGCCTGTTTACGACCCTGGTGCGGTTCGATCCGGTCTACGTCGGCCACTTCAAGTGCAACCTGCGCCGGATCGTCGACTACCCGAACCTCGCGGGCTATCTGCGCGACCTGTACCAGCAGCCGGCGGTCGCCGACACGGTCAACTTCGACCACATCAAGCGGCACTACTACCGGACCCACATCGACCATCAACCCGACCCGCATCGTCCCGGTCGGTCCCGCACATGAACCTGGCCGCCCCGCATGGCCGTGAGGCGCTCACCGTGCGCAACTGACCGTGCCGGAGCACGCCTGGGCACTGGTCTACGACCACGACTGCAGGGTCTGCCGCGTCGTGGCGGCGCTGGTCCTCGTCGCCGACCGCCGCGCCCGCCTTGACCCGGTGCCGCTGCAGGACCCGCGCAGCGGGCCGCTGCTTGCGGGCGTCCCGCCACCGCTGCGGGGGCGGTCGTGGCATCTGGTCTGTCCCGGCGGGCGGGTCGCGTCCGGTGGAGCCGGGGTGCCGCTGCTGTGCGGGCTACTGCCCGGCTTCGGGTGGCTTGGCCTGCTTAGCGGTGCCGCCCCGGATGTGACTGAGCGGGTCTACGCGGGGCTGGCCGGCAACCGGCGCCGCCTCGGCCGCCTGATCCCCGGCCGCGTCGTCGGCTGGGCCACGTGCGTCCTCGACCGGCGCCTCGCCGGCTAGTCCCGCGTCGAACTCGTCGGGGAGCTCCGGGTGGGGCACGCGCATGTGCCCGCGCCAGAGCCCGTCCCAGTCGCCGGCCGCGTCGTGCCAGGTCCAGGTGATCGTGACCTCGGCGTCGAGAATGCCAACCGGCCACTCGAACGGAATCCGCACACGGTTGTCGGCCGGGTCGGCACCGTATCCATAGAGTGTGACCGGGCCGGTCGGCGCGCCCGTCGAGACCCGGTCGGCGGTCACCCGCGGGGTGAACCGGTACGCGTTGGCCGCGGCGGCGTTGGCGAACGGCACGACCAGCGTCAGTCCGCCATCAGCCCCGCCGACGAACTCGGTCGGGCCGATGACCGGCTGGGCGCCGAACATCGCGCGCCGGCCCTGGCGCAGCACCTTGACCAAGGCGATCAGGACGATGATTGCCACGAGCGCGAGCACGCCGACCGCGATGGTCTCGACCAGCGGCTGGTGGGTATCGAGCCAGTGCATGCACCACACGCTAGCGACGTCGCTGGACAGCCCTGCGCAGGTCCGCCCCCCGCCGCGCCCGGCCGGTAAGCTGGGTTGCCGTGAGCCCCGAGGAGGCCGGAGTGGACCACGAGCACGTTCCCGCCCGAGGACGGATGGTGTGTCGAGATCACGGCGCGGGCGAGCGGGGCCGTGGTCGCGCAACGGGTCTTCAGCCTCGCGGAGGACGCCCGGGATTTCGCCAAGCAGCACGCCTGGCAGCACAAGGACGACGTCGCCCGCATCTTCGAGCGCCGGAGCGGCGCGACGGTGTTCTCGACCGAGGTTGCGTTCCCGCGCTAGGTCAGCCCGCGCTGGTGCGGATGAACGCGGTCAATCCGAACGCCGAGACCGGGGTCATGCCGAGGCGCCGGTAGAAGCCTTCGACCCCACGTTCGGCGATCAGGACCTGATGGTGGAACGTCGCCAGGGGATAGTGCTCCTGGATCGCCTCGGTGAGTGCGCGGCCGATCCCTTCCCGCTGGCGCGCGGGCGCCACGAGGATATCGGCGATGTACACCGCGAACGCCTCGTCGCTGATCGCGCGGGCGAATCCGATGATCGTGTCGCCCTCGACGGCGACGACCGAATACGACGAGCAGCGCACCGCCGTCCGCAGGCGCTCCGGATCGTTGGCGTGGCTCCACTCGTGGGCGCGGTAGAGCCCGATGACCGCCGGGAAATCGCGGTCGAGTTCGACCTCGCGGATGCTGATGGAAGGGCGCAGCGCGGTTACCTCAGAGGCCGGGGGTGCGCCGATATACTCGCGCCCCGATGACACAACAACACGACGTCTTGCCGGATCGATATCACGCCAACGAGGTCGAGGAGCGCTGGCAGCGCGTCTGGGCCGAACAGCGTGCGTTCGTGGGCGCGACGATCTCACGCGACGGGGAACCGGCGCGGCGGTCGGATCGCCCCAAGTCGTACGTGTTGGAAATGCTGCCGTATCCCTCCGGCGAGATCCACATGGGTCACGTCAAGAACTACACCATGGGAGACGTGATCGCGCATCACCGGCGCAGGTCTGGCGCGGCGGTCTTCCATCCGATGGGCTACGACGCGTTCGGCCTGCCCGCGGAGAATGCAGCCATCCGGACCGGCGAGCACCCCGCGATCGTGACGGCGCGCAACATCGCCCGGATCCGCATGCAGCTCAAGCGACTCGGCTTCGCGATCGACTGGGACACCGAGCTCTCGACGGCGGACCCCGAGTACTACCGCTGGACCCAGTGGATCTTCCTGCGGATGTTCGAACGCGGCCTGGCCGAGCGCCGCGAGGCGGCCGTCAACTGGTGCCCGGTGGACCAGACCGTGCTGGCCAACGAACAGGTCATCGACGGGCACTGCGAGCGCTGCGGCGCGGAGGTCGAGCTGCGCCAGCTGACCCAGTGGTTCCTGCGCATCACCGAGTATGCGCAGGCCCTGCTGGACGACATGGATCTGCTGGAGGACTGGCCGGAACGCGTGCTGGCAATGCAGCGCAACTGGATCGGCCGCTCCGAGGGGGCGCGGGTGCTGTTTCGCACCGAGGACGGCGCGCTGGAGCTCCCGGTCTTCACGACCCGGCCGGACACGCTCTTCGGCGCGACCTTCTTCCTGGTGGCCCCGGAGCACCCGTTGTTGGCCAGGCTCGTCGAGGGCCGGCCCGAGGCCGCGGCGGTGCTGGCCTATGCGCGCGCCGCCGCCCGCGCGTCACTGGCCGACCGCAGCGCGACCGACAGGCCCAAGACCGGCGTGTTCACGGGGCGCGATGTGGTCAACCCGATCAACGGCGAGCGGATTCCGGTCTGGGTCGCCGACTATGTGCTGATGGACTACGGCACCGGCGCGATCATGGCCGTGCCCGGTCACGACGAGCGAGACTTCGCCTTCGCACGGCAGCATTCGCTCCCGATCCGGCGGGTCGTCGCCGACGCGCAGACCGCGGCCGACGCGCCCCTCGAGGCAGGCGTTCACGCCTATCCGGGCGCATGGTCAACTCGGGCTTCCTGGACGGGCTCGGCGTCGACGAGGCCAAGGCGGCTGCCGCGGCGTGGCTGGCCGAGCGCGAGCTCGGCGAGGCGACGGTGGGGTACCGGCTGCGCGACTGGCTGATCTCGCGCCAGCGCTACTGGGGCGTGCCGATTCCCGTGATCCACTGCCCGGACTGCGGGCCGGTGGCCGTTCCGGACGACCAGCTGCCGGTAGTCCTGCCCGACGTCGAGGACTATGCACCCAAGGGGCAGAGCCCCCTGGCCACCAACCCGGAGTTCCTGGCCGCCACGTGCCCGACCTGCGGCGGGCCGGCCCGCCGCGAGACGGACACGATGGACACGTTCGTGGATTCGTCGTGGTACTACCTGCGCTACACCGCCCCGCACCTGTCGAGCGCGCCGTTCGAGCGTGCGCTGGCCGACTACTGGCTGCCGGTTGACCAGTACATCGGCGGCGTCGAGCACGCGGTGCTGCACCTGCTCTACGCACGGTTCTTCACGAAGGTGCTCAACGACCTCGGGCTCGTCGGGTTCCGCGAGCCGTTCGCGCGGCTGTTCACCCAGGGCATGATCTACCGCGACGGCGCCAAGATGTCCAAGAGCAAGGGCAACGTCGTCTCGCCCGACGAGATCGTCGACCGGTACGGCGCGGACACCCTGCGGCTCTACGTCCTGTTCATGGGACCGGCTGCCGACGACATCGAGTGGAGCGACCGCGGCGTGGTGGGCGCCCGCCGGTTCCTGGACCGCCTCTGGGGGCTCGCCCGCGCGGCGGGTCCGGGCGGGCTCGTCGACCGTCCCGATCCGGCGGCGCTGGCCGACTCACCGGCCTCGTTGGAACTGCTGCGTCGGGCGGAGGGGACCATCGCCAAGGTCTCGCTCGACATCGGCGAGCGCTTCTCGTTCCACACCGCGATCGCTGCGATTCAGGAACTGGTCAACGCCTGCACACCGGCACCAGTCCGAGCACGGCGCCGACGAGCCCGGAGGGGACCAGGTCTTTCGCTACGCGGTCCAGACCGCGGTCTCGGTGCTGTTCCCGTTCGCGCCGCATGTCGCGTGCGAGCTCTGGGACGCGCTCGGCGGTGAGACGCTGTGGGAGGTCCCTTGGCCGACCGCCGACCCGGCGTTGCTCGTGCGCGACCAGGTGACCCTCGTCGTCCAGGTCAACGGCAAGCTGCGCGACCGGTTCGAGGCCCAGGCCGGGCTCGAGGATGCCGCGGTGCTCGCCCTGGTGCGCGCGCGCTCGAAGGTCGCGGGGGCGCTGGAGGGCAAGCAGATCGTCCGCGAGGTCGTCGTTCCCGACCGGTTGGTGAACTTCGTGGTGAGGTAGCGCCGCGCCGGGATCCGACCACAGGCCGCCGGCCGCTACGATCCAGCCGATGGCCAGCCGCGCCGAACCGCTCTTGCCGGTCTACGCACTGCAGGGAGAAGACTGGCCCAAGGTCGATCGCGCCGTGGCGCGGCTCGTCGGGCGCGTCGCCCGGGAGGGCGGCGGGGAGCCCGAGCGCTTCGACGCCAAGGACGCCCCCATCGACGACGTGGTCGCAGCGCTGCAGACCCTGTCGTTCGGCGGCCTGCAGGCCGTGATCGTGTCCGGCGCCGACGCCTGGCGCGCCGCCGAGGCCGACACGCTGGTCGCCTATCTCGAGGATCCGAACCCGACGAGCGTGCTGACGCTCGTGTCGACCGGAGCGCTGCCGCAGCGGCTCCAGCAGGTCGTCGAGCGGGTGGGCGACGTACGCCGCTGGGGTCCGACCAAGAGCACGCCCAAGGAACGGCGCCGCTGGCTCGAGGGGCACTTCGCACAGGAGGTCGAGCGCCTGGGAGGCCACGTGAGCCCGGCGCTGTCCAGGTACGTGGTGGACCGGGCCTGCGGCGAGCCCAGCGATGCCCAGCGCACCGGGCTGAGCGCGCTCATGCTGACCCACGAGGCCGAAAAGCTGGTGGCCTACGCCGGCGGCGCGCCGATCGACAAGGCGATGGTCGCCGACGTCACGCCCGAACACCCCGAGGCGCGGGTGTACGAGCTCGCCGACGCGCTCGTCGCCGCGAACGCGCCGCGGGCCTTCGGTCTGCTCGGCGACCTGGTCACCGGCGACGACCGTACCGAGCCGATCGTGATCGTGGCCGGCCTCGCGCGGCACTATCGCGCCCTCGCGCGCGCGCAGGAGCTCGGTCCGGGAGCCAGCGCGGAGGCGGTCAGCGCCGCGACCGGCATGAAGGGATACCCGGCCCAGAAGGTGGCCGAGCAGTCCGCGACCCTTCCGGGCGGCGCCGCCGCGCGCGCGGTTGCGCGACTGGCGCGCCTGGAGATCGAGATGCGCGTCTCGGCCCAGCGTGAACTGGGCGGGGCGCTGTTCGTGCTCGAATCGGCAGCGCGCGATCTTGTCCGATCGCGCGCGGGGCCGCGCTGGTGTAGCCCCGGGGCCTGCGGGGGGCTAGGCGGTCGCCGCGCCAGCCGCGATCCGGGCGACCCGGCTCTTCTTGCGGGCGGCGTTGTTGGGGTGGATCACGCCCTCGGACGCGGCGCGGTCGATCAGGTGCTCGAGCTCGCGGGCGCGTTCGGCCAGATCGGGCTCACCGGCCTCGGAGGCCTCGAGGAGCCTGCGGGTCAGTGTCTTGATGGTTGAGCGGTACCGCAAATTGCGGGCGCGCTGGCGCTCGGAGATCAAAATGCGCTTCTTCTGCTGCTTGATGTTCGCCACCTGGCGATGCCCTCCGTCGGTTGAACGGCCGCGTATGGTACCACCGATCAGATGACAGGCGAGACACCCCCCACCGACGCCGACGCTGTCACGACTCGGGACCTCGTCGACGACGTCCCGATGGGCTGGGAGACGCTCAGCGCGGATGAGGGCGTACGGGGTGAGCTGCCGGCGGTGGAACTGCCCGCGGTCGAGCGCCCGACCGGGCGCTCGACCGCCATCTTCGCGACGTGGACGGGGCTGAGCCGGGTCGCGGGGCTCGCGCGCGAGATCCTCGCCGCGGCGATATTCGGCACCCAGGGCAACATCAACGCGTTCGTCATCGCGTTCAACGTGCCGAACATCGTGCGCAGTCTCGTCGCGGACTCCGCCCTGTCGGCGGCGCTGATCCCGATCTACACCCAGCTCATCGAGGGCGGGCGCAAGAAGGAAGCCGACCGGGTCGTGGGCGCCGTCATCGGCCTGGTGGTCATGGTCCTGGGGGCGATCACGCTGCTGGCGATCGTCCTTGCCCCGATCTTCATGCCGTGGTTCGCGCTGGGCCTCTCTCCGGAGCTCAAGGCCGAGACCGTGCGGCTGTCGCAGGTGATGTTCCCGATCATCCTGCTGCTGGCCCTCACCGGCATCATGGCGGCGGTCCTGCAGGCCAACGGCGAATTCGGGGTCACCGGCTTCGTGCCGGTGCTGTGGAACGTGGTGATCATCGTCTGTCTGGGGATCGCCGACGTCGCGCTGCCTGCCAGCGAACGCGTGATGGGCTATGCGGTCGGCATCGTCCTCGGCACGCTGGCCCAGCTGCTGTGGCTGCTGCCCTACATGCGCGGCAAGGGCCCGTTCAAGTTCTCGCTCGGACGCGGGGTGCCCGAGGTGCGTCGCGTGTTCCTGATGATGCTGCCGGTCTCGCTCGGGCTCGGCTTGATCAACATCAACGCCTCGGTCGACAACGTGTTCGCCGGGCTGGTCAGCACGGACGCGGTCAGCTCGATCGACAAGGCGTTCCGCCTCTACGTGCTGCCCCAGGGCGTGTTCTCGGTCGCCATCGCGACGGTGCTGTTCCCGGCGATCTCACGGATGGCGGCCCGCAACGACCTCGCCGGGGTGCGGGAGATGGTGACCAGGGGCCTGCGCCAGATCTTCTTCATGCTCGTGCCGGCGTCAATCTTCCTGATGGTCCTCGCCGAGCCGGCCACGCGTCTGGTCTATCAGCGCGGGGCCTTCAACGACGCATCCACGCACCTGACCTCCCAGGCGCTGTTTACCTTCTCGCTGGGCCTTGCGTTCAACGGCGCGAGCCTGCTGGTCATCCGCACGTTCTTTTCCCTCCAGGAGCCGTGGATCGCCACCAAGGTCGCCCTGCTCGGTCTGGGCCTGAATGCGGTCGGCGACCTGGCGTTCTACAAGCCGTTCGGTGCGCCGGGCATCCCGCTGTCGACCTCGCTGGTCAGCGTCGTGACGTTCGCGGTCCTGATGGTGCTGCTGCAGCGCCGCATCGGCGGCTTACCGCGCCGTGCGCTCACCCGCGGGTTCGCGCAGTGCCTGTTCGCCGGGGTGGTGATGGGTGGGATCACCTGGGCGGTCTGGCACGTGGTGAATGCGGTGGTGGGGGACTCGCTGATCGGTCAGCTGGTCAGCATGGCCGCGGCGACCGTCGCGGCTGGGCTCGCGTTCCTGGCCGGGGCCCAGGCCGTCGACATGCCCGAGCTCAGCCAACTGACGCGGCTGGTCCGGGCGCTACGATGACCTGAGTGCAACAGGATCTGATCCGAAACTTCTGCATCATCGCCCACATCGACCATGGCAAGTCGACGCTGGCCGATCGCATCCTCCAGCTGACCGGTGCGGTCACCGAGCGGGACATGCGGGAACAGATCCTCGATTCGATGGACCTCGAGCGCGAACGCGGGATCACGATCAAGGCACAGGCGGTCCGTGTCTTCTACACGGCCGCCGACGGGCAGACCTACCAGCTCAATCTGATCGACACCCCGGGCCACGTCGACTTCAGTTACGAGGTCTCTCGCAGCCTGGCCGCGTGCGAGGGCGCCCTGCTGGTCGTCGACGCCAGCCAGGGGATCGAGGCCCAGACGCTGGCCAACACCTATCTCGCCATCGAGGGGGACCTCGAACTGATCCCCGTGCTCAACAAGATCGACCTCCCGGCGGCCGAGCCGGAACTGCACGCCGGCGCCGTGGCAGAGCTCATCGGCGTCGATGTGTCGAGCGTCCTGCGCATCTCGGCCAAGACCGGGGAGGGGGTGCGCGACGTCCTGGAAGGCATCGTCGCGCGTATCCCGCCGCCGCACGGCGACCCCGATGCGCCGTTGCGCGCGCTGATCTTCGACTCGGTGTACGACCAGTATCGCGGCGTGGTCGCATTCGTGCGCGTGTTTGACGGCAGCTTCGCCAAGGGCGACCGGCTCGTTGCGATGCAGACCGGGCGCGAGGTGGCCGCCGAGGAGGTCGGCGTCATGACCCCGACGATGCTCTCGACCGGGTGCCTGGCGGCCGGGGAGTCCGGCTACCTGGTCACCGGGCTCAAGGCCGTCGGCGACCTGAAGGTCGGCGACACGCTGACCGTGGCCCGGCGTCCCGCAGCCGCCCCGCTCGCCGGCTACCGCGAAGTCAAGCCGATGGTCTTCTGCGGCCTGTTCCCGCTGGACGCCGACGACTACCCGGATCTGCGCGATGCGCTCGAGAAGCTCTCGCTCAACGATGCCTCGTTGCAGTGGGAGCCCGAGACCTCCCAGGCGCTGGGGTTCGGCTTTCGCTGCGGGTTTCTCGGCCTGCTGCACATGGACATCGTGCGCGAGCGCCTCGAGCGCGAATACGATCTTGAGCTGCTGGCGACGACCCCGACCGTCGAGTACCAGCTGACCACGACCGGCGGCGAGGAGCTGGCGGTGCGTTCGCCGGTCGAGTTGCCGCCGCCGACCAACATCGAGAGCATCCGTGAGCCGTACGTGCGCTGCACGATCCTTGTGCCCACCGACGGCGTCGGCGCGGTCATGCAGCTCTGCCAGGAGCGGCGCGGCCGGTACGTGACGATGACCCCGATCGAGCAGCGCCAGCAGATCGTCTACGACCTGCCGTTGGCCGAGATCGTCACCGACTTCTACGACCAGCTCAAGAGCCGCACGCGCGGGTACGCCTCGCTCGACTACGAGCTGGCGGGGTACCGCGAGAGCCCGCTGGTCAAGCTGGACATCCTGCTCGCCGGCGAGCCGGTCGACGCACTCTCGATGATCGTCCACAAGGACCTGGCCTACGGACGCGGCAAGGCGCTCGTCGAGCGCCTGCGCGCGACGATTCCGCGGCAGCTGTTCGAGGTGCCGATTCAAGCCGCGGTGGGTGGGCGCATCATCGCCCGCGAGACGATCAAGGCCCGCCGCAAGGACGTGTTGGCCAAGTGCTATGGCGGCGACATCAGCCGCAAGCGCAAGCTGCTCGAGCGGCAGAAGGAAGGCAAGAAGCGCATGAAGCAGGTCGGCAACGTCGAGGTGCCCCAGGAGGCGTTCCTGTCGGTGCTCACGCTCGGGTCGAACTCGGACGGCGACGGGGCGCGGAAGTAGCGGCGATGGTCCGCCACCTCTACGTGCACCTGCCGTTTTGCGCGTCACGGTGCGGGTATTGCGGCTTCGTCGTTGAGGTGGGCGCCTTGGACCGACGCGACGCATACCTCGCCGCGCTGCGCAGCGAGCTCGCGGCCGAGCGTGCCGGGCTGGGGCCGCTCGAGACCGTCTACCTGGGCGGCGGAACTCCCACGCTCATGCGCCCGGCGCGGATCGCCGCGCTGCTGGAGGACCTCGCCCCGCTGCTGGCCGACGGCGCGGAGGTCTCGATCGAAGCCAACCCTGAGACGGTCGACGCGGCCGCGTTTGCGCAATTGCGCCGTGCCGGGGTCACCCGCGTCTCGTTGGGTGCGCAGTCCTTCCAGCCGGAGCTGCTGGGGGCGCTCGATCGCCGGGCGAGCCCCGACCAGGTTCGCCGGGCGGTGGACCGCGCCCAGCAGGCGGGCTTCGGCTCGGTCAGCGTTGATCTGCTGTTCGGGGTGCCCGGGCAGACCACCGCGCAGCTGGAGGCCGACGTGGCCGAAGTGCTCGCGCTCGCGGTCGACCACGTCTCCTGGTACGAGCTCGAGATCAAGCCGGAGACCGCCCTGGCGCGCATGGGTGCCCAGCTCCCGGACGAGGATTGGGCCGCCGACGCCTACGAGTCGATCGTGGCGCGGCTCGAAGCCGCGGGCTACCGGTGGTATGAGACCGCGAACTTCGCCCGGCCCGGGCACGAGTGCCGACACAGCCTCGCCTACTGGTCGGCGCGCGACTACCTGGGCCTGGGCGTCGGGGCGGTCAGCACCGTCGACGGGGTGCGCTGGCGAAATGTGACGGGGCTGGCGGCCTACCTCGGCCAGGTCGGGTCCGACGGGGTCCCGGCCCGCACCGCCGAGGCCCTCGACGCGGCGACGCGACGCCGGGAGCGGTGGATGCTCGGGCTCCGCCTCGACCGCCCCCTGGATACAGTGTGGGCCGGTCCGCCGGATCACCCCGAGGTCATCGCCCGGCTCGAGGCCGGCGGGCTGCTGACGGCGGCCGCCGGTCGCCTCGCGCTCACCCGCCGGGGCCGCTTTGTGCAGAATGCGGTGTTGCACGAACTGATGGAGTACGCATGAGCACCTCGCCCGGATCGGCGGCCGGCGAAACTCTCGCCGAGCTCAGTGCCCGCCAGGAACTGATCCTGCGCGCCGTCGTCGAGCGCTTCATCGCCAGCGGCACGCCGGTCGGATCGCGCCACATCGCGGGCACGCACGGCATCGACTTCGCGCCCTCGACGGTCCGGTACGAGCTGGCGCGCCTGGAGGAGCTCGGCTACCTGAGCCATCCGCACACCTCCGCCGGCCGCGTCCCCACCGACCGCGGCTATCGGTACTACGTGGACCGGCTTGTGCCACGCGGTGGCGGCGCCCTGGCCGCGGCCGATGCGCTCCAGACTGCGGTCGACCTCGGGGAGATGCGGACCGAGGTCGAGGGCGCCCTGCAACGCCTGGCCGACGCGATCTCCGAGCTGACCTCGCTGCTGGGCGTGGTGACCGCGCCGGTGACCAGGATCGCGACCATTCGCCACGTCGAGGTGCTGCAGCTGCAGCCGCAGCTGGTGACCGTCGTGGTGATCACCTCGACAGGGTCCGTCAACAAGCGCATCATCGCCTTCGAGCGTCCGGTGGATTCCGGGCTGGTGGAGTGGGCCAAGGCGGTGTTCAACGAGCGTCTGACCGGCATCGGCGTCGGCGCACGCATGCTCGATGCGCGCCTGAGCGACACGAGCCTGAGCGTGCGCGAGCACGAGTTTCTCGATGCGCTCAGCCCGGCGCTCTCGGAGATGGCCGAGGAGACCGCAGATCATCTGTTCGTCGGCGGGCGGGCGCGGTTCGTGGCCGAGTCGCGCCAGGACCTGGCGGCGATCGGAGCGCTCATGGAACAGCTTGAGGAGCGGTATACGCTTCTGGCGCTGCTGCGTCGGGCGATGTCCCGCAACGAGGTGTACCTGCACATCGGCAGCGAGCTGCCGGAGCCGGGGCTGCAGGGACTGTCGATGGTCGCGGCCAACTACGGGGTTGCACGCGGCAACCTCGGCACGATTTCGCTCTTCGGTCCGACCCGCATGGACTACCGCCTGGCAATGTCGACCGTGCGTGAAGCCGCCGCTGTGTTCTCGCGGTATCTGGAAGGGGTCTACGAATAGACGATCGCTACGAAATCCTGGAGGTCTGGCGCCGGCCGCTGCGCGGCGAGCCGAACGCCGCCGTGCGGGTGCTCGCCAAGGTCGAGGCCGGCGCGGTGGGCCCGGAGGAATATGCGGTGGGCATCACCACGCGTCCGGAGGCGCAGCTCGCGCCGATGCTCGACGAGGCCGACCTGTTCACGGGGTTGAGCTTCGCCGAGGCGCACTGGGTCGCCGCGGTCATCGCCAGCGCGGCCGATCGTGTCGGCGAGGCCGAGGACCTGCTGTTCGACCTGCGGGTGCCCGTCGACCTGACCTGGCGCGACATCGAGCTCGCCTCGGAGGTGATCGAACCGGGGGGCGTGCGCTCGGCGGCGCTGATGCCGTGGCGCCCGGAGTCCGGCGAGGGGCAATCCGGCCAGTACGCGATCGCCACCTACACCCTGGACTGCGGACACCAGGCGGTCGAGTTGCTGCGCCAGGACCCCGACGCGGCCCCGTTCTGGATCGAGGAGGGGGCGGTCGACCATCTGATCGCCCGCGACGCCCGCAGCCTGTCACGGCTGCTGCTGAATGCGGTGAGCCTCGAGGAGGCCCATGCGCTGATCGAGCAGGCGCAGGCGAACCTGGCGACGCATCCCGACGGCGATGACGATGAGCGCGACGACGAGGACGACAGCTGAGCCGGGCGGGCGTCGGGAGGGATCGGCCCGATGGCTGCTAGGCTGAGCGGAGCGGAATGACCACCCAGAAGCGTGATTACTACGAGGTCCTCGGCGTCCGGCGCGACGCCGGCGACGACGCGATCAAGAAGGCGTTCCGCCGGCGCGCCCGCGAGCTGCACCCGGACGTCAATCCGGAGGACCCCGCGGCCGAGGCGCGCTTCAAGGAGGCCGCGGAGGCCTACGAGGTACTCTCGAACCCCGACACGCGCCAGACCTACGACCGCTTCGGCCACGAGGGGCTCTCAAACCGCGCCGGCGCGACGAACTTCAACGACTTCGCGTCCTTCCAGGACCTGTTCGACGCCGTCTTCGGCGGCGACATGTTCGGGCGCGGTCAAGCGCCCCCCGGGCAAGGTGAGGACCTCGGCATCCAGCTCGAGGTGAGCTTTGTCGAATCGGCGACGGGCGTCGATCGGGACCTGGAGTTCGACGGGGTCGACACCTGCGGGGAATGCGACGGACGCGGGTATCCGGCCGATACCGAGATCGACCCGTGCGTGACGTGCGCGGGCCAGGGGCAGGTGCGTCAGGTCAGCCGCGGTCCGTTCGGGCAGTTCGTGCGCGCCCAGACGTGCCAGGCGTGCCACGGGGTCGGCACGATCCCGCGCGAGCGCTGTCCGGCCTGCGGCGGCGAGGGCCGCGTGCGGGCCCACCGGAAGGTGACGGTCAAGGTCCCGGCCGGGATCTCCACCGGGCAGCAGATCCGCGTTGCCGGCGGCGGCCACGCGGGCGCTCGGGGCGGGCGCACGGGCGATCTGTACGTCGAGGTGCGCGTCGCCGAGGACGAGCGCTTCTGGCGCGAGGGGCTCGATATCTTCAGCAAGGTGGAGATCCCGGTGACCGACGCGATGCTCGGCACGAGCCTCACCGTCGCGACGGTGCACGGGGACGAGACGATCGAGCTCCACCCGGGCACGCAGTCGGGCGAGCAGATCGTGCTCCGGGCCAAGGGGTTCCCCGCCGTCCAGGGCCGAGGGCGCGGGCATCACCGGGTGATCGTCGACGTGAAGGTGCCACGCGTCGAGGGCGAGGACGCCCGCCAGGCGGTTGCCAAGCTGACCGAGGTCCTGGACGAGCACGCCTACCGCCAGGATGAAGGCTTCTTCGACCGTCTCCGCCACGCCTTCCGCTGAGCTGGTTCGGCTGAGCGTCGTCGTGCCTGCCGCGCAGGCCGAGCTGACGCTCGCGGCGGCGTGCGCGGCGCTCGGGACCGGGTGCCGCGAGCGCGCCCTGCCCGATGGACGCACGTGCCTGGAGTTCTGGGTGGCGCCTGGCGGTGCCGACGGCGCGCTCGCCCGGCTGCGGGCGGTGCTGGCGCCGCTCGCGAGGGCCGAGTTCGGGCGGGCCGACGAGGACGCTGGCTGGCGGACGGCGATGCGTGAGTTCCATCAACCGGTTGAGGTGGCCGGACGCATCCGGGTGCGGCCGCCGTGGCACGCGCCGTCCGGCGAGGCCGTCGACGTCGTGATCGATCCGGCGATGGCATTCGGCACCGGCCAGCACGACACCACGCGCGGCTGTCTCGAACTGCTCATTGCGGTTGCGCCGGGACCCCTCGTCGATATCGGCTGCGGCTCGGGGGTGCTCGGTATCGCGGCCGCCAAGCTCGGGTTCGCACCGATCTGGGCCTGGGACCGTGACCCGCTGGCGGTGGACGCGACGATCGCCAACGCCCGCGCGAACGGGGTAGCCCTGGCGGTTGGCCTGCGCGACGTGCTCAAGGCGGCGCCTGCCGGCGGCCGAGGTGGTACTGGCAAACCTCACCGCCACGATCCTGATCGCACTGGCGCCGCGCCTGGCCGGGTGCGTCCCTCGTGCGGCAATCCTCAGCGGGATGCGCCCGGACGAGCTCGCGGTGGTCTGCCGAGCCTGGGCGCCGACCGGCCTGGTGCCCGCCGACCGGCGCGTCGGGCCCGATTGGGCAAGCGTGCGCCTGACCCGCCCGTGAGCCACACCTTCCGGTACCTGATCGCCCACGAGCCCGTCGCCGGGGAGCACGTCGTGTTGCCGTCGGACGACGCGCACCATCTGACCCGTGTCGTGCGCCGGCGCGTCGGCGACGCGGTCGAGATCATCGCCCCGAGCGGGGACAGCTGGCCGGCGGTCCTCATCGCCGCCGGCGATGCGGCGGTCCTCGAGCTCGGCGCAGCGCCGCGTCGCGCGGCGCGCCGGGCGCCCGTGTGGTTGTGCCTCGGGCTCTGCGAGGCCGGTCGCCTGGATACGGCCGTCGAGAAATGCACGGAGCTCGGCGTCGCGGGGATCGCGGTGTTCGCCGGTGCCCGCTCGCAGCGCGTGCCCGCGGCCGCCGCGTGGGCGCGGCGCCGGGAGCGGCTCGGCCGCGTCGCGCAGGCGGCCGCGCGCCAGTCCGGACAGGGAAGCCTGCCGGAGATCGATGGACTCTGGACGATCGATCAGGTCTGTGCGGCGCTCGCCGGGCGGCACGCGATCGTGCTCGATCCGGACGCGCCGATCTCGCTTTCCCAGGCGCTCGCCGGTCCCGCGGCCGACGCGCCGATCGCGTTGGTCGTCGGCCCGGATGCGGGGTTCGCGGCGCCGGAACTGGCGCGGTTGCGTGCCGCGGGCGCCGAGGTGTGTCACCTTGGGGACACCACCCTGCGGACCGAGACCGCGGCAATCGTGGCAGCGGGCATTACGCTGGCGCTGACCGGCCACCTCGACCGCGGACACGCCGCGGCATCGACCCATGGAGAGACCAACGGATGACCGAGTGCATCTTCTGCGGCATCGTCGCGGGCGACATCCCCGCCGAGATCACCCATGAGGACGAGCATTTCGTCGCGTTTCGCGACATCGCGCCCGAAGGCGCCGGTGCACTTGCTGATCGTTCCGCGCCGGCACGTGCCCTCCCTGTCGGAAGTCGCGGCGCTGACCGATGCAGAACGTGCCCGGATGCCCGTGTTCCTCGCCGAGGTCGCCGACCGCGCGGGGCTCGCCGAGGGCGGCTACCGCGCCGTCACCAATCACGGTCCAAACAGCCGACAGGCGGTGTTTCATTTGCATTGGCACATCCTCGGAGGTGCGCTGTTGTCGGAATCGATGTAGGCGGCCGCATGTCACAGCGAACGATCGAGGTGGCCGACCCGGTTGCCGTCGAACTGGCGGGCGAACAGGACCGCGTCCTGCGGGAACTCGAGGAGCGGCTCGAGCTCAGCATCTCGCTGCGCGGCAACCGCGTGCTGCTCAACGGGGACGAGGACTCCGTGGAAGCCGCCGTCGAGATCATCGACGAGCTCTCGGGCATGGTCGGGCGCGGGCTGCCGGTCGACGCGATGACCGTCGAGACGCTCGCGAATGCCGCCGTCGTGCGCCAGCCCGTCGGCACGATGCTCGAAGACGTCGTCTGGCGACACCGCCAGCGCACGATCACGGCGCGCACACCGGGCCAGAAGCGATACGTCGACGCGATCCGCAATCACACCATCAGCTTCGGCATCGGCCCGGCGGGGACCGGCAAGACCTATCTGGCCGTCGCGCTGGCGGTCGCGGCGTTGTCGCGCCGCGACGTCGGGCGCATCATCTTGACCCGCCCCGCGGTCGAGGCCGGGGAGCGGCTCGGGTTTCTGCCGGGCGACCTGGCCGCCAAGGTCGACCCGTACCTGCGCCCGCTGTTCGACGCGCTTCAGGACATGCTCGACGCCGAGCGCGTCGAGACCCTCGTGACGCGGGGCCAGATCGAGATCGCGCCGCTGGCGTTCATGCGGGGACGGACGCTCAACGACAGTTTCATCATCCTCGACGAGGCGCAGAACACGACCCCGGAACAGATGCGCATGTTCCTGACGCGGCTCGGGTTCGGGTCGACGATGGTCGTGACCGGCGACGTGACCCAGGTCGACCTGCCGCGCGACCGCGGGTCGGGGCTGATCGCGGTCAAGCGGATCCTCGAGGGCACCCCCGACATCGCGTTCGTGACGCTCGACCGGCACGACGTTGTCCGGCACCGGCTGGTCCAGCGCATCGTCGACGCCTACGCGGCCGCGGACGAGGCGCCCGAGCGCCCGTGATCGAGATCGCCGCACAGGCACCGCCGGAGGTGGCCGCGCGGCTCGGCGAGGTGCTCGAGTTCGCCTGTGCGCAGCTGGCGGTCGAGCGGGCCACGCTGGGGCTGATGGTGGTGGGGCCCGAGCAGATGGCCGACATCAACGGTGCCCACCGCGACCTGCCGTTCCCGACCGACGTGCTCGCGTTCCCGGTCGACGGCCCAGCGCTCGCGAACGGCTGGCCCGACGAGGGGCCGGCCCCCGAGCTCGGCGACATCGTGATCTGCCCGGAGGCCGCCGAGGACCCCCTGGAAACGCTGGCGGTCCACGGCCTGCTGCATCTGTTGGGCTACGACCACGAGACCGACGCGGGCGAGATGCTGCACCTCCAGGACGAGCTGATCGACCGGTACGCCCACCGAAAGGCCGCATGAGCGCCGCGACCGGCAAGACCAAGCCGGGGGCCCCGGCTGCGGGCGGATCCGAACCCCCGGATCCGCGGCGGCGGTTCGCGCGCGACAGCGCCCTGCCCCCACAAGGATCCTTGCGCTGGTCGTTCACCTGGGCCTTCGCGGGCATCGTCTACGTCATCCGCACCCAGCGGAACATGCAGCTGCACATCGCGGCGGTGGCGATCGTGTTGATCCTCGGGCTGGCGCTGAACCTGTCCCGGCTCGAGTTCGTCGCCGTGATCGCCGCGATCAGCCTGGTCCTGGTGGCCGAGATGTTCAACACGGCCATCGAAGCCGCCGTGGACGCCATCGTCACCGACTACCACCCGCTGATCAAGGTCGCCAAGGACGTCGCCGCCGGCGCGGTGCTCATCGCGGCCGTCAACGCGATCTGCACCGCGTACCTGGTCTTCTACTCGCACATCTCCGATCCGCATCACGAGCTGAGCACCGGCCTGCATGCGGCGCCGACGCTGTTGGTCGCCGGCGCGGTGCTGTTGACCATCGTGGCGGTGCTTGTCGTCAAGGCGGCGACCGGCCAGGGCACGCCGCTGCGGGGCGGCCTGCCGTCGGGCCACGCGGCGGTGGCATTCGCCGGCTGGACGGCGATTACGATCATCGCCGACCCGTTCGCCCACGCGGGCCTGGTCTCGATGCTGGCGTTCCTGATGGCGCTCCTGGTCGCCCAGTCGCGCGTCGAGGCCGGCATCCATTCGGCCGTCGAGGTCCTGGCCGGCGCGCTGATCGGGACCGGGCTGACGATCGTCGTCTTCCAGCTCTGGGGCTGAGCGCCGGCGACCGGTAGCCTCCCCCGGGCACCGTGACCGCGGCATTCAGCAGCTCGGAGATCACCGGGTGGACCCCACAACCTCGTACCGGTCGGGTCTGATCGCGCTGGCGGGCCGGCCCAACGTCGGCAAGTCGACGCTCGCCAACGCGCTGGCCGGTGCGCACGTCGCGGCCGTGTCCCCGCGCCCGCAGACCACCCGACGCCGGATCTCGGCCGTCGTGCACGGCGAGGGCTGGCAGGCGGTGCTGCAGGACATGCCCGGCTTCCAGACCCCGCGGGACGCCCTGACCGAACGCATGCAGCACACCGTCAACCAGACGATGGAGGACTGCGATGCGATCATCTTCGTGCTCAACGCGGCCGAGGCGATCGGCGCGGGTGACCGGTTCATCGCCGAGCGGGTGCGCCAAACCGAGCGGCCGACGCTGATCGTGGTCAACAAGACCGATCGGGTCCGCCCGGAGGCGATCGCCCGGACGATCACCGCCGCCGCCGGGCTCATCCCGGGCTTCGCCGCGCTGCATCCGGTCAGCGCCCTCACCGGTGACGGCCTGGCGGCGCTGCGCGCCGAGCTCGGCCCGCTGCTGCCCGAGGGCCCAGCCTACTTCCCGGCCGAGCAGACGACCGACCAGACCCCCGACGAACAGGCCGCGGAGCTGATCCGCGAGGCCGCGCTGCAGCGGCTGCGCGAGGAGGTGCCGCACGCCCTGGCGGTCGCGGTCGAGGAACTCGCCGCCCATCGCTCCGGCATCTTCGTCGAGGCCGCGA
Organism: uncultured Thermoleophilia bacterium; assembly: GCA_963773325.1. Lineage (GTDB taxonomy): Bacteria > Actinomycetota > Thermoleophilia > Miltoncostaeales > Miltoncostaeaceae > CAITWD01. Next base: position 96,969 of record CAVZAI010000002.1, on the reverse strand, counting down.
TCCTCGTCGACCACGAGTCGCAGAAGGGCATCGTGGTCGGCAAGGGCGGCCACATGATCCGCGCGATCGGCACCGCCGCACGTCAGGCGCTGGCGGAGCTGTGGGGTGTCCCGGTGCACCTGGATCTCACGGTCAAGGTGCGCCGGGGCTGGCGTCAGGACGACTCGATGCTCAACCGCTTGGGCTTCTAGCGGGGGCGGCTGCGCATCGCCGGAGGGGCGCGGCGAGTCCCGGATATACTGCATGCCAATGCGTTTTGAGCGTCGGTAATGCGTACTGCGGACCTCTCAAAGACGCTCGATCACACCGTGCTTGCACCCGAGACGACGCGTGAGGACATCGAGCGTGCCTGCGAGCGCGCCCGCGCCGTCCACGTGGCCGCGGTCTGCGCGAGCCCGCAGTACACGCGCGTCGTGGCCGCGCGTCTGCGCGGCAGCGACGTCAGGACCTGCGCGGTCATCGCCGCGCCCCCGGCACGCCCGGTGCGCGGGCAGATCGCCGTCGCCGAGCGGGCCGTGTGCGACGGCGCCGACGAGCTCGACGTGCCGATCAACCTCGCCGCGCTGCGGGCGGGAGCGTTCGGTGTCGCCCGCGACGAGCTGCTCCGGCTGGTGCGCGCGATCCGCACGTGTGCGGCCAACGACGCCCGCGGCCGGGTGCTGGTCAAGGCGATCATCGAGGTGCCGTTGCTCGACGAGGCGCATGTGCGCATGGCCTGCAAGATCGTCGCCGACGCCGGTGCGGACTTTGCCATCACCAGCAGCGGGCTGGACACCCGCCTCGCGCCGGAGGCCGTCGAGCTGCTGCGCGAGTCACTGCCCGATCACATCGGCGTGACCGCGTCCGGTGGCGTGCGGACCGTGTCGGACGTGCAGGCGATGGTCGCTGCCGGGGCGGCGCGCGTCGGGTCCGCCAGCGCCGTCGATGTCCTCGAGCAAATCCGAGCCACCAACAGCAGGGTGCACCCATGACTCCTCTCGAGCAAGCCCAGGCAGTGACCGTCGACCAGGTGCGCTTCGACGCACAGGGGCTGGTCCCGGCGGTCGTCCAGGACGCGAGCTCCGGGCGCGTGCTGACCGTCGCCTACATGAACCGCGACGCGCTGGAGCGGACGCTCGCCGAGGGCCAGACCTGGTTCTGGAGCCGGTCGCGGGGCGAGCTCTGGCACAAGGGCGCCACCAGCGGCAACCGCCAGCACGTGCGTGGGGTCGTCGTCGACTGTGACGCCGACGCGCTGCTGGTGCTCGTGGACCCGGAGGGGCCGGCGTGCCACACCGGCGCGCGGACCTGCTTCTTCACCCAACTCGCCGGGGCCCATGACGAGCCGTTCGCGGCGCTGGCGGACCTCGCCGAGGCCGTCGCGGCGCGCGCGGCCGAGGCCGACCCGGAGCGCTCCTATACCGCGAGCCTGCTGGCGCGCGGGATCGACACCGTCTGCAAGAAGGTCGGGGAAGAGGCGACCGAGGTCGTGCTTGCGGCCAAGGGGGTCGAGCGCGAGCAGGTGATCTACGAGAGCGCGGACCTGCTGTACCACCTGACCGTCCTGTGGCAGGCCGCGGGCGTGCGACCCGATGAGGTCGCCGCGGAGCTGGCGCGCCGCCAGGCTCCGCGGGCGAGCGCCGCATGACCGATCTGCGGATGACCGCGCTGCAGCCGGCGTCCGAGCTCACCATCGCGCCGGCGCTGGAGGAGGTGCGCGAGCTCTCGTCCCACGGCGGCCAGGTCGCCCTGGCCCACAGCTGGATCGCCGACTGCGAGACCCCCGTCGCCGCGTTTCTCAAGCTGCGCGACGGCGGCCCGGCGTTCCTGCTCGAGTCGGCGGAACACGGCCGCCTCGGGCGCTACTCGATGATCGGCGTGCGCCCCCAGGCGATCGTGCGCGGGCGCGACGGCGAGCTCGTGCACACCGCGGCCGACGGCGACGTGACGATCCTGGAGGCCGAGGACCCGTTCGCGGCGGTCCAGGACGTCGTGGAGGCCGTCGGGATGCTGCCCGCGGCCGGGCCGGCCCTGCCGTTCGCCGGCGGCGCGGTGGGGTACTTCGCCTATGACCTGGTGCGCCGGGTCGAACCGATCGGGCCGGGTCCCGACGATGACCTCGGGCTGCCCGAGCTGATGGTGATGATCACCGGTCCGGTCGTCGTCTTCGACCACCTGCAGCACACGCTGACCGTCAGCGTGCCGTGCGTGCTCTCGCACTCGGAGGATCCCGAACCGGCCTACCGGGCCGCGGTCGCCACCATCGCCGAGCTCAAGGCGACGCTGACCGGCCCGCTGGTCGCTGATCATCCGCGCGGACAGGCGGGGCCACCGCACCTGGGCGATGTCACCAGCAACACCACGCGGGCCGCCTTCCATGCTGCGGTCGAACGCTGCCGCGAGTACATCTACGCCGGCGACGCGTTCCAGATCGTCCCCTCGCAGCGGTTCTCGGCCGAGGTCGACCTTGATCCGTTCGCGATCTACCGCGGACTGCGGGCCGTCAATCCGTCGCCGTACATGTTCTTCGTCGAGTTCGACGAGTACGCCCTGGTCGGATCCTCCCCGGAGACCCTCGTCAAGGTCGAGGGGCGCACCGTCCACACCCGGCCGATCGCCGGCACCCGTCCGCGCGGGGCCAGCGAAGAACAGGACCGCCAGTTCGCCGAGGACCTCCTGGCCGACCCGAAGGAGCGCGCCGAGCACGTCATGCTCGTCGATCTGGGCCGCAACGACCTCGGACGTGTCTGCCAGATCGGCAGCGTTCGGGTGGAGGAACTCATGGGCGTGCACCGGTACAGCCACGTCATGCACATCGAAAGCAGCGTGGTCGGCGAGCTCGCGATCGGCCGGCGCGCGTGCGATGCGCTGCGCGCCACCTTTCCGGCCGGCACTCTGTCGGGCGCGCCCAAGGTCCGCGCCCTGCAGATCATCGACGAGCTTGAGACGACCAGGCGCGGACCGTACGGTGGGGCCGTGGGCTACCTGAGCTACACCGGGGATCTGGATACGGCCATCACGATCCGCACCATCGTGTGCGCGAAGGGCAGGGTCCACGTCCAGGCCGGCGCGGGCATCGTCGCCGACTCGGTCCCCGAGCTTGAATACCAGGAGACCCAGAACAAGGCCGCGGCCCTGTTCCGGGCCATCGAGGTCGCGGCCGCCCAGCGGGAGTGGTGAACCGGATGGCGCGCGTGATGATCGTCGACAACTACGACAGCTTCACCTACAACCTGCTCCAGTACTTCGGCGAGCTCGGGGCCGAGGTGGTCGTGCACCGCAACGATCAGATCGACCTGGCGGGCATCGCCGCGCTCGACCCGACGCACCTGGTGATCTCACCGGGCCCGAAGACCCCGCGCGAGGCCGGCATCTCGGTCGAGGCCATCCGGCACTTCGCCGGCAAGGTGCCCGTCTTCGGGGTCTGCCTGGGTCATCAGGCCATCGGCGCCGCCTTCGGGGCCGCGGTCGTCCGGGGCACCGCGCCGGTGCACGGCAAGACGAGCCGCATCCACCATGACGGGCGCACGGTGTTCGCCGGGATCGAGGACCCGATGGTCGCCACCCGCTACCACTCGCTGGTCGTCGCACCCGACCTCGCACCCGGGCTGGAGCTGTCGGCGTGGTGCGACGACGACGTGGTGATGGGGATCCGCCACCGCGACGTGCCCGTGGAGGGCGTCCAGTTCCACCCGGAGTCGATCCTGACCGATCAGGGCAAGTCCGTGCTGGCCAACTTCCTGACCCTCGAGGCCTGATGCCGTCGCCGGTCGTCTCGCGCGCGATCGACCGCTTGCTCGAGGGGCACGACCTCGGTCGTGCCGGTGCCGCCGAAGCGCTCAGCCTGGTCATGAGCGGCGAGGCCGGTGACATCCAGGCGGCCGGCTTGCTGATCGCGCTGCGCGCCAAGGGGGAGACCGCCGAGGAACTGGCCGGGCTGGTCGAGGTCCTGCGCGCACATCTGGTGCCGGTGACCGGGCCGCCCGGGCCGTTCGTGGACACCTGCGGCACCGGCGGCGGGATCTCGACCTTCAACATCTCCACCGCGGCCGCCTTCGTCGCCGCCGGGGCCGGCGTCGCCGTCGCCAAGCACGGCAATCGCTCCAACACGAGCAAGAGCGGCAGCGCGGACGTGCTCGAGGCGCTCGGGGCACGCATCGACCTGTCGCCGGACGCGGTCGCGCTCTGCCTGGCGGAGACCGGCGTCGGGTTCATGTTCGCCCCCGCACACCACCCGGCCTTCGCCCACGTCGTGCCGGTGCGTCGCGCGCTCGCGGTCCGGACCGTGTTCAACCTCCTGGGGCCGATGGCGAACCCGGCGGGCGCCACCCACCAGGTGATCGGAGTCGCGGACCGCGGCGCGATGGAGCGCATGGCGACGGCGCTGGCGTTGTTGGGTACCCACCGCGCCCTGGTCGTGCGGGGGCGCGACGGCATGGACGAGCTGTCAGCGGCGGCCATCTCCGACGCCTACGAGGTCGACAGCGGGCAGGTGCGCTACCTCGAGATCGATCCCGCCGAGTTCGGCTTCGCGGCCGCCGGCAGCGACGTGCTCGCCGGCGGCGAGCCGTCCGAGAACGCCGGCCAGATTCGCGAGGTCCTGGCCGGTGCGCCCGGACCGGCCCACGATGTCGTCGTGTTGAACGCGGGCGCAGCCATCTGGATCTCCGGCGCGGCCGGCGACCTGGCCGAGGGCATCGCACGGGCGATGCGCAGCATCACCACCGGCGCCGCCGTCGAGCACCTGGCCGCGTTCTGCGCGGCGACCCAGCGCCTTGCCCCGCGCATCGCGCGCTGAACCGCCCGAGGAGTCCCGCGTGCCGACGTTTCTGGAGACGGTGATCGCCCACACACGCGAGCGCCTGGCGGCGCGCCGCGCCGACCTCGGCGAGCCCGCACTGCGCGAGCGGCTGTCCGGGGCACCCGCGGTGCGCTCGTTCGCCGATGCGCTGGCCGCGCCAGGGATGAGCCTGATCGCCGAGATGAAGCGGGCGAGCCCGTCCAAGGGCGTGATCCACGCCGGCGCACCGGTTGCGCCCATCGTGACCGCCTACGCCGCGGCCGGGGCCGCGGCGATCTCGGTGCTGACCGAACCGGAATGGTTCGGCGGCAGCCTCGACGATCTGGTCGAGGCGCACGCCGCGGTCCCGACGCCCCTGCTGCGCAAGGACTTCGTCGTCGATCCGTATCAGCTGCTCGAGGCGCGACTGGCCGGCGCGAGTGCCGCGCTGCTGATCGTGGCGGCGTTTCCGGATGCCGATGCGCTGGCCGGACTGATGGGCGCCGCGGACGATCTCGGGCTCGATACGCTCGTGGAGGTCCATGACGAGGCCGAGCTGGCGCTGGCGCTGGCGGTTGGCGCACGCATCGTGGGCATCAACAATCGGGATCTGCACAGCCTCGAGGTGGACCTGGCGACCAGCCTGCGGCTGCGCCCGCGGGTGCCGCCGGAGGTGACCGTGGTGGCCGAGTCGGGGATCGCGACGCGCGGGGACGTCCGCGCGCTCGAGGACGCCGGGGTGGACGCGATCCTGGTCGGCGAGGCCCTCATGCGCGTCAACGACCCGGCCGCCGCCGCGGCCGAGCTGCTCGGGCGCCGGTAGCAGGCGCGCGGCCGGGTCGGGTGGCGTTGGTACGGGCCGGGGCCGACGTCCGTCGCGGGAGCGCGGCGCTACGCTTACACGCGTGAGCTCCGACGTCCCCGCCAAGTCCCCGACCAGCCGCCGCGGTTGGGACCGTCGCCAGATCACGGTCGCCGCGATCAGCGGGGTCGTGATCGCGGCCATCGCCACGTTGCTGATCGTCGGGCTGGTCAACCGGAACGTCAACAACTCGATCGATGCCTCAATCGCCAAGGGCGAGCGCGTACCGGCGCCGGCGTTCACGCTGCCGGTACTCACCAGCACGGCCGGGCTGCCGCCGGCCGGCCAGAGCGTCTCGCTGGCCCAGTTGCACGGGCACCCGGTCGTGCTCAACATCTGGGCCTCGTGGTGCGTGCCCTGCACCGACGAGGCCCCGATCCTCCAGTCGATCTGGAACCGCTACCGGTCCCAGGGCGTCTACGTCCTGGGGGTCGACGTCAAGGACCTGACCGGCGACGCGCTCGGCTTCCACAACCAGTACGGGTTGACGTTCCCGACGGTGCGTGACGGCGAGGGCAACATCGAGGGCCCGTACGGGACCACCGGCGTGCCGGAGAGCTTCATCATCGATCGCAACGGCAAGATCGCCGCGGCCCTGCGCGGGCCGCTGACGGCCTCGGGCGCCAGCGCGAACGTCAACGGCTTCGTGTCGGTACTCGACTCGATCGTCGCCGAACGGTCCTAGCCCGGTGATGCGCCGCCTGCTCGCCGCCCTGTGTGCGGCCCTCATCCTCGCCATCGCCGCGGCGCCGGCGGTGGCCAGCGTGGACATCCTCGGACTCGAGCAGCAGCTCAAGTGCCCGACCTGCGAGGTACCGCTCAACGTCTCCAACGCCCCGTCGGCCCTGCGGATCAAGGCCTATATCGAGCAGAAGGCCGCCGCGGGCTGGACGTCGCAGCAGATCGAGCAGTCGCTGGAGCAGCAGTTCGGGCGCGACATCCTCGCCACGCCGCCCAAGTCGGGCTTCGATCTGATCGTCTGGATCGTCCCGGCGGTGTTGATCCTGACCGGGCTGGTGGCCATCCCGCTGATCGCGCGGGCCTGGATCCGACGCAACCGCGCCGTCGCGGCGGCCGGCATCGACGCGACCCCGGACGAGCTCGCGCGACTCGACCAGGAGTTGCACAAACTCGGCGACTGACGCGGTTCGCGCGGCGCGGTCCGCACGCCGGCGGGGACTAGACTGGAACCCATCGTTGCCGAGGGCCGAGAGGGGACCGCATGTCGCAGCATCGTTACCTGCTGACCGAAGACAAGATTCCGACGCGCTGGTACAACATCGCCGCGGATCTGCCGACGCCGCTGCCGCCGGCGCTGGCCCCCGACGGGAGTCCGCTGCAGCCGGAGATGATGACCCCCATCTTCCCGATGGAGCTGATCCTCCAGGAGGTCAGCCAGGACCGCTGGATCGCGATCCCCGACCCGGTGCGCGAGGTCTATGCACTATGGCGTCCGACCCCGCTGCACCGCGCCGTCGGCTTCGAGCGGGCGCTCGGAACGGACTGCAAGATCTTCTACAAGTGGGAGGGTTCGAGCCCGGTCGGCTCGCACAAGCCCAACACGTCCGTGCCGCAGGCCTACTACAACGCCGAGGCGGGCGTGCGGCGCCTGGCCACCGAGACCGGTGCCGGCCAGTGGGGGTCGTCGCTGGCGCTCGCCTGCCAGCTGTTCGGCCTCGAGTGCAAGGTGTACATGGTGCGGGTCAGCTACGACAGCAAGCCCTACCGCCGGGTCATGATCGAGACCTGGGGCGGTGAGTGCGTGGCCAGCCCGTCCCCGGAGACCAACGCGGGGCGGGCGATCCTGGCCGAGCACCCGGATTCGACCGGCAGCCTCGGGATCGCCATCTCCGAGGCGGTCGAGGACGCCGCGACCCGCGAGGACACCAACTACGCCCTGGGCAGCGTGCTCAACCACGTGCTGCTGCACCAGACCGTGGTCGGCCAGGAGGCGATCGAGCAGATGCAGCTGGCCGGGGCGCAGCCGGACGTCGTCATCGGCTGCGTGGGCGGCGGCTCGAACTTCGCCGGGCTGGCGTTCCCGTTCCTGGCCCAGAAGTTCGCCGGCGCCGAGATCAAGGTGGTCGCCGCCGAGCCGGCCTCGTGCCCGAGCCTGACGCGCGGGGTCTACGGGTACGACTTCGGCGACACCGCCGGCATGACCCCGCTGTTGCCGATGCACTCCCTCGGGCACTCGTTCGTGCCGCCGTCGATCCACTCCGGCGGGCTGCGCTACCACGGCATGGCGCCGCTGGTCTCGCACCTGGTGCACACGGGGCTCGTCGAGGCGCGCGCCTATGGGCAGGTCGAGTGCTTCGAGCAGGCGGTGGCATTCGGCCGGGCGGAGGGCATCATTCCGGCGCCAGAGGCCTCGCACGCGATCCGTGGGGTCGTCGACGAGGTCGAGCGCGCCCGTCAAGAGGGCGTCGCCAAGACGATCCTGTTCAACCTGTGCGGCCACGGCAACTTCGACATGGCCGCCTACCAGCAGTACCTGGCCGGCGAGATGGTGGACTCCGAGTTCAGCCAGGACGAGCTCGACCACGCCACCGCCGAGCTCGCCGCGATGCCGGCGCTGCCTGCCTGAGCGCGTGCCGCTCCCGGGATGCCCGCACCGTGGGCATTCCCGGGGTGCTCGGCCCTTGAGTTGGTGCAGGGGTGTGCCGATGGGGTACACGCAAGCATCAACGGCGAGGAGGCCGTGTGATTACCGGGGCGCGGCAACACGAGGACGACGTGGCGACGGTGCGGCTGGCGCAGGCCGTCGACCTCATGGCAAACGAGCGCAACCCCGAGCGGCTCTGCGCGATCGCGCTGGAGGCTGCCTGCGAGCTGTGCGCCGCCGAGGGCGGGGAAGTGGTGCGCCTGAATGACGTGGGCGCGCCCGAGACCTGTGCGCGCACGGGCGAGGCGCCGGCCGAAGGGGCCCGTCACGTCGTGTGCCTGATGGCTGCGGGCGTGCAACTCGGTGCGCTGTCGCTGTGGGGTGAGCAGATTGACGCCGAACCGGGGCCGGTGGTCGACATCCTTGCCGCGCAGCTCGCGCAGGCACTGGCGACCGAGCGGCTCGGGCGGCGCGCCGTCGAACAGCGCGGCCGTGCGCGCCGACTGGCGCGGGCGGTACGCTCGCTGCGTGATCTTGACGTCGCCGACCGCGGGCTGGGGCGTCTGGTCGACGCGAGCTGCACGCTGGTGGGCGGGGTCGGAGGGATCCTGGTCTCGGGCGCCTCCGAGCAGGGTCGCATCATCGCCGGGACCGGGCTCGATCCGGTCGCCGAGCAGACGCTTGGCGGGCTCGTCGCGACCGAGCTCTCACGCCTGTGCGTCGAGGGGCGTCCCTGGTCGGGCGCGCTGCCGGCCGCGTCCCCGCTGCGTGAGCTCGGGGTGGTCGGCATCGGGCTCGTCGTGGTGAGGGGCGAGGACGACCACACCTACATCCTGGCGATCGTGACCGATCATGTCGGCGGCGTCGATGCCGAGGACCTCGAGGCCCTGCAAAGCCTGGTCGACCACGCCACGGCGACCCTGGGCGCGGCGGCCATGCGCGGCCGGATCGCGGCGCTGGCGACCGTGGACCCGGTGACCCGCTTTTTCAACGATCGCTACTTCGCCACGCGCCTCGAGCAGGAGACCCACCGGGCGATCCGCAGCCGGGAATCGCTGTCGCTGGTGGTGCTCGGCGTCGACGGGCTCAACGAGCTGCGCCGCGAGGCCGGCACTGACTCGACCAACACCTTCCTGGGGAACCTGGTCGACCACATCGTGTCGGGGTTGCGCGCCACCGACGTCGGCTGTCGCATCGCCGACGACGAGTTGGCGATCATCCTGCCGGCCTCGGCGGGCCTCGATGCGTTCCGCATCGCCGAGCGCGTGCGCCAGGACTGCGGCACCGCCGGGCTCGTCCCCGCCGGAGTCGGGCTCTCGGTGGGCGTCGCCAGCTTCCCCGACCAGGCCGGTAACGCCGATCAGCTGGCGCGGTTCGCCCGCGCGGCGCTCGCGCTGGCCCGCCGGCACGGCGGCGAGCGCACCTTCCTGTTCGATCGCGAGGTCGCGTCCATGATCGACGACCAGGACCTGCGCGAGCAGCAGGCCAACGAGTCGCTGCTGGCGACGATCGTCGGCGTCGCGGCGGCGGTGGATGACCGGCACCCGACGACCCGCGGACACTCGCAGAACGTGGCGCACATCAGTGCCCTGCTCGCCCAGGAGCTCGGCCTCTCGGTCGACCGGATCGAAGAGGTGCGCCTGGCGGGTCTGCTGCACGATGTCGGCAAGATCGGCGTCAGCGACGAGCTGATCAGCCGGCCCGGGCCGCTGGAGCCGCATGAGTGGGACGAGATGCGCCAGCACCCCGAGATCGCCTACCGGATGCTCTCCGGAGCGGATCTGGGCGACGTACGCACCTTCGTGCGCTTCCACCACGAGCGCTTCGACGGCAGCGGCTATCCCACTGGCCTGGCGGGCGAGCAGATCCCCATCGAGAGCCGCATCATCGGGGTGGCCAACGCGCTGGACTGCATGATCCACGACCGCCCGTACCGGATCGCGGTGGCATTCCGCGACGCGGTGCGGGAGATCCGCGGCCTGTCGGGCACCCAGTTCTGCCCCGAGGTCGTCGCCGCACTCGACCGGCTGGTCGAGCGCGATCCGGCCGCGCTGGTGCCCGAGCAGGAACCCGAACCCCAGGGCTAACGGTCAACTGGTGCCGGACGGGCGCTAAGCTCGCAGGCGCCATGCGCCGCACTCCCAGATCCTCCCTGCGCCAGCCGGTGCGCGGCTGATGGCGATCTTCGTCGGCACCGCCTCGTGGACGGACCCCGAGTTCATCAAGGCCGGCTGGTACCCGCCCGAGGTCAAGAACGACGCCGCCGGGCGCCTGCGCTACTACGCCGAGCACTTCCCGATGGTCGAGGTCAACGCCACCTTCTACGCGCTGCCGGCGATCGGTACGGTCGAGAACTGGACCGCGCGCACCCCGGAAGGGTTCCGCTTCGTCGTCAAGGCCCACCAGGTGATCTCGGGCCACCGCAGCGACCCGTCGCGGCTGCCGGGCCCCTTGCGCACCCTGCCGTTCGCGGCCGACTCGCGCGGGCGCATCGCCCGCCCGTCCCGCGAGCTGCGCGACGCCGCGATCGACACCCTGCTCGAGGCGCTCGGCCCGATGGGGGACAAGCTCGAGGCGATCCTGCTGCAGCTGCCGCCGTGGGTGGCCTGTGGCGACGCCCAGCGCACAGAGGTGGCGCGGATCATCGCCCGTCTGGCGCCGGTGCGCGTCGCGGTCGAGTTCCGGCACCGTTCGTGGGTCACCGGCGCCGCGCGCGAGGCGACCATGGCGATGCTCGCCGAACGCGACGCCGCCTACGTGTGCGTCGATGCCCCGCGCACCGACGCCGTCTCGGCGATGCCGCCGCTGATCGAGGTGACCTGTCCGGAGCTCGGCGTACCTGCGGCTGCACGGGCGCAACGCCGAGAGCTGGCAGGGCGCCCAATCGGTGGCCGAACGGTTCAACTACCGCTACTCGGCCGAGGAGCTCGAGGAGTTCATCGCACCCGTGACCAAGATGAGCAAGCGGGTCGAGGACGTGATTGTGGTCTTCAACAACAACGCCGAGGACTACGCCCTGCGCAATGCCGGCGAGTTCCAGCGGATGATCACCAACGTCCGGCAGACGTTCGGGCTGAGCCCCGCCCCCGGCGAGGGATCAGCCGCCTAGGCACGATCGTGCTCAGCTGCCGACGCGGTCGATGATCCCGCGCGGGCTCACCAGCACCGGAGCGAGCCGTACCCCGCGGGCGGCGAGATCCTGCGGGGTGACCAGGTGGGGGCGGTGGTTGGGCAGCGACCACACCAGGTAGACGGGGCCCCGCGCGGCGATGATCTGCGCGATCAGTGCGGTGGCCTGGCGGTCCACGGGAATGGGCGGGTACGCCGTGGGCTGCCCGGAGTAGGCGATCGGCTGGCGCCCGGTCGCCAGGTAGACCCCGCCGGGTTGGTTGGAATACAGCACGCTCCCGGGCGGCAGCGCCGTCACCGCCCGCATGAAGGTGGAGTCCGTCCAGTTGCCGACGCTGACCCCGTCGGCCGTGAACCGCACGCCCTGGCGGCCCAGCGAGCGTGCGTGGGCCGCCGAGGTGACGAGCATCGCCGCGATCCAGACGCCGAGCACGATGACCGCCACGCCGGTGCACCATGCCGCGAAGCGCGCTGGGCAGCGGTCCAGGGACGCGTCGACGGCGACCATGACGAGGACCGCGGCCGGCGCAAGCATCGGCGAGCAGATCCGGTCGCCCGGGGGATCGATCATCGTCTGGAACTCGGTGATGAGGATGTAGAGCGCATAGCCGACGACGAAGACGATCGGCGGAACGAGCGCACGGGCGGCCGGTGTGCGCAGGCCGACCGCGCGGACGCGGAGGGCGATCCCGACTCCACACGCGGCGATGACGGCCACGATCACGACCGCACCGACGGACCGTCCCGGATGGTGATCCGCCAGCAGCCACCCGGCCAAGAAGTGCTCGGAGCTGTCGAGCACACCGTGCAGGGTCGCCGCGGACGGGATGCGCTGCCCGGTCAGCGACCCGTGGGAGAGGTTTCGCCCCACGATCAGCGCGGGCACCACCAGGGCGATCGCCAGCACGCCGGCGGCACGGCTGATGACCCGCCCCGCCCCGCTGCCCCACGCGCCGACGGCGACGCCGATCACCGCGAGCGCGACGAGGGTCATCCCCGCGTAACGGTAGGCAAACCCGGCACCGGCCAGCACCCCGGCCGCGGCGATCAGCCACCACGATGCACGGGGACTCCGGGCGACGGGCTCCAAGACGAGCAAGACGCCCAAGCACAGCGCGCAGAAGACCGGCTCGCTCCAGATGAAAGAGAAGACGCCGAGCATCGCCGGCGCGAATCCCGCGATCAGCGCCGCCGCAAGCGCCAACCAGCCGCGGCCGAGATACCGGCGCCCGAGTGCGAAGGTCATGAGCACGACCGCGGCGAGGGCAGCCGCGTTGAGCCAGCGGGCCGCAGTCACGGCGCCCACGCCCGCCCAGTGCAGCGCGGCCAGCGTCACCGACAGCCCGGGCGGCCAGTCGGTGATGGGCACGAGGGCGAAGTCCGAGTAGCCGTTACCGGCGACCAGGTTGCGTGCGCCGGCGACGTAGGTCGCCGAATCGGGCGAGATGGCCGACCCGTTGCGGGTGGCGATGCCGACCAGGGCCGCGGCGCCCGCGGCCGCGACGATCGCGCACGCCCACAGCGCGGCCCCCGATCCGAGACGGGCCCGCCGGTGGGCGGTGGTTGGGGAGGAGCTGGTCATCGGGCCGTGGGGTCGCCGGCGGGGCGCGCGGTCGAGCCGCGTCGGCTGCCGGCGATCGTACAGGCGCCGCGTCCCGGGTCCCCCAGGGTCCTAGCGGGGGATCTCCTGCCCGGTCGCGATGTCGATCCGCACGCCGTCCATGATGCCGTCCCCGGGCGGCGCCCCGATCGTCAGCCAGATGGCCTCGCGCTCGGTGTGATTCTGGATCTTGCGGGTCGTGTCCTTGGGGAGGCGCAGCCATTCGCCGTCGGTGACGACGACCGGCTCGCCTTCGATCAGGACCTCCTGCGGCCCACCCGAGACCAGCTGGTAGAACTCCTCCTGGGCGCGGTGCCGGTGGTACGCCATCTCGTGGCCGGGGCCGAAGCGCCAGACCCGTGCGGTGAGGTTCTCCGCCCCGAGGGCCCCACCGAGATCGCGCGATGCCGCACCTCCGCCCTTGCGCTCGCGCTCCTGCAACGTGCTGGGGTCGACCTTGGCGTAACGCTCCGGCATGGGTGCGGTCTCCGATCCTTAGTGGTGTGCGGCGGTCTCGCGGATCTCCTGACGGATCTCCCCTGCGCGCTCGTGCTGGCGTGCGTCGCCGTAGGTCTCGTACAGGCAGGCCACGATTCGGCGGGAGTCCGAAAAGATGGTGTCGCGGTCGATGCGCACCGGGGTCGTGTCCTGTGCGGTCAGGGCGACGACCAGGTGGCGCAGGCCGCGGTCATACGGTACCTGCACGACGCCGTAGTCCTGTGCCGCGTTGGCCAGCGTCTGGGGGACGGCGCGGCCCACGGACACTTGCCGCACTGCAGCAGGGTGATCACGAACGGACCTCGCTCGGTCGCGGGGGCGCCGTTCGGCGATTCTACTCGAGCCGGTTGCCACACGCACTGACCGACCGGCGGGGGCCCGCTTCTCTGGGGCGTCGGGGGCACACCTGCTGGCAGGATGACCGCAGGGGCGTGCCGGCCACGTGTGCCGGCCCGGACAGGAGGGAGCGACGTGGAGTACCGCCAGCTGGGGGCCTCGGGTCCGTCGTCGTCGACGATCGCGTTCGGGGCGATGGCGCTCACCGGGGTCTACGGCGCGATCGACGAGCGCGAGGCCTTCGCCACGCTCGAGCGGGCGCGCGAACTCGGGATCACCCACATCGACACCGCGGAGGTATACGGCAGCGGCGACAACGAGCGCATGGTCGGTCGCGCGATCGCCGCCTATCGCGACCGGGTGCTCCTGGCCACCAAGTTCAACTTCCGCCAGTACAGCACGGAGCATCGGCCCTGGTCGGAGGTCGTGCGGCGCTCGATCGAGGGGAGCCTCGAGCGTCTGGGTGTCGACCACATCGACATCTGGTACCTGCACCGCGTTCCGGTCGACCGGCCGATCGAAGCAACCTGGGAGCCGATGGCCACGGCCGTCGAGGACGGGTTGGTGCGGTACCTGGGCATCTCGGAGGCCAGCCCGACGACCATCCGCCGCGCGCACGCCGTGCACCCGATCACCGCGCTGCAGAGCGAATGGTCGCTGCTGACGCGGGAGGTTGAAGTCGAGATCCTCCCAACCGTCCGGGAGCTCGGCATCGGGTTCGTGGCGTACAGCCCGCTCTCGCGGGGACTGCTGGGCGGCCGAATCCGGCGGCCCGACGACCTGGAGCAGGGAGACTGGCGCCGGGCGGTCCCCCGGTTCCGAGGTGCCGATCTGGACGCCAACTTCGCCATCGTCGATGCGCTCGCGCACTTCGCCGAGGCCAGGGGTATTACGCTCGCGCAGCTCGCCCTGGCATGGCTGTGCGCGCAGGGCGGGGACGTCGTCCCGCTCGTGGGTGCCCGCAAGTCCGCGCATGTGGCCGACAGCGCCGGTGCCGTCGACGTGCGCCTGAGCGCCACCGACCTCATCGAGCTCGATGCGATCGCGCCACGGGGCGCGGCGGCGGGCGCGCGCTACCCGGCCGAGTACCTGCCCGGGCTCGTGCGGTAGCCGGTCGGCCCGCGTAGGCTGCTGGCGCCGGCGCGGGGCGAAGGGACGGCCGATGCGGCTCGGGATGACGATCGACTACACCAGGGAGCCACGCGCGCAGATCGACCGGATCGCGGCGCTCGAGCAGGCGGGCCTTGACGTGGTCTGGGTGCCCGAGGCCTGGGGCTACGACGCGCCGAGTCAGCTGGGCTTTCTGGCCGCGCGCACCGAGCGGTTGACGATCGCCGCGGGCGTCATCCCGGTCCATACGCGGACGCCGTCGCTGATCGCCCAGACCGCGGCGAGCCTCGCGGTGCTCTCGGGCGGCCGCTTCGAGCTCGGCCTCGGCAGCTCCGGGCCCCAGGTGATCGAGGGCTTCCACGGGGTGCCCTTCACGCGGCCGGCCGCGCGCGTGCGCGACACGGTCGCGATCTGCCGCCTGCTGTGGGCGGGCGGGCTGTCGCGGTATGCCGGGCAGACCGTGGAGCTGCCGCTGCCCGAGGGCGCGGGCACCGGGCTGGGTCGCCCGTTGCGCCTGCTGAGCCCGGGCGGCGTGCCCCAGATCCCGATCCACCTGGCCGTGATGCGGCCCGGGATGGTCGAGCTCGCCGCCGAGATCGCCGACGGGTGGTACCCGCTGTTCTTCGTCCCGGAGCGGGTCGAGGACGCCTGGGGCGGCGCCCTGGCGCGCGGATCGACGCGCCGCCCTCCTGGGCTGGGTGCACTGCAGATCACGGTCAGCATGGCGGTCGCGATCGGTGCCGAGGAGCAGGTGGCGCCGCTGCGGGAGCTGATGCGGCCGGAGATCGCGCGATATGTGGGGGGCATGGGCGCGCGCGCGGCCAACTTCTACACCGAGGTGATCGCACGCCTCGGGTGGCCGGAGGCGGCGCGGACGATCCAGGACCTCTACCTGTCCGGGCGTCGCGACGCCGCCGCGCGCGCGATCCCGCCGGACATGCTGGGGGCACTGACGCTCTGCGGACCGCCCGACACGATCGCCGACCGCATCCAGGCCCTGCGGGAGGCGGGGGTCACCACGCTCGTTGCGAGCGCGCTCGACACCGACGTCGCCGGCCTCGTCGGACGGCTGCGGGCGGTGCTGGACGCCAGGTAATGCATGCGGAACGCGTGTCGAGGCGCAACCGCTGAGCGGCGGCGGGTCCGTGTGATTCACCGGGCAATCAGTTTGCGCTGTGCCGGCGGTCCTGCCACAATTGGTGGCGTCGCAGGTCGAGCCCAAAGGACGGACGCGCGGATGGTGACCCTCACCGCTTCAGCTGCCGAGCATCTCAAGGAACTTGTCGCCGAGGAAGGCCCCGGCGCAGGGCTGCGCCTGCAGGTGATCCCCGGCGGGTGCTCGGGATTCGAGTACGCGCTCTCGCTGGGCGCGCCCGAGGACGGCGACGAGATCGTCGAGGACGCCGGCGCGACGGTGATCGTCGACCGGTTCAGCGTCCCGTACTTGCTCGGGGCCCAGGTGGACTACGAGGACAGCTTCCAGGGGGCCGGGTTCGTCATCAAGAATCCGAACGCGACCGCCTCATGCGGCTGCGGGAAGAGCTTCACGGCCTGATCCGACACCCCGGCGATGGCCGGGTCAGGTTCGCCGGCGGGGGCACATGTGCGGGGCCGCAGCGCGCGGTGTCCCCGCGCGAACGCACCACGCCGTGACGCGGATCAGGCGGCGGGCAGGCCCGCGTCGCTGACGCGGCCGTCCACGATCCGCACGATCCGGTCGGCGTAGTGGGTGATGCGGTCATCGTGGGTCACGATGATCGCCGCCTTGCCGCGCGATTTCATCTCCTGGCGAATCAGGTGGACGACCTGATCGCCGAGCTCGGTGTCGAGCGCGGAGGTCGGTTCGTCGAAGAGCACGAGCGCGGGCTCGTTCATGAGCGCGCGCCCGATCGCCACGCGCTGGCGCTGGCCGCCCGAAAGCTGGGCCGGGAGATTCTTGGCGCGATCGGTGAGGCCGAGTTCTTCCAGGAGTTGGTCGGCGCGCGCGCGTCCCCTGGCGCCGCTGCGCGGGCCGAGTTCGTCGACGACCAGCAGGTTCTCGCGGGCGGTCAGGAACGGCACGAGGTTTACGGTCTGGAACACGAACCCCACCGAGCTGCGCCGGAACTCGGTCAGCTGGCGCGGACCGTAGTCCGAGATGTCCTGCCCGCCCACGACCACCGATCCCGCCGTGGGCGTCAGGAGGCCGCCGGCGATCGAGCAGAGCGTCGTCTTGCCCGATCCGGACGGGCCCACCAGCGCCAGAATCTCGTCGGCGGCGACGTCGAGGTCGACGCCGTCGAGCGCGACGACCTCGTCGTCGCCGACGCGGAAGGTCTTGCGGACTCCCTGCATCGACAGGGCCACATCGGTGCGCACTACGGGCATCGAGGTCTCCGCAATTGCGGGGACGGGCGATCCGGGTAGACGCTGCGGCCGGTCACGGGCCACCACCGATCGCGGCCGCCGGGTCGATCCGGAGCACGCGGCGCAGCGAGAACGCGCAGCCGATCACGGCGGCGATCACCAGGTAGGCGACGCTGGTCGACAGGCGCACGGGCGTGGCGACGAAGGGGATCGATCCCGGCGGGATCAGCGCGGCGAGGGTGAGCGACGCTGCGATGCCGACGGCCGATGCGATCAGCGTGACCACCAGCGCCTGGACCAGCACACCCCAGAACAGCGTCGACGAGCTCGCGCCCAACGCCTTGAGCACGCCGTACAGCGCCGTGCGCTCGATGGTGATCAGCGCGAAGAAGAGCGCCACGACGACGATCGCGATCACGACCGTCACGCCGATAATCTCGTTGAAGGTCGTCTGCTGCTGCGAGACGCCCGGCAGGTCGTTGATGGCCTGGTCGATTGTCAGCGTGGTCGTTGCGCCCCCGGTGGCCAGGTCGATGGCCCGCGCCGTCGTACTGTGGGCGGGGTTCTGGCGGACGATGACCGCCTGGACGGTCCCGGCGCCGACCCGTTCGCCGGGTCGGTTGTCGTCGAGGACTCGTCGCCACGTTGCCAACGATCCCCATAGGGACGACTGGCCCAGGTACTGGCTGTCGTCGACGAATCCGACGACGCGTACCGGCGATCGCGCCGGGCCGAGTTCGACGACCGTGCCGGTCGAGACGTTCTGGGCCTTGAGGGTGCTATCGGCATACACCTCGCCGGGGGCGGGCGGCTCGAGCGGCAGCCCGCGCGGGGCGAGCTCGTAGCCGAACAGCACCACCGGGACCAGATCCCGCGGGCCGTGGCCCGGAACGCGTGCGCCTACCTGGACGCTTCCGAGCCCGCCGGTGTTGGCGACGCCGGCGACGCCGGCGATCTGCACCTGGGTAGCGGGGGTGATGCGGCTGCGTACGAGGGCGTTGCGTGAGGTCGACGAGTAGACGATGAATTGCCCTCGCTGTGCCCGCAGCGCGCCCGTGCTGCTCCCGACCAGGCCGTCGAGCAGGCCGCCCAGGAACATCAGTAGCAGCGCGATCAGGGTGAGGATGACCGTGGCGACGACAAAGCGCCCCGGCCGGCGCTGCAGCTCACGCAGGGCGAGCTTCATCGGCCGCCCTCACCGGTCGTCGCCTCCACCGGATCGATCCGGAACACGCGCTGCACGGCTGCGAAGGCGCTCACGACCCCCAGTATCAGCAGCAACACCGCCCACTCAAGGACCGCCACCGGGTCGAAGCGCAACGACAAGGCGCCGATCCGGAGTTGCGAGAGGGGCGTGTACAGCAGCGTGCCGATGATGATGCCGCCGCCGAGGATGATCAACACCTCCACGAGGAGCGCGCGCACGAGCACCGCGGCCGGTGCGCCGATCGCACGCAAGAGGGTGAGCGAACGCGACTTCTGGAGCGTGATGATCAGAAAGAACAGACCCGTAACGAGCGGGACCACCAGCGCGAACAGCACGAAGATGACATCGAACGAGCCCTTGATCGACGTGACCCCGGGCGTGTCGGCGGCGGCCTGTGACCTGGTCAGTGCATCGGCCTGCGGGACGGCTGCGTCAATCCGGGCCGCAAGCTGCGCCGGGCTGACGCCGGGCGCAGGGCTGACGCCGATGACATTCGGCAGGATCGCCGCCGCATTGGGGTTCGCCGCACGGGAGGCGGCCACGTAGTCCGGCCACGCGACGAACAGGGTGGGGGTGACATTGATCTGTGCGTCGCGGGCCAACCCGACAACGGTCAGCTCCGGTCCCGGCGCCCCGCCCACGATCCTGATGTGGTCACCGATCGCGAAATCGCTGGCGCTCGCGACGGCCTCGCCCGGTGCGTCGGGGAGCCGGCCGGCGCTCAAGCTGCTGGGGGCGCCGAGCCCGCGTCGTTCGTATCCGATCAGCGCCGCATCGGACTGCGGGCGGCCGTTGACCGCGACCGTGAAGGTGTTTTGGCCGATCCGGCCGGCCTCTGCCGCGCCCGGGACCCGCGTGATCGCCGCCTCCAGGTCGGGGCTGACGATGCTGCCCTGCAGGGTGCGTTCCCCGTCGACCGAATACACGAGGACCGGCGCGGACTGGCGCTGGATCGCGCCGATAAACGACGTGATCAAGCCGGTCCGCAATGCCTGCTGGGTGAGGATCAAGAACACCAGCAACGCGATTGCGGCCATCAGCAGGCCGAAGCGCGCCTTGGCGCGCCTGACCTCTCGGAGTGCGAGGAACATTCGTGTCCGGGATCGTCGATCGGGATATCGGGTGCACGGGGAGAGGCCCGGGGGAGGCCGCGCGGATGCAGGTTATCCGAGGAACTGGGTCATCCGGGGGAGAACGGGAGCGCACCCATGGACGCGATCACGTTTGCCGCGTACGTGAAGGAAGCCCGGGGGCGGAGATGAATGGGAGAAGACCGAGAACACCGGAAAGGTCTTCGGATGACCGACTCGCCAGCACCCGTCCGCCAGCCCTGGGACCCCGAGCACCAGCTGGCCCATGATCGACGCACCGAGCGCCGGTTGTTGTGGAAGGAGCTCGGGGTGATCGCTGGGCTCCTGGCGCTCCTGAGCCTGCGCATCCTCTTCGTGCGCTGACATCGGCTTGGGGAACGCCTCCGGCCAACGCCTCGAGGAGGTCGAGGAGCGTCTGGCCGCCGCGCCGATGCTCGCGCACCTGACCGCCGCGCTCGACGAGCTGCCCCAGAGCGCGGCGCGTCGTCGTAACGCTGCGCGACATCGAGCAACTGACCTCTGACGAGGTGCGCAACATGCTTGAGATCACGCCGGGTAATCAGCGGATGCTGCTCCACCGGGGCCGCCCGGGACTGCGTCGTAGTATTGAGGCGTTGCTCGAGGGAGGGGACTAGCGGTGCCGCTGCTGTCTGCGGATCTGGCCTGTCGGGATGCCGGCGAGCTTGCGACCGATTACCTGGAGGGCGCGCCGTCCTGGCGCAAGCGGCGCAGCGACGAGCGCCACCTGCGCTCGTGCCCGAACTGCAGCGCGCACGTCGCGCAGATCCGCGCGATGGTCGCCGCCCTCGGCAAGGTCGAACCGGAGGCGCTCCCCCCATCCGCGCAGGCGGACCTCATGGACGTGTTCCGGCAGTACCGCCAGGAGCAGGAGGATGGCGGGGGCCAGGACCCACCGGACGGCTGAGCGGTGGGGGGCGCGTCCGGCACCGGGTCGGACGCGGGCACGCCGTCCGCGCCCAACCGCTTTGTCGCGCTACTGCGGGGCGTCAACGTCGGCGGGCGCTCGGTGCCGATGCGTGAGCTGCGGGAGCTGTTCCGCGGGCTTGGCCACACGGACGTCGCGACCTACATCCAGAGCGGGAACGTGCTGTTCGACAGTCCTCGCGACGACCCGTCGGCGTTGGCCGATGAGATCCGGGGCGCGATCGCCGCCGAGCTCGGCCACCGTGTCACGGTACTCCTGCGCACCCCGTCCGCCCTCCGGCGGATACTCGCGCACAACCCGTACGCGACGCGGGGCGAGACGAATCGGCTGTATGTGACATTTCTTGACGGCGCGCCGGACCCCGCGCTGCTGGCCGGACCTGGACACCGCGGCCGAGGGCGCCGACGAGTGCACCCTGCACGGGCACGAGATCTACGTCTGGTGCCCGACCGGATATGGCCGGACGGTCCTCAGCAATGAGTTCTTCGAGCGCCGGTTGAAGATTGCCGCGACGACGCGCAACTGGCGTACGGTCACGCGACTCGCCGAGTTGGCGGGGGGCTGAGCGGCCGACCGACGGGTCAGCGGCTCTGGCTGTACCTGTCCGGTCTGCCGGGCCCGCGGCGCGCGCCGCCGCGCCGACGCCGCCAGAACAGCACCAGGCCGACGGCGACGATCACGACGCCCGAGATCGCGATCAGCCGTGCGCGATTGCTCTGGCCGACCACGTTGGGTGGGCTGTGCACCACCAGGCCAAAGTCGTCGACCGTCGCCGCCCCGACGCTTGCCACCGACACGCCGAAGCTCATGCGCGCCGCGTTCGCCGGCACCGCCGGCGTCGTCCAGCTGATCTGGTGCCAGCTCGGGTCGGGCGGGAACGTCGGCGATCCGGCGGCGTATGCCCATTGGTCGGCCTGTTGGCGGTAGAACACCACCAAGCGCGTTGGGGCCGACGACTTGACCCAGGCGCTGAGCATCAGGTTCTTGCCCGCGGTAACCGGGATCGAGCAGGTCCCGAGGTCCTGGCGCACGAGCACCTTGGCGTCCCCGGTCGAGTACTGCGCGACGGTGATCTGGTCGGCCCAGTGCCCGGCGTGCGCATCGGCGACCCGGGCGTAGGCCGCGCTGTTGGCGCCGTAGCCGGCCTCTTCCCAGCAGTCGCTCTGTTCATCGTCCGGGGCGACTCGGCCGAAGCCGGGGGTCTCGAGCGACGGATTCAGCAGCGCCGTGCTGGCACGCGGGGGCGGCCCGGCGACGAGCCGGCGGATCGGGCCGCGGACCACCTGGCGCACCGTCTCGACCGCGACGCCATTGGCGCGCATCGACCTGAGCCATGCCAGCAGATGCTCGAGGTTGGCCGGATTGACGCCGATTCCCGAGCAGCCGTCGCAGTAGGCATGGAATACGAACACCAGCCAGCCGCCGCCGTGCCGGAGGGCTGCGCCCACCTCGCTCTCGGGGGCCGTCGCCGCGGTCGACGGCACGACGGAAACGCCGGTCCGGATCGCATACGGGTCCGCCGGCGGGATCGATTCGGCGTAGGGGCACGCCGGTAGGCAGGACGGGCTCGCGACGCCGCCGACGCGGCGGGCACTGTTGTACCCGCACCCGGCGACGATCGCCTGGGTTGTGGGGGTGTAGGCCCCGTACGGGTAGGCGAAGTCGGTCGGCGGCGAGCCAAGGAGGCCCGCGAGCGCCACGCGGTCGTCGCAGATCTGCCGCTTGGCCTCGAGTGGATCACGATTCGCGATGTTCGGGTGGCTCACCGAATGCCCCCCGATCTCGTTGCCGTCGGCCGCGAGCTGCCGGACCTGGCTCGAGGTCAGGCGCCCGGTCTGGTTGAGCTTGCCGCTGTTGATGAAGAACGTGGCGTGCATCCCGTACTTGCGCAGCTGCGGCCGAACCCCCCAGACGGTCTCGAAGCCGTCGTCGAAGGTGAGTGAGACGACGACCTTCGGTGCGGGCGCGGCGTGGGCGCGCGCGGCACCGACGAAGCCCCACACCGGCGACGACGGCACACAGTGCGACGATGGCCCACCCGAGCCTGAATCGGGAGTTGTTCACGTGCGCCAGTATGGCCGGATACCGATTCGCGAGGACCGGGACACTCGCCCCCAGGAGATCGCGCGGCGCCCGGTCACGCGCCCCGGCCGGTCCGGGGCCGATCCCGCCCACCTTGGATCAGGACGCCTCGGGGGCGACGGTGCGGGTCTGCCAGCGGTTGTCGGCCAGGCGGGTCAGGGCGTAGTAGCGCGTCGGTGACAACAGGACGAGGTTGAGCGCGACCGCGGCCGGTGTGCCGATCAGCAGGCACCGCAGCTTCTGGAGGACGGTCAGATGGGGACGGCCGACCAGGTACAGCGCCGCCAGACCGAAGCGCACCACCAGGTACGCCGCGATGACCACGGCCAGCATCGTCGTACCGACCAGCTGCTTGCCGGTCGCGATGCCGATGACCTCCAGGGTGATGTAGAGCATGCAGATCGGGCTGATCAGCAGCTGGGTCAGCCCGTAGAGCGGGCTCATCATCTGCGAGAAGCGCAGGTTCTGGAACACGAACGGCAGCATCCACCACCAGGAGCGTGCCCAGCGCAGTCGCTGGCGGTACGTGCCGCGCACCGTCGACGGCATCTGCGTTTCCACGCGAGCCTCGGCGACCGCCACGACTTCGCCCCGCAGCAGCGCCCGGAGCGACAACCAGCGGTCGTCGCCGGTCCCGCACTCGATCGCGTATTCGTCGAGATAGTCGTACAGGAGCGCGCTGCGGTACATCGCGAGCGCCCCCGAGGTGGTCTCCAGGGCGCCGATCATCGAACGGGAGGCGCGCATCATCACGCAGGAGGTGCCGATGTCCATGTCGGCCGCGAGGCTGATGATGTTGTCGTCGTGGTTGCTGGTGTAGATCATCCCCGTCGCGGCCTGGACGCCGGGGTCCGACATCGCCCGCAGCAGGTGCTCACAGGCGTCCGGATACGGCTGGGAGTCCGAGTCGACGGTGAGGATGAACGCGTACCGGTCGCGGGGAATCGCGCGCAGGACGGCGACCTGGGCGCCGCGCTTGCCCGTGTTGTCCTGGCGCAGCCAGGTCACCCGCGGGTCGTCGGTGGTCGGTTGGACCGGCGTCTCGGAACCGTCGTCGATGACGATGATGTCGACCGGGACCGTCTGGGCCAGCAGCGAGCCGACCGTCGTCTCGAGCAGGGCCTGGGGCTCGTTGTAGGCGGGCACGATGCACAAGACGCCGCCCGGCGCCGGGGGCAGGTGCGTGTAGCGCTTGCCGACCAGGAACGAGACCAGACAGATCCCGACGACCGTCGTCCCCAGGACCCAGTACGCCAGGGCGATCAGATCGGGCGTTCGCAGGACGACGAAGACCGTCGTCGCCATGAGCGTGACGCTGACGAGCAAGACGACGACGAGATGGATGAGCTCGGTGCGCCGGGTCATGTCTCCTGGCCCACGGCCTCGAAGCCGACCGCGGCCACGGGCTCGCGGGCCCGGCGGCGCCGGACGCCGTAGCGGATGGTGACCAGGGTGCCGGCGACGACCGTGACCGCACCGACGATCACCCAATCGAGGAAGTACGACATCTGCGGTACCTGCAGGTCGAGGACCAGGCGTGCCGACCGCGTGCCGAGCAGCGCGATCATCGGGACCGTCAGGAAGGGGATGATCCCGAAGGCGACGACCAGGCCGATCCGGTGGCGCTGGACCCAGCCGGGATCGACCGCGGGCGCCTCCGCGCGACGCGCTGCGGGGCGCGCGGTCTGGGCGCGCTCGGGCCGGAACGGGCGCCCGTAGTCCGGATCGAATGCGTCGGGCCACAGTGCGGGCTCGGAGAGCGGATAGTCGAGCGTGATCGCGGTCTGTGGGGCGATGCTGGGCGCGGCGGTGGTGATCCGGCGCGCGGCCGGCACGATCGGCGTCCGCTGGTCGGGCAGCGCGGGCACGTACCAGGCACTCGCGAGGTCATCGGTGACGAGGTACCCGGCCGGCGGCGGGGCCAGCGTGGCGGCGACCTCGTCATTGCGCGCTGCCTCGTCGAGTCGCTCGCCGGGTTCTGGGATGGGGATATCGCCGGCCGGTCCGAGGGGTGCACCGAGCGTGAACGGCATCGACCAATCTGTGGTGCGCCCGTGCGGGATGGTCCAGGCGCTCGCGTCGAGGGGCTCGCTGAATCCTCGTGATTGGTGTGAGCTGCCCGAAATACGCGTTCCCTTGTCCAACCTTCTGGTCCGTGAACGTGCACGGGACGATCACCTGCGAACTCTTATAGAAGATCAGTTAGGTGATACTGAGTTCCACGGGGTGATCGGCTAGCTTTCCAACTAGCCGACCGGCTAGGGGGCCTAGACGTTTGGAGGAGCCGCGGAGCGATGCGGGTTGTTGGGTGCAGGCCCGTCGGCCGAGCGCGGTCCGCGGGCGGTCCGGGGCACAGCGCGGTGTGGGTCCGTGCGGCGCAGGCGCGGGCCGGCGCGAGCGCGCCGCCGCGGGTCCGGAGGGCGCATGCGGCCGGCGATTGCGGCGGGTGCCGGTGAGCCAGGCGGACCCTGCCATGCCGCCGCGACGCGAGCTCGGTGCGCGCGGTTTCGCGGACGGGGCCACGTATCAGGCCGCCCGCCCGGGCTATCCGGCAGCGGCCGTCGAGTTCCTGGTGCGCTCGCTGGGGCTCGGGCCCCGCGCCCGTGTCGTCGACCTCGGCGCCGGCACCGGGCTGCTGACCGGCCAGCTGCGGGAGCGCTTCGACGACGTCACGGCGATCGAACCGTCCGCGGGCATGCGCGAGGTGCTCGACGCGGCGGTGCCCGGTGTCCGCGTGCTGGACGGCAGCGACGTGGCGATGCCCTTGCCGGACGCCGCGACGGATGCGGTGTTCGTCGCGCAGGCATTCCACTGGTTCGACGCGCCGCGTGCGCTGGCGGAGATTCGCCGCGTGCTCGTCGACGGCGGCGGGCTGGGGTTACTGTGGAATAACCGGGACGAGTCGGTGGAGTGGGTGGCCGAGTTCTCGAAAGCGATGCGCTGGGACCGCTGCAGCCCGTACGCCGCCGGCACCGACTGGACGCCGGTGCTCAGCGCGGGCGGGTTCACGCGCATCGCCCGCTGCGGGTTCCGGCACCTCCAGCCCGTCGATCGCCGGCAGCTGTACCAGCGGGTCTTGTCGACAAGCTATGTGGCGGTGATGGCCGAGGATGAGCAACGGGAACTGATGGCGGACGTCCACGCCGTGGTCGAGCGGCTCGCCGAGCCGATCGCCTTCCCGTATGTGACCGACGTCTACCGCGCGACGGCGGCGAGCCCGCCGGGTCAACGACTCAGCTGGAATCGCGGTACGCGCCGGACGGCGTGACCACGTACCACACCCCGCCCGTACCCTGGCCGTTGGCCGTCCCGGCCGAGGAGTCGCCGATGGAGGAGTCGCCGATGTAGTTCTAGAGGGGGCGCCCGGTGTAGGTCACGACCGTCCCGCCGGCGGGGTTGGCGGTCGTTCGTCGAGCACCCGCCCTGCGCGTTCTCGAGCACCGTCCCGAGTGCTGACAGGGTGCCGGTCGGTGACGGTCGCCGCGCCGGTCGTGCTGCTGGCGCGCGTCGCGGGCGCCGCCGTCGGGGATCTCGTCGTGGTGGACGAACTCGACGAGCTGCCGCAGCCGGCCGCAACCCGCGCGAGCGTGGGGAGTCCCGCCATGCCCACGACAACGCTGCGGCAGGCGTGACGGGTGCGATGAGGTCTCATGATTGCCCTCCGCAAAGCTGGGCCCGTCGGGCTGCCTGCGGCCCGGGGGCCATCAGCGGACGCGTGGAACGGCACTCCGTGCGGGGCGTCCGCCGGACGCGCTGGGCGGGGTCAGCCGCGGACGACCGAGAAGCCGTTGGTCCGGTTGCCGGTGACCTGGCCGGGGCTGTCGAATGCGAACGTGTACAAGGGGAGCCGGTTGTGGGTCAGCTGGCGGGCGTGCTTGCGGGCGATCGTGCCGAATGTGCCGGCGAGCCCCTTGATGTGGACCGGGACCCGGGTGCCGGCCGGGACGATGACGGGCGGCCAGGCGGTGGCGCACGAACCGACGCAGTGGATTCGATGGTCCTTGCGCTCGGGGCCAAAGGTGTACAGCGGCAACCGGCGGCTGGTGGCCAGCACGTGGCCGAACCCCGGCGCCGAGATGCGGATCACCAGCGGCGGCCGGACGGCCGTGGTGTGGGCAGGCGCCGCCGTGGCGCTGACCGGGCCCAGACTGCCGGTGCCCACCGCGGCGACCGCTGCCGCCGTCAGCGGCGCGACGACGGCAATCGCCGCCAGGCCGACCAGGCGGCGTACCGGACTGCATGACATCGTGGCTCCTTCGGGAGTGGGGGAGTTGACGGTGGGTGGGATGCGGCGCCGGGGCCAAGTGTGCGGATCGCCCTCGAGCGCCGGCACGCGCACCGCATCCACGTTCCATCCACGCCGGCGGCGTCCGGGTGGTTCAGTCCGCGGGTGAGTGACGCGACGACGGGTCGCTCCAGTGGCCGCGGGGGTTGACGGGCGCCCTGCGCCCGCGCTAAACCGAGGCTGACCGGGGCCGCTGAACCGTTGAGCGAGTGTATGCGTGTACGCCGTGTGGGCAGACAGCGAGATCCGGTGGCCACCGACGACCGATTCGTCCGCGCGCTGTATGACGAGCACGGCGCGGTGCTGACCAGCTACGTCGCGGCGATCACGCACGACCACCAGGCCGCCGAGGACATCGTCCAGGAGACGATCCTGCGGGCGTGGCGGCGCGCGGGACACCTCGCCGCCGACGGCCGTCCGCTGCGCCCCTGGCTGATGCGGGTCGCGCGCAATCTGGCCATCGACCGCCAGCGGCGAGCGACGACGGCGCGCGAACAGGCCCGGTCCGGCGAGCTCGAAGGGATTGCGGGCGTGGAGTCGTTCGATCGCGAGCTCGACATGTGGCAGCTGACCGACGCGCTGAGCCAGCTGAGTCCCGCCCATCGCGAGGTGCTGGTCGAGCTCTATTTCCGGGGCCGGAATGTCGCCGAGAGCGCCGACGTGCTCGGCATCCCGCCGGGAACCGTCAAGTCGCGCAGCTACTACGCGCTGCGGGCGCTCAGGCTCATACTCGAAGAGCGGGGGTGGACTGCGCCATGAGCTCCGCTGACTGCCAGGCGGTGCGCCTCGAGCTTGGCGCGTACGTGCTCGGTGCGTTGGACGCGGCCGAGCGGGCCCACGTCGCCGCCCATCTCGAGGAGTGTCCGGACTGCAGCCGGGAGCTTGCGTGCCTCGCGCCGGTGCCCGGTCTGCTGGCGGGCGTCCCCGTGGCGGAGCTGGCCGGCGGGCTCGACGACGAGCCGCAGGGCGCCGAGCGCCTGCTGGCGGAGCTGGCGCGGATCCGCCGGCGCCGCCGGCGCCTGGCGGGGGCGATCGCCGCGGCCTGCGTGGTGGTCGCGCTGGGCGGGTTTGACCTGTCGCAGGCGCTTGGGCCCGGCGGCGCCCACGCGACGGTCGTCGCGGCGGCCAGCGCCTCGACCCACGTGTCCGGGCGCGTCGCGCTGGTGGCCACGCAAGAGGGCTCGCGCCTCGAGATCGCACTGTCTGGCGTGCGGCCGGGGACCCGATGCGAGCTGGTGGTCAGCGGCGCCGGCGGGCGACGCGAAGTCGCCGCGACCTGGCGGGCGAACTACGAGGGGACCGCCACGGTGACCGGCGCCACCGCAATGGTGCCGGCCCAGATCACCCAGATGACGGTCATCGCGCAGCCCGGTCCGGCGCTGCTGGTGCTGCCCGGCACCGCGGGGCCCGGCGTCAGCTGAGCCGGCGGGGCGGGGCTAGGGCAGGCGCACGTCGTGGTGCTCGCGTGCGAAGCGGAGCTCGTCGGCGGTCAGATCGACGTCGCGGACCGGGGACACGAGGGTCCAGTGGTGCCCGATCGGGCAGCGCTGCAGCCGGTACCAGCCCAGCCGGATCGCCTTCAGCGAGGCGCCGGGAATCCAGATCGTGGAGAACAGGTGCCCCTGGCGGCAGCGTACGATCGTCGCGCCGCCGATGTTGTAGCCGCGCCGACGCGCGATGACCGTGCCGATCACATAGCCGACGACGATCGACGCGACGACGATGAGCCGCAGGCGGCGGGAGCGGATCCGATGCATGGGCCAATCGTAGTGCGCGTGGGACCCGCTGTCGCCGCTATCGGCGGCCGCGGCCGAAGTGCTGGCCGGCCGGAACGGCCTGGCGGGCCCGCGCGGCCTCCTCGCTGGTGCGGTCCGCAGGCGGCGCGATGCGCTCGATGCGCTCGGCGATGACGTTGATGTTGCGATCACGCCGCTCGAGGCGTCCGTGCACGACCACCAGCGGCTCGGCGCGCAGCAGTGTCCGGTGGCGTTCGTAGCAGTCGGGGTAGACGATCACGTTGGTCATGCCGGTGTCGTCCTCCAGCAACAGGAACACGATGCCTTTGGCGGTCCCGGGCCGTTGGCGGGCGGTCACCATCCCCGCCACGCACACCTGCGTGCCGGTGGGCAGCTCGCCCAGCTCGCGCGCCGTGCGCGTGTCGGACGGCAGCTGGGGCCGCAGGATCGCCAGCAGGTGCCAGCCGACCGAGAGTCCCATCGTCTCGTAATCGGTCACGATGCGCTCGAAGCGGTCCTGCTCGTCCAGCGCCGGTGCCTCGGGCGCCGGCAGCGCCAGGGCCAGCTGGGTGTGTGCGTCGTGGCGAATGGGCCGGCTCAACCCGGGCAGCTGCCACAGCATCGCGCGGCGCGGCTGGCCGAATGTGTCGCAGGCCCCGGAGCGCACGAGCTGGGCGAGCTGGGTGCGCTGCAGCGCGGTCCGGGCCGACAGGTCGGCCAGATCACGGAAGGGGCCGGCGGCGTTGCGCTCGGCGACGAGCGCCGCCGCCGCATCGGTGCGCACTTCGCGCACATAGCCCAGGCCGATCCGCACGGCGCCATCCGAGGTGAGCGTGCAGGTCGCCTCGGCGGCATTCACGCACGGGGGCACGACCCGTACGCCGCGCCGCTGGGCATCGCGCACGAGACTCGCCGGGGGGTAGAAGCCCATCGGCTGGGCGTTGAGTAGCGCCGCCAGGAACTGGGCGGGGTAGGCGCGCCGGAGCCACGCGCTCTGGTAGGCGAGTACGGCGAAGGCGGCCGAGTGGGCCTTCGGGAACCCGAAGTTCGAGAAGCCGACCAGCTTGGCGAACACCGTGGTAATCGTCTCGTCGTCGACCCCGCGGGCGCGCGCACCGTCGCGGAACTGGTCCCAGAGCTTGAGCATCGCCTCCCGGCTACGGGTCCGGCTCATCGCGCGGCGCAGCGCCTCGGCGCCCCCGGGGCTGAACCCGGCCAACGCCATGGCGACCTCGAGCACCTGTTCCTGGAAGACCACGACCCCGAGCGTCTCGCCCAGGACGGGCTCCAGGAGGGGATGATCGTACGGGGGCACGAAGTCCGGATCTGCGCGCCGTGCCCGGCGATGCTGGACATACGGGTGCACGGCACCGCCCGAGACCGGGCCCGGGCGGATGAGCGCCACCTGCACCGTGAGATCGTCGAGGTTCTCGGGCCGCGTCTGCAGCAGGCTCTGCATCTGAGCCCGGCTTTCGATCTGAAAGGTGCCGACGGTGTCGGCGTCTTGGATCTCGGCGTAGACCGCCGGGTCCGCGAAGTCGATGCGCGACAGGTCGATGGATTTGTGGGCGGTGCGGGCGATCAGGTCGACGCACTCCTCGACGGCCGAGAGCATGCCGAGCCCCAGCAGATCGATCTTCACGAACCCGGCATCCGCGCAGGAGTTCTTGTCCCACTGGCAGATCTGGCGTTCGCGCATCGCGGCCGGCACGACCGGCACCAACTCCACCAGCGGCTGGGCACTGACCACCATGCCGCCCGAGTGTTGGGAAAGATGGCGCGGTAGCCCGGCGGCCTGTGCGGCCAGAAAGACGAGTGCCCGCCAGCGCGGCGAGCGCAGCTTGGCCTCGCCGTCGGGCAGCCGCACAAGCTCCTGTCGCAGGTCGCTTGCGCTCGACCAGCCATCGGCCAGCCGCGAGAGCCGCGTCAGGTCGGCCTCGGGCAGTGCAAGGGCCTTGCCCAGCTCGCGGATCGCCATGCGCGCCTTGAAGGTGGGAAATGCCGCCACGAGCGCGGCGTGCTCGTGGCCGTAGCGCCTGATGACCTCGGCGATGAGGCGCTCGCGGATGTCGCGCGGGAAATCCAGGTCGATGTCCGGCACCGAGGCCATGTCGCGGTTGAGGAACCGCCCCAAAAACAGGTTGTTGGCGATCGGATCGATGTGCGACAACCCGGTCAGATAGCAAACGATCGAGCCCACCGAGGAACCGCGCCCGCGGCCGGGGGGCAGCTGGCGCCGGGCGGAGCCCGCCGGGCGCACCTCGAGCGCGACATCGCACGCCAGCTCGAGGATGTCGCGGTGCAGCAGGAAGAACCCCGCCAGACCATGGTGCTCGATGAGCGCCAGCTCCTGGTCCAGGCGTGCGTGCGCCTGCGCGCGGCGCTGGGCGTTGGGGTAGTGGACGCCCAACTGGTAGGCGCACACGCGTGCAAGCGCCTCGCGTGCGGATTCGCCGGGATGCCCGGCCACGAAGTCGGGGAAGCGGTATCCCAGATCGCGGGTGAGATCGAACGTGCAGCGCGAGGCGATCTCACCGGTGGCCGTGACGGCCTCGGGGACCTCGGCGAAGAATTCGGCCATCTGCTCCGGCGGCCGCAGGACCGCGGTGCGGTTGCCGCGCCGGACCTGCTCGGACGCATCGAGGGTCTGGCGGTGGCCAATCGCCACGAACGCATCCTGCAGAAATGCGCGATGGGGGTGATGGGCGTGCACGTCCCCGGTGGCGACGATCGGGATCCCGGCGCTGCGCGCCAGCTCGCGCAGGTGCCGCACGAGCGCATGGCTGCCGCGACGGTGGGGACGTTGGAGTTCGATGTACAGATGTCCGGGCGGGAACCATTCCCGCAGGCGTGCCAGCCACGTCGCGGCCCGCCGGTGCTCCCCGGCGGCGACCAGCCGAGGGATGAGCCCCTGGCGGGCGCATCCGGTCAGGCAGACCAGCCCTTCGGCGAGGCCGCCCAGCAGCGCAGGGTCGAGCGCGGGGGCGCCGGGACGGCGGTCGCGCGCATCGCGCGTATGGGCATGGGCGATCGTGATCAGGCGGCACAGGTTGGCATAGCCCGTGCTCGTGGCCGCCAGCAGCGTGAGGTGACTGTCGTCGGCCAGGGTGATCTCACACCCGGTGATCGGCTGGACGCCCGCATCGCGTGCGGCGTATGCGAACGCCAACGCGCCGCACAGGTTGTCGTGATCGGTCAGGGCCATGGCCGCATAACCGGCCGCCGCCCCGGCGTCGGCGAGCTCTTCGGGCGTCGAGGCGCCATCGAGGAAGCTGAACGCCGAATGGGCGTGCAGCTCGATGTAGGTGGCGGTCATCGAACATATGTTCGCATACCTCGGGGGCTTTCCCAACGGTATGCGGCCCGCCGTCGCCGGCCTAGCCCGCCACTGCAAGTCCGATCAGCACGACGTTCAGGACGACGATCACGGCCGTCACGAGCACGGTGGCGGCCGTGGTGAGCCGCGTGTTGGTCAGGCTGCCCATCAGCGACCGCCGCCGCGAGAAGATCACCAGCGGCACCAGCGCGAACGGGATCCCGAACGACAGCACCACCTGGCTGAGCACCAGGACCTCGGCCGGGTTGATCGCGACGCCCAGCACGATCAGCGCCGGCGTCATGGTGACCGCCCGGCGCAAGAACACCGGAATCCGGCGGCGCAGGAAGCCCTGCATGACCACCTGGCCGGCCATCGTCCCGACCGACGAGGAGGAGATGCCCGACGCCAGCAGCGCGATGCCGAAGATCAGCCCGCTATGGTAATGCAGGGCGTGGCCGAGCCCCGCCGAGGCGCTCTTGAGGTTGCTGCCGGCGTCGGTGATCCCATGGTCGTAAAAGACCGCCGCCGCGATGGCCAACATCGCCATGTTGACGATGCCCGCGATCCCGAGGGCGATGACCACATCGATGAGCGTGAAGCGGTAGATCCGGCGCCGGGTCTCCGGCGTCCGGCCGACCAGGCGCCCCTGGGTCAGCGCCGAGTGCAGGTAGATCACGTGCGGCATGACGGTCGCGCCGACGATGCCGACCGCCAGCAAGAGCGCCGAGGTTCCCCCGATGCCCGGCACGAACGTGCCGTGGGCGACCTGGTGCACGCTGGGGCGCGCGAGCACGACCTGGATGGCAAACGACGCCACGATCACGCCCACCAGGACCGCGATGACCGTCTCGAGGCGGCGGAACCCCGCCGACTGGAGCGCCAGGATCCCGAAGGCCGCCACGGCGGTGATCATGCCGCTGACAAACAACGGCAGCCCGAAGACGATGTTGATGCCCAGCGCCGCGCCGACGAACTCGGCGAGATCGGTGGCCATGGCCACGAGCTCGGCCTGGATCCACAGGCCGATGACCACCGGTCGCGGGAAGTGCTCGCGGCACAGCTCGGCCAGGTTCTTGCCCGTCGCAATGCCGACCTTGGCACTGATCGCCTGGACGAGCATCGCCAT
Organism: uncultured Thermoleophilia bacterium; assembly: GCA_963773325.1. Classification (GTDB taxonomy): domain Bacteria; phylum Actinomycetota; class Thermoleophilia; order Miltoncostaeales; family Miltoncostaeaceae; genus CAITWD01. The sequence goes on along the minus strand of CAVZAI010000002.1, from coordinate 63,932 downwards.
CAGGTTGGCGATGACGACTGCCCACAGCAGTTGGTCCCCGAACTGGGAGCCGGCGGCCATATTGACGGCGAAGTTGCCCGGATCGACATAGGCGACCGCGGCGATGAACGCCGGACCCAGGAACGGCAGGTAGCGGCGCAGCCCCCGTCGGTCGCCGCGCAGCGTGCTGGCCGCGGCCTGGATGATCCGCGCATCGCCGGGCAGGACGTCCTTGGTCGGAGGCACGTCGCCGTGGCGAATGCGGGTCGTCGCGTTCACGCGGTGCGCCGGACGAAGATCAGCCGTGCCAATTCGGGTCCGATGGTCTGGTCGATGTCGCCGATCCGCACGCGCTGGCCGGCGCCGAACGGCTCGCGGGCGATGACCCGTACCGGCAGGCCCGGGGCGATGCCGTGTTCGGCCATGTAGCGCAGCGCCTCCGGCTGCGCATCGGAGACACGCACGAGCATGCCGACCGCGTCGGGCTCCCAGTCCTCAAGGGGCTCCAAGACGTCCTTGTCCGGATCGCGGTCATCATCAAGCGCGGTGATCGGATCGCCGTGGGGATCGCGCGCAGGGCGCCCCAGCGCGTCCCACATCGCCTCGGCGACTCGGGACGAGACCGCGTGCTCGAGCAGGTCGGCCTCCTCGTGCACGCAATCCCAGGGAAGCCGGAGCACCTCCATCAGGAAGCACTCGATGATGCGATGGCGCCGGATGACACCGCGGGCGACCTGGCGTCCGGCGGGTGTCAACCGCGCGCCGCGCCCACGCACGACGCTCACAAGCCCCAGCTCCTGAAGATGCCGCAGCATGTTGGACGCCGACGGGGCGGAGACGTCCACGCGCGCGGCGACCGTACCGGTCGGAACCGGGTCGTCGGTCAGCTGCTCGAGCCGGTACACGGTCTTGGCGTAGTCCTCGACCGCGGGCGAGAACGGCAGCGCGGCGCGGCGCAGACCCGTTCCGGAGCCGCGGGGTCGTTCGCCTCCGGCCCGGTCGTCGGCCGGCGCGGATGGAAATGGCCGTGGCACAGCCCATCTTTTAGCGGAGGCTAACGCCGAATGCAAGGCATACCAAACGCGACGGCCGGCCGTCGCGCGCGGTGGTCCCGTGTACCGGGCCCGATCGCTTGAGTGCGCGGTCGGAGATGTCGATACCTGCTTCGAAGTCACGTTCGAAGGGCACCCGCCGTGCACGCGATCTCCCACTCGTGCGACACATCGACTCCCACCCTGCGGGCGCGCGGCGGCCGGGCGGTCGCGCCGCGGCCGCGGGGCGTCTGCGTGCGCCGGCCCGCTCCGGACGCGTCGGCAGGCTCGGCGTGACGGTCCTGCACCGAATCCGGGCCGTCGGCTCCCGCGAGCGGCTGATCTTTGCGGGCCTGCTGGTGGCGGCCGTCATCAGCGCCTTCAGCGCCATCTTCCTCGACCAGGCCGCGTCCGACGGGCTGGTCGCGATGGCGGCCTTGACCGCCGGCGCCGTCTGGCTCTGGCGTGCACAGCGCACCCAAGATCAGCCGCGCCGTCCCTGGATCCTGTTCGCGGTCGGCTATGCATCGTGGGGGATCGCCGAGACGATCTGGTTCGGCTACGACATCCTTGCCGGCGGCGACCCGCCGCAGCCCTCGATAGCCGACGCGTTCTACATGGCCGGCTATCTCCTGATCGCCCTCGGGTTGATCCGGCTCGTGCTCGCGCGCGGCACGCGCGGCGCACGCTCCTCGGCGCTCGATGCCCTCGCATTGACGATCGCGTTGGGGACGATCCTCGTCCAACTGGAACTCGTCGCACCCGGGACGATCAGCGATGGCTGGAGCGCCGCGACGGCGCTGGCGGTGATCTACGCGGTGCTCGACATCCCGCTGCTGGGTGGCATCGCGTGGCTGTTGCTCTCGCCCGGCCGACGGGGGATGCCGCTGGTCCTGATGGTGGCGGCCTTCGCGGCGATGTACGCCGCCGATGTGACCTACGCCTTGGGCGTCGGGTACTACGCTGCCGACGTCGCCGTGAGCAACTTCGCCTATCCGATGGCGTATTTCCTGGCGGCTGCGGCGGCCCTGCACCCCGCCACGACGCGGCTCGACGAGCCCGCCAGCGCGGAGCCGCATGAAGATCACGCCACGCGCCTGGTGTTTCTGGCGATCGCGCTGGCGTTGCCGGCATTCGTGGACCTGTTTGCGCCCGTCCTCGGCCTCCCGCCCCTGGGGTCGGTCGCGGCTGTCGTGACGATCATGGTGAGCGTGGTGATCGTGATGCGGATGGCGCGCCTGCTGCAGGAGAACAACCGCGCCCAGTCGCGGGCTCGGGCCGCCCACCAGAGCCTGCAGCAGCAGGCCACGCGCGACCATCTGACGGGGCTGTTCAACCGGGGCTGGGCGACTGAGCACCTGCAGTCCCTCCTGGACGGCGATCTCGGCGAGGGGCAGTTCGCGGTCCTGTATGTCGACCTCGACGGGTTCAAGCTGGTCAACGATGACCTCGGCCACGATGCGGGCGACGACCTGCTGCGGTTGGTCGCCGACCGGCTCGTGCGCAGCGTGCGCTCCGCTGACCGCGTCGTGCGGCTGGGCGGCGACGAGTTCGTGATCATCTGCCCGCCGCAGATCTCCAGCAGCGATGCCGAGCGTCTGGCGGCCCGCATCGTCGCGCTGCTGTCCGAGCGCTTCCAGCTGGGTGCCTACGAGGTGAACATCACCGCCAGCGTCGGCCTGCTGACCGCAAGCAGCCATGCCGAGGTCGTGCCCGCGGACCTGTTGCGCGACGCCGACATCGCGCTCTACCGGGCCAAGGAGGTCCGCAGCACCTGGCGCGTGTTCAACGCCGGCATGCGGGCCAAGTCCGAGAATCGGCTCGAGATTCTGACCCATCTGCGTAGCGTCATCAGCAGCGGACGGCTGCGGGTCGTCTACCAGCCGGTGGTCGATCTCGCGACCGGACGCGTCGAGGGCCTGGAGGCCCTGGCGCGGCTCACGATGCCGGACGGCCGCGAGATCCCTCCGCCGGTGTTCGTCGGGATCGCCGAGTCGACGGGCGCTGCGCTCATGCTCGATGCCGCGGTGATGACGCGGGCCCTGGACGATCTGCGCTGGCTGGACGGGCGCTGCCCGGCGCCGCTGCGCGTTGCGGTCAACCTGTCGGCGTCGGAGGTCACCCATCCGGGCCTGGCGCGAATGATCCGGCGGCTGCTCGAGCAAGCGGGCATCGACCCGTCGCGGCTGACCCTCGAGGTGACCGAGACTGCGGTGGTCAAGGATCTGGAGGTCGCCCGCGCGCAGCTGCAGGAGCTGCGGGAGATCGGGGTCAGCATCGAGATCGACGACTTCGGGACCGGCTACTCATCGATGGCATACCTGCATTCGCTGCCGATCAGCGGGGTCAAGATCGACCGCAGCTTCGTGCAAGGGGTGTTCATGGACGCCAACCAGGCGCTGATCACCGAGGGCATGGTCCATATGGGCAACGCCCTGGGGCTGCGGGTCATCGGCGAAGGCATCGAACAGGCCGCGCAGGCCGAGCGCATGCGTGAGCTGGGCTGCGATGCGGGGCAGGGGTACTTCTTTGGGCGCCCGATGTCGCGTGAGTCGATCGTTGCCTCGCTGACCCCGGAGGGCGGGCTGACCTCCGCCCGCCGCTCAGGGTTCGCGAGCGCCGAGGCTTCGGATGATGCCGTGGGGGCGCTCATGCCCTCCGTAGGCGTACCACTCGTGGTCGCGAAGATCACGGAACACGGTGACCACGCGTCCGGGCTCGACCACGAGCTCGAAGAAATGCCGCTCGACCGGTTGGTCGGTCCACCAGCGGTCCTGAACGATCCACTCGTCGCGGATGTCGACAACCCCGCGGCGACGCCCCATGACCTCGATGGCATGGGGCATGCCGGCGGGCGTGCAGATCACTCGCGCGGGCCGCGGGACAGCGAGATGTCGTAAGGGACCAGTGCCCATTGCCGCTCGGGAAGGTGTGACCAGGGCTCGAGCGTGATCGCCTGCATGATGGCGTCCTCGCCGAGTGCGGAACGGATCTGCGAGATGGCCTCGCGGGTGCGCCGCCGGCGTTCGGTGTGCTCGGGGCGTTCGAGGGTCATCTGGCGCGTGGTCTGACCGCCGGAGGCATCGGTGCGGATGGCGAGCTCGGAGACGGGTGCGCCGATCTGCCCGAGCGAGCCGAGCGCGGCGAGCGCGAGGCGATCGGGATCGGTGGTGGCCTCGCGCAGCGCGATGTGGTGCGTCCAGGAGCCGCCGTCGGCGAGCCGGGCGCGCACGTGCAGGGTGCGCAGCGACGCACCGCGCTGGCGCGCCGTATCGGCGAGCTCGGTGAGCAGTAGCCGGGCGGCGACCTCGATCGTACCCAGGACGCCAACCGGCTCCTCGAAGCGGCAGTGCGCTTCCAGGGGCTCGGGCGGGATGCGGGGGCGCAGCGGGCCATCGCCCTCGCCTCGCGCGATGTGCCAGGCGCGCAGCCCCTCGAAACCCATTCGCTCCAGTGCCGCGGCACGCGGCAGCGCGGCGACGGCACCGATGGTGCGTATCCCGACATCCCACAGGGCGTCGACGGTCGCCCGGGGGAGCGGCAGGCGCTCCACCGGCAGCGGCGCAAGAAACGCGTCGATGTCGTGCGGTCCGATGAGCAGTGGCGTGCGGGGGTGGGCCTGGCGGGCCGCCTGCTGGGCGGCAAAGCGGGTCGGGGCCACCCCGATGCGCCCATTGGCGCCGACGGGGAGCGCCGCCCGCACGCGGCGCAGCATGTTCTCGCGCCCTGCGTGGAGCCGCACCAGCCCGGTGTCCTCGAAGCACGCATATCCAGGCGCGTCGGATTCAACGGCTGCGCCGAGCTCCTCGAGGCGGATCAGGACCCGTTCGTGTGCCTCGGCGACGGCGTCGGGGTCCGGGGGGATGAGCACCAGGTCCGGGCAGCGCGCGATGGCCTCGCCGACGCGCAGACCCGGGCGTATGCCGTGGATATCCGCCGTGCGGGTGCACAGGCCGACCAGTTGCGCGGCACCCGGTGCCGGGGCGAGCGCCGCGGGCGTGTCGAGCGCGATGCCGTTGGCGAGCATGGCGACAAGAAGTGAAAAGCGGGGGAGCGCGATCGCAACAATCATCGAACATATGTTCGGTCATGCGGGCACCCAGGTCAAGCCCACCTGCCGACCAGCAGGCCCCTGGATCGTCGCCCTGACCCGACCGCCGCGCCCCGTGGGGGCGCCCCCCGGACGGGCGCCCCGACGGGGATGTACCTCCCGAGCCGCGGTTCTCGTCCTACTAAGCAGCATCCTGCGGACAGGGCCGTGCTGTGGAGTGGACAGCGTTGCGCGAGGGACCAAACGGGAGACGCTCACGGCGGCGCTCAGACGCCCTCAGACGCCGAATCCCCGGGACGCTCTGCAAGCGGCGCGGATCGGGCCGCGTACTCGCTCAGCCACGCATCCATCGTGCGTCCACGAGGATGTGAAACCTGGGGGAACGTCGGGATGGCCCTCAGTCCAAACACCGTGACCGAGGCGGTCTCGCTCCCGGAACTTGCCGCCAGGCTCTCCGGAGGCCAATTCTGCAGGGCACTTGCGAGAAGACGGGGGATGGCGGAACGCCTGTGAGCAGGCGTTTTCGGCCCGCATCTTCCCGGGCGTGTCCGTGTCGATGTTCGGAGGTGTTCGGAGCCGCGGCAAACGACGACCGCCTGCGCCTGGGCGACCTCGGCCCCGCTGGTCGCGCGCGCGGGTGCGTCCCCGGCGTCGTCGCGCGACCGACGCCTTGTGCGACGACCGGAGATTCCTCATCACGGCCTTGTCGCCCGATCGGTCGCGGCCGGACTGAGCCAAGCGCTCGAGCGGCGTCGCCTCGGCACAGGCCCGCGCCATGATTCTGCGCCGCTCGGCTTGTTCGCGGGCACCCTGGATGGCGAGTTGGGGTTGTCATTCATCGATCACTTCCCACGCAAACAGACCGGCCCGCTCGATGATCACGTCTTGCCAGCCTTCTTCTCGCCAGCGTTCTGCGACAGATCTCGCCTCTTCGAGCGTGTGAAGGTGGCCGGTTGTCATGGTCGGCCCGGCGCTGACACGCCACACGAACTGCTCCTCGCTCATCGGCCCTCCCACTTGGAAGCCCGCTCGCTTGGCGGGTTCGCGTCCGTCTGGGGGTAGCTGCGCGGGCTCGGGCTATATCCGCTCAAGACCGCGCTACACCGCCGGAATCGGTGCGTGACTGTGCCACGGACTGTGCCACGGCTGCGCCTTCAGCGCGAGAACCGGGACCGTTGGCTCCGGAGTATCAATCAGGCGGGATGATGGGGGACATGAACAGACGTAAACCGGCGTAGTTACGCGGCTTTCGGTCCGGTGCGATCCCGCCGATGCCCGCAAGTTCCCGATCTGGTGTGCGAACGGTGTGCGAACGAGAGGACTACGCCTCGACGAGGATCACCACGGTCTCGGGAAGCACGCCGTCATACGCCATCGCCTCGGCCATGGTCGCGGTCCGCATCGCGCCCATGAGGACATCCATGTCGGCAACGTCCATGAGCACCGCCACCTGGGTCGGGTTCTGCGGGTCGACGAACGTCCGGATGTTGGTGACGCCGAGGGGTCCGAAGACCTCTTCGCGCTTCGGCGAGGCACGCCAATGGTCGGTGTCTTGCACCTGGTGAACGGCGAGCACAGTGGGCACGATGTCTCCTCTGCGTCGTGGGCCCAGCGGCGCCGGACCGGGGGCAGATCCTATGCCTTCGTGCCTCCTGCCCTCAAGATTGAGCGCGGGCCGAATACCGGGGCGTGTTCGCTGCCAGTCCCCGAGCCGTTGCCACGACACCTCGCCCGGTGCCCGGTGCATCCTCGTCGTCGAGCGCTTGAAGAGACCCACGTATCCGCCATGCACGTGCACTCGGGGCAGACAAGCAATCCGGGCGCTGGCAGTTCTGGTTGTGCAGCCGCGCGCTTCCAGCGCGACGGTGCCACCGCACGCTCCGTCATTCCCCGGCCATCGCGCGACGATAGGCCGCCGTCACGCGGTCTCGCCTGTCGTGCAGGTTCTGGAGCCCTACAGGATCGTTCGCGTGGATCGCGTCGACCCAGTCTTTACTGGTCGGGAGATCCGGCGCGTATCGCTGCCAGGCTTCGTCGTTGACGAGATGGGATCGCCAGCGGTCGACCTCCCTGCCGATCTCCTCGAGAATGCGGTCGGCGGTCTTCCCGTCGCCGTCGCGGTGCGCGTCGACGAGCGCCCCGAGAAGCAACGTCGCGTGGGCCAGCCAGACCTCGGGCTGAAGGCGCCACCATTCGGCGTACGCGAGGTCCTCCGCCGTCCGCACGAGATCCTCGAAGAACACACCGAGCACGTCCGCAAAGGCGAAGGCCTCGCCGACCGAGACCTTGCGCTTGCCGGTCTCGATCTCGCTGATGCGGTTCTTGCGCAGCGTCAGGTAGCCGGCGTCGACCATCAGCCGGCCGAGGTCCGCCTGCGTGAGCCCGCGGGACCTCCGGACCTCGCGTATGCGGGCCCTGAACACCTCCTCGGAGGTCGCTGTTGCCGCCATAACCGAGCCGATCCCGATCTTCGGGTTTCCCGTTCACACAGTAGCGCGTGGCGCCTAGCGCCAACGTGTCTGAACGATTCTCCGGCGAGCTCTTAGAACGCCTGCCGCGGGCGTCAACGCCAAGCGCTCAGCACGTATACGGGTCAGAGCAACATCAGCATCACGTACGACCGCTACGGGCACCTGCTGCCGGGCAACGAGGGCGCGGCCGCGGCGCTCGTCGACGCGTGTCTGGAGCGCGCCAACACGGCCGGGCGCATCTCGGCGCGCGATGGCTGACTGATACACGGAATCGCGAAGAGCCCCTAGAACTGCGGGGCTTTCTGCTTGCCGATCGCGTAGGGGACCGTCACCAGCACCGCACGCTCTTGGTCTACCAGCGCGCGCCGGATCAGCGCCGTGCGCTGGTTGTGCAGGAAGCGGTACTTGGAGACCACGATCTCCGGCACGACCAGCAGGCACACCGCGTGCGGGTCGGCGCGGGTGATGTCTTCGACCGCGGCGGCCAGCGGGCCCCCGAGGTCGCGGTACGGGGACTCGATGATCTCGAGGTGCACCGGGGCCGACTCGCGCCACTCCTCGGCGGAGATCGCGGCCGCCTCGCTCCCGGCCACGTGCACGGCCGAGGTGTCGGCGCCCGAGATGGCCACCGCCACGGCGGCGGCGTGCAGGGAGGGCTTGTTGGACTTGGCCATCGCCACGAGGCTGACGACGTGGTCGGCCTCCCACCACTCGCCGGCGATCGACTTGGGCATCTCGGCGACCGCGATCCGCGGCTGGCGCAACAGGCGGGTGCGCAGGCGCCGGTACTGCCGCCAGGCCCGGAAGGCCGCGTGTGAGACGCGCCGATTGTGATGGGGCAGCACGACCAGCAGATCCGTGCCGTCGTCGCGCGTCATCCGGCGCAGGTATGTCAGGACGCCGTCGATGCCCTCGCCGTCCCGACGCGGAATCCGCGCCAGCGGGATGTCGATCGTGTGGTCGCGTCGCCAGGCGTCGGAGACCGGTTCCCAGTCGCTGCGCAGGCCGACGAACAGCCCGGTCACCTGCGCGCCCTGTGCGATCAGCTTGGCCGTCTGGACCGCGGCCGCGGTGCCCTCGTCGACCCGGTCGACCAGCACCGCGAACCCGCACGGCGGCGCGACCGGCTCCGGCTCTTCGCCCGGGGCGAAGTCCTTGAGGACCTCGACGCGCCGGTAGTGGCGGTGGACCAGGACCGACAGCGCGACGATGATGGGGATCGTGACGGTGACCATCCAGGCGCCCTCGAAGAACTTGGTCCCGAGGATGATCACCAGCACGATCGCCGTCGCGATCGCGCCCGCCAGGTTGATGGTGACCCTGCCGAGTAGGCCGTGCCAGGCGTCGCCTTCGTGGCGCTTGCGCAGCCAGAAGCGCACCATGCCGGCCTGCGAGAGGGTGAACGCCAGGAAGACCCCCAGCAGGTACAGGTGGATCAGGTTGTTGACGTTCGCGTCGAACGCGATCAGCAGGATGCCCGAGATCACCGCCAGTGCGGTCACGCCGTTGGAGTACACCAGCCGGTCACCGACGTACTGGAACAGTCGCGGGGCGTGACTGCCCTGGGCCATCATCCCGATCAGTCGCGGAAAGCCCTGAAACGCGGTGTTGGCCGCCAGGACCAGCACGCCGAAGGTGAAGATCTGCACGAGGTAGTAGCCGATCTGGCCGACCGCGGGGCCGTGCCACACCGCAGCGGAGGCCTGCGAGAGCACCGAGTCGGTGTTCGACGGCATCGCGTGCGTGCGGTAGGCCAGATACGTCACCCCGAGGAACAGGAACACGGCGATCAGACCCAGCACCCCGAGTGTCGAGGCCGCGTTCTTGGCCTGGGGCGGCCGGAAGGCCTGGACCCCGTTGGCGATGGCCTCGACGCCGGTCAGGGCACTGCAGCCCGACGCGAACGCCCGCAGGAGCACCAGCACGCCGATCGTCGCCGCGGTCCCGGGCGTGACCGGCGACGGGGTGACCGCGTGGGGCAGGGTGCCGGTCGCGTCGCGGACCATACCGATCACGATCGTCACGCTCATCAGCGCGATGAACCCGTAGGTCGGCAGCGCAAAGGCGCGCCCGGATTCGCGCAGACCGCGCAGGTTGACCAGCGCCAGCACGACCAGTGCGATCAGCGACATCGGCAGCAGCGCCGGTGCCAGCCATGTCACCGCGGAGGTCACCGCCAGGATCCCGGCGGCCACCGACACGGCGACGGTCAGCACATAATCGACCAGCAGCGACGCCGCCGCGATCAGGCCGGCAACCTCGCCGAGCTGGTCACTGGCGACGACGTACGCGCCACCGCCCTGGGGGTAGGCGTGGACGGTCTGGCGGTAGGAGGCGATGACGATCACCAGGAGGGCGGCCACCGCGATGCTGACCGGCACGACGTCCTTGGCCGCGCTGGCGGAGGCGACGACCAGGACGAGCAGCGCGGCCTCGGTGGCGTAGGCGACCGAGGAGAGCGCATCGGAGGCGAACACCGGCAGCGCCAGCCGCTTGGGCAGCAGTTCGTCCTCGAGGGCGCCGGTGGGCAGCGGGACGCCGATGACCGCCTTGCGCACCCGGCCCCGGATCGGCACGTCGTAGACGACCCGCATCCGCCGCCGCCCGCGGCGTGCGCGGGCGTCCTCGCGGGTGTGCGCCTCGTCGGCGTTGGCCGGCGGCGCGCCGGGCTCGGGCGGCGGCGGTGGCGAGGTCACGATCCGGCGCTCCCGCCCCGGAGGCGGTGGGCCGGGATGGCGAGACCGCTGGGGGCGTGGGCCTCGGTGTGTGCCGCCCGCGGGGGGCGGGTGATGGTGTGGGGTGCGCTGGTCATGAACAGACCGCGGGGCCGGCGGCGCCCGACGACCACGGCGACGACGACCGAGCGCAGGGGAGTGTACGCCCGGTCACCCGGAATCGCGCGGGCAAACGTCACCGCGCGCGGGTGTTGCCCCATTCCTCGTCGTGGACGAGCGTGCGCCAGGGGCGGCGCAGTTCCTTCAGGCGCGGCGGCAGCCCGACCGGGAACTCGGTCGGGTATCCGAGGGGGGTGACGATCGGGACGCGGATCTCGTCCGGGAGCCCGACCAGCGTGCGCAGGGCGGGTTCGTTGTACCAGTGGAAGACCGTCGGCACGGTCCCCAGCCCCTTCGCCCGCGCGGCCACGAAGAGGTTCTCCATCGCGAAGGCGATGGACATGTCATCGGCCCGATCCTCGAAGTCGCGGTCCTCGGGCGGGAACACGTTGCGGGGGACGACCAGGCCGAGGATCCAGACCGGCACGTGGCGATAGCTGTCCAGCACCTCGTTGGCGTAGTCGACGCCCCACTGGCGATGCTCGTCGGCGCTGTGGCCGGGCTGGGCCGGCCGGACCGAGGCGAAGTAGGCCCCGCCGCCGCCGATGACGATCTCCGCGAGGGCGGCGCGCCGCTCGGGGTCGCGGATGACCATCAGGCTCCAGGCCTGGGCCATGCCGCCCGTCGGGGCCATCAGGGCCAGCCGCAGCAGCTGGTCGAGATCGGCGTCAGCCACCGGGCGGTCCGTGTAGCTGCGCACACTGCGCCGCAGGCGAATCGCCTCAAGAGCATCCATGTCGAGCTCCTTGATCAGAGGTGTAACCGGGAGTCCGGTGCGCCGCGGGACGCCGCGCAGCGCCAATGATACGGCCGCACGCCCCATCGGGGAGACGCCCCAGGGCGGTCGATCAGGCGCGCACGGCCGGTTCGGGAGCCGGCTCCGGAGCCGGCGGGGCGCCGGCGGCCGCGTGGGCGGACGCGAGCCGCTCGACGGCCTGCTCGCGGGTGATGGGCTCCTTGCCGCGCTCCTTCTTCCAGATCACAAACCCGCAGCCAGGATTCTTGCGGCTCTTCCAGCTGGTGCAGCCATAGGCGCGGGAATTCTCGACGATCTGGCCGCCGCAGCCGGGGGTTGGGCACGCGCCGATGGGTTCCTTGGCCGTGGTCGCGGCGGCGTTGGTCTCGCCGCGGGCAACCATCTTGCGCGCGGTCTCGACGTCCACCTCGGCCTGGCCGCGGGCCTTCTTCCAGATCACAAAGCCGCAGCCGGTGTCGGTGCGGCTCTTCCAACTGGTGCAGCCGAAGCTGCGGCTGCGCTCGACGATGTTGCCGCCGCAGCCGGGCGTCGGACAGGGGCCGATGATCTCGCGCTCGACGACGAGATCCTTGCTCGACTCGCCCTTGGCGATGTGCGCAAGCGCCTCCTCAAGGGTGAGTGTCTTGCCGTTCTGGGTCTTCCAGAGGGTGTAGCCGCAGCCCGGGTCGTCCTTGCCCTTGTAGCTGTTGCATCCGTAGCTCTTGGGGTACTCCACGATCTGGCCGTCGCAGCCGGGGGTCGGACACGGCGCCAGCGCGTGCCGCTCGACGCGCAGGTCGTCGCGCTCTTTGTCGGCGAACCAGTCGACGATGTCGCGGGTGAACTGCTCGACGTCGCCCTGGAAGCCCGCCCGGTCGTCCTGGCCGCGCTCGATCAGGTTGAGCCGCTGCTCCCACTTTCCGGTGAGCTCCGGCTTGGTGAGCACATGGTCGCCCAACATGGTGATGAGCCCGACGCCCTTTTCGGTGGCCCGGAGCTGGCGGCCTTCGCGCTCGATGTACCCGGCGTCGATGAGGCGCTCGATCGTCGCAGCCCGCGTTGCCGGTGTGCCGAGGCCGGCGTCCTTCATTGCCTCGGCGGCCTCATCGTCGTCGACCAGCTTGCCCGCGGTCTCCATCGCGCGCAGCAGGGTGCCTTCCGAGTAGCGGGCGGGCGGCTTGGTCGTCTTGGCCAACGCCTCGCTCTCGGCGCAGGTGACGTCCATACCGGCCGTCAGCGGGGGCAAGGACTGGTCCTGCTCGGGTTCCTGGCTGTCGGCCGCCTCGGCGCGCTCGCCGTCGAGGCGTGGCGGCGGCGCGGCCTCGTCGCCGTAGACGCCACGCCAGCCGGCGTCGATGAGCACGCTGCCGCGGCTGCGGAAGCTGTGGGTCTCGCACTCGGTCTCGACGACGGTCCGCTCGAACTTGGCCGGCGGGTGGAACACGGCCAGAAAGCGCTTGGCCACCAGGTCGTACAGGTGGCGCTCGTCCCGGGAGAGGCCGCTCAGATCGTGGTCGCCCTCGGTTGGGATGATGGCGTGGTGGTCGGTGACCTTCGTGTCGTCGACCACGCGCCGCAGCGGCAGCTTGTCGAGCCCGAGGACGTAGCGGGCGCCGTTGGCATACTCCGGTGCGGCGGCGCCGATCGCGTGCGCGATGGGCTTGAGCTGACCGACCATGTCACCGGACAGGTAGCGGGAGCTCGTGCGCGGGTAGGTCAGCAGCTTGTGCTGGTCGTACAGCGCCTGGGCGGTCGACAGCGTGCGCTGGGCCGAGAAGCCGAAACGGCTGTTGGCCTCGCGCTGCAGGGAGGTCAGGTCGTACAGCAGCGGGGCCTGGACGACCTGCGGCTTGGTCTCGACCGAGGTCACGCGGGCCGGCCGGCCGGCGACAGCGGCGGCGATCTCCTCGGCGGCGGGCGCGGAGGTCAGCCGGACCGTGGCGCCGGTGTGCCACTTGCCGACATAGCGGGCCCCGTCGGCGGTCTGGAAGGTGGCGTCGACCTCCCAGTAGTCCTCGGGGACGAACGCCTTGATGGCGAGGTCCCGGGCGACGATCATCGCCAGCGTCGGCGTCTGGACGCGCCCGAGCGAGAGCACGCGGCGGACCGAGCCGGCCTTGGTGGTCGCCGCGCGGGTCGCATTCATGCCGACCAGCCAGTCGGCCTCGCTGCGGGCGCGGGCGGCATCTTCCAGCGGGCGCATCTGCGCGTCCTCGCGCAGGTGTGCGAACGCGTCGGTGATGGCCTTCTGGGTCATGGAGGAGAACCACGCGCGCTTGACCGGCTTGGCCCGGGCGGTCTTGGACGCGGTCTGCAGGATGAGCTTGAAGATCAGCTCGCCCTCGCGCCCGGCGTCGCAGGCGTTGACGATGACGTCGGTGGTCGCCGCGCCCATGAGCTTGTGCAGGGCACGCAGCTGCGCCTGGGCACGCGCGTCGCGGGCCTTGTACCGGAACTCGGTCGGCAGGATCGGCAGATCCTCGTAGCGCCACTTCTTGTACTTGGGGTCGTAGTCGTCCGGGTCCACCTGCTCGAGCAGGTGGCCGACGGCGAACGCCACGACACCGTCGGGGCCTTCATAGAAGTCCCCGACGCGCTTGGCCTTGCGCCCGTACAACGCGGTCGCGACGTCTCGGGCGACCGAGGGCTTCTCGCAGATGATCAGCATGCGACTCATGGGCGGCGAGGTTAGCACTGCTTCTGACCGGTGCGCCTCGCAAGCGGTGGCGCGGCTGGCCGCAGGCCATCAGCCGAAGAAGACCTCGGCGTCCGCGAACAGCTCGGCCGTCACGCTATTTAGCGCACCGACCGCGTCGTCGATCGGGATGTCGATGATCTCCGCGCCGCGGAGCGCCGCCATGCGCCCGAATGCGCCCTGGTCGACCATGCGGGCGGCGTGGATGCCGAATCGGGTCGCGAGCGCCCGATCGTAGGCCGTCGGGGTGCCGCCGCGCTGGACGTGCCCGAGCACGACCGCCCGCGCCTCCTTGCCGGTGGCCTGGGAGATGTAGCTCGCCAGCCGCTCGCCGACACCCACCGCCGCGAGCGCCTCGTGGCCGAACTCGTCGCGCGCGCCGGTGCCGGTCCCCTCGCCGAGCCGCACCCCCTCGCTGACGACCACGATCGCGAAATGCTGCCCGCGGGCCTCGCGCTCGCGAAGGTAGCCCACCACGCGGTCGGGATCTGCGGGCAGTTCGGGGATCAGGATCGCGTCCGCGCCGCCGGCGATGCCGGACTCGAGCGCGATCCACCCCGCGTGACGGCCCATCACCTCCACGACGATCACGCGGTCGTGCGACTCCGCGGTCGTGGTCAGGCGGTCGATGGCTTCCACGACGATCTGGACCGCCGTCCAGAAGCCGAAGGTGTAGTCGGTCCCGGAGAGGTCGTTGTCGATCGTCTTGGGCACACCGACGGTCTTCAGCCCGAAGTCGTGGTGCAGGCGGTTCGCGACCCCCAGCGTGTCCTCGCCGCCGATTGCGATCAGCGCGTCGAGGCCGAGCGCCCCGATGTTGGCCGCGGCCAGCCGGGCGCCGCCGTCGCGCGCGTACGGGTTGGTCCGCGAGCTGCCGAGGATCGTGCCGCCCTTGCCGATCAGCCCCCGGACCACGTCGAGATCGAGCGGCGTGGTCTCGCGCTCGAGCAACCCGCGCCAGCCGTGGCGCAGGCCCACGTACTCATGACCGTAGCGGGTGATCCCGGCCCGGACGGCGCCACGGATCACGGCGTTGAGACCGGGGCAGTCGCCGCCGCCGGTGAGCACTCCGACTCGCATGGTCACGATGCTAGCTTCTTGCACATCGCCATCGGCCGTCCGGGGGAGATGTTGCAACCGATACGACCGCGCCAGCCCGATGCCGCGCGCCCCCCCACGCGGGGCGCCGGGGGCGTCGTGCTCGCGGTGGCCGACGGTGCCCTGTGCGTGGCCGCCGTGCAGCCGGCGCGGCATCCCGCCGGGAGTTGGTGCCTGCCCAAGGGCACGATCGCCGGCGACGAGGCGCCGCTCGGGACGGCGCTGCGCGAGGTCCGCGAGGAGACCGGGCTCATCTGCGAGGCGATCGAGCACCTGGAGGTGATCACGTACAGCGTCGAGCGTCCGGACGGTCGCGTGGCCAAGTCCACCGAGTACTGGCTGATGGCGGTCATCGGCGGCGCGCTCGGCGGGCCCTCCGACGGTCCGCCCGGGGAGATCCGCCAGGTCGCCTGGCGCGAGATCGACGCCCCCGGCGGCGCGCTCACGCATCCGGCCGAGGCGGCCCTGGTCAACCGTGTGGTCGCGCGCCTGCGAGCCGAGCCGGTCTAGCCCAACGCTCGGGCGCTAGTCGTCGGTGTGCTCCAGGATCAGCGCCAGCACCGGGCACTGCGCGACGGCCCGCTCGGCGTGCTTGCGCAGCTGCGGGGAGATCGGTGCCGGGTCGATGATCGGATAGCCCCAGTCATCGAGGGAGATGCGCTCGGGAAACAACTCGGCGCACAGCCCGTGGGCATCGCAGCGGGTCCAGTTCACCCGCAACCGCTCGCTCACCGGGGCTGCCCAGCCGCGGCGGATGCGGGAATCGGCAGCACGCGGGTGCCGTCGCCGCTGCATTTGCGGTCGATGGTATGGCGGCGCACCTCGTCGCCGAAGACTTCGAGTGCGCTGGCGATCAGCTTGGCGCTCCCATCCGGGTGCCGGCAGGCACCACGGCCGGGCACCATCTGCAACCAGCGCGCGAGATCCGGCAGTTGGCGGCCGTCCCCACGGGCCAGCAGTTCCATCGCGCCGGCGATCGCGTCGAGCCCGTGCACGCACGGACCGCACTGACCGGCGGACTGCCCGGACAGCCACCGCGCCACTCGCGCGGTCTCGGTGACCCCGCAGGCGCTCGCCGGCAGCGCGATGATCGCGCGCGCGCCGAGCCCGCCGCCCAGGCGTGCCAGGTCCGCGTTGGTCAGGCGCAGCCCCGGCGCGTGGGCCGCATCGATCCACGTGCCGAAGTACCCGCCGATCAGGTACGCCCTGACCGGGGCCGCGAGGCCGCCCGCCGCCGCCACCAGATCGTCGAGCGCCGCACCGAGCGGGATCTCGTACACCCCGGGAATCGCGACGGCTCCGGTGAGGGTCACCAGCGCCGAGCCGGGCTCGGCCGCGGTCCCCAATCCGCGGAACCACTCGGCCCCGTGGCGGGCGATCAGCGCGAGTTGGGCGGCGGTCTCGGCATTCTGCACGAGGGTCGGCGCCCCTCCGATGCCCTTCTGGAACGGCCGGGGCGGGGCGAAGGTCGGCTTGCCCGGGCCGCCGTTGAGTGCGTTGATGAGCGCGCGCTCCTCGCCGATCACAAAGCCGTCCGGGACGGTCTCGAGGAGGATCTTCACGCGGCCGTCGACGTGGCGCTGCTCGCGTTCGGCGAGCGCGGCGTCCAGGGCCGCGAACTCCCGTCGGGAGCCGGCCTCGAGGGCGATCACGGCCTCATGTGCGCCGACCATCGCCGCGCAGACCACCGCGCCGTCGATGACCAGGTGCGGGGCGCCGCGCATCAGGACATGGTCCTTGCGACTCGGCGGCTCGCCCTCGGTGGCGTTGATCAGCACGATCGGCCGTCCGCGTTGGGCCAGCACCGCGTCGATCTTGCGGGCGACGGGGAAGTTGGCGCCCCCGCGCCCGCCGAGCCCGCTGGCGCGCACCGACTCGATCAGGATCGGATCGGGTCGGCCGGGGTCGACCTGGACGGGCAGCGCGCCGTGGAAGCCGACGTGCCGATCGAGCGCGGCCAGCCCCTCGGCGGCGTCCAGGCCGCCCAGCAGGCGCGGGAGCGTCGTCGGGGATTTGCGGTGCGTGGTCGTCACGCGTCCTCCGCCGTCAGCTCATCTGGAACGTTCCGGTGAGCGTTCCGGCGCTGAAGTTGATCGAGAGATTGGTGTTGAGCAGCAGCTTGGCGGGCGTGGTGCGCGTGCTCGACAGGCTGATCGACACCTGGTTGCCCTGCAGCTGGATCACGGTCCCGGTATACAGGGTCGGATCGGACGCGGGACCGTAGGTGACCGAGCTGCTGTTGAGCGTGTTCAGGCCACCGTTGCCGTCGGATTGCCCGTTGAGCACGATCTTCAGGTCCGCATGGGCGCTCCCGGAGGTCGTGGCAGCGATGGTGATCGACGTATTGCCCGAGCTGTCGACCGCGCCCGCGGCGATGGACCCGGACAACGAGCCGGAGTAGGGGGGGTTGGGCAGCGGCGGCTTGGTCGAGGTGGTCGCCGCGGCCGGCGCGCTCGACGATGCGCGGCCGCCGAGCAGCCCGGCGGGCGTCCCCGCGCGCTTGGCCCAGCCGTGGGCAAGCGGCCCGGTATTGGCCCAGCCGATCAGCACCAGGGGCGCGATGATCGCCACGGCCGCGCCGGCCGCAGCCAGCGGTGTGTGCTGCGAGCGGATTTCCCACAGCCGCCACAGCACCGCGGCCACGACCGTCCCGACGCAGATGATGAGCACGGTCAGCAGCCAGTGCTGGGAGGCGTCGGACCCGGTGCCGAGGGCGTGGACGACCACGATCGGGAAGCACGCATAGGCGAGCCAGTGGATTCCGCGCCAGGTCTTCAGGCCGATGCGCACCCGCACCAGGCTCGTGATCACGAGCGCCAGGACCAGATCGAACGCAAGCGCGCCCAGGCCCAGCCAGATCGGCCGGTAGGCGGAGACGAACGGGATCACCGCATCGACCAGCCGGATCGGGGCATAGGCATCCAGGATCGTCGTGACAACGTGGATGACGATGAACACCACCAACAGCAGCGAGACGTTGCGGTGCAGGCCCGAGACGACAAATCGCGGCGTGCGTGCGCCGCCGGTGCGCAGCGACGAGGCGATGCCGATGACCACCGAGAGCGTCACCAGCACGAGGGCCACCAGGCCGGTGCCGCGGGTCAGGTACCAGAGCGCGTGGGCGCTCACGACGGATCCTCCGGCCAGCCGGCGACATAGGTGCACCGGCCGTCACGAGCGACCAGGCGCGCGGGCAGTTCCCGGTCGGCCAGCCACGCCGGTGCCGCATCCCCGAGGATCAGCGCGGTCGAGCTGGCGGTGTTTGCGGCCAGGCAGCTGGCGGCGGCCACGCTGACTGTCCGCCACGGCGTGCGCGCGGAGGTCCCGGTGCGCGGATCGATCAGATGGTGGTATTCGACGTCGCCGATCTTCCAGTTGCGGACCGTCGTGCTGGAGGTCGCCAGGCCGCCTGCGCCGATCGCGACGACCGGGCCCGGCCCGTCGAGAGACGCACGGTGGTCGTCGGCGATCAGTACCGGCCACCCGCCCTCCGGGGCCCCGACCACCGCGATGTCGCCGCCGAGCGAGACGAGGACGGGCGTCTGGGTGGCGGCGTGGATCGCGTGTGCGGCGCGGTCGGCGGCGAACGCCTTGGCGGTCGCGCCGAGATCGAGTTCGACGCCCGTCGGCACGCGCAGGGTCCGCGTCGCGGGATCCAGCTCGACCATGCGCCAGCCGGGCACGCCCGCGAAGCGTGATCCGTCCCAGGCGCGGGCCCGCCGCACCGAGCTCGGCGAACGAGCGGTCGTAGCCGTTGGCGCGCACCGCGGCGCCCACGGTGGGGTCGAGGATCCCGCCGGTCGTCTCGGCCGCGTCGAGCGCGACCGCCACCGCCTCGCACAGCAGCGGGCTGACGGTGCGCGGCGACCCGTCGCCGCGGTTGATGCCCGTCAGCTCGGAATCATCGCGGAAGCGGCTGCAGGCGCGGTCGATCTCGACGAGCTGCGCCCGCAGAATCGCCAGGGCGTCCGGGAGTCGGTCAGCGTCGGCCACGCAGGCGACCGCGGTCGTGCCGAGCGCATCGAATGATCCCGTGGCGCTCATGACCCGCCCGAGGAGGCGACCGGGGCGCTTGGCGCTGCGCTTGGGGTCGAGGTGGCGACGGGCGTCGGAGCGCTCGGGGGCGCCGTCGACGACGATGCCGAGGACGATGACGTGCCGGCGCCCGCCGAGGACGTCACCGGGGTACTGGTGGGCGCGGACGCCGCGACGGCCGCCGCCAGCTGCCGGGCACGCGCCTGCGCCTGGGCGTCGCGCAGCGCGGCGAGCTGTGCCGCGCGGACGGCGGCCTGCCGTTGGGCGCGCACGCGTGCACGTGCGGCCTGCTGCAGCTCGTACTCGTGTCGCTGGGAGGCCAGCAGGCGCGCCTTGGCGGCGGCCCGCGCCGCATCGTGCGCGGCGGTCGTGCGGTAGGCCATGATCCCGAAGCAGGCGGTCAGCGCGACGCCGCCGACGATCGCGACGCTCGTCGCGTGACGCAACAGCGCGTCGCCGCGCCGGCGATCACGCAGGCGCGGTCCGATGCGATCGGTCGGCGCCGTTCGGCGCGCGCCATGGCGCGCCCGCGAGATGCGGTGCTTGGTCATGCGTGCTGCTCGCGGCGAGTGCGCCGGGCGGGCGGTCGAGACGTC
The DNA here is from genome assembly GCA_963773325.1 of uncultured Thermoleophilia bacterium. Taxonomy (GTDB): domain Bacteria; phylum Actinomycetota; class Thermoleophilia; order Miltoncostaeales; family Miltoncostaeaceae; genus CAITWD01. The sequence goes on along the minus strand of CAVZAI010000002.1, from coordinate 44,406 downwards.
GTCCGGGTCAACATCGCGGCTCATCGTGGCGGGTACGGCTGTGAATTGCCTGTGAGTCCCGTTAGCGGCGCTTTACCGTGCGCAACGCGGGAAGTGACGGCGTATGCGGCGGGTTCTCCCTCCCGCCGATGGTGCGAAGCATGACGCCTGCGGCGCTGCCGCGCGCATGCGAGCCGGCGGGGACGTCCGGTCCGACGCCGGCGCCTGCTCCCGCAACGCCTCGGCCGATCGTCGACGGACGACCCCGTGATGCGCGCAGCGGATCTCCCGAGGGCTGCGGTGGGCGGCGGGCCCACCGCCCACCGCCCACCGACCTCCGGGCTCAGGACCCCCCGGTCGCCACGCGCGGGGCCGCGGCGGGCGCGGCCGCCACGGCCGCCGGCGCGGCGACGGGAGCGGCCGCGTACGAGCTGCCGGATGAGGCGCCTCCCGCCGCTGGCGCGCTTCCGGATCCTCCGGTCGCGACGACCGGCTGTGAGGCCGCACGGACGGCGGCAATCGCCGCGTTGACCTGCTTGAGCTGCTGCCGGACCTGGAGGTTGGCGGCGGTGATCTGGCTCGCCATCCGCTGCTCGAGGGCCGTCTGCTGCGCCGCGAGCGCCGCCAGCGTGTTCTGGGTGGAAGACTTGGTGACCGGCGTGCCGGCCCGCTGGGCCCACTTCGGTGCCAGCGGTCCGCCGACGGCCCACAGCGCGGTCAGCGCGGGAACCGCGATGATCGCCGCGGTGCCCAGGAGCCGCAGCGCGACGCGCTGGGTCCGGTAGGTCAAGATCACGCCGCGCTGCCCGCGACGCCGGGCGCCGGTCGCGCGCTGCGGCACGAGCTGCCAGACCCGCAGCATTGCGGCGATTGCAACGGCCATCCCGCTCGCGATCACGACGCCCAGCATCCAGCGCTGCGACGCGTCGGAGCCGGTGCCCAGGGCATGGACGACGGCGACCGGGAAGCACGCATAGGCGAACCAATGGATGCCTCGCCAGGTCTTCAAGCCGATGCGCACCCGGACGAGGCTCGTGATGATCAGGGCCAGGATGATGTCGAATGCGACCGCGCCGAGGCCCAGCCAGATCGGGCGGTAGGCGGAGACGAACGGCACGACGGCATCGACGACGCGGATCGGGGTGTAGGCATCCATGATCGTCGTGGCGACGTGGACGACGATGAACGCGACGGTCATCAGCGAGACGTTGCGGTGCAGGCCTGCGACGACGAAGCGTGGCGTCCGGGCACCGCCCGTGCGGAGCGAGGCGAGGATGCCGATCACGACCGAGGCGGTGACCAGCACCAACGCGACGATGCCGGTCCCGCGGGTCAGATACCAGAGCGCATGCGCGTTCATGATTCCTCCGTGTCGGGATCACCCAGGGGATGCGCGAGCCGCCCGCCCAGGCGTGGCCGGTCGCATGCACGGCCGGGCGGCCGGGCGGTCAAGGCGGCGCCCGTCATGAGCCACCGCTTGCTGTGTCGGCCGATGCGGCCGTCCGGCGGGGTGCCGTGGCCGGACGCGCGGGTGCGGCGCTGCGTGCAGAGGCAGCCGGGAGGCGTGCGGACGCATACACGGCGCTCCGCGCTGCCGCGGCCGCCGCGGCGGCCTGGGCCACCTGAATTGCCTGGAGCTGCTGTGCGCGTTGGCGGCGGCGCGTTGCGATCAAGGCGCGTTCACGCGCCAGGGTACGGGCGAGCGTGTGCTGCTCGGCCCGAACCGTGGCCAGGTTCGCGGCCTGGATCGCCTGGCGGCGTTGGTATTCGGTCATGACGCGCTGTTTTTGAGCGTTGCGGGCGGTGTTCTCGTCCGCGGACGCCTTGTAGGCCAGGCCGACCGTCGCGGCCGTGAGTCCGACGACGGCGAGCCCGCCGACCGCCGTCCACCGGCGCAGCTTGCGCTGCCCGTGGCGGCGCGCGGTGGGGTGGTGCAGCGCGTGCGGCCGCGGATCCGGGTGTGGTCCCTGAAGGTCACGCATGCTGCCAACGTTCCTTGTCTCGGGGGCGTCGCGACGCAGACGGCGCACCGCTCTGACTCATCGGCACGAACGCTGAACGGGTGAACTGTGTCGGCCCTGTGACGGCGGTTAGGCGTGCGTTATGGGTAGGTATGACCTTGGCAAGAGCCCTGCAAACGGGCGATTCAGTCCTGCTGCGCGGCGTCGGGCGCGGCCGGCAGCGTCACCACGAAGCACGCGCCGTGACCGGGCGCGCTGGTCAGGGCCACGGTGCCGCTGTGCGCCTCGGCGATCGCCGCCACGATGGCGAGGCCGAGGCCCGAGCCGCCGGCGTCGCGTGAGCGCGATTGGTCGCCGCGCGAGAATCGCTCGAAGGCGTGCGAGGCGAGCTCGGGCGGCAGACCCGGGCCCTCGTCGCAGACCTCCAGCCGCACGTGGGCGCCGTCCTCGGCAACCGTGATGGTCGCGGCCGTGCCCGCCGGCGTGTGGGCACGGACGTTGCCGAGCAGGTTGTCGAGCACGCGGCGCAGCGCATCGGGGTCACCCCAGACCAGCGCCGCGTGCGGCGCAACGACGGTGACCCGCCGGCGGGGATCAATGGTGCGCGAGGCTTCGGCGGCGAGGTGCGCGATCGCCACGACATCGACCTCGCGCGCCGCCATCGTCGGGTGCTGGTCGAGACGCGCCAGCAGGAGCAGGTCGTCAACGAGGACGCTCATGCGGGCCGCCTCACGCTGGATGCCGGCCATGGCCCGCTCGAGGTCGTCGGGATGATGCTTGGCGCCGCGCTCGAACAGTTCGGCGTACGCGCGGACCGCCGTCAGCGGCGTACGCAGTTCATGCGAGGCGTCGGCAACGAACTGTCGCAGCACGCGTTCGGACTCCGACTGCTCGGCGAACGCCGCCTCGATTCGGGAGATCATCGAGTTGAACGCGAGCGCCAGCCGCCCCACTTCCGTGCTTGCGCGCGCGCCTTCGGCGCGGCGCGAGAAATCCCCGCCGGCGATCGCCGACGCGGTCCGCTCGATTCGCGAGAGCGGGCGCAGGCTGACGGCGATCAGCCACGCGCCGGCGCCAAGGACACCCGCGACGGCGATGGCGGAGACCACCAGCTCGATCGCCAGGAGCCGGTTGAGCGTGTCGTTGACCCCGTCCAGCGGTGCCGCCAGCAGGAGCGCCTGCGAGGTGCCGATCGGCTCGATCGCCACCCGATACTGTAGATCGCCGTGCGTGGCGCCGACGGTGGTCGGTCCCGGGGCGTCGCTGTCGGTACGGGCGATGAGCCGGGTGAGCGCCGGCGGCGGCGGCGGGGCCTGGCCCCTCGGCACGCCGAGGGCCCGCCACTCGATCTTCCGACTTGGCCCGAGCTCGCCGACGTAGAGCCCCGGTGTCGTCGAGACCAGGGCCTCGACGCTGCTCGGGTTGAGCGGCCGCTGGGTGCCGACGGCATCACCGACGAGCTCGACGCTCGTGGACACGGTGCGATCGACCTGCGAGTACAGGAACGACCGCAACTCGGCATAGGTCACGGCCTCGACCGCAATCAGGGCGACGATCGCGAGCCCGGCCACCAGCGCGAGCAGGCGCAGTCGCAGGGACACCTATCCCTCGGGCTCTTTGAGGGCGTAGCCGACCAGGCGGATGGTCTGGATCAGTTGGGGTCGGTCGGTGCCGAGCTTCTTGCGCAGGTAGCTCACGTACGTCTCGACGACGTTGGGGTCGATGGTGGCGTCGTTGGCCCAGACCGCGTCGATGATCTGGTGCTTGGACAGGACGCGGCGCGGGTTGCGCATGAAGAACGACAGCAGCGCGAACTCGGTACGGGTGAGTTGGATGCGCTCACCGGCCCGGCGCACTTCGTGGGTGTCCTCGTTGAGGACCACGTCCTCGAAGCGCAGCACGGCGTGGTCCTCGGCGCCCTTGGTGCGGCGTAGGACGTTGCCGACGCGGGCGACGATCTCGGCCAGGCTGAACGGCTTGGTCACGTAGTCGTCGCCGAGCGTGAGTCCGGCCAGCTTGTCGGCCGTGTCGTCGCGGGCCGTCAGGAAGATGATCGGTGCGTCCTGGCCGTCGGCGCGCAGGTCACGCGCGAGGGCGAACCCGTCGCGGTCGGGCAGCATCACGTCCAGGACGATCAGGTCCGGCGAGAAGCTCTGCATCGCGATCTGCGCCGCCCGGGCGGATCCGGCATCCCGGGCGTCGTAGCCCTCGTACCGCAGCGCCGTGCACAGCGCGTCGGTAATCGACGGCTCGTCGTCCACGATGAGAATGCGGGCGCCGATGTCGACGTGAGGAGCGGAAGGCTGCACCGACCGGCATTCTAGGAGCCCGGCCTGACGTGATGGCCGACGGTGTCCCCGCGCGACCGCGCGCGGCGCCCGGTCAGTCGGCCGGCCGGCCGGGCTGGTCGTCGCCCGAACGGAGGAATCCCTCGAGGCCGGGATCGTGGCCCGGCGTGCCCAGCGCGGCGGTCGCGGGCGGTGCGCCGGCCGCGGCCGCCGCGGGCGGGGTGGCGGTCTCCGGCGCGGGCTGCTGGGCGCCGGCGGGATCATCCATGGAAACCGACGACTTGAACTCGCGTACGCCGCGTCCGAGGTTGCGCGCCATCTCGGGCAGGCGCCGGGGCCCGAAGACGATCAGGGCGATGGCGGCCAGGAGGATCAGGTGGACCGGAGAGATATCGAACACGCAAGCAGCCTTCGGTCGGTGACGCGACCCCTCAACGTTAGCGCGGGCGCCCGCCGTGTGGCGCGCCCTGCGCGGGCTGAGGGGTGCCGGCGGTGCGCTGGTAGCCTAGGCGGCGTGCACAGCCCCGGTGACCTGACGGGCGGCGCGCGCCGCGACGGACCGGCGCGGCTTGGCCTGGGCATCCCCATCTACGCGGACCCCGACGTGTATCCGGAGATCTGGGCCGGCGTCGCGCACGCTCCGGCCGGATCCCTGGTGATCATCAACCCGGATTCCGGCGCGGGCGCGTTTCGCGACGCCCGCTACCGGGCCCGGGTCGAGGCGGCCCAGGCGCTCGGGCACGTCGTCTACGGCTACGTCGACACGGCCTACGGCGAACGTTCCCGGGCCGCCACCGACGCGGAGATCGACCGCCACCACGGCTGGTTCGGCGTCGACGGGGTCTTCTTCGACCAGGTGCCGGGCACCGCGGACCGGCTCGCGCAGTACGCGCAGCTCGCCGCCGTCGCGCGTGCGCGGGGACTGGCGGTCGCCTTCAACATGGGCCAGGCGAACGTCGACCGCGGCTTTGCCGACCTGGCGGACGTCATCGCCGTGTTCGAGGGCCCGGCGCCGGCGCACGCCGAGAGCCGGTTTCCCGACTGGATGCACGATGCCGCCCGGCGCACGCGCCTGTGGCATCTGGTGTTCGACGCGCCGGACGAACACGCGTTGCGGACCGCGCTGGAGCGCGCGGCCGCGGGTCCGTGCGAGGTCATCTTCGTCACCGACGGCACGGCGCCGAATCCCTGGTGCCGCCTGCCGACGTACTGGGATCGCGAGTTGGCGCTCGTCGGGGCCGCCCGCCCGTCAGGCGATCAGTAGGCGGCCGCCTGCCAGGTGAAGTGCCCGCGCCACTTGCTGCGTGGCAACTTCCGGCGATGGGGGGGCGCCGACGTGCCGGTAAATCTGCGCGTCGCAGTTGTGCCCCGCGGGTCCCGCAAGGACTTATGTCCTTGGTGCTCAGGATCGCCGCCTGGTGCGTCGTCGTCGCGCAGGCGCGGGACGGCCGATGGGATCTCACGCCGCCGTCGCTGCCCGGGCACCCTGCGTATGCGGTCGCAGCCGCGTGGCGGGGAGGGTCGAGGCGGACGGCCAGGTGCGCCCCGGCGCGTTTGGTGTTCTCCGGTGAGGTGGCTAAGGTCGACCGATCCGGCAGGACTGCGACGCGGTCTCCCCGTCAATGACCAACCGAACAGGACGGCATGAAATGGCGATTGCACGCGTGCGGAACGGCAACAGGGTGGCGGGGAGATGATGGCGTTCTTCACACGCCGCAGCGGGCGGATCATGGCGGCGTGCGCCGCGTTGGTCCTGCTGGTCCTCGCCGTCGCGCTGGTGCCGCTGGCGACCGCCAAGGCCAAGCACCGGCCGCGCGTCACCTACCTTGCCCTGCGTCCCGGCACCAGCTGGCAATGGCAACTGAGCGGCGGGGTTGCCACGGGCATCCTCGACCACGTGCGCAACTCGCGCAAGATGTTCGACATCGACCCGTTCAGCGGCGACACGGCGCCGGCGACGGTCGCGTTGCTCAAGCGCAAGCACATCGGTGTCGTCTGCTACATGGAAACGGGCGCGATCGAGAACTACCGGTCGGACTATCGGGCCTTCGTGAACGCGGGGGTCGTCCGCGCTCGGATGCCGGGCTTCTCCGCCGAGCACTACGTGGACATCAACAACCCGCGCACCTACTCGCTGATGGTGGCGCGTCTGCGGCGGGCCAAGGCCAAGGGATGCCAGGGCATCGAGCCGGACATCGACGACACGTACTTCGAGGATCCAAATTACGGCGGCGACAACTCGGTGACCAGCACGTTCGCCGGGTTCTCGCTCACGTGGGGCCAACAGCTGAACTACGACCGCAAGATTGCCCGCGCGGCGCACAGCCTCGGCCTGACGATCGGCCTCAAGAATGCGCCCGACCAGGCCTTCGTGCACGCGATGGCGCCCTACATCGGGTTCGCGGTCGTCGAGCAGTGCTTCGAGTACTCCGAGTGCTCGCCGTACACCCAGCTGGTCCGGGCCCACAAGGGCGTCTTCGAGGTCGAGTACAACCTTGCGCCGTCGCAGTTCTGTGGGCAGGCCAACCATCTGGGCTTCGACGCGCTCTACAAGGGCGTTGACCTGCAGGCGACGCCACGTGTCGCCTGCAGGATCGGCTAGCTGCCCGTGTCGAGTTCGGCCGTGAGTTCCCTGCGGGGATCGTCGAACCGCTCGTAGTCCAGGAATCCTGTGCGCTCGTCGCAGGGGATGACCTGATCCTCGGCGGCAGGCGGCGCCCGCGGGTGTCGTTCAGGAACACGGCGCTTCAGTCGTCTGCGGGCAGCACCGTCACGATGCGGGGGCGATCAGCCGCCATGGCGACCCTCCTCGGGTGGGTTTGGGGGACCGACCGGCCGGCGTACGGCACCGTTTGTCGCGCGCGCCCCAGGGGCATGTGGGTCATGTCATCGATGCGGGGACCACCATGTCGACGCCTGCAGGCGCGCCGGAACCGACCATCCAGACCGCGACCCAGCGGGCGCCGTCGCGGCCCGCGCGGGAAGCCCATCACCTCGTGGCCGTCGCTGGCGACCGATACCCGCAACGCGGGCGCCACGTGGGTCGATGAGCAGGTGTGCCGCACCGACAACCTGGTCTCAGGCCGCAAGCCCCGGGATCTGGACGCGTTCTGCGGCACGATCGCCGAGGTCTTCGCCGGCGCACGGGTCAGCCAGGCCCCGAGAGCGACCTCACGGGGGCGGGCATGAGGTCGCCAAGCCGGTCGATGCGCTCGAGCACCTCGGGTGCGGTGAACCGCAACAGCGTCGGATCCTCGGACTCCGCGCAGGCGGCGATCTCGTCCCAGGTGACCGGGGTCGAGGCGGTCGGCGCCGGCCCGGCCCTGAGCGAGTAGGCCGCCACGGTCGTCTTGGCGGGGTGGTTCTGGCTCCAGTCGATCAAGACGCGTCCCTGGCGCAGGCTCTTGCGCATATTTGTGACCACGTCGGCGCGATGTTGCGCCTCCACGCGGGCGGCGATGTCGCGTGCATCCGCACGGGCGGTGTCCCAGCCGGTCGGCGCCGGCAGCGGCGCGTAGAGCTGCAGGCCCTTCGAGCCACTGGTCTTGGCCCCGGGCGCCGCGACGCCGCGTGCGGCCAGCTCCGCGGCGATCCACGCGGCAACACGGCAGCATTCGACGATCGAGGTCCCGGGACCGGGGTCGAGGTCGAAGACCAGGTAGTCGGGTGGGCCGGGCAGGGTCCCCGTAGCCGGAACGCGCCAGAGCGTGACGTGGAACTCCAACGCGGCCAGATTCGCGGCCCAGATCAGGGTCGGGGCGTCGGCGACGACCAGCGCCTCGAGCTGGTCGGGGCCATCCCCGTGTGGGTGCAAGGGGACGGTTGCCGTCTGGACCCACTCCGGAGCGTGCGCAGGGACGCGCTTTTCGAAAAAGGAGCTCGCGCCGGCGCCGCCGGGAAAGCGTCGCAGGGTCACCGGCCGGCGCGCGAGATGGCTCAGCATCGTCGGGGCGACCCGCGCGTAGTAGTCGAGCACATCGCGTTTGGTGAAGCCGACCTCCGGATACATCGGCTTGGCGAGGTTCGACAGCGACAGGCGCCGGCCCTCGACCTCGACCGGGACCCGCTCAGGGCTCACGGATCACCTCGCGCGTGCCCTCGTCGGGTCGCCAGCCGCGCCAGGAGGGATGACGCAGCCGGCCGGCGGCCGTCCACTCGGCAAAGCGGACCTCGGCGACCAGCACGGGCTCGACGAAGTGCGCGTCGCGGGCATCGGCGGGCAGCCGTGCCGAGAAGGGTGCCGACGGGCGCTCCAGGGGCCGAAGGGCATCCAGAATCTGGCGGCGGGTCGCATCGTCGAAGCCGGTGCCGACCTTGCCGGCGTACTCGAGCCCGTCCGGGCCGGGGATCCCCACGAGCAATGCGCCGAGGCTGCCTGCCAATGCCCCTCGTCCCTCGGTCCAGCCCCCCACCACGACCTCCTGCGTGCGGCTGTTCTTGATCTTGACCCAGTCCGGGCTGCGCGCGCCAGCCCGGTAGGGCGCGCCGCGCCGCTTTGCCACCACGCCTTCGAGACGCTGGGCGCGGCCCGCGGCAAGCACGTCCGCACCGGCGCTGTCGCGAAACGCCGGCGGCACGGCGATGTGCGGCGCGTGCAAGCCGAGCCCCTCGAGCGCGTCCCGGCGCGCGTCCCAGGGCCCGTCCATCAGCCACGCGCCGTCGAGGTAGAGCAGATCGAACACGAGGTAGCTCACCGGGACCTGCCGCGCGGCGGATGACGCCGCGGCGTCGGCGATGCGGTGCTGCAGGAGCCCGAAGTCCGGCCGCCCGGCGGCGTCGGTCGCGACGATCTCCCCGTCGAGGATGGCGTCATGGCCGGCCACGGCCGCAGCCAGCTCGGTGAGCTCGGGGAATCGGCCGAGCAGATCCTTTCGGTTGCGGCTGGTCGCACGCACCGATCCGTCGATCACCTGGGCGATGGCGCGCATGCCGTCCCATTTGAACTCGAACGCCCAGCCGTGCTCGGGGTTGGGCATCGCCCCGGGAGTGGCGAGCATGGGCGCGATCCAGTCGCCGGGCGTCAGACGGTTCGGGCCGGTCGCCGAACGCCGGGGACCGGGTGGGGTCGGATCCGGCAATCAGTCCTCCGGGATGGGCCGAACGCGGGCCGTCGGCAGGGGGCTACCCGGCCGCCGTAGCCGGCAAACGTCCCCGGCGCGGCTCGTGGCGTGGCCGGGCGCGTTTGGGTGCATCCGGCGTGGGTACTGGGCGCCATTGGCGTTGACGACGCGAGGGGCGCGAGATGTCGCAGGCAGCGGACCCGGCGCTGCCGATGATCGGCTACCGGATCGTCGAGCTCGGGGGCGACGACGCGATCGGCGAGGTCGCGGGGATCGGCTGGTACTGCCTGCGCGTCCACCGCGTCCCCGGAGCGCCCGGCCGCGTGGTCGTTGTCCCGGCCCGGGCGGTCGACTCCGTCGAGGCCGCCGCGCGGGCGATCGCCGGGCTCCCCGCGACGCCCTAGCGTTTGGCGGCGGTCCGCCGGGTGCGCTTGGTGCTCGATGCCTCGGAGTCGCCGGACGTGTCCGTGCCGTTCTGTGACTGGGCAACCGACGCCTCGAGCGCCGCCATCAGATCGACGACGTTGGATTGCGGGACCTCGGTGTCACGGACGACGACGTGGCCCTCGCGCTTGTCGTCGATCATGTCGAGGACGCGTTGCCGGTAGGTGTTCTGGTAGCGCTCCGGCTCCCAGGCCGTCGAGAGGGCCTCGACCAGCTGCACGGCGACATCGAGCTCGCGGCCCTTGAACTCGCCGTTGGCCGGAAGGTCCGGGATCTCCTCGCGCGGGTTGCGGATCTCGTCGGCGAAGTACATCGTCTCGACGATGAGCGCATCGTCTCCGGAGCGGACCGCGACCAGGTGCTCCTTGTCGCGCAGGACCATGGTGGCGATGCCGACCTTCGCGGTTGTCCGCAGCGTCGCGTGCAGCAGGCCGTAGGCCCGCTCGGTGCCCTTGCCGCGCGGGGCGAGGTAGTACGACTGCCGGAACTGGATCGGATCGATCTCGGCGAGCTCGACGAAGTCGCTGATGTCGATCATCTCGGACTTCCCCGGTGCGGCACCCTTCAGCTCGTCTCGGGTGACCACGACGTACTCGCCGTCACCGATGTCGAACCCGTTGACGATCTCGTCGTTGGCGACCTCGTCGCCGGAGATCTCGTCGACCTTGCGATACCGGATCCGGTGCGAGGTCCCGGCGTGCAGCTGATGGAAGTGCACGGTTCGGTCGATCGTCGCGGGATGAAGGGCGACGGGTACGGTGACCAGCCCGAAGCTGAGAAACCCCGTCCAGATCGGCCGTCCCATTGCAATACCCCTGCTCGGTGGGCAAAACACGCCTAATACCGCAGCGGTACCCGCCGGGAGGGAGTTTTATGCATGCTGCCGCCGTCCGGCCTTCGGTCGCGGGCATGCCCGCAGCCCCCAGCGGCTACCGCACCGCCACGACGACCGACCGGACGGCTCGCAGCCGCGCCCGGTCACCCGGGGTCGTCGCCCGATCGCACCAGGCACCCAAAAAGACAGCCATGCCCGGACGGACGGAACTGCCGTCGACGCTGCGACGCTCGGGACGCCTAGGGCCAGCGGACCTGGATCACGGCGCACGACAGCGCGGTCGGGGAATGCGGGAGCCCACCAGACGGCCTGGGTCGCACTGGAGCACACCTACGAGACGGTCGGCGACCGCTGGGAGCCGCAGTCCACGCCCGGGCGCTCGAACCCCCCGGGGACGCGGGGAGCCGCGGCGGCAGCGCGACCTCCGGCGGCGTCGACTTCGCAGAACGCACCGCAAGGACCTCTACGAGCGCGCGCGGCGCCTGGGCAACCCCGGGCGCCGCGCGATGAGCAAATCCGAGCTCGCCCAGGCGATCGCCCGGGCGAGCTCGGGCGGATCCGCAGGGACCGCGCCGCGGGCGACCCCCGTCGGCATCAGGCGCCCATCATCTGCACCACCCCGGGGGGTGCCGCCTCGGGATCGCGGTGGGTGACCGCGATCGCGTCGCGCGTCACGCGCAGCCCCTCGCCCAACGGGACGCTGGGCGTCCACCCGAGCACGTCACGGGCGCGGGTGTTGGCGAGCGCGCTGCGTTGCAGCTCGCCGGTACGCGCCGGGGCGAACTCGGGCGCGAGCGGTGCGTCGAGCCCGTCGAGGAGGTCGAGCACGCTGACCTCCAGTCCCCAGCCGATGTTGAAGATCTCGCCGTCCCCGGCGGTCTGCGCCGCAAGGAACGCGCGCAGCACGTCACCGACGAACACGTAGTCCCGGGTTTGGGTGCCATCGCCGAACACGCGCGGTGCCACGCCATCGAGGAGCCGGCCGGCGAAGATGGAGACCACCCCGGCCTCGCCGTGCGGGTCTTGGCGTGGCCCGTAGACGTTCCCCAGGCGCAGCACGACGACCGCCAGGCCATAGAGCCGGTGATAGAGCAGGCAGTACCCCTCGCCGGCGAGCTTGCTGGTGCCGTACTGGGACATCGGGCGTGCCTCGGCGGACTCCGGCGTGGGGATCGGCAAGCCCGCGTACTCGCCGTACGCGGCGCCGCCGGTGGAGGTAAAGACGACGCGCGAGCCCGCGCGACGGGCGGCCTCGAGGACGTTGATCGTGCCGATCACGTTGACGGCGGCGTCGAAGTCCGGATGCTCGATCGCCTTGCGGACATCCGCCTGCGCGGCCAGGTGGAAGATCGTCTCGGGCCGGATCGACGCGACGAGCGCGGCCAAGGCGGGCGCGTCGCAGATGTCCAGCTCATGGAACGTCGCGGCGGCGGGTAGCTTCTTGCGGCTGCCGGTCGACAGGTTGTCGACGATATGGACCGTCTGCCCCGCAACGAGCAGGGCGTCGGCGAGGTTCGAGCCGATGAACCCCGCTCCACCTGTCACCACGACCGTGCCCACATGTCCTCCAGGGGACTCAGGATGTGCGATACGCGCCCGTATATTGCCAGCAGCCCCGGGCGAGCTTGCCGGCGCGGCGCCCCGGGGGTCGTGGTGCGCGAGCGGCGGCACTCCCGGCGGCCGCGGTCACGTGTGCCGGTAGACGACGAGCCAATCGATCTGGAAGTTGCCGGCCGCGCGTCGGCCCGGCACGGTGCCGTCGGTCGAGGTTTCTGCCTGGATCACCAGATGCATCGGGCCTGTTGGGGATGCGGGTCCGGGTCGTACCGATGGTCCGGCCGTCGAGCTGGAGCGTGACCTTGCCGGGCATCCAGTTGATCGCGGCGGTGTGCCAGCCACGGGCGTACATGACCGGCGTCCGGAAGCCGGTCTCGTCGCTGCCGGACCGCCCGTTCTGGTGATGTACATGCGCCCAGATGTTGCTGTTCAGGTTGGCCTCCGGGAAGTCGATCTCCCCGTCCCGGGGCCAGACACCACTGTCGGGCCAGAGCAGGATCACCATCTTGTAGCCGGGCACCGGATCCGTCCGGAACCTGACCACGTAGCGCCCGTAGACCTGACCGCCGTCCCTTCCCGTCGCACCCGGGATCGTGGGCAGCAGCGCCGCACCAAGCGGGACCCCGCGCGACGAGTGCAGGTGGATGTTGAGGATGCCCTGACCGATCGAGACGACCCGGGTCGGCATGTAGGCACCGGTCTTCGCGGTATCGAGGGTGCCGTCCCGGTAGGTGCCGAACCAGGTGCGGCGCACGGCCGACGGGAAACGGCCGAGGGGGACCGTCTGGGTGAAGTCGTCGGCGAACACCTGTCGCCAGCCTGGGAGGTTGCCTGTCGGCATCCGCTGCCCGGACGGGTCGGTGGAGCCGGAACTGGCGGTTCCCTGTGTTGCCACGATCGCGGTGACTCCCGCGACCGCCACGATGGCTGCGGCGCCCAACCCGCGGGCGCGTCGTCCAAATGGCATCGCTCGAAGCTACCGATGGGTTCGGACGCACCTGCATCCCGAGGGGCGGCGGGAACCAGGTGGCCCATTAGGGTCACACGGCCCGGCCGCGAGGCTGTATAGGCGCGCCCCCGCGGCGACTCCTTGGTGCGGTTGGGAGACCGGGCACCTCGGATGCTCGCCGCCAACCCAGGCGCGTGCCGCACGCACGCGCCTGGGTTGGCGAATCTCGATGAGCCTCAGGCTCTCCCGAGTGTCGCCTCTACTCGGGGAGAGGGCAGCCTAGGAGGGGAGCCTCGGGAGCGTTGCCGGGGTACACGCCGCCGTTGCTGGCACAACCGACATGCCGCGGTTGCACGCGGGCGTGGAGATCGTCAGCCAGGCGATCTGGATGTTGCCCGCCTCGGTCGGGGTCATGACCCCGCCGCGGAGCCTCGTCTCGGCCTGGAGGACCATGTGCATCGGCGTGTTGGGGATCCGGGTCCGGGTCGTGCCGAGCGACCGCCCGTCCAGCTGGAAGGCGACCCCGGTCGGAAGCCAGGTGATGGTCAGGGTATGCCACCGGGCGAGGGTCTTTGGGCTGCCGAAGCGGGCCTGGTCGACGGCGCTCGTGGCGTTCTGGTGGTGGACAAAGCCGACGATGGGGGTGTTCAGCGCGGTCTCGGGGAAGTCGATCTCGCCGTCGGTCGGCCACTTCCCGCTGTCGGGCCACAGCAACACCGACAGCTTGTACCCGGATGCCGGATCGGCGCGCAGCCGCAGGGTGTAGCGCCCGTAGAGCAAGCCGCCGTAGCTGCCGTGCGCGCCCCGGATCGTGGGCAGGAGGGCCGCCACCATGTGGATGCCGGCCTCGGTATGGACGTGGATGGTCATCAGGCCGTGGCCGATCGACACGACCCTGGTCGGCGCATACGTACCCTGCCTGCTGGTGTCCTTGATCCCGTCGGGGTAGCTGTTGCCCCACCGGCTCCAGACCGCCGCAGGGAAGCGGCCGAGCGGGACCGTCTGGGTGAAGTCGTCGGCGAACACCTGTCGCCAGCCGGGGAGGTTGCCTGTCGGCATCCGCCGCCCGGACGGGTCGGTGGAGCCGGGACTGGCGGTTCCCTGTGTTGCCACGATCGCGGCGACTCCCGCGACCGCCACGATGGCTGCGGCGCCCAACCCGCGGGCGCGTCGTCCAAATGGCATCGCTCGAAGCTACCGATGGGTTCGGACGCATCTTTATCCCGGGGTGCGGCGGGAACCAGTTGGCCCATCAGGGTCACACGGCCCGGCCGCGAGGCTGTATAGGCGCGCCCCCGCGCGGAGACCGCCCGGGGGCGCCGGGCTAGGAGGGCAGCCTCGGGAGCGTTGCCGGGGTACACGCCGCCGTTGGTGGCGCGACCGACATGCTGGGGTTGCACGCGGGCGTGGAGATCGTCAGCCAGTCGAGCTGGATGTTGCCCGCCTGGGTCGGGGTCATGACCCCGCCGCGGAGCCTCGTCTCGGCCTGGATGACCATGTGCATCGGCGTGTTGGGGATCCGGGTCCGGGTCGTGCCGAGCGACCGCCCGTCCAGCTGGAAGGCGACCCCGGTCGGAAGCCAGGTGATGGTCAGGGTATGCCACCGGGCGAGGGTCCTTGGGCTGCTGAAGCGGGCCTGGTCGACGGCGCTCCTGCCGTTCTGGTGGTGGACAAAGCCGACGATGGGGGTGTTCAGCGCGGTCTCGGGGAAGTCGATCTCGCCGTCGGTCGGCCATTTCCCGCTGTCGGGCCACAGCAGCGCGGAGAGTTTGTAGCCGGACGCCGGATCGGCGCGCAGCCGCAACGAGTAGCGCCCGTAGAGTAAGCCGCCGTAGCTGCCCTGCGCGCCCCGGATTGTGGGCAGGAGGGCCGCCACCATGTGGATGCCCGCCTGGGTATGGACGTGGATGGTCATCAGGCCGTGGCCGATCGACACGACCCTGGTCGGCTCATACGTGCCCTGCCTGCTGCTGTCCTTGATCCCGTCGGGGTAGCTGCGGCCCCACCGGCTCCAGGCCGCCGCAGGGAAGCGGCCGAGCGGGACCGTCTGGCTGAAGTTGTCGGCGAACACCTGTCGCCATCCGGGGAGGTTGCCTTTCGGCATCCGCTGCCCAGATGGGTCGGGCGATGTCGAACTGGCGATCCCGTGGGTCGTCACGACCGCGGCGAGTACCGCGATCGCCACGATGGCTGTAGCACCACGCCTGCGGGTGCGTCGTCCAAGTGGCATCGCTGCACCATACCGATCGGCCGCGACGGGGTGAGATATGCGGGTGAGGCCGAACCCCGGCAGGGTCGACTCGCCACCGGACCGACGTCGCCGGCGCCGTCGCGGGCGAGGCGGCACCACGGGCCCCCGGCCCTCCGGTGGGGCTAGCTGGGCAGTACCGGGAGCGTCGCGGGGGTGCAGTCCGCCGTGCGCGGATCCACCGACATGCGGCGGTTGCACGCCGGCGTGGAGATCGTCAGCCAGTCAAACTGGATGTTGGACGCCTGGGTCGGGGTCATGACCCCGCCACGGAGCCTCGTCTCGGCCTGGATGATCATGTGCATCGGCGTGTTCGGTATCCGGGCATAGGCGGTGCCGATCACGTTGCCGTCCACCTGGAAGGTGATCCCGGTCGGAAGCCAGGTGATGGTCGCCGTGTGCCACTGGGTGAGCGTCTGGTTGGTGATGAACCCGACCTGGTCGACGGCGCTCCTGCCGTTCTGGTGGTGGACAAAGCCGACGATGGGGGTGTTCAGCGCGGTCTCGGGGAAGTCGATCTCGCCGTCGGTCGGCCACTTCCCGCTGTCGGGCCACAGCAACACCGACAGCTTGTACCCGGACGCCGGATCGGCGCGCAGCCGCAGGGTGTAGCGACCGTAGAGCAACCCGCCGTAGCTGCCCTGCGCGCCCCGGATCGTTGGCAGGAGGGCGGCAACCATGTGGATCCCGTCCTGGGTATGCACGTGGATGTTCATGACCCCATTGCCGATCGACACGACCTTGGTCGGCTCATACGTGCCCTGCTTGCTGGTGTCCTTGAGCCCGTCGGGGTAGCTGCGGCCCCACTTGGCGGCGACGGCCGCCGGGAACTGTCCGAGCGGCACGGTCTGGTTGAAGTTGTCGGAGAAGACCCGGTGCCAACCCGGGAGATCGCCGCTTGGCATCGGCTGTCCGGACGGATCCGCGACGGACGGAGCCGACGCCGAGGTGGCCGTCGGGGCGCCGGACGTGCTTCCCGGCGTGGCGTACGAACCGCCGCATCCGGCCAGGGTTCCGGCAAGGGCTGCGACGGCGATGACCCCGAGTGGGCGCCGGAGGGGGCTGGGCTCGAGGGGCCTCATCTGCGAGGCGAACCGGTTGTCGCGGGTGTCGGCACGGGGATCAGCATGAGAATAGCGGTGCCCCCTGGTGGGTAGTTAGCGGCCTCGCCGTCGTCCGTGGTCCTTCGGGCACTCAAGTACGCCGCAGGCAGGCCGATACCTTTCCCGCGGCCCGCTCGCGGGCATTCCCGGCCCCAGTGCGCTGCGCCGGTGCGGTTCCCGCGGGCCTCAAGACAAGGAACGACGATGACTGCGACGTGCACCAAGCACCCGGTGAGCCGTCGCGTGCGGCACCGCCATGCGCCGTGCGTCGTCTTCGTCGACGATTCGCGCTGGGCCGCGTTCCACCAGCTGTCGCCGCTCCTGCGCCGGGCCGGCGTCCGTACGGTCCGCGTCAGCGTCGGCAGCCAGACGGGATCGCGGATCGCGTCCCGCCTGGTCTACGACCGGTGCGAGGTGCTGCGCGACGCGGCCGACACGGCGGGTCTGCGAGCGATCCTCGCCGACGAGCAGGTCGTCGACGTCCAGTACGTCGAGGCGCTTGGCGAGCTCGTGCGATCGGGCCTGGACCTGCTCGACCCCACGATCGCCGCACGGATCCGGCAGCGGCTCGCGATCCAGGACAAGTTCTTCGCGGCCGAGCTGTTCGCCGCGGCGGGCGTCCGGACCCCGGCGGTCGTGCCGGTCGGCGACACGAGCCCCGAGGAGATCGCTGCACGGTTCGGGTTCCCCGCCGTCGTCAAGGACCGGGTCGGATCCGCGGGGGCGAACGTTCTCATCGCGGGGGATCTCGACGCGCTGTCGGCGGCGGTCCGATCGCCGGATGCCCTCGGCGTCAGTCGCTACTACGAGCAGTTCGTGGACGGGGACAAGCTCAACTACGCGGCGGCCGTCAGCGACGCCGGCTGCGAGCAGGAGATCGCCTATCGCGTGATCCGGTGGCTCATGCCTGCCGGGACCGCTTCGGAGGTCCAGACGATTGCCGACCCGCGGCTGGTCGCGATCGGCCGGCACGCGGTCGAGGTCGCCGGATGTACCGGCCTGATGAACATGGACGTCATCCGTGACCACGATGGCCGTGACTGGCTGATCGACTTCAACGCCCGCGCGTTTGGCGGCGCGATCTGCTTTCGGTCGGCGGGCATCGATCTGAGTCAGGGGTACCTGCGGGCCCTCGGGCAACGGTCCGCGCCCGTCGGCCGTGCGACTGGCATCGCCGGTGTCCGGTTTCCGGTGTTTCCGACCTGCCTGGGCGCGGTGATCGAGGGCGGGCGGATGCGGCGCGTAGTGGGACCCTTCCTCCGCGAGGCGCGCCCGTACCGCCGTTGGATCGGGGCGCGGTACTGGCTCTCGGAGGCCCTCGCGATCGCCGATGCTGTGCGCACCAGCCGGCACCCGCGCCGCGGCGACGCGCCGCCGCCGCCCCGCGCCCAGGTGCGCGTGCACGCCGGCACGGGGGCGGCTCAGGGCGACGACCTGCCGTAGGCCGGGTGCGCGCGTGAACCAGCGCCGCCTGGCGGACAGCCGGGCGTGTCGCGATGATCAGGACCACATCCGAGCGTACCGATACACACACCGTGACCCGCCTGGATCGCGGCGTGCAGCTGCGACCCGTCCTGAATCGTCGAGAGGAGCCCATGGTGCGTGACGCGCACGGCCAGACGGCTGGCCCGGCCTCCCACGCGCCGGCGCCTCGGTGTCCCCGCTGCGGCTGCCGCTCCCACCACCGTCGTACGTGGTCGGTCGGTGCCGGCCCGCCTACCATGGCCACATGACGATGGACGGCCAGGACACGCTCGAAGATCCGCTCGGCACGCCTGTCGGCCTGACCGACGAGGGCCTGCCGGAGGTGGACGTGGTCATCTGCGCGTACACGCCCGCGCGCGAGGCGTTCCTGCGCCGCGCCATCGCGTCGATCGTCGATCAGGATGCGACCGCCCGGGTCATCGTCGTGATCGATCACTCGCCGGAGTTGTTCGCCACGCTCGGCAGCGACGCGACGCTCGGCACGCGCGTTGCGATCGTCCAGAACGCCTACGAGCAGGGCCTCTCGGGTGCGCGCAACACCGGTGTCGACTGCGCCACCGCGCCGGTCGTCGCCTTCCTCGATGACGATGCCTGCGCCGAGCAGGGCTGGCTCGAGGCGATCCGTCGGGCGCACGCGGATCCATCGACGGTGGGCACCGGTGGATGGGTCGCGCCTGAATGGGAGGGCGGTGCACGTCCCGCCTGGCTGCCGCAGGAGTTCTGGTGGATCGTCGGCTGCTCCTATCGTGGCCTGCCGACGGCCCCGATGGCGGTCATCCGCAACCCGATCGGCGCGAGCATGTCCTTCGCGAGGATCCCGCTGCAAGACGCCGGCGGCTTCCGGTCCGGGTTCGGGCGGATCGGCACGACCCCGCTCGGCTGCGAGGAGACCGAGGCGGCGATCCGCGTACGCGCGGCCGTGCCCGGAAGCAGGATCGTGCACCTGACCGACACCCGCGTCGGGCACTACGTGCCGCGGGCGCGGACCACATGGCGCTACTTTCGCGACCGCTGCCTGGCCGAAGGCCGCTCAAAGGCGATGGTCGCCGACGCGGCGGGTACCCGCGACGGGCTGTCATCGGAGCGGCGATACGTCCTGCGGGTCCTGCCGGGCGGGGTGCTGCGGGGACTGGGCGACGCGGCCCGGGGTGACGTGGCAGGGCTCCAGCGTGCCGGGGCGATCGTCGCCGGGGTCACGCTGACGGCTGCTGGCTACCTGGTCGGACGCCACGAGCTCGCGCGTGCCGACGACGGCACGTCGGCGAACGGGCAGGCTGCCTGGCCGGGGATGCGGACACCGCTCACGGTCGCCGTTGTCGCCGCCGCCGGAGGGCTCTGGGCCCGACATCGGCTGCGCGGGCGCGCCAAGCGCGGGCCTGGCCGCCGATGAGCGTGGTCACGCCCGCTGCCGTCAGGCGCTACGAGTGGGTCCCCGGGCAGACGGCCGCCGATCTGGCGCTGGGTGCCCCGCAGGCCGGCGGCGCGTACGCGCACGCGTTGGTGCTGCTGGAGCACGATGGGATGCCGTGGGGGGTCGTCGGGGTCACCGCCGCCGACGGTGCGGTCGGCGGTGACGCCATCGTGCAGGCGGTCATCGAGCAGAGTTCCGGGAAGCCGTGGGAGCATGCACGGGCGGCTGGCGACGCCGGGGCGCCGGTCGGCGTGCGGGTGGTGGTGACCGCGGGCGGCGATCCGTGGCGGGTCGTGCGGGCGGTGGGCGCGCTCTTGGCGAGCCCGGACCCGGATCTGGAGGTCGTCGTCGTCGGGCACGGTCCGCGCGCCGCGGGGCTCGGCGGGGTGCTTGCCGACACGTTTCCGGGTGACGTGCGACTGGCGTGGCGTCACGCCGGCGGTGCGGGGCGCGCCGCCGCGCGCAACCTGGGAGCCGAGGGTGTCGCCGAGGGCGTGATCGCATTCCTCGACGACGACACGGTCGCGCACCCGTACTGGCTGACGGCGCTGCGCGAGGCAATGCGGGATGCCGACCCCGAGGGCATCGCCGTCGGGATCGGGCGCGTGGTGCCGCTCACCCTCGAGACCGGCGCCCAATGGCTCCAGTTCCGTGCGAGTGCCTCGGGACGACGCCCGGAGGCGCTCGCGCGCCTGGACTGTCCGGCGATCTGGGCAGCTTCGGGGGATCATGCGCCGGCGGCGGCGGCGGACGCCGGGCTGTGCGTGAGCGCGTCGGCCTTTGACGCGCTGGGCGGATTCGACCCGCGCCTGGGCGCGGGGACCCCCAGCGCCGGCGGGGATGATGTCGATCTGGTCCTGCGCGCGCGTCGCGCCGGCAAGGCGGTGCGCGACATTCCCCGGGCAATCGTGTTTCGCGAGTACCCGGATGCGCAGCCGACTCTCGAGCGGGACGCGTTCGCCCGCGGGGCGGGCGTCTCGGCGGCGATGGCCAACCAGTTGGTCGCTGGTCGCGGGACCGGCCGGCGCCGCGTGCGCGGCGCCGCGGCCGCATTGCGGGTCGGTCACGTCGCCCGGCTGCGCGCCTACCCGGATGTCGTGCTCGAGTCCGGGTCGCCGCGCACGCTGGCGATGATCGAGCGCCTGGGGCTGATCGTCGGGCCCGTGGCGTACGCCCGCACTGCCCTTGGCCGACGGAGGGGTGCCCGGTGAGCGATCGCACCGCACCGCGATCGGGAGCCCCGCGGGGGCTCGGGCGCCGTCCAGCGCCGGACAGCGAGGGCGTCCAGCCGGAGCGATACCTGTTCCGCACCGCGCACCTGCTGATGCTCAACACGGTGATGACGGCGGGGCTCGGGTTCGCCTTCTGGATCCTCGCCGCGCGGCTGTATTCCCCCGAGCGCGTGGGCGTCAACAGCGCCCTGATCGCGGTCCTGATGACCGTCTCCACCCTGTGCCAGGTGAATCTGGGCAGTGTCTTCGTGCGCTTTCTGCCCGAATCGACGCGGCCGGCGCGGCTGATCGCGCTCGGCTACGCGGTCGCTGGAGGATTCTCGCTGGTGGTCGCCACGTGTGTGGCCGTGATCGCACCCAACGTGGCCACGGACCTCTCAGTCCTGGGCTCGAATCGCCTGATCGGGGTGATCTGGGTGGTGTCCGTCGCGCTGTGGTGCGTGTTCGCACTGCAGGACGGTGCGCTGACCGGCCTGCGCGCGGCGCGCTGGATCCCGGTCGAGAACACGTCGTTTGGGGTCCTGAAGATCATCGCCCTGCTCATCCTGGCGGCGTTCGGCGCCGCCCAGGGGATGCTGCTGGCCTGGGTGCTCCCGATGGCGATCCTGGTCGTGCCGGTCAACCTGATCATCTTCCGCCGCGCCGTGCCCGCGCACGTGCCCGCGCATACCGACGGCATCGTCAACCGATTCGGGCGGCGGCGGCTCATCCGGTATCTCGGCATGGCGAGCGTCGCCACGTCCATCGATCAAGGCATGCTCGCGGCGCTGCCGATCCTGGTCGTCGCGATCCTCGGCGCCACCCAGAACGCGTACTTCTACATCGCGTTCACGATCGTGGCGACCCTCGAGCTGCTGGCGGACAACATCGTGACCGCGCTCACGGTCGAGGGGATCCACGCCAACCATCGCCTGCGCGAGCTCACGCGCGCCGTCGGCCGGCGCTTTGTGGTCCTGCTCTTGCCGGCGACACTCCTGTTGATCCTGGCGGCCCCAATCGCGCTGTTGTTCTTCGGGCGCACCTACGCCGACCACGGGACGACGGTACTGCGGCTGCTCGCGCTCGCGAGCATCTTCCGCGGCGCGATCTGGCTGTACATGGCCGTCGCGCGCATCCAGGGGCGCGGGCTCGCGCTGTTGGCGGTCAGCGCGGCGACGTCGATCGGCACGCTGGTGTTCACGAGCGTCTTTGCGCATGCCTGGGGCCTCAACGGGGTCGGCTTCGGCTGGCTCGTGAGCAACGTGCTGGTCGCCATCGTCGTGGTGCCGCTGCTGTGGCGGTTCGTGCGTCAGCCGACGAACGGGGCACCGGACGACGCCGTGGCGGATCGCCCACTGGCGGGTCCGTCGCAGATCATGGGCGCCGTGGCCCCGAGCGCCGCGTCATGGCCGTCGGTCATCGAGGGCCTGGGCGACGGGGAGGCCGCGACGACGGCACCGTCGCCCACACCGCCGGCCGGGCCCCGGACCGCGCGGCGACGACGGTGGTTCCGGTGAGCCGGGCGGACGCGACGGATCTGCGCCTCGCGCGACTGCAGGTCGTGGCGGTCGCGGTATCGGTCCTCGTCGTGGCGATGCTGTTGCTGCCGGTCCCGGTCCAAGTGCGGTTCGTGGTCGCCGTGCTGTTCGTCATGTTCGCGCCCGGCACGGCGCTGCTGACGCTGATCGGGTGGCGGCTCGCCGACACCGCCGCCGTCGGGCTGGTGATCGGCCTGGGGATGGCGCTGACGGCGATCGCCGCGCAGCTGATCATGCTGCTCGGCATCTTCAATGCGCGCGATGCGCTGATCGTGGCGGCGATCCTGGTGAGTCGCCGTCATCGCATGGATGCGGTGGCGGCCTGGGCAGGCGGCGGCCGACGGGCCGCTCGACGATCCCGGCGCCGGGGACGTGGTGCGACGCGAGGAACCCCGCCTGGGCGGAAACGAGCCGCCGATGAGCGTCGGCGAGGAAGGCTGAGATGTTTGCGCCGCGCTGGATCGCCGTCGTCGACCTGGAAGCGCTCCCGGCGCAGCTGGTCGCCCCGCGGCTGGCCGGTGAGCCGGTGTGCCGCTACCTGGCGGTGCGCGTGCTCGTGCGCCTGCACGGAGCACCGCTCGGGCTGGTCGAGTGCCCCCTGGTCGACGGCGTGCTCGGCGGCGCCCAGCTGTGCGCCGCGATCGAGCGCGAGCTGGCCGATGCCCGCGACGCCCACCTGGCGCGTTGCGGCGCGGATGCCGAATGCCCGAGTTGGGGACCCGAGCCCGACCGGTGGCCGCTGGTGAGCGTCGTCGTCTGCACCCATGAGCGCCCGGACTCCCTGGCGGCCTGTCTGGCGTCGCTCGAATCCGTGGACTATCCGTCATTCGAGGTCGTGATCGTCGACAACGCCCCGCGCACGCCGCGCACGCGCGAGCTCGTCGATGCATGCGGCGATGCGCGGGTCCGCTACACCTGCGCCGAGATCCCCGGGCTCTCGGCGGCCCGCAACCACGGCGTCCTCGAGACCCGGGGCGAGGTGGTCGCGTTCACCGACGACGACGTCAACGTCGACCCCAACTGGGTCCGCGCGCTGGTCCGCGGGCTGGGGCGCCGTGCCGACGTCGGGCTCGTGACCGGACTCGTGCTGGCGGCCGAGCTCGAGAGCCCCTCCCAGGGCCTGTTCGAGCGCAAGGTCACCTGGGGGGCGGCGCTGGCCCCGCGGCTGTTTGCCGTGGGCAGCTCGGTCCCCGAGGTGGTGCTGACCCCGTTCAACTGCGGGATGGTGGGGGCGGGGGCCAGCTTCGCGGCCCGGCGCGAGACGCTGCTTCGGATCGGTCCGTTCGACGAGGCCCTGGGGGCGGGGACACCGAGCCGCGGGGGCGAGGACCTCGACTACTTCCGGCGCGTGCTGGTCGACGGTCAGGCGATCGCCTTCGAGCCGGCGAGCCTGGTGTGGCACTACCATCGCCGCGACATGGCAAGCTTGCGACGCCAGATGCTCGGGTACGGCAGCGGCCTGACGGCCTTCGCCTTCAAGCAGCTGCTAACGCCCTCGACGCGTGCCGAGGCGTTGCGCGATGTCCCGAGCGCGCTCGGGCGCCTCGCCGCCGACGGCACCAGCTCCGCCGCCGAGGGGCGCCTCACCGACGTGGGCGAACTGCCGCGCGAGCTGCTGGTACGGGAACTCGTCGGGATGGGGCAGGGGCCGTTCCTGTACCTGCGCGGTCGCGCCGCGATGCGGCGTCTGCGCGACGGTGCGGCGAGCCGGCGGTGACCACGCCGTCCGAGCACGCGGCCACGACCTCGCCGGTCGCGGCCACACCGCCCCGGGCACCGGGTGCCCGCCGCCGGCCGCGGCTGGGCCCGGCGGCGGGCTACGGGAGCGCGCCGTTCGTCTGCGCGGCGCTGCTGCTGGCGGCACTCGGACTGTGGTGGTGGGCGGTTCACCACACCGACCCGGCCACGATGACCGGGTTCGGGCTGATCGACGCATTCCCGGCAGCGTTCTACCTGGCGGTGGCGTGCGTCGTTGCCGCGCTGGTGGTGGCCGTGGTCGCCGAGCGGCTGTCGCGGACCGCGGTGTTCGCCGGCTTCGGGACGCTGATCCTGGTCATCTACGGGACGCCGGCCGTGGTGTTCGCCGAGCCGCAGTACGCGTGGGTGTACAAGCATCTCGGGGTCATCCGCTACCTGGCAGCGCACGGCTCCGCCAACCGGGTGATCGACATCTATCAGAACTGGCCCGGCTTCTTCGCCGCCAACGCCTGGCTGGCCCGCGCGACCGGGATGGACCCGGGCGACTATGCCGCCTGGGCCCCGGTGTTCTTCGAGGTGTGTCTGCTGGCGGCCGTCCTGTATGCGCTCGGCGGCATCATCGCCGATCCACGCCGCCGCTATGCGGCGGCGGTGCTCTGGCAGCTGGGCAGCTGGGTCGGGCAGGACTACCTGTCGCCGCAGGCGATGGGCGTGATGCTCGTCGTGGTCGCGCTGGGCGTGGTGCTGCGGATCGGCGTTGCGGGTGGGTGGGATCGCGCGCCGCTGACCCCGCTGGGCGACCTGGGCGACCGCTGGCGATCCCGGGCAGGGGACGTGATCGCGACAGTCGTCCGCGTGCCCGGCGCCGAGGATCCCGACACTCCCACACCGTCAGATGCGCCGGCATACCCGCGGTCTGACCGGGCCGCGGGCCTGGTGCTGTTCTTCGTGCTCGCTGTGGCCGTGATCACCAGCCACCAACTCTCGCCGGTGATGCTGATCCTCTCGCTGACGGTCATGACGGTCGTTACCGGCTGGCGGCGGCTCTGGCCGGTGGTCGCGGCGGTCGTCGCCATCGAGGCCGTCTGGCTCCTGCTGGCCTGGACCACGCTGCAGAAGTTCGGGCTGCTCGACATCGGCGGGCCAGTGACGCCGATCCAGGCCGGCACGGGCTCGCCGCTGGCGGGCGTGAGCATCGTCCAGAACGATGCCCGGGCGATCGGGATCGCCTTCTGGGTGCTCGCGGCCGTCGGCGTCGTCCGCATGCTGCGCCGGACGGGCAGGGACCTGGCGCGGCCGGCGGCGGTGGTGGCACTCGCGATCACCCCGTATGTCATCGTGCCTGTGCAGAGCTACGGCGGGGAGGCGGGGCTGCGTGCGTACCTGTTCTCGCTGCCCTGGCTGGCGGTGCTCGCGCTGGAGGCGATCTGGCCGAGCGGCGCGCTGCGCCAGGTGCCCGCGGACGGCGCAGCCGACGGGCCGGGCGATGTCCCCGCCGGGCGCCGAGCGGCGCTCATCTCGCCCGATCGGCCGTGGCTGCTGGCGATCCTCGCCCCGGTCCTGGCGGGTGCGCTGATCGTGGCCTACTACGGCCAAGCGCTCGCGGACTGGATGAGCACGTCGGACGTCGCGGCCGCGGAGTGGGTCGACAACAACGCACCGGCCGGCTCGGTCGTCTACTCGCTGGGCCCCGGCCTGCCCGACAAGTCGACCGCCCGCTACCCGCTGCTGCGCAGCGGGGCCGATGCGCTCACCGACACCGAGATCACCCTCAAGCCGCTGCTCAGCCCGAGCACGCGCGTCAACGGGGCGCGCACCGCGCTCAACACCATTCCCGCCGGGAACGCGCCGTACCTGGTGCACATCCCGGCCCAGGTCGACTACCTGGTCATCACACCGAGCCAGCGCAACTACGCGCGCCTCGAGGGCCTGATGACCCCATCCCAGATCGACGGCCTCGTGGCCGACCTGCGCCGCTCGAGGGACTTCACCGTCGTTTACGACCACGACGGCAGCGTGATCTTCCGCTACATTCCGGGCACCTAGCCCTCCCGGCCCGGGCGGATCGCCCGTCGGGCCGCGGACGGCACAGGGCCCCGGTTCGACGTGGCGGGTGACCGTCGCGGCACGCGCCTGGCGGCGCCACGACGGGGCCGCGCGCGGCCTGCGCCCGCCCTTGGCGCCCATCGGGTCCCAAGAAGGACCTATACCCATCCGTGGCGGTTTCATGCCGAATCGGCGTCGAACTGTCCGATGGTCGTGGGGTTTCGGTCTGCGGTCCACCCGAATGGGTGGTGGCACCCAAATACCTGGACTCCTGGGGGGGGCCGATTGCCGCTCCGATGGGCGGTTTACGCGGGCCGTCAGGTCGGGGATTCTGGACCCAAGAAAGCGGACATTTCCAGCGCATTCATTTCCCCGCTGGAGAGCTTCACGGAAAGGACTCCACCATGAGCGCGACTCTCGCCACAATGATCCAGGACGGACCGACAACTTCGGAGGCGTCGGCGCACCAGGCCTCGCGCCACGCGCACTGCGTCCCCACGCACGCGCACGCTCACTCCGGCAGCACCCACGCGCACTTCGACAGTGCTCACCTGCAGGCCATCCGGCCCACGGTCAAGCTGCCTGAGCTCCGGACGACCCCGCGCCCGCGCGTGACCGCCGTCATCCCGGCCATGAACGAGGCCGAGAACCTGCCGCACGTGTTCGCCCGCCTGCCCAAGATCATCGACGAGGTCATCCTCGTGGACGGCCACTCCAAGGACGACACCGTTGCGGTCGCCCGCCGGCTGCGTCCCGACGTGCGCATCGTGACCCAGACCCACCGCGGCAAGGGCAACGCGCTCGCCTGCGGCTTCGCGGTCGCAACCGGCGACGTCATCGTCATGCTCGACGCCGACGGCTCGACCGACCCGAGCGAGATCCCCGCCTTCGTGGACGCGCTGATCGACGGCGCCGACTTCGCCAAGGGCTCGCGCTACATGACCGGCGGCGGCAGCGAGGACCTGACCCTCACCCGGCGGCTCGGCAACGCCTTCCTGACCGGGACGGTCAACGCGCTGTTCCGGGTCGACTACACCGACCTGTGCTACGGCTACATGGCCTTCTGGCGTCGGTGCCTGCCCCAGCTCAACGTGGACTGCACCGGGTTCGAGGTCGAGACCCTGCTGACCCTCCGGGCCGCCCGGGCCGACTTCGCGATCGCCGAGGTCCCGAGCGTCGAGCGCGATCGGATCCATGGCGAGAGCAACCTTCGTCCGGTCCGGGACGGGCTGCGCATCATGCGCACGATCCTCCGGGAGCGCTTCTCGCGCGACCGCACTGCCGCCAGCGCCCCGGCGTGGGCCGCAGTCACCGGCGAACTGGCTCCGCTGCCGTCAGCGTCTGCCGGGTCGATGGGTCGCCTGTCCGCCGTCCACGGGGCCTAGGGAGCGCGGTATCGCACGATCGCCCCGCGACGCCGGCGCCGCGCCGGGCGCGAGATCGCTGGAGGCTACTGCCACACCCGCACGTAGTCGACCTGCATCGTGGACGGCGCGACCACCTGGCCGCCCGCGCCGCCGACCGCGTTGTTCAGGATCAGGTACATCGGGCTCGAGGTGATGCCGGTCGTGATCCGGCCGACCTCACGTCCGTCGTAGTAGTAGGTCACGACACCGGGCTGCCAGTCCGCCGCGTAGGTGTGCCAGCCGGTGAAATCGCCCGAGACGCTGCTGCCCGGGCCGCCGGACGGGGAGTGGAAGTGATAGGCGGCCGAGCCGCCGAGGCCCTCCATGACATCGAGCTCGCCGGTCGCTGGCCAGGCGCCGGTGCCGTCGGCCCAGAAGGCGGGCCAGTTGTTGATCTTGCCGTTGGTGCCGCTCAGGTTGATGCGCGCCTCGACGGCGCCGTGGGTGAAGCTGAACTTGCCCATCGTGGTGACCATCCCCGATGTGTAGGGGTAGGTCGTCCCGTTCACGGTCTGGGCCTTCGCGATCGCGGTCAGGTTGAGGTTGCCCCCCGCCGTCGTGACCTGGGACGGGTCGTAGCACTGCTTCTCGTAGGAGTTGACCGGCACCGTGACACCGCTGCCGAACCAGCCCGTCGACCACTTGGACCCGTCGAGCGCGGACCCCGAGAACTCATCCGACCAGGCAAGATGCCAGTTGCCGGAGATGCCCAGGGGGCCGGCTGAGCTTGTTTGCGAAGACGTCACGACCGAGGTCAGCGAAACCGACACCGGCGGCCCGGTGCGGCGGTTGGCGGCTCCGCAGACGATCGCATGGAAGCGTGCCGGCGACCACTTCGCCACCAGGCGGTACGCGACGACCGGGTGTATCGCCAGCCTGCGGAAGACGCGGGCGCGCATCACCTGCGGGTAGTGCTGCCGCACATCCCGCCGAAGCGCGACCATGAGCTCGTGCTTGAGCTGGCGCGCCGTGAGCCCGGACCGGCAGGCACTGTTGTGCGCCTGGGCCTGGGTGACCGGATTTGACGCGGCGACCGCGCCACCTGCGAAGGCGGAGCCTGCGAGGGCGGCGACCGCGGCGGCGGCGGCAACACGACGGGGAGTCTTGAACACGGTGGGCGGCCTTTGTCAGTTCGACTCACCCGTTGCATCGGTGTCGTCGAGTCGCGACTTAACGTCGCGCGCACCCACGGGCACCCGCACCCGCCGCCGACGGGGGCCGTGCCTCGCGCCGGATCCACCGCGCAGGGATCGACGCGGGCGGCGCGCAGGCTTAGGATTGGGCGTGCCGGTGCCGATGGGGACATGTGGCGCGCCATCTGCGATCTCGACGTCATCTGCCCGGCGACGGAGGCGGCCCCCACGATGGCCGAATGACGGCGCCTCAACGGTCTGAGATGCTTCCTCGGCGACCCGCCCGCGGACGTGACGGTGTGCCCGCGTGGTGGGGCCAGTCGTTGGGAACATCGGCGAGAAAGACAGGTTTGCCGTGACGCGGTTCGGGGGAGACGACGACGTGAGCGACACGCTGCCCGAGTCCCCGGCAGGGGTCGCGACGCCTGGCGCAGCTGCGCCAACGGCCGCTGACCATTCGCTCCTCGCGCAGTTCGATCGGGTCGTGGCCGAGCGGCCGGACGCCGGCGCGCTCGATGCCGGCCACCAGCGGCTGAGCTACCGCGAGCTCCAGTCCTGGTCGATGCAGATCGCGGCGGAGTTGGGGCGGCGGCTGGGGCCGGGCGATCGCCCGGTGGCGACGCTCATTGGGCACGGCCCTGCCGCGGTCGCCGCGATGCTCGGCATCGCGCGTGCCGGTCGGCCGTTCACGAACCTCGATCCCACACTGCCCGATGTGCGTCTCGAGTACATGTTGGCGGCGGCGGACGCCGCGGGGATCCTGGTGACCGATGCCGAGTCCGAACAGTTCGCCGGGATCGCGGGAGACGTTCCCGCCATCGACGTCGGGGGCCTTTTGCCGGGCGCCGTCCCCGGGGTCGGCCATCCGGCGGACGTCGACCCGGACGCCCCCGCGTGCCTGCTGTTCACCTCGGGATCGACGGGACGACCGAAGGGCATTGTCTGGCCTCAGGCGACCCTCATCAAGGATGCGCGGGCCGGGCGGCTGGGGCTGGGCATCAGGTCATCGGACCGGATCGGTCTGGTCATGCCCGTCGAGTTCGTCGCCGGCCTGGTCGTCGCGGTTTGGGGCCTGACCACCGGTGCGACGGTGTGCATGTTCGATCCGCGCCGTCATCCGATCGCCGACCTTGTGGGCTGGATCGCGAACGCGCGCCTGACCACGCTCCACGCGACGCCGACGCTGCTGCGCGCGATCCTGCGCGGCGTCGACCCCGCGCAGCGCTACCCCGACCTGCGCCTGGTCACCACCTGCGGCGAGCCGGTCACGGCGGCCGACGTTCGGGCGTTGCGCGACCATGTCGGGGGCGAGTGCGAGTTCGTCAACTGGACCGGCTCGTCGGAGGTCGGTGTGCTCGCGCTGCGGCATGTCACGCCCGGCGAGCCGCTCGCGGACGGGCCGATTTCGGCCGGCCGGGCGATCGACGGCGTCGAGGTCGAGATCGCGCCGCTTGCGGACGGTCTGGACGGCGCGCTGCGGGGCGAGGACACCGGGCGGGCGGAATCCTTCGGCGAGCTCATCGTCGCCTCGGCGAACATCGCACTCGGCTACTGCGGAAGCGACGCGGACCTTGACGGGCGCTTCACGACGACACACGGCCGGCGCCGCTACCGGACCGGTGATCTGGCGACGCTCGGCCCCTCCGGCGAACTGCGTCTGCACGGACGCCTGGACACGGCACTCAAGATCCACGGTTACTTGGTCGAGCCGAGCGAGGTCGAGTCCGCGCTCCTGGATGCCGACGAGGTCGCCGACGCGTACGTCGGCGCGGATCGGCGCACCGGCGCTCCACGACTGGTTGCCTACGTCGTCCCGGCGGCCGGGCATGTGCTGTCGGTCAGCCGGCTGCGCACCGAGCTGCGGGCGCGCCTGCCGCTGTACATGGTGCCGCCGACGATCGTCCAGGTCACCGAGCTGCCGCGCACCGAGCGGGGCAAGATCGATCAGGCCGCCCTGCAGGCCGCGCATGTGCAGCCGCTGCGTCCCGAGGCTCGTGCGCCCCGGACGGACCTCGAGATCTACATCGCCAACATCTGGCGCAACGTCCTCGGTATCCGCGAGATCGGCATCGACGACGACTTCTTCGAGCTCGGTGGTGACTCGCTGGCCGTCGAGGAGGTGCTGGCCGAGCTCCAGAAGCTGGGTCCGGACCTTCCGACCGCGGCGTTCATCAGCTCCCCGACCGTGGCGGGGCTGGCGGCAGCCGCAGAGAGCGGCCCAGCGACGCGCCTGGGCGGCGGCGTCGTGGAAATGCGTAGCGTCGAGGGTGCACCGACACTGTTCTGTTTCGCCGGCGCCGGCGGAATCGCCCTGGCGTTTGAGCGGATGGTGCGGGACCTGGACCTTGACCTCCAGGTCTACGGCGTCCAGATGCATGCGCTCGAGTACCGCGGGATCCCGGATTTCTCGGTCAACCGGGCTGTCGCACGGTTCCTGCGCACGTTCCCGACCCTGAGCGCCACCGGTCCATTTGTGCTCGTGGGGCACTCGTACGGCGGCGTCGTTGCCCTCGAGGTCGCACGCGAGCTGCGCCGCCACGGATATGAAGTCGCGTTGCTCGCACTCGTCGATACGTTCGCGCCGAGTGCGAGCTCGGACTCGGACGCGGGCAGCCCCGGCGGGTCGGTGGCACGAATCCGGTCAGAGGCGGAACGGGTCTGGGACGCCGTGCCCGGGGACACGGCCGTGGCGCGGCTGATCGCGATCCCGCGGATGCTGACCGCTGGGCCGGTCCGGTACCGGGGGATCAAGCACTACGGAGGGTTCTACAACCGCGGCTGGGTGATGCAGCAGCTCCATCGACCCAAGCCGTACGCCGGGAATGCGGTCGTCTACGTCGGGGAGAGCAACGTGACCGACACCGACCAGGAACGGTGGCAGCGCGTGCTCAGGGGCTCGTGGGCGCTCGCCGTCGTGCCCGGTGACCACCACACGGTGCTCCGGGAGCCATTCGTCCAAGGGCTTGCCGCGGATCTTCGCGAGAGGATCCGCGGCGCCACGATCGTCGACGAGTAGCGGATTCCCGCACGCCGATGTCCGGGCGAGGGTCGGTTGGCGTCGAGGTCAGCCGCCCTGCGGGAAGATCGACGCGTACGCCCGAATCCCGCGCACATAGGCATGCGTCTCCGGGAGCATCCCGCGGCGCGCGATCGACGGCAGCCCCTGGTAGTAGCCCCCGATGGCGAGATTCGCGTTGCCGTTCGCCTGCCGAAAGAGTTGGTGGAGCAACGCTGCGGCCATCGAGATGTTGTCGGCGGCCGAGTGGACGTTCAAGGTCCGGCCCTGCACCAGGGAGCTGTTGACGTACTTCGCGGTCTGCGGCTCCATCTGGCACACGCCGATCGCGCCCGTCGAGGAGACGGCGCCCTGCTGCCACCCGGATTCCCACCAGCAGAGGGCCTCAAGCAGGCGCGGTGACACGCCGTAGGCACTTGCGGCTTTCAGGAAGTGGTACCGGAGCACGAGGCGGCTCGGATTCGCGAGCAGTGCCGCAGGGAGCGAGCCCACGGCCGCGGTCCAGCCCGCAGGCGACAGGTGCAGGACCTGCCCGGCATGGATGAAGTTGGGGTTGCGAAGTCCGTTTGCGGCCGCCAATTGGGCCACGCTGGTGTGGACACGGGCGGCGATCGCGGCGAGCGTCTCGCCGGGGGCGACCCTCATCGTGACCGACGACTCCTGACCGACCGGTTCGGGCACGCCCGCACCGGCGATGTGCAGGACCTGCCCTGCGATGACGACGTTCGGGTTGCTCATGCGGTTCGCGGCCGCCAACTGAGCCACTGTCGTGTGAAAGCGCGCGGCGATCGCGCTGAGCGTCTCGCCCGCGGCGATCCGTACGGTGACGGCCGATCCCGGAGCCGGCGCGTTGACCGCACCGGCACCCTGGACGCGCAGCACCTGTCCGGCGACGACGAAGTTGGGGTTGCGAAGTCCGTTTGCGGCCGCCAATTGGGCAGCGGTTGTGTGGAAGCGGGCCGCGACGATGCTGAGCGTTTCGCCGGCGGCGATCCTCACGGTCGCGCTTGGGGTCGGA
Source organism: uncultured Thermoleophilia bacterium (assembly GCA_963773325.1). Lineage (GTDB taxonomy): Bacteria > Actinomycetota > Thermoleophilia > Miltoncostaeales > Miltoncostaeaceae > CAITWD01. Next base: position 12,020 of record CAVZAI010000002.1, on the reverse strand, counting down.
GTCTGGGTCGTTGTGGGGCCCGAGCCCGGCAGGCGCAGTCGCTGACCCGCCACGACGATGTTGGGGTCGCGCAGTCCGTTTGCGGCCGCCAATTGGGCAGCGGTTGTGTGGAAGCGGGCCGCGACGGCGCTGAGCGTCTCGCCGGCCGCGATCCTCACCGTCGGCCCGACGGGTGCGGCCGCTGCGGCGATCGACACGGGCCCGGCGGCGACCGCCAGACTCGAGACCAGTGCGGCGATCATCCACCGGCTCACGTTGGTGCGTGCCTGCATCGTCCACCTGCCCGAGTGTGCGAGATTGAGGCCCGAGCCGGCGGCCATCGTGCTCAGTCGGCGCCGGATGCGTGCGCGCCGTCAGGCGCGCGTCTCATGGCCGATACCCATGAATCGGCGCGGAAGGAGTCTCGAGTGATGGGCCTCAAAGTTCTTTAACGATTGATCTCAGACAGCAATTCGGTCGCGGGTGCGGCCGGGGGGTCGCCGCAGGGCGGAACAGCCACCGGTCCGCCAACGCGTCGGGCCGATGGCTGGTGAACCACGCTCGGTCGCAGGTCGACGATCCTGACGCGCGGGGCGCCCAGTAACGGACGGCGGACCGAGTCTGTCGGATCCCCGGGGCGTCGCTCGAGCTGGCGTTCGTCTCCCGGTACGCCGCGCTGTCCATCCCCGCGGGTTGGCGGCGTCCGGTGCGCGAGGAGCACCCCATTCGCGCTCGGAGGCTCGGCCAGCCGCCGCTCCTAATGATCCGGCATCACCGGGCCGTTTGGGACTGGCAGGTCAGCTGCCGGCCAATCGCCAGCGGCGAACGGCCGAAGCCGGAACTCGTGCCCTCGGTGGTCGTGCCCGGACGGCACGAAGAGCAGGCCCTTGGGGCACTGCGGGGTCGAGTCGACGTGGGTCACCACACCGGTCTCGAGGTTGACCCAACCGATCGCCGGATCGTTGGGCAGGTCACCCGAACTTGGCGCCGGTTGCGACACGAAGTACACGCCGCGGTCGGCCCGGGGTATGGCGATCGAGGAACACGAAGAGGCTGGAGATCAGGTCCTCGTTGACCGTCGCCAGCAGGCGGTGGTGCTCCGGGTCCGCCGTCAGCGGTTCGCAGCGTCCGTGGAGCACCCAGGTGTTGCGCGCCGCGCCGGTGAGCTGATCGAAGGCGACGATGCTGCTGGTCCTCCCGGCGGGGGAACGGGCCGCCCCGGTGTTGTTCTGATACGTGACGTACAGCAGGTGCCCGAGCTTCGCGATGTCGTCGGGTCGCGATACCCCGGCGGGGGCCGTGGCGAAGATGGTCGGGTGGATCGGTGGGAGCACGGGCGCCCGAGTGTGGACTCCGTCGGCGAGCAGTGGGACGGCGACGCAAAGCGTGGTTGCCACGAGCGCCGACAGCATGGTGGCGGCGCGGGGAGTCCGGCGCGTGCTCGTCTCCTCAGGGGTTGCCCGATGCCGTCCGGAGACGGCGTGGCGACTGACCCCGTCACCGCCGCCGACCACCGGTCAATGCCGCCAGACCGATGTAATCGATGTTCACGATTGCGGAGTTCTGCACTCGACCACAGGAGCGGGTCGCGTGTCGCCGCGAGCTCGCGAGATGCTTAGGATTGCCGCAGAGCCGGCAGCCAACGCTAGGGAACGACCCGCCGGTGTTGCGTGCCCTCCGGGGCCTCGCACTCCAGCCAGAGCATGATCCCCATCCTGTCCAGGCGAGTCCCAAGCGGTGACTCGGACCCGAGTTCGTCCGCTTCGGCGCGAAGCACCGCCGAAATGCGCCGCAGGCACGACTCTTCGGGCTGTGTCAGCGGACAGCGATCGGAGCGCACGCGCAGCGATGAATACGGAGATCCGGATCCATTGTCGCTCGACATCAGGTGTGCGAGCTCCGGGAGCACGCGTTCATCCCACTGGTTGATCTCGATCTCCAAGCGCTCGGCGAGCCACGTATCAGGCGGCAGCTCGGCCGCCTCGGCGTGCAGGTGAGCGGACACGCGGCGGAGTGCAGCCTGGTCTCGGCCGAGTGGCGCGTCGGCCGACCGGCGCCGTTGGGGAAGTGTGGTCTGCGGGTTCATGCCGTCCATACCTCCTGTATCGAGATCATCGCGCGGCGAGCAAGTCGGCCGCGGCGGCGAATCCTGTCCGAGCCGGTTCGTCACCGTTCACCGGGCGCCCCGCCGCCGGCGGCGGGCCGAGGGCGACGTGACGACCGCTGAGCGCCATCTCGGAATGCGCTCCCATGTTGCGGGCTCCGGACGGGAGCGTCACCCGGTATGAGAAGGCGCCGTGTCTGCTCGGCGGGCAGGTTGGTCGTGGCCCTGACTGTCTCACAGGCGACGGGGACTGCGCCAGCAGGAAGGCCCCGTAAATTGCGTCCCCGGCATCCCGGATCGCTCGCCCGTCTCAGACCCGGGTCCGGCTGTCGAAGCATGGGGCGCGCCCCAAACTCACGCCCGGTCCCGCCGACAGCCGGATCGTCGACGCCCGCCGCGTCGCGCGTAGTCGATGGCCGAGAGGCGGCGGGGCGGTCATCAGCCTCGACCGGCTGGCGGATGGGCCCTGGGCGCTGGCGCCCGCGGCCACCCCGGTCGTCGCGCGCGCAGGTCGCGGCCGACGCATGCGACCGTGGCGTCTGTCTACCTGGATCGGACGATCCGAATGTTGAAGTCGCCGGAGCCGACGGTCTGCATGAGCGACAGCCACAGCGGCAGGAACATCTCGGTGCCCCGCGCCGCCCGCAGGGGACCCAAGTCCACGATAGTGCCGTCGTTCCAGCCGAACTGTCGCAGGAGGTCCTTGACGGTCTCCTTGGCGGCGATGTCGTCGCCGGCGACGAAGACGTCGTGGTCGCCCGCCAGCCGCGTGGGGTCCACCATTACCGACGCGTTCATGGTGTTGAGCGCCTTGACCACCCTCGCGTCTGGGAAGGCCCGCTGGATCTGCTCGCCCAGGCTGTCGGTGTTGGCGACCGCGAGGGAAGGTGGGAAGCCAGCCCCGAAGTCCAGCGGGTTGGCGACGTCGACCACGACCTTGCCCGCAAGGGCGCTCTCGCCAACCGCCGTGAGCGCCTCGAGGGAGGCGACACCGGCGGTGGCATTCACGACCACCTCGACATTGGCTCCGGCGTCGCCGAGCTCGACGAGGGGGATATCGGGGTGCTCGCGCTGCCACTCGACAAACGGCGGTGTGCCCATGGCGTCGGGCTCGTTGCGAGCCAGCGTCGCCGCCGGGTCGCGGGTCGCGACGACGACGCTGTGCCCGAGTTGGGCGAGCCGACCCGCCAGCGCCCTGCCGACCATGCCCGTGCCCACAACTGCGATCTTCATGACGTGCTCCTTCTTCGAGGGTAAGGGTGCGCGGCCCGCCGGCAAAACAATGGCAGACGAACGGGTCTGCCCCGGACTGGTCGGTGCACGTCTTCGGCGAGTTCGCCCGCCTGCTGCGCCGCGCTGGGCGGCTGCCTCGGGGACGCACTGGTCGTTTCTGTACGGCAGAGCCGAAGTGACGCGCGGGCGTATTTCCTGTGCGCCGCGGTGCGCCCACGCCGCGGCCATACGTGTTGCGCAGATGCAAGGCGGACGAGCGCAAGAACCGCCGACCGTCGGCGATCTGATCGCGCCGTAGGGGTTCGCCAGTTCCTGCATCGAGCGCGGTCCCGTGCGGAGATCGCTCACCGGTGTTCGCACACAGCGGGCCTGCGCGGCTACATCCGGGCACGTCTGCCGCCGTGTGTCACGCATGGGGCCGATCGTCGGCGACCTGCGCGCTGCGGGTGGTGATGTCGTGGTCTACGCAACGACGGGCGGCCCAAATCAGATCACCTGTTCGCCGGGGAGTCGCCCATATACCGGCGGTAAGATGACCGTCCGTCGCTCCATTGCTCCCCACTGCCGTTGGGTGAGCATGGCCTGCGAGGAGGTGGCGGGGTCGGCTGGCAGAGTCCCGGCCCCGCCGCTTTGTATGGGGGACTACACGCCCGGAGGCAGACCCGACGCCTTGGCAACGTCGGGGCGGTGGCGACGGCGCAGCGGCTCCGAACGGTGATCGAATGTCATCCGCCCCAGAACTCTCCTCGAACCCTGAGATCAGCCCTGTCGCAATCGTCCGCGGGGCTCTCCCGGATCTGCCGAGCACGACACTTCGGGACTGCCACGGGCGACGACGCTCCCAGCCGCCATACTCCAGACGAGAGGTGTCGTCCTACGGGAGGATCGAATGACGATAGCGTTTTCGGATTACCTGCTCGGTCAGCGAGGACGAGACGACGCCGTTGGCGACCTCGCTCGTGACGCGGCGCGCGATCCCGAGTGGCCCAAGCAACGCGGTCTGAGTCTGAGTCGTCTCCGCAACTACCTGATTGTCAATCACGCATCCGACAGCGCGATTGACGGGTTGGAGTGCGCGTGGACTGAGTACGGGAAGATCAATCGGGGCGACCGGCACCTTGCCGAGGAACTTGAGGAGGCTTCGCGGCAGGTCGTTGGGGTCCCGACCGGGCCCCTGTATCGCGACACGAACGGGCGCTCGTAGCGCCACGAGGAGTGGTGGACGAGGTCGGCCTGACGGCGCCGTCTGCCCGCCCCGGCGCACCTCCTCCCACCGCCAGACGAGGACGCGCTGAAGGGCCGAGCGGCTGCCTGTCGAGGTTGCCCGGCACCGCTGCCAGGCAGGCCGACGTGACGATCACTCTGGCCACACGCGGCCTGCACCTCGGTAATGGTCTCGCTGGCCGACTCGTCCAGGGGCGCGCTCCCGATCGCCAGCGCCGGGATGTCTCGCATCAACGACGAGCCCGCCGTACCGGTGTGCAACCGCTCCCTAGGGATCGGTCGGCTTCGGTCCGGACACCGCACGCAGCATCCGCGTGAGCAGTCGGATCTCGGCCGTGAGCACAACGGCTCCAGGCACAAGCACCGTCGGGACCGCCCCCCGGGCGAGCAAATCTTCGATGGTGCGGGCCTGACCGTCCAGGGTGGCCTCGGTCACCGCCAACGGGATGCGCCCAAGCTCGAGTACCGACCGGGCCAGCGCATTGACCGGCGGCGGCTGCGACGACGCGATCGGTGCCGCATCCGGGCTCGGGTGCTGCTCCGCGGGCGGCGGCGCGTCTGGGCGGGCGACGTCCGGCAGCTCCTCCGCACGGACCTGACCGGCCAGGATGTCGCGCGGCGGTGGGGTAGCACGGCGGCCGCGACCGGGCGCTCGTTTGTCAGGCATCGCCTCGTCCTCGGGTACGTGCAGCCCATTCTTCAACTTCGACGGCCAGAGCGCGGAAGTCCTCAGCGGCTTTGCTGCGTGCTCCGGTGAGGACGGGACGGCCGGCCCGGGCCGCGTGGCGGACGGCGATGTCCCCGCGTACCACGCTCCGCATGATGGCTGGCCCGAACTGGGCCTCGGCTTGGGCGAGCACCGCGCGCGCATCCAATGTGCGGTCCTCCCAGCGGCTGCGCAGCACGCGGGGGCCCTCGAGGGTCGGGTTCAGGACCGGGCGCACGCTCTGGATCGCCGCGTCCATGGCGACCAGCCCGAGGTACGCGAGCGTCTCCGGGATCAGTGGCACGAGTGCCCCGTGGGCGGCAACGAGCGCGTTGGTGCTCAGCAGATCGACGGCCCGCGGGCCGTCCAGCAGGGCGTAGTCGTAACGCTCGCCCAATGGGGTCAACCGTTCACGGAGCAGACCCTGGGGGAACTCGGCCCAGCCAACCTGTCCGGCGAGATTGCCAAGCCGGCGCGAGGCAGGCAGCACGTCGACCCCCGCAAGCGCCGGTGCAGGACGGATGGCGTCGTCGATCGCGCGCTGGCCGAGGAGGACCTCAAGCAGGTCCTGCCCCTCGTCGTTGACGCCCAGCCACAGGCTCGCGTTCGCCTGGGCGTCGAGGTCGACGACCAGCACCCGACGGTCGAGCTCGGCGAGCGCCGCCGCGAGATTCACCGCCGTCGTGGTCTTGGCGCTGCCGCCCTTCTCGTTGACGATGGCGAGGACCCACACCTTTCGAACCCTAGCGCCTCCGGGGGGTCGATTACCGCGCGCACCCAGTGCTGATCGCCACGCACCGGGGCCGGTCGTCGATCAAGGTCACCATCGACCGCGAGGGTCACCTCCTGCCGTCGCAGCACGAGGCAGTCATTCCGGACCCCGAGGCCAGCCTGGTCGCCCAGCCGCCCGATCCGACAATCACGCGCGGATCAGGGCGCGAGGGTGCCGACCACCCTGAGAATATGACTCCCCAGGGTTGTGCGCGGAGAGATCGAGGCCCTGTCGGCGGCGCCGCGAGGGAAGGTTGCACCACGTCCAGGCCACCTGGCATCGCGACCTCCGGACGGCGCGATGCTCACCGGATTGGCGCGAGACGGCAGAGAGGACCGGGCCATCACCAGGCAATCCAAGACGGGCTTCATCTACGCGCTGGTCGGCCCGAACGGCATCCGCTACATCGGCCGGACCGACCGTGACCCGCAACAACGCTACCTCGAACACAAGCGGTGGGCCGACGCGGCTCGCAACGGCAGGGCACGCGGACTGAAGGTCGCGTGGAACTACGTGAACGTGCACAACTGGTGGGCGTCGCTTGATGAGGACCCCGAGCTGGTGGTCCTTGAAGAACCGACGCTGGAGACGATCCAGGCCCGCGAGGAGGACATCATCGCCGCCTACGTCCGAGCCGGGCATCCCCTCACCAACAACGAGGCCCCCACGCACGCCTACAGCATCGCGCTGTTCAGCACCGACAGGACGGACGCCGATCGGGTCGTCTTGACCGAGATCCGGTCCGGGACGCCCTACCGTGATGCCAGGCCACCAATGCCTGGCTTCGACGAGTAGGACGCCACAACCGGGAGCACCGGGTGGGTAGCAGAGCTAAAGGTCGGAGTGGTGCTCGACGGTCGGCAGACCGGCGTCCCTCCAGGCGGTGAAGCCGCCAGCGAGATTGGCGACGTCCTCGTAGCCCATGGTCTGCAACGTGAGCGCCGCGAGCGCTGCCCGTGCACCCGACCGGCAGTACACGATCACGCGGCGAGCCGGATCCAGCTCGGCCGCGTGCCGGCGGTTCTGAGGGTCGGCCGCGAACTCGAGCAGCCCTCGCGGCACCTGCACCGCGCCCTTGATGTGCTGCTCCCACTCCACCGGTTCGCGGACATCGAGAAGGACAGCCTCCCCGGACGCCAGCTCATGCAGGGCGTCTTGCGCGGACACGTGTTCGATCTGCGACTTGGCCTCGGCCACCATACCTGCGGCGGTCTTTGTCATAGCTCTGCCTCCCGAGCGTGGTGGTTTGCCCGTCACCCGCGTTGCGGGCCGACTCCTAGGTCGGCGACTCCCACATGAGGTCTGGGTGGAAGTCGTATCCCCGGGAAGTCCGCAGATCGTCCAGCCGTTGCGCATGGGCCTTCCGCGCTCGGCGCTTCCCGGGTCGTCGACCCGGTCGCCGTCCCCCGTTGTGTGTTGGCGCGCGCGCCGCGCCGTCCGCGGGGCTGCGCTGCGGCCCGCTCACCGGGCATACCGGCCCGGGTCGTGCTCACGACCGACCAACCGCGATCAGCGCCAACCTCCGGACGCCGTCGCGCAGCCCGTCGGGCAGCCCCGCAGCGGGCGACGCCCCGGGATGCTGCGGGGCGATCCGCACCCGCAGCGCACCCGCGCGCACCGCAAAGCGCAGCGGCGGCTCGAGCATGAGCGCCTCGCCGTCGACCCCTGCCGGAACCGGCGCCGTGGATTCCACTTCGAACACCGGTGCGGACCATTGGCGCCAACGCCGGTGCGTGCCGTCGCTCGCACCCGGGGCTGCCCCGGTCGCGATGCCCAAGGTGCCGGCATCCATTCTCGGCCGCGCGCCTGAGGCAAGCACGTGTCCCAGGCGGTACACGTTGTTGGAGACCAGGATCACGGCGGCCGAATCATTGGTCGCACCATCCGGAGATGTCCAGTGCAGACTCGCCGACCGCGATCGATCGGGTCCCAACACGTCGGGCACGGTGTCGAGGATGGTGCGCAGCTTGGCGTCGCGGTAGCCCTCGCGTTGGACCGCTTCGGCATACAGCCCCAGCGAGACGTTGTTGACGAACGTGCGGCCGTTGACCTCGGCGAGATCGACCACGCGCTCGCCGCCGGAGACAAACGCATCAAGCGCACCGACCACATCGGTGCGATCGACGCCGAGATCGAGTGCGAAATGGTTGCGCGTTCCGGCCGGGATGCAGGCAAACGGGAGATTGTGCTCGGCGGCGATCGTCGCAATCAGCGCCTGCGTCCCGTCGCCGCCCGCCGCGGCGAGCGCGTCCGCGCCGCGAGCGATGGCGTCCCGCGCCAGTTGGACGATGTCGTCGCCCGGGGTGAGCTCGATCGGCTCGATCCCGCGCGCACGCGCCTCGTCGGCAAGACCTGCTTTGAGTGCCTTGCCGCCCCCGGACCGCGGATTCCAGATGACGACGGCGTGCTCAGGCCGCGGTGCGGCGGGGAGTTCGGTCCGGACCGCGAAGACTCGGGCGGTCAAGGCAAAGGCCGCGACCACGCAGACGGTGGGCAACAGGGCGTCGACCACGACGCCGGTGACCAAACCGATGACCACGGCCGCCACGAGCAGCGCGGCGCCCAGCGCGAGCAGCCCGTTACGGGCAGTCCCCCGACGCCGGATTCCCGCCCACGCGGCGACGGCCGCCGCGACGAGCGCTGCCCCGATCACCAGGCCGCGCGGGAATGAGACGACGGCGTCCACCACGACGGCAATCCCGGCAGCGGCGAGGAGGGCGAGCGACGCAATCGCCTGGAGGCGCCTCATGCCGCTGTGCCTGGCCGCTGACGGGTCATCGCGGGCCGCTACCGACGACGGGCGACGCGCCGAGACGTGCGCCTGGCGACCCTACGAGCTCCAAACATCGGTGTCCTCCCTGCGTCGTGGTGGGTTGGCCGGCGTCACGTCTTCGACTCTACGGCATGCTGGTCCATCTCCTCGCGCGCCAACAGGCCGATCTCGGCCAGATCCAGCGGGCTGATGAAGCCGTCTGAGATCCGGACACCGCCTGCCTTAACGATTGCGTCGCGCAAGGGTACGGCCCAGTGGTGCTCGATGAGTATCAACGCCGCGGCCGAATCGTTGGGGATCTTCTCGAGAGGACGGCTGGCGCATCCGGCAACTCGACGGGACAAGCGGGCGCACCTCCTCCCGGCATCGATGACCTTGCGAGGCCGCAAGCTCGCAGGACGCGTCTCCTCGGCTGGGCGCTTGGTTCGCGGCGAGTTCGGCGTCGAGGGCCCCGAAATGTGCTGGACACGGGCGCAGCGCAGCGCGGGCCGACGGCGCGCGTCTGCCCACGTCGTTTGGCGGGGTCCAGGGCGTCCCACGGTGCCGCCGCCGGGAACGCCCGCGACGTGGCTCGGATGTCAAGTCGACACTCGCTACCGCCGAAGTGACCGATGATCGAGATGGTACGACGCACGATACCGGGCACCCCTGCCAACGCCGCCCCTGACGGGCCAGGCCGTGAGGCCGGCGTCCGCGCCGACGACCACCGGATGCGCGCGAGCGTGCCGGGATTCTCGGTTCGCGGCCTGCGCGCGATGATCACCGGCAACGGCACGCGCTGGACCGTGGCGCTCGTCGGGGTGATTGTTGCCGTCGTGGCGGTCATGCTGCTGCATGCCGCGTGGTCCGACAGCATGACGATCGACGAGCAGTTCATCACGCACTCGGCGGCGTGCCTGGTCAACACACGTCTGATCGACCTCGAACCGACCGATCCGGCGGGCGCGAAGCTGCTCGCAAGCGTGGGTGTCGCCGCGTCCGGCGTCCCGACCGACGCCACGTGCGCGTCGGGAACGTACGAGGACGCCACCTATCACGGGCTGTTCGCGACGCCGCCCAGCATCGGGCAGCTTCGGTGGCTGACGTTCTGTGCGCGCCTCGTGCCGATACTGGTCACGCTCGCACTGATCGTCATCTGCGCGTGGTGGGCGTTTCAGTTCGCCGGCCCGGTGGCCGCCGTGCTTGCCGCGGCCCTGATCGGCGTTGATCCAACCCTCCAGGCGATGGGCCATCTCGTCTCGGTCGACGTGGCGCTCACCTTCGGCTTCGTGGCGTGTCTTGCCGCGCTGTGGCAATGGCGCACGTCCGGAGGTGCACGCTGGCTGGTTCCGGCGGGACTCGGCCTGGGGTTCGCGCTGCTGAGCAAGGCCTCGGGCATCATCCTCATTCCCACCGCCCTCGCCCTGATCGTCCTGACGGCACCGGGTGGCATTCGCGCGCGGCTGCGCTCCAGCTGGCGGCCGGCGGCGGTCCTGATGGTCGTGGCCTACGTCGAGCTCGTGGTTGCGTATGCGCCATTCCGGTTCTCGGAACCATCCCCGGCGTGGCTGCCGAACGGCCTCAACTGGCTGGTGCCGGAATCGTGGCTGTGGGGCGCGTATCACCAGTTGGTCGGCCATATCGGGTCGACCAACACCCAGTTGTCGTATCTGAACGGCGTCGCCAAAGGGGGAGGGACCTGGTTCTACTTCCCCGAAGCGCTCCTGCTCAAGTCGACGATCGGCGCCCTGATCGCCCTCGGTGTCGGCGTGGTGTGGCTCGCGGTGCGACGTCATGCGGCGTTGCTCTGGTGCGTGCTTCCCGGCGGCGTGTACTTCCTCGCAGCGGCCCGCGCGGGCATCAACATTGGCATTCGCTACGTCACGCCCGCGATCGTGCTGTTCCTGCTGGCGGGCTCGGTGGGCATCGCGCTCCTGCCGCGCGGTCGGGTGCTCGTCGCCGGCGGGCTCGGCATCGCGGCGGTCGCGGCCACGGTGCTTGGCCCCGTGGGCAGCATCGGCTACTTCAACGAACTCGCGGTGGGTCGGCATTCGTACTACCTGGCTGATTCCAACATCGATTGGGGCCAAGACGGGTACCGCTTGCGGGACTGGTGGGAGAAGGCGGGCAGACCGCCGATTCAGGCGGACCTCTTCGGAGGGCTGCCGGCGAGCTATTTTGTGCCGTCGGCGATCGATCTCGGCGTCCACCCGGAGCGTGGTGATTACTCCGGGGCTGCGTACGTCCCCGGCGTGGCCACGGTGGTGAGCGTGAATATGGGCACGCTGTGGTCTGACTTCCCGTACGAGGTCGCGCATCCGACGTGCGCGCTCGGTACCGGCCTGGTGGTCGTGGGATGGTCCTGTTCGGGGTCCTAGCTGCAGCAAACCGAGCGGGCCTGACCGACACGCTCGCCCGGATCGGAGACGGCCCTGGACAGCCGTGACCGCGAGGGTCAGACTAGTCGCCGATGCGACCGGTCAAGTTCGTGAATGACGCCAAAGCGGAAGACACCACACCGCCCGAGTCGGAGTTCTACCGCTGGCGGTACACGTTGCTCTGCGACGACGGCATCACGGTCCAGTCCACGATTCGCATCTACGGGTCCGCCGTCGAGCTGGCGGGCAAGGATCGCGATCACTGCGAGATCGAGATTGCCGCGGCGGTCGACTCCAACGGTCGGACGGTGGTTGAGGACATGGTCCTCGGCCAGGAGGACCCGTGTCTGAACTGGGTGGTCCACGCGAACGTCATCCTCGAGGACGTCAGCCTCGTCTGAGTGCACTGTCCGAGGCACGCACGCCGCGTACATGTGCGGTGCTTCGTGACACGCATGACGGGCGGATAAGGGCAGCAGCACGCTGCGACCATATGACCCGTCCACGATGTCAGACGGTCGAGGAGGCCCCATGAGCGACCCCGAGCCCTTCTACTCTCCCGACCCGGACGGGCCCGGGCAGCATGATGCGTATGCCGCGTTCACCAAGTACGCGGCCGGACTCAAGGACGCCGGGCTCGAGCGATCCTTTCCGACCAGTCCGGAGGTCCGCCACGTCGCGATCGAGCTGCTCGCGGAACGGTACGCCGTCGAGGAACTGGGCGAAGATCCGCGACTCATCGCTGACGCGATAGTTGAGGCCGTCGAGATCCGCAGGGCCCGGCGGTCGTAGCGAATCCCGCGACGGGACCCTTGGGGGCACCACTCGTACAGCGGTGGTGTCCGGTGGCACATATGACAGGCGGAGCGGGG
>CAVZAI010000001.1:0-11763 GCA_963773325.1 uncultured Thermoleophilia bacterium | reverse complement strand
GGAGATCACCGACAGCAGCCCGGCACCGACGAGCGCCGCCGCGTTCTCCGGGCGCATGACCCCGGTCTGCAGGCCGAGCGCGCTGATCGCGTCACCGCGCACGCGCGGGGCGATGTCGCGAACGCCCCAGAGGACAGCGATGTCGCGCAGCTGCGGTCAGGCGGATCACGATGGGCATGGCCACAGACCTTGGGGGCGGTGCCGGTGCAGGGAAAAGGCTGCCGCAGCATACCAGCGCACCCGCGCCGGACCCACGTCGGCATCAGCCCTCCTGGTGCTCCTGATCGGCCCGCCGCAGCCCGGTCTGCGCCGCGTTGACCAGCACACGCACGACGCCGCCGATGATGACCAGGTCCAGAATCATTTGCACGCTGACGACGACGCGCGCCGGGTCGGTGGTCGGCGTGATGTCGCCGAAGCCCACCGTCGAGAACACCGTGATCGTGAAATACATCGCGCGGGTGTGGTCGAGGCCCTGGGTGAAGGTCGACGCCGACGCCTGGGACATCGACAGGTAGATCGTCGCGAACATGACGAAGAACAGCGGGATGATGACCCCGAGCGCCGTGGTGGCGCGCAGTGCCGGCACGTCGGCGTGGGCGATCCGACGCGATTGCCAGGCCAGCACCAGCACGAGCAGCGCGATGCAGACGACGATGCGCAGCAGGATCGACGCGTTGGTGCCGGCGCCGACCGGGATCAGGTAGAACGCGCCGATCAGGATGACCCAGGCACCGATCACCTCAGCGCACGTCCGAATGATCGCGCGGCGTCGGTCGTGCGGGCTCAGATCCGACAGTCGGCGGGCGGTCCCCGGCATCACGTAGCCGCCGGGCGCGCATCGGCGCGACCCCACGGTCCGCGGCGCGACCGGAGCGGGCCAGCTCGATATCGGACCATCGTGTCAGCCAAGTGCCGGGTCACCGCGTCGGAGCCTCCAAGGCCGACAATCCATGCGGCCTGCCGTCACGGCACCCGCGGCGGACCGCCAGGCGCCGAGAGGGCAATCGGGGCGAAGCCGCCGGTCCACGACAGCTCGCGTGTGTGTGCGGGCGCAGCGAAGTCGGTCGCCCCGAGCTCGACAACGTAGACGGAAGGATCGGTTACGGTGCGGTACGCGTACCGCTTCTGGCTCAGGTTGGCGACGGTATCCCACACAGTCACTTCGCTGATCAGACGCCCGTCCGGAAGCGCCTCCTTGATCATGCCCGGCGGGATGTCGAAGGCGTTGAGGATGTGCAGCGCAGTGCGCTCGGCGTCCGCGCCGTCGGCGGGCTGGTCGGACAGGGTGACCATCGCCAGTGCGCGGATGAAGCGCGAGGGGCCCGTGTAGTCGCCCGGGAGCCCCTTGAGCCCCTGCCCCTGGCCGAGGGCCCCGAAGCTGCTGCCGTTGATCGACACGGCGCCCGGGTTCTCGGGACCCAGCCCCACGTAGTTGTCGATGTTGGTCAGATGCCAGTCCAGGTACGGGGCGTTCGTCCCGACGCCGGTCGGGTTGTCGACGACCATGACGCCCGCCGCATGGAACTCGATGGCGATGGAGCCGACCTCGTCGTGGACGAGGCAATGGACCGGCGGCACGAAGCCCATCCCGGGATCCATGCCCCAGATGTTGATGCCGGCCATGGACGTCCGCACCTCGGCGACCGTCGCACACGTGCCGAGCAGATAGGCGATCAGGTCGACCTCGGACAGGTCGCTGCCGTCACCCGCATACGGCCGGTAGGTGCAATAGCCACCCGGCATGTAGAGCAAGTGCGCCGAGAGACCGGCCGTGTTGAGCCCGTCAAGCAACCATTCGGGCCGCGAGAACGCACACATCCCGACCACGCCGTGCGCGGCCGTCCACGACGCGCTGGCGCCCGCGCCATCTGGCGCCTGCCCGGAGCCGGCGAACCCGATCGGCAGCGCCGCGAGGGCGGTCGGCAGCAGGGTCGGGAACTCGAGACTGCGGCCGACGACCACGCTGCCGTCCTTGGCGGCCTTGACCTTGAAGTTGGTGCACATGACCGGCCTCCTCGACGGGCGGGCGCCGGGCGCGCCCGTGCTCAGCTAAGGTTGGCCGCAGCAGCGGTCGGGGCCCACACGACCGGCGCTGCCGCGGCGCGTACCTACTTCGTCGTCATCGTGCACCGGTACCTGAGCACCGCGCCGCAGTGACGCCCCGTGGGCCGGGACCTAGCCGCGGGGGCCGTGCTCGCGCAGGGCGCTGAGCCGCACGCGGTACTCGTCAGGATCGATTTCGCCACGCGCCAAGCGCTCGGCGAGGATCTGCTCCGCAGTTCCGCCCGCCGCCGGCGCACGATCCTCGTCGGCGCGCCGCGGACGCCCGACGACCAACCAGACCCCGCCGATGACGATCGCCGCGAACAATATCAGCGCGATGAGCAGCATGATGCCGCCTCCACCCCACCCGTGCATGTGATGTCCGTGTCCGTACCGCACCCTGCACCCCCATCCGGCGAGTCATCCGATTGACCCTGCCGACGACGATTGTCGCCGAAAACGCCGCCGTCCGTCGTCGCGACGTATCGTCCCCGAGCCCGGCACACCCGGCGCTGGCCCGTGCGTACCGCCGGGTCTCGTGCGGGCGCCGGGAAACCGCGCGGCCGCCATATAATCCGGTGCAGGAGCCAGACGGCTCGATTCCGACCGGCGTGCGGCAGACCGCGTGGCGGTTTCTGGGGGGTGCGGCGACCGGTGACGAGCGTCGAACGGCGGGGACGAGCCGACGGGTCGCGCTTGTCGCGCGTGACCAGCGGGATCGTCCACCTCTACGCACAGCACTACGGCAAAGGCCCGACCCAGGCCCGGTCGCACCTGGTCGGCGATGTGCTGATCTGCGTGATGTACGACGGGCTGATCCCCGCCGAACGGACGCTGGTCGAGCAGGGCGCCGGCGAGACGGTCCACGCGATGCGGCGCGCCTGGCAGGAATCGATGCGCGAAAACTTCCGTGAGATCGTCGAGTCGGCGACGGACCGGCGGGTGCGGGCGTGCCTGTCGCAGGTCAACCTCGATGCGGACATCCACATCGCGGTCTTCATCCTCGAGCCCGACCCCACCGCGGCGTAGGCGCGCCTCGCGACGGGGCACGCCCCGCGCGCAACGTGCGGCGAACCGCGGCGATCGTCCTGTCATCGGCTGCCAGATCGGGACATTCCCCGATGGTGGGAAAAACGACGTCGTGGCACAGTTCGTCCGCGGACTGATCTTCGAACGCACACGCACCGTACCTCCCATCACCGGGTGGTCGCCCCCGCATCTGATGGAGCGCCCGCTCGCGCCGGTCCGGCGATTGTGGGTAGCGAATTGGCCCGCGGGTGGTTCGACGTCCGAGCATTCCCAACCAGGGTGCCCTCCCGTCGGCTCCTGTCCTCTGGACATGCAGCGCGATTGTGAACGGCGGAGGAACCCATGTCGGATGACCCACTCGGGGTTGATGTTCCGACCCCCGGCCCCGGATCTCGCCAGTCGGTGCCCCCGGATCGCGACGCGCTCGCGCGGATCCGCGGATACCTCGATGAACTCGCCCGATGCGGTCCGCGCCTAGAGCACCCGCTGGCGATGCTGCGCGCCGACGCGGTCGCCGGGTTCGTGTCGGGACGCCAGGGCGAGCTGGCGGCGGCCGGACTGCCGGTCGACCGGCGCGCTGAGTTGATCGTCTGCGCGGCGTCCCTCAGGTGCGCGGTCACGGAGCGCCGCTGGGCGCGGATGCGTCGCGCGTGCACGCGGATCGCGGCGATGATCGATGCCTGCGACCCGGCCGTACAGGCCCCGCCGTGCTGTGCGGGTGCCCCGGACGCGGCGGCGCCCGAGCCGCCCGCGCGTGAGCTGCGCTGGCCGTGGAGTTCACGCAACACCGAGGGCATCACCCTCGGCGAGGCGGTCGCCGCCGCGCGGGCGAGGCAGTCCATGCGAACCGAGTACGATGCTCCGGCCGGCTGACGGTCTGACCGCGACGACGCGCGAGCGTCTCGACCTCGCGGCTGCGCTCGGGGCACGTGAGGCCTGGGTCGACCGGGAGGAGCTCGGGCTCGCCGAGCCCTCGCCGCTCGGGCGCTGGATGTGCGTGCTCGAGTTCCCCGGGTTCCCGCTGCAGGCCGTCGGCTCCTCAGGGGCCGGCTCCGGCGTCGAGCAGGCCGCCCTCGAGGCCCTCGAGCGTCTCGATCTCCTGATGTCGCTCGTCGCCTAGCCACGCCGCCAACGTCTCGGCCCCGGACCGACGCCACGACGATGCGCCCGACTGTCCCGCCGCGCACGCCGGCCCAGCCGGCCCCGGACCCGGGTGCCGCGACCGTAACGAGCGCTTTTAATTCCCGCGGCGAGCCCGCCGGCTCCGAGGGGTACTGACCAACCGTGACGACGTCATTCGATCTCCCGCGCGTGCGTGCCCTAGTCTCGCGGGCGGTCCCGCGGTCCCGCTCCGACGGTCTGCGGCCGGCAGCCGATCTCGTCGCGGAGCCCCCAAGGGCCGCCGAGCCCGTGACCGCGACGCCGGAGTTGCCGGTCGGCGCCAGACTGATGCAGGAGCGCGTGCAGCGCGGACTCACACTCGCCGAGTGCGAGTCTCACCTGCACATCCGGGCGAAGTTCCTCGCGGCAATCGAGGACGACCGCGACGAGGACCTGCCCGAGCCTGCATATGCGCGCATCTTCGCGCGCAGCTATGCGAGCTACCTCCAGCTCGACGCCGGCGCCATCGCGCGGGAACTCGACCGCCGCACCGGCGATACCGGCTCGCGCGACCACGAGACGGTCGACGGGACGGCGCGCGCTGCGGGCGACCTCGACGAGGTTGTCGTGCTCGCTGCGGCCTGGTGCAGATCCCCGCGCGTTCGCACCGGGCGGATCGTCGTCGCCATCGCGCTGGCCTTGTCGGTGCTGATCTGGCTTGGATATCGCGCCGAATCGGGACCCGCGCCGTCCAGCCCCGCACCGGTAACCTTGGGGCCGGTCAACATCCCCCCGTCGTCACCGGTCCCCGCGGGATCGACCCGCCTTCGGGACGTGCGGCCGGCCAGACGTGCGGTCTCGACGCCCACGCCGTAGCGGGTGCGGAGCCTTCGGGTGCTTGCCGGCGCGCCCGGTCCCCATCTATGGTCATACCCATGTTCTTCTCGCTGATCGGACGTCAGGACGTCGTGCTTCCCCCGGGCTGGACGTCGGAGACGAGCTTCAGCGCGCTGGGGCACGCGACGATCGACGCCACGGCGCCGGCCGGTCCGGATGCCAAGGTCCGGGCGTACTCGCTGATCGGCACCACGACGGTCCGGGTTGCGGCAGGGGCCCGGGTCCGGCTGGTCGGCGGCAACATCGTCGGACGGCGCGACATGGACGCCGCGACGGGCGAGGGTCCCGAGGTCACGGTCTTGGCCTGTGGGCTGGTCGGCGGCGTCCGCGTGGAGCACTCGCCCTAGCGCCAACGCTCGCCGGGTCGGACGCCGGACCGCCCCGCCCGATCGCGGATACCCGGTCGTACGGCCCAAGGCCCGAGTACGTCGCCGCCATGCGCGATCCCTCGGGGCTCAACGACGGCGACGGCCGGAATCGAACCGGCTCATGGCGGTTTTGCAGACCGCGCGGCGCTCGATCAGATACCGCTTGTCATAAGCGTTCTCGCCGGCGCCGGGGGATCTTGTCGCACTACCTGTCGCAGTCACCCGTCCAGCGCGGCGAGCCGTGCCCGTGTGTTGGCGCGTTCGAGATACGCATCGGCGAGCGCCGCAGCCTCGTCCGCGCCGCCCGGCATCAGGTGGCCACAGCGATCGAAGGTGGTGGAGATGCTTGCGTGGCCCATGTACACCGACAGTGCTTTCGCGTTGACGCCCGCTGCGATCATCAGGGACGCGAACGGATGGCGGCACTCGTGCAGCGTGATGGGGTCAAGGCCAGCGGCGAGCCAGCACCGTCGCGCCCGGTGCTGGACGCTTGACAGGGCCAGATGCCCCGTAGCGTTCCCCGGAAATACGAGCCCGTCAGATGGTCCCGCAATGCGCAGGTCGAGCAGGACGCCCAGCACGGGCACCTTGCGCCGACCAGCGCGCGACTTCGGGGTCACGTACACCTTTGACTTCGGATCCCACGCGCGCTCGACTCGGATGACGCCGGTTGCCCTGTCCGGTGCCCCTTGGCGGGATTGTCAAGACATCCGACGGGGACCGCTAGAAACCGCCTGAGACCGTATCTGACGGCGACACGACTGCGACACGGGGCCAGCAGACGCGTTGTCCCGCAACGTCCTACGAGCGACCACCTGTCGGATACTCGGACAGCGTTTGGAGTCGCGGCGATCGACGTGCGACTGCGACCGGGTAGCCGGCGCGGGCCGCGGACCTGTTACCGATGGGGCATGCATCGGCAATCGGGTCGCCGCAGTCGGCTGTCGCGGTCGCAACCACGGCAAGGATCCAGGTCTCGTCGAGCTCGCGCACCGGGGGGGAACTCCACGGGAGTGAGACCGCGACGTTCCATCTGCCGTAACGCGGCCATCAACGCGTCGCGAACCGCAACGCGGGCTGCCTCGGACGGCCCGGTGACGTCGATCGAAGCCCAGATCTCGAGCGGAGGCACCTCATGCTCCCGGGCGTTTCTACGGTAAGAACCGATATCCCGTGGTACTCCGGTGCAACGGTCGCGCGAACAGCCGTTCGGCGTGCCCTCGCGAGAGCGCCGGTGCGGCTCCAACCCCTTGGCACCGCACCGGCTCGATCGACCGCGGATGCGTGATCGGTCGCTCGCAGCGGCTATCCAACTCCCAAATTGGGAGACCTGATACTCCCCGCTTGGCGAGGTTCACCCGGTGTTACAGGGCCGACACCATCCTCCGGTTCAGCCGCGGGCCCGCGCCGCACCCGATGGCGGAGACGACGCGACCGCCGTCATCGGGGACTCTGCGAGTGCGACGCCAAAGGGGCCAGCGTCGCACGGGACCACAGCCGAATCGGACCGGCAACCGGCGGGTTGCCGTCTATCCTCTCCAACGTCGGTCGGGGGTAGTTGGCCGCCGGAGTGGTCCCCGCTTCCGGGTTGGGTTGCTGCGAGCATTCGCAACCCCGGTCGCGCCTTCTCCACGTCCCGTTCTCGCCGACCGGCCCGGGCCGAAACAGGCTTTGCTCAATATTGCCGTCACGAAACTTGCCCACCTTGCCAAAGCGCCGCGATTCGCTGTGGCACCTCGACGGACGGCGGGATGTCTCCCCGTCTGCCTCGCACAAGGTGGTGGTCTGTCGCGGACTTGCGGCCGTGATGTTCTCTGGGACGAGCGACGAACGGTAGCGGGCGAGTCCGATTTCTATGCGCCGCTCGCGCTCATCTTGTGCTGGGCGTCAGCAAGCGCCCCCTTGAGGGCTGCGACGTGGCTTCCTTCCGCTTCCCCAATCGCCTTCTTCACCGCACGCGTGACGGCAGGTTCAACCTTCGAAGCCTCCGAATGTGAGTACGCGACGATCAGCCCTGCGCCGCCGAGCGGGATCGTCGCTCCCGCCTGCTCGCCGAGCTTTTCGGCGGTCTTGTGGTGCAGCAACCCGCCGACGCCAGCGCCCATCGCCGCGCCGATCGCGGTGGCGGCCAGCAACGGCGGCGCGAACAGCCCGACGGCGAACCCGATGGCGCCCAGGCCCTCCGCCCCCTCGCGCACCATGTGGTCGGTCTGCTCGACCGACAGGTTTCCTTCGAGGTCTTTGCTCACGACCACGGCGCCCTGCAGGTGTCCGCCGCAGTCAAGCACCGCGTTGTAGTCCTCTTCGGCTGCGTCCCGCGACAGATAGCCGCCGATCAGGACGTCGATGGTGTCATGGAGCTTCATCCGATCCCCCTTCGCCGTGTTGCTCAAGCCGTGAGCGCGTGTGCTGCGTGTCCGTGATGGACGGTCTTGTGAAGCTCGTGCTCGTCGTCTGGTGACGGATGTGGGCTTACGTCGAACACGACCTTGTTGATGGAGCCGGTAAACGCGAACGGCTTCTTGTGCGCGTATCCGAGATCGACCACGCCGCCATTGTCGCGGCCGATGTCCATCCCTGAATAGCCGGAGAAGCGGATCGGGACCGTGTGCTCCATCCGGCCACCGCCGACCGGCGTGTCGCCGATGAACAGTGTGACCTCGCCACCCGTGGCGGGCTTGGCGGCGTCGGCCTTGAATTCCATGCGCACCGTCACCTGGCCCTCGGGCAGCTCGACCTCAGCCTGTTGCCGAAACACGAATACGCCCATCATCGAATAGGTGTGGGTGAGCTTGCCGCGGTCAACCCACAGGGAGAATCCGCCCATATGATCGGCCTCGGCGACGATCACGCCTTCGGCGCCGCCGGGCGGGATCACGAGGTCGGCGCTGATCGTGTAGGAATGGTTATAGATCCGCGGGATCATCCCCGAGAGCACGTTTTGGACATCGCCGCGAAACTCCTGCGCTCCAGTATCCGGAAGCGGCGGCACCATGCCAAAGAACGCCGCCAACGGAGCCATCAGGGGAAGCACGTTGTATTTCTCGGCCTCTTGCCAGAAGAGCGCTTTGAGTTCTGCGACCTTCTCGGGATACTGCGCGGCCAGATCTCGCGCCTGCGTGAAGTCGTCGGGCAGGTAATAGAGCTCGGTCGGGTCGCTGTCCGGGTCCCACACGCCCGGGGTGTACGGCTTGATCGCCTCGGGAGTCAGCACCCACGGGATTCGCGCGGTCTTCATCGACAGCCACCAGCCGTCCTTGTACATCGCGCGGTTGCCGATTGTCTCGAAGTACTGCTGGGTATGGCGCTCGGGCGCCGCGGCATCGGTGAGCGAATCGGCGAACGTGACCCCGTGCATGGGCTGTTGTGCGATCCCATCGATATGTGTCGGCATCGGAACACCGGCGATCTCGAGGATCGTCGGACCGATGTCGATGGCGTGGGTGAACTGCGTCCTGAGTGCCCCGTGCTCGGTGACTCGCTCGGGCCAGTGAATCACCATCGGGTTTCGGGTACCGCCGAGGTGTGAGCCCACCTGCTTTCCCCACTTGAACGGCGTGTTGCCGGCCCACGCCCAGGCCGCGGAGTAGTGCGGGGTCATCATCGGGCCGCCCCACGCCTCGCTCCCCCCGTAGCGCTCGGCCAACTGCAACTGCATCTCGTCGGTCAGGGGGATCCCGTTTTGCATCGTCAGCTCATTGAACGAGCCGGTGGTGGTCCCCTCCATGCTGGCGCCGTTGTCACCCCAGATCCAGACCACAACGGTGTTCTCGAGCTCGCCCAGCTCGTCGATCGCATCGAGCACGCGGCCGACGTTGTAGTCGGCATTTTCGGAGAAGCCCGCATACACTTCCATCTGGCGCGCATAGAGGGGCTTGAGCTTCTCAGGGACATCGTCCCAGGCCGGAAACGCGTCGTCGCGGGGAGTCAGCTCCGCATGGGCGGGAATGACGCCGAGCGCCTTCTGGCGTGCAAACGTCTCCTCGCGCAGCCGGTCCCATCCCTGATCGAACTTGCCCTTGTACTTTGCTGCCCAGTGTTCGGACACGTGATGCGGGGCATGGCTGCAACCGGTAGCGAAATAGGCGAAGAACGGCTTCTTGGCGTCCTGTGCGCGGATCGCGTGGAGCCACTCGATCGTCTTGTCGGCCATGGCGTCGGGCAGGTAGTAGGGGTTTTCCTCGTCATAGAAGGCCTCGGGTGTGCCGATCACCTTCTGGTTTTCCGCGAGGCACGGATCCCATTGTCCGGACTCCCCGCCGAGGAATCCGTAGAAGTAGTCGAAGCCCCAGCCGACGGGCCAGCGGTCAAACGGTCCCGCCGGGCCCTGTTGACCGTCAGGGGTCAGGTGCCACTTTCCGAACGCCGCGGTGCTGTAGCCGTTGTCTTTGAGGATGCGCGGAAATGGCACGCAATCGTCCGGAACGAACGCCGTGTACCCGGCAAAGCCGGTCGAGAACTCGCCAACCGAGCCAAAGCCGACCGCATGACTGTTGCGGCCGGTCAGAAGCGCTGCCCGCGTGGGCGAACACAGCGCGGTCACATGAAAACGGTTGTACCGCAGCCCACCCTCGGCGATGCGCGAGTATCTGGGCGTGTCGATCGGACCGCCGAACGTTCCCGCATTCCCGAACCCGGCATCGTCGATCAGCACCAGCAAGACGTTCGGGGCGCCGTCCGGGGCCTCAACGTGCCCGATCGCATCCCAGTCCGGCTGCGATCCCTCGAGGGTCCTCCGGGCGACGCCGCCAACTGGCTTTCTGCGGATCGGAAGGGTCGTACGATCAGTCTGGCTCATGATGGGATCTCCAAACTCCGCGGGTGGTCCCAACCTAGTCCGGGTTCCATACCTTGTCAGCTCCGCTGAACCCACCACTGTGGCGTTGGGGGGCCAGGGACTCACACGCCGGCGATCGCCGTGAGCATCCCTGCCTCGACCTCAGCACAGAAGGCCTGAGAGTCCCGCTCGTTCAGTCTGCGTATCGCTATGGGAAGTCGGTGATGGTGCGGGGCACGATCACCCCATGGGCACACCGCGGGCACACCGGGTTGTGAGACCGTGGGCACGAGGCCGTCGGTTTGTCGCATTCTTGTCGCAGTCCGCACCGATTGCGGGCGGTCTTGGGCGGTCTTGAACGGATAACCGTGCGACACGCTGGTGGCCCGAGAATGCCGTAGCCATGCGTCCAACCGCATGAACACGGCGAAGGCGACGGCCGGAATCGAACCGGCTCATGGCGGTTTTGCAGACCGCAGCGTTCCCACTTCGCCACGTCGCCATGACGCTGCCGTACCCCTCCTCGAGGGGTCCGGTGTCCAACAGGAGCGGGTGAAGGGACTCGAACCCTCGACCTTCTGCATGGCAAGCAGACGCTCTAGCCAACTGAGCTACACCCGCTCGGGGACCAGCAGACTACCGAACGCTTGCGGGCCTCACAATGGCGCGGGGGCGGCCAGATGCCAGGGGTCCGTACCGGCGGCCGCGACCGTCACCACCACGCCGTCGGGTGCGAGCACGGCCGCCAGCTCGGGGGACCAGCGCTCCAACAGCAGCGCCTCCATCTGCCCATGGGGGACGCCGATCAGCCCGAGACCCGGGGCGCGCTCGGCGTCGTGATACTTGAGGTCGCCGGTGACATAGGCGTCCGCGCCATGCGACTGCGCCGCCTCGATGAACGATGCCCCGGAGCCGGTGCAGCATGCGATCCGGGCGATCTCGGCGTCGGGGTCGCCCGTCCAGACGACCGGGCCCGGCACCGTCTGCCCGAGGTGAGTCACCAGGTCCGCGAACCGCTGCAGTGCGCAGGCGCCGACCCGTCCGAGCCCGGCCGTCGGATCGTCGGCCGCCGGCAGTAGCGGGACGGCCTCGCGTAGCCCGAGCAACTCGGCCATGTGATGGTTGAGACCCCCGCGAGCACTATCGAGATTGGTGTGGGCGGCGACCACGGCGATCCCGCGCTCGACCGACGACATGACGAGCTCGCCCGTCGGCGACCCGTCGGAGACCGCCGCGAGTGACGGGAAGATCGGCGGGTGGTGGACCAGCACGGCGTCCGCACCGCGGTCGCGCGCCTCGTCGAGCACCGCTTGCCGGAGATCCAGCGCGAGCAGGACCCGCGTGACCGGCTGGGTGCGACGCCCGACGATGAGGCCGACGTTGTCCCACTCCTCGGCGAACGCCGCCGGAGCGAGGCGCTCGAGCGCGTCAAGAAGGCCGGCGATTTGCACCGCGCCATCCTGACAGTTCGCGGTGCGGTCCGCGCAACCGTTTGGACCGCAGCGCGCAGCCGGCGGGCACTTGCCCGCCGGCTGGCGAGCGGGC